>NZ_JAZHSC010000001.1:0-4075000 GCF_036924735.1 Bradyrhizobium sp. AZCC 1588 | reverse complement strand
TAGCCCATCCAGTGCTCTACCCCCCGAAGCATTCATGCGAGGCGATACCTAAATATCTTTCGCGGAGAACCAGCTATTTCCCAGTTTGATTGGCCTTTCACCCCTAACCACAAGTCATCGGAGTCTTTTTCAACAGACACCCGTTCGGTCCTCCAGTGAGTGTTACCTCACCTTCAACCTGCTCATGGCTAGATCACTAGGTTTCGGGTCTAATACAACGAACTTGGCGCCCTATTCAGACTCGCTTTCGCTGCGCATACGCCTATCGGCTTAAGCTTGCTCGTTAAATTAAGTCGCTGGCCCATAATACAAAAGGTACGACGTCACCCAGAACGTATCTTGGGCTCCGTCTGTTTGTAGGTGTCCGGTTTCAGGTCTATTTCACTCCCCTCGTCGGGGTGCTTTTCACCTTTCCCTCACGGTACTGGTTCACTATCGGTCGCTGAGGAGTACTTAGGCTTGGAGGGTGGTCCCCCCATGTTCAGACAGGATTACACGTGTCCCGCCTTACTCAAGGATACATCATCGCATTACCCGTACGGGGCTATCACCCTCTGAGGCCCTGCTTTCCTGACAGGTTCCGGTTGTCTTTGATGTATCACTGGCCTGGTCCGCGTTCGCTCGCCACTACTAACGGAGTCTCGATTGATGTCCTTTCCTCCAGGTACTTAGATGTTTCAGTTCCCTGGGTTCGCTTAAAACCTCCTATGAATTCAGAGATTTCATACCTTCACTTGATAACTGGAAATCCAAAACCTCACGGCTTGGTCTCACACATTGCTGTACGAACCCCAAGATAGAGATCTTGGAGTTCCAGCTATCGAAGGTGGGTTTCCCCATTCGGAAATCCGTGGATCAAAGCTTCTTCGCAGCTCCCCACGGCTTATCGCAGCGTAGCACGTCCTTCATCGCCTCTCAGCGCCAAGGCATCCACCGAACACCCTTAAGGCACTTGATTGCTCTCATTATCAATGTCCACACACTCGGCAGAATGTTGTCTGCGCAACAGCCATTGAAGGCACGCATCCTCGATGAATGCGATTGCAACAGCCGGACACTGATTAGAAAGACCAGCTTGCTTCGTAAGATCGAACCGATAGCGAGGCGGTCAAGCTTCGCTAAAAAGGTCATTTACAACCCGATCATCTTGCGATGAACGAGCGCCGAAATGACCTGGAGATTATGAATGAGAGCCCGCAAATTGCTTTGCAGATCCCAAACTCGGATCGATCTCCTCTTTACGATGTCAGATATCACGCACGTCGCAGTCCATCCGGACAAGCGCGTGCGAAGTGATGTTTCGCGGACGATTATTCGAGGCATTCTCGATCTTCGATTTCATCTGGTGGAGCCAGACGGGATCGAACCGACGACCTCATGCTTGCAAAGCACGCGCTCTCCCAGCTGAGCTATGGCCCCGTACCAGAAGACGAATGCTCCGCACTCGATCAAAGTGGTGGGCCTGGGAAGACTTGAACTTCCGACCTCACGCTTATCAAGCGCGCGCTCTAACCAACTGAGCTACAAGCCCCTAACACGAAGGACTCAAGCTCGCGCGCAATCGGCTCACGCCAAATGCATCGCACAAGCGCTAAGCCCCTGGCGCGTGTTCGTCCGCGAAGAAAGAGAAACGAAGACGGCGAAATCCCGCCAATGCAGCTCAACAATCCTGACGATTGTTGGCCACTGATGTTTCTAAAACGATCCGATAGATAGCAAGCTATCTGAAGGATCATCCTTAGAAAGGAGGTGATCCAGCCGCAGGTTCCCCTACGGCTACCTTGTTACGACTTCACCCCAGTCGCTGACCCTACCGTGGCCGGCTGCCCCCTTTCGGTTAGCGCACCGTCTTCAGGTAAAACCAACTCCCATGGTGTGACGGGCGGTGTGTACAAGGCCCGGGAACGTATTCACCGTGGCGTGCTGATCCACGATTACTAGCGATTCCAACTTCATGGGCTCGAGTTGCAGAGCCCAATCCGAACTGAGACGGCTTTTTGAGATTTGCGAAGGGTCACCCCTTAGCATCCCATTGTCACCGCCATTGTAGCACGTGTGTAGCCCAGCCCGTAAGGGCCATGAGGACTTGACGTCATCCCCACCTTCCTCGCGGCTTATCACCGGCAGTCTCCTTAGAGTGCTCAACTAAATGGTAGCAACTAAGGACGGGGGTTGCGCTCGTTGCGGGACTTAACCCAACATCTCACGACACGAGCTGACGACAGCCATGCAGCACCTGTCTCCGGTCCAGCCGAACTGAAGAACTCCGTCTCTGGAGTCCGCGACCGGGATGTCAAGGGCTGGTAAGGTTCTGCGCGTTGCGTCGAATTAAACCACATGCTCCACCGCTTGTGCGGGCCCCCGTCAATTCCTTTGAGTTTTAATCTTGCGACCGTACTCCCCAGGCGGAATGCTTAAAGCGTTAGCTGCGCCACTAGTGAGTAAACCCACTAACGGCTGGCATTCATCGTTTACGGCGTGGACTACCAGGGTATCTAATCCTGTTTGCTCCCCACGCTTTCGTGCCTCAGCGTCAGTATCGGGCCAGTGAGCCGCCTTCGCCACTGGTGTTCTTGCGAATATCTACGAATTTCACCTCTACACTCGCAGTTCCACTCACCTCTCCCGAACTCAAGATCTTCAGTATCAAAGGCAGTTCTGGAGTTGAGCTCCAGGATTTCACCCCTGACTTAAAGACCCGCCTACGCACCCTTTACGCCCAGTGATTCCGAGCAACGCTAGCCCCCTTCGTATTACCGCGGCTGCTGGCACGAAGTTAGCCGGGGCTTATTCTTGCGGTACCGTCATTATCTTCCCGCACAAAAGAGCTTTACAACCCTAGGGCCTTCATCACTCACGCGGCATGGCTGGATCAGGCTTGCGCCCATTGTCCAATATTCCCCACTGCTGCCTCCCGTAGGAGTTTGGGCCGTGTCTCAGTCCCAATGTGGCTGATCATCCTCTCAGACCAGCTACTGATCGTCGCCTTGGTGAGCCATTACCTCACCAACTAGCTAATCAGACGCGGGCCGATCTTTCGGCGATAAATCTTTCCCCGTAAGGGCTTATCCGGTATTAGCCCAAGTTTCCCTGGGTTGTTCCGAACCAAAAGGTACGTTCCCACGCGTTACTCACCCGTCTGCCGCTGACGTATTGCTACGCCCGCTCGACTTGCATGTGTTAAGCCTGCCGCCAGCGTTCGCTCTGAGCCAGGATCAAACTCTCAAGTTGGACTTGAAACCTTGAACCGGCTGATCACAACGTTTGACGAGGTCCCACCATATTTATCGCCCGCGATTCACATCGCTGACGACGATGGTGTAACCTTTAAAACGTGTACCGCCGAAGTCTTTCGTCCAGCCTCAATGCTTCAATACTTGCGTATTCAAGCGACCGAGACTCGCAAGGACTCCGCCGTCCACGTTTCTCTTTCTTCATCTTCACTTGTCAAACAGCCCGGGACCGCTGGGGATCCCACCCTTCCATCTCTGGAAGGTTCCGTAGCCACCCATCCGACGACAATTAACAACCGACTGGTATCGGCTGTTGAGTCACTCATCGTAATGAGGAGCTTACGGGGCGCGAATAGATGCCTTGGCCTCGGGGCCAATGCATCGCCGCGCTCAGTGGCCGGGTTATAGGCCCGCCCGATCGGGGTTGTCAACGCCCTTCGTCAACAAATTGTCGCATCACGTCGAAGAATTTTGGGACGCCAAGAAGTCCCTATGTTTCGGGCCTTTGGCCGCACTTGAGCCACAATCCTGCGACGTTCTGACTATAAGGTAAGCATTGAATCACCGGATGCCAGTGGGGGCTGCCCGGTGTTCATCTACCCGGGACAGGCGGTCTCGAGGAACCCGTCGCCTTTCCCACGCGGCCAGGAAACTTCGAGAGATCTGCTGACCATTGACGTTCGAGACTGCGGCCGGTCTTCTTCTGGCCTCTGATTCCCGAATTTCCATGCGTGCGGCAACGCCATGCTCCGGAATCGCTCCCTCAAAAGGGCGGAAACGTGGGGTCTGGATCGGGCGAGGTCTTGTCGGATGTTGATGGAATTTGGGGGGATACAGGGTTGAGCCAGAAGGCGCCACGCGGAAGCGGCTATGGACGCGAGATCGGGATCATTGATCTCGGTCACGAGCCGCCACTTTCCGTCGATGGCTCCGAAGCCGCGGTGATCGATCGCCGCCGTGTCTCTGTACAATGGTTCAGCGGCACTATCCTGACCGGTCTGTGCGGCGCGGCCCTCATCGGCGGCGCCGTTTTTGCGTCCCTCGACGGCGAAATGACCTTTGCCAAGGTGCCAGAGCGCGTCGAAGGCGCGTTGCGCGGAGCATTCGGCGCCAATGACCGCACCGCCACCCTGCACAAGAGCGACCGCCTGCCGCCGCCCGGCGAATCCACCGCCTCGCGCAATGTGATGCGGGTATCGACGGTTACCCGCGTCGGGAACCGCGACGTGATGCGGGTGCGGCCATTCGTTCGCATCTCCGGCAATCTATCGATGACGACGAGTGATCTCGCCGCCAAGATCCCGCCGTTCAACGCGCAGCGCATGCTCACCGATGTCGGCAGCCCGACTCAGCCGGCTTCCGAGGATCCGAACAATCCCGAGGCGGTCGAACCCGACGCCGAGGTTTCCTTCGTGACCAAGGATCTCGCAACGGTGCTGCCGAAGGCGAAAGTTTCCGCCGTGGTCGCGCTGGACGAAGTCCTGATGCGGGTGCGGGATGCCGCGAACTGGCGCGGCTCGGGCGGCGTCCGCTACACGGCGCTTGCCAATGCAGCCGCCGACGCCAGCGGCGTGCAGTCCGATCTCAAGCTCGCCTATGCCACCGAAGGCAACGTCTCCGATCCCTATGCCGGCTTTGAAACCCGCATCGTGCCGGAAAATGTCACCCTGCTGCCGAAGACCAAGGACCAGATCACCGGCGGCAACCCCACCGGCGAACGCGTTCACATCGTGAGGAAGGGCGACAGCGTCGCTTCGATCCTGCGCGACCAGGGCGCGACGCCCGATGAAGCCAGGGCGATCGCGCTGACCCTTGGCGCCCGCGGCCGCGACGGCGGCCTGAAGGAAGGCCAGAAGCTGCGCATCCTGATGGCGCCCTCGGGCCTCGGCCCCGCCGCCCGGCTGCAGCCCTATCGCGTGATCGTCGCTAACGACACCACCGTCGAAGCCGTGGCCGCGCTGTCGGACGTCGGTAAATATGTCGCGGTCGACGTGCAGAGCATGAATACCGTCGCTGAAGCCCCCGCCGGCAAAGATGACGACGATGACGACGAGGATGATGGCAGCGGCGTCCGGCTCTACCAGAGCATCTACGAGACCGCCATGCGCAACAAGGTGCCGGCCGCCGTGATCGAGGACATGGTCCGCATCTATTCCTACGACATCGATTTCCAGCGCAAGGTGCAGCCGGGCGATTCCTTCGACGTGTTCTTCGCCGGCGACGACGAAGCCACCCCCACCACCGAAAAGACCGAGGTGCTGTTCGCGTCCCTCACCGTCGGCGGCGAGACCAAAAAATACTACCGCTTCCAGACCCCCGACGACTCCGTCGTCGATTTTTACGACGAGACCGGCAAGAGCGCGAAGAAGTTCCTGGTCCGCAAACCTGTCAACAACGCCATCATGCGTTCGGGCTTCGGCGGCCGCCGCCACCCGATCCTGGGCTATACCAAGATGCACACCGGCGTGGACTGGGCGACGCCCTACGGCACGCCGATCTTCGCCTCCGGCAACGGCGTGGTCGAGAAGGTCGGCTGGGAGGGCGGCTACGGCAAATATGTTCTTCTGAAACACAATAACGGCTACGAGACCGCCTACGGTCACATGTCGGCCTATGCCAAGGGCATGGAGCCCGGCAAGCGGGTGCGGCAAGGCCAGGTAATCGGCTTCGTTGGATCGACCGGCATGTCGACCGGCGCGCATGTTCACTATGAAATCAAGGTCAATGGCCGCTTCGTCGACCCGATGCGCGTCAAGCTGCCGCGCGGCCGTTCGCTCGAAGGGTCAATGCTGGCGAGCTTCGAAAAGGAGCGCGACCGTCTCGACGCCCAGATGAGCAACCGCGGCAACTCGGCGCGGGTTTCCGAAGCCACCGGCACCACGCCGCAGACGCGCCAGGTCAGCCGCTGAGCCTTCGATAATATATCTGCAAGGCCGGCAGGGCGGCCGCGCAGGCGCCCCGACGGTTTCGTTTGCCAAACCTCCCGCAGCGACAAATACTGCATCCACAAAAAATCCGTGGGAGGTAGCGTCATGACGAGCAGGCTTGCACCCGCAGCGATTGTTGCGGCGATCGCTTTTGGATACGCGGCCGGCGCATCGGCGCAGACCTATGAGGTCACCAAGCTGGTTCCGGGCTCTGCGTTCCACGGCGTGCACGGGCTAGGCATCGACAAGTCCGGCCGCCTGTTCGCCGGTAGCGTCGCGGGCGCCGCGCTCTATGAGGTCGATCGCGCGAACGGCACGGCGAAGATTGCGGTCCCCTCCCCCGAAGGCATGTCCGACGACATTGCGTTTGCGCCCGACGGCACCATGGCATGGACCGCCTTCCTCACCGGCGATCTCTATTCGCGCAAGGGCGATGGCCCGGTGAAGAAACTTGCCTCCGGCCTGCCCGGCATCAACTCGCTCGCATTCCGCAAGGATGGGCGGCTGTACGCGACGCAGGTATTTTTGGGCGATGCGCTCTATGAGATCGATGTCGAGGGCGCAAAGCCGCCGCGCAAGATCATGGAGAAGATGGGCGGTCTCAACGGCTTTGAATTCGGACCGGACGACAGACTGTATGGTCCTCTATGGTTCAAGGGCCAGGTCGCCAGAGTCGACGTCGACAAAGCCGACCTCTCCGTGGTCGCCGACGGCTTCAAGATTCCGGCCGCGGTCAATTTTGATTCCAGGGGCAATCTCTGGGTGGTCGACACCGCGCTCGGCCAATTGATGCGGGTCGATCCGAAGACCGGCGCGAAGAAGATGGTTGCCCAACTCAAGCCCTCGCTGGACAATCTCGCGATCGACGACAAAGACCGCATCTTCGTCTCCAACATGGCCGACAACGGCATCCAAGAGGTCGATCCCGAGACCGGCGCGGCGAAGCAGGTCATATCAGGCAAGCTGGCGCTGCCCGGCGGCATCGGCGTCGTCTCCGACGGGGCAAAGGATACGATCTACATCGCCGACGTATTCGCCTACCGCACCGTGGACGGCGCGACCGGCGAAGTCTCCGAACCGGCGCGCATGCATGCCGACGGCGTGACGCTAGAATATCCGATGAGCGCCACCGCCAAGGGCAACGACGTGCTGCTGTCGAGCTGGTTCACCGGCACGGTGCAACTGATCGACCGCAAGACCGGCAAGACCAAGGAGATGCTGCACGGCTTCAAGGCGCCGCACGACGCCGTCAAGCTCGGTGACGGCTCTATCCTCGTCAACGAGCTCGGCAGCAAATCGCTGGTCCGCGCCAGCGGCGAACACGGCAAGGACCGTACCGTGGTGATCGGTAACCTCGAAGGCCCGGTCGGCCTCGCCGCCGGATCGGGCGACACGGTCTATCTGACCGAAGCTTTTGCCGGACTGGTCTCGAAGGTGGAAGCCAACGGCGAGAAAACGGTGATCGCCAAGGACCTGAAGGGCCCAGAGGGCATCGCAGTCGCGCCCGATGGCAAGCTGATCGTGGCCGAAGTCGGCGCGAAACGCATCGTGCAAATCGATCAAGGCAACGGCGCCGTCACCGAAATCGCCGGCAACCTCCCGATCGGCCTCCCCGCCGCGCCCGGCGGCCTGCCCAGCAACATCCCGACCGGCGTCGGCGTCGGGGCGACAGGAGTGATCTACTTCTCGTCGGATATCGAGAACGCGATTTACAAGGTTGTGAGGAAGTAGGGGTCCCCAAGATCGAGATGGGCGCTGATCAAGTCTAGTAGCGGCGCGCGAACGTCCAATATCACGCCGATGAAACCGACTTCATTGCTGCCACAAATCTGCTGCTTGGACCTCCCGCTAAATGTTCATCTGGAGCAGAAAGAAATGCTGATCCGAAGGATCAATTCTTCCTTGTGAATCGGTTCTCACATTCACTACGTTGATCGTCTGACTGAGATTCCCCCCTATTGCCTTGATCTTTCCAGGGGATACGTCAATGACCAAATTGGTGTGAGACGGGAAGAACGTATCGGGCAACAAACGCTCCAAGTCTGCTCGATTCCTGACTGACGCAGTACGAGAAAATCCGATCAGATCTCCGACCCTTGGCGCTCTCTCATTTCGATCAAAGTAGACAATCGAAGCGTTCATCCTGTTGGCTACCCGATTGGTCAGGCCGGCCAGGATGTATCGGGAGTGATTTGGCGAAATCGGGAACTCCGTTGGAGAAGCGCCTGCAGTCTTCAGCACGAACGAGATAAAAGCTGCCGACCAAGGCGTTGCGCTCGGATCGGTAATATCCGGACGTCCAACCAAATCGAAGTATTCCAGGACACGACTTCTAAGAGGCTCTCGGCTTTCAACTATTGTAGCACCGGCCTTGCGGGCAAACATCTCCATTTCAGTAAGCGCAATATGGGCAGCCTTGGGAAGCACCGAGCTTGTGGCGAGCTCCCCTTCTTCAGCATCTGCACCAGCCATAATTGTCACAAGGGCGCGCGCTTCATCCTCATTGCTTCGGTAGATCGTACTGAACTTATTGATGGTCTGACCGACCGTCAGTCCCGCGAATCCGTTGTTGCGAGCGGCGGCAACGCCAGTAATAGATTCGATCGACGCATTCTGATTGGCTCTGATTATCTTAAGTGCACCAGCCATCCCTTGCTGATGTGCCATGTAGACCAACATCCCGGTGGGCGGTTGACCAAGTTCGTTGGCGAGCTTCACAACATTGTCAGCAGTAAAGGCACAACCAAGCTCGACCTGCAAATCAACCGGCGCTCCTGCTGCATGGCCATTCCCCACGCCGCCACGTCCCGGAAATGATGGACCGCCAACCGCAGCCCACGTTGAATCGATAAACTGGAAAAGCCCAGCGGCCGAACTGACAGGACTGCACTGCGTTGGATCGAAATCGCTTTCGATCGCAATGAATGTAAGAACCATCATGGGATCCAACCCATGTTTCTTCGCGCCAGCGATCAGCTTCTCGACTACGGCCTGGTGCTTTCCCGGCTTTGCTTGAATGTCGCCAGTAACCGGTCCCGAGCCGCGCACTTTCTTGCGCTGACCTTTTGCACCTCCGCCTCCACCAGATTCAGCGCCACCAATCGTTTGGATCAACTTCTCGATGCTCTTCGCTGCCGTCGACAAGCCGATAGCGCGTTGCGCTTCGACGCTTTCCCGCAGTCTTGCCGCCACTGCGTTCATGTTCATTGCTTGCTGCTTGTTGATGGCAAACTGGACTGTAGCCAGCACAACGCCTATCCGGTCAGCCTCTGCTTCGGCGGTCGTTACCTTGTCCATTTCACTGGCCACGAGTGCGGCATCACGTTCAGCCAGCAGTTGATCCAGTGAAGCACTTAAGCCGTCGCGCAGATCCTCTAGATCATCAGCCATGCTATGCTCCCGCAATTTTTCTCTTCGAAAATCTTCCTGATTACGCAATCATGGTGGCAGCGCCGGCGTGCCCAACGTTGCAATCTGCTTCTTGATCGCACTGGTGTCGATACGGGTAGTCACGGTCGCTTCGAGATTGCGAATGCGCGTCTCGAGCCCGTCGGATACTTCTATCGCGATCTTGAGTTCACGCAGGACCCTTCGGGTATCGTCAAGCAAGACGGTCCAGTTCGCGATAAGCCGACGAATTTCGCGGCGTCTGGTATTCAGACTTTCCCCTGCGCCACGTGTCTTGATTTGAAAGAGCTGCGTGCCAACGTAAACGTTCGCATACAACCGCGAAGAGTTCTGCGCCATAAGGAGAATTGCCTGATCGACGATTTCGTAGTTTTCGAGAAGAAAAATACGTAGCTGTGAGCGGTCGACAACGCCGCCAGCAAGATCTGCGATCGGCAAGAGCGAATTAACGATTCCTGTGAAGCTCGCCGCGAAAGTGCCTGCACCGCTAATATTCGTAATCGGGGCGAGCTTGCTGATCTGATTGATCGAGGAAGAGAAGCCCTCAAGCTCCTGCCGAAGCAATCTACCACTGATGCCATCCGAATAGGCAACGAGCAGCATATTGAACCTCAAAATCACAGTCGAAAGACTCCGGTAAGCTGCAACAAGCGGCGGATCACCAATATCCGCGTAGCCGTCGCGCATTTCATAGCAGTACGGATCAGTACCGAACCCTCGACATGGTCGCTCAGAGGCAAAGCCTCCAACACGCGGCGCCACAGGTTTTGCCGTGCTCGAGCCCGCGAGCAAAGAGGCGTCGATCCCCGGAGCTGGTCGAGCGGGGCGGGCTAATAGTGACGGATCCGGCTGTGCCGGTGAACGCGGTCTTTTTGCTAGCAAACTAGGATCTGGCTTGGGCTCTGGCCTGGGCGCCAGCAGGCTTGGATCTGGCTGCGCTAAATTTGGAGCGCCAGATCCCGCCTGCGCGAATGCTTCCATGGGCGCTCCGCTGGAAATGCTCGCCACGCTTCGTGCTGCGAACCGGATCACCACCCGTTCGTAAGGCGCTACTATGTCGAGGATACCATTTGTAACAACCTGAATGTCAGCATACGCAGCCGTGTAAGCGGCCAATTCGACCCTTGGGATCGCTGCGCAGCCCGCCACAAATAACGCGAGCCCAGAACTGACAATCCACGCGGCACGCATTATACAACCCTCTAAAATACAACCCTCAAAGTATCCGGGGATTGTGAGTGTCGTTGTCGTGGTTGTTCAAGTCCCTTTTTGCGCCCTTAGCGATAAATCGCTTTACGTGTCTCTTTTCAACAACACTCCTTTTTGATGCAGCACCGCGGCGCTCGCCGAGGTTGCGGTATCATACGGCCTGTCGCAGCGACGGAGATACGATGTCGGAGGAAGGATCTCCGGAGCGCGATGATCCGCTGCTCCGCAGGCGAACAGGGACGCTGCTCGTCCAGATCGATGCTGCCCGGGAAAGCGCCACCCCGAGCGGCAACTTTACGGCGCCGCGCGGGCGCTGATCAGGAAGACTATTCCGATCGCCGTAAGTCCGAAGGCAACGGCGGCCAGCGGCAGCAGCATGTCGATTGCCGCGTGCGTACCATGGATCTTGCTGTCCCAGACCGCGACGTCGCCAATTCTCCAATCATGAAACGAGGTCTCGTCGGAGTGCGGTTGATGTGGCTTCGCGTGCCTCTTCCAGACCAGCGACAGCGACCACGGAAGCAGGACGGCAACCAGCAACAATACGCTGACCATGGCCAACAGGAGTCCGATGTCACTCTGGCGGTCGAACAGTATCCAGGCCGCTGCCGCAAACCACGCCACAAGCCCGACGGCGGCTCCATAGATGCTGGGGTGGATCTGATCGAAGACGGGTCTGTTGTGTAGGACTATTTCTTTCGTCATCGGAGGGAACCCTGTCTCTGGGTTACTCTGGGCCGGTGCTCCCGGCAGTAGCCGACGCCCATTACCTGCAAGGGCAATCGCAGCGCCGCCCGGCGGTTTCATTAATTTACATTCAGTCGCGGCCCCGATGGAACCCGAACGGCCGTTACCCGGTTGACTAATTGGCAAAATCTTCAATGGAGGATGCCATGGAGAACTGGAGCAACGCAAAATTGTGCGACGTCGCGAACCTGGTCCTCGGCGCGATACTGTTCTTTTCGCCCTGGATGTTCGGCTTTGACGCCGGAACGGTTTCCACCAACGCCTATCTCACGGGTCTCGTAATCGCGATCATTGCGATAGCGGCGCTGGCAGCGTTCGCGGTGTGGGAGGAGTGGCTGAACCTGATCGTCGGACTGTGGGCGCTGGTATCGCCTTGGGTACTGGGCTTCCAGGGGACCACGGCGATGACGGTGCACGTGTTGATCGGCGCTGCCGTGGCGGTGCTGGCGGCGATCGAAATCTGGCTCATGACGCAATACCCGCCGCGGCTTACTACGGGCCGCTGAGGCGCCTTGCCCTCGTACCGCCCGCCGCGAGCATGCGGCGGGCGGTTGTTGGCGCGACGTGAAGGGGATGAGCAGCAATGAACCGCATTACCCGGGACGACATCATCAAGGCAGTCAGCGGGGCTGACGAAGTCACGATCGCCCAGATCATCGGAACCGGCGCCACAGTAGATGAGCTGGCGGAGGCTCAAGCCTGGATGGCCAATGACGAGCCGATGCTGAATGCGGGCCGGCCGCTGGCGACCGGCCGGGTCCGCGAACTCGTGGATATATTGACGGAGCTCGAGCCCGAGGACGATGATCCCGGTGAGCCGGGGCCCGCCGTCAGTTCAACGGAATGACGTAGCCACAGGCTCCTTGGCCAAAGGCCCCGAACATTGCGTGTTCGGGGCTTTTGCGTTGATGAGGCTCAATTCAGCTTGCGCTTCGGCACCGGCGCTTCGAACTGGGCGATCTCCGCGGTTTGCGCGGCATTGCCGTTGAAGGTCAGCACGTTGCCTTCGCTCGATATCACGACGCGGTCGCCGTCGGCGATCTCGCCGGCGAGGATCATCTCGGCCAACGGGTCCTGCAGGTTGCGCTGGATCACCCGCTTCAGCGGCCGCGCGCCATAGGCCGGATCCCAACCCTTGGCGGCCAGCCAGTCGCGCGCCGCTGCATCCAGCGTCAGCGTGATCTTGCGATCCTCCAGGAGCCTCTGCAGGCGAGCGAACTGGATCTCGACGATCCGGCCCATCTCGCTCTTCTGCAAGCGGTGGAACAGGATGATCTCGTCGACGCGGTTGAGAAATTCGGGCCGGAAATGCGCCCGCACCATCCCCATCACCTGTTCGCGCACCGCTATTGTGTCCTCGCCTTCCGGCTGGTTCACCAAAAACTCCGAACCGAGGTTCGAGGTCATGATGATCAGCGTGTTGCGGAAGTCGACGGTGCGACCCTGGCCGTCGGTCAGCCGGCCGTCGTCGAGCACCTGCAGCAGCACGTTGAAGACGTCGGGATGCGCCTTTTCGATCTCGTCGAACAGCACGACCTGATAGGGCCGCCGCCGCACCGCTTCGGTGAGCGCCCCGCCCTCGTCATAGCCGACATAGCCGGGAGGCGCGCCGATCAGCCGTGACACCGAGTGCTTTTCCATGAACTCGGACATGTCGAGGCGGACCATCGCGGTCTCGTCGTTGAACAGGTACTCCGCCAGCGCCTTCGTCAGTTCGGTCTTGCCGACGCCGGTCGGGCCCAAGAACATGAACGAGCCCATCGGGCGGTTCGGGTCCTGCAGGCCGGCGCGCGATCGGCGCACGGCGGTTGCCACCGCGCGCACGGCTTCGGCCTGGCCGACCACGCGCTTGCCGAGGCTATCCTCCATCTTCAGGAGCTTGTCCTTTTCGCCTTCCAGCATCTTGTCGACGGGAACGCCGGTCCAGCGCGACACCACCTGCGCGATGTGGTTGGCGGTTACCGCCTCCTCCATCATCTCGCCCACGTCTTCCTTGGCTTCGAGTTCGGCGAGCTTCTTTTCGAGTTCGGGAATTCGGCCATAGGCGAGCTCACCCGCACGCTGGAATTCGCCGCGACGCTGGGCATTGGCAAGTTCGATGCGCAAGGTGTCGAGTTCGCTCTTCAGCTTCTGCGCGTTCGACAGCTTGTTCTTCTCCGCGCTCCAGCGCGAAGTCAGGTCGGCCGATTGCTTCTCGAGTTCGGCCAGTTCCTTTTCCAGCGTCTGCAGGCGGGTTTTCGAGCCGAGATCGGTTTCCTTCTTCAGGGCCTCCTGCTCGATCTTCAACCGGATGATTTCCCGGTCCATCAAATCAAGCTCTTCCGGCTTGGAATCGACCTGCATCTTCAGCCGCGCCGAAGCCTCATCCACGAGGTCGATGGCCTTGTCGGGCAGGAAACGATCGGTGATGTAGCGGTTCGACAGCGTGGTCGCGGCGACAAGCGCGGAATCGGTGATGCGAACGCCGTGGTGCTGCTCGTATTTGTCCTTCAGGCCGCGCAGGATCGAGATCGTGTCCTCGACCGTCGGCTCGGAGACGAAGATCGGCTGGAAGCGCCGCGCCAGCGCGGCGTCCTTCTCGACATGCTTGCGATATTCGTCGAGCGTCGTCGCGCCGATGCAGTGCAGCTCGCCGCGCGCCAATGCCGGCTTCAAGAGGTTGGACGCGTCCATCGCGCCGTCCGCCTTGCCGGCGCCGACCAGCGTATGCATCTCGTCGATGAACAGGATGATCGAGCCTTCGGCTGAGGTAACTTCCTGCAGCACCGCCTTCAACCGCTCCTCGAACTCGCCGCGGTACTTGGCGCCTGCAATCAGCGCGCCCATGTCGAGCGAGAGCAGTTTCTTGTCTTTCAGGCTCTCGGGCACGTCGCCGTTGAGGATGCGCAGCGCCAGGCCTTCGACGATCGCGGTCTTGCCGACGCCAGGTTCGCCGATCAGCACCGGATTGTTCTTGGTGCGGCGGGAAAGCACCTGGATGGTGCGGCGGATTTCCTCGTCCCGGCCAATGACTGGGTCGAGCTTGCCGTCGCGCGCGGCTTGCGTGAGGTCGCGGGCATATTTCTTCAGCGCGTCATAGGCGTTTTCGGCCGATGCGCTATCGGCTGTACGGCCCTTGCGCAGCGATTCGATTGCCGCATTGAGGTTTTGCGGCGTGACGCCGCCCTTGCTCAGAATGGTACCGGCCTCGCCGCTCTTCTCGAGCGTCAGCCCCAACAGCAGCCGCTCGACCGTGACGAAGCTGTCGCCGGCCTTCTCGGCCGCTTTTTCCGCCGCGTCGAAGGCGCGCGCCATATCGGGGGCAAGATAAATCTGCCCGGCGCCGCTGCCCGAGACTTTCGGCAGCTTCTTCAGCGCGTCCTCGGTGGCCTTGAGGATGGCGCGGGAATTACCGCCCGCGCGGTCGATCAGACCGCCGGCAAGCCCCTCGCTGTCGTCCAGCAGCACTTTCAGCACATGCAGCGTCGAGAACTGCTGGTGCCCATCGCGCATGGCGAGCGATTGCGCAGACTGGATGAAGCCGCGCGCCCGCTCGGTGTATTTTTCAATATTCATCTTTTGCTTCCCTCGGCATGCCGCTCCCACCCGGGGCGCGATCAGCAAAAGTGGAAACCGGTTTTGCGTCCGATCGCGCCCCATTTATGTTTGGCGCGTGACCTTGACGCGAAACCGCACACACTTTCGCGGGTCACGCGTGGCATGATTGCGGCATCTTCATTGGGTATCCGCGGACCGCGTTGATATTCCTCAACCGGCCGCGGGTCGTCGCCCTGTTTTCAGGCTTGACGCAAATGTGGGCACTGCCGGGCAAAACGGAAGAGCCGCAGCCATAAATTCGGAGTTGTGGCGCGAGCCGGGGGAATCTCTTAATAAGCCGCATGGACACTACCTCCCCCGCCCGGATCGCCTGGATTTACCGTTACCCCGTCAAAGGCCTGACCCCGGAGCAGCTCGACCGCGCCGAGCTCAAACCCGGGCAAACCCTTTTGGCTGACCGCCGCTACGCCATCGAGAACGGCCCCTCCGGTTTCGACCCGGCGGAGCCGAAATGGCTGCCGAAGCCGCACTTCCTGATGCTGATGCGGGATGAGTGGCTGGCAGGCCTGCACACCCATTTCGACGACGCCAGCAACGTCCTCTCGATCCGCCGGAACGGCGAGATTGCAGCCCAGGGCGACCTCACGACTGCCGAGGGCCGGCGGACAATCGAGAACTTCTTTGCCACCGCCTTTGCCGGCCAGATCAAGGGCCCGCCGAAGGTGCTCGAAAGCCCCGGCCACAGTTTTTCGGACGTCGCCCGCAAGGTCGTTTCGATCATCAACCTTGCCAGCGTCCGCGCCATCGAGGACATCGTCGGCGCCCCGGTCCATCCGCTTCGCTTCCGCGCCAATCTCTATGTCGAGGGCTGGCCGGCCTGGCACGAATTCGACCTGCTCGACCGGACGCTTGCGATCGGCGACAGCAGGCTGAAGGTGGTGAAACGCATCGTCCGCTGCGCCGCCGTCAATGTCGATCCCGATACCGCCGAGCGTGACCTCGCGATTCCTCCGGCACTGCAGCGCCAGCTCGGCCACGGCGACTGCGGGATCTATGCCGAGGTGATCACCGGCGGCAGCATCAGCACCGGCGATGCGATCGCGGCGGAGCAGCCGGAGTTGTTGTAGGGCGTCTGCCGTCATTTGCGAGCACGTCCACCATACTCCGCATGCGGGAGTACGCCGCGGCCTATCCGCGTCATTGCGAGCGCAGCGACGCAATCCACATCTCGGCTCGGGGATAGATGGCTTCGCTCCGCTCGCAATGACGTGGAGATAGCGACGCAACACTCGACTGTCATCCCCGCGAACCCAAGGGATCCAGTACGCCGTGGCTTATCGGTTCAATCACTGCTGTCTCTGGAATACTGGGTCCCCGCCTTCGCGGGGATGACGACTGAATATGAGGCGTCCTTCTCGCGACGCTGATCGCCCGAGGTTTGCTCTCAACTTCCCGCCCTCTTGGTAGAGGGCGCAGGGAAGACCGGGTGCTTGCTGCACCCGCGGTCTCGTGTGCAATTGCGCATCAAGAACACGCACACGAGCATACAGGTACAGCGGGAGCATCCCGGCCTTCCCTGCGCAATGGCTTTACGGCTTACTTCGTGCTCTTCCCGGAGAACGGCTCTTTTGCCTCCGTCGCCCCCAAGAAGCTTCGCTTCTTAAGGACTTAACGCCAGCACCGCGGCGCCCGAACCACACGACTTCGCCGTACGCTTCCTGCGCCTACGTCTTGCGCATTCCGCGTCCATCGCATCTCACCGCACGGTCGTGACGATCGCGAGCGCCCCTCAATGGGTGAGACGGACGGAGTTATGCGACTGATTTGCCCGTCATGTTAAGCGGAATATTTTTGATTCCTGGGCTTGACACCATTTCGGAAAATCAGAAGTGATTTGCCCAACCGGGCAGTCACGTCGTCGGTGCCGTAGGGTGGGCAAAGCGCAAACGTGCCCACCATTAAGCCGCACGATCGATGATGGATGGTGGGCACGTCGCTACGCTCCTTTGCCCACCCTACGGGACTGTTCACCCTCCCCTGGAGGGGGAGGGTCGACGCTCATGCAATGAGCGGCGGGGTGGGGTGACAGTCTCTCCACGGCCACAGTGCCCGGGTGGAGAGATCACCCCACCCCGGTTCGCATTTCGCTACGCTCATGCGAACCGACCCTCCCCCTCCAGGGGAGGGTGAGCAACACTTACAATATCTGATGCACGTCGATGACGACGCGCGATAGAGCTATTCCGCCGGCGCAAGCTGGCCTCTGCTCGAGCGTGCTGCAGCGGTCTCCCGCACCCGGACACGGGCACGGCGCTTGCGCCACCAGATCACGACGCCGGTCACCGATAGCGCCGCAACCACCAGCCCCATCACCGAGATCAGAATGCGGCCGGGCAGCCCGACGATGCGTCCGGAATGCAGCGGGAATTGCGCCTGCACGAAGATATCAGCGGCGGTGCCGACCCACGGCAGTCGCTCGCCGATCGGGCGTCCGTCCTCGCTGTCGTAATAAAGCTGCGCCGGACCGACGCCGCCGGCGCCATGATCGTCGCCGGGATGGAAGAAGGCCGCTGCATACACGCCATGCGCCGGGCCGTAGTTGATCGAACCGACAGGCGTGGTCCACCCCCTGCTCTTGCCGTCGGCCGCCGCCCGCGCGGCGATATCGGCATACGTGACCTTGGGTTCGATCGGATCGTCGAGGTGCCGATAGGGACGCTGCTCATACGGCGTCGGGGTGTAGTTCGATACCGTCTTCATCAGCGGCGAGAACACCTCGAAATACAGGTTGAGCGAGAACGCCGTGAAGGCGATGACGAACAGCAGCGCCCAGGTCCACAGGCTGAAAGCGCGGTGGATATCGAAATTGATTCGATAGGCACTGCCCGAGGTCTTGATCTTCCAGGCCGGCGCCCAGCGCACCCAGAAGCCTCGGCCGAGTTCGCGCGCAACGGCAGGCGCCCGATCAGCCCTTGCGCGGCGACGGGACGGCAGCGTGAGATAAAAACCGACGAAGCAATCGATGGTCCAGATGATTGCGATGACACCAAGCACGCGCATCCCCCAGCGATCGCTGCCCCAGAACTCCGGAATGTGCATGGTGTAGTGCAGCTTGTAGAGGAACGAGACGAAGTTGGCGCGCGTCACCGGCCACACCGCGCCCCAGTGGCGCCGCCCGAGCTCTGCGCCGGTGTTGGGATCGAGGAAGATCTGATTGTAATCCAGATTAAATCGCTTGCCGGTGGCGGGATCGATCCGCGGCAGCACGAAGAACCACAGCGAATGGTCTTTCTCCGGGGTCATGAACATGTGGACGACGCGCGCACGCGGATCGCGCTGCTCGATCAGCTTGACTAGTTCGACGGAGGGAATCGCGGGACCGCTGCTGGTCACGTCGAACAGGTGCGCGTTCAAGAGGTCGTCGATCTCGTGATCCCACGAGATGATCGCACCGGTGATGCCGGAAAAAAACAGAAAGCCGGCGGTGAGAAGGCCGGCCCAGCGATGCAGTCGCCCGAAGATCGATTTCATGGCTTCGCCCGTGCTGTTGGTGCCTCAATTAGCAAACATCATCACCGCCGGTCGATTTGACCGGCGGTGATGTATACGTCGCATTTCGCGGCAGACCTACCATCGATAGGTCAGCTTGGCGATCGCCTTGCGGCCTTCGGCATAGAAGCAGCTCGTGTAGCCGTAGCAGGCCGCGACATAGCGGGTGTCGGCGATGTTGGTGACGTTCAGCGCCAGGCGATAATTGTCTTTGGTGTAGGCCAGCAGCGCGTCGACCGCCGTCGATGCTGGCACCTTGAAGGTGTTGGCATCGTCGCCGAAGGTTGAGCCGACATAACGGACGCCGCCACCGACCTGGACGCCGGCGAGCGAGCCACCCTGCACCGTGTAATCGGTCCACAGCGCGAACCGGTTGAGCGGCACGGTGGTCGGCGCCTTGCCGACGTTTACGGGGTCCTCCGTGACCACGGCATCGATGTAGGAGTAGGCGCCGCGAACGTTGAAACCTTCGATCAGCGTGGCCGTGCCTTCGAGCTCGATGCCGCGCGAGTTCACCTGCCCTCTCTGCTCGGCGAAGTACGACGGAGGTGCGAAGGTGACGACATTGGACCGCGTCAGATCGAACGCCGCCAGAGTGATCAGCGCATTGATTCCGACCGGCTGATACTTCACGCCGACTTCATACTGGACGCCGGTTTCCGGCTTCAGCAGCTCGCCCGCGGCGTTGGTGTTGAGCACCGGCAGGAATGATTCGGCGTAGCTGAAATACGGCGCGATACCGTTGTCGAAATTGTACATCACGGCGGCGCGACGGGTGAATGCCGAAGCATTGGTCGTGGCGAAAGACTTGTTGAAACGGTCGTCGAGATCGGTCGTCGCGAAATCCTGCCGGCCGCCCAGCAAGAACGAGAGCCGGCCGAGTTTGATCTGGTCCTGCGCGTAGAACCCCATCTGCGACTGCTTGATGTCCTTGTCGTCGTACGGGCCGTCATTGGTCCATGTGTTGGTGTAGACAGGCGCAAATACGTTGATCTTGCCGGTGCTATACCCTGAAGCGGCGTCCCGGAACGAGGTGTTGCGGTAGTCGATGCCGAACAGGGTGGTGTGGCTCAGGATGCCGGTGACGAACTTCCCCTGCAGCTGGTTATCGACAGCGAAGGAGTTGATGGTCGATGCACCGCCTGCGCCATAGCGTGACATCAGTCCCGCGGCTTCGTCGGCCGCGGAGGCGTAGCCCATGCCGTAGAAGCTCTGCTGTTCGTTGTGCATCCACGCATAACGCAGGTTCTGCCGGAACGTGAGCGCCTCGTTGATGTCGTGCGAGAGCAAATACCCGGCTGTGGCCAGTTCGGTATCAAACCGGTTGAAATTGGGTTCGCCGCCGAAAAACGTATTCCGGATGTAGCGGCCGTTATTGGCAAACGCCGTGCCCGATGCCGGCAGGAATTGCAGGCCCCAGCCCGTGGTGTCCTTTTGATAGTTGGCCAGCAGCGTGATGGTGGTGTCTTCGTTCGGCTTGATCGTCAGCGCCGGCGCGATGAAGACGCGGTTGTCCTTGGTGAAATCGACCTGGGTTTCGCCGTCGCGGACGACGCCGGTCAGGCGCCACAATACGGTGCCTTCCTTGTTGGCGGAGCCGCCAACGTCAAATTCGCCTTGATAACGATTGAAGCTGCCGCCCGAGACGGAGATCTCGCCGAACTGATGGGCCGTGGGCAGCTTGCTGACATAGTTGAGAATGCCGCCGGTGCCGCTGCCGCCATACATCACGGAGGACGGCCCCCTCAGCACTTCCAGACGCTCGGCGCCGTAGGGATCGAGGCAGAGAAAGTGCACGTAGTTGCTGCTGGGCAGCCGCAGGCCGTCGAGATAAAGGCCCGGCATGGTCATGTCGAAACTGCGGATCTGCAGGCCGCCGCAACGCGTGTCGGAGCCGCCGTTGACGTCGCCGCTGACTCCAGCGGTATAGCGCAGCGCAGCGCCGACCGATTCCGCGCCCTGGTTTTTGACCTGGTCGGTGGTGACGACGGAAATCGACTGCGGAGTTTCGATGATCGGCGTGTCGGTCTTGGTCGCGGTGCCGGTGCGGGTGGCGACAAAGCCGCGCACGGGACCATTGGCGCGCTCGCCGGCACCTGGGCCCGATGCAGGCACAGCCGGTGCCGCCTGCGGGTTGGCAGCGGCGCGATTGACGCGCGTAGCGCGCGTGTTCGCAGCACGGCGGGATGGTTGGGCCGCGGCTGGGCGCGCGCGCTGCTGCGGCGCGTCCACGGTGACCGGCGGCAGTGACGACTGCGCCAGCGCAGCGGCGGTCGGCAGGGAGAGGGCGAAACTGCTGACTGCCCCGAGGCAGATCATTCGCATCAGTTGAAGTCGAGTGGCGGAAAACGAATGAAATGCTGTTGGTGTCACCCTTAGATACCCCGAAGTCTGCCGGCTTGGCCGGTAGGATTTTTGATGCCCCGCTCTAGCGCAGGCATCTTCGGAGTTCGATGGGCGGTTGCTAGAATTGCTCCAGACTGCGCGATCGATCGGAATATCCCTGAAATCGTTCAATACGCGCACGTCGTCTTGCAGACAGCCACGACGTGCGGCGGCGATCTCATCATCAACGTCAATGCGACTGGAGAGAAGCGCCGGTTTGCCGATGGCAAGCGGGAGAGACGTGCGATCGCGTCGCCTTCAATCGTGACGCGCATCAGCGTCGCGCCGACGCACGGGTCGCCTCCAACTGGATTTCAGATTCCAAGCGCTAGAAGGCCAGTACAAACCACAATCAAACTGACGACGATAACCGCAAGAAAACTGGATGAAGCAAAATCTTCGCGCATGACGACACCTACCGCCTCAGGCAAATCTCGCGTGAGCCTGAACCTCGCCCCAGGGAGTCTCTCCGGTTGTTTGGGGACAGCCATCAAACCACTGGTTTGTTTCAGGGTGTCTTCGTCGGACTGAGAAAACGACTTCGTCGGAAGGCCTGCTGTTACGTCCCAGAGTTCCCACGAAACGTCCTCACGAAATTGAGAAGCCAGTGCGGCATAGGGATACGCAACAAGGGTCGGGTTTCCGAGATGTGGCGTAGTTCATACGCCGCTGCCGCGCCCCGCATTACACATTAGCGAACGGAGGGCAGTGGCAATGGAAGACACCATCCGGCTCTACCGAACGCTGTTGGCCAATCGCGCGTATCTGCGCTCGCTATCCGAGGGCGCATTTTTCCTCGCCGCCAGCTCTATTGCTATCTACGCTGCCGTCACTTACGCGACCGTCCACGCCAGCAACCACGTCACCGACTTTGTGCTGAGCCGCGTCGGTCCTTTCAACGTACGCTTTCTGTTCATTTACGGGACGTTCACAGCATTCGTGATCACCGCAGGACTGCTGGCGTGGCGGCCGAACCGGCTGCCATTCGCACTGAAGGCCGCAGCGCTGTTCCTGCTGGTCCGCGCCGTGTTCGTGGCCCTCACCCACGTGGCGCCATCGCCGATCGATCCGCAGCAGCCGGCACCGTTCTTCAACTCGATTTTCTACGGCAGCGACCTGTTCTTTTCCGGCCATACCGGCCTGCCGCTTCTCGCAGCGCTTGCCTTCTGGCACATCCCGCAATGGCGAATATTCTACCTCGCGCTGACCGGCTTCTTCGGCTCAATCGTGCTGCTCGGCCACTATCACTATTCGATCGATGTGCTCGCCGCATTGTTCATCACCCACGGCATCTTTCAGATTTCGTGCTGGCTGTTTCGTCGCGACTACGCGCTGTTTCGTTCCTCCGAGAGCGAGGCTGTGCCGCGGGCAAAGCGGAAAAGGCGAAAGATATTGGCCCTGGCCGACGGCGGACATGGGTCCGCGCCCAAGCCGTTCGCGCTGCACCTCGTCGGCGACGAATCCTTGCCGAGCGGTCAATCCAGGACCGACTGAATTGTCCGGACGGCTTGGCATTGGTGGAGCCGTCATCGGGCGCGCATCTGCGCGAGCCCGGGCTACGCTTGCTTCTGGCGCCCCTAAAACGTCGCCCGTTCGCCGGCCATTGCACGATCGATCGCGTCTATCAAGCCCTGTATCTCGACGAATTTTAGCCGCGCGCGCTCCGCCTTGTCGCGATCGAACGGCGCGGCGAGCACCTTTGCGTGTGCATCGCGATCCTCAATCATGCGGTCCCGAGCCTTCTTCAAAATCTCATGGCGTTCGTTCATCTTGTTTCTACCTCTATTGTGCCGAAATCCCTCAGGCGAAGCGGACTACCAATTGATAATCACGACACCGGGGCGAGCAGCCCCGGGAAGACCGGCAAAGGATCGGTGGGACAAGCCGCCAGCTCTCATGCTCATCATTTCTTTCTAACGGGTTGAGGATCGATCTCCGCAATCCTGCGCAGGCACTCGGCTTCGGAATCGTGCGGGCCAGAGACGAATGTCCCGCTGACTTTGGTGGAGTACCATCCGGAAACGACACCGAGGCGGAGCGATTCTTCAGTCTTGACGTGACGAGGCGAGAGATTTTGCATTCGGTGCTTTCAGTTGCGCGTTCGAGGGAATTCGAGTGCGTGGCAAGAAGCTCGACTGCCGAGCCGGAATATTCGCCACGTCAGCTTTCACCAGCGAGGCGGGTGAGGTCGGCCAGTACGGTGGCCACGAGGTCGCGGTGATGCGTGTCGGTCGGCGCCAAATCCGCCGCATAGAGATTCAGGACGTACCGCGCCTTTGCGACCGCTTCCGGCCACGACTCAGCCGGGACGGTCAGGAGCTGCAGCTCGAGGGCGGCCTGGCGGTCCCGCTGCAGCTTTGCGTTAGCCTCGACGTCGGCGAGCGCGCGGCGGATATCGGTCGCCTTTTGCGCCGCCATGCCCCGGTGCTTGTCGAGATCGACCGGGGTTTCACTCACGAGATGCGATCGCGTCGTCGCGCTGCGCATCGGAAAGGTCGACCGAGCTGATCGAGATCATTTCCGTCGAAGCTTGGTGCGGCGCCGCGCCGGGGACCATGATCATGGTGGCGACGCGGCGGAAGCTCTGAAATGAAAGACCTTCGATCATCTCCTCGTCGGTGATGACCTCATAAGCACCAGGCGGCAATGGCCGGCCGACCCCCTTGAGATGGAACGGACACTTGAAATGAACCATTTCCCTTCGCGAGCGCGTGGTCATGTATCGACCGTGCGCCCTTTCCCCGCAAATAGCTATCGATTTCTCGAACAAAGCGGATTCGTCCAGGTTAGGGCAACCCGCGCCAGCCGCTGAATCGGGGACTAATACGGCCCGGCATCGCAATTACGAGAACAATCGATCGGTCGCCTTGTCGAGCCGCTTCGCCGAACCGCTCGCGTCACTTAAATGACCAACCAATTCACCGGATAGCCGGTAGATGTTCTTGCCCTTGAGGTCAAAGAGCTTCTTGCCGCTAAGATCGAAAATTTCGGGACCGACCACCACAGCTACGCGGGTTCCCTTACTGTTGAATATGCTGCCGTTCATGAGCGGCCTCCTTGTTTGACAGCCTGATGTGAATGCTGCGCCCATTCGTCGACAGTAGCGAGATAAATCGACCGGAGCCCGCGCCTTTACTGGGGCGGTTTCGGCGGACTGCCCAACCATCCCAGCGCTATGCGCAAAGCGCCGGCTGCCGAGGTATCTCCCGGCCTTCACCCCGCCTTCAAGCATCATCGTGAAGGCAGCCTCGCCCCGCATGGAACGGGGCGAGGAGAACAAGCGCCGCGACGCAATCCGCCTCAGCTCGTCGGCATGACGTAGGCGTAGATCCGGCCGCGCGAGACTGGCATCTCGCGGACGCGGTTGCCGCTGTTGCCGGAGATCATGATCGGATTGCCCTTGGCGTCGACGCCGGTGATGATGCCGACATGACCGCCGCGGCGGCCGCGCGACATCACCGCAATCGCGCCGACCTGCGGGCCGGAAATGCGCTGGCCGTATTTCGCGAACGAGCTCGCCATGTCCGAGCCGGTGCCGCGATACCCGGAATGCTGCAGGACCATGTTCATGAAGCGGGCGCACCACAGGCTGCCGCGTCCCGTGGGGTTGCCGCCGAGATATTTCCGCGCTTCGGCGACGACGTTCGACGAGGTGTAGCCGGATGCCATCGCGCCGCCGGTCGGCGTTACCGTTGAATTGGATTCGACGCTCGTTCCCGGCGTGACGCTAGCGTTGGCATCGGCAAGACCACGCGCGTGCATTTTCGCGACCGCGCGCTCCCAGCGCGATGCGTGCGCGGCGTGCCGGAGCCGGGCACGACGGCCCCGATCAGCGCGCGCCGGCGCGACTGTGTTGGACGAGACGAAACCGCCAGGTGCAACCGTCTGGGGACTGCTTTCCATGAAGCTCGGGTTGATGCCCGCAAAGCCGCCGGCATGCGCTCGCGCAACCCTGCGCTCCCAGCGCGACATCCTGAGAGCATGGTGATGGTGGCGATATGCGTAATGATGCTTCGCATGATGGCCGGCGTGATGGGCCCGGGCGTGTCGCCCTGCGCCGTGCTGAGGCCGTGCTGAAGCTGGAGAGACGAATACGATGATGGAAGCCGAACACAGTGCCAGCGCAATTACTCGAAGCGACCGGCGAAACGCAAACAACTGACTCATACTTGGTCCTCTAACACTCCCACACTTTGCGTTCGTCTACGAACGAACGCGGCCGGCGTTTTGCGTTGCGGGATGTGACGAGAGGAAGATTTTATGTGGCGAAGAGGAAACAATTTCGGGGTGATTCCGCGATGATTCGAAGGCGAAAATGCAACGATTCTGCCGCATTGCAGCCCCGAGAATTAATTGCAATTTTGTGGGTTAGCTGCGCAAGGAAGTTACGCAAAAACAAGAAAATCGAGAGGAATCCGAAATGCCCTATGCCGTCGCCAAGGATAGCGTCCGCCTCCATTTCGAGGAGGCCGGAAGCGGAACGCCAATCATCTTCCTGCACGAATTTGCGGCCGACCACACCAATTGGGAGCCGCAGATGCGGTACTTCTCGCGCGGCCATCGCTGCATTGCCTATTCGGCGCGCGGCTATACGCCATCCGACGTGCCGCCCTCGGCCGAGGTCTACACCTACGAGTATTTCTACACCGACGCGCTCGCCGTGCTCGATCACCTCGGCATTGCCAAAGCGCATTTCGTCGGCCTGTCGATGGGCTCCTATTCCTCGCTGCAGGTCGGCCTCAATGCGCCGGAGCGCGCCCTGTCGATGACACTCGCCGCCGTCGGCGCTGGCTCGTCACTCGAACATCTCGACGCCTTCCGCGCGCAATGCCGCGCGAATGCCGAGCAGTATGAAACGATCGGATCGGTTGAAGTCGCCAAGGTGACGCGTGAGGCGCCGAGCCGGATTCCATTTTTGCTGAAGGACCCGCGTGGCCACGCCGATTTCTACGCCGCGCTGGCGCGGCATGATGCCAGGGGCTCGGCCAACACCATGCGCAGCTTTCAGGGCAAGCGACCGTCGATCTACACCATGACGGATGCGATCCGACGCGTGCCGACGCCGGCGCTGATCCTCTGCGGCGACGAGGACGACAACTGCATCGGGCCGAGCCTGTTCCTGAAGCAGCATCTACCGGCCGCAGGGCTTTCGTTCTTTCCGAAATCGGGCCACGTGCTCAATCTGGAAGAGCCGGCGCTGTTCAACGAGATGGTGGAGCGGTTCATCGCGCTGGTGGAAGCCGGGCGATGGCCGACGCGCGATCCGCGGTCGATGGTGGCGGCGGTGGTGTAGCCGCAGCGCAGCACGTGTGAGGGACGCACCGGCGGAAGAGTTCCCTCTCCCCTTGCGGGAGAGGGTTAGGGAGAGGGGTGCCGCTTGCTCCGTCGTTGGACGGATAAAGATAGCCTCTGCGAAGATCTTCTCTCGCGATGCGAGCCGTCACCGTATCTCTTCCGCCGGAGCCCGGGGCTTACCCCTCTCCCCAACCCTCCCCCGCAAGGGGGGAGGGAGCCCTGACAGATTGCTTACCTCACAATGGTGCGCGATCCGGGTCGCTGGTGGCGGTTTGACGGCGTCACTTCCCCTTCCCGCCCCTACTCAGCAAAAACACGCCCTGCTCGCCGAACATGTTCCAGACCCACCAGGGCAGGTTCAGCGGCACCGGGCGGCCGTAGAGATCGAGCGCGACGGCGCGCTCCATCTTGACGTTGATCTCGTCGCAGAGCTGCACGAAGTCCTTGATCGTGCAGAAATGGATGTTCGGCGTGTCGTACCAGGTGGCGGGGAGATTTTCGGTACGCGGCATGTGGCCGCCGACGAGCAACTGCAGCCGCATCTTCCAGAAGCCGAAATTCGGGAACGACACTATCGCGCGCCGGCCGATGCGCAGCAGGTTTTCCAGGACCGGTTTCGGCTGCCGCGTCGCCTGCAGGGTCTGCGACAGGATGACGTAATCGAAGGCATCGTCCGGATAATTGACGAGATCGGTGTCGGCGTCGCCCTGCACCACGGCGAGCCCCTTGGCGACGCAGCGGTTGACGCCCTCGCGCGACAGCTCGATGCCGCGGCCATCGATGCCGCGGCTCTCCAGGAGTTGCAGCAACTCGCCGTCGCCACAGCCGACGTCGAGCACTTTTGAGCCGGCCGCAATCATTTCGGCGACGAGGAGATGATCGGTGCGATATTTGCCCGTGCGGTCGGGCGCGACGCCGCCGAGCGGCAATGCTTGTTCCTGAAGGGCCATATCAGCCACCTGTACCATCAAGGCCGCGCGACTTGCCCGCGGATTCCAGGAAGGCGCGAGAAATGTCGAAGAATTCCGGCACGTCGAGCAGGAAGGCATCGTGGCCACGGTCGGTTTCGATCTCGGCGAACGACACCCGCGCGCTCGAAGCATTCAGCGCATGCACCAGCGCGCGCGATTCCGAGGTCGGAAACAGCCAGTCGGACGTGAACGACACCACGCAGAAGCGGGTCTTGATGCCGCGAAACGCTTCCGCCAGCACGCCGTCATGGTCGGCGGCGATATCGAAATAATCCATCGCGCGCGTCAGATAGAGATAGCTGTTGGCATCGAAGCGCTCGACAAAGGACGAGCCCTGATAGCGCAGATAGCTTTCGACCTGGAAATCAGCGTCGAACGAAAACGTCGGCAGTTCGCGGTCCTGCATCCGCCGCCCGAACTTGCGATGCAGCGCGGCGTCGGAGAGATATGTGATGTGCCCTGCCATCCGCGCGACCGCCAGCCCGCGATGCGGATGCGTGCTGCGCTCGAAATAGCGCCCATGGTGCCAGTCCGGATCAGCCATCACGGCCTGCCGGCCGAGTTCGTGAAACGCGATGTTTTGCGCCGAATGGCGCGTTGAGCAGGCGACCGGCAGCGCGGAAAATACCCGTTCCGGATAGGCTGCCGTCCATTGCAGCACCTGCATGCCGCCCATCGAGCCGCCGATGACGCACAACAATGTTTCGATGCCCAGCCGGTCGAGCAACATGGCCTGCGCGCGGACCATGTCGGGGATGGTGATGATCGGAAAATCCAGTCCCCACGCCTTGCCGGTCGCTGGATTAGTCGAGGCCGGACCGGTCGATCCCATGCAGCCGCCGATCACGTTCGAACAAATGATGAAATATCTGTCGGTATCGAGCGGGCGCCCTGGACCGACCATGATTTCCCACCAGCCGGCCTTGCCGGTCAGAGGATGCACGTTGGCGACATGCTGATCCAGCGTCAGCGCGTGACAGATCAGGATTGCGTTGGAACGGTCGGCGTTCAACTCGCCATAGGTCTGGTACGCGATCTGGAATGGCGCGAGATCGATGCCGCAATCGAGCTTCAAGGGCTGCTCGATGCCGAATTTGGCCACCGGCGAGGTCGGATGATCGGCCTCATGGGCGCGGTCCTCGCTGTGAATCGACGGACTGGATACCGACTGCAATTGTGTCATCCCGACCTTCCTCCTCGCGGAGGTCCTTAACGACAGAAATCAGGCCGTAAAAAACCCGGCCTGAACGAAAGGTTCGGCCGGGATCAATCTGTCCCCGGCCTGTTTAGCGAGTTGTTTAACGTGGCTGCAAGCCGGCCGGCTCAAATGACCACGGAATGGAACAAAGCTAGTCCGAAGCAGGTCCCCCGTCAAGGCAGCCGCATGGTTAACCCTGCAGCGATCATGGCGGATCTGACGTTTCTCTTTGCTTTCGACGGCCGTCTTTTCTAATCAATGCCCTTGCTGGGTGGTGATTTCAGACCGATCCGGCGCTGAAGGTTTTAACATGTCCAAGGCTCCCCCGGCTCCGCCCTCGCTGCAGGAATTGCGCAAGGAGATCGACGCGATCGACGAGCAGGTCCATCGCCTCTTGATGGCGCGCGGCGACATCATCGACCGGCTGATCCAGGTGAAGCAGACCCAGGAGGTGGGCTCGGCGTTCCGGCCCGCGCGGGAAGCCAGCATGATGCGCAGCCTGGTCGAGCGCCATCGCGGCATCCTGCCGTTAGACACCATCGAGAGCATCTGGCGCGTCATCATCTCGACCTTTACTTACGTCCAGGCGCCGTTCTCGGTACATGCGGACGTCTCGATCGGCGAGCCCGCGATGCGGGATTCGGCGCGGTTTCACTTCGGCTTTGTCGTGCCCTATGTCGGCCATTTCAGCGCACAGGCCGCGGTTGAAGCCGTGGCGAAATCCAAGGGCGATCTGGCGCTGGTCTCGGCGGTCTCGAGCCGCACGCCGTGGTGGAGTGCGCTGGAAGCCGAAGGCGCGCCAAAAATCATTGCCCGCCTGCCGTTCCTCGAACGCGCCGATCATCCGGCCGCGCTGCCGGTGTTCGTGATCTCGCGCGTGGCCGATGATGCCATGGTGATGGAGGTGCAGATGTGGAGCGTCCGCGTCTCGGGGTGGAACGCCGATATCGCCCGCGCCCTCGCCCCGCTCGCCGAAATCGTCGCGGTGCCCGATACCGCTTTCGACGGTGCGGCGCTTTTGGTGTCGGATGCCGGCACCGGGTTCGAGAAGATCAAGACCGCCCTGATCCAGGCCGGCGCCTCGGTGCGCTCGTCGGCTCTCGTCGGCAGCCACGCAACACGCTATACGGTGCCCCCGAACGGGTCGGCGAAGCCCTAAAAACGCCGCCCGAAATTCCGGAGTTGAAGATGAACCGCCCCGTGCCGAATCCCGGCATTCTCGATATTGCGCCCTACACGCCCGGCAAGACCCCGGTGCCGGAGCCGGGCCGCAAGGTGTTCAAGCTGTCGGCCAACGAGACCCCATTCGGGCCGTCGCCGAAGGCGATCGAAGTCTACAAGGACGTGGCTGCGCATCTAGAGGACTATCCGGAAGGGACCTCGCGGGTGCTGCGCGAAGCGATCGGCCGCGCCTACGGGCTCGATCCCAACCGCATCATCTGCGGCGCCGGCTCGGACGAAATCCTCAATCTCTTGGCGCACACCTATCTCAGCCGGGGCGATGAGGCGATCTCGACCGCCCACGGCTTCCTGGTCTATCCGATCGCGACGATGGCAAACGGCGCCAAGAACGTTGTCGCGCCCGAGACCAATTTTACCGCCGACGTCGACGCCATTCTCGCGCGCGTGACGCCGCGCACGAAACTGGTGTGGCTCGCCAACCCGAACAACCCGACCGGCACCTACGTGCCGTTCGACGAGGTCAAGCGGCTGCGCGCTGGCCTGCCGCCGCATGTGCTGCTGGTGCTCGACGCTGCGTACTCCGACTACGTGTCGCGCAACGATTACGAGCTCGGCCTGGAGCTGGTGGCCACCACCGAAAACACCGTGATGACGCACACCTTCTCCAAGATTCACGGGCTGGCGGCACTGCGGATCGGCTGGATGTTCGGCCCGGCGCACATCATCGATGCCGTCAACCGCATCCGAGGTCCCTTCAACGTCTCGACGCCGGCGATGCTGGCGGCGGTCGCCGCGATCGAGGACACCGCGCATATCCAGAAGTCGAAGGCGTTCACCGAAGAGTGGCGCAACTGGCTGACGGAGGAGATCGGCAAGCTTGGGCTCAAAGTGACGCCGAGCGTCGCCAACTTCGTGCTGATCCACTTCCCGACGGAGAAGGGCAAGACCTCGGCCGACGCCGACACGTTCCTCACCAAACGCGGCCTGGTGCTGCGGGCGCTGAACAATTACGGCCTGCCGCACGCGCTACGCATGACCATCGGCACCGAGGAGGCCAACCGCCTCGTCGTCGACGCCTTGCGCGACTTCATGGCGGCCAAGTGAGTACGGTACCGATCTTCCGACGCGTCGCGCTGATCGGCTTCGGCCTGATCGGCGGCTCGATCGCGCGCGCGGTGCGGGCCCAGGGGCTTGCGAGCGAAATCGTCACCACCGCGCGTTCGGAGAAAACCCGTGCGCGGGTTACCGAGCTCGGCATCGTCGATCGCGTGCTGGAGACCAACGCGGAGGCCGTCAACGACGCCGACCTCGTGATCCTCTGCATCCCCGTCGGCGCCTGCGGGCAAGTGGCGCAGGAGATCGCGCCGTTCCTGAAAGCAGGCGCGATCGTTTCCGACGCCGGCTCGGTCAAGGGCGCCATCGTCCGCGAAATGGCGCCGCATTTGCCGGGCCATGTTCATTTCGTCCCGGCGCATCCGGTCGCCGGCACCGAGCACTCCGGGCCCGACTCCGGCTTCGCTGAACTGTTCATCAACCGCTGGTGCATTCTCACCCCGCCCGAGGGTGCCGACCCCATGGCGGTCGAAACGCTGCGCGCGTTCTGGGCAGGCATGGGCGCCAAGGTCGAAACCATGACGCCTGACCATCACGACCTGGTGCTGGCGATCACCAGCCATTTGCCACATCTGATCGCCTACACCATCGTCGGCACCGCGGACGAGCTGGCGCAGGTAACGTCCTCGGAAGTGATCAAATTCTCGGCCGGCGGCTTTCGCGACTTCACCCGCATCGCGGCGTCGGACCCGACGATGTGGCGCGACGTGTTTTTGAACAACAAGGAAGGCCGTGCTGGAAATGCTCGGCACCTTCAACGAGGACCTTTCAAAACTCACCCGCGCCATCCGCCGCGGCGACGGCGAGGCGCTGTTCGAGCATTTCACCCGCACCCGCGCCATCCGCCGCGGCATCGTCGAGATCGGCCAGGATTCCGCCGCGCCCGACTTCGGCCGCCCGCATCCGCCGCTGGAGAAGAAGGCGGAGTGAACCGCACGGAGTCTCGGCGCTTGCGCGCCACTCTCCACGCCATCATTGCGAGCCACCCGGTCGGCGCGAACGCCGTGGGTCTCCGGAACTTTGGGGTGATTCCGGGAGTTATGAATTAGGCGATATTGCGAGATTTCGCTTTCGGCTCAACGCACATCTGCCGTCTGTCGTCGCAACCGGCGGCATCGCAGGAGGCTCTCATGAGTATCAAGCGAATCCTGGTTCCACTTCCCGGCTCAGCCAGTCATTCCGGTCAAATTGAAACGGCCCTGGCTGCCGCGAAGGCGTTGGGGGCTCACGTCCAGGCACTGTTCATCAGTGAGCCGCCGCCGCCGGTCACGCGTGGCGGCCTAACGGTTACCGAAATGGGACGAATGGCGAGCGTCCCGGTAATAAACTGGCACGCCGAGGAACGGGAGCGAGCTGCGCGGGATGCGCGTCAGGTTTTCGCGCAGGCCTGCGCGGTAGTCGGCATCCCGATGCTATCGGCGAGCGATGAGCCCGGCAGCCCGCTCGCAGCATCCTGGCGCGAAGCCGAGGGATCGTATGTGGAAATCGCGGTGCAACGGGCCGCTGCGTTCGACCTAATGGTCGCCGCAAGCGCCACCGTGATGGAATCGCTCATGGCCATTGCAGAGCAATCGCTGCTGCAGACCCGTCGCCCCGTGCTGTTGGCGCCGGCTCGCCCGCAGAGTGATCTGACCGACAGCGCGATGATCGCCTGGGACGAGAGCCCGGAATGCTGGCACGCGGTCTCGGCTGCCATACCGTTCATGCAGCTCGCCAAATCAGTGCAGGTCATAAGCGTTGATCGGGACGCCAGCAATCGCCAAGCCTCGCAGGCCGAGGTGCTTGCCTATTTGCGCTGTCATGGAATCGGTGCGACCGCGCAGGTGGTTGCACCGGAATTGCGCTCGGTGGGCGATACGCTGCTCGCGGCGGGGGCAGAGCATGAAGCCGGCCTACTGATCATGGGCGCCTATTCCCACAGCCGCCTGCGCGAGATGCTTCTGGGCGGGGCCACGCGCCACATCCTTAAGAACGCTTCGGCACGCCCCGTTCTCTTGGCGCATTAGCCCTCGTCCATCGATTACTCTGAATTTTTGGGCTGACGCCCTAAAACAGCGGCGGCACCTGCCCTACTTTTATCGGCCCCAGAAACACCGCGCCGTCAACAAAGCGCAGCGGGAAGGCGCGCGCCTTTTTGCCTTCCAGCTCCGCCTCCTTGCCGAGCGAATTGATGCCGGCCGCGACGCCGGCATTGGCGTTCTGCTTGACGACCTTGCCGAGCCCCGGGATCGCCTTATCGAGCGCGCCGAACAGATTGTTGAGGTCCTGAGACTTGACGCCCGGCGCGACGCGATCAAGCGTTGCCTGCGGCACGCCCTCCTCCAGCATCTTCTCGATTCCGAGCGCCGGAATCACGCGCTCGAGTCCCGTCACCGTCATCTGCAACTCGCCGTCGATCCGTCCCTGTGCATTGAGGCGCAGCGTCCCGGCGGCCAGCGAGATCAGATCGCCCTGCTGAATCCGCGAGCGGACGATCTCGACATGGCCGCCCGCCGCCTGCAATTCCCGGAAACGTTCGGGCCACGGCTTCGGCGTAAAATCCTTCAGGCCGGTGAGCTTGGTCTGGATGTCAGCGTCGAACGGCTGCGCCAGCACCGGGTGCACCTCCTGCACGTTGCCGCCCGATATCTGCAGCACGGCTTCGATCACGGGGTGATCCTTCGTCGAGCCTTCGGCAAGGCGGCCGTGCAGCTCGACATGGCGGGCGCGCGCCAGCGGCGTCTCGACCGGTCCGTTGACGCGGTCGATCGAGGGATTGTCGAACACGATGGAAGCGCGATGCGGCACATCGGGCAATCCGCTCACGCTGCTGCGGCCCAAGGTCCAGTTCACCTTCATCGACGGCGGCTGGCCGCGATCGGCGAGCGTGGCCGGCGCCTTGAATTCGGCGATCAAGAGTCTCGGCTGGTAGATCTGCGCGATCACCATGATCTCGCCGAGCCGCGCGGTGAACGGCACCTGCGCGCCGGCGGTCTGCGAGACCAGCGAAACGCTGGCGTCGTCGCAGCGGACTTCGAAGCGGAACGGGAAGCCGGCCACCGAACGCTTGCCGCAGGCATAGACCCGGCCGGCCTTTGCTTCCTGCAGCGCCCACGCATCGGCGCGTACGCCGACTTCGGAAGCGGCATAGAACCAGAACGCGCTCCATGCCGCGGCAACAACAAGGAGCAGTGCAGGCGCGATGAAGAGGCGCCACAGCGGGCGCCGGCGCGGCGCAGGGGTCATGTCAGGCATGCGGCGTCCTTTGGCTAGCGATTTTGGCGAATGTAAGTATCCGCTCGTCGCAACAAAAGGCATTGAATCCACTTCGCTTTGTCGCGCCGTTCTGGTAGCGGTGCACCTGGCATGTCCGCAATTGAGTTCAACGATACGGAATTCTCGCAAGGCGACCTCTGGGTGTTCGGCTACGGCTCCCTGATGTGGCGCCCGGGCTTCGACTTCCTCGAACGGGTTCCGGCGCGGCTGATCGGCGAACACCGCGCGCTCTGCGTCTACTCCTTCGTCCATCGCGGCACGCCGGAAAAGCCCGGCCTTGTCCTCGGACTCGATCGCGGCGGCGCCTGCCGCGGCATCGCATTCCGCGTCGCGGAGAAGCACCGCGCCGCCACCATCGCCTATTTGCGCGAGCGCGAGCAGGTCACCTCGGTCTACCGCGAGGTGATGCGGTCGGTGTGGCTGGAGAACGATGCGCGTCAACGCGTCAGCGCACTCGTCTACGTCGTCGATCGCGGCCACGTGCAATATGCCGGCCGGCTGTCGCTGGCAGAACAATTACGTCACGTGCTGCAGGGGCACGGCCAGTCCGGCGTCAACCGCGATTACGTTCTGGCCACCGTGAAGGCGATCGAAGCGGAAGGCCTTCGCGATTCGCAACTGCACCGGCTCGCGGCGATGCTGCACACCCAGCATCCACCGCCTGTTCCCGCAGAGGACAGCGACCGTTGAGCTGGGGTGTGTACTCATAAGCGGACTGGAATGAAACCCAGTGGCCGCGATAGCCAGTATCCGGCATTGGAGGCAAAGCGGACCTCGAAAGTCGGGACTGGGCATGTTTGTTAATGGGCCCTTAGCGGACGTCGAGCGCGCCAAAATCAACGCCGCTTTTCAAGCGGCAGGCTAACTTGCTATCTCGTATTTGACACGCGAGCAGCAATCAGACGGGCGGCTTGTAGTGCGGCCCGCCTACCACCGGCTCCGCCATTTGCAAGAATTCGTCGAACGCGATGGCGCCTTCCGCAACAGTGTGACATGCGCGGCTGTCGACAAAAAGTTGCGCGTCATGGTCAAAGACATCGACGATGAAAAGCGGCTGCTTCGCGGCACTAGTCGGCGCGGCCGCGTGCATACGAATTTCATAGTCTCCGATCCACGCCAGAGAAATCGCCGTCGCGTCACCCTCAGGGCGGGACAGCAGGCTGACATATGCTCGGGAAATTCTCAGCGTTGTAAGATTGTATTCCAACGCACGGCCCACAACAAAACCTCACGCTTTGATGGTTCGCCGCATGATTGCCAACTCCGCCATTACGAGATGCTGGCGGAGAAATTAATATTTCGAAAGAGGGGGCACAGCTTCAGGTGCAAATGGCCCGCGACTGCGCGGGTTTAGTTCCAGGGCTATTGCGGTTGACCGTCCCGTCCGCTTCATGGCCCGTTTGAGACATGGCAGCTATCAGGCCGAACGGGCGATGTCGCCTTTGGCCCAATGCGAGCATGCCGACCGTCTGACTGATGTCCGCCTTGGGGGTAAAAGTCGACACGGAGCCGGTCGCACCCTCCCCAGATTCATGCACACGCCCTAGTTGACCTGCGCCGTCGCCGGCCGGGACGGCGCCGGCGTGGGCTGATCGGAAGGTTCGGGCACGAGATCGATGCCCGCACTGGCGAGGCGAACGCGCACCTCCGCGGCGACATATTTCGCATATTCCGACAGCAACAGACGCAGCGTCGCGCCGCTGGTCCACCAGGGCTCGTCGCGCCATTTTTCGCCGATCACCGCGAACGGAATCAGCGTGACATCAGGCATCGCATGCGACAATTCCAGAATGGCCCGCGGCATGTGGTAGTTCGACGTCACCACGATCAGCGACTTGAAGCCGCGCTCGCGCGCCCAGCGCCGCGTCTCCGCGGCATTGCCGCGCGTGTTGGCGGCGGAGCGGTCGAGATCGACGCAACAGCCGAGTAGCGACTGGTTGTCGGGCAGCGAGCGCGAAATGTCGCGCGCGGCGTTGGTCGGATGCACGCCCGAAATCAAAAGCCGCTTGCCGTAGCCGCCGGCCAGCAATTCCATCGCATCCGCCACCCGCGACGAGCCGCCGGTGAAGACCACGATGCCGTCGGCGTTGCGCGCCGGCTTGATTTCGGCGCCGCGCAATTGCGAGAGAAAGGCAATGAAGCCTACCGCCGCAGCGACGAACAGGATCGCCATGGAGCCGACGATGGCCGCGCGCAGCCATCCGCGCGGCCGCGCGGCACCCTCCCTCGGCGTGCTATCGTCGTGCTGCAAAACCATATGGCCCGGCGATCCCTCTTCCCACACACAATTCTAGAACGTTTTCACGCGAAGTGGAGTCCCGGTCCGCGGGTCAAGTCCGTGACTTGCTTCACTTGAAAATACCAATGGCCCAAATCAATCGATATCGTCCAGCGTCGCAAACAGCGTCCGCCGCGACGCCCAGGCGGTAATGGCGGCAATCGCCACGGCCTGTACCGCCAGCGCCAGATAGCCAGACGGCGGCAGCGAAAATGTTCCGAGCAGCGCTGCGAACTGATCGCCGACGGGGGTGCCCGAGAACCAGCCGGCGATCGATTCGGAGAAGCCGAAACCCAGCATCGCGGCGCCGCCGCCGATCACCCCGCCCTCCAGCCCGAGCCTGAGAAAATGCCGCAGGAAATGGTTGGCAATATAGCGGTCGCCGGCGCCGACGAAGTGCAGCACCTCGACGATCGGGCGATTCGCCGCCATCGCGCCGCGAGTCGCGAACGACACCGAAATGATCGTCGCCACGATCACCAGCGCGAGAATGCCGATGCCGGCAAATACGGTCGCTCCGGTCATCGAGCGCATGCGCTCGATCCAGGCGCGGTGATCATCGACGCTCGCCGACGGCGCCACTTGCGTCACCCTGGAGCGCAATGCCGCGAGGTCGAGCGTGGTGCCGGGCTGGACGCGCGCGACGACGACGCGCGGCACCGGCAACTGCTCGATCGACAGCCCGCTGCCGAGCCACGGCTCCAGCAATCTGGCCGACTCATCCTTGCTGAACGGCTTGACCTGGACGATGCCGGGCTGCGTCCGCATCGCCTCCACCACCGCAGCCGCGTCGCGCTCGAGATCGCGCCCTGCCTGCGGGCGCACCTGAACGGTGATTTCGCTGGCGACTTCGGATTGCCATTCCGCGGCGGACGCGCTGACGAGCAGCACGGTGCCGGTGGTGATGGAAGCGAGGAACGTCATGATGGCGACGACGGCGACCAGCGCGCGGCCGGAGATCGACGCCCGCGGCACGATCGGCGACATGTTGCGCGCCCGCGCCGGCACCTGCGGACGTTCGTTGCCGAGGTCCACCAGCGGTCCATGCTCGTCACCGGCCCTACTCATAGATGTGCAGCCGTCCCTGGTGCAGCACCATCCGCCGCGCCTCGTACTGGTCCATCAGCGTGATGTCGTGGGTCGCGATGATCACCGCGGTGCCCAGCCTGTTCAATTCGATAAACAACCGTAGCAAGCGCCGACCGAGCGTCGGATCGACGCTGCCGGTCGGCTCGTCCGCCAACAGCAATTGCGGCCGCGAGATCACCGCGCGCGCGATCGCCGCGCGCTGCTTCTCGCCGCCCGATAGGATCGGCGGCAGCGCGTCCATGCGCTCGCCGAGGCCAACCCACTTCAGGAGATCGATCACCTCACGGCGATAGCTGGATTCGTCACGGCCCATCACGCGGAACGGCAGCGCCACGTTCTCGTAGGTCGTCATGTGGTCGAGCAGACGAAAATCCTGCAGCACGATACCGATGCGCGTGCGCAGACCCGCAATCTGATCCTTGCCGAGCAGCGAGACGTCCTGGCCGAACAAGTTGACGAGACCGCGGGTCGGCCGCAGCGACAGAAACAACAGCCGCAGCAGCGAGGTCTTGCCCGCGCCCGAGGGACCGGTGAGAAACTGGAAGGAATGGGCGGGAATCACGAAGGAAAGGTCGCGCAAAATCTCCGGGCCGAGCCCGTACCGCAAACCGACATTTTCGAACCGAACCAAGCTCAGCTCCGCTCGACATGGACCATGGCCGAGCTCTGCTCGGCATGGATCGTGGCCGAGCTCCGCTCGGCGTGGACCGTGGCCGGAAACCCCGGACTTGAACCTGAACCTGGACCCGAACCTGAACTTTGGGCTCGTGGCCCGCTGGTTTGGGCGCCAACCGGACAAAACGGTTTTGCGGCCGTTATGGTTTCCGATTCGTTAACGGTCGGTATGTAGCATCCCGGCGAAGACACTGGTGAGCTGGGCTCCATGCATATCGTTTGTCCCCATTGTACAACATCTTACGCCATCAATCCGGCCACCCTGGGCACCGGCGGGCGCACCGTCCGCTGCTCCCGCTGCAAGGAAACCTGGCTGGCGCGGCCCGAGGACGCGATCGAACTGGCCGCCATGCCGGCAGCCATGCCAAGTGCTCCGCTGCCAAGTGCTCCGCCAGCTCCGGCGCAATCGAGCCAGCCGGCCGCAAACGATGCCGCGGCCGAATGGGAGGCGATGGCGCGCGAGGAAGAGGAACAGGACACCCCGGTGATCGACAGTCCCTCGATTTCGGCAGGCTGGCCGGCCGAGGGCGAAGGGTCGCGCCAAGGCGGCGACAGCGACTGGCCAACGGTTGCCCGGCGGGATGCAGAAGACCATGGGGATATCCCGATCACCACGCACCGCGAGCGGCTGGCCCGTCTTTTCCGGCTGCCCTCCCTGCCCCGTATTCCGTTCATCCCGTCCGTCGGCCTGCCGACCGCCTGCGCCGCAATGGGCGCGCTGATCCTGGCGCTGATGATCTGGCGCACCGAAATCGTGCGGCTGCTACCGCAAACCGCGACGTTCTACAAGATGGTCGGGCTGGAAGTGAACCTGCGCGGGCTGGCGTTCAAGGACATCAAGATCACCAACGAGACCGTGGACGGCAAGCCGGTTCTGGTCATCGAGGGCGTGATCGTCGGCGAGACCCAAAAGCCGGTCGAATTGCCGCGGCTGCGCTTCTCCGTCCGCGACGCGCAGGGCGCCGAGATCTACGCCTGGAACGCGGTGCTGGAACAGCCGGTGCTCAAGCCCGGCGAGCGCGCCTATTTCAAATCGCGGCTGGCTTCGCCGCCGCCCGAAGGCCGCAATATTGACGTACGCTTTTTCAACAAGCGGGATCTGGCCGGCCACGCCTGAACCCGGCCGCGCTTCCGCAAGGCGAGAGATCAAGACTTCATGCCACGCGTGCTGATTGCCGATGACGAAGACTCCATGCGCTCGCTGGTGGCGCGCGCCATCGCTATGGATGGCCACGAGACCGTCACCGCCGAGGACGGCGCCGACGCGCTCGATATCCTGACGCGCGAGCAAGGCCTATTCGACCTGCTCTTGACCGATATCCAGATGCCGGTCATGGACGGCATCGCGCTGGCGCTGACGGCGGCGCGCGATTTTCCCAACCTGAAGATCCTGCTGATGACGGGCTTCGCCGACCAGCGCGAACGCGCCTCCGGCCTCAATGCGATCGTGCATGACGTGGTGACGAAACCGTTTTCGGTGCACGACATCCGCACCGCGGTGGCGGACGCGCTGGCGGCGAGCAAGGCGGGGTAACCCGTTAGTCCGTAGGGTGGGCAAAGCGAAGCGTGCCCACCTACTCGATGAGAACAAAAATGGTGGGCACGGCGCAAAATGCGCCTTTGCCCACCCTACAAGATCAATAATCCTTCAACAGCCGCTCGATGTAATCCAGTTCGATCTGCGGACGGGCCGGATCGCCGAGACGGCGGCGCAGTTCTTCCAAAATCCGGCGGACCCGCTGCACGTCGATCTCGCCGGGGATCTTCACCGAATAGTCGTCGGTGAATTCGTTATGGCGCATCGGCCGGCCGAGCGGATCGGTCGAGTTGGCGGCGCCCTGCTGGCGGCCTCGGGGGTTGCCGGGGCCGTCGCCCGGCTGGTCGCCGTCACCTTGCTGCATGGCTTCCGCAAGGCTCTGGGCGCCCTTGCGCAGCGCGTCGAGCGCGCGGCCCTGCGAGTCCACCGCGCCTTCGGCATTGCCCTCGCCGAGCCGGCCGGTTGCATCGCCCATGGCCGAATCGGCCTGATCGAGCCCGTCCTCGCCGTCGCCTTGCTCGCCGCCTTGACCCTGCTGGCCCTGACCCTGTTGGCCCTGCTGCCCCTGCTGGTCACCACGCTGGCCCTGCTGGCCGCGCTGGCCCGGGCCCATGCCGCGCTTGGCGAGCTCTTCCTGCAACTTCTTCAGGCGGTCGCGCAGGCCCTGCTGGTCCTGCTGCAGGTCGCCCATGCTCTGATCGCCCTGCTTGTCGCCTTGCTTGCCGCGCATGCGGTCGCGCCGCGAATCCTGGCCCTGCTTGTAGGTCTTGTCGCGCAATTGCTGCTGCTTGCGGATCATGTCGCCGAGCTCGTTCAGCGCCTGCTCCATTTCGTTGTCGCCGCCCTGGCCGGGCTGCGCCATCTGCAGGTTTTCCAGCATCTGCTGTAGCTGTTCCAATAGCTGCTTGGCGGCATCCTTGTCGCCGGAACGCGACATCCGCTCCAGCCGGTCAAGCATGTTCTTGAGATCCTGCTGGCTCAGCATTTTCGTGTTGGGATCGAGCGGGCGCGCCTGTTGCTGCGGGTTGTTGCGGAACTGCTCGGCGAGCTGGCGCAGGAAATTATCCAGCGCAGCGCGCAGATTGTCCGTCAGCTTCTTGATCTCCTCATCGGTGGCGCCACGCTCCAGCGCCTGTTTGAGCGCGTCCTGCGCCGCACGCAGCGCCTTCTCGACATCGGTGATGTTGCCGTCCTCGATGGTGACGGCAAGCGCCCACATGCTGGCGACGACGTCGCGCATCGCGGCATCGGTGCGCGCCTCCTCCAGTTGGTGCTTAACACTGAAGAGACCGAGATAGTGACCGGCTTCGGGCGTGAACAATTCCGGCGCGATCATCAGCGCATCGAGGGCGGTATGGACTTGCGAATTCTGATTGGCATCGAGCGCCAGAATGCGGCGCTGTTCGATCAGGGCGCGGGCGAGGGGCTTGGTGAACAGCCGTTCCGGCAGCCGCATGTTGAACGGCTCGCTCTTGCCCTCATTGCCGGCCTCGTCCTTGGCCGTGAGCGTCAGCGTTACATCGGCGCCGGCATAGGGATCCTCGCTGAGATCCTTCACCGTCTGGCCGACGCCATTGCGGGTGCGCGCATTCGGCAGCACCAGCGCAAACTGCGGCGGCTCGAACAGCGGCCGTGGCTCGGCCTTCTCGGCCTCCTTGCTCTTGTCTTCCTTGTTGCCTTCCTTATTCCCTTCCTTGCCGGAATCGGGAACACGGACGGCGAATTGCGCGCGCGCTTCGGTGACGCCGTAATCGTCCTCGAGCTTGTAGGACGTCTGCAGCGAGCCACGGGCCTGGCGCTCCGGATCTTTCGCCAGCGAGATGGTCGGGGCACGGTCTGGCGTCGCCGCGAAGCGCCACAGCGGCTGGCCGGAGGGCGCGCGGACATGCGCGGTGCCGTCACCCGTGATCTTGAAATGCCGTTCGTTGGTGCCCTTCGGCGCCTGCTCGCTGGGCGCGACCTCGGTCACGCCGCCGCCGACCACGACGTCGATGTTGCCGCCGCTGGAGCGCACCAGCAGCGTGCTGCCTGCAGGCACCGACAATGATGGTGCCCCGCTATCGGGAGAAGCCGCATCCCTGTTGGCGGCAGACAGAATGACCGGCGGCTTGCCGGTATAGAGCGGCGGGGTCACCCAGGCATCGACCCGGACATTGGCCGGCGCCAGCACGCCGTTCCAGTCGAACGCCGCGGCAATTCGCAGCCGGCGCTCGTCGCCGGCGGCGACATAGGCGGCCGCCAGCATCACCATGACCAGCGCACGCAGCGCCCAGGGGTCGTGGATCGCCAGCCGCGGCGAAGGCAGCCCGGCGCGGATCCGCTTGATCGAGGCCAGCGTGCGCTCGCGCTGCTCCCGCCACAGCGCCTGCGCGATCGGATCCCTGGTCGAGAGTGTATCGGTCAGCGCGGTCGCCGGGCGATGGCGAATGCCGGTGCCGCGGTCGAGCCGGCTCAACGCCTCTTCGCGGCTCGGCCAGCGAAACCGCGCGAGCGGGAACAATGCGGCGAGCGCCGCGAGGGCGAACAGGCCAAGGCAGATCGCGCGAGCAAGGAACGGCAGCGCCAGCCACAATCCGGCCCAGGACGCCACCAGGAACAGCCCAATGACGCTCAGAAACCGGACGAGCCCCGGCCAGGTACGTTCCCACGCAATCGCGTATTGGGCCCGTTGCAGAGCCTGCGTCAGTTGAAGCCGCGCGACAGCATCCGGCTCGCGCGCTGGCTTTGTGGGGTCGGGGGAAGCGCCGCTCAACAATCTCTCCGGGTTGTCGATAAGTCAGCCTAGCACAACGGCGGCAATGAGGCACCCGTTCCCGGGGTAACCCACACCCGGAAATACGCATAACATTACACGAAGGCGTGACTGCGGGCGTCCCTCCCCGTAACGTTCGCGCCGAACCGTAAAACTACGAGGAAGCGACATGGACCAGAAGACGCACGACAAGGGACTGGAAATTCGCAAAGCGGTGCTCGGCGAGGCCTATGTCGACAACGCGCTGAAGAGCGTCGACAGTTTTAACAAGCCGTTCCAGGAACTCGTCACCGAATACTGCTGGGGCGCGGTGTGGGGCCGCGAGGAACTGCCGCGCAAGACCCGCAGCATGCTCAATCTGGCCATGATCTCGATCCTGAACCGGCCGCATGAACTGAAGGCGCACATCAAGGGCGCGCTGACCAACGGCGTCAGTCGCGACGAGATTCGCGAGATCTTCATGCAGGTTTCGATCTATGCCGGCATCCCCGCCGGCGTCGACAGCTTTCGCATCGCGCGCGAGGTGTTCGCGGAATTGGACAAGGGCTGAGGCGTAGCACCATGGAAATCGGATTCATCGGCCTCGGGAAAATGGGCTTCCCGATGGCGCGCCGCCTGATCGAGGCCAAGCATCAACTCACCGTGTTCGATACGCGGCAGGAAGCGATAGGCAAGCTCGGCGCGCTCGGCGCGCAAGCGGCATCGTCGCCGAAGGATATCGCCGACCGCTGCGAGACGGTGCTGGCGAGCTTGCCGTCGCTGCAGGCTTCGCTCGAGGTTGCGACCGGCGCGGGCGGCGTGATCGAAGGGAGGCGCGTCAAACGCTTCGTCGATCTCTCCACCGTCGGCTCTCAGATGGCGGCCAAGATTCACGGTCTTCTGGCGAAGAACAACATCGTGCAGATCGACAGCCCCGTCAGCGGCGGCGTCGGCGGCGCCGAGAAGGGAACGCTGGCCGTGATGGTCTCCGGCCCGCGCGCCGATTACGAGCTGGCAAAACCCGCGCTCGACGTGATCGGAAAAGTGTTTTTCATCGGCGAAAAGCCCGGCTCGGCGCAAACGATGAAACTGGCGAACAACTTCCTGTCGGCGACCGCGATGGTGGCGACGTCGGAGGCGGTTGTGATGGGCGTCAAGGCAGGGCTCGATCCGGCCGTGATGATCGACGTCATCAACGCAGGCTCCGGGCTTAATACGGCGAGCCGCGACAAGTTTCCGCGCTCGGTGCTGCCGCGCAGTTTCGATTTCGGCTTCGCCACGGGACTGATGGTCAAAGACGTGCGGCTTGCGCTGGAGGAGATGAAATCGCTCGGGCTGTCGATGGAAGTCGCCGAAGCGGTCGGACGCTTGTGGGAAGTCATCATCCGCGACGAGGGCGCAGAGTCGGATTTCACCGCGGCGATCAAGCCGATCGAGAAGGCAGCGGGCGTGGTGGTCGGCGGTGCGAAGTGAAGGCCCGCGTTCCCCGGATGCTGCGCAGCGCGTCGCGCTTGCGGCGTGGTGCGCTGCTGATCCGGGGTCTATCGTGGTTGGTCAGGTATGGATCCCGGCTCTGCGGAGCAGCGTTTCACGCTGCACCGCGTCCGGGACACGAAACATCACAGCCACGGCGCCGGCTTATCCATCGCGATCAATTCCTCGACCTCGATGCGGGGGCGGACCACGGCGTACTGGTCGTCCTTGACCAGGACTTCCGGCACCAAAGGCCGCGTATTGTAGAAGCCGGACTGCACCGCGCCATAGGCGCCGGCGGTCATGATGGCCAGGAGATCGCCGGCTTTGGGCTCGGGCAAATTGCGATCGAGCGCGAGATAGTCGCCGGTCTCGCAGACGGGTCCGACCACGTCGGCCGTGATCGTCCGCGCATCCTTGGCCGCCTCGTGAACCGGGAGGATGTCGTGGTGGGCTTCGTAAAGCGTCGGGCGGATCAGATCGTTCATCGCGGCGTCGATGATGACGAAGTTCTTGGCTTCGCCCGGCTTCACATAGATGACGCGGGAGACGAGGATGCCGGCATTGCCGACGATCATCCGCCCCGGCTCGAACATCAGCGTACAGCCGAGATTGTGCGTCACCCGCTTGACCATCGCGGCATAGGCCGACGGCAATGGCGGAGCCTCGCGGTCGGCGTGATAGGGGATGCCGAGCCCGCCGCCGAAATCGATATGCTCGATCCTGTGGCCGTCGGCGCGCAGTGTCTGTACGAATTCGGAAAGAATCCGGAATGCGGTTTCCATCTTGGAGAGATCAGTGATCTGGCTGCCGATGTGCATATCGGTGCCGGTCACCTCGATCCCCGGTAAGCTGGCCGCACGGGCATAGACCTCGCGTGCGCGTGCAATGGGAATGCCGAACTTGTTCTCGGACTTGCCGGTGGCGATCTTGGCATGCGTGCCGGCGTCGACGTCAGGGTTGACCCGCAACGAAATCCGCGCGGTCTTGCCGGTCTCGACTGCGAGCTTCGACAGCAGTTCCAGTTCGGGTTCGGACTCGACGTTGATGCAGAGGATGTCGGCCGAAAGCGCGGCGCGCAGCTCGGCCTCGGTCTTGCCGACGCCGGAGAACAGAATCTTGTTCGGTGGAAATCCGGCCGCCAGCGCGCGCTTCAATTCGCCGCCCGAAACGACGTCGGCGCCCGCCCCGAGCTTTGCCAGCGTGCGCAGCACCGCCTGGTTTGAATTCGCCTTCATGGCGTAGCAGACCAGCGTCTTCTCGCCGGCAAAGGCCTCGGTGAAGACGCGGTAGTGACGCTCCAGCGTCGCCGTCGAATAGCAATAGAACGGCGTGCCGACGGCATCCGCGAGGTCGGACAGATTCACGGCCTCGGCGTGCAGCACGCCGTTGCGATAGTCGAAGTGATTCATGGCATGCTCAGTCCAGCAGCGGATCGAGAACGAATTTCTTCTTGCCGCCCTTGGGGGCAGTGGGGCCTGCCTCGGATCCATAGGTCGAATTGAAGACGCCGGGCTGCGCCGCGCGCTCGGCCTCGGTATCCGACGTGGCCTGCGCCTGCGGCGGTGCGCTCGGCGGCAGATCGAGCCCGCCCTTGCGTCCGCAGCCGGCGAGTGCGAGCGCGGTCACGCTCAACAGGATGATGGCCCATCCCGATGATGACGGGCGGTAGTTACTGATCACGACGAAATCCCCAATGCGCGCCGCACCATACAAAGGTTGCCGCAGTCTGGCGAGTGCCGATCGGCCACGGAAACCCAAGAAAAACCCAAGGAAACCCAAGAAATTGCAGCGAAATTTTTCACTCAGCCCGATTTTCGCTCTTTTTCCAGCCGCTTCAGCCAGGCTTTGGCCTGCGAAAGCACGTTCTTCGGCGCGGTGCCACCATAGCTGGTCCGGCTTTTGACCGAGGCCTCCACCGACAGCACGCGCAGGGCATCGGCTGTGATCTTGGGCTCGACCTCCTGCATCGCCTTCAGCGGCAATTCGTGCAGCGCCACGCCTTGCTTCGACGCGAGCGCCACGATTCGCCCGGTAACATGATGGGCGTCGCGGAACGGCATTCTCAGCGTCCGCACCAGCCAGTCGGCGAGGTCAGTGGCGGTGGCATAGCCCTCGCCGGCCGCGGCCTTCATCCGCGCCTCGTCGGGGACGAGATCGAGGACCATGCCGGTCATCGCGCGAATCGCGAGCGAGAGCGCGGAAAACGCCTCCATCGCGCCCTGCTTGTCCTCCTGCATGTCCTTTTGATAGGCGAGCGGCAGCCCTTTCATCACGATCAAAAGCCCATTGAGCGCGCCGATCACCCGGCCGGTCTTGGCGCGCACCAGTTCGGCCGCGTCCGGATTGCGCTTTTGCGGCATGATCGAGGAGCCGGTGGTGAACTTGTCGGAGAGCCGCACCAGCCCCACCAGCGGCGAGGTCCAGATCACGATTTCCTCGGCAAAGCGCGACATGTGCACGGCCGCGATCGACGCCGCCGACAGGGTTTCGAGCACGAAGTCGCGGTCCGATACCGCGTCCAGCGAATTGGCCATTGGGCGGTCGAAGCCGAGCGCCTTGGCGGTGGCAGGGCGATCGATCGGAAACGAGGTTCCGGCGAGCGCCGCGGCGCCGAGCGGCGATTCGTTCAGCCGCTTGCGCGCGTCGGCAAAACGGCCGCGGTCGCGCGCCGCCATCTCGACATAGGCGAGCAGATGATGCCCGAAGGTGACGGGCTGGGCGGTCTGCAGATGGGTGAAGCCCGGCATCACGGTTGCGGCATGCTCCAGCGCGCGGGCAGCCAAAGCGTGCTGGAAGGCCGCCAGCGCCGCATCGGTCTCGTCGATCGTGTCACGGATATAGAGCCGGAAATCGGTCGCCACCTGGTCATTGCGTGAGCGCGCGGTGTGCAGCCGCCCAGCGGCGGGCCCTATCAATTCGGAAAGCCGGCTCTCGACATTCATATGGATGTCTTCGAGCGCGCGCTTGAAGTCGAACGAGCCCTTGCCGATCTCTGACAAAATCGTGTCTAGACCCTTGCCGATATTTTTCGCATCACTCGCGGTGATAATGCCTTGCGCGGCCAGCATTGCCGCGTGGGCCTTGGACGCGGCAATGTCCTGGGCATAGAGGTGACGATCGACGTCGATCGAGACGTTGATTTCCTCCATGATCGCATCGGGGCGCTCGCTGAACCGGCCGCCCCACATCTTGTTGCTCATGACTTCCCAAGCCCTGCCATCTATATCGTCGGAGTTACGCGAAACGCCGCGCCGGTTTCGACCGTAATTCGACCGTAACCTTGAGCCCTGCATAGCCGTATCTGACACAGGATGACAAACGATATGCCCGAAATGTCCCCGCCCCGCCCCGCCACGAGGCGCCGGATCCCGATCGCCATCGGCGCGGTGGCGGCTGCGGGCGTGGTCGGATTGGGCGCGTTCTACGGGCTCGGCAGCTTCAAGCGCGGAACGGGCGGCGATCCGTCCTGTGCGGCAGCCGTCGAACTGGCCCGCAAGATATCGCCATTGGCGCATGGCGAGGTGGCCGCGCTGACCATGGCGACGACCCCGTTGCGGCTGCCCGACCTCGCCTTCGAGGATGCCGAGGGCAAGCCGAGGAAGCTGTCGGAATGGCGCGGCAAGACCGTGCTGGTGAATCTGTGGGCCACCTGGTGCGTACCTTGTCGCAAGGAAATGCCGGCGCTGGAGAACCTGCAGGCCAAGCTCGGCGGCAAGGATTTCGAGGTGGTCGCCATCAACATCGACACCCGCGACCCCGAGAAGCCGAAGAACTTCCTCAAAGAGGCCAATCTGACCCGGCTCGGCTATTTCGCCGATCAGAAAGCCAAGGTTTTTCAGGACCTTAAGAACATAGGCAAGGCGCTGGGCATGCCTACTTCAGTGCTGGTCGACGCCCAGGGCTGCGAGATCGCCACCCTTGCCGGCCCCGCCGAATGGGCCAGCGAGGACGCCATCAAGCTGATCAAGGGCGCGATGCAGCCGATGAAGGCGGGGAGTTAGGCGCTAGCATGTAGGGTGGGCAAAGCCAACGGGTCGCGCGAATGCGCGCCCGATGACAGGCTCCGCGCGCCCACCAAACCCTGTCCGGGCGCAACGATGGTGGGCACGGCGCAAGCGCGCCTTTGCCCTACAAGACTGTCAGGCCGCAATATTGAGGTTGCCGCCGACGCCGGGCGCGAGATTGGTGGTCGAGGGCGCGCCGAGCAGCGTCTGAACCGCGGCCTTCTCGGCGTCTGCATTCTGCTTGATGATCGAGGTCTGGATCTGCTGCTGCGTGCCCGCCGCCTGCATCGCAAGCATGCTCGAAACCATAGCCATCATATCCATACGCAGCACTCCTCAAACCTGAGGGCACCGTACCCCGGCACCGGTTAATGAAGTCTGGAGATTGAGGGGATGTAGGGTGGGCAAAGCGAAGCGTGCCCACCATTTCGAGCGGCATATTCGGAGACGTGGTGGGCACGCTATCGCTTAGCCCACCCTACGGCACTGCGATCGTCAGCGCGTCGGGACCGGTTTGTCGCCGCGGTAGTCGTAGAAGCCGCGCTGCGTCTTGCGGCCGAGCCAGCCGGCCTCGACATATTTCACCAGCAGCGGGCACGGCCGGTATTTCGAATCCGCCAGCCCCTCATGCAGCACCTGCATAATCGACAGACAGGTATCGAGCCCGATGAAATCGGCCAGTTCCAGCGGCCCCATCGGATGATGCGCGCCGAGCTTCATGGCGGCGTCGATCGCCTCGACGTTGCCGACGCCTTCATAGAGCGTGTAGATCGCCTCGTTGATCATCGGCAGCAGGATGCGGTTGACGATGAAGGCCGGGAAATCCTCGGACACCGCGATCTGCTTGCCGAGTTTCGTGACGAATTCCCTGGCGGTGTCGAACGTCAAGTCGTCGGTGGCGATGCCACGGATCAGCTCGACCAGTTCCATCTGCGGCACCGGATTCATGAAGTGAATGCCGATGAAGCGCTCGGGACGGTCGGTCGAGGCGGCGAGCCGGGTGATCGAGATCGACGAGGAGTTGGTGGCGACGATCGCTTCCGGCTTCAATACCGCGCAGAGTTCGTGAAAGATCTTGCGTTTGACCTCTTCCTTTTCGACCGCGGTCTCGATCACAAGATCGCAATCCGAAAGCCCGTCGAGCGTCTCGGTGGAGGTAATCCGGTCCAGCGCCTTCTTGCGCGCGTCCTCGGTGATGACCTGCTTGGCAACCTGGCGCGACAAATGACCGTTGATGGTCGCCATCGCCGATTTCAGCCGTTCGTCGGAGACGTCGTTTAGCACCACGTCCAAGCCGGCGAGCGCCGCCACATGCGCAATCCCGTGGCCCATCTGGCCCGAGCCGATCACGCCGACCTTCTTGATTGTCACCGCCATTTTGTCATCCACCGGAACGGCGCGCATATCGCGCCTGTTCATCTCTAAACCTCAGCTACGATATCATCAGACGCGAGGTTTCAGTCCCACCATTGGCACGTATTCTTCACGCGAAGCTTAATCCCCTTCGCCCGCATCCGCTTAAGGTAAACACCGGCCGGACGTTTGCGCGTCCGGCCGGTGTTCCGTTACTTGCCGAGCTTGCCGAGCGCGTCGGTCAGTTCAGGAACCGCCTGATAGAGGTCCGCGACCAGGCCGTAATCGGCGACCTGGAAGATCGGCGCGTCTTCATCCTTGTTGATCGCAACGATCACCTTGGAATCCTTCATGCCGGCGAGATGCTGGATCGCGCCGGAGATGCCGATTGCGACATATAGTTCCGGAGCGACCACCTTGCCGGTCTGGCCAACCTGCCAGTCGTTGGGCGCATAGCCGGCATCGACCGCGGCGCGAGAGGCGCCGACGCCGGCGCTGAGCTTGTCGGCGAGCGGCTCGATATATTTGGCAAAGTTCTCGCGGCTCTGCATGGCGCGGCCGCCGGAAACGATGATCTTTGCCGAGGTCAGTTCCGGACGGTCGCTCTTTGCCACCTCTTCGCCGATGAAGCTGGAGAGGCCTGGATCAGCCGCAGCGGCGACATCCTCCACCGGAGCACTGCCGCCCTCACCCGCCGCGGCAAAGGTCGAAGTCCGCACCGTGATGACCTTCTTGGCGTCCTTGGACTTAACCGTCTGGATCGCGTTGCCGGCATAGATCGGCCGCTCGAAGGTATCGGGCGAAACCACCTTGATGATCTCGGACACCTGCATCACGTCGAGCAGAGCTGCGACGCGCGGCATCACGTTCTTGAAGCGCGAGGTCGCAGGCGCGACGAAGGCGTCATAGCTAGGGGCCAGCGACACGATCAGCGCGGCCAGCGGCTCGGCTAGATCATGGGCATAGACGGCATTGTCCGCCAGCAGCACCTTCTTGACGCCAGCAAGCTTGGCTGCGGCATCGGCCGCACCCTTGGCGTTCTCGCCGGCGACCAGCACGTGCACGTCGGCGCCGAGCGCAGCGGCTGCCGTCAGCGCCTTGGTGGTCGCATCCTTGATCGACGCGTTGTCGTGTTCGGCAATCAATAGCGTCGTCATCAGAGAACCCCGGCTTCGGTCTTGAGTTTGGAAACAAGCTCAGCGACGTCCTTGACCTTGACGCCGCCCTTGCGGCCGGGCGGTTCCGCTGTCTTGAGCACTTCGAGATGCGGCGTGAGATCGACGCCGTAATCGGCGGCGCTCTTGTCGTCGATCGGCTTCTTCTTCGCCTTCATGATGTTGGGCAGCGACGCATAGCGCGGCTCGTTCAGCCGCAGGTCGGTGGTGACGATCGCCGGTCCCTTCAGCTTCACGGTCTGCAGGCCGCCGTCGACCTCGCGCGTAACCTTGAAGTCGGAGCCTTCAACTTCGAGCTTGGAGGCAAACGTCGCCTGCGACCAGCCGAGCAGCGCGGCCAGCATCTGGCCGGTCTGGTTCGAGTCGTCGTCGATCGCCTGCTTACCGAGAATGATGAGGCCGGGCTTCTCGGCATCCGCTACGGCTTTGAGAAGCTTCGCGACCGCCAGCGGCTCGACATTACCTTCGGCCTTGACGAGGATGCCGCGGTCGGCGCCCATGGCGAGACCGGTCCGGATCGTCTCCGAGGCCTGCGCCGGGCCAATCGACACCACCACCACCTCGGTCGCCTTGCCGGCTTCCTTCAGCCGCAACGCTTCCTCGACGGCGATTTCGTCGAATGGATTCATCGACATCTTCACGTTAGCGAGTTCCACGCCGGTTCCGTCGCTCTTGACGCGGACCTTGACGTTGAAATCGACCACCCGCTTTACCGGCACAAGAACCTTCATCGATCCTCTTTCGCTTGAATTCTGGGGTTTGATCAGCTTGTTATTAGCTTGGGCGCGGAACCTAAAGGTCCCGCTATCGGCGGTCAACGCGCGAAAGCCAAAAATCGGCCCCCGAGGGCCCTACCTTCAAGGCTTACCTTAACGGTTCTGACCCGGCACCCACAACACGTCTCCGGCCCCATTATCGTTCATGGCGCGGCTGGCCACGAACAGGAAATCGGACAGGCGGTTCATATACTGAATGGCGGCCGCGCTCACCGGCTCCTCCGGCCGCGCGGCGAGTTCCACCATGATCCGTTCCGCCCTGCGGCATGTGGTACGGGCGAGGTGCAGGTATGCGGCAGCGGGGGTGCCGCCGGGCAGCACGAACGAGGTCAGGGGCGCGAGATGATCGTTCAGCGCATCGATGTCGCGCTCGAGCCGCTCGACCTGGCTTGACAGCATCCGGAGCCGCTCGGCCTTGCCGTCGCGCTGGGGCACCGCAAGGTCGGCGCCGAGATCGAACAAATCGTTCTGGATCCGGCCGAGCATCGCATCGAGTTCGCGGGCATCGCCGAGGTGCAGCCTCACCACGCCGATGGCGGCGTTGGTTTCATCTACGGTGCCGTAGGCGCTAATGCGCAGATCGTATTTCGGGCGGCGCTCGCCGCTGCCGAGCGCCGTAGTGCCGTCATCGCCGGTCTTCGTATAGATGCGGTTGAGCACGACCATAGCCGCTTCCCCTTTCCTGCCCTTATCTACCCAACGCCCACACCACGACCATGGTGATGACGATCGCGATGAACTGCAGCAGCACCCGAAGCCGCATCAGGTTCTGCGAGCGGTTCGGCGACCCGCCCCGCATCATGTTGACGAGGCCGAGCAACAGTACGATAGCCACGGCCGCAACCGCGATGGGGAGGACGATCGAACTCAAAAAGGATGTCATCGGCGCTACATAACACCGTGAGGCGCTGACTTCCACACGTTCACAACTCGCGCACTCCCGCTCGACGATCTGGCTTTTAATCCAATAATATCAGATGCTAGCCCCGGCCTTAGGACCAGCCCGCGATACCCCGATCGAGGTGAGATGTGAAGCTCATTCGCTACGTCTACCTCGTCGTCATGGAGGCGTTTTATACGTTCCTCGCCGATGACGGCTGGGCAATCGCGAGCCACATCGCGCTGTCGACGTTGATGGCGCTATTTCCGTTCCTGATCGTGCTGACGTCGCTGGCTGGCTTTTTCGGCTCCAAGGAACTCGCCGATGGAGCCGTGGGACTGTTGCTGCAAACCTGGCCACAACAGGTCGCCGACGCGCTGTCAGGCGAAATCCACGACGTACTGACGACCACGCGCGGCGACATCCTGACCGTCGGCGCGGTGCTGGCGGTATATTTCGCCTCCAACGGCGTCGAAGCGCTGCGGGTCGCGCTGAACCGCGCCTATTCGGTGGTCGAGCCGCGGGCGTGGTACTGGCTGCGGCTGGAATCGATCGGCTATACGCTGGTCGCCGCCGTCACGTCGCTCTTGATGGCGTTCCTGATCGTGCTCGGTCCGCTGATCCTGGAGACGGCGCGCCGCCACATTCCGTTCTTCGTCGAGTCCAACGAAAGCCTTCTCACCTTCGCCCGCTACGGCATCACGATCACGGCGATGACAGTGGCGCTGTTTGTGCTGCATGCCTGGCTGCCCTGCGGCCGGCGGAGTTTTCTGCAGATCCTTCCGGGCATCGTCTTTACGATGGTGGGATCGCTGATCTCGGGCGTCGTGTTCGGCCAGTATCTGGCGCGCTTCGCCAGCAACTATGTGACGATGTATGCGGGGCTTGCCTCGGTCATCATCGCGCTGGTGTTTCTGTATTTCATTTCGGCGGTTTTCGTCTTTGGCGGCGAACTGAACGCTGCCATCATGAAGTCGCAACTGCCGAAGGGGATGTCGCTGCATGCAGCGCAGTCGCCAGGGCGCGCGGGCTCACAGGCTTGACCAGAAAGATCTCGGCCCCGGCGGCGCGCGACGCCGCCTCGTCTTCGCTGCGGCCAGATATGCCGATGATCGGAATGCTCCCGAGCGGCGGCTCCAGCGCGCGAATGCGCCTGATCGCCTCGACGCCGTCGATTCCCGGCAGGACCATGTCCATCAATACCGCATCGAATGCGCCTTGCGCGAGCCGCTCGGGCGCCGCCTCGCCCTGGCCGATGAAGTCGGTCTGATGACCGAGTTCGGTCAGGATCGTGTTGAGCACGACGCGGCCGAACGGGTTGTCTTCGACGCTGAGCAGGCGCAACGGCCGAGGCGAACTGATCGATACCTCGCCATCGGCACCGGACGCCGCCGTCACGGCGTCCTTTGCGGGCGACATTACGACGTTAAGGGTAAAGGTGGTGCCGCCGCCGCGGCGTTGCGTCACGATGATGTCGCCGCCCATGGCACGCGCCAGTTGCTTGACCGACGACAATCCAAGACCGGCGCCGCCGAAGCGCGATGCGATGGAGACATTGGCCTGCGAGAACGGCCGGAACAGGCGCTTGATTTCGTTCAGCGCAAGGCCGATCCCGCTGTCGGAGATCGCGAATGAAACGGCGACCTTGCCCTTCGGACCCCGCACAGGCGTGACCTGCAGCCCAACGCTGCCCTGTTCAGTGAATTTTACCGCATTGTCGATCAGGTTCTCCAGCGCGGCGCGCAGGCGGACGGGATCGCCGATCGCAAACCCTGGAAGCTTTTCGGAAATATCGACCGACGACTGCAGGCCCTTGGCCGCGGCGCGCCCGGTCAGCGAATCGCCGGCATTGCGAGCGAGCGTATGCAGGTCGAAGTAGTCCTGCCGCACCTCGAGCCCGGGGCCGCCGCTGCGCGCGGCGTCGACGAACAGGGTCGCAAGGCTCGCCAGATGTTCCGCGCCCGCCTTGATGGTATCGACCCAGCGCCGTTCGCGTTCGTCGAGGTCCGAGGTCGCGAGCAGATTGCTGATCGCGAGAATGCCGGTCAGCGGCGTGCGGACCTCGTGCGCAAAGGCCGCCAGCGCGGTCTCGACCATGCCGGGCGCAGCGATGGCGGACTTGCGCGTGCCGCGTTTTTTGACCGCGGCGCCGGGTACGCGCTTTTTCGCTCGCCGCTTCTTCACTGTTCCCGTGGTGCCTGGTGAGCGCCGCTTTGCCGCCATGATCCCCCTTCCTCTGCCGCGACCAGCATGACACGCGATGGCGGCCGGTGTCACGGAGACGTTTTCAACAACCCGCAGTAGTACTACAGGAATCGTCGGGCAAACCGACGAGGCTGCGAATATCCGCAGGCGTGGCACCTTGCCTACGCAATTCGCGCAAGGCCGTAGCCTGCGTCGATTTCGACAGCTTGAGTCCCGACGCATCCTCCATGAGGCGGTGATGCCGATACAACGGTTGCGGGATAGTGAGCAACTGTTGCAACACCAGGTGGACGCTCGTCGACCAGAACAGGTCCCTGCCCCGTACCACGTTGGTCACGCCCTGCAGGGCGTCGTCGATCACGACCGAGAGATGATAGCTGGTCGGCGTCTCCTTGCGCGCCAGGATGACGTCGCCCCACGCTTCAGGGCGCGCGGCGACGACGCCGGTCTCGCCTCCGGGCCCGGCACCCTCTTCCTGCCAGGCCAGATCCTTCGTGCGCGCGAGCGCTGCCCGCATGTCGAGCCGCAGCGCGTAAGGCACGCCTTGCGAGATCAACTCTTGGCGCCGGTCCGGCGGCAGCGATTTCGCGACGCCCGGATAGAGCGGCGCCCCGTCGGGATCCTGCGGCCAGGGCGCGCCGGCCTCGCGCTGCGCGACCAGACGGGCGATTTCCGCGCGGCTCTCGAAGCTCGGATAGATCAGGCCTAAGCCTGCCAATTTTTCGACCGCCTCGTGATAGCGCGCAAAATGCTCCGATTGCCGCCGCACCGGCGTTTCCCAGGAAATCCCGAGCCAGCCGAGGTCCTCATAGATCGCCGCCTCGAATTCCGGCCGGCAGCGCGTCGCGTCGATATCCTCGATCCGCAGCAGAAACCGCCCACCGCGCTCGCGCGCGAGGTCAAAATTCACGAGCGCCGAATAGGCGTGGCCGAGATGGAGGTAGCCGTTCGGGCTCGGAGCAAATCGGAAAACGGGTGGCATGATTCTCCAAGCCCTTGTCATTGCCGGGCTTGACCCGGCAATCCATCCATCAAGTGTCTTTTACGATATAAGATGGATGCTCGGGTCAAGCCCGCGCATGACGAGAAAGCCAGCCGAAAGTTTCAATGACTATCCACCTCAACAGCCAGTCCGACCTCGAGGACGCCATCCAAGCACTGGTCAAGCAGGACGCGCGGCTGAAGCCGATCCTCGAACTCACCGGCATGCCGGCGCTGCGGCAGCGCGCGCCGGGGTTCGCGGGGTTAGCTGCAATCGTCTGCGGCCAGCAATTGTCTACCGCGAGTGCCGGCGCGATCTGGGCGCGGCTGACGGCCGCGTTCGATCCGTTCGATCACGAGGTGATCCGCAAGACCCGCGCCGACCGCCTCGGCCGGCTCGGGCTTTCGGCCGCCAAGATCAAGACGCTGAAGAACATCGCGCGCGAACTGGCCGCCGAGCGGCTCAATCTCGAGGTGCTGGCGGAAGAGGATGCGGATGCCGCCCACCACACGCTGACCGCGCTGCCCGGCATCGGCCCCTGGACGGCCGATATCTATTTGCTGTTCTGCCTCGGCCATGGCGACGCCTGGCCGGCCGGCGATCTCGCGGTGCAGGAGGCGGTCAAGATCGGGCTCGGCCTGAAGGAGCGGCCGACTGCCAAGCAGATGGCGCCGCTGGCGGAACCCTGGCGTCCCCTGCGCGGCGCGGCGGCGCATCTGTGGTGGAGCTATTATCGCGTGCTGAAGAAACGCGAGGGCGTGCTTCCTGACAAACTCATCCCCGCAACCTCACCCGATCCTCCCGCGCGGAAGCCGTGACGAAATCGATCACGGCGCGCACGGCGGGGAGGTCGACGAGATCGGGATGCGCAAGCAGCCAGAGATCGGCCACGCTGACGAGTTTTTGCGGAGCGACGCGGACGAGTTCCGGATAGGCGGCGGCGACGAAACAGGACAGCGTCGAAATTCCGAGACCGGCGCGTGCGGCGGCGAGCATGTCGCCTTGCGAGGAGCAGCGCATCACCATCGAGCCCTGCCGCGTGATCGCGTCGCTCCAGCGCGCCAGCCGCTCGTTCGACAACCGGTCGGCGAAGCCGATGACGCTGTGGCCCTTCCATTCGTCGCGCCGCTCGGGCAGGCGCCGCCGCGCGGCATAATCGCGTGAGGCGTAAAAGCCGGTGCCGAGCCGGCCGATCTTGCGGCCGATCAAATTCTCCTCGCCGCTATCGACGGGGCGCAGCACGACATCGGCCTCGCGGCGGCGGACGCTCGCCGGATAGGGATGCGTGATGATCTCGAGTTGAATATGGTCGTGCTGGCGCAGGAACGGCCCGAGCCGCGGCATTAGCCAGTGCGAGGCGAGCGTGGCGCCGATCGACAGCTTGACCACGCCGCGCGCCTGCGCACCGGTCGCCGATACCGCCGCCTCGGCGCGCAACGCCGCCGCGGCCATCGCATCGACATGCTCGCGAAATTTCTGCCCGTGCGACGTCAGCGAAAGACCTTCGTTGGACCGGGCGAACAAGGGAATGCCGAGCTGACCTTCCAGTTCGGCAATCTTGCGCCCAACCGTCGGATGACTGGAGCGCAAGCGGCGCGCGGCCGCCGCGAAGCTGCGGGTCTCGGCCACCGCGACGAAGGTCTTGCACAGGTCCCAGTCCATCGGTGCTCCCCGCGGTTCAGATCGGTCCGTTCATAACTGGATGAACGTCTGTTCAATATTGAACGGATGGCGGCTGCCGTCCAGCCTTATAGTGGCGGCAACAACAGCGCCCGGTCAGCGGCTCCGCCCGCGGAACGGCGCTCTCAATCAACATCATCGACGCAGTCCGGATTTTAAGTCCCGGCTTGGCGTTGCAAGGGAGAGACCCGAATGCCGTTGCCTGCTTCGCTTGCCAATTCGCTCGAACTGCCGGTGGTGGGCTCGCCGCTGTTCATCGTGTCCGGGCCCGAGCTCGTGATCGCCCAGTGCAAGGCCGGCATCGTCGGCTCGTTCCCGGCGCTGAACGCGCGACCGGTCGAAAAACTCGACGAGTGGCTGAGCCGAATCGAGAACGAGCTCGGCGAGTACAAGGCGCTACATCCGGAAAAGAAGGTCGCGCCCTACGCGGTCAACCAGATCTGCCATTCATCCAACGACCGGCTGATGAAGGACATGGAGACCTGCGTGAAGCACCAGGTTCCGGTCATCATCACCTCGCTGCGCCCACCGATCGAAATCGTCGAGGCCGCGCATTCCTATGGCGGCGTCGTGTTCCACGACGTGATCAACGTCAAGCATGCGCGGAAAGCGGCCGAACATGGCGTCGACGGCCTGATCCTGGTCTGCGCCGGCGCCGGCGGCCATGCCGGCACGCTGTCGCCGTTCGCGCTGCTGCGCGAGGTGAAGCAGTGGTTCAAGGGCACCGTGCTGCTGTCGGGCGCCATCTCGGATGGCTGGGGCATTGCGTCCGCGCTCGCGCTCGGCGCCGACATGGCCTACATGGGCACGCGCTTCATCGCGACGCAGGAGGCCAATGCCGATCCGGCCTACAAGGCCGCGCTGATCGGCCACGCCGCGCATGACATCGTCTATTCCAACCTGTTCACCGGCGTGCACGGCAACTATCTCGGCCCGTCGATCGTGGCCGCGGGCCTCGATCCCGCCAATCTGCCGCAAAGCGACAAGTCGAAGATGAATTTCGGCTCCGGCGGCAACACCAAGGCCAAGGCGTGGCGCGACATCTGGGGCTCCGGCCAGGGCATCGGCCAGATCGCCGACGCGCCGCAGGTCGCAGAGTTGGTGGAGCGGCTCAGGTGCGAATTCGCCGACGCCAGCGAGGATTTTCTAAAACGAGCGCGTGCGTAAGACACGCCGGATTCAACGACAAGACAATCAAATAAACAGAGGGATGGGAACCATGAGACTGTCGCGGCCTGTGTTGACTATCGCACTCGCGTTGCTGGGAAGCGCCACGGCTCTCGCCGAAGGAGACAAGGGTGAAATCCGCATCGGCCAGACGCTGCCCTATAGCGGCCCGGCATCCGGCTTCGGCATCATCAGCCGGGCGCAGGAAGCCTATTTTGAGAAGATCAACGCCGATGGCGGCATCAACGGCCGCAAGATCAAGTTCTTCAGCCTTGATGACGCGTACTCGCCGCCCAAGACGGTCGAGCAGACCCGAAAGCTCGTCGAGCAGGAAGAGGTGCTGCTGACCTTCGGCTCGCTCGGAACCGCCACCAACAACGCCGTGCATCGCTACCTCAATAGCAAGAAGGTGCCGCAGCTGTTCGTGCTGAGCGGCGCAACCAAATGGGCCGACCCGAAGAATTTTCCGTGGACCATGCCGGGAATGGCGACCTATCAGTCCGAAGGCGTCGTCTACGCCAAGCATGTCCTGCAGACCAAGCCCGACGCCAAGATCGCCATCCTGTCGCAGAACGACGATTTCGGCCGCGACTACGTCGCCGGCTTCAAGCGGGCACTCGGCGACAAGGCCGCGACCATGATCGTGTCGGAGGCAACCTACGAGACCAGCGCGCCAACCATCAGCTCGCAGCTTGCGACACTGAAGGCCTCGGGCGCCAACGTAATGTTTGGTGTCGTGCTCGGCAAGTTCACCTCGCAGATGATCAAGGGCGTGGCCGAGATCAATTGGAAGCCGGATCTGTTTTTTGTGCCGACCTCGGCGTCATCGATCTCGTTCCTGGAGCCGGCCGGGCTGGAGAACGCCGTCGGCCTGATCTCGTCCAGCAACCAGAAGGACACGATGGACGTTCAATGGGCAAATGACCCAGGCGTGAAAGAGTATTTCGCGTTCATGAAGCAATATTTGCCGAATGCGGACCTCTCCAATTCGAACTACGCCGCCGGCTATCACTATGCGAACCTGATGGTGAAGGTTCTGATGGCCTGCAAGGATGACTTCAGCCGCGAGAACATCATGAAGCAGGCCGCCTCGTTGCGTGATGTGCCGCTTCCACTGCTATTGCCGGGCATCACGGTAACGACCGCTGCCGATGACTACCTGCCGTTCCAGCAATTACGGCTGCGCCGCTTCGACGGCAAGAGCTGGGTCGGCTTCGGTGAAATTCTGGACGACCGCTAAGCGGCGCGTCCGGTTAGCCCGGGAGGGAATATGACATCGATCATCAGCGGCGACCGCCAGATCAGCTACCCCGACATCCACGCCCGCATCGCGCGGGCGGCGATGGGCTTCAAGGCGCTCGGCGTCAGTGGCGGCACGCCGGTCGGCATGATGCTGCGCAACGATTTTGCATTCTTCGAAGTCTCCAGCGCCGCCGCGACGCTGGGCAGCCCCGTGGTGCCGATCAACTGGCACCTGAAGGCCGAGGAAGTCGCCTATATCCTCGCCGACAGCGGCGCGAAAATCCTGGTCTGCCACGCCGACTTGCTGCCGCAGATCAGCGATGGCCTGCCCGCCGACGTGCGGCTCCTGGTGGTGGCTACGCCGCCGGAAATCGCAGCCGCCTTCAACGTCGCGCCCGCGCTGACGCAAATCCCCGACGGCATGACCGATTGGGACCGCTGGCGCGATACGCATGCGCCCTCGCAGGACGCGCCGATCGGCAGCGCGCCTATGTTCTATACGTCGGGCACCACAGGCCTGCCGAAGGGCGTGCGCCGCAAGCCGATGACGCCGGAGCAGGCTGCGGCTTCCGCGCGCGTCGGCGGCATCGCCTATGGCGTCAAGCCGAACGAGGACCAGGTGATCCTGATGAACGGCCCGATGTACCATTCGGCGCCGAACTCCTACGGCATGCTGGCATTCCGCAGCGGCTGCGCAATCGTACTCGAACCGCGCTTCGACCCCGAAGACATGCTGCAACTGATCGAGCGTCATCGTGTTACCCACATGCACATGGTGCCGACGATGTTCGTGCGCCTGCTGCGGCTGCCGGATGAAATCAAGCGTCGCTACGATCTGTCGTCGCTGCGCTTCATCGTGCATGGGGCTGCGCCCTGCCCGCCGCAGGTCAAGCGCGACATGATCTGTTGGTGGGGACCGGTCATCAACGAGTATTTCGGATCGACCGAAACCGGCATCCCGGTGTGGCATTCGGCCGAAGAAGCGCTGGCAAAGCCCGGCACTGTTGGCCGCGCTATCGAAGGCGGCGTCGTGAAAATCTTCCGCCCCGACGGTTCACTGTGCGGCGTTGGCGAACCCGGCGAAATCTATATGCGGCAAATGTCCGTGCCGGATTTCGACTATCACGGCAAGGCCGAGGCCCGTGCCGAGGCCGGCCGCGACGGCCTCGTCAGCGTCGGCGACGTCGGCTACCTCGACGCGGACGGCTATTTGTTCCTGTGCGACCGCAAGCGCGACATGGTGATCTCCGGTGGCGTCAACATCTATCCGGCGGAGATTGAGAACGCGCTGATCGGCATGGATGGCGTGCGCGACTGCGCGGTGTTCGGCGTTCCCGACGACGAATTCGGCGAGCGGCTTTTTGCGTGCATCGAGCCGGAAGCGGATGCGGCGCTGTCCCCGGCCGCCGTGCAGGATTTTTTGCGCGGACGTCTCGCCAACTTCAAGGTGCCCAAGGACATCCAGTTCATGGACGCCATGCCGCGCGAAGCCACCGGCAAGATTTTCAAGCGCAAGCTGCGCGATCTATATGCCGAGGGTAGGCTGCAGGCGATGGCGTAAAGGGTCGCCTTCCGGCCCCTCCACGTCATTGCGAGCCAAGCGAAGCAATCCATGTTTCCGCTTGTGGCGCGATGGATTGCTTCGTCGCTGCGCTCCTCGCAATGACGGCGGAGGCATTTCGAGACTAATCCAAACACCGTTTTAAACATCATGGCTGTTGCAAAACGGTCATCGGTCGGCGCAAAGATTGCTGCATGTGAAACGCAGGGATCAAGGTCATGCCAGCCACCGACTTCATCGTCGCCCGCAACGACCTGCAGCAATGCAAGGTGATCGAGACGCAATTGCCCGATACCGCCGCGCTGCCCGACGACGCGCTGCTGGTAAAGGTCACGCGCTTCGCCTTCACCGCCAACAACATTACTTACGCGGTGCTCGGCGACCATCTAAAGTATTGGCAGCTCTTCCCGGCCCCCGAAGGTTATGGCAACGTTCCCGTATGGGGCCTTGGCGAAGTGATTGCTTCGAAGCATCCCGCCATCGCCGCAGGCGAAACTCTGTTCGGCTATTTCCCGATGGCGACGCATCTCGTGATCGAAGCCACCGACGTCGCCAAGCGCGGTCTGCGCGATGCAGCGGCGCATCGGCAAGGCGTGGCGCCGGTCTATAATGCCTATACCCGGGTCACCGGCGATCCGGCATTTGCCGGCAAGCAGGGCGACTATCAGGCGCTGCTGCGACCGCCATTCGGGCTGTCGTTCACGGCTGATGACTTTCTCGCCGAGAACGAATTTTTTGGTGCAAAGAGCGTGCTGCTGTCCTCGGCTTCCAGCAAGACCGCTTACGCCCTCGCACATCTCGTGCACGCGCGGGGCATCAACACCATCGGACTGACATCAGCGGGCAATGTCGATTTCGTCAAGTCGCTCGGCTGCTACGACAGGGTCGTGACCTATGACGACGTGAATTCGCTGCCGGCGGACCAGCCCGTGGCCTATGTCGACATGGCCGGCAACAGCCCGCTGCGCGCGACGCTGCACCGGCATTACGGCGAGCAGATGAAATATAGCGGCATCGTTGGGCTGACCCATCGCAAGTCATCGCCCGGTGATGTGGCGCAGGCCCTGCAAGGTGCCAAGCCCCAATTCTTCTTCGCCCCCGATCATATCAAGCAGCGCACTAAGGACTGGGGACCGGGCGGTTTCAGCGAACGATTCGGCGCCGCATGGTCCACCCTCACTCCGAAGCTGGATCAATGGATGAAGGTGAGCGAGCACCATGGGCCCGCGGCGGTCCAACGCGCCTATCTCGACACCCTCAACGGCCGCGTGCCGCCGGATCACGGGTTGATCCTGTCGTTATCGGAATAGGCGGCATCTCTTCCCGCCCTTTCTGGGCCGTCCCGAATGGGTATAGGCTCCTGCGCAGGGAAAACGCCGCGCAGACGGCCAGCGATGGGAAACGCCCATGCTCGACAGGACGGACGACAGCTCGGTTGCCGCCGACACTTGGCTTGCGCAGTTTGAGGAAGCGCTCGGAAAACCCGACGAAGGGTTGTTGAAGACGCTATTCCATCCCGACAGCTACTGGCGCGATGTGCTGGCGCTGAGCTGGAATATCCAGACGCTGAATGGCGCCGACGCCATTCTGGAAGCGCTTCCGCCGCTGGCTCACCGCATGGCTCCCGCAGGCTTTGCCATCGCACCCGATCGCGCTGCGCCGCGCAAGGTGATGCGCGCGGGCACCAACGCCATCGAGGCGATCTTCAGGTTCGAAACCAGGGTCGGGCGCGGCAACGGCATCATCCGCCTGATCCCGGATGCGAACGATGGCAACCGGCTGAAAGCCTGGACGCTGCTGACCGAACTCGGCGAGCTCAAGGGCTTTGAGGAGCAGCTCGGCGTCAATCGCCCGCGCGGAAACGCCTATTCGCGGGACTTTCGCGGGCCGAACTGGCTCGACCTACGCAAGGCCTCAGCCGGATATTCGGATCGTGATCCCACCGTGCTGGTCATCGGAGGCGGGCAATCCGGGCTGTCCATCGCCGCGCGGCTGAAGCAATTGAATGTCGATACGCTGATCGTCGATCGCGAAATGCGCATCGGCGATAATTGGCGCAAGCGTTATCACGCGCTGACGCTGCACAACCAGGTGCAGGTCAATCACCTGCCCTACATGCCCTTCCCGCCGAGCTGGCCGACCTATATCCCCAAGGACAAGCTCGCCAACTGGTTCGAAGCCTATGTCGAGGCCATGGAGCTGAATTTTTGGACCGGGACCGAGTTCGAGGGCGGCAGCTATAACGAGACGGAAGGCCGCTGGACGGTGACGCTGCGCTGCGCCGACGGCAGCAAGCGCAGCATGCATCCACGCCATGTCGTGCTGGCGACCGGCGTCAGCGGCATTCCGAGCGTGCCTGACATTCCGGGATTAAAGGACTTTGCCGGCAAGGTGCTGCATTCCAGCCAGTATGACGACGGTGAGAACTGGAAGGGCAAGCGCGCCATCGTGATCGGCACCGGTAACAGCGGTCACGACATCGCGCAGGACCTGCATTCGAGCGGCGCTCACGTCGCGCTGTTCCAGCGCTCCTCCACGCTGGTCGTCAGCATCGAACCGTCGGCGCAACTGGTCTACGCGCCTTACAATGAAGGCACGTTGGAGGATAACGACCTGATCGTGACCTCGATGCCGCTCAAGCTGGCGCGCAAGAGCCACGCATTGACCGCGGAAAAATCCAAGGCGCTCGACACAGAATTGCTCGAAGGGCTGGAACGCGTCGGCTTCAAGCTCGATTTCGGCGAGGACAATACCGGCTGGCAGTTCAAATATCTCACCCGCGGCGGCGGCTATTATTTCAACGTCGGCTGCTCCGATCTTATTGTCAAAGGCGATATCGCGCTGAAGCAATTTGCCGATCTCGACACGTTCACGGCCGCAGGCGCGAAGATGAAGGACGGCGAGACCATCGCTGCCGATCTCGTCGTGCTGGCGACGGGCTACAAGCGCCAGGAAGAGCTGGTGCGAAAACTGTTCGGCGAGGCGGTGGAAAAGCGCGTCGGCACGATCTGGGGATTTGGCGAGGAGCAGGAGCTGCGCAACATGTACAGGCGGACCGGCCAGCCCGGGCTGTGGTTCATCGCCGGCGGTCTTGCGCAATGCCGCATCGGCTCCAAACATCTGGCGCTGCAGATCAAGGCGATCGAGGAAGGGCTGTTGCCGCGGGGCGCGTGAGTTCCGCCTCGCGATCGCTGATTTGCCTGACGATGAAGGCTGCCGCGCGGCGCCAGGCTTCGTCATTGTCGCCGCGGAAGCTGACGAGGCGTTCGAACACCGCCTTCCGTGCCTTCACGTCGATGATGTCGAACTTCGCCCATTGCACGAGCGTGCTCATCTTGTGAACGCTGCCGATCAGGAGAAGGTCGGCGCCGGCCGCCTGCGCCTTGCCGAGCAACTGAGCGGCGGTGAGGTCGCCGACAGAACAGGCGTTTGCCGGACAATCGAGATCGGCGCTTCGCAGCTTTCCGCTCGCCGCCAGATCGGTACGCAGCGAGGCTTCGAAAGCGCGCAGGCGCCTCATATGGTCGGCGCTTTGATCGATGACCTCGCCCGAGGTGTCGATATATTCGATTTCGGCGACTGCGAAGATGAGCGGCTTGTCCTGCGCCCGATCCAGCAGACGGTTCTGGATCAGCCACCGCGCCCCGCGGCTCCAGGCCACATTGGCGCCCATGCGCAAATCCGTCTGCTCGACCGCGACGATTGCCCCGGATCTGGCGTCGCGTATCTTGAAGGTGACCGCGTATTCCGTTCGCGTGATGCGCGTGACGATCCCGATCATCGACTGATCTGCGCCGAGGCCGGCGGCGATCCTGGCTTCGCAGCCTTCGCAATCCCGCAACCCGCCTGCGTTCGCCGTCGGGTCGTTCGCAGCGCTGACGTCGACGATTTTGTAGCGCCCGGACGCCGCGATCAGCCGGCGCGCTTCCTCCGTCGAAAGCCGCAATTGCTCGCGGTCGATATCGTCAGGCGGGACGTAGGCGGCTGCGGCGCTGAAATCCTCCAGTTCGAACGGAAAGACTGCAATGGTAGTCGGAGGCGGCGCGGCCGCTTCGGCGGCCCCAGCCGCCGCGAGCGTAGCCAGCACAATAGCCGGAGCGAGGATAGTGGCGATGGAGCGCATGGATCACCTCGGAACTGCTAACGCGGAGCTGACTTACTCGCCGCGATTTCGCCCGATCTGCTGCCCTGCCGAAACGGCAGCTTTCCCTGCATCGGCCGGGTGAAATACCCGATCTTGGCTTGCCCCGCTTTCTTCCCGGGGAAATTTGCTTCTATAGTCTAGGCCTATGGGAGGGAGCTTGCGACAGGCATCCAACTCCGTGGCGAGGCCTGTGCCCGCCATCGATCTGAAGCTGCGGCTGGCGCTACGCGTCGCGGCGCTAGCGGCAGTTTGCTTCATCGCCGTCGCAGCCTACGCCTTGTTCGACAGCGACCGTGCCGCGAAGGCCAAAGCGAGCCGTATCGCCGAGATCGTGGCCCGCGATCTTTCGTTGCAGCAATCGCAGGCGCAGTGGCTCTCCGTCTCCATCAACGCGACGCCGGATTTGCAGGGAATCGCGGCGTTGATGGAGCCGGGCCTTTGCATTGCCTACCGCGACAATACCGGCGCGTTTCGCCAGGGCGTCTGCAGCGGAGCGCCTGCCGACGAAATGGCCGCGCCCGAAAGCTTCGCCTCCCTCTATCGCGCCGTCTTTCGTCCGGGTGAACCGGTCTCGATGCCGGTCCTCGTTGCCGGCAGCGCTCGGGGCATGGCGGTCGCGACCTTCGACCCCGCCACGCAGATCGGCCAGAGCTGGCGCGAGGTGAGCCGGCTGCTCTCCATCATGGCGTTCGCGCTGGCCGGGCTTTGTGTTGCGGTCTATGCCGCGCTGGCGCGGGCGCTGCGGCCGACCCAGGCCATTGCCACAGGACTGCGGCAACTGGCGGCGAACGATCTTTCCGCGCGCCTGCCGCGTTTCGACCTTGCGGAATTGTCGGCAATTTCCGGCGTCTTCAACACCCTTGCACAGCGGCTGCAGGCAACGCTTGCCGAACGCAACGCCTTGACGCGAAAACTGATCGAAGTGCAGGACGAGGAGCGGCGCCATCTAGCGCGCGAGCTGCACGACGAATTCGGCCAGTCGCTTTCCGCCATCGCGGCGCAGGCTGCCGCCGCCGCTCACACCGCCGAGCGCCAATGCCCGCCACTGTACGAGGAATGCCGGGGCATCTCCCGCACGACCGCGCATATGATGGAGACCCTGCGCGGCGCGCTGGTGCGCCTGCGGCCGCCCGACGTCGAGGAACTCGGCCTCACCCTCAGCCTCGAAAGCCTGGTTGCGAGTTGGAATGGTTTCGAGAAGGGCCGCACCCGATTCGGGATTGCCGTCAGTGGCAAGGCCGACGATTTTCCGCCCGGTGTCAGCGCCAGTCTTTATCGCATCGCGCAGGAGGCGATCACCAATGCAGCCAAGCACGCACAGGCGAGGTGCGTGCAATTGCGTCTCGAGGCCGGAGACGCCGAGATCGTCCTGACCGTCGAGGACGACGGCGAAGCAGCCAGCGCCAGCCGGACGCCAAAAGCCGGTATGGGACTGCTCGGCATGCAAGAGCGCGTGCTTTCGCTCGGAGGGACCTTGCAATTCGAGCGGCGAGAGACGGGCGGCGCCCGACTTGTCGCGCGCATTCCAACGATGCGGGTGGAGTCTTAGACATGGCGGACGCCGGTGGCCGTACGCGCGTGATGCTGGTGGACGACCATGCCATCGTGCGCGAGGGCTATCGCTCGCTGTTGCAGAAGCAGGATCGCCTGCAAGTCGTCGCTGAAGCCGACAATGGGGCCGACGCCTATCGCGTCTACAAGGAAGCCAGGCCCGACCTCGTCATCATGGACCTGTCGATGCCGGGAATTGGCGGGGTCGAGGCTATCAGGCGCATCCGGCAATGGGACAAGTCGGCGCGCATCCTGGTCTTCACGATGCACCAGAGCGCCGCCTATGCGGTCCAGGCAATCAAGGCGGGCGCACGTGGCTTTGTCACCAAAAGCAATCCGCCCGACGCGCTGCTGCGCGCGATTGCCGAAGTCATGGCCGGACGCATCGCGCTCAGCCCCGACATCGACCACGAACTCGCCATCAACCGGCTCGCCGACGAGCCTTCGGCAGTCGACGCACTGAGCCCCACGGGAATTCGAAATCCTGCGCATGCTGCTGGCGGAGAAATCCGTGGATGAGATCGCAAACACGCTGCATATCAGCGTGAAGACCGCGGCCAACACGCGCTATCAGATCCGTGCCAAGCTCGGCGTCGCCTCCGACATCGAATTGGTCCGCCTGGCGCTTCGCCAGCGCATCATCGCGGCGGAGGACATAGGGAGCTAGTCTGGAAGAAACGTGCCATGCGCAAATCCCCCTCGTGCTTCGGGCAGGTCTCTGCGACACTCCCGGCCAACAAATATCAGATCGGGAGAAGCGCATGCCTACCATTCTCGGCTCGGGCGAACATCGATACCGCGTCGTCGAAAACTGGGCGAAACTGCCCGACGGCTGGAGCCTGACCGACGTCGCCTCTGTCGCCGTTGACAGCAAGGACCGCATCTACGTCTTCAACCGCGGCGCCCATCCGATGGTGGTGCTGGACCGCGAGGGGAATTTCATCAAGAGCTGGGGCGAAGGGCTGTTCAACCGCGCCCACGGTTTGCACGTCGATGCCGACGACAATCTGTATTGCACCGACGACGGCGACCACACCGTGCGCAAGTGCACCACAGACGGCAAGGTGCTGCTGACCATCGGCATTCCAAACAAGCCCGCGCCGTTCATGAGCGGCGAGCCGTTTCACCGCTGCACCCATACAGCGCTGTCGCCGAAGGGCGAGATCTACGTCTCCGACGGCTACGGCAATGCCTGCGTTCACAAATATTCGCCTGACGGTAAGCTCTTGAAGACCTGGGGCGAGCCCGGCACCGATCCCGGCCAGTTCAACATCGTACACAACATCGCCACCGACGCCGACGGCTGGGTCTATGTCGCGGACCGCGAGAACCACCGCGTGCAGGTGTTCGACGGCAACGGCAAATACGAGACGCAGTGGAATTATCTGCACCGACCGTGCGCGCTGTGCTGCTGCGGCGGCAAGCAGCCGAATTTCATCGTCGGCGAGCTCGGCCCCGGCATGGCTGTCAATCGCAAGGTGCCGAATCTCGGCCCGCGGCTCTCGATCGTGGATTCAAAAGGCAAGCGCATTGCCCGCCTCGGCGGCGAAAACGGCCCGGGGCTGGAGGCCGGCAAATTCCTCGCCCCGCACGGCATCGCGCTGGATTCCAGGGGCGACATCTATATCGGCGAGGTCGGCGTCACCGACTGGAAGACCAGCTTTCCGGACACGCCGATGCCGCCGGAGGTCGGGGTGACGCGCTGCCTGCAGAAGCTGGAGAAGATCTAGGGCGGCGCCGACAGCAAAGTGCCGGAGCTTGCTATGGTCGGCGACCGGAACGGCCTCGCCCGTCAAACAGGCTGTGCTCACGCGCCAGCCCATCTCCAACGATATCGAAGAAGGCACGCACGCGCGCCGTCTTCTTCAGATCAGCATGTGTCACGATCCACAGTTCACCAACCAGATCCGGCACCGGATCGGGCAGCGCGCGGGCGAGATCGCGATCCTCATCGCCGAGATAGCAAGGAAGCAGCGCGAGACCGATGCCGGCCTTCGCGGCGATGAACTGATTGACGAGGCTGTTGGTCCGGTAGACGAAGGCGTCACCTGGCACCGTTCGATTGAGCCAGTCGGCAGCCATGATGCCAACAGCCGTTTCCTCCCATCCGATCAGAGCGTAGCGGCCGAGATCTTCGGAGGATGAAACGGCCCGGCCTCTTTCCTCGAGATAGCCGGTTGCGCCGTAAACTGTCCATGCGACATCGGCGAGCTTGCGGCCCCAGAGATCGCCCTCCTTCGGCCGCATCGGACGAAGCGCGATATCAGCCTCGCGACGCGAGAGATTGAGGACGCGGTTGTCGACCACGAGCTCGACGACGATGCCGGGATGGGTTCGCCGGAACGCGGCGAGATGGCTGGTCAGTTTTCGATACGCCAGCGTCTCCGAGGAGGTTACGCGCAGGCGGCCGGAGGGGCGGTGGTCCCGCCCCGCAATGTCGCGGTCGATGGCGAGCGCCTCATCTTCCATCCGCTCGGCCGCTGCCGCCATCCGCTCGCCGGCCGGCGTCGCTTGATAGGCTCCGCCGGGAAGCCGCTCGAACAGACGCACGCCGAGCCGCGTTTCCAGGGCATTCAGGCGCCGAAACGCGGTCGAGTGATCGATATCAAGCGCTTTGGCGGCGCCTGTGAGGCTGCTTGCCCGATGCACCGCCAACACGAGTTGGGGCTCGTTCCAGTCCTCCATGGCGCAGACGTAAGCGCCGCTTGCAGTTTCGCAAGTGACGCTGGCGTATTCCCAACGTGCTTTCCGTCGCGCCAAACGTTACCTACCGCAGCGAAAAGCGAGATGAGGAACTTAAGGTGACACCGATCCGGCCTTGCACCGGAGCGTGAGGCCACGGCCTCCTCGCATCGACAACCTTCAACACATGGGAGTCCAAGAAATGGGTGCTCCGTCCCCCGAACTTTGCAATCTATGGCTGGCACGCGCGTTCAATGCGCAGGACGTTGACGCCGCGGCAGCGATGTATCACCCCGAAGCATCGATCGTTCAGGTCGACGAGGTCCATGGCGGCAGCAGCGTCGCGCGCGGCGCCGACGGCATCCGCAAGACGATGGCGGCCTATGTCGGATTGAAGCCGCACATGGATGTTGTGACCCACCACACGACAGTTTCCGGCGACTTCGCGATGACGCGGTCGCAGTGGCTGATCAAGGGCACCGACGAAAACGGCAAGCGCACCGAGGTGCATCACCATGGTATGGAAGTTCACCGCCGGATGCCCGACGGCACCTGGGTGTTCTTCATGGATCACCCGTTCGGTGCCGATCCGAGCTGGGCGGTCGAAGCTCCGCCGCACACCGAGTAGTCCGCGCCACAAGCAGAATTCGGGCGCTTGCCACAGCCCTGGGCATGGGTGCAGGCGGCGCCGCCTTCGGTGCAGCGGCGCTGCTTGGACTGCAGGGCATCTTGACCAGCGCCGCCAAGCCGCCAGCGCCATTCCTCCTATGAGGTCTTCGAAATGCGTGCCTACCGTCGAATCGCCCCGCTGGGCCGCCTATCACGATGGGTTGACCGCGAATGTCCGACATTGGCGAGCTCAGGAACCAAGGCTTTTTCCAGGGCCACGGCAGAGAATCACGCGTTCCCGCTGCTGGATAAGCCCCGGAACGCTCTTCACAATCCCGTCACGCTGCCTGTAGTATGCAGAGCGCACGCTGCTTCGCAGCTAACATGGGGGTCAGGAGCGTTACTTGAACGCACATGTCTCGCAGGGCGGTTGGCCGGTACTGGTGCTGAACGCGGATTTCCGGCCGCTGAGTTACTACCCGCTGTCTCTCTGGTCGTGGCAGGACGCGATCAAGGCGGTGTTTCTCGATCGCGTCAACATCGTCGAGCACTACGACCGCGCGGTGCACAGCCCGAGCTTCGAGATCCAGCTTCCGAGCGTGGTGTCGCTAAAGTCCTTCGTCAAGCCGACCACGCATCCCGCCTTCACCCGGTTTAACGTCTTCCTGCGCGACCGCTTCGTCTGCCAGTATTGCCACGCGCATGACGACCTGACCTTCGATCACATCATCCCGCGCAGCAAAGGCGGCCAGACCACCTGGGAGAACGTCGTCGCGGCCTGTTCGCCATGTAACTTGCGCAAGGGCAATCTGACCCCGCAGCAGGCGAAGATGTTTCCGCGGCAACACCCGTTCGCGCCGACGGTGCATCAGTTGCATCGCAACGGGCGATTATTTCCGCCGAACTATCTGCACGATAGCTGGCTGGATTATCTCTATTGGGATACTGAGCTCGATCCGTAAACCCCGCCGCAGCTGTTTTCGCCCGTAGTACAGTTCCGCACGGCCGAAAGGCCGAGCTTCTTGCAGTGCGCCTCACATGGAATTCTCGGACATTCATCCTGAGAATGTCCACTGTTGGAAGTGAGCCGAGCTGACGGCGACTTCCCGTTTTGACCCATCTCAGATGATGCCGGTCGCTCTGCGGGCGAGCCACTCGGATCACTCATCCGACCTGGAAAATCGCTCCACCAGACGCCGGCCTACCATTTTTCACACTTTTTTGACGCCGGGCTGATGGGCTTCCTTTGATGCAGTTCAAGCGCGTCGACCGACTGCGCGTCCGTTGGGCTAACCGGACGGAATAGGATCTGGATAAGGAGATCTAACGTGAACAAGCCTTCTTCGATCAGGAAAAATTCTCTGTTTGGATCGGGCCGTTCGATGGCCATCCTTGTCGCCGCCTGTGCGATCGTCTGGACCGGTCCTGCAGCGGCAAACCTTGTCGCGAACGGCAGCTTCGAGCTGGGGACGTTCCCTGGAGGAAATTCTCTCGCTCAACAAGTTCAGCCCGGTGGCAGCGAGCTTGCTGGCTGGACAATCAGCGACGCTCCTGCGACGTGGTATGCGAGCGGATGGAGCAACAACCCTCAGCAGATCGCGCTGACGCCACGCACCGGAAATTTCGGCCTTAGCCTGGCTGATGGCACCGTAAACACCATAAGCATAAGTCAGACCATCAATCTTCTGCCATTTCAGCAGTATCAACTTAGCTTCTGGGTTGGAAACTACAGCGCCAACAATGGTTCTGCAGGGCTCAACGTCAGTATCACCGACGGAACGTCCAATACGCTCCTGTTATCGGAGAGCGTGACGGCCCCGGCAACGAGCGAGCCCTCTACATGGGTTCGGTTTGCGTTCAACTTTATCGCAGACGGGACCTCCAACACGATCAGCTTCAACGAACTCAACGGCCCTTCCTACATTGGCCTGGACGACGTGAGCGTCGCAGCCGTGCCTGAACCCGCGACCTGGGCGATGATGATATTGGGCTTCTCTGCTGTTGGCTTTATGGCCTACCGCCGGAAGTCAACGCCAGCATTGATGGTTGCCTGATCGGAGGCACACCGAGCTCGATCCATAGGCGGAGCGGTTCAGAATTCGTGGAGCGAGATACCCATCGCCGATGAACTGTGATTGGCGCGGTCGAAGACGCGCCAATCACTCGCGAGTTAGATCTGATAATCCATGTCAGCCATGCTCGCACCCGCGCCTGGAACTGTCGGTGGCCCCTTCTTCTTCGGGAGCTCAGCGACCATTGCCTCAGTGGTGACGAGCAAGCCTGCCACCGAAGCGGCGTCCTCAAGCGCAGTGCGCACCACCTTGGTGGGATCAATAATGCCCTTTGAGATCAGGTTGCCGAACTCGCCGGTCTGGGCATCAAATCCGAAGGCGTATGTATCCTTGTCCAGGATCTGTCCGACCACGAGCGAGCCATCCTCGCCCGCGTTGATGGCGATCTGGCGGGTCGGCCATGAAAGCGCTTTCTTCACGATCTCGACGCCGTAGCGCTCATCCTCGTTGACTGCTTTCAGCCTATCGAGCGCCTTGACGGCGCGAAGCAGGGGAACACCGCCGCCGGGCAAAATGCCTTCCTCGACTGCCGCCCGGGTGGCATGCAGCGCGTCGTCGACGCGATCCTTGCGCTCCCTCACCTCGACCTCGGTGGCTCCACCGACACGGATCACCGCGACGCCGCCCGCGAGCTTGGCGAGCCGCTCCTGGAGTTTCTCACGATCATAGTCGGAGGTGGTCTCCTCGATCTCGGCCTTGATCTGGGCAATGCGAGCCTCGATATCGGCTTTCTTGCCACCGCCGTTGACGATCGTCGTATTCTCCTTCTCGATCCTCACCTTCTTGGCGGAGCCCAGCAGGTTGATCGTTACGCTCTCCAGCTTGATGCCGAGATCCTCTGAGATCATGGTGCCGCCGGTAAGGATGGCGATATCCTGAAGCATCGCCTTGCGGCGATCGCCGAAGCCGGGCGCTTTCACCGCCGCGACTTTCAGTCCGCCCCGCAGCCTGTTCACGACGAGGGTGGCAAGCGCTTCGCCCTCCACGTCCTCGGCAATGATGAGCAGCGGCTTGCCTGACTGCACGATCGATTCAAGCAGCGGCAGCAGCGGCTGCAATCCCGACAGCTTTTTTTCGTAAATCAAAACGTAGGAGTCTTCGAGCTCGACCCGCATCTTCTCGGCGTTGGTAACGAAGTAGGGCGAGATATAGCCGCGCTCGAACTGCATTCCCTCCACCACTTCGAGCTCGGTCTGCAGCGACTTGGCCTCTTCCACGGTAATGACACCGTCGTTACCGACCTTCTTCATGGCATCGGCGAGGAAGCGGCCGATCTCAGCATCGCCGTTGGCCGAAATGGTTGCAACCTGCGCGATCTCGTCATTCGACGTGATCTTTTTCGAGTTCTTCTCGATATCACCGATCAGCGTATCGATCGCGCGGTCGATACCGCGCTTGAGGTCCATCGGATTCACGCCTGCGGCGACGGCCTTCGCCCCCTCTTTCACGATCGCCTGCGCAAGCACGGTGGCAGTCGTGGTGCCGTCGCCAACGCGATCCGAAGTTCTCGACGCCACCTCGCGCACCATCTGCGCGCCCATGTTCTCGAACTTGTCGTCAAGCTCGATCTCTTTCGCGACGGTCACGCCATCCTTGGTGATGCGTGGCGCACCGAACGACTTCTCGATAACGACGTTTCGTCCTTTCGGACCAAGCGTGACTTTCACCGTATTGGCGAGAATGTCGACGCCGCGCAGCATCTTCTCGCGGGCATCGACCGAAAATTTGACTTCCTTGGCAGCCATGGTCATGCTCCTAAGATACTGTTCCTCGGTTGCTCATCACATCGGGCGGCTTTCAAGCGGCCTTACGACTGGCGCCGGCCTCCCACCAGCACGCCCACAATGTCGTCTTTCAAGATCAAGTCGGTGCCATCGATCTTGCTCGGTGCCGATCGTTTGCCGAACAGCACGCGATCGCCACCTGAACGTCGATCGGAACCTACACCATGCGACCTAGGTGGGTCAGAATTGCGCTGCAAGGGGGCTTGCAAAAATCACCGGGCATCGGGCACCTGGCCGTTCTAGGAACAAACCGGCCGCTCGCGCAGTTATCTAATCCCTTGGCCTGCAGGGGGTGCCGCCGCCTTGCGGATCATGTCCCTCCTGAGCAGGATTGAAGCAACCGACGCTTAAGGCGCAACCGTGCTTACCGCGCCCGTACATCTATTGCGTCCCCCGCCCCATGTCGTCGTGGTTGGTAATGAGAAGGGCGGCTCGGGCAAAACCACAATCGCGATGCACCTCGCCGTTGCGCTGCTGAAGGCCGGCCAGCGCGTCGCAACCGTCGACCTCGATGGCCGGCAGCGGACCCTCACCCACTACGTCGAGAGCCGGCGCGGTTGGGCGCGGCGGAGCCAGGTCGATCTGGAGCTGCCAACGCATTTCTGCATTGCACGCGTCGAAGGCCCCATGGTGGCGGAAAACGAGGCCTCCGAATCCTCCGATTTCGAGCGAGCCGTTGCCGCCGCGCAGGATCGCCATGACTTCGTCGTGATCGATACGCCCCCGCATGACAGCTACCTGATGCGGCTCGCCCATTCGATCACCGATACCCTGGTAACGCCGCTCAACGACAGTTTTCTCGACCTCGACGTGCTGGCGAGGCTCGATCCGGTCACGTTGACGGTCACCGGGCTCAGCCATTACGGCGAGCTGGTACGCGAGATACGTCGCCATCGCCGCCCGGTTGACGGCGCCCTCATCGATTGGGTGGTCGTGCGCAACCGGATTTCGCCGCAACAATCATCTACCGCCCAGGTCGTTTGCGGCTGCCTGCAGGAGCTGGCCCTCAATGCAGGTTTCCGGGTTGTAACCGGCTTTCACGACCGCCCGATTTATCGCGACCTGTTTCCCCGCGGGCTCACCGCGCTGGACGAGCTATGCGAGACAGTGCCCGGCATCGACGTGGACGTCTCTCGCCGCCCCGCGTGCGGCGAGATTGAGGACCTGATCGAGGGGTTGAAACTGCCGGTCAACGATCGCGGTCGCCGCCGCGTGGCGCTGCGCGCCGAGTGGTTTGCTTCTCGCGACAGCCCGCTGGATACCGATATCCTGGCCGGTCCGTAAGCGGAGGGTGTCATTACGGAGCGTGCGGCCAACAACTTCGTGAGCGCCAGGAACGACCGTGCGTGGTGTGGGTTCGTTGGAAGCCGTAACAAGCAGCAAAGGAGATTGCGGAACATGACAATGAGATCGCGCATTTGCTCGATGGCCGGCGTGGCAGTCGCCGGCTCGTTGGCCTTCGGCGTCACCAGCGCATCCGCGCAGGCAATCTATGTCGATTCGTACGTCGACCCCTATCCCGTGGCAGTGGCTCCCGGCAGCGTTTACGTCGCACCGGCGCCGGTTGTCACGGCACCGCCGATTGTGCGGCCACGCACCGTCGTGGTCAGTCGTCGGGCCTATGTGCCGACCCCTGCGTTTGGCGCGCCGGTGCCTGTCGACTACGGACCCTACGGCTACACCACGGAAGTCGGTTATGGCATTTCCGACTGGTGAGCCCATCGCGTAGACGCCCGACGCCTGCGTTGGAAGGCCCCGCCGAGGCGGGGCCTTTTCTTTTCGCGGTCTGCCTTGCACGCTCCGGTCTCCCTTCACGCCGCCATCCAATTCTGTCACGATAGTTTTTGAGGCGCTCGCCTCATCAGAAACTAAGAGCGGCCTCTCACGCCTGCCGACGGAAACGCCCCATGCTCATCCCTATTGCCGACGTGCCGCGCTGGTATGCCGAACGCAAACCGGCGGACACCATCGCGATCAGCCACGGTAACGACACGCTCACCTGGGCACAGCTCGAGCACAATGCCAACCGCCGCGCCCGTGCCTTCGCCGCCAAGGGCGTCAAGCCCGGCGATTTCGTCGCAATCGGGCTTCCCAACAGCAACGTGTTTTTCGAAACCACCTTTGCGGTGTGGAAATGCGGCGCGACGCCGACGTCGCTGACCTGGCGGCTGCCGCGCGGCGAGGCCGCAGCCGTGCTCGATATCCTCAAGCCATCGCTGGTGGTCGGCGGCCAGCCAGACTGGAATGCGCCGAATTCGCTGCCGGCCGACTTCGTGCCTGAAGGCTTCTCGGACGAGCCCGTCGACAATCCCGTCGCACGCTACTGGAAGGCCATGACCAGCGGCGGCTCGACCGGACGGCCCAAGGTGATCCTCGATCACATGCCGGCGGTGGTGGAGACGACATTTCCCTCTCCGCTCGGCATTCCGCAGAACGCGTCGCTGCTCAACCCTGGCCCGCTCTATCACAACGCGCCGTTCATCGTGTCACACACCGCGCTGTTCAACGGCGGCCGCGTCACTGGCCTCGTCAAGTTCGATGCCGAGGAGACACTGCGCCTGATCGAGAAGAACCGCGTGCAATGGGTCAATTTCGTGCCGACCATGATGCATCGCATCTGGGCGCTTCCCGACGAGGTGCGTAACGCCTACGACCTATCCAGCCTGCAGATCGTGTTTCACATGGCAGCCCCCATGCCGCCATGGCTGAAGGAGAAATGGATCGAGTGGCTGGGGCCGGAGCGCATCTACGAGCTCTATGGCGGCACTGAGCGGCAGGGTGCCACGATCATTTCCGGCACCGAATGGCTGGCGCACAAAGGCTCGGTCGGCAAGATCGGTGACACCTGCCGCTTGCGGATCATCGGCGAGGACGGCAACGATGTAGCGCCGGGCGAGACCGGCGAGATTTATTTCCTCCCCAATGACGGCGCGGGCTCCACCTATCACTATCTCGGCGCCGAGCCGAAACGCCGGCCTGACGGCTGGGAATCGCTCGGCGATATCGGCCGGCTCGACGCGGAAGGTTATCTCTATCTCGGCGACCGGCTCGCCGACATGATCCTGCGCGGCGGCGCCAACATCTATCCGGCCGAAGTCGAGGCTGCGGTATCGGCGCATCCCGATGTGCGCTCCTGCGTCGTGGTCGGCCTGCCCGATCCCGAATTCGGGCAGCGCGTGCACGCTATTCTCGAACTCGACCGGGGCACAGACGCGAAGGCTATCGCCGACGGCATGGCTGCGTTCCTGGCCGACCGGCTCAGCCGCTACAAGCACCCGGAAAGTTTCGAGGCCGTCCATCTCGGCCTGCGCGACGATTCCGGCAAGGTTCGCCGCACGTTGCTGCGCGACGAACGCGCCCTCTGGCTGAAGGAGAACCGCGATTTCCGGATCATGCCGGCCCGCGCGCGGGCCAACGTGGAATGATCCTTAATTGGCTCTGGAACAATTGTGAATCTGCCCCCTTATGAGTCCCATGCCGGCTTATTTTGGGGGACACTTTCAAGACGGCCGTTTGCAGCATAGATTGTGATGAATTTCCCGCGCCTTCGCCCGAAACGCGCGCCGGTTCGCCAGGAGACCATCCATGCCTTCTTTGACCGAATGGAGAGTGCCGCCCGCAAACCAGCCGCGCCCGGGCGATTACGCCTTCGACCTCGACAAAGCCCTGTCGTCGGTGGTCGGTCTGCATTCGATCATTCCACCCGATGCGTTCAGCGCCGAGACGCTCGGCACCGAACGCGCCGGCAATGGCGTCGTGATCGATAACGGGCTGGTGCTGACGATCGGCTACCTCATCACCGAGGCGGAGGCCGTCTGGCTGCACCGCAGCGACGGCCGCGTGGTGGAAGGCCACGCGCTCGGCTTCGATTTCGAGTCCGGCTTCGGCCTGGTGCAAGCGCTCGGCGACCTCGACCTCGATCCGCTGCCGTTCGGTTCTTCCGCCACTGCTGCAATCGGCGACCGCGTCGTGGTCGGCGGCGCCGGCGGGCGCACGCGCTCGGTCGCCAGCCAGATCGCGGCAAAACAGGAATTCGCAGGCTACTGGGAATATCTGCTGGATGAAGCGATCTTCACCCATCCCGCACATCCCAATTGGGGCGGCACCGGGCTGATCTCGAGCCGCGGCGAACTGATCGGCATTGGCTCGCTGCAGCTCGAACGCGAGCGCGACGGCAAGGCCGAGCACGTCAACATGATCGTGCCGATCGACCTGTTGAAGCCGGTACTCGACGACATCAGGAAATTCGGCCGCGTCAACAAGCCGGCGCGACCGTGGCTCGGCATGTTCACCACCGAAATCGACAACCGCGTCGTGGTGGTCGGCATCGCCGGCAAGGGACCCGCGGCGCTCGCCGAACTGAAGACCGGCGACGTCATTCTCGCTGTCAATGGCGACAAGATCACCAGCCAGACCGGCTTCTATCGCAAGCTCTGGTCGCTCGGCAGCGCCGGCGTCGACGTACCGCTCACGGTCTACCACGAGGGTCTCACCTTCGACGTGGTGCTGGCCTCGACCGACCGCGCCAAGCTATTGAAGGCGCCAAGACTGCACTAGATCAGACTCCACTAGATCAGACTTCACTAGATCAAGACTTCACTAGAGGCTGCATTGAAATAAGGGATGGCGTGATGAGCGAGGCCGTGGTGGACGACATCGTGGCCGTGCTGCCGCCGCTGTTGCAATCGCTGGAAGCCCTCGGCTTTGTCGCGCGCTACCTGAACCCGCCCGATTTCGACCGCGTGATGGAGGCCGCAGGCCAGCCTGACGAGGCCTTGCGCGCGGTTCGCTCGAAGCTCGCAGAATGGCCGGCGGAGTTCGCAGATATCAAGACCTCCCTCGAAACGGCGAGCGATGCGGCACTCGCCGCGTTCGCTGCCCTGCGCGTCGTGCAAAATGGCAATGGCGATCTCGTCAGCGTGTTTCGCGCACTTCGCTACGCTCCGCGTGCGCAGGAGGCGCTATACGCGCTGGCGACAAAATTGCCGCCGGTGAGCGAGTTCTTCGTCGATCCGTCGCTGCGCGACGACGGCGATCTGGCGGCGCGGCTGGCGGCGCCAGCCAATCCAAGCGCCGGCGTCTTTCACGACCATAACGAGTTGGGCAGCCGCGGCGGCTTCTCGCTCTACGTGCCGGAATATTACACCCCCGACCGCGCGCTTCCGCTGGTGATGGCGCTGCATGGCGGCAGCGGCAATGGCCGCGGTTTTCTGTGGAGCTGGCTGCGCGATGCCCGTAGCCGCGGCGCGATCCTGGTCGCACCGACGGCGACCGGCTCGACCTGGGCGCTGATGGGCGACGACACCGACACGCCGAATTTGCTGCGCATCCTGGACGCCGTGCGCTCACGCTGGAACGTCGATCCCAGGCGGATGCTGCTGACCGGGATGAGCGACGGCGGCACGTTCTGCTACGTCACGGGATTCGAGAGCGCCTCGCCCTTCACCCATCTCGCACCGGTCTCGGCAACGTTTCATCCGCTGATGGCCGAAATGGCCGATGCCGACAGGCTACGTGGCCTGCCCGTTCACATCGTGCACGGGCGGCTCGACTGGATGTTTCCTGTGCAGGTGGCGCGGCAGACAGCCCAAGCGCTGTCGTCCGCAGGTGCCAACGTCATCTATCGCGAGCTCGACGATCTCAGCCACACCTATCCCCGCGAGATGAATGCGGAGATTTTGCAATGGCTGAACGGCCAGGCCTGACCACCGACGATGCATGAATGGACGGATGGATGGATGGATGGATCGGCGGTGCCGTCCTGCCGGCGAGCTTAAGCAGGACACGCCTTCGCTGAACCTTCCCAATGCGGTGCCATCCATTCTGGCTCAACTCGCCGGGCGGCCCGGTCAGCCATGCGTTGGCGATGGGACGGCTCATTCGAGAGCGTAATTTCGCGACCGAGATCGAGGCCGGCAAATACTGCGCCTCATCCTGCTCGCTGATGTTCGCTGGCGGCGCCATCCGCCGCGGCACCCCGCCCGGCGCCGCCGAAGGTGCGATCGTAGATCGGGGAACCATCCCTCGTCCTCCGCGTTAGTGAGCGGTCACGGAGGTATCGCATGCGGACGTTTGTCGGAATGATTTTGGGCGCGCTGCTGCTGGTTTTCGGCGTCTATGTCTACGATTCCATGCGGACATCGAGCGTCGCCAGCGGCCAGGTCGCGCAGGCCAATCGCACCCTCGTCAACTGGGATGTCGTGGCGGAGGACTGGAAGGCGCTGAAAACGCGCGCCCACGACGATTGGGTCAGGATCTCGTCGCGATAATTGCTTGATAATTTCCGGGCGAGATCAATCGCAACAACATTCAAACGCCGTCGTACCGAACGACGGCGTTTTGATGCGCGCGAGCTAATTGCTCTTCTTCGCCTTGCGCGCGTCGGCAATCACCATCTCGAATTCCGCCATGGTCAGGATTCCCGGCACCCGGAACTTGCCGACGATGAAGGACGGCGTTCCCTTGAATCCGAAGGCCACCGCCTGATCGTGGTTGCGGGCGAGAATGGTGTCGATCGCCTTCGCCTTCGAAGTGAGGTCGCGGTTGAGGCGGTCCATATCGATGCCGGCGCCTGCCACCAGTTCGCGGATGCGCGGTTCGGTCAATTTCGAACTGACGCCGATCATCGCCTCGTGCGCCGGCAGGTACTTATCCTGATACTTGGCGGCGAGCGCCACCCGCGCGGCATATTTCGAGACGTCGCCCAGAATCGGCCAGTCCTTCAGCACCAGGCGGACCTTGCCGTCGTCCTGCACGACCTGCTGGATCTCGGGCGCGATCTTGCGGCAGTAGGGGCAGTTGTAATCGAACCATTCGACGATGTTGATGTCGCCGTCGAGATTGCCGGTCGCGGGAGCGTCGGGGTCGCGGAGCACCAGGGCTTCGGTCAGGACGTCATCGCCTTGCGCGAACGCCGGACGCATCATGCCCGCGCCGAACAGGGCCACGCCCGCGCCGAGCAGGCCAAGCGCTTCGCGCCGCGTCGGGCCTGGGATCGTCCCGGCCGGATTATTCAATCGCTTCATCTAGGTCTCGCCAAGGGCTGCATTTCCTGTCTACGGCTGAGGTAGGGATATGTTACGCGCCAGCATATAGAGCGCCACGGCAATAATGACCACGGCGAACACGATGTTGAGCGCGCCGCGGCGCTCGGCGAGGTGCCGCGCCGAACGCGTGCCTGCCAATCCGCCGGCGAGGCCGCCCGCCACGAACAATCCCGCCAACGCCCATGAGACCAGCCCGGACCAGGCATAGCTGGCGGCCGTGGTCAGGCCGAACGCGGTAACCGCGACCAGCGAGGAGGAGACCGCGTTCATGATCGGCATGCCGGTCGCCAGCATCAGGGCCGGCACGATCAGGAATCCGCCGCCGATGCCGAAGAATCCCGACACCGTTCCGGTGGCGAGGCCGAGGCCGACGATAGCCGGCATGTTCGCCATCGAGACCTTGACATCAGGCAGGCCGATCCGCGAGCGCGTCTTCAGCATCAGCAGCGCGATGACGATCATCACCAGCGCGAATAGCGCCAATAGCCGCTGACCGTCCATCATCTTGCCGAGGATCGAGCCGCCGAAGGCGCCGGCCATGCCGGCCGCGGCGAAGATCAGCGCGCAGGACCAGATCACGGTGCCGCCACGTGCATGGTTGGACAGGTTGAGCGCGGCGTTGGCGGCCACCGCAATCGCACTGGTGCCGATCGCGACATGGGGCTCCGCCACACCGACCACATAGACCATCAGCGGCACCGCCAGGATCGAGCCGCCGCCGCCGACCAGGCCAAGCGAGAACCCAACCAGCATCCCCGACGCCAGTCCCAGCACGCCTTGCGCGGTGGAGATGATCAAGTTGAAAGACTCAGTTGCACGGCGCGACCATAGAAGGATTTTCTGCAAATCGCCATGGCCGCAGCACGAAGCTGCACTGCAATACACATCAGCCGATCAGGCTGCGACGTGCCCCCTCTCTGGCGACGCGCCCTCGCGGCTGGTCAGCGCCATCAGCGTGCCGGTCATGGTCGCGATCAGCGTCTCCTTGCCGTCATGCGCCGCATAGGCGCGGGCCTCGCATACCGTCAGCGTGCGGCCGGGCTTGACGACGTTGGCGCGGAACGCGAACCGCTCGCCGCGCGCCGGCGCCAGCAAGTTGGTCTTGAATTCCACGGTGAGGATTCCCGCACCCGGCGGCATCAGCGTGAAGGCGGCGACGCCGCAGGCATTGTCGAGCGCGGCCGTGATGATACCGGCGTGGATGAAGCCGTGCTGCTGGGTGAGGTCGAGCGAATAGTCCATCGCGAGATCGACCTCGCCCGGCTCCAGCCGCACGATCGAAATGCCGAGCGTCTTCATCGCGCGCTGCTGCTCGAACATGTCGGTGGCGAGGGCGCGATAATCCGGGTTCTTCGGCTGGTAGAGCGGCATCGGTCAGGCCAGCGCCGGTTCGAGATGCCTCGTTGCGGCGATGTTCTGCTGCACGGCGGCCATGCCGCGGCCGGAGTTGCTCGTCTCCATCGTTTGCTCCCGCTCTTTGTCTCTTGATACGGTAGCGTATCAGACCCTCTCCAGGTTAGCAATACGGTACCGTATCAACACTCGGCGAGACCGCACCAATGAGCGACGCCAAAGGAGAGCCGCGAACCGGAGAGGCCCGCGCCGGCGAGGTTCGCCACGAGAGCTGGATCGAGGCTGGCTTTGAGGAAATCGCCCGGACCGGCGTCGAGGGCCTACGGGTCGAGGTGCTGGCCAAGAACCTCGGCGTCACCAAGGGTGGCTTTTACCGCCGCTTCCGCGACCGCGCGGCGCTGCTGGACGCCATGCTGCAGCACTGGAGCGCAGGCCGCGTCGCCGCGATCGAGAAACAGACCAGCCTCGACGGCGCGACCGCGCGCGAGCGGCTGAAGGCGCTGATCGCGCTCTATTCCGAGCGCATGAACACCGAGGCCATGGCGGTCGAACTGGCGATCCGGCAATGGGCCCGCTCCGACGAGCTGGCTGCCAATGCGGTGGCGAGCGTGGACGCCGCGCGCCTGAAGAATGTCGGGCATCTCTATCGCGCGACGGGACTGGCGGCCGAGGAGGCCGACGCGCAGGCGTTCCTGTTCTACTGCTTCGTGTTCGGGCAGAGCTTGCTGTTTCTCGAACGCGGCCAGCGCAAGCGCGCGCAATTGGTGGCGAAGTCGGCCGAAACATTGCTCCGCGAAACATAGGCGCGGCCGAAACCTCCGGCCGCGCCCACGTCGATTGCTGGCTAGGCCGAGCCCTTCAGCTTCTTGTTGCATTCGCTGTAATAGCCGCCGCCCTTCTGGATCCACTTCATCCCGCCATTGGCGTTGCTGGCCTTGTTGGCGTTGTATTGATCGAGGCAGGTGTGGAAGCGCTGCTTCGTCGCCGTCTCCTTCGAATATTTTGCGTCGACCGCGGTCGGAAAAGTCGCGGGGCCGGATGGCGCCGCCGGCGCAGCCGCAGGTGCGGCGTCCTTCTTGGCAGCCGTCTTCTCTTCCTTCGGCGCGGCGGCCGGAGCCGCAGCGGCGGCAGCGGGCGCGGCGTCGGCTCCGCACTGGGCTTTCCGGAAGTCGTTCCACTTCTGGCCGCCGAGCGTGCCGGCAGCCTTCGCCGCCTGGTATTTGGCGCTGCATTCCTGCGCCGTCAGGGCATTCGCCTGCGAGGTCATCGCAAACGCAGCCAACGCCGACAGCGCACACGCGCCCAGTATTTTTGCTTGAATAGTCATCCCTGGTCTCCTTAGGGCAGTAGTCATCTGCGGCGACCATCCTAGCGCAACCACAGCTTGCGACAACGCATCGGGCCACCGCTGTAGTAAAAATTTTTCTGGCGGCGAACAGGCGCGATCCGCCGTCGCATTCAGCCCGCGTTCAGCCAAGGCTACGGGACGTTTGTGCAGGCATTGTGCAGACGCTACCCATGCATTGCTGCAATCGCGTGACGCATTTGTCCGGTGCAAGCGGATTTGCCATAAGGCGGCGTGAGCCTGATCCCCGCCTCGATATCCTCCGCTATGTCCGACCGCGCCAAGATTCTCGGCACGCTGGAGACGCTCGTCATCGGCGCCGCCGGCGGCTTGCTGTTTCTGTGGCTTAACCTGCCGGGCGGGTTGATTTCCGGCGCGATGGCCGCGGTGGGCATCGCCGCGCTGGCAGGGCGGTCGGTCACCATGCCGGCGATCCTGACGCAGAGCGTTTTGGTGCTGCTCGGCATCACGCTGGGCTCGCTGGTATCGCGGCAGCTGATCCAGCACATGAGCGCCTATCCCCTGACCATCGGCCTGTTGGCGCTGGCGACGTTCTGCTCGACCTTCGGCTCGAGCTTCTATCTGCAGCGCGTGCACGGCTGGGACCAGACCTCGGCGCTGCTGGCGGGAAGTCCCGGCGCGCTGTCGCAGATCACCATGCTCGCCGCCGAGAAGGGCGCCGATGTCGCGGCAATCGCGGTGGTGCAGACCATGCGCGTGATCATCCTGACCGCCGCCCTGCCGCTGCTGCTGGCTTTGACCGGCATTGCGTCGATTACGCCGACGGAAGTGGCGAGCCTCATTGCTTCGCCGCTCGAGCTCGCCGTGCTGGCAGCCGCGGCCATCGCCGTCGCACTGCTCTTGCGGCTCGCCAAATTTCCGGCGAGCTGGATGTTCGGCGCGATGATTGCTTCCGCCGCGCTGCACGGCACCGGCCTGATCGACGGCGGCCTGCCGCCCTGGATGCGCGGCGTGGCGCTGGTCGGCATCGGCGCCGTGATCGGCACGCGCTTTGCGCGCATCAGCAAGTCGACGCTGCTCAGCCACATCAATGCCGGGCTCGGCTCGTTTGCGGTTGCGATTCTCATCTCCGCCATTTTCGTCACGGTGATCATGCTGGCCACCGATGTGCGCTTCGCCGACGTCGTCGTCGCGTTTGCACCAGGCGCGATGGACGCCATGCTGGCGCTGGCGCTCACGCTGCATATCGATCCAATCTTCGTCGGCGCCCATCATCTGTCGCGCTTTGTTTTCGTCTCGATCACGACGCCCGGCATCGTGCATCTGTTCGGCCGCCCGCAGGAGGATGTGGATGATTAGGGGACGTTTCCTCGTCGCAAATAGCGTGCGATGTATCTGAGGTCTCGCCGCAACATGGCTGTCATCCCCGCGAAGGCGGGGATCCAGTACGCCGCGGCTTATCGGCTCAATCACCGCTATCTCTGGAATACTGGATCCCCGCCTTCGCGGGGATGACAACTGAATATGAGGCAGCGTTCTCGCGACATGCTTTGCCCGAGGTTTGCTGTTCACCTCCCGCCCTCTCCCATCTGAGGGCGCAGGGAAGACCGGGTGCGCGCCGCACCCGCGGTCTCGTGTGCAAAGTGCGCAAAGGAAAACGCACACGAGCATACAGGTACAGCGGGAGCATCCCGGCCTTCCCTGCGCAATGGCTTTACGGCTTACTTCGTGCTCTTCCCGGAGAACGGCTCTTTTGCCTCCGTCGCTGCGCAAATAGTTTCACGCAACTTAACGCCAGCACCGCGGCGCCCGAACCACACGACTTCGCCGTACGCTTCCTGCGCGTACGTCTAGCGCGCCATCCGCGTCCATCGCATCTCACTGCACGTTCGTGACGATCGCGAAGCGCCCCTCATCCGCCGTGAGACGGGCGGAGTTATGCGACTGATTTGGGTAAGAACGAAAGCGGAATATTTTTTATTCCTGGGCTTGACATAATTTCGGAAAATCAGAAGTGATTTGCCCGTCGTGCCAGTTGGTCGCAGCCGCGCGTTGAATTTTCGCTTGTGCGCGCGGCAAATCAGTCGGCGGTCTCGTAGGGTGGGCAAAGCGCAAGCGTGCCCACCATCACGAAGCGTGCTCGATGATGAATGGTGGGCACGGCGCTACCGCGCCTTTGCCCATCCTACGAGGCTGCCCGCTTGGCTGACACGATGCCCCACATGGCGATCGCCGCCATCGCCAGCGAGATCAGCACGTTGTAGCCGGCAAGCGAGAGCCCGAGGAAGCGCCACTGCACCTCGTCGCACCGCACCACTTTCACAGTGTCGAGACGCTGCAGCAGCGTGCCGGCGCTGCCGAGATCGGCCAGCGGGCCGGAGCAATCGGTCGGGCCCTGCCAGAATTGCCATTCGACGCCGGCGTGATAGCCGCCGAGCCAGGCATTGGCGAGCACAGCGAGCAGAAGCACCGCAAACCCGGCCAGCGCTACCTGCCGCGGCGCCCCGCGCGAAGCGGCAAAGGCGACCAGAAGGCCGAGCGGGACCGCCAGATAATAGGCGTAGCGCTGTTCGAGGCAGAGCGGACAGGGGCGGATATCCAGCACAAGCTGGAAGAACCAGGCGCCTGCCAGCGTCGCCGCGGCGACGAACGCGATCGCCAGCGCCGCAACGACGACCGGATCGGCGGGACGGCGCGCGTGCGACGAATGGAGGGCGTCTGACGTCACGGATGTTCTCCGGAGCATGGATCCATGCTCAAAATAGGCATCAGCCTCCTATCCCGCCACCGCCCAGGTGTCGAGATGCCCACAATCACTTCCACGCGGGTTGACCCGGAAGCGCCGCCCGCTATATTCCGCCGGCTTCGCCGCACCGGCCTCCCGGCCTCGCGTCCGAAGGCCCCTGTGGCGGAACTGGTAGACGCGCTCGACTCAAAATCGAGTTCCGCAAGGAGTGCTGGTTCGATTCCGGCCAGGGGCACCATTCAATGCCAACGATCGCCGGTTACCCGCGGGATTCCTGCCACGACGTCAGGCCGGTTCTTTTCTAGCCAGGCCACAGCCTCCGAGCCGTCGACAATACACTCGAATGTTTCCCAGGTTGGGTCCTCCAGGGATTCTAGCTGCAGGCGCTTTGCCGCGTACTCGACGAGGTCATGCACGCGTTCGTATCCTCGTCGATGCTCCACGGATTCTGCGATTGCTGTGCTGGCCCACCCTCGTTGGGCCAAATCGATAATGCGTGGAGCATCGGCCTCGCTGAACCATGGTGTGACATCGAACTCGATACACAGGATATTATCGGCGGTATGGCAAGTAGCGTGGATCATTGAGTCCCTTTCTGTCGTGCGTGCCCATCAGCCCTTGACCAGGCCCCCCAGCAAATTGGCAGTCACCATCAGCTTGGCGAGCGTCAGGCCGCTGGCCGCGATCTCCTCGACCGAGCGGCGGATGCGTGTCGCTTCAGGATGAGCCGCGAGCCAGTTGCCAACGGCCTGCTGGCCGGACTCGCCGGTTGCCAGCATGTTGGCGACCAAGGTTCTTTCCGCACCAGCGATCTGGTCAACGGCGCGATCGATGGCGAGACGTTCGTAATTATCGTTCGCGGGCACGCTACGCGCGGCAGCGATGATGCGATTGAGGCTGAAATCGGCCTCGGCAGCGAAGAAGGTCGTGGCGGCGTCACCGATGGCCCGGTTGGTGCGCGCCGCAACGGTTACGATATCCAGTGCCGAAACCAGGGCATCGAGATTAGCGAGCTCGGCGGCAAGGTCGGCCGGCACGCCGGCATCGATCAGGTCCTGCCGCCGCCTGGTGCGCCCGCTTCGCAAGTCCTCCGGCAGGCTCTTGTCGAGCCCGGCGGCAATCTGCCGGATTCCGGGGCCGAAGCGTGCGATCACGGCATCGAGGCCCGCCTTGAAATCGACATTGCGCACATACCAGACCATGCGGGAGAGCAGGAGATCCTGAATCGCCGCGTAGAGGGTAAGTTGCAATTGCCCGTCGATGCGGGTGTCGAGTGCGTCGATCGCGGCATTCAGCCGCTTGAGCCCATAGCATTCATCCACCGCCACATAGGCCATGACTATGGTCGGGATATCGGCATCGGTCTCATCAATCAGGCGTACGACACAGGCCGGGCCGCCGCGGTTGATCACGGCATTGGCGAGACTGGTCGCGATGATCTCCCGCCGCAGCCGATGCAACTGCACCGCTGTCGGGAATTTGTCTTGAACCTCGCGCGGAAAATACTGGGACAGCTCGCGGGCGAGATAAGGATCGTCGGGTACGCCGGTGACGAGCAGGTCATCGTAGAGCGTCAGCTTGGCGTAAGCGAGCAACACGGCAAGTTCAGGCCGCGTCAGGAGCGCACCGCGCCTCGTGCGTTCGGCGATCGCCGCGTCGTCGGGCAAGAATTCAACAGCGCGGCTAAGCAGCCCGCGCTGCTCCAGCGATTGCATCAAGCGGGTGAGGAAGCCCATCTCGGCCAGGCCCCTACGTTCGGCGAGGGAGAGCGTCAGCGTCTGCAGATAGTTGTTGCGCAGTACCAGCGTGCCGACCTCCTCGGTCATCGCGGCGAGCAGGCTATTGCGGTCGTCAGGGGTGAGGCGTCCCTCGCGCTCGGGGCGAGCCAACGCGATCTTGATGTTGACCTCGACGTCGGACGTGTTCACGCCGGCCGAATTGTCGATCGCGTCGGTGTTGAGCTTCACGCCCTTCTGCGCCGCTTCAATGCGGCCGCGCTGGGTGACCCCGAGATTGGCGCCTTCGCCGATCACCCGGGCACGGACATCCGCGCCCGCGATGCGGATTGGATCGTTGGCGCGATCGCCGACATGATCGTCGCTTTCGCCCGACGCGCGGATATAGGTGCCGATGCCGCCAAACCACAGAAGGTCCGCGCGCGCTCTCAGGATCGCCGTCATCACCTCGAAAGGCGTCGCTTGCGACCTGTCGAGATCGAGAAGGATCCGCAGTTCCGGTGTGAGCGGGATCGCCTTGAGCGAGCGCGAGAACACGCCGCCGCCTGGCGAGATCAGCGACTTGTTGTAGTCCTGCCAACTCGAGCGTGGCAGGTCGAACAGGCGCTTGCGTTCGGCGAAGCTGATCGCCGGGTCGGGTGCAGGATCGATGAAAATGTCGCGGTGATCGAAAGCCGCCACCAGCTTTGTCGCCGGCGAGAGCAGCATGCCGTTGCCGAAGACATCGCCGGACATGTCGCCGACGCCGACCGCGGTAAAGGGCATGGTTTGAATGTCGGTGCCGAGCTCGCGGAAGTGACGCTTGACCGCCTCCCAGGCTCCTCGCGCCGTGATCCCCATCTTCTTGTGGTCATAGCCCTGGCTGCCGCCGGAGGCGAAGGCATCGCCGAGCCAATGGTTCTTCTCGGCCGAGATCGCGTTGGCTATGTCGGAGAAGGTAGCGGTGCCCTTGTCGGCGGCGACGACGAGGTAGGGGTCGTCGCCGTCATGGCGCAGGGTGGAGTCCGGTGGCACGATGATGTCGCCGTCGAAATTGTCGGTGAGCTCGAGCAGCGTGCGAACGAAGATGCGATAGGCTTCGGTGCCCTCGGCCAGCCAGGCCTCGCGATTGGACGGCGGCGGCAGTCGCTTGGGTACGAAACCGCCTTTGGCGCCGACGGGAACGATTACGGAGTTCTTGACCTGCTGGGCCTTGACCAGACCGAGGATTTCCGTGCGGAAATCCTGCGGCCGGTCGGACCAGCGCAAGCCACCGCGCGCCACCTTGCCGAAGCGCAGATGAATGCCTTCGACACGGGGCGAATAGACGAAAATCTCGTAGAGCGGTCGCGGAGCCGGCAGGTCCTCGATCCTGCGCGCGTCGAACTTGAAGGAAATCACCGGACGCGGATGTCCGTCCTCGCCGACCTGCCACAGGTTGGTGCGGATGGTTGCCTGCACCAGATTGGTGAACCGGCGCAGGATGCGGTCTTCATCGAGTGAGGCGACGGATTTGAGCTGCTCCTCGATCTCGGCAAGCAGGGCGCTCTCGCGCGCCGAACGTTCGGCGTCGGTGGCGGCGAGGCGTGGATCGAGGCGGGCCTGGAACAGCGCGACGAGGTTGGCGGTGATCGCGGCGTTCTTGCGCAGGGTTTCCCACATATAGTCCTGGGTGAACGGCGCGCGGATCTGGTGCAGGTAGCGGGACAACGCGCGGATGGCCGAGACTTCCCTCCAACCCAGAGCCGTGCGCAGGATTAGCGCGTTATAGCCGTCGGACTCGGCGCGGTCGCGCACCACCGCCATCATCGAGGCTTCCAGGCGATGGCTGAATTCCGGGCTGATCTCGATCGGCTGGCCGTCGCTGGTCTCGATCGTCATATCGTGCAGCCATACCGGCGCCGGCCGGGCGACGGGCACGATCTGATAAGTCCGTTCGTTGACCACGCGCAGGCCGTGATTCTCGATCACCGGCACGCGGTAGGACAGCGACAGCGGTGCGGTGTCGGAGAAGACCTTGAGGCCGAAGCGCCTGGGATCGTCGTGGCCCTCGTCGCGGTGAACCAAAATCGCCACCGGGCGCGCTGTCGTGAGCTTTTCGATGGCGGCGATGTCGGCGATCGCTCGTTCCGCACTGAAAACCTCGGTGTAGCCGCCGGCGAAGGCCCGGGCATAGCGGTTGGCGAGCATGCGCGCGCGCATGCCATCGGTAGACGCGTTAAGCGCGACCTTGAGCTTGTCGGCCCAGGTCGCGGCAATGGCGCTGATCCCGGCTTCGAGTGTCGCGCGCTCGACGACGGGCGTTTTGCCTTCATAGCGCCCGATAATGTAATGGACGCGCGCAAGTGATCCTTCGGGGAAGGACACGTAGGAGGCCGCCAGCCGTCCCTCATAGGCCTGCGACAGGAAGTTGGCGACGCGCGTGCGCACGTCGGTGTCGTACTTCTCGCGCGGAATGAAGGCGAGGATGGAGACGAAGCGATCGAACTTGTCCACCCGTGACAGCGCCCGGACGCGGGGACGCTCATAGAGGATCAGGATCTCCATGACGAAATTGTAGAGCGTGTCGACGTCGACCTGGAATAGCTCGTCACGCGGATATTCTTCGAGAATATGCATAAGCGCCTTGCCCGAATGGCTGTTCGGGTCGAAACCCGCGCGCTGCAGGACTCGCTCCACCTTATGGCGGACATAAGGGATCTGCCGTGCCGACCGCGTGTAGGCGCCCGAGGTGAACAGGCCGACGAGCCGCAATTCGCCTTCGAGGCGGCCATCGGGCGTGTAGAGCTTGATGCCCACATAGTCCATCCGGATGCGGCGATGAACGCGGCTGGAGACATTGGCCTTGATCACGATGAGCAGTGTCGGCTCGCGCATGAACTCGCGAATTTCCGCCGTCATCACCACCATTTCGGTACCGCGGCGCAGGACCTTCACATCGGGATCTCGCAAGATGCCGAAGCCTTCGCCGGTCGAGACGTCGTCGGACGCATCAGCTTCTGGCGCGATGCGATATTCGCGCAGGCCCAGAAAGGTGAAATTGTCCGCGCACAGCCATTGCAGGAACTGGCTGGCTTCGGCGACCTCGTCGATCGGCAGCGGCGGCGGATTGGAAGAGAAGGTCCTGATCGCCTCCTCGATGCGGGCGCGCATGGGTTTCCAGTCGGTGACGCAGGCGCGCACGTCGTTCAACGTCCTGGTCAGGCCGTCGATCAGCTTCTGGCGGTCGGCTTCGGCGTCCAGCCGGGTGATGTGGAGATGTATCAGGCTTTCGCGCGCACCTCTTGCTCCATCCGGCAGTGCGTCGCCATGGAAGCGCATGAGCTGGCCTTCCTCGTCGCGCTCCACGGCGATGATCGGGTGAGCAACCAGGGCGACCTCGATGCCCTGCTCGGCGAGCTCCGCCAGCGTGGAATCGAACAGGAAGGGCATGTTGTCGTTGAGAACTTCGAGCACGGAGATCTCGCGGCCATCCGGCATCATCGGATTGACGACGCGGATATCGGCGCGACCCGTCGTGCGCCGCTGCACATGTTGCCAGGCCTGCTCGGCCAGGAAGGCCAGCGAGGTGGCGTCGTAGCCGGCGATATCCTCGCTATTGGTGTGGCCGAACAGCAGCTCGGCAAACATCCGGGGGGTCTTGCCCAGTTGCACGCTTCCCGCTGCATCGCGGATCAGGGTCGCCCGGGCCTTGTCGTCGCGCCACGCTTCCATGACCTCCTCCATTTCTCGCAACGTCCGACCGCAATCGCGATCATCAGCTTGATTCTGGAGTGCATCCCTTCGAGGGCGGTTGTCCGCGATCCCACGGCGGGAAATCTCCGGTCTCGTAACTTTGATATTACCACCCCCGAGCGGCCAAGGCGCGCGAAGTCGTGGCGCGCATGCCGAAATGCGCTCGACCGGGTGGCGAAAAATCTAAAGCAATTTCAATTACATATATGTCGCTAATTTAGTCTGCATGGCGCACCACGCTTCGCCCTTGTGGGCTATGCGGGGCGCAGCCGCTCAGAACTGCGAGGCCGAAGCGTGTCGGGCGAAGCTCGAGCCTGCGACAGCGAAGACGGACAGCCTTCTACTGCTTTCGCAGCTTCGAGAAGCCGATTCACCTCACTGGTAACCGGCCGCTTTTTGAGAGTGACTGCCGACGCGCGGCAGTCCGTATCGCCAAATTCCACGGGTAACGCAGCCCTGCCTTTTGCCGCCGTTCGGCGTGGCGTCTCGCCTCACCGCGAAACAGTCGCGGCTGTACGGAAATAAAATGGTTCGCTCGGAAGCGAGCCATACACAAATGGCTCCTGCTGCCGACCGGTTGCGGCCATTACGTCATCGCGCACGAAGCGGAAGAGCATGGAAATCTCCAACCCCGGCTGCTTCAGCCGCTTGAGCAGCGCTTTCATGAACGGGCTATTACCGTCGTCACCGTCATGCGCCACCTGGCCAGCTTTCGCCGCATAGGCGACCATGGTCCCGCCCTCGGGCTCCACCCGTGCCAGCCCCGTTCCGAGCGAACGCGTGCTGTTGGTAAAGCGCATCTGCGGCGCAAACGGATTGTTGCGGCACGCATCCAGCACGATGAGACGCAGTCCTCGGGCGCCTTCGATTGCCGCGCTCAGTTCGTCGATCGACACCGCTTCGAGGCGCACGTCGCGATCGGTCTTGAACTGCGCATCAACAGGCGCGAGCCAGTTGACGCCGCCCATCTCGAGCCCGTGGCCGGCAAAATAGATTACGGCCCAATCGGACGTCTCGGCTTCCTTCGCGAACATGCGCAGGGCGGCGAACATTTGCTCACGCGTCACGTCGCGCAGCAGCGTCACCTTGCGGAAGCCGAGCGCATCGAATTCCGCCGCCAACGCTTCCGCGTCGCGGCCGGCGTTCGTGAGCGGCATTACATTCTGATAGGCGCCATTGCCGATTACCAGCGCGATCCGATTGGTCCGCTCCCGTGCCGGCTGCGCCGGATCTTCAGGGCGCGGAGCCATGGCGCCATCCAGTTCGCGCAGAAGCTGCTCCGCCTCGCGGAACACATCGGCAGCATCGACACTGGAGAGCGGCAGGCGGCGTGCGGCGGCCAGCGCATCGCGAGCGGCCGCAAGATTGTTCGTCCGAGACGCCGCCACGCTCTTGAGGGCGAACGCTTCAGCATTGTTCGGATCGACCTTCAATAGCGCGTCCAATACTGTCAGGGCTTCCGAGTTGCGTTTCAGCGCCACCAGGCTCTTGCCGTGCAACAGGCCAATATCCGAAGCGGTCTTCGTCTGCGAATAGCCGGGCGCGCTCTTGCGCGCGCGAGCCTTCCCGACCTGGGCGAGTGCCTCTTCCGCACGGCCGATCTGCAGCAGGAAGTCAGCCTGCATGATGAAGTTGTAGGTCTCGCCGGGCTGTAGCTTGGCCGCCTGGTCCAGGTCGGCACGGCTCTCGGTAATGCGACCGCTTCGCACCAGCGCCGCGGCGCGATTGCGCAGGGTGCCGGCACGGTCGGCATCGGTACGTGCTACCGCGAGCGCCTTCGTCGCGTCTTTTACCGCGAGGTCGAACTGACCGAGTCCGCTGCGGATCACCGTCCGATTGAGCCAGGCGTCGAAATAGCCCGGATTGTCTTCAAGCGACCTGTCGCAATTCGCCAGTGCGTTCCGATAGTCGTGCCGAATGATGTAATTGTAGCAACGGTTATAGTAGGCGGTCGCACGTTCGCGCGCCGGTATGCCGCGGGTGTTGATGATCGCCATGCAGGCGGTGAGTCCCGCCTCGCCGTCGTTATTGCGGCAGGTGTTCCATAGATTTGCGTGGTTGTCGGAAGGTGCGGCCAGCGGTGCCCTGGCGACAGGCAGCAGTGTGGCAAGCACGAGCAAATACGCCAGGCCAAACCTCGGTCCGCAAGCGCGCCGATACCAGGATGGAAACGAGGTCATGAATGCGACCTCTTGAGCCCAGCGTCGTGTCTTGGTGGGCTGGCTACATCAATGACGTGCAATGGTGCGCCGAAAGCCCGCGACACTCTCTTGATCAGCACGATCATGGCCGTTGCGACGATCAGGAAGATCGACCCGATGAAAGCCAGGATGATCGGCATCAGCCAAAGGGAAAACACGCCCCGGATCGCAGCCGATTCGGGTATATCGGGATCGTAGAGAACCGAGACGGTTTGACCGGTGCGGTAAGCCGGCGGATTGGTGCGCAGCCCGGACTGAAACTCAATGGTACGACCGTCCATCGTCTGGAAGCGCACGACTGGCGCAAACAGGTAGCCCTTATCCTCGCTGTCGCGCAGGCGCACCACCTCGATCACCGACCCGGGCGTTTCAATAGCGCGTTCAATCCATGTTTTTGTTGACCAGACACTGAAGCCCGCTCCGAGCAATAGCAGCAGGCCAACCGGTATCAGGACGAACTTGGCAATACGGCTGAGAAAAACTGCAGGATCTTCCATGAAAAGACGCGCGCTGCGGCAAACATTGTTGTAGGCGAGGATGTGTCTTGGCGCGGACCGAAAGGTTCAACGCGCCACGGGTGTCATGACACCAGCGGCGAGCTCAGCTCCCGAGCAACACTAGACAGCAATCTGCGCACAGGACCAGGTATCATATCCGCTCACTTCTTCCCGAACGCGCCGAGCAGTCCGCCCAACAGCTTCGATGCAATTCCGCCGAGCGCGCCGAAGCCGCCGGTGGCGCCGATTACGCCGGTGATGATCGGAATCAACGTTGCCATCGTCGATCCTGAAACCGGTGCGGTTGTGGTTGGCGCCTGACCGGCAATCGCTCCCAGATTGAACGGCAAGTTGAGAATGCCCGCCGACTGCAGCAGGGTGACGATGCCGAGCACGCCGGCAGAAGCCTGCACGCTCGGCCGCGACATGGCCGGCGCCAGCGGCTCGACGGGCTTATCCGGCTTCTCGGTGCCTGGAAGCGGCTTGCCGGTCAGCCGCTCGTAGAGCAGCGGCATCAACACGGTGATGAGATCGACCGGCGCCGCCGCGGCGCCAGGCTGTTGCGGCGTTACCGGCTGCGAGACGACCGGCGCCGGGACAGTGTTGACCGGTTGCGCGAGCACCGGCGCATTCGCGATCGGCGTGACCGCCGGCATCGCAACGGGCTTGCCGGTCGCAAGCACGGTAAGAAGCTGCGTGATGTCGAGTTGCTTGCCGGTAAGCGCCGACTGCAGAATCAGCGGCAGCAGCAGTTCGAGGCCTTGGCCCGGCTTGGCTGGATCGGCGGCCATCGGTTTCTCCTTCGAGAGCAACATGAGAATGAGCGGGAGCAGTTGCTGCAGGTCGAGCGCGGCAGCGCCAGCGGCGGGACCCGTCTCCGCGACCGTAACGCCGGGCTTGACGGTTTCGACCCCGAGCGAGACGCCGAGCGCTGCCGCCGTCTCCGGCCCGACCGCGCCATCGACGACCATGCCCTCGGCTTCCTGGAAACGCAGCACGGCAGCTTGCGTGTTCAATCCGAACTCGCCGTCGATCAGACCGGGATCGAAGCCCTTGGCGGCCAGCGCCGCCTGGATGCGCGCAACCACGGCCATATCCATGTTCGGCGCACCGACCTCGTAGAGGACGCCAGGCGAGCTGACCTTGATCGGCGCGGCATTGTCATAGGAGATGCCAGGAATCAGGATGCCGGTGTGCCAGCCGCGGCCATGCACCGTGTCGGCCACCACGCCGTAACGCCGTCCCTTGGCCTCGATGGTGCCGCCGTTGCCGTCGCATACCGCGATGTGGCCCATCTTGCCCGGACCCGGCGGATAGCGGAGCACGATGCCGCCGACGGTCGCCGCCGCCTCCTCCACCGAAACGCGCTTGCCGAGCCGCTCGAGGTCAGCCTTCCAGGCGCCGGTATAGGCATCGGCCTTGGCCGGCTGTGCCGTGTGGTCGACGCAGCCGTAAAGCGTGCCGGCTTCCTGATAGACCAGCCATGAGACGAACTCGGCACAGTCCCACGGGCCATGCCAATGCGGATCGTCCTTCGGCACCTGGGTATTGACGTATTGCTCGCCGATATGCGCGCGGGCGCGTTGCACCAGGCCCGCACCCGAGGGCACACCGCTCGCGGGCGGCTGGGCAACGGCTACGGCAGGCAGACCGTCGAAGAAGGCGTCGGCGCTGCCGGCCTTGTACATGCGATGGGCCTGACGCCACTGCTCCTCGGTCAGGTTATTGCCTTTGCCCGACTCGCGGCCTGCGATGGCTTTCAGCAGGGCAATGGCCTGCAGGGGATCGTCGACCATCTCCTTTGTCAGGATGGCGTTCGCATCATAGCCGGGCACACCGAAGCCGTGGGCGCCGGTCCACTTCGTTCCGGCCTCGCCGATCCGCATGCCGACATAGCTGCGCGACAACAGGTCGAAGTTCGAGGCAGCGCCGTTCACCGGCGAGGGAAAGCGCGCGATCTTGTGGCCGCCACCGATGATGCCATAGCCGGTCTGGCCGAAGCGCGCGGCGCGCGCGCTGGGATATTGTGCGCCGGGATTGTTGTAGCGGAACGAAGCGACCTCGCTGCCTGCAACGTCGTCGCGGTTATCAGCGGTTGAAGGATCGGTAGACCTGCCGATTTGACCCATTGCGCGCTCCCCCGTTTGTGTGCCTGTTGCCAGTTTCCTCTTCGCCGATCGCTGCGTCCTCGGCCTCGGTTTGCTGCTCATTGGCCGGCCCAGATCTGCCCTTTCGGCATGATGATCCGATCGTCGCGGCCAGTGACAACCGGCCGGACGCGCTGTCCGTACTATCGATATTCGCTTGCGCAGCCGGAGCATGATGGCTCACGGCGAACCGTGAAGAGCCTACATCGTTTTGCAGCCTTCACGTGTGAGCTAGCTAACAGTTGTGATGCAGGTCACCTGCTTCGGAGGCACGATGTCTACAAGACGCCCCGTGTGCCGTGTGGCCCGATCGCAGGACCGAAAGCGAATCGCGCTGCCTCAAGAAATCTAAATATATTACCGATTATCAACGGCTCTCAATGCCTTGACTTGCCGGAGGTGGTGCTTTGGCGCTATGCCGCAGTGTTCGCCACCCGTGCATGCGACCAAAGGGCCCAAGGTGCAGTTCCTGTTTGCCGATTACGTACTCGACCTTAATCGGCGGGAGCTCACCCGCGGCTCGGCCGCAATTGCAATTGGCCCAAGGGTGTTCGACCTGCTGGTCTACCTGGTGCAAGCCCGCGACCGCGTCGTCACCAGGGATGAACTGCTGGACACCGTGTGGAGCGGGCGCATCGTCTCTGAATCAACGCTCACCAGCCATATCAACGCGGTGCGCAAAGCGATCGGCGATAGCGGCCAGGAACAGCGCCTGATCCGAACGATTGCCCGCAAGGGCCTCCGGTTCGTGGGCGAGGTTGAGGCAAGAGGCCCCGATAGCGCCATCATCCGAAACGCGGAGCAGGCTAACTCGAATGAGCGCCAGGAGCCGTCTCTTCCTGACAAGCCCTCGGTTGCCGTCCTGCCGTTTCAGAACCTGAGCGGTGATCCCGAGCAGGAGTACTTCGCCGATGGTGTTGTTGAGGACATCATCCTGGCCTTGTCGCGGATACGCTGGCTGTTCGTTATCGCTCGGAATTCGAGCTTCACATACAAGGGCAGGGCCGTGGATGTCCGACAGGTGGGGCGCGAATTGGGCGTGCGATATGTGCTTGAAGGCAGCGTGCGCAAGGTGGCGACAAGGGTGCGCATCACCGGGCAACTCATTGATGCGACCAATGGCGTGCATCTCTGGGCCGAGCGTTTCGAAGGCACCCTCGACGACATCTTTGAGCTGCAGGACACGGTCGCCGCAGGCGTCGTTAGTGCGATCGCGCCGCAGCTTGAGCTTGCCGAAATCGAGCGTGCGAGCCGAAAGCCGACCGAAAGCCTCCACGCCTATGACTATTACTTGCGTGGATTGACCAAGTTTCACCTTGCGAGCAGGGCCGGCCTCGATGAGGCATTGCCGCTATTCTACAAGGCGATCGAGCTCGATGCGGAGTTCGCCTCCGCGTATGGAATGGCGGCGTGGTGCTACTACTGGCGCAAGATGAATCGTTGGCTCAACGATCGAGAGGCAGACGGCAACGAGGCCGCGCGATTGTGCCGACACGCCGTGACGCTGGGAAGGAATGACGCAGTGGCTCTGACCAGAGGCGGGCACGCATGGCCTCATTTTGGTGGAGACCTCGACAGTTGCGTCACTTATGTCGACAGGGCGATGATGCTCAATCCCAATCTCTCAACGATCTGGTACCTCGGCGGGTACCAGCGAATTTCCCTCGGCAAACATGATAGTGCGATCGAATATTTCACGCGTGCCATGCGCCTCAGTCCGCTGGATCCGGAGACATTTCAAATGCAGACCGGAATCGCGATGGGGCATGTGTATTCCGGGCGATTTGACGCGGCCGTCGCCTGTTTGGAGATGGCATGGCGGGAGGTACCGAACGTGCTGCGGGTAGCGGCCTTTATGGCCGCAAGCCATGCGCTGGCAGGCCGGGAGGAAGAAGCGCGACAAGCCATGCACCACGTGCGTCGGCTCGATCCCACGCTGCGCATTGGCAAGCTCGATGACTGGCTGTTGGTCCAACCGAAGGATTTCGCGGTAGCCGTGGAAGGCCTGCGAAGAGCGGGATTGCCGGAGTAACAGCACCGCTTGCTCCTGCTTCTACCCCCCGAAAGATCAGAAGATCGAAAAGCCGCGGTCCAACCGGGATGCGTCCGAATCGTCTTTGAGTTCTCGCCTGCCGGCGTCAGACAATAATCTTCAAATGAAATTGGCGCTTCCGCGCGCCGCTTGGACAAATTTCCAAGGCAAATCCAATCGCAATCCAACATGGCTGCAAGGCTTTTCGGCCAGCTTGGGCGCAATCTCCCCTCGCTTTCACAAGCAAGGCCATTGGTGGCCCGAAAGTCGAGGGAAAGTCATGAAGATTGTCATTATTGGCGGTACCGGGCTCATCGGAACGAAGCTCGCGAGCAAGCTCCGCCAGAAAGGCCACGAGGTGATCGCGGCATCTCCCAGTACGGGTGTCAACACGATCACCGGCGAGGGTCTCGACAGGGCGCTTTCGGGCGCCGAGATTGTCGTCGATGTTGCAAATTCGCCCTCCTTCGAGGACCGTGCGGTTCTGAAATTCTTCGAAACGTCAGGCCGCAATCTTCTCGCCGCCGAGGCCGCCGCCTCGGTACGCCATCATGTAGCGCTTTCCGTTGTCGGGGTCGACCGCCCTTCGGAAAACGGTTACTTCCGCGCCAAGCTGGTGCAAGAAAGCCTGATCAAGGCCTCGAAGATTTCCTACACGATCCTGCGCGCGACCCAGTTCTTCGAGTTCGTCGGCGGGATCGTCGATTCTTCTGCTGATGGACAAATCGTCAGGCTGTCGCCTGCCCTGTTTCAGCCCGTGGCTTCGGACGACGTCGCTGCCGCCCTGGCCGACGTCACGCTCGGCGTTCCGGTCAACGGCATCGTTGAGCTGGCCGGACCGGAACCGTTCAGTCTCGATGACTTCGCCCGGCAATATCTGGCGGCGACAAAGGACCCGCGCAAGGTCGTCGCCGACATCCATGCTCGCTATTTCGGAGCAGAACTGGACGATCGGTCTCTCACGCCGGGCCAGAATCCCCGGCTCGGCGCCGTCCGTTTCGAGGACTGGCTGGCCGGGCTCCGCCAGTGACGGGCAGGACCATGGCCCGCAAATCGATACTCACGACGCCCGGCGCATCGCGAGCAAGACAGGGCCCGCGCGTCTGCTTGCCGTTTCGTCGTGGATAGCGACGAAAAGAACCTGACCATTCCGGATCATGACGACTAGCGGGAGCTTGCTCGTCATACCGTACCCGGCCCCCCTAACACGAGCACAAAACCATGAGTAAGCCGATCTTGCGCGATTCCTCGCACGAGGATCCGTCGGCGGCGTCTGAGGCGCGCCAACACCAGTCGCCCGATGCCGACCGGCGCCCTGCCGATGTGGAGATGGCGCGCGTGCTCAGGACCGCGCCCCTTCGCATGGCCTCCGACCCGTCCAGCGGCGCAATCGCCTATTGGAAACATGAGCCTGTGCACGACGTCGTCGAGCCCATGGCTGATCACGTCATCATGACTTACCCCGCCGGCTCGCAGCGCCTGGAGCGGCGCACCGGGAGATCAGCTGCGATTGCAACGGCGCGTCCCGGGGGTGTGACGATCATTCCGGCCGGTTCGACCTCCCGGTGGGACATTCACAAGCCCATGCATGTCGTTCAGCTCTACCTTCCGCACAGAACGCTCGAACGTGTTGCCGGCGAAGCCGACCTTGCCGCTCCCGGCGATCTCCTGGAAAGAACGGGGCACACCGACCTCATTACATCCCGATTGCTCATGAGTGCGGCGGATGCGCTTGAGGGCAGCGCGGCGTTGGATGCCCTGTTCAGGCAGCAACTGACGGATCTCTTGGCCAACCGTCTACTGGCCGCGCACGCCGGCTCGCCGATCGTGTCCCCGCCGGTCGTGGGCGGCCTCGCGCCGATGGCACTGCTCCGTGCCATCGAACGCCTGCGCTCGGATAGCGATGCGGACGTCTCGCTCGCGGCGCTGGCTGCGGACGCCGGCCTGTCGCGCTTCCACTTCTGCCGTGCCTTCAAGGAAAGCACCGGGCTTTCGCCGCATGCCTGGCTGCGCCAGCACCGACTTGAGCAGGCCATGAACATGCTGCGCGACACCGACGCGTCGGTCGTGTCGGTCGCCGTCGCGCTTGGTTATGCCTCCCAGACCGCCTTCGCTGCGGCGTTCAGGCGGCTGACCGGAGAAACCCCGAGCGATTGGCGACGACGCTTTCAGTAACAGCAATCGCTCTGCGATGACAGCAATCGCGCTGGCGCAGCCGCAGGACTGGTTCGCTAAGACATCACGGAGCATTCGCCAACACCAGGGAAGACAAGAAAATGGTCAGGAACAAATCCATCAGCCAGCTTGCAACTACTTCGCGCCGGAAAGTGCTTGCGAGCGCGCTCATTTACGCGACTTCGCTCACCGTCCGCTCCTCTTCGGCGACCGGCAAGGAAAAAGACTCTTCGACGTTCCCCGCTCAAAGGACTGATCCTATGACCTCCGTCACCACCAAGGATGGCGTACAGATCTTCTACAAGGACTGGGGACCGAAATCCGCCCAGCCCATCGTCTTTCACCACGGCTGGCCGCTAAGCTCCGACGACTGGGAGACGCAGATGCTCTTCTTCGTCGGCAAGGGCTATCGCGTCATCGCCCATGATCGCCGCGGTCACGGTCGCTCAAGCCAGGTGAGCGATGGCCACGACATGGATCACTACGCAGCCGACGTCGCCGCGGTCGTCGAGCATCTCGATCTGCGCAACGCCATTCATGTCGGCCATTCCACCGGCGGCGGCGAGGCCACGCGCTACGTCGCGCGGCATGGCAGCGGTCGCGTGGCCAAGCTGGTCCTGATCGGCGCCGTGCCGCCGCTGATGCTAAAGACGGAAGCCAATCCCGGCGGCTTGCCAATCGAAGTGTTCGACGGCCTGCGCCAGCAGCTCGCTGCGAACAGGACACAGTTCTATCTCGATTTCGCGAGCGGTCCTTTCTACGGCTACAACCGCCCGGGCGCCAAGCCGTCACCGGCGGTTGTCTGGAACTGGTGGCGCCAGGGCATGATGGGCGGCGCCAAGGCGCACTACGACGGCATCAAGGCATTCTCGGAGACGGATTTCAGCGAGGACCTGAAGAGCATCGTGGTGCCTACGCTCGTCATGCATGGTGGAGACGACCAGATCGTCCCCGTCGCCGACTCCGCGCTCCTGTCGGCGAAACTGCTGAAGAATAGCACGCTCAAAATCCACGAGAAGCTGCCGCACGGCATGTGCACGACCCATGCCGACCTCGTCAACGCCGAACTGCTTACGTTCATCGCGACCTAGCGTCTTCGCTTTTCGTCTTTGCATCAGAGTAACTCAAACCACAGGAGTAGATCACATGCGACTAGTCATCATTGGCGCCGGCTTCGCCGGCATGTACGCCGCCCTTTCCTCCGCCCGGCTGCGCGACATTCAGGGCGTTTCGCCTGACGATCTCGAAATCGCACTGATCGCACCGGAGCCGATGCTGGTGGTCCGCCCGCGGCTCTATGAGCCGAAGCCGGAAACCCTGACCGCGCCGCTGCTTGACGTCCTCAAGGCGATCGACGTCGACTACATCCAGGGCAGCGCCGAGACGATCAACACCGATGCTCGAACGGTGCAGATCACGACTCCAAAGGGCTCGCGAAAGACTCTGTCCTACGACCGTCTCGTGGTGGCCACCGGCAGCCGCCTGTTCCGCCCCAACATTCCGGGCCTTGCCGAGCACGGCTTCAGTGTTGACTCGCTCGATGACGCAATCGCGCTCGACAAGCATCTACACAGCCTGGCCGACCGGCCGGCCATCAACGGGCGCGATACGGTCGTCGTCGCCGGCGGCGGCTTCACCGGCATCGAGGCAGCAACCGAGCTGCCCGCGCGCTTGCGCGAAATCCTTGGCAAGGACGCCAAGACGCGCGTGATCATCGTCGACCGCAACAGTGCGATCGCTCCCGACATGGGCGAAGGCCCTCGCCCAGTGATCGAGGAAGCGTTGCGCAAGCTCGGCGTAGAGACCCGGCTCGGGGCTGGCGTCGCCTCGCTCGAAAAATCCGGCGTCACCCTGTCGACCGGCGAACACATCGAAACCGAGACAGTGGTCTGGGCGGCCGGCATTCGCGCCGCGCCGTTGACGGCGCAGATTCCCACCGAGCGCGACAATTTCGGCCGGCTGCTGGTGGATCGCGATCTGCGCGTGCCGGGTGTCGCCGGCGTCTTCGCCACCGGCGATGCTGCGCGGGCCGCATGCGACGACGAAGGCAACTACGCGCTGATGTCGTGCCAGCACGCCACGCGGATGGGCGCCTTTGCCGGCAACAATGCCGTCGCCGAACTCCTGGGCATTCCGACCAGGCCGTATCACCAGAAGGCCTACGTCACCTGCCTCGACCTCGGCGAAGCCGGCGCTCTGTTCACGCGCGGCTGGGAGCGCAAGGTCGAGATGGTCGGCGACGTCGCCAAGAAGACCAAGCAGGAGATCAATACTGTCTGGATCTACCCGCCCCGCGCCGAGCGCGCCGCGGCGCTCGCGTCGGCCGATCCGGAGCGGGTGACCAACCTCTAGACGCCCCAAGCGATGGCGGCCGCGCTCCCCTGGCTGCGCGGCCTGCTCAACCAAGACCAGCCAGAACCAAGACCAACCAGGCATCCTTACCATGAAACAGGAGACGAACATGAACCTGCATAACACCTCATACCCCGTTACATCGGGACCCGAAGAGCTCGTTCCGTCGCGCTACGCGCTGAAGGTCGGCGACATTGACGTGCTGGTGGTCAGCGATGGCGTGCTGCCGCTCCCAACCCAAATGTTGGGACACAACGCCGACCCGGCCGACCGCGCGGCCTGGCTGAAAGACATGTTCCTGCCGCAGGACGCGTTCGACTGGGCGCTGAACGTGGTCGTGGTGCGTAGCGGCGGCAAGACCATCCTCATTGACGCTGGACTAGGGTCCGATCCGGACTTGAACTTGCCGCGGGCCGGCCAGTTGATCAAGCGACTGGAGGCCGCCGGCATCGATCTTGGGTCCGTGACCGACCTGGTGCTGACCCACATGCACATGGACCACATTGGCGGGCTGCTCGTCGAGGGGGTGAAGGAGCGACTGCGTAAAGACCTGCGGATCCACGTGGCGGCCGCCGAGGTCAAGTTCTGGGAGTCGCCCGATTTCTCCCACACCTCCATGCCGCAGGGTTTCCCGGATGCGCTTCGGTCGGCCGCCAAGCGGTTCGTGAGCGAGTACGGGAGCAACCTGCGGACGTTCGATGAGGAGCACGAGATTGCGCCGGGCGTGGTCGCCCGTCGCACCGGCGGTCACACCCCCGGGCACAGCGTGGTCCGCGTGGCGTCCGGCGGCGATGGGCTGACGTTCGCCGGCGACGCAGTGTTTACTGTCGGGTTCGAGCAGCCCGACTGGCACAACGGTTTCGAACACGACCCCGAAGAGGCGGCGCGCGTTCGGGTCCGTCTTTTGCGGGACCTGGCTAAGAGCGGCGAGATGCTGGTGGCCACTCACCTGCCGTTCCCGTCCATCGGCCGGGTGGCGGCCGACGGCGACGCCTTCCGTTTCGTACCGGTCTTCTGGGACTACTGACCGCTCGTTGGCTTAAGGCCGAACCAGGGCGCGTATGAATTGGCGCCCTGGTTCAATACCTCGCAACCACTGAGCCGCTGAAACCGAAGCGGTCGTTATGCCCGCTTTGACCAACTTCGAACCTTTACAGATGAGTCGAACGAACATGCAGAACGAAAAAGTCATGATCATAACGGGCGGCAGCTCCGGCATCGGTCGGGCGGCCGCGCTCCGTTTCGCCAACCAGGGCGACAAGGTGCTCATCACCGGCCGCCGCGCCGGCCCCGTCGAGCAAACGGTGGCGGAGCATAAGAATATCGCGGGCATCGTTGCGAATACCGCCTCTGCTGAAGACGCCAAGCGGACCATCGCCACGGCGGTCGACAACTGGGGCCGAGTGGATGCGCTCGTCAACAACGCCGGCGCGGGCGCCATCCTTCCGTTATCGGATGCGACAGCCGATCGGATCATAGACATCTTTTCCGTCAATGTGCTCGGTCCGAGCCTGCTGGCCCGCGCCGCCCTTCCTCACCTGAAGGCGACGCAGGGCACCATCATCAACATCTCCTCGACCTTCGGTCACCGGCCGGCGGCGGGACTATCCCACTACGCCGCCAGCAAGGCGGCGCTGGAACACCTGACCCGCTGCTGGGCGCTAGAACTCGCGCCGCTCGGAATAAGGGTGAATGCGGTCGCGGCCGGGCCCACGGAATCCGGCGCCTTGACCGGGATGATGGGGCTATCTGCGGAACAGGCAGAAGCCGTCAAGGAAGACGAGCGCGCACGGATTCCGCTCGGTCGGCGCGGCGTGCCCGACGACATCGCGGAATGGATTGTCCAGCTTGCGGGCCCCGCCTCGCAATGGCTGACGGGCCAGGTTCTCGCCGTCGATGGCGGCTTGGGACTGGCTTAGTTTCCGCGCTGCCAATTGCGGTCCCGACCTAATTTACTGCTCTTTCCGATTAAGTGCACTGGACCGTATTTCCCAAATGACGCGTAGCAGAACGTCGTATGCAAACGCCCACCGGAATACACGGCCGTCCGGTTGCACAGGAGGCGTGCTGATCGCTTCGCTGGCTTCGGTCATTGAGGTCCCTCGCGTACGCTCAACTAGCCATCGCCATCGCCCCGAGCACACGAGGGGCAGACCTGAGCTTGGTCATGATCACAACGTGGACCAGGAGATCGACAGGAACCAGCATCGCGGGCACGAAGATCCAGGGCAACGTCCCCATGACGAGCGTGCCCGGCCCTTCCGTGAACACGCGGAATGGTGTGCCGGGGACTGACAGCATCGCAAGAGTGAGAGCGGTAAGCAGATCGAGCAGTCCGAACGCGTTCCAGGCGCCGAGCCATAGCTTCGGCATTTTGACCCCAAGTACCAGCAACGGCACGAGCAAGAGCGCTATGGCGCCCGTAATGATGTCGCCAATAGCGGCGACCGGCGCGAACGGCGCCGATAGCCGCCCGTCGAAATAGAGAAGCAAGAAGAACACGCCGGCGACACGGCCGGCATGCACCGCCACCAGGGCTGGCATTGGAACCGACAGCAATGCGTCGCGCGCCTGCGGGATCAGCACCCAGGCTCCAAACAGGATCGCAAGAAAAAGGGTGAATGGCACGAGGTTGACCGGAAACGGGCCAAGAGCCCCGGGCGAGAGGACTCCCAGCCCATAGACTGCGACGACGGCTGCGAGCCACACCGCCGTCGCAGCAAAAAGGGCAATCTTGGTTGCTCCGCGAAGGAACGCAGGGCCAATCAACAGACCCGCCTGAGCCGCGCAATACGCGGTGGCAAAAATCGCCGCGACGATATCGAGCATGATGACCTCCCGGAGCATTTGCTGCTGCGTCACAACCGAACCCGGCGTATGATAGTGAACATCATGTTCGAAACAACAGACAGCCCGTGACCCGCCGTTCGTTACCGAACGATCGACGGCACGAGTTCGGAAAAGGGTGAGAAATGGGAGAGATCGACCGGCGCGTCGCGCGCACGCGGCGAACGCTTCACGAGGCACTGATCCGGCTGATCATGCGCAAGGGCTTTGATGCCCTAACCGTGCAGGAGATCATCGACGAGGCCGATATTGGCCGCGCAACTTTCTACGCCCACTACCGCAGTAAGGACGCTCTCCTCCGCGGCGGCTTCGAGCGGCTTCGCAGCGAGTTGAAAGCCGCACGACAAGGCGTGCGGCATGGCGGCGAGCGGGATCCGCCACTGACATTCAGCCTCGCGATGTTCGAGCATGCTTGCGCCTACCGGGATGTTTATCGTGCCCTGTTGGGAGGAAAGGGCAGCATCATCGCCGTCAACGAAATCCGCCGCGTCCTTTCCGAACTGGTGAAGGAGGAATTGACGACGATCGGCGACGATGGTGCGGTGCCGCGCGAACTGATGCTGCAATTCGTTGTAGGCACGTTTCTGACAACACTGACATGGTGCCTCGAGAAGCGGCCGAAACTGGCGCCTTCCGAGGCGAACGCCATTTTCCGTCATCTGGTGATGCAGGGCATTGGGCGGGCCATCGTCTCGGACGGCCGCCAACGGTAGAATCCATGCCTTGCGGTTGCGACCTCCCGCACTGTCACAGAAATTATCGTGTCTCATTCCAGGGGTGCAGTCCAGCACTGACCATAATTCCTGCCTTTGCTGGCATCACCTGCGATTTAGGAGCACTGTAATTGTCTACACCGGCACATCCGATGTTCCGCTCTCACGCCTCCCGATACCAGCTCGCGAGCTGCCACAGATCGTTGTCCCAGCCGGAGATATGCGCGGTCAGCTTGCCACTGAGCGCGGCGACCCGGGTGCGGGAGACGATGGGTTGGATGTGATTGTCTGACACCACGAGGTCGTTGAGCTTGATGAACAGCGCCGCGCGCTTCACCGCGTCGAGCTCCCGCTCGGCCTGCTTGTAGATCTCGTCGTATTCCTTGCTTTGCCAGCGCGAGACATTGCGCCCCTGCCACTTGTTTTCCTTGTTCGCCACCTGCCACGACACATACTGGTTCATGAAGAACTGCGGATCGGCCTGCGGCATGGTGGTGTTGTACATCTGCGCGTCGCAATAGAAATGCGTGTAGGTGTCGGGATTGGCGGCGTCGGAGGAGAAGAACACCGATCCCACCACCGACTTCAGTTCGACGTCGATGCCCGCTTTCTGGCACGCCTGCTTGACGATGGCCTGGGTCTTCTGCCTGGGCGCATTGATCGAGGTCTGGAACACGAACTTCAGCCGCTTGCCGTCCTTGGCGCGAATGCCGTCGCCGCCCTTTTTCCAGCCGGCGGCCTCGAGGATCTGGTTGGCCTTCTCGATGTTGAACTCGAATTTGGTGTTCTTCGACCGGAAGCGTTCCGGGTTGTTGAGGAAGTTCGCGGTAGCCCGCGCCGTGCGGCCATAGATGTGTTTCTCGATCGACGCGCGATCGATCAGGAGATTGATGGCCTGGCGCACGGCCGGGTCGCTGAACAGCGGATGTTTGGTCTTGATGCTGGCGCGCTCGCCGTCGACCTCGACCGCGGGATCAGTCGAGTTGAGCTGTATGAATTCGACATTGCCTGACGGGGTGATGTTCACCCTGCCCTTTCCGGCGGCTTCCAGCCTCAGCAGGATATCCTCTTCGACCAGCATGTTCCAGGCATAGTCGTATTCGCCGGACTGCAGCACCGCGCGCGCCGCCGACACCGCGTCGCCGCCGCCCTTGACCTCCACCTCATCGAAATGCGGCCGGTTGACGACGTGGTAGTTGGGATTGATCTTGCCGCGGAGCATGTCGCCCGGCTTGAAATCCGCGAACAGATAGGGGCCGGTGCCGACCGGCTTCAGATTGTTCGGCGCCTCGCGCGACTTGGCGCCGACGTAATCCTTGAACAGATGCTTCGGGATGATCATGCCGTAATTGCCAACAAAGGCATCGGCCCAGAACGGCGTCGGCTTGGCAAAGGTGAGGCGGACGGTGAACTCGTCGATCTTCTCGACCGTGATGTCCTTGTAGTTGGCAATCGAGACCGCCGCGGTCTCCGGTGTTTTGGCATATTCCCAGGTGAAGACGACATCGTCGGCCGTGAACGGCATGCCGTCATGCCATTTGACGCCGCGTTTCAGCTTCCAGACCACCGAGCGGCCGTCCTCGGACAATCCATGATTCTCCTTGCTAGGAACCTCGGCAGCGAGGATCGGGACCAGATTGCCGTCGCCGTCCCATCCCGCCAGCGGCTCGTAAAAGATCCGGCAGCCTTCCTGGTCCTTGGTGCCGACGGCGAAATGGGGATTGAGCAGGGTGATGGCCTGCCAATACATCAGTTTCAGCACGCCGCCGCCGCCGGCCTTGGTCGGCTTGTAGGGAAGCGCGGTCGCAGCCATCGCGACACCCGACTGGCTCAGCATCATCCCGGCAATCGGCGCCGTAAGACCTGCGGCGATCATTCGCTGGACAAAGGTCCGCCGCGACAGCCGGCCGGTCTTGACGTCTGCAATCAGGTCTCGAAGTTCCCGTTCTTTCATGGGGCCGGCTCCTCACTGGTACGAAATGCCTCGTCACTTTCAATCAAGGAAATGGATCAGGTCAGCGCGGGCCTGTCAAAGCAGGATCCGGGGCCACCCCGTCACGCCAAGTCCCGTCAGCCAAGTCCCGTCAAGCATCACCTGCAATTGAGTGCATCGGCGCGACAGTTCCCGGCTTTGTTGTCTTGACCGGGCTAGGCTTTGTTACAACCTTTGATGATCCAGCCACTTTAGCTGAGGAGCTCTCATGTCGTCGACATCCGATCTGCCGCGTCTGAACAGGAGAGCTTTCGTTGCCGCGGCTGCCGGCGCGACAGTCGGTTGCGTGCCGGCACTCGCCCAGCATGCGGGCCATGGCACGCCCTCAGGCGCAGCGCTGCCTGAAGCAGCCCCCTCCTCCGATCCGTTCACCCGGCTTCAGGGCGGCACGCCGCATCACCTCACCACCGAGCAGATCGCCCAGCGAAAGGTGGACAGTCCGGCGCCGCAGGGCCCGCAGGGGCGCTGGACGCCGAAGGCGGCGTTGCCGCTGCCGCGAAGCGAAATGGCCTGGGCCACCGCCTGGGCGGGGCGCATGCATATTGTCGGCGGCTATGGCGAAGGCCGTGTCGATCGCGCCTATCACCATGTTTACGATCCGAAGGACGATCGATGGTTCAACGCCGCGCCATTGCCGCGCGGCGCCAACCATGTTGCCGTCGTGGCGGATGCGGGGCGCGTCTACGCGCTCGGTGGATTCATCGAGCAGAATCGCAATCCGGATCCGAATGCGTTTTTCTACGACGTGGCTGCCGACAAGTGGACGACGATCGCGCCTTTGCCGCGCTCGCGTGGCGCTGCCGCGGCAGTCGCACTCGATGGTAAGATCCATCTTATCGGCGGCGCCGGCGCGCCCACCAACGAGCGCGCCAGCGTCGGCTGGCATGAGGTCTATGATCCGCAAACCGACAAGTGGGAAACCCGGAAAGCGCTCCCCGCCGCGCGCGACCATGTCGGCGCCGTCGCCTATAACGGCATGATCCATATCATCGGCGGTCGCTTCAACACCTTCGAATACAACACCGATCTTCATCACGTTTACCTGCCCGTATCAGACACCTGGAAGGAGCGCGCGCCGCTGCCTACGGCGCGTTCGGGCCATGGCCTCGTCGTCTACCGCGACCGCTTGTTCGCGATGGGCGGCGAATACGGCGTGCAGGACAGAGGCCAGATCTCGCAAGGCGTCGTATTCGGTCAGATGGAGAGTTACGATCCGCAAACGAACACTTGGCAATCTCATGCGCCGATGCTGACACCGCGGCACGCGGTCGGCGCCACGACGATCGGCGATACCATCTACGTTGCGGGCGGAGGCGCGGTAACGGGCGGCGCGGTCCAGTCGTCCGTGCACGAGGCGTTTACGCTGGCGGCTTGATTGCGATCTCGTCGCCGACCACGCGAAGGTCGATCCTGCCGATCAGATCGGAACGAAGCGCCTCGGCCTCGCTGATGGCGGCCATGGTCTGCCGCAAGGTGCTGACGTTCGAGCCGAGCGACACGATGCCGCCCAGCACCGCGGCAATCGAGCCGAGCGCTGCGACCTGATTGGACCCGAGCAGGCCAAGCATCGTGACGAGCATCAATCCGGCTCCAGCGGCGATTACCGACTTCGAAACCAGGGTGATCTTGCGGCACCGCTCGGCGACCTCGGTCAGCTCCTCGAGCCGCGCTTCGATCCGCGAAATCTCGTCACTCGGGTCGTCCTCGTCCATCGGTCTCAAAATCCAGTTCTGCAAGGTTTCGTTTTCCGGAATCGGTGGGCAGATCTCTTACCGCAAATGATGCGCCGATGCCCATCGGCCTCACTTCTCCTGCCTGTCATCCAGCCGCGGTCGTCCGGTCCACGCCCGATTGAGCCACCGGGTGGCCAGCTCGAGCCGCGGCTTTCCCTGCAGCCGCGCCTGCGCTTCGTGATAGGGGCCGACGTAGCGGAGGCGGGTCGGCAGGTGCGGATATAAGCGGCGTATCCACTTGAGCGCGCGATCCGCGGCCTTCTGATCGCGTTCGTCGAGATCGAAGCCGAAGCCTGTGCGCAGCCGCTCGGGCAACATCTGTGCGCTCAGAGCCACGTACCAGCGCGGCGGCCGCAACCACGGACGTGCACCGGTCAAGATGTGGTGGGCCGCGTCACGCGCCGCGGTGCTGACGGACAAGGTATCCGATCGAGCCATCGCGGCGTTGTAGTCGGCGAAGGATGACCAATCCGCCGGCAGGTCCGCAGGTCTCAGCCCGAACAATGCGCCGAACAGCCGGCTTTCGGCCCAATATTGCTCGCGCTCTTCGGGCGAGAGCGGAGGCAAGACGAGGTCGTGCGCGATGGCGGCAGTTTCGACGAGGGTGGCGTGAACCCAGCGCAGCGCGGCGATGTCGTTGGCATTGTAGGATGACCCTTCGTCGAAGCGGCCGGCCGTTTCGGGCAACACGCCGGAGATCATCGCGTGCCGCCGATGCAGACGCCGGGCCGCGGCAGTCGCGCCGTCGAGCGAACCGAACACCATTGTAAACATCAGCTCAAAGGTTCGATGAAAGCGGCCGACCGGATCGGTAAAGGTGCGCGAGTGCTCGGCAATAGCGGTCGCGACCCAGGGATGCGCAAGTTGAAGCAGCAAGGCGCGCCCGGCTCCCAGAAAGATCACGGCTTCCCTGTCGATCCGCCACGTCATCGACGCCGGGCCAAAAATGCCCTCAGCCGGCCCGGCAGCGCCGGCCCTGACGGCATCGAGAGTAGCGTCTAGATCGCTTTCCGAGACCAATTGGCAAACCTTCGAGAGAGATCGACCTGTTTTTCGCGACGCAGATTCTACCGCAACTCAGCGTGCGCGGGCAGAAATATCCCGAGCATCGGTAAAGCCAAACCAGGCGAGCGGCAACGCGAGGCCGCAAAGCACAGCCATCGCAACGAACGCCCCTCCGCCATACCTGGCATAGAAAAGCCCTGAAAGCAGCGTCAGTGCGGCCGTCACCACGCCTGAACCAAACGCATAGATTGCCTGAGCCGTTGCGGCCATTCTGGCGGGGACAAGAGCTGCCATCAACCGCATGCAAGAAAGATGCAGCAGTGCGAACGTCAACCCGTGCAGCGGCTGCACCATCGCGAGCGCCACGACGGAAGTCGTCGTCCCCGCAACCGACCAGCGGATGATTCCACCTGCTGCCGCCAACGCCGCCGCACCACGCGCGCCGAACCGGTTGAGCAAGGCCGGGCCGATCAGAAAGAACACGATGACTTCTGCGGCGACGGCCTCCGACCACAGGACGCTTATGACGGAGGTGTCTATTCCGGCATTGCTCCATCGGATCACCGCAAAGGCGTCATGCATGGCGTGGCTGCCATAGATCAGAGCCGAGACGAGGATCAGGATTCGGAATCGCGCGATCCCGAGGAGGCCACGAACCTCGCTCGCTAGCTGCGATGCGCCGGCATGCGGCGCCGATGGAGCTGAAACCCTGGGCACCAGCGCGGTTGCCCCAGCGGCAGCGACAAGCAGGGCCGCGTTCAGCCAGACCACACGCGTCAGGTCAGTAGACGTGATGAGTTGCCCGATGAGCAGCGTACCGCAGACGAAAGCCGCCGATGCCGAACCGCGGATCCAGCCATATTCGAACAGCCGCCCCGCGATCTGCGGCCTGGCCGCGTTGACCGACAACGCGTCGGCCATCGACGTCGTAGGAGCCAGTGCCACCGCTTGATCCAGCGCCAGAAGCAGCAACAGCCAGAAGCCATCGGCCGACAGCAACGCCACAGCCGTTGCTGCTGCCAGGGCGGCGCAGAATGCGAGCACGAGGCGCAACGATTGCAGGAAGTCTGCAAACATCCCGACGAGTGGACCGGCGACAAGACGCGCCAGCAACGCAACCGCCAGTATCAAGCCGATCTGCTCGAACGTGAGCGCTCTGGTTTCAAAAAACTTCGGCCAGAACGGCGATGCCACGCCGAACGCCGCGTACAACGCGGCGTAAAGAGCGATGTAGGCGACCGGCCCAGGAACGCGCATTTCTGAAAGTTCCCCTCGGTAGAATTACGGCCACAAAGAACACTGCTCTGCCGTAGTTCATCCGCGAAATCTCCACATCCAACTTCTATCCGACCGGCCTTCTCACAAATGGATGGAAGTTGATGCGATATCTTTTCGCCGCCGTGATTGCTGTGTTCGTAGTCGCGGTGGATTTTGAAAGTTCCAACATCAGGTCAGTATCGGGACTATCTTTCGTTGTCGCCGAAGCGCAATCGGAACCCGCCTCGACATCGAATTCTCACACAGGAACTGTGACCGCGTCGGTCGAGCATTCACAAGAACCGGGCGCAACAAACGTCGTCACGGCGCCGTACGAGTCGGCAACGACAGCAGATGCCGCGGCTCATGCGGTCGCCTCGATAAAGGAGGAGGCCGCGCCAGCGAACCCGATCTGCGAGGCGGTCAGGACTGCCGCCGAGGAACACGATATTCCGATCGGGTTTCTTCGTGCGCCTGCTCTGGCAGGAAAGCAGGTTTAAAGCGGCGGAGGTCAGTTCGGCAGGCGCGCAGGGCATTGCGCAATTCATGCCGCGAACGGCGGTCGAAATGGGCTTGAAAGACCCGTTCGATCCGCTGCAGGCGATTCCTGCGTCGGCAAGATTTCTTCGCAAGCTTCATGATCAGTTCGGAAATCTCGGGCTTGCGGCGGCAGCGTACAACGCGGGCGGCGGCAGGATCGCGAAGTGGCTATCGCGGCGCGGCGCCTTGCCGAAGGAAACGCGCGCTTACGTCAAGATCATTACCGGCAACAAGGCGGAGGCCTGGACGGACGCAAACAATACTGTCCACATGCCGACGGACCTTCCGGATAAGGCGCCATGTGAAGGAGTCGGTGGCCTGTCGAAGGAAGACCAGATCGCCGAAATTCCGGTCGATCTGGCGCCTTCCATCAGCGGAATGGTGCTAAAGGCTGATGTTGCCGAAGAGAGCCACGCGGCTCTCAAAAAGCGGCGAGTTGTTGCAAGCCGAACCGCAAGGGCCGTACGTACGGCGTTCCGGAATGCAAAAACCCGGGTAACCCGGCTGGCAGCAAAGGCTGCGACACGGAAGCCCGGCAAGCAATCCGCCACCCGCGTTGCGTCGGCCGCCGGCAGCGGCAACCGGACAAAGTCATCGAAGGCATCGCGGGAATTGTAGGCTCGGATCGACCCGCCAGTTGGCACGCAAAAAGCCCGCATTGCTGCGGGCTTTTTTCTCGCCGGCTGTCTTACCAGCGGCCGGTGCCGAAGCTGAAGGTTACGCCGGGACCGCCGCCGTAATAGCGGGGACCGTAGTGCCCGTACCGGCGCGGCGCGTAGTAGCCGTAGCTATCGTAGTACGGGCGATAGTGCCGGTGGTAGCCCCAGTGCCGATGACGCCAGTGGCGGCGATGGGCGCTGAAGTCAGTAGAGGACTGCACGGTGTCCGTCGCAGGTTTCGCCTTCACCGCATTGTCGGCGGCGTTGGCGGCGGAACCGCCGATCAGCGCAGCAGCACCAACGGCAAATACGATGGCTAGTTTTTTCATCATCGAACTCCAGTGATTGTGTCGACTCTACCGAGTCTAATCACCGCACCACGCGCACGTTCCTGTCTGCGACATTACGTCTGCGACAGCTCCTTGAACAAACATTCATGAATATGAACGGCAGTTCCTGCGACAGCCGCGCATCACGCGCCGGAATCGCTGGCGTTGGGATAGAACAACTGCTCGCCGTCGATCTTGTAGCCGGCGATTGCCTTCTGTCCCTCAGGTGATACCAGCCAGTCGATGAATTGCTGGCCGAGATCCTTCTTGACGCTCGGATGCTTTTCCGGATTCACCAGCATGACGCCGTACTGGTTGAACAGGCGCTTGTCGCCTTCGACGGCGATTCCGAGGTCGCCGCGATTCTTGAACGACAACCAGGTGCCGCGATCGGCGAGCACATAGGCGTTCGAGGCCGAGGCGGTGTTGAGCGCAGCGCCCATGCCCTGCCCGATCTCCTTGTACCAGGGGCCCTTGTCCTTGGCGATGTCGATGCCGGCGACCTTCCAGAGATTGAGCTCGGCCTGATGCGTGCCGGACTTGTCGCCGCGCGAGATGAAATCGGCAGCCTTGGCCTTGATCGCGGAGAGCGCAGCAACGATGTCCTTCGAGCCCTTGATGCCGGCGGGATCGCTCTTCGGGCCGATGAGGATGAAGTCGTTGTACATCACGGGATGGCGCCTGACGCCAAAACCTTCGGACACGAATTTCTCTTCCGCAGGTTTGGCGTGGACGAACACGACGTCGGCATCGCCGCGGCGGCCGGTATCGAGCGCTTGTCCCGTGCCCTGCGCCACCACCTTCACGTCGATGCCGGTCCTGGCCTTGAACATTGGCAGGATATGGCCGAACAGGCCGGAATCCTGCGTCGAGGTGGTCGAGGCCACCACGATCGATTTATCCTGCGCGATGGCGTGGCTTGCGAATGCGAGGGCGGCGGTCGCCGCAACCAGCAAGCGGCGCGTGAGCATCTTCATTTGTTTCCTCCTTCTTTAGTTTGCGCATGATCTTTTCGGAAAACCGGTGACCACTTTGCACTCACGTGGCCCTCCGGGTCCGGATCATGCGCTAAATCAATAGTTCGCCGGCAAGGAACGCCCTCGCCTCCGCGGTTTGCGGCGCGTCGAAGAACGATGCGGCTGCACCGGTTTCGACAATACGGCCGCGGTGAAGCATGACGACTTCGCCGGCGAGCCTGCGCGCTTCGCCGAGATCATGGGTCGCCATCACGACCTTGATGTTGCGCTCGCTCACGGTGCGGATGATGTCTTCCACCGCCTTGGTGGCGATGGGGTCGAGGCTCGCGGTCGGCTCGTCCAAAAACAGCACCGCCGGATCGCGCGCGAGCGCGCGCGCCAGCGCCAGCCGCTGCTGCTCGCCACCGGAGAACCTTCGCGCCGCGCGGTCGGCAAGCGCGTGCAAGCCGACCAGTTCGAGCAACTCGGCGATGCGGCGCGCATGTTCCGCGCGCGGGATGCCGGCGGCGCGGAGCGCAAAACGGAGATTGGCGGCGGCGCTGCGCCGGAGCATCGCCGGGCGCTGAAACACGATCGCGCGCTTGAGCGGCGGGACATGTTCGAGCCCGCTCCAGGTGATGCGCCCGCGCGAGGGCGCGAGCAGCCCCATCGCGAGACGCAGCAGCGTGGATTTCCCCGAGCCGTTGGGGCCGATCAGCACCGTGGGCGGGCCCGGCGCCAGCGTGAGCGCGATGTCGTCGAGGATCGTGACCCCGCCAGCCGTAACCGTCACGCCATGGAATTGGATCGGCAGTTCGCTCGAGGGCGCGCGCATGGTCATCCCGCCAATCGCTCGCCGGCGCGGCGCACGCTCCAGGCCAGCGCGTTGACGGCGATCACGATCGAAATCAGCACGAGGCCGAGGCCGACCGCGAGCGGCAGGTCGCCCTTGGAAGTCTCCAGCGCAATCGCCGTCGTCATGGTGCGGGTGAAGCCTTCGATGTTGCCGCCGACGATGATGATGGCGCCGACCTCCGCGGCTGCGCGGCCGAAGCCGGCGAGCAGCGCGGTGACCAGGCTGAAGCGCGCGTCCCAGATCAGCGCCATGACGCGGCCGAGGGGCCCGAGGTTCATCGCGGTGAGTTCGTCGCGGTATTCGAGCCAGAGATCCTCGATGGTCTGGCGCGTCAACGCAGCGATGATCGGCGTGACCAGCACGGTCTGCGCGACGATCATGGCGCTCGGGGTGAACAACAGGCCGAACGCGCCGAGCGGCCCGGAGCGCGACAGCGCGAGATACACCGCGAGGCCGACGACGACCGGCGGCAGGCCCATCAGCGCGTTGAGCAGGACGATGACGCCCTGGCGGCCGGGAAATCTCGTCAGCGCGATCCAGGCGCCCAAGGGAATGCCGATCAGCGCGGCCAGCGCCACCGCAGACAGGCTGACATGGAGCGACAGCCGCACGATCGCGAACAGCGCGGGATCGCCGCTGAGGACAAGTTGAAGGGCGGACGGATCGTCTGGCATTTGTAATTCCAACTAGCGGTGGACATCTTGCGCAGATAGCGACGATATGGTCAATTTCTGTAATATTTGCACTCTAATGCATATTGGTGCCGATGCCGGAGCTCCTCACGACCGACGAAGCGGCCGATTATCTCCGCCTCTCCGAGCGCAAGCTCTATGAGCTGGTGGCGAACCGTGAAGTGCCCTGCAGCAAGGTGACCGGCCGCTGGCTGTTTCCGCGCACGGCGCTGGATCGCTGGGTGTCCGCCGGACTCATTGCGCCTGCTGGCCTGGCACAGGTCGCGCCGCCGATCGTCGGCGGCAGCCACGATCCGCTGCTGGAGTGGGGCTTGCGTGAGAGCAATTCCGGCCTCGCCAGCCTCGCCGAAGGCAGCGAGGAAGGCCTGCGCCGGCTGACGCGTGGCGAGGTGATGGTCGCGGCTATCCATCTGCACCGCCTCGATGGCGATGACGAGAGAGCCAATGTCGAGGCGGTCGCCGATGCGCCGGGCTTGCATGATGCAGTCGTGCTCGGCTTTGCACGGCGCGAGCAGGGCATTCTGGTCGCGTCAGGCAATCCGCTTGATCTAAGCGACATGGCCTCGATCGCAACATCACGCGCACGCATGGCGCAACGCCCACCCGGCGCCGGCGCGCAATTGCTGCTGCTCGCACTGCTCGCCCGCGCACGCCTCGCGCTCGACGATCTGAAACTGGCAAAGCCCGCCTTCCCGACCGGACCCGATATCGCGCAAGCCATCCGCGCCGGCCGCATCGATTGCGGCATCGCCACCCGAAGCGTGGCGAAATCGGCCGGGCTCGATTTCCTTCCGCTCGTCTGGGAACGCTTCGACTTGGTGATGCGACAGCGCGACTATTTCATGAAGGGACCGCAGGCGCTGTTCGAGTTCATGCGCGGGTCGAGCTTCCGCGATCGCGCGGGCGAGCTCGGCGGCTATGATGTCAGCGAGGCAGGCGCGGTACGGCTGGTGAATTAGGCTGCGCACGAGTTGAGCGCGATGCTTCGCACGGAACCACTGAATGTGCTGCCCATGGCACCCGTTGCGAGTTACTTTGATCTGCCGCGGCTGGACGTAGCAAGTCAGAAAGCTCGTGATGCCTGTCACCGGACCGCTTAGCCACGTCGACATCTCCGCAGGTTACCCTGCGCGGTCGATTGCGTTCTATGACGCATTACTCACGGCCCTGGGGTTTCGTCGCACTGAGGGATTCTCGCCGGAGTTCGCCGGCGCGAACCCGACGCGCGCCAGTTGGCAACTTGAAACTGTCGGAGGAGTCACCTTCGGAATCGAGGTTCGGCCTGCCCGCCTGGAGGACCGCGATCTACACTACGACCGATACAAGCCAGGCCCGCATCATATTGCCTTCCACGCCGAAAGCGCCGAGAAGGTGGATCAGGTTCACGCGGCCATGCTCACGGCTGGTGCAGAGGTTCTCGACGCTCCGGCGGACTACTCAGGCCAGCCCGGATACGGCCAAGGATACTATGCGGCCTTCTACGCCGATCCGGATGGAATGAAGCTCGAAGTCGTATACGAACCTCACTCTAATCCATAGGCGACTTCGGAATTCCGATCCCTTCAGGACGCGCTGACCGGCGTGAAAAACGTCTGCTGATCGGGAAAGAGTGACCGCGGCGGTTTCGGACGCTCTTCGCAAGGATCGAGACGTTGGCCATGCTTCGCTCGAAACCGCCACGCTCACCTCCGCCCCGGCAACCAAGCGACATATCCCGCTTCGCCGAGCCGTTTCATCACCTCATCCAGATGCGCGCGGTCGCGGGTTTCGATGACGACTTCGAGCAAGGTGCCCTTGGCGGGCAGGTCGGAGAAGGTGCGCTGGTGCGAGACTTCGATGATGTTGGCGCCGGCTTCGGCGAGCAGCGCCGAGACGGCGGCGAGCTGGCCGGGCCGGTCGACGATGTCGATGGCAATCTGCGTCAGTCGGCCCTCGCGCGCGAGTTCGCGGGTCAGCACGGAGGCGATCAGCCGGGTATCGATGTTGCCGCCGGTTAGCACAAGGCCGACATTGCGGCCGGCAAAGCGCTCCGGCGCCGCCAGCACCGCGGCGAGGCCCGCAGCGCCAGCGCCCTCGACCACGGTCTTTTCGATCGCGATCAGCATCGCCACCGCCCGCTCGATCTGGTCTTCGGTGACGAGCACGATGTCGTCGACGAGATGGCGGATAATTTCGGTGGTGATCCGGCCCGGCACCTTCACCGCAATACCCTCAGCGAGCGTATCGCCGCGCATCGGCAGACGATCGCCCTTGATGGCGTTGTACATCGAGGGATAGAGCTGCGCCTGCACGCCTATGATCTGCAGATCCGGCTTCAGCGATTTGGCCGCAACCGCCATGCCGGAAATCAGCCCGCCACCGCCGATCGGCACCACCAGCGTATCGAGTTGCGGCGCCGCCCGGAGCATTTCGAGCGCGATGGTGCCCTGCCCCGCGATGATCAAGGGATCGTCGTACGGATGGATCATGATCATGCCGTGCGCCTCGCCATGCGTGCGGGCGAATTCGCCGGCCTCTTCCAGCGTCTTGCCGGAGATGATCGTGTTCGCGCCATGACGCCTCGTGTTCTCGATCTTCACCATCGGGGTGCCGACCGGCATCACGATGGCTGCGGGAATGTCGAGCCTATTTGCGTGATAGGCCACGCCCTGCGCGTGGTTGCCGGCCGACATCGCGATCACGCCGCGCCGCCGCTCCTCCGGTGACAGCGCCAGCAGCCGGTTGAGCGCGCCGCGCTCCTTGAAGGTCGAGGTGAACTGCAGGTTCTCGAATTTGAGCCAGAGATTGCAGCCGCAGATCTCGCTCAGCGTCCGGCTCTGGTCGCATTCGGTAACGAGGACCGACCCGGCAATGGACGCCCCCGCAGCCGTGATGTCCTCGGGCGTGACGGCAAGGCGGCCGGGCTCGGAACCGACTTTTGTCGGCGGTACATTTTTAGGAGGATTCGGCATTTCGGTGGCCTCGTTGAGAGGCAATCGTATAGGCCTTTTCCGCTCCTTTCGCCTCCCTCGAATCTCGTAAATTCCCGCCCCATGAACATGGGTGTCGCAAAAAACTGCCACGGGGTTACACTTGCACGGGCTGCAGGGACAGGCAGCCGGAGTTTTCAGATGAATTCATTGAGCGATGGGCCCAAGGCGGAAGCCATCACGGTCGTGCTGGTCGAGGACGACGCGCCGACGCTTTGGCGGCTGCAGGACGCGCTGGCCAAGGCCGGGTACCAGGTCAGGGCCGCCGGCACGCTCGCGGAAGCCCGCGCCTGTCTCGCGCAAGGCGCCCCAAAGGTGCTGCTGACCGATCTTCAGTTGCCGGACGGCCATGGCGTCGACCTGATCCGCGAGACCCGCCGGCGCTTTCCCGATACCGAGATCATGGTGATCTCAATCCTCGGCGACGAGGAAAGCGTGATTTCAGCGATCACGGTCGGCGCGACGGGGCTATCTGCTCAAGGACGCATTCCCGACCGACATCGCCGCCACCGTGCGCGACCTCGTCGCCGGCCATTCGCCGATCTCGGCCTCGATCGCGCGTTTCATCGTGCGGCGAACCCAGAGCACGCCAGAGCCGCCGCCCGGCCCAGTACTCAACACCGCCAAACTGACGCCGCGCGAAATCGACATTCTCTGGGGCATCGCCAAGGGCTTTAGCTACGCCGAGATCGCCAGCCATCTTGGCCTGTCGCGCCAAACCGTGCCCGGGCATATCAAGAGCATCTATCGTAAGCTCGAGGTTCATACCCGGGGCGAGGCGGTGTTCGAGGCGGTCCAGCAGGGCTTGATCAAGTTGTGAACGATCACGGCGACGACGTGCAACCGGAGCTGCCCGGCCGCGTGCGGCGTCGGCTGCGATCGTCCCGTCTCATCCAGTATCTGCTGCTGCAGGCGGTGATCGCCGTCGCCGGCGTCGCGGTGCTTCTGCAATCGCTGCCCGGACCTCCCGCGCAGTATCAGGTGACGGCCTTTCAACTCACCGAAGCCGGCGCCGAGCGGGCGGTGACGCTGCCGTACTTCTCACCGTTGCGGAATGCGATGAACGATCCGCCCCGCTTCAGGGGACACTTCGTCCACCCGGCCGGCGAGGCCTCGCGGGCCTGGTCGGTGTTCCTGCCGCGCTTCACCAACGGCGTCGAGGTTACCGTCAACGATGTCGTGATCCTCGATAGCCGGCGCGATCCCGCCGCCAACCGCCCCGACCGCAACACGCCGGCGATTGCGGTGATCCCCGCATCGGTGCTGCGCGATGGCGACAACGCCATCTCGATCCGGCTGTTCATCTGGGGTCCGATCACCGGCTTTCTCGATCGCGTCTGGGTCGGCCCGGATGAAGAGTTGCGCCCGACCTACAATCTGAGAACGCTGGTGTTCGTGACGTTGCCGGTGGTGTTCTCATCCTGGCAGGCGATTCTGGCGGTGATCCTCGGCATCATGTGGGTGATGCGTCGCCACGAACCGGCCTACGGCGTCCTGGCGGCGGCGATGGCCGTGGGTGTCGGCCAGGCGTTCCTGCAAACGCCGATGGGCGAGACGCCGTTTTCCAGGTTCAATGTCATCCTGATTTCCTCCGCGCCGATCGAAAGCGCACTGGTGCTGGTCTTTGCGCTGCTGCTCTCGGGCTGGAAGTGGCAGCGCTACGCCTGGATCATCTTCATTCCGGGCATCGCCTTGGCGCTGGCCGGCCTGTTCGGAAATCAGGCGCTGGTGCGCGCCCTCTTCCTGATTCTCGCCGTACCGATGGTCGGCATCTCCCTTCTCATTATGGCCGTCGTTACCGCGCGATCGGCGCTGCAACGGCAGAACGTCGCGAGCTTCCTGCTCGGCTGCGCGGTCACGATCATGCTGACCTGCTGGATCGTCGACCTGCTCTCGGTGTTTCAGATGATGCCCAACCGCATCTTCACCGCGCGGCTGTCCTATTCGGCGATGCTCGTCGCGATCGGCGCCGGACTCACCTGGCGGTTCGCCCGGGCGCTCAACCAGGTCGACGGCTTTGCCGGCCGCCTCGTCACCCAGGTGCGCGAGGCGGAGGAGAAGCTGAAGGCCAGCTTCGCCCGCGAGGAGGAGCGCGCCCGCGCCGCGGCGCTGGCGCGGGAGCGCACGCGCCTGATGCGCGACCTGCATGACGGGCTCGGCGGTCAGCTCGTCAGCATCGTGGCCTTGAGCGAGCGCGGCAATGGCAGCGCGGGCATCGGCGATGCGGCGCGTGCGGCGCTGAAGGATTTGCGCCTCGTCATCGACTCCATGGACGACATCGGCGGTGATCTGATGCTGGCGCTCGGTTCATGGCGCGAACGCGCCATGGCGCAGCTTCGTCCGCATGACATCGCGCTGGACTGGCGCGCGGTCACGGCGCAGGGCCTGCCGGTTCATCCCGAACTGCGGCCGTGGCACGTCATCCAGATCGTGCGGCTGTTGGATGAAGCGGTGACCAATGCGGTCAAACACGCCGAGGCACGGCGCATTACGGTGAGGATCGAGACGCTGGTGGGCGCCGACGGCCTCGAGCGCGGCTGTATCACCGTCGAGGATGACGGCAGGGGGTTTGAGATCACGCCTGACGGCGGAGCCGCCGGAGCAGCGAAAACGGCGCGCGGCCTACGCAACATGCGAAGCCGTGCCGCGCGCTGCGGCGCGGAGCTGGAACTGAGCTCCTGCGCCCAAGGGACTCACAAAGGTACGCGCGTGAGGCTGACCTTGCCCCACCGCTTTCCCGACAGCGACGGCGCTGCCGGTTAGCATGCACACTTTTTTAGTTTACGCGTTTTCTTTGCGCGAACCGGTGCCCACCCCCGGATCAAGTCCGAGGGCATGCTTCGCTTGAAAACGCTTTGCCTCAGCGGCGACCAACGCGGTTGACCGGGCCACCGCGGTTCATCGGCGTGCCGGGACGAACGCCGACGCCCCGAGCTCCGACGCCGACAGCGCCGACGCCGACACGGGCAACGCCAACGGCCGGCGTCACGACCGCAGCCGCCGCGACCGGCGTCGGACGCGCGACGCAGCCCTTCGGCACGCCAACCGTCTTGCAATAAACCACTGCAGCCTGGGCAGAGCTTACGCCGCCGACTGCAAAGGAAGCCACGGCCGAAAACGCCGCGAGCGTCAGACCTGCGCTCAGCCAACCTGTCTTCTTCAACATGTGTCATCTCTCCCGAATTGGGCGTGCAGCTCTTTGCGATGTGCCGATCGGTCACCGCAGCCGACGCGAGATGTACATGGTCCATCGAGATGCCCGGCAACATCCCATGAAAATGGTGTGGGTGCGCGCGGGGTGATTTGCGGCCCGCTTCCGACGCCATGAACATGGCATGGACCGCGGGCGCAACCTCGACGAGTTTTCGCGCGCTTTCAATCTCCCATTCTCGTCAAAAGGTGATCCACGATGAAATCAATCCATGTCGCGGCCGCAGTCCTGATCCTGTCGCTCGGCGCCGGCTCGCTGGCGCAGGCGCAATCCGGCCCCACTCCCCAGGAGCAGATGGCCTGCCGTTCGGATGCCGGAAAATTCTGCGCCGAACATATCGGCAAGCCGCCGCAGATGAATGCCTGCCTGAAAGCGAACAAGACGAAGCTGTCGGATGGCTGCCGCAAGGTGGTGGAATCGCGCGGCGGCTAAGACGTGCGGCGGCTAGCTGAGTCCATGTGCCGCGACAACTTGGGTCCGTCACGCGGGTCCCGGCTCTGCGGTGCAGCGTTTCACGCTGCACCGCGTCGGGGACACGGATACCCCGCTCGAAGCAAACGATCGATCAATCCTGATCGAACAGCCTGATCCGGGGCATTTCGATTCGTGCCGGCTCGCCAGCGAACGCTTCTTCGCGGATGATGATGCGCCGCGGCTCGGTTGCTTCCCGGACCTGCGTCTCGACCGCCTCGAGGTCCTGCTCGCGTGGCTGCTGGAAGCGGCGCTTGTCGGCCCAGCGCTGGCGCCGCTCGGCGCGCCGCTGTTCGGCGGCAGCCCGTTTGAGATCGGCATCACGCGCCCTCGCAAACGCCTCCTGGGGCGCAGCAGTCTTCTCCGGCGCAGCAGTCTTTTCGCTGGCCTGTTCGGCGGGCTTCGAGGGCTTCGGCGGTGGCGGTACAGGTTGAGCGGCCGCTGCGTAATTGGCCGTCTTCTCTTCAACATTGTTGGCGGGCGGCGCCGCCGCCGCCGTTTGCGGCTGTGGTTGCGTTTGGGGCTGTGGCTGCGTCTGTTGGGGCTGCGTTTGCGGCTGCTCCTGGGTGGGCGCGGTATTGGCCGCAGCCGCCGTCGCCGCGACATAGGGCACCGGCTCCGATGGCTCCGTCGAGACGGGTATCGGCTCCGCCGACATCCGGCGTTCCAGTTTCGAGATCACCTGCGTCGGCGGGCTTACGATGTTGGCAGCCAGGTATCCGCCGCCGAGACCGGCGGCGACCGCGACGACCACGGTTCCTGCCCCCGCAAAAAAGGCGGTTGATGCGCGCATCGGCAAACTCCCTCATCCACGCGGGCAACGCGTGGGGTAGAGTGATGTTCCGGTGCGGATGTGTGTGTAAGACGGGCGGAACCAGCGGCCGATGCAGATCGGCGCTCAGATCATTGCCGCGACTTTTTCCAGCCCGATGATGCGGGCAAGCGAGCGCACTTCGCTCTTCTGGTCCTCACGCAACTGGAACAGCAGCGGCATCGCCGCCGATTTCAATTGCTGGACTTCCGCGGATTCGGGATCGATCGGCACGCCCGTCGCGTTCGGGTTGGCCTGCCGACCTGCATGAATCTTGCGGGCGACGGCGCGCAGCGCAGTCTCCACCGGCGGCCAGTAGTACTCCTGCGACGCCGTCAGTTTCAGGCGGTCCTTGATGCCGGCGATCTGGCCATCGCTCAATAGCGTGTAGCTCTTCTGCGGTTGGGGCTTGGCTGCGGCCTTGGGCTTGACGGGCGCAGGCGCCGGCGCCGTGCTCGGCGCGGCGGTGGACGTCGTGGGCGCGACGGTGGGAGCCGCGATTTCCTTCGGCATGGCCATATCGACTGATGAAGTCGAGGCATAGGCCCGGCGCAGCGATTCGTTCAGCGCGGGATCCCTGGGCTGGGGATCAATCGCGGCGGTGGCGTAGCTTAGGACCGCCAGGCGATCCTTTTTGCTTTCCTTGTTCGAGACCGGAGCCTGGACGGAGGAAGCCGACGCCAGTTCGAACCGGGCGGCAGGCACGCTGTCGCGGCCGACAATAGCGATGACGGCAGCGCCGGCCACGAGAAAACAGATCAGCGCGACAATCGTCATAGTCTTGGTCAAAAAGGTCTCCATTCCCGCCGACGTTTGGCCCTTTTGCCGAAAACTGGATGATAATTGAGGCTATACGATGCCAATCGCCGCGCTGACGCGATCGAAAAGATGGGGAAAAAGTCCCAAAATAGCCCCAGAATCAGGCCGCTGCGGCCAGTTCATAGGCCTCCTGGATATCGGCAACGATATCGGAGGCTTCCCACAGGGCGTTGGGGGCAACCTGCTGCAGGGTGACGGTCCAGTTGCACTTGCGGTTGCGCGGCATGCTGACGACGTCGAATTCGATACCGCGGCACAGCGGATGCCGGTCGAGCGCAAACATCACCCGGCGCCGGATCTCCTCGAGGGTCGCCGGGGTTTTGGCAAAATACCGATCAAAATCCATTCCATACCCCTTTCGATTTGCCGCCGGTCCGACCGTGGCGGCGGACCATCGTCGAGGCTATTGTTGGGGCCGATATGGTTAACGGCGCGTTAAGCCTTCGGTGGCAAGCGCCGGGACAGAGCAAACGGCGGAGCGGAACAGCCCGGCATGGCTGAAGCGACATCCCAGACGGCGTCAGTCGCCACCGGGCCATCGGTTCGCGCCGCGCTGGTGGCGGCGATCGCGATTTCCGCCTTCACGCTGTCGATTGCGACGTTCGAACTGTCGATGGCGGACTGGCCGTCCGGCTTCGTCCTGCTTGTCGTCGTGCCGCTGGTCGCACTGGTGTTCTTCGGCTGCATCGTGTGGTCGGCTTCGCTTCTCCCCAAGATCCGAACCAGTGGCGCGAAGTTCGCCCTCCCGTTCCTGATCTGCGCGTTGACGCTTGCCATTCTCGCCTACGCCCCGCTGCACCAGGTCGCTCTCCAGCAGAATTTCCGCTGGCACCGGGCCGACCGCGAACGGATCGTGGCGCAGGTCGAAGCCGGCGAACTGAAACCCAACGTCTCCTACAACAAGAACCTGGTCGCGCTCGGCGACCGCGAGCCCAATGTTTCCGTCGGCAACGACATCGTCGTCGACGAGACGGATCAAGGCAGCTATGTGCTGTTTTTGACCTCACGCGGCCTGAAGCACTATTTCACGGGCTTCCTGCACGTGCCGCCGGGCGGCGATCCCAAAAGCTTCTTCGAGTTCGCCGACAAGCCGCCGAGCCGGCTGGAGCGCTACGACGAGCGCTGGTATTTTGTGGCGAATTAGGTCGCATTCGCCCGGAGTGACCCGCCGGCAATGGTGCCAAGCGCGATGCCGCCGATGATCAGCGCCATCGCCAGAAACAGCGACGTATCGAGCGGCTCGTTCAGCATCACGGTGGCGCTCACGATGCCGAGTAACGGCGTCGCCAGCAGGCACAGCGATGTAGTGACGGCCGGCAGGCTCCGGTTCACCATGGTCATCGCCCAGTTGGCGAATGCCGTGCAGACGATGCCGCTATAGAGCATCAGGCCGGCAAGGCGCTCTGTCCACGCGATCTGCGGCCGGCCTTCCGCGAGCCACGCGATGAGCGACAGCAGCGCCGCCGCCAGCAGCACCTGCCAGAACACGAGTTGAAAGGGTGTCGAGATCCATTTGTGGGCGCGGACATAGACGATGTTGGCGGCCCAGCAGAACGCGGCAATCAGGATCAGGCCGCTGCCGAACAGCGCGTTGCGGTCACCCCAGTTCAGCGTCTGCGGATTGAAGATGACCGCGAGGCCCGCCAGGCCGCAGCCGATACCGATCGCGCGCCGGCACGTGATATGCTCCGAGAGAAACATGGCTGCTCCGATCGCGACCCATAGCGGCGTCGTATAGCCGAGCACGATCGCCCTGCCCGCCGGCACGAATTGGAGCCCGGCCGCCACCAGCGCGGAAAACGCCACCAGGTGCAGAATCGAGGTGCAGAACACGACCGGCAGATCGCCGCGCTTCGGCACGATGAACGTCCCCTGCGCCCACAACATCGGCGCCAGCGTCGCGGCGGCGATCATGCAGCGCAGCGCCGTCGCCCATAACGGAGACACGTCGTGCACGATCATCTTCGTCACCGGCCAGTTGGTCCCCCAGGCGAACACGACACCGGCAAGCAGCGCCGCCGCGCTACGGGTTGAAAGTCCACTGGCCATCTCGAACACGTCCCGTCATGAGCCGATCGGCGTTGCCTAGCCTTTCAACTGGCTCTAATGAAAGAACCAGTTTTTACGATTTGTTGGGACCAGTTGTGGACGACCTGCTGCCCGGAATGCTGCATCTGGCGCGCGACAGCGGCGCGACCCTGACGCGCCAGCTCACCGACCAGTTGCGGCACCTCATCACGGAAGGACGCCTCGCGCCCGGCCAGCGCCTGCCCTCGAGCCGGCAACTGGCGCAATCGCTCGCCCTTTCACGCAACACCGTCTCGTTTGCAGTCGAGCAATTGGCCGCGGAAGGCTATCTCTCGCTCTCCGCCGGACGCCGTCCGGTGGTCGCCGAGGGCCTATCGCTCGATCGCCGCAAGATGTCGCCGCGAAGCAGTCGGGCCGGAAGCGAGCGGATAGGCCTGTCGTCCTGGGCGCGCGGCCTGCAGCGGGCGGGCTGGCCGCCTGTTCATGAGGAACGGCCGCGACCGTTTCAGCCCGGGCTGGCGGACGAGCGCGAGTTTCCGCACGATGTGTGGAGCCGCTGCCTGCGGCGCGCGGCGCGAAACGCACCGCTGCGCCGCGACCGGCCCATCAACCATCGACCGCTGCAGGAAGCGCTGCTCGGGCACCTCGTGGTTCATCGCGGCATCAAAGCCAAGGCCGACCAGATATTGATCGTGCCGACGGCGCAATCCGGCCTGACGCTGGTCGCAGATGCGCTGCTCGAGCGCGGCGATCACGCCTGGATCGAAAGCCCGGGCTATGGCGGCGCCAACGTCGCATTGCATGCCGCCGGCGCCATCGTTTCCGCCATACCGCTCGACGCGAACGGCATGGCCATTTCATCCCGCAAAGAGGCACCGCGGCTGATCTTCGTCACGCCGTCGCATCAATATCCGACCGGGCGGCTGATGCCGATCGGCCGCCGTCTCGAACTGCTGCGTTTCGCCGAAGCCACCGGCGCTTGCATCATCGAGGACGACTACGACGGCGAATTTCACTACGAGGCCCGCCCGGTGGCCGCATTGCAGGGGCTCGCAACGTCGCCGCGCGTGTTCTATCTCGGCACCTTTTCGAAAGCGACGTATGCGGACATTCGTTTCGGGTACCTCGTCGTCCCGGAAGCGCTGATTGATCACTTCGAACTGGCGCAGCGCCACATGGGAATGCTGACGTCGATCACCATGCAGGACGCGCTGGCCGAGTTCATCGCATCCGGCGCCTATCTCGGCCACATCAGAAGGATGACGCGCCTCTACAAGGGCCGGCGCGACCGCATGCTGCAGGCGCTTGCCGCTGAAGCCGGCGACCGTCTCGCGATCGAAGCCCCGGCCGGCGGCATGCAATTGCTGGCAAGGTGCAGCGGGCCGGCAAACGACCGGCAATTGTCGGCGCGCCTGCTCGACGCCGGCGTCGCCAGCCGGCCGTTATCGAGCATGCTGTATCACAAGGCCAATGAGCAGGGCCTGTTTCTCGGCTTTGCGGCATGGAATGAAAAGGAGATCGATCAGGCAGCGCGCATCCTCGGTCGAATCCTGCGTTGACACACGCTGAGGACATTGCGTGAAGAACTAGCCTGCCGCCCGCCTGGGCTTCGCGGCGGCATCGGCGGGCGCCGGAACCTGCATCAGAATGGTTTGGCTAGCGGGCGCGATTTCCACGCCGCACTCCTGGAATCGCCGCTTCATGCGGCGGTTGAATTCGCGCTGCACCGGCCAGCGGCCGGCATCGCTGCAGCGGATCTGGCCGACGATCGAAGCCATCGATCCGTCCACCTTGTCGACGCCCCACAGTTCGAGATCGCCGCGGATCAGGTGCTGGAATTCGGGCTCGCGCCGCATCTCGGCGACGACGTCCTTCAGGATCTGGCCGGCGCGGTCGGTGTCTTCCTTGTAAGCCACGTTGACGCTGACTGCGGCGTTGCCGGCGCCGCGGCTTGAATTGGTGATCGTCGTCACCGCACTGAACGGCACGATGTGCACGGAGCCGTCGCCGGCGCGCAGGCGAAGGGTGCGGATCGAAACATTTTCCACGACCCCTGACAGGCCCGACAGCGTGACGTTGTCCCCGACCTGGACGGTGTTCTCGATCAGGAGAAACAGCCCGGTAATGAGGTCCTGCACCAGTTTCTGCGAACCGAAGCCGATGGCGATACCGACGATACCGGCGCCGGCAAGCAGCGGCGCGACATTGACGCCGATCTCGCTGAGCGCCGTGAGGCCAACGACGACGACGATGAGGCACAACAGTGCCGTTCGCAGCATCGGCTGAAACGTGCGCAGCCGCGCCGCGCGCGCGTAGTGACCCTCGCGCGACAGTGCGGTAACCTTGCGGTCCAGCAACGCGTTGCTGATTTCCCAGATCGCCGCAGCAGCCAGTGCTGCAATGCCGACGGTGACCACCGCCGACACGAGCCGACTGCCGATCTGGCCGCCGTAGAACCAGACGATGGCGTCGATGCCCCAGACTTCCAGCAGCGCGACAAAGCCGATGAAGGCGATCGCGGCCGAGATGACGTTGCGCAACAGCGGCAGATAGCGGTTGGCGCGGTTCTCCAGGCCCGGGAAGCGGCGCAAGAGCTCCGGGCTGATGCGGAAGCCACGATCGATCAAGCTCAGCACCAGCATGGTGGAAAGACGCACGATCAGCGCAACCGCGACGGTGCCGACGAAATACTGCAGCAGCAGCGCGTAGCCGTTGCGGATGTTGAGCGCCCACACCGCCCACAATGCGAGGTCGAGCGCGATCGCAAGATAGTGCCACAGGCCGGCGACGCGGTTGCGCACCCTGGCGGCTGTGCCGTCGCTGCCGGCCGGCGCGCGAATAGCATCCGCAACCTGGCGGCGGCACTGCAGGATAATGACGACGATGAAGAGATGGACAACCAGCATCACCAGGCGCAGCAATGCCATGTAGCCGCCGCGATGCAAGCCCAGCAGCAACGCCACATTGGCGAAGGCAATTCCCGAGACGCCGACGGTGACGATGCGCCGCGCCCATATCTCGATATAGGCTGCGGTCTCGGCACGAACGCGAAACAGGCCGAAAGGTCCGGCCAGCGCCCGTACCACACAGATCAGCCCGCGCGTCAGCGCATAGGCGTTGACGACCGCGAGGATCACGAGCCGGGTGGTTGCGAGATCGCCGATCCCGGTTCCCAGCAACATCGTGGCGGTACCGATAAAGACAAGCACCGGGAGCAATTCGAGCGCGAGCCGTCCCAGCACGAAGGGCAACCTGACCAGGGACTGCCAGGTGCGCGCCAGACTGAGGCGCCGCCGATGCAGCTCGGGCGCGGCCGTGACGTCAGCCACGGAGGATGGCGGATCGGCCACCGCCAACGTCGGCACCGCGGCGCGCGCCGTTTGCGGCAGGCGCGCTTCCAGAAGCGCCACCGGGCGCTTGATCAGGCGGAAAACCAGCCACTCGGCAGCGAGGGCGCAAAGAAACACCAGCGCCAGTTTCCACGCGATGTCGAACAACTGGTGATAGGCGGACGGATCGTTGGCGGTCCGCACGAACCAGTAATAGAACGCCCGAAAGTCCGTCAGTGTCCGCGCCACATCGGCGACCTCGCGCGAGATCTCGCCGACCCGCTCCGATACCGTCAGCAGGAGCTGTGCGCCGAGGCTGTCCGCCGTGAGCGGCATCGCGGATTTCGGCTCGCCGGCCGTGGCTTGCGGCGGCGGCGAGGCACTGGCGATCGCGCGTAGCGTCTCAATGACTTGCGCGCGCTTCTTGTCATCGGAAAGCGTATCGAGCGCCCGCTTCGCCTGATCGGGCGTCAGGACGTCAGCTTTATCGGTAGGGGCGGCAGGCGCAGCGCCGGGCTGCGCGACAACCGGGAAAGTAAACAGCGCGCAGATGAGCAGGATCGCGGGGAAGAGCTTGTGCGACACGAAGGCCTCGCTGAATAAAATGCGCCCGGCGACGAAACCTGGAATCGGTCTCGCCTTCGCGCGTGCGTCATGTCGGATTGCCTGTTTTCGCCGTCATCCTGTGTCGGAAGTTTGCCAGCGCGGCGGCTTTCTCTTGGCATTTGCCGTTGGGCGCGCCTGGCATTGCTGCATCACAGAAATGCAGTGGCTGGATCGCCGGGAACCTTTTGCGCTCTAGATGTGGTCTAGCTAAATCGCAGGCGCGCGGCAGCGTCCCGATATTCCGCCGCTGTGCGCGCAACCATCTCGTCGACCGAAAGCATCTCCGTTACGCCCGAAACGGAATGTCCCGCGCTCCAGATATCCTTCCAGCGTTTCGGGCGGCTCTCGCGCGCGCCGATGTCGATATCCTTGGCGATATCGATCGCGCCCCGCTCGGGAAGATCGTCCGGATCAAGGCCGGCGGCCTCGATCGAGAGGCGCAGCATGTTGGTCTGCAGGCCCGTGAATGCCTTGGTCAGCAGGATGTCGTCGGCGCTGCTGGCGACCAGCATCTCCTTGTAGCGCGCATCCGCCATGCTCTCCCACGTGGCGATGAATTTGGTACCCATATAGGCGAGATCGCAGCCGAGCGCCTCGGCCGCGCGCAGGGCGTGACCATCCGCGATACCGCCCGCCAGCACCAGGGGTCCATCGAAGAAGGCGCGCACCGCGCGCACGAACACGAAGGGATTGAGCCAGCCGGTCTGGCCGCCCGCGCCTGCCGTTAGCAGCACCAGCCCATCGGCACCGGCGGCGACCGCGCGTTCGGCATGGCGGATGGATGCGACGTCGGCAAACACCAGCGCGCCGGCTTCGCGCAACGGCTTCAATACCGGCGCCGGCGAGCCGACGGAGGTGATGACTATTTCCGGCCGGTGACGCAGCAGCACCTGCAGGTCCTGCTCCAGCCGCGCATTGGAGCGATGCACGATCAGATTGGCGCATACAGGCGCTGCGGGCTTGCCGCTTGCATCCGAGTGCTCCTTCAGCCGGTCATCGATGTCCGTCAGCCATTGATCGAGTTGTTCGGGGCTGCGGCAATTCACCGTGGGAAATGAGCCAATCACGCCGTTGCGGCAGGCGGCCACCACCAGCTCGACGCCGGAGACGAGAAACATCGGCGCCGCAATCAGCGGCAGGCTGAGGCGGTCGCGAAAGCGCGCAAGAGCATCGGTTGGTTGCATCATCCTAGCTTGAGCAGTGTGCCTGTTGTGTTAGCGTTACCCAACATTGGCACGAGCGAAGGCCAATTACAAAACAGGCAGGAGGAAGAAGGATGGGCAACCCGCTCTACGCGTTTCCGGCGGCATGCGAGCAGACGTTGCTGGCGCTGGCGCGCTACCCGGAGCGCACGGCGTTCGCCTGGCCGGGCGGATCGCTCACCTATCGCGGCGCGACCGACATGATCGGGCGCATGCAGGCCGTGTTCACGAAGCTGGGTTTTCAGCCCGGCACCCGCGTCGCGTTTCTCACCGCCAACCGGGCCGACACCTGGTGCGCCGGCGTCGCCGCGCAGCTCTCGCGATTGGCGATCACCTGGCTGCATCCACTGGGTTCGCTGGACGACCAACTGTTTCAGCTCGAGGATTCCGAAGCGCAGATGCTGGTGGTCGACGCGGTTACCTTCCGCGACCGCGGCGGCGAACTCGCGGCCAAAGCGACCGGCGTAAAGACGGTGTTCACGCTTGGCCCTGCCGGCTACGGCGCCGACCTATTGCAGGCGATTGAAGCCGCCGGCAGCGCCACGGCGCGCAGCTTTGCCGGACCCGACGACATCGCCACGCTCAATTACACCGGCGGCACCACCGGCAAATCCAAAAGCGCGTTGCGGCACCACCGGGAATATGGCGGCTGGGCCAGTGCGATCCTCGCCGATTTCGAAATTCCGGATACGCCGCGCTATCTTACCGTCGCGCCGATCAGCCATGTCGCGGGGACAAAAGTGCTGCCGACGCTGATGCGCGGCGGCACCGTGCACATGCTGAAAGGCTTTGATCCCGAAGCCGTGTTCAAGACCATCGAGCGCGAGAAGATCAATTTCACGCTGTTCGTGCCGACGATGATCTACGTCATGCTGGATCATCCCTCCCTCGACAAGACCGACCTCTCCTCGCTCGAACTCTTGCTGTACGGCGCGTCTGCGATGTCGCCGAGCCGGTTGGTCGAGGGCATCGAGCGGATCGGACCGGTGTTCTCGCAGCTGTACGGCCAGACCGAATGTTATCCGGTATCCGTGCTGCGCAAGGCCGACCACGATCCCAGGACGCCGGAGCTGTTCCTGTCCTGCGGATTCCCGATCGCCGCTTGCCAGGTGAAGATCCTCGACAACGACGACCAGGAAGTCGCAACCGGCGAGGCCGGCGAGATCTGCGTGCGCGGCACGCATGTGATGGCCGAGTATTGGAAACGGCCCGACGCGACCGCGGAGACGCTGAAGAACGGTTGGCTGCACACCGGCGACATCGCGCGATCGGACGAACGCGGCTACATGTTCATCCTCGACCGCAAGAAGGACATGATCGTCTCCGGCGGCTTCAACATCTTTCCGCGCGAGGTCGAGGATGTCTTGTCGCAGCACGCCGACGTCGCGATGGTCGCCGTGGTCGGCGTGCCCGACGACAAATGGGGCGAGGCCGTCACCGCCGTGATCGTCGCCCGCGAAGGGGCGCGACCGAATCCGGACGAGCTGATCAACCTCGTGAAGGCCAAGAAGGGCTCGGCGCACGCGCCCAAGCACATCAAGTTCGTTAGCGAGTTGCCGATGACCGGCGTCGGCAAGGTCGACAAGAAGGTGCTGAAGGCAGGCTTCTGGACCGGCCGCGAGCGGATGGTGGGGTAGCGATCAACTAGCTCGGTCGGCACCGCGCCTTTCAGCCGGCCATGCGCCTTTCGGTAGGAGCCTTCTTGTCGAAATTATTGGGCACTTCGATATCGACTTCGAGTGTCGACACCGTCTTGCCGCGCTCCAGCTTGACCATCACCTTGTCGGGATCGAGCACCACGTGCCTGGACACCACCGCGAGGATTTCCTCCCGCAGCGTGGCCAGCAAGTCGGACTGACCGAGCAGCCCGCGCTCGTGCGACAGCAGAATCTGCAGCCGCTCCCGCGCAACGGGGGCGGACGCGTTGCGGCCGCCGAACAGCCGCAGCAGCCTCATGCTCATGCAGCCCTCCGTCCCAGCAAGCGGTTCATGAAGCTCTTGCGCTCGGCCGGCACGACCATGGCGACCTCTTCGCCCATCAGGCGGCGCGCGGCATCGATATAGGCGCGGGCCGGCGCGCTGTCGGCGTTGTTCAGCGTCACCGGCGTACCGACGTTGGATGCCTTCAGGACATCCTGGCTCTCGGGAATGATGCCGAGCAGAGGCGTCGCGAGGATTTCGAGGATGTCGTCGATCGAGAGCATCTCGCCGCGCGCCGCGCGCGCCGGATCGTATCGGGTGATCAGCACGTGTTTCTCCACATGCTCGCCCCGCTCCGCCTTCACGGTTTTCGAATCGAGCATGCCGATGATGCGGTCGGAATCGCGCACCGAGGAGACCTCGGGATTGGTGACGATGATGGCTTCGTCCGCATAGCGCATGGCGAGCGTGGCGCCGCGCTCGATGCCTGCGGGACTGTCGCACAGGATCCAGTCGAACCGGCTCTTGAGCTCGCCAATGACGCGGCCGACGCCCTCGTCGGTCAGCGCATCCTTGTCGCGCGTCTGTGAGGCCGGCAGCAGCCAGAGATTTTCCAGCCGCTTGTCGCGGATCAGGGCCTGCGGCAGCTTGGCGACGCCCTGCACCACGTTGATGAGGTCGAACACCACGCGGCGTTCGGCGCCCATCACCAGATCGAGGTTGCGCAGGCCGACATCGAAATCGACCACCACGACGCTTTGCCCACCTTGCGCAAGCGCCGCACCGAGCGCGGCCGTCGAGGTAGTTTTTCCAACGCCTCCCTTGCCCGAGGTAACGACCAGGACCTTGGCCATACTTGATCTCCTTAGCCGGTTAATTCAGCGGGGTAATTTTCATGGTGTCGCCCTCCAGCCAGGCTTGCGCCGGGCGGTTGCGGAGCGCGACGTCGATTTCTTCTGCGGTCTGGTAGTAGCCATCGATCGCCAGCAGCTCGGCCTCGATTCTCTGGCAATAGATCCGTGCGGCCGAATTGCCGTTGACGCCGGCCATCGCGCGGCCGCGCAGCGTGCCGTAGATGTGGATCGATCCGCCGGCGACGATCTCCGCGCCCGACCCGACCGAGCCCAAAACCGTGACATCGCCTTCCATGAAGACGATGGACTGGCCCGAACGTACCGGGTTCTCCAGCAGCAGCGAGGTCGGCTTCTTCGGCTCGGGCTCCGACTTCTGCGTCGGCTCGCTTCGCGTGATCACGCAGGAACGGCCGCCGGTCAGCAAGGGCGGCATGTTCGCCGCGAGACGATCTTCCTCCACACCCTCGATGCCGAGGACGCGGATGTTGCGCTCGTTGAGACTGCCGACGAGATGGGCGATGGCGGAGCTTGAGAGGTCGACGGCCGAGAGATCGAGCACGATCGGCTTGCCGACGAAGTATCCGGGCGAGCGCGCCAGCGTGGCGTCGATCTCGGCGAGCCATTCCACGATCGGCACGACAGGGCTGAATACGAACGCGACATAGGACCGGCCGCGCAGCCGGACCAGTTGACGCGTGGGATCCGCTCGGACGTCCATGATGTTCGACTCGCCTTCTTAGTGAATGGTTAACAGTCGACGAACTTGGTTAACGAGTAATTAATGTGAAAACCCGCGCTACGCGCAGAAAACAGCGCAACGGGTGGCGAATCCGGCGCATTTGTGGCCGATTCATGCTGCTTATCGTGCGGAACGTGCGCCAAACCCTTTGAAAACAGGGGTCACGTGAGTTGTAGTTAACGCGAGCTCAACTTACTTTTGTCACGTTTCCGACCTAAATTAGTCCTCGCGCGGCTCCAACAAACTTATCTGTGCTGGCAGATCCTCGCGGTCTGGCGGCTCAATCCGTCAGGCAGACGGAACATTTTCCGGCAGGGGACGAGGCTGTGGAAGCCGTAGGCGTTGTGTGGTCGCGAGATTCGATCTCGCAGGCAGGTGTCGTCGGACGCAGGGACGGCGCCGAACACCTTGATTCAAATCTTCCAAGCAAGCTCGACAGCGGACAGAAAGCGGACGTCGATGATCCCGCGCGCCTCTTCCGCGACCTGGAACTCCTGATCGGTACGTCACCTGCCGTTCCGCCGCCGAGCAATCCGCCGGTCAATCCGCCAAGCGACATGAGGAGTAAGCGTATGAGTAGTGTGAGTGAGCAGGACCACATCAATCCCCGCGATCCCCTGTACTACGCGCCGCGCTCGCTACGTGAGCGGTCGGCTTCCATGCGCGACGCCAGCCCCGCAACGACACCGTTTTCTCCGGCGTCGTTCGACTCCCAGCTCGAGAGCGCCGTATCCGATGCGCTGCGCCATTCCCTCGATCCCGAGATCATGCGCGAACCTCAACTGGAATCGAAGAAGGCGTTGTGGAGCGTCGCAGCGCGCTTTGGTGCCGCCATCGGCGTCTCGGCTCTCGTGGCGCTGTTCTTCGTCATCGTCGTGCCGGGGTCGCGGCAAAGCGACGGTGAGCCGTCGGCGTCCTCCGGAATCGTGCAGTCGATCAAGGCTGCCCTGTTCCAATCCGGAGAGGCCTCGCCAAAGCCTGCAATCAACGAATTCCAGGCCGTTCTCGCCTCCACGCCACCGAGCGCCCCGCCTGCGTCCGAACAGTCACAGTTGCTCAAGCAATTCATGCAGTGGCGCGAGAAGCCGGATCCGGCGACGCCACAACGCGCCAACCCATGATCCAGATGGAGGAATGACAATGCCTGAGAACCGACTTTCCGCCATCTTGTTCTCAAGGAGTTTGCCATGACCTCGCACCGGATCGCCTTGCTGGTCGGGGCCGTGCTCTTCGGAATCGCCGGCAGCGCCCAGGCTGCCGGCGACATTGCGATCGTGCGCGACCTTGCAGGCCGCGTCGGCCCCGTGATCGGCTCGGCCCAGGCCTGCCGCGACATTGCGCGTCCCCGCATCCAGACCATCGTCGACAAGTTTTCACAGGTGATCCGGGAAGCCTCGTCGAACGAGGCGGAGCGTTCTGATCTCACCCAGACGTTCGATCGCAGCGTGGCCGACGGCCGCGCCGCCATTAGCTCGGGCAAAATCGATTGCATCCGGGCCGATCGTCAGCTTGCCGATCTCGAACGCTCGATCGCGGGCCCCAGTCTTTCCAGCGTCATCGGCCCGTCCCCTGCCGCCGCGGCAACGGCCGCGAACGCGGCGACCGCGCCGACGGCCCCGGTCCCGACCGGGCCGCTGCCACGCGGCATCGGCGAAAAGGAAATCCGCTTCGGCATCGCCGCGCCCTTCTCCGGCTCGGCCCGTGAGCTGGGACGCCAGATGAAGCTCGGAATCGAGACCGCCTTCAACCGGATCAACGATGCCGGCGGCGTCGACGGGCGGATGCTCAAACTGCACGCCGCCGACGACGGCTACGAACCTTCGCGCACCGCGGACGCGATGAAGCAGCTCTATGAAAAAGACCAGGTGTTCGGCATCGTTGGCAATGTCGGCACGCCGACCGCGGCGGTGGCGATCCCCTATGCGCTCGAACGCCGGATGCTGTTCTTCGGGGCCTTCACCGGCGCCAACATCCTGCGCAACGATCCGCCGGATCGCTACGTGTTCAACTACCGCGCCAGCTACGCCGAGGAAACCGACGCGGTCGTCCGCTACCTCGTCAAGATACGCCGGCTGCAGCCTCGGCAGATCGCGGTGTTTGCGCAGCAGGATTCGTACGGCGACGCCGGATTTGCAGGGGTCGCCAAGGCGTTTCGCTCCATGGGCGTGAACGACGGCGCCATCGTCCGGCTCAACTATGCGCGCAACACCGTCGACGTCGACGATGCGATCAACCAGTTGAAGCTCGCGAAGCCGCCGATCAAGGCCGTCGTCATGGTCGCCACCTACCGGGCCGCGGCGCGGTTCATCGAGAAGACGCGCGACCTCTATCCCGGCATGGTCTACTCCAACGTCTCATTCGTCGGCTCGACCGCGCTCGCCGAAGAACTGAAACTCCTGGGGCCGCGTTACACGAGCGGCGTGATCGTGACGCAGGTGGTGCCGGCCGTGTCGGGCTATTCGTCGGCCGTGCTCGAATACAAGAACGCGCTCGCCAAATATTTCCCGGGCGAGGCGCCCGACTATGTGTCGCTCGAAGGCTATGTCGCCGCCAACGTGCTGATCCAGGGCATCAAGCGGGCCGGGCCGCAGCTCGATACCGAGAAGCTGATCGACACGCTGGAGACCATGCGCAATCTCGACCTCGGTCTCGGGACCTCGCTCGGCTTCGGCCGTTCCGAGCACCAGGCCTCGCACAAGATCTGGGGCACCGCGCTCGATGAAAGCGGGCGTTACCAGCCGATCGATCTCGAATGATCGGGAAGCCGCGATCCCTGTGATCGCGGCTTCACCATGCCCCTCTGACGGCGCGCTCAGCGCTTCTCGATGACAAGGCTCTGGATGGCGCGGCCGAAATAGCCGTACTCGTCGGCGAGCCGCGCCATTGCGAGCCCTGCGCCGTCGGGACCGATCCAGGACTCGGCATCGAGCAGGATCCAGTCGCCGACCGGCTCACGCGCAAAATTCACGGTCAGGTCGGCATTGAGAAAGGTCCACGCGCGGAAATCCAGCACGGCCGAGGTACCGTTGCAGAAATCCGCCGCCGCCATCGCCCGCATCGCCTGCGAAACGGCTGCGCCTTCCACGATCGGCCGGTCGACGCGATACCAGATCGCGCCGGGACCGGGCTCGCCGAAGCGGCCGCGCGCGGCGCGCAGCGACATACCTGATACGAACGGGCTGGAGGAAAAATCCGCGGGCTCGACGCGCGATCGATCCGGCCCCGGTAGCTCGACCGGCAGGATCGCGGCCTCTAGCGGCAATTCCTGGGACTGCACCTTGATCTTCAGCACGGTCGCGGCGACCACGACGACGCCTTTAGCCAGTAGCCTGATCGCGCAGAGCTGGATCTTGCGCCCCTCGCGCAAGACTTCGCTCTCGATGGTCAGCGGCGCCACCGGCACGGGACGCATAAGGTCCACGGTCACGCGCGCAACCCGCATCGCGACCGGCGTCGGAATCCGCTCCGCCGCCCACACCGCCAGCGCCGCCGGCGGCGAGCCATGCTGCATGCTCGGGTCCCATGGGCCTGCCGCAAAGGGGCTGGTGACGACGTCGTTGCCGTCAACGCGAAAAATGCCGTCCATTGAATAAGAAGTCCTGTCGATCAAGGGACGAGCTTCTTGCCTGCTTCCGCGGAACGAGTCGAGCCCGCGGCGGACAGAGTACCGTGCGCCATTCGCCGGAGACGGCGAGCAAGCCGGCGCGTCAAATGAACGCCATGCCGCCATTGAGGACGATGGTCTGCCCGGTCATGTAGCTGTTGCCGAGCACCATCGCGACGGCTTGCGCGACTTCCTCGGCCTGGCCCATGCGGCCGAGCGGGATGTTGCGCGCGAGGTCAGTCCGGCCGCCCATCATGTCGGTCTCGATCAGCGACGGCGCCACCGCGTTGACGGTGATGCCTTCCTTGACGAGGCGCGCCGCGTAGCCGCGCGTCAGTCCTTCCATGCCGGCCTTGGAGGCGTTGTAGTGCACGCCGATGGCGCCGGCGCCGCGCGCAGCGCCCGACGAGATGTTGACGATGCGGCCCCATTTGCGTGCCCGCATCGCCGGCAGCACCGCCTGCGTGCACAGGAACGCTGATTTCAGGTTTACCGCGATGGTGCGGTCGAAATCGTCCTCGGTGAGATCGTCGACGCCGCGCACGATAGCTAAGCCGGCATTGTTGACGAGAATGTCGATCGGACCGAGCGCGGAGGCGACCTGCTCGACCATGTTGGCGACGGCCGCCGCCTGCGACACGTCGGCTGCAGCCGCGATGGCGCGGCCGCCATTGGCCTTGATCCGGGCGACGACGGCATCGGCATCACCAGCGCGCTCGCGATAATTGACCGCGACCGCGGCGCCGGCTTCGGCAAGCGTCAAGGCAATCGCCGCGCCGATACCGCGGGACGCGCCCGTCACCAGTGCGACCCGCGCGCTCAAGTTCTGTCCGGCCATCACCGATCCTCCGTCGCCTTCACGGCGGCGCGCGACCCGCAAGGCACCTCACAATGCGGGGTCGACCGCCTCGTCGTATTCCTTCTTGAATCGCGCGATCAGCTCGGCGGCCGGCACCACCTTGCCGATGCCGCCAATACCTTGGCCGCTGCCCCAGATCTCCTTCCATGCCTTCGGCTTGGCGCGCTCGCCGGAGGCGTCGGTGCCAAAACTCATCTTCGAGGGATCGGAGGTCGGCAGGTCGTCGGGATTGAGACCGGCCTTGACGATCGATGGCTTGAGGTAATTGCCGTGCACGCCGGTGAACAGGTTCGAATAGACGATGTCTTCCGCCGACGACGACGTGATCATCTCCTTGTAGCCCTCGACCGCGTTGGCTTCCTCGGTCGCGATGAAGGCGGAGCCGACATAGGCGAAGTCGGCGCCGAGAATGCGCGCCGCACGGATGGCGCGGCCGTTGGCGATCGCGCCCGACAGCGCAATCGGTCCGTCGAACCAGGCGCGCGTTTCCTCGACGAAGGCGAGCGGCGAGATCGTGCCGGCATGGCCGCCGGCGCCGGCCGCCACCAGGATCAGGCCGTCGGCCCCCTTCTCGATCGCCTTGTGCGCGAATTTCTGGTTGATAACGTCGTGGAAGACGATGCCGCCCCAATTGTGCGCCGCCTGGTTGAGATCCTCGCGCGCGCCGAGCGAGGTGATCAGCATCGGCACCTTGTACTTCTCGCAGGCCGCGAGATCGTGATCGAGCCGGTTGTTGGACTTGTGAACGATCTGGTTCACCGCAAACGGCGCCGACGGCCGCTCCGGATGCGCCTTGTCGTAGGCTGCGAGTTCTTCCGTGATCCGCGCCAGCCACTCGTCGAGCAGCGAAGCCGGCCGCGCGTTCAGCGCCGGAAACGAGCCGACCACGCCGGCCTTGCACTGGGCGATCACGAGATCGGGCACGGAGATGATGAACAGCGGCGACCCGATCACGGGTATCGACAGGCGGCCCTTGAACAGCGCGGGCATGGACATTCGAAGCGATCCTCTGGTTATTCAGGCAAACGATTTGGCTCTAGAGATGCCAGACGTCATACCAACCAACAAGGCAATCTTTCCAGTGTCAAGTATTGCGTTTTGGCGCTGCCAGATGACGGAACAACCACTACTGACAGAGCGCCCTCGTCACGTAATTTTCCGTCTTGCAATCGCCAGACTGCCGCTTGTAGCCGGGCAGGAACACTTTCGGCGAGCATTTCTCGGCCGCGTCGGTGTCGAGGCTCTTGCCTTCCTTGTAGCCCTTGCTCTGGCACAACCGGTCGGCGCCGGCCTTGCAGTCCGGCGCGCCGTTGGCCGCGACGAGACACGCCGCCCGCCCGCTCACCATGGTCGAGGGCTTGGCCAAGTTCGACAGGCTATCACCGGCGCCTTTGGCGCCCGCGTTGAGATCGTCGATGGTCTCGCTTGGGCTCTTCAGCGGCGGCAGCAGCGATTTGGATTTCTCGAACAGCTTTCCGATTTCGTTGATCAGGCCGGGATTTTCCAGCGGCGCTTGCTGTGGTTCACTCTGCTGCCGCTCGGGATGAGCCGGCACCGGCTGCTGGGTCGGCGACTGCAGGCCGAGCGAGGGCTGCGGCGCGCCCTGGGGCCATGCGACTCCGGTCGTTGCCCCAAATACCCAGAGGCCAGCAAGGCCTGTCGTGAGGTGCGTCCTGAAAGACATTACGAAGGCTTAGTCGCTCCCAACCACAGCAATCCAAAATTCAGACCATCCGATCGATCAGAAACGCGGATACTCAATCTTCCACCCTGTCGCGGCAGACAGACGGTCAAAGTTTTCGTCCAGACCTGCCGTCATTCCATACGAAGTCGCCTCGATCCAGCGAACGGGTTGCTCTGCCACGAAGTAGAATTCGACTGTGCCGCCGCCTGCTCGCTGGAAGTACCCATACCGCCGCGGGTAAGAAACATCACTGCCGAATACGAACAGCCAGGCTCGCAGCCAGATCGACATCTGGCCACGCGCCGCAGCCATACCAGGAGGTTCTTCCGCCTCGTATTGAAACTGGACGCCCGGAAACGCCTCAGATAGGCGAACCATTATCTCTTCTTCAGAGCCCAGAGGCCCCTTATCGGGGCGTCGGATGATCCCGCGCAGAGACATGTCGGTCTAAGCGTAACCTCGTGGATCGGCTTCGCCAAGGCGCGTTCTCGGCTAGACCAGCTTGAACGCGGCGTAAAAGCCGAACACCAGGACGACGGCACCGATGGCTACCCAGGTGCCAAGGCGCTTTTCCAGCTCGGCCCGGATCACGTCGCCATAGCGGTTGAGCAGGACGGCGACCACGAAGAACCGTCCGCCGCGTGCCACGATCGAGCACAGGATGAACAGCCAGATGTTGTAGCCGGCAAACCCCGAGGTGATGGTAACGAGCTTGTAGGGGATCGGCGTCAGCCCCTTCAGCAGGATGATTACCGCGCCCCATTCGGCATAGGAGGCGCGGAAGGTTTCGACCTTGTCACTGAGACCGTAGACCGTGATCAGCCAGTGCCCCACCGAGTCGTAGAGCAACGCACCGATGGCGTATCCGACCACGCCGCCGGCAACGGATGCGATGGTGCAGACGGTCGCGAACCACCACGCCTTCTTCGGCTGCGCCAGCGACATCGGCAACAGCATGATGTCGGGCGGGATCGGGAAGAACGAGCTTTCCGCGAAAGAGACCGCCGCCATGATCCAGAGCGCATAGGGCTTGTCGGCGGCGTTGATACACCAATCGTAGGTCCGTTTGAGCATGGGCGCATGAACCATCTGGGAGCGGATTTGTCCATGCCGGAAAACGACGGAATTTGAGAGGATTTACTACCGCTTGCGTAGGGAACGGCCTTCCAGCGCGACAATTCGCCGCCGGACTGCGGGGCCTGCCGCCGCCTTGGGCAGCGGCTTGGTTGGCGCCGTTTTCGGCGACTTGACGGGCTTCGGCAGCTTCTCGGCGATGCCGAGCAGGTCCTCGCGCCGCTCCATCTCGCGCCAGACGTCCTCCGGCTTTACGCCGGCCGCTGCCCACAGCACGGTCAGGTTATAGAGCAAGTCGGCGCTCTCGCGGACCACCGCGTCGGTCTTGCCGTTGACGGCATCGATCACGACTTCGATCGCCTCCTCGGCGAGCTTCTTGGCCATCTTGGAGGGGCCGCGCTGAAACAGCCGGGCCGTGCGCGACGTTGCCGGGTCGAGATCCCGGGCCGCGATAACAGCCTGATAAAGCCGTTCGAGCGAATCACTCATTCTCCGAACCTAATGCAAAGCCATGGCCGGCGTGTTAACAGCCGCCTCTGCAACCATAAAAAATCCACCGGCCGGGGCGGTCGGTGGATTCATATTGAACGCTTGGTGACTTGAACGTTTGGTGACCGCCGCGGTTACCAGCGCGGCCGATAGTATGGACCGCAGCCGATGCAGTTGCGAGGGTAATAATACGGGGTCGGGTCCCCGTAATAAACCGGGCCGCCGCCATAATAGCCGTGGTGGTGATCGTAGTAGTAGTCACGGCGGTTCTGGGTGGCCGCAATCGCAAGCCCCGTACCGACGATGCCGGCAAAAGCCGCCGCTGCCGCCGCGCCGCCACCACCGCGATAGTGCCGGCGGCGGGCGCTGATATCGGTCGCGTCGCTGGTCCCGGTCGAGGCCGTCACGCCCTTGCTCGACGGCGCGGAGCCCGCGAATGCCGTGGTCGGCGCGACTGCCGTCAGGGCAACGGCCACAACCGTCGCCACCGCGCTGGCGCGGCCGATCGATGAAAACACACCCTTTTGCGCAAACATCTCGACATCCTCCGTGGGAGCTGGCCTGACAGGCCTTCGATAGCTAACCACCGAACGGATACTAGGTTCCCGAATCCGAACGGCGGCTGAACGATCCCTGGCAAAATCGTGGCAGTCATCGACCATTCAGGTTAGATGCTGCACAATGGCTCGCCCAAGGGCCAAGTCTGCCGTTGGCGATGTCACGAAACCGACATCACCGGCGCGGCAACTTGTCCCACCTCTTGCTGATGTCATCTCGATGCGTGCGATCAGGACCAACGCCATCCGCTCTCGTTTGAGCGTTCTCTTGGCTTTCCTTGCCGGGCTCTGCGCCATTGCGGGCTTCACGGCGAATAGCGCCCTCGCCGCCGACGAACCTCGGCCTCCGCTCGCAATCCAGTTTTCGCTGGATCGTCCGATCGATGCCGCGGCGGCTCCGTTCGTGATGGCGGCCGCCGGCGGCCTGTTCAGCGCTGAGGCGCTTGCGGTCACGATCAACATCGCCAGCGGATCGCCGGACGCGATTGCGCGCGTCGCGGCAGGCTCCAGCGATTTTGCCGTCGTCGACATCAACGCATTGATGCGGTTTCGCGACAAGGACAAGCAGGGCGGTCCCAGGATCAAGGCCGTGTTCGTGGTGTTCAACAAGGCGCCCTATGCCATCATCGCCCGCAAGAGCCGCGGCATCCGCGCGTTGACCGACATTGAGGGCAAGACTCTCGGCGTCGCCGAAGGCGACCTGTCGGCCCGACTGTGGCCGGCGGTAGCGCACCAGAACAGCATCAAGATCAAGAGCGTGAAGCAGAGCAGCATCAGCGCCGCGGTGCGCGAGCCGATGCTGTCGGCGGGCCAGATCGATGCCGTGACCGGATTCTCCTATCTGTCGGCGATCAATCTGAAGGACCGTGGCGTGCCTGCCGACGATCTGGCGGTGCTGAAATTCGCCGACTATGGCTGTGAAGCCTACGGGTTCGCTATTATCGCCAATCCGGCGCTGGCAGCCGCCAAGCCCGAGGCAGTGAAAGGATTCGTGAGAGCCGTCATCGGCGGGTTGCATCTCACGGTCAAGGACCCCGAACGCGCCGCGACCGAGGTCGCAAATCGCATGGACGGCGGCTCGAAGGACCTCGAACTCGAGCGGCTGCAAAGCATCCTGCGCGACTACGTCCTGACCAGCGAAGTGAAACGCAACGGCATCGGCGCCATCGATCCGGCACGCTTCGAACGCTCGATCGATCAGGTCGCGGACGACTTCAAGTTTCAGAAGCGGCCGCAGGCATCAGACATTTTCGACGACCAGTTCCTGCCCCCGCTCAACAACCGGCTGATTAATTGAGTGGGGCTTCTTCTTCCGCCAGTGCCCGCGGCTTACCCCTCTCCCCAGCCCTCCCCCGCAAGGGGGGAGGGAGCCTGATCAGCGTGCCCACCTCACTTCGCGTTGCTGTGCTGAGGTTGCAAACACGTAAGGGAAGCACCGGCGGATGGGTTCCCTCCCCCCTTGCGGGCAGGGCTATCGCATGTGGCCGAGGAGTTCGAAGAGGAAGGCATCGTTCCATCCGGCGCGCTTGAGCTTACCGCGCAAGGAGACCGATGTATCTGGATGGGCCCTGGCGACGTTGAGGGCCGTGCGCCTGAGTACGGCCAGATTGACCGGTCCGTTGTCCTTGCGATTGCGGGCAAGGTCCTCGTCGAGGGTAACGTCGAGCGGCCAGTGAAGGCCGTTTTCGATGGACCAATGGGCGCGGACGATGCGCAAAACCTCTTTTCGGCTGTAGAGACGGCTCATCAGGAAGTAGCGCTCGACCGTGTCGTCCTGGCCACGCTTGCTGGTGATGCGAGCGACAGCTTTGAGGCCGGGGAAGTTGTGTTTCTTGGCCATGCCGGGAACCGGCGCAACCAGCGCGACGCGCTTCTCGTTGCGCCCGTGCTGCGCATCGGTAGTGGTGAGCGATGTCTTGCCCGCGCGTTTGACGGCGCGGATTGCGGCTTTGGCATCCTCCAACAGAGCAGGCTGGTTTGCCTTCACCGCCAGCACATAGTCGCCGCCCCGCTCCACGATCTGCTTGGCCATCGCACGGTGGCAATGCAGGGCGTCGGCCGTGACCACGCAGCCCTTGAGCTGCAGAAGTTCAAGCAACTGCAAGGCGCCGTCGGCTTCGTTGTTGTTCGGTGCCAGCACGTTGGCGAGCGCCATGCGCGTCTGCTCCGCCCAGGCCGTTACCATGACCGGCGGCATGTGGCTCTTGCCGCGCTCATAGCCGCGCCGCAGGGCTTTGCCGTCGAGCGCAATCACCCCGCGCGGCCGCTTGATCTTCGCACCTTGAGCAAAGGCCTTCATGAACTTCTGAAACGCGGCTTCAAATGCCTTCGGATCGAGCATCCGGAACACCCGACTGAAGGTGTCGTGGCTCGGCAGGCCGTGCTCGAGCACCAGCACATCCCGCCAAAGATAGGCCTTCATCCGGGCAAACAGCGCCATGTCGGTGCAACTCGTTGCCCCACACAACGTCGCCATCAGCGCGATGAACAAGATCTCCGTCAGGTCATGCAGCGCGTTGTCGGCCCGCGGGTCCGGGAGATCGTCAAAGCACTCGGCAAATCGATTCATTGGCCGCTCCATCCGAATCTGGAGCAACCTTCAGAATCATTTTCTTCTCACTTTGCAACAGGTTGCAACATCCAACATGCGATTCCCCTGCCCTTGCGGGGGAGGGTTAGGGAGAGGGGTGCCGCTTGCTCAACTGCCTGCCGAAGTCGCCTACCTCACTCCTGACGAATGCCTCTGCCTCACTAGTCGTCCCAAGCGATCCCAGTTTACAATGGGCGATTGAATCGCCTTGCGAGTCCTCATCTGATGTCCATGCTGCGCCTTTACACCCGTGTCCTTGAGCTGCTTGGCAAGGAGGCGCGGCTGGGCTGGATTCTCGCCGTCGCCAATCTCCTGCTGGCCGGGGCGCAATTCGCCGAGCCGGTGCTGTTCGGCAAGATCGTCGACGTGCTCTCCGGCAAGCCGCAGAGCGGGATGCTGGCCTCGAACTCGGCCTGGCCGCTGCTGGCGGCCTGGGTTGTATTCGGCCTGTTTACCATCGTGTGCAGCGCGCTCGTCGCGCTCCATGCCGACAAGCTGGCGCACCGCCAGCGCCAGGTGGTGCTGACCGATTACTTCGAGCACATCATGCAACTGCCGCTCACCTTCCACACCGGCACCCATTCGGGGCGGCTGATGAAGGTGATGCTGAACGGCACCGACGCGCTGTGGCGGCTCTGGCTTGCATTCTTCCGCGAGCATTTTGCGGCGATCCTGTCGCTGGTCGTGCTGCTGCCGCTGGCGCTCTACATCAATTGGCGGCTGGCGATACTGTTGTTCGCGCTGTGCGTGGTGTTCACGGTGCTGACGACGCTGGTGGTACGCAAGACCTACGGCATGCAGACCGAGGTCGAGGCGCAGTACAGCGATCTCTCGGCGCGCGCGTCTGATGCGCTCGGCAACGTCGCACTGGTGCAGAGCTTCGTGCGGATCGATGCGGAAGTTCAGGGCCTGCGTTTCGTCGCCGACAAGCTGCTCGCCGCGCAGATGCCGGTGCTAGGCTGGTGGGCGATGGTCACCGTCATCACCCGTGCTTCCACCACCATCACCGTGCTCGCGATCTTTGCCGTCGGCATCTACCTGCACACGCAGGGACAGACGACGGTCGGCGAGATCGTGATGTTTGTCAGCTTCGCGACCATGCTGATCCAGAAGCTCGAACAGGTGGTGAGCTTCATCAACAGCGTGTTCATGGAGGCCCCAAGGCTGCAGGAATTCTTCGACGTGCTGGACGCTGTCCCCGCGGTGCGCGACCGGCCCGGAGCGGTCGATACCGGCCGGCTTTCCGGCCTCGTCGAATTCCACGACGTCTCGTTTTCCTATGACGGCAAACGGCCCGCGGTCGAAGACGTTTCGTTTACCGCTCTGCCCGGGCAGACCATCGCCCTCGTCGGCCCGACCGGCGCCGGCAAGTCGACGGCGATTGCGCTGTTGCACCGCGCCTTCGATCCGCAATCCGGCATCATCAAGATCGACGGCATGGACATTCGCGCGTTGAAGCTGACGGCGCTGCGGCGGAACATCGGCGTGGTGTTCCAGGAGGCCCTGCTGTTCAACCGCTCGATCGCGGACAATCTGCGCGTCGGCAAGCCGGATGCGACCGATGAGGAAATGCGCATCGCCGCAAGCCGCGCCCAGGCGCTGGAATTCATCGAGCGCAGCGAGAAGAAATTCGAAACCCATGCCGGCGAGCGCGGCCGGATGCTGTCCGGCGGCGAGCGGCAGCGTCTGTCGATCGCCCGTGCGCTGCTGAAAGACCCGCCGATCCTGATTCTCGACGAGGCGACCAGCGCACTCGACGCCGTCACCGAGGCCAAGGTCAATGCCGCGCTCGACGAGGTGATGAAGGGCCGCACCACCTTCGTGATCGCGCACCGGCTTTCGACCATTCGCAACGCGACCCGCATTCTGATGTTCGACAACGGGCGGGTGATCGAAAGTGGAACTTTCGATGAACTGGTGGCCATGGGCGGTCGCTTCGCGGAACTCGCCAAGGCCCAGTTCATGGTGCAGGAGAATGCTCGGGCCGACATCAAGGTCAAATAGGCCGGCAAGCATCTGTTACGGTTCAATTATCGCCGAAATTGCGCCTACTTCGTCCACGATTAAATCGCCGGGCCTCTGTTCTGAATCGCCAAGCCGGTATAGGTTTGCGACCTGCCGCAATGCGACGGCGCCGGACACGCTTGAAACCCGAACGTTTGATTTAAGGACCTCTCCTTTTCGAAGGCGGGTCTCAAAGGACCGGAACGGAAAAGTGCATCTTCTTCGCCCGTTGCTTCGCGCTTTCTCACTGAACCTGATTTTCCTGGCGACGGCGCTTGCCGTCATAACGCCGCGCGCCGCGCACGCCGAAGCGCTGCTGGTGGTCGAAGCCGATACCGGCAAGGTGCTGCAGGCCGACAACGCCACCATGCCCTGGTATCCCGCCTCGGTGACCAAGATCATGACGGCTTACGTCACGCTCAAGGCGGTCAAGGAAGGACGACTGTCGCTCGACACGCTCTTGACGGTGTCGCCGGTCGCCGCCTCGCAGTCGCCCTCCAAGATGGGTTTCCCTCCGGGCACCCAGGTCACCGTCGATAACGCGCTCAAGATGATGATGGTGAAGTCGGCCAACGACATGGCCGTGGTGCTCGCCGAAGGCGTCGGCGGATCGGTCGACGGTTTCTCGGCGATGATGAACCAGACCGCCCTGCGGCTCGGCATGACGCAGACAAGCTACGTCAATCCGAACGGGCTGCCGGCAGACGGACAGGTCACCTCGGCGCGCGATCTCGCGATGCTGGCACGCGCCGTCATTCGCGACCTGCCGGAATACGAATACTTCATGCAGATCGCCTCGATCCGCTACGGCCGCAGGGTGACGCAGAATTTCAACAAGCTGATCGGGCGCTATCCCGGCGCCGACGGTTTCAAGACCGGCTTCATCTGCGCTTCCGGCTACAATCTGGTTGCGTCTGCGACGCGCAACGGCAAGCGGCTGATCGCCGTCGTGCTCGGCGCATCCTCGGGCCAAGCGCGCGCGGTGCGCGCGGCGCAATTGCTGGAGCGCGGCTTCGGCAACGGGCTGGGCTGGCTGACGCCCGCACTCGGCACCGTCGACAAACTGGTTCCGGTCGATGCGACGCCGCCGAACCTGCGCGACGAGATGTGCAACGGCAAGCGCAAGCGGCCGGCCACCGATGAGGATCCGGACATCGTGGCCTCCAATGGCAATGCATCGACCGGCGAGAGTGCGGTCGCCTTCTTCACCGCCGGACTGCAACCGCCGGCGGGCAAGCCAGCGGAATTGCTCGCAGCCGCGGCGGCGCCCTCTGAACCAGTACCGGTCTATACCGGCCCGACCAAAACCGGACCGGCGCTGATCGCAGCGGTCGCAGCGGACGCCGAGAAGCAGACGCCAAAGCGTGGCAAGAAATCGGCGATTGCAGCGAAGAAGCCTGACGCCGCAGCACCAAAGGCCGAAGCCAGCGCGAAGCCGCCAGCCAAGCCTGCTGCAGTCCGGCATGCGACCGCCAAACCGGAGGCTGCCGCCAAGCCGGCCGCCTTGGCCGAGAAAAAGCCGGCCGCCTCGGCCGAAAGAAAGCCGGCCGCTTCCGCCGACAAAAAGCCGGCCGCCAAACCCGTCGCCGTCGGAGACAAGCCCGCGCCGAAGCCGGCCAAGCCGAAAGCCGCCGCTAAACCCAAAGGCGAAAACAAGCCGGCTGGTTAACGGGCCGCGGAGCCACGTAATTAGGCAGCTTTCCTGCCGTTCGGCCGAACGATTCCAGATCGCCGAAATGGGTCGAGAGCGCGCAGCCGCTTGCCATCGGCGGCGGCATTCACAATACTGCCCAAAACAAGGCATGCCCGGCCGAGAAACAGGGAAACAAGCAGAGGGGAAATACCATGGAGCGGATCTGGCTCAAGCAATATCCGGCCGGCGTGCCAGCCGATATCGACGTCACCCAGTACTCGTCGCTGGTTGAGCTGTTGGAAGAAAGCTTCAAGAAGTTCGCCGATCGCAAGGCGTTCATCTGCATGGACAAGTCGATCAGCTACCGCGACCTCGACGAGATGTCCCAGGCACTCGGCGCCTATCTGCAGAGCAAGGGCCTGCAAAAGGGCGCCCGCGTCGCGCTGATGATGCCGAACGTGCTGCAATACCCGGTCTCGACCGCCGCCGTGCTGCGCGCGGGATATGCCGTGGTGAATGTCAATCCGCTCTACACCCCGCGCGAGCTCGAGCATCAGCTCAAGGATTCCGGCGCGGAAGCGATCATCGTGCTGGAGAATTTTGCCACCACGGTGCAGCAAGTGATCGCGAAGACCTCCGTGAAGCACGTGATCGTCGGCAGCATGGGCGACCTGCTCGGCTTCAAGGGCGTGATCGTCAATCTCGTCGTGCGCAAGGTGAAGAAGATGGTGCCGGCGTGGTCGCTTCCAGGCTCCGTCTCGTTCAACGATGCGCTCTCTGCCGGCCGCAGCATGAAGCTCAGCAAGCCGCAACTGACGCGTGATGACGTCGCTTTCCTGCAATATACCGGCGGCACCACCGGCGTCTCCAAGGGCGCGACGCTGCAGCACAAGAACATCCTCGCCAACGTGCTGCAGAACGACGCCTGGTTGCAGCCGGCGCTGAAGAAGTCGCCGCATGTCGACCAGCTCTTCGTCGTCTGCGCGCTGCCGCTCTATCATATCTTCGCGCTGACGGCGTGCTTCCTGCTGGCGGTGCGCGCCGGCGGCGTCAATCTCCTGATTCCCAACCCGCGCGATATCCCAGGCTTCATCAAGGAATTGATGAAGTACCAGGTCAACAGCTTCCCGGCGGTCAACACGCTCTACAACGCGCTGCTGAATGCACCCGGTTTCGAGAAGGTCGACTTCTCCAAGCTGAAGACCTCGTTCGGCGGCGGCATGGCGACGCAAAAGGCGGTCGCCGAGAAATGGCTGAAGGTGACCGGCTGCGCGCTGTCGGAGGGCTACGGCCTGTCCGAGACCTCGCCGACGCTGACCTGCAACCCTGCCGACACCGACCAGTTCTCCGGCTCGATCGGCATTCCCGTGCCGTCGACCTATATCTCGATCCGCGACGACGAGGGCAAGGAAGTGCCGCTCGGCCAGCCCGGCGAGATCTGCGCCAAGGGACCGCAGGTGATGGCCGGCTACTGGAATCGGCCGGAAGAGACCGCGAACGTGATGACCGCGGACGGCTTCTTCCGCACCGGCGACATCGGCGTCATGGACGAACGCGGCTACACCAAGATCGTCGACCGCAAGAAGGACATGATCCTGGTCTCGGGCTTCAACGTCTATCCGAACGAGATCGAGGAAGTGATCGCGGGGCATCCAGGCGTGCTCGAATGCGCCGTGATCGGCGTCTCCGATTCGAAGTCGGGCGAGGCGGTGAAGGCCTTCATCGTCAAGAAGGACCAAAACCTCACGGCCGATGACGTCATCAAGTACTGCACCACGCAGCTCACCGCCTACAAGGTCCCCAAGCAGATCGAGTTCAGGACCGACCTGCCCAAGACCAATGTCGGCAAGATCCTGCGCCGCGAACTGCGCGACGAGAAGAAGGCCGCGGCGTAAGGCGCACGCGGGACCTCTCGACATGACGGAGACGAACGTCGCGCCAGCCGACATTCTGGCCTTCTGGCGCGACGCCGGCCCTGATCGCTGGTACACGCGCGACGACGCTTTCGATGCGGAGGTGTGCCGGCGCTTTCTCGGCCTTTGGCAGAGAGCGGCGGCCGGCGAGCTACCGTCGTGGGAGACGAGCGATGACGGCGCGCTGGCGCTCGTCATCGTGCTCGACCAGTTTCCCCGCAACATGTTCCGCGGCGATATCAGGACCTATGCCAGCGACCGCCTCGCCCGTGAGGTGGCACACCGCGCCGTCGACCGCGGCGTCGACGCGCGGATCGATCCCGCTTTGCGCGAATTCCTCTATCTGCCTTTCATGCATTCGGAGCACCTGGGCGACCAGTTGCGCTGCATCGAGCTGTCACGCACGGCTGGCCATACCGAAAGCCTGAAATGGGCCGAGCACCACGCCGATATCATCCGGCGTTTCGGTCGCTTTCCCCACCGCAACCACCTTCTGGGTCGCGCTACCACGCCGGAGGAACAGGCATTCCTCGATGAAGGCGGCTTTTCGCCGTGATGACGCAAGCGTGAACGGTCTCGACCGTTGCCGTTTCTCCTCCCCTGAATATTGTGCCGATCACCTGCCCGGTCTGGAGCGTCCGCTCCAGATTCTTGTTTTGACGCGTTTTCTTCACGCGAACCGGTACCCACTTCGCTCGAAAACGCTATAACACACACACCGCTCAGTGAGGGAGAATTGACGATGACGATCCAAGTTGGCGACAAGCTGCCGGAAGCCAAGTTTCGCGTGATGACCGCAGAAGGCCCGCAGGTCAAAACCACCGACGACATTTTCAAGGGCAAGAAGGTAGCGCTGTTCGCGGTGCCCGGCGCCTACACCGGCACCTGCCACAAGATGCACCTGCCGAGCATCTTCCTCAACGCCTATGCCATCAAGGACAAGGGCGTGAACACCATCGCCATCGTCTCCGTCAACGACGCCTTTGTCATGAATGCGTGGAAGCGCGACACCGACCAGCGCGACGAAGCCGTATTCCTCGCCGACGGCAATGCCGACTTCACCAAGGCGATCGGCATGGAGCTTGATGCCTCCGGCAATGGCCTCGGCATCCGCTCCAAGCGCTATTCGATGCTGGTGGAAGACGGCGTGGTGAAGAAGCTCAACCTCGAGCCCGCGCCGGGCAAGGTCGAAGTTTCCGGCGGCGATACGCTGCTGGGGCAGTTGTGAGCTGAAGCGCGTCATCCGCTTCTTCCCTTCTCCCCTTGTGGGAGAAGGTGGCGGACGCAGTCCGCCGGATGAGGGGTTCCATCCGCGGACGCAGACGTTTCAGACGAGCGACACATGTCCGCGGAGAGAACCCCTCACCCGTCTCGAATGAGCTTCGCTCATTCGATCCACCCTCTCCCACAAGGGGAGAGGGGAAGAGGAGCGCTACTTCCCCACCCTCTGCTGCAACCTCGCCATCGCCACGCCCTCGCGCGCCAATTGATCGGCGCGCTCGTTTTCGGCGTGGCCGGCGTGGCCCCTGATCCAGTGCCAACGTACCTGGTGCGGTTTCAGCGCGGCGTCGAGGCGCTGCCAGAGATCGACGTTCTTGACCGGCTTCTTGTCCGCGGTGCGCCAGCCGTTCCGCTTCCAGCCATGGATCCAGCCGCTGATGCCCTGGCGGACATACTGGCTGTCGGTGGTGAGGTCGACCACGCACGGCTTCTTCAGTGCTTCCAGCGCCGAGATCGCCGCCATCAGCTCCATGCGGTTGTTGGTGGTGTGCGGCTCGCCGCCCTTCAGTTCTTTCTCTTTATCGCCGAACCTCAGAATCGCGCCCCAGCCGCCGGGGCCGGGATTGCCCGAGCAGGCGCCGTCGGTGAAAACCGTCACGTGAGGCAATTCGCTCAAGCGGCAAATCCGGGCTGGGTCAGGCCGTAATCGCGCACGCTGGAAACGCTCTGGTGGAAGCGCAGCTTGCGGACGTATTCGAGCGGGTCCTTCGGCTTCACCAGCGCGCCCGTCGGCACGTTGAGAAAATCGACCAGCCGCGTCAGCAGGAAGCGCAGCGCCGAGCCGCGCGCGAGCAGCGGCAGCGCTTCCTGCTCGGTATCAGACAATTGCCGCGCGCGGCCATAGGCGTTGAGCAGCGCGCGCGCCTTGGTGACGTTGAACGAATGATCCGGCTCAAAACACCACGCGTTCAGGCAGATCGCGGCGTCGTAGGCCAGGATGTCGTTGCAGGAAAACGGGAAGTCGATCAGGCCGGACAGCTTGTCGCCGAGGAAGAAGACATTGTCGGGAAACAGATCGGCGTGGATGACGCCGAGCGGCAGATCTTTCGGCCAACTTGCCTCGAGGTGATCGAGCTCGCGCGCGATGAAGTCCTGCAAGCCAGGCGCGACGCTGTCGGCGCGCGGTGCGGCGAGATCGAACAGCGGCCGCCAGCCCTCCACCGACAGCGGGTTCTTGCGGAACATCGGGAAGTCGCGGCCCGCCAGATGCATCTTTGCGAGCGCCTCGCCGACGCCGGTGCAATGCGCGGCGTTGGGCCGCCGCGGCCACATGCCTTCGAGGAAGTTGATGATCGCCGCGGGACGCCCGGCCAGTTCGCTGTAGACTTCGCCCTTGCGGTTGCGGGCGGGCTGCGGGCAACGCACGCCGCGCTCGGCCAGATGCGCCATCAGCGACAGGAAGTACGGCAGATCGTCCACCGCCACGCGCTTCTCATAGAGCGTGAGGATGAACGCGCCCTTGCTGGTATGCAGCAGAAAATTGGAATTCTCGACGCCTTCGGCGATGCCCTTGTAGGAGAGCAACTCGCCGATTTCGTAACCCTTGAGGAACTCCGCGAGGTCTTCGGCGGCGACGTCGGTGTAAACCGCCATCGCGACTACTCGGCGGCAGCTTCAGGCCGCAGCGAACGCGGCAGCGGGAAGAACTCGTTCTCCTCCGCGGCCGACACCGTCTCCACATGCAATTCGAAGCGCTCGGCGAAGGCGCCCATGATTTCCTCGACGATTACTTCCGGCGCGGACGCGCCTGCCGTGATGCCGAGGCTCTTGATGCCCTCGAAGCGCGACCAGTCGAGGTCCGAGGCGCGCTGCGCCAGCACCGAGACCGGGCAGCCCTCGCGCTCAGCGACTTCGCGCAGGCGCTGCGAGTTCGACGAGTTCGGCGCGCCAACCACGATCAGGGCATCGACAACCGGCGCCACCTTCTTCACCGCGAGCTGGCGGTTGGTGGTGGCGTAGCAGATGTCTTCCTTGTGCGGGCCGTTGATGTTCGGGAAGCGCTGCTTGAGCAGCGCGACGATCTCGGCGGTGTCGTCGATCGACAACGTCGTCTGGGTCACGAAAGCGAGGTTGTTGGGATCCTTCGGCGCGAACGTCTTGGCATCCTCAGCGGTCTCGATCAGCGTCACCGCGCCCGTCGGCAACTGCCCGAGCGTGCCGACCACCTCGGGGTGATGCGAATGCCCGATCAGCAGGATTTCACGGCCGCGCTTGAAGTGGATCGCGGCCTCGCGGTGCACCTTGGTAACCAGCGGGCAGGTCGCGTCCAGCGAGAAGAAATTGCGGGCGCGGGCATCCGCCGGAACCGATTTGGGAACCCCGTGGGCAGAAAACACCACCGGGGCGTTGGTATTGTCGGGAATTTCGGCGAGTTCCTCGACGAAAATCGCGCCCTTGGTCTTCAGGCTGTCGACCACGTAGCGGTTATGCACGATCTCGTGGCGGACATAGACGGGGGCGCCATAGATGGCGAGCGCCCGCTCCACGGTATCGATGGCCCGCACCACCCCGGCGCAGAAGCCGCGGGGAGAACAAAGCACGATTCTGAGGTCTGGTTTGGCTGGCATGGGGCGCTATCTCGGGACCGAATCACCCCTTGCCGGCGGGCAGGGAACGGCCAATTCGTATAAGGACTTGGGACTGGTTTCGGGCTGTGTCAAGGCACTTTAGCAGACCATTGCGCCGAAGGGGTTGGAAGGCGTATATAGCCCTCAATTCCCGTCATCAACGATGACCACAGGCTTCGCCTCCCAAAAAGAGGTGGGCGAGGCACAAAGGAGATTTGCCATGAGCAATGCACCGCTGATGCCCAAGGCGACGGCCGTGTGGCTGGTCGACAATACGGCGCTGACCTTCGACCAGGTGGCCGATTTCACCAAAATGCACCCCCTTGAGGTCCGCGCCATCGCCGATGGCGACGCCGCCCAGGGGATTAAGGGTATGGACCCGATTTCGACCGGCCAATTGACCCGCGACGAGATCGAAAGGGGCGAAAAGGACCCGAATTACCGCCTCAAGCTCGGCGAGAGCAAGGTGGTGCTGCCGCCGGCTGCCAAGAAGAAGGGCCCGCGCTATACCCCGGTGTCACGCCGCCACGAGCGGCCGAGCGCGATCCTGTGGCTGGTCCGCAACCATCCCGAGCTGAAGGACGCGCAGATCATGCGCCTGGTCGGCACCACCAAGACCACCATTGCCTCAGTCCGCGACCGCACCCACTGGAATGCCTCGACGCTGACCCCGATGGACCCCGTGACGCTCGGCCTGTGCTCGCAGATCGAGCTCGATTTCGAGGTGCAACGCGCGGCGAAGGAAAAGCCGGTGCCCGCGGCTTACGGCGGCGCCACCCTGCTGCCGGCCTCCGAGACCACGAAGAAAGAGCCGGAGTTCGAGCCGAGCGAGAAGTCGGAGGACGACCTCAACGTCGATGCCGTGTTCGCCAAGCTCAAGAATATCGGCGGCAAGAAGCAGGACGAGGAAGAGTAGGGATCATCGGCTAGGGCCGGTGCCGAGCGCGGCGGGGCAACCTGCCGCGTTTTGTTTTGGCGGCCAACCATCCCTCAGTTGTCAGCCCCGCTAAGGCAGGGCATCCAGTACGCCGCGCTCTATCGTTTCAATCACCACTTTCCCAGAGTACTGGATCCCCCGCCTTCGCGGGGATGACGAGTTGAGTCGGGTGATGACGGAGGTGCTTGAGCAGCGCACCCCCTCACGCCTTCTTCAAGAACTCCGTGCGCAGCACGAGGCCCTTGACCTTGTCAGTGCGGCCTTCGATTTCCTCCTCATTGTCGGTGAGGTGGATGTTCTTGATCACGGTGCCGCGCTTGAGCACGGTGGAGGATCCCTTCAGTTTCAGATCCTTGATGAGCGTGACGCTATCGCCCTCGGCGAGCAGTGCGCCGTTGGAATCCCTGACCTTGATGTCCATGTGATGCTTTCTTTGTATGAAGTCCGGCGTCCTTCTCTTGTGGGAGAAGATGGCGGACGCAGTCCGCCGGATGAGCATGCGCTCATTCGACTCACCCTCTCCCACAAGGGGAGACGGGGAAACAAGATCGCGCCGCTGCTCTTCTCAGCCCAGCTCGATCTCGTCGTCAATCTCATGCGACAGGCCGATGCCGCTGATCGTGAGAACCATCTTTGCCGGCAGCTTTTCATGGCCCTTCAGCTTTCCCGACTCGATGGCATCGCGCACGGCCTTTTCGACCTCACGCTGCGAGGTGACGCCGACTTGCTTGAGAAATTTGCGCAGGCTGGCGTTGAAGACGTCTTCGTTCATGGTGGCCTCCCGTTACGGCCTCGTCGGATTGTTCAGCATCTGCTCGGCGAGATTGCGCTGGGCGCGGTCGGTACGCGCGTTGGCATTGGCGCGCTGAACGTCGCGGTTCTTGCGGCAGATGACGTAGTCGTTGGAGCCCGGCGCGACATTGTTGGAGCGACAGAACGCGTCATCGTCGGCGCTGGTGTCGACCATGGTCGGCTGGCCGCGTTCGAGGCAACCGGCGAGCAGTGGTGCGATGAGGAGGAATGCGAGTGGCAGGTTACGTCGCATGCTCTGTCCCTTCCAGGTTTCATCATTGCCGGGCGAGCGTCCCCGACTTGATCGGGATGAGCCGGCAATCCATCGAAATAATGGCAGCCTGCTTTGACGATGATGGATGCCCGGGTCAAGCCCGGGCATGATGAGGAACCCGCCGTCATTCCGGGGCGATGCGAAGCATCGAACCCGGAATCTCGAGATTCCGGGTCTGGTGCTTGCGCACCATCCCGGAATGACGATTGCAACAACTACACCCTGCCCTTCAGCGCGTCGCCGATTTCGTCGAGCACCTTGGGGTCCTCGATGGTGGCCGGCATGGTCCAGCTTTCGCCATCGGCGATCTTCTTGATGGTGCCGCGCAGGATTTTTCCCGACCGCGTCTTCGGCAATCGCCCAACTGCGATGGCGAGCTTGAAGGCTGCGACGGGGCCGAGCTTGTCGCGCACCAGCGCCACGATCTCCTTTTCGATCTCGGCCGGCTTGCGGGCCACGCCTGCTTTCAACACCAGGAAGCCGCAGGGCACCTCGCCCTTGATGGCGTCCTTGATGCCAAGAACCGCGCATTCGGCGACGTCGGGATGGGAGGCCAGAATTTCCTCCATGCCGCCGGTCGAGAGCCGATGACCGGCGACGTTGATGATGTCATCGGTGCGGCCCATCACCCAGACATAGCCGTCCTCGTCCTTGTAGCCGGCATCCGAGGTCTTGTAGTAGCCGGGAAACTCCGTGAGATAGGCCTCCCTGAAGCGCTCATCCTGCTGCCACAACGTCGGCAGGCAGCCGGGCGGCATCGGCAGCTTGATCACGATCGAGCCCATGGTACCCGCTGCGACCTGCTTGGAGGCCTCATCGACCACATCGACCTGATAGCCCGGCATCGGCACGGTCGGCGAGCCGTGCTTGACCGGCAGCATGCCCAAGCCCACCGGATTGCCGGCGATGCACCAGCCGGTTTCGGTCTGCCACCAGTGATCGATGACCGGCACCTTCAACTGCGCTTCTGCCCATTCCACCGTCGGCGGATCGGCGCGCTCGCCGGCCAAAAACAGCGTGCGGAATTTCGACAGATCGTATTTGCGGATGAAGGCGCCGTCAGGGTCTTCCTTGCGGATGGCGCGGAAGGCAGTCGGCGCGGTGAACAGTGCGACGGCCTTGTGTTCGGAAATGACACGCCAGAACGCGCCGGCGTCGGGCGTGCCGATCGGCTTCCCCTCATACATGATCGAGGTGGCGCCATGGATCAGCGGGCCGTAGACGATATAGCTGTGGCCAACGACCCAGCCTATGTCGGAGCCGCACCACCAGACCTCGCCCGGCTTGACGCCGTAGAGATTGAACATCGACCATTTCAGCGCGACCAGATGCCCGCCATTGTCGCGCACGACGCCCTTCGGAATTCCCGTGGTGCCTGAGGTGTAGAGAATATAGAGCGGATCGGTCGCGAGCACCGGCGTGCACGGCGCGGCCTTGCCGGCGTCGAGCGCCGCGCGGCGGAGCGCCGCCCAGTCGTGATCGCGGCCGGCAGTGAGTTCGCAAAGATGCTGCGGCCGCTGCAGGATGACACAAGCCTGCGGCTTGACGCTTGAAAGCTTGATCGCCTCGTCGAGCAGCGGCTTGTATTGCACGATGCGGCCGGGCTCGATGCCGCAGCTCGCCGAGAAGATCAGCTTCGGCTTGGCGTCCTCGATTCGCGTGGCGAGCTCTTTCGCCGCAAAACCGCCGAACACGACACTGTGCACCGCGCCGATCCGCGCGCAGGCCAGCATCGCGAACACCGCTTCCGGCACCAGCGGCATATACAGGATGACGCGGTCGCCCTTGGCAACACCGAAATCGGTCATCACGGCGGCGAGCGTCTGCACCTCATTGAGCATCTCGGCATAGGTGAACTTTGAGATGGTGTTGGTGAGCGGCGAATCGTGGATCAACGCCACCTGGTCGGCGCGTCCGCCCGCGACATGGCGGTCGAGCGCGTTGTAGCAGGTGTTGACCACGGCGCCGGCGAACCATTGACCATAGGCGCCCATCGAGGAATCGAAGATCTTTTTGGCGGGCTCGATCCAGTCGATCTCGCGCGCGGCCTCGGCCCAAAACCCTTCCGGATCGGCCAGCGAGCGGGCATGGACCTCGTGATAGCGGCTGTTGTCTTGGATGTTCATGGGCGCACTCCCCGCTGGCCCGCCTGTGTCGTCATGCCCGTGCAGGGCATCCACGTCCTTGCTTCAGGTCAAAGAAGGGCAAGACGTGGATGGCCGGGACGAGCCCGGCCATGACGCTCGGCGGCTTTGTTTGCCGCATTGTCACGGGAAGCGGCAGGAGATCAAGCGGGAATGGCTTGACCGTTCGACTAAACTCTACTGTCATCGGGCCGCGCTGCGCGCGCACCCGTTGGCGCTCCTCACCATGAGGGGCCATGACGCAGTAAGGCTAGTATCCGGCGATCCCGTTGATCTGCTGCAGGCGCTCGCGCATGGCCTTGTTCAGGTCGTAGCCGGGCTGGCCGTATTCCGCGTTGCGGCGGGCGATGTATTGCTCCTGCTCGCGCCGCAGCTTGCGCGCCTGCTGCAGGGTCATTTTCCCAGCGGCCGCCCTGACATAGGACGCTTGAAGCTCGCGATCGAGATCGGCGAGTTCCGGATTGGCGCAGATCGCCTTCTCCACCTTACGGCGGGCAGCGGCACAGTTGAAGCTCGGTTTGCCGGCGACCGCCTTCAGCGCGCCTTGCCGCTCCGCCTCCTGCGCCAGCGCCCGGTGGTTGGCTCTTGCGACGACGTGATCTGGGTTGAGCTTGATTGCCGCGGCGAAATCGGCCACCGCCTTGGGTAGATCACCTTTCTTGCGCCAGAGTTCGCCGCGCGCGTTGTGAACATCGGCGTGCGCCGGATCGAGCCGCAACACGCCATCATAATCGGCGATGGCACGGTCGATCATGTCCTTGCGCTCATAGGCGGTCGCACGTGCAATCAGCGCCTTGATGCGATCGGCCTTCTCGGTCTTTGCGTTGTCGATCAGCGCACTGCAAAGATGCACCGTCCTGTCGTGATCATGTGCAAGGCCGGCGGCAAGACAGGACGCAGGATCGATCCGCAAATCCTTTGCTAGCTCGGTCCCGGTCGCCGACGCATCATGCGCAAACGCCATCCACAGCAGAGAGGCCGCGACCAGGTTGCGGATATCGGGATTGCCTCGCATCAATTGATCCGGAAAAAGCACTATCGATTGCTACGCGATCCTAGCAAGCGACCTGCGTTTTCGACAAGCTGCCTGCAAATTTCCTGTTCGCGAGAACGGATTTTGGCCGAAACGTGACCTGCGGGAACGTAATCCTCTTCACAGACGGAAGAACACAATCCGTGAGAAAATCTGCCGTGAACCTTTTGCAGTTCACGCGGACTCAACCACCATGACCACACTGATCGACTTCAATCCGCCGCGCGCCATCGCGCAATCCCAAACCGGCTACTTTTACTTCTACATGGCCCTGGCCTGCATGGCCGTCGCCTTTCTCGGCTTTGCGCCGACCTACTGGCTGCCGCTGGCGAAACGGACGTTCTCGGCCTCGCCGGTCGTTCACTTTCACGGTATGCTGTTTTTCGCCTGGACGCTTTACTTTGCATTCCAGAGCTGGCTTGCCGCATCCGGCAAAGTCGCCCGGCACCGCGCCATCGGTATGGTCGGCGTCTCGCTGGCGACATCGATGACGATCTTCGGCTTCCTGGTTGCGGTCAACGCGATGAAGCGCTCGGCGGCGGCCGGACTGACCGACGAGGGAATCGCGTTCGCGGTTGTTCCGCTCAGCGGAATTCTATTCTTTGCCGTGGTGTTCACGCTGGCGATTGCCGCCATCCGGCGGCCGGAAACCCATAAGCGGCTGATGCTACTGGCCAGCATTTCGCTACTGGACGCCGCGGTCGCGCGTTGGTTTCTCACTTTCCTGGCGCCTCCCGGATCACTCGGCCCGCCTCCGGTCCCCGTGACCATCCCGCCGGCTATCGTCGCCTATCTCCTGCTGGTGGCTGCCATAGTTTTCGACTGGCGCACGCGCGGCCGGCCGCATCCGGTCTACGTCTACGGCGGCATTGCGCTAGTCGCTGTAAAACTTCTGAACTGGCCGACCAGTGTCACGCCGCTCTGGCATTCCTTCGCGGGCGGCATTTTGGCGATGGCACAGTAGCGACGAGTACAACTTGCGAGGCTGAGCTGATCCTCCGAACAAGAACAAGCTTCAGCCGGGAAAACCTGCCGGTTTTGGTGCTAGATTGATGGCGACATTGATCTCGGCCGGCAGGGAATCCCGAATTGCAAGCATTTGAATGGATCATCGGGCTGCTGCTCGGCGCGGTGCTGCTGTCCGCGCTGGCGCGGCGGCTCAAGGTACCCTACCCGACATTTCTTGCGCTCGGCGGCATGCTGCTGGCATTCGTGCCATCGGGGCCGCTATGGACACTGGAGCCGGATCTGGCGCTGGCGCTGTTCGTGGCGCCGGTGTTGCTGGATGCGGCTTTCGACACCTCGCTGCGCGACCTCCGAAACAACTGGCTGCCGGTCTCCACGCTCGTGCTCGTCGCCGTCGGCCTCACCACCGCGTCGGTCGCGGTATTGGTGCACTGGCTTCTGCCCGACATGCCCTGGGCCGCAGCGGTCGCGCTTGGCGCCATCGTCGCACCGCCCGATGCTGCTGCAGCGACGGCAATCCTGCGTCAGGTCAACCTGCCCTATCGTCTGCTCAAGATCCTCGAAGGCGAGAGCCTGCTCAATGACGCCAGCGCACTGTTGGTCTATCGCGTCGCCGTCGGCGTCGCGATGGCCCATCATTTCAGATGGAGTGAGCATGCCCCCTCGATCGCGTTCGCGTTAATCGGAAGCCTGCTGGCTGGCTATCTGTGTGCCCGGCTTTGGATGCCGTTGACTCAGCGGATAACGGAAGCACCGAGCGCGATCATCACGCAATTCGCCGGCACCTTCACGGTATGGATCGTCGCCGAGCATATCGGCCTGTCCGGGATTCTCACCATCGTCGCCTATGCGATCACGCTCGCGCGCACCTCACCGGCGCGAATGCCGGCGCGGCTGCGCGTGCCCACCTACGCGGTGTGGGAAACCGCCGTCTTTGTCCTCAATGTGCTGGCATTCGTGCTGATCGGGTTGCAGTTGCGGCCGATTTGGGAACGGCTCGATGATGCCGTGCGGTTGAAGTATTGTCTGGTCGCCGCCGCCGTGCTCGGTATCGTAATCCTGACGCGCATCGCCTGGGTGATGTCGTACGGCGTGGTGCTGCGGCTCGTAATCGCGCGCCGCCTACTCCACCCGAAACGGCCGATGACCGCGCCGACCATTCGCGGCGGCATAGTCGTCTCCTGGTGCGGCATGCGCGGCATCGTTACGCTGGCGGCGGCATTCGCGCTGCCCGAAAACTTTCCATATCGCGACTTGATGCTGCTGACGGCGTTCACGGTGGTGCTGGGATCGCTTGTGATTCAGGGCCTGACACTACGGCCGCTGATCACGGCACTGCGGCTGCGGGATGAGAACCCGGTGGCATCGGAAGTCGCACGCGCGCGAGCGGCAGCCTATCGGGCGGCGCTAGATGAAATCGACGGCGACCCATCCGAGGCAGCCGAGTTGCTCCGGCTTGAGTACCGCGCGCTGTTGCTCGGCGCCGGAGACGATGGCGGCCTTTCCAGCGGCGAACTGCCGGCCGACCCGTTGCGACGCCGCGCGATTCGCGCCGCACGGCAATCGCTCCTCAATCTGCGGGAATCCGAGGAAATCGGCGACGATGCATTTCATCAGCTCGAAGAGGAACTGGACTGGGCGGAATTGAGCGCGCGGGGCTCAACTCCGTCATCATGATCCGTTGTTCACGCAGGCAGCGAGCGCATCAGCTCGACTTCACCGTTATCCCGCCGTCGACCACGAGCTCGATCCCGGTGACGTAACGGGATTCGTCGGAAGCGAGAAACAGCGCCGCATTGGCAACGTCCCAGGCGTCGCCCATGTGCCCCATCGGCACCTGCGCATCGCGCGCCCGCCACATCGCTTCGACGTCGCCGGCCGAATAGCTTGCAGCAAGGCCGGCTGAGTGCTCGACCATCGGCGTTTTCATCAGGCCGGGCAGGATGCAGTTCACGCGAACATGGTCTTTCGCGAATTGCACGGCGGTGGTGCGCGTCATCTGGTTCATCGCCGCCTTCGAAGCGCCATAGGTGACGTAGGAGATGCCGAGATGGCGAATGGATGCGATCGACGAGATGTTGATGACTGAGCCGCCACCCTGCTTCTGCATCACGGGAATGACGTGCTTCATGGCAAAATAGGCGCTCTTGAGATTGACCGCGAAGACGTGATCCCAGCTCGCCTCGTTCACTTCGACGACGCTGCCCATTTCGGCGATACCGACATTGTTGTCGAGCACGTCGATGCGGCCATAGGCCTTCAGGCACGCCGCCACCATCGCCTCGACCTCGACCTCGCGCGAGACGTCGGCGGTGAAGGCGACGGCCTTGCCGCCCTCGCCCGTGATGATGCTGACGGTTTCGTTTGCGGCAGCCGCATTGCGATCGACGCAGAACACGCTGGCGCCCTCGCGTGCGAAGGTGACGGCGGTCGCCTTGCCATTGCCCCAGCCGGGACCGATCGATCCCGCGCCCACCACCATCGCCACCTTGCCTTTGAGCCGTTCCATCGACTTCTTCTCCCTTTGGGTTGTCGTTGCATTGCAGCGCGCACGAATGCGGCGCATCCGAATTTTGGGGCGGGAAATTGGACGTCCGGCGCCCCTGGGTCAACCTCTCCAAAAAGCTAAAGCAGCGACTTGGACATAGGCCGAAAAGCCCCTTGCCACCGCCACCCAAAACGGACTGAATGCGGCCCGCGAAGGAGGCCCGCCGCAGTCGGGCCGGAAAGTTAACCGGTCCCCGGGGGAAGCATGGCCGTAGACAAGACAACGCCGCCCAATGACGAGGTCGTCGCCGTTTCGGACGAAGCCTTGCACAAGGCGGAAGCCTACATCGAGGCGGAAGAAGGCGCGGCCAACCGCCTGATGGGGTGGGCGGGAAGGATTTCGACCACAATTGCCGTGGTCATGAGCCTGTTTCACCTCTATGCGGCCTATGCCATCGTTCCGACCCAGGAGCTTCGCTACACCCACGTCGCCTTCACCTTGATCTTGAGCTTCCTGCTGTTTCCGCTGGCGACGCGGTTTCGCAACCGTGTGCGCTGGTGGGACGTCGTTCCCGGGATCGTCGCGGTGGCGACCGTCATCTACGCGCTGTGGGGTGGCGAGGACTTTACCGACCGCGCCACCACGCCCGATCGCTGGGACGTGATCGTCGGCATCGTCTTCATCGTGATGCTGCTAGAGGCGACGCGGCGCACCACCGGCGCAATCATGCCCGTGGTGTCGCTGCTGTTCATCGCCTATGCGATGCTCGGCCCCTATTTGCCGGCGCCCTGGACCCATCGCGGCTACGACCTGGACCGCCTGGTCGGTCACCTCTTTATCACACTGGAAGGCATTTTCGGCGTCGCAGTCGACGTGTCGGCGACGCTGATCATCCTGTTCACGATCTATGGCGCATTCCTGCAGCATTCCGGCGCCGGCAAATTCTTCATCGATTTCTCGCTGGCCTTGATGGGCGGCAAGCCGAACAGCGCCGGCCGCACCGTGGTGTTGTCGTCGTTCCTGCTCGGCGGCCCCTCCGGATCGGGCGTCGCCACGACCGTGATGATCGGCACGGTGGCCTATCCGATGATGGCGAAGGCGGGCTTCGAGAGGAACGCCGCGGGCGGATTGCTCGCTGCCGGCGGGCTGGGCGCGATCCTGTCGCCGCCTGTGCTCGGCGCCGCCGCGTTCCTGATCGCCGAGTTTCTCAAGATCAGCTATCTCGACGTCATCTGGATGGCGACCATTCCGACCTGTCTTTACTACATGTCGCTGTTGTTCATGGTCGAGCTGGACGCCAAGAAATTCCACGCCAAGAACGTGACCTTCACGCCCGAGATGTCGCTCGGCCAGATGACCAGGCGGTATGGCTTCCACTTCATCTCGCTGCTCGCCGTGGTGTTTTTCATGGTCATCGGCTACTCGCCGTCGCTGTCGGTGTTCTACGCCATTGTCGTCACCTTTGCGCTGAGCTTCCTGCGCCGGGAGACCATGCTGGTGCCGACCAAGCTGGTGAAGGCGCTGGCCGACGGCTCGATCGGCGCGCTCAATGCCGCGACCACCTGCGCCTGCGCCGGCATCGTCGTCGGCATCGTGACGCTGACCGGTCTCGGCCTTAAATTCTCGTCGATCGTCATCGCCTATGCCGGCGGCAGCCTTTTGCTGACCGCGATCTACACCGCGCTGATCGTCTGGATTATCGGCCTCGCCGTGCCGGTGACGGCGTCCTACATCATCTGCGCGGTCATCGCAGCGCCCGCGCTGGTCAAGCTCGGCGTGCCTGATTACGCCGCTCATATGTTCATCTTCTACTATGCCGTCCTGTCGGAGGTTTCGCCGCCGACGGCGCTGTCTCCGTTCGCGGCGGCCGCCATCACCGGCGGCGATCCCTACAAGACCACGCTGCAGTCCTGGAAATATACGCTGCCGGCGTTCCTGGTGCCGTTCGTCTTCGTGCTCGATCCGCAGGGCGGCGGCCTCTTGATGTCGATCCCCAAGGGCGGATCGTGGATCGACATTCTCGAAATCGCGATCAAGACAAGCTTGGGCCTGCTGGCGCTGGCTGCATTTGCCCAGAACTGGGCGCTGCGACAAAATACAGCGGTCGAGCGCGGCCTGCTTCTGCTATCCGGATTGCTGCTGGTGTTCCCAAGCCTGATTGAGGCAATGGTCGAATGGATCACCGGACGCGATATCAGCTACACCTATGTGCCGGGCCTGATCATTGGTTTCGGCGTATTGCTGTGGCAGGCCAGAACGCGGTCGCCAGAGCGGCCTGCGGTCACAACATAGAGAAGAAGCAATTGAGGGAGACAAAAATGAAAAAGACCACAGCGATACTGGCGATGGCTCTGGGGCTCGCCTTTGCCGGCGCAGCCCATGCGCAGCAGAAAACCATGTCGATCGGCACCGGCGGCACCGGCGGCGTCTACTATCCGCTCGGCGGTGCGGTTGCCAACGTGCTCTCGAAGAACCTGCCCAACATGCAGGCTACCGCCGAAGTCACCGGCGGCTCGGTCGACAATCTCAAGCTGATCGGTGCCGGAAAAAGCGAGCTTGCCTTCACCATGGCCGATGCGGCGCTCGATGCGTTGCAAGGGCAGGACAAGTTCAAGAGCGGCAAGGTGCCGCTGCAGGCGCTGCTCGTGGTCTACCCGAACCGCATGCATGTGGTGACGGTGGAAGGCACCGGTATCCAGACCATGGCAGATCTCAAGGGCAAGCGTGTTTCGACCGGTTCGCCCGGCAGCGCCACCGAAGTGATGGCATTCCGCGTCATCGAGGCGGCCGGCCTCGACAAGGACAAGGACATGAAGCGCGAGCGGCTCGGCGTCGCCGAATCCGTCAACGCGGTCAAGGACCGCAAGATCGACGCCTTCTTCTGGGTCGGCGGCATTCCGACCGCCGCAATCACCGATCTCGCGGCCACTCCCGGTCTGAAGATGAAGCTGATCGACCATGGCGATCTGGCCGAGAAGATGAATGCCAAATACGGCAAGCTCTATTCGTCGAGCAAGATCAAGGCGGGCTCGTATCCCGGCTACGACAAGGACAACTCCATCACCGACGTCTGGAATCTGATCGTCACCGGCGACAAGATGAGCAATGAGGACGCCTACACCATCGTCAAGACGCTGGTGGAAAAGAAGGCCGACATTGTTGCCGTGCACAAGGAAGCCGAGAGCTTCTCGCTCGACAACCAGGTGCAGGACCGTTCGCCGATTCCGTTCCATCCTGGCGCGTTGAAGTACTTCAAGGAGAAGGGTATCGGCGGCTAAGGCATCGCGCTCGAGCTATTTGGCTTGCGTCATCAGTGACCGCGGTCTGCCGAGGACCGCGGTCATTCTTTTGGCCAGGGTTGTGAGCCTTGCGGCATTGCTGCGCCTGCGAGGGAGCGTTCAGGCGACGTTCGCTGAGCCACGAACATCGCGGCGCCGGCGAGCGACCACAGGCGTTAACACGCGAGGCTGATCAAATGTTGCCCAAGCCGGGCATCAGCGCGTTGAAGCCGATGAAATGACCCCGTCGAGTGTCCCGGCGCTGGTTGGCTGCTTCGCGGCAGCAGCTTCCCTAAAATTTTATTCTTGTCGGCTGCTTTAACCCTACCGAAGTAATCATGTGACCTGCCGCAAAATTCCATGATTGCGACCGCAACGCCGATGTACCACTGGCGTTGGGGTAGCTAGCGGGAGGGTGGCATGGAGCAAATCAACTTTGTCGAGTATTCGCGCGCGGCGCACTTTGGGCATCGGAAGCTGGCGCCCAGAGCGTGCGTCGTCGACAGCAAAAGGCACCTCCGATTGTTTCTTTCCGACGCTCTCGAGGATCTCGGGTTCGTCACCTGCGAATGCGGCCAGGCCGGCGATTTGGCCGGCATACTGCAGGCGGAGCAGCCGGACCTGATCGTGCTCAGCGTGTGCGCCGACGGGATCAATGTCGGCGAAATTCTCGAGGCAATCGTCCGGAAAGATTTCGGCGGCAAGGTTCTCGTGATCGGTCAACCCGACACGATCATGGTTAAGGCGGTCAGGCAGATTGGCGAAGAATACGGCATTGCCATGCTGCCCTCCTTGCCGACGCCATTCGGCGCAGCGAGCCTGCGCGCCAGCCTCGCGACGCTGCTGCCTGCCGAGCCGGCGCCAAGCCCGGCCGTCGACGTCGCCGAGGCGTTGAAGGCTGGCTGGCTCGAATTGTGGTATCAGCAGAAGATCAACACCCGCACACTGGTCCCCAGCGGAGCGGAGGCGCTGGTCCGCATGCGGCATCCGGCCTGGGGCGTGGTCCCGCCGGCCTACTTCATTCCCGACGACAAGGATCCGCATTTTTGCAAGCTTTCCGAATTCGTGATCGGCCGCGCGATCGAGGACTGGCGCTACCTGCTGGAGAGCCAGGGTCCGGTCGACCTCTCGATCAACCTGCCAATATCGTTCTTCGACGACGCAGCGGCGGTGCGCGATCTGTGCCGCGCCATGCCCGCCCACCCGGCGTTCGGAGGACTTTTGATCGAAATCAACAGCAGCGAGGTGGTCGACCATCCGGATCTCGCAGTGGACACCGCAAGACGGCTACGCCTGCACAATATCGCGATCGCCATCGACAATGTCGGCGCGGAATGGCCGTCGCTGCTGGAGCTTCGGAGCTTCCCGTTCGTCGAGCTGAAGGTCGACCAGCAATACGTCAAGGGCTGCGCCGACGATCGGCTGAAGCAGACGGTATGCCGACGCATCGTCGAACTGGCCCGAGACAACGACGCTCGCGCCGTCGCCCAGGGCATCGAGACGCGCGCCGATTACCTTGCCGCGCACGACATGGGATTCGATCTGATCCAGGGCCATCTGTTCGGTAAGCCCGTCGGCGTGCGCAAATTCGCGCGGTCGCGCCCTCAGCTTGCAGCCGACCCCGAGAAGGCTCCCTGAGCGAAGCTCACTCGAATTTCATGTCGATACATTTCGCGATGTCGGAGCCGAGACCGGACGAGATGATGATGCAGCCGCGCACCTTCAGATTACTGTTGTCGCTGGCCCACACCGCATAGCCACCGGGACCGAAGAACGAATTGGTGTTCGGCGGCTCGGTCTCGGTGGCATCCGAACGAATAGTTCGCGTCGGTATCGAAGATGCGGGGCTTCTTGGTGCAGCCGCCGTCGGCCTGCACGTTGATGACTTCCTTGTTGTCCCGCGTCAGCGCCATCGAGACCTGGCAGCGGAAATACTCTGACGTCTTGGTGTTGAACACGTAAGCATAGGATTTGCAGGTCGAGGTGTTGAGCTTGCCCGCACTCAATCCCCGACTGCAGGCGATCCGCTGGTTGTTGGACAGTTTGAAATTGTCAGCCTCTGCCGCTTGAGCCGGCGTCATGAACGATAGCGCAACACCAAGACCGAGCTTCATGACGTGATTCATCCTAACCATCCCTATGACGTTTTTCGCAATGCATGCTTGTAGCCGGAAAGGCGAACATAGTCGCGAAGTCGGACGCGGGAAATCACAAAGTCTCAAGGGCCGTGTGATGCGTCGAAGGTGGCAATTGACGGCGCAATGCCGTTCGTGATTTGTTCAAAACGTGGGACAGAAGCCGCTTAAGGCCGCTGGGAGGATGACGATGACGAGCGTTTCGACAAAATCAGTTTTGATGGCGGCCGCACTGACGGGGCTGGCGACATCGGCATTTGCGCAAGGCGCGGCACCGACTCCCTGGGAATTGAAGTCGGACATGGGTTACGCCTACGGCAGGGACGGCAAGACGCTCGCCTACAAGCTGGGCACCAATAATGCCGGCTTGCTATTGAAGGGCGCCAAGAAAGTGCCGAAGGGCACGTTGTTCTTCCTTGGCCAGAACGGGCAGCTCTACATGCGCTCCGGCCCCTATCTGGAAGGCGACGGCAAGTTCATGTTCGGATCGGAGTGAGGCGCTACGAGGCTGGCGCTGCGATACCCTCCCCTGGAGGGGGAGGGTCGACGCTCATGAAATGAGCGGCGGGGTGGGGTGACGGTTTCTCCACATCCAACAGTGCCCGAGTGGAGAGATCACCCCACCCCGTCTCTCATTCGCTGCGCTCATGTGAGCCGACCCTCCCCCTCCAGGGGAGGGTGACACCTAAAACGCCGTCGCCAACTCCTTTGCGCCGGGCTTGCTGGAGTTGAAATCCATCCGCTCGTCGGTGATCGCCAATAGTTTCGCCACCGTGTTATGGCGGATTGCGACCGGGTTACGCTCGTAGCCGCCACGCTGGAAGAAATTCGAGGTCGGCACCTGCTCGCGCATCGCCTGCGGCATGGTGACCATGTCGAGGCCGGTGCCGTCACCGGTGAGGTTCATCATTTCGAGTTCAGCCGCCGTCAGCGGACGATTGTAGCCCTTGGCGCGCGCGAAATGGACCGATGTCAGCAGCTTGTGGGTCTGCAACATCGGTCCGACGTCGACATCGAGCACCATAGCGTGCACAGCCCAGCCCTGCGGGGTGTTGGCGAGCTTCTCATGCTCGGACCAGGTATCCGGCACGGTGCGCGTAAACGCCACCATCCTTTTCAAGACGGCAAGCTTCTGGTCCATCGCCTTGCGCGGCGCGCCCGACAGCGTCGCGGCCCTAGCCGTCAGTTCCTTGATGATTTCGTGGCCCTGTTCGGCCAACAGCTCGACGCTGTTGGTGGTGAGCAACTGATTGTAGCCGATCGCGGTCGAGATCGCGCGCGAGCCCGGCTTCGAGGGGTTCAGCCCCGACTGCATGTCGTAATTGCCGCTACCGCCGGTCTCGAACGAGTAGACCCGCACCGCCTGCTCGCGCGTTAATCCCGCGGCCAACGCGTAGCGGGCATAGGCGCGCTTGAACTCGACCTCGGTTGCCGGCCGTTGCGGCGTGAACTGGAAATGCTCGGCGGCCGCTTTAAGAAAATCGGCAACCACCGGCAGCGGCTTGCGCTCGCGCGGCGGCTTTTCTTCTTCCGGCTCCGGACTGACCGGGCGCTTCGGACCGGTGTAGACCGGCGGCTGCGTCAGCACGTAATCGTTGAGCGTGATGGCCTGGCGTTCCCGGCGCTTGGCGTTACGGCCCTTTCGCTTCTCGGAGATTGAGGTCCAATAGGCGCCCGCCTGCTCTTCGAACGCTGCGCGGGCTTCCTGATACTCTTTCAGCTTGCGACGGTATTCGGCCATCGCCTGCGGCGAGGCGGCTTGCGCCATGGCGTCGGCGGTTGAGGGAGGGAGCAGCTCCGTCGCCACGGCAGGCGGCGCACTCGCGAGCAGCGCGAGCGCAGCTAATCCGGAACCCATGCGAATCAATGGCAGGCGCATGGCACGGTTGTAGCAAGCGCGCCTACGATGTCAGCCCCGAAAGGGCGCGACTCTTTTTCCCTTCCCCTTGTGGGAGAGGGTGGAACGCCGCTCACTCCTGCTCAACGCCGCTGGCCTTCACCAGTTGCGACCACTTCTTCTCGTCCTTGTCGATGAAGGCCGCATAGTCTTCCGGCGTACCGGGGGTAATTTCGGTGCCGTCATTGCTCAACTGCTTCTTCACCTCGTCGGAGGCGAGCGCGTCGCGCAGCGCCTTGTTGAGCTTGTCGACGATCGGTCGCGGCGTGCCGGCGGGCGCGACGAGGCCGTAGTAGAGCGAAGCGTCGAAGCCGGATAGCCCCGCCTCCATCAGCGTCGGCACATCGGGCAACAGGCTCGATCGCGTGGTGCTGGTGACCGCAAGTGCGCGCAATTTGCCGGCGGAGACGTTGGCGTGCGAGGCCGGGATCGGCGCGAACGCCATCGGGATGTGGCCGCCGAGGAGATCGGTCAACGCCGGGCCGGTGCCCTTGTAGGGGATATGCACCAGCTTGATGCCGGCCGCGCGGGCGAAATATTCGCCCGTGATGTGGCTGGCGGTGCCGGCGCCGGCCGAGCCGAAATTGACCTTGTCGGGATTGGCCTTCGCATGGGCAATCAATTCGGCGACACTCTTTGGCGGGAATGATGGATGCACCACGAGCGAATTCGGTGCGTTGCCGATCATGCCGATCGGTGCAAAATCCTTACGCGGATCGTAGCCGGGATTCTTGTAAAGTGAGGGGCCTATCGCGAGCGTGCCGGTGTAACCCAAGAGCAGCGTGTAGCCATCCGGATCGCTTTTCGCGACCGCCTTGGTGCCGACCGTGCCGCCGGCGCCGGGACGGTTGTCGACCACCACCTTCTCGCCAAGCATCTCGCTCATTTTGTCGGCAATGGCGCGGCCGACGATCGAGGTGCTGCCGCCGGGCGCGAACGGAATGACCAGCGTGATGGCGCGGGCGGGATAGGTTTGAGCGCGCGAAACGTCTGTTGCCGCGCTCAAGCCGAGCATGGCGGCTGCGACGCAAAGCCACTTTCTCCCGATGGACATGGTGGGCGACTCCCGGATCTGTTCTTCTTCTTGACGCAGCTATCGTCTCCGAAACCACCAACATCCGCAACCCGCGCTGCATGAGCACGCTCTCTCACATGGTGAGATGAGCAGCCGCTTCGGCGGCTAGCGCCGACTCTATTTCCAGGCGAACACCGGCTGCTCCAGTTCGGCCACACGGGTCTCGCGACCCGCCAGGACTTCGGCAAACTGATAGATCAGCGCCGCCGTTGGCGCGTGGATTTGCTGGCCGGCATGGCGGAAGCGGATCACGCGCCGCGTGCTTTCGGGAATCCTGGTGAAGCTGAAGACGTCGGCTCGCTCGATGTCGTCGAGCGCGACGCGATGTACCGAGGCGACCTCCGCCGGATTGGGGACGATATCGCCGTTTGTACCGACCCAGACCACCACCGGCGTGATCAGATAGCCTGAGCGCGTCGGGTAGTCGTCGAGCAGGCCCAGCACATCGCTTTCGCCGAGGCCGACGCCGAGTTCTTCGTGGAGCTCGCGCAGCGCGGCCTGTGCCGGCGCCTCGCCGTGGTCGCAGCGCCCACCCGGCAACGCCCATTGGGCGGCGTGGGCGCGCAGGCTTGCGGCGCGGCGGGTCAACAGAAATGTGGTGCCCGGGCCGCTCTCGGCTTCCGCCAGCGCGATGGCGACCGCGGCGCGCTTCAGCTCAGGCTCTGCGCGCTCCGAGGGCACCCGCGCAAATGCCGCGCAAAGCTCTGCAATATTCCGCCGCGTGGTATCGTCAAATGGCCTGGCCATCCCGCTTGACTACAACACCAGCGCATCAGATGAAATGACCCCGGACAGCAAGATAGCCCGCAGGAAACGGAAAGCACGGCATGACAGCCAAGGCCGCGGACAAGCTCAAATCCGACGGCTGGAAGATCGTCGAAACCTCCGGCTTCCTGCACCTGATCGGCCCGCTGTGGCAGCGCGTCGTCGACGGCGCGCACGAATACGCGCTCGCCACCGAGGACAAGCACCACAACCGCCGCGGCCTGGTGCAGGGCGGCGTCATCATGACCTTCGCCGACCGCACCTGCGGCATGACCGCCCGCTTCGTCTCGGGCAAGCCGACGCTGGCGACCGTGCAGCTCGATACGCACTTTGTCGAAGCCGGCAAGATCGGAGAGGTTTTGGTGTCGAAGCCGCATGTGGTGCGCTCCACCCGCAGCCTTATTTTCATCACGACGGAAGTGACGGTCGACAAACGCTGTATCGCGATGGCGAGCGGTGTGTTCAAGATATTGAAGAGCGAGGGTTGAGAGTTGCCGTCATTCCGAAGCGATGCGGAGCATCGAACTACGGGGCGGCCTTCCGCCCCTGAGAATCTCGAGATTCCGGGTCTGGTGCTGACGCACCATCCCGGAATGACTGCCAAAGACTGAGGAGCGATTGATGCAATACCGCCAACTCGGCCGCAGCGGCCTGAAGATTTCACCGATCTGCCTGGGCACCATGATGTTCGGCGGCCCCACCGATGAAGCCACGTCGTCGCGCATCATTGCGAAAGCGCGCGAGGCCGGCGTCAACTTCATCGACACCGCGGATGCCTATAATGGCGGCCAGTCCGAGCAGGTGGTCGGCCGTGCCATTTCAAACAATCGCACGAACTGGATTCTGGCGACAAAACTCGCCAACCAGATCGGCGACGATCCCAATCGCGGCGGGCTGTCGCGGCGCTGGGTGATGCAGGCGGCGGAAGAGAGCCTGCAACGGCTCGGCACCGATTTCATCGACATCTATTATCTGCACAAGGAGGACCACGCGACGCCGCTGGAGGAGACGGTGCGCGCGATGGGCGATTTGATGCGCCAGGGCAAGATCCGCTATTTTGGCGTCTCCAACTACCGCGCCTGGCGCGTCGCCGAGATCTGCAACATCTGCGACAACAACGGCATCGATCGCCCGATCGTCAGCCAGCCCTATTACAACGCCATGAACCGGATGCCGGAGGTCGAGCACTTTCCGGCTTGCGGCTATTACGGCCTCGGCATCGTGCCCTATAGCCCCTTGGCGCGCGGGGTGCTGACCGGCAAGTACAGGCCGGATGCGGCGCCCGGCGAGGACACGCGTGCGGGGCGCGCCGACAAACGCATGATGCAGACCGAATGGCGGGCGGAATCGCTGCAGCTCGCCCAGGAGATCAAGCGGCACGCCGAAGCGCGCGGCATCACCGCCGGGCAATTCGCGGTTTCATGGGTGCTGAATTCGTCATTCGTGAGCGGGGTGATCGCGGGCCCCCGGACCGAACAGCAATGGGATGATTATATCCAAGCGCTGGACTATCGCTTCACGGCGGAGGACGAGGCGCTGGTCGACCGGCTGGTGGTGAGCGGCCATCCCTCGACGCCGGGGTTCAATGACCCGGCCTACCCGATCGAGGGCCGGCGGGCGCGGACGGACGGCCAAGCTCGATGAGCGGGAACGGCGGTTCCGCGGCGGCCCACGACTTGGCGTTGCATCCGGGCTGGAGCGCTCGGTAACGGGATAGTAACCTCGCCGGTAGAAAACTCCCTGTTCAGATGGGAGGTCCATGTGGTGGACGAGCACAGGATAGCACCACGGCGTCGGCTCTTGAAGGCGGGCAAGATTTCGTTTGGCGGCGGCGCCGTCATTGATTGCACGGTGCGCAATCTTTCCGAAACCGGCGCTGCGCTCGAGGTAAGCTCTCCCGTCGGCATTCCCGAACGCTTCACGCTGGTGATCGAAGCCGACCACATCCATGTGCCGTGCCGCGTCGTCTGGCGAAAAGAGACGCGGATCGGGGTTCATTTCGAAACCTGACCGGCGCATTTCAGCAGCCATCGCGCGCGGCACGCGACCGCGCACGACAAATCGTCTGAAACACACGCCGAGTCCCGGACTCGAAGAGTCAGTGTCTGGATTCGAGACTGACGATCACGCCTGTCGGCTCGGGCTCGTGTGGCGACAATTTCGTCAGCGTCTCATCGCTCCAATAAGCAAGGTTTACGATCATGCCGATTGTGGTTTCCCGCTCGGAAGCCTCGGTCGGCTCCAGGACGTTGAGCCCGCCGCTGTCGAGGAAGAATGTATGATCCCCAAACATGCTGGCTAGCTGCGGAACCACCGGATGATCGTCGGGAAGCGCCTGGGCTTCGAATTGCGTCAGAGCGCGTTCTACCTGTGCCGAGTTCAATTTCATGCACGATCTCCTTACTTGGCTTCTGGTTGGTGAGCACCGCGTGACGGCCTTGACCGCGCGCGGCTCTTTCTGCGGAGGGAATGACGTCAAGCGTGTCGGATCCTGATCGCTCGTCCCCACCGGCGTCACGCGCCGGCTCGCAGCTTCGCTTTCAATTCCGCAAGCACGCCGAATTGAAGTCGGGACAGTGGTGCCTCTTGGCGCCGCTTCAACCCGGCAACGAAATTAAATTCGCAATGTTCCGCAGAAAGGCATGTTTGAAATCGCACGGAACCAGGCGGAAAAGTTCCAGCGCCCGCGATTGCTTTCGGCCTGGTTCTTTCGAACGACCGCCGGCATCGCGTGACTGTCGCCGGCTATTTCCCCTCGGGAATGGGATGCCGCCTTGCCAGTTCGTCGAGCGGCAGATGCGCTTCCTCGTCGCTCAGCGCAAAACGCACGATGACATCCTGACGCCCGACCTGCCCCCAAAGCCCATCCGATGACCATTTCTGTGGCGCAGGCCCTCGCAGGCCTTCCACCCAGACAAAGTACCATTCCGTCATCGCAGCACCTCTTGGGTCTTCGATCAGGTCTCTTCGATCAGGTCTTGGAGATCAGCTCTTGGAGATCAGCTCTTGGAGATCAGCTCTTGGACCGGAACCAGATGCGTCGTGGCCTCGTTGGAATGATATCGCCTCATACGCATCCTGACAGAAGGATTTCGCCATGGAGATCAAGAATTTCAAGGACATGTACATTGCCGAACTGCAGGAACTGGTGAGCGTCGAGGACCAACTTGCGGAAGCACTGCTGCGGATGGCGGCGGCGGCAGCCCACCCGGCACTCAAGGACGCGCTGGTGGACCATCACGCGGAGACGGTCACGCAGAAGGGCCGCCTTGTGGCCATCCTTCGCCAGCATGGCGCAGACCCGGCGGCGCATGTCGACCAGGCCATGGAGGCGCTCATCCGTGAGACCCGGAAGATGCTCGCCATGCTGGAGGGCGACGACCTTCGCGATGCCGGCCTGATCGCATCCGCCCAGAAGCTCGAGCACTATGAAATCGCCGCCTACGGCTCGGCCGCCGCGCTGGCGGGGCAGTTGGAATTGCGCAACGACCAGGCGACGCTGCACGAGAGCCTGATGGAAGAAAAAGAGATCGATGCGCTGCTCACCGATATCGCCAAGGGTGAGGTCAATCCGGATGCGCTGGCGGCGTGACTTCGGGGCTGCTGGCGCTCGCAAACACGCAAACCGCGCCAGCATGAGGTGCAGCGTCCGTGCATGTGACGCTGCCGCTCAGGACGGCGACACGCGCTGACAGCGCCTTCGCGACGATCTTCGGGCGCGATCTTCAGCGTGTTCGGGATTTAGGCCCGCTGCTCTTGGTTTCGGATTTCTTGGTTTCGGATTCAACTGTCAAACAGCGAGAGGGTGTGCGTCCGCGTTCTCGCGGCGTGAAGCGCCCGAGCTTTGCTTGAACTTCCGCCCTCCATCGAAACAAGGGCGCAGGGAAAGCCGGGTGCTCGCTGCACCCGAGGTCTCGTGTGCTGTTTGCGCATAAGGAAATGCACACGAGCATACAGGGCAGCGGAGGCATTCCGGCTTTCCCTGCGCGATGGTTTACGGCTTACTTCGTGCTCTTCCCGGAGAACGGCTCTTTTGCCTCCGTCGTCGGCGGGACACTTCCCGCCAACTTAACGCCAGCACCGCGGCGCCCGAACCACACGACTTCGCCGTCCGCTTCAGGCGCCGACGTCAGCTAGCGCCATTCACGTCCACCGCATCTCACCGCGCGTTCGTGACGTGGCCAACGCCCCTTGGGTGGGTGAGACGGGCGGAGTTATGCCGGTGATTTGGGTTGCAAGTGAAGTGGAATATTTTTAGTCACCGGACTTGACACGACTTCTGAAAATCAGAAGTGATTTGCCTGTCGTGCCAATTGGTCGCACTCGCGCGCAGCAACGCTACGCGTGCGGCAGAAGGCGGGACGTCTCGAATCGAACAGACTCACTTCCGATCTTCGCCCTCGCGACGCTCCTTGAAATGCGGACTGGCGGCCTCGTCGTGACCGCTTCGGCTGCTGAAGAACATCAGCGCCATCAGGCCGCACCCGATCAGGAGCGAGAAGAACGTGCCAAGGCCAAGCGCGATCCAGCCGTGCGTGCTCATCGGAACGTCGCTGCTTGCGTTCCAGACGTAAGCGGCCCACACGCCGGTGAGGACAAGCAGAGCAGCAAGCACAATGAGCAGGACGATTTGCCCCGAGCCAATCTTGGCTCTTTCCGAAGATTGCTGCATGCACCAACTCCACCTTCCGGTGAACCAAACGGACTGGAGCGTGTCCGTTCCTAAGAAAAATTACCTTTTCTTCCCCCTCAGCGCCTTCACCACCCGCTTGCGGCTGCTGCCGACCTTCTTGACAGCTTTCTTCACGGCCGAGACCGACTTGCGGGTTTTCTTTGCGATGTACCGTACCTCGTAACTCTGCCTGCCCGCCGGCCACGCGCGCACGATCCTGATTGCGTCCACGCAGCGACTTCTTCGCCTTCTTCGCCATTTCGAATTTCCTCCAAGTGCCCCGCAGTGCAACGCGAGGTATGGAACGGAGTTCCTGGCCATCCCGGCTACGCTTGCTGCGCGGGACTGCGGTGGAGGTCGCAACCAGTTCGCCATATCGCTCACGCGAATTGCGCGAGGCCGTGGCCGACCGACCAATTCTCTTTCGCGGCCTCCAGAACGTTCACGAACACGTTCTCCGACCGGATGCCGGGGCTTTCGGCGAGCAACTCCGCCGTCCGCCGGAACAGCGCTTTCTTCTGTTCTGATGTACGGGTGTTGAACACGGTGATTTGGATGAACACAACATCGTCGCTGCGCGCGACGCCATAGGCATCGCCGTAGCGGAAGTTCGCCGCGTCATGTTCGGTGATGGTCATGAACTGGTCGTCTTCGGGCACACTGAGCGCTTCCCGCATCGCGCGGTAAAGGCTGTCGAAGATCGCCTGTCGGTAGGCTTCCGGCTTTCCGGCGCGCAGAGAGATGTGAACGAGCGGCATCGCGGATCCTCCTTGACGAAGTGAGCTATCTCGTAGTTTTTGACACGATGAAAAAAAACGTAACCATTATTAACACCATGTCAAATACTTTTTTGACCTGCGTCGGTCCTATTGCCAGACCCTCGTGGTGGGGTGGCGCGCACGCGCCGTCAGCGGACGATGCTTCGCAGCGCCGCGAGAACCATGAGGCCCGGACACCGGCTCTCGGCCTCGTCCTTCGAGACGCTTGCTCACGCAAGTTTCTATGAGGAGATAGAGCCCGGGAGGTCGCGATAGGACCTGTGGAGTGGAGAAGAGAAGCATGAGACCGCGAGAGTTCGACCACGACGACGTCCTGCGCATCGCGTTCGATCAATTCTGGCGCAAGGGGGTGCGCGGCACGTCGCTGTCAGACATTGCGCGTGACGCCGGCGTCCAGCGCGGCAGTCTCTACAATGCCTTCGGCAGCAAGGAAGCGCTGTTTCTCTGCGCCTACGAGCGCTATGCGCGCGAATATCTCGGCTCTGTCCAAAAGGCGCTCGGCTCCGGGACCTTGCGAAAACGCCTCACGGGATTTTTCGATCTGACCATAGAAAACTTCCGTTCCGGCTCGCCGCCCCGCGGATGCCCCACCACGCGGGGACTGATGGAGCTGGCGTCGGTCGAAGGCGAAGGGCTGGATGAGAACGCGCGCAAAACCTTTGCGGATCTGGTGGCGCGCATCACCGGCCTAGTTCAGGAAGCCTTGTCAGAGGGCGTCAAGCGAGGCGAGTTCAATGGCGACCCCGGAACCGCGGCCTTACACATCGTCACCGTGACGCGCGGATTGGCCGTGCTCGAACGAGCTTTTGGTGATGAGGCCCAACTTCGGAAGATTGCGAGGCACACGATCGATCTCGTGCTTGGCGGGGCGCGCCGCTAGAGCAAAGCGTGTACGCTGCGCTCCAAGTGGATCTGCGGGGCCACGACAACATTAGCGCACAAACAGGTTATTTTCGGAACCTACCCTGCTTAATACAATCGGAGGAAGTTCGTTGTGAGCGTCGTTGCAGCCCACCTTTATCGTAAAGGCAAGAAGGTGAGAGCCGTTTCCCTGGACGAGCCGATCGACTGCAAGGGGAAATCCGAATTTGTCTGGATTGGATTGTTCGAGCCTTCGAAACGGGAGCTTGAGCAACTCGAGAAGAACTACGGGCTTCATCCTCTCGCGATTGAGGACGCCTTCAAGGCTAACCAAATGCCGAAGGTTGACGTTTATGGCGACCAGCTCTTTGTGATGACCCGCACCGCTCACCTTGAGCAGGATCACATAGCTTACGGCGAGACGGCACTGTTTGTCGGAAAGAACTTTATCATTTCGGTGCGGCATGGCTCCGCACGGGCACATACCGATCTCCGCACCCAACTGGAAGCGGCGCCCAGCTTACTATCCCAAGGTCCGGACTACGTTCTTCACGCCATACTCGACTTTATCGTTGATGGTTATCTCCCGATTGTCGAAACGATCGAGGAACGCGTTCTAACCATGGAGCAGAGTGCTCTCGACAGCTTTCTCAGCCGTACAGAGGTCAAGCGGATCTTCGGCCTGCGCCAGGAGCTAATCCGCTTTAAGCGGATCATCGGCCCCATGACGGAGGTCTGTGGCCGGCTCGTACACCTTGATTCACCGTGTCTAGACGCTAACGCCCGTCCGTATTTCCAGGACGTTCTGGACCACGTACGACGAGTCGATGCGATGGTGAACTCATTGCGAGACGTTCTGACTTCGGTTTTCGAGGTGAGCAATCTGTTGGAGCAGCAGCGTCAAGGCGTCATTACGAGACAGTTGGCCGCCTGGGCCGCGATATTGGCCGTACCCACTGCGATTGCCGGGATCTACGGCATGAATTTCGAGAACATGCCCGAGCTGAAAACCCAATACGGCTACTACGTCGTCGTCGGCATTATCGCCCTGCTGTGCACCGTGCTTTACCTGCGGTTCAAGCGGGCTCGATGGCTTTGATACGGGTTGCTCGCGGCTTTGCCGCGTGTCGCGCCAAATTCGGGTGCACGACATTCTCGCGGCGGAGGCCCAATCGCGGTGATTTGAGCGCGACGACAACCGGCGCCAACAGGCGTGCCGGAGGCGGGCCGTGGATCCGGCCCGCCTCCGCGACCTCAAGCGGTCACGAGGAAATTCGCGGCGTTCAACTCGTTCGGAAGGAGACCCAAGAACAGCACCTGATTGTCCTCGCCGAGATCAAGGGTGGTACCCGAAGCTCCCGCGCTCAGATTTTCCAGCGGGTCAAAGTCGGCTCCAAAGCCTTCCAACACCACGACGTCCTGCGTTACGTCGAAGTCGGTAATGGTATCACTGCCTGGTTCAGTCTCGCGAAAGATAAACTGATCAGCTCCACCTAAACCTGCGAGGTTGTCGTCGCCGGCGCCGCCTTCGATCGTATCACCAGCATTGCCGCCGAAGATGGTGTCATTCCCGCGGTCTCCGAACAGACGGTCGGGCGCGTGATCCGCCAACTGCTGGTTGGCGACCGCCCGGATCAGGTCGTCACCGTTACCACCAAAGATCGTGTCGGCGGCAACGTCGCCGCCTCGCAGCGTGTCATTCCCGGCGTCGCCAAACACGACATCGCCCGTAGGGTCGTTCCAGATGATGGAGTCATCGCCGGCACCGCCGAAGACTGTATCGGCTCCGGCCATGCCGCCAACGGTGTCGTTGCCGCGACCACCGAAAACCAGGTCATTGCCAGCGCCTGTATTGATATCGTCGTTTCCCTGGCCGCCCCTGATAATGTCGTCGCCGTCGCCGCCTTCAAGCCTGTCGTTCCCGGCGAGGCCACGGATGATGTCATTGCCGCCGAGCCCGGGAAGAAAATCGTCGCCCGGCGTTCCGACGACAACGTTGTCGTTGTCATCTGCGATTGCGATCAACTGACCTCGGATCTCGCCTCCTTGAAATTGGTTCGTATGAACGTTGAAATAGATCGGGATCTCCGATCCCACCGGAGCTGAGCCGAGTTCGTCGGCGAAGTCGGTGATTGGAACGCTGGCGGGGTCCGTCGTCTCCCATCGACCGCTTACCGTCCAGGAGCCATCCGTATTCAGGGCGATGTTGAGATCATCTTCGTCCTGTGCCGGGTTGATCTGCCCGAAGACAACGGGCCCGTTTACTCCTCGCGCTTCATTGTGAAAATGCGTGGAGATGACATCGTCGTCGGTCGACGGCGTCTGGGCGGGACCGCCCGTAATCGGGCCATAATCGACGCCCTCGATCTGAAACGTATAGCTCGCGGCAATTTCCGTGCTGTCAAAGATGACGGTGCCAAGACCGCTTGCGGTCGAGTTGTTCGGGGGGACTTCCTGAGTGCCTTCGAGAACCACGCGGAACGCTGTGGACATGAGAGCCTCCTGCTCTTTGCTCAGCAGGTCGGGCGGCCAGCGACGCCGGCCTGCACATATGGCAGATGTTGCACCCGGCACGCGCCGGCATGCATTAGGCGCCGCGTCGCTCCGCTATCGCGGAATCGGCGCGTTGTCCTTCTCGCGGTATTTCGGCCGAGAACAAGGGATCGCTGGATCGCGCCAACCAAGGTTCGCCGCTGTAGGCCATGGACGGGGCGCTATTGTGATTTGTTTATTGCGATCGACGTATTGTGATGCAAATGTACGGTTGCCGACGCTGAAGTTGTGTTCGGTTCCCAACACTCGGTGCGCATCTCGATCTCGCCTAAAGCCGGGCACTCCGTCATTTGACAAGCGAAAACGGAGTGACCGCACGTTTCGCAATCAACCCTCCTAATCCGCTAGCTGTCCGGGCCTGGTAACGGCCGGGGCTGGTGCTTGGAGCGCTGACCGCGAAATCCGGTGGTCAAAAAACGAGGTAAGTTGTCGGAGGCCACGCCGGTCGTTCGTCCTCCTCTAGATACTAAGCGCAAGAACCGGACACGTAACCATGAGAAAGATCGTCGCAATCACGCACCTAGCTCTCGACAGCGTCATGCAATCTCCCGGAGCATGGCAATGACCCCCACCATCACAGCCTTTGAACGGTCGCCCGACCGCGGCAAGGGTCTGGCGCGTGACATGCGCGTTCGCTGGGCGCTCGAAGAAGTGGGCCAGCCTTATGACGTTCGCCTTCTTTCGTTCAAAGCGATGAAGGAACCCGCGCATCGAGCGCTTCATCCTTTCGGGCAGATTCCGACCTATGAAGAAGGCGATCTCGTCCTGTTCGAGTCGGGGGCCATCGTGCTCCATATCGCCGAGCGCCATGCGGGACTGCTGCCAGACGATGCGAATGCCCGGGCGCGCGCGATCGCATGGATGTTTGCCGCGCTCAACACGGTGGAGCCGCCGGTCTTCGACCTCTCCCTCGTCAAGATCCTTGAGCGCGACCAGCCCTGGTTCGAGCAGCGCCTGCGCGCCCTCGAGGACAGCATTCGGAAACGGTTGGGCGATCTTTCCGGTCGCCTTGGCGACGCTGACTGGCTTGACGGTGCGTTCAGCGCTGGTGACCTGCTGATGGTGACGGTGCTGCTCAGGTTGAAAGGATCGGGTATCCTGGACGAATATCCAAACCTCTCCGCCTATGTCGCCCGCGGTGAAGGGCGGCCCGCATACAAGCGTGCTTTCGACGCCCAATTAGCGGCTTTCACTGCGCTCGGCGGGCATTTTCAGGATGCGGGCTAAACGGAAGTTGATGGTGCCCAGGGGCGGGTTAGATTTATTGAACCAAGCTTTGGGCAATTCACTTAGGGCACACCCAAATTGAACCGGTGCGGGCCCGGTGGCCCGGTGCAAATCGTTGGTCGGGTAGTCCGGACGGATTCGCGACAGGTGGCCGCGGTGCCTCACGAGGAACTGTCTTGGCAGTCGCCGATTGAATGACGATCCAACGCGCAGAGGAGTGCGTGCCATGCGCCTTCAGACATATCGGGACAAAGCACACTCCAGACACTTCGACTTAATTGGCGGACGGGCCCATCCCTGGTCAGTTGACTTGGTCACCGTAACGGCTGCGGCCATCCTAGCGATAGGTTTCGCGTGTGCCCTGGTCGCCTTATGGGGCCGGTAGCGATCAGGACCATAGCGCGGGGCGCCGCTGCAACTAAGAGTCGGTTAGCTTTGAGCGAGACCGCTCCGTCTCAAGAATGATTTAATCGGGACATCCAGCGCTTCCGCTACCCGTCACATGCTGATGATGGTTGGATTTCGTTGTCCGAGCTCAAGCCCAGAGACTAACTCACAACCGGTCGAAGTGAGGCTGCGGCGGGTTGGTGCCAGGGGCGGCTTCGCTCTGCGAGCACGCCGGGACGAGCCTTTGCTCGGCGAGCATTTTCAGGAAGCGGGCTAAACGGAACTTGATGGTGCCCAGGGGCGGGATCGAACCACCGACACTGCGATTTTCAGTCGCATGCTCTACCAACTGAGCTACCTGGGCATACTCGAAGGCCCAAAGGCCGGGCGAGCGGGCGGTTTATAGAGAGGTCGGGCGGCCGTGTCCACCCAGCTTCGCCGTTGGCTTCGCTGGGCGCGGCCCGCCTCCTTATCCATCCCCAAATATTTGGCAGAACACGGCTATTCGGCGTCTTCGGGGTCGGTGGGGCGGCCGGGGATGACGTAGCGGCCGGAGAACCAGCGGTTCAGGTCGACGTCGCGGCAGCGTTTGGAACAGAACGGCAGCGTGGCCGGGTCGGCCGGCTTGCCGCAGACCGGGCAAGGTTTCGGCGGCTTGGGCGCGCCGGTATCCTTGGGGCCGTCCTTCGGGCCGTCCTTGGGGCCGTCAACTGGCATTGAGCCAGCCGAACCGGATCGGGAAGCCCTCCCCGCCGAGCAGCGTGACCGATTCGTAGAGCGGCAGCCCGACGACGTTGCTGTAGGAGCCGACCATCTTGACCACGAAGGAGCCGGCGATGCCCTGCACGGCATAGCCGCCGGCTTTGCCGCGCCACTCACCGGAGCCGATATAGGCCTGGATGTCATCCTCGCTCAAACGCTTGAAGCGCACGCGGGTTTCGATCAGGCGCTGGCGGAACGCCTCCTTCGGCGTCACCAGGCAGATCGCGGTGTAGACGCGGTGATTGCGGCCCGAGAGCAGCCGGAGGCACTGCGCGGCCTCATCCACCAGATTGGCCTTCGGCAGAATGCGCCGGCCGACCGCGACCACGGTATCGGCGGCCAGGATGAAGGCGCCGCGCAGCTCGTCGTCGAGGTGGACCGATTTCAGCGCCGCATCAGCTTTGGCCCGCGCCAGGCGGTTGGCGCAGGCACGCGGCAGCTCGCCCCGCTTCGGGGTCTCGTCGACATCGGCCGGGCGCAGCGCATCGGGCTCGATGCCGGCCTGGTTGAGCAGGCTGAGCCGCCGCGGCGAACCGGAAGCAAGAACGAGTTTGGGACGGCCAAGCATGCTGGATGTGTCGGGGAGATAAGGATTCGGGTGGATCGCGCGCGCGGAACCTATCGGAAGGCACTCCATTCCACAACCGGGGAACAAGTGATTGAGTGCGCTTTCGTTTCTGCCCGATCCAGATGAAGCTTTCGTGTCCCGGACGCGGTGCGTACCCTCCCCTGGAGGGGGAGGGTCGGCTCGCATGGAGCGCAGCGAAATGCGAGACGGGGTGGGGTGATCTCTCCACTCGGGCCCTGTTGGACGTGGAGAGACCGTCACCCCACCCCGCCGCTCATTTCATGAGCGTCGACCCACGAGCGAGCTTCGCTCGTCTCGGACCCCTCCAGGGGAGGGTTTAGACAGGCCGTCCGGGGAACGCCGTCCCGCGTTCACCAACGATAGCTATCCGCTCGCGGCGCCGGCCTTGGCGAAGCGGCGGCGGATGCGCATCGATAGGCCGTCGCAGACGTCGCGGTAGGCGGCGAGCTTTTGCTCGCGGTTGCCTTCGGCGTCGGTCGGGTCCGGCGTCGGCCAGTATTCGACATCGGCGGCATGCGTGCGCGTCAGCTCCAGCGCCTTGTGGTGGGCTTCCGGCGACAGCGTGATGATGAGGTCGAAATTGAGCCCTTCCCAATCCTCGAGCTCCTCGAACGTGATCGGCTTGTGGCCGGAAATATCCTGGCCGAGTTCGGCCATCACGGCGACCGCGAACGGATCGAGTTCGCCCTTCTTGACGCCGGCGGATTTCACATAGAGTCCCTGCGGGAACATCTGCTGCAACAGGCTCGCCGCCATCGGCGAACGCACGCTGTTCAGCCCGCATGCGAACAGCACGGCCTGCGGATTGCGCGCGCGGGGCGGCGCCTCCATGCGTCAGGAAATCCGGCCGTGCGACATCATGCGTCCTGCCCCTTCCAGTGCAGCACACAGATCAGCGTGAACAGGCGGCGGGCGGTTTCGAAATCGATGCGGACCTTGCCCTTCAGCCGCTCCTGCAGCGTGCGCGAGCCTTCGTCATGAATGCCGCGGCGTCCCATGTCGATCGCCTCGATCTTGTCAGGCGTGGCGGTGCGGATCGCCTGGTAGTAGCTGTCGCAGATCATGAAATAGTCCTTCACGATCCGCCGGAACGGCGTCAGCGACAGCAAATGCGCCACCACGGGCGTGCCGTCCTCTTGGCGGATGTCGAACATCAGCCGGTTGCCGGTGATCGCGATGTGCAGCGTGTACGGCCCCTGCACCGTCCCTTCCGGCGCGAACAGGTTCTGCTCGATCAGGTCGTAGATCGCAATCGCCCGCTCATGCTCGATATCGGGGCCGGAACGCCCGATCGATTCCTCGTCGAGCGTCACCGCGACGATGCGGTTGTGCTGGTCATCGTCTGGCGGCGGCTTGTTCATGGCAAATTGAGGCGCAATCCGACGGAGCGTGAATGGGCGTCCAGACCCTCGGCCTTGCCCAAGGTCATCGCGGCAGGCCCCAGCGCGCGCAACTGGTCCGGCCCGCATTTGAGAATCGAAGTGCGCTTCATGAAGTCTAGCACGCCGAGCCCCGACGAGAACCGCGCCGAGCGCGCGGTGGGCAAGACGTGGTTGGAGCCGCCGACATAATCGCCGATCGCTTCCGGCGTATGAGGGCCGAGGAAGATCGCGCCGGCGTTGCGGACCTTTGCCGAGAGCCCTTCCGCATCCGCGGTCATGATTTCGAGATGCTCGGCGGCGATCGCGTTGGCGAGCTCGACCGCTTCGTCGAGCTCTTTCACCATGATGATGGCGCCGAAATCGTTCCACGAGGCCCGCGCGATCTCGGCGCGGGGCAGCGTCGCGAGTTGCGACTCCACCGCGCGCTCGACCTCGGTGGCCAGGTCTGCGCTGTCGGTGATCAGGATCGACTGGGCGCTGGCGTCATGCTCGGCCTGCGCCAGCAGATCGGCGGCGATCCAGCCGGCATTGGAGGTGTCGTCGGCAATCACGAGCACTTCCGAGGGACCGGCGATCATGTCGATACCGACCTTGCCGAACACCAGCCGCTTGGCGGCGGCGACATAGGCGTTGCCGGGGCCGACGATTTTTGCGACCGGCGCGATCGTCGCCGTGCCGTAAGCCAGCGCCGCCACCGCCTGCGCGCCGCCGACGCGATAGATCTCGGAGACGCCGCCGAGATGGGCGGCCGCCAGCACCAGCGGATTGAGCTTGCCGTCCGGCGACGGCACCACCATGACGACGCGCGGCACGCCGGCGACCTTGGCCGGCACCGCGTTCATCAAGACCGAGGACGGATAGGCCGCCGTGCCGCCGGGCACGTAGAGGCCGACTGCATCGACCGCGCTCCAGCGCCAGCCGAGCTCGACGCCGAGGGGATCGGTGAAGCGCTCGTCCTTCGGTAACTGCCTCTGGTGAAACGCCTCGATCCGGTCGCGGGCGAATTTCAGCGCGTCGATGGTCACGGCATCGCAGGCCTTCACGGCCGCGTCGATCTCGGCCGAGGTCACGCGCAGGCCTGAGGCCGCAAGCTCGAGCCGGTCGAATTTTTTGGTCGCCTCGATCAGGGCGGCGTCGCCGCGCGCGGCCACGTCGTCGACGATGGCCCGTGTGGCGCGCTCGACATCGGCCGACACCTCGCGCTTGGCGGCGAGGAATTGCTTGAATCGTGAACCGAAATCGGCGCTGCTGGTATCCAGGCGAACGGGCATGGCGGCTTTCTGAGAGACGTCGGAGGCCCCTGCTCAATGGCGCGGCGGCCAAGGGCCGTCAACCCTCGCTCACCGGGAAACCGGAGCCGTAGGGTGGGCTGAGCGAAGCGAGCCCACCAAAATGGCGGCTTGCAGCATCAAAATGGTGGGCACGGCGCGAAGACGCGCCTTTGCCACCCTCACCCCTCCGGCCCCAGGGGCGCGATGGCCAGGTCGCTGGTGCCGAGATCGTCGGTGCCGAGGTCGGTCAGCTCGCATTCCAGGCACTCGAGGTCCAGCCGCAGCGCCTCGCCATGGCTGAACAGGAGAAGCGCGCTGCCGCCGGGGGCCTCGCCCGGGTGGAATTCGATCCCGACCAGTTCCAGCATCGATTCACGCCGCTGCAGATCGATGTTGCGCGATTTGCAGGCCAGCACCCGGTCGAAGCGCAGCGCCGCGATCAAGCGGCGCGGTTCGGTTCCGCCTGACAGCGTCTGCTCCCAGTCCAGCCGGCTCATGCCGACCACCAGCCGCTTTTCGCCCTGCCGCCAGACGATATCGGAGGCCGCCACGCGGGCGTCCTGCACATGGGCCGATATGACGGCGAGATCGTCGGCGTCGAGCGCAATCAGTTTGAGCGGGTCCGCCGGCAAGTCCTAGTCCTCAATCACTGATGCGCTGGATCAACGCACCGCAGGCCGATAGCTTTTCCTCCAGCCGCTCGAATCCACGGTCGAGGTGATAGATGCGGTTGACCATGGTTTCGCCCTCGGCGGCAAGGCCTGCGATAACAAGCGAAACCGACGCCCGCAAATCGGTCGCCATCACAGGCGCGCCGCGCAGCTTTGCGATGCCGTCGATGGTCGCCGTCTCGCCATCCAGCGATATCCGCGCACCGAACCGCGCCAGTTCCTGCACATGCATGAAGCGGTTCTCGAAGATGGTCTCGGTGATCTGCGAGGAACCGCCGGCGCAGGCCATCAGCGCCATCAACTGCGCCTGCAGGTCGGTCGGAAAACCAGGGAACGGCGCGGTCGACACCGTCACCGGCTTTATCGGGCCGCCGTTTCTGGCGACACGAATGCCGTCATTGTTGACGGTAATCTTGGCGCCGGCCTGCGCCAGCACGTCGAGCGCCGACTGCAAGAGTTCGGGGCGGGCGCCGGAAAGCTGCACGTCGCCGCCGGTCATGGCGACGGCCATCGCATAGGTGCCGGCCTCGATCCGGTCAGGCAGCACGGTGTGGCGGGCGCCGTGCAGCTTCTCGACGCCCTCGACCACAATCCGCGGCGTACCGGCGCCGGTGATGCGCGCGCCCATCTTGTTCAGGCAGTCGGCAACGTCGGTGATTTCGGGCTCGCAGGCGGCGTTGGCGATAACAGTCGTGCCCTTGGCCAGCGTTGCCGCCATCAGCGCGACATGGGTGCCGCTCACCGTCACCTTGGGAAAATCGATCGCAGCCCCGCGCAGGCCGCCGGGCGCTTTCGCCACCACATAGCCGCCATCGATTGTCAGTTCAGCGCCGAGCTTCTCCAGCGCCATGATCAAAAGATCGACCGGCCGGGTGCCGATGGCGCAGCCGCCCGGCAGCGAGACTTTCGCCTCGTGCATGCGCGCCAATAGCGGCGCGATCACCCAGAAGCTGGCGCGCATCCGCGACACCAGCTCGTAAGGCGCTGTCGTGTCGATGATGTTGGCGGCGGAGATGTGCAGGGTCTGGCCCTGATATTGGCCGTCGCCCTGCCGTTTGCCCGCCGACATGATGTCGACGCCATGGTTGCCGAGGATGCGCTGCAACTGCGCGACATCGGCAAGCCGTGGCACGTTGTCGAGGATCAGCGTTTCCTCCGTGAGCAGCGCCGCGATCATCAGCGGCAGGGCCGCGTTCTTCGCGCCCGAAATCGCGATGGTGCCGTTGAGCTTGTTGCCGCCGACAATACGAATGCGGTCCATGCCACGCCTCCCTCGCTATGCACAAATTATGTGCGCGTGCGTCCGCAGCAGAAGCGGCGATATTTGCGGCGATTTGATGGGGTGGGCAAAACAGCCGTCGTCATTCCGGGGCGCGCGAAGCGCGAGCCCGGAACCCATTCCTCCTCTAGCGCTTGCGGCCCAATGGATTCCGGGCCTGCGCCAAGAGGCGCATCCCGGAATGACCAAGCTTCACGACCTGATAAACGCCAGCAAATCGGCGTTGATCGTCGCCGCCTCCGTGGTCGACATGCCGTGCGGAAAGCCCTTGTAGGTCTTCAGCGTGCCGTTCTTCAGAAGCTTCGCCGACAGCGGCGCGGAATCTTCATAAGGAACGATCTGGTCGTCGTCGCCGTGCATCACCAAGACCGGCACGTTGATCTTCTTGAGGTCCTCGGTGAAGTCGGTCTGCGAGAAGGCGACGATGCCGTCGTAATGCGCTTTCGCACCGCCCATCATGCCCTGGCGCCACCAGTTCTCGATGACGGCCTCCGACGGCTCGGCGCCCGGCCGGTTGTAGCCGTAGAACGGACCGGCCGCGATATCGCGATAGAAGTTCGTGCGGCTCGCGGCGAGCTGCGCTTGAAATCCGTCAAACACTTCCTTGGGCAGTCCGCCCGGGTTGCTAGGGGTCTGCACCATCAGCGGCGGCACCGCGCTGAGGATCGCCGCCTTCGCCACCCGGCTCTCGCCGTGGCGGGCGATGTAATGCACCACCTCGCCACCGCCGGTGGAATGGCCGACGTGAACGGCACCTTTGAGATCGAGATGCGCCGTCAGCGCCGCGAGGTCGTCGGCATAATGATCCATGTCATGGCCATCGGCCACCTGGCTGGAGCGGCCGTGGCCGCGGCGGTCATGGGCGATGACCCGAAAGCCGTTGTTGAGGAAGAACAGCATCTGCGCATCCCAATCGTCGGCCGACAGCGGCCAGCCGTGGCTGAACACGATGGGCTGACCCTTGCCCCAATCCTTGTAGAAGATCTCGACGCCGTCTTTGGTGGTGATGGTGGGCATTACGAATTCTCCTCTTGTTATGCCGTCATCCCCGAGCACGCGTCATTGCGTGGCCGGAATCCGAATGGTGTTGATGGAGATTCTCGGGGGCGCAAAGGCGCCCCATAGTTCGGGCTGACGCGCGCCCCCACGCCGCATCATGGCGACGGCTTCGCGGCGTCGGCGAGATAGCCATGCAGCGCGGCGACCACCTGCGCGCCCTCGCCGATCGCGCCGCCGACGCGTTTGACCGAGCCGGAGCGCACGTCGCCGACCGCGAACACGCCGGGCACCGAGGTTTCCAGGGGCGGCACCGGGCGGCCGAGATTCTGCTCGGACTGCGCTCCCGTCACCACAAAGCCCGCGCGGTCGAGCGTGACGCCGCAGCCGTCGAGCCAATGGGTCGCCGGGTCCGCGCCGACGAACAAAAACAGGTTGCGGACATCGAAACTGTGCTGTTCGGGCGCCAGCCGGCTCTTCCAGCGCACGCGTTCAAGCGATCCATCGCCGCCGCCTTCGACCGCAATCACCTCGGCGTTGAAGATCAGTTCGATATTGGGCGCCGCCTCGATCCGCTCGATCAGATAGCGCGACATGCTGGCGCCCAGCCCGCCGCCGCGGATGATCATGTAGACCTTGCGCGCATGGCCGGACAGAAACACCGCGGCCTGGCCGGCGGAATTGCCGCCGCCGACCAACACGACATCCTGCCCCAAGCACAGCTTGGCCTCGATCGGCGAGGCCCAGTACCAGACGCCGCGGCCTTCAAATGCGTCGAGATTTTCGATCTCCGGCCGCCGGTAACGCGCCCCGCTCGCCACCACGATGGATTTGGCGCGCAGCGACTGCCCGCATTCGGTGGCCAGCGCGAATACGCCGTCGCGCTGCGAGCAATCCAGCGACCTGATCGAAACCGGTATCAGCATTTCGGCGCCGAATTTCTGCGCCTGATTGTAGGCACGGCCCGCGAGCGCCTGCCCCGAAATGCCGGTCGGAAAGCCCAGATAGTTTTCGATGCGCGCACTGGCGCCGGCCTGGCCGCCGAACGCCCGCGCGTCGAATACCGCCACCGACAATCCTTCGGAGGCGGCATAAACCGCAGTGGCGAGACCGGCGGGACCGCCGCCGACCACCGCCACATCATAGAGCCTCTCATGCGCATGGTTGGTGATCATGCCAACCGCCAGCGCCAGCGACGTCTCCGACGGATTGCGCAGCACGGTGCCGTCAGGACAAACCACCAGCGGCAGGTCGGCCCGCGAGGCCGAATAGCGCGCGACGAGATCGGCCGCGTCCTTGTCGCTTGCGGGATCGAGCACGTGGTGCGGCTGGCCGTTGCGTGCCAGGAAATTCTGCAGCCGCGCCGTGTCGCCGAGGGAGGACGGGCCGATCAGCACCGGGCCGCCGACGCCGCCCTGGATCAGGCTGACCCGGCGCAGGATCAGCGCGCGCATGATGCGCTCGCCGAGCTCGGCTTCCGCGACCAGAAGCGCGCGCAACTGGTCCGGCGGGATCAGCAGCGTTTCGACATCGCCCTCGGCATGGCCGTCGACCAGCGCGACGCGCCCGGAGAGTTGTCCGATCTCGGCCAGAAACTGTCCCGGGCCCTGGTCGATGACAGGCGTGATATGGCCGAGGCCGTCGCGCTGGGTGATCGCGACCGTGCCCGACAGCACCACGAACATGCCGGGGCCGACCTTGCCGGTCTCGAACAGGGGTTCGCCGTCCCTGTAGGCCCGAAGCTCCCCGAATCGGCGCATGCGCGCGATCTCGTGATGGGTGAGCACCGGGAACGTCTGTTCGTAACGTGGAAACGCGGTGGAAGTCGCGCCGGCCGCCGGACCGGCCGTGATGTCTGCACTCATTGTCACCGCCCAGGGAAAGAACAGGAACTGCGCGGAGAGCTGTCAGGCCGCCGGCGAGCGATCGGGGATTCCCCCTACGCTACTGGCCCTGCTTTTCTCCGCTGGCGTCATCTAGGGAGACACTGGGGGTTTCGGAAGATGCGCTGGAATCACTGCGCCCACGCACCTGCGACTTCCGCCGCTTGAGATTTTCGCGCAGCGCCAGCTTCAGCCGGTCCCGTCGTGAATCCTTCACATCAGCGCCGGTCTTTCCTGCGCCCTTGCCTTGATCACCCGTCATCGTCAGTCCGCCGAACATGCCTTGTTCAAAACGGCGTCAGCGACGCCGCCATTCGAAGATAGTCGCTTTCGATCAGCCATGCCGCAATCGCGCCCGGCCCGCCACCGTCCCGAACCCCGCGACAAGTAGCGGAAGCCAGGATTCAGCCGCTCAAGGCGAGGTCGGGAACCGGAGCAAGGCCCGAAGTTGCCCAATTGCACCGGGTCCCGATCGTCGGGACGAATTTTACCCCATTTTGGTGCTTTCCAAGCCTGCCCGCGCGCTTGCACCAGCGGGGCCCTTGTGGCAAGAACCGGCCGCCTGTAGGGGCCTTTAGGGCCGATTCCCTGATACCGGGCATGCTGCCGTAGCTCAGTGGTAGAGCACTCCATTGGTAATGGAGAGGTCGACAGTTCAATCCTGTCTGGCAGCACCACCTTTTCCCCTGAAAGATCAATACCGTATTGATCCGGTTATGGTTTTTGCGGCGCTCCTGTTACACAGGGTGTTGCACAAATGGTTCTGAAAGTCGTGTGTCTGGTAAAGAGAAACGGTTCTGACAACTGGTGGTATCGCAAGACAATCCCCGCCGATGTTAAGCGGATACTGGCGAAGCTGCCCAACCATCCCCGACCGAAGGGCTGGTACGACACGCACATCATGATCACGACCGGCACCGCTGATAAGACCCTCGCGAAGGCGAAGGCTGCGGACATTGCCGCTGACGTGGAGCGCCAGTTCAAGGCACTGCGTGAAGGCCCGAAGCCGCTCACGGCCAAGCAGGTCTCGGCGCTGTCTGGCATCGTCTACCGAGCGTTCGCGGAAGGGCTGGAGAACAACCCCGGCCTGACATCGCAACAGTGGCTGGGTGTCGCAGAAGAGAACAAGGCCGCACAGCGCGGAGAGTACAGCCTTGGCGCTCGCCTTGGCATCTTCAAGGATGAGGATACGCGGCGTGACGTTGACATGGAGAACCGGTTTGGCGCCATCGTTGACGCCACGCTGACACGCGAGGCTGTGTTCACCGATGAGGACAGCCGATGGCAAGTCATCGAAGCTGTTGCCCGCGATCTGACTAAGGGCGTGGAGAAGCTGGCGAGGAACGCTGATGGCGACTACAGTCCCGACACCTACGTCAATCGCTTTCCACCGCCGACAGCCCTGCATGGTGGCAGCGTCCAGACGGGCAAATCGTTGACCGGGCTTGTGGACGCTTGGCACACCGCCGCGCTGGCCAGAGGAGTCCGCCAGCGGAGTGCGGATCAATTGAAGGCCGTCGTTCTCAGGTTCAAAGAATGGCTTGGCCATGATGACCTGAGTCGCATCACACCGGCAGACGTGCAGCGGTGGGGTGACGAACGCAGTGCTGAAGGCAAGTCAGCCAAGACCATCAACGGCACCGATTTCGCAGCGCTGCGAGCCGTGTTCGGATGGGGCACGGGACGACGAGGCTGGCTGACAACCAATCCAGCGGAAGAGGCAAAGATCGAAGGACGCGGAAAGAAAACAACCCGCGAGAAATACTTCCTTGAGCATGAGATCGCAGCGGTCCTACAGGCCGCGCTCGCGGCGGAAGGATCACCGCGCGAGAACTCAAAGACAACAGCGGCGAAGCGATGGGTGCCGTGGTTGTGCGCCTACTCCGGTGCGCGGGTTGCGGAAATGATCCAGTTGCGCAAGCAGGACGTTAGACGCGAGAAGGATCGATGGATCATGCGACTCACGCCCGAAGCCGGTGGCATCAAGACCGACACGTTCCGGGACGTGCCGGTACATGAGCATTTGATTGCGGACGGCTTCATTGATTTCGTGCAGCAATCAAAACCCGGCCACTTGTTCTGTGATGTCGGCAAGGATGGCACCATCGCGGGACCGGCTGCTGGCGTCTACAAGCGCATCTATACCATGGTGCGCGACGTTGTAGATGACCGTGGCGTTCAGCCAAACCACGCATGGCGCTATTCGTTCAAGACCTATGGCTATCAGGCGGGATTGAATGATCTGACGCTCGATGCGATCTGTGGCCACTCGGCAGGGACCAAGGGCCGGGACTACACCAAGGTGACGTTGCAGGTGAGGATGGAGGCCATAGCCCAATTCCCTCGCTACAAACTCACCGGCATCGAGCGGGCAACAGCGGCGTAGGCTGGTCTAAAAATCTGGCAAATTTTCGAGAGGCCAATATACCCCTATCGATCCCGCGCTTCCCCCGGTGGGTGGCCCGTTCTCTCACACACTCGCTCGCCATCGTTGGCATTTGCCTCCGCTTGCTGGTCAGCGGCTGGGTGAACTGGAGACGGGCTGTCATGAAACGCTGGCTGGTGCTGGGCAGGTGGCTGGGCAGGGCGAGGTCGCTGGCGAGGGCTAGGGGACCATCACCACCTTAGTGAATGCACCACCCGGTTCTCATCACATACCCGGAGCCGAACTCTGGGTAGGCAGGGGCTGACCCAATCCCACCCTATCTGCACAGCCGAGACGCTGGCAGACCAATCCACCTGCCGAGACGCTGGAGGACCAATACCCACCGGTACTGCACAGCCATGACGCTGGAGGACCGATACCCCCGGTACTGCACCACCGAACGCCGAGTAGGCCGGGGCTGACCAATCCCCTGCTATCTGAGCAACCATCGCCACCGTGACTGGTACCTTTTGGGTATCCTCTATTCGGACTGGTCTGGAAGCGGTCTGATAATTCCGATTGACAATTCAAAACGGACTGACAATTATCGGACCATTCAAATCAGACTAACGGGGTTTCACAAGATGTTTGTCCGTGCCTACCTCCGCGCCTCCACCGATGAGCAGGACGCCAGCCGCGCCAAGGATCAACTTAAGGCATTCGCCGTTGAGCGCGGTCTATCGATTGCTTGCTGGTACATCGAGAACGAGAGCGGAGCATCGCTCTCCCGCCCCGAACTGTTTCGGCTTCTGGCCGATGCTTCACCTGGAGACGTTCTCTTGGTGGAGCAAGTTGATCGGTTATCGCGCCTGACCGCTGCCGATTGGGAACGGCTCAAGGCGGAACTGACAGCTCGCAAGGTTCGCGTCGTGGCGCTGGACTTGCCAACATCGTGGATGATGACCACGGGCAACGGTGATGAGTTCACCAGCCGACTCTTCGACGCGATTAATAACATGCTCCTCGACATGCTGGCCGCTGTTGCTCGCAAGGACTATGAAGATCGCCGCCGCCGTCAAGCTCAGGGACAGGCGAAGGCGAAGGCTGAAGGCAGGTACAAGGGACGCCCTGAAGATGCAGAGCGCAATGCACGTATCGTCCGCTTGCTAGCCGCTGGACAGTCATGGAACGAGGTAATGGAACTGACGAATTGCAGCCGCACCACCGTAGCCAAGGCTGCTAAGAGACTGGCTGGCGCGGATCAGGCAGAACCCGGCCAATGCTGAGAAGCAACTTGTCACTTGGGGGCTGTGACCGGATGGCTCCCTTCCGCACCTACAGCGTGGGAGCAAACCCAATATACACGCTCTCCTGAGCTGGTGAGCCCATGACCGAATGGAACATGAACGCGTTGGGTATCTCGACGAGCATTGCCAGCTCGTAGACATCTTGTTCAAGGTCTTCTTGCTCTTCCTCGGTCTTCTTGCTCATCGCGGCCTTGATTGCGTCGTCAAATCTTTCGCTGCGGTATTCAAATTCGCCTATCTCGTCGATTGCAGCAAACAAGAGGTGTTCACAATTTCCGACGATCCACTTGTCTATGTTCTCTTCACTCGCGCCCACGGCTATTTTGACCCCGCAGAAGGGACAATGAATGGGATTTTCACCGTCGTCATGGAGTTCAACACACTGCATCTTCACGTTCTTCATTCTTATATCCCCAGATACGCATTGCTATAGCGCAGGCTGAATAGCTCGCCGGAGTAACAAGTCTTCATTAATTTTCTGAACTGCCCACAACTTCACCGGCTCCGCCAGCTCGGTCTCTCAGAGCTTCATAGAGCTGCGCTGGGCCAAGCAATACGTCCTTCAGTCCTTGGCGCACTTTCTCGGAATCGATAGCTTGCTTGCTCATCGTGGTGTGAGCAGCGAGTGCGTCCATGACAGCGTTCATTATTTCCTTGGAGAGCGTCGGCGAATTAGCGAACTGCGCCTTCGTGTTGTTGCTCGCTTGAAGAACCAGCTCCTCGCTTTCAAGGAGCTTTCCTTTGATAACGTTGTTCACGTAGACGAGCTGATCGTCGTCGGTCAAATCACCCTCGAACAGATCGTTGACCTTAGCGATGATCTCTTCGAGCCGCGCCTTCTCCTTCTCATGCAGAGAGGCGGAACCAGCCTCCGACAGCGGCGGCAGTTTGGGCGCTTCACCGTCTCCAAGAGGCAACTGCCGTTTGCCCTGATCCTTCAGGCTGTGATGGGTGAGTTTCACTTTCGAAAGGTCAACGCCTTCGCGCTCGCGACCAAACTCCAGCAGCGGGATCAGCCGCCGATAGAATATGAACCGTTTCTCGATGGCGGTGTTGCCGTAGTCAAATATCTGCGACAGGAAGCTATACATGCGCTGGAACGCGCCCATATCGGCCTTGAACAAGATCAGAGCATTGATCTCGCCGTTGGCCTCTTCGGTGGCTTTGTCGTCCTTTTTGGCTCTTGCTGTTATCAGCTTCTCTTGCGCCTGCTTGAACCGTTTCAGGAGGCGATCTGCGACCGGCTCCAGCGCCGCGATCAGGTCACCCTGCTTGGCCTTGGGGTTCATCTCAACGGCCACGACACGATCCACTTCAAACTCGTCGTAGTGGCCCGATGCATCAAGCTTGGCTCGCAGGTCGTAGACAAGGTTCGGGTCGGTGACGGCCTCCAGCTCCGCCGTGTCATAATAGGTCTTGAACGCTGCCAGCACTTCCTCGGAGCTGTTGACGAAATCCAGTACGTAGGTGGTGTCCTTGCCGGGATAGGAACGGTTCAGGCGCGAGAGTGTCTGCACGGCCTGAATGCCAGCAAGACGCCGATCCACATACATGCCGCAGAGCAGCGGCTGATCGAACCCTGTCTGAAACTTGTTTGCTACCAGCAGTATTTGAAACTCCTCCCCCTTGAAGGCATCGCGGATGTCCCGTCCATTCAGGCCGGGATTGAGCGCCTTGCTGGTCTCCGTGAAGGCGTCGGGTCCGGACTGGCTGTCATTGACCTCACCCGAAAAGGCCACCATCGTCCCAATCTTGTAATCGCGTGACTTGATGTATTTCTCGATGGCGAGCTGCCAGCGCACTGCCTCTAAGCGGCTCCCTAACACTACCATGGCCTTGGCGCGGCCCTCCAGCAGCGGCGCGACAGTCTCACGGAAGTGCTCGATGACGATCTGAACCTTCTGGCTGATGTTGTAGGGGTGTAGACGAACCCAACGCATGATGCTCTTTAAAGCGGCATCACGTTCGATCTCCTTGTCGTCCAGCTCCTTGCCGTTGTGCGCGAGTTTGAACGCTAATCGGTAAGGCGTGTAGTTCCTGAGAACGTCAAGGATAAAGCCCTCCTCGATGGCTTGCCGCATCGAATAGACGTGAAACGGTTCGGGCAGCATATCAGGACCGGGCGTGCGGCCGAACAGCTCAATGGTCTTCGCTTTTGGCGTGGCCGTGAAGGCGACATAGGTGATGCCCTTGTCACTGGCGCGAGCTGCCATCTGCGCTGCTAAGATATCCTCCGTGCTGACCTCAAGACCCTCCTCCAGCTCGGAAATCTCCTCAGGAGATAGAACCTGCTTGAGCTTCGATGCTGCCTCCCCGGTCTGCGACGAATGCGCCTCGTCAGCAATGACCGCAAACCGCTTGCCCTCCGTGGCGGCGAGTTTCCGAACCTCCTCCAGCGCAAACGGAAAAGTCTGGATGGTGCAGACGATGATCTTCTTGCCTGCCTTCAATGCCTCCGCGAGCTGCCCGCTCTTGCTCGCTCCCTCTGACTTGATCGTCGCAACCACGCCGGTGGTGCGCTGAAAGTCGAACAGCGCGTCCTGGAGCTGCGCATCGATCACGTTGCGGTCAGAAATAACGATAACCGTAGAGAACAGCTTCTCGTTGTTGGCGTCATGCAGATCAGCGAGAAAATGAGCGGACCACGCAATCGAGTTGGTCTTGCCCGAACCTGCCGAATGCTGGATGAGGAACTTGCCACCCGCTCCCTCCTCCAGAACCTTAGCTTGCAGCTTCCGGGTGGCGTCGAGCTGGTGATAACGGGGGAAAGTGATGCTGGTAATCTTCTTCTTGTCGTCGCGCCGGGTCACCAGATACCTGCCGATGATCTCCAGCCAACTATCGCGCTGCCAGACCTCCTCCCAAAGGTAACCGGTCCGGTGACCAGCAGGATTAGGCGGGTTGCCTTTCGCGCCGTGGTCGCCCTTGTTGAAGGGGAGAAAGCCGGTCGCGGGACCGGCAAGCTGCGTGGTCATGTGGACTTCGCTGTTGCTGACCGCGAAGTGAACCAAAGCCCCGCTGGGGAAGTGCAGCAGCGGCTCAACGCCCTGCCCCTTGGGGCGCGGGTTGCGGTCAAACCTATACTGATCGATAGCGTCGTCGATGTGCTGGGTGAAGTCGGTCTTGAGTTCGGCGGTGGCCACCGGTAGGCCGTTTAAGAACAGCACAAGATCGATGCAGTTTTCGTTCGCTGACGAGTAGCGCACCTGTCGCACGACGCGCAGCCGGTTGGCAGCATAGCGAACGAGGATGTCGGGATTCATTGCCAAGGCTGGCTTGAATTGCGCCAGCGCGAGCGGCTGACGTAGCCCGATCAGCTCGATGCCGTGCCGCAGCACGTCGAGGGTGCCGCGATCATCAAGCTGCTTGCGGATGCGGTCCAGCAATATGGGCTCGGCGCTGGTGCCATGATTCTTGGTCAGCGTCTGCCATGCGGAGGGCTGCGTCGCCTGCACCCACGCAACAATGTCGGACGGCAAGAGAGCGCGAGATCGGTCATACAGCGCCGCATCGCCCTCCGCGTAGAGCCAGCCATTCGCGGTGAGATAGCCGCAAATCTCGTCCTCGAAGCTGATCTCCTTGTGAAGGCTCATGCGGCGACCACCTTGGGGACCGGTCCATCCGCTTTGACCCGCCCGCGCACATCAATCTTGCCGGTGACGGCGGCGGAGATGAGGGCGGCGCGGCGTTCTTGAAGAAGAGTAACGGCGGCTTCGGATTCAGCGACAAGGGCGTTCATTTTGAGAAGCACTTGATCAAGAAATGTCGCAATTTCGGCCTGCTCGGTCGCGTTGGGAACAAGGACAACGAGATTGCGAACTTCCTCGACGTTTACCCTTTTGAAAGTTGAGCCAATCATCAGATTAGCAAGTTGACTGATTACACAATCAGATCGAAGCACGTACCAAAGATAGTCGGACGACAACTCAGGGCGGCTCTTCCGCAGGAGGCAGACATCCTGCCCCATAGCAAATGCAGGATGCCAATCAGCAACTTGCGCGACCTCACCAACTGTAGCGTTTCTCGTGAAGATCAGGTCGCCCGGCTGTGGTTTACGTCCACCTTCGACAAGTTGTTCGTAATAGCTATCGGTTGTTTGTTTCGCATATTGCAGATCGACGAACCTGCTCTGTGCTTCGCGGATACTCGCCAACGGCACCCCCTCGTCCACGAACTCGGCTGTAATATGCTTACAGTCCGTAACGTGCCAGTGCCGCTTCAAGGTGGCTATCTCCCAATGTACAGGCACTTCCCCGAGCCACTCGACGCCCGAGTCCTTCATCGGCGTATTCGGGTCGAGACCCTTGGTGACTGCGTGGGAGACGACGGCCCGCCGCTTTTCCTTCAACAGCTCGACGAGTCGCCTTTGTTCATCAACCAACGCATCGATTTTTACCGTCTCGCGGTCTAGGAAAGCGGCAATCGCAGCTTGCTCATCAAGGCTGGGCACACAGACAATAGTTTCCGAGAGCGGCTCAAGGTTAAGCGCTCGAAAAGTTGCTCCTCCGACGCTGCTTTCCCATTGATGAAACGAAGGCGTTGAGCGGAGAACCCAAAAGAAGAACCGTGGAATGTGTTCCTTTGCCACGGCGATGCGAGCGGTGCCTTGCGTGAGATTAGCGCCGACAAGCGATTGCGGAACTATCATCACCTTTCCAAAACTCGGGCCAATCGAACAAACCAAGTCACCTCGTTGTAGCGTACTACGCGCGTATGACGAGGCGATCTCCTCGGATGTTTTGAGCAATCCCTCCTCATTGGCTACACCGGCTTCATCCAGCATATCCGTAGGTCGGATGTATGGTATACCTCCCGACACATGCGGTCCGCATTGTACGATGCCGTAGGTAATTGGACGGGATTGATCTACAATCCTTTTGAGAGGGACTGCAGTCCAATGACGCGGCACTTTCCCCAGCGACTCGACGCCGCTGTCTTTGTAGCTCTCATACCCTGGAAAGCTCATGCCGCCAGTCCTTCAATCATCGCTTTGATTCGGTCCGTGACGACCAATAGATCGGCATCGATCTCTGCGAGCGGTCGTGGCGGCTCGAATACATAGAAATGCCTATTGAAAGGAATTTCGTATCCGGTCTTGGTTTTCTCCTCGTCAATCCACGCATCCGGCGCATGAGGCAGCACCTCACGTCTGAAGTAGGTCTCGACCTCTTCCGACAACGGCACGTTCTCGGTGTCGCGCAACGAGGCATCGGCTTGCGGCTTACCCTTATGCTTGGCCTTGGCACTAAGCACGATCTCGCCTCTCTTATCGCGCAATGGCCGTTCCACCGTAATGCTGCGGTAGCCAAAGACCTCATTGGGGAAGATGCGCGACAAGGGAGCGATCTTCACCTTGCCGCCCTCGGGAACGACCGGTTGCTTGCCGCCCGGTTGCACCACCTGCCGCGACATCTGCTTACCCTCAGCGTCGAAGACGGTGGCGAGCCGCGCTTCGACAAAGGAGCCGAACAGTTTCGTCACCTCAGCAATATGCGCCTCACTCATTTCCTTGCGTTTGGATCCGAGGCTCTTGCGCATCTTCTGCCAGAACGACGAGGCATCGATGAGCTGCACCATGCCCTTGCGCTGGGCGGGCTTGCGGTTGGAGACAATCCAGATGTAGGTGGAAATTCCCGTGTTGTAGAACATGTCCGTCGGCAGGCCGATGATAGCCTCGACTAGATCGTTCTCCAGCAGATAGCGACGAATTTCGCTCTCGCCCGAACCGGCGCCGCCCGTGAACAGAGAGGAGCCGTTCAAAACGATGCCGAAGCGGCTGCCGCCATCCTGCGCCGGGCGCATCTTGGACAGGAGATGCAGGAGGAACAGCAGAGAGCCATCCGACACGCGCGGGAGGCCGGGGCCGAAGCGGCCATTGAACCCCTGACCCTCGTGTTCCTTGCGGACCTCCTTCTCGACCTTCTTCCACTCAACGCCGAAAGGCGGATTGGACAGCATGTAGTCGAACTTCGCATGAGCGTGGCCGTCTTCCGAAAGCGTGTTACCCGCGACAATGTTGGCAACATCTTGCCCCTTGATCAGCATGTCAGCCTTACAGATCGCATAGCTCTCGTCGTTCAGCTCCTGTCCGAACATGGTGAGCCGGGCTTGCGGGTTCAGCGCCGCGAGGTGTTCGCCAGCTACGGACAGCATTCCGCCCGTTCCTGCTGCGGGGTCATAGATGGTGCGTACCACACCGGGCTTGGACAGAACCTCGTCGTCCTCAACGAACAGCAAATTAACCATCAGACGAATGACTTCGCGCGGCGTGAAGTGTTCACCGGCGGTCTCGTTCGACAGTTCCGCGAACTTGCGGATCAGTTCCTCGAAAGCCAATCCCATCGCATGGTTGTCAACGGCCTCGGGATGGAGGTCGATGCCCGCAAACTTCTCGGTGACAAGATAGAGCAGGCCGCTCTTGGACAGCTTGTCGATCTGCGTTGAGAAGCTGAACCGCTCGAAGATATCGCGCACTGCAGGCGAGAACCCCTGAACATAGGCGTAGAGGTTCTGGCTGATGTGGTCCTGATCCCCCATCAGCTTGCGGAGGTCCATATCGGACGTGTTGTAGAAGCTCTGGCCCGAGGCGCGGAGCAAGAACGGGTCGGGGTTCAAGCCCGCCTTCTTCTTCGCGGTGAACTCCGCCAGGACCTTCGCCTTGGTCGGTTCCAAGACGCAGTCCAGTCGCCGCAGGACAGTGAATGGTAAGATTACCTTGCCATAGTCGGACTGCTTGTAGTCGCCACGCAGCAGATCGGCCACGGACCAGATGAAAGAAGACAGATTTTGGTAGTTCACGATCAGTACAGCCCCCGGATCACTCTGAAGGAATCAACTTGCCAAGGGCACTCGGATAGTACAACCCCGACTTGCAAGAAAACACCGTGATCCTACGGAGTTCTCGACCACACTGAAGGTCTGTAGCTTTGTCCGAGCCATTCCGGGGGTGAACCGGTTGTGGCATGGCCCGGCGTGTGTCGTCATCAACGTCATGCGTCGGGCCACCCTCTCAGGCAATCTCACTGTTTGTGCTGCTCAAGTCGCGCTGCCTGCGCGGATGGGCGCAATCACGCCGTCCTCTCCGTTCGGCTGAAGCTTCGTCTAAGGGTGAGTTGATGGACTAAGATAGATCTGTGTAACAGCGATGGCAGCGGGCGATTCGAATCGCACTCTCTTCCGACCCGTTGCATCGAGAACCTAATGTTAAGAACTCCTATCCGCCTTACCGCATTACTAACCGCTGTTGCAGTCTCGCTGCTCTTTAGCAGTCATGCCTTTAGCCAGTCGGCGCTCGATCTGCTAAACGCCAAGCCCGGTCAACCCCTGCCAAGGCTACCTGGCGGAATCATTCGACACGGGAACAGTCCACAAATCTCACCGGAACGACCAGAATCGACCAACATCGTCCGACAGCAAGTCTCGAACGAAACCCCATCCTCTTGGCTCGGCCTGAGTTCCGTCAGCATGGGTGGCACGTCTCAAACAACGAAGGGGGCGCTCGTCGCAACCGTGATTCCCGGCAGTCCTGCCGCAGTTTCCCAGTTGCAGCGGGGCGACGTGATTTTAGCTGTCGATGACAAGGAACTGGAAGTAGGCGGCGAACCAGCGGCATTGGCCCGGATAATCGCCAGTCATCCAATCGGCACGACTGTTAGGCTGAAAATCCTCCGCGACGGACGCCAAAGCGAGATTTCGGTAACACTCGCTTCCAAGCCAGCGGCCTCATCAGGTAACCCCGAACTCGAAGCCGAGATTCGAGGCATCTGCCCTCCTCGAATTACACAGGGGACAGATCAAACGCAGGTGAGGTCAACCGCAGCCGATAGGTTCTGCATGATCGCGTTCAGGGGAGCGAAAACGAAAGACAATGAGCCATTTTTCCAAAAGCTAACCGAAATACTTGGCCCTTGCGGCAGCACACACACCATGGCCCAAGAATCTCGCGCCAAGGTCTATCAATTTAAGCCCGCTGTAGACCTGACCGACGAGGATATGGGATCAATCCTCAGACGGACAATCAGGTGCGCCTTTGAACGCGAAACGGGTACTCCCGATGCGGTGGCTATCCATTTTGCCTCAGACCGCTTGGTCACGACTTACGTGGCAGATCGCGAAAATGCGATCACTGAATTTGTTCAGAACCGTCGCATGATGGAGCAAGCTAAACAGGAAGCAGCGAGGCGTGATGCGCATGTCGCCGAACTGACAAGAGGCGGGTACTCACCCGTAGCGCTTAGTGAGCTAAAGGTCGATGCACGTTCGTTGCACGGGAAGAAGGTAGCAGTCTCGGGTCTCCTTTTCGTCCTGAACAACGATACAGCAATGCTGTTGAAGGATGAGAGAGACGAAAATCCCGTGGTAGTGTCACTGAGAGATGCTTCTCGCGAAACTCGACGAGCAACCATTGGAAATTGCGATAACCGCAGCCACGGATGTCGCATTGAGATACGAGGCCACTGTTATTGGTACCGGCTCGTTTGTAGGCATTAGTGCTGACTGATGTTCGGGTTGCCCACATCTCTTGCCGGGCCAATGTGGGGGGCCGCTCGCGCGGCATCAAATGGTTAGGCCTTCCTCAACCCCTTGAACGAACTGGCACGTAGTAAGCCTTCCGCTGTGATGTCCCGGTACTCAACGTCGGCGAAGAATTTGGGTTTCAACCCAAGTGGCCTTTGGCTTTCTGATTGCTTTGGTTAGCTTTGACTTCGGGCTGACCACTGTGTCGAGTTGCTTCCTGATCCGGCTTGAGACAGTGCGAGACCATCCAGTCCGACCTTGTCCCATGTAGACCAGGTCTTTTCCTTCCAGCTTGCCGAGATACAGCGCAGCGACACCGCTGGGGTCTTAAATCCGACGACTGGAAACTTGCCCTTCTGGACGGCTTTGATCTTCAGCCAGTTCTCATTTCGCTCTCACCGGTACGGTGCGTCAGCCCGCTACCTAAGGCGTCTGTGGGAATTGCGATTTCCGTGGACGACCAGTACCGAGAGGAATCCCACGTGCAAGCGGCAAGCGACTCACGTAGACACCCCTTCTAAAAGACGATTCTCGTCAATGAGTTAGGTAACCACTTGTTTCATAATGCTGAATCAGTAACATATGTTTGGGCAGGCAACGCTGGAACCACTCCGAGTCTCCAATCGCGCGAGGCAATGATCCCCTCAAAAGGATCGTAATAGGAGCCGGGGGCCTGCTCACTTTTTTTTCCAACTGTTCGCGTTCGCTCCGTAGGATGTAAAAATCTGCTTCTGCGGCTCGGTGAGCTTCATTTCATGAAGCATCGGCATTGGCTTGACGCCGAATCCGAGATACCAGCGTTTCCCATTGTGGTGCATCACTGGCTTTAGCAGTTCCGCGTACGACGCGTCGCACTCAACTTGCCCGCCTCGGTTGAGTTCAACGGCTTGAAAGAAAGCGCCTGCTACCACATCGGCCAGTTGAAGGCCCGCTCTGTCACCGTGATCGTGAGCGTAGATCTCATCGAAGTCGACGACCGACCAATCTAGCTCCTTGTAGCCAAGAACCTGCGAGCCTCGCTCGTAGTACATCTTCCAAAGGTAGTCCGTAAAATCCTTGTAAGTAAGATCGCCGCGCCGGGAGAATACTATGCGCAGCTTGTCTTGGCCCTCACGTTCTTTCGGAACGTGTTGGGCGCAAAACGCTGTGACCCGCTCCAGAAGGAGGCGCGTAAGAAACCAGTAAATCCAGGCTTTATTGTCATCATCTAGGCGGGGATTTTTGTACTTCTCGATGTTCTTTTTGTTGGACATCACGACGAAGCTTTTCGCCGGCTTCTTTGCCAAAGCCGAACAAACCAGAGACTTTTTGAAGGTAAGCAGCTTGTTGAAATGCAAGTCGGTGCGCTTACTGGTGAACTGGCTCTGAACGTCCTGAGTCCAAGGGACCATCTTCGAGTCGTTTTCGGCCCTGACGAGAAACGCCGAGAGGACGAGCCACTCGGTCGCCCCCTTCGGATCGTCTGGTTTTTTGACTAGGTCCAGTCCGGTATCTCCGGACTCATCGATATAGGCGACAAAGGCAACGGGCATGGCAAGGCCGAAAGACAGATTGATAAGATAATGGAGTCCGCTCGCCAGCTAGAGGCAGACGAATCTCCGGTTGAGAATCAGCATGTTGCAACCAATGATTTGCCTGGAACCGAAGCGAACGAAAGTAAAACTACACTCAAGCCACTAATGAATCACGGTTGTCCACGCTTTGAGTCTGGGAAAGTGCAGGCACAATCCCCGGAACATCTTGAGAACTAGAACGGTCTGAAGGCCAAGAGGAGACGACCCACCCAGCGGATTGCTTCCACTTCTGCAACCATTCCGTTAGTGAAAGTGATTACGCAATTTTAACTGTCGAGATTGATGAAATTGAATTAATGAGCCGCCCTCAATCGGAGGCACGTCATTGTCAGCTTACGGCAGATCACGAAAGTTCGTGTCTGTCTCTGAGGGCGTGGCTGCAAAAGCACTGAGGGAATTAGATGCCACGACGCTGCGACGTGAGCGGCTGTGAGAAACCTTGCGCCGGTCATTCCCGTCTCTGTTCCAAGCACAGGTCTCGCAAGCGGCGACACGGCCACGAAGGCCAGAGGACCATCAGCAAGGCCGATCTGAAGCCGTTCGTAGAGAAGGTTCAGGCGAGGATCGCGAAGCAACCAGACGCGAAACTCTGGTCCATCTGCGACCAGCGCTGGGACATACTGACCAGCAGTTGGGGGTCGCAGCCACCCAGCACCATCTTTCGGTTCGTGAGGGCTTCAACCAAGGAACTGGTTCGACTGGCCAACACGGTGTCAGGCCGCGAGGTCGCGATCACTACCATCGCGATGTACCTGCTCCAGGCGGACGATCCCCGGCTGTTCAAGAACGAGACCGCGTTCCGAACCCAACTTGTCAGGAGGGTGAGAGGCCTTTCCAGCGGCAGTTTCGCCGAGTGGGACGGTGCGGGTGATGGCCGCAAGCGGCGGGCCATGAAGGAACTGGAGCCGAAGACCACTGAGTATTTCAGCGGCATTCTCGTCGAGTTGTTCGGTCCTGCTGGGGTGAAGATGGTCCAACTCGAAAGGCGGGAGGAGGAAGAGCGCAGGAAGGAGCGACTTGCCTACTACGATGCACTCGGCGAGGTGCAGTGACATGCTCGCGCCAACCGAAGACTTGCCCATTCAGGGCAGCCCGGAGTTCAAGCGAGCTTGCGACCGGGTACACCGGGAGCTAGCGGCCAAGTTCGCCTGGACCGCTCAACACGACGGGATGATCTACCGGCAGGAACCCGCGTCGTTGAAGCCAATGAACGATAAGACCTTCAACCGTATTTCCCGCGCTGCGCACTCATTTCGATACCGCACCGACAAGGGCCATACGAGGCTCTACTTCGTGGAGATGGACGAAATTATCGCCGTGCTGGACGATCCGTCGCTCGACATCGGTGTCGCCGTGACAGAGCGGGTCGAATTCATGCCGGGTCAATCTGCACGGATGACATTGGCAGGTCCGTGCTGAACATCTGGCAAGCCCCTCCGTGGGAGGATCGTCCTTCAGAGGTCGAGCCGACGCTGTTCCTACAGCATGTGCGCTACTTGTTCGAGGATAACGAGCAAGCCATCGAGCATGTTCTCAACTTTATTGCGCATCTCGTTCAGCGTCCCGATGAGCGGGCGAACCATGCGATCCTGCTAACGAGCGAGGCAAAAGGTATAGGCAAGTCCACCCTCGGCACGATCATTAGGCGGCTCGTTGGCGAGCGGAACAGCAGTGTTGCCCAGTCCAAGGACCTGAAAAGCCAATTTGATGGCTGGCTCATGGGCAAGCTCGTCGTTCAGGTGGATGAGGTCTATGAGCATGGCAATGCGGACCTTTCAAACCGGCTGAAGCCGATTCTGACGGAGCCGACCGTCAGCGTGAACATAAAGTACGGGCCTCAGATGGAGGTGAAGAATTTCGCGCGGCTTATCCTCTTCTCGAACCACTCGGCACCAATTGACATTGAGGATGGTGATCGCCGGTACTTCGTTTTCGACAGCAAGGCGCAGCCAAGAGGACCGGACTACTATGAGCGCCTGAATGCGTCCATCGGCAGCGACAAGGGCATGGCTGCAATCTATTGGTGGCTAAGGCGCAGGTGTCTGGCCGCCTTCAGGCCGTATGCCGCTCCACCGCTGACCGCTCACAAGGAAGCCATCATCGAGGCGAGCGGCAACCCGCTGAAGCACTATTTGGAGGAGGCAGTCCATAGCGGGCATCTGCTCGCCATGCTGGGACCGGAGTTCGCGATGGATGAACTCCTGCGGCAACTGGGTAGAGATGGCTACGGAGCGCTGACGAAGAGCACGAAGGAGGTTGGCTTGGCGCTCAAGGCGGCGGGGGTCGTCCCTGTGCGACCGATGGTCAACGGGAGGCGAGCCCGCCTTCACCGTCTGCCGGATTGGGCCATCAACGCTGGCGAACCAATGGAGTTCTAAGCAGGGGAAGTTTGCCGATCTACGCGGGCTCCCGGCCACCGCCGAGAAACCGTTGATTTTCCGCTGAAAAACGCTGCCCGGCTAACTGGCCAAGAAGGGTCCATGGCCGGGTAACTGCCCGACCAGCTTAACCAGAACGGCAACCTCAGACTCCCTGTCGGGGAAACTTGGCGAGGTTCGCGCTTCACAACTGTTCCTCCTACTGTTACATAGCGACACCGAGCTACGCTAAAAACCTTTGATTTTTCAATGCGTGGGGCTGGGATCGGCACAGTTCAATCCTGTCTGGCAGCACCATTCTTTCTCGGACTGGCGACATCGCTGTGACGCGCTCAGGCTCTAAGCGTTCCCCGGCAGGCGCGCGTTAATTGGAGCGATAGGCGTCAGGCGATAGGTCGCTACGAATCAAAGTTAGGTCTTCGTCTATAACGAACCTATCAAGGTCAGGAATGTCCCACCGGTCGGGCACCTTCAGGCCACCTAAGTCAAGAATGGAAGTCTCCCCTTCCTGCAGCGGGGGGAGACCATTGGAAAAATTAGGAGGGTACTCGATAGGTATCCCACCCGAACCAAATTTCACGTCTTTGTATTCGAGCGTATTGTTGCCGGGCCCCAGTCGAACCGTTCGTCGAATCCAATCATAAAGCCCAGAACTCGCATTAATTTCTATTCGTTGACCAATCCAGCTGCCTTTAAGCTCAAACTTCACCTGACATCCGTTCGCGAACACACTGCCCCCGCGAACAGCCATCTGGATCGGAAATTTGAAACGATACTTTAGCCGGTGGACGCCTTTTACGACCTGATTGGCGCTAACGAATAACAGCGCGCGATTTGTGAGCCAATTTTCGACGGGAAGGCCCGCAAACAATATCTCCTTCGAATCCGTCCCTGCCGGGAATTTGACCGGATGGGAAAAATCAAACTTGTACTCCCCACTGTTTGCAACAAAGTCAATTCGTCGAATATAGATCTCGTCGACTACCCGATAGCGAATCCTTAGATCACTTTTGCGCAAGACTCCGATAAGGCCGATTCGCGATCGCTTTGCCTTTCGGATTGCATCAATCGTAAAGCCCGCGTTGCTACACAGTAACGATACATCAAATTGCAAATCTCGATGCTTGGATTCCAACGCGTCAACAATGGCAATACCAATTGGACCCCGGGCGGGATTATAGTCTTTACATTCTATGTGAGTCCGGCGGAAAACGCCGTCAACGGTGCCTTCGACTAGGACGTCCAACTCTCTGCGACCATCCGGCCCTATGACCCACTCACCTCGCCGAACATTAGCGGTTGGATCGTATTCACGAACAACGTCGGATACCGCCAATTCGAATTGCGTTCCCAGTTTGCTCATGTAGCGAATGTAATCGATTCGGCTGGGACCTGCTTTCTACCCCGCCCGCAACTAGACTGCTTTGCCCCGGAAATTAGCGCCGCGGATCCCGCAGCCTTCATCCCGGCCCGAGTGCGACGTTGCGGAACGCCCGGATCAGCGATCCTTCGAGCTTGCCCTCCATGCCGCACAGGATCTGGTAGGCGGCGGGCCGCTGCATTGGCGGCCGGTATGACCTCGACTCGATGAGCGCGGCGAAGATGTCCGAGATCGTCAGCAACCGGACCAGATCGGAAATTTGCGAGGCTTTCAGTCCGTCCGGATAACCCGAGCCATCGAGATATTCGTGATGGTGCCTCACGCCGTCCAGAATCTCCGGGCTGATGCCGGATACGCCCTTCAGCAGTTCATATCCGATCACGGGGTGGCGCTTGATGATCTCCTCCTCGTCGGGGTCGAGGCGTCCCGGCTTGTCCAAAATCGACAGCGGGATCCGCGCCTTGCCGATGTCGTGAAGGGTCGCCGCCATTCCGAGCCGCGATACATCTGTGCCGGAGAACCCGATATCGAGCGCGAAGCCGACCGCGACGCCGGTGACGAGCAGGCAATGCTGAAACGTGCCCTCGTGATAGCGGCGCACCTCGTCGAGCCATGCCGAAAGGCCATCCTGCCCGACGCGCTGGATGATCTTCGATGTCGCACGCTTCGCATCGGCAACTTTCACCGGCCTGCCAAGGCGCACATTCGAAAACATCGAGGCGAAGGCGGCCACACCGTCGTCCATCTCCGATGCCGGAACCGCGGCATTGCCCTCCGAGGCCGCTTCCACCGCTTCGATCTGCGCAACCTTGGGAATTGCTTCCTTGGCGCGTGAAAGGACCGCGGTCGCGCCGAGCGCATAGGCCTGCGCTACCATCGAGCGCGAGAGGTTGTGGACTACGAACAGTTTTTCGGGAATGCCGGCGAGGTCCTGCAATATGAACCTGAGCTGATCGACGCGCGGCATCTGCCGCAGGTCGACGTCGACCATCAGCACGCCATGCGACCTGATCCGGGTGCCGTCGCCGCCCAGCAACCAGGGCACCACGGCGTGCTGCGGCTCGAACATCGCACGAACTGCAGGCAACTTCGTCGGTTCGTCTGTGACATAATAGACGAGCATTTCGAGAAAGTCCGTACGCACCAATATTGAAGAAACCGTCTCTCAACCTTGGAGAACTGAAAACAAATTGAACGATCGATGGTTCGAAAGGCCGAGCCCGCACTCGGCGCCATCGACATCAGGCGCTCTAACGCACCCCATTCTTGGATATCAGGGCTACCTTGCCGTTAAGTATCCACCTCGTATAACTACGTACCTCAAACGAGGTACGCACGCCGTTCGTCCGCAGACCGTCAGATCGAGGGCATGGTCCGTGAATGATCTCCAGTCGTCCCCAAGCGAACGGCGGACCGAGAGATTGATGCTGTGCGCTTTGGCGCTGACCGGCAGTCTGTTCGCCGGCCAGGCGTCAGCGCAAGCCAATCTCGCCGGCGCGACGGCCAAACTCACGCTGCAGGTCGCGACCGCCATGCTCGGCGAGCGCTGCCGCCGCGTCGAGACGCCGAACCCCGCATCGTTTGCATCGGTATCGCTGCACCGGACCTTTCACGATGATTTCGACGCGCATCCGCTGCTGGATGAAAGATGGGCGCCGTACTACGCCGGCGGCGCTGCCTGGCCGGTAGCGCGTTACTGGGGTGGCGAGGGCTCCGACTTCAGGCGCAAGACCACCTACAATGGCGAACAGCAGATCTATGTCGATCCGCGTTATGGCGGGCGCGAAACAACGCCGCTCGGCCTCGATCCGTTCAAGGTCAAAGACGGCGTTCTCTCGATCGTCGCCAGCCGGACCCCGCCAGCGCTGAAGACCGTGCTGTTCAACAACGAATATATCTCGGGCATCCTGACGACCCAGAGCCGGTTTGCCCAGAAGTACGGATATTTCGAAATCCGCGCCAAGGTGCCGGTCGGCACCGGCGTGTGGCCGGCGTTCTGGATGCTCGCCGATGACGGCGGCTGGCCGCCGGAAGTTGACATCATGGAGGGTCGCGGCCAGCGGCCCGGCGACATCGTAATGACGACGCATTGGCGGATACCGGAGACGCAGCGCGTGGAACGCTGCGGATTTGACTTCATTGTGCCGGACGCCCCGACCGCGTTCCACGACTACGGCGTGCTGTGGCAGCCGGATCGCATAACCTATTTCATCGACCGACAGCCGGTCTCCGAGATCAAGGTCCCGGTCGGCTTCCACGAACCCATGTACATGATCGTGAACCTTGCGATGGGCTCGAAGACTCTCGAGGGCGTGGGATTCGTCGATGGCGAATCTCCCAATATTGTCGCATTCGAGATCGACAGGATATCCGCCTACCAAATCGACGAACGCTGACCGGAGACACTGATGTTCGGAAAATTCTCGCGCCGGCATTTTGCAAAGCTTGCGGGCTTGTCCGCGCTGGGCATTGCTGCAGCGCCAGCCGATGCCGCCGCGCAACCGGCACCCGACCGGCCCGCGCCGGCGAGCTTTCCGAAAGACTTCGTCTGGGGCACCGCGACGTCGGCCTATCAGATCGAGGGCGCCGTTAACGAAGACGGCCGCGGCCGCTCGATCTGGGATACGTTCTCGCACACGCCCGGCAAGATCGAGGACGGCACCAGCGGCGACCGCGCCAACGAACACTATCACCGCTACAAGGAAGACATCGGCCTTATCAGGGAATTGGGCGCGAGGGCCTACCGGTTTTCGATCGCGTGGCCGCGGGTGTTTCCGGAAGGAACGGGCAAGCCGAACCCAAAGGGCCTCGACTTCTACGACCGGCTCGTCGACGAACTCCTCAAGAACGGCATCGAGCCATACGGGACGCTTTATCACTGGGATCTGCCGCAGGCGCTCGAGGACAAGGTCGGCGGCTGGCGATCCAGCGAAACGTCGAAAGCGTTCGGCGATTATGCCGGCCATGTGGCGGCGCGCCTGTCCGATCGCGTCCGGTCGATCTTCACGATCAACGAAGCCGGAAGGTTCGTGAATTTCGGCTATGGCTGGGGCATCGATGCCCCCGGGCTCAAACTGCCCGATGCGGAGGTTAACCAAGTCCGCCACCATGTGGCGCTGGCGCATGGCCTCGCCGTGCAGGCGATCCGTGCCCATGGACGCAAAGGCACCAAAGTGGGGCCGGCCGAAAACATCGCGGCCTGCGTGCCGGCATTCGACACGCCGGAAAACGTTCGCGCAGCCGAGACGGCGACGCGCGAATTGAACTCGGGCTTTCTCGGCGTCATCCTGGAAGGCAAATACACCGACGGATTTCTTCGGTTCGCCGGCAAGAACGCGCCGAAATTCACCGCTGATGAATTGAAGATCATTTCGCAGCCGAACGATTTCGTCGGTCTCAATATCTATGCGCCGCAGTTCTATATCGCCGCTTCCGACAAAGCGCCGGGCTGGAGCGTGCTGCCGTTTCCCGCTTCCTTCCCGCACATGAATTCGGAATGGCTGCGCGTGGGGCCGGAGACGATCTACTGGGCGCCGCGGCTGGCGGCAAAGGTCTGGAACATCGAGACGATCTATATCAGCGAGAACGGCACCTCGTCGGAAGACAAGCTTCGCGCCGACGGCCAGGTCTACGACCTCGATCGCATCATGTATCTGCGCAATTACTTGCGGCAATTGCAGCGCGCGACGTCGGAAGGCGTGCCGGTCCGCGGCTACTTCCTCTGGAGCCTGATGGACAATTTCGAATGGATCTATGGCTACGAGAAGCGCTTCGGGCTCTACCATGTCGACTTCGAGACGCAGCGCCGGACGCCGAAACTGAGCGTTGCCTTCTATCGCGACGTGGTAGCGCGGAACGCGATCGGCGTCTGAACGCCGGCAGCCGGCCTCAATACCTCGCGGCTTGCCGGATTGACGCCGGGACCTCGGTGATGGGCCGTTGCTTGCTGTCGGTTGCCACGGTCGTGGCGGGTTCATGCGCCAGCTTGCGTGATGAATCGTGACTGACGAATACGCCTGCAGCCGTGAGCATCAGCACGACATAAAAGGCGAACATACCGCCGACCAATTTCCAATAAATCTGGCGGGCCCTGGGGGTAAGGCTTTCAAGTAATCGGCGCATGGTTACCTCCTCATCAGGAAACCTAATAGGCTGCGTATAGCCCTCACGCCCGACGCGGTGTGTGACGCACTTCACAGATGTCGATTTGTAATGGGGAAGCCGTGACCGGAGCCGAACTGAAGAAACTTCGTGAGCATCTCGGTGAGGCCATCGGCCAGCCGCTGTCGGTGGCCGACATGGCCAAGCTCTGCGGGTTGCCGGCCGCGGATGGCGCCGACACCATCCGTAAATGGGAGATCACCGGTCCGACCGGGCCGGTGGCGGAGCTGTTGCGCATCCTTGCGATGGCCAGCGACCACTACCCGATCCTCGAAATGTTCAACGTGTTCGACCGCCACGACGTGCCGGCGAAAGATCGCCCGGCGCGGCGGCAAGCCTTCCGCGAGCAGATGCGCAGCGACGTGCGTCGCCGCATTGGTTAAGCAAAGCTTGCCTGAGACTTGCGGAGCTAGCGAAAATTAAGCCTTTCGTTACCTTTGATTAGGCCTTCATTAAGTACAGAAAACGTTTGTCTGCCAATGGGTTGGGTTACCACCCGCTGTCACCCGGGAGTGACAGCATTTTAGATAAAAGCTGTCTATGTGCGTGGCGATGGATGACGCCCCGCACGAGGGTGTCGCCGAACGGTTTTCGGAGACCAACACAATGAAAAAGATCCTCGCCGCCCTCGTGGCCTTCGCTGCCCTCACCGCCGCCGCACCCGCCCTTGGCGCCGACCTCGGCGCAGGCCGCTATTACAACAAGGCGCCTGCCTATGCGGCACCGATCTACAATTGGACCGGCTTCTATATCGGCGGCCATCTCGGCGGCGCCTTCAGCGGCAGCCACGACTTCAACGGCGCGGTGCTGAGTGACTCCAGCGCCCGACTGCTCGGTGGCGTTCAGGCCGGCCTCGATTGGCAGTTCGCGCCGAACTGGGTGCTCGGCACCGAGGGCCAGTATTCCTGGCTCGGCAAGAACAACCTCACCGCCACCTTCCCCGGCGGCTACGTCTACACCAATGATCAGCGCGGTCTCGGCTCGGTCACCGCCCGCATCGGCTACACCTGGGGTCCGGGCCTGCTCTACGTCAAAGGCGGCTACGCCTACTCCGACAACCGCGAGAGGCTGACGCTCGCCGGCGCGCCGATCCCCTTCCTGCTCGATGGCAACCACAGCCATGGCTACACCGTCGGCGCCGGCGTCGAGTACATGTTCGCCCCGAACTGGGCGGTCAAAGGCGAGTACATGTATTACGACTTCGGCAGCAGCCGCTTCGTTTCCCCTGCGGCGCTGGCGCCGTTCGGAAGCTTCCACAATGACGACCACACGCTGAAGCTCGGCGTCAATTATCGCTTCAACTTCGCGAGCCCCGTGGTGGCGCGCTACTGAGCGCTTTCAACTAAGAATTACAGAAGGCCGGCTTTCACGCCGGCCTTTTTTGTTTTGGTTCTGCGTCCCACATTTTCCGGTTCACGGAAAAATCCAGCACAGCAAGCTGCCTGCCGCTAAAATTATGGCGAAAAAAGTGCCGTTTTTCCAAACTTGTTAACCGGGTATCGCGATACTGCCGCCCGAAACATCCCAAGGTAGCGTGGACGGGGCAGCGGGCAGATGGCGTTATTCAAATCGGGGACCAAGGGTATTCGCTTCGGCGTCAGGGGCAGTCTGTTTGCCGCCTTCGCCGTGATCGCCGGTATGGCGATCATCATCTCTGCCGGCGCCGGACTGATGCTCGGGCGGCTTGGCGGGACCATGGTGGACTTAAGCGGACGGGATATTCCCCGCCTCGCCGCCAGCCTTCAGCTCTCGGCGCAGAGCGCGAGCCTCGCCAGCCAGGGGCCGGCGCTGCTGGCTGCGCGCAGCGAGCAGGCGCTGAACGATCGCACCATGAAAATGAAGGAGACCCAGACTGTCGCGCTGCAGAAGCTCGGCGTGATCGTCGAACTCGGCGCCGACAAGGCGGTCGTTGCCGCGCTCAACGAGAACATGAAGAGCATCGATGACGTGATCAAGAGCCTCGGCGCGGCCGCGCGCGAGCGGCTCGAACTGGCCGCCCAGCACGAAAAACTATACGAATCGGTGCGCAAGGCTCAACGGCGCTTCATTGCCGCCGCCGGCCCTGCCGCGATCGACGCCCAGACCGAACTCTACAGCATCTACGCCGCCCCTAACTTCTCGCAGGCCGACGCCATCAAGGCCCACAGGACGGCCGACCAGCTCGCCGACATCGCCGCCAGCGGCAATCTGATGGCGTTCGACATGATCGCCGCGTTGTCGGCCACCAGCGGCGATACGTTGGAGGCCATCGGGAGGGAATTCCGCACCGCGCAGGCGCGCGTGAAGTCGAATGTCGAGAAGCTGCCCACGACCACGGCGATGAATGTCGTCCGCAAAGCGACCCTGGACTTGCTGGCGCTTGCCGACGGCAAGACCGGCGTCTTCAAGGTCCGCCAGCAGGAGCTTGACGCGGATGATTTCGGCCAGACCATTCTGGAGGAAACCCGCAAGCTCAACGTCGGCCTCGGCATCAGCGTGCAGCAATTGGTCGATGGCGTGCAGAAAGAAACCGACGCTGCGGCCTGGCAGGCGCGTCAGGAGATCTCGTTCGGGACCATGGTCATGCTCGCGCTCGGCGTGGCGACGCTGGTCGGTTCGATCCTGTTCGTCTGGCTCTATGTCGGCCGCAACATCCTGCGGCGGATCAGCAACCTGCAGCACTCGATGCAGTTGCTGTCCAGCGGCGACCTCGAAACTGAGGTCTATCAGACCCACCAGCAGGACGAGATCGGCGTCATGGCGGATTCGCTGCAGGTGTTCCGCGAGAGCATGATCCAGAGCCGCGCGCTCTCCGCCGAGCAGGACAAGGACCGCGTCGTCAAGTCGGAGCGCGCCTCCCGCATGGAAGCCCGCATCGTCGAGTTTGAGAGCACCGTCCGCACCGCGCTCGACAGCCTGCAGACCGCGGCGGGCTCGATGCAGTCGACCGCGCAAAGCATGTCGGCGACCGCCGATCAGTCCAGCGCGCTGGTGACCGCGGTTGCGACCGCCGCCGAGCAGACCTCGGCGAATGTGCAGACCGTATCGTCGGGTACCGAGGAATTGTCCTCCTCGATCGAGGAGATCGGCCGCCAGGTCATCACCTCGGCGGAGATCGCCCGCAAGGCGGTCGACGACGCCGGTGCGACCGATGCCACCATGCAGGGGCTTGCGGATAACGCGGCGCGGATCAGCGTGGTCGTCGACCTGATCCAGACCATCGCCTCGCAGACCAACCTTTTGGCGCTGAATGCGACCATCGAAGCGGCACGCGCCGGCGATGCCGGCCGCGGCTTTGCCGTGGTCGCCTCCGAGGTGAAGAGCCTCGCCAACCAGACCGCGAAGGCCACCGACGAGATCCGCCAGCAGATCGTCAGCATGCAGACGGTGACGGAGACCGCGGTTTCCGCGATCCGCAACATCAGCACAACGATCAGCGAGATCAACGAGGTGACCACCGCGATCGCGGCCGCGGTCGAGGAGCAGGGTGCGGCGACGCGCGAAATCGCGCGCAACATCCAGCATGCCGCGGGCGGCACCAGCGAAGTCTCCAGCAACATCGTCGGCGTCTCCAGCGCCTCGGCACAAGCCGGAACCGCCGCCGGCCAGGTGCTGACCGCCTCCGACGCGCTGCGCCGCGAGGCCGACGTGCTGCGCGAGGAGATCGACGCGTTCCTGTCGAATATCAGGGCGGCGTAGTCGCCCCACGCTCGTCATTCCGGGGCTATGCGAAGCATAGAACCCGGAATCTCGAGATTCCGGGTCTGGTCCTTCGGACCATCCCGGAATGACAGGCAGCCCGTTTTTCGGCTAGCGCGGCGCCGCCTCTACCGCTAAGCCGGTAGCATGCATTCGAAAACCGACACGGTGCAGTCCTCGGCTGAGGCACTGCGGTACCCCTTCGAAAGCCACCCGGGCCACGATCAGGTCGTCGAGGTGGTGCCCGGCGTGCTCTGGGTCCGGCTCAAGCTGCCGTTCCGGCTCAACCACGTGAACATCTACCTGCTAGCCGATGGCGATGGCTGGGCGATGGTCGATTCCGGCTTCGGTAATGAGGAATCCATTGCAGCCTGGACCACCCTGTTCGAGGGCCCGCTGCGGCATGTGAAGATCACCCGGCTGATCGTCACCCATTCGCATCCCGATCACGTCGGTCTTGCCGGGTGGATCGTCGAGCGCTTCGACTGTCCGTTGCAGATGTCGCAGGTCGAATACCTGCAATCGGTCTATCACCAGAATCGCGGCACCGAGGAGCGGCGCAACGCGCAGCGGTTGTTCTTCCGCCGCCACGGCATGGACGAGGGTCTGACCGACAGACTGCTCGGCCGCGGCCAGGACTATCTTAAGCGCGTCTCGGTGCTGCCGCCGTCCTACCGCCGCATCTCGCATGGCGACGAGGTCGTGATCGGCACCCGCCGCTTCAAGGTGATCACCGGCGGCGGACACGCGCTCGACCAGGTGATGCTGTACTGCGCCGCCGACAAATTATTCCTCTCCGCCGATCAGGTGCTGAGCAAGATTTCGCCGAACGTCAGCGTCTGGGCGGTCGAGCCCGACCAGAACTCGCTCGGCGAGTATCTCGCCTCACTCGCCAGCCTCACCACCACCCTGCCCTATGACGTCATGGTGCTGCCCGGCCACGGCGTGCCGTTTTACGGGCTGAAGACCCGCATCAAACAGCTCGCCGACCACCACGAGGATCGCTGCCGGCTGATCGCGGAAGCCTGCCGCGAAGTGCCGCAGACCTCGAAGGAGCTGGTGCCGGTCGTCTTCCACAAGCATGTACTGGACGAGCACCAGATGGGCTTTGCCGCCGGCGAACTGGTCGCCCACGTCAATTACATGCTGGTCGAGGGCCGCCTGACATCAGAGGTGAGCGACGGCGTGTTGCGGTTCCGCACTACTTGACGCGCGAGCGCCGGGCGTTCCCCGGATGCTGCGCAGCGCGACAGCGGTGCGCTGCTAATCCGGGGTCCATAGCGGCCGGTGGGTCCCGGCTCTGCGCCGCGTCACTGCGTGCCGCGACGCGTCCGGGACACGAGACCCCGCGACAGCGAACGGTCGCCTAGCGCGTTGATCCGGATCAACATTTGCTCCGGCTAAGTAGCATTCCGGAGGGGTGCCGAAATGTGGGAATTCGCATAGACATCAAAGCTGGAAAGGCTCTAAAAAGGCCCCACGCCAATACGGCCGGTTCCGTTCCAGGTCTTGTGATGGATTACAGCAAATTTTTCCACGCCGCCCTCAACCGCCTGCATGACGAGCGGCGCTACCGCGTTTTCGCCGACCTCGAGCGGATCGCGGGCCGTTTCCCGCATGCGGTCTGGCACTCGCCGAAGGGCAGGCGCGATGTCGTGATCTGGTGCTCCAACGACTATCTCGGCATGGGCCAGCACCCGAAAGTAGTCGGCGCCATGGTCGAAACCGCGACCCGCGTCGGCACCGGCGCCGGCGGCACCCGCAACATCGCCGGCACCCATCATCCGCTGGTGCAGCTCGAGCAGGAGCTGGCCGACCTGCATGGCAAGCAGGCCTCGCTCTTGTTCACCTCGGGCTACGTCTCGAACCAGACCGGCATTTCGACGATCGCAAAGCTCATTCCGAACTGCCTCATTCTATCTGACGCGCTGAACCACAATTCGATGATCGAGGGCGTCCGCCAGGCCGGCTGCGAGCGCCAGATCTTCCGGCACAACGACCTCGCCCATCTCGAGGAACTCTTGATCGCTGCGGGCCCCGACCGGCCCAAGCTGATCGCCTGCGAGAGCCTTTATTCGATGGACGGCGACGTCGCGCCGCTTTCCAAAATCTGTGATCTCGCCGAGAAATACGGCGCCATGACCTATGTCGACGAGGTCCATGCGGTCGGCATGTACGGCCCGCGCGGCGGCGGCATCGCCGAGCGCGACGGCGTCATGCACCGCATCGACGTGCTCGAAGGCACGCTCGCCAAGGCGTTCGGCTGCCTCGGCGGCTATATCGCCGGCAATGCCGAGATCATCGACGCGGTTCGCTCCTACGCGCCGGGGTTCATCTTCACCACCGCGCTGCCGCCGGCGATCTGCTCGGCCGCGACGGCTGCGATCCGGCATTTGAAGACCTCGAACTGGGAGCGCGAGCGCCACCAGGACCGCGCCGCCCGGGTCAAGGCGATCCTCAATGCTGCCGGGCTGCCCGTGATGTCGAGCGACACCCACATCGTGCCGCTGTTCGTCGGCGATCCCGAGAAGTGCAAGCAGGCCTCCGACATCCTCCTGGAAGAGCACGGCATCTACATCCAGCCGATCAACTATCCGACGGTCGCCAAGGGCACCGAGCGGCTGCGGATCACGCCCTCGCCCTACCACGATGACGGCCTGATCGATCGGCTCGCGGAAGCGCTGCTGCAGGTCTGGGAACGCCTCGGGCTGCCCGTGAGGCAGAAATCGCTGGCGGCCGAGTAACCCTACCCTCCTGATCCCTTCGAATTGGGCCGGTGGCGCCGTGCGCTGCCGGCCCAAAGCGTCTATATTCACCTCTTCCGGCCATGGCGTTTACGTCCGGCTGGCGTGACGAACACACGTCCGCAATCCAAGCGCCGGGATAGGGAGACCCGAGAGCGATGCTGCACGACTGGGGCGTAATCGCCACCGCGTTCGCCTATATCGGACTGCTGTTCGTCGTCGCGAGCTACGGCGACCGCCTGTCGCCGAGCCAGCGCGGCCGCGCCAGCATGCTGATCTATCCGCTGTCGCTGGCAATCTACTGCACCTCCTGGACCTTCTTCGGTTCGGTCGGCTTCGCCACCCGCACCAGCGTCGACTTCCTCGCGATCTATGTCGGGCCGATCCTGATGATCGGGCTTTGCACGCCGCTGCTGCGGCGCGTGATTCAGCTCGCCAAGTCGCAGAACATCACCTCGATCGCCGACTTCATCGCGGCGCGCTACGGCAAGAGCCAGGCGGTCGCCGCCACCGTGGCGGTCATCGCGATCGTGGGCTCGGTGCCCTACATCGCGCTGCAGCTCAAGGCGGTGGCCTCGTCGCTGGAAACGATCCTGACCGAGGACAAGCTGTTCTCGTCGATCCCGCTGATCGGCGACATCGCGCTTGTCGTCACCTTGGCGATGGCGGCATTCGCGGTGCTGTTCGGCACCCGCCAGACCGACGCCACCGAGCACCAGCACGGCCTGATGCTGGCGATCGCCACCGAGTCCATCGTCAAGCTGGTGGCCTTTATCGCCGCTGGCGCTTTCGTCACCTTCTGGATGTTCACGCCCGTCGAACTGATCGAGCGGGCGATGAAGACACCGGAGGCAGTGCGCGCCATCAGCTACGTGCCGTCGATCGGCAATTTCCTGACCATGACGCTGTTGTCGTTTTGCGCGATCATGCTGCTGCCGCGGCAGTTCCATGTCAGCGTGGTCGAGAATTCCAGTCTCGAGGAGGTCAATCGCGCCCGCTGGCTGTTTCCGCTCTATCTGATCGCCATCAACCTGTTCGTGATCCCGATCGCGATCGCAGGCCTCGTCACCTTCCCGTTCGGCGCCGTCGACAGCGACATGTATGTGCTGGCGCTGCCGATCGAGGCCAATTCCGCGCTGCTCAGCATCGCCGTGTTCGTCGGCGGCCTGTCGGCCGCGACCGCGATGGTGATCGTCGAATGCGTCGCGCTCTCCATCATGGTCTCCAACGACATCGTGCTGCCGATGGTGCTGAAGGGAAGTCCCGGGGCGCGCTACGGCAGCAAGGATTTCGGCGACTTCCTGCTCAAGATTAGGCGCTTGGCGATCTTCGCCATCATGGTGATGGCGTATTTCTACTACCGCGCGCTCGGCAACACCCAGTTGGCGGCGATCGGCCTGCTGTCGTTCGCGGCGCTGGCGCAACTCGCGCCGGCGTTCTTCGGCGGCCTGCTGTGGCGCCAGGGAACCGCACGCGGGGCGATGGGCGGCATGCTGGTCGGCATCGCCGTGTGGCTCTACACGCTGTTCCTGCCGAGTTTCCTGGAGGGCAGTACGGCCGGCCTTCTGTTGCTGCAGCAGGGACCGTTCGGCATCACAGCACTACGTCCGCAAGCACTGCTCGGCACCGAGCTGCCGCCGCTGATGCATGGCGTGTTCTGGTCGCTCGCGCTCAACATCCTGACCTATGTTGTGATGTCGCTCGCGCGCCAGCCGTCCTCGATCGAACGGCTGCAGGCGGACCTGTTCGTGCCGAACACGCTGGCGCCGATCGCCCCGACGTTCCGGCGCTGGCGCACGACCGTGACCGTGCAGGACATCCAGAGCACGGTGGCGCAATATCTCGGCCCCGAGCGCGCGGCCCAGGCCTTCGAGACCTTTGCGGCCGGTCATCCCGGCAACCTCGATCCGGCGGCACCTGCCGATTTCGAGTTGCTGCAATACGCCGAGCGCCTGATCGCCTCCTCGATCGGCGCGGCCTCCTCGCGCCTCGTGATGTCGCTTCTCTTGCGCAAGCGCACCGTCTCCGCCAAGGCCGCGTTGAAGCTGCTCGACGATTCGCACGCCGCGCTGCATTTCAACCGCGAGATCCTGCAGACCGCGCTCAACCATGTGCGCCAGGGCATCGCGGTGTTCGACGCCGATCTGCAACTGATCTGCTCGAACCGCCAGTTTGACGAAATTCTTGCGCTGCCGCCGCACCTCGTGCAGTTCGGCATTCCCTTGCAGGAAATCCTCGAATTCATGGGCGCGGTCAGCGCATCCGGCGCCGGCGATCCCGATACGCTATTGGCGCGGCGGCTGGAGGCCTACACCACCGAGGGCGAGCCCTATCTGGAGCGCCTGGCCGATCGCCATATGGTGATCGAGGTCCGCTCCAACCGGATGCCGGGCGGCGGCCTCGTCATCACCTTCTCCGACGTGACCCCGAGCTTCGAGGCCGCCGAGGCGCTGGAGCGCGCCAATGCGACGCTGGAAAAGCGCGTGCGCGACCGCACCGAGGAACTCACCCGCCTGAACTCCGAACTGGCTCAGGCCAAGAGCACCGCCGAGGACGCCAACATCTCGAAGACCCGGTTCCTCGCCGCAGCCAGCCACGACATCCTGCAGCCGCTCAACGCGGCGCGGCTCTACGTCACGAGCCTCGTCGAGCGGCAGAACGGCGGCGAGGACTCCCGCCTGGTCGAAAACATCGACGACTCGCTGGAGGCGATCGAGGAGATCCTCGGCGCGCTGCTGGACATCTCGCGGCTCGATGCGGGGGCAATGACGACCTCGATCTCAAGCTTCAAGATGGCCGACCTGATGCGCTCGCTGGAGATCGAGTTTGCGCCGATCGCCCGCGCCAAGGGGCTGGAGCTGACCTTCGTCCCCTGCTCGCTGCCGGTGCAATCCGACCGCTCGCTGCTGCGGCGGCTGTTGCAGAATTTCATCTCGAATGCCATCAAATACACCCCGCGCGGGCGCGTGCTGGTCGGCTGCCGCCGCCATGGCCAATCCCTGCAGATCGCCGTCTACGATACCGGCGTCGGCATTCCCGTGATGAAGCGCGGCGAGATTTTCAAGGAATTCCACCGCCTCGAGCAGGGCGCACGGATCGCCCGCGGCCTCGGTCTCGGCCTATCGATCGTCGAGCGGCTGGCGCGCGTACTCAACCACGGCATCGCGATCGACGCCAACGTCAGCGGCGGCTCGGTATTTTCGGTGACCGTGCCGGTCGCCAAGGCGGTCAACTACACCCACGCCGTCACCAGCGCGACGCCGCTTTCCAAGATGCCGATGAGTGGCGCCTTGATCGTCTGCATCGAGAACGATCCGGCGATTCTCGACGGCATGAAGACATTGCTGACGGCCTGGAACGCCGAGGTGATCGCGGTGGCTGACCCGGAAGCCGCGATCGCTGCGATCGAATCGTCCGGCCACAGCGTGACCGGCCTTCTGGTCGACTATCATCTCGACCGAGGCAACGGCGTTGCCGCGATCCGCGAGATCCGCCGCCGTTTCGGCGAGAACATTCCCGCGATCCTGATCACGGCCGATCGCAGCCCCAACGTCCGCGCTGCCGCGCGCGAGGAAGACGTCGCGATCCTCAACAAGCCGGTCAAGCCAGCCTCGCTCCGCGCCCTGCTCGGCCAGTGGCGCGCGCAACAGTTGGTGGCGGCGGAGTAGCCGTCCACTTCTTTTCGATGTTCGCGATCGGCAGGATGGCGAGGCCAACTCAGGGTTTGCGCAAGGCGCGCAAGCGCAGCCCGGTCAGGAAGGCGAGCATCGCCGACACGGCAAAGCTCGCCGGCACCCAGAAGGCGGTGCGCGCCATTCCCTCATCCGGAATTGCAGCCGATAGTCCGCTGGCATTCGCTATCAGCCCTGCTATTGCCGCGCCGAATGCAAAGCCCATCTGCTGGACCGTGGGGACCGACGATGCCGCGACTACCTCGTTGCCCGCCTTTGCGCTGTCCATAATCCGGTGCGCGACGAAGGGCCAACATTGGCCGATGCCCGCACCCAGCATGGCGATTGCCGGGACCAGCAGGAATGCCGAGACCGTAGCGTCAGGCACGAGAAGCCCGATGGCCATCAGGCTCAGTCCCATGGTTGCCGGCCCGGTCAACATCAATCGATCCGGCCAGCGTACCGACGCCCCGGCGGTTGCAAGCGAGGCAATGGTCCACGCCAGCGAGGCGCTGGCGACGGCAAAGCCGGCCGAGAGCGGATCGAAGCCATGCAACTGCTGCAGGAACATGGGCACGTAGATCTGAAGCGGGCTGAAGGTGATGCAGAGCAGCAGCGCAAGCCATAGCCCGACACCCGTTTGTGTGCGCCATGAAAACGCGTCGCTCGGCAGCAGGCGGGTCATCGACAAACGGTCGAGCCGCAACATCGCCGCGAGCGAGACGATAGCCGCGACGATCAGCCCCGATTTTGCAAGCGGTGTCACAACGACAGATGCGGCGGACGTTGCAGTAATCGCAAGGCAGATCAGAGCGACCCGTCCGGCGGGCACGCGCAGGGGTGACGTTCTACGGGCCGTCACCGACGGTAAGATGAAGAAGGCGCTTATTGCCAGGGCAACGGCGATAAGCGCGGCCGCGACAAAGGCACTGCGCCAGCTACCAAAATGGGCGAACACCCCGCCGACGAGGGGGCCGATCAGGACCGACATACTCCAACTGGTCGACATCAGTGCAATCGTCCGTGACCAGGCCGACTCCGGAAACGTTCCGCGGACCAGCACATAGGCGACGGCAGCCTCCAGGCCGCCGCCGAATCCCTGAATGAGCCTGCCGACAACGATCCAGCCCATCGCCGGGGCCAATGCGCAAAGCAACGCGCCGAAGCCGAATATCGTTACCCCCGCGCAATAGGCTGTCCGGGAGCCAACTGCGGTCGCAAGCACGCCAGCACAACTTGCCGCGACGATAGAGGAGGCAAGATAGGCGGTGGTCGGCCAACTCAACATTGCGACGCCACCGAGTTCACCAACGATGGATGGCAGCACGGTCGTCAGCATCAACACGTTCATGGATTGCAGCAGCACCCCGCCGAGCAGGATAGCGAGTATCGGAATCCGTTCCGGTTTGAAGAGCGATCGCCATCCCTCCCGGATTGAGTCCTGCTCCATGTCGGCGGCCTCCCTCCGGACGAACGCGCTGGGAGTTGCCAGCAATAGACAGCCGGGTTATTTTAGATAGCATTTTGTTTCTAAAATAGGCACGTGAGTCAAGACCAAGACCGCAGTCAGGATCGCATCCTGTTTCACCTGAAGACGCGCGGACCGCAGGTCGCCGCCGACGTCGGCTCGCGCCTTGACATGACCCCGGCCGGCGCGCGCCAGCATCTCCTCAAGCTTGAAGCAGCAGGCTTGGTAGAGAGCGAGGACCAACGCGAAGGGCGCGGGCGGCCAAGCAAATACTGGCGGTTGACGCAGCGCGGCCACGAGCGGTTCCCCGACCGTCACTCCGATCTGACCCTGGATTTATTGCAATCCATGCGCGACGTCTTTGGAGACGAGGGCCGGGAAAGGCTGATCGAGCACCGCGAGCGTGCGACCGTCGCCAGCTACCGCAAAGTCGTCGGGGCGCAAGGTTCGCTTCGTCAAAAGCTGGCGGCCCTCGCACGGATTCGAAGCCGTGAAGGCTACATGGCGAGCGTGGCCAAAGACACCCGAGACAGCTTTCTATTGATCGAAAACCACTGCCCGATTTGCGCGGCAGCGACCGCTTGCCAAGGTCTCTGTCGTTCGGAACTTGCGGTCTTCCGCGCGGTACTGGGGACCGACGTGACCGTTGAGCGCATCGATCATATTCTCGCTGGCGCTCGTCGCTGCGCGTACCGGATCACGCGGCGGCAGCCACGATGAGCGCATGCGACGGCTACCGCGCGGACCGCTCAGCCTTCGAGACGGCCGCGTGGCGGCCTCCTCAGGTGACGGTGATAGAAAGACCTCCTAGCCGCCATCGGCTGGGCGAACGTTCGCTGGCCGTCACCAGTTCATCGTCTTGCCGACCAGTCTGATCAGTTCGAGGTCGTCAAAGCTTTCGGCCGTGCAGACCGCACCCGCAGCGACCAGATCGTCATGGCCAAGGCTCGTCCGTATTCCAATCGTCGCGATACCGGCCGCCGAAGCGGATTGAACGCCGGACCGGGAATCCTCGAATGCGAGCGACCGGCCGGGCGCGGCGCCGGCTGCGCGCAAACCCTCCAGATACGGCATGGGGTGTGGCTTTCCGTGCGCAAGCTCGTCGCCGATTATGACAGCCTTGAACCGATGCATGATGCCAAGTCCCATGAGCATCATTTCGGCGTTGAGCCGGGGCGCGTTCGTCACCGCCACCATGGAAATACCGGTGCGATCCGCGCGGTCAAGTAACCGCATCAGGCCCGGCAATGGCTGAATTTGCCCCGAAGCAAGCTTGCGGAAGGTTTCTTCCTTCTCTGCGATAATGGCCACCTGACGCTCCGGCGAATGGCCCGGCAAAAATCGCTCGCTGATGGAAGCATTGGAAAAACCCATCAGCTCTTTCGAGGCGCGCTCGCGATCGAAAATGTGACCATGAGGACCAAATACCTGGTTGAACGCTTCCAGATGGAGCGCATCCGTATCAGCCAGCGTGCCGTCGATGTCGAACAGCAGCGCCCGTCCCGACCCAGCCATACACGATCACCCCGTCGGCGTGCCTTGGCGCCACTGGCCGCCGGAGATTTTCGCCGCCGCGATCACGGCCTGCGTCCGGCTTTCGACACCGAGCTTCTGCAGAATCGCCGAGACATGCGCCTTGATGGTCGCTTCGGAGACGCCGAGCTCATAGGCGATCTGCTTGTTGAGCAGGCCCTCCGACAGCATCATCAGCACCCGCACCTGCTGCGGGGTCAGCGTCACCAGGCGGTCGCGCAGCCGCGTCATGTCGGGGTCGGTGGCCGAGGAGAGATCGGTGTCCGGCGGCACCCAGACGTCGCCCTCCATCACCTTCATGATGGCGTCGCGCAGCGTCTCGACGCCGAAGCGCTTGGGGATGAAGCCGGAGGCGCCGAAATCGAGCGACCGCCGGATCGTGCCTGCATCGTCGCTCGCCGACACGATCACCACCGGGATCGCCGGATATTGCGCCCGCAGGTAGATCAGCCCTGAGAAGCCCGAAATCCCCGGCATTGTGAGATCGAGCAAGATCAGGTCGACGTCGGAATCGCGCTCGAGCAGCGCAGTGAGTTCGTCGAACGTGCCGGCTTCGCTGATGGCGGCCGATGCCACGACACTGGCAACCGCCTGCCGCAGAGCGTCGCGAAAGAGCGGATGGTCATCGGCGATGACGAGGTGGGTATTGGCAGCAGCGATCATCTGTTCCGGGCGCCGACAAGAGGTCGGGAAAGCATGCAAGTCGTTGCTGATTGACAGCAATTTTATTGTCCACTGTCGGGAAGCGACTTGCAAGGCAACCTTTCCCACGTCGCGCAAAAGCAGTTAATCGGCACCAATTTCTTCGAATGGTGCAGCGCAAAAAAATGAACAAACTCGGGATTTGCGCCGCGCCGGCCGAGCCACAGGGAACTCGGAGAAAATGCTTCGCTTTCGAAAAGACGCGTTGCGTCAACCCCTGAACAAGAGGTCGCGCCCGAGCTCATCGATGGTGGAGACAGCAGCAAGTGCCGCACGCAGCCGATCGAGGTCGCGGCCCGACGATCGCTTCACGGCAACCGCGTTGGAAGGCGGGATGCCGTGGGCGATGTCCTCAACCTGCTGCGACAGGATGAGATCGAGAAAGGTGCCCTGGGCTTCGCCAAGCGCTTCGAGATCGCTCTCGCTGGCCCGAACCCTCGCCTTCACGCCGGCCAGTCGCGCCGACGTCGACCGTTCCATGACGTGATAGCGGATTGCCATCGCGCGCACCCATGCAACGAGACCAAACAGTCCGGCCGCCTTGAGGTCGATACGGCCGGCGACCGTGCGGATCCCACCGAAAAATTTCAGGCTCGCCGGAACGCTGACGTTCTCGACCAACAGTTTGATAAACGCGACCTGGCCTTCGGCCGCCGCGAAGGCCGCCTGACGCACCGCAACGGCAAGGCCGCCGTCGCCGTGAACCGCCCGCAGGTCGAAGAAGATATCGACGGACAACAGATTGGCGGGACTGGAACGTGTGATCCACTTGTCGACGCGATCCTGCCATGTTGCCACCGAGCCGCGCCAAAGCGCGTTCTTCGCCATGACGCCGCCCTTGCAATAGGGCACGCCGACCTCGTGCAGGATATCGGCGACATGCGTTGCGAGTTCGGCAAACCAGCGATCCTCCTCGCCGTCCGGCTCGCCCTGCGCGAAGATCACGGCGTTGTCCTGATCCATCGCCAACAAGCTCTCGCCGCGTCCGGCCGATCCGAGCACCAGCAGCGCATACTCGCACGGCGGCCCGCCTCGGCCGCTCTCCCGCATGATCCGCTCGGCGATCACCGCGGCCTGGCGAGAAAGAGCGCCCAGTTCGCGGGAAATGACTTCGGCGATATCGCGGCCGGACAATCCTTCCGCCAGAAGCAATTCCGCGACTCGCGGCAACTTCGCCCAGGCCGCCGCCAGCGCATGCGCGTCGGCGGCGGCGTCGATCTCGTCGCCGAGCGATATGGCCTCGCCTGCGCGCAGGCGCAGCAGATCGCGCGCCGATAATGCGCCGATCACGCAGCCCCTCTCGTCGACGACGCCGAGATGTCGGGTCTTGAGACGATTCATCCGGCCGATAGCGCGGTAGACGAACGCTTCCGCCGGGACCGCCGCCAGCGGCTGGCTCATGATCTCGGCGACCGGCCGTTGCAGCGCCGGGGCGCCATCCCGGGCCAAGGCGCGCAACATGTCGCGTTCCGTGACAATGCCCGCGTCAGCCGCCCTGATCTCCGGCCCAGACTGCGGCCCGCGGACGTAGACCGCCGAGATCTTCTCGTCCGTCATTCGCGCCAGCGCAGCGGCGACCTTGGTATCCGGTGAGACGAAGATCGCGGGCGTCCGCATGATGGCGCGGATGCGATGGCGGAACGCATAGCTGTCGAAGCGCTGCAGCGTCTCCTCGGCATCGACGCGGGCGGTGGCGTCGACAGCGTCGATCCAGCCGCTGCGCACCTGATCGTCGAGCACGGCGGTGAGTGCGCGACAGGCGCGTTCGGCTTCGGCAACAGTCCGGATGCCGTGCTCACGCAGCTTCGGCACCAGCGTCAGGAATATCCGCGCGGCCATGACCGCATCGCCGAGCGCGGAGTGCCGACCGGCGGTCTCGACGCCGAGCCAGCCTGCGAGCTTCTCCAGCGTGTAACCGGCCAATTCGGGCGCGGCGATCTGCGCCAGCAGCCGGGTATCGAGCGTTCTCGGCCGCGACCACGGAATGCCGGCTAGGTCGCATTCGCGCTTGAGGACCGCCAGATCGAAGCCGACCGTGTGGCCGATCACGACGGATCCGCCGAGAAACGCCTTGAAGCCCGGCCAGACCTCCGCGAACGGCGGCGCCCCCGCGACGATAGCGTCGTCGATGCCATGAATGCGGGTGGCTGCAGCCGGAATCGATTCCCCTGCCGGCCGCAGCAATCGGCGAAACGTATCGCCGGCTGCGAGCTTTCCGGCCGAGAGGCGCACGCCAGCGAGCTCGATCACCCGCGCCTTGCGCGGATCGAGCCCGGTCGTCTCCGTATCGATGACAACGGCGTCGAGCGACAAAAGCAGGGCCCCGCCGGCCGTCCTGTCCATCGACTCCTCCCGCTCGCGCCCGCCGCACCCTCCAACATCGCTCGACGGTCCCGGCGTCGGCAGGCTTCGGACGGTCCTATTTCAAAAGCGCACCGATCACTGCGGCCGCATCGATGCGGTCCGCCAATTCGTCATGGATGTTACACAGGCTGACACGCAGGTAGTTGCGCGTGGTCTGGAAATCGCGCCCGCGCAGCTTTTCGTGGATCGGCATCATGGCAAAGTAGCTCTCGGCCAGCGGTTCGGGAATGTCCATCACCCGCTTGGGCGCGTGCCCGCCGACCAGGTCGAGCCGATGCGCCAGTTCGCGCCGCGCCTCCTGCCAGGCGGCCTCGCCGATCGAGGGCGGCACCGGATAGCGGTCGAACACCGAAAGGACGACCGCGATGATCTGGTCGAGCACCGCCCGGCGCTCTTCCCCGGCGTGCGGACGCAATACGACGTCTACCGTCTCGCCGACCATCGACAGCCCGAGCGGAAAGGCCTGCCAGCGTGCGTGTTCGACCGATTTGGCGAAGCCTTCCTCGGCAAACAGCACCTTGGCGTAATGGCCTGCGCGGGCGCGCGAATATTCGTAGATGCCCTTCTGCACGATGAACGCCGACTGCGCATCGACGAAGTCCGCGAGTGCCTCGCGATCGCGAATCGGCGGACGGGGACGAAACAGTTTTTCGAACAGCTTCATTGCATTCCAGTCCCGCGGCCAGCTTGAGGTCAGCTTGTACGAAAAATCCGGTACCTGCAAAGTCCAATGATTCCAATGCAGCATTGTTATTAGCAGGCTCTACCCCCCGAAAGTATTATTAAGGCTGGCCATTCGGGATGTTAGAAGTTCCCATTCCCAAACCGCCAAAAGATCGGTTGGGACAGCGGCAAAGGGGGGACGCCGTACTACGGGATTGCAATCCCCTCGATCATTCAATCCCGGCTTTGCTGACCGGTGTCTTGAGGAGGATACGCAACCGATGGCTGATACTGCAAACCTGAAACAGAGAGAAGAGGCGCACTGGGCGAAGACCTCTCGCCTGATGTTCACGCATCTCGGCGTCTGGTTCTTCTTCGGCTTCGTCATCCACATGTTCGTGAAGCCGCTCAACGCTATCACCATTCCGGTCCTCGGCTTCCCGCTCGGCTTCTACATGGCGGCGCAGGGTTCGCTGATCGTGTTCGTGGTCATGCTGTACATGTTCGCGAGACAGCAAGACAAGATTGACCGCGAATTCGGCTTCGCCGAGGAAGATTGAGGGGATCGACCATGGCTACGAAATCTGCAGGCGGAACGGACTTCCTCAACAACCTGGGCCGGGTCTACGGCATTTACACCGGAGGCTTTCTCGCCTTCGTAATTTTGCTCGCGGTGCTCGAACAGGTCGGGGTCCCTAACAAGATCCTGGGCTACCTCTTCGTGTTCTTTACTCTCGCAGTCTATGCCATCATCGGCATTCTCTCGCGAACGGCGCAGGTCTCCGAATATTACGTCGCCGGCCGCAGCGTGCCCGCATTCTACAACGGCATGGCGACCGGCGCCGACTGGATGTCGGCGGCTTCCTTCGTCGGCATGGCCGGCACCTTGTTCCTGCTCGGCTATGACGGCCTGGCGTGGGTGCTCGGATGGACCGGCGGCTTCGTGCTGGTGTCGATTCTGATCGGACCGTACCTGCGCAAGTTCGGCGCCTATACCGTGCCCGACTTCCTGGCATTCCGTTACGGCGGCAACTTTGCCCGCGGTCTCGGCGTGATCGTGCTGGTTGCCTGCTCCTTCACCTACGTGACCGCGCAGATCTACGGCACCGGCCTGATTGCCTCGCGCTTCCTCGGCATGCAGTTCGAAATCGCCGTCTTTGCCGGACTTGTCGGCATTCTGGTCTGCTCGATGCTGGGCGGTATGCGGGCGGTGACCTGGACCCAGGTGGCCCAGTACATCGTGCTGATCATCGCCTATCTGACGCCGATCGTGATCCTGTCCACCAAGAACTACGGCTTCCCGATTCCGGAGCTCACATATGGACAGGCGATCGTTGACATCACCGCGCGCGAGCAGCAAATGCTGGCGACCGGTCTGACGACCGCCGCAGCGCTGAAGCCGCACATTCAGCCCTTCATCAACTACACCCCGCTCAACTTCTTCGCGATCATCATGTGCATGATGGTCGGCACGGCTTCGTTGCCGCACATCCTGATGCGCTACTTCACCACCCCCTCGGTGCGTGAGGCACGTCAGTCGGTCGCCTGGTCGTTGCTGTTCATCTTCCTGCTGTACTTCTCGGCGCCGGCCTATGCGGCGTTCTCCAAGCTGGAAGTCTACACCAACATCATCGGACGGGATCTGTCGGCCATCCGCCCGTGGTTGTTCAACTGGGGTGAACTCGGGCTGATCCAGATCTGCGGCAAGAACGCAAGCAGCATCGATGCGATCATTGCCGCGTGCAAGGCCATTGCCGATCATCCCGGCGTGGTCCGGCTGCAGGACTTCGTCATCAACACGGACGTGATCGTGCTCTCCACGCCGGAGATCGCGGGACTTCCCTATGTGATCTCGGGCCTCGTGGCCGCTGGCGGTCTCGCCGCAGCGTTGTCGACCGCTGACGGGCTGCTGCTCGCCATCGCAAACGCGCTGTCGCACGACGTCTACTACAAGATGGTCGACCCCAACGCGCCGACGGCGCGCCGGCTGATCGTCGCCCGCGTCCTGCTGCTGATCGTCGCCGTGGTCGCGGCTGCGACGGCTGCCACCAAGCCGGGGGACATCCTGGCCATGGTCGGCTGGGCATTCTCACTGGCGATGGCCGGCAATTTCCCGGCACTTGTGATGGGAGTGTGGTGGAAGCGCACGACGGCGAAAGGCGCAATCTGCGGCATCATTGCCGGGTTTGGACTGTGCCTGTTCTATCTCGTGGTATCGCGATATTTCCCGGGCGCAGGCGTCAAGTATTTCGGCATGACGTCGCTGCTCAACCCGGCCACGGGAGCGCCGCTGGTCGATATCGCCAAGGCCATGGCGTTGCCAAACGCCATGGAAAGCTTCCCGACGCTCGCGCACCCGCTGGCCAACAAGGTCGGCTGGTTCAACCTGACCAACATCGCCTGCGGCTTGTTGGGCGCTCCGCTCGGCTTCGCTGTCATCTATATCGTCAGCAAGCTCGACAAGGAGCCGTCGGCGGAAATGCAGGCCTATGTCGACGACATCCGGAAGCCGCGAGGCAGGACGGTGCTCGAAGAGAAGACGACCTAGCAGCGCTGCTACACATTTCGGCAAACGGGGCCTCACAAGGCCCCGTTTTGTTTTGGCAAGACCGTGACTGACCCGGCTTGCGGGGAGAACCGCCGCTTGCCATTGTTGCCCGCCGTCGCATCACAATATCGCCGTTCGTCGATTGCTCGAGCAGACCAGGAGAGTCCGACTTTGGGTACTTCAAGTTCGCTGGCCGCTTACTGGTATTTTCACCTGCCGAATTTCGCTCTCGCGGCGCTGATGTACACCATGCTCGGCCGTGTCCTGCTCGGCCTGATGGTCGATGCGGATTCGCCGAACTACATCTGGCGATTTTTCTGCCGGGTCACCGATCCCGTGGTCACCGTCGTCTCGCTGGTCAGTCCGAAGATCGCCGCTCCGGTCTTGCTGTGGCTGTTCGGCTTTGTCTGGTTGTTCTGGCTGCGTGTCGCGTTTCACTACACGCTGCTGCTGCTCGACCTCGCCCCCCGCATCGGCGGAGCGGCGTCATGAACCGCAATTTCTATTTCATTGGCATCGCGTTCTTCGGAATGATCAACGGCATATTCAACCAGCTCTGGTTGATTTTCGCGCTGCTGTACGTCAAGCCGCTGGCCGGTCCGCTGCTGTTCGGGAACCTGTCGCTGACCTTGATGTTCGCGTCGCTGATGGTTTCGACCGCAACCGTCATCCTGGGCGGAATTCCCGCGGCCATCTACGAGCGGGTTACCGGCGCCTCGGAATCCAACCACGTGTCGCTCTGGATCTGGCTTGCCGGGACGGCGCTCCTGACGCTGCCCGCCGTGGGCAATTTTCTCCAGATCGGCCTCTAGAGCGTTTCCCAGCGAAAGCCTGCCCCGGACTTGATCCGGGGGTGAACACCGGTTCGCGCCAAGAAAACGCGTCAAAACAAAACCTGGAGCCCGGTTCTGATTCAAGCAGAACCGAAAAGGCTCTAGCCGAGGTTGAGGGCGGGAGGCTCAGCCGCTACGCTGAACCGCTTGCTTGCGAACGACGGAGTAGCGCCGGCATGGAAGAGATGCGCCGTCTTGCCTATCAAACGGTGCTGCGCGCATGCGGCTTTGCGTCGCTTGCGATCTTCTGCGTCATGATCGCCCTGTCGTTCATTCCGCGGGCCGCCTTTCAGGCCGGAGGGTTTCTGACCATGGCGATGACGCTCGTCCTTGTCCTGAAGGCGCGCGAAGCCAGAACCAAGGACCATCGCCGGACCGAGATGTGGCTCTATCTGCGCAGGGAAAGCCGCCCGCCCCCAGCAGTCGCGCAGAAGATGATTTCGACGCTCCTGCGGGAGACGTATTTGCTGTGCGCGCGCTGGACCGCCCTCATCTCCATTGTGATGTGGACCGCTGCGCTGTTGTTCTCGGCGATGGGACTTTAGATAAGACAAAAGCCGCGCAGCAGCCCGGGTCCACTCGGTTTCAATCCACGCTGCCGCCAAACTGCAGCACGATCTCGCGCCGGTGCGGCCGGGCGCGATGCTCGACCAGATAGATCGCCTGCCAGGTACCCAGCGCGAGTGCGCCCTGCAAAACCGGGATGTGCAGCGAGGTCGCTGTCAACATGGTCTTGATGTGTGCCGGCATGTCATCCGGCCCCTCGGTGTCATGACGCCAGCCGGCGTTTTCGGGCGCAAGCCGGTTCAGTGCGGTGGTCAGGTCGACCAGCACGGTCGGATCGGCATTTTCCTGGATGGTCAGCGACGCCGAGGTGTGACGGATGAACAGCGTCACCGCGCCCTCGCGCGCATGTGCGTCACGGACGAATTTTGCGACTTCAGCCGTGAGGTCGGTGAAGCCCGCGCCTCGCGTTTGCACGGTCAAGAGCGAGGACACGATGGTGGTGGCGCTGACCGTGGATGGGGCAGTGCGGGAAAGGGATTTGGGTGCGGTCATCAAGGGCGATCTTCGTAGGGTGGAGCAAAGGCGCTCTTCGCGCCGTGCCCACCAGTTCTTGCATCGATAATGATGGTGGGCACGCTTCGCTTTGCCCACCCTACAAATTCAGCGGCCGTTAAATCTTGCCGCTGACGTCCCGCTGCAGCCGGTTGGCGATCTCGATCAATCGCTGCCAGGCCCGCTCCAGGAACGACATCATGCGATCCATGTCGCGGTCGCTCGGCAGCGGGATTTCGATCTTGCGCTCGCCCTCGGCAACCTTCGGCTCGCTCTTCTTCAGCGAATCCGATTTCGGCAGCGGCTCCTCGGTCTTGCCGCTCACGGTCGGTTCGCGCGAGGCGAGCTCCGCCTTGAGCCGCTCATTCTCGGCCTGCAGCCGGACAATGTCGGCTTGCTGACGGCCGATTTCCGCGTCCATCGCCGCGCGCTCGTCAGGTACGGCATAGCAGGCCCAGCCCGCACCCGAATTGTTGCAGGTCGAAACTGCGCCGGTTCGGGTATCCAGGCGAAGCACGCCATCGCCTGCCGGCGACAGCGTGTAGCGGCCGTTCTCGGTCTCCGGCATCGGACCTGCAAGCGCCTGACCGGCGCCGGCGAGACAAAGGGCCAGCACAGTGACGCCGGGCAATTTCGAGGACGATTTCGCTCTGCTCATGGGCTTGCTCCCGCCTCAGGACAGTACCGGTTTCCTCGACCGTCGGGGCGCTTTCAAGGCGCCCTTACACTACCGAGTTATAGGGCGCGCGGCCGGACTTCAACGCGTCTCCGAGCAATTCGATGCGGTCCTGCCCCCAAAACACCTCGCCATCCAGCACGTAGACCGGCGAACCGAACACGTCAGCCGAGAGCGCGTCCTGCCGGTTCTGCTCATAGGCTGCGCTAATTTCTTCCGAGCCTGATCGCTCCACCAGTTGCTTGCCGGGCAGCCCCGATTCATCGGCGAGTTTCGCAATCGTTGCGGGATCGGCGAGGTTGAGCTGCTCTTCCCAGACGCCGGCAAAGGCCCGTCGCAGATATCGGTCGGGGTCGAGGCCGGCCTCCAGCGCCGCAATCACGACGCCATCGGCCAGGCGCGCATTGAATGGCCAGTTCGGCGGCTGCAGGTGGAATTTCAATCCGCGCTTGTCGCGCCAGCGCTGCAGTTCGACCATCCGATAGCGCTGCCGCACCGGATGGCGCTTCATCAAGGGCAAGCCGCCGGTCTCCGAGAACAGATCGACCAGCACCACCGGCTTGTGATTAACCTTGAGATCGTAGGTACTTACCAGGTCACGAAAGGGCTGATGGCCGATATAGGCCCATGGCGATTGGATCGAGAAATAGTAATCGACCTGACGCGGCATGCGGGCTCCAGGGACGGGGATTTTCGCTTCGCTTAGGGTATCCCAGCAGACCGCCCAAATCCGCGCAAGATCGATCCCTGTGGCAATACTGCTGCACTGCGATCGCGGGTCCACAGGGCCGCAGACGACATTCGAATAATTCCAGAAAAATCAAAGCACTAGCTGGTTACGGCGTAATCTTGACTTGATTAGACGCGGTAAGTATGGTCCGCGCGGCTTTCAAGGGTGACGGGCGTAATTTCCATCAACCGTTGGCATCGTTTAGAGTCTTGGGCATGGCCGAAGACAAGAACGACAACGCAAGTGGGAATCGCGATCAGCCGTCTTCCGACGAAGCTGCGCTTTCCGCAAGGCTCGGAAGTCTGGATCAACGGTTGTCCGAAATTCGTGACAGCCGGAAACTCAAGACTGATCAACCCGGAACTGAAAGCGGAGACAGGGCTGCCAGAGCATCTGCGATGGCGCTGGGTTTCCGGCTTTCCTCGGAGTTGGTTGCGGGCGTTGTCGTCGGGGCGGCGATTGGCTGGGGGTTCGACCGTTTGTTGTCGACGTCGCCGTTCGGTTTCATCGTGTTTTTGCTGCTCGGCTTCGTCGCCGGTGTGGTCAACGTGGTGAGATCTGCAGGCGTAGCTTCCCGCAGGCGCTGAGCATCGACGGGAAGTCACGACATTTGAAATTCGATTGCCGGCCAGGCCGGTGGATAAAGAGCCGCGCGGATGAAAATCGACCCGATCCACCAGTTCAATATCGAACCCCTCTTCACGATCGGCCATATCGGCAACCAAACGATCGCCTTTACCAACTCCTCGCTCTACATGTTCCTCTCGGTAGCGGTGATCTCGCTGCTGATGATCGGCGGCATGGCGGGACGGCAACTGGTTCCCGGGCGGCTGCAGTCGATCGCGGAAATCTCCTACGAGTTCGTCGCCTCGACGATCCGCTCTACCGCCGGCTCGGAAGGCATGAAGTTCTTCCCGCTGATCTTCTCGCTGTTCATGTTCATCTGCATCTCGAACCTGATCGGCATCATCCCCTACACGTTCACGGTTTCGAGCCACATCATCGTCACCGCGGCGCTGGCCCTCCTGGTTTTCTTCACCGTCCTGATCTACGGGCTCTACAAGAACGGCTTCAAGTTCTTCAAGATTTTCGTGCCCTCCGGCGTGCCGATCTACATCCTGCCGCTGGTCATGTTCATCGAAATCCTGTCGTTCTTCCTGCGGCCGGTCTCCCACAGCGTACGTCTGTTCGCCAACATGCTGGCGGGCCACATCGCGCTGAAGGTGTTCGCGGGCTTCGTCGCGATGCTCGGCGTGTCGCTCGGCGCGCTCGGCTGGGTCGGCGGCATGCTGCCGTTGGCGCTCACGGTAGCGCTGACCGCGCTCGAACTCCTGGTCGCGTTCCTGCAGGCCTACGTGTTCGCGATCCTGACCTGCATCTATCTCAACGACGCCATTCATCCGGGACACTAAGCGGTCCGGGGAATTCCCACCCACACCTTTGTCTTACCCCTCAAGGAGCTATAGAAATGGAACCGGCAGCAGCTAAACTTATCGGCGCGGGCATCGCATGCATCGGCATGGGCGGCGCGGGCGTCGGCGTGGGCATCATCTTCGGCAACTACCTCGCTGCTGCCGTGCGCAATCCTTCGGCGGCCCAGGGCCAGTTCGGCAACCTGATTTTCGGCTTCGCCGTGACCGAAGCGCTCGGCATTTTCTCGCTGCTGATCGCGCTGCTCTTGCTGTTCGTTCCGCTCTGAGCTGCACCCACTCGCGCCGCCTCCGGGCGGCGCGCTGACAGCAACAGGAGACCCCCGTGGCTGAAAAAAGTCCTGGTACCCCGGCCAAGGGCACCGGCGCCCATACCGAAGCCGACGGCGGACACGGCGGAGGATTTCCTCCGTTCGAGTCGAGCACGTTTGCTTCGCAACTGGTGTCGCTCGCCATCGCGTTCGTCGCGCTCTATGTGATCGTGTCCCGCTTTGCGCTGCCGCGCGTCGAAAGCGTGATCGACGCACGTCAGAACGCAATCGAGGGCGATCTGGCGGCGGCGCAGAAGCTGAAAGACGAGTCGGACGCAGCGCTGAAAGCGTATGAGACCGAACTCGCTTCCGCTCGCACCCGCGCCCAGGCCATCGGCAGCGAGACCCGCGAGAAGCTGAACGCGGCCGCGGAAGCCGAACGCAAGACGCTGGAAGACCAGCTCACCGCCAAGCTTGCCGCCGCCGAGAAGCAGATCGCGGCGACACGGGAAGCCGCGATGAGCAACGTCCGCGGCATCGCAGCGGATGCAGCCGGCGCGATCGTCCAGCGCCTCACCGGCGTGCTGCCCGACAGCAAGGCGGTGAGCAAAGCCGTCGATGCATCGTTGAAGGGATAGACCGATGTTCACCGAACCGGAAACCTGGGTCGCGATCGCCTTCGTCATCCTGATGGTGCTGTTTGCCTATCTCGGCATCCACAAGACGGTGCTGACGGCGCTCGATCATCGTAGCGAACGCATCAAGGCCGAACTTGACGACGCCCGCCGTCTGAAAGAGGAGGCCGCCAAGCTGCTCGGCGAGTACCAGACCCGCCGCGCCAGCGCCGAGCGCGAGGCCGAGGAGATCGTCGACAACGCCAAGGCCGAAGCCGAGCGCATCGCGACCGAAGCCAAGGCCAAGATGGAAGACTTCGTCACCCGCCGCACCAAGACCGCCGAGAGCAAGATTGCGCTTGCCGAAGCCCAGGCGCTGGCCGACGTCCGCGCCGCCGCCGCCAACGCTGCGGTCGAAGCCGCCTCGACCATCCTGTCGCAGTCGGTCAAGGGCTCGGTTGCCGACGACTTGCTCGCCAAGGGCATTGCCGAGGTTCGCGCCAAGCTGAACTGAGCGCTTTCCACCATCAATCAAAAGCCGGCGCGAGACGATCGCGCCGGCTTTTTTATTGCCTCTTCTTTTTCGGCGCCGGGCGCTCGGGCTTCAGGGCCTGCGGGTCGAACCCGATGTAGAAGATGTAGCTGTCGCCGGCGGCGCCCGGGGGCACCGGATAGGTGAGATCTTCGGCCACCAGCGTGAACGGCTCGCTGCCGCTTTCGGTCATGTTGACCGTGGTCTGGTAGGCCTTGGTGGCGATGGTCTTCTCAGATACGCCGCCGTGCACCACCGCGACACGTATAGGGACCTGGACCGAAGCCGGCGCGCCGGCGGGACCCGCGATGACGCGGCCCTGAATGCCGATCCGCGCCGTGATCACGCCGCCATTGACGCTGCATTCGCGGGCCATCTTGCTGATCGTTGCCTGGAACCGCAGGTCGTTGCCGACTGGCTGCTTGCCGGGGGCGGCGACGGCGTAGGTGGAAGCGCCTGACCTGACTGTGACCGGCGGACAGGTCAGGTCGCCGGTGTCCTGTGGTACCGGCGCGGCAGGCGCGTCTGTGGCCGGCTCGTCCGATTTTCCCCCGAACAGGCTCTTGAAACGATCGGTCAGCGATTGCGCCGATGCCGGCGTGGCCATCGTACAAGCCAGCCCGCCCGCGACCGCAGCCGCGATCGCTACCCTGAGCAAACGATTGTCACCCATGCGACGTCCCTGCCATCCCCATCATCGTCTATTCCCGCGGCGTTATAGCAGCCCAATGGCGGCGAACCCAAGGCACCCAAAAGGCTTAGAAATCAACGGTTCAGCCGCGGAAATCCTCATGCAGCAGGCCGAACAGCAGATGGTCCTGCCAGATGCCGTTGATGCAGAGATAGCGCCGCGCCAACCCCTCGCGGGTGAAGCCGCACTTCTCCAGCACCCGGATCGACGGCGTATTGGAGGGAATGCAGGCCGCCTCGATGCGGTGCAGATTGAGCTCACCGAACAGCGTCGGCAGCAGCACCCGCAGCGCCGCGGTCATGTAGCCGCGGCAGGCGTGAGGCTCGCCGACCCAATATCCGATGGTCCCGGCCTGCACGATGCCGCGGCGGACATTGGCGAGCGTGATGCCGCCAATCATGGCGCCATCACGCTCACGGAAGATGATGAAGGGATAGGAGCGGTCGGCGGCGATATCCTCGGCGTAGCGGCGCAGCCGGCGGCGGAACCCCGCGCGGGTCAGATCGTCCGATGGCCAGATCGGCTCCCATGGCGTCAGATAGGTCCGGCTTTGTTCGCGCAATTGCGCCCATTGCGGGAAGTCCGCCATCTGGGGAGCTCGCAGCAGGAGGCCATGGCCACGCGGTACGAGCGCAGCCGGTCCGCTGGTTGGCAAACGAAACAGGGCCATGCCCACTCTCCCCCGCCCTACCTCAATGTAGAAGGGTTTTCGCCTTCGACCGCGTCAATCCTTCCGCAAAAGACACCGCCGTGTCCAGACCCCTTCCGCTGCCAAGCGCGACAACCGCCGGCCGGCTGCGGGACAATAGCGCGTGCGCCGCGTTGCGGGCCGATTCGATGGAGACCGCATCGATCCTGGCGACCAGCTCCTCCACCGTCAGCGGCCGTCCATAGGCCAGCACGTGCCGCGCAAGCTGTTCGGCCCGGGACGAGCAGCTTTCCAGCGCCATCAACAGCCCCGCCTTCATCTGCGCCTTGGCGCGAGCGATCTCGGCTTCGGTCAGGGTTTCTACGGAGTCGTTGATGACGTCGACGATGACCTCCATCATCTCGGGGGCGTCGCCGGGATCGGTGCCGGTGTAGAGGCCGAAGAACCCGGTGTCGGTATAGGGTGCGTGGAAGGTGTAGATCGAATAGCACAGGCCGCGCTTTTCGCGCACTTCCTGGAACAGCCGCGACGACATCCCGCCGCCCAGCGTGTTGGTGAAGACCTGCAGCGAGAACAGCGACAGGTCGGTCTGCGGTACGCCTTCGAGCGCCAGCGTCAAATGCGCCTGTTCGAGGTCGCGGTGTACCACGCGGGAGCCGCCCTCGCCGAACATCGCCGGTTGCGGCTTCGGCGCCGGCGTGGCGTCGAAGCTGGCAAATCTCTGCGCCGCTTCCTCCACCACGCGCTTGTGGTCGACCGCGCCGGCGGCCGCGACCACCATGTCGGGGCCGCGGTAATGCGTCGCCAGATAGCCGCGCAACATGTCGCGATCGAAATTCTTCAGCGTCTTCGCGGTGCCGAGCAGCGACCGGCCCATCGGCTGGTCTGGAAAGCAGAGCTCATTGAGGTGCTCGAACACGACATCGTCGGGCGTATCCTGCGCCGCGCCGATCTCCTGCACGATGACGCTCTTCTCCCGCTCGAGTTCGTCCGGCACGAAGGACGGATTGGTGAGGATGTCGGAGAGCACGTCGAGCGCGAGCGGCACGTCGGCCTTCATCACCCGCGCGTAATAGGCCGTGGTCTCGGTCGAGGTCCCGGCATTGAGGTCGCCGCCGACCGCCTCGATTTCTTCCACGATCTCGCGTGAGGAGCGCCGCGTCGTGCCCTTGAAGGCCATGTGTTCCAGGAGATGCGAGATGCCGTGCTCGTTCGACTTTTCGTCGCGGCCGCCGACGCCGGCCCAGACGCCGAGCGCCGCCGTTTCCAGATGCGGCATGGTGTCGGTGACGACGGTCAGGCCGGATGGCAGCTTGGTGATATCAACGCTCATCCGGCAACTCCCTGCTTCGCGGCGCGGCTGACCGAGCGCACGAATCGCTCCACCTCGGCTGAATCGTTTTTCATCACCGTGATGTGTTCGGATTTGGTCATGAGGCCGTCGAGCCAGGCCGGCAGTTGCGGCCGCACGCCGCACGCAGCTTCCACCGCGTCAGGGAACTTGGCCGGATGCGCCGTCGACAGCACGATGTTGGGGATCTTCGAATCCGAGGTATCGCGATCGGCCACCGCCAGCGCCACCGCCGTATGGGGATCGACGAGGTCCCCGGCCTCGCGCCAGGCGGCGCGGATCGCGGCCGACGTCTCGGTCTCGTCGGCGCGGCCGGCGTCGAACTCCTCGCGGATCGCCGCCAGCATGGCATCCGGCAGCACGAAACGGCCGGACTGTTTTAGCGAGGCCATCAGCCGGCGGACACCGTCGGCGTCGCGGCGGCTCGCCTCGAACAACAGCCGTTCGAAATTCGAGGAAACCTGGATGTCCATCGACGGTGACGCCGAGGCATGAACCTCGCGGACTTCATAGATGCCGGTCTTGAGCGTGCGCGGCAGGATGTCGTTGACGTTGGAGGCGATTCGCAGCCAGCGCACCGGCAGGCCCATCCTCTTCGCCACGTAGCCCGCAAAGATGTCGCCGAAATTTCCCGTTGGCACAGTGAAGTCCACGGTACGCGCGGGCGCGCCGAGCGCCACCGCCGACGTGAAGTAATACACCACCTGCGCGACGATCCGCGCCCAGTTGATCGAATTGACGCCGGACAGCGAGACCGCATCGCGAAAGCCGTGATGGTTGAACATCGCCTTCACGAGTGCCTGGCAGTCGTCGAAGGTGCCCTCGATCGCCAGCGCATGCACGTTGGACGCGCCCGTCGTCGTCATCATTCGCCGCTGCACGTCGGAGATACGCCCGTTCGGGAACAGCACGACCAGGTCGACATTGTCGAGATTGGCGAACGCATCGACCGCGGCGCCGCCGGTATCGCCTGAGGTCGCGACCACGATGGTGGTGCGCTGATTGCGCTTGGCCAGCACGTGATCCATCAGCCGCGAGATCAACTGCATGGCGACGTCCTTGAACGCCAGCGTCGGGCCGTGGAACAGCTCCAGCACGAATTGATGGGGACTGACCTGGTTCAGCGGCACCACCGCGGGATGGCGGAACGTCGCATAAGCCTCATTCGCCATGCGGCCGACATCGGCGTCGGAAATTTCGCCCGCGGCAAACGGCTTGATGACGTCAACGGCAACTTCCCAATAGGGCCGGCCGAAGAAGGAGGCGATGGTCTCGCTCGATAATTGCGGCCAGACCTCGGGCACGTAGAGGCCGCCGTCGCGGGCGAGCCCGGTCAGCATCACATCGCAGAAACCCAGGACGGGGGCTTCCCCCCGCGTCGAAATATAGCGCGTCAAACCACCCTCCAAAGGCGCAAGCCTTATGCCAAGCCTTTGATATTAGTCATGAATTAGATTTCGCCAAGCGCGAAGCGAGGGCGCACCATAATGGGTTTTGCGGCGAAGGGGAAATGGCTCGTGGGCGAAAAAGGAAGGACGCGACTACCGCAAAATGCGCAATCCTATGGATAGCGGGCCACACACACGACGTCATCCCCGCGAAGGCGGGGATCCAGTACGCCGCGGCCTATCGGCTCAACTACTGCTGCCTCTGCAATACTGGGTCACCCGCTTTCGCGGGTGACGACAACCGAGTTTGGGTCAGCCCTCACCCATATCGAAGCACATCGACCGGATCGAGCCGCGCGGCGCGCCAGGATGGATAGAGCGTTGCGAGCAACGACAGCGTCAATGCCATGACCACGACGGCGGCGGTTTCGCCAAAATCGATCTCCGCCGGCAGCTTCGACAAGAAGTAGAGTTTTGGTGGAAACAGCTCGGTATTGGTCAGCCAGGACAGGAATTGCCGGATCGTTTCGATATTCAGGCAAACCAGCATGCCGACGAGCAGTCCGGTCACCGTGCCGAGCACGCCGATCGCAGCACCTGCGATCAGGAATATCCGCATGATTGCCCCTCGCGAGGCGCCCACGGTGCGCAGAATCGCGATGTCGCTGCCCTTGTCCTTCACCAGCATGATCAGGCCCGACACGATGTTCAGCGCGGCGACCAGCACGATCAAGGTCAGGATCAGGAACATGACATTCCGTTCGACCTGAAGTGCGGCGAAGAAGGCCGAGGTACGCCGCCGCCAGTCGACGAGGAACACCGGCCTTCCCGCGGCGTCAGCCACCGGCCTTCGGAAGCTGTCGACCCGGTCAGGGCTGCCGTCGATAAAAATTTCGATGGCGCTCACGTCATCGGCGCGGTTGAAATAGGCCTGCGCCTCGGCGAGCGGCAGAAAGACCATGACGGAATCATATTCTGACATGTCGATGCTGAACACCGCCGCAACCTTGTACGGCTTGATCCGCGCCGTCGTGCCCTTCGACCTCGCGCCATCTGGCGCGACCAGCGTGATGTTGTCGCCGGCACGCAGCGACAATTGATCGGCAAGCCTGCGTCCGATCGCGACCCCTTGCCCCTGGTCGAATCCTTCCAGCGAGCCCTGCTGGACGTTGCCGGCGATCGCGGCCAATTTGTTGAGATCGTCGGAGCGAATGCCGCGAACGAGCACGCCGGAGGCGTTGTGCGCCGACGATGCGAGGGCCGGAGCGTCCACCACGGGAACGGCGAGCCGTATGCCTGGAACCTGACTGATGCGCTCGGTGACGTCCTCCCAGTCCGTCAACGGCTGCTCCAGCGGTTGCACCAGAAGGTGGCCGTTCAGGCCGACGATCTTGCCCACCAGCTCCTTGCGGAAGCCGTTCATGACCGCCATCACGATAATCAGCGTCGCAACGCCGAGCATGATGCCGAGGAAGGAAAAACCGGCGATAACGGAAATGAAGCCTTCCTTGCGACGCGCCCGCAAGTACCGCCCGGACAGCAGCCATTCGAATGCCGAGAACGGCAGGGGGCGCGGATTCTCCATGGTCCATTCATAGCGCGTTTTTTGAACGATTGGCGCGCTAGCCTTGAAGAATGGTTCTCATCCACCGCCATATTCCTGCCATGCCAGATCAGGTGGCGCTTCCCTTGCGGATGCCCTGGGTCAAGCCTCGAAGTTCAATACGCGTTCGCTCAAGCTCAACCGACGTCCGGCATTTCCTCCAGCAGCTTGTCGAGCGTGATCGGATAGTCGCGCACGCGGACGCCGGTGGCGTTGTAGACGGCGTTGGCGACCGCCGCCGCCACGCCGCAGATGCCGAGCTCGGCGACGCCCTTGGCCTTCATCGGCGACGACATCGGGTCGGTCTCGTCGAGGAAGATCATGTCCTGATGCGGAATGTCGGCGTGAACCGGCACTTCGTACCCGGCCAAGTCATGATTGACGAAGAAGCCGGCGCGTTCGTCGACGACGAGTTCCTCCATCAGCGCCGCGCCCACGCCCATGGTCATCGCGCCGATCACCTGGCTGCGCGCGGTCTTCGGATTGAGAATGCGGCCGGCGGCACAGGCCGCGAGCATCCGCCGCACCCGGATCTCGGCCGTGGCAGCATCGACGCCGACTTCGACGAAGTGCGCGCCGAAGGTCGATTGCTGGTACTTCTTGTCGATGTCGCCGTACTCAATGCCGTCCTCGGCACCTAGGCCGCTACCGCCCGCGGCCTGCGCCAGCGGCACGCGGCGATTACCCGAGCGAACCTCACCATCAGTGAACTCCGCTTCCGCCGAGTTGAAACCAAGTTTTTGCGCGACCGCCTCGCGCAGCTTGACGCATGCGGCATAAACGCCTGCGGTCGAGTTGTTGCCGCCCCATTGTCCGCCGGAGCCTGATGACACCGGGAAGTTCGAGTCTCCCAAACGCACCACTACTTTCTCCATCGGCACACCCATCATCTCGGCCGCGGTCTGCGCGATGATCGTGTAGCTGCCGGTGCCGATGTCGGTCATATCGGTCTCGACGGTAACAACGCCGTTGTTGTCGAGCCGCACGCGTGCGGCCGACTTCGTCAGCAAATTGTTGCGAAACGCGGCAGCGACGCCCATGCCGACCAGCCAACGCCCGTCGCGGACCCTGCCCGGCTGCGGATTGCGCTTGTTCCAGCCGAAGCGCCCCGCACCTGTCCGCAGGCACTCGGTGAGGCGGCGCTGCGAGAACGGCCGCTCGGGCTTTTCCGGATCCACCTGGGTATCGTTGATGATACGGAACTCGATCGGATCCATGCCGAGCCGCTCGGCCATTTCGTCAACCGCGATTTCAAGCGCCATCATGCCCGATGCCTCGCCCGGCGCGCGCATGGCGTTGCCTTCGGGCAAGCTTAGCTCGGCGAGCCGCGTGGCGGTCATGCGGTTGGCGCCGGCATAAAGCAGCCGTGTCTGGGCGACCGCGCCCTCGGGCCTGCCGCCGGGCAGATTGCCGGACCACTCTTCATGACCGATGGCCGAGATTTTGCCATCCCTGGCCGCGCCGATGCGGATGCGCTGGATCGTTGCGGGACGATGTGTGGTGTTGTTGAAGACAAAGGGCCGCGGCAGCGCCACCTTCACAGGCCGCCCGGTTTCGCGCGCGCCGAGTGCCGCGAGCAATGCATCCGAACGAACGAACAGTTTCGAACCGAAGCCGCCGCCGATGAAGGGCGAGATCAGGCGAACGTTCTCCTTCGGAATGTCCAGCGTCTTCGCCACCTCCCCCACTCCCCAGGCGATCATCTGGTTCGAGGTCCAGAGCGTGAGCTTGTCGCCATTCCAGGCGGCGATCGAGGCATGCGGCTCCATCATCGCATGCGCCTGATCGGGCGTGGTGTAGCTAGCGTCGAGTTGAACCGGCGCTGCGGCGAATGCGTCGGCAAAATCACCGACCGCGGTATCAGCCGGACCGCCGAACACGGCCCGGGGCTTGGCAATGTCCTTGACCGCCGCGAGATCGAAGGCGCCATCCGTTCGGACATAGTCGACGCGGACGAGTTCCGCGGCGGCGCGGGCCTGCTCGAAGGTATCGGCAACCACGAGCGCGATCGCCTGGTGGTAATGCTCGATGTCGGGACCGCCGAGCAGCTTCGCGGTGTTGCGGTCACCCTTGCCGAGCTTGCCGGCATTATCAGCCGTGACGATGGCGCGCACACCGGGTGCCGACTTGGCGGCGGTGAGATCCATACCGGTGATCCGGCCCTTGGCGATGGCCGAGCCGATCACGTAGCCGTAAGCCGGATTTGGGACGCCCTCGTGGTGCTCGTAGGCATAACGCGCGGTGCCCGTGGTCTTGAGCGGACCATCGATGCGATCGGCGGGCTTACCGACCACCTTGAGCTGGTCGATCGGATTGATTGTGGCAGCGGTTTCGAATCTCATGGATCAACCTTTCGGATCAGCCTTTCGCTTCAGCCAGCACGGCGCCCAACGTGCGTTCGGCCAGCGCAACCTTGAATGCATTCTCGCGCGTTGGCCTGGCGTCGGCGAGCAACTGTGCGGCGACCGCCTTGGCGCCACGCGGCATCTGGGCCTCGGCCGCCTCGACACGCCATGGCTTGTGCGCGACGCCGCCGAGCGCGACACGCCCCGTTCCGTCGCGCTGCACGATCGCAGCCACCGATACCAGCGCGAAGGCGTAGGAGGCGCGGTCGCGCACCTTGCGGTAGATCTGTTTGCCGCCGACGGGTTTTGGCAGCGTCACCGCCGTGATCAATTCGCCCGGCATCAACGTCGTTTCGATATGCGGCGTATCGCCGGGCAGACGGTAAAATTCGGCAATCGGGATCGCTCGCGTCGCGCCGTCGGGCCGCACGGTTTCGACGGTGGCATCGAGCGCGCGCATCGCCACCGCCATGTCGCTCGGATGGGTCGCGATGCAGGCTTCGCTTGCGCCTACGACAGCATGCTGGCGGCTGAAGCCGCCGATCGCCGCACAGCCGCTGCCGGGCTTCCGTTTATTGCAGGACTGATTGGTGTCATAGAAGTAAGGGCAGCGCGTTCGCTGCAGCAGATTGCCTGCCGTCGTCGCCATGTTGCGCAGTTGCCCCGAGGCGCCCGCGAGCAGCGCGCGCGACAATACGCCGTAGTCGCGCCGCACGCGCGTGTCCGCGGCGAGATCGGTGTTGCGCACCAGCGCGCCGATGCGTAGTCCGCCCTCTTGCGTCGGCTCGATCTTGTCGAGTGCAAGGCCGTTGACGTCGATCAGATGGGCCGGCGTCTCGATCTCGAGTTTCATCAGGTCCAGGAGATTGGTGCCACCGGCGATGAATTTGGCATCCGGCTTGCGCATCGCGGAAGCGGCAGCCTCAGCTGGCGTGCGGGCGCGTTCGTAGGTGAATGATCTCATGCGGGCCTCCCGGCGACCTCCGATATAGCCTCGGCGATGTTGGAATAGGCGCCGCAACGGCAGATGTTGCCGCTCATGCGCTCGCGGAGCTCGGAATTGCTGAGTTGCGGCGGCGCGTTCAGGTCGGTGCTGACGTGGCTCGGGATGCCGGCCTTGATCTCGTCGAGCACTGCGACGGCCGAGCAAATTTGTCCCGGCGTGCAATAGCCGCATTGGTAACCGTCATGCCTGACGAAAGCGGCCTGCATTGGGTGCATGTTCTCGGGCGTGCCGAGCCCCTCGACGGTCGTGATGCGCTCGCCCTCGTGCATCACCGCGAGCGTCATGCAGGAATTGATCCGCCTTCCGCCCACGATGACGGTGCAGGCACCGCACTGGCCGTGATCACAGCCCTTCTTGGTGCCGGTGAGATGCAGGTGCTCGCGCAGCACGTCGAGCAGCGTGGTTCTCGGGTCGAGCGTAAGGCCGCGCGCCGCTCCGTTCACGGTGAAGGAGACTTTCCATACGGCAGAGACTTCAGCGACGGCAGCCTCCACGGCAGGCACCTGGGCATAGACGATGGATGGCGCCGCCGTCAGCGCTATTGATGCGGCGCTTCCCGCCAACAGTTTACGCCGCGATAATTCGAAGTCGCTCGGACTTTTCATGTCGTGTTCCCGTTTGTGCTTTTCGCCCGGATCACGTTCGAGGTAGGCGCGGTCTTTACCGCTGCCCGCGTGAAATATCCGGCTGCGCTCGTGTAACTGCGCCGCGTTTCGGCTGTTCCTAGCCGGCGTTCACGTTTGATAGAGCGCGACGATGCGAGCGACGCCGGGCCCAACATCTAGCGGCCGCAGGCGCCCTCTATTAGATGGTAGAATTGATTTGCGCCTATGAATTGGATTCATGAATGGCGCGGCAAAACATCAGCGATCTCACCGCGTTCCTTGCAGTGGCGCGCGAAAGAAGCTTCACCCGGGCAGCGGCGCAGCTCGGTGTTTCACGCCGCCTTTGCTGTGCTGGTTGCGGCGCTGCGTTACCGGCGCTGATGCTTGTTGCCGGCCCAACAAAAGGGCCGCAGGCGAACCTGCGGCCCTCTCTCCTGGAAGGGTCCGTCACTGATTTGTGCAGACCTTCATGGTTTCCATGCTGGTTTCGGCCGCCATCCGGGCAAGGCTCCAATGATGCCGGCAACGCGCGAGGGAATCGATTGTTCCGATTTTTCCCGATCGAACGGGGATGAGCCGTCGGCCAAAGCGACGGCGAACTAGTCCTCCCGGGGGCCTTCCAGGCTTTTGAGATATTTGAGCCCTTCGACCGCCAGTAACTCCGTGTCGGTCTCGCCCGCCATGCAGCGCTGTCGTATAAAACGCTGGAGGCTGGCGCGGCGGGCGTCGTTCTCGTCGATACCGCTGTGGATCAGCAGGTAGACGCTCCAGGCCCGTGCAAAGGCGGCTTCTACGATATCGGGGCTGTTCATCCAGCTCTCCTTGCAAATGCTTCGCAAGGTTACTTTGCCAATTTTTCCCGTCAATCGGTGGCAGACTATCCGCTTGATCTTCTTGATTGGTCGCCACGGAACAGAACAAAATCGACGATCGGGAACTTGTGGGGTGATGCGCGAATTGCAGCGGCGCGAAAGGGTCGCGCCCGCGCGGCGCGGCCCGTGCAGCCCACGCGGATGCCAGTGGCGTTCAGCCGAGCCCCATCTCGACCGCGATCCGGATCAAGTCCGAATGGTTCTTGGCGCCGAGCTTCTGCTTGAGCAGCGAGGTGGTGTTGGCCACCGTTTTATAAGAAATCTCCAGCGCGTCGGCGACCTCGACGATCTTGTCACCACGGCCCAACAGCCGCAGGATTTCCAGCTCGCGCGCCGTCATCAGCGATGCCGGATTGGCCTTGATCGACGCGCCTGAAAACGTCACTGCCTCCGCCAGTTGCGGTGAAATGAAATTCTCGCCCGCGGCAACCTTGCGGACGGCCCTCACCAGCATCCGGGGATCGTCGCCCTTCGAAACATAGCCCTGCGCACCCATCTCGATGGCGCGAACGACGAACGCCGGATCGTCATTCATGCTAAACATGATGATCCTGGCGCCCGGATCGTCCTTGCGGATGCGCCGCATCAGCTCGAAACCGGAAACGTCGGGAAGCTTGATGTCGATAACCGTGACGTCGGGCTTCCTGGCAACGTAGGCGCGGTGGCCGGACTTGGCGTCGGTGGCCTCCTCGATCTTGACGGAATTGTCCGAGGCGAACAGCGAACGGCAACCGGATAGGACCACCGGATGGTCGTCGACGATCAATACCTTCGTTGCCGATCTGGTGGAATTTTGCATCATCCATCCCCTTTCGGGATAAATAAGCGGTTGGCGGTATTTGAAAAGAGAAATCTTGGGTTGCGGGAACTAAAATAGTGCAAATGTGGGAAAGGCTTTCTCTCAGAACGCGGTTGTTGCTGCCGCTCGGCCTGATGTTCGTGGCCGCCCTGCTGGCCGGAGCCGTTTCGCTCCAGATCTTTGCCTCTGCGCAACTTGTGGAGGAAGCCGAGCCAGGGACTCGCTCGGCCAGAACGGTCGCGGCGGCGCTCAACGCTGCGCTTCGAGCCTCGGCCAATCCGCAAACAACTCTCGATGCGTTCGTGCAATCGCTTGGAACGTCGGAAACAATCCGGTTTCGACGCCTCGGGACCGACCTCGATGTTTACCCTCCCGACGTGCAGACTCCCCTTGGAACGGTGCCTGACTGGTTCGTCCACCTCCTCGCCATCCCCGAAATCGGGACAGCCTTCCCCGTGATAGTCGAGGGGAAGCAGGTCGGCGATATCGTATTTGCGCCGGACATGTCCGCCGACATCCACGAAAAGTGGATCGGATTTCTGGCGATCGCCTGCTCCGGAATTGGCCTGATGCTGCTGACGGGGGCGATTGCCCACTTCACCGTGCGTTCCGCATTGGTACCGCTGCAGAATCTGGGTGACGGCCTGACCCGCATGCGAACGGGGAATTACGAACAGCTAATTTCCCCTGCCGGCCCGCCCGAGGTCCGCAGGAGCGCGCAGGAAGCCAACGAACTGGCCCGCACCCTCAATCGCCTCAGTCAGGATAATCGTAGCCTGCTGCGCCGGATCGTATCGCTGCAGGATGACGAGCGGCAGGACATGGCGCGCGAGCTCCATGATGAGCTCGGACCGCTGCTGTTCGGGATCCGCGCCAACACGGTGGCGCTCCTGGAAACCATCCCGTCCGCTAACGCGGAGCTGAGGAGCGCGGCCGATGGCATTCTGCAGTCGGTCGAAACATTGCAACAGGCGAACCGCCGCATCCTCGACCGCCTGCGGCCGCTCTACATTCAGGAGCTCGGCCTGGAGAAGAGCATCCAGACGCTGCTGCGGAATGCGAAGGCGCAGTCGCCTGATCTCAAAGTGACGTCGCAGATCGACGCTGATCTGAACGAGGTCGATGGCCTGCTGTCGCAGACGGTCTATCGCGTGATCCAGGAGGCGGTGACAAATGTGCTCCGCCACGCCAAAGCGAAATCGATGCATGTCGCGACAGGCATCAACGAGCGCGAAGTGATCGTGGAAGTGTCCGACGACGGCGTCGGCTTTCCGGCAGATCGGATGTTCGGCCGGGGGCTGACGGGAATGCTGGAGCGCGTCCGAGCGCTGAGCGGGACGCTTGAGTTGCTGCGCGAGGCAGGGCGCACCTGCATTCGTTGCCGGCTTCCAGCGGGCGATTCCGCCTCACAGTCGCAACACGCAGAACGGAGTTAACGATCAGTCGCCAACGGCGGCAACTTCCCGGCACAACGCCTGGCCCGAGGGGGCACAGGTGGTGCGCAGGATCTTGGCGTCGCGCGAAAAGGTGAATGCGATGCGGACGGGTGCACCTTCGTGGCTCAGATAATCGAGCACGACACCGTCGGTGGTCGGCGTGATTTCCTCCAGCCCGAATGCGGTGGGTACGATCGCATCGAGGCGCGGCCGCCAGTAGGATTCGAGTCCGGCGCGGCCTTCGCTGACCTTGGCCTCGCCGCACCGGCATTCGGCCATCGCGTCATCCGCATAGAGGTCGAGCAATGTCACGAGGTCGCGCTTGCGGCACGCGTCCAACCAGTCGACCACCAATGCTACCTGATCGAAATCATCAGCCAATTCCGCGATCCTATCCACGTTGCCATACCTTGTCCCGAGTGGTGACGCGGGTGACGGAGTATGGCGATCGTCGTGAATGGGCACTGAACAGCCTGTTTCCGGAACTCACGGTGGTACCCTAAATGCTAAATGATTGTGCGGAACAAAGGTTCCATTAGGCTAGTCCGGACGAATACGGGTCTCAGGCTCGACGCTGCGCGCGCCACCACACACCGAACGCGATGACGACTGCAAAGGCCAGCGTGAACCAGGTGATGGCGTATTGCAGGTGATCATCCTTGAGGTGCACGGAGAGCGGCCCGGGCTTCGGAATGCCGCTTTCGGGCACCGGTTGTTCCAGATCGACATAGAACGGCGCGACGGCCTTGCCGCCCTCGCCCCAGCCGAGCGCGCGCGCCATCGCGAGATGATCGCGCGTGAACCAAAGCCGTTTTGCCGCGCTCTCCGGCGGCGTCAGCGTGCCGGCGGTCTCGGGAAAACGGATATAGCCGGTGAGCTGCACCGGGTCACCGGTGATGAGCCGTCTTACGGCGCGATCCTGCTGGGCGCGGTCCTGCATCGTGTTTTGTACGAAGCCGGTATTGACCACGATGGTGTTGCCATCGGCGAGTTGCGCCGGCAGGAACGCCCAGGTGCCGGGGCCGGAGACATCGTCGCGCACCGCGGAGCCTGCGCTATAGACCATCGCGTCCGGCAACGGCGCGTAGGTGGCGGTAAAGCTGATGCGTCGGAATTCGTCCTTGGCCGCCGTCAGCGCATTCCACTGCGCTTGCGCCGGCAGTGCCTCAGGCGCAGCGGCGAGTCGCTCGTTCAGCATCGCGATCAGCGCGTGCTTTTCGACCCGGCGCTGCAATTGCCAGATCCCGAGGCCCGTGAAGGCCGCCACCATCAGCAGCGTGAAGATGGCAAAACTGGCCACCGCCGGCCGCCGTGACAGGAGGCCGGTCATTTCGGTTCGCGGTCGATCAGCCGGCCGGGCGCCGCCTTGTGATGGAATTGCAGCGCGATCAGCAGCGACTTCATCGAGCGTAACGGCAGAAGCGTGGTCGCTGCGATCAGCGGCAGCCAGAGCGCCGCATGCAGCCAGAACGGCGGCTGATATTTGACTTCGACGATCAGGGCGGCGGTGACCACGATGGCGCCCGCCAGCATGATGATGAAGATCGCAGGGCCGTCGCCGGAATCGATGAAGGCGTAGTCGAGCCCGCAAGCTTCGCAATTCGGGCGCAAGTCGAGGAAGCCCGCATAGAGCTTACCCTTGCCGCAACGCGGGCAGCGGCAGGCGAGGCCGCGGAGCGCGCTCTGGGTTAGTGTGGGTGAAGTGTCAGCCATCGACTTTTCCTTCCCTCTCCCCTTGTGGGAGAGGGTGTCGCCTCACGAAGTGAGGCGACGGGTGAGGGGTTCTCTCCGCGGAGACAGACCCCTCATCCGCCTTCGCTTCGCGAAGGCAGCTTCTCCCACAAGGGGAGAAGGGTAAGAGAAAGGGGCGGTCCTTCCGACCGCCCCTTGTAGCACGTCAAGCCTGCATCAGTGCCCGGCCACCGGTCCCGCGCCGCGGAACCAGACGTAGATGGTGACGAACAGGAACAGCCACACCACGTCAACGAAGTGCCAATACCAGGCCGCGAATTCGAAGCCGAGATGCTGCTTCGGCGTGAAATGGCCGGCATAGGCGCGGAACAGGCAGACCAAGAGGAAGACAGTGCCGACCAGCACGTGGAAGCCGTGGAAGCCGGTGGCCATGAAGAAGGTCGCGCCGTAGATGTTGCCCGAGAACGTGAACGTGGCGTGGGCATATTCGTAGGCCTGCACGGCGGTGAAGCAGGCGCCGAGCACGACGGTGAGGATCAGGCCGTATTTGAGCCCTTGGCGGTCGTTCTCGAGCAGCGCGTGATGCGCCCAGGTCACCGTGGTGCCCGAAGTCAGAAGCAGCAGCGTATTGAGCAGCGGCAGGTGCCAGGGGTCGAAGGTCTCGATGCCCTTCGGCGGCCAGGTGCCCGGCACGCTACAGGCACCGGCAGCCGTCCCCGGACCGCAACCGAACACCGCGTCGCGGGTGGCGTGGACCGCATCCGCAGGGAACAGCGCGGAATTGAAGAATGCCCAGAACCAGGCGACAAAGAACATCACCTCGGAGGCGATGAACAGGATCATGCCGTAGCGGTGGCTGATCTGCACCACGCGGGTGTGGTCGCCCTTGTATTGGGCTTCGCGGATCACGTCGCCCCACCAGCTCGCCATGGTGTAGAGCACGCCGATGGTCCCGACGCCGAAGATGATCGGCGCGGCGGCGAACATGTGATGCATCCAGGCGATCGCGCCCACGGCCATGATGAAGGCCGAGATCGAGCCGACGACCGGCCACGGGCTCGGATCGACGAGGTGGTAGTCGTGGTGCTTCGCGTGCGCCGTAGCCATTGCGGTCTCTCCGTTAGATGTGCCGTTCCCTTCGGCACATATTCGTCTCAACAATCAATTCGCGAAATCCCGCCAGATACGGAATTCCGAGCTTACAGGTTTCCCTTGCGTTTATCCGGTTCGCTGGCCGCGAGCGGCTTCGGCGCCGGATCGCGCACGGGATAGAAGGTGTAGGATAGCGTGATGGTCTTGAGGGCGTCGTTCTCGCTGTCTTTCGCCAGCGCCGGATCGACGTAGAACACCACGGGCATCTCGCGCTTCTCGCCGGGGCCCATGGTCTGCTCGGTGAAGCAGAAGCAGTTGATCTTCTGGAAATAGGCGCCGACGGTAAGCGGCGCGACGTTGTAGGCGGCAACGCCGACGGTGGCGCGCGCGGCCTGGTTGGTTACGGTATAGAAGACGGTGACGACCTCGCCGATGCGGACTTCGATCTCGTTCTGCTCGGGCTCGAATTTCCAGGGCAGTCCGGGACCGACATTGGCGTCGAACCGCACCGCGATCTTGCGCTCCAGCGGCGCGTCAGACGGCGCCGAAGTCGCGACCTGGGTGGTGCCGTTGAAGCCGGTGGCGCGGCAGAACCAGTTGTAGAATGGCACGGCGGCATAGGACGCGCCGACCATCAGCACCACGACGAAGCCGCAAATCGAGGCAACGGCCGCATCGCGCGTCAGGGTACGGCGCGAGGCAACCCTCTCGCCTTCCGCCCTGCCCTCGCTGATCTGCGGCTCGTTCTGCATCTCAATCACAACGGACGGACGAGAACGCCCGGCCCCTTGACCATGGTGACTGCGAAAAACAGTACGACGAGGACGCCGAGCGCGAGCGCAATGGCGATCGAGCGATGACGGCGGCTCCGCTTCTGCGCCTCGGTGAGGACGATTCCATCTGGCTTGCGCTTGTCGTCCATAAGCGTTCCATGCGCCCCCTACCCGACCATAGCTGCGACAGCGCGAATCACGACCTCAAGCAGGAGCGTCGCAAACAGCGCGAACAGATAGAGGATCGAGAAGGCAAATAGCCGGCGGGTGGCGCGCTGCGCCTGCTTGCCTTCGCGGTGGCGATAGACCTCGATCGCGAGCCACATCATGCCGGCGCCGAGCATCAGCGAGATGACGCCGTAGACCGCGTCGAAATAGCCGAGCGGCCAGGGCGCTGCGGCGATCGCGACCAGCACGATCGTGTAGAGCAGTATCTGCAGCCGCGTCGCGTCAGGCCCCGCGACCACGGGCAGCATCGGAATCCCGGCGCGGGCATAATCGTCGCTGCGGAACAGCGCCAGCGCCCAGAAATGCGGCGGGGTCCAGAAGAAGATGATGAGGAACAGGAGCAGCGGCTCCATCGACAGCGAGCCGGCGGCTGCAGCCCACGCCACGACAGGCGGCAGCGCGCCGGCGGCACCGCCGATCACGATGTTCTGCGCGGTCCAGCGCTTCAGCCACATGGTGTAGATCACCACGTAGAAGAAGATCGTGAACGCCAGCAGCGCGCCGGCGAGCCAGTTGACGAGGGTGCCGAGCGTCATCACCGAGAAGAAGGCCAGCGTCAGGCCGAACGCCATCGCTTCCGCGCTCGTGATGCGTCCGCGCGGGATCGGCCGGTTGGCGGTGCGCGACATCAGAGCGTCGATGTCACCCTCCAGGGCCATGTTCATCGCGCCCGAGGCGCCGGCTCCGACCGCGATGCAGAGGATCGAGGTGAAGGCGATGACCGGATGGACGTGGCCGGGTGCGATGAAGAGACCGACCAGCGCGGTGAAGATCACAAGCGACATCACCCGCGGCTTCAGCAGCGCGAAGTAATCACCGACATCAGCCTCGGAAATCCGAGGTAGAGCATCGATCGCGTTGTGGTCGACTACCGACAAGATTTATCTCGCTTCACTAAAGCCGCGGCGCGCAACGATGGCGCGCCGCGAACAACCGTTTACTGCACGCGCGGCAGAACTTCGAACTGGTGGAAGGGCGGCGGCGACGTCAGCGTCCATTCCAGCGTGGTGGCGCCGGCGCCCCACGGATTGTTGGCAGCCGCCTGCTTCTTCATGAAGGCATCGACCACGCCGTAGATGAAGATCAGCACGCCGAAGCCCGAAATGTACGAGCCGACCGAGGACACCAGGTTCCAGCCCGCGAACGCGTCGGGATAGTCGACATAGCGGCGCGGCATGCCCGACAGGCCGAGGAAGTGCTGCGGGAAGAACACCAGGTTAACGCCGATGAAGGTGACCCAGAAGTGCAGCTTGCCGATGGTTTCCGAATACATGTAGCCGGACATCTTCGGGAACCAGTAGTACCAGCCCGCGAAGATCGCGAACACCGCGCCCAGCGACAGCACGTAGTGGAAGTGCGCGACCACGTAATAGGTATCCTGCAGCACGCGATCGACGCCGGCATTCGCCAGCACGACGCCGGTGACGCCGCCGACCGTGAACAGGAAGATAAAGCCGATCGCCCATAACATCGGCGTGCGGAATTCGATCGAGCCGCCCCACATCGTGGCGATCCACGAGAAGATCTTCACGCCGGTCGGCACCGCGATCACCATGGTGGCGGCGACGAAATAGGCCTGCGTCGCGCTGGACATGCCGACCGTGTACATGTGGTGCGCCCACACCACGAAGCCGATGCCGCCGATCGCGACCATGGCGTAGGCCATGCCGAGATAGCCGAACACGGGCTTGCGCGAGAAGGTGGAGACGATCTGGCTGATCATGCCGAAGCCGGGCAGGATCAGGATGTACACTTCGGGGTGGCCGAAGAACCAGAACAGATGCTGGAACAGCACCGGATCGCCGCCGCCGTCGGCGGAGAAGAAGGTGGTGCCGAAATTACGGTCGGTGAGCAGCATGGTGATGGCGCCGGCGAGCACCGGCAGCGACAGCAAGAGCAGGAACACCGTCACCAGGATCGACCAGACGAACAGCGGCATCTTGTGCAGGGTCATGCCCGGCGCGCGCATGTTGAAGATCGTGGTGATGAAGTTGATGGCGCCGAGGATCGACGAGGCACCGGCAATGTGCAGCGACAGTATCGCGAAATCGACCGCCGGTCCCGGATGGCCGGAGGTCGACAGCGGCGCGTAGATGGTCCAGCCCGCGCCGACACCGTTGGCGCCCGGCTCACCCTCGACGAAGGTGGACATCAAGAGCAGCGCGAAGGAGGCCGGCAGCAGCCAGAACGAGATGTTGTTCATGCGCGGGAACGCCATGTCGGGCGCGCCGATCATCAGCGGCACGAACCAGTTGCCGAACCCGCCGATCATCGCCGGCATCACCATGAAGAAGATCATGATCAGGCCGTGCGAGGTCACGAACACATTGTAGGTGTGGGATTCGTGGAAGAACTGGACGCCGGGATACATCAGTTCGATGCGGATCGCGATCGACATCGCAGCCCCGATGATGCCCGCGAAGATCGCGAAGATAAGGTACATCGTGCCGATGTCCTTATGGTTCGTCGAATAGAGCCAGCGCCGCCATCCCGTCGGATTGGCATGCGCATGGTCATCATGGGCGTGATCGTGGTGTGTCGCTGCCGTCGTTGCCATTTTGTAATCCTGCCTTGCAGTCCCTTTGCGGACCTTTTCAGGTCCCGTCGCCCTTGTCCCTTGCTTGTCCGTTGGCCCGCGCCTTACTGCGCGGTCTGACCACCAGCCGAGGCGTAGGTGTTCGCCGGGTTGGTCGCATATTTCTTCTTCGCCGCTTCAACCCACTCGGCGAATTCCTGATCGCTCACCACCTTGACCGCGATCGGCATGAAGGCGTGGTCCTTGCCGCACAATTCCGAGCACTGACCGTAATACATGCCGGTCTTGGTCGCCTTGAACCAGGTCTCGTTGAGACGGCCGGGGATCGAGTCGATCTTGATGCCGAACGAGGGCACCGCGAACGCGTGGATCACGTCGGCGCCGGTGGTCTGAACCCGGATCACCTTGTTGACCGGCACCACCATTTCGTTGTCGACGCCGAGCAGGCGCGGCTGCTTGTCCTGCGCCATCAGCGAATCGAACTCGAACTTGCCGTTATCCGGGTAGGCGTAGCTCCAGTACCACTGCTTGCCGGTGACCTTGACGGTCAGGTCGGCCTTGGGAACGTCGAGCTGCTGGAACAGGAGGCGGAACGACGGCACCGCGATGCCGACAAGGATCAGCACCGGGATCAGCGTCCAGGCCACCTCGATCAGCGTGTGGTGGGTGGTCCGGGAGGGGACAGGATTGGCCCTGGCGTTGAACTTCACCACCACGATGACCAACAGCGCCAGCACGAACAGGGTGATCAGCGTGATGATCACCAGCAGCAAATTATGGAAGCTGATGATGTTTTCCATCACCGGGGTCGCGGCTTCCTGCAGCGTGATTTCCCACGGCTTTGGCTGCTGCCCAAAAGCCGTCCCGCCGGAGACGAGCGCCATGCCCGCTACCGCCAACCCCAGCAACCGCCGGCCCATCAGGCCCTTCGACATCTTCATGCCGCTCGCGCTCCCTTAGAAAAAATCCCCAAAGCATTTCGGCCGGATGGCCGGAAATGCCGCACGATCCGCCCTCACAAACGGCCTACCGGAGGTACTTTGGAAGTACACCTTCGAAAGTACCTGCAACAGTATTGCTGCCGTACCCCGGGCCAGATCGTTAGAACGCGTCGAAATCCAGCCTCTCAAACCATAATTCTAAGGCTCTCGCAATGCAGTAGTAGAGCGCAAAGCCATGCGTCACCTGCTATTCGCCGGACGTCGGATTTTCCTGACAAATCAGGCAAAACCTGCCGTTTGGCAGGCCTGCACCGCTTGACAGGCCGATTGCCGGATGTAGGCACAGTCACGGCGCTCCCGAGCGACCTGATTCGCTCGGGCCCATGGTCCTCGATGGCGCGGATTGGCTCCTGGACTGCCTTCAAGGCGCCGTCATTGCGTATCAGTCCGGGTAAGTCCAGTTACAATATGTGCTGCCGGCGCTGCCGGAAATCGTGAGAGGATCGACCCGGATGGGGCGTTCGAAACATAGGGCGCGACGACATCAGGCGGGATATCGCCTGGAACCGGCCCGCTGGCTCGGCGGCCTGCTCGCCGTGGCCTTCCTGCTCGGCCTGACCCAGGCGGCGAGCGCACAAGGCGCGGTGCGGTCGGTCCATGGCGACTGGCAGATCCGCTGCGACACCCCGCCTGGTGCCCAAGGCGAGCAATGCGCGCTGATCCAGAGCGTGGTCGCCGAGGACCGCTCAAACGCCGGCCTGACCGTGATCGTGCTGAAAACCGCCGACCAGAAGAGCAAGCTGATGCGGGTGGTCGCCCCCCTCGGCGTGCTGCTGCCCTCCGGTCTTGGGCTCAAGCTCGACAACCAGGACGTCGGCCGCGCCGGGTTTGTGCGATGCCTGCCGAATGGCTGCGTCGCCGAGGTGGTGATGGACGAAAAACTCTTAGGCCAGCTCCGGGGCGCCAAGACGGCGACTTTTATTATCTTTGAGACGCCCGAAGAGGGCATCGGGTTTCCGCTCAGCCTGAACGGGCTGGGTGAAGGATATGACAAGCTGCCGTGAGGACGAGCCGATAGCTCCGCAAAGTCCGGGTGATCGAATTAACCGGCACTGCCGTAGTAATCGAGCAGCCGGCGCGCTTCGCTGGAAAGCCAGTCTGCTTCACCGCTGATATAGCCTTCGACTTGCCCGGTGATGCCGATCAAAAAGGTAATGGGCATGCCATAGAGCGCGAACGGCGTGTCGGCTTGGCCGCTGGTGCCGGCTCTTGCCACAAGTCCTTTCGGATCAAGCCCGATCGCAAGGCGCCGAAGCTTCAGCCCCTTTACAAACGGCGCAACGACCGAGCGGTCGCGATCCGTCGCAACTGCGATCACCATGAGATTCCTGACATCGCTCGCCGCCAGACTGTCCAGCATCGGCAGTTCGGTCCGGCAGGCCGGACACCAGGTCGCCCAGAAATTGACGAGCACCACCTTCCCTTTCAAGGAGGTCAAATCGATCGCGCCGCCGGAGAGACGCGGAATCGGCACAGACGGGACAGGCCTCGCGCCACGAAGCTGGATGAACTGATGCCGGGAGGTGGCGAATGGCGGCGGACCTTCGGCCCGGGCGCGATTGGATGCAGCCGACATCGCGACCGAGGCGCCGGCCCCGAGCAGCCCTGCAACGAGAGTGCGGCGTGTTAGCCCGCGATGTAGCGTCATGGTGCGCGTCCGCTTGTCATGACCGGATGCTTGTCATGACCGGATATAGGACCAACCGGCTTCCTGCAATTCGATGATGCGTCCGGGCCCGCTCGGCACCAGATCAACATTGTCGATCAGCGCGATCGGACGGCCCTCGCTGCGCTGCATGCCCTGCTTCGTCGCGTCGCAGACCACGAAACGGATGTTCGGATTCACCGCCCTTACCACCTGCAGCATGTCCCTCACCGGCGAGGTGTCGGCACGGAACATGTGAACGCCGGCATTGTAGGCAACGACCTCGATCATAAACGGCTCGTTGCGCTCCTGGTAGTATTTCGGAAGGTTGAGCGAGGTCGAGATCAAGGCGCGCATCGTGGTGGGATCGTCGCTATTGATCGGCAGCACCAGCCGATGCACCGGAGGCAAAGCGCGCTTGACCTCCGGTTTCGAAACGGCGGAGCCCGGCTCGGTCAGCAACAACGTCACGACCAGCGGCACGATGAAGGTCAGAGCCAGCCCGACCCATTTGATTACCCGGCGGAAAGACAGGCGCATTGTCGCTGCTTCAAAACGCCTTGGCGAGAGAGGCAATCGCCTCACGCTCCGAATAGGCCACGAGCGCGTTCAACACGAGCAGGACAATCGCCGGCACTGGCGAGCCGCCGATGACGAACAAGTGCGTGATCACGGCGCCGATCATGATGCAGATCAGCAGCAGCGCACCGACGCCGGCCTTTCGTGGAAGCAGCAGCAGGATTGCCCCGACGATCTCGAGACTGCCGGTCAAATAGCGAAACCATTGGCCGAGCCCAATGTGGTGAAACTCGTCCACCATCATCGGCACGCCGTAGAGCTTGACGCCTCCGGCCCCCAGAAACGCCAGCGCCAGCAATCCTCTGACAATCCACACGCCAACATGGGTCCAACGGCGCCCGGCAGGCACAGCAACGTCCGACATCGAATACTCCCGAATGTTGAGAAGCAGTCCCCGGGTGTCCAAGACTTAAGGCGCCCAAGGCTTTCAAAATCAAAATTCGGTACTAAGATGAAATTGACAAGTAGGATGATTTTTCTGGTGTAGTATGAAAAAGCAGACCAATGAAGACAACGTGGAGGAATGCCCCTCCGAGCGGGCCAGGCAGCAGCTTCACCGCGCGCTTCGCCTGCTCTCCGGCAAATGGAAGGGCGAAATCCTCTGGCAGTTGGTCGAGGGCAAGCAGCGTTTCGGCCAATTGCGGCGCGCCATTCCCGACGTGACGCAGCACATGCTGACCACACAATTGCGCGATCTCGAAAACGAGGGCTTGGTGAAGCGGACCGTGTTCGCCGAAGTGCCGCCCCGCGTCGAATATGAGATGACACCCGCGGCAAAGGCCCTGAGACCTGTGTTCGAAGAGCTGTCCCGCTGGGCCAATGCGCATGGCAGACTGGATTCCGATCCGGATCTTGCGGATGCGGCCGGCAAAGGACATGACAAACAGCCGTGAAAGAGACCTCCCCTTTTGCGGCGGTCATGACTATCTTTCATTGCCGTCGTCCCTGCGAACGCAGGAACCCATAACCACAGATGTCCGCGACGTAATGTGAACTCGACGACATCTGCGCATACGATACCGGCGCTTGTAATTATGGGTCGCTCGCGTTCGCGACAAGCATTTGTGTTGATCGGAGCCTGCATGACCAACCTCGCCACCACCTCCCTGCTCGACCGCGCCAATCTCGACCGCGATACCGTCAGACGCGAGATCACGCGGGGCCTTTTGGGCGCCGACGACGGCGAGTTGTTTCTGGAATACGGCCAGACCGAAGCGCTCGGCTTCGACAATGGGCGCTTGAAGCAAGCGACCTACGACACCTCGCAAGGATTTGGCCTGCGCGCGGTGAAGGACGACGCGGTCGGCTACGCGCATTCCTCCGACGTATCGCTGCCGGCGCTGATCCGCGCGGCGGACGCGGTCGCCGCGGTGCGCGGCGGCTACAGCGGCAATTTTGCCGCTGCTCCGGCGCATACCAATGTGCGGCTCTATGGCGACGAGAATCCTTTGGATGCGCCGGGGTTCGAAGCCAAAGTCAAGTTGCTGGCAGAGATCGATGCCTATGTCCGCGACAAGGATCCGCGGGTGCGGCAGGCCTCCATTAGCCTGGGCGCCACCTGGCAGGTGGTGGAAATTTTGCGGCCTGACGGCGAAAGCTATCGCGACATCCGCCCGTTGGTGCGCGTGAATATTTCCGTGGTCGCCGGACAAGGCGACCGGCAGGAAAGCGGCAGCAAGGGTTATGGCGGCCGCGAGGGCTATGCGCGCTTCATCGAAACCAAGGCGTGGCGTGAGGCTGCCGACGGCGCGATCCGCGAGGCGCTGGTCAATCTGGAATCGGTGCCTGCACCCGCGGGCGAAATGGACGTGGTGCTGGGCGCCGGCTGGCCCGGCGTGATGCTGCATGAAGCGGTCGGCCATGGCCTCGAAGGCGACTTCAACCGCAAGCAGACGTCAGCTTTCGCAGGACTGATGGGCAAGCAGGTCGCGGCCAAGGGTGTCACCGTCGTCGACGACGGCACCATCGCCTCGCGGCGTGGTTCGCTCTCGATTGACGACGAGGGCACGCCGACCAACCGCACTGTGCTGATCGAGGACGGCATTCTGGTCGGCTACATGCAGGACCGCCAGAACGCGCGGCTGATGAACATGAAGCCGACCGGCAATGGCCGCCGCCAGAGCTACGCCCATGTGCCGATGCCGCGCATGACCAACACCTACATGCTGGCCGGCGATCGCGATCCGGCGGAAATCATCGCTTCGGTGAAGAAGGGCGTTTATGCCGCGAATTTCGGCGGCGGCCAGGTCGACATCACCTCCGGCAAATATGTGTTCCAGTGCACCGAGGCCTACAAGATCGAGAACGGCAAGCTCGGCGCGCCCTTGAAGGGCGCGATGCTGATCGGCAACGGGCCGACCGACTTGCACCGCATCACCATGGTCGGCAACGATCTGGCGCTCGATACCGGCATCGGCACCTGTGGCAAGAACGGCCAGGGCGTGCCGGTCGGCGTCGGCCAGCCGACGCTGCGGATGGAAAGGATCACGGTCGGAGGAACGGGCTAGTGAGCGACGAAAAGGTGGTGAGCGAAGAGAAACAACTCCCCGCGGCCAAACCGGTGAGCTGGCGCGGCCAAGCCGTGCAGCTCGCGGCCATCGTCGCCATCGTTCTCGTCGCCAAGGGCGCGATCGCCGAACCGTTTTATGTTCCGTCCGGATCGATGGAGCCGACGCTTCTGATCGGCGACGCGCTTGTCGCGTCGAAATATCCTTACGGCTACGGCGCGGCGTCGCTGCCGATCCAGATCACGCTACCCGAGACCGGCCGCCTGTTCGGCGAAACGCCCAAGCGCGGCGACGTCGTCGTGTTCCGCTGGCCGGGCGACCGCTCGCAGGCCTGGGTCAAGCGCGTGGTGGGATTGCCGGGCGACCGCATCCAGTTGCGGCAGGGTCAGCTCTTCATCAACGACCATGCCGCGACCTTGAAGCCGGACGGCCTGGCGCAGGCCGAAGACGATCGCGGCAACACCGAACGGGCCTACCGCTTCGTCGAGACGCTGCCGAACGGCGTCAGCCACGCCATCTTCAAGATGCGCGACAACGGAAGGCTCGACAACACCCCCGAGGTGACGGTGCCGCCGGGCCAACTGTTCGTGCTCGGCGACAACAGGGACAATTCCGCCGACAGCCGCGTCTCCGTGCGCGACGGCGGCGTGGGACTGTTGCCGATCGACAATCTGATCGGCCGCGCCGATGCCGTGGTCGGCTCCTGGGATCTCGGCATGCGCAACCAGCCGGTATGGACCTGGCCGTCGGGTTTCCGGCTGGCGCGGTTTTTTACTTCCGTGCATTGAGCTGAACGGCGTAGCGGGAAGTAGGGTGGGCAAAGGCGCATTTGCGCCGTGCCCACCATTTCGCCAGCGATCGAGCTTAATGGTGGGCACGCGGAGCCTGTCATCGGGCGCGCATTCGCGCGACCCGGTGGCTTTGCTCACCCTACGGCGCCAACCATGACGTTCGACGACGTCAGAAAATTTGCATTGGCCTGGCCGGAGGTCGAGGACGGCACCTCCTACGGCACGCCGGCCTTGAAGGTGCGCAAAAAGATGCTCGTGCGGCTGAAGGAGGACGGCGACAGCCTGGTGATGCCGGGCGTGCCAAGGGATGAGCGCGAGATGCTGGTGGAAAGCCGGCCGAAGTCATTTTACTTCACCGATCACTACCGCGATTATCCGATCGTGCTGATCCGCCTCTCGAAGGCCAGCCGCGCCACCGTCGAGCCGCTGTTGCGCCGGCACTGGCGCACGCTGGCGTCGAAGAGGGCGGTGAAGGAATTCGACGCGAACTTGTAGAACGTGTAGGGTGGGCAAAGCGAAGCGTGCCCACCAATTTCTTCCAATCGCGAAACAAGATGGTGGGCACGCTTCGCTTTTGCCCACCCTACGGCGGCGTGCCTATGGATAGAGACCAATTCCTCACCGCCGCTTTACAAAATCCCATCAACGAAATCATCACCGAGGAACTGTTTCGACTGTCGCTGCCGGACGCGTGGCTGGTCTCCGGCTGTCTCGTACAGACTGTGTGGAACGTGCTGACCAAGCGCGCGGTCGATTACGGCATCAACGATTACGACGTGTTCTATTTCGATCCCGATACGTCCTGGGAAGCCGAGGATGCCATCATCCGCACGCTGGCGCAGCGATTTTCAAGCCGCGGCATCGGGGTCGAGGCGCGCAACCAGGCGCGCGTGCATCTCTGGTACCCGGAGAAACATCGCCTGCCCTACCCGCCGTTGCGTTGCTCGACCGATGGCATCGATCGTTTTCTGACCAAGAACACCCAGATCGGAATCCGGCGCACGCGGGATGGTTATGAGGTTTACGCGCCGAATGGCTACGGCGATGTCGCCGGGATGATCGCGCGGCCCAACCCGGGACCGAATTTTTCGGTCGCGAATTATGAGGCCAAGGCTGCGCGCTGGAAGGCGCTGTGGCCGGAGCTCACCGTGTTGCCGGCGGATGCACCGTAACAATCATCGTCGTCCCTTGCGCACGCAGGGACGACGGCGGTGTATGCCGCGCTACCTCACCACGCCTGACGTAAACCCCGCCTTCCTTCGCGGCGGCTTGATGTCCTTCTTCAGGAAGCAATGGGCGTCCTTGCCGGCGTAGCCGGGGCGCGCGTAGGTCCAGGCCCGACATTTGTTGTCGGCGGCGCAGGCGGCCTTGCAGACGTCATCGCCGTCGCCGTCCTTGAGGTCGAAATTCTTGTAATCGCCGCCGACGCGGTCGATTGAGGTTTCAACACTGTCATTGCGGCGCTCGACCACGCCGGCGCCACGCACGCCGGAAACGCAGCAATCGCCGCTCTTGACTCGGGGCGGCACGCTGCCCTTCAGCCAGCAGACCGCGCCCTTGATCAAGCCGGTCGGATAGTTGAAGCTCCAGGCGCGGCAGCGCCGATCGCGCTCGCAGATCAGCGCGCATTCCGCCGGATCGCCCGAGACCACGGGCGCGCTGAGATAATCGCCGCCGGGACGGTCGAAATTGGCCTGCGCCAGCGCCGGGCGCGCGCATACGGCCGCCGCCAAAAAGGCGAGCGCCACCACACACGCCCTGAGCAGGCGAACAGTCTCCATCTGCGGTTGCTTTCGAATGCGCGTTGCCAGCGCGGGATGACTTTCCTCGAAAGGTCGTCCCGCCCTCAGCCCGTTGATTCAGCATGATTTTTCGAAAGACCGGCAGGCGGTCGTTCGGATCATGCTGGATCGGCCGTCATTTGAGCGCCATCAACCTGTACGGTGGATGAACGGCCCGAAGAGGCAACCCGTTTAATCAGAACGCGTATTCCTGATAGACGGGCTCCACGGAACCACCCCAATCGCCGTTGAATTTATCCAGCATCTCTTCCGCCGGCGTGCGGCCCGCTTCGAGGATGCGCTCCAGCGGTTCGAGGTGGCGGCTCTCGTCGCGGCCGGAATGGTCGACGCGGTTGCGCCGCCGCAAGCCCGCATGCGACAGCTTCAGGCATTCCTTCGCGATCTCGAACAGATAGCGGTCCTTGATCCTGGCCTTGAAGCCAGAGCGCGGGACGTCATCGCGCAACGCCTGACGCTCCGCGGCAGTCCAGTGGCTGACCAGATCCCAGGCCGCGTCGAGGCTGTCATTGTCGTACAACAGGCCGACCCAGAACGCCGGCAGCGCTGGCAGGCGGCCCCCACGGCACGCCGTCGGCGCCGCGCATTTCCAGATAACGCTTCAGGCGGACTTCCGGGAAGATCGTCGACAGATGATTGGCCCAATCCGATATCGTCGGGCGCTCGCCGGGCAACGAGTTGTTGCGGCCCTCGAAGAAGGCGCGGAACGACGAGCCGGCGACATCGATATAGGTTTCGCCGCGCTTGACGAAGTACATGGGAACGTCGAGCGCGTAGTCGACCCAGCGCTCGAATCCCATGCCGTCCTCGAATACCCACGGCAACATGCCGGCGCGCGCGTTATCCGTGTCGCGCCAGATCTCGGAGCGAAACGACAGGAAGCCGTTGGGCTTGCCCTCGGTGAACGGCGAATTGGCAAACAAAGCGGTCGCCACCGGCTGCAGCGCGATCGACACCCGCAGCTTCTTGACCATGTCGGCTTCGGAGGAGAAGTCGAGATTGGTCTGCACCGTACAGGTCCGGTACATCATGTCGATGCCGTACTGACCGACCTTCGGCATGTAGTTGGTCATGATCTTGTAGCGGCCCTTGGGCATCACCGGGATCTGCGACCGCGACCAGGACGGCGTCATGCCAAGCCCGAGGAAGCCGATGCCCAACGGCGTCGCGATCTCGCGGACCTGCGCCAGGTGCGCCATCAGCTCGGACTGGGTCTGGTGCACGTTCTCGAGCGGGGCGCCCGACAATTCGAACTGCCCGCCCGGCTCCAGCGAGATCGCGCCACCCCCGGTGACGTCATACAGCCCGATGATGTTGCCGTTCTCCATGATCGGCTCCCAGCCGAGCAAAAGCTGCATGCCTTCGAGCAGCGCGCCGATGCCGCGCGCGCCTTCATACGGCACGGGCTGGCGGCCCTCCAGCGTGAACGGGGTCTTCTCATGCTCGGTGCCGATGCGGAACTCGGACGGCGGCTTGATGCCGGCCTCGAACCACGCGACGAGTTCGTCACGCGATTGCAGCGGCGTCATATCGATCTGGTCACGCGCCATGAAAAAATCCGGATATCTGGCGATTCGACCGAACGCGCCGTGTGGCTGAAGGGGTGCGGACGGCGGCGTCCGCACCAACGAAACGTATCAAAGATGTCATCGCGCCGGCACGCCGTCGCGGGCAGCGGCCGCCTTGACGTCGGAGCACGAGCAGCCCAGCCGGTCGAGCAGACCGCAAAGCTTCATGGCGTCGACATCGGACAGTTTGGAGCCGACGTGCTTTTCGATCGCCGCCGAATAGGCGCCCCACATCTTCTTCTGCAACTCGCGCCCGGCTTCGGTGATCTCCACGAACTGGCCGCGCTTGTCGATCTTGCATTCGCGCCGCGCCGCCAGGCCCTCGTCCACCAGGCGGTCGATCAGCCGCGAGGTGGAATATTGCGGGATCAGCATCTGCTTTTCCAGCTCTACCGGGCGCATCTCGCCGGACGGGGCGCGCGACAGTTCCAATAGCGCATCATACCAGGCCAGCGGCGGAAAGCCCGCTTTCTTCAAATCCTGTTCGACGGCATCGAGCACCCGGCTCTGCACCCGCATCAGGCGGATCCAGGCGGCGGTCGCCTCGGTCGATGGTTTGCGTTTCATAGCCTAATCCGTATCTGTCACACATCAGTGTACCGCAATAAATGCATCTGCATCAATCTTGACTATTCCATGCAAATGCATTTAGTCATCCCGCCAATAATATCGAGGGAAGGAAAAATCCAATGAAACTGTATTATTCCCCGGGCGCCTGTTCGCTGTCCCCCCATATCGCGCTTCTCGAGGCCGGTCTGCCCTACGACCTGGTCAAGGTCGACCTGCGCGCCAAGAAGCTGGAGAATGGTGACGACTTTTTGAAGGTCAACCCGAAGGGCCAGGTGCCGGTGCTGGCGCTTGATTCGGGCGAACTGGTCACGGAGGGGCCGGTCATCGTCCAGATGATCGCCGACAGAGCGGGCAAGAATCTGGTGCCGGCTCGCGATTCGGACGAGCGCTACAAGCTGCTGGAATGGCTGAACTACGTCACGACCGAGCTGCACAAGAATCTCGGGCCGATGTTTTCGCCGGTGCTGGCCGACGACGCCAAGGCGTTCTTCAAGGACCGGGTCATGGGCAAGTTCAAGTACCTGGAAACGGCGCTGGCCGACCGCGACTACCTGATGGGCAAGCAATTCACCGTGGCCGACGGCTATCTGTTCACCATGCTGATGTGGGCGACCGACCGCTTGAAGTTCGATCTCTCCGCCATGCCGAACCTCCTCGCCTACAAGGCCCGTGTCGGCGCCCGTCCGAAGGTGCAGGAGGCGATGACCAAGGAAGGGCTGCTGAAGGCGGCGTGAACATTCAGCATGGGAATGCGAAAGGGCCGGATCGATGATCCGGCCCTTTTTGTTTGTGTTTGTCATTCCGGGATGGTCCGAAGGACCAGACCCGGAATCTCGAGATTCCGGGTTCGATGCTTCGCATCGCCCCGGAACGACGATGAAGAGAACGCCTACGCCGCCTGCTTCTTCGGCGGGAAGCGGCCGTAGAAGGTCTCGCCGCTCGCCGCCATATCTTCGAGGAGCTTCGGCGGAGTGAAGCGCGAGCCGTATTTGGCCTCGAGCTTGTGGCAGAGCTCGACAAACTTCCGCGTGCCCATGAAATCGATATAGGACAGCGTGCCGCCGGTGAACGGCGCGAAGCCGAAGCCCAAGATCGAGCCGACATCGGCCTCGCGCGGGTCGGTGATGACGTGGTCCTCCACTGTGCGCGCGGCCTCCACCGCCTGCACCGCCAGGAAGCGCTGCTTCAGTTCCTCGACATCGATCGTGTCAGGATCGAGCTGCTTCGGCTGCAGCGCGGATAATCCCGGCCACAGGCTCTTCTGACCCTTTCCCTTTTCGGGGTAATCGTAAAAGCCTTTGGCATTCTTGCGCCCCAGGCGGCCCTGCTTTTCGACCAGCTCCACCATCAGCTTCTTCTGGTCGGGGTTGATGGCGTTGGGGCCGAGATCGGCTTCGGTCGCCTTGATGACCTTCAGCCCGAGGTCGAGGGCGACTTCATCCGACAGCGACAGCGGACCGACCGGCATGCCGGCCATCTTGGCGCAGTTCTCGATCATCGCCGGCGGCACGCCTTCGAGGAACATCTCGTTGCCTTCGGCGATGTAACGGCCGACGCAACGGTTGGCGTAGAAGCCGCGGGAATCATTTACGACGATCGGCGTCTTGCCGATCACCCGCACATAGTCGAGTGCGGCGGCGAGCGCGACATCGCCGGTGTTCTTGCCGAGAATGATCTCGACCAGCATCATCTTCTCGACCGGCGAGAAGAAATGGACGCCGATGAACTTGCCCTGCTCCTTGAAGCTTTCGGCCAGCGAGGTGATCGGCAGCGTCGAGGTGTTGGACGCGAAGATCGCGTCGGGCTTGAGATATTGCTGCGCCTTGGCGAAGGTTTCCGCCTTGACCTTGCGGTCCTCGAACACCGCCTCGATGACGAGGTCGCAATCCCCTAGCGCAGCGTAATCCGCGGTTGGCGTGATGCGCGCCAGCAGCGCGTCGCGATCGCCTGCCTTGGCGCGGCCCTTGGCGATCTGCTCGTCGATCACCTTCTGCGCATGGGCCTTGCCCTTGTCGGCGCTTTCCTGGTCGCGGTCGATCAGGACGACGTCGAGGCCAGCGCGGGCCGAGACGTAGCCGACGCTGGCGCCCATGAAGCCGGCGCCGATCACGGCGATCTTCTTCACCTTGGTCGGCGGCACGTTCGCAGGCCGCCGCGCGCCCTTGTTCAGCTCCTGCATCGACAGGAACAGGCTGCGGATCATCGCGGCGGCTTCCTTGGAGCGCAGCACTTGCGTGAAATAGCGCGACTCGACGCGGAGCGCGGCGTCGATCGGCAACTGCAGGCCCTCATAGACGCAGCTCATGATGGCGCGCGCCGCCGGATAATTGTCGTAGGTCTCGCGGCGGTAGATGGCATTGCCGGCCGGGAACATCATCATGCCGGCCTTGGAGAACACCGGTCCGCCCGGCAGCTTGAAGCCCTTCTCGTCCCAGGGCGCGACCGCCTTGCCGCCGCCCTTGATCCAGTCCTTGGCCGCCTTGATCAGGTCGGAAGCCGGTACGATGGCGTGGATCAGGTTCAGCGACTTGGCCTTCTCCACGGTGACCGGGTCGCCCTTGAGCAGGATCGTCATCGCATCCTGCGGCTGCACCAGACGCGGCACGCGCTGGGTGCCGCCGGCGCCGGGGAACAGGCCGACTTTCACTTCCGGCAGTCCGAGGCGAGTTTTGGGATTTTCAGCCGCAACGCGGTAGTGGCAGGACAGCGTCACCTCAAAACCGCCGCCGAGCGCCAGCCCGTTGATCGCGGCCGCCCATGGCTTGCCGCAGGTTTCGATGCCGCGCAGCACCAGCGAAAAGCGCCGGCTCTGGTCGAACAGCATCTGGTTGGCGGCAACCTCGCCCTTTTCCTTGAAGACTTTCGCGTATTCCTTGTTCATGCCCTCGAGCATGGAAAGATCGGCACCGGCGCAGAACGCTTCCTTGGCGGAGGTGATGACGACGCCCTTTACCGCGGCGTCCGCCGTAGTCTGTTTCAGGATCTCCTCGAGCTCGGTGGTCGAGGTTTCATCGAGTACGTTCATCGAACGTCCCGGAATGTCCCAGGTGACGAGCGCAATGCCGTCGGCGTCGGTCTCGAGCTTGAAATTCTTGAAGGCCATGTTGGTGCTCCCTCGGTGCCGGCAGCCGGTATCAGGCGCGGCGGTTAAGCGGTAATTCGTAGGGTGGGCAAAGCGAAGCGTGCCCACCATTCCCAGCGGAGTGCGTGATGGTGGGCACGGCGCAAGAGCGCCTTTGCCCACCCTACGTTCTCAGACTCTTTCGATGATCGTAGCTGTCCCCATGCCGCCGCCGATGCACAGCGTCACCAGCGCGGTCTGTTTGTTGGTGCGCTCCAGCTCGTCGAGCACGGTGCCGAGGATCATGGCGCCCGTCGCGCCGAGCGGATGGCCGAGCGCGATCGCGCCGCCATTGACGTTGATCTTCGCATTATCGATCTCGAACGCCTGCATGTAGCGCAGCACGACGGAAGCAAAGGCCTCGTTGAGTTCGAACAGGTCGATGTCCGACTTCTTCATGCCGGAACGCTCGAACAGTTTTTCGGTGACGTCGACCGGGCCGGTCAGCATCATCGCGGGCTCCGAGCCGATATTGGCGAAGGCGCGGATTTTTGCGCGCGGCTTCAGGCCGTGCTTGGCACCCGCTTCCTTGCTGCCGAGCAGCACCGCGCCGGCGCCATCGACGATGCCGGAAGAGTTGCCGGCATGGTGGACGTAATTGACGCGCTCGATTTCGGGGTGCGACTGGATCGCGACCGCATCGAAGCCGCCCATCTGCCCGACGACGGTGAACGACGGCTGCAGTTGCGCCAGCGACTGCATGGTCGTGGTCGGGCGCATGTGCTCATCCTTGGCAAGGATGGTCAGGCCGTTGACGTCTTTCACCGGAACCACGGACTTGTTGAAGCGACCCTCGTCCCAGGCCTTGGCGGCGCGCTGCTGGCTCTGCACGGCATAGGCGTCGACGTCGTCGCGCGAAAAGCCGTATTTGGTGGCGATCAGATCGGCCGAGACGCCCTGCGGCATGAAATAGGCCGGCACCGCCATTGACGGGTCCATCGGCCAGGCGCCGCCGGACGCGCCGATGCCGACGCGGCTCATCGATTCGGCGCCGCCGCCGATCACCAGTTCATGCTGGCCGGCCATGATCTGGGCGGCGGCAAAATTCACGGCGTCGAGGCCGGAGGCGCAGAACCGGCTGATCTGCACGCCAGGGACGCTTTCGCCGAGGCCCGCCTTCAGCGCCGCGAAGCGCGCGATGTCGCTGCCGGCTTCGCCGACCGGATCGACCACGCCGAGGATAACGTCGTCAACGACGTCTTCGGCGAGGTTGTTGCGTTCCTTCAGCGCCTGCAGCGGCACGGTGGCCAGCGCCAGCGCGGTGACCTCGTGGAGCGCGCCATCGGACTTGCCGCGGCCGCGCGGGGTGCGAACGTGATCGTAGATATATGCCTCAGGCATGACGCCCTCCTGGTATGAGGATCATAATATTATAGGCAGATCGAGCGGGAAACGGCGAAAAATCAGAACGCTTCCGCCGCCAATTCCATGGTGGTGGCGCAACCGGACTGAATGCGCGCAAGATGAACGTGGGTTTCCGGCAGCATCCGCTCCATGAAGAAGCGGCCGGTCACCAGCTTGGTCGTCAGATAGGGCGTGGCGCCATCAGCCGCAATCTTGTCCTGCGCCACTTTCGCCATCCGCGCCCACATGTAGCCGAAGGCGACGAGGCCGAACAATTGCATGTAATCGGTGGCGGCGGCGCCGGCGTTGTCGGGCTTGGTCAGCGCGTTCTGCATCAGCCAGCCGGTGGCCTGCTGCAGATGACCCAGCGCGGTCGAGAGCGGCGCGACGAACGGCTTCATCGCCTCATTGCCGCCGTGCTCCTTGGCAAAGCCTGCGACTTCGGCAAAGAAGGCCATCACGGCGCGGCCGCCGTTCCGCGGCAGCTTGCGGCCGACCAGGTCGAGCGCCTGGATGCCGTTGGCGCCCTCATAGAGCATGGCGATGCGCGCATCGCGCACGAACTGCTCCATGCCGTGCTCGGCGATATAGCCGTGGCCGCCATACATCTGCTGCGCCAGCACCGCGTTGGAGAAGCCGACGTCGGTCATCACGCCCTTCATGACCGGGGTCATCAGGCCCATATGGTCGTCGGCGGCCTCTCGGTCCTTCGGATCGGAAGAGCGGTGGGCGACGTCGCTCTTCAGCGCGGTCCACACTACCATGGCGCGCGCCGCCTCGTTGAAGGCGCGGATGGTGAGCAGCACGCGGCGAACATCCGGGTGCACGATGATCGGGTCGGCCGGTTTCTCAGGCTCCTTGGCGCCCGTGAGCGAGCGACCCTGCAGGCGCTCGCGCGCATAGGCGACGGCGTTCTGATAGGCGACTTCGGACTGCGCGAGACCTTGCACGGCGACGCCGAGGCGGGCCTCGTTCATCATCACGAACATGCCCTGCATGCCCTTGTTCTCTTCGCCGATCAGCCAGCCGGTGGCGTTGTCGTAGTTCATCACGCAGGTCGAATTGCCGTGGATGCCCATCTTGTGCTCGATCGAGCCGCAGGACACGCCGTTGCGCTGCCCCAGCGATCCGTCGGCGTTGACGAGGAATTTCGGCACCACGAACAGCGACACGCCCTTGATGCCGGCGGGAGCGCCTTCGATGCGCGCCAGCACCAGATGGATGATGTTCTCGGCGAGGTCATGCTCGCCGGACGAGATGAAGATCTTGGTGCCCGTGATCTTGTAGCTGCCGTCGGCCTGCTTCACCGCCTTGCTGCGCAACAGGCCGAGATCGGTGCCGCATTGCGGCTCGGTGAGATTCATGGTGCCGGTCCACTGACCCGCCACCATCTTCGGCACGAACATGTTCTTCTGTTCAGGCTTGCCGTGCACCAGAAGCGCAGCCGTCGCGCCCATGGTCAGGCCGCCATACATCGAGAACGCCATGTTGGCCGCGCTCTGGAATTCGGTGACGACCTGGCTCAGCGTCACCGGCAGCCCCTGCCCGCCATATTCCGCCGGCGCCGACAGACCGAGCCAGCCGCCTTCGGCCACCTGCTTGAAGGCTTCCTTGAACCCCTTCGGCGTCGTCACCGAGCCGTCGTCACGCCGCTTGCAGCCTTCGAGATCGCCGACACGGTTGAGCGGCTGCAGCACCTCTTCGGAGAGTTTTGCGGCCTCGCCCAAAATCGCCTCGCGCACATCGACGGAGGCGTCGGTGAAACCGGGCAGATTGTCGTAGCGGTCGATCTGGAACACGTCGTTGAGCAGGAAGGTGACGTCTTCCACGGGGGCTTTGTAGATCGGCATGATGTTCTCCCGGCGGGGCAGGCTTGAAAACTGGCGGCGGCGCTTGAGTTGAAACTGTGCGGCGTTCCGGAAAGCGACCTTATCCGGTTCGCGATGTCGTAGGGAGTGACCAGGCCAGCAAATATCCCGACAGCCATTGCGACATAAACGGCGCCGGGGGATGGTAGCGGCCTTGATCTCTCGCCCTTGTCACTGCTTGGCGAGTTGTTCCCCCATCAAGCGGTGCAGCAGATTGATTCCCTTCAGCGGACGCACCATCACCTTGAAGTGCGTGATCTTACCGTCATCGCTGAACGTGATGATGTCGACGCCGTTGATCTTGATGCCCTCGATCTCGTTTTCGAATTCGAGGACCGCGCCATTCGGGCTGCGCCATTCGCCGACATATTTGAAACCCGGGCCGCCCAGCACCTTCTCGGCGCTCGCCAGATATTTGAAGGTGATGTCGCGCCCGCGCTGCGGCGAATGTACGACCGGGCTTTCGAACACCGCATCCGGGTGCAACAGATCCCATAGCGCCGCCGTGTCATGGGACTTCATGTAGCCGTACCACTTGTCGAGGCCGCTCATGGTCATCATGTCTCCTGTGCGGGCAATGACGGGCTGGCGCCGGGGAATGGGCTTCTCCGGAGCTTATGCGCGTTGACGCATATGCAATTTTATGCATAATGTCAAATCACAGTGAATGTCGGAGGCCGGCGTCTTGGCGCTTGGTGACGCGATCCTTGCTTGCCTGACCGAACGTCCGATGACGGGCTACGAGCTCGCCAAGACGTTCGACAACTCGATCGGGTTTTTCTGGAAGGCCGACCACCAGCAGATCTACCGGGAACTCACCAAGCTTCGCGACCGCGGCCACATCCAGGGCCGCGAGGTGGTGCAGTCCGGCAAGCCGAACAAGCTAGTCTATACCCTCACCCCGGAGGGGCGCGCCGCGCTTCGGCACTGGGCTGCGCGGCCGAGCGTTCCGGCGTCGATCAAGGACGACCTCCTGGTGCGGCTCTACGCGCTGGACAGTGTCGACATCGAACCGCTCCGCACCGACCTGATGGCGCGGCTGGAGCACCACCGCGACCGCTTCGCCCGCTACGAACGCCTGCTCAACAAGCGATTCCCCGACGGCACGGCGCCGCCGGCCGATGTCGGAAAATTGCTGGGACTTCGCATCGGCCTCGCCCACGAGCGCGCCGTGGCGGAATGGTGCGAAGAGGCGATCGAGGCATTGTCGGCCCTGTCTTCTGGCGTGGAGCGGAGCAACGTCGTGCCGATCGAGGACGTCAAGCGCGAAACCAGCGGCTGACGCCGGCCGATTTGGCCGGCCGGTAACTTTTGGGGCCGACCGTCCCATTCCTTAACCCCTTCTTTACCGTAACGCGGAAAAGTCGGTTCCGAGGCAGGCGACCCGCGCGAAAATACGATTGTCTCTTCAGTGGGACGCGCGGGGAGGCTGATGGCGCGGGTGGGGCGCCGTAGCGGAACCGGACGAGAGCATGAATTCGCGCGTATCGTGGAGTGTTGACGGCATCGATCCATCGGTCCGCGACAGAGCCGAGGCGGCTGCGCGCCGCGCCGGCATGTCGCTGAACGAATGGCTGAATTCCACCATCGGCGAACCGGCCCCGCCCAGTTTCGGCGCGTCCTCCGGTCAGCGGCCGGCGACGCCGGGCCGGCAGATCCCCGACGTGGCCGACATTCACCAGCGCCTGGATTCGATCACAAAGCAGATCGAGCAGATTTCGCGGCCTGCAGCCCGCGGCGAAGCCGCTCATGGCGAGCCGACGGTGGCCCGCCAGCTCAACGAGGCCATTTCGCGCCTCGACGCGCGGCTGTCGCAGATTTCGAATCCCGTGCCGGCGCGCCAGGCCCAGATGCAGGAAAGGCAGCGTCAGACCGATTTGGTCGAGCGTGCCGCGGCCCAGGTCTATCGCCCGGCGCCGCCGCTCAGCCCGGCCTCGATGGATTTTGCGGTCGCCGAAATCGCCGCGCGCCAGAACGAACTCGATGCTCCACCGCCGCGCCAGATGCCGCCGCGCAATGCCGCGCCGACGGCCTCGGCCGCCCAGCCCCATTCTGCGCAGCCCAAATCTGCGCAGCCAATGACGCAGGCCGCGCCTGCGGGGCCGGACTTTTCTTCGCTCGAACGGCACCTGATCAAGATCACGAGCCAGATCGAGGCGCTGCAGCGTCCTGATCATATCGAACAGTCGATTGCGGCGTTCCGCAGCGAGCTTGCCGAAATCCGTCAGGCCATTACCGAGGCGGTGCCGCGCCGGGAGATCGAATCGCTCGAGAACGAAATCCGCTCGCTGTCCCGCCGCATCGACGATAGCCGCCATAATGGCACCGACGGCCAGATGCTGGCCAACATCGAGCGCGCGCTCGGCGAAATCCGCGAAGCGTTGCGTTCGCTGACCCCGGCCGAGCAACTCACCGGCTATGACGAGGCGATCCACAATCTCGGCGCCAAGCTCGACCTGATCCTGCGCTCGAACGACGATCCGTCGACGGTACAACAGCTCGAAAGCGCGATCGCGGCGCTGCGCGGGATCGTCTCCAACGTCGCCTCCAACGACGCGCTGGCCCGGCTCGCCGACGACGTACATACGCTGTCGGCCAAGGTCGACCAGCTTTCCCGCTTTGACGGCAACAGCGATGCGTTCGGTATTCTCGAACAGCGCCTGGCCGCGCTGACCTCGACGCTGGAATCCCGACAGCCGCCGGCCGCGAGCGAGACTTCGGAATATGTCGAGAACGCGCTGCGCTCGCTGTCGGAACGGCTCGACCGCATTCCGGCCGGCGACGACAATGCGTCGGCGTTTGCCCATCTCGAACAACGCGTCTCGTATCTCTTGGAGCGCCTGGAAGCCTCCAACGATCGTTCCGCCGCCGCCGCACCCACCATCGACCTCGGACGGGTCGAGGAAGGCCTGCACGACATTCTGCGTTCTCTCGAACGCCAGCACGCCAGCCTGGTCGCACTCGCCGATTCCACCCGCAATTCCGGCAGTGCATCGCAGCCGACGGACTCGGGCATCGTCGATCTGGTCAAGCGCGAACTGTCCGACATCCGCTTCAGCCAGTCGGAAACCGACCGCCGCACACAGGACTCGCTGGAGACCGTCCACAACACGCTCGGCCATGTGGTCGATCGCCTGTCGATGATCGAAGGCGATCTGCGCGGGGTTCGCGCCGCACCGGCTACGTCCGCCGCTCCGCCTGCAACGGCCGAAATGCCCGAGGAAGCGCCCCGCCCGACCACACCGCTGATGACCTATCCGCAGCAATCGAAGCCGGAATTGCCGAACCCTGCCGCGCTGCAGGGGAATGCTCCGGAGCCCTTTGCCGCCGCCCCGCGCGAATTCCACGCCGTGCAGCCGGCCGCGCCGGTTGCGCCGCCACTACCACCGCGCGCGATCAGCGAAATCCTGGAGCCGCACGCGGCCGCACCGCGCACCGCGATCGCGCCGGAATTGCCGCCGGATCACCCGCTCGAGCCCGGCACGCGGCCGCCACCGCGCGCCGCGTCGCCATCGGAACGGATCGCCGCGTCCGAAAACGCGATCAGCGAGATTGCTTCCGCACCGAAGGAGCCGGTCAGTTCGTCGAGCTTCATTGCCGCCGCGCGCCGCGCCGCGCAGGCCGCAGCCGCCGCGCCCCCGCCCGAGAAAGCCGGGCGTTCGGCTGCGAAGGCCGCATCGAAGGACAAGGGCGGCGACAAGGCCAAGGCGGACGACAAGAACGCCTCGAACATTTCCTCCAAAATCCGTTCGCTGCTGGTCGGGGCGAGCGTGGTCGTGATCGTGCTCGGCACCTTCAAGATGGCGATGACGCTGCTCGATACCGGCAGCGTGCTGCATCTGCCTATGATGGAACAGTCCAGCGAGCCGGCCCCACCGGCGCACGCCCCCGCACCCTCGGAGAGCAGCGCCAGGCCCGCGCCCGCAATGCCCGCGCCGCAGGCGCCCTCGATGATCTCGCCGACGCCGGTCGAGAAGCAATCGAACAATTCTTCCGCACCGAACACGCTGGACAGCGCGCGGGTCGCAGCTCCGCCGCAGGCCACGGCGTCCCCGGTTACGGCCAGCGATATCACCGGCGCGATCCAGGCGATGCCGGCCAGCGGCGGCAAGCTTGCGATGATCGCGGTGCCGCCGAGCGAGCGGTTGCCTGATGGCATCGGCGGGCCGGTGCTGCGCGCCGCCGCGCTGAAGGGCGACCCGGCCGCGGCTTACGAGGTCGGCGTGCGCTTTGCCGAAGGCAAGGGCGTCGCCCCGAACCTCGACGAGGCCGCCAAATGGTACGACCGCGCGGCGCAGGCCGGCGTGGTGCCCGCACTGTTCCGGCTCGGCACCTTCTACGAGAAGGGCATGAGCGTGAAAAAGGACCTGGATATCGCGCGGCGCTACTACCTGCAGGCGGCCGAGCGCGGCAGCGCCAAGGCGATGCATAATCTGGCCGTGCTCGACGCCGATGGCGGCGGCAAGGGTGCCAACTACAAGAGCGCGTCGACCTGGTTCCGCAAAGCCGCCGATCGCGGCGTCGCCGACAGCCAGTTCAACCTCGGCATCCTCTATGCCCGCGGCATCGGCGTCGAACAGAACCTCGCCGAATCCTTCAAATGGTTCAGCCTCGCAGCCGCCCAGGGCGATGCGGATGCCGGCCGCAAGCGCGACGATGTTGCCAAGCGCCTCGACGCCCAGTCGCTGGCAGCGGCCAAGCTTGCGATCCAGACCTTCACCGTGGAGCCGCAGCCCGACGAGGCCGTTAACGTGGCGTCACCCGCCGGCGGCTGGGATTCGGCCCCCGCACCTGCCACGGGCAAGCCCGCCGCCAAGCCGGCTGCGACCAAGCGCACCGCCGCCGTTCACTAAGCGCTTACCGCCGGCGTCGCGCCATATCCTCGGCCACAAATTCGTATTAGTGCTTCTGCTCAGCCTGATCCTGAACGGGTCCGGCTTGCAAAGAGGATCGATTGTCAGCCGACGACAGCCAGGACGGGGAAAATCGCCTCCGCCGCTCGCCGACAGGCCCTGCGGTTGCGCCACCGCGCCTCCCGCCCGGTCAGGCCCCGGCGCCGCCGCCCCAGCCACCCCGGCGCCAATGGCAGTTTTGGACGGTGGCTATCTTCATCCTGCTGGTTGCCGGCGTCTGCATTCGCGCCTACCGGGACCTGTCGCAGCCGGAGGCCTGGCACTACTGGAAGGACCAGTACGTCTCGCCAAGCCTGACATCCCAGGTGATCGATACGCTCCACCTCGAAGGTTCGAGCCGGGGGCGCCGTGCCCTGTTCGTCAGCGGCACGATCGGCCCCGCCGCGGCGAGCTGGTTTCGCAGCAGGCTGGACCAAGCCAACCTCGCACCCGGTGACATCGTATTGTTGGCCTCCCCCGGCGGTGATTTGAACCAGGCCGTGATCATGGGCGAGATCATCCGGTCGCGGGGGCTGGCGACCGCGGTCGGCAGCGCCGACGCTGCGGGCCGCATCAAGCCCGGTTACTGCGCCAGCGCCTGCGTTCTGGCCTATGCCGGGGGCAAGACTCGCTTCGGCGTATTGGGCTCGGCATTGGGCGTTCATCGGTTTGTCACGACCAGGCCCTTGGGCGACCCTGTCGCAGAGGCCCAGCGGATATCGGGCGCGGTGTTGGGCTACATGACCAAAATGGGGATTTCATCCTCGATCGTGGAAGCGATGTCCGAGACCAGGGACATTCGCTGGCTCAGCCCCAAGCAGGCGCTGGCGATGAACCTCGTCACCGACCCGCTCGGAACGCCCTGAGCCGGCCGAGTGCCGGTCCCACTAACCGACTGCTTTCCGGATTTTGTAACAGCGTTTCAACGTCCTGAGACACGCGCGCGTACGGCAAAAATTTGCCTTGCCGGGCATTTTTAGTCCCTCACGCTGCCGAATTCAGTTATGCAAAGGCGCGGGAACCGGCCCTGCGCACGCAAAGGTGCATGCGCGAACCGGATTCCACTGCCGGCAAATACAAGAGAAACCATGCCCTGAGCGGCCCCTCGGCCGTCTCTTGCGGCAAAGCTACAAAAGCAGACGCGCGTGCAGCTCTACCTCCCGATCGCCGACATTCCGGTCAATGTTTTCCTCATCCTGGCGATGGGCGCGGCGGTTGGGTTCGTCTCCGGCATGTTCGGGATCGGCGGCGGCTTCCTGATGACGCCGCTGTTGATCTTCGTCGGCATTGCGCCCGCGGTCGCGGTCGCCTCGGTCGCCAGCCACATCGCGGCGTCCTCGTTCTCCGGCGCGATCTCCTACTGGCGGCGGCGCGCCATCGATCCGGTCCTGGCGGTGGTGCTGCTGAGCGGCGGCGGTTTGGGCACGGCGCTAGGGGTGTGGACCTTCACGCTGCTGCGCTCGCTCGGTCAGCTCGATCTCATGATCGCGACGTCTTACGTGATCCTGCTGACCACCGTCGGCGCCCTGATGTTCTGGGAGGGTTTGCGGGCGCTGCTAAGGGCCCGCCGCGGCGGTCCGGTCACCACGCGCCGCCCGGGCAGCCATGTCTGGATTCATGGCCTGCCGTTGAAGATGCGCTTCAAGCGCTCGAAAATCTACCTGTCCGTCATTCCGGTCATCGTGATCGGCCTGGTCATCGGCTTCATCGGCGCCGTAATGGGGATCGGCGGCGGTTTCATCCTGGTGCCGCTGTTGATCTATGTGCTGCGCGTGCCGACCTCGACCGTGATCGGCACCTCGATGGTGCTCACCCTGGTCACGATGGTGTTCGCCACCATGCTGCATGCCGTGACCAATCATCTGGTCGATGCGGTGCTGGCGCTGATCCTGATGGTCGGCGGCGTCACCGGGGCCCAGTTCGGCGCCCGCGCGGGGCAGAAAATCCGCGGCGAGCATTTGCGGCTGCTGCTCGGCCTGTTGGTGCTCGCCGTCGGCGTCCGTTTTGCCGTCGAGCTGGTGATCCGGCCTGAGGATCTCTTCACCATCCGCGAGACGGGGGGCACCGGATGATCGTGCGCGCCCTGCTCCCACTGGCTGGCCTGCTCCTGGGCGCCGCGCTCGCGGCATCGCCCGCGCAGGCGGAGCGGCTGATCGTGTCGGTATCGAACCATCGCGTCACCGTGACGCCGAACTATTCCGGCGAGGAGCTGGTGCTGTTCGGTTCGGTCGAGAAGGACGCCACCACGCCGGCCAATCGCAGCTACGATCTCGTGGTAACAGTTGCCGGCCCGCGCGCCGACATGGTGACGCGCCGCAAGGAGCGCCGGTTCGGGATCTGGATCAACACCGACTCCCGGCAGTTCCTCCAGGTGCCGACCTATCTGGCGCTGTTTTCCAACCGCCCGTTCGACGCCATCGCCTCGCCCGAGGTGCAGCGGCGGCAGCAGCTCGGGCTGAACAACGTGCTGCTCACCCAGCGCGTCGGGCCCGACTATGCCGACGTCGTGCCGGACGATGCGTTCCGCAGTGCCTTCGTGCGGCTGCGCAAGGAGCACGGCCTTTATCGCGAGGAGACCTCGGCGGTGACGTTCCTGACGCCGACACTGTTCCGCACCGGCATTCCGCTACCCGCGGAAGTGCCGATCGGTCTCTATAATGTCGAGATCAAGCTGTTCGCCGAAGGCGCGCTGGTGGCCAAGACCGACACTGCGTTTGAAATCGTGAAAGTCGGCTTTGAACAGTTCGTCGCGAATACCGCGCGACAGAACGGGTTTGTCTATGGGCTCGTCACGGCGTTCATGGCGCTGATGACGGGATGGATGGCGTCGATCGTGTTCCGGAAGGATTGATGCGTCAATGCGTAGGATGGGTATCGCTGCGCTCTACCCAACTTACGATCTCCCGGCAAAAAACCCCACCCCCATCGCGACGACGCTGAGCAGCATCGCCGCGGTGGACAGCCATCCGAGCCAATAGAGTGGGCCCTTGATGACGTAGCGGTCCATCACATCGTTGCGGCGCGCCATGAGCATTAGCAGCACCATCACCGGCACGGCGAGCACGCCGTTGATGACCGCGCTCCAATACAGCGCCGAGATCGGGTTGATCGGCGTGAAGTTCAACGCGATGCCGATACCGGCCGAGAGCGTCAGCACCGCGTAGAACGCGGCGGCAGCCTTGGGCTTGCGCGCGAGCCCAACCGGCCATCGCCGTCCCTCCCCGACGGCATAGGCCGCAGCGCCAGCGAGCACCGGAATTGCCAGCAATCCGGTGCCGACGATGCCGAGCGCAAAAATTGTTTCAGCGAACGCGCCGGCAATCGGACGCAGGGCTTCGGCCGCGTCCGCCGAGCTCTGGATATCGGTCTTTCCGGCCGCATGCAGCGCCGCCGCGGCGGTGACGATGATCGACAATGCGATCAGGTTGGAGAACGCCATACCGACGATGGTGTCGGCGCGAATGCGATTGAATTCCTTCTGCGCGCCGTAATGCTTTTCGACCAGCGGCCGCTTCGCCTTGTCGACGCGCTGGTCTTCGGCTTCCTGCGAGGCCTGCCAGAAGAACAGATAGGGCGAGATCGTGGTGCCAAGAATGGCGACGATGGTCGTGAAATATTCCAGGCTCCAGGCCGGGCGCGGAATGAGAATGCCGGCAAGCGCGTCGCTCCACGAAACTTTTGCAAAGGCGAGCGCGGCAACGTAGGCGAACAGGCTGAGCGTCAGCCATTTCAGCACCGACACGTAGCGTCTGTAATCGAGGAAGATCTGCGCCGCGACCGAGGTCACGCCGAACAGCAATACATAGAAGATGCTGTGACCGCCGATCAGCAGTTTGGTGGCGTCCGCCATGGCGCCAAGATCGGCGCCGATGTTGATGGTGTTGGCGATGAACAGCATCGCCACCACTACACTGAGCAACCATGGCGAATAATGCCGGCTCACATTGCCCGCGATACCATGCCCGGTGACGCGGCCGACGCGTGCGGAGATTTCCTGGATCGCCGCCATCAGCGGAAACGTCAGCAGCATGGTCCAGCCGATGCCGTAACCGAGCTGTGCGCCTGCCTGGCTATAGGTGCCGATTCCCGATGGATCGTCGTCGGACGCGCCAGTGATCAGGCCGGGCCCGAGTGCTCTCAGCGCATCACGGAAGCGAAACGAACGATGTGCCTTGGCCTGCGCTGCCGGTTTGTTGTTTCCGGCTCCCGTATGCGCGTGGCGCTTCCGATGCGACTTGTTGCGAACTGACATGCCAAGGGTCCAGCCCCGGCGACAACGAACCTGACGGGCACAGGTTCCGGACCACGAGCTTGTCCGTTGCCTCCTGGTGTCCGTCACGCGGCGCGTAGCGGCTCGATGATTGTGGCTACGCCCGGCTCCAGAATGCGTAAACGCGGTCCAAACCCCAGCGTATCGAAGGTGGCGCGCAGATCGTCCGCACTCTGACGGAAATGCTTCCACCCTTCCGTATGCACGGGCACGATCACCGCGTCCGGGAATGCGCGCGCGGTTTCGATCGTATCGTTGGTGTCCATCGTGATGTGGAAGGGGCCGCGGGTTTGCGCCGCGCCCGCGAACGGCAGCACCACGCCGGCCTTGAACCGCTTCGCCACTTCGGCAACGCCGTCGTACCAGACGGTGTCGCCGCTGATGTAGATCGGACGGCTGCCCGGCCTGCTCGACGAAACCACGAAACCGATCACGTCGCCCGCCAGGGGTTCGATTCCCGCCGGGCCGTGACGCGCCGGCGTCGCGGTGATGGTCAGCGAATGACCGTTCCTGCCGGTTAGTTCGGTCGACGCCCACGGCGCAAACCCTTCGGCATGGCCGCCGAGCCGTTTGGCTCCGACTTCTGTTGTCAGAACGCGCTTGGCGGCTTTGAGAAAATCGCGCCCCGAATGATCGAGATTGTCCGAGTGCTGGTCATGGCTGAGCAGCACGGCATCGACCTCGCCGATATCATGCGCGCTGACGGCGGGACCGACCAGTTTTTCCAGCTTCACATGCGGCAGTTGATAGGCACCGGGCTCGTCGAACGTCGGATCGGTCAGTAGCCGGAAGCCGTCGAGTTCGATGAGCGCCGTCGGGCCGCCGATCAGGGTGATGGTAACTGTCATTGACTTGCTCCTTGCACTAAAGCGTTTTCGAGCGAAGTGGATTCCGGTTCGCGTGAAGAAAACGCGTCAAAGCGAAAATTTAGAGCTTCGGTTCTGATTTCATCAGAACCGAAGCTCGGGATTGACCGGCCACTGCTGCGGGACGGGTCACCAGATAAATGCCAAGCGCTACGGGAACGATGCCGAGCAGGTCGCGCAATTCCATGTGCTCGCCGAGCACGAGGAAGGCGAACAGCATGGCGAGCGGCGGCATCAGGAAGTGATAGGCGCTCGCGGCCGTCGCGCCGCAGACCTTCAAAAGGTGAAACCAGAGCAGGTAAGCCAGGATCGATCCGCCGAGCACGAGGAAAGCGAACGCGCCGGCGAGCCGCGCGCTCGGCACGATGTCGCTGACGCTGGAGAGCGTAAACGCAAACGGCAGCAGCACGACGCCCGCGGCGAGATTCTGCACGCCATTGCCGACCCAGAGACTTCCTTTCGGCGCCAGCACCTTGAACAGGATGGTGCCGACGACGATCGAGACCAGCGACGCGAGTGTGAACAGGATGCCGTGAAAGCTATCCGTGCCGACCGACATGCGATGCCAGACGATGAAGGCGACGCCGGAGATGCCGAGCAAGAGTCCCGCCACCTTGCGCCAGGTCAGCGCCTCGCCGAGAAACAACGCCGCAAGCACAGCAGTGAAAACCGGATTGGCGCTGACAATCAGGCCGCCGAGGCCGGCCGATACCGTCTGCAACCCGGTATAGCCGAGACCCAGATAGAGCGCGTTGTTGGCGACGCCGAGAATCGCGAAGATTCCGGCGTCGCGCCAGGTCAGCGAGGACCATGCCTCGCCGCGCAGCGCCGTGATGCCGAGGATGAGGACTCCCGCGAGCGAAAATCGCGCTGTGAGCAGGATCAGCGGTGGGCAGTCGGTGACGCCGACCTTGCCGGCAACGAAGGCAAAGCTCCAGAGCAGACAGAACAGGCCGATATAGAGCGGTAACAGATTGAAGCCGGCGCGCGGGACCGCGACCGAAGGGGCGAGCGACATGGATGGTCTCCTTCACCCCTGATCTAGGGCTGCGCCTTGATATTTGGAAATTAAATGATAAACTGGCAATCAGTGGATTTATAAATGGAGCATTCACATGCTCGATCTGGAGCTGCTGCGCAGTTTCGTGTCTGTCGTCGATGCCGGCGGATTCACCCGCGCCGGCGAGCGCGTCCACCGCACGCAATCGACCGTCAGCCAGCAGATCAAGCGGCTGGAAGACGATTTCGGCCAGCCGCTGTTGAACCGCAACGGCAAGGACGTGACGCCGACGGAGGCCGGCGAGCGGCTGCTTTCCTATGCGCGGCGGCTATTGTCGCTCGCCGAGGAAGCCCGCGACGTGGTGGCGCGGCCGGAAAGCGAGGGCGCGATCAAGCTCGGTATCCCTGAGGATTTCGCCGCCTATCGCCTCGCCAAGCTGCTGGCGACATTTTCGCGGTCACGACCGGGCCTGCGGCTCGATGTGCGTGCCGACCAGAGCACGTCTCTCAGGCGCGACATCGAACGCGGCGATCTCGATCTGGCGCTGCTCAAGCGCGACGCCGGCGAGAAAGGCGCGATCGCGGTGTGGCCGGAGAAAGTTCATTGGGTCACCAGCAAAACCTATCCGGTCGATATCGACGCTGGCTCGGTGCCGCTGATCGGCTTTCCCGCCGGCTGCCTCTATCGTTCGCGCGCTATCCATGCGCTGGAAAGCGCCGGGCGATCCTGGCACATGGCCTATACGTCTTCCGGCCTCGCCGGCATCCAGGCCGCGGTCGCCGCAGGATTGGGATTGAGCATTCTCTCCGACATCGCGATCCAGGCCGGCCATCGCGTGCTCACGGCGAAGGACGGCTTTGCGCCGATCGACAAGACCGAACTGGCGCTGGTCGCATCGCCCGACGCCACCCCCGCAACGCTGCGACTCGCCGACCGCCTCGCCGAGTTCTGCGACAGCGTCGACGCGAAGGCGGCGTAGCGATACGAGGAATCGTAGGGTGGGCAAAGGCGCTCTTGCGCCGTGCCCACCATCAAATGCGCCGCTCCCGATGGTGGGCACGCTTACGCTTTGCCCACCCTACGGCACCGCCGCGAATGCGATCGCTCAATAACACCTTGACGCGGCTATCGCGTGCAGCCGGTTGTCGCCGAGCACATGCGCCATCAGGCCCGGCGTTGGAAAAATCTTGGCAAACGCGGGATCGCGGATGCTCAGGCCCCCGGTATAGGCGCCGAACGCCGGCATCACTGCGCGCTCGCCGTCACTGGCAAAGCACCTCCGCTCCATCGATCGTCCCCGGGTGGCGACGCGCGCCTTGGGATGCAGATGGCCGGCAATTTCACCCGCTGCCCCCGTCGGCTCATGGCGGAACATGATTGGCCCGACGGCGACTTCGTTCGCCACCGTGCCGCCGAGGTCGGGTGGCAGAGCCGGATCGTGATTGCCCGATATCCAGATCCAGTCGCGCCGCGCCTGCATCGCTGACAGCGCGTCGCGATCCGGCGCCGACAGCCGCTGATGCGCGTCGCGATCGTGAAAACTGTCGCCGAGCGCGATCACCATGCGCGGGTCGTGCCGGGCGATGACGGCGGCGAGACGGCTCAGCGTCGCGACGGTGTCGTAGGGCGGCAGCAGCACGCCGCGCGCGGCGAAGCTGGAGCCTTTTTCCAGATGCAGGTCGGAAACGACGAGCAGGCGCTGCTCCTGCCAGAACAGCGCGCCGGAGAGGTCGGCGCGGAACGTCACGTCGGCAACCATGACCTTCGAGGCGCGCATCTGTTGATCGTCTCCCGAAGACTGCGCCCCTGCCGTCACGTGCCTTCCCGCTTATCCCATCGCCTCTTTGACGAGTTCGTCGGCGGCTTCCGCCAGCAAGTCGTCGCCTGCTTCGCCATAAACTGACTCGCGGCCGATTTCCAGCATCACGGGGACTGCGAGCGGCGAAACGTGTTCGAGTTCCCGATGGCTGATTCGCCCGTGAATACGCAAGAGCATATCACCCAGACGCTTGAGATCGAGCAGGCCGGTGGCGGCATCGGCGCGCGCGGCGCGCAGCAGCACGTGGTCGGCCTGATGCTTGCGCAGCACGTCGTAGATCAGGTCGGTCGAGAACAGCACCTGGCGGCGGGATTTCTCCTCGCCGGTGAAGCGCCGCGCGATCAGGCCGGAGATGATGGCGCAGGTGCGGAAAGTACGCTTCATCAATGCGGATTCGGCGAGCCACGCCTCGAGGTCGTCGCCCAGCATGTCCGGATCAAACAGCGCGTTGAGATCGAGCTTGCCGTGCCGGATCATGAACGACATATCGCCGAGGCCCCATACGGCCAGTGCATACTCGTTGGCGACGAAGCCGAGCGGCCGCACCCGCGCCCGCTCCATCCGCCGCGTCAAGAGCATGCCGAGCGTCTGGTGCGCCAGCCGGCCCTCGAAGGGATAGCAGACGAGGTAATGTTTGTTGCCGCGGGGAAAGGTCTCGATCAGCAGTTCTTGCACTGCCGGCACGCGGGAAAAATCCCTCTGCAGCGACAGCCAGTCGCGCACCTGATCGGGCAAGGCATTCCACGCGCGGCGGTCGTCGAGCAACTTGCGCACGCGCTCGGCGAGATAGGTCGAAAGCGGAAACTTGCCGCCCATATAGGACGGCACTTTCGCGTCCTTGTCGTTGGCGCGCGAGACGTAGACCACGTCCTCGGCGAGCGCCTCGTAGCGCACGACTTCACCGCCGAACACAAACGTGTCGCCGATGACGAGGCCTTCGATAAAGGCTTCCTCGATCTCGCCCAGCATCCGCCCGCCGCGGCCGAGCGCGCCGGTCGAGCCGGCCCCGCCGCTGCGCGAGCGCACCAGGCGGACCTTCAGCATGGTCTCTTCGACGATGGTGCCGACGTTGAGGCGATAGCTCTGCCGCACTTTTGGATTGGCAACGCGCCAGCGACCCTGCTTGTCCTGCTTGATGCGCGCAAAGCGTTCGTAGGTCTTCAGCGCATAGCCGCCGGTGGCGACAAAATCGACCACGTCGTCGAAATCGGTCCGCGTCAACAAGGAATAAGGCGCCGAGGTCAGGACTTCCGCATAGAGATCATCGGAAAAAAACGGCTCGCCGCAGGCGCAGCCGAGCACGTGCTGCGCCAGCACATCGAGCGCGCCAGTACGTAACGGTGGCGTATCCTGCGCATTCTCCGCAATGGCATCGATCGCGACGCGGCACTCCAGCACCTCGAAACGGTTGGCCGGGATCAGGACCGCGCGCGAGGGTTCATCCAGTCGGTGATTGGCGCGGCCGATACGCTGCATCAGCCGCGAGGCCCCCTTCGGCGCACCGACATTGATGACGAGATCGATGTCGCCCCAGTCGATGCCGAGATCGAGCGAGGACGTGCAAACCACGCCGCGCAGCTTTCCCGCCGCCATCGCGTCCTCGACCTTGCGGCGCTGCGCGACGTCGAGCGAGCCATGATGCAGGGCAATGGCAAGGCCGTCGTCGTTCATGCGCCAGAATTCCTGGAACAGCATTTCAGCCTGGCTGCGGGTGTTGACGAAGATCAGCGTGGTCTTGTTGCGCCGGATCAGGTCATACATTTCGCCGAGCGCATGGCGCGCGGTATGGCCGGCCCAAGGCAGCCGCTCCTTTGTGTCGAGCATCTCGACGATGGGCGCCGCCGCGCCGCCGGCCACGACGATATCGGCCGACACGTCCTTGCCGTCGCGCTGCGGCATCAGAAACCGCGCCAGCGATTCCGGCTCGGCTACCGTCGCGGATAGCCCGATCGCGCGCATCTCCGGCGCCAGGCGCCACAACCGCGCCAGGCCAAGCGACAACAGATCGCCACGTTTCGAGGTGACCAGCGCGTGCAGCTCGTCGAGCACGATGCGTTTCAGCGAGGAAAACAGAAACGGTGCGTCGTCGGACGACAGCAGCAGCGCCAGTTGTTCCGGCGTAGTCAGCAGAACATCCGGCGGATAACGCCGCTGCCGTTGCCGCCGCGACACCGGAGTGTCGCCGGTGCGGGTCTCGACCTTGATCGGCAGTGCCATCTCCGCGATCGGCGTCTCCAGATTGCGCGCGATGTCGACGGCGAGCGCTTTCAGCGGCGAGATGTAGAGGGTGTGGAGACCGCCGGTGCGTTTCACGCTGCGGCCGGTGGAGACGAGGTTGGAGCGAGTTTGCAGCTCAAGCCCCCTCCCCCTGAAAGGGGGAGGGCTGGGGTGGGGGTCAGCCGCTTGCTCCGTGCCCGCGGCTGACCCCCACCCGTCGCGCTCAGGCGCGCGCCGACCTCCCCCTTTCAGGGGGAGGTTGGAAAATGCCGCACTCAACTCCACCAATGTCGGCAAAAATCCGGCAAGCGTCTTGCCGGCGCCGGTCGGCGCGATCAAGAGCGCCGAACGGTCGTCGCGGGCCTTTGCCAGCAGCGCCAATTGATGCTCGCGCGGCGACCAGCCGCGCGCGGCGAACCAGCGCCGGAAGCGGTCGGGCAGCAGCGCAGCCGTTTCAAGCGGCGTGAGGGGCAAGGGATCGGGCGACGGCACGGAGGAAGAGGTAAGCCGTTGGAGCGGGTTCGTCGAGGGCTACTGCTTAGCTCGCCCGGCTGTCTCGTGTCCCGGGCGTGCAACGCTGCGCCGCAGAACCGGGACCTACGCCGCAGCATTGTGGACCCCGGATCAGCAGCGCACCACGCCGCAAGGCATAGCGCGTCAACAGACGCGCGTAAACGCGCTGCTGGCGCTGCGCAGCATCCGGGGAACGCCGTCCGCCCCCTACTCCGTCACCGGCTTATCCGAAATGTCCCAGTCCTTGCCGTTGAAGATCGAGATGTAGAGCGTCTTCATCGGCGTGTAGTCCTCGGGCGTGTAGCTGTAGTTCACGCCATCGAGGAAATAGGGCGAATGGAAGCCCGCCAGCGTCGTCGCCTGCTTGAGCACATTGGCGCGGGTGAGTTCGTCGCCGCAGCGGCGCAGGATTTCCGCCATCGACGCGACCTGGCCGTAGCCGGCAAAGGCGATGGTGTTATCAGGGTCGACGTTCGGCAAATATCTCTTGCGCAATTCCTCGAACGCCATCACGTCCGGATCCTTCTCGAAGCGCGGCACGCCGACTTCCTTGGCGTAGCGGATGGCGACAATGCCGGTTGCGTTCTCGAAGCCGGCGGCGGTGAGAATTGAACGGCCGGTCGATCCCGCCGACAACAGGTGCAGCGGCTTCCAGCCGAGTTCAGCCACTTTGCGGATCGACTGCGACGACGCCTTGCCGGTCGAGATATTGTAGAAGACGTCAGCGCCCGATTTAGAGAGATTGATGATCTGCGAATCGATCGTCGGCTCGGTCAGATCGTAGGTCTGTTCCATGATCACCTTGGCGGTGCCGCCGGCGTCCGCCAGCACCCTCTTGAAGGGACCGAGGAAATCGCGGCCGAAATCGTCGTTCTGGTAGAGGATGCCGATCTTCGCGTTCGGCTTCACGCTCACGACATGCCGGGCGAGAATGCGCGCTTCGGTCGGATAGAGCGGCAGGCCCGCCATGGTCCACTTGAAGTTCTTCGGGTCGTTCCATTTCGACGCGCCGGTATTGAGCAGCAATTGCGGCACGCCCTTCGAATTGAGATATTTGTGCACGGCAGTCTGCGGCGCGGTCCCGAGTGAGCCGTAGAGCGCCAGCACCTCCTCCTGCTCGACCAGCCGCCGCGTTGCCTCGACGCATTTCGGCGCGCTGTAGGCATCGTCCATGGTGAGGAATTTTACCTTGCGTCCGTTGATGCCGCCCTTCTCGTTCAGCATCTGGAAATAGGCTTCGCCGACACGACCGAGCACGCCGTAGAGCGAGCCGGGACCGGAATGCGGCACGGTTTGCCCGATCTTGATTTCGGTGTCGCTCGCACCCGGATCGTATTTCTTCTCCGCGGCCCAGATGAAGGGCGCGGGCAGCGTTGATGCAAAAGCGGTAGCGAGCGCAGTGGCGCCGAATTCACGGCGGGTTTGTTTCTTGTTCGTTGTTGTTTCTCCCTTATGGGAGCTTTGATCAGGCATTCCAGTGTCCCTGGCAATAGCTGACATGACGCACGCAATGCCGCCATTCGCGGTGTGCGTAGCGCCTAGACTCAAGTTTCACCCTCTCCCCTTGTGGGAGAGGGTGGATCGAATGAGCGCCAGCTCATTCGAGACGGGTGAGGGGTCTGCGTCCGCGGAAAGAACCCCTCATCCGGCGCGGATTGCATCCGCGCCACCTTCTCCCACAAGGGGAGAAGGGAAGAGCAGTCAAGTTTTCGCGGCGACGGCGACCAAGCCAGGAACCGGCGCATGATCCTCGTTGCGGGCGGATAATTCTTCGAGGCGGTATAATTGCAGGCCGCCCCCCTCGACTGCCGCGCGCACGTAAGCTGCGGCGTGCGCGTAGCGGAGCCCCTGCCCGAGCCTGACACCCTCACCGTCATGGGTTTCCGTGGTGAAGGCGATGAGACCGCCCGGCACCAACACGCGCGCTGCTTCCGCCAGCACGGGAGCGATGTCGGCGACATAAACCATGGCGTCCGCGGCGAGAATGAGGTCGGCGCTGGCCTCCCTCCTTGCGCGCAGGCCCTGCAACATGTCCGCGACTTCCAGCTCCGCATAGAGGCCGGTGGCGCGCGCCCGCTCGATCATGCGCGGCGACAGATCGACGCCGATGAAATGATCGACTTCCCTGGCAAACGCCGACGCTGCCAGCCCGGTGCCGCAGCCGAGGTCGATCGCGCGCTTGAAGAACGCCGGCTTGCGTGCGGCTGATCGCACCGCCAGCACCGCCTTGAACAGCAGCGCCGGGCCGCGATAACCGAGATCATCCACAAGCGAGGATTCAAACCGCGGCGCATATTGATCGAACAGCGTTTGCACATAGGCCTGCGGCATGCCGGCCAATGGCTCGGCGCCGAGCCGCATCAACCTAAGTCCGGCGCCACGGCGGTCGCCGGGATCGCTGGCCTGGGCCCGGCGAAACGCGGCAATGGCCGCGTCATGCTCGCCGAGTCGTTCGCGGATATCGGCGAGCGTGAACCAGGCGGAGGTGAAATCCGGCACCAGCTCGATCGCCTGCATCAGCAGATCGGCGGCGGCCGCAAGATCGCCCTTCAATTGCAGATCGCGCGCGAATTCGAACCGGCGGTCGGCCATCAGATCGCCGGAAGAGAGAAACAGGCGGGCAGGCATGGGTTCCGAAACTTGTCATTGCCGGGCTTGCCGGCTTCGCTGAAGCTACGCCGGCCGAGCGCATTCTTGGCCCGGCGAAGCCTTGGCGGAGCCGGGACCCGGTAATCCATCATAAAAAGTAGACTCTTCAAGAGATGGATGCGCGGGTCAAGCCCGCGCATGATTGCTAAACATCACACGGCTGAACATTGCGGGGAGACGCCCTATATAACCCGGATGCGTCCGCACGACATCCTGTTGCCAGTTGCCGCCGGCTTGTGCTGCAAGCCGGGCGGCTTCCATATCGATCCCGTTCGCCCGGTCGAGCGCGCCGTGATTACCCATGGCCATTCCGACCATGCCCGGCCCGGCCATGGCGCCGTGCTCGCCACGCAGGAAACGCTCGACATGATGCGGCTGCGCTATGGCGACAATTTTGCGGGCAGCATGCAGGCAATTCGCTATGGCGAAGAGATCCGCCTCGGCGACGTCAAGATCAAGTTTCACCCGGCTGGCCACGTACTGGGCTCGGCCCAGATCGCCGTTTCCTGCAAGGACCTCTGCATCGTTGCGTCCGGCGACTACAAGGACGCGATCGATCCGACCTGTACGCCATTCGAGGTCGTGCCCTGCGACGTCTTCATCACCGAGGCCACCTTCGGCCTGCCGGTGTTCCGCCATGGCGATGCGGCGGATGAAGTGAAAAAGCTGCTCGCCTCCGTCGCGCTGTTTCCGGAGCGCGCGCATCTGGTCGGCGCCTATTCGCTCGGCAAGGCGCAGCGCGTGATCGCGCTGTTGCGCGAGCAGGGCTATGACGCGCCGGTCTACCTGCATGGCGCGATGGAGGGGATCACGCGCTACTATGAGAGCCGCGGCGTCGCGCTCGGCGAGCTGCGGCTGGTGAAGGGCATGAAGAAGGCCGATCTCGCCGGCACCATCACGCTGGCGCCGCCGACGGCTACCTCTGACATTTGGACGCGGCGATTCCCCGATCCGGTCACGGCGTTTGCCTCGGGCTGGATGCGGGTGCGGGCGCGCGCCCGCCAGCGCGGCGTCGAACTGCCGCTAGTGATTTCCGACCACGCCGATTGGGACGGCTTGACCGCCACCATCGCGGCGACCGGCGCCGGCGAGGTCTGGGTCACGCACGGCCAGGAAGACGCGCTGGTGCATTGGTGCAAGGCGCGCGGGCTTGCCGCGCGGCCGCTCGATCTGGTCGGCTACGGTGATGAGGAAGAACACGAGGTGGTGGCGGCCGACGAGGCCGAGACATGAACCGCTTTGCCGAACTGCTGGATCGGCTCGCCTATGAGCCCGGCCGCAACAACAAGCTGCGGCTGATCACGGCCTATTTCCGCGACACTCCCGATCCCGACCGCGGCTACGCGCTGGCCGCGCTGACCGGCGCGCTGTCGTTCAAGCACGCCAAGCCGGGGCTTGTTCGTGACCTGATCATGGATCGTACCGATCCGGTGTTGTTCGGACTGTCTTACGATTATGTCGGCGATCTCTCGGAAACGGTTGCGCTGATGTGGCCGAAGGACGGAGAAAATTACCGCGAGTCTTTGCTGGGCCACCCCTCTCCCCCACCCTCCCCCGCAAGGGGGGAGGGAGCGCAGTTCAGTGCTGGGCTTTCACCGCAGACAATATCTAAAGCCACATCAACAACTCTCACCGTTCCCTCCCCCCTTGCGGGGGAGGGTCAGGGAGAGGGGTACCCCACGGGTGGTGTCGGCAATGACCCACGCCTCCACAACCTCCACAACAACCCGAACAGCCGCCACAACAACCCACCTCCCCCCACACTCTCCGAAGTCGTCACCACGCTTCGCACGCTCGGCAAGACCGAACTGCCAAGCCAGCTCGCGCGCTGGCTCGACGAACTCGACGAGACCGGTCGGTGGGCGCTGCTAAAGCTGGTCACCGGCGCGATGCGGATCGGGATTTCGGCGCGGCTCGCCAAAACCGCAGCGGCGGCGCTTGGCGACAAGGATCCGCACGAGATCGAACTGATCTGGCCGGGCCTCGCCCCGCCCTATCTCGAGTTGTTCGCCTGGCTGGAAGGCCGCGGCGAAAAGCCGGTCAACCGCGATCCGGCGCCGTTCCGCCCGGTGATGCTGGCGCATGCGATCGAGGACACGGACTTCGCCAGTCTCGATCCGGCCGATTTCATCGCGGAATGGAAATGGGACGGCATTCGCGTGCAGGCAGTAAGCGGTCGCGACGAGCGCGGGCACATGCAGGCGCGGCTCTACTCGCGCACCGGCGAGGATATTACAAAAAGCTTCCCCGACCTCCTGCACTCGCTGCACCTGCCCGGCGCGATCGACGGCGAACTGCTGGTGCTGCGCGATGGCCGCGTGCAGACCTTCAACGTATTGCAGCAGCGGCTCAATCGAAAAGTCGTCTCGCCGAAATTGACCAAGGACTTTCCGATCCACCTGCGCGCATACGACCTGCTCGGCGACGACGAGAACGACCTGCGCGAATTACCGTTTGTCGAGCGCCGGGCGCATCTCGAAGTGTTCGTTCGGAAGCTGGACGACCCCCGCATCGATCTGTCGCCGACGATCGCCTTCGATAGCTGGCAGGCGCTGATAGCCGCGCGTGCCGATCCCGCCAGTGCCGGCGCCGGCGAGGATGCCGATGCCGTCGAAGGCGTGATGCTCAAGCGCCGCGACGCGCCCTATCTGCCGGGCCGCCCCAGGGGCCAGTGGTGGAAGTGGAAGCGCGATCCGCACATCATCGACGCCGTCTTGATGTACGCGCAGCGCGGCCACGGCAAGCGCTCGTCCTATTATTCGGATTACACCTTCGGCGTCTGGACCAATGGCGAGAACGGCGAGCAACTGGTGCCGGTCGGCAAGGCCTATTTCGGGTTCACCGATGAAGAACTGCTGCAGATCGACCGTTTCGTCCGCCGCAACACGACCGAAAAGTTCGGCCCGGTCCGCCATGTCGTGCATGAGCCGGATGAGGGGCTGGTGCTGGAAGTGGCGTTCGAGGGGTTGGCGCGCTCGCCGCGGCACAAATCCGGCGTCGCGATGCGGTTTCCGCGCATCAGCCGGCTGCGCTGGGACAAGCCGCCGCGCGAGGCCGACCGGCTGGAAACGCTGGAACGGATGTTGAAGGGCGTGACGGCAAATTAACATTCCGAAGGCGCATGGCGGCCATTGACTGATATCTGCGGGTTCCCCATGTGCCCCGCCGTGCCTATAATGCGCACGACCCGCGAGGAGAAACCGATGCCCAACGACGTCAGAGACCTGCCGGCCAGCAATGACGGCCTGTATCGCTTTCTCGGCGGCTCGCCGCTGTCGGTGGCGTTCCGGCTGATTCTGTTGTCGATCCTGGTCGGCGTGGTGCTCGCTGCCATCGGCTTCGATCCCTGGAATATCCTGCACAGCATCCGCATGCTGTTCCAGCGGCTGTGGGATCTCGGCTTCGACGCCGTCAACTGGCTGTGGCGCTACTTCCTGCTCGGCGCTGTGATCGTGGTCCCGATCTGGCTGCTGTCGCGGCTGTTCGGCGCCCCACGCGGGCGATAGTTACTCGTTGGGCGGTGGCAGCCGATGCAATTGCGATTTGTCGGCTGCGGCGATGCGCTCGGCTCCGGTGGCAGGTACAATACCTGCTTCCACGTCACGGGTAGCAGTGTCAATTTCCTGATCGATTGCGGCGCGTCATCGCTGCCGGCGCTGAAGCGGCTCGGCATTGCGCGCAACGAGATCGATCTGATCCTGATCACGCATTTCCACGGCGACCATTTTGGCGGCCTGCCGTTCCTGCTGCTGGATGCGCAGTTCACACGACGTTCGCGCCCGCTCGTCATTGCCGGCCCGCAAGGGATCGAGACGAAACTCGCCAGTCTGATGGAAGCGCTGTTCGAGCACTCCTCCAAGACAAAACAGCGTTTTGATCTCTCGGTCGTCGCGCTTCAGCCGGAGCAAAGCCGCACATTCGGTGAGATCAAGGTCACGCCCTATCCCGTCGTCCATGGCGAATCCGGCGGGCCGTTCCTGGCTTATCGCGTCGAGGCGGAAGGCCGCGTCATTGCCTATAGCGCCGACACCGAGTGGACGGAGACGCTGATCCCGGCGGGGCGCGACGCCGACCTGTTCGTTGCCGAGGCATATTACTTTGACAGGATCGTCAAGAACCATCTCAGCCTGAAAACGCTCGCAGCGCATTTGCCCGAGATCAACCCGAAGCGGCTGGTGCTGACGCATATGAGCGACGACATGCTCGGGCGGCTGGGCGAACTGCCCTATACTGCCGCCCATGACGGCATGGTGATCGAGCTCTAGGCATGCATTCGCCTCTAGCTCCATCGAAAGTCACGACGGCACAGGTGTTTGCCATCGCGGGTCCCGCGATGGTCGCAAACCTGACCACGCCGCTGATCGGCATCGTCTCGACCACGGCCATCGGGCGGCTCGGCGACGCCACGCTGCTCGGCGGCGTGGCCCTAGCCTCAGTGCTGTTCGACTGCATGTTCTGGCTGTTCGGATTCCTGCGCATGAGCACGGTCGCCTTTACAGCACAATCGCTCGGCGCCGGCGAGACGTCGGAACTGCGCGCCATCCTGGCCCGCGGGCTGATCGTCGCGGCACTGGTCGGCGCGACGCTGATCGCTCTGCAGATCCCGCTCGCCACCGTTCTGCTCAATACGATGGGTGGCAGTGAGGGCGTCACGCGCGCGGCAAAAACCTATTTCATCATCCGGATCTGGTCGGCGCCGCTGGCGCTCGGCAATTATGTGGTGCTGGGATGGCTGGTCGGGCAGGCCCGGGCCAAGCTGGCGCTCGGCACGCAAATCACGATCAATCTCATCAACGTGGCGGCGACCGTCGTGCTGGTGCTGGCGCTCGACTTCGGAATTGCCGGCGCTGCAATCGCCGCGCTGATCGCGGAAGCCGCAGGCCTGATGCTCGGATTGCAGATCGCAAGCCGGCTTTCGAAAGGGCAACTCGGCGTTTCCCGCGCGATGCTGTTCGATCCGGCCAAGCTGATGCGGATGCTTTCGGTCAACCGTGACATCATGATCCGCACCGCGTCGCTGATCGCGGCGTTTTTGTTCTTCACCGCACAGGGCGCGCGTGCCGGCGACCTGACGCTCGCTGCCAATGCCGTGCTGAACAATTTTCTGCTGTTCGGTGCCTTTTTCCTCGATGGCCTCGCCAACGCCGCCGAGCAGCTCTGCGGTCGGGCCTATGGCGCCCGCAACAAGGCGGCCTTCGCAGGCGCCGTCAAGCTCGTCGTGATGTGGGGCTTTGGCTTCGCGCTCGCGGTCGCCGCCTGTTTCCTGCTGTTCGGGCCTGCGTTTGTCGACATCATGACGGCAAGCGCGGAGGTGCGGCGCATCGCGCGCGACTATTTGCCGTTCGTGATTTTTGCGCCGTTGCTCGGCGTGTTCGCCTTTGCCTTTGACGGCATCTACATCGGCGCCACATGGGCGCGCGACATGCGCAATCTGATGGTGGCTTCGCTGGTGATCTTTCTCGCCGCGTGGTTTGCGCTGCGGTCGTTTGGCAATGCCGGACTCTGGGGCGCGCTACTGGTTCACTACGCCGCGCGCGGTGGGTTAGAAGCGCTGCGGTATCCGGCATTGTTGAGGAAGTCGTTCGCTTAGACTGTCTCGTGTCCCGGACGCGGTGCGGCGTTCTTCACGCCGCTCCGCAGAGCCGGGACCCACTCTTTTTCGCAGCACGCTTGGGCCCCGGCTCGGCAGCGCATCGCTACGCGCTGCGCTGCGTCCGGGGCACGAGATCACCTCACCGGCCAGTCCTCTGCCGTAATCGTCGCGGCATCCGCACCGACGATTTCGGATAGCGATTCACGCCCCGTGCGCAACAAGGTCGAGGCGAGATCGTTTTTGATGTCGTCGACGAGACCAAGTCCCTTGTAAACCAGCGACGAATAGATCTGGATCAGGCTGGCGCCGGCGCGGATTTTGGTCAGCGCGGCGCCGCCGGAATCGATGCCACCGACGCCGATCAACGGAAACGCGCCCTCGGTCCGGACATAGGTCTCCGCCACCATGCGGGTCGATAATCGAAACAGCGGCCGCCCCGACAATCCACCCTGCTCTTTGGCGCGGGCCTGTTCGCGCAGGATCGAAGGGCGAGCCAACGTGGTGTTGGCGACGATCATGCCGTCGACCCCGCGCGAGCGCGCGATGTGCACGACGTCGTCGAGTTCGGCGAGGCTGAGATCGGGCGCGATCTTCAGCAGCACCGGCGAATCGCCGGCATTCTTCCGCACCCGTTCGCGTGCATCGATCACCTTGGCGAGCAGTTCGTCGAGCGCTGCCGCTTGCTGCAAATTGCGCAGGCCCGGCGTGTTCGGCGAGGAGACGTTGACGGTGAAATAGCTCGCGACCGGTGCAAAGATCTCGATCAGCTTGACATAATCGGCCACACGGTCGGACGAATCCTTGTTCGCCCCGACATTGACGCCGATAATGCCGCCATGGTGAGCGCGCGCCGCCAGCCGGCGCAATGCGGCTTCGGCGCCGTCATTGTTGAAGCCCATGCGGTTGATCACGGCTTCATCCCGCTCGAGCCGAAACAGCCGCGGCCGCGGATTGCCGCCCTGCGGCTTCGGGGTCACCGTGCCGATCTCGACAAAGCCAAAACCGAGCCGCAACAGCGCGTCGGGCACTTCCGCGCTCTTGTCGAAGCCCGCGGCCATGCCGATCGGATTGGGAAAATTCAGGCCGAAGGCGCGTACCGCCAGTTTGTGGTCGTCGGCGCGCGGCTTGACCGACGGCAGTAGCCGCAGGCCCTTGATCGCCATGCGATGCGCGTCCTCCGGATCGAACCAGCGCAACAGCGGCAGCGAGAAGGCGTCGAAGGCGCGGATCACGGGAGTAGCTCCGGAATGTCGTGCGTGCCATCGGACCGCGCGCGCATGTCGAGAATGCCGGTCACCGCGCCGAGATCGAGTTCGCCGTAGAGATGCGGAAACAGTTCGTCATTGCGCGAACGCTCCCAGCGCAGCGCATCCCCCAGCGCATCGGCGTCGACCGCGACCAGGAACAGCCCGGTCTGGCCGAAATAATGCTTGCGCGCGGTCTCGGCGACCTGGGACGCGGTCGAAAAATGAATGAAGCCGTCGCGCAGATCGTCGCTACTTCCCCGGTAGACGCCCTGCCGTTCGGCCTCGCGCCAAGCCGAGGCGGGAGTGATTTTATAGATCGTGGGCACGGCTTTCCGGACTTCCTGCTTGTCGTTGAGTCTTTTGGGATTTTCCCGGAAAAGGCCGGGCTGGCGGCCGACCGTAAAGGCGGCCCGCGCCTAACTCAAGCGCTGCGGTCACAGACTTCGGCTGGAAGAATTGCGCAAACCGGCCAAATCAGGCAATAATTCCTAGATCGCTTCAGGGATTTTCGATGGCCAGACAGGCCAAGGCGCAACGCGTTCTGACCCATAGCCAGATATGGACCGCGCTCGACCGGCTGGCGGAACGTGCCGGCATGTCACCCTCGGGTCTTGCCAAGCGAGCCGGCCTCGATCCCACCACGTTCAACAAATCCAAGCGCCTCGCCGCCGACGGCCGCGAACGCTGGCCGTCAACGGAATCAGTTTCCAAGGCGCTGGCCGCGACCAATTCGTCGATCGAGACCTTCGTGCAATTGATCGGCGACGGCGCGCGCAGCCAGCAGTCGGTGCCGCTGCTCGCCCTGGCGCAAGCCGGCGGCGGCCATTTCGACGATTCCGGCTTTCCCGCCGGCAAGGGCTGGGACGAGGTGGCGCTGCCGTCGACCACGGACGAGCATGCCTACGCGCTGGAAATCTCGGGCGACGCGATGAAGCCGACTTATCGCGACGGCGACATCATCGTGGTGTCGCCGGGCACGCCGATCCGGCGCGGCGACCGCGTGGTGCTCAAGACGTCAGACGGCGAAGTGATGGTCAAGGAATTGAAGCGCCGGACCACCAAGACCCTGGAACTGCAGTCGCTCAATCCAGCGCATGCCGATCGCACGCTTGAGGCCGACGACGTCGCCTGGATCGCCCGGATCGTATGGGCGAGCCAGTAGGGCGGTGTCGTCCCTGCGAACGCAGGGACCCATAACCACAAATGCCGGTAGTGAACGAGCGCATCTCCCCGCGTGCCCATTGCATGGGCCGCGGCGTATCGGTCCCTGCTTTCGCAGGGACGACCGAGAGACCGGGGCGCGTAACTTACGTCGCGTAGTCGGGTTCCTTGCGATCCAGCATTCGCTTCAGCGCATCGAAATGCCGCTGCGCCGGAGTCGGGCCCTTGTAGAGATGCTCGTCCTTGTAATCGCGCCTGGTTTTCTCCACCACGGGCGCCGGCAACTGCTTCAGCCTCTGCCCGGTCCACATCGCGTAGATCTGCACCTGCGCCGCACGCTCTACATAATAGAGCATGTCATAGGCGTCCGCGATCGTAGCGCCGACGGTGGAGATGCCGTGGTTGGCCATGAACAGCACGGTCTTGTCGCCGATCACTTTTGCCAGCCGCGCGCCTTCGGCTGGGTCGAGCGCCGGGCCGGTGTACTCGTCGTCATAGGCAATGGCGCCCGACAGTCCGACCTCGGTCTGGCCGATCTCCTTGATGCGGGGGTCTTCCAACCGCGTTAGCGCGCTGGCATGCGGCATATGGGTATGAAACACGGCTTTCGCCTGCGGCAGCGCCTTGTGGATCGGCGCATGGATGCAATAGCAGGACCGCTCCACCTCGCCCTCACCGCTTTTAACCTCGCCGTCGTCGATGCCGACTTCCATGAAGCAGGAGGCCGTCACCTCGGACCAATGCGTGCCAAACGGGATCTGGTAGTAGCGGTCGCTCTTGCCCGGCACTACGAAGGTCAGATGGTTGAAGATGCCTTCGGAAAAGCCCTGGATGTAGGCCAACCGGTGCGCGGCCGCGAGATCGACCCGCGCCTGCCATTCCTCGGCGCTGTACTCGCTGAGCGACTTCGGCGAAACCCTGAACTGCATGAGCTTTCTCCCTGATCCGTTGTGTTGCCTGCTCCTCGGGCGGGGGCTTTGACGGCTGTTATGCGCTTGAGTGTAGCGCAATCCGGCGCGGGCCGTGGCTGAAATTGCGGCGGATCTGCCATCCCGGTTTGTAGGTCCGAGCCGCAGCCAAGCCCTCCGGCGTCGTCCCGGCCTTGAGCCGGGACCTATAACCACAGACGTTCGTTACTTTGCATCAAGCCGGGCCACAGCGAAGCTAATAACACCGGCCGGTGGTTATGGGTCCCTGCGTCCGCACTAGGGTTTCTACACGTCTGGCGCGACAGATTGACTCGGTGCGTCATGATGTTATCCCGCTTTGCGGTTTGTATGATTCTGTTTCTGACGCTTTGATTCGAAGGAGCGTCGGAGATGCAGCGAGAGCCGGATTTATCACTTGGCGAGTTTGGCGACGTTCGCCTCGATAAAAGGGGGCGGCGTTTGTTCAGGCTATGCTTTGCACGCGCAGCGTCTGCTTGCGCCAGATGGCGCAGGGTGACTGGGCCGCGTACATGGCGTACTGGCGGTTCGTGAACAATCCGCAAGTCACGACCGATCAACTGATTGAAGGCTGGAGCAGGCAGACGGCGACCGTGGTCAGCGGGCGTCATGTGCTGGCGATCCAGGACACCAGCGAGGTCAAGTTTCAAACGCGGCAGGGACGTCGGCGTAGACTGGGCAAAGTCGGCAAAGGCAATGCCCGCGGCGTGTTGCTGCATGCCATGATGGCGGTCGATGCCGACAGCGGGGCCTGCCTCGGCCTCACCGGCGGCAAGGTGTGGACGCGCAGGGGCACGGTTAAGACCCCTCACGACGAGCGTGAGTTGGCCAACAAGGAATCGGCGCGCTGGGTGACGACGGCCGAGCAGGGCTGCGAGGTTTTGGCTGCAGCGCGCATGATCACTGTCATCAATGACCGTGAGGGGGAGTTCTTTGCGCACTGGGCGTTGACGCCCGGCGACAACGTCCACCTGCTGACGCGGGCCATGCATGATCATGCGCTGGCCGACGGCAGAACACTTTATCAAGCGGTGGAGCGAGCCCGCTTCTGCAACAAGGCGGTGATCGATCTGCCGCAGCGGATGGATCGTCGCGGTCGCCAAGCCCACCTCTCGCTGCGCTTCGGAACCATCGTGCTCAAGCGGCCGGCGCGCCCCGGCGTGAAGGACCTGCCGGAGCGTGTCGAAGTCAGCTTCGTGGAAGTCGTCGAGTTGCACCCCCCGAAGGGGGCTGAGCCCGTTCATTGGCTGCTCTTGACCACTCATTCGATCGCCAATGCGGCCGATGCCTGGCGGATCGTCTCCTGGTACAAGCAGCGCTGGATCATCGAACAGTTGTTTCGCTCGCTGAAGAACCAGGGTCTGCGTATCGAGGACAGTCAGCTCGAAAGCGCCGAAGCCCTGATCAAGCTCGTGGCGATCGCCACTAAAGCAGCATGTATCGTCATTCAGCTCGTTCAGGCCCGCAATGGTGGTGGACAATTGCCGGTCAAATGCGCCTTCACGCCAGAAGAAATCGAAACACTTGCCGCCATCAACAGAACCATGAAAGGCAGGACCGAGCTTCAGAAGAACCCGCATCACCCCTACACTCTTCAGTGGGCGGCATGGATCATCGCCAAGCTCGGCGGATGGACCGGCTACGCCTCGCATCGGCCACCCGGACCAATCACCTTCCACAACGGAATGGCTCGCTTCCAAATCATCGTCGCTGGCAGAGCCCTCGAAAATGCGTAGAAACCCTAGTGCGTCCGCAGGGACGACGGAGACAGCTATGCACTCCTTGCGAGCGCGCCGTCGATCATCGCGATTGCGTTCGCGATGCCGTACACCGCGACGAACGAGCCGAAGCGCGGGCCCTTCTCCTGACCGAGCAGCACCTGATAGAGCATGTTGAACCAGTCGAGGGAGACGCCGGGCCGGCCGTCCTTGCCCTTCTTGACAGGATCGAGGAACGGCTCGCGGCGGCCGATCTCGTAGACCACGTTCTGAATGTCCTCGGCGCTCGATCCCGCCGGCAATTGCGACAGCGCGTCACGCAGATCCTGCAGCGCGGCGCGTTCGCTGTCGGTCGGCTCGCGGAACTTCTTGGTCGGCGCCACGAAGTCGCGATAGTAGTTGATGGCGTAGCCAACCATCGCGTCGAGCTTTGGATGCGTTTGCGGCGTGACGCCCGGACGATAGCGGCCAATAAAACCCCACAGCGTTTCGGCGTTCTCCGCATTCGACGACGACACCAAGGTCAGCAGGAGCTGGAAGGTGACGGGCATATCCGCCTTCGGCGGCTTGCCGGAATGGATGTGCCAGACCGGATTGGCGAGCTGCTGCTTGGCATCCTGCCGCGTGAAGCCGTCGAGGAACTGCTGATAGTCGTCGACATTGCGCGGGATCACGTCGAAATAGAGCCGCTTCGCCGCCTTCGGCTCGCGATACATGAACAGCGACAGCGATTCCGGCGAGGCATAGCGCAGCCATTCGTCGATGGTGAGCCCGTTGCCCTTCGACTTGGAAATCTTCTGGCCCTTTTCGTCGAGGAACAGCTCGTAGTTGAAACCTTCCGGCGGCGTGCCGCCGAGCGCCGAGCAGATCTTGCCCGACAACTTCACGGAGTCGATCAGGTCCTTGCCGGCCATTTCGTAGTCGACGCCAAGCGCAAACCAGCGCATCGCCCAGTCCGGCTTCCATTGCAGCTTGCAATGCCCGCCGGTGACGGGCACCGTGACGCGCTCCTTGGTCTCGGGATCGTCGTAGGAGACGGTGCCGGCCTTCACATCGTGCTCGATGATCGGGACATACAGCACCATGCCGGTGCGCGGGCAGATCGGGAGGAATGGCGAATAGGTCGCCGCGCGTTCCTCGCGCAAGCTGGGCAGCATGATCTTCATGACGGCGTCGAGCCGTTCCAGCATGCGCAGCAGCGCGGCGTCGAACCTGCCCGAGGTGTAGTAGTCGGTCGAAGAGGCGAATTCGTAGTCGAAGCCGAAGGTATCGAGGAACGCGCGTAGCCGCGCATTGTTGTGCGCGCCGAACGACGGGTGCTCGTTGGAGAACGGATCTGGTATCCGCGACAACGGCTTGCCGAGATGTGACGCCAGCATCTCCTTGTTCGGCACATTCTCCGGCACCTTGCGCAGGCCGTCCATGTCGTCGGAGAACGCGAGCAGCCGGGTCTTGATCTTGTCCTCGGTCAGCACGCGAAAGGCGTGGCGCACCATGGTGGTGCGCGCGACCTCGCCGAAGGTGCCGATATGCGGCAGGCCCGAGGGACCGTAGCCGGTCTCGAACAGTACCTCGTCCTTCGGGTTCTTCTTCAGCCGCGCGACAATGGCCTTGGCCTGCTCGAACGGCCAGGCGTTGGATTGTTCGGCGAGCGCGCGCAAATCGCTCGGGCTAGCGGCAAGATCGATGACGGACATTTAAAAGGGCTCTCTGTGGAAGCCGCGGAAACTAGCGCTTCCGCGGCAAAATGCAAAATGACGACGTCAGCCGTAGGGTGGGCAAAGGCGTCCTTGCGCCGTGCCCACCATCTCTCCCCGATCTTCGTCTCGAATGGTGGGCACGCTTCGCTTTGCCCACCCTACGAACCTACGAAGCTGCGTCAAAACGGACTGATCGAAAAATACCGCAGCCACAGATCGGTGAAGCGGCCTTTTTCCCAGATCCGGAACAGCGCCCAGTTCAGCGACGTCCGGAGCAAATCGTTGCCCTTGCGGACGGCGATGCCGATGCCTTCGCCGAAATAGCGGCTCTCAACGAAGGGCCCGCCGGAAAAGGCGCAGCATTCGGCGGAATCGGTGCCGTTAATCCAGAACGCCAGCGAGATCGCATCGCCGAAGATGAAGTCGACCTCGCTACGCCGCAGGGCCAGCCGCAGTGCGTCGTCGTTCGGGTAGGATTTGATCTCGGCGTCGGTGAACATCGCCTTCAGATAGGCCTCATGCGAGGTGCCGGCGATGACGCCGACCTTCTTGCCTTCGAGATATTCCGGGCGGACTTCCGGCATGACAGCATCGCGCCGTGACACGAAGCGCGCCGGCGCGCGGTAATAGGGATCGGTGAAATCGAGTCTTGCGCGCAAGGCCGACGTCACCGCCATGGAAGCGATAATGGCGTCGCCGCGATTGCTGGTGATCGCATCGACCAGCGTCTCGAACCGGCGCATCTGGATGGTGCAGGAAATCTTGATCTCGTCGCACAGCGCGCGCGCCAGATCGACGTTGAAGCCGGCGGGATTGCCGTCGGGGCCGGTAAAGTTGAACGGCGGATAATCGGTCTCGGTCAGGAATCGGATCACCGTGAGGCGCGACATGTCCGGCCGGTCCGGGCGCCGCCGCGGGTCCCAGAAGCCGGGCACCGCCTGCGGTGCCGCCTCGACCGCGGTGCGGGGTTGGGTTTGCGCCTGCGCCGCATTACCGCCGACAGCCGTCAACGCGCACGCGATCGACAGCCCGACCAGCCACGCGCTGATGGTTCGATGCAGCCTTGCATTGGTTAACTGGACGTTAAGATATGGCATCTTCGGCAATGGCTTTGCGGAATTTCACGGCCTTATAGACCATCCGGCCCGCGATGCGAGGCCGTTTTCGCCCGTTGGCTAGCTTGCCGCTCAGAGATAGCGCTTCAGATCCTTGGCGGCTTCCTCCGGCGTCCGTTTCAGGTTGAAGGGCGCTACGAAATTGCCGTCGCGATCCATCAGATAGATCAGCGCGGTGTGATCCATGGTGTAATCGCCGTCCTTGAGTGGGACTTTCCGGGCATAGACCCGGTAGGCCGAGAGCACTTTTGCCACCGCGTCCGGCGAGCCGGTCAACCCCTTCAAATGCGGGTCGAAGCTGGAGAGATAGTCCTTCATCGCGGCCGTCGTGTCGCGCTCGGGATCGACAGAGACGAACCAGGCGTTGACGCGATCGGCATCACGGCCCATCGCCTTTAACACTTCGGAAATCTCGAACAGCGCGGTCGGGCAGACATCGGGGCAATGGGTGAAGCCGAAGAAGATCAGCGTCGGCTTGCCCTTCAAATTCTGCTCGGTGACGGTCTGGCCGGCCTGATCGGTCAATTGAAACGGCCCGCCGATCGCGGCCGGCGCCGTGACGGTTCGCAAGCCGCCCATTGCCCACAGCATGATTGCCAGCCCGACCGCGAGGCTCGCGGCGAAGGCAGCGATAATCACCAGCGGGCGAATGGTCCGGTCCATGTCAGGAATTCCTTGTTGCCCGGTCAGAAGCAGGCCGAGATGCCGGCAGCGATCATTTCGAAAAACACCGTGGTGCCGTAATGGAACCACAATGCAGCCGCGCCGAGCACGGCCAGCGCACCGAGGCCGGCAGCACTCCAAACGATGACGGACGCGACCCTGCCCTGATGCGGGGTCGCCGCCATCATTCGGACTCGCGTGGAAATCGGCTGAACCATGGGGTTCAGATAGGGTCAGTTACCGGTGCAAGCAAGCGGAATGGCCCGTGCCCAACATCACGTCATGTCGAGGCCAAGTGGGGCGAGAGGTGCACAAAAAGCAAATGGCCGGGACAAGCCCGGCCACCGCGCTACTTTTGGCGAAACGGCCGTTCGGTTCAGCGCGGAGCCGGCTTGTTCGAGGAGGCCTGGGCGTCGAGGTAGCAGGGCCGGTACATCGCCTGAAGCTGCTTGCCGCGCAGGAAGAGCATGCGCTGGGTCAGGCCACCGCGCGCTGCAATCCACCTCCGTACCGGCGGCGGATACATCGAATACAGCATCTGGGTTGCTTCGGGGTTGGTGATGGCACGGCCGTTGGCGCCGAAATCCCAGGCGGCATGGAAGCCGAGATTGGCGTGCGAGGTTACGCAGATCCGGTCATGGGGAACCGCGCCGAGCACGATGGTGCAGGCCGAGGCGCACAGGCCGTCGATGATCACGGTTTCGCCCGAGGTACGCAGGCCCTGGTATTTGTCGACATAGGTGCCGATCCGGCCGCCGCGGTCATCCGCGATCCGCACCACCGCCTGGCTCGCCCCCACTCCCGCCAGCAGCAGCACCGCGGCAAGCAACCCCGTCACCAGCTTCATATCCCGCCCCAGTCAAAAATGTCGAAACCGAATCTGATCGTCTTCGTGATGCAAGACGTGGCGTAGCGTCGTTTGAGATCGTGATTTTGTCTAGGCAGCCACAGCCAGTCAAAACAAATTCAAATTAAGTGTTGCCTGGCCGCTGCACCCTCCGCGCGTAAAGGTCCCAAACTGGAACAAGCAGCCCTTTGCCGCAGCGATGCAGTCACAGACAAGAGTCCGTTTGCCGTTGACCGCGCGCGAGGACGCGGGCTTGAATCAAAAACGGCACGGGGGAGGAAACGATGGCTGACGATGCAGACGTAATTGTGGTCGGCGGTGGCTTGGCGGGGCTGGTCGCGGCGACGGAGATCGCAGATGCCGGCAAGCGGGTCATTGTCGTCGACCAGGAAGGCGAACAAAGCCTTGGCGGACAAGCCTTTTGGTCGTTCGGCGGATTGTTTCTCGTCGACTCTCCCGAACAGCGCCGGCTCGGCATTAAGGATTCGTTTGATCTCGCATTGCAGGATTGGATGGGCACCGCGGGCTTCGACCGCGACGACGACCATTGGCCGAAGCGATGGGCGGAAGCCTATGTCGCGTTCGCGGCCGGCGAGAAGCGCGACTGGCTGCGCGCGATGGGCCACCGTATTTTTCCGGTGGTCGGCTGGGCCGAGCGCGGCGGCTATGACGCGATGGGCCACGGCAATTCGGTGCCGCGCTTTCACGTCACCTGGGGCACCGGCCCCGGCATCGTCGAGCCGTTCGAGCGCCGCGCGCGCGAAGCGCAAAAAAATGGCCGGTTAACGTTCAAGTTCCGCCACCGCGTCGACACACTCGTGATGACGAACGGCGCGGTCGAGGGGGTCGGCGGCTCCGTGCTCGAGCCCGATAGCGTCGAGCGCGGCAAGAGCTCCTCGCGCCAGGTCGTCGGCGATTTCACGCTGCGTGCGCAGGCCGTGATCGTCGCTTCCGGCGGCATCGGCGGCAATCACGACATGGTCCGGCAGAACTGGCCGAAGCGTCTGGGCGCGCCGCCGAAATTCATGATCTCCGGCGTGCCCGAACATGTCGACGGCCGCATGATCGGCATCACCGAGGCCGCCGGCGCGCGGCTGATCAACCGCGATCGGATGTGGCACTACGTCGAGGGCATCCGGAACTGGAACCCGATCTGGCCGCGCCATGGCATCCGTATCCTGCCCGGTCCCTCCTCGATGTGGTTCGACGCCACGGGCAAGCGCCTGCCCGCCCCGCTCTTCCCCGGCTCCGACACGCTCGGCCAACTGCAATACATCATGTCGACCGGCTACGATTACTCCTGGTTCATCCTGACCCAGAGCATCATCAAGAAGGAGTTCGCGCTCTCCGGCTCCGAGCAGAATCCCGACCTCACAGGCAAGAGCTGGCGCATGACGATCAAGCGCGCCACCAACAAGGGTGCGCCGGCGCCGGTGGAAGCGTTCAAGCAGAACGGCGCCGATTTCATCGTGCGCGACAATCTCGGCGACCTCATCGGCGCGATGAACGCACTCGCCGGCAACGACCTGCTCAAGCACGATCACATCAAGGCGCAAATCGAGGCGCGCGACCGCGAGATCACCAACCCCTATGTCAAGGACGCGCAGGTGATGAACCTGCACAATGCGCGCCGCTATATCGGCGACAAATTGATCCGCACCGCAAAGCCGCACAAAATTCTCGACCCCGAACACGGCCCGCTGATCGCAGTCAAGCTCAACATTTTGACGCGCAAGACGCTGGGCGGTTTCGAAACCGATCTCGACTCCCGCGTATTCGGCGCCAACGGCGAGGTCATCAGGGGCCTGTACGCCGCCGGCGAAGCCGCCGGATTCGGTGGCGGCGGCATGCATGGCTACCGCTCGCTGGAAGGCACCTTCCTCGGCGGCTGCCTGTTCTCAGGCAGGAACGCGGGACGCGCAGCGGCAAAGGCGGCTTCCTGATTTCTTGCCGTGATGGCCGGACTTGTCCCGGCATGGCGGCTCCAAGCTCAATGCAAATAACGCAGTGGCGAATGGGACACGAGCGCGCTAAGTAACCGCCGCCCCCCTATCAGGAGAACAATATGACCATCCAGCGCTTCGAAACCGGACCTCGCATGAGCCAGGCCGTCGTCCACGGCAACACCGTCTATCTCGCGGGCGTCGTTGCCGGCAAGGCCGCCGGCAAGAGCGTAACCGAGCAGACTCAGGACATTCTCTCGATCATCGACGGCCATCTCGCCAAGGCCGGCACCGACAAGTCGAAGCTCTTGTCAGCCACGATCTACATCACCGACATGAAGACCTTTCCCGAGATGAACGCGGTGTGGGACGGCTGGGTATCGGCCGGCAACACGCCGGCGCGCGCCACCGTCGAGGCCAAGCTGGCCGCGCCGCAGTACAATGTCGAGATCATGGTGGTCGCGGCGAAGTAACGTCAGCCGGCCGCTAACCGTCTTGCTGCCCCGGATTGCAGACGCAATCCGGGGCATTTTCATCTGCCTCTCACGCGCTGATCCGTGCGCCTGTGACATCGCCGATGTCAGCCTGAAGCCACCGGGCGATCCGGTGCCAGGAATGGCGCAAGGCCCTGCGCCCCATGAAAAGGCCGAGATGACCGCATCGCTCGGACGCCCGTTCCAGCCACGCCGGCGGCGTGCCCAACAGCCGCGCGGTTGCGAACGCCTGATCGGGCGGGACAACGATGTCGTTCTCTCCCGCCAGCAGGAAGACCGGCACGCGCAGCTCGGCGGGATCGATCCTGCGGCCGAGCGCGACGAAGCGCCCTTCGGCGATCTGGTTCTGACGAAACACGCGGTCGGTCACCTCGAGATAATAGGCTCCCGGCAGATCCAGCGTCTCGCGATCCCAGCGCTTGAAACGGTCCGACAGCATGCGCGCCTCGTCCGATCCGTCGTGAAGATTCCTTTGCAGCACGGCTTCGACGTCATGCTGGCTGAACGGAATGTTCCAGAATCGCAGCATGTGCTCGCCGTTCACGATCCCTTCACCCTGCTGCACCATCTGCTCGAAAGCCGCCTGCGGAAGTGCGGCCACCATCTTCGAGAGTTCTGACGGCGCGGATACATCGACCGGCGCACCGGCGAGCACCAGCCGCCGCACCTTGCCGGGAAAACGAGCGGCATAGACCAGCGACAGCCACCCACCCTGGCACAGGCCGACAAGATCGACCGGCGCGCCGATTTCGTCGATCGCGACATTGAGTTCGGCCAGATAATTGTCGATCGACAGATGGCGCATTTCCGGCGTCGCCGAGCGCCAGTCCGTGACATAGATGCGGTTCATGCCGTCGCGTTGCAGCGCCCCGACCAGACTGTGGCCCGGCGCGAAGTCCGCAGCCAGCGCGCCGTGCAGCGCATAGGGCGCGCAAACGAGCACCGGCTGCCCCGCATTGCCTCGCGAAAAAGCCCGCAGCCGCATCGACGGAAGTTGCAACGCCACGACGTTTGGCGTGGTCCAGGCCAGCGGCATCTGCTCCGGCGCGCGGGAAGGCGCGGGCTTGGGATCGGCGAACCATTGCGCGTAGCTGTCGAGCGCCAATCGCGCCGCCTCCAGCGGCCACAGCCATACCTGCTGCGCCCAATCGGCGCCCGCATGTTGCTTCGGCATCTCCGGCATCTTGGGTTTCTCTGCCACGCCCGTTCCCTGATTGATCGTCCCACCATGATGAGGACGGCAAGAGCCGAGGTCGCATGCTTTTACGCCAGATCCGGCGCAGGCCCTAGCCCGATCGATCGGCGGAAATAGGTCAGCACCGCATCCGCAAGATTCATGATTGCCAAAAATCGAAATCCTTGACCTCTGAGGTAATCGATTGGCGCGCCGGATTTTTCGATAGTCGGCCAGCCGGCCCATTCGGCCGAGACGAAGGAGAGCACGATGACCGACATCAACAAAATCGCCCGCAGCTACATCGATCTGTGGAACGAGCGGACGCCAAGCCGCCGCCGCGAAATTCTCAGCCAGAACTGGACCAGCGATGCCCGGTATGTCGACCCGCTGATGTCGGGCGATGGGCATGACGGCGTGGACGCGCTGATCGCGGGCGTGCAGCAAAAGTTTCCGGATTTCAGGTTCAGGCTGATCGGCGAGCCCAATGGCTTTGGCGACCACGTCCGCTTCTCCTGGGGCCTCGGCCCCGACGGCGGCGACAGCCCGATCAAGGGAACGGACTTCGCAGTCCTCAGCGACGGCCGCATCCGCAGCATCACCGGCTTCCTCGATCAGGTGCCGGCGGGGGCGTAGCTGACCGACCGTCGTCTCACACAGCGCGCCACTTACGAAGCTGTCATCCCCGCGAAGGCGGGGATCCAGTACGCCGCGGCTTCTCGGTTCTATCACTGGCGTCTCTGGGATACCTGGGTCGCCCGGTCAAGCCGGGCGATGACAATTGAGTGTGGGTCGGCGATCTCGCGACATGAACTGCCCGAGCTTTGCTCTTCTTTTCCCGCCCTCTCAAACAGAGGGCGCAGGGAAGACCGGGTGCTGGCTGCACCCGCGGTCTCGTGTGCCATTGCGCATCAAGAACACGCACACGAGCATACAGGTACAGCGGGAGCATCCCGGCCTTCCCTGCGCAATGGCTTTACGGCTTATAACGTGCTCTCCCCGGAGAACGGCTCTTTTGCCTCCGTCGTCGGCGGGACACTTCCCGCCAACTTAACGCCAGCACCGCGGCGCCCGAACCACACGACTTCGCCGTACGCTTCCGGCGCGTACGTCTAGTGCGCCATCCGCGTCCATCGCATCTCACCGCACGGTCGTGACGATCGCGAGCGCCCCTCAATGGGTGAGACGGGCGGAGTTATGCGGCTGATTTGCCTCTCGCGTTAAGCGAAATATTTTTGATTCCCGGGCTTGACACGATTTCGGAAAATCAGAAGTGATTTGCCCGTCGCGTTGTCTTGTCGCAAGCCGCTGCACGAAATTGCGCTTGCGTGCGCGGCAAATCAGTTCGTGTCCCGTAGGGTGGGCAAAAGCGAAGCGTGCCCACCACCATCGGGAAACGTGCTCGATGATAGATGGTGGGCACCGCGCGAAGAGCGCCTTTGCCCACCCTACCGGTGGCTACGGGTGGCTGAAAAATAGCTTGCTCGGAGCAAAACGTTCTGCTGCAACGATAGCCCGGCCGGCCCTGTTGCGACGTTGCGGAGCATAGAACCGGCGCGGGATTTGCTTCGCTGAGCCGATCGAAAAACGGAGCTGTCATGAGCATCGACCTGACCCGCCGTACCCTCCTTCACCTCGCCGGCGCCTCGTCGTTGAGCGCGGCAGCCACGGCGGCAGCGCTGGCGGAAGGAGCGGCCGATGGCGCTGCCGGGCCGACCTTCGCCAACCGCACGCCGATGCGGATCGGCATGGTGACCTTGCGCGTGCGTAACCTCGATCTCGTCACCAATTACTATCGCGACGCCATCGGGCTCACCGTCATGCAGCGCACGGCTACCGGCGCCCGTCTCGGCGCGGGTGGCGTGCCGCTGCTCGATCTCACCCTGCGCGCGGGCGCCGCCACCGCGGCGCGGAATGCCGCGGGCCTTTATCACACCGCCTTCCTGATGCCGACCCGCAAGGATCTCGCGCGCTGGCTGGTGCACGCCGCGACGAACAAAGTGCCGCTCTCCGGATTTGCCGATCACCTCGTCAGCGAGTCCGTCTATCTCGACGATCCCGAAGGCAACGGCATCGAGGTCTACGCCGACCGCGCGCCCGAAAGCTGGAAATGGGATGGCGGCATGGTCGCGATGGCGACCGACCCGCTCGACACCGACGGCCTGCTGACGCTGACAAATCCGCGCATCTCCAACTATGCCGGCGCTCCCGACGGCCTTCGCATCGGCCACATGCACCTGCGCGTCGGCGATCTCGAACAGGCCGACCGCTTCTATCGCGCCGCCATCGGCTTCGACCCGACCCGCAAGCGCACCGGCGCCGCGTTCCTGTCGTCGGGGCGCTATCACCACCACCTCGGCATCAATGTCTGGCAGAGCGCCGGCGCCGGCCCCCGCGACAGTGCCGCCACGGGACTTGCATGGTTTTCGCTTGAGGTCGCGTCGGAGGAAATCCTGCAGGCGCAAGAGCAGCGCCTGCGACAGGCCGGCGCGCCGGCAGCAGCGATTACGAACGGTATCGAGACCGCCGATCCCTGGGGGACGAAGGTCCGTTTGATAAGGGTTTGATGCTGTGTACGATCGTCGGTTAACCCGTTCAGCATGCCCCGATAGGCCATGCACCCGCGGGAGAAGATCAGGTTTCTCCCCACCAATGAGCACCGAACATTATTTCTTCTTGCCGGAACCTGAGGTTGGCTGCCAGCCTCCGGCCTTCTGACTCGGTGCTGCAGCAATTACCTTGATCTTCTCCTTCTTGGGTTTCTTGGCTTCCCGATTGCCTCTTTGCTCGCCTTTAGCCATGTCGATCTCCGTGGGTTGATGGTGATGCCGGAACCAATGCAGATTCGGCTAGATATCGTCGTCGACTAGAGCCGAGGCGCGTCTAGATCATATCTGACCTTCAACGTCCTGATCAAATCGAGCGTGCGGGTGCGATAGAAATTGTCACCCTCGGACGCTGGCGGACTGATGCTCGCGCTCCATCCGTAAGCATCGTCGAAAACAAACATCGTCATCCCCGAGGGCCAGGGACCATGGAGAATCCTTGCCTGCTCGACAATCATATCCTGGAGCTCATCGGCGGTCTTGAAGGGTCTGCTCATGGCTTGCCTCCCGGACCTGTTGTGGGCGCCCCGCTATTCTTCAAGCTGATCGAACTCATCAGACAACAGGATCCGGCCCCGGGGCGTGGATATCCTCACGTCCAAATAACCTTCCTGCAAAAGCTCCTTTGCCTTCTTGACGGCAGCCCCCGCCGCTGCACGGCTAAGATTGACCCGGCCAAATTGATTGTTGCCGCTGATCAGGTAATGCAGTCCGCTCGTCCTATCCATGCAGGAATGCCACGGCCGGTACCAACAATGGAAGAAGCGGCGGAACGATTGCCAGCGGGACGGTCCGGTCGGCCGCCAAGCAACCTTGGGACAACAAAAGCGCTCCGTTCGTCGGGCGTGAGCGTTGCTAGCCCTCAATCACCGATAGACGCCGTGGGAAACGCGGTGATAATCAACTCTAGGCTCGCGTCGCGGCAATAGCGAGCGCTAAAACGCCGCGGAGACAACCGCGAGCGCCTGCCGGTGGCGATGCTCGCACTTGACCTTATCCCAACCTCGAGATCCCAACCTCGAGCGCGACCACGGAAGGGACGCTGACGTAATCCCGTCGCGTCCAACTCGAGGCTATCTACATGGCCCGATCCGCGGAAAGTTGCCGGACCTATCTCAGTCGAAGGCCGATGGCAGCTCTCCCTTGCGGAAGATGACCGTGGGCTCGTCGTCATAGTCGCCCATCTCAGGGTCACTGGTGGATGAGAAGGCAACAACACCGAGCTTGCTCTCGGCCAGCCGCTTCGCGGTGCGAAGCGCGCCCGTTGCCGTTTTGCAGGCAATCGGAGCGTCGGCTTTCAGGTTTCCTCCCCGGCCGGCATTGAATGCCTGAACGAAGTAGCTTGTTTCGCGAGCCATGGGCTCTCCTTAGAAATGCGGGTCGCACCGCGCTTTGGAATTTCCCTCGACATCATCATGAAAAGAGCGTCTGCTATACGTATCACCGCCCCTTCATTGGCTGTTATCGGTGACTGAGAGTCTTGTACTCCCGCCACACGACGGGCGGTTAATGTGTCCACCAGCCAACAATTCGATCTGCGAGAGTGGCTGGTACCTCCAATCCTGGTACCAGTTGTTCTTGGTCTCCTGATCGCTGGAGCAGTTATTATCCAGTGGTAACGCCGCAATGACGGAGGACACGCATGACGATGCGCCAGCCGCGGCTTTTGAAACCAGCTTCCACGCAGATCAAATAATCGCGGTGAACGCGAAAGGAATAATGATGAAGAAACCCCTGCTTTCAGTTGAAGAGCCAGAACCGAAGAAGTCAGTGCGGGCCGACAGGCCCCCGACCGAAGGGTTCGCGACGATTGTCGACGGCCATTTCAAGTCGGAGTTTGACGCGATCGAGGCTGCCGAGGTCGCCGGTCGAAAGCTAAAGACCGCTTATCCGATGCTTCAGGTCGAGATCTACGATGCCGCCATGAGGGTGCGTACATTGTTGAGCTAGCAAAGCTGGCTGTCGCGCCGTTATCGCCTGTGCGAAGGAAAAGCCCTCTACCAGCCGGGGCCGCCTCCATCTCAGCAACCGCGGCAGATATTCTTCAGCTTGGCGTTGGTCCTGGCGTCTTCTGCGCTGAAGGGATCTTTGTAGGCGGCTCGCGACGGGTCTTTTTCAGAGACTACGGATTTTTCCATTTTCGGAGGATACGTGGCGTCATAGCACGACAGGCGCGCATTGGCGTTTTCGATCGCGCGGCACTCTGGCGCTGCGGCAAGAGCGCCCGACGCAAATGCGCATAGTGCCAGCACAGCGAGAGTCGTTTTCATCCGAGTTTCCTTTCCCGATTGGTCGCAGTTCAAATCAAGCAGGTCGATGCGCGGCGACCGTCGTCACGCAACCTCGTCGGTCCAGACCTTGAAGCCGACCAATGTGTTCGGCCCAAAAGTCTGGGTGATCGGCACGTCGGAAGCGTCGCGGCCCTGCGCAATCAGGATGCGACCGATCCTTGGCACGTTGTTGCGCGGATCGAAAGTACGCCAGCGCCCACCGACATAGGCTTCGAACCAGCCGGCGAAATCGCCTGCAGCCCATGGCTTTGGCGTGCCGATGTCGCTGAGATAGCCCGTGCAATAGCGCGCGGGAATGTTCATGCAGCGGCAGAACGCAACGGCAAGATGGGCGTAGTCGCGGCAGACGCCCTTGCCTTCCTGGTAAGCCTCCCACGCCGTCTTGCTGGCGCGAGCATACTCATATCCGAAGGCGATGTGATGATGGACGAAATCGCAGATCGCCTGAACTCGCGCCCAGCCCGGCGCCGTTTTCTCGAACAATTGCCAGGCGATTTCCGAAAGCCGGTCGGTCTCGCAATAGCGGCTGCCGAGCAGATAGACCAAAGTGTCCGCGGGCAGATCCTCGATCGCGTGCTGAACGGCGGAAGTAAACACCGGATCTGGCAGACCGCTGTCGCGAACGACGCCGTCGGCCGCAAGACGCACGCGGCCGGCGGGCGCAACCATGCGGCTGCACCAATTGCCAAACATGTCGCGGTAGGGGGTGATCTCAACGACTGGATCGGTGGTGAGGAAATCCGGCACGATGACGTCGGACGCACGGGTGAAGTGCGTGCCCAGCACCATGATCATCGGCGTCGGCTGCGGGAAATCGTAGATCATTTCGAATCCGACGCGAATCTTCACTCGAAAGCCCCTTCCGGCAGCTGCCTGCTCGAAGTGGCTACGAAGCCAGCGAATACAAGGCGTTGACTGGCTTATTCGACCAAATGCGGCGGGCGCCAAGGAAACCGATATGCGCTGAGATTGTCGACCTCACCCGGCTCTCGGGAGAGGCGAGCCGAACAAACAGATGTTCGGCCGCAACAGTCTTGAACGCGTGCCACGCACGCCGGCAGATCCGCGCGAGAAACAGTTCGCGCGGCTGCAGGACCGGATCGACGCATGCGTGTCCCGCAAATTCCTGGCCCGAGAGTTTGAAGGCACTCCTCCCGGCATCATCGTGCGCAGCATAGATTTCCATTCCTGAAGACGCAGCCGCTCATCGGCCAGCGGGAAGATCACATTGAACCTATCTGCGGGCCGGTGAAAAACAGTTCCGCCTTTCCCCAATCATGTTCTAATGTCCGAGCTATTTTCCGAGGGGACCGATTGCATGAATTTGCCGATGAACTGGGACGAGTGGGCGCAGCACGACGGCGTCGCACTGGCCGCGCGTGTCGCAAAGGGCGAGCTGACGGCCAAAGAATTGGCGGCGCAGGCCGCCGCCGGCATCGCGAAGGTCAACCCCGCGCTGTCGGCTGTCGTCGAAGTGTTCGAGGATGCGGTCGCCGATCCCGCGACCGACGGCACCAATCTCGACGGCCCGTTTGCCGGACTACCGTTCCTGATGAAGGACCTCGGTCCGACATTGAAGGGCCGGCTGCAGGAAATGGGCTCGCTGTTCATGCGCGGCAATCGTGCCACCGCCGACACGTTCCTGACCAGAAAGATGCGCGCGGCCGGGCTCAATTTGATCGGACGCACCACCACGCCGGAATTCGGCGTCTGCAGCTCGGCCGACAATCCCGCCGTCTACGTTACCCGCAACCCCTGGAACACCGACTACACCACCTGCGGATCGTCGGCCGGCAGCGCTGCGATGGTCGCCGCCGGCGCGGTGCCGATCGCGCATGCGACCGATGGCGGCGGCTCGATCCGGATTCCCGCCGGCGTCAACGGCAATATCGGGCTGAAAGTCTCGCGCGGCGTGTTCTCGCTGTCGCCGCACCTCTCCGATTTGAGCGGGCTGGTCTCGATTCAAGGCTGCCAGTCGCGCACGGTGCGCGATACCGCGGCCTTCGTCGATGCCTGCCGCGGTCCGGCGCCGGGCGAATTCATGCCGTTCTGGAGTCCGCCGGAGCCGTATACGCGGATGATCACACATGATCCTGCCCGGCTGAAAATCGCGCTGTCGTACCAGTGGGGTGATTATCGTGCGACGCCGCATATCGCAGCCGAGCTGCAGAAGGCTGGACGCTTTCTCGAGGGCCTCGGCCATCACGTCGATTACGCCCTGCCCGATCTGGACTATGGCGAAGCCTTCGCGGCGCAGACCACCTGCTACATCTCCAATTTTGCCGTCGTGATCTCCAACATGCTGGCCGCGCGCGGCCTCGAACAGCCGCCGGAGGATCTGATCGAGCCGATCAACATCCGGATCTGGGAGCATGGCCGGCACACGTCCTACGCCGACCGAGCGCGCATGCAGGCAGTGTTCAACACGACCTCGCGCGGCTTCGGCGCGTTCTTCGAGGACTGGGATATTATACTAACGCCGATCACCGCGCTGCCGACGCCGAAGGTCGGCACGACCGAGTATCTCACGATCAGCGACAATCCCGACGTGCTGGACTGGTTCGGTAACCTCTGGCGCAACTTTGCGTTTACCCCGCTCGCCAATCTCTGCGGCATCCCGGCGATCTCGCTGCCGCTCGCCACCCACGAGCACGGCCTGCCGCTCGGCATCCAGGCCATCGCCAAGCAAGCCAATGACGGGCTGTTGCTGCAGCTCGCGGCGCAGATCGAGCGCGCGATCGACGGCAAGTGGAACGCGGGGCAAAGGCCTGGCGCGCATGTGACGAGGGACTGAACGGCGCGCCAATCAAGCAATAGCATCTTGATACGATTTGATTGAGGTAGCGCGAGATGGGAGCACCGTCGCTCGGGCAAGCAGGAGGGCTTGATGCTGATCGACTGGAACGAACTAGAGCTTGCGGTCGAGTTCGTCAGTAGCGGGCCGATGGGCATACACGAGGCCGTCCTCTGCCGGAAGACCGGCAAATTTCTTTGGCATACCGAACTGTTCGACGATGCCGACGATTGGCCTGAGGATGCCGATGACGAGGAAAAGTATCTCTCGATCCCTCACAAGAAGGAACTCGATCTCGGCAAGGCGCTGGTGTTCGAGTTCGCGAGGCAATTTCTCCCGGAACAATACGATGAAATCCGGCGGATGTTCAGCAAGCGGGGCGCCTATGAGCGTTTCAAGGGTCTGCTGCAGCGAAGAAAAGCGCTCGACCGATGGTTCGAATTTGAGAACAGGGCCACGGAAACCGCACTGAGGGAATGGTGTGACGCCAATGGGCTTACGATCCGGAAAAGAGCCCCACCGGCGCAAGAGCCGGAGCAGCGTTGACCTGGCCTGTTGATTTTCCTGCCAACGAATTGCAGCCTGCCTTCGGTACGATAGAGTACGGCTCGGATAGAAACGGACGGTGGAGCCGGAACATGGCACGCAAGCATTTGCTTGAAGGGCTGATGGAATGGATGACCCGCGAGGAATGGCGCGACCGGTTTGAGGTGGTCCTCGAATATCATGTACTGCCCGCTTGCGACGACACCGACCTCGAGCCGGACGAGATCGTCTCGATCCTCGGCGAGGACATGTTCATGCGCACCGTCTGGGGCTCCGCCTTCGAGGATATGCTGACGCGGGAGTTCGAGGACGGCAGCAACATCGTCGATGACTATCTAAAGCACCGGGGATCGAAAGAACCGGCATCCACTCGTGCCTATCTCACCGCACTGCGGAATTCGGTGATGAGCCTCTATGAAGTGAGCGACGTCGTGCTCGATAAATCGTTCCGTGCGCGCGACCTCGTGCGCGGCGGCGAGCCGGTCCTGATCAGCGAGCGGTTGGCAACCCGCTTCCTCAAACAATGGGACCGCTTCGCGGGGCGTGTCATTCAGGAGGGCGGGCGGACGCAGATCAGCGGAGTCGTATTGCCCTACGAGCATCAGTCGTCGGAAGAGCTCATCGACGGCCTTCGCAGACTGGGGAAACTCACCAAGAAGGATAAGCAGGCGCTTGCCAGGTCGATCGGAGAGGAATTCGACGCGGCTGTGATCGCCAGCCTTTCCGAAACCGAAATGCTGCGTGCGACCAGCCCGACCTTCACCAGCATGTGGCTGGTTGACGCGATTGATCAGGCTCAGCGCGACCTTCCCGAGTTGCGGAATTTCGATGGCGATAAACTGCTGCTGTGCACGGTTGGCTATCCGCTTGCCAAGGGCACGACGGAGGATGAGATCCGCAGGGTGCTGAATTCGTGCGCGGACCTGCGATCGATCACCGCAACGCAATGGAATTGGATTGGCGGGAAGAAGCGCGGCAGGTCGTCGGCCGCCCGGACCCGATCGTCGGGACCCCTGACCGTCGAAACGACGCTCGATGACGGCGCGCTCTCGCTCGGCCATCTGGAGTTGGACGGCAGAACGCTGCTGCTGTCGGTCAATTCCCAGGAACGTTCGGAACGGGGACGCGCGTTGTTGTCGGCGGTGCTAGGCAAGCGCATCGGACAACCTTCGATCGAGGCCACGACCGTCGAGCAAGCGATCGCGTTAGACGATGCCGATGAACCCGAAGAACTCGATCTTTCGGACGAAGAGCACCGCGCTATCATCCACGAGACCATGGACCGGCACTATCGCGAGACGCTCGATCAGCCCGTCCCGGCGCTCGGAAACAAGTCGCCACGCGCGGCGGTCAAAACCAAAAGCGGACAGGCCAAGGTCGTCGACTGGCTCAAGATGATGGAAAACCGGACCGCGAAGGCCGGCGAATCCAACCCCGCGATGGCGAGTTACAGCTTCGACTGGATGTGGGCGGAATTGGGGGTCGCCGAGCTGAGAAGATAGCGGCAGAACCCGCGCATCAATGGAAGTCGCTACCGCCTGGCAAGGGCGTCACTCCAACTGCTTGAGCTGAAAGCTCGGCGCCATCTACATTCGTGATAGTGCCGGAAGGATACGGTAGCGAGCCATTTCTGTCGGAAAGTTGGCGCGGTTGGCGAGCAGGAGCACGCCGACCTTTCGCGCGGGGACCAGCCCCATATAGGCCGATGCGTTGTTGAGACCGCCCGGCTTGTCGACGATGCTTACCCCATCGACGTCGACATTCTCCCAGGCCATCGCCTGTCCGAACATCTCGCTCACACGGAACATCTCGCGCTGCGTCATCTGCAAGGCTTCGCGCAACTGCGGATCGATCGCTCTGCCGTCGACACAGGCAGCAAGGAAGATCGCCAGATCCCGCGCCGACGAGAACATCTGTCCGGTCCCGGCGAAATGGTAATAGCTCTGCTGGTTGCCCGGCGGCCCGATTGGCGTTCCGTCATCGGAATAGCCCTGGACGGCGCGCTGCATGAACTCCGGACTCATGATGGCGCGATTGTCCGGCCCGCGGTCCGGAAGCAGCGTGGAGTTCATGCCGAGAGGCTTCAGGATGCGGGTTTCGACGAGCTCCTTGATTGGAAGCCCATACCGACGCTCGAGCGCGAGCTGCAACAGCACATAGCCGGCGTGCGTGTAGACGCGCTGCCTGCCCGGCTGCTCGCCGGCATGGGGAGTCCAGGCGTTGAGTATGTCGAGAAACTCGGCCAACGAGTACGTCTCGTTGGGCCAGGGCGGGTGATCCGTTGCCAGCAGCAGGCCAGACGTATGGCTTGCAAGCTCGCCGATCGTGACCCGACGAATATAATCCCCCCGCAATTCGGTGACGTATTTCTCGATGGGATCGTCCAACCTCAATTCGCCACGAAGCGCTCCGAGCGCCACCAGCGTAGCTTCAAACACCTTGCGCATGGACGCGATATTGAACAGCGTGTCCGACGTAATTGTCGTTTTCTTCGCTTGATCCGCGAAGCCGTAATTGAAAAATTCCACACGGCCTGCGATGTAAACTGCGGATGCGGCCCCGCCCGGATGACCAGCCGTCACTTCGGGGGCGAGGTTGCCTGCCACGATGTCTCGAACCCGCGATTCCATATCAGTGTCGGCAAGGCCAACTAGCGCCGAACCGGGCAGACAGGCAAGCAGAAAGGTCAAGCCTGCAGCGCGACACCACCATCTGATCGAAGCCGTTGCCATTTGGATATGTACCGCGAAATCGCCAGCCGCTGCTGTCAGCCGGGCGATGCGGGGATTGATGGAAACAACATGACAGGTCCGCGCGGTAGTGGTGATCCCCGGGTTATGTTTCCAGCCGAAACGCGCTGTTCCTGCAATCGCTCCCCAAGGACACGGTCATTTGATGCAGCGGCCTCCGCAGTTTCGAAATCGCGTGATGCATGATGACAACTGAAGCGCCGACCGCCGTCCCACAGCGTATCGGGCTTGCATTGTCGCTGACGTTGTTCGGCATTCCGGCGCTTTGGCTCGCGGCCGCGACTAGCTTAATTATACCGTCGCTGACGCAAATTGGATGGGCGCCGCAGACCGCATGGTTCCTTGCCGGCTCTGTGGTATTCGTGCCGCTTCTCGTGGCGGCACTCGCAGGCGCCTGGGTTGCATTGCCTGCGCCCTCGGTGCCGAAGGTTCTGGAGCATTTGCGGGTGAACCGCATGACCTCCGCTGACTGGCGGCTGGCGGGCGCAGTGTTCTTCTTCATCGCCATCTCGACGGCGGCCCTGTATTTCGTCAATGCCAGCGCGTGGCCGCAGTTGCCTTCGCATCCGCCGTTCCTAACCGCCACGACTCTCAAGCCGGCGCAGTATCATATTCTTCTGCTCTGGCTTCCGTTCTTCGCCGTCAACATCATCGGCGAGGAACTCTGGTGGCGCGGTTTCATCCAGCCGCGGCAGGAGCCGGTCTTTGGCCGCTCCACCTGGATCGTCCAGGGCGCGTTGCACGCAGGCTTTCATTTCAGCTTCGGCCCGGGACTGGTGTTCGTCCTGCTGCCCACCGTCTTTGCGCTGCCCTGGGCCGTGCAGCGTTCAAGGAACACCACCGTAGGCATCGTCCTGCACGCTGCCGTCAACGGACCTGCGTTCGTTGCAGTCAGTCTGGGCGTGGTGCCCGCTTGATGATGTCGAGTGGGATGGCTCATCGTCATCCCGCTCCATCGCTGCTTTCTCCGGACAAACCGGTGCGCCGGCTCTACTTCCACTTCGCCAGATAGAACCGCGGCAGCTCGTCCGGGTACGGCGTGAAGTCGAGCTGCTTGGAGTGGCCGTAGGTCGTCACATAGGTGTGCAGCGGCGCCCAGTAGGCCTGCTCGGTGATCTTCTTGATCGCCGCCGAATAGGCCTCCTTGCGCACCTCCGGGTTGATGGTCGATCCGCCCTGTAACAGCAGCTTCGTCACCTCGGGATCGCGCGCGTAGTCGTCGGCGCCGCCGTCGAAGTAGTTCGGCAGAATGGCCGAGACGTCGTTGATCGAATAGCTGCCCCAGCTTCCGAGATACATCCTGAGTTCGCCGGCCTTGGCGCGCTGGATCAGCGCCGCGGTCTGGAGCTGGTTGAGCTTGGCGCGGATGCCGACCGCATGCAGGTAGTTCTGCACGGATGATCCCCATTGCGGCAGCACATAGCTTGCAAGCTCCACATCAAAACCGTCGGGATAACCGGCTTCAGTGAGAAGCTGCTTGGCCTTCGCGGGATTGTAATCGTAAGCCACCGCGGCTTCGGCATCGCAGCCGAACTGCGACGGGAAGCATGGCGCCGCCGGGACGCGGCTGCCGCCGGTGACGAGCTTGTCGGCGATCGCCTTGCGGTCGATCGCATGCCAGATCGCCTGACGCACCTTGAGCTTGGTCAGGGGATTGTCGGCGCCGGTGCGGCCGCCCGCATCCATCGAGAGAAAGCCGATCCGCATCGATTCCTTGCGCACCGCCTGCAGATGCGGCATCCGGTTCACGGGCTCGAGCTGGTCCGGGTTCATGTTCCAGATCCAGTCGGCGCGGCCGGCGAGCAATTCCGTCATCTCGGTGCCGGCATCCGGCACGAAACGCACGCTCATCTTCTTGATCGCGGGCTTACCCTTGGGGCTGCCGGCCCAGTAGTCCTCGAAGCGCTCGAAGTCGATGGAGACGCCTGGCTCGACCTTCGTCACCTTGTAGGGACCCGCGCCGACCGGCGCCTTGGCGTAACCTTCCGCGCCGACCTTCTCGCGATAGGCCTTGGGATAGATCGGCAGCACCAGCGCGAAATATTCCAGCGCCGCCGGGTTCGGCCGCTTCAGCTTGACGCGCACCGAAAGGTCACCGGTCTTCTCCGCCTTGTCGATCCAGTTGTAGTTCGACGGGGTCGAGACGCGGCTCGCCGGATCGGCGACGATGTTGATGGTGTAAACGACGTCGTCGGCCGTCAACGCGCTGCCGTCATGAAACTTGACGCCGGGCCTTAAGCTGAACTCGATCGTGGTCGGATCCGGCAGCTTCCATTCGGTTGCGAGCAGCGGCTCCAGCTTGAAGGTGTCGGGATTGCGGTAGACCAGCGCGTCCCAGCCCTGGTGATGCATCACCACGCCGGTGCGCAAATTGTTATAGAAGGGATCGATGTTGGGCAGCGCGTCGCGCATCACGATCCGCAGCGTGTCGGCGGATTTCTGCGCGGAAGCGGGCAATGCAGCGACACCCGATAGAACCGCCGCCAGAATTGCAACGCCGAGCTTTTTTTGCATACGCATATCGCTCTCCATTTTTTCTATTACAGACGGCGCAAAACACGCCCTATGCCAAGTGACATTCTACCATCCCCCGGGGCGCGCGGACCATGGGCTTTGGCGCCTCATGGCGGCAGCGTTCGACCGCGATGCGGCAGCGCGGGTTGAACCGGCAGCCCGGCGGAATATTGGACGGATCCGGCATGGCGTCGCCGAGACCGATGTCCGGCACGCCCTTGCCCGGCTCCGGCGTCAGCACGCTTTCCAGGAGCGCCTGGGTGTAGGGGTGGCGGGGCTTGCGAAACAGCGCGTCGGTTTCGTTCCGCTCGACGAACCGGCCGAGATACATCACCGCGACTTCGCTCGCGACATGCTCGACGACGGCGAGATTGTGGCTGATGAAAAGGTAAGTCAGCCCGAGATCGCGGCGCAGGTCGGCCAAGAGATTGAGGATCTGCGCCTGCACCGAGACGTCGAGCGCGCTGGTCGGCTCGTCGCAGATCACGATCCGCGGCTCCAGCACCAATGCGCGGGCAATCGCTGCGCGCTGGCGCTGCCCGCCGGAAAGTTGCGCCGGCATGCGCTCGCCCATCGCGGCCGACAGGCCGACGCGCTCGAGAATGCCGCCGACCCGGCGCTCGATCTCGCTGCGCGAGAACGTGCCTTGGGCGGCAAGCGGCAGCGCGACGATATCCTTGATCCGCCGGCGCGGGTTGAGCGAGGCGAACGGATCCTGGAACACCGGCTGGATCAGCCGGGCACGCGCCTTGCGGTCGAGGTCGAACAGGCGCTTGCCATCGACCAGCACGCTTCCCCCCGTCGGCTTGAGCAGCCCGAGGATCAGGCGCGCCAGCGTGGATTTGCCGCAGCCGGACTCGCCGACGATGCCGAGCACGCTGCCAGCCGGCACACTGAAGGTGACATCGTCGACCGCGACCACGCGCTTTTCCGCCGACATCAGCCCGGTGTGGACGCGGAATTCGCACCGCAGGTTCTCGACCTCGATCGCGGCGGTCATGCGGGTTGTAGCTCCGCCCAGTCCGGCTCGAGCCGGCAAAGATAATCGTGCGCATCGCCCGCCTGACGCCGCGGTATCGCGCGCGCGCAGGTTTCGTCGGCGTGGGCGCAGCGCGAGCGAAAGGCGCAGCCGGCAAAGCCGGGCCCGATCGCCGGCACGACGCCGGGGATCGAGCCGAGCGGCCGATCGCGCTGCACGCGGCCGGGCACCGGCACGCAGGAGAGGAGACCGCGTGTGTAAGGGTGTTGCGGCGCGCGGAACAGGTCCGCGGTCGGCGCGCGCTCGACCACCTCGCCGGCATACATCACCGACACGTGGTCGGCGACACGCGCGACGATGCCGAGGTCATGGGTGATCAGCAGGATCGAGAGGCCGAGCTCGCGCTTGAGATTGGCGAGCAGCCGCAGGATCTGCGCCTGCACGGTGACGTCGAGCGCGGTGGTCGGCTCGTCGGCGATCAACAGTTCCGGATCGCACATCAGCGCCATTGCGATCATGACGCGCTGGCGCAGGCCGCCGGAGAGCTGGTGCGGAAACTGGCCGAGCCGCATGCCGGGTGCGGTGATGCCGACGCGGCCCATCAGTTCGGCGGCGCGGTCGAGGGCCGCTGCGCGCGAGCCGCCCTTGTGGCGCGTCATCACCTCCGCCATCTGCGAACCGATGGTGAAGGCCGGATTGAGGCTGGTCATCGGCTCCTGAAAGATCATCGCCATGCGGTTGCCGCGCAGGCGCGCCATCTCGCGGTCCGACAGCGATGTGAGGTCGGTACCGGCAAAACGCATGCGTTTCGCCGAACGCTGGCCGCCGCGAGCGAGCAGGCTCATCACCGCCAGCGCGGTCACCGACTTGCCGCAGCCGGACTCGCCGACCAGGCAATGGGTCTCGCCCCTCTCGACCCCGAACGAGGCGCCGCGCACCGCCGCGGTGCGGCCGAACGTTACCTGAAGCTCCTCCACGTCCAAGAGCGCGCTCATCGCAGCCGCTCCGCGCCGAGCAGATTGCGCAGTCCGTCGCCGACCAGATTGATGCCGAGTACCAGAACCGCCAGGGCTACGCCGGGGATCATGATCACCCAGGGTGAAAAGAACATGTAGTCCTTGCCCTCGGCGATCATCAGCCCCCATGACGGCAGCGGCGGCGGCACGCCCAGCCCCAGGAACGACAGGGCGGCCTCGAGCAGGATGGCCAGCGCCATCTCCAGCGTTGCCACCACGGCAAGGTGGCTCGCGATGTTCGGCAAAATCTCCTTGATCAGGATGTGCGGCATCGAGGCGCCGGCGCACCAGGCCGCGCTGACATAGTCGTGGTTGCGAACCTGCATGGTGGTCGCGCGCGCGACGACCGCGAAGCGGTCCCATAACAACAGCCCGAGGGTGGCGACGACGAGCCCGAGGCCCGATCCCATCAGCCCGACCACCGCAAGCGCGACCAGCACGACAGGGATCGACAATCGCGTCGTGATGGCGAACAGCACGAAATCGTCGACGCGGCCGCCGAAAAACCCGCCGAGCACGCCGAGCGTGATGCCGATCAGCCCCGACGTGATCACCGTCATGATGCCGATCAGGAGCGAAATGCGCGCGCCATAGACCAGCCGCGCGAGATAGTCCCGGCCGAGTTGGTCGGTGCCGAGCAGGTGCTCAGCCTGGCTGCCCTCCATCCAGAACGGCGGCTTGAGGCGATTGCCGAGGTCCTGGGTGAACGGATCCTGCGGCACCAGCGCATTGCCGACGAGCGCCGCCGCCAGAACCAGCCCGACGATGGCAATCCCGATCGCAAGGCCGGCGGTGCCGATGCGCGAGCTACCTATGCTCGTAGGCTGCGGCGCCTGAATGGCAATCGGTTCGCTCATCCGGTCCTCAGCCTCGGATCAAGCAGCGCATTGAGGATGTCGGCCAGGAGCGTGAGGCCGATATAGAATACGGCCAGCACCAGCACCACCGCCTGCACGACAGGGAAATCGTTCTTGGCGATGCTCTCCCAGCCGAGATAGCCGACGCCATGCAGCGCGAACACCGTCTCGATAACAATGGAGCCGCCCAGCATGAAGCCGAGCTGGACCGCGGCGATCGACACCACGGGAATGGCGGCGTTGCGCAGCGCGTGCTTGAAGATGATGCGCGCCCGCGACAGGCCTTTGGCGCGCGCGGTGCGGATATAGTCCGAAGCCATCGCCTCGATCATCCCGGAGCGCGTCAGCCGCGTCAGCGCCGGGATCGCGGTAAAGGCGAGCACGATGCCGGGCATCACGAAATGCTGCCAGGTACCGGTGCCTGAGATGGGCAGGATGCCGAGCTGCAGGCCGAGCACAATCATCAGGATCAGCGCCAGCCAGAAGCTCGGCACTGCCTGCCCGACCATCGTGAACAGGGTGACGCCGCGGTCGATCCAGGTGTTTTCGCGCAGCGCCGCCAGGATGCCGAGCGGCAGCGAGATAATCAAGGCGAGGCTCAGGCCCACCAGGCCGAGCGTCAGCGTGATCGGCAGGCGCTTCTGGATCAGGTTCGCCACGCTGTCCTTGAAGAAATAGCTCTGGCCGAAGTCGCCGACCATGGCGCGGCCGGTCCAGGCGAAGAACTGGACATAGAGCGGGCGGTCGAGGCCGTAGGCCTTGCGGATGATTTCGACGTCGGCCTGCGTCGCCTGCGGACCCGCGATCGACACCGCGAGGTCGCCGGACAGCCGCGTCAGCAGGAATGCAAGCGTCATGACGGTCAGCGCGACCAGCACACCGAGAGCAAGACGCCGGGCAATCAGACGCAACATCAACAAACTCCAGCGCCGACCGGCGCGCAGGCACATTTCCGGGTCGGCGAAGCAAGGGCAAGTGTCACCAAACTGTCGTCCCATGCAAGGGACGATTGCAACGATTTCCCAACGCGACGCCTGCCTGTTGCGACGATGCAATGTGTGTGCCATTGCAGGCTGCAATCATGCGACAAGCATCTAGCGGGCCGCAATTGTTCCAGCTTATGGGCGAGATTCAGGCCGTTCGAACTGGGTCGAAGGCATGCGGCGGGCTTCCGCGATCCTTCGCGGTGCGCGTGCCTTTCTGAAGCCGACCAGCGCCGCTGCAAGATGGGCGCGTGCGGCTCTTCTATCGGGTTTGCGCGCGAACAGTGCGGCGAGGTCGGCCCGGGTTCTGGCGGTCTCGAACGCGGCGCCGCAGCGTTCGAATGCCGACAAAGCGCGCAAAAGTCGCGCCTCGGCTTCGCCAAAATCGTTGTGGGCGATATCAATGCGCCCGAGCGCCCGCAGCGCCAGACCGGAGCTGAAGGTGAATCCGTCGGACTGGTCCAGTTCCAGCGCCCGCAATGCCGTCTCGCGGGCGGGGGCGGGGTCGCCGGCAAGAAGCTGGGCTTCGCTCAGGAAGGCGAGAGAACGGACCTCGCCGCTGCGAACCGGGCTCCTGCGGAGTTGAACCACGACCTCGCTGAGGATCTTGATAGCGGTTTTCGCATCGCCCTTCTCCACATAGGCAAGGCCCATCGATCCCCTGACGAGGTTTGAGACCATCGGATCGCGCGAAAGCTGGAGGCTCTGCTCCGCCGCTTCGATCGCGGCCTCGTAGTCGCCGCGCAAGGCCAGCGCCCAGGCGATGACGGAGCCGGCCAGTGCGACGATCCGCGGCCAGCCGATGGCACGGCCGATGACCTGTTCTTGCCGCGCCGCATCAAGCGCCGTCGCGAGATCGCCTGCCACCACGCTGTTGAGCGCGAGGTCATGATAGACCAAGCCAAGCCACTGCGGTTCGCGGGTCGTCTCCAACAGCGAAATCGCCCTGCTCGCATGGGCGGTGCCGTCCTGGGGATGACCGGTTTCGTAGGCGATGAGAGATAGCGCGTGCAACGCCTTGCCGATCGCGTCCGAATTTCCGGCGCGCTCGGCCTCGCTGAGCGCCCGTTCGCTGGCCTCCTTTCCTTCCGCATAGCGGCCCAGATAGAAGCAGGTCAGCCCGACGCGGAAATGATATTCCGATGTCAGAAGCGGATCGACCACCCGCGCGACATGGTCCGCGTGGGTCTGCAGAATTTCCCAGATCTCGCGCTGGCGGCCGAGCATCGAGAGCACGAAGGTCTGACGCAAGGCAAGATCGAGCTTTTGATGGTCGCGCTCCGGCGCCGGGAGCGATTCGGCCACATCAGCCGCCTGCTGGAACGCGCGCAAGGCGTCATCGAGGGCGTATCGCCGGCCCGCCAGGTCGGCGAACTGAATCAGGCAGGGTATGGCGCGGCGCGCATCGCCGGCCTGCACATAATGATGGCCGAGCTGGTCCGCGATCTCCTCGCTATCGCCGCGGTGCAGCTCCTCGATGGCCTCGCCCACAGCCGCATGCAGCAAACGGCGCTGCTGCGGCATCAGTTGCTCGTAGGCGACGCGGCGTATCCAGTCGTGACAGAAGTCAACCCGCTCGCCCTCGGTGGTCAAGATGTGGCGACGCACCAATTGCTCGACGGCGATCGCCGCGTCCACCTCAGCGACCTTTCCGGCGCGGGCCAGCAGCGAGAAGGTAAAGTCGCGGCCGATCGCCGCCGCCACCGGCACCAGGCGCCTCGGCAATTCGGGCAGGCGTTCCAGGCGGGCCGTCACGAACTCGCGTATCAGGCTCGGCTCGCCTTGCCGTATGGCAGGGCGCTCATGGTCCAGCGACCGCACGGATTCGACGATGATGAACGGGTTGCCCTCGCTCGCCACCCAGATGTCCTGCGCGGCTTTTGCAGATTGCGGGCCGCGGCGGCCGGCCGGCAACAGTGCCTGGACCAGGGTCGCGGCGTCGGCTTGAGAGAGCGCGCCCAGCGGGACTTCGTCCAGTCGTCCGTCGCTCCGAAGCTCCTTGAGCGATTGCGCCAGCACCGGCACATCGATCAGCTCCTCGGGCCGCATGCTGCCCACGACGAGGATCGGCAGACGATCGATGCGCCGGCCAAAAAACGCGAGGAAGCGCGCGCTCAGGCCATCGCACCAGTGCAGGTCCTCGAGAATGAAAACGGTCGGCTGCCCCGACGCCAGCTCCACGAGGAGCTGGGCAAGCGCGTCGAACAGCAAGGAATATTGCTCCGGCGCGGTGACCGGCTGGCTTGCGGACTGCCGCAGCTCGGGAAAGACGCGGACGAGCTGGGCATTGGCCGCGGCGCCGAGGCGATCGCGGACCGCGGCATCGAGAACGGTGCCGCTTTCGCGCAACGCATCGATCCAGGCATGCAGCGGGAGGATCTGCTCGGTCTCATGGCAACGTCCAATCAGGACGCGGACGCCCGATGGAACGTTGCCGATGAATTCGCGCAGCAGCCGGCTTTTGCCGATGCCCGCCTCGCCGCGCAACAACACGACGCGGCCGCCGGTATCGAGCATGTTGGTCAAGGCGACGTTGAGATGGCCCAGCTCGAACTCGCGGCCGACCATCTGGACTTCGTCGGCCCGCGCGTTGACGACTCGCGGCGAAAGCGAAGCAGGTCGCCGCTGACGGTCGGGACCGGGCCCGGCGCTGCGCAGAATGTCGCGGTAGACCTGCTGCGTCTCTTCCTCGGGCTCGACGCCGAGCTCGCGCTCAAACCAATCGATGCACTGCTGATACTGCTTCAGCGCCGCCGCGCGTTGCCCCTGCCCGAGCAACAGCCGCATCAACGTCCGCTGCATCCGCTCCTGCGACGGATCGATGGCGAGCAGACGCCGCGCCGTCTGAATGGCAGCCTCGGGCGTCTTGGACGCCTGCCGGTCAACGAGCTTCGCCAGCGCCTCGACCGCAAGAGTATTCAGCCGGTCGCGCTCAAAACTGCGCCATTCATCGAATTCGGGCTCGTCCAGATTGAGGCCCGCCAGGAACTCGCCCCTGCATAGTTCTGCGATCCACTCCAACCCGTCCGTTGTCTGGTCGGCAAGCGCTGCTTCCAGGAGCGCGACGTCCACCACCACTGCCTCGGGGTCGAGCGCAATCGCGCCATTTCGTGTCATCAGCAGCGGCTCGCCACCGGTCAACCGGCGGATGCTGACCAGGGCCTGCCGGAAACTCTGCCGGGCCAGGGTTTCCGAGCTATCGCCCCAGAACATCGCGGTGAGCTTTTCACGCGCATGAAAGCGACCGGCCGGAACGGCAAGGTAAGCGAGCAGGGCCTGTGATTTTTTCGTCGGCAAGGAGCGGGCGCCATGCCCGCTCAGTCGGACTGACCAGCCACCGAGGAGATCGATATGGAGTTTGGTCCCGCCGCCGGGTCCGGACTGAGACATTGCTAATCGACTTCCAAAATTAATTCCGAACCGAAAATTGCAGCGGCACCTTAATGTTCTTGGTTTGATCTTTAATCAGCAGATCTGCGCGCCAGTCGCAGTTCCCGATGAGATCGTAAAATTACCCTTAAGCCGGGGCCAGCGATTTTTCACATCGTTTTGACGCCCACCTGCTGCACTCGCTCCAAGACATTGGACAAGCACTCAATATTAGAAGGAGGTTGCTATGCGATCGAGAATTCCTCGCGCTATTACGTCGTTGGTTTTGCCGATGGGCGTCGTGGCTTTGCTGGCCGTTCCAGTTCAAGTTTCGGCTGCTACGATAACAGGTCTTTTTAATACCGGTGTTGATGGTAGCGGAAATGCCCTGGACAATGACGGATTGGCCGATTTCAATTATTTCATTACCGCCAGCAATAACGGCGCGCCGATCAATACACCGGCCGTGACTTATACCAACCCAGCCTACGTCCCCAATGATGCGAATTCGCGCTGGATTTCGACCGGCCCTAGCGGGGCGCCCGGAAATGGTACCGTGGATTTCACGCTCACATTCGATCTGACTGGGCTTAATGCTGCCACGGCTCAGATTTCCGGGTCGTGGGGAGCCGACAATTTCGGCACCATTTTCCTGAACGGCGTCAACACGGGGATTACAACCGGCACCTTTGGTTTCCTCAGCTTCCTCAGCCCGTTTGCGATCAATTCGTGGTTCGTAAGCGGGACCAACACCCTCACATTTCAAATACTGGATCTCGACCTACCCCTGGCGTTCCGCGTGGACAATATTTCGGGAACGGCTGACGTGTTGACCGCAGCCGTCCCCGAACCCTCGACCTGGGCCATGATGCTGCTCGGCTTCGCCGGGGTTGGCTTCATCGCCTATCGCCGGAAGTCAAAGCCGGCATCGGTCGCTGCCTGATCACGCTTCGTCGGTTCGAAGCCACCTTCGGACCCGTGAACACCTCAGACGGCGATCGACATCGTCAATGGAAATCGACATGCGAAAATTTGCACTGATCGTTCTGTCTGGGCTGACTGTTTGCCTCGCGGGCATGGCTTCTGCGGGAGCCGCAATAGTCACCGTGACCTACAACGGCACCGTCGCGAGCGGGAGCGATCCCGTCAACTTCTTTCGCGCCGGCGACAATTTCGTCAGCGCCGCCTATCAAGCCGTGTATGTGTTCGATACCAGCCTTGGCGAAACCTTCAACTCGCCGACCTCGAATTATGCGCTGGGAGGGAATTTCTTCGGCTCGCCGTCACCCGCGCTCAGCGCGACCCTCACGATCAACAATGTGAGCCTCACCTTTACCCCCAATCAACACGGGTTCATTCGGGGTATCAGCAATACAGCCAGTCTGATCCAGCACGAGGCCAAGCGGCTCTCTTCGGACGAACCGCTCAGCGGATACGTGAACCTGATCCATAGGCTATTTCGTTTCAACGACAATCTTTATCCGGCGTCCCTTACCGGGCCTTTCAGCCACACGGTCGATTTCAGGGACGACATTTTTGCCATTGTGGAAATAGAGTACCGTAATCCCGCCAATGGGCTGTACACCGCGTTCGTCCACGCGAATTTCGCGCCTACGAGCGTCACCATCAGCAGCGGCGTGCCGGAGCCTGCAACATGGGCCATGATGATCTTAGGCTTTGCTGCAGTCGGCTTCATCGCGTATCGCCGGAAAGGCAAAGCCGGCGGTGGCCGCGGCCTGATCGGGCATCCATCAGTTTAAATGTAGCGCGCCGGCGCGAACGGCGTCACGTCGTAAGGCGCGGGCGCACCGCCGATCATGGCCGCGACGGCGGCGCCGGTTGCGGGACCCGTCGTGAAGCCGATGTGCTGGTTGCCAAAGGCAAGCCACAGGCCGGCATGCCGCGGCGCTGGTCCGATCATCGGCAGGCTGTCGGGCAGTGTCGGCCGTGAGCCGCGCCATGCATCGCCGACGGCGTCGCCGAATTCCACGACGCCGCGCGCAAGCGGAACCACCTGATCGAGTTGGGCGAACGAGGACGGCGCATCGCGGTCGGTCAGTTCGACGCCCGAGGTGACGCGGATGCCCTGCTCCATCGGCGTCATGATGAAGCCGCCGTCGATGTCGTAGATCGGACGCCGCAACGAACGCGCCGGGTTCGGCTTGAATTCGCGGTGGTAGCCGCGCTCAAAGGCGAGCGGCACGCGATAGCCGAGCGGCCGCAACATATCGGCAGACCAGGGTCCCAGCGCGACCACCACATGCCGCCCCGAAATCTCGCCATCGGCCAGCACCACGCGCCAGCCATCGCCGCCGGGTACGATCGCCTTGACGTCCGCCTGCCTCACCTGGCCACCAGCGTTCGCGAACATCCGCGCATAGGCCTTGACCACCTCGCCGGGCGAATCGACCGAGGCGGTCTGGGTGTGCAGCAGGCCCACTCTATAAACGGGCACAATATCCGGCTCGAGCGCGGAGATGGCCTGGCGGTCGAGCCATTCGCTGGCGATGCCGTATTCGGCCAGCATGGCCTGCTCCTGCTTCGCCGCGAGAACCGCATCGCTGCGCCACGCCCTGAGCCAGCCGGTCTCGCGAATGCGATGTCCCGCTCCCGCCTGCACGATCCATTGTCGATGCAGTTTCGCCGATGCACCGATCAAGCCATGCAGCGCAGTCGCGCGCGGCTCAAGTCGCGACGCGGCCGAACTGGCCAAAAAGCGCGCGACCCAGCCCGCGTTCTTCACCGCCCAAAGCGGATTCCAACGCAGTGCCGCATGGCGGTTGGTCAGGTATTTCGGCAGCGACGTCCACAGCGATGGATTGTTGAGCGGCGTGATCGAGCCGCTGCTGATGATGCCGGCATTGCCGTATGAGGTCTCGCTGCCCGGCTCGCGCCGATCGACGAGTACGACCGACATCCCGCGCTGCCGCGCGGCAAAGGCCGTCGATACCCCGACGATGCCCGCGCCGAGCACCACGACATCCGCTTTATCTTCCGGCATCGACTTTCCAAACACCTTCCCAGGGAGATCTTACAAAGGAGACTTCGCATCATGATCGGACCACCGCCGACCGGCAACAGCGCAAAGTTCCCTTCCCAACAAATCATCACCAAAACGCCGCATGTGAGTCTGCAACCTTTCTGATGCCCGTGGCTTCTTGCACCGCGACGTTCGTCGCATTCCAGCCAACCTTCATAGGAGTTGACTATATGGCTGCACTACTCGGAAACCTGCTTGGTACCGTCGATGGCCTGCTTGGAACCGCCACCGGTGTACTTGGCGGCGCAAGCGCCAGCGGCAGCGCTTCTGCCAGCGCCAGCGGAACGGCGGACCTGTCGAATGTGCTCGATCTCGGCGCAGTAGTTGAGACCAACCCGAGCATCGACCTCTCGGCCGGGCTCAATGGTGTCGACGCCTCGGTTTCCGCACCGACTTTGATCGGCGCCAGCGCCGATGTCGGCCATCTCGATGTCGGTGGCCTTCTCCACGGCCTCGCCTAACTCCAGTTGAGTTCGGACATTTCAAAACTGCGCGGCGTGGGGAGCGCATCCCCACGCCACGTCTCCAATAATCATATGCGCTGCACGAATAGATCGCACGGCGCCACATCAACTCGCTTAAGGTGATTGCCGAATGCCGGCAGGCACGCTGACCACCCTTGACGACTCCGTCGCGCCGGCGCGACGGATCGATGACGTTCGCCAGGCGCTGGTCGCGCTATGGCCGCAATTCCTCTGGGCCGGGCTGTTCTCCAGCGCCATCAACCTGCTCTATCTGAGTTCGCCGCTCTATTTGATGCAGGTCTACAACCGCGTGCTGCTCAACGAGAACGTCTCCACGCTCGTCCTCCTCACCCTGATCCTGGCGATCGCGCTGCTCACCATGGCGGCGCTGGATGCGGTACGCTCGTACATCCTGATCCGCTGCGGCATCCGCCTCGACATGGAATTGTCAGCGCGCGTGTTCGAGGCGCTGGTGGTGCGCTCGGCGCAGCGCGGCGCCTCGCGCGGCGCGCAGCAATTGCGCAATCTCGATCAGTTCCGCACCTTCGTGACCGGCCCCGGCATCTACTTCGCGTTCGACCTGCCGTGGATCCCGATCTATCTGATGCTGCTGTTCTTCATCCATCCGCTGCTCGGCATCGTCGCGACCATCGGCGCGGTTCTCCTGCTTGGCCTCGCCGGTCTCAACGAGGTGATGACCCGCGAGCCGATGAAGGAGGCGGAGGCCGCCGGCAACCAGTCCTATGTGTTCACCGAAAACATCCTGCGCCACGCCGACGTGATCCGCGCGATGGGCATGCAGCCGGCGGTGGAGCGCAACTGGCAGAGCCAGCGCTCGTCGATGCTGGTGCAGCAGGCGCTTGCCAGCGACAAGAACGCGGTGATGACCTCCTCCATCCGCTTCTTCCGACTGCTGTTGCAATCGCTGATGCTCGGCACCGGCGCCTGGCTTGCCATCGACCATGCGATCACGCCGGCGACCATCTTCGCCGCCAGCATCGTGATGGGCCGGGCGCTGGTCCCGGTGGAACAGGCGGTCGGCACCTGGAAGCAGTTCATCGGCGCCCGCGAGGCCTATGCGGAAGTGCGCGAGCTGCTCGGCGAGATCGACCTGACGCCGCCGCACACCATCGTGCCGCGGGCGCGCAACACCATCGAAGTGCGCGAACTGCGCTGCCTGCTGCCGGCGCGCAAGGAGCCCGTCATCAGGGACCTGACCTTCGAGCTTGGCGGCGGCCAGGCGCTCGGCATCGTCGGCCCGAGCGGCTCCGGCAAGAGCACACTGGCTCGCCTTCTGGTCGGCGCCATCCTACCTGCCGATGGACGGCTGCGCTTCGGCGGGCTCGACTACAGCCACTGGGACCCGCTCGAATTCGGCCGCCATGTCGGCTATTTGCCGCAGGACGTCGGCCTGTTCGCCGGCACCGTGCGCGAGAACATTGCCCGCTTCGGCGATGCTTCGACGGACGAGATCATCGACGCCGCCAAGCGCGCCGGCATTCACGAGATGGTGCTCGACCTGCCGAAGCAATACGACACCCGACTGGGTCCCGGCGGCGTCGGCCTGTCCGGCGGACAGCGCCAGCGGCTGGCGCTGGCGCGGGCGCTGCTCGGCCGCCCGCCGCTGCTCGTGCTCGACGAGCCCAATGCCAATCTCGACGCTCCGGGCGAAGAGGCGCTGAAGGTGGCACTGCTGCAGGCCAAGAGCGAAGGCGCCACCATCATCGTGATCACCCACCGCACCACCATTCTCGACATCGTCGACGTCATGATGGTGCTGCGGGGCGGCATGCTCGACATGCTAGGTCCCCCGGGCGAGGTCTACCACGCGCTCCAGCAGGCCGCCACGGGGCGCGCGTCATGACGGCGATCAACGACGGCTTCACCCCTATGCGCGACCGTGCGCGCTACGCACGCCCCTCGCGGCCGGCGCTGCTGGGTGCCGGCGTGGTGGCGGCGTTCCTTGCCGCGATGACGATGTGGGGAACGCTCGCGCCGATTTCCGGCGCAGCCATCGCCAACGGCAACCTCCAGGTCGAGGGGCGGCGGCAGAGCGTGCAGCACCCCTATGGCGGCGTCGTGCGCCAACTCACCGTGCGCGACGGCGCGCGCGTCGAAAAAGGTCAGCTCCTGATCCGGCTCGACGACAGCGACCCGCGCGCCAAGCTCGATGTGCTCACGGCCGATCGCGACGCCGCGCTGGCCGCGCGCGCACGGCTGGTCGCCGAACGCGACCGAAAAGATGCGCCGGAATTCGACGAACATCTCCTCGCGCGCAGCGAACTATCCGCGGCCCGCCAGGCCATGGCCAACGAGACCGCGATGATGGCGGCGCGAAAGCACCAGTTCGCCGCCGAGACGGCAGTGCTGCGCGGCAAGATCAAGGAGCTCGAAGCGCAGATCGCGGGCACGCAGGCGCAGCTTGCCGGCACCGAGAAACAGCGGGAACTGCTGACCGACGAGATGAATGGCGCGCAACATCTGTTCGCGCAGGGCTATACGCCAAAGACCCGCATCCTTGCTTTGCAGCGCGAGGACGCCCGGCTGAAGGCCGATATTGGCGCGCAGCAGGCCAGCATCGCCGGCATGCAGCAGCAGATCGCGCAGAACGACCTCGAGATCGCCAGAGTGGAACGCGCGCGGATGAGCGAGATCACCGACCAGTTGCGCGGGACCGAAAACAAGCTCGCGGAACTGACGCCCAAGATCGACGCCGCCACGGACGTGATGGTCCGCACGCGGATTACGGCGCCGGCGACCGGCTCGGTGGTCGGCCTCGACGTCTTTACCGAGGGCGGCGTGATCCAACCCGGCGCGCGGCTGATGGACATCGTGCCCACCGACAATCCGCTGATCGCCGCCGCAAGACTGAAGCTCTCTGATATCAACGACGTCGCCGTCGGCCACCGTGCCGAGGTGCAGCTCACCGGCATCAACTATATCGAGCGTCCCCGGCTTTACGGCACCGTGCACACGGTTTCCGCCGACCGCCTGACCGATGACAAATCCGGGCAAGGCTACTACGCCGTCGAGGTCGCGCTCGATCCCGACGACGTCAAGAAGTCGCGCATCGACCTGCAGGCCGGCATGCCGGCCGAGGTGATCGTGCCGACGCGTCCGCGCACCCTGTTCGAATATCTGCTCGGGCCGCTGCGCGACGAGATCACCCGCGCGTTCCGCGAGCGCTGAAGAGGAGATGGCCATGGCCGACGCCGTCAAGAACGCCCGCCGCTCCGACGAAGCTGAGCGCAGCCGTCATCTCGCGGCAACCGAATCGGTTGCTTTCGCCACCATGCTGCTCGGCCTGCTCAACGACGCCGACACCGCGCTGCACCGCCTGGAGCACGAGCCGGCACGCGCGGCGGAGCCGGCTGCCCTGCACCCGCCTCCTGTGGCGATTGTCCCGGCCGCACTGCAGCCGGCCGATCCCGCACCCGGCCATGACGACCAGCATGCCGGCACGATCGAATCTCCGGCAGCCGACCTCTCGCCTGTGGTGCATGCCGACGCCACGGCAACGAACACGCCGCAGGATACGGCCGCGACGCTCGCCGAAGCTCCATCAGGCGAAATGCTCGCCACGCAGGCTTTTACCTCGACGCCCGTGCTGTCGAATTTCGGCGCAGCGCTGGATCACGCGCCATCGGCGGGCGCGAGTAGCTCGCCCGGCAGCAGCATTACGTCACCATCATTCGATCCTGGTGCGTCCGTTCACAACCTTGCAGACAGCCTCACCGGCGTCGTCGACACCGCGCTTGCGACGGTATCGAGTACGATCGCAAGCGTGAGTTCTACCGTCGGGCAATTGACGACGACGGTGACCGGCACCGCGAGCCATCTCCTCGACGGCTTGACCGGCACGCTGACCGGCCTGCTCCAGGACGCGCCGGCCCCCGGCCTGATCGAGCCGCTGACGACGAACCTTTCCGGCCCGACATCCAGCGCAACGGATTTCTCCGGCGCCGCGCAGCACGACATACCGCTGCTCGACACTGCAGGCGCGATACCGACGTCGCTGCTGCATCCGATCCCGCTGCAGCTCGGCTTTCTCGGCCAGCCGACAATGGACGGCCATGAGCCGCATGACGGCGCATTCTCGGCGCTGGGGATCCATCATTTCTGAGAGCCAGGTGAACCGGAGGGCCTGCCCGCTGAGCCCGTTGGTCGCGCCTACCCAACTTTCATTTGCGTGGCCGGAGTCCGGTCAACCTCGGTAGCAACGTCGGTAATGATCTCGCGCAACCAGACAAGGGCGGGATCCAGGTGAAAGGACGCCGGCCACTGTAGGGCTTCTCGGAATGCGGGGATGCGGACCGGCGCACGCAGCAGCTTCAGCGGAAAGTTTCGCGCGAAAATTACAGCGAGGCGATGATGCATTGTCGCGATGCGGTCCGTTCCGATCACCATGGCAGCCATCGCGGTAAAGTTCGGGGCAATGACCTCGATGCGGCGTTTATAACCTAACTGGACGAGGGCGCGTTCATCGAAGGATACGCCGTGAATGGGCCCGAGCTGAGCGGTTATGTGTCCAAGCTGAAGATAGCGGCCAAGCGAGATCGAGTGCCCGATCTGGCGGCTTCCGCGCCAGGCGACGCAGCAGAATTCGTCCGCAAACAAATGCTGGCTGGGATGGCCATCAATGAGATTTGTATCGGGGATCACGACGAAATCGACTTCCCCTCGCTGAAGCTGGTCATCGACCCGATCACCGAAGGGAAGAATTTCAAGGCAAACCCGCGGTGCGGCACGATAGACGCGCTTCATGACGGCGTGCATCAATACGATGCTCGCATAGTCCGAAACGACCAGCCGGAAACGCCGCTCAGAACTCGCCGGGTCGAATTTCGGCGGCGAGATCAGATTGGCCCGGATTCGCAGCAATATGTCCCGCGTTGGCCTTTCCAGCGACTGCGCCAGCGGCGTCGGCACCAGCTTTCGCTGTGAAATCGTGAAAATCTCGTCGTTGAAATACTGACGCAATCTGCCAACAGCGGCGCTCATCGCCGGCTGGCTGAGATGAAGGCGTCGACTGGCTCCCATAACGCTGCGCTCTTCAAGGATCGCATCAAGCGCGATCAGGAGATTGAGGTCGAGGCCTTCGAACCGCATCGTCTTACATCCATAGTTCAAATATCACAGATCAATATAATCGATTTTTCAAATTTAAAAGTCCCGTGTACTCAAGACGCAATCAAGAAATAAGTCGTGCATTGGGAGAAACGCTTTGATCAAGCCATGGATCTTTGAATTCATGCAGGCCCCGAACCTGAGCGACGGGGAGATCCTGCCCAGTACCGTCACTGCCGTGTTCGACGAAGGCTACGCGCATTGGCTCGAAGTCGAAAAGCTGGGGTTCGAAGGAATATTCTTTAGCGAACATCACTTCGGTCACTCATACAGCCCCTCTCCCAACCTGTTGATCGCGGCTATTTCTCGCCACACGACCCGACTGCGGCTGGGAACGATGGGAATGGTCGTGCCGCTTTATGCGCCATGGCGCATCATCGAAGAACTGACGATGCTCGATCACCTGACAAAGGGACGCCTCGAGATCGGCTTTGCAGCCGGCGTGCCGCAGGAGCTCGCGCGGATAGGCTTGGGGATAGAGGAGGCCCGCGAGCGCTTCAACGAGGCTTTGGAAATACTCGACGCCGCCCTCGTGAACCACGTCGTCAGCCACAGCGGAAAGTATTGGAAATTCGAAAACCTCAGCCTGATGCCGAACGTCTTCCTGCAGCCGTCTCCGCCAAAATGGACAACTGTTGTAAGTACCGGATCCGCGCAGAAATCCGCTCAAAGGCAATCCAAGATTTGCACCGGCTTCGAATCCGTCTCCCGCATATCGGAAATTTTCGACGTGTATCGGAAGGAGTCTGCCCGGTTGGGATTTTCGGTAGGGCCCGATCAGCTCGCAATCCGGCGCAATGTCTCCATTTCATACGATGCGGCTGAGGCGCGCGAGGAATCCCATGCCGCGAAGGCAGCGACTCTGAAAGTTGTGGCTGGCGATCCGCGCGTTGTCCAAGGCACATCCTCATTGCTCGATGCGCCGAGGGCTGGGGCCGGCTTTTCACTGCACGACGACGACTACATCGCCGGCACGCCGGCGCAGGTCGCCGAACAAATCATCGATCAATGCCGCAAATGCGGCGCGGGCCATTTTCTCGCGATGCTGGGAAGGAGCTTTACGCCGCGCCGCCGGGAAACACTCGCTCTATTCGGCGAGGAGGTAATCCCCCAATTGCGCCGAGCTGAGATCGCTTGATGCGAGCTAGCGCAGTGTCTTCGTAGGGTGGGCAAAGCGGAGCGTGCCCACCGCTCACGAGCGGTGCGTGTTGTGGTGGGCACGCTCCGCTTTGCCCACCCTACGCAGCTACGCAGGTCGCCCGATTGGATCGGGCGAGCATTTCGGCTTGCAGGCGCAACAACTGGAGCGAAGCATGATTCAGGATAAGCCTCTTATTCTCGGGATAGGAGGAACCCCGCGGCGCGGGTCATCGTCCGAACGCGCGCTCGTGATCAGCCTCAAGGCCGCCGAGGATGAAGGCGCAAGGACCCTTCTTCTCTCCGGCGCAGAACTGCTTCTGCCGATGTATATGCCCGGACAGCAACAGTCCGATCAGGCTTCGCGTCTCCTGGCCGCGCTTCGTGCCTGCCACGGCATTATCATTTCGTCGCCTGCCTACCACGGATCGATATCCGGACTGATAAAGAACGCGCTCGACTACGCGGAAGAACTCAGAACGGATACACGCGCCTACCTGGATGGAATTCCCGTTGGCTGCATCGCCTGTGCTGGCGGGTGGCAGGCGGTTGGGCAAACATTAGCCGCGCTTCGGACGGTTGCTCATTCCCTCAGAGGCTGGCCAACGCCGCTTGGCGCCATGTTGAACACATCCGGCGCGCTGTTCGACGCCGAGGGAAACTGCACAGATGCGGCAACCAGACGTCAGCTTGAGACGGTGGGGCAGCAGGTGATCGACTTCGTGCGCATGCAATCTCGCGGCAGATTGGCAGCGCACTCTTTTTCGACGGATACGATGGTCCAACCGTAGCGCCAGTTCGCTGCCAGGAAGGAGTTTGACGTGGTATTCGAAACGATAAAGCTCGAGATCGATGGCGTTGACACGGTCATAAAAGTCATCGGGAGGGGTCCGGCCGTCCTGGCGCTTCACGGAGCGGCAACGATCGAGGGGCAAGAATGGGCGCGCGGTTTGGCCGACAGGTTTCGAGTCTATCTGCCATTCCACCCCGGCTTCGGCGAAAGCGGAGCTGCGCCGCATATCTGCGGGATGCAGGATTTGATCGTCCATAATTTGCGACTCATCGCAGCATTGGAGCTGGATCGGCCGCACCTCGTGGGTCATTCCATGGGCGGCTGGATGGCGGCAGAAATGGCGGTGGTCGCCGGCGAACGTTTTGCTCGTCTGGTGCTGAACGCGCCTGCCGGGCTCAACCATCCTGATCATCGCGGCGCCGACCCCACCAAAGTCGCTCCGCAAGATTTGCCTGGCTACCTGGCGCATCGAACGGAAATCGCAGCCCAATACTTTCCCGGAGGCTCGCTTGCACCCCCGCCAGAGCAGTTCATTGCGGCAAGGGAAAAGGAAGCCAAGGCGCTGAGCAACATTCAGAAGGCCCACGGCATGGGACACCCGAATCTCCGTCGATGGCTAAGCCGGATACCCAACGAAACGCTCGTCGTGTGGGGCGACAGGGACAGGATCGCACTTGCCAGTCAGGCGGAACTCTGGGCAAGCGCGATTCCAAAAGCACGCACTCGTATCGTGCCCGGCGTTGGGCACTTCGCCATGCAGGAAGACCCCGCCTGTGTCACGGCGATCGGCGATTTCCTCGCGGGTTGAAAGTGACTTACCCCGCCCGCTCTCTTTCATATGCGGAACGGGATCCTGCGGATGGATCGAGCGATCCATCGCTATTCCTTCAAATAGTAAGACCCAGGGAGATAATCATGAGAGCCATTGTGGTCGCGATCGCCTTCACCGCGGGCCTAATATCCACTTCGCTGGCACAGACCTCGCTAGCACAGACCTGGCCCAGCCAGTCCATTCGCCTCATTGTCAACTTTCCCGCGGGAGGAGCAGCAGATCAGCTCGCGCGCCTTGTAGGTCAGCCTCTCAGCGAAGCTTTCGGTCAGTCGGTCGTGATCGAAAACAGGGGAGGCGCTGGCGGAAATCTGGGCGGAGAATTCGTGGCGAGGTCGGCGCCGGATGGCTACACCCTGCTGATGTCTTCAGGCGGAATGGTGGCGATCAATCCGCATCTGTATGCCAAAATGCCATTCGACCCCACGAAGGACATCATCCCCGTCGCGTCCGTTGCACGCGTGCCTTTCTATCTCGTCATTCGGGCGGACAGTCCGGTGCGGGATTTCAAGGAATTCATTGCTGACCTGAAGGCCAATCCGGAAAAGCGGAATTTTGGATCGCCCGGTATCGGCAGCTCTCCCCATCTTGCGGCAGAAATGTTGAAGAACATGACCGGCACAAGCGCAGTGCACGTGCCGTACCGCGGTGCAGCGCCTGCGCTCAATGACCTGCTCGGGGGGCAACTCGACTTTCTGTTCGATCCCGGCATCGCCATCGAGCACGTGAAAGCCGGCAAGCTGCGTGCTCTTGCGATCGGAAGCCCCCAACGATCGCCGCAACTTCCGAATGTACCCACGCTCGACGAACTCGGCCTGACCGGCTTTGATGCGGATGCCCTATTCGGCATCTACGCGCCAGCCGGAACATCACCCGATGTTGTCGCGCGTTTGAACAAGGAAGTTAATCGATCGCTTGCAACCGCCGCGTTGAGCGAGCGTTTCGCGACCCTCGGAAACATCGCCGCACCGATGTCTCCGGAAGAGTTCAAGGAAAAGTCCCGCAAAGACTCCGAGCGGTTCGGCGCGATCATACGCGAGCGGGGCATTCGCGCCGCCAACTAGCTGCAAGTTTCGTAGCCGGCCTCTGTGGCGCTTGACGTGCTGATCAGGCTCCACGCCGCTTGGAGTAGTTCACGGACTTTCACTTCTGCCGCACGGGTTGGCGGATCACGGTCTTGAGCTTTTCAGGCGCCGTCTTGCGAGGGTCGCTCAGATAGACCTCATGATGCCGACCGGCGAAGTCGTAGCCGCCCGAAGGCATGATCTCCCGGTGCAACCTCGCGAGCAGCGGTCCTTCGTCGTCGTAGCTGCCCACGTGCAGTGCCTGGAGGCAGAGACCTTCCTCCAGGCTTTCGAGCCGCAGACTGTCAGGAAGCGCGCCGAGCTTCTCTCGCGCCTTGATCCTGGCAGCCAGGAAGGTTTCGTCATCCACATAGTCCGGCACCATGATCATCATGGTCCACTCCCACTCGTCCTTGCGCCGAGCGGAGAAGCTCTCGGGATCGGGAGCTGACCAAAGTCCCTCCAATGGCATCACGACGAAGTCTTTCCCGTTTGCCTTGCAGGAGAATTTGATCGTAAAGGCCGTCGCGTAGAGGCTTTCCACGGCCAGCCTATAAGCTTGCGCGGTGTTCGGGTCACCATGACCATCTACCATGAGGTAGGAAACCGGCGGCACATCGATCGTCACGAAGCGGTTAAGGGGAGCGGTGAAGAGCGGCTTCCTCACCTTCTTTAGATCCAGCTTCTCCATCTACCCCTCACAGCATTCTGAACATGTTTGGCGGCCGGACCCGGCCAGTCTTGCTAGACCACACTAAACCATCTTGCGCAGAATGCGTTGAGCCAAGAGAGCCATAGTGAGGAGGCGGCACCTTATGGAAAAGAACGTAAAGGACTTGTTTGAGCGCTATGCGCACCTGTTCCGAATGGCGCTCAGGGATCAAGTGGATATGGACCAGGTGACGTCTTCATACGCCACTTCGTTCGTTGCTGCCTCGCCGGCTGGCGTCAGTGTCGGCCGGAATGACGAGCACTTGAAGCAGATGATGCAACAGGGGTTTGAACATTATCGCCGGATCGGTACCAAGGATATGCGACTTCGCAATGTCCGCATCGCACCTATCGACGAGCACCATTGCCTGGCGCACGTCGCTTGGACCGCCATCTACGACCGTGGCAGCGAAGTGGATGTTTCCATTGATTTTGAGGTCCATTACCTGGTGCAGCAGCTCGAAGACACACCAAAGATCTTTGGATGGGTGTCAGGGGACGAGCAAGCCGTTCTGAAAGAACACGGCATCGTCTGAGTTCCGCTTCCGCCCTTCGCGCCCCGGTGCAACCAGCAGATCTCGGGCTGGCTGCGATTTGTGCTATGCTTGCAAACAGCCTTCAGCCACATCAAACGCTGTTTCACCGGTCCCGTTATGGCTGACATAACAGATACCGCTGGTGTCATTGTCCGGCCGCCGATCGCGTGGGCGCTCGCGGTGCTCGCCGGGTTCGCGCTCAACTGGCTCATGCCCTTGCCGTTCTTGCCGACCGCGCTACCTGCAGGCTGGCTAGGCGCAATAGTGTTCGCCCTCGCGTTGGCGCTGGTCGCGTGGGCGATCTCTACCATGACCCGGGCCGGCTCGAACGTGCCCACCAACCTGCCGACCACGACCATCGTGGAGGCTGGCCCCTACCGCTTCACGCGAAATCCCATCTATCTCGGCATGGTGCTGGGGCTGATCGGCTTGGCCATTGCCTTCAACAGCTTCTGGCTGTTGATGACGCTGGTGCCCTTCGCGCTAGTCATCCGCTACGGTGTGATCGCCCGCGAGGAAGCCTACCTCGAGCGCAAGTTCGGGGACGTCTATCGCCGCTACTGCGCGCGGGTACGGCGCTGGCTATAGGGCTTGTCGGCCAGGACCAGCGCCGGGGGAACCCGTGCCTCGCCGTTCCCGCTCCGTAAATCGGCATGGGCATGGGTCGTGGGAAGGCGTATATTTGTGTGGTCCTTCGCGCAAAATGATCAACCTCTCGTGGAGGTGGCCATGAAATATGTGCTGCTTGGTAATCTGAGCCCGGAATGGGCAAGCAAGCAATCGGAGCGGATCGGCAAGGCCAAGACAAAACTCGACAAGCTAGGCATCAAGGTCGAGTCGATCCACTACACGCAGGGCTACTACGATTTCGTCGACATCGTCGATGCCCCGAATGAGGCGGCGATGCTCGCGTTCTCCGTCTGGTACGCGACGCAAGGTTTGGGCCGGATCCAAAGTATGCCGGCCTTCGACACCAAGACCTTCGAAGCCGCGATCAAGGACGCAGCGGGCTAGGCGTCGAGCAGTGGTTCACGGCTTTCCTGCGAACCACCCGTTCGCTTGTGCAAGCTGGGTGGAGCATTCTTCCCGGGCCTGGTGCTGAGCTTACCCCGGAGTGATCGAAAAACCGGCGCGGCACGGTCGATGAAGATTGGGCATGATGCCGCCAGCCGCTACGCAGCGACTACTGCGGTGGTACAGCCTGCCTCTCGACCGCGCGTTCGATCAGATCGAGCCGCGATTTCCAAGGGTCGGCTTGCACGACCGCTGTGGCGTCAGGCGTGAACATCATCAGCTCGGACTTTGCGGGATCGAAGGGCGGCCATGTGGGCAGGCCGCTGCGGTTCGGATCGCCGGTTTTGGCGAACTCAGCAATGTAGCCCATAAATAGATCAGCCATCGCGCGGTCCTTTGCCGTTGCGGCCGCACCGTACGTCGCAGCTAGCGTGCCGAAGAGATAGGACACTTCCTTGGCATGCTCCGCGGTGCCTTTCGGCCGCAGCGATTCGGCGACATATCCAAACCGGTAGAGCCACGCCGGCTGGCCGGCTGCGGTCACCTGTTTCGCGACGAAGCGAGCTGGCTCATGCATCGTGATATCCACCGCGATGTTCTTGATCGCGGCGCCCGGGTCCACCGCGCTTGCGAAATATACGGCGTTCGCGACCGGCGCATCCGCGCCGAAGAACGACAGGGGATTATCCCGGGGCGGAAACACGACCGGCAAATCGTCGCTCGTCGTACCGATCAGCACCGGCACCTTGGCCGCCGTGCGCTTGCGCAACGCCTCGCCGGGCATGTCCATGCCGGTCACGATCTTGCCGTCGACGATCGGGCCGCCGGCATAGGTGTCCACCTTTCCCAGCAACGCCTCCACGCCGAGGTCGCTACTGACTTTCTGCGCCGGCAGGGCCCGCAGCGCCGCAAGCACGTCGGCGCCGCTTCCGGTGATACCCACGCTCTGCACAAAGGCGACGCCGGCCTCTTCGGCCCGCGCACGCGATGCTCCGATCCCATAGGTGCGGCCGCCGCCCGACATGACCACGGCGCGATGAAACAAGCCGTGCGCCGCGGGCCACGCCAAGTGATGCATCACGGAAACCGCACCAGCGGACTCGCCCGCGATCGTCACCTGCTTTGCATCGCCACCGAACTGAGCAATGTTACGCTGTACCCATTGCAGCGCGGCGAGTTGATCGAGGAAGCCGTAATTGCCGGGTGCTTCTTCGTCCGAAGCCGTCAGCGCCGGATGCATAAAGAACCCGAGCCGCCCCAGGCGGTAATTCAGGGACACCACGACCAGGCCCTGGCCTGCGAGCGCACTGCCATCGAAGGTCGGCGCGGATGCTCCGCCAGCGATGAAGCCGCCGCCGTGAATCCACACCAGGACCGGGAACCGATCGCCTGGCTTGAGCGCGGCCGGGCGCCATACATTCAAGAACAGGCAATCCTCGTCGAACTTGCCACCGCTCGCGGCGGCAGCGCCCGGTGTTGGCTTCTGTACGCAGTCGGAGCCGTATTCAGCGGCCTGACGTACGTCGCGCCAGGCCGCAGCCGGCTGCGGTGCGCGCCAGCGCAAAGCCCCAACCGGCGGTGCTGCGTACGGAACACCCTTGAAGGCAGCAACGTCGTTCGAAGCGACGCCCCTTATTATCCCAGCTTCGACGGTCACAGTCGGTGCGGTCTGGGCCGCAGCAGGAGAGAGCGCGCCGAGCGCGCTGGCCGCCGCTACAAGCAGAACCTTGCGGTAGAGTCGTCCGTTCATGGCGCTTCCAATCACGCCTAACGGGGGATGTCCGGAGACGTTCCGAGGCGGCGGCGCGCAGGGCCCCTGGGATGATGGCGAACGACGGCGTAGGACTGGCCGCTAGAAGCCTCTGTAGCGGAGCAACTCGCGCAGCAAGAATGGCGGTGACTAGCGACACAACCCGATGTATTCATGGCGATTCTCTGACCACTTGACGTGGCGCGCTGCCTATGTTCTCTTTTTGTTCTTTGGGCAACGCGTACGAGGTTTTTCTTTCATGCATGACATTTGCACTGACGCCGGGTCGATCACGCTCTTCATTCATAATGACGACGATACGCCCGTCGAATTCGTCCGGCAGCTCCTTCGCAACGTCTTCGGCAAGTCGGAACGGGAAGCGATCGCATTCACCGCGCTGATCGAGAACGAAGAGAAGGTGGCCTGCGGCCCCTACCCGGGCCCGGTCGCCAAGGCGCTGCTGGATTCGGCACGGCAAAGCATCGGCGCCGCCGGTCATGGTTTGCTGATCACCAGCGAAACCGCGACCACGAAAGGCGCATGCGATCTTTGCGGAGCACCGGCGGCTGGCAGTGAAATCCGGCTTGCCGGCAGGACAGCGTGCCTCTGCAACAGCTGCCTGCTTGCCGTCAGGCGCGCATCGGAGGCCGTGCCTGGAGACGAGTTCAAATACGCCTGGCTCGCGCTTGACTGGCATTTTGCCGGAATCCCGCGAAACCAGCTGGTGACGAGAGCGCGGCAGTTTCCCGGCCACATGCGCGCCGACGTCCAGGTCGCGGTCGACCAGTTGCTCGCCTCGCCGCTGCACTTCTTCGGCATTCACGAGGAGTATCGCTATGAGACGCTGGTATTTGCGGCCCTGATGAAGGAGAGCCGGAACGCACCCACGCTTGCGCCGCCGCAGTACCACGACGTCGAAATCGGTGAAGCGCAGCCGGTGAAATGCCTGCATAACGGACTGTGGCTGTGCAGCGCCGGCGAGCTCCGCTACGCCGTGCTGCTTTCGTTTCATCGCGAATACCAGCATGAGGCTGCGATACGCATCGAGATCGCCGTGCCGGCCGGCGCCGCCGGCGACGCACTGGTGCAACGTTCGTTCGCCGAGCTTGAAGAGGCGGTGCACGCCGCGCGTTCCTATCGCGGCAAGATCCTTTCGCTCGAAGGTGGATCCGACTATCGCGGACGGTCGAGCGGGGTCATGGTGCACCGGCTGCCGGCAGTCGGACGTGAGGAAGTCATCTTGCCCGAACAGACGCTGAAGCTGCTCGATCGCAACGTCATGGGCTTTGTCGGCAATCGCGCCGCGCTTCGCAAGCTGGGCCAATCGACCCGCAAGGGCATCCTGCTTTACGGCCCGCCGGGCACCGGCAAGACGCACACGATCCGTTACCTCGCGACCAATTTGCCCGGACATACGACGTTGATCATCACGGCCGAGCAGGTGGGGTTGCTCGGCGCCTATATGAAGCTGGCGCGCCTGTTGCAGCCGACGATGGTCGTGATCGAGGACGTCGACCTCATCGCCCGCGATCGCGAAGAGATGGGATCGTGTGAAGAGCCGCTGCTCAACAAGCTGCTCAACGAAATGGACGGGCTGAAGGAGGACTCCGACATCCTGTTCGTCCTGACCACCAACCGGCCGGAGCAGCTTGAAGGCGCGCTGGCCGGCCGGCCCGGACGTATCGACCAGGCGATCGAAGTGCCGCTGCCCGACGGCATCGGCCGCAGCAAGCTTGTTCAGCTCTATGGCAAGGACCTGCCGATGGATCAGACCATCATTGATGAGACCGTGAACCGCACGAAGGGCGTCAGCGCCGCGTTCATCAAGGAATTGATGCGGCGTATCGCGCAAACGAGCATTTTTCGGGATGGCGGTTCGACGGTCGAATTCGGCGACATCAGCGAAGCGCTGGACGACATGTTGTTCACTGGCGGCAGACTCAACGTCACGCTGCTCGGCGGAGCGCAGGAAATGGCAGGCTCTTGATCGGACTTGGCTTGCGAGGCGGAATAACGCGGCACATGTAACAAGTGTATGCCAACGGAGTAGCGTGATGTCGGAGCAGAGGCGTCGATTGAAGGAAGGTTTCCTGAAGTCGACGATCCCGTGCCGGTGCGGTAGAACAGGTTATGATGCCGGAGCCTTTCATACGCTACAATTGATAATTTTGCGCTTGTCTGCGATCTTGCGCCGCGCCCAGATAATGTGAAGCTGTAACGTAGGACTTGATCGATGCTTCTAGCAATTGAGCAGGGAAACACCAACAGCGTGTTCGCGGTTCACGACGGCGACCATTGGATCGCCCAATGGCGATCGGCTACCGAGCCTAGCCGTACAGCCGATGAATACGCCGTGTGGCTGTCGCAGCTGATGGCGATGCACAAACTTGAGCTCAGCCTTTTGAATGCCTGTGTGATATCGAGTGTAGTGCCGCAGTCAATCTTCAACCTGCGAAACCTGTCGCGTCGTTACCTGCACGCCGAGCCGTTGATCATTGGTGAGAATACTGAGCTGGGCATCCAGGTGCGGACCAAGAAGCCCTCGGAGGTCGGATCGGACCGTCTGGTCAATGCGCTCGGCGCGCTCAAGCTCTATTCCGGGCCATTGATCATTGTCGACAGCGGGACCGCCATCACGCTGGACGTGATCGCGAGTGATGGCGGCTTCGAGGGAGGTGTGATCGCGCCAGGCGTCCACCTGTCGATGGAGGCCCTGCATGCAGCCGCCGCGAAGCTTCCCAGAATTGCGCTGCAAATGCCACAACGGGTGGTAGGCGATGACACGGTTAGCGCCATGCAGTCCGGTATTTTCTGGGGTCACGTTGCGCTCATCGAAGGAATGATTGCTCGCATTAAGGCTGAGCGGAACGAAGCAATGACGGTCGTCGCCACCGGCGGTGTCGCATCGTTGTTCCACGACGCCACCAAGGCGATAGATCACTTCGATCCCGACCTGACGATTCGCGGTCTGCTGGAGATATACCGGCGTAATACGGGATTACGGTGACGCTCAATTCGAGAACTTAACGGGTTCAATCGAAGAAGCGGCCGATTTTGGCTGCGATCGCGTATTCCGAAATGGCGCGCCACGGCCGATGAAGATGGGCACTACTGCTTCGCCGTGGCGCTATGATGTGGCGCTCCGCAGGTCGAGAAAGCCGCCGAGACTACGCCGCACTATCCGCGAGCAATCTCCGCATGACCTTCGGGTCGCGCTCGATAGCCAGCAACAACGCACGGGCTGGTGCGTCGGGCGTGCTGCGGCGCTGCTCCCAATCACGCAAAGTCGTGATGGGCAAGTGGAAGGCTTCGGCAAATTCCGCCTGCGTTATCCCGAGGCGCTGCCGCAGCACCTTCACGCGCGATACTCGGCGCGTCCTCGCGAGTTGTTCGGGCGTGAGCGGCTGCGCATCAGGGTCGGACCGCGCGGCAGCCATTACCTCCTCGTCGCTCATCGCACCGAGTCGCGTCCAATCGGTGCGGCCCCGTGGAAGGGGTTCACCACGTTTCACGGTCACCCGCGTAGTACCGGTCTTGCTCATGTCGTGTGGCCTTTCGGGCCGAAATGATTCTACAGATGTCGTCGTCACGCACGGTCACAACCACGAACAGAACGTCTCGGTGCGCCATTCCGATGACCTGCATCCGCTCCTCGCCGTAGGCGAACCGCGTGTCGATTTCTTCCAGACGGGTTCGGGTCTTCGAGGGCCGCAATGGCATCCGCAAAATCCACGCCGTGCTTGCGAAGGGTTATCGGCGGCTTTGCGATTGTCCCATTCGTATTGCACGCACTGGATGCGTACCGGATACCGGTAGTGGCGGCAAGTGGCGAGAGCGAAGCGTTCCGTCGCGGATTTGGTCAGGCTTCGTACGAATGGCGAGCGTGGCGTACTATGGCGAAATGGCGCGCCCGGAACGATTCGAACCTCTGCCCTCAGATTCGTATATGCAGAGGGGCCACCGAACAGGCGCGCTGGCCATGGGAGCTCTTGAGATCTAAATGGGCCGGCGTGCGGTTGTCGTCACCGCCCGTCATATTCGGCCCAGCAGTCCGCCGTTTCGCAGACCCGAACGGCCGAGATTTGCTCAAGACCCGGCTTCAATCGGTCCCATATCCAGACCGCAATATTCTCGGCGGTCGGGTTCTCCAGTCCCTCGACGTCGTTCAGGCATCTGTGGTCCAGGGCGTCCACGATGCCGGCGAAGCATTTTTCGATATCAAAGAAGTCCGCGACGAAACCCGTGTGCGGGTCTACCGGTCCATCCAGATGAACCTCGACACGATAGGAATGGCCGTGCAGCCGGCGGCATCGATGCGTCTCGGGCACGTTTGGCAGCCGATGTGCCGCCTCGAATTTGAACGCCTGCGATATCCTCATCTGGTTCCTGGCAGGGCAAGGCCCATCCGCACCGGCCTAACGACCAGATGCCATGCTGTTCTGACCGACGTCGAAGAATGGCGCGCCCGAAGAGATTCGAACTCCTGACCCCCAGATTCGTAGTCTGGTGCTCTATCCAGCTGAGCTACGGGCGCGTTTTTCGCTTGGCATTTGGGCTTTAAGGGGCCCGGATGCGTCCGACAAAAGCCTCGGACGGTCGCGAAAGAGCGCTTTAGCTACCCGCTCCGGCTTCGCTTTGCAAGGTGGGGAAATGCGATCGGGGGGCCAATTCCGGGCAGTATTTCTGTCATTCGGGGAAGCGCCATAGCGCAAACGTCGGATGTGCCCGGCACATCGGGGCAATCTCGCGCCGTAACCACTGGATTTTCGGGTTCGATGCTTTCGCATCCCCCAAGCGCCTACGCCCGCGCCCGCTCGTTGCGGACGCTCTGCAGTTCCACCGGGCGGTCGGGGATCGAGACGCGGAAGGTGGCGCCGATGGTGCCTTCGACCAGGTGGATGTCGCCGCCATGGGCGCGGACCAGCTCGGCTGCGATCGCCAGGCCCAGCCCGCTGCCGCCGGGGCGGCCGGAGGTCTGGAACGCCTCGAACAGGTGCTCGCGCGTCTTTGCCGGCACGCCCGGACCGGTGTCGGAAACTTCGATGATCGCGACCGAGCCTTCGCGGCGGCCGGTGATTCGGATCTGCAAGGTCGCGGCGTCGCCCTTGGGGCGGCTGTCGAGCGCCTGCACCGCGTTGCGCACCAGGTTGAGCAGCACGCGAAAGAGCTGGTCGGGATCGGCGTCAATGGAGAGCCCGCGCTCGATCGCGTTGATCCAGGTGATCGAGGCGTCGGCGGCGAGGCCGGCGGATTCGCGTACCTCGGTGACCACGGGTTCGACCTGGACCAGGCGGCGGTCGGGCTCGGCCTCCTGGACGCGGCCATAGGACAGCGTCGATTGGCAGAAGTCGATGGCGCGCTCCAGCGAGCGCATCAGTTTCGGCGCAAAGCGCTGCACCCGTGGATCGGGCACGCTGGCCAATTGATCCGACAGCAATTGCGAGGACGCCAGAAGATTGCGCAGATCATGGTTGATCTTCGACACCGCAAGCCCGAGCGCGGCAAGCCGGCTCTTCTGGGAGAGCATCGAGACGAGGTCGCGCTGCATGTCGGACAGTTCGCGCTCGACGACACCGATCTCGTCGCCGCGCTGGCTCGGCACGATGATGCGCGCCGCGCTTTCGGGGTTTTCGTGGAAACCGACGAGATTGGCGGTCAGCCGCCGCATCGGGCGGACAAACAGATAATGCAGCGCGAGGTAAACCAGCCCCGCGGCCAGCATCGCGATCCCCAGCGAGACCAGCAGCAGGTTGCTGGAAAACCGGTACATCGCCAGCCGCAACGGCTTTTCGTCGATGACGACCTCGATGAATTGCGCGCCGCCGGGCGCGGGCCCCACCACGCGGATGGTCTGGTTGCCTCGCTCCAGCATAGTCTCAAAGGACTCGACGATCGCGGACCATACCGTGAGCGTCCGCATGTCGATGTCACGGTCGATCGCCGGCGGCAGGTCGGCGCTGGCGAGCAGCCGACGCTGTTGCCCCATCTTGATGGCGACCGCCCGCGCGCCGACGCTGGTCAGAATCTGCCGGGCCAGCGAATCCGGGACCATGCCGAGCGGCGCGGCGTCCAGCACCAAGGCGGCGGTATTGGCCGCGGCGAGGCGGTCGTTCAGCCGGTTGGTCCAGAAATTCGCGATCGAAGGCACGTAGATCATCAGGAGCGCGATCATCACGAGCGGGATGGTGAGCAGCAAGAGCTTGCCGGACAGGCCGAGCCGCCGCGGGCCCGAAGGCCGCGGCGCTTGAGGAGTCGGCTGGTCGGTCGCTGACACGATTATCCGCCTTGATATCTCTGCTTTCGGAGCCCGCCGAACCCAGGCCGCCCGGCCCATATAAGTTCGCGTTCCCGTGATTCCGAGGATGCGTTTGGGCCACCGAACGGTCAAATTACCGATCGCTAATGTCTTGTGGTTCCGATGGTCCGGGCGCGTCGCCGTCTTGCCCCTGAAAACCCCACGAAAACAGATATATTCGCCCCAATTGCGACGTTTCAAAGAACGGCTGATGTGGCGACCCCCGACATTGACGAAAACAGGTCGCTCCCGTATAAGCCGCGCCAATTGTCCGCGATGGCCCGGTTTCACCGGGGGCGGCTCGCTTTGGGCCGTAAATGGCCCGTTTTCGGGCCGGCCCGCATCATCGGACGCATCTCAATCCAACAGGCAAATTGCCCGGTCAGCGGAGAATTACCCGTGAAGCGGACTTATCAACCCAGCAAACTGGTGCGCAAGCGCCGTCACGGCTTCCGCGCCCGCCTCGCCACCGCAGGCGGCCGCAAGGTTCTCGCCGCTCGCCGTGCGCGCGGCCGCAAGCGTCTGAGCGCCTGAGCCGGATCCTTTCCGGAGATTTCATTCATGGATCGGCTGAGGCAGCGGGCGGACTTTCTCGCCGTTGCCAATGGCACGCGGGCCAACAGTGCTGCCTTCGTGGTGCAGGGCCGGGCCCGCGACGATGACGGCCCGATCCGAGTAGGCTTCACCGTTACCAAAAAGAACGGTACTGCTACCGAGCGCAATCGCATCCGGCGCAGGCTTCGCGAACTGGTGAAGCGGCTGGACGTCATATCAATGCGACCGCACCATGATTATGTGCTTGTAGGCCGTCGCGCCGCGCTCACCCGCGACTTCGCAACCATGCTCGACGATCTCCGCTCGGCGCTGCATCGCCTCGACCGGCAGCCGACCAAACATCCGAATTGAATGGCGAGACCTCAAAACGATGACCGACAACCGCAACACCATCCTCGCCGTCATTCTGTCCGGCCTCGTGCTGATCGCCTGGCAGTATTTCTACAACATGCCGCAGATGGAGCGGCAGCGTGCGCAACAGCAGACCCAGGCTGAACTTAACAAGTCGCAGCCGCCGGCGACCCCGGGCGCCACCCCGCAGCCGGGCTCGACGCCCTCCCCCGGCGCGCCCGCCGGCCAGCCGGCCCAGCCGGTCGTCAACCGCGACACCGCGATTGCCGCCTCGCCCCGCATCAAGATCGAGACGCCGCGGATTTCCGGCAGCATCGCGCTGAAGGGCGCGCGCATCGACGACCTCGCATTGGAGAAATTCCGCGACACCGTCGATCCGAAGTCGCCGGCGATCGTGCTGTTCTCGCCCTCGGGGACGGCGCATCCGTATTACGCGGAATTCGGTTGGGTCGCCGCCTCCGGCTCGGCGGCCAAGCTTCCCGACCGCGAAACGGTTTGGCAGCAGGAAGGCTCCGGCAGCCTGAGTCCCGAGAGGCCGGTCACGCTGAAATGGGACAATGGCGAAGGTCTCACCTTCCGCCGCACCATTGCGATCGACGACCGCTATCTCTTCACCATCAAGGACGACGTCACCAACGTCGGCAATGCGCCGGTCACGCTCTATCCGTTCGCCCTTATCTCCCGCCACGGCACGCCGGAGGTCTCGGGCTACTACATCCTGCATGAAGGCCTGATCGGCTATCTCGGCGACCAGCGCCTGCAGGAATACAGCTACTCGAAGATCGACGAAGCTAAGTCGGTCGCCTTCAACGTCACCAATGGCTGGCTCGGCATCACGGACAAATACTGGGCGTCGGCGCTGTTGCCGGACACCACCGCCAGGCTGCAGGCGCGCTTCTCCTCCAACCTGGCCGGCGCCAAGCGCACCTACCAGACCGACTACCTGCTGGATCCGCAGACGATTGCGATCGGCGGCACCGGCAGTGCCAATGCTCGGCTGTTCGCCGGCGCCAAGGAGGCCAGCGTCGTCGGCATCAACTTCCCGTTTGCCGGCCATGGCGGCTACAACAAGCAGCTCGGGCTCAACCAATTCGATCTATTGATCGATTGGGGCTGGTTCTACTTCATCACCAAGCCGATGTTCCTGTTGCTCGACTATTTCTTCCATCTGGTCGGCAATTTCGGCGTCTCCATCCTGCTGGTGACGGTGCTGATCAAGCTCTTGTTCTACCCGCTCGCCAACAAATCCTATGCCTCGATGGCGAAGATGAAGTCGGTGCAGCCGCAGCTCGCCGCGCTGAAGGAGCGCTATCCCGACGACCGCCAGAAGCAGCAGCAGGAGATGATGGAGATCTACCGCAAGGAGAAGATCAACCCGATCGCGGGCTGCCTTCCCATTGCGCTGCAGATTCCGGTGTTCTTCTCGCTCTACAAGGTGCTGTTCGTTACCATCGAAATGCGGCACGCGCCGTTCTACGGCTGGATCAAGGACCTTTCGGCGGCGGATCCGACCAACCTGTTCAATCTCTTCGGTCTGCTGCCTTTCGATCCGACGCACATACCGGTGATCGGATTTTACCTCGCGCTCGGCGTCTGGCCGATCATCATGGGCATCACGATGTGGTTCCAGATGAAGCTGAACCCGACGCCGCCGGATCCGACCCAGAAGATGATCTTCGACTGGATGCCGCTGATCTTCACCTTCATGCTGGCGGGCTTCCCGGCGGGTCTCGTGATCTACTGGGCCTGGAACAACCTGCTCTCGGTGATCCAGCAGAGCTACATCATGCGAAAGAACGGCGTGAAGGTGGAGCTGTTCGACAATCTCAAGGCGACGTTCGCACCGAAGAAGGCCGCCGAGAAGACGTGATATGACATCGTCATTCCGGGGCGATGCGAAGCATCGAACTATGGTGCGCAATTGCGCACCTGAGAATCTCGAGATTCCCCGATGCGCAATTGCGCATCTGAGGTCTGGTGCTGCGCACCATCCCGGAATGACGTGCCGGGAAAGAACCTTCGCATGACCGCCGAAACCGATGCGGAGCTGATCGAAGAGGGACGAAAACTCTTCGCCGGCGAATGGAAGTTCGTCTGGGCCGCGCCCTCGATCGAAACGCTGCCGCCGATGGCGGGCATGGAGGTGGCGTTTGCCGGCCGCTCAAATGTCGGCAAATCGAGTCTCATCAACGCGCTCACCGGCCGCAACGCGCTGGCGCGCACCTCGCATACACCGGGCCGCACCCAGGAACTGATCTTCTTCGAAGGGCCTGATAGGGCCGGGCTGCGGCTGGTCGACATGCCCGGCTATGGCTATGCCTCGGCGCCGAAAACCAAGGTCGCCTCCTGGACCAAGCTGATTCATCAATTCCTGTTAGGACGCGCCACGCTGGCGCGGGTCTATGTGCTGATCGACGCGCGCCACGGCATCAAGGATGTCGATCAGGACGTGCTGAAGACGCTGGACAAGTCAGCGGTGAGCTACCAGGTGGTGCTGACGAAGGCGGACCAGGTGAAGGCCGCCGAGCTTCAGAACAATATCACCGAGACAACGGCCGCGCTCGCCAAGCATCCGGCGGCGTTTCCGGATGTATTGGTGACCTCCTCGCGCACCAGTGCCGGCATGCCGGAATTGCGCGCTGCGATGGTGCGCCTGTTGAAGGAGCGTGGCTGATGAACCGCGCCGGCCGCATCCTGATCGTGCTCGCTGCCATCATGGGCGCTGATGGCGTCATGCTGGCGGCAGCCTCCGCCCATGGCGCGGATGCGTCGCGGCTGGTGTCGGCGTCGTCGATGCTGTTGTTTCACGCCAGTGCGGTATTGGGCGCGGTCGCATTGGCCGAGTGCGGGATCGTTCACGCGAAAATCGGCATCGCGGCCGCTTTCGGCTTCGTTCTCGCAGCGAGCCTGTTCGCCGGCGATTTGACGCTGCGGCACTATGCCGGACATGGGCTGTTTACGATGGCCGCGCCCACCGGGGGGACACTGCTGATTGCGAGCTGGCTGGCGCTGGCGGTTTCGGCGGCCTGGCCGCGGCAGGGATGAATCTTCCCTTCTCCCCTTGTGGGAGAAGGTGGCATAGGCGGCCTTTGGCCGCCGTCTCTTAGAACGCCGATGCTTCGCATCGGCTACGGCGCCGGATGAGGGGTCTGCATCCGCGGAAAGAACCCCTCACCCGTCTCGAATGAGCTCGGCTCATTCGATCCACCCTCTCCCACAAGGGGAGAGGGAAGTAAGAGGCCTCCGCAATCCCCCCACTTTGCGCCCTGCCCGCCAATCGGATAGAACCCGGCCCGACATCCGAAAATGGCGAGACCCGCTTTCATGACATCAGCGCAAGATATCAGCCCGCTCGATCAGGCCCGCATCCTGTCGGAAGCGCTCCCGCATATGCAGCAATATGACGAGGAAACTATCGTCATCAAATATGGCGGCCACGCCATGGGCGCGGAGGAAACCGCCAAGGCGTTTGCGCGCGACATCGTGCTTCTGGAGCAGACCGCGATCAATCCGGTGGTGGTGCATGGCGGCGGGCCGCAGATCGCGACCATGCTGAAGCGGCTCGGCATCCAATCGGAATTTGCCGCCGGGCTGCGCATCACCGATGCCGCCACGATTGAGATCGTCGAGATGGTGCTGGCGGGCTCGGTGAACAAGCAACTCGTCGGCTACATCAACGAAGCCGGCGGCAAGGCCGTCGGGCTGTCCGGCAAGGACGGCAACATGGTGAAGGCGACCAAGACGTCGCGGACCATGGTCGATCCGGATTCGAACATCGAGAAGGCGATCGATCTCGGCTTCGTCGGCGATCCCGACAAGGTCGATCTCACGCTGTTGAACCAGTTGATCGGCTATGAACTGATCCCGGTGCTGGCGCCGCTGGCGACCTCGCATGACGGCCACACCCTCAACATCAACGCCGACACGTTTGCTGGCGCGGTCGCCGGTGCGCTCAAGGCCAAGCGACTATTGCTGTTGACCGACGTTCCCGGCGTGCTCGACAAGTCAAAGAAGCTGATTCCGGAATTGTCGGTGAAGGACGCGCGAAAGCTGATCGCCGACGGCACGATTTCCGGCGGCATGATTCCGAAGGTCGAGACCTGCATCTACGCGCTGGAACAGGGCGTGCAGGGCGTCGTCATCATCGACGGCAAGATGCGGCACGCGGTGCTGTTGGAGTTGTTCACCAATCAAGGCACCGGCACGCTGATCCATAAGTGATGCACGAGCGGCAAAAGGAAGTCGTCATGGTCGGGCATAGCCGTCCAAAGGACGGCGTCGCTTCCGCTAGCCTATGCCCGGCCATCCACGCCTTCATCGGCTGCAGCAGGAAAGACGTGGATGCCCGGAATCAATCGGGGCATAACGAGCGGAGAATGCAGCGGCAGGCGCGTTCAGCGTTCGCGCGCTTCCTGATGTCGCTGCCGGCCGCAATGATCTCGCTGTTCGTTTCCGCGCTGCCCGCGTTCGCCGACTTAAAGCTATGCAACCGCATGAGCTATGTGGTCGAAGCCGCGATCGGCATCGACGAGAAGGCGGCGACCGCGACGCGCGGCTGGTTCCGGATCGATCCCGCCGCCTGCCGGGTGGTGCTGCAGGGCGCGCTGACGGCCGACCGCATCCTGTTGAACGCGCGTGCGCTCGGCGTCTACGGCGCCTCGCCGATCCCGCAGAACGGCAGCGACACGCTGTGCATCGCGCCGGACAATTTCGTCATCGCCGCCGCCCGCCAGTGCCGCGGCAACCAGACGCCGGCGCCGTTCACCCAGATCACGCCGACGCGGACCGACGACGGCAACCTTGTCGCCTATCTGGCCGAAGATTCCGAATATGACGACGAGCAGGCGCGGCTCGCCGGCATCCAGCGGCTCCTGGTGATCGCGGGCTATGACGCCGCGCCGATCGACGGCGTCGACGGGCCGAAGACGCAGGCCGCCTTGAGCGCCTTTCTGAAGAGCCGCGGACTGGCGGCCGAAATCGTGCAGTCGCAAAACTTCTTCGCCACCATGATCGACGCCGTGCAAAAGCCCTCCTCCACAGGGCTAACCTGGTGCAACGACACGCCGCACAAGATCATGGCGGCGGTCGCCACCGACGACGGCAAGGCGGTGACCAGCCGCGGCTGGTACCGCATCGATCCCGGCAAGTGCCTGCATCCCGATGTGATCGGCCAGCCCAAACAGGTCTATAGTTTTGCCGAAGCCGTCGACGGCGAAAGCCGCGCCATCAAGTACCGGGACAAGCCGCTGAACTGGGGCGGCCCGAAACAGCTCTGCACGCGCGAGAGCAAGTTCGAGATATCCGAACAGGGCGATTGCGGCACGCGCGGACTTGCCGCAATCGGCTTTGCGCCGGTCGATATGAGCAGCGGCGGCAAGACGCTGCGATTTGCGATGCCGTGATGAAACTACGTTCTCACCTCAAACTCTTTCTGTCATCACCCGCGAAGGCGGGTGATCCAGTACTCCGTGACGCCGGTGGCTTACTTCTAAGGCCGCGGCGTACTGGATGCCCCGCCTTCGCGGGGCATGACACCGCGAGTATGTCATGAAATCTCCGCGCTCCTTCAGCCACATCGACACCTGGGTGTTCGATCTCGACAACACGCTGTACCCGCATCACGTCAATCTGTGGCAGCAGGTCGACGCGCGGATCGGCGAGTTCATCAGCGCTTACTTGAAGATATCAGCGGAAGACGCCCGCGTGATCCAGAAGGATTATTACCGCCGTTACGGCACCAGCATGCGCGGCATGATGACCGAGCACGGTGTGCACGCCGACGATTATCTCGCTTATGTACACAAAATCGATCACTCGCCGCTGGAGCCGAACCCGGCGATGGGCGCGGCGATCGCAAAGCTTCCGGGGCGTAAGCTGATCCTGACCAACGGCTCCACCGACCATGCCGGCGCGGTGCTGGAGCGGCTCGGCATAACCCAACATTTCGAGGCGGTGTTCGATATCATCGCCGCCGAGCTGGAGCCGAAGCCGGCGCCGCAGACTTACGACAGGTTCCTGCGCGTCCACGGCGTCGATCCCCTGCGATCGGCGATGTTCGAGGATCTCGCCCGCAACCTCGTGGTGCCGCACCAGCTCGGCATGACCACGGTGCTGGTGGTGCCTGACGGCGCCAAGGAAGTGGTGCGCGAGGACTGGGAGCTGGAAGGCCGCGATGCAGCTTACGTCGATCATGTCACGGATGATTTGACGGGGTTTTTGCAAAGTTTGAGCGATAGCGGATAAGCGCTCTCCGTCGTCCCTGCGAACGCAGGGACCCATAACCACCGCTATTGATTGTTGCCCTGGCTGGGGCTCCACCTTTTTTCAACACCGACATTCGTGGTTATGGGACCCCGCGTTCGCGGGGACGAATTGAGTGTAGGCGCTTGGCAGGGACGACATCCTGCCTTGACTCTCACCTCCCAAATCCCGAAAAAGCCCACCGACTTTGCCCAATCCCCCGAGGAAATCCCGATGTCCCTGTCCGCGCTCGAATCCACCGTCAATTCCGCGTTCGATGCCCGCGATGGCATTTCGACGGCGACCAAGGGCGAGGTTCGCGAGGCCGTCGATCACGCGCTTGAGCTGCTCGACAAGGGCGAAGCGCGGGTGGCCGAGCGCGAGGCCTCGGGCAAGTGGAAGGTCAATCAGTGGCTGAAGAAGGCCGTGCTGCTGTCGTTCCGCCTCAACGATATGGCCGCGATTCCCGGCGGCCCCGGCAAGGCGTCGTGGTGGGACAAGGTGCCGTCGAAGTTCGAGGGCTGGGGCGAGAACCGTTTTCGCGATGCCGGTTTCCGCGCCGTGCCCGGCGCGATCGTGCGCCGCTCGGCGTTCATCGCCCGCAACGTCGTGCTGATGCCCTCCTTCGTCAATCTCGGCGCCTATGTCGATGAGGCGACCATGATCGACACCTGGTCGACGGTTGGCTCCTGCGCGCAGATCGGCAAGCGCGTGCATATTTCCGGCGGCGTCGGCATCGGCGGCGTGCTGGAGCCGCTGCAGGCCGAGCCTGTGATCGTCGAGGACGATTGCTTCATAGGCGCGCGCTCGGAAGTCGCCGAAGGCGTGATCGTGCGCAAGGGCGCGGTGCTGGCAATGGGCGTGTTCCTCGGCGCCTCCACCAAGATCGTCGACCGCGAGACCGGCGAAACCTTCATCGGCGAAGTGCCGGAATATTCGGTCGTGGTTCCGGGCGCCCTGCCTGGCAAACCGCTGAAGAACGGCCAGCCCGGCCCATCGACGGCCTGCGCCGTGATCGTCAAACGCGTCGACGAGCGCACCCGCGCCAAGACCAGCATCAACGAATTGCTGCGGGACTGATCGAACCGGGGTCTTTTCCGCGCGACTAACCTACCGGGCCGCGGCATTTGCCGCCGTCCGGAGCGTTCGGCATGAACTGGACCTGGTACCTGTTCCGATTCGATGGCCGCATCAATCGCGCCAAGCTTTGGATGGCGCTGGTCATCATCATGTTCTGGATGATGATGTTGCTGGGCGGGCTGGCCGTTGCCACGGGCATCGTTCCCACCAAGACAACATTCAGCCTCAGCACCGACGACCTGTTTCGCGTCGTCGATCCCGCCAGCTACCGGTCGTGGTCCTGGGCCGGTATGCCTTCTTTGCTGATCAAAGTGATTGGCACGTCGCTGTTCCTTTGGGTCTATTTCGCCATCTCGATCAAGCGCCTGCATGACCGCGACAAAAGCGGTTGGTGGATGGTGCCGTTCTTCATCCTTCCCGGCCTCTACGACCAGTTCGCTGACCGCCTTCCGGATTCTTATTTCATGATAGTGCCGGCCCTGATTGGCTTCGGGTTGTACATCTGGGGCTTTGTCGAGATGTTCTTCCTGAGAGGCTCGCGAAACACCAACCGTTTTGGCCCCGACCCGCTGGCGTCGCAGCCGCGAGTGGATACGCGGCCGCCGTGGGATCAGCAGAGCGAGATCGAAATGGTGCCGCACAAGGCTGGCCCGCCGCCGGTTTGGCGTGTTAAGCCGGGGCTATGAATGACGCCGTTTCGATCACCCGCGATCTCGTCCGCTGCCCCTCTGTCACCCCTGCCGATGCCGGTGCGCTCGGCGTGCTCGAACGCCTGCTGAAGGGCGCCGGCTTCGAGGTGCATCGCGTCACCTTCGGCGAGCCAGGCACCGCCGATATCGACAACCTCTACGCCCGCATCGGCTCCGAAGCGCCGCACATCACCTTTGCCGGACACACCGACGTGGTGCCGGCCGGCGATGAGGCCGCGTGGACGCTCGGCGCGTTCTCCGGCGAGGTCAAGGACGGCTTTCTCTATGGCCGCGGCGCGGTCGACATGAAGGGCGGCATCGCCTGCAGCGTCGCAGCCGTGCTGCAATATCTCGCCGACAACGGCGGCAAGCCCCAAAAAGATGGCAAAGGTTCGATCTCGTTTCTGATCACGGGCGACGAAGAGGACATTTCGGTCAACGGCACCATCAAGCTGTTGAAGTGGTGCGCCGAGCGCGGCGAAAAATTCGATCATTGCGTGCTCGGCGAACCTTCCAACGTCGAGGTGCTGGGTGATTGCATCAAGATCGGCCGCCGCGGCTCGCAGTCCGGCACGCTCTATGTCGACGGCGTGCAGGGCCATGTCGCCTATCCGCACCGCGCGTCGAACCCGGTGCCTGATATTTCAAGGCTGATCGTGGCGCTCTCCTACGTGCCGCTCGACCAAGGCAGCGCGCAGTTCGAGGCCTCCAACCTCGAGTTCACCTCCGTCGATGTCGGCAATACTGCCAGCAACGTCATCCCCGGACAGGCGCGCGCAAAGTTCAACATCCGCTACAACGACAATCACACGCAGGAAAGCTTGCGCGCGCTGGTCGAGGAGCGGCTGGCAAAGGCCTGCGGCAACCGCATCCGCGCCCGCATCGTGTGGGAATATTCCAACTCCAACGTGTTCGTGACGAAGCCGGGCGCGTTCACCGATCTCGCGGTAAGCGCGATCGAGGAAGTCACCGGACGCAAGCCGGAGCTCTCGACTTCCGGCGGGACCTCGGACGCGCGCTTCATTTCGAGCTACTGCCCGGTAATCGAGTTCGGCCTCGTCGGCCAGACCATGCACCAGATCGACGAACGCACGCCGGTGTCGGATCTGGAGAAGCTGACGAAGATCTATCGCGGGGTGTTGGAGCGGTATTTTGCTTAAAGAGTGCCAACTCCGCCGTCATGGCCGGGCTCGTCCCGGCCATCCACGTTCTTGGTGCCTCACCGCAACGATCGCATCCGTCATGCCCGGCATTGCGTCGGGCATCCGCGTTCTGACTCAACAATAAGCAAAAAGGACGTGGATGGCCGGGACGAGCCCGGCCATGACGGTGAAGGCTAATACTCCACCCGCACCAGATACAGCCCCTCCGGAGGCGCCACCGGGCCGCAGGCGGCGCGGTTGCGGGCGGCCAAAGCAGCGGCAAGGTCGTCGGCGCTCCAGCGGCCTTCGCCGACCCAGACCAGTGAGCCCACCATCGAGCGCACCTGGCTATGCAGGAACGAGCGCGCTGAAGTGAGGATCGAAACCTGATCGCCTTCCCGGATCACGTCGAGCTGGTCCAGCGTCTTCTCCGGCGATTTCGCCTGGCACTCGGTGTCGCGAAACGTCGTGAAATCGTGCTTGCCGAGCAGCCTCTTGGCTGCGGCGTCCATCGCATCCGTATCGAGATGGCGCGGCACCCGCCAGCTTCGCTTGATATCGAGTGCGAGATTGGCGCGGTGGTTGGTGATCCGGTAGCGGTAGTGGCGTCTCTTGGCCGAGAAACGTGCCTCGAAATCATCGGCCACGATTTCCGCACTGAGCACGCCGATCGGATGCGGGCGCAGATGTGCGTTCAATCCATCGCGCAGCCGGCCCGGCGGAAACGGCTTTTGGATATCGCAATGCGCGACCTGCGCCAGCGCATGAACCCCGGCATCTGTGCGGCCCGAGCCATGGACGCGCACGTCCTCGCCGCAGATCGCCTTCACCGCAGTTTCCAGCGCGCCCTGCACGGTCGGCGCGTTATCCTGGATCTGCCAGCCGGAGAATGGCGTGCCGTCGTATTCGATAATGAGTTTGTAGCGGGGCATGTTTACTCGATGTCATCGTCCGCCAACCGGTCCGGCCTTTGGCCGGCCGGATGACAGGCTCCGGCGGACGATCCAGTACGCCGTGAAGTTCATATTTATTCTCAGGGGCCGCGGCGTACTGGATACCCCGCTTTCGCGGGGTATGACAGTGTCACGCAAACCGCGCACCAGCCTTCAGCGGCGTGCCGCGCAGGAAATCCGCGGCCTTCATCCGCGCCTTGCCTTCGCGTTGCAGTTCCAGAATGCGGATCGCGCCGTCGCCACAGGCAATCGTCAAACCATCGTCGAGCACGTCGCCGGGCGCACCTGAACCTTTCGCCAACTCACAGCGCAGAATCTTGATCCGCGCCGGCTCGCCGTCGGTAGCCAACTCGCACCAGGCGCCCGGAAACGGCGACAGCCCGTGAATATGCCGCAGCACCTCGCGCGCCGGTCGCTTCCAGTCGATCCGCGCCTCGGTCTTGTCGATCTTGGCGGCGTAGGTCACGGCGTCTTCGCTCTGTTTCTTGAGCTGTAACCCGCCGCGCTCGAGCCCGCCCATGGCGCGCACCATCAGGTCGGCTCCGAGCGGCGCCAGCGCGTCGTGCAGATCGGCGGCCGTCATTAAGTCCGTGATCGCGAGCCGCTCGGCCATCGCGACGTCGCCGGTGTCGAGGCCAACATCCATCTTCATCACCATCACGCCGGTCTCGGCATCGCCTGCCATGATAGCGCGGTTGATCGGGGCGGCGCCGCGCCAGCGCGGCAGTAGCGAAGCATGCAGATTGAAGCAGCCGTAGCGCGGCGCGTCGAGAATGGCCTGCGGCAGGATCATGCCGTAGGCGACGACGACGGCGGCGTCGGCATTGTGCGCGCGGAATTCGGCGAGCGCTTCCGGCGTCTTCAGCGTTGCCGGCGTCCGCACGGGAATCCCAAGCCGCCGCGCTTCCTGCTCGACCGGGGTCGGCTGCAATTGCAGCCCACGGCGGCCGCCAGGTTTCGGCGCGCGGGTGTAGACGGCCACGACCTCGTGGCCATGGGCCACGAGTTCGAGCAGCGTCGGCACTGCGAAATCGGGCGTGCCCATGAAGATCAGGCGGAGTGGCATAACAAGAACTCGGTGCGTTCCCTCCCCCCTTGCGGGGGAGGGTTAGGGAGAGGGGTAAGCCCCACGGACGGTGCTCGTGGCTACCCCCTCTCCAGCTCTCCCCCGCAAGGGGGAGAGCAGATCGAGTGTGGGGCAACACTGCTCGCTTATTCACCCCGCCGCGCGCTTGGCGGCTTTCGTAAACTTCTTCATCACGCGGTCGCGCTTCAGCTTCGACAGATAGTCCACGAACAGCACGCCGTTGAGGTGGTCGATTTCATGCTGGATGCAGGTGGCGAACAGCCCGTCGGCGTCCTCCTCATGCACCTTGCCGTCGAGATCGATATAGCGGATGCGAACCCGCGCCGGGCGTTCGACCTCCTCGTAATATTCGGGGATCGAAAGGCAGCCCTCCTCGTAGACCGACATTTCCTCGGACGAGGAGATAATTTCCGGGTTGATGAACACCCGCGGCTTCGGCTTGGTCTCGCCGTTCTCGTCCTTCTTGGCGAGGTCCATGGTGATCAATCGCAAAGGTTGCGCGACCTGGATCGCGGCCAGACCAATGCCAGGCGCGTCGTACATGGTTTCGAACATGTCGTCGGCGAGCTTGCGGATCTCCGTCGTCACCTTTTCGACAGGTTTGGAGACGAGCCGCAACTGCTTGTCCGGCAGGATGATGATTTCTCTGATGGCCATGATTTTTCTCTGGCGCGGGATTTAAGCCGCTGACCTGCCGGGGTCAATCCGCCGCGGCGGCCGTTAAGGCGCCCTTAACCATGATTTTCAACGCGGCGTTAACCACGAAAATTGATCCATCATTTACCATAAATGTTCCCTCTTCGTTCGCGCAAGTCGGCGAATCGGGCTACAAAGCTGACATGAACGAAATCCTCTTCACCGTCGGCGACCTGCCGATTCACGTGGGCGAGGCGCTGGCGGGCTTCGGCGCGCTGGCGCTGGTGCTGCTGCTGGCGATTGCCATAGTCATCGCCCGCTCCGGTCGCCGCGGCGCGGAACTGGCAATGGCGCAGGCGATCCGCGCCGACGAGCTGGAAGAACGGCTGAGCGAGATGCTGCGGGCGCAGAGCGAATCGACCGGACGGGTCGACGCCATGGCGCAGGCGCTGACCGGCCGCCAGGCCGAGATGGCGCGCGCGGTCAACGAGCGGCTGGATTCGGTGACGCACCGCGTCGGCCAGTCGATGGAAGCGACCACGCGCCACACCATGGATAGCTTGCGGGTGCTGCACGAGCGGCTCGGCATCATCGACAACGCGCACAAGAACCTCACCGACCTGACGTCTCAAGTGACTACGCTCCGCGACGTGCTCGCCAACAAGCAGTCGCGCGGCGCCTTCGGCCAGGCGCGGATGGAAGCGATCGTGCAAGACGGCATGCCGCAGGGCTCGTACGAGTTCCAATACACGCTCTCGTCGGGCAAACGGCCGGATTGCGTGGTGTTCCTGCCGGATCAGCGCCCGCTCTGCATCGACGCCAAATTTCCGCTGGAGGCGATGACCGCGCTGCACGACGCGCGCAGCGACGAGGAGCGCAAATTCGCCACGCAGCGCCTGCGCAACGACGTGATGAAACACGTCAATGACATCGCCGAAAAGTACCTGATCGCCGGCGAGACCCAGGATACGGCGCTGATGTTCGTGCCATCGGAATCGGTCTATGCCGAAATCCACGATGGCTTTGACGACGTGATCCAAAAAGCCTACCGCGCCCGCGTCGTACTGGTGTCGCCCTCGCTATTGATGCTGGCGATCCAGGTGATGCAGCAGATCCTGAAAGACGCGCGCATGCGCGATGCCGCCGACCAGATCCGCACCGAAGTGCTCAATCTCGGCGACGATCTGGGCCGCCTTCGCGACCGCGTGCTGAAGCTGCAAAAGCATTTTGGCGACGTCAACGAGGACGTCCGCCAGATCCTGATCTCCGCCGACAAGATCGAAAAGCGTGCCGGGCGGATCGAGGAACTCGATTTCAGCAAGACCGATGCGCCGGTGGAAGTGCCGCGCTTCGTCAAGAACAGCACCCCCGAGCTGTTCCCCGCCCCGCGCAAGCTGCAGGCGGGGGAGTAGTTTCTTCCCTTCTCCCCTTGTGGGAGAAGGTGCGTTCCCGAAGGGAAGGCGGATGAGGGGTTCTTTCCGCGGAGACAGACCCCTCACCCGTCTCGAATGAGCTACGCTCATTCGATCCACCCTCTCCCACAAGGGGAGAGGGGAAGTGGCACCGAATCTCTGCTAACACCCCTGCATGACCGCACCAGAAGCCACCTCCGCACCTGAGAAAACCCCCGCGCCAAACTGGCGCGAGGCTTGGGCCGTGTACCTCCAGCCGCGCGTGCTGATCGTGCTGCTGCTCGGCTTTTCCTCCGGGCTGCCGCTGGCGCTGTCCGGATCGACGCTGCTGGTGTGGATGCGCGAATCCGGTGTCGATCTCGGCACCATCGGACTGTTCGCGCTGGTCGGTACGCCCTACACGCTGAAATTTGCATGGGCGCCGCTGGTCGATGCGCTGCATGTGCCGATCTTCACGCGCGCGTTCGGCCGCAGGCGCGGCTGGCTGGTGTTCTCGCAACTGCTCCTGATCGGCGCGATTCTGCTGCTGGCGCTGACCGACCCGGTGCGCTCGCCGCTGTTCGTGGCGCTCGGCGCACTTCTGGTCGCCACCATGTCCTCGACGCAGGACATCGTGGTCGACGCATTCCGCGTCGAGAGCCTGCTGGAAAGCGAACAGGCCGCCGGGATGGCCTCCTACGTCGCGGCCTACCGGATCGGCATGTTGGTCTCGACCGCCGGCGTGCTGTTCCTCGTAAGCGCGTTCGAGGACACCGGAATCGGGCGTAGCTCGGCGTGGATGTGGGGCTATGTTGCGATGGCCGCGCTGGTGCTGATCGGCACCGTCACGGCGCTGGCCGCCACCGAGCCCGAGCAATCGGTGCGCGCGGAGGCCAAGACCCACGACGAGGCTGCATTCTCGCGCGTTATGCATGCCGCCATCGGGGCGTTCTCTGAATTTCTGATCCGCAAGCATGCCTTGACGGTGCTGGCCTTCGTGGTGCTGTTCAAACTCACCGACGCGTTTTCCGGCACCATGACCGCGCCGTTCGTGATCGACCTCGGCTTCACCCGCAACGACTACGCCGCGATCGTCAAGGGCGTCGGTCTCGCCGCGACCCTGATCGGCGGCTTTGCCGGCGGCTATGTGGCGCGGCGCTATTCGCTGGTCGCGAGCTTGTGGATCGGCGGCGTGCTGCAGGCGATCTCCAACCTGGTGTTTGCATGGCTCGCCTTTGTCGGTACCAATCAATGGGCGCTGGCCGTCGCCATCTCGGCGGAAAACTTCACCGGCGCGATCGGCACCGTGATCTTCGTCGCCTATCTCTCGGCGCTATGCCAGAACCCGCTGCACACGGCGACCCAGTACGCGCTGCTCACCGCGCTGGCCGCTGTCGGACGCACCTATCTGTCCTCCGGCGCCGGCTATGTGGCGGAGGCGACGGGCTGGCCGCTGTTCTTCGTGATCTCCGTTGCGATAGCGGTGCCAAGCCTGATCCTGCTGGCGTGGCTGCAGCGGCGCGGGCATTTTGCGGCGCTGGGGCCGGTGAAGGTTTAGTTGCTCATCGGCAACCGCAAACACAAATCGTCATCACCCGCGAAAGCGGGTGATCCAGTATTCCAGAGCAGCCGATAGAGTCGATAGGCCGCGGCGTACTGGGTCGCCCGGTCCCAGTGCGCGCAATTGCGCACAAGGCCGGGCGATGACAGCGATGTCTGTGACAACGGCCGCGACAACTCAATGCTTCGTCACCACGCTCCACTTGGTGATCACGGCTTCGCTGATCTGCCCGGCATCCTGCGCGCAGGCGACTTCGTCGACCTTGACCGAAATTTCCTTGCCGATGAAATTCTTCAGTTGCGCCGCCTGAGCCTCGCTGCTGGTGACGAGCTGGAACGTTTCGGGCCCGGTTTCGAGATTGCAGAGGCCGTTCGGCGGCGGCAGCCGGCGCGGCTCGCTGGTGATCTGGTAGGTCGCGGCGCGCTTCTTGCCGCCCTTCATGGCGTTGAGTTCGCCGGACAGCACGTCGCCGGCCTTGATCGGCTTGCCGGGCTTCGGCGCGGGCTCGGCCTGCTGCGCCCATGCGGAAGGCGCGATCAAAGTCGCCGCCATGAGGACCGCAAAACAATAGCGTTTGCCGAATCGAGGTTTCGTCATGTCGATCAGTTCCGTTGGTGATGGTTAGAACAGCGTGCGCTGCCGCATGGCAGCCGATAGCGTACCTTCGTCGAGATAATCAAGCTCGCCGCCGACCGGCACGCCATGGGCAAGCCGGGTGATCTTGACGTTGGCGTCCTGCAGGAGATCGGTGATGTAATGAGCGGTGGTCTGGCCGTCGACCGTGGCGTTCAGCGCGAGCACGATTTCGCTGACTTGCGACTCGTGCGCGCGCGCCACCAGCGCGTCGATGGTCAGATCCTGCGGACCGATGCCGTCGAGCGGTGACAATGTGGCGCCGAGCACGTGGTAGCGGCCGTTGGTCGCATTCGCCCGCTCCAGCGCCCAGAGGTCGGCGACGTCGGCGACCACGACGATGGTCGAAGGATCGCGTCGCGGGTCGGTGCACACCGTGCAGGGGTTTTGGGTATCGATGTTGCCGCAGGTCTTGCAGACCTGAATCCTGTCGATTGCCACCTGCAGCGCGCCGGCCAAAGGCGTCATCAGCGCCTCGCGCTTCTTGATCAGGTGCAGCGCCGCGCGCCGCGCCGAGCGCGGCCCAAGCCCCGGCAGCCGCGCCAGGAGCTGGATCAGGCGTTCGATTTCAGGGCCGGCAACGCTGGCGGCCATTTCAGGTGAGACCAAGTCCGGGCGGCAGGCCGAGCCCGCCGGTCAGCGCCTGCATCTTTTCCATCGCCGCGGTCTCCGCCTTGCGCCGCGCGTCGTTTTGCGCGGTGACCAGCAGATCCTCGAGCACTTCGCGCTCCTCAGCCTTCATCAGCGACGGATCGATCTTCACGCCCTTCACTTCCATCTTCGCGGTCATGCGAACGGCAACCAGCCCGCCGCCGGAAATGCCCTCGACCTCGAGATTGCCGAGCTCTTCCTGCATCGCCTGCATCTTGGATTGCAGCTCCGCCGCCTGCTTCATCATGCCGAGAAAATCAGCCATTCATCCGTCCTCTCGAGAGTCCGATCAGTCGTCGTCGCCGTCGGAAGTCTCGTTCAAGTCGTCAGTGATAATATTGGATTCCGGCGGCTCGGCGGCAAGCCTTCGCACCTCGACGACCTTGGTGCCGGGAAACCGCGCCAGCACCTCCTGCACGCGCGGATCGGCCTCGGCTGCGCGGGCATGCTCGTTTCTCGCTTGCTCGTTCTGCGAACGCAATGTCGGCTGGCCGGCCTCGTTGGAGACGATCACGGTCCAGCGCCGCCCGGTCCACAGTTCCAGCTTGCGGGAGAGGTCGTTGACAAGCCCCCGCGCCGCATTCCGCTCCAGCGCCACCTCAAGCCGCCCGTCCTCGAAGCGGACCAGGCGCATATCGGCTTCCAGCGCCGCCTTGGTCAGGAGATCGCGCTTTTCGCCGGCGAGCGCGACAAGCTGCGGGAAAGTCGTGATCCGCAGTACGGGCGCGGAGTTCGTTTGTGCCAACGGCGCCGCCATTTGCGGGCGCGCGGACGCTTCCGCGCCGGAGCGGGGCGAGGCCGGCGTCCGCATCGGCGACGCGGCAGACATTGAGGATACCGGTGCGGTGGGCGCAGCCCGTGACGGCGCCGCGCTGCCTGACGCGATCTGCGCGCCCCCGCCGTTTTGGTCGAGCATCCGGATCGCTTCATCCGGCGTCGGCAGGTCGGCGACATAGGCGATGCGCACCAGCACCATTTCGGCGGCCGCCGCCGGCCGGGTCGCGGTCTGCACCTCCGTGATGCCCTTGAGCAGCATCTGCCACATCCGCGACAGCACCCGCATCGACAGCTTTGCGGCAAATTCACGGGCGCGGACGCGCTCAGTCTCGCCGAAAGCGACGTTGTCGGCGGTGGCGGGGACGGCCTTCACGCGGGTAACGAAATTGACGAATTCGGCGATGTCGGACAGCACCACGACCGGATCGGCGCCGACGTCATATTGGCTGCGGAATTCGCCAAAGGCGCTTGCGATATCGCCGCGCGCCAGGTGCTCGAACAGGTCGATCACCCGGGTGCGGTCGGCAAGCCCCAGCATCTGCCGTACCGCGTCGGCGCGGACGAGGCCCGCCGCATGGGCAATTGCCTGATCGAACAGCGACAGCGAATCGCGCACCGAGCCCTCCGCGGCGCGCGCGATGATGCCGAGCGCCTCGGGCTCGACCTCGACACCTTCCTTTTTCGCGATGTTGGAGAGATGCCCCATCAGCACGTCGGCCTCGACCCGGCGCAAGTCAAAACGCTGGCAGCGCGACAGCACCGTCACCGGGACTTTACGGATCTCGGTAGTGGCGAAGACGAATTTGGCGTGTTCCGGCGGCTCTTCCAGCGTCTTCAGGAAGGCGTTGAACGCCGCCGTCGACAGCATGTGGACTTCGTCGATGATGTAGACCTTGTAGCGGGCACTCGCCGGCGCGTAGCGCACGCTGTCATTGATCTGGCGGACGTCGTCAACGCCGGTATGGGACGCGGCGTCCATTTCCAGCACGTCCATGTGCCGGCTTTCCATGATCGCCTGGCAGTGCACGCCGAGATCCGGCATGTGGATGGTCGGCCCCTTCACCGAACCGTCGGGCTTTTCGTAATTGAGCGCGCGGGCGAGGATCCGGGCCGTGGTGGTTTTGCCGACGCCGCGGACGCCAGTCAGGATCCAGGCCTGCGGAATCCGGCCCGTTTCGAACGCGTTCGAGACGGTGCGGACCATGGCCTCCTGGCCGATCAGGTCGTCGAAATTGGAGGGGCGGTATTTTCGCGCCAGCACCCGGTAGGGCTTGGCGGTGGCGGGCTGGCCGCCGAGCTCCAAACCACCCTGGCCGGCGCCTGCTGTCATATCGGGGGGAGCGCCAGCATCACTCATCGGTCGATCCGCAATTGATTGTCTCTCAGGGCCGGCTTGCGGAAAGGAGCAAAATCAGGCGCACGGCGCGGACCCGGCCGCTTCCATGCGCTTTTCGCTCGAAAAACAGGTAGGAGACTGACGAGCGACCCGATCCGGACCTCGTTAGGGCTGCTTCCTTCCGGACCTGACCCGGTTGGCGAGTGGCTCGTCCACCGCCAATCTCCCGATCCCTATTTGGGGCCAAAAGGGCCGGAAAGCAAGCGGGGCTTTCCCTGTAATACTCCGCGTTTCCCTGTCATACCCCGCGAAAGCGGGGTATCCAGTACGCCGCAGCCTAACAGTAAAAACGGAAGGGCCACGGCGTACTGAATCATCCGCTTTCGCGGATGATGACACCTTGGTATGAAACTGCGCGAGTGCTCTCCAGAAGGCACTTTTAAAGACCCGACATGCATCTAAGGCCCGGCATGGATCGGGCATGGGAACTCTTGATGCCCTCTGACGCCTCCGCCTGGTCGCTGCATTCCCAGCTCAAAAAGGACACCATCGATATCGGCGACCTGCCGCTGTGCAAGGTGCTGGTGATCAAGGACGCGCATTACCCGTGGCTGCTCCTGGTCCCGCGCCGGGCAGGTGCGGTGGAAATCATCGACCTCGACGATGTCGAGCAGGCGCAGTTGATGACCGAAATCTCCCGGGTTTCGCGGGCGCTCAAAGAGATCACGAAATGCGACAAGCTCAATGTCGCGGCATTGGGCAATCTGGTGCCGCAGTTGCATGTCCATGTCATCGCGCGACGCACCAGCGATGCGGCCTGGCCGCGCCCGGTCTGGGGCGTGATGCCGCCGCTGGCGCACGACGCCGAGGAAGTCCAGAATTTCATCAACGCGCTTCGCCGCAAGATCTGGTTGGGTTGAATAGATGTCCGCATTCGACAAGTATCCGCTGGGGAAGCCCGCTTTCGTTACCCATATTCTGGATCGCGCCGCGCATCTGCGCACCAATGACGAAAAACTGTTCGCGCTGGAGAACCAGCGCAACGCCAGCGCCTATGTGATCTACCGCGACTCGCTTCTGGTGAAGCAGGAGGCGGATGGGCCGCGCGTGCTGCTCGGCATCGAAGAAGCCGTGAAGCTCGGCGCCAATCCCGGCACCATCTTTCTGGGCCTGCGCGACGGCGCGCCGGTGTTCGGCATGGGTATTTCGGCGGCGGCCGTGGAGAAGCTGATGACGCGCGACGGTGTCGCCGTGACCGAGCTGCGCGGCATGGCCATGCAGGGCACCGTTCCGCCGGAACAACTCTCCGCGATCGCCATGGCCAAATCGATGGTGACCTGGCATCAGCGCCACGGCTATTGCGCCAATTGCGGTACCCGCACAGCGATGAAGGAAGGCGGCTGGAAGCGCGAGTGCCCGAGCTGCAAAGCCGAGCACTTTCCGCGCACCGATCCGGTCGTAATCATGCTGGTCACGCACGGCGATCGATGCCTGCTCGGCCGGCAGAAGCAGTTCATGCCTGGAATGTGGTCATGCCTCGCCGGCTTCGTCGAAGCGGCCGAGACGATCGAGGACGCGGTCTGCCGGGAAATTTTCGAGGAATCCGGCATTCGTTGCACCGACGTGAGCTATTACATGACGCAGCCGTGGCCCTATCCGTCATCGCTGATGATCGGATGTTCCGCGCGCGCGCTCAACGAGGAGATCGTGGTGGACCGCGCAGAACTCGAGGACGCGCGCTGGTTCAGTCGCGCCGAGGTCACTCTCATGCACAAGCGCCAGCACCCCGACGGCCTGTTTGCCGCGCATCCCTTCGCGATCGCGCATCATTTGATCGGCCAATGGTTGCATCCGCGGGGATAACTGCGCGTAGCACGGAACCGGCGCCTGCTTGCTCGATTAACTGGGGACTTGAACGGACATGACGGATCCACGCATGAACTTTCAGGACAAGGCGCCGAAAATACCCCCGCGTGTCCTCTGCATCGGCATGCCGGTGCGTGACCTCACTTTTCATACGCCGGGCGTTCCCGGGCGCGGTTCCAAGGAGAACGCCACCGCATTCGACGAAATCTGCGGCGGCAACGCGCTCAATGGTGCGATCGGCATCGTTCGGCTCGGTGGCCGCGCCTCGATTTGCGGGCCGATGGGCGATGCCAAGGAAACATCGAGCCGCTTCATCTTCGAGCAGATGGCGCATGAGGGCATCGAGACAAAACATCTGATCCACATGCCGGGGCTGGTGACGCCGATCTCGGCGGTGATGATCGATCCTTCCGGCGAGCGCACCATCGTGACCTTCCGCGATCCGAACCTGTGGCATGTGAAGTTGCCCGACTTCGACACGCTGCTGGACGATTGCGCCGCCATTCTCACCGAGAGCCGCTGCGCGGAATTCTGCACCGAGCTCTGCGCCGAGGCGGTCCGGCGCGGCATTCCCGTCATCGTCGACGTCGATCGCGCGATGTCGATGCGCGAGGGATTGTTAACCGCCTCCACCCACCTGGTGTTCTCAAGCGAGCCGCTGCAGGAAACCGCAGACGTTAGCGACGATGCCCAGGCGCTGAAGAAAATTGCAAAGCTGACCCCCTCATTTCTGGCGGGAACCCGAGGCCCGAGGGGTACGATCTGGCTCGACGAGAACGGCGGCATCCAGGAAACCCCGGCTTTCCCGGTGCATACGGTAGATACCTTGGGCGCCGGCGACGTGTTCCACGGCGCGTTTGCGCTCGCGATCACCGAGAACCAGGAATTGCGGCAGGCGCTCCGATTCGCCTCCGCCGCGGCAGCGCTGAAATGCACCCGCTTCGGGGGGGCCTTCGCAGCCCCACAACGTGCTGAAGTTGAAGAGTTTTTGACCCACGGCCAAGCCGCAGGCCAGACTTCGACCAACCACTAGCGACTTGCTATAGAAGAATTTTCTATATATGAGGGGATCAGACCTTTCATATGGAACATTCTTCTCATGACCGACCTAGCCGTTCAACTTCCTGAAGCCAGCCGCCGGCTGGATGCCATCGACCGCAAGATCCTGACCGTGCTGCAGGAGGACGCCTCGCTATCGGTTGCCGAGATTGGGGACCGGGTTGGGCTGTCGTCGACGCCGTGCTGGAAGCGGATCCAGCGGCTGGAGGCCGATGGCGTGATCCTGCGCCGGGTCGCGCTGGTCGACCAGAACAAGATCGGGCTCGGCATTTCCGTGTTCGTGTCGGTCGAGAGCGCCGACCATTCCGAGGCCTGGCTGCGAAAGTTCGCCGACGCCGTCAGCGCCATGCCCGAGGTGATGGAGTTTTATCGGATGGCCGGCGACGTCGACTACATGCTGCGCGTCGTGGTCGCCGATATGGCGAGCTATGACGTGTTCTACAAAAAGCTGATCAGCGCCGTGCCGCTGAAGAACGTCACCTCGCGGTTTGCGATGGAGAAGATCAAGTCGGTGACCGCACTGCCAGTGCCGGCGGCGTAAGTTTCTATCGTGTCCCGGACGCGGTGCAGCGCTTCTTCAGCGGTGCACCGCAGAGCCGGGACCCACGGTGTCCTCCGCGAAATAGGTCCCGGTTCTGCGGCGCACTACTCGCTTCGCTCGCACTGCGCCGCGCCCGGGACACGAGAACCCCTTCAAATCTTCTGGTTATACTCACCCACTTCCGGATGCGTGCGCAGCACGGAATCCATCGCCTCGAACATGTCGCGCATGCGCGCCTCACTCATCGGGCTCTCGACCACGACCACCAGTTCCGGCTTGTTCGATGAGGCCCGCACCAGACCCCAGCTTCCGTCCTCGACGGTCACGCGCACGCCGTTGACGGTGACGAGGTCGCGGATATTCTGGCCGGCGACCTTGTCGCCCTTCTTCTGCAGCGCTTCGAAATGTTTCACCACGGCGTCGGCGACGCCGTATTTGGCCTCGTCGGCGCAATGCGGCGACATGGTCGGCGACGACCAGGTTTTCGGCAGCGCGTTCTTCAGGTCCGCCATCGACTTATCAGGCGCGCGATCGAGCATCTCGCAGATCGCAATTGCCGAGACCAGGCCGTCGTCATAGCCGCGGCCGAACGGCTTGTTGAAGAAGAAGTGGCCTGATTTTTCGAAGCCTGCCAGCGCGCCCATCTCGTTGGTGCGGCGCTTCATGTAGGAATGGCCGGTTTTCCAGTAGGCGGTCTTCGCGCCCTGCTTCTGCAGCACCGGATCCGTGACGAACAATCCCGTCGATTTCACGTCGACCACGAACTGCGCTTCCTTGTGGATCGCCGACATGTCGCGCGCCAGCATCACGCCGACCTTGTCGGCGAAGATTTCCTCGCCGGTATTGTCGACGACGCCGCAGCGGTCGCCGTCGCCGTCGAAGCCCAGGCCCACATCGGCCTTGTGCTTGAGCACGGCGTCGCGGATCGCGTGCAGCATCTCCATGTCTTCCGGATTCGGATTGTACTTCGGAAACGTGTGGTCGAGCTCGGTGTCGAGCGGGATCACTTCGCAGCCGATCGCCTCCAAAACCTGCGGCGCGAACGCGCCCGCGGTGCCGTTGCCGCAGGCGGCAACAACCTTCAGCTTGCGTTTCAGCTTGGAACGGCTGGTGAGATCGGCGATATAGCGCGCCGGAAAGTTCTCGTGGAATTGATAAGAGCCGCCGACCCTGTTCTTGAAATCAGCGTTGAGCACGATCTCTTTCAGCCGCGTCATCTCGTCGGGGCCGAAGGTGAGCGGGCGGTTGGCACCCATCTTGACGCCGGTCCAGCCATTGTCGTTGTGCGAGGCGGTGACCATGGCGACGCAGGGCACGTCGAGATCGAACTGCGCGAAATAGGCCATCGGCGTCACCGCGAGCCCGATGTCGTGCACCTTGCAGCCCGCGGCCATCAGGCCGGAAATCAGCGCGTATTTGATCGAGGCCGAATAGCCGCGGAAATCGTGGCCGGTGACGATTTCCTGTTTCACGCCGAGTTCCGCAATCAGCGCACCGAGCCCCATGCCCAGCGCCTGAACGCCCATCAAATTGATTTCCTTCTCGAACAGCCAGCGCGCGTCGTATTCGCGGAAACCAGTCGCCTTCACCATCGGCCCGGATTCGAAGTCATAGGTATTCGGAACCAGCACGGATTTGGGCTTCGGGAACATGGGATGGCCTTGTCATGAAAGCGAGGGGACCGCAGCCATAGCGAAAGCGCAGGCCGGGCGAAAGGCGGGCCGACGCGTTTTGACGGTCAATTGCGGCGGTTTGGTAGCCGGGTAACCTTACTGTTCCAGCACCATTCTGCCGTTGGCATATTCGAAGCGCTTCAGCTTCGACAGGAACGACAGGCCGAGCAGGTTTTCGGACAGTGCCTCGTCCGGCAGCACCACGGCATCAACGTCGCGCACCACGAGGCCGCCGAGTTCGATCATCGCAAGCCGCGTACGCGCGGCCTTGATGGTGCCGTTGGCGGTGGTGACGGTTGCGTTGTAGTCGCTGCGCGAGGGACGCAGGCCGAAGCGGGCCGCCGACTTTTCGTTCAACGCCACCAGCGAGGCGCCGGTATCGACCATGAAGTTGATGCGTTGCCCATCGATGCGGCCGTCGGTCTGGAAATGGCCGCGCGCATCGCGGGGAATGTCGAGGCTACGACCGGAGGCTTGCGCGACCGTTTGCACGGGAGCTTTTTTCGGCGACGTACTGGCGGAGGCCGAGGTCGGCGACATCTTGTCCGCCATCTGCGCCATGTAGGTGCCGAGGCCGATCAGGACGGCGGCAAGGATCATCAGGTTACGCATCACGCCACACTCGACTGCCAGACCGCCGATATCACCACGCCGGCCGCGAAATCGCGACTAACGGCGATGACCGGGCGTGCCATTTTGACGAAAAGGATGAGTGAAGTGTTAACGGGGCGTCCTGAACCTCGCCCCGCTTGCGGGGAGAGGGAGCTCAAGCCCTCACGTCCCGCGCGGCTTGACCCGGCGGGTCGGCAGCGCGGTGGCCGGGTCTTCCGGCCAGGGATGACGGGGATAACGGCCGCGCAGGTCGGAGCGCACGGCCGCATAGCTGCCGCGCCAGAAGCCTGGAAGGTCGCGCGTCACCTGCACCGGACGTTGCGCCGGGGACAGCAATTCCAGCACCAGCGGCACCTTGCCTTTGGCGATCGAAGGATGGGTGTTGAGCCCGAACAGTTCCTGCAGGCGTACGGCAATGGTCGGGCCCTGCTCGGCCTCGTAGTCGATCGCCAGCATGGTGCCGGTCGGCGCCTCGAAATGCGTCGGCGCCTCGCGCTCCAGCCGCGCGCGCAATTCCCATGGCAACAGCATCATCAGCGCATCCGAGAGATCGCCGGAGGAAAAATCCTTCAGCGAGGTCTTGCCGTAGAGCGCCGGCACCAGCCAGTTCTCGGCTCCGGCTGCCAGCGCAGCATCCGACAGATCGGGCCAGCTCTCACCTTCCGCCTTGCGCAGGAACATCACGCGGTCGCGCCACTGCTTCAGAGATTTCGACCATGGCAGCTTGTCGAGCCCCGCGGCGACCAAGCCCGCAGCGAAGATGCGTGCGGTCTCTGCCGACGGCGACAGCGCCATCGGCGCTTCCGACAGCGTGATTGCGTGCAGCGTCCGCTTGCGGCGGGCACGCAGCGCCATCGCGCCGCGATCGAACGAAATCTCTTCGGTGCTTTCGATCTGATCGGCGAAATGCGATTCGATATCTCCTTGCGCGATCGGTGCCGCCAGCAGAATGCGCCCCTGGGCTGCGGTGCCGGTCAGTTCGGCGACCGCGATATAGGGCGCGCGCGCCAGCGACGAGGCTTGCTCGACGGCAGCGCCACGACCGTTGGCGAGCACGAAACTGCCGTTGCCGCGGTTGCGGGCGACCCGATCGGGGAAGGCAAGCGCGAGCATGACGCCGGTGGAGAGTTCTGCGTTAGGGACGCGAGACTGCCCGGGCTCCCCTCCCCCCTGCGGGGAGGGGTTGGGGGAAGGGGTAAGCCCAGGAAAGACTACCCGTGTGGACCCCTCTCCCCGGCCCTCCCCCGCAAGGGGGGAGGGAGAAGAGAGAGCACGCTCCTCGGCCCCCACCTGCTGCGCCCAGCGCTGGGCGAGACTGCGCGCGCTGGAAGCGCGCGGCGAGCGGTCGCGGCGGAACTGATCGAGCCTGACGTCGAGATCGACGCTGTCGCCGCCGAGGCCGCGTTCGGTGAGGATCGCGGCGATTTCGGCGGCCTCTTCGCCCGCGCCCAGCCGGTGCGAATCCACGATCATGCGCGCCAGCCGTGGCGGCAGCGCCAGAGCCCGAAGGCTCTTGCCCTCTGCGGTGATGCGGCCGTCGCTATCGAGAGCACCGAGTTCGAGAAGCAGGCTCCCCGCTTCCTTCAGCGCCGGCGCCGGCGGGGAATCGAGAAACGCCAGCGTCGCCGGATCGCGGACGCCCCATTGCGCGAGATCGAGCACCAGCGAGGATAGATCGGCCGAGAGAATTTCCGGCTGGGTGTAGGCGGCAAGCGAAGCCGTCTGCGGCTCGTCCCACAGCCGGTAGCACACGCCGGGCTCGGTGCGGCCGGCGCGGCCGCGGCGCTGGTCGACCGCGGCGCGCGAGGCGCGCACGGTCTCGAGCCGCGTCAGGCCGATATCGGGCTCGTAACGCGGCACCCGCGCCAGGCCGGAATCGACGACGATGCGGACGCCCTCGATGGTCAGCGAGGTCTCGGCGATCGACGTCGCTAGCACGACTTTGCGTTGCCCCTTCGGTGCCGGCGCGATGGCGCGGTCCTGCACGGCGGCCTCCAGCGCACCGAACAGCGGTACGATCTCGACGGCTGGATCATGCACCCGCTCACTGAGAAAATTCCGGGTGCGGCGGATTTCGGCGGCGCCCGGCAGAAACGCCAGCACCGAGCCGGGATCGGCGCGCAGCGCGGTCGCGATCGCATCCGCCATCTGCCGCTCGATCGGTGCGTCCGCCTTGCGGCCGAGATAACGTGTCTCCACCGCAAACGCACGGCCTTCGCTGGCAACCACTGGTGCATCCCCGAGCAGTTTGCCGACCCTTGCGCCGTCGAGCGTTGCCGACATTACGAGGATGCGCAGGTCCTCGCGCAGGCCAGTCTGCGCATCGCGGGCGAGCGCGAGCCCCAGATCGGCGTCGAGCGAACGCTCGTGAAATTCATCGAACAGCACGGCGGCGACGCCGTTCAATTCGGGATCATCGAGAATCTGGCGCGAGAAGATTCCCTCGGTGACCACCTCGATCCGGGTCGCGCGCGAGATCTTGGAGCCGAAGCGGACGCGATAGCCGACGGTCTCCCCTGCCCGCTCGCCGAGCGTCCGCGCCATTCGTTCGGCGCTGGCCCGCGCCGCGATCCGCCGCGGCTCCAGCATGATCATCTTCTTGTCCTTCAGCCAGGGCGCATCGAGCAGCGCGAGCGGCACCCGCGTGGTCTTGCCGGCACCGGGAGGGGCCACCAGCACCGCGGTGTTGTTGGCCGCGAGCGTGCGGTCGAGCTCCTCGAGCACCGCGTCGATCGGCAGGGGCGTGTCGAAGCTACGGGACAAATTCTCACCAGCGGGTCATGCCCGGGCGTATCCCGGGGCACGCACCATCTCAATACCTTTTCAACACTAGCCGAGGTCAAGACCCATACGTTGAGCAAGCCTTCGAATTTCCTGCTCTTGCTCGGACGAAAGCTGGATCCCTTTTGAGACGGTCAAGGAGTGTAGCCATTCCAAGGCCACTCCAAACTCGAAATTCTCTATGAATTCAGCCAAGAGATCACGACTGTTCTGGTCGATCTTTGGTGCAATCGAGCCAGCAAGGGAAGTCAGAGCTTCATCCATCTCACGTCGAAATTCATCGCGCGCATTCATGGATACATTCCTGATCGCGCGTTGGCGCATCAAGTCCTCGGCGGAGCCGCCCGTCCCACACTCTCGTAAACGAAGCCATGGGCCGCCATGTCTTCGGAGCGATAAATATTGCGCAGATCTACGATAACGGGCTGCGCCATCGCGCCCTTGATCCGATCGAGGTCGAGCGCGCGGAACTGGACCCATTCGGTGACGATCACCATGGCGTCCGCGCCCTTCACGCACTCATAGGGGTCGTCGCAATATTCGATCTCGGGCAGCTCCTTCTTCGCCTGCTCCATGCCAACCGGATCGTGCGCGCGCACTTTCGCGCCCATGTCGAGCAGGCCGGTGACGAGCGGAATCGACGGCGCCTCGCGCATGTCGTCGGTGTCGGGCTTGAAGGTGAGGCCGAGCACCGCGACCGTCTTGCCGCGCAGGTTGCCGGCGGCATTCGACACCTTGCGCGCCATCGCGCGCTTGCGGTTGTCGTTGACGCCGAGCACGGCCTCGACGATGCGCAGTTGCACGTCATGGTCCTGGGCGATCTTGACCAGCGCGCGGGTATCCTTCGGAAAACAGGAGCCGCCGAAGCCCGGACCAGCATGCAGGAATTTTGAGCCAATGCGGTTGTCGAGCCCGATGCCACGCGCGACCTGCTGCACGTCGGCGCCGACTTTTTCCGAGAGATCGGCAATCTCGTTGATGAAGGTGATCTTGGTGGCGAGGAACGCGTTGGCCGCGTATTTGATCAGTTCAGCGGTGCGCCGCGCCGTGAACATCAACGGCGCCTGGTTGAGCGACAGCGGCCGGTAGACGTCGCCGAGCACCTTGCGCCCGCGTTCGTCGTCGGTCCCGACCACGATACGGTCGGGGAATTTGAAGTCGCGGATCGCGGCGCCCTCGCGCAAAAATTCCGGATTGGAGGCGACCACGACGTCGGCCGACGGATTAGCCTCGCTGATCAATCGTTCGACCTCATCGCCAGTGCCGACCGGCACGGTCGATTTGGTCACCACCACCGTGAAGCCCGACAGCGCCGCCGCGATCTCGCGCGCGGCGCTGTAGACGTAAGTGAGGTCGGCATGGCCGTCGCCACGCCGCGAGGGCGTCCCGACGGCGATGAACACGGCGTCGGCTTCCGCCACCGGCGCGGTCAGGTCGGTGGTGAAATCCAGCCGCTTAGCCCTGACGTTGGAGGCCACCAGCGCGTCGAGCCCGGGCTCGAAAATCGGGATCTCACCTCGGCGCAGGGCTTCGATCTTGCCGGCGTCCTTGTCCACGCAGGTGACCTGGTGGCCGAAATCGGCAAAGCAGGCGCCGGATACCAGCCCCACATAGCCCGTGCCAATCATGGCGATTCGCATGAAAACAATCCGTATTTGATGGTTAACGCCAGTCCCGATTTTGCGGGCGTCTTAGAGCATTTTTCATCAAAGGGGAAACCGGAAAAAGCGCCCGATCCCGGCATGTGATTTGTATGGATAAAGAAGAAAGCAACGGATCGGGCCGAAGATGCGGCCGCCTCGCGCCGAAAAGGGACACCGATGACTTCAAACGGTACATCCGCCGTCACGGAACGCTCCACCCGTATCGATTGGGTGGACTACGCCAAGGGCATCTGCATCGTCATGGTAGTGATGATGCATTCGGTGCTGGGGGTCGAAGCGGCGGCCGGCCAGACCGGCTTCATGCATGCGTTCGTGATGTTCGCAAAGCCGTTCCGGATGCCGGATTTCTTCCTGATTTCGGGCCTGTTTCTTGCCGTTGTCATCGACCGTGACTGGCGCACCTATCTCGACCGCAAGGTCCTGCACTTCGCTTATTTTTATGTGCTGTGGGTGACGATCCAGTTCGGCTTCAAGGCTCCTGGGTTCGCCGCTGAATCGGGTTGGCGGCATGTCGGATTCATGTATCTGGAATCCTTCATCGAGCCGTTCGGCACGTTGTGGTTCATTTATTTGTTGCCGGTGTTCTTCGTTGTCACAAAACTGTTGCGCGGCGTCCCGCCGCTTGCGATCTGGCTCGCGGCCGCGGCGCTCGAGATGGCGCATATCACGACCGGCTGGACCGTGATCGACGAATTCTGCGGGCGTTTCGTCTATTTCTATTCCGGCTACCTGTTTGCCAACTACGTGTTCGCGGTGTCGGACCGCGCGCGGGCGCGCCCGGCCCTCGCACTCGTGGGCGTCGCGCTGTGGACGCTCGTCAACGGCGCGCTGGTCGTATCCGGCTTTGACGAATGGCCGCTCGTTTCACTGGCGCTCGGCTTTGCGGGCGCCGGCGCCATCATCGTCATGGGCACGCTGCTGGCGCGCACGCAGTGGCTGAATTTCCTGCGCTATTGCGGCGAGCATTCCATCGTCATCTATCTCGCCTTCTTCCTGCCGATGGCGGTGACCCGAACGCTGCTTTTGAAGACCGGCCTGATCGCTGATATCGGAATGGTCTCGCTGATCGTGACGGTTGCAGGCGTCGCGGGGGCGGTGGTGATCTGGCGCCTGGCGCTGGCGCTGCGGGCGAACTTCCTGTTCGTCCGCCCGGCCGCGTTCTGGATCGCGCCGAAAAAAGCCGCGCCGGCGCTGCAGCCGGCGGAGTAGGGTTCGTATCCAAATATTCCGCTGTCATCGCCCGGCCTTGTGCGCAATTGCGCACTGGGACCGGGCGACCCAGTACGCCGAGCTCCCTCAGTTGAACATGACCGCCGCGGCGTACTGGATCACCCGCCCCAGTGCGCCATTGCGCACAAGGCGGGTGGTAACGGGTGTGTATTGGGCTCAAAATCCCTCTCCCAAGGCTGTCAATCCGCGCAAAAATCCCTAGATTTCGGCCATGCCGAAATCAGCCCCCAAAGCCGCCGCGAAACCCGCTCCCGCCACCAAGGCCCCTGCCAAGGCCCCCGCCAAAAGTCCGGGCAAGGGCGACCATGTGTTCCTGGTCGACGGTTCCTCCTACATTTTCCGCGCCTATCACGCGCTGCCGCCCTTGAACCGCAAATCCGACGGGCTGCAGGTCAATGCCGTGCTCGGCTTCTGCAACATGCTGTGGAAGCTGCTCCGTGAAATGCCCGAGGATAACAGGCCGACGCATCTCGCGATCGTGTTCGACAAGTCGGAAATCACGTTCCGCAACAAGCTCTATCCCGATTACAAGGCGCATCGGCCGCCGGCGCCGGACGACCTGATCCCGCAATTTGCCTTGATCCGCGAAGCCGTGCGCGCCTTCGACCTGCCCTGCCTGGAGCAGGTCGGCTTCGAGGCCGACGATCTGATCGCGACCTATGTCCGCATCGCCTGCGAGCGCGGCGCTACCGCCACCATCGTGTCCTCGGACAAGGACCTGATGCAGCTCGTGACCGACTGCGTCACCATGTACGACACCATGAAGGACCGGCGCCTCGGGGTCGCCGAGGTGATCGAGAAATTCGGCGTTCCGCCGGAAAAGGTCGTCGAGGTGCAGGCTTTGGCCGGCGATTCCACCGACAACGTGCCGGGCGTGCCCGGCATCGGCGTCAAGACCGCGGCGCAATTGATCGTCGAATATGGCGACCTGGAAACGCTGCTGCAGCGCGCCGGCGAGATCAAGCAGCCGAAACGGCGCGAGGCGCTGATCGAGAACGCCGAGAAGGCGCGGATCTCGCGGCAACTGGTGCTGCTCGACGACAAGGTCGATCTCGAAGTGCCGCTCGATGACCTTGCCGTGCACGAGCCGGATGCGCGCAAGCTGATCGCCTTCCTCAAGGCGATGGAGTTCTCCACCCTTACCCGCCGTGTCGCCGAATATTCGCAGATCGATCCCGCCGATATCGAGCCGGATGCCGGCAACAAGAGCGGCGCCAGCGTTTTCGCGGTGCCGCCATCGGGCAAGAAGCCGGAGGGCTATGTCGAAGGCGCGACGCTATTCGACAGTCCGCCCGCCGGCAAAGCCGGCACCGCACCGGGCAAGACCGGCGGCGACAAGCAGGACAAGGGGGCGAGCCACAAGGGTACACCGATATCGCTGGCTGCGGCCCGCGCGGAGGCCGCGCGAAAACTGCCGGTCGATCGGACCAAGTACCAGACCATCCGCGCGATCGATGAGCTCAATGCCTGGGTTGCGCGGGCCTATGACGCCGGCACGTTTGCGATCGTCGCCAAGGCGAGCTCGGACGATCCAATGCAGGCCAACATCTGCGGCATTGCGCTGGCGCTGGCGCCAAACGACGCCTGCTACATTCCACTCACGCACAAGCAATCCGGCGGCGGCGCAGGCCTGTTCGACGCCGGCCTCGCGCCGGACCAGATCACGGCCGCCGAGGCGCTGGCGGGGTTGCAGCCGCTGTTGGAATCACAGGGCATTCTCAAGATCGGCTTCGATATCAAGTTCAGCGCCGTGATGCTGGTGCAGCACGGCGTCACCCTGCGCAACGTCGACGACGCGCAATTGATGTCGTACGCGCTCGACGCCGGACGCAACTCGCATGCGCTGGGGTCACTCGCCGAACGTTGGTTTGGCCATGCCGTCACGAGCGAAAGCGAGCTAATCGGCAACGGCAAGAACAAGCTGACCTTCGACCAGGTCGCGATCGACAAGGCGGCCGTCTATTCGGCCGAGAGCGCCGACGTCATCCTGCGGCTGCATCGCGTGCTCAGACCGCGGCTCGCCGCGGAGCACATGATGACGGTCTACGAGACCTTGGAGCGGCCGCTGGTCACCGTGCTGGCGCGGATGGAGCGGCGCGGCATTTCGATCGATCGCCAGGTGCTGTCGCGGCTGTCGGGCGATTTCGCCCAGACCGCAGCGCGCGTCGAGGCCGAGTTGCAGGAGATCGCCGGCGAGCCGATCAATGTCGGCAGCCCCAAGCAGATCGGCGACATCATCTTCGGCAAGATGGGCATCCCCGGCGGCACCAAGACCAAGACCGGGGCGTGGTCGACCTCGGCGCAGATTCTCGATGAGCTCGCCGAACAGGGTCATGAATTCCCGAAGAAGATTCTGGAGTGGCGGCAGGTCTCGAAACTGAAATCGACCTATACCGACGCGCTGCCGAATTACGTGCATCCGCAGACCCACCGCGTGCACACGACCTACGCGCTGGCTGCGACCACCACGGGGCGGCTGTCGTCGAACGAGCCGAACCTGCAGAACATTCCGGTTCGCACCGAGGACGGCCGCAAGATCCGCCGCGCCTTCATCGCGACGCCCGGGCACAAGCTGGTGTCGGCGGACTACTCGCAGATCGAATTGCGGCTGTTGGCCGAGATTGCCGACATCCCCGTTTTGAAGCAGGCGTTCCGCGACGGGCTCGACATTCACGCCATGACGGCATCCGAAATGTTCGGCGTGCCGATCAAGGACATGCCGGGTGAAGTGCGGCGGCGTGCGAAGGCGATCAACTTCGGCATCATCTACGGCATCTCGGCGTTCGGCCTTGCCAACCAGCTCGGCATCGCCCGCGAGGAAGCCTCCGCCTACATCAAGAAGTACTTCGAGCGCTTCCCGGGCATCCGCGCCTACATGGACGAGACGCGGGATTTCTGTCGCACCAATGGCTATGTGCTGACCCTGTTCGGGCGGAAATGTCATTATCCCGACATCAAGGCCTCCAACGCCTCGGTCCGCTCCTTCAACGAGCGCGCCGCAATCAACGCGCGCCTGCAAGGCACCGCCGCCGACATCATCCGTCGCGCCATGATCCGGATGGAAGATGCGCTGGCGGAGAAGAAGCTGTCGGCGCAGATGCTGTTGCAGGTGCATGACGAACTGATCTTCGAAGTGCCCGACGGCGAAGTGGCGGCGACGCTTCCGGTGGTGCAGCACGTCATGCAGGACGCGCCGTTCCCGGCGGTAACGCTCTCGCTGCCGCTGCAGGTGGATGCGCGGGCGGCGAATAATTGGGACGAGGCGCATTGAGGCGATGCGTTCCCCGGATGCTGCGCAGCACCAAAAGCGCGTTCACGCGCGTCTTGGACGCGCTATGGTGATGCGCTGCTGATCCGGGGTCCAGTGGGTCCCGGCTCTGCGTCGCGTCATTTCATGCCGCGCCGCGTCCGGGACACGTGATCTGCATTGCTCCGAACGATAGCGGCTCCCCATCGGAGCAATATACGAAATGACATCGCCGCGCGCTGCACGCTAGAAACGTGCGCATTCCTCGCCGCGAGTCTGCCATGCCTCACATCGCAACCCTGCTCGGTTTTGCCCTGGTCTCACTCGGCATGGTGCTGACGCCGGGGCCGAACATGATCTACCTGATCTCGCGCTCGATTACGCAAGGGCCGGCAGCCGGCATCGTCTCGCTCGGCGGCGTCGCGCTCGGCTTTGTGTTCTACATGCTGTGCGCGGCGTTCGGCATCACGGCGCTGCTATTTGCCGTTCCTTATGCCTATGACGCGCTGCGGTTTGCCGGCGCGGCCTATTTGCTGTGGCTGGCGTGGCAGGCGCTGAAACCGAACGGGCGTTCGCCGTTTCAGGTGAAGAAGCTGCAAGTCGACGGCCCGCGCAAATTGTTTGCGATGGGCTTCGTCACCAATCTGCTCAATCCGAAGATCGCGATGCTGTACCTGGCGCTGCTGCCGCAATTCATCGATCCGGCTGTGGGAGGTGTGCTGACGCAGTCGCTCGCACTCGGCACGATCCAGATCGTGATCAGCGTCAGCGTCAATGCGATGATCGCGCTCGCCGCCGGATCGATCGCAATGTTTCTCGGCTCGCGGCCGACGTGGCTGTTGCTGCAGCGCTGGCTGATGGGAACGGTGCTGGCAGGGCTTGCGGTGAAGATGGCGTTCGAGGCGAAGCGGGCGTGATGCCGGCCTCTCTCCAAGTACACCGCTGTCATCGCCCGGCCTTGTGCGCAATTGCGCACTGGGACCGGGCGACCCAGTATCCCAGAGCACGTGTTTTGAAGAGCAACTCGTGCCGCATTGACCACTTCGCTTCATAAGAAAAGCCGCGGCGTACTGGGCGGATTCAACCGGTCGTCGCAACACTTCATGTATGGCCCGCTCGGAGAAGTTCGTCGAGAGTTTCCGCTGGTGTTTTCCAGCCGAGGGTTTTCCGGGGCCTGGTGTTGAGTGCAAGAGCCACGGCTTCAAGGTCGTCGACACTGTGTGCGCCAAGATCGGTACCTTTCGGAAAGTACTGTCGCAGCAGTCCGTTGGTGTTCTCGTTGGAGCCGCGCTGCCATGGGCTGTGAGGATCACAGAAGTAGACATGCACGCCCGCATCGATCTTCAGGCGTGCATGCTGAGCCAACTCGGCTCCTTGATCCCAAGTCAGAGACCGACGCAGTTGCTCGGGCATGGTGACGATCGCGCGAGCGATAGCGTCGCGCACCGCCTCAGCCCCGTGTCCGGCGAGTGCCGGTCCATTCTTCGCACGAACTCCATGAATATGGCCCGGCATGCGCGGCAGATGCAGCAGCATGGTAAATCGTGTGGTGCGCTCTACCAAGGTGCCGATCGCAGAACTTCCAAGGCCTACGATGAGATCCCCTTCCCAATGTCCCGGCACGGCTCGATCGGCTGCCTCCGCCGGTCGTTGACTGATCATAATCTCGGGAGAAACGAAGCTTCTGCCCTGCTTGCGCGTGCGCGCCCTCGGCATCCGAAGCGCCCGTCCCGTACGCAAACAAGCCGTCAGTTCGCGGCGCAGCGCTCCTCGGCCTTGCACGTAAAGTGCTTGGTAGATCGCCTCGTGACTGATCCGCATCGTCTCATCCTCGGGAAAATCGAGCCGAAGACGGCGAGAAATCTGTTCCGGGCTCCACGCTGTTGCCCAGCGTCGGTTCTGCCGATGCACGGCTCGGCGCCCCTTCCACACAACCTTCGGGCCAGCGATAGGCGCCCCGGCCCGAGTGGCGATCATACCGGCAAGCCTGTCTTGCACATAATCGCGCAGAATCGGATTGACCGCCAACTTCGCCGGCTTCGGGCGTCGGGCAGATTGATCCGCGTGCCATTGTGCCGTCGTCGCTCGGTATTCTGGAGCGCCGTGGCGGCGTGCCGCATTGCGTCGGAGCTCGCGAGAGATCGTGGATGGCGGGCGACCAAGATGACCAGCAATGGCTCGTACGCCGTGACCCTGCGCGCGCAAGATCGCGATCTCTTCACGTTCGGCGAAAGAAAGGTAGCGCCCTGATGGAGGTTTTGACGATTGCGAGAAATGTGTTGGCGGCATTCCGCCGGCCCTCCGGAACCACCGCACTCCGACAACCGGAGACACCCCGGCGTCAACTGCAGCATCTTCGCTCGAGCGCCCCGAGGCAACCGCCGCCCAAAACCGTCTGCAATTCTCCCGCCGTGCCTTCGGAACCCGGCCTGGTGATCGCGCACTCCGGCCCGAATCTTCTCTGTATCCATTCATCGCAACCTCCTTGGCTGAAGTGTTGCGACGACCGGTTGAATCCGCCCTGGATCGCCCGGTCAAGCCGGGCGACGACAGAATTGCGCTAGGATAGAGAGCTCAATCCAGCTTCGCTTCCATGCCGCGCTTGGTCGCCGGGCGTGCCATCAGGGCGTTGTACCAGCGCTCGACGTTCGGAAAATCCTTCAGCTCCACCTTGTGGCGCGGGTGGCGCCAGGCCCAGCCGAGGATGGCGAAGTCGGCGACCGACAAGGCATCGGCGACGAACTCCCGGCCCTCCAGCCGACGGTCGAGGACGCCGTAGAGCCGGCGGGTTTCGGCCATGAAGCGCTTGAGGCCATAGGCGCGGTCGGTCTCGTTCTCAAGCGCGATGAAATGGTGCACCTGGCCGGGCATCGGCCCAAAGCCGCCCATCTGCCACATCAGCCATTCATAGACCGGGATACGCTCGGCCAGCGGCTTGGGCAGGAACTTGCCGGTCTTCTCGCCGAGATAAAGCAGGATCGCACCGGACTCGAAGATGCTGACCGGCTTGCCGCCGGGGCCGTCGGGATCGATGATCGCCGGGATCTTGTTGTTCGGGCTGAGCTTGAGAAAGGCGGGCGCCATCTGCTCGCCCTTGGTGATGTTCACCGGGATCACCTTGTAGGGCAGCCCCATTTCCTCCAGCGCAACTGAGATCTTGCGGCCGTTTGGCGTGTTCCAGGTGTGCAGTTCGATTGTCATTTTTGTCATCCCCGCGGAACGCGGGGTATCCAGTACCCCGGAACTTCGGGGCGTTACAACCGCCGCTGCGGAATACGCGGCCATCCGCTTTCGCGGATGCCGACATCGTGCCCTGTTGACGGCGTCGGATCGGCGCTGGAATCTGCCCTGCAGCGCCGATAGATTGCGCCCCGCCTGAAACCTTCGGGGAAACCGTCTTGTCCAAATCAGCCTCCCGCGCCCGCCTCGCCGAGATCATCCGCAAGCGCTCGTTCGGCCGCGGCGAGATCACTCTGGCCTCAGGCCGCAAGAGCGACTTCTACTTCAACCTCAAGCCGACCATGCTCGACCCCGAAGGTGCGGCGCTCTTGGCCGAGCTGACCTATGAGGCGTTGAAGGACGACAATCTCGATTTCGTCGGCGGGCTGGAGATGGGCGCGGTCCCACTGGCGGGCGCGATCGCGCAGCTCTCCTGGATCAAGGGCCACCCGATCGCGGCGTTTTTCGTGCGCAAGAAACCAAAGGAGCATGGCGCGCGTCTCGCTGTGGAGGGCCTTGCCAAGGGCGAGACCCTGCAGGGCAAGCGCATCGTGATCGTCGAGGACGTCACCACGACAGGCGGCTCGGCGTTGAAGGCGGTCGAGGCCGTGCGCGAAGCCGGCGGCGAGATCGTGCTCGTGCTTACGATGGTAGACCGCGAGGAAGGCGCGACCGAAGCCTTTGCCGAGGCAGGGCTTGAGTTTCGTTCGCTGTACAAGGCGGGTGAATTTTTGAAGGGGTGAATGGGTCTCCCCCCGCCCCCGCTCATCACTCATTTACCATCGCCCGTTAAGGTTACCCGAACTGAAGCCGTCGCGCTTCGGCGCGTTTGTTGCGTTGGGTGGAGTTGGCGTTGCGTACAGAGTTGACTTTTTCGCGCGTGCGGCGCCGCGCGACGTTTGTTGCCGCAGCGATCCTTTCGGGCGCTCTCCTGCTCGCGCCTGGCAGCGTTTCCGCCGAAGGCCTGTTCGATTTCCTGTTTGGCGGCGCGCAGAAGCAGCAGGCGCGGCAAGCGCCTCCGCAGGCCAATTTCTTCGCCGATCCGTTCGGCCTCAATCAGCAGCCATCAGCGCCCGCCCCGGCCCCGCGCGTGGCGGGCTCCGGGCCTGCGTTTTGCGTGCGAAGCTGCGACGGCAAATATTTTCCGCTGACGATGCGCGGCACCGCCTCGCCGGTGCAGACCTGCCAGGCCTTCTGCCCGGCCAGCGTCACCAAGGTGTTTTACGGCAGCAACATCGATCATGCGACCGCCAGTAACGGCGAGCGTTATGCCGACAGCGAGAACGCCTACGCCTATCGCAAGGCGCTGAGCGCCGACTGCACCTGCAACGGCAGAAGCCCGTCCGGGCTTGCGCCGGTCGATCTCACGCTCGATACCTCGCTGCGCTCCGGTGACGTCGTCGCCACCACCGACGGCCTGGTGGCCTATACCGGCGTGCGTCTTGGCGCCGACCACACGGCGGAGTTCACGCCGGTCGCCTCCTATCCCGGCCTCACGGCAGATGTCCGCGCCCGGCTCGGCGAAATGAAGGTCGCGCCAGTCAGCGCCGAGATGGTCGCAGCCAACGCGCCGCTTCCCGAAACGAGACGCGACGTCGAACTGCCGACCGCTTCCATACCGAAGATCGCCGCGCCGAAAGCGGCGAAGCGAGCGGAAGTGAATTAGCAGTTCGAGCGTCATTCCGGGGCGATGCGAAGCATCGAACTACGATGCGCAATTGCGCATCGGAGAATCTCGAGATTCCGGATATGGTCCTTCGGACCATTCCGGAATGACGAAGACTACCTCACCGCCCGACAATCACGCCGATCACGTTCGGCGCCGACAGATATTTTTCCTCGATCGCCGCCCGCGCCGCGGCGCGATTTTCCGGCGTCAGCAGGCCGCGCTTCTCGGCGAGAATCATCCAGCAATAGCCCCACCAATCCGTCAGCATGCCCTGGTCGTCGACGAGATCGTAGCCTGCTTGGGCCGCAAAAATCCGCGCCTGCGCCTCATCCAGCGAATCGAGAAAGGCGTGATCCTCGATCGAAAACAGTTCGTCGCTGAAATCGTCCGTGGTGTAGCCCCACACCGACATGCAGACCGCGTTGAACTCGCGGTCGATCGCGTCGTCGTCGACGAGCTGGCGGCGCGAGGCCTGGTGCAGGCGCGACAACGAGCGCGCGAAATCGGCGATGCGGGTGAGAGCGAACTGATCGAAAGCGATGGTGGACATGTAGTCCTCGCAAACTCGGATGGGCCTATATGTTGTGTCGGCGATGCGCCGAATCACAATGATATATCAAAGACTTGCTAAGGTGTTCTTAATTTGTTCTAGCCTCGTGCCGAAATTTCGCCTATCCGGTTGCCGAAAGGATCGAGAATCAAGGGCGGGGCGCGAGCCAGCCAGATTCGGATGCTGTTGCTGGAAGCGGTCGACGCGTTCGAGCTGCTGCAGAAGCTTTATCTCCGCTATCCCGCGCTTGCCGAGGAAGGCGAACCTTGAGATCGCGTGATGGTATGAACCATCCGCAACGCAATCCTTCACATTGCCGACAACAGTTTGTCACCGCAATAATTGGCGTAGAATTTTCCGCCGCACTGCCGCTTGATCGCGGCACAACGCGCCGCGGGCGAAGCGCCCTTTGCGACGCTAAATGAGCAGCTTACGCCGTCGGCACTTCTGCCGGTCTTGCCCGCGGCAAAGGCGGCGCTAGTGGCGCTGATGCAGACCATCAATAACGCGGTGGCCGCGATCTCGATCGTCAATCTCATGACAGGCCCTCCCCGTTTTGCTGGCACGCGATTCCTTGGACCCCAATCAGCATCTACCCACCAAGCCCCAGCGATCCCTGTACTTTGGTATTGGATTATAACACCAAAGCTGGCACGCCGGTGCCGCGAAATCGGCCCGGTCCTTGCATAAATTCATACCAGCGCAGTGCACAACATACTCCGGCGTTCTCCGGCGTTTCGATTGCCGGACAAGACGCCTATGTTGTGAGTCTCAACGCAGGGATCGACGTGTTGCAGGAACAAATCGCAGGGAACTATCCGGCACTTGGCCAGCCGGTCGACGAACTCGCGCTGGCCGAGATCAAGGGCGCCATCCTCGCCAAGCTGCGCCTTGCGATCGGCAAGGACGCCGGCATGGCGACGCGTCGCGACTGGTACAAGGCCGCGGCGCTGGCGTTGCGCGACCGCGTCGTGCACCGCTGGCTGACGGCCGAAAAGGAGAGCTACGATGCGGGCAGCAAACGGGTCTATTATCTCTCGCTCGAATTCCTGATCGGCCGGCTGTTCACCGACGCGCTGAACAATATGGGTCTCTTGCCGGTGTTCGAGGCGGCGCTCGGCGATCTCGGCGTCGGCCTGGATGATTTGCGCAAATGCGAGCCGGACGCAGCGCTCGGCAATGGCGGTCTCGGACGGCTTGCGGCGTGCTTCATGGAAAGCATGGCGACGCTGGCCGTTCCCGCTATCGGCTACGGCATCCGCTACGATTTCGGCCTGTTCCGCCAGATCATTTCGCAAGGCTGGCAGCAGGAATATCCGGACGAATGGCTGAGCTTCGGCAACCCCTGGGAATTCCTGCGGGCGGAGGTGGTCTATCACGTTCATTTCGGCGGCTTTGTCGACCATGTCGACGACCACGGACGCGACCGCGCGACGTGGCGGCCGGCGGAAACCGTGCAGGCCGTCGCCTATGACACGCCGATCGTGGGCTGGCGCGGCCAGCATGTGAACGCGCTGCGGCTATGGTCGGCGCGCTCGCCCGATCCCTTGCGGCTCGACGTCTTCAACACCGGCGACTACCTCGGCGCCGTCGCCGAGGAAGCGCGCGCGGAATCGATCTGCAAATTCCTCTACCCGAACGACGAGAGCCCTGCGGGGCGCGAACTTCGGCTACGGCAGGAGTATTTCTTCGTCTCCGCCTCGCTGCAGGACCTGGTCAAGCGGCACCTCGCCTCGGACGGGCAGTTGCGCAGCTTGGCATCGAAGGCCGCGGTGCAGCTCAACGACACCCATCCGAGCCTTGCCGTCACCGAATTGATGCGCATCCTGGTCGATCTGCACAATTTCCGCTGGGACGAGGCGTGGAAGATCACGGTGGCGACGCTTTCCTACACCAATCACACGCTGCTGCCGGAAGCGCTGGAGACATGGCCGGTCGAACTGTTCGAGCGGCTGCTGCCGCGGCATCTCGAAATCATCTACCGCATCAACGCTGCGCATCTGGCGCTGGCCGATCAGCGCTGCCCCGGTGACATCGAGTATCGCGCGTCGGTGTCGTTGATCGACGAGAAGTCCGGCCGCCGGGTGCGGATGGGGCAGCTCGCCTTCGTCGGCTCGCACCGCATCAATGGCGTGTCGGCGATGCACTCCGACCTGATGAAGGAGACCGTGTTCCACGATCTCAACCATCTCTATCCCGGCCGCATCACCAACAAGACCAACGGCATCACCTTCCGCCGCTGGCTGATGCTGGCCAATCCAAAGCTCACCGGGCTTATGCGCGAGGTCTGCGGCGAGAACGTGCTTGACGATTTCTCGCTGTTCGAGCGCCTCGAGGCCCACGCCAGTGACAACGCGTTCCAGCAGCGTTTTCGCGAGGTCAAGCATCACAACAAGGTGGCGCTGGCGCGGCTCATCAACGAGCGCCTTGGCGTCAAGATCGATCCGTCGGCATTGTTCGACATCCAGATCAAGCGCATCCACGAGTACAAGCGGCAATTGCTCAATGTCGTCGAGACCATTGCGCTGTACCAGGCGATCAAGGACGAGCCGCAGCGCGACTGGGTGCCGCGCGTAAAAATCTTCGCCGGTAAGGCGGCGGGCGAGCTATCGCTACGCCAAGCTGATCATCAAGCTGATCAACGATGTCGCCGAAGTCGTCAACAACGACCCTGACGTCGCAGGAAGGCTGAAGGTCGTCTTTCTCGCCGACTACAATGTCAGCCTCGCCGAAGTGATCATTCCGGCCGCCGATCTATCCGAACAGATTTCGACCGCCGGCATGGAGGCCTCCGGTACCGGTAACATGAAGCTGGCGCTGAACGGCGCGCTGACGATCGGCACGCTCGACGGCGCCAACATCGAAATCCGCGACCATGTCGGCGCGGAGAATATCGCGATCTTCGGCATGGAGGCCGGCGACGTCATGATCCGGCGCAAGCAGGGCCTGGATGCGACCGATGTGATCAGCCGCTCGCCGCGGCTGGCGCGGGCCATTACCGCGATCGAGAGCGGCGCGTTCTCGCCCGACGATCGCGCCCGTTTCGCCTCGATCGGCCACGCGCTGCGCTACCTCGACCACTACATGGTCTCGGCCGATTTCGATTCCTACTACACAGCGCAGCGCGGCATCGACGCACGCTGGCAAGTGGTGCCGGCCTGGACCCGCGCCTCGATCCTCAACGTGGCGCGGATGCCGTGGTTCTCCTCCGACCGCACCATCCGGGAGTATGCCGAGGAGATCTGGAACGTGCCGGTGCGCGAGGCGTCGGCCGTGCCGGAAACGAGCGCGCAGCGCGGGGCGACGCGATAGATCCCGGGGCACGGAATCATTACCTCAGACGTCATTGAATTCGACTGAATAGCAGCGATACTCCGCGGAGCCTGTCATCGGGCGCGCATTCGCGCGACCCGTTGGCCCTCGCAATGACGGGAAATATGGAATGCTCACCAAAGCCCCACATCTTTTCGACGATGCCACACGGGTCACCGCCGGTGACAGTTGCTGGCAAGGCAAGACCAGCCCGGACTATTGGGCCTTTGTCGGCCCGTTCGGCGGCTGCACGGCCGCCACCATCCTGCGCGCGCTGATGGAGCATCCGCAGCGTGCCGGCGATCCGTTGTCGGTCACGGTGAATTTCTGCGCGCCGGTCGCCGAAGGCGGCTTCGATCTCGATGTCCGCCTGGTCAAGGCCAACCGTTCGAGCCAGCATTGGTGCGTGGAGATGACGCAGAGCGGCGGCGACGTCGCGACGCTGGCGACCGCCGTGTTCGCCGAACGCCGTCCGTCCTGGTCGCACCAGCAGGCAAAATTTCCGGGCGCCGCGCCGTTCGAGCAGGCGCGTTCATTTCCGAACACGCCGATGACCTGGACGCACCAGTATGATTTCCGCTTCGTCGAGGGTGAGCCGAATTTCTACGGCACGCCGGCGTCGCCGCCGCTCGATGCATTCTCCAAACAGTGGATAGGCGACCGCATGCCGCGGAAGATCGACATGCTGTCGCTGATGTCGATGTCGGATGCCTTCTTCGGACGGGTATTTCTGGCGCGGCGGGAACTGGTCCCGTTTGGCACGGTATCGCTGACGACGTACTTCCATACCGCATCGGACGATCTCGCGGCCGAGGACATCACGCGCATACTGGCGGTAGCCGACGCTAAGATCTTCCACCGGAGTTACGGCGATCAGAACGGCGAGCTGTGGTCACCCTCCGGCCGCCTGCTCGCGACCACGACGCAAATCGCGTATTTCAAGGCCTAAGCGGAACATTGGGCCCTTACCTCTCTTGTAGGGGCAAAGGCGCACTTGCGCCGTGCCCACCATCGATTCAATCATTGCATTGAATGGTGGGCACGCTTCGCTTTGCCCACCCTACAGTTTGATCGAGGCTGCCTGCATGTCCGACGCCAACGCTCCCCGCATCGCCCTGCTCGGTGTCCCCCTCGAGATCGGCGCCTCGCAGGCCGGCACGCTGATGGGACCAGCGGCGCTGCGCACCGCAGGCATCGGCCGCATCCTCGATCAACTCGGTTTTGTCGTCGAAGACCATGGCGATATGCTGACGCCGGCCATTGCTCCCGCCGAGGGCCCGCCGCCGGCGAACGCCAAATATTACGACGTGATCAAAACCTGGATCCGCGCGCTCAGCGAGCGTTCGTATTTGCTCGCGCAATCCGGCGCCGTTCCGATCTTCATGGGCGGCGATCACTCGCTCTCGATGGGCTCGGTGAACGGCGTCGCGCGGCACTGGCAGGAACAGGGCCGGCCGTTGTTCGTGCTGTGGCTCGATGCACATGCCGATTACAACACGCCGCAGACGACTGAGACCGGCAACATGCACGGCATGTCGGCGGCCTTTCTCTGCGGCGAGGACGGCCTCGAGGGCCTGCTCGGCGACGTGCCCCGCGCCTCGATCGGTCCCGAGCGGCTCGATCTGTTCGGCATCCGCTCGATCGATCCGCTGGAGAAGAAGCTGGTGTTCGACCGCCGCGTCGCGATCGCCGACATGCGCGCCATCGACGAGTTCGGCGTTGCCGTCCTGATCCGGCGCGTGATCGAGCGCGTCAGGGCGAGCAACGGGGTGCTGCATTTAAGCTTCGACGTCGATTTTCTCGATCCCGCGGTCGCCCCCGGCGTCGGCACCACGGTACCGGGTGGCGCGACCTATCGCGAAGCGCATCTCATCATGGAGTTGCTGCACGATTCCGGTCTGGTGCGATCAGTCGACGTCGTCGAGCTCAACCCGTTCCTGGACGAACGCGGCCGCACCGCGCGCGTCGCGGTCGAATTGATCAGCAGCCTGTTCGGCCTGCAGATCACCGATCGTCGCACGCCCAGCAACGCGGTCTTTCCGGACAACAGCCAAATTCGTCGGAAAAGCAAAAAGGGCGGCCCATGAAGCCGCCCTTTGGAGCAGTTGATTGCGTTTGAGGCTTACTCCGCCGCGAGCTTCAAATCCGGCGCGGCAGCGCGAACTTCGGCGTCGACCTGGGCTTCGAACTTGGCAAAGTTCTTCTGGAACATGCCGACCAGCGCGCGCGCGGTCTTGTCGAACTCGGCCTTGTCCTTCCAGGTATTGACGGGATTGAGGATCTCGCTGGGCACGCCCGGCAGCGCAGTCGGCACCGCGAAACCGAAATACTTGTCGGTTCGGAATTCGACATTGCGCAACGAACCGTCCAGTGCCGCGGTCAGCAGCGCGCGCGTTACCTTGATCGGCATCCGGCTGCCGGTGCCGTATTTGCCGCCGGTCCAGCCGGTGTTGACCAGCCAGCAATCGACGTTGTGTTTGGCGATCAGCTCGCGCAGCATGTTGCCGTAGACGGAAGGATCGAGCGGCAGGAACGGCGAGCCGAAGCAGGTGGAGAATTCCGGCTGCGGCTCATTGCCGAGACCGCGCTCGGTGCCGGCAACCTTGGCGGTATAGCCGGACAGGAAGTGATACATCGCCTGCGCTGGCGAGAGTTTTGCAATCGGGGGCAATACGCCGAACGCGTCGGCGGCCAGCATCACGACGTTTTTCGGCTGGCCGGCGCGGCCGGTGCGCGAAGCGTTCGGGATGAAATCGAGCGGGTAGGCCGAACGGGTGTTTTCGGTCTTCGAGCCGTCGTCGAAGTCGGGTACGCGGCTGCTCTCGTCAAGCACCACGTTCTCGAGCACGGCGCCGAAGCGGCTGCTGGCGGCGAAGATCTGCGGCTCGGCTTCCTTCGACAGCTTGATGCACTTGGCGTAGCAGCCGCCTTCGAAGTTGAAGACGCCGTCGCTGCCCCAGCCATGCTCGTCGTCGCCGATCAGCGTGCGGTTGGGATCGGCCGACAGCGTGGTCTTTCCGGTACCGGACAGGCCGAAGAAGATCGCGGTGTCGCCCTTGGGGCCGACATTGGCGGAGCAGTGCATAGGCAGCACGCCCTTGGCGGGCAGATAATAGTTCAGCGTGGTGAAGACCGACTTCTTCATCTCGCCGGCATAATAAGACCCGCCGATCAGGACGATCTTGCGGGCGAAATCGATCGCGACGACGTTCTCCGAGCGCACGCCGTGACGTTTGGGGTCGGCGCGGAAGCTCGGCAGGTCGATGATGGTGAGTTCAGGCACGAAGTCCTTCAGCGCTTGAGCCTCGGGGCGGATCAAAAGCGTGCGGATGAACAGCGAGTGCCAGGCAAGTTCGGTGAACACCCGCGTCTTGATCTGGAAGTTCGGATCGGCGCCGCCGTATAGATCCTGCGCATACAGCGACATGCCTTCGGCATGCTTGAGGAAGTCGGCATAGAGCGCGGCAAACTGCTCCGAGGTGATCGATTGGTTGCCGGCCCACCACATGTTCTTGTCGGTGGTCGCATCACGCACCGTGAACTTGTCCTTGGGACTGCGGCCGGTGAATTCACCGGTGTCCGCGCAGAGCGCGCCGTCGGCCGACAACACGGCCTCGCCGGCCGTGAGTGAATGTTGATAAAGCTGCGGCGCCCCGAGATTCCAGTGCACCGTCTTGAGATTTTTTAAGCCGAATTTGTCGGCGCCGAAGGCGCCGTTGCGTAGACCCGTCTCTTGCACGAAGAAAGTCCTCCTCGAACCCGCGTTACTCGAATCGCGCGCATGTCGCTTGACGCGCTCTGTCGCGGTGACCCTGAATTATAGCCTTCCGGCATCGGTCCGGCGACCTATATTGATGAACGCCGTGCTTGCCAAGCCGATCCACGCGATTTGGTTTATTCCAGCGCGGAAGGTTGATTTGCATCAATCGCTTGCTGCACTGCTTTGCGCTGGCTTGCCCTCTTGGTTGCGCGACCATACGCCGTTGTTTAGCTCGGCCAGCAATTGCTGCGTCGCACAATCAGAACATTTTCAGCGCGCGGAGCGTGTTTTCATTGACGAAGCTTTCCGCCCGTGACCGCGAACTGCACCATCGCCTTGTTTTACGGCAACCGTGCCTGAATCTTCTTCACTGTCATCGGCGATGAATTCGACAGCGCGGCGCAGTTGCTCGGTGACGGCGTTAACGCTTGCTAGCCCTTGGCCCGCGCCTCGCCCGCAAGCCGCACCAGCATCTTGCGCAACGCCATGGCGCTGGTGACTCGTTCAGGGAAATCCAGCCGCAGCGTCGAGGAGCCAGCCTGCATGTCCATGCCGTCGGGGTCGCAACCGGTGCAGCGCCAGTCCGCGGACTCGGCGCCCAGTAGTTTGGTCGCGTAGAGGTTCATCGCCTCGCGGTGATCCTCATTCATATGCTCGACGGCGCCCTGCTCGGCTTCCAGCAAATCGGCGGCATCGCCTATCTCGGTCATGAATTGCTCGGGCTTAAGATCGATGATGCGGCCGAAACCGGCGACCAGATGCAGGCCTGACGGGACGATTCGGAAGAACGAGAAGTCCTTGAAATCTACAAACGCTTCAGCCGATGGATGAGCGTTAAGATAGCGCCGGCGCAGGATTTTCGCAGCTTCACCCTGGGCCTCCTCGGCCCGTCCCGCCAGCATGATCCGTGCACCCTCCAACGGATCGTCGGCGGCGCGTTCATCCAGCATCAGCGACACCCTGCTGTCGCCGAGAATATTTTTCGTATGCAGCGCCAGCCGCGAAAGCAGCAGAATCGGCGATGCATCGGCATGGCTGGCGACGTTCACCAGCGAGCAATAGGGATCGCCACTTTCGGGCATAAGCGTGGCCAATGCGCCCTGCCGGCTACGCCGCAGCAGCGATCGGGCCAGTTTGGAAGCATCAAAATCTGTGGTCGGCTGCATGGTTCCTTTCCGGCCATCTTATTGCAAAAAGGGCCTTTTCTCATCGGGTCAGGGTGCTATATGGGGGGCCGCGCGTCTCCTTGGGGAACGTTTTGCGGAACTCGGTCACACTTCAGCCCAGCTTGCATTGCTCGTTGACTGTGTACACGAAGCCCATTTACGCGGCGTCTGGCTCAAGTGCCCGCCGTTTAAGCCACTCTCTTATTCGAAAGCAGAGGCTCATGCCCACAATCGCCCTGGTCGATGATGACCGCAACATTCTCACTTCCGTATCGATCGCGCTCGAAGCCGAAGGCTATCGCATCATGACCTATACGGATGGTGCCTCGGCGCTGGACGGCTTCCGCACCTCGCCGCCGGACCTTGCGATCCTCGATATCAAGATGCCGCGCATGGACGGCATGGAGACGTTACGCCGGTTGCGGCAGAAGTCCGACCTGCCGGTGATTTTCTTAACTTCCAAAGATGAAGAGATCGACGAATTGTTCGGCCTCAAGATGGGCGCCGACGATTTCATCCGCAAGCCGTTCTCGCAGCGCCTCTTGGTCGAGCGGGTCAAGGCCGTGCTTCGCCGCGGCCAGCCCAAGGATCCGACCGCCGTTCCGAAGGAGCCGGATGCACGCGCGCTGGACCGCGGCCTGTTGCGGATGGACCCGGAGCGTCACACTTGCACCTGGAAGAACGAGCCGGTGACGCTGACGGTGACGGAGTTCTTGATCTTGCAGGCGCTGGCCACGCGGCCCGGCGTGGTGAAGAGCCGCAACGCGCTGATGGACGCGGCCTATGACGACCAGGTCTATGTCGACGACCGCACCATCGACAGCCACATCAAGCGGCTGCGCAAGAAGTTCAAGGTGGTCGATGACGATTTCGAGATGATCGAGACGCTGTACGGCGTCGGCTATCGCTTCAAGGAAGCCTGATCTGCGTTTTCCGGGCGGAAGTGTTAACTGACACATCCGCCCGTTCGGCGTAAAAGCGTAGAGCTAGAAATCGGCGCATCACAACCGGCAGTTCAGCCATTGCTAGATCGAACGCAGCCCGATTCCAACCTGAACCACGAGGATGCTTTGGAGCTCCTCGATCGGGAACGCGTTGCCGAGGATAATGCGGGCGAGAAGGGCTGGCGGCGGCCGCTCGGCTGGTTGCGCCGGGCCGGGCAGTTCTTCTTCGCGCTCTCCTTCTCCAGCCTCACGCGCCGGATCGTCTCGCTCAATCTGGCGGGCCTCGTCGCGCTGGTGGCGAGCATTCTCTATCTCTCGCAATTCCGTGCCGGCCTGATCGATGCGCGGGCGCAGAGCCTGCTGGTACAGGCCGAAATCATCGCCGGTGCGATCGCCGCCTCCGCCACCGTCGAAACCAACACCATCACCATCGATCCGGACCGGCTGCTCGACCTCAAGCCCGGCGAAAGCTACGGCGCGCCGGACGAATCTTCCGGGCTGGATTTTCCGATCAATCCGGAACGGGTCGCGCCGGTGCTGCGGCGGCTGATCTCGCCGACCAAGACGCGCGCCCGCATCTATGGCGGCGACGGCGGCATGATCCTCGACAGCCGCAGTCTCTATGGTCGCGGCGACGTGTTGCGATTCGAACTGCCGCCACCTTCCACGGAGAAGCCGGGCTTCGTCGAACGCGCGCTGATCGCGACCCGCACCTGGCTCAATCGCGGCGACCTGCCGCTGTATCGCGAGCTGGGCCCGGAGAACGGCAAGGGCTACCAGGAAATCGTGCAGGCGCTCGACGGCGTCAAAAGCAGCATGGTGCGCGTCAACGACCGCGGCGAGGTGATCGTTTCGGTCGCGGTCCCCGTACAGCGATTCCGTGCCGTACACGGTGCGCTGATGCTCTCGACGCAAGGCGACGACATCGACCAGATGGTGACCGCCGAGCGGCTGGCGATCCTCAAGGTCGGCGGCGTCGCTTCCGCGGTCATGATCGTGCTGTCGCTGCTGCTCGCGAGCACGATCGCAGGTCCGGTGCGGCGGCTCGCCGACGGCGCCGAGCGCGTCCGCCGGCGCATCCAGACCCGCGTCGAGATTCCCGATTTCACCCGCCGCCGCGACGAGATCGGCCATCTGTCCGGCGCGCTGCGCGATATGACGAACGCGCTCTACAGCCGCATCGAGGCGATCGAGATGTTCGCCGCCGACGTCGCCCATGAATTGAAGAATCCGCTGACCTCGCTGCGGTCGGCGGTGGAAACGCTGCCTTTGGCGCGCAACGACACCAGCCGCGCGCGCCTGCTCGAGGTGATCGAGCACGACGTCAAGCGGCTCGACCGGCTGATCTCGGATATTTCAGACGCCAGCCGCCTCGATGCCGAATTGCAGCGCCAGGACATGGCCCCGGTCGATCTGCGCCGGCTGCTGACGACGCTGACCTCGGTCGCCAACGAAACCAGGCTCGGTCATGACGTCGCCGTCGAGGCCCGCTTCGACGGCCGCGGCGCCACCGATACGTTCTCGGTGCCAGGCCATGATTCCCGGCTCGGGCAGGTGATCTCCAACCTGTTGTCCAATGCGCAATCCTTCTCCACGCCCGGTGGGAAGGTGCGCGTCACCTGCCGCCGCGTGCGATCGGAAATCGAAATCATCGTCGATGACGATGGGCCGGGTATCGGCGAGGATGCGCTGGAACGCATCTTCGAGCGCTTCTACACCGACCGTCCCCATCAGGGCTTTGGCCAGAACTCAGGTCTCGGCCTATCGATCTCCAAGCAGATTATCGAAGCGCATAATGGGCGGATCTGGGCGGAAAACCGCCATGGCCCGGCCGGCGCCGACGGCAATCCGAGTGTGGCGGGTGCGCGGTTCGTGGTCAGGCTGCCCACGCCATGACGGCGGGCGCGAGCGTGCACGCCTCCGCCGTGCTGGTGGGCGATCGCGCCGTGCTGATCCGCGGGCCATCCGGCGCCGGCAAGTCGCGGCTGGCCTTCGATCTGATTCTCGCCGGACGCGCCGGACAGCTTCCGCGGGCCGTTTTGGTCGGCGATGACCGTGTCCATCTCGACACAGTCGCCGGACAATTGTTGGTCCGCCCGGCGCGAGAATTGGCCGGCCTGATCGAGGTCCGGGGCCTCGGCATTCGCCATTGTGACTTTGTTGGGGAGGCGGTGGTGGGCCTCGTCGCCGACCTTGCGGCCAGCGATGCCGAGCGGCTGCCGCCGCCAGAAGCGCTCTCCACTCGCCTCAACGGTGTTTTACTACCGAGAATTCCTATCGGGACCGGCTTTGATCCCCTCCCGCTGATTGTAGCGGCTCTGACGACAACCGTCGGTTCAGGTTCCGTCCAACCTTTGGATGATTGTTCGAAGGGGATTGGTAACCATATAAGCCCCAATATCGCCACCGAATAAGCTGGCGCAGGCCTCACTCTTTACCGGCAAATTCCGGAACAATAGCCAAGATGCCCTCTTGCGCGGGGCCTCTGGATGGTCAAAGTGGCGCGTTCGTGCGGTGCACCAAAAAGCACCCGCGAGGAGTTTCCGATGATTGGTCTAGTGCTTGTGACCCATGGGCGCCTTGCCGACGAGTTCAAGGCGGCGCTCGAACATGTCATGGGTCCGCAAAAACAAATTGAAGCCATCACGATTGGAGCCGAAGACGACTCCGATCTGTGTCGAAGCGATATCATCGAAGCGGTGAATCGCGTCGACAGTGGCGATGGTGTCGCCATCCTCACCGACATGTTCGGCGGCACGCCTTCCAACCTCGCAATTTCCTGCATGAGCCGCCCAAAGGTGGAAGTGCTCGCAGGCATCAATCTTCCCATGCTGGTCAAGCTTGCCAAGGTGCGCGAAGAGCGCTCGCTTCCCGACGCCATCGCGATGGCGCAGGAAGCCGGCCGCAAATACGTCACCATCGCCAGCCGCGTGCTCGCCGGCAAATGAGCGACGACGCCGCGCCCGACAAGGAACTCGGGCCGAGCGTGCCCGCAGGCGCCATCTCGCGGGAACTTCAGATTATCAATAAGCGCGGCCTGCACGCGCGGGCCTCGGCCAAATTCGTCCAGATGGTGGAGCGCTTCAACGCCGAGGTCTGGGTGACGCGCGGCAACGAGACCGTCGGCGGCACCTCGATCATGGGGTTGATGATGCTGGCAGCGGGACCTGGAACCTCGGTTACGGTCTCCGCGATCGGCCCCGAGGCCCAGCAAGCGGTCGATGCGATCGCAGCGCTGGTCGCCGACAAGTTCAACGAAGAGGGCGTATGAGGCAGAGAGCGTGACGGCTCTCGCTTAACCTCTCCCCGCAAGAGCGGGGTGAGGGAGTGAAGACATCAAAACGGATTCGTCACAATCCCGCCGTCGGCGCGCAGCGCGGCGCCGTTGGTGGCGCTGGAGGCTTTTGAGCAGACGTAGCAGATCAGATTGGCGATCTCTTCCGGCGCGGCGTAACGCTGCAAGAGCGACGCCGGGCGGCGTTCGCTGAACGTGCGCGAGACGAGGTCGTCGACGGTCGTGCCCGCAGCTTTAGCGCGCGCGGCCAGGCGAACCGGCGCCATCTCGACCCAGGTCGGGCCGGGCATCACCGAGTTGACAGTCACGTTGGTGCCCTTGGTGGTTTCCGCCGCGCCGCGCGCGATGACGAGCTGCGCCGATTTCGAGAAGCCGTAATGCACCATCTCCTTCGGAACAAAGACGCCGGATTCGCTGGAGACGAACACGACGCGGCCCCAGTCCTTGTTATCAAGCATCCGCTTCAAATAGTGCCGCGTCAGCCGCACCCCGCTCATGACGTTGACTTCGAACATCCTTGACCAATCGGAATCCTCGATCTCGAAAAATCCCTTCGGTTCGTAGATGCCGAGATTGTTGACGAGAATGTCGACGTCGGGAAATTGCGCCATCAGATCGGCACAGCCCGCTGCATTTCCGAGATCGAATGCCGCCGCGTGCACTTTGGCCGACGGCGCAGCCTGTTCAACTTTCGCCACGGCCTCGCCGACCGCCGCCTTTTCGCGGCCGTTGACGATCACTTCCGCGCCCATTTGCGCAAGCCCGATGGCGGTCGCAAGCCCGATGCCGCGGGTCGAGCCGGTCACGAGCGCCGTTTTATCCGTCAGGTCGAGATCCATGTGTTACCCCTTCGAGTGATTTCTATCTGGCCGGCGGCACGATGAAGATGTTCCAGGCCGTCGCGGGGCCAGCCTTGCCGAGTAAGAATCGCCGCGTGGTCATCACCATGCGCTCGGCATTGGCGGCATGGGCCTGCATCCACGCCTCGCATTTTTCCAGCTTCCAGTCGCCGACCTCGCAGATGCCGATGAAGCCCGATCGCTTCGCCTCCTCGAGCGAGGTCAGGCCGGACGACCACGGCTCGTCCGGCGTCAGCGGCGCCGGATGGTCGGGGCTGTAGAAGGTGACAGGCTGGCCGGTATCGGTATAGGCGGCGACCACCGGCCAGCGCGAATAAAACCGCGTGTGCCAGGCTTCCGTCAGTTCGCGGGCGAGTTCGGAACGCGCCCGATAGGTCGCGCCTGCGGTGCGCTTTTCATCCAGTTCGTAGGCGACGATCCTTGGCGATATCGCCAGCACGACGAGCGAAATGACGAGCCAGGTCGTCGTCAGGTTCAACAGCGCGATCTTCCGGATCCGCACCGCAGGGATCGCGACCAGCGCGAGCGGCATCAGGAAGAACAGCGGGATGCCCCAGTCAGTTTTGATGTAGACGTGGAATAGCAAGGCACCCAGCGGCGGACCGATCGCCACGACAGCCTGGACGATCCAGACATTGATCGCCTGCGAAATGTTGACGCCGATATTGGCGCCGCGCGCTAGGGGCGGAAACGGCATCAGGCGGAACGGCCGCCACATCAGCGCTATCGCGCCGAGTATCACCGGTGCGGCCAGCAGCGCGAGATTGTGCTTAACATAGCCCAGCGCGAGATCGTCGATCATCGCGCGGTCGGTGAGGGAGTAGGTATCGCCGGCATAGGCGAGCGGGACGAAGTCCACCTGCTTCAGCCACATGAAGTGCGGGAGCATTGCGACCACGAGCGTGGCGATCGCGACCCATGGCGCCGACGAACGCAGGAACTGCAAACGCTGCGGATGGATCAACGCGGCAAGGCCGACGGCGCCGATCATGGTCAGCACCCAGTATTTGGTCATCAGCGCCAGCGCACCGGCGAGCCCGAGCCACACGCCCGATTTGATGCTGCGCTTCTCGAACGCGTCGAGATAGGCCAGCACGACGAGCGGCAGCGTGACGAGTTGTAGCAGGTCCGGATTGTACTTGAAGCCCTTGAAGTTGAAGATCGGATAGAGCGCGAGCATCACCACGACGAAGAACGCGCGGCGGCGATCGACCACGCGCAGCGCCAACAGCCAGCAGATCACGAGGGAGCAGCCGAGCGTCGCCATCGCCAGTGCATAGGTCGCCCAGTCTGTGACCGGAAACAGCATGAACCAGGCGCCAGCGACCCATCCCGACAGTGGCGGGTGCTTGCCATAGCCGAGCAGGAACTTCTGCCCCCAGGCGAAGGCCTCCGCGACGTCCATATGGACGTCCTGCCCGGTCTTCAGATTGACCAGGATCAGCGTCCACAGCACGGCGTGGACCACGGCAAAGCCGGTCACCAGCCACAGGCCGGTTTTGGGATCACTGGCGCGTGAGGCCAGCCACGCCGCCAGCCGCTGGATCGTGGGAATGCGCCTCAAGCGCGCGGCCGTGGGCGAAATGGATGCAATCGACATGGCCATTGCCTAGCGTGTTTTCGGCTCAAGTGGAATCAGCTTGGCGTGAAGAAAGCCCCTTAAAATACAGCAAGATGGTTGCCGCACAGGGACACGAATGCTATCCCGCGCCCCATGACAACTGCGCCCATTTCCAACATCCGCAACTTCTCCATCGTCGCCCACATCGACCATGGCAAATCGACGCTGGCTGACCGCCTGATCCAGATGACGGGAGGGCTGTCGGACCGCGAAATGGCGGGCAAGGAACAGGTGCTCGATTCCATGGATATCGAGCGCGAGCGCGGCATCACCATCAAGGCGCAGACGGTGCGGCTGAACTACCGCGCCAAGGACGGCACGAATTACATCTTCAACCTGATGGACACGCCCGGCCATGTCGACTTCGCCTACGAAGTCTCGCGGTCACTGGCGGCCTGCGAAGGGTCGCTCCTGGTGGTCGACGCCAGCCAGGGCGTGGAAGCGCAGACGCTCGCCAACGTCTATCAGGCGCTCGACAACAATCACGAGATCGTACCGGTCCTCAACAAGGTCGACCTGCCGGCGGCCGAACCTGACAAGGTCAAGCAACAGATCGAGGACGTGATCGGGATCGACGCCTCGGACGCCGTGATGATCTCGGCCAAGACGGGCTTGGGCGTTCCCGACGTGCTGGAAGCCATCGTGACTCGCCTGCCGCCGCCGAAGGGCGACCGCGGCGCGACGCTGAAGGCGCTATTGGTGGATAGCTGGTATGACGTCTATCTCGGCGTCGTCGTGCTGATCCGCGTCGTCGACGGCACGATGAAAAAGGGCCAGCGCATCCGCATGATGGGCACCAACGCGGCCTACGACGTCGAGCGCGTCGGGTTCTTCACGCCGAAGATGGAGCAGGTCGACGAGCTCGGCCCCGGCGAGATCGGCTTCATTACCGCGGCGATCAAGGAAGTCGCCGACACGCGCGTCGGCGATACCATCACCGACGACAAGAAGCCGATCACCGAGATGCTGCCCGGCTTCAAGCCGGCGATCCCGGTGGTGTTCTGCGGCCTGTTCCCGGTCGATGCCAACGATTTCGAAACGCTGCGCGCGGCAATGGGCAAGCTGCGGCTCAACGACGCGAGCTTCTCCTACGAGATGGAAACCTCGGCGGCGCTGGGTTTTGGCTTCCGCTGCGGCTTCCTCGGGCTGCTGCATCTCGAAATCATCCAGGAGCGGCTGTCGCGCGAGTTCGATCTCAACCTGATCGCGACGGCGCCGAGCGTGATCTACAAGATGCACCTGACCGATGGGCAGGAGATCGAGATCCACAACCCGGTCGACATGCCCGACGTCGTCAAGATCGCCGACATCGAGGAGCCGTGGATCGAGGCCACGATCCTCACGCCGGACGAATATCTCGGCAGCGTGCTAAAGCTGTGTCAGGACCGCCGCGGCGCGCAGAAGGAGCTCACTTACGTCGGCTCCCGCGCGATGGTGAAATACGATTTGCCGCTCAACGAAGTCGTGTTCGATTTCTACGATCGCCTGAAATCCGTCTCGAAGGGCTACGCCTCGTTCGACTATCATCTGACCGACTACAAGGTGGCCGACCTCGTCAAGATGCAGATCCTCGTCAATGGCGAGCCGGTCGATGCGCTGTCGATGCTGGTGCACCGGACGCGCGCGGAGGGCCGCGGCCGCGCCATGGTCGAAAAGATGAAGGAACTGATCCCGCCGCACATGTTCCAGATCCCGATCCAGGCGGCGATCGGCGGCAAGGTGATCGCCCGCGAAACCGTCCGCGCGCTGCGCAAGGACGTCACCGCCAAATGCTACGGCGGCGACATCACGCGCAAACGCAAGCTTCTGGAGAAGCAGAAGGAAGGCAAGAAGAAGATGCGGCAGTTCGGCAAGGTCGACATTCCGCAGGAAGCATTCATTGCCGCGCTGAAGGTGGATAGCTGAGCGGGCCGGTCGCGAAGCACCAACGATCTCGCGTGCCGGGCGCGGCGCGCCTCTCCGACGGGCCTGGACACAAAATCGCGAAAACAACCCCATGCAAAGTAGAAATTGTAGGGTGGGCTAATCCTACTGCGTCACGAGCGCTTTCTGACATATCGAGCGGCACGGGCTCCGCAACAGGGGCATCGCGGGAGCCACTTTGTAAGCGCTTTGATCAAGCGTGCACGCATGGTCGCGATCGAGTTTGGAATGTGGCGTTCAGGCCGCAAGGGCGGATCCGCGGGGTCGATAACCGTCGGGTAATGCAGGCGTCGAGAGCAGCGCGGGGGAACGAGGTCCTGAGGGGGGAATCGCGGCTCGCTCGGAGACCAGGAACCCATAGGCCGCGATGCAGAGCGTTGCGTGATGATGGAAGCCACGCCATCCGCGCCCTTCGTAGTGCCCAAGCCCGACCTCCTGCTTGAGTTCCTGATAGTCGCGCTCGATCCGCCAGCGCATCTTGGTGATATCGACGAGCTGGCGGAAGCTGATCTCTGCCGGCAGTGTGGAGAGCCAGTATTTGTATTTGCTGAGCTTTGTTTCGCCCTCCGGCCACTCGATCAGCAGCCACTCCTCTGCGACCTGCCCGGGGATTGCACCATTGTAGCCGACGCGTACGCGCACCCGTGCAAAGCGCGAGGACAGCCAATCGGCCGAGCCTTCGCGCCAGCGGATCGTGCGCCAGGCGTGCTCAGGTAGAGCACGCACCACTTCTTGGGCCGAGATCAGATCGGGCTCATTGCGTCGGCCGTTATTGTTGAGCGATTTGTCGGGCCGCTTCGGACCGGTGCCAGGCGCCCACATCAACACGTTCGGCTGAATGCCCGCCACATAGCTCAATCCCAGGGCAGACACGCTCGTGCGCAATCGCGAGTCACGGCCGTAGTCGAGGTCCATCAACAGCACTCCCAGCGGAAGGCCTGCCGCGTGCGCCCGTTGGATCAACTCGAGCGCAATCTGCTGTTTGGTCTTGAAGCGGATGTCCTCAGGCACCCCGGCCCGATCCCGACGCGCGCGATCCTCGGCCCACTCTTTCGGCAAATAGAGCCGATACCCGACCGGCAAGCTGGCAAAGTGGTTCGCAATCGACAGCGACACTGCCACTTGGCAATTGGCTTCCTTGCCAAGCTGCCCGCAATACTGCGGCTTCACCCCAACCGAATGTCGGCCCTTCTTCGGGATGCCGGTGTCATCGATGATCCAGGCCTCGATCGGCCCGTGCTTCGTGATTGCCGGAACCACCAGTTCGCTGATCTTGGCCAGCACCTTCTCGTCCGACCAACCGCCAGCACCGACAAAGTGCAGCAACGACTGGTGTTGCGCAGAGACACGCGCTGGATCGGTCCGCGCCGCCATCGGCTCTACGCTCTTGCGCTCGCCCGGCAGGATCAGCCCGGTGCAGTAGTCGCGCAGCGGTCGAGCCCGATCCGCCTGACCCATCGCGCTCGCAAGTTCCTCAACATAGGACGCAAACCGGATATCGAGATTCATCTTAGCCTCCACGCTGAGCTTGAATCTCGCAATTATCTGATTCTTCTAGTCGATCGCCCGCGACCCTCTGACTCAGTAGGGCTAAGCGCAGCGTGCCCACCATCCATCCAAATCGCGGGTTCGATGGTGGGCACGCCTCGCTTAGCCCACCCTACGTTTTTATCGCTCGCCTCACGACACGTGCAAGGCGTAGAATTTCGAATCAACGGCCATGATCGGAAAGGTCTTGGGCAGCTCGGCTTTCTGCAGCTCCTTGAAATTGTTCCTTTCATAGAAGCGGTGCGCGGCCAGGAACGTGTCCGTCGTGCCGAGAAAAATCTCGGCAACACGCTCTGCGCGGGCATGCGCCAGCAGCATGTCAAGCAGCTTTCCCGCCACTCCGAGCTCCCGGCCTCGAAATGGAGCGGCGACAAACATCTTGCGCAGTGCCGCCTGTCTTGCGCCGATGTCTTTCAATCCGATCGTGCCAACGACCCGACCATTGGAGCGAGCCACCCAGAAGCCGCCGGTCCCCGATTGGTAGAACCCGGGAATATCAGTGAGATCAGGCTGGTCGGCTGCCGTGATGGGGATACCAAATTCTCGTTGCTGGATCGGCAGGATGACATCGAGGACTCCCTGCTGATCGGCGTCGGAAGATGGCGCAATAAGAGTTTCCTGCATTGACTTTCTATCGTTCCATCAAGCGTAGGTACATTTTGACCGTCACGCGTTCGATACGCAATCCTCGAACGGACCAGCCTCGTCATGGTCGCGCGCCAAGCTCCGCCGAATGCAACGCACAACCACATGATCTTCGAATGAGAGGGTTGCCTTCCACCGCATTGCGCGACGACGCCAAATAGGCCACCATTATCCCGCGCATACAAACAACAGCACACGCGCAAGGAAACGCATGGGCAAGGCCTCCGGTTTATCCTACGGCTGGGTCGTCGTCGCCGTAGGTGCGCTGATGACTTGCGTCGCATTCGGCTCGATGTTGGCGCTCGCGGTGTTTCTGCAGCCGATTTCGGAGGCGATGGGCTGGTCGCGCAGCGGCGTCTCGGCGGCGGCGACGATCAACTTTCTCGCCATGGGATTGGCGGCGTTCTTCTGGGGCACGCTGTCCGACCGGTTCGGCACCCGCATCGTCGTGCTGTCTGGCACGCTGCTGCTCGGCGCCGGGCTGATCGGCGCGAGCCAGGCCACCAGCCTGTGGCAATTTCAGTTGGCGTTCGGCGTCTTGATCGGGATTGCGGCCGGCAGTTTCTACGCGCCGATGGTAGCAGTAGCGAGCGCCTGGATCGAACATCGCCGCAGCCTCGCGGTGGCGTTGGTATCGGCCGGCATGGGCGTTTCGCCGCTGACGGTTGCCCCATTCGCAAGCTATCTGATCACGGCCTATGACTGGCGCACGGCGATGCTGGTGATCGGCATCGTCGCCTTGGCGCTGTTGATCCCGGCCTCATTGCTGGTGCGACGCCCGCCGGAGCCGTCAACGCCTGCTGCCGCCCATGGGACGGGCGCGCCTGACGGGCAGTGGACGGTCGCGCAGGCGCTGCGAACGCCGCAATTCATCATCCTGGCAGGCGCGCATTTCGCCTGCTGCGCGGCGCATTCGGGGCCGATCTTCCACCTGGTGAGCTACGCCATGATCTGCGGCATCGCGCCGCTGACCGCAGTCACGGTCTACAGCCTCGCCGGCTTCTCCGGCCTCGGCGGCCGTCTGCTGCTCGGCCTACTGGCCGATCGCTTCGGCGCCAAGCACGTTCTGGTCGGCGGCCTGTTCGTGCAGGCCTTGGCGATCGCAACCTATCTCGCGGTCGGCCAGCTCGGCGAATTCTACGCCCTGTCGGTTGTCTTTGGCCTCGCCTATGGCGGCGTAATGCCGCTATACGCCGTGCTGGTGCGTGAATATTTCGGCGTGCGCATCATGGGCAGCATGTTCGGCGCCGTCTCCGCTTTTGCCAGCCTCGGCATGGCGCTGGGGCCGCTCGCCGGCGGATGGGTATTCGACACCTTCCACGGCTATAGCTGGCTCTATGTCGGCTCGTTCACGATCGGCATGGCCGCCGTCGCCATAGCCTTGAGTTTCCCGTCCGCCAAGCGACCGCCGCAGCCGTCGCTCAATGTCGGCCGCGCGGCGGCCTGACAACAAAAAAGAGAATGCGAGGAACCGCATGAACAGGCAGCCCGGCATCGATGTCGTGGAACGCGCGCGGGCGCTGGCGCCACTGATCGCGCGCGAGGCCGACGAGATCGAGCGGACCCGCCGCCTGACTTCAGCAGTGACTCAGGCGCTGATCGAGAACGGGCTTTACCGCGCGCTGCTGCCGAAGAGTTTTGGCGGCGTCGAGGTGCCGCTTGAAACGTTCATGCAGATGCAGGAGGAAGTCGCCAAGGCCGACGCCTCGACCGCATGGTGCCTTGGCCAATGCAGCGTCTGCGCCATGACCGCAGCCTATCTCGATCCCGATGCTGCCAACGAAATCTTCAACGTTGCACCCGGCATTCTGGCCTGGGGCGCGATCAACCACGAAGTGCAGGCGGTTCCCGGCGGCTACAAGGCCAGCGCGCGCTGGGATTTTGCGTCCGGCTCGCGGCAGGCAAGCTGGCTCGGCGCCCATGTCCGGGTTGTCGAAGCCGACGGCACGCCGCGGCGCAAGCCGGACGGTTCGCCGGAGATTCGTACCATCCTGTTTCCGGTAACCAGCGCCACGATGCACGACGTCTGGGACGTGATCGGCCTGCGCGGCACCGGCACCGATTCCTATTCGGTCGACAATCTGTTCATCCCGGAAAAGTTCGCAGCGCTTCGCGACGAGCCGGCGGCGCTGCGCGAGAACGGGCCGCTGTACAGGCTCTCCACCAACATGGTTTTCGGCATGGGCTTTGCGGCGACCTCGCTCGGCGTCGCCCGCGCCACGCTCGATGCGGCGATCGACCTTGCCCGGGGCAAGACACCGCAAGCGTCAAAGGCGATGCGCGACAACAACGCCGTGCAGGGACTGATCGGGCGCACCGAGGCACAACTGCGCGCCACCCGCGCCTATCTCTATGCCACTGCAGCGGATGTATGGCGTGACCTGTCGCAAGGCGCTGTTATCACCGAAGCCCACCGCGTGGCGCTGCGAATCGCCTCGACATGGACCATCCATCAATCGGCCGCCGTGGTCGACACCGCCTATCACATGACGGGCGCAACGGCCGTGTTCAATGCCAACAAGTTCGAGCGCCGCTTTCGCGACATGCACGCGATCGCGCAGCAGATCCAGGGCCGTGACGCCCATTACGAGGATGCCGGCCGCGCGATCCTCGCGGGCAATCTCGACGCACCGCCGACGACGCGATGAAGCGGCGGGCGGCGCGGCCGGCACGCAAGGGACTTGGCTCGGAACACTGATCAGGTGCGCGCAAGATCGCGCGAAGGAGATGGCGCTTCGTTTTCGCTTCCGCCCGCTCGCATCCTGCTTTAGGTTCCCCAATGGAAACTGGCAGGATACGCCGACATCACAATGAAGAAGGCAGTACGGAAGCAAACTGCAAAGCGCATCGTCAAACGGCCGAGCGCTGCCACCCGGAACGCTGTGGCGGAAACCGTCTTCGCGGCCTATCCCAATCCGGTCAGGGCAAAATTACTGGCGCTGCGCCGGCTGATCTTCGATACTGCAAAGACCACGGAAGGCGTCGGCCCGCTGGAAGAGACGCTGAAATGGGGGCAGCCGAGCTATCTCACGACCGAGAGCAGGAGCGGCAGCACGATCCGGATCGATCAGGTGAAGGCGGAAGCCGGCCGCTACGCGGTCTATTTCCACTGCCAGACCGATCTGGTCGAGACCTTTCGCGAGCTCTATCCGGAACTGCGCTACGGCGGCAACCGCAGCATCCTGCTCGACGCCGATGACAAACTGCCCGAGGCCGCGCTGCGCCACTGCGTGGCGCTGGCGCTGACGTATCATGCGAGGAAGAAGGCGGGACGGGCGAAGTAGCCTCCACCGTCATTGCGAGCGAAGCGAAGCAATCCACTCTTGCTTTGCGGCCCAATGGATTGCTTCGCTGCGCTCGCAATGACGGCTGTGAAAGCGATGCCAGCCTCACGCCACCAGCGCTGCGCCCGCCGGCGCACTCCAGTTGCCTTGCGTCTTCAACAGACTGACGATCTCCGCATTGGGCCGAGCGCGACTGAACAGGAAGCCCTGCCCCTCGTGGCATCCTTCGTTGCGCAGGCAATTTACCTCGGCCTCGCTCTCGACGCCTTCCGCCGTGATCGTGACGCCGAGGCCCTTGCCGAGGCTGATGATCGAACGCACGATCGCCTGCGCGTCGGGATTGGCGGCGAGGTCGCGCACGAAGGACTGATCGATCTTGATCTTGTCGAACGGAAAGCTGCGCAGGTAACTCAGGCTGGAATAGCCGGTGCCGAAATCGTCCATCGAGATGCGAACGCCGAGCGCGCGCAGCGCATGCAGCGTCGCCAGCACCTCGCTGCTCTTTTCCAATAGCAGCGTCTCGGTAATCTCGAGCTCCAGGCGCTTCGCCGGCAGGCCGGACTGCTTCAGTGTTTCCACGACCAGCGACAAGAGATTGCCGACGCGGAACTGCAGCGGCGACAGATTGACCGCGACGCGGACGTCGTCGGGCCATTGCGCCGCATCCGTGCAGGCGCGGCGCAGCATCAACCCGCCGACGGCGTTGATGAGCCCGGTCTCCTCGGCGACAGGGATGAATTCGGCCGGCGAGATCATGCCGCGCTCGGGATGCGGCCAACGCACCAGCGCTTCGAAGCCGGTGATGCGCCCGCTCGCAAGATCGACCAGCGGCTGGTAATAGGGCCGTAGCGCATCGGTGCGCACGGCCTCGCGCAGCTCGGTTTCGATCTTGCGGCGGGTCTGGGCGCGCGCATCCATTCCCGCTTCGAAGAACGAGAACGTGCCGCGGGAATCGTTCTTGGCGCGCGACAATGCGAGGTCGGCGTTCTTCAGCAGTTTCTCGGACTCATCACCATCGCCGGGCGACATCGCAATGCCGATGCTGGCGCCGATCACGACCGAATGCCCGTCCAGAAGATAGGGATCGGCGATCGCGTCCAATAGACGCCTCGCCATGAACACGGCATCCTCGGGTCGCGTCACCCCGCTCTGGATGACAGCGAATTCGTCGGAGTCGAGCCGGGCCAGCGCATCATCCTCGCGCAGCATCGACCGCAATCGCTTGGCGACGCCGCGCAGCAGCTTGTCGCCGATGCCGTGGCCGAGCGTATCATTGACCGCCTTGAAATGGTCGAGGCCGAGCACGAGCACCGCCACCTTCTCGGCGTTGCGGCGAGTGCGCAGCAGGATGTCGTCCATCTGCTGACGGAGCAAATTACGGTTTGGCAACCCGGTCAGGCCGTCATGCTGGGCCATGAACGTCAGCCGCGCCTCGGCGCGCTTGCGTTCGGTGGTGTCCATCAGCACGAGCAGGACCGCAGGCCGATCGCCGTAAACAAGCTGGCGCGAATAGATCGCCAGATCGATCAGCGCGCCATCGGCCCTGACATGCTTCCGGGCGTGGGCCGCGCGCTCGTCGCCGGCGTGCTCGCCGGCCCATGGCGGCTCGGCGTCGAAGACCTGCAGGTTGCGGATCGTGAGCTTCTCGAATTCACTGCGGCTGTAACCGTAGTGCTGGATCGCAGCGTCGTTGACTGCGAGAATTCGTTCGTCACCCAGCGCGCAGACGATCATCGGAACCGGATTGCTGTCGAACAGCAGCCGGAACGAAGCCTCGCGCTGCTTCAACTCGGTGATGTCGACGCGCAGTCCGATGAAGCCGCCATCCCGGGTCGCAGCGGGCTTTGCGGGCCGGCCAGGAAAACGGACAATCGACTGTTTCGGCTTCCTGGCAGCTTTTGGCTTCTTCGGCATTACCACGCTCTACTCGCACTGTGCGTGCAAAGTTTTCAGATAAGTCTCTGAAAAAAAGGTATCTCTTGTCGCAGAAACTACTACCTCACGCGCGCTCATACGCCGCCTGACAAGAAGCCACGCACACGCTTTGCGTGTACAAGCTCGGTGCGGACCGCCGATCCACGGGGCATAATCGATGCGCGGCCGCCGGGCACAGCTTCTCGCGCGGCGGATGCACAAGGAATGCGCGAAACGCCGAACGTGCGCATAAATGTCCGTCAGCGACCGAGAGGGTTATCGCGCGGTTAATACGACCACGTGCAACCCTCGTTCAGCACAGCGAAGATGCCGCGGCTTGCGCTACCGGTACCACGTCGTGATCAAGTCATCCGCTTACATGCGCGAGGAAATCGACCGGTGGGCCGCGGTGATCAAATCCGCCAACATCGAGTTGCAGTGAGGGAACGCGTGAGTTGACCCCGATGCGGGTGTTTGCGCGGATTGTTGCGCTGGCGTGGGGACCACGCAATTGTGCTAGCCGCGCCTCTCCCCTGTTGCCGATTTCGTGCTACGGTTGCGCGAATTGAGTGATCCCTGAAACTCTCTGGTCCGATGAACCCCCGCCTGTTTCTGATCCCCCTCATAACCTTGCTAGTCGCCTCCTATGCCGCAAGCGCATGGGCGCAGGACAAGGGCACGATCCATCCAAAACCGCTGCCGCCGCTGGCCAATCCCAACGATCCCAACGTCGCTGCCAAGGAGTTGTTCGGCCGCAAGGTGCTGCCGACGGCAATGCCGACGCGCGTGCACGGGTTCTATGCCCATGGCTGCATCTCGGGCGCGGAAGGGCTGCCGATCAACGGCGATAACTGGCAGGTGATGCGGCTGTCGCGCAATCGCTATTGGGGCCATCCCGACCTGGTCGCACTGGTCAAGCGGCTGGCCGCAAGAGCGCGCCGGGATGCTGGCTGGCCCGGCATATTGGTCGGCGACATGTCGCAACCGCGCGGCGGGCCGATGTTGACCGGGCATGCCAGCCATCAGGTGGGGTTAGATGCCGACATCTGGCTGACGCCGATGCCGAACCGGCAATTGTCGCGCAATGAGCGCGAGGAAATGTCGGCGGTGATGATGGTGCGCAACGACCGGCTCGATATCGATCCACACGCCTGGACGCCGACGCATCTTGCCGTGATCCGCGCCGCCGCGCAGGAGCCAACGGTGCAGCGCATCTTCGTCAATGCCGCGATCAAGAAGGCGCTGTGCCGCGAGGCCAAGGGCGACCGCGACTGGCTCCACAAGGTGCGGCCGATGTACGGCCACGACTACCATTTCCACATCCGCATGAAATGCCCGCCCGGCGCCAGCGAATGTGAAAGCCAGCCCCATCCGAACGAGGGCGAAGGCTGCCAGCCTGCCGACCTCGCCTACTGGTTCAGCGACGCGGTGCTACATCCGAAACCGCCGAAAGTGCCGCCGAAGCCGAAGCCGCCGATGACGATGGCGGCGCTGCCGCCCGCCTGCAAGACGGTGCTGAACGCGCCGGATGCCAAACACGAAGTGTCAAGCAGACCCAGCGGAGAACAACGATGAAGATTTGGCCCCTGATTGCATCGATCGCATTCGTCACGAGCGTGCACGCACAGACCCCTTATGCAGGAATGCAAACGCGCTCGATCAAGGCGCTATCGGAGCAGCAGATTTCCGATCTTGGCGCCGGCCGCGGAATGGGCCTGGCGCTGGCGGCCGAACTGAACGGCTATCCGGGGCCGTTGCACGTTCTCGAGCTTGCCGACAAGCTCGAACTCTCCGCCGAGCAACGCGCCAGCATGCAGCGCCTGTTCGATTCCATGAAGGCCGAAGCGATGCCGCTGGGCGCCAAGCTGATCGACCAGGAAGCCGAACTGGACAAGCAGTTTGCCACCCGCACCGTCACGCCCGAAAGCCTGAAGGCGTCCACCGCGGCCGTTGCCGCCACGCAAGGAATGCTGCGCGAGACCCATCTGAAATATCATTTGTCGACCGGCAGCATTTTGACCCCGTCGCAGATGACCAAATATGCGGAGTTGCGGGGTTACGGCGGTGGCGGGCACAAGCGACACCATCACCATTGACAGCCCGGCTGCACCTTGCAAGCCGGTGCAGCCGCCTTTACCTCCTTTCCCATCCTGACTATTGTCAGGGCTGGCGATATCCGATCGACCGCAAGTCTTTCGGGGAATACCGGAACGGCGCTTCCGATGGTCGCCTCACCCAACCAACGCCTGGCTTGCGCGCGGCAACCGCAGCTCGCAATCATGCATGGAGCGCCCGATGAATCGTCTAGCCGGCCTCGTCCTGGCCTTCGCCGTGTCACTGGCAGCCATCCCCTCGCCCGCCCCCGCGCAGGAAAAATCGCTGACCATCTTCGCCGCGGCCTCGATGAAGAATGCGCTCGACGAGATCGACGCCGCCTATGCCGCGAAGAGGGGCGTCAAGATCACCGTCAGCTATGCCGCCAGTTCTGCGCTCGCCCGCCAGATCGAACAGGGCGCACCGGCCGATATATTCATCTCCGCCGATACCGACTGGATGGACTACGCAATCGGGAAGAAGACCATCAACGAGTCGAGTCGGGTCAATTTGCTCGGCAACAGCATCGTGCTGATCGCACCGAAGGATTCGAAAATCGACCATGTGAACATCGGCCCCGGCTTCGATCTTGCAAAACTCGCCGGCGACGGCCGGATCGCCACCGGCGACGTGAAATCCGTGCCCGCCGGCAAATACGCCAAGGCGGCGCTGGAGAAGCTCGGCGCATGGCAGGCCGCCGAGCCGAAATTTGCGATGGCCGTCGACGTTCGCGCCGCGCTGACGCTGGTGGCGCGCGGCGAGGCCGCGCTCGGCATTGTCTATTCCACCGACGCCAAGGCCGAGCCCGGCGTCAAAATCGTCGGCACCTTTCCGGCCGATTCCCATCCCGCGATCATCTATCCGGTCGCGGCGACGATAACCGCGAAGCCGGAAGCCTCAGACTACCTCGCCTTCCTGCGCTCGACCGCGGCGAAGACCATTTTTGAAAAATACGGCTTCAAATTCCTCGTCAGCCCGTCAACCTGATGTTCGAGATCTCGCCCGCCGAATGGACCGCCATCCTGCTGTCGCTGCGGGTGGCCATCATGGCAACACTGGTGGCGACGCCGTTCGGCATCGCGTTGGCATGGCTGCTGGCGCGGCGTGAGTTCTGGGGCAAGTCGGTCCTCGACGCCCTGGTCCATTTGCCGCTGGTGCTGCCACCGGTCGCCACCGGATATTTGTTGCTGCTGACTTTCGGCCGCCGTGGCCTGGTCGGGGCGTGGCTCGCCGACAACCTTGGCATCGTGTTCGCGTTTCGCTGGACCGGCGCCGCGCTTGCCTGCGGCATCATGTCGTTTCCGCTGCTGGTGCGGCCGATCCGGCTCTCGATCGAGGCGGTCGACCGTCGCCTCGAACAGGCAGCAGGCACGCTGGGCGCAGCGCCGTGGCAGGTGTTTGCGACGGTAACCCTGCCGCTGGCGCTGCCGGGCGTACTCGCCGGCATGGTGCTCGGCTTTGCCAAGGCAATCGGCGAGTTTGGCGCCACCATCACCTTCGTCTCCAACATCCCCGGCGAAACCCAGACCATTTCGTCGGCGATCTATTCGCTGATCCAGACGCCGGACGGCGATGCCGCGGCGGGACGGCTCGTGCTGATTTCGATCGTGATCGCGATGGGCGCGCTGATCGCGTCCGAATGGTTCGCGCGGCGCGCAACGCAGCGCCTGCACGGGAATTGATCCATGCTGCGCGTTGACGTCACCAAGCAGCTCGGCGAATTCTCGCTTGAGGCTTCCTTCGAGAGCCAAGGCCGCGTCACCGGCCTGTTCGGCGCGTCCGGCGCCGGCAAGACCTCGCTGATCAACATGATCGCAGGGCTGTTGCGGCCCGATCGCGGCATCATTGCACTCGACGATGAGACGCTCGATGATACGTCCGCAGGCCTCCACGTGCCGCCGCACCGGCGCCGGATCGGCTACGTGTTTCAGGACGCCCGGCTGCTTCCGCATCTCGACGTGCGGCAAAACCTCGACTACGGCCGGCGCATGAACCGTCTCGCGGCGGATCCCGCGCAATTCGCGCGCATCACCGACCTGCTCGATATCGGCCATCTGCTCGATCGCCGTCCCGGAAAACTCTCCGGCGGCGAGCGCCAGCGCGTCGCGCTCGGCCGTGCGCTGTTATCGAAGCCGCGGCTGTTGTTGCTGGACGAGCCTCTGGGATCGCTCGACGAAGGCCGCAAGGAGGAAATCCTGCCCTACCTGGTGCGGCTGCGCGACGAAGGCATCCCCATGGTCTATGTCAGCCACGACGCGGCCGAGCTGCGCCAGCTCGCGACACAGATCGTGATGCTCAAGCGCGGCCGCGTCACCGCGCTCGGCGGCGTCAAGGTGCTGACGTAGGCAGCGAGGGTTTTGTAGGATGGGTGGAGCGCAGCGATACCCATCGCCATGAAAACCGGAATTGATGGGTATCGCTGCGCTCCACCCATCCTACAATCGATGGCTAGAATCTCACTCCGGCACAATCCGCACCGCACCGCGGGCGGCGCTTGTCGTCAGCGCGGCATAGGCCTTCAGCGCCGTCGTCACGTTGCGGCTGCGCTTCTTGGCCGGCTTCCAGGCATCCGCCCCGCGGGCCAGCATGGCTTCGCGGCGCTTCGCCAGCGTGGCGTCATCCACCACGAGGCTGATCGAGCGCGCGGGGATGTCGATCTTGATCAGATCGCCGTCTTCCACGAGGCCGATCAGACCGCCTTCAGCCGCTTCCGGCGAAATGTGTCCGATCGACAGGCCCGAGGAGCCGCCGGAGAACCGGCCATCGGTGATCAGCGCGCAGACCTTTCCGAGGCCCTTCGATTTCAGATAGCTGGTCGGATACAGCATCTCCTGCATGCCGGGTCCGCCGCGGGGTCCCTCATAGCGGACCACGACGACGTCGCCGGCCTTGATCTTGCCACCCAAAATACCTTCGACCGCGGCATCCTGGCTTTCAAAAATCCGCGCCGGTCCTTCGAACTTCAAAATGCTCTCGTCGACGCCCGCGGTCTTCACGATACAGCCGTCGAGCGCGAGATTGCCCGAGAGCACCGCGAGGCCACCGTCCTTGGAAAAGGCATGCGCGGCGTCGCGGATGCAGCCCGTGGCGCGGTCGGTATCGAGCTCCTCGAACCGGCGCTCCTGACTGAAGGCGACCTGCGTCGGCACATTGCCCGGCGCCGCCGTGAAGAACTTGCGGACGCTTTCGCTCCTGGTCTGCTTGATATCCCAGCGGCCGAGCGCGTCTTCCAGCGTCTTAGAGTGAACCATCGGCAGGCCGCGGTTGAGCAGCCCGGCGCGGTCGAGTTCGCCGAGGATGGCCATGATGCCACCGGCACGGTGCACGTCTTCCAGATGCACGTCGGCGACCGAAGGCGCGACCTTGCACAGCACCGGCACCCGACGCGACAGCCGATCGATATCCTGCATCGTGAACGGCACCTTGCCTTCGTAAGCCGCCGCCAGCAGATGCAGCACCGTGTTGGTCGAGCCGCCCATGGCGATGTCGAGCGTCATCGCGTTCTCGAACGCCTTGAAGTTGGCGATCGTCCGCGGCAATGCAGTTTCGTCATCCTGCTCGTAATAGCGCCGCGCCAGGTCGACGATCAGGTGGCCAGCCTCTACGAACAATCCCCTGCGGTCGGCATGCGTCGCCAGCACCGACCCGTTACCCGGCAGCGCCAAGCCAAGCGCCTCGGTGAGGCAGTTCATGGAATTGGCCGTAAACATGCCCGAGCACGATCCGCAGGTCGGACACGCCGAGCGCTCGATCACTTCCACGTCCGCATCGCTGACATTGCTGTCGGCGGCTGCGACCATGGCATCGATCAGATCGACCGCGCGGATCTTGCCCTTGAGGTTGACCTTGCCGGATTCCATCGGACCGCCGGAGACGAACACAGTCGGGATGTTGATCCGCAGCGCCGCCATCAGCATGCCGGGCGTGATCTTGTCGCAGTTGGAGATGCAGACCATCGCGTCGGCGCAATGCGCGTTGACCATGTACTCGACGCTGTCGGCGATGATTTCGCGCGACGGCAGGCTGTAGAGCATGCCGTCATGGCCCATCGCGATGCCGTCGTCGACCGCGATGGTGTTGAACTCCTTGGCGACGCCGCCCGCCTTCTCGATTTCGCGCGCGACGAGCTGGCCGAGGTCCTTCAGGTGCACGTGGCCGGGCACGAACTGGGTGAAGGAATTGACCACCGCAATGATCGGCTTGCCAAAGTCTTCGTTCTTCATGCCGGTGGCGCGCCAGAGGCCGCGGGCGCCCGCCATGTTGCGGCCGTGGGTCGTGGTTCGGGAACGATAGGCGGGCATGATCTATCCTTCTTGGATCGGGAAAGGCGTCTTTTAGACGGTAAGCCCGGCCGCTCAAAGCGGCTTGGTGCAGGGTCGCCATGCGCGGGCATGCTCAAAACGGGACAGGTCTAAGGGCGCCCCTGCCCCGGCTACCGCTAGACGATTTCGCGCGCGCGCAGTTCCGCGATCGCCTTCGTGTCATAGCCGAGCGAGGCCAGCACCTCGTCGGTGTGGGCGCCAAGCGCGGGCGCCATGCGGTCTAGCCGTCCGCCGCCATGGGCGAGCTGAAAGCCGCTGCCGGCAAAGCGCAGGCGGCCATAGGGCGTATCGATCTCCTGAATGGCGCCGCGCGCGGCGATCTGCGGGTGGTCGATCACCTCCTCGATCTTCCAGATGCTGGCACAGGGCGCGCCTGCGGCTTCCAGGAGCTTTTCCCACTCGCGCGGGTCCTTCTTGGACAGCGCCTCCTCGATGATGGCCCGCTGCGCCGGCTCGTTTTCCTGACGGGCAAACCAGTCAGCAAAGCGGGAATCCTCGAGCGCATCGGCGCGGCCAAGCGCGGTCATCAAGGCGCGGTATTGCTTCTCGCTGTTGACGGCCAGCAGAAGATAGCCGTCGCCAGCCTTGAACAGGTTGGCGGTGGGCCTTCGGCTCACGGCCTGATTGCCGGAAAGCTGCTGGCGGTGGCCGGCGACCGAATAGTCCGCAACCTGCCCGGACAGAAACGCCAGCGTCGCCTCCAGCATGGAGACGTCGACCATCTGACCCTTGCCGGTATGGGTGCGCTGGAACAGCGCGCTCGACACGCCAAAGGCTGCGGTCGCTCCCGACAGCACGTCGCAGACCGCAAAGCCCGCCCGCGTCGGCCCGGTCTCGGGATGGCCGGTGATCGACATGATGCCGGATAGCGCCTGGATCTTGCCGTCATAGCCGGCTCCCAGTCGTTCCGGCCCGGTCTGGCCGAAGCCGGAAATGGCGCAATAGATCAGCCGCGGGTTGATCTCAGACAGCGCGGCATAGCCGATGCCGAGCTTGTCCATCACGCCCGGGCGGAAATTCTCCATCACCACGTCGGCCTGGGCGGCGAGTTGCTTGGCGATGGTGATCGCTTCCGGCCTCGAGAGGTCGAGTGTCAGGCTGCGCTTGTTGCCGTTGATCGCCTGCCAGCCCGGCGCGAGCCCGCGTTCGGCCCATTCGCGGCTCAGCGGCGTGCGGCGCATATCCTCGCCCTCGCGTCGCTCCACCTTGATGACGTCGGCCCCGAGCAGCGCGAGCTGGTAACTCGCATAGGGGCCAGCCAGCACTTGCGTGAAGTCGAGAATCTTCACGCCTTCGAACGGTCGGGTCAAAGGGGTATCCTCCTGCTTCTTCTCCCCTTGTGAGAGAGATGGCCGTGAAGTCCACCCTCCCCTGGAGGGGGAGGGTCGCCGCGCAGCGGCGGGGTGGGGTGACGGTCTCTCCACGTCCAACAGTGCCCGAGTGGAGAGATCACCCCACCCCGTCTCACATTTCGCTGCGCTCCATGTGAGCCGACCCTCCCCCTCCAGGGGAGGGTGACGGGGTCACGCCGCCCGGTTGCCGCGCGCGATTTCCTTCTGCTTGTCGAACTCGGCGCGGCGGCGCGCCAGTTCTTCCGGGCTCATCTGCGAGATGTTGTTGTAGTCGAGCTTCCAGGAAGCATCCTCGCTCCAGCGCAGCGGTGACTGCATCGTGGTGCGCGCGCCGGCCGCGGACTCGAGCAGCCGCAGCGCCAGCTCGAGCGTGAGCGCCTGCGACTCCAAATCATGCGGCCTGCCGGCGGAATTGCCGAGCGGGAAGTCCGAAAACAGGAAGCGCGGCGCGGCCGCGTATTCGACAATATCCTTGGCGCAGCCCATCACCACGGTGGCGATGCCGTTGGCTTCGAGGTGGCGAGCCACCAGAGCAGAAGTCTGATGGCAGACCGGGCAGTTCGGCACGATCACGGCGGCATCGACCTTGTCGGCAAGGCAGCGGGCGAGAATGTCGGGCGCATTGACGTCGATGGTGACGCGGTGACTGCGATTGGTCGGCGCCCCGAAGAAGCGCGGCGCAACCTCGCCGATCCGTCCCGCGGCGGCGGCTTTCAGAAGCTGCGGCAGCGGAAACCAGGTGCCGCTGTCGGTTGCCGTGGTGTGCTTGCGGTCGTAGCCGATATGCGAGATGCGCAAATCGTGCTCTTTCGAGGTGTCGCCGTCATAGACCTGGTAGAACTTGGCGCTGCCGTTGTAGGCCGCGCCCGGTCCCTGATCGCCCTTGGTGGGATCATACTGGGCGGCCGTGGTGACGATGGTGACGCGCGATTGCGCGAGCGGCTTTTTCAGCGACTGGAACGGCGCGTCGACATAATGCGCCCAGCGGTAGGGCGTGGTGTAGCCGATCGCCGCGTAGTAGTCGCGGGTCCGCTGCATATAGGGAACGGGAGAATCATAATCGGGTGCAAAGCCGAGCTGGTCGTCAGAGGGTCCGGACATTGTTGTGTCTCTCCTGCGTTTCCACCGTGCGGGCGTGAAGCGGCCTTGCCCCGCAGGCTAATGATACTCGGTTCGTTCCTCAACTGCGGATATTGCATCAGACCTGCGCAGGATCGCCCTTCCTGACCGCACGAGCAAAGGCGGGTGCCACTGAACGCTTGCTGCGTGCTGCAGGTCACACCTGAACGCGCGTTCATAAAAATCCCTCGAACTTTCTCCGTACGCGGCTCGTCTCACAGGCATAGCAGGCAATCACGCCTGGATTGGAGAATGTAAATGTTTCGCAAGATTACCCTCGCTGCCGTCGCCGCCGTTGCCATGACCGCGGCTGCGGTCGCACCGGCGTCCGCCGGCGGCAAGCATGGTGGCCATCATGGCCACGGTCACGGTCATCATGGACATGGTCATCACGGCCACGGTCATCATGGACATCATGGGCATGGTCACTGGGGCCATCGCCACTTTGGAACGTCGTTCTATGTCGGCGGAAGCTGCTACAAGACCATCTTTACCAAGTATGGTCCGCGCACCGTGTACGTCTGCGCTCCCTACATCTATTGAGGGTGCATAGCACTTGACGGGAAGGCCTCAGCCGACGGCTGGGGCCTTTTTTGTTCGCTGAATCGCCTATTAGCCGACGGCTTTCGACGGAACTGAAGAGCTTGAGAACTCGTTCAGAATAGACACGCTCCTGATCGCATCAGAACGTTGAACAGGAGGAAGCAGGCACCAATCGCCGCAACGGAGGTTTGCAATGCCCAGTACCGCTGGAACGACGGATCACGTTTACAAGATCCTGGATCTCGCCGGATCGTCCGAAAAAAGCATCGAGGATGCCATTCAGAACGCCATCACCCGCGCATCAAAGACCATTCGCGAATTGAAATGGTTCGAGGTCGTGCAGACCAGAGGCCATATCGAAAATGGATCGGTTCGCCATTACCAGGTCACCTTGCGGGTCGGGTTTACGCTGGAGGAGTAACTGCGGCGCAACGCGCCCCGCGTCGAATCCAAACGGCGCGCCCTGTGACGGACCACAGCCAAGGAAGGCTGCGGCGATCAAACGCCTGCCACCGACGACCAGACCTCCGCAAGCTTGCGCTTGAAGGCCTGCCAGCTTGTCAGGGGCAAGACCTTCTCCTCGTCTTCCGGCAGCCGCAGGCCAACCACGTTGACGCGGCCGCCGCTGATATTGCGTGCGACAAGGACGATGGGATCCAATACCAGCTCCGCGCCTGCTTTCGGCGTGTGGTCGAGATGGATATCGAAATAATCCGATAACGTCAGCTTGCCCTGATCGTCACTGATGGCGACGCCATAGACCTCCGCCAGTTCACCCAGCGTGTGCTCGCCCGACACCATGAAATCCCCGAGCAGATGCGGGTCGGGCGCCGTGCTCGGCGGCATATCGACAAAGAAACGGTCCAGCGCCTCGGCCTTTTCCGGCGGCGCCAGCAGATAGACGTAGTCGCCGGCTTCGATCGGATCGGCCTCGGCGGGCGAGAGAATCCGCTCGTCGCGGATCACGAGCGTCGGCTTCGACCAGGATGGCGTAAGGCCACGACGGAAATACAGGCTCTTCGCCCGCACAGGGTAGCCGACCAGTTGCTGCTCGAGCTGCCCGGGCAGATCGAGCTCGACGCGCCGCGGACCGCGTTCGATGCGCGGCAGCGCCACGTGCAGCCATCGCGCCGCCGGCGCCAGTGTCCAGCCCTGCAGCAAGAGCGAGATGATGACCACGACAAAAGCGACGTCGAAATAGAGATAGGCCTTTGGCAATCCGACCAGCATCGGGATCGAGGCGAGGAAGATCGCGACCGCGCCGCGCAGGCCGGTCCAGGCGATGAAGATCTTTTCCCGCCAGTTGAATCGGAACGGTACCAGGCACAGCAACACCGCGATCGGCCGCGCCACCAGCATCAGCACCAGCGCCACGATCACGGCCGGACCGACGCTATCCAGCAGGCGCTGCGGCGACGCCAGCAGCCCGAGCAGGACGAACATCACGATCTGCGCCAGCCAGGTCGCGGCATCGAGAAACGTCACCACCGAATTATGGGCGCGCGTCGGCCGGTTGCCGACGATGATTCCCGCGAGATAGACCGCGAGAAAGCCCGACGCGTGTGCAATCTGCGCTACACCGAAAACCACCAATGCAGCGGTCGTGACGAAGGGCGCATGCAAGCCCTGCGGCAGCGCCATGTGATTGAGCGCCAGCACCACCAGACGACCGCCGACCACGCCGAAGATGGCACCGAGCAGACCTTCGCGCGCGAGTTCGAATGCGACATGTCCGGGTGAGCTTTGACCGATGGAGATGAATTCGACCAGCATCAAGGTGAGGAAGATCGCGAACGGATCGTTGGTGCCGGATTCCGCTTCCAGCGTCGCCCCCACACGGGGACGCAGGCGCAGGCCCTGGGTGTGGACGAGCAGAAACACCGCGGCAGCATCGGTCGACGCCACCACCGCGCCGACCAGCAGCGACTCGGTCCAGTTCAGGTCGAGCGCATATTTGGCCACGGGCGCTGATATCAGCGCGGTGAGCAGCACGCCAACTGTCGCCAGCACCATCGATGGGGCAAGCACCGTGCGAATGCTCTGAAACTTGGTTCGCAAGCCGCCGTCGAACAGGATCAGCGCCAGCGCCACCGAGCCGACCAGATAGGTGGTGCGGACATCATCGAAGCTGAGCTGGCCCGGCCCGGCATCCCCCGCCAGCATGCCGATCAGGAGGAACACCAGCAGCAGCGGCGCCCCGAAGCGCAACGCAAGCAGGCTCGACAGGATGCCCGCCATCACCAGAATGGCGCCCAGAAAGATGGCGATGCTGACCGAGTCGAGAGAAGTCATGAACCTCCGATATCGTCGCAAATACTTGCAATTGCATCCTTATCGTTGCCACACTTGATCGCCAACCCATTTATGCGATCGCGGCAATGTGCCCGATTTACCGGCCTGACCTTGCCCCGTTGCGGCGTATCGATGGCATCCGCACGTCGCCTGTGAGAATCTGCCTGCTATTCGCGAATCACCTTTGTCTGATGGGGCCAGAGCCTCGAACGAGAATTTCCGATGGACCTGAAAGAGATCATCGAGATCCTGCACAACGCCGCGCGTTCGGTCGGCGCGGAGGTCACCTCGCCCTGGTTCTATCTGCAACTGGGGCTGATCCTGACGGCCGCAGGCATCGCCTGGGCCGGCGCGACCGCCGTGCGCTCCAGGATAGACGTTTCGTCGGTTGCGATGGGCTGGCCGGCGCCGTTCCGGCTGTTCGTCCGCGTGCTGGTCGGCAGCACGTCGACGGCGGTGTTCGCCCTTCTGATGACGCTGGCGCGCGGGGTCATGATCGCGTCGACCTGGCCGAGCCGTAGCTATCTGCTCGCGGTTGCCGCCAAGCTCGCCTTCGCGTGGCTGGTCATCAACCTCGTTACCTCGGTGATCCGCAATACCTTCGTGGTCCGGCTGGTGTCGATCTCGGCCTGGCTGGTCGTGGCCCTGAGCGTCCTGGGCCAGCTCGAGCCGGTGGTCGAGGCGCTCGACTCGGTCTCGATCGTGCTCGGCGATCTCAGGTTGACGCCGCTGCTCCTTATCAAGCTCGGCGCGCTCCTGATCGTGGCGCTGTGGCTGACCAACATCGCCAGCAATTTCGTGGAAGGGCGCATCACCCGGTCCGGCGATCTGACGCCGTCGATCCAGGTGCTGCTGGTCAAGATCGTCCGGTTCACGCTGATGGTATTTGCCATCGCAGTTGCCCTGAGCGCGGTCGGCATCAACCTCGCGGCGCTCGCGGTGTTCACCGGCGCGGCCGGCGTCGGTATCGGCCTCGGCCTGCAGAAGATCGTCGCCAACTTCATCAGCGGCATCATCCTCCTGGTCGACAAGTCGGTGAAGCCGGGCGATCTCGTCACCATTGGCGACAACACCGGGCGCATCAGCACGATGAAGACGCGCTACATCTCGGTTGCCGCCGGCGACGGCCGCGAGTTCCTGATCCCGAACGAGGATCTGGTGACGCAGAAGGTCGTGAACTGGACCTATACCGACAAGAACACGCTGGTGAAGGTGCTGTTCAGCACCAATTACGACGCCGATCCGCGAGCGGTGTGCAAGCTGGCCATCGACATCGCCGGCGCCGTGCCGCGCGCCATCAAGAACAAGCCTCCGAACTGCATCCTGACCGAATTCGCCGAGGCCGGCATGAAGTTCTCCCTGACCTTCTGGCTGCCCGATCCTGACGGACTCGACAACGTCAAAAGCGACGTGATGCTGGCGCTGTGGGATGCGTTCAAGCGGGAGGGGATCCGTGTTCCCTATCCGGTCCGCGAAATCCGGGTCCGCGGCGGCGCGCTGCCGGTCGAGCCCGTGGTGGAAGTTTCCGGCTAGATGCAAGCCTTTTAAAGCCGCGCCGTGGCCCAACCTCGGCTTGCACTGACCGGTTGGATCATTAAATTAGGCATTCAAAATCAGCCCTTTTTCCGTTCCAGAAGTATGACCCGCCCATGAGCTATATCGAAGCCACCGACACCTCCTTGCGAAAAACCGGCCAGATCAAGCTGCATGGCGCCAGCGGCTTCGCCGGCATGCGCAAGGCCGGCGCGCTGGTGGCCAAATGCCTCGACGAGCTCACCGACGTCGTCAAGGCGGGCGTTCCGACGTCGCGGATCGACGAATTCGTCCGCGACTTCGCCTTCAGCCATGGCGCCTATCCGGCGACGCTGATGTATCGCGGTTACCGCTACTCGACCTGTACCTCGATCAATCACGTGGTCTGCCACGGCATGCCGGGCGACCGCGCGCTGAAGGAAGGCGACATCGTCAATATCGACGTCACCTTCATCGTCGACGGCTGGTATGGCGATTCCAGCCGGATGTATGTGATTGCTCCGATCGCCCGCAAGGCCGAGCGGCTGATCGAAGTCACCTATGAGGCAATGATGCGCGGCATCGCCGCGGTGAAGCCCGGCGCCACCACCGGCGACATCGGCCATGCCATCCAGAGTTTTGTCGAGCCGCAGGGCATGAGCGTGGTGCGCGATTTCTGCGGCCATGGCCTCGGGCGCATGTTCCACGACGAGCCCAACATCATCCATATCGGCCGGCCTGGTGAAGGCGTGATGCTCAAGCCCGGCATGTTCTTCACCATCGAGCCGATGATCAATCTCGGCAAGCCGCATGTAAAAATCCTGTCCGACGGCTGGACCGCGGTGACGCGTGACCGCTCGCTTTCGGCGCAATTCGAACATTCGGTCGGCGTGACCGCGACCGGCGTCGAGATCTTCACGCTGTCAGAGCGCAACGGCGAGAAGCCGCTGGCGGCCGCCTAAACTCCGCTTCGCCCCAATCCGGCTACATCGAACGCAGTCGGCTCAACTTTTTGGTTGCGATGAACGACGCGACTGCTTGCTGCCAAAGCGGCCTGTTGCAAGTCGTTCTCAATACGACATCGCCTTCCTGCCGCCAGTCAACTAATCCTAACCTTTGCGGAATAGGCCGGGCGCGCCGGTGTAGGACTCGGCACGGGGCGCCTTCCGGCAGCGAGAGCCTCTGGCGGGCTGGGGATCAACCAAGGGAGCAAGCGCAATGTTCGAGATTTCACGTCGCGATCTGGTCCTCGGGAGCACGGGGGCAGCACTCGTTTTCGGCCTCAAGGGACCGGTTTCTTTCATCGGCGCGGCGCATGCGCAGCGCGCCGCTGATAGCCTCAAATACAAGGTCGGCGAGATCGAGGCCTTCAGCCTGCATGAGGGCAGTGTCGAGCGCGCCGCCACTGAGGGAATGATCAAGAACGCCTCGCTTGAGGACATCAAGAAGGCGCTGACGGCTGCCAGCATCAACCCGGACAAGTTCGACAATCCCTTCACTGTCACCGCGATCCGGACTGGCGGCAAGGTCGTGCTGTTCGACACCGGTTTTGGCGGCAATGGCCCTGCGACAGTGGGCAAGCTCGCCGACAACATGAAGGCGGCTGGCCTTGATCCGGCGACGGTTTCAACGGTCGTGATCTCGCATTTCCATCCCGACCACATTTCCGGGCTGTGGGTGAAAGAAACCAACGCGCAGGTTTTCCCGAATGCGGAAATCCTGATGCCCGAGGTGGAGTACAAGTTCTGGACCGATCCGGCGCTGGTCGAGAAGATGCCCGAGAATATGCGGCCCCTCGTCAAGCGAATCCAGGCAACTTTCCCGACCTGGAAGAACATCAAGCAGTACAGTGACGGAGCCGACCTCGCGCCCGGCGTCAAGGCGATTGCCACGCCCGGCCACACCGTCGGCCACATGTCGTTCCTGGTCGCTTCGGGCGGGCAGCAGTTGTTCATCCAGAGCGACGTCACCGGGATGCACCAGTTGTTCGTGCGCAATCCCGGCTGGTTCTCGTCCTTCGACGCCGACGGGCCGAAGGGGGAAGCCACGCGGCGCGCGTTCTTCGACCGCGTCATCGCGGAAAAGGGCATGATCGCCGGCTATTACTTCGGCTTCCCGAATGTCGGCACGCTAACAAAGGACGGCAACGGCTACGCATTCGCGGCCGTGAAGGCCTGATCGCAGGTAAGAAGCGAAGGCGCCGCGCTATGTGTGCGGCGCCCTTTCTTCAGATGCTGTCGCACTTTAGAGTTGCAAAAGCTCGCAGGCGCGGCATGGTTACGGCCGATGCCCACCAAGACCAGCAATCCCCCGGATCAATCCACAGAGACGCCGCACTATCACGGCCATCGCGAGCGGCTGCGCGAGCGGTTTTACGGCGCCGGACCGGAGGCGCTGAGCGACTACGAGCTGCTGGAGATGGCGCTGTTTCCGGCCCTGCCCCGGCGCGACACCAAGCCACTGGCGAAAGCGCTGTTGAAAAAATTCGGCTCGTTTGCCGAGGTCATTCACGCGCCGGTGGCACGCCTGCGCGAGGTCGACGGCATCGGCGAGGCCTCGATCAACCAGATCAAGCTGCTCGCCGCGGCGGCGAGCCGGGTCGCGAAGGGTGAGATCAAGCGCAAGATTGCGCTCTCGTCCTGGAACGACGTGATCGAGTATTGCCGGAGCGGGATGGCGTTTGCCGACAAGGAGCAGTTCCGCCTGCTGTTCCTCGACAAGCGCAATCAACTGATCGCCGACGAGGTGCAGCAGACCGGCACCGTCGACCATACCCCGGTCTATCCGCGCGAGGTGATCAAGCGGGCGCTTGAACTGTCGGCGACCGCACTGATCCTCGTGCACAACCACCCTTCCGGCGATCCGACGCCGTCGCAGGCCGATATCCACATGACCAAAGCGATCATCCAGATCGCGACCCCGCTCGGCATTTCCGTGCACGACCACATCATCGTCGGCAAGAACGGGCACGCGAGCTTCAGGGGACTGAAGCTGATCTAATCTAGGCCGATAGGAACGGCGCACCTTGCTTGTATGAAGCGAAAGAGCGCGTCGCGATTCATGGATGGGCCAGGATATCTTCAATCATCTCAGCGACAAGCTCAGGGAACGTCTCCTCAACAAAGCGCTGAGCCCGATTGAGGGTAGGCCACAGAGCGTCGCCTTTATTGGCTTGCGCCACAGACACCCAATGTGTTGGGAAATAGCGCGCCAACATACCCAGCACAAATCCGACCATGTAAGTCACGCATAGCTGCGAGTATCTGTTACCGCTCGGCATCGGCGCAATGAGAAACAGATTTGGGATACTCCCGAACATCTTGTGGACATACGCGTGCATAAATTGAGGGGTACTCTTTGAAAACAGATCGGCACTACCCGTCAAGGTCGTCCATTGGTCGGCATCCTTCGTGACATATCCAAGCTTACAATAGGATTCTTCGAAGACCCTGAATGCCTTGCTCGGGACCTTGATGGTCACTCCACTCGCGTGTTCATATTTAATCTCATTGATGGAAGCGTACATAGCGTCGGCCCCTATGACGCGATGCTCTTTTGAAAGATCCGGAATGCGTGCCGTGAGCTGCCCGAGTGCGATTTCATCTCCAAGGATGGGCTGATCGTACTTAAGCCTCCAATCGACAGCACCAGACCTCACATGCATCGACAGTCGGTTCTCGGTATATTTCGCAAGGTCTGAGAAAAGTCCGGAACACGTCCGGATTTTCAATCCGCTCAACGCAGCTAGTCCAACCGATAGGTCGCCAGAGAGGTGTTTACTCCAGTCAATCGTCTCAAGTCCGTGGCCTTTCGTGAGCCCTTCTTCGCCGCCACCGCGCTTCAAGAGCAGCGTCAGCGCACGCGCCAAACTGGCCACGCCATAGAAAGTGAGTAGCGGTTTGACTGAATAATCGGCTGCATCCGAGTTACGAAAGAACTCCCGTCCTTGCTTCGCCGCCGCTGTAATCTCCTTCGCTCTGCGTGCGTTCAAGTCTCGACTATGTATCTTGTTGAACCACGCAGAAACGAGATCGCGACTTTCCAATGAGAGCAATTGCTGCCAGGTCTCGCGCTCCATTTGAACACCCCATAATCTCGAAAGTCACAAACGACAACCAACAGGTTAATATCATACCTAAATGCAACCAATGCACATGGTTATTGCGAACCGCATACCGCCACACAATCATCCCTCCGGCGATCCGACGCCGTCGCAGGCCGATATCCACATGACCAAAGCGATCGTCGAGATCGCAAAGCCGCTCGGCATTTCCGTGCACGACCACATCATCGTCGGCAAGAACGGGCATACGAGCCTGAAGGGGATGCGGCTGATCTAGCTAGTCGCCTGCATTTACCATTTATTAACTCTCCGCTTCGCGCTTTGGCGAACGCGTGAGAGAGTGGTTCATCGGATGAGAGGGGGTTGCTCATTCTCGATTGAGAGGGGATCGATGATGAATCAGCTAGCAGAGCGGATGAGAGGCGCGGCTCTTTCGATGAGCCCGGAGTACCTGGTCGACAAACTTCTGGACTGGCTTGAGGAACTGAGGGGCGCGCTGGCGCTTGCGGAAATCGACGGATTGGCCCGCAACGAGGTGCGAACCAGGATGCTGTACGATTGATCCGGCGACCATAGCGCGATGGCACGGTCGAACCACACAAAGGGCCGCCTCAAATGGGGCGGCCTTTTGCTCGTGCGGATCCGTCCCGCCGGAGGCGTTGTTTATGCGAAGCGCCTTGTCGCACGACATACGATCCCTATCGCTGCGCCACTCGGCATCTCCGTGCGCGACCACATCGTCGTCGGCGGGAACGGTCACGCAAGTTTGAGGGGACTGAAGCTGATCTAATGCTGTTTAGCTGAGGATGGCGCGCGCCGCATATTGGATCCGTGCGCCGCGATGATGGAGCCTCGGATGCAGACGACACGCCGAACGTTCCTGCAAACATCCTTTGCAACAACCGCTGCCGCGCTCTTGCCGACCTCTCTGCGTGCCCAACAAGGCCAGCCCGCGCGCCGTCCTATTCCCTCGAGCCGCGAGGAGATGCCGATCGTCGGACTGGGAACCTGGATCACCTTCAATGTCGGCAACGATCCGGTGCTCAGGGACGAATGCGCAAACGTCATGGCCGCCTTCTTCGAGGCGGGCGGCCGCATGATCGATTCCTCTCCCATGTATGGCTCGTCGCAACCGGTGGTCGGCTACGGCCTTCAAAAGCTCGGGCGGCCGGCTGCGCTCTTCTCGGCCGAAAAGGTCTGGACGTCCTCGGCGACGGCAGGCCCCGCCCAGATCGAGCAATCGCGTCGCTTCTGGGGCGTGCCGAAGTTCGACCTCGTCCAGGTTCACAACCTGCTCGCGTGGAAGGCGCATCTGCAGACGCTGCTCCAGATGAAAGCCGCCGGTACCGTGCGTTACGTTGGAATCACCACCTCCGAAGGCCGCCGTCATGATCTTGTCGAACAGATTATGCGAAACGAGCCTATCGATTTCGTGCAGCTCTCCTACAATGTCGTCGATCGCGAGGCGGAGGCACGGCTGCTGCCGCTGGCGGCAGAGCGCGGGATTGCGGTGATTGTGAATCGGCCGTTCCGGCAGGGCGAGCTGACCAATCGCCTCAAGAATAAGCCGCTGCCGGAGTGGGCGGCCGAACTCGGGGTGTCGAGCTGGGCGCAGCTCATGCTGAAGTTCATCCTGTCTCACCCGGCCGTCACCGTCGCAATTCCGGCGACCACCCGCGTCGACCACGTGCGCGAAAACCTCTCGGCCGCCGCCGGACCGATGCCGGACCTCGCCACGCGGCAGCGCATCTCGGCTCACGTGCAGGCGCTTTGATGTCGGAGTGGTGGACCTATCGCGCGGAGGATTTCCTGCTGTTTTCGCCGCGCGTCTACTGGCGCATGTTCGAAACGCACAATGCGGCGCTCTGGCCACTGCACGTCGTGACGCTCGCCGCCGGCCTCCTCATCATCCTGCTCATCGCGTGGCGGCCGGGAGTCTTTGCACGTTGGATCTCACTCATCCTGGCGATCCTCTGGATCTTCGTCGGGTGGTCCTTTCTGTGGAACCGCTACGCGACCGTCAACTGGGCTGCCGCCTATGTCGCGCCGGCTTTCGCCGTCGAAGCTGGGCTGCTCCTCATCTTGTCCTTGCGCGATGGCCTTGCCTTCGACCGCCGCGGGCCAGTCGCTTGGACAGGATATCTCCTCCTTGCCTCCGGAATTGCCGGACAGCCATTGCTTGCGCCGCTTCAGGGGCGCGGCTTGGCCTCATCCGAAGTCTTCGGCATCGCGCCGGATCCGACGGCGATCGCGACCCTCGGCGTTCTGCTGCTCGCCCGCGGCAGGCTTGTGCCATGGCTGCTGCCGATCCCCGTGCTCTGGTGCCTCCTGAGCGGTATGACACTCCGGACGATGGGAGAGCCGCAAGCCTGGGCTCCTTATGCCGCTGTGGCGCTTATCGCGATGGCCTGGATCTGGACGATCATCCGCCAGCGCGGATCGGCTCCGGCGGCGTGAATGCGCATCCGTCAGACGATCTGGGAAACATTGTAGGCGATGCCGCCCTCGACCAGGTATCCCGACCCGACGCAGACGATGTCGTTCATCCAGGCATATTGTTCCGCCCCGGTTTCGAACAGCGGGTTGGTGCGGAAGTAATAGCGCGACGGGTCAACCTGATACCGTTTCGCGGGATCAGCCATTTCTGATCGCAATTCGGGCGGCGTGATCCAGCGGCCGCCATAGGTCATGTGCACCAGCGCGCCGTCATGCGTGCGCAGCGTCAGGCGAACGTCGAGCGACATCGCGCCATCGGCTCGAAACAGCGCCCAGTCGCCGCCGCCGGGCACCACCTCGCCGCGCAGCTTTGGGCCTTCGAAGGTGCCTCCGGCCGCACCGAACAGGATGCGGCGGCCGAGCGGACCATCGCCGATGTTCAGTTTCGGATTGAGATCGACGACGATGTCGAACAATGGTGCCGTCCTGATCGCGGCGACCGGTTTGACGCGTGGATCTACTGTCATCATCTGGGTCCTGATTCGCGGGCGGAAGTCATTCGGCAGCAAGCTGCCGGACGCCGGCATCGCCAAATATCCTGCGGCGTACCGCGTCGGTTGAGACGCCGGACTGCGCGCAGAGTTCGGCAAGGTCAAAGAAGAACCGCTCGTGGACGATCCGGTCGTCCTTGAACGCAAACTGGATGAATACCGGGAGGTCTGCGCGACTGCCGTTCGGCACCACGCCGAAACGATCGCCGGTCATTGTCATCTGCACGCGGCCCCAGCAGACGAGCGTATCGTCATTGGCGGCATGGTCCTCCAGGGTGACATTGTAGTCAGGGAACGAAGCGAAGAACCGGCTCAGCACCTTCTCGTTCTCTGCAAGACCACGGGCGGTGGTTCCGAAGGCCGGGTTTTCCAGCACCATCTCGTCGTGGAGGACCTTTAGCGCTGCCGGCACGTCCTGGCGGCTCTTCGCGACCGCCAGAGCCTGCGCCAATTCAAACATTCGATCGCTGTTCATCACCTCTCCTCCCAAAGCTCCCACGGGTTCACCCTAAACTCATACCATATGTTTTTTACATACCGTATGTATGTTATATGTTGATAGGATCCTAAGCGTCAAGTGGTATGTCGGGGCATGCAGGAAGCTGGACGCGAACGAACCCGCCGCGAGGAATACACGGAAGCCACGAGGCAGGCGCTGCTGGCGGCCGGCCGGGACATTTTTGCGAGCGAGGGCTACCAGGCGGCGGGAATCGAGGCGATTTCGCGCGCGGCGCGCGTGACGCGGGGCGCCTTCTATCACCACTTCGAGGACAAGAAGGCGCTGTTCGACGCCGTGGTCGTCGCGCTGCAGATCGAGGCCGCGGCCCGGATCGAAGCGCGAGCGAAGATGGAGCGCAAGATATGGGACCGCCTGACCGAGGGCATCGAAGCCTATCTCGACGCCTGCCTCGAGCCGGCCTATGCGCGCATCGTCATCCAGGAAGCGCCGGCGGTGCTCGGCAATGCCCGCTATCGGGAGATCGAGGAAGCCCATCCGATGGCCCTGCTCACCGCGACGCTTGCCGCGCTAAAGCGCCAGGGCGAGCTCGATTTCGAGGATATCGAACTCCTGAGCCGCATGGTTGATGCGATGATCTGCGAGGTGGCGCTGTTGCTGCCCGGGGCAGAGAATCCGAAAAGGCTCCGTGCCCGCGGGCAAAAGATCATCGGCAGCCTGCTCGGCGCCTTCCGTACCACCTGAACGCAAGCGCACTCACGGCGCGACCCATCGTTGCACCGCCTCGGCGGTGTCAGCCGGCGTGGTGTTGAAGCAGATGCGCGTCTGCGGCGCGGCGAGGTGAACCAGATTGATGATCCGCTCGAACAAGTGCAGTCGCTCTCGCGGCTCACGTAGCCCGGCGCCGATCACCACGCAGTCATAATGCTTTGCGCCCAGCGCCGCCGCGGCGACGGCTTCGGCGGTGTCGCCGAGATCGATCAGGCAGCTATCGGCCTCATAGCCGATCGCGCGAAGCTGCTCGATCTGAGCTCCAACATAGCTCGTCATCAGTTCGGCCGTGAGCCCCGGGAAGGCGCTAAAGTCGACGAAGGAAGGCTCGATGCCGATGGCGAGCACGGTCTTTTTGGCCATGCGGCTGCTCCAGTCAAACTATCTCCGGGGAAACGCGCGCATCGCCAAGCTGGTTCCGGCTTCGACATTGACATCATTATTCGACATGTACCGAAGCATTCTTGTCGCAAGATCAGCCATTGTGATCCGCATCGCCGCTCCAACGAGCACGTGCTGGATGTTTCACAGGAGAACGCCATGGCTGTCACAAGCAACGCTAACCAGAACCTGGTCGTCACTGCATTCTGGGAAGTCAATTCGGGCGAGGAAGCCACCGTCGCGGAGCTTCTCAAGGATTTTCTGCCGCAGGCACAGCGTGAGCCCGGCGTCAGACAGTTCCAGATTCACCAGAACATCGCAAAGCCACGAGAATTCTTCTTTTACGAGGTATTTTCAGGCGAGGCGGCCTTTGCCGAGCATCAGCAGACCGACCACTTCAAGAACATCATTCTCGGGCAGGCGCTTCCGAAACTCGCCAAACGCGAGCGGTCGCAGTTCCGGTTCATCTGAAGTCAGGACGGCTTCGGCGCGCCACGGCTCGTCTCAGTGGCCCGCCGCCGCAACAATTCGCGTTCGCGCTTGTTGGTCGCAAGCGTTGACGCGAGCTCGAACGCCGCGCGGGCTTCTGCAACGCGGCCGAGCTTGCGAAGCAGATCGCCGCGGACGCTTGGGAAGAGGTGATAGGTCTTCAGCGCGGGCTCGCCCGCCAATCCGTCCACGATCGCAAGCGCAGCCGCCGGCCCTTCGGCCATACCGACCGCCACGGCGCGGTTGAGCTCGATGATCGGCGAGCGCACCAGCGCGCCCAATTTGGCGTAGAGCTCGGCGATGCGCGGCCACTCCGTTTCATCAGGTGTAGCGGCCCTGGCGTGACAGGCGACGATCGCGGCCTGCAGTGCATAGAATCCGCACCTGCCGCCGAGTTCGCAGGCTCGCGCCAGCGCCAGCAACCCGCGGCGGATCTGAAGCCGGTCCCACAGCGCGCGGTTCTGGTCCATCAGGAGAATCGGATCGCCGGATGCGTCGGTGCGCGCCGCGGTGCGCGAAGCATTCAACTCCATCAGCGCGAGCAGGCCGTGGGCTTCAGCTTCCTGCGGCGCGACCAGCGTCAGCACGCGGCCCATGCGCAGCGCGTCGTTGCAGAGCTGCGGCCGCAGCCATTCGTCGCCGCGGGCGGCCGTATAGCCTTCGTTGAAGATGAGATAGACGACCTCCAGCACCGAGGCGAGCCGTTCCGAAAGCTGCTCGCCGCGTGGCGTTTCGTAGGCCAGTCCGGATTCGGACAGCGTCCGCTTCGCCCGCACGATGCGCTGGGCGATGGTCGCTTCCGGCTGCAGGAAGGCGCGCGCGATCTCTTCCGTGGTCAGACCGCAGATCATCCGGAGCGCCAGCGCCGCGCGCGCCTCGCGCGACAGTCTCGGATGGCAGGCGGTGAAGATCAGCCGCAGCAGCTCGTCACCAATATCGTCGTCGAGTGCGGCGTCCGGGTCCGGCATCGCCAGTTGCTCCTGCTCGAGGTCGCGCGTCAGCATCTCATGCTTACGCGCGAGCATGCTGCGGCGGCGCAGATGATCCAGCGCACGGCGCTTGGCCAGCGCCATCAGCCACGCTCCGGGCTTCTCCGGCACGCCGCTGGCGGGCCAATGCTCCAGCGCCGCGACCAGGGCTTCCTGGGTCAAATCCTCCGCCAGCGGCACGTCGCGCAGCATTCGCGACAGCCCCGTGATCAGGCGCGGCTGTTCGATGCGCCAAACCGCGAGGATGGTGCGATTGATGTCGGCGGCCGTCATCGCCGCCGACTGTGTGCGCCGAACGTGCGCATCAGGCGTGAGCGCGAATGCCGACCTCGCATGCGCCATCCACGCCGGGCGTCGCCAGCACGCGAACTTCGCAGGTGCCTTCCCAGCCCGGCATATGCTCGATGTGCAGTTGCATGAACTCCCTCGCGGCGGCCACGGCCTCTTCCATGTCCCGCGAGCTCGAAGATTGCGTAACCGCCGATCAGCTCCTTGCTCTCGACGAACGGTCCATCGATCACGCCAAGCTTGCCGTCCGTTATCCTGACCTGCGCCCCGGTCATGGCAATCGGCATCAAGCCGCCGGTGTCGAGCATACGGCCGGCCTTGATCTCCCGTTCGGCGAGCTTGCCCATCGCCTCCATCAAAGCCGGCGTCGGGCCTTTGTCGGGCTGGGACGAAGTAACGATATACATGAAGCGCATGGCAAAACTCCCGTTGAGGCGAGTTGCGGCGGTGATCGCCCGCAAAACTGGCTCGCTATGGGAGACGACGAACGGGACGGCGCCGGATCGACAGGCGTTCTGGAAATATTTCGGGAGCCAGCCCAGCCGGGCGGCCGGCCGCCGGTCTACTGCCCCCGGACCATGATCAGCGGATCGGCGGTATCAGGCACGCGCCGCCATTGCGCATTGTCGTCGGCCTCGAACTGCCAGGTTTCGCCTTTGGCCGACATCAGGATCATCTGTCCGCGCTCCAGCCGCCACTGGTTTGGCGCAAAGGCCGCAACCGCCGGATCGCATTTCGGCTTCAGGAACACCTGGAAATTATCGCCCGTCGCCTCGGTGTTGGTCAGGGTCAGGCCGCAGACCGTCTGCCCATTGCCGCGAACCATCGACCAGTCGCCGATCATCTGGTCCATCGACTTGGCGAGCGAGCGGGCGGCAGCGAGGTTCTGCAGGATGTAGACGCCCTCGCCGGTCCGCAGGCCCTCGAAAATGCCGCTCTCGACTTCGGTGAAGTCGATCACCGGCTGGCCCGCCGCGTCCTGCAGCCGCACGATGTCCAGCCCCTTGATATTCCAGGCCGTGATGTCCTTGGTGAACGGCAATGCCTTGGCGCAACCGGGCTCAAGCTCGAGCTTGAGCCCTTGCGGGGTCGCATCGCCCTTCATCGTGATGACGCACGTCTTGCTGCGCTCGGTCGTCGCAAGCTCCCACTGCCCGACCATTTCCTTTTTCAGGGCCGAGGCATCCTGCGCCGAGACCTGCGGCGCAAGCGCGAGCAGCGCCGTCAGCGCTGCTGCCGTAATGCCTGAACGCCCAAGCACCATCAGCGTCCCTTCACCGGGGTCTCCGGAACAGGCGTCAAGGGCGCCTTGCCGGCAAACCAGTTTTTCAGGTTGTCGACGACCAGTTGATCCATGGCGTTCCGCGTTACCACCGAAGCTGAGCCGATATGTGGCAACAGCACGACATTTTGCATGGCCATCAACTCGTCCGGCACGTTCGGCTCGTTGGCAAACACATCGAGCCCGGCGGCGAGGATAGTGCCGGATTTCAGCGCCGCGACCAGCGCCGGCTCGTCGACGACGGAGCCGCGCGCGACGTTGATCAAAACGCCGCGCGGACCAAGCGCCTGCAACACGTCGGCATTGATCATCTTGGCGGTCGAGGCGCCGCCGGGGACGATGACGATCAGCGTATCGACCGCCTTCGCCATCTCCATCAAGTCGGGATAATGCTGGTAGGACACGGCCGGCGACGGATTGCGCGAATGATAGCAAACCGGGACGCGCGAGGCCTCGAGCCGGCGGCCGATCGCCTGTCCGATGCGGCCCATGCCGACGATGCCGATCTTGCGGTCGCGCAGCGAACCGGCGCTCAAGGGATAGTTCTGGGTCTGCCACTGGCCGGCGCGCAGATAGCGGTCGGCCTTGACGAATTCGCGCAAGGTCGCGATCAGAAGCCCCATCGCGACGTCGGCGACTTCTTCCGTCAGCACATCGGGCGTATTGGTGACGACGATATTGTGCTCACGCGCATAAGCCGAATCGACGTGGTCGTAGCCGACGCCGAAGCTCGCGATGATTTCGAGCTTCGGAAATTGCGACAGCGCCTTCGCGTCGGCCGGCACCATGTGATAGGTGACCGCCATGCCGCGGATTTTTGCGACCGTATCTGATGTCAACCGCTCGAGGTCGGCGCGGCTCTCCGCCATATGCAGGACGTACTGATCCGGAAAGCCGTTTTCCAGGATCGGCCTGACAGGTCCGTAGATCAACAGATCGATCTTCTCGGACGAAATATTCGCGGCAGCCATCAATTTTCCTTTCCAAGCGCGCTCTCATGCCAGCGCCGTAGTACCAGATGCGAAACTAGCGCCAGCAGCCCATAGATGACAATCCCGGCCACCGACAGCAACAACAACGCCGCGAACATTCGGGGAATGTTTAGGCGATAACCGGACTCGGCGATCCGGAAGGCAAGGCCGGAGCCGGCGCCTGCCGTACCCGCGGCGATTTCGGCGACCACGGCGCCGATCAACGACAGGCCGCCCGCAATCCGCAAGCCACCGAGGATGAACGGCAGGGCCGCCGGCAATTTCAGGTACCGCAACGTCTGAAGCCGTGACGCGCCATAGAGCTGAAAAAGCCCGGCCAGATTGCGATCCACCGAATTCAGCCCGAGCGTGGTGTTGGACAGAACCGGAAAGAAACCGACGATCCAGGCGCAGACAATGACCGCGGTCTGCTGCGGCAGATAGATCAGCAATAACGGCGCAATTGCGATCACCGGCGTGACCTGCAGGATCACCGCATAGGGAAACAGCGAATATTCCAGCCATTTCGATTGGTTGAACACGAGCGCCATCGCGACGCCGCCGACGGCTGCGGCGATGAAACCTTCCAGCGTGGTGAGCAAGGTGACGCCCAGCGATTCCGACAGCACCGGCCAGTCACTGACGAGCGTCTGAAACACGGTTGTCGGACTCGGGAGCACATAGGGCTGGATATCGTTGACGCGTACCACGAATTCCCACAACGCCAGGCCCGCTGCGAGCACGACAACGGGAAGCAGCATGCGGCCGATGTTCTGCAGGGAACTCATGCGCTACGCTGCCCGGAATAGGAAGGCGCCAGCGCATTCGAGACCTCGCGGCAATAGCCGGCATAGTCGGCCGAGGTGCGAAACTCCTCCCCGCGCAGCTCCGGCGTTGCGATGCGAAACTCGGCGCGGACGCGCCCCGGGCGCGCCGTCATCACGATCACCCGCTGCGACAGATAGACCGACTCGAATACCGAGTGGGTGACGAAAATGACGGTCTTGTGCAGCTTCCGCCACAGCGCCAGCAGGTCGTTGTTGAGCCGAAAGCGCGTGATCTCGTCGAGCGCCGCGAACGGCTCGTCCAGCAGCAGAATATCCGGGTCGGTGACCAGCGCCCGCGCCAATGACACCCGCATCTTCATGCCGCCCGACAATTCGCGGGGATATGCACCGGCAAATTCGGCAAGGCCAACCTGCGCCAGCGCCTCCTCGATACGCCGATCGGCTTCGGCCGCCGCCGCATGCGCAAGCTTCAGCGGCAGGCAAACGTTGTCGCGCACGCTCGCCCACGGCATCAGCGTGGGCTCCTGGAACACGAAACCGATGGGATGCCGCCCATCCGCCTTGTTGGCGCGATGGGAAACGCTCACCGCGCCCGCACTCGGCGCGCCGAGCCCCGCGATCAGCCGCAGCGCGGTGGATTTTCCGCAGCCGGAAGGCCCGAGCAGCGAGACGAATTCGCCCTTTGCGACATCAAGGTCGAGCGGCCCGAGCGCGGTCACGCCATTGTCATAGGTCTTGCTCACCGCGCGCAGACGCACTGCAAGGCCCGCCGCATCGCTATCCGTCTCCGACAATGCGGGCCCAGCCATCTTGCGTCAGTTCTTCGGCCGCAGATCGAGACCGACGGCCTTGTTGACGAAGCGAAGCGTGTAGGCCTGGCGGTAGTCGATATCGCGGCGAACCACGCCGGCCCGCACCATCTTGTCGAAGAAGCTCGCCACGCGCGCGTCGTTCATGGCGCCGATGCCGTCGCGCAAGGTATCGCCGGAATCGACGATGCCGTATTCCTTCATCTTGGCGACGGAATAGCTCAGCAGTTCGTCGGTCATTTCGGGGTTGATCTTCTTGATCATCGCGTTGCCGGCGGAATTGTCGCCGTAGAGATAGTTGTACCAGCCGATGACGGAGGCATCGACAAAGCGCTGCACCAGGTCCGGCTTCTTGTCGACGATCTCGCGGCGGGTCTCGATCAGCGTCGAATAGGCGTTGAAGCCGTGATCGGCGAGCAGGATCACCCCGGGCTTGAAGCCGGCCGCCTTCTCGACGGCGTAGGGCTCGGAGGTAACGTAACCCTGCATCGCGCTCTGCTTGTTCACGATGAAAGGCTGCGGATTGAAGGTGTAAGGTTTTACCTTGCTCTCGTTGAAGCCGTATTCCGACTTCAGCCACTGAAAGTAGCTCGCCACGCCTTCCTTGGAGACCAGCAGTGTCAGCGGCTTGAGATCTTCGAGTTTTGCAATCCTGGTTTCCGGATGGGTGAGGAATACCTGCGGATCCTTCTGGAAGATCGCGGCGACCGCAATCAGCGGCACGTTATTGGCAACGGCGTCGAACGATTGCAGCGTGTTCGCGCTCATGAAAAAGTCGAGCTTGCCGGCGGTCAGCAGGATGCGGTTATTGGTGTTGGGCCCGCCGGGAACGATCGTGACGTCGAGCCCGTATTTCTTGTAGGTGCCGTCGGCGACCGCCTGGAAGAAGCCGCCATGCTCGGCCTCCGCGACCCAGTTGGTTCCGAACGACACCTTGTCGAGGGTTTCGGCGCGCACAGGCATCGGTCCTGCGGCCAACGCCAGAAGACCTGCGGTTAACGCTCGCAGCAAAAAGGCCGGGTTCATGGTTGGACTCCGTCGATCATTCTGGCCCATGATGAGAGGCTAAGGACAACGTCCCCGAGGGGTTTGATCCAGGGATCGGACCATCCCCGGACTATCTAACAAACTACCCTGCAAATTTATCCAAAGAAACGCTTCGCTCGATGGCCTCAACCGTTCCGCCCCGCGACTGGACCGACATCCGCTGGCCCGACATCGCCGCGGCCGACGCCGCGCGCTGGATCGCGGTGCTGCCATTGGCAGCCACCGAACAGCACGGCCCGCATCTGCCGCTGGAAACCGACGTCCTGATCGGCGAGGCCTATCTGGCGCGGGTGCGCGAGCTGTTGCCCGTCGCGCTGCCCGTTACCTTTCTGCCGCTGCAGCCGGTCGGCATCTCCACCGAGCACATCGATTTTCCGGGCACGCTGACGCTGCCGACCGACGTCGCATTGAAGGAGTGGATGGCGATCGGCGAGCGCGTCGCGCGGTGCGGAATCCGCAAGCTCGTGATTGTGACGAGCCATGGCGGCAACAGCGCGGCGATGTCGCTGGTCGCGCAGGATCTGCGCGCACATCACGGGCTGCTCGTGGTGACCACCAGTTGGTCGCGCTTCGGCGCGCCGGATGGATTGTTTTCCGCGGAAGAGCTGCGTCACGGCATTCATGGCGGCGCGGTCGAGACCTCGATCATGCTGGCGCGCTATCCGCACGCTGTGCGGATAGAGGCGATCGCCGATTTTCGCCCTGCCAGCATCGCGATGGAGAAAGAATTTCGTTGGCTCTCGGCGCATCGGCCGGTCCCTTTCGCGTGGCAGGCGCAGGACCTTAACGAAAGCGGCGCAGTGGGCGACGCCACCAAAGCCACTGCGGAGAAGGGCGAACAGCTGCTCGATTACGGCGCGCGGGCGTTCTGCGAACTGCTCGATGACGTCGACAAATTCGATCCGGAATTGTTTCTTCGTAAAGCATAGAATCGCGATTTATTCTCGTAACTATCTGAAATATCGAAGAAATAAACGACGAAACCATATTTCCGGCCGTCTTTTCGAACCGCTTTCCAGCGCGTTCCGTCCAACTGGGCATGCGGACCACAATGGCCGCTTAACAGAGGATGGAGACTTCCATGTCGATCAAGACCAAGTTCGCCGCTCTCGCTCTCGCTACCCTTGCCGTTACCGGCGGCATGGCTTCCACACAGGCTCAGGCCAAGCCGCTGCACTGGGGTGTCGGAGCCGGCCTCGTTGGCGCAGCCATCGTCGGCACTGCGATCGCAGCTTCGGGCCCCCACTACTACTATGACGGCTATCGCCGTTGCGGCTGGGTCCGCCAGTTCGACGCTTTCGGCAATTACATCGGCCGCGTCCGGACCTGCGCTTACTGATTTCTGCGGCTGACTTGGTTGCTGTTTGAGAAGCGATTTCTTTGCAAGCAAGCCACTTCAGACCCTGAAAACGCTTCTCTTGTCTAACGCGCTTTCTTCACGCGAACCGGAAGGGCCACTTCGCTCGAAAACGCTTTGTCGTGGATCAGCGTCCGGCACGGGCGCCTCATCCACCCCCGTGCCGCACCCGACCCGCCCGGTTGTCCCCCCGGGCGGGTCACCCATTTGCGGACTATCGCCCTGACCGGGCCCGGTATGTTGCGCGCACGTCACGCAACGATGTCATTTAGACGAAGCAGTTCAATGCTTCTTGCAATTGCGAATTGTTCCCAACAAAGCTCGCAAAGCGGATTGCGCTCCTGCTCGATCCGGCTTCGGCCGGGAACAGCCGCTAATCCACAAAAAGAGGCTGGGCCGACGATTTCAGGCGATCTCTTTGGTGGTGGCGCGCCGGCAAATCTGCAGTGATAAGAGCGACCGCCGGAACGTTAGCGCCCAGAGTGCCCACACGATGACCCGCCGCAGCCAATACCGAGTTTACTTGCTGGCTGGCCTGGGCTTCGGCCTGCTCGCATTGGATGGCGTTGCCAGCGCTGCCGACATGTCCCTAAAGGCCCCGGCCGTCAGAGCCGTCCATAGCTGGACAGGTTTCTATCTCGGCGGCCATGCCGGTTATGGCGGCGGCAGCTTCGGCCCCGGCACCAATCCGCTGCCGCTGCAAGGCGTGTTTTTTCCCCACAGCATCACGGGCCTGATCGGCGGCTATCAGGCCGGCTATAATTTCCAACTCCCGAACGATCTGGTGTTGGGCGCCGAGGTCGATATTTCATTCGTGAGCACGCTTGACCGTGCACGGCTTGTGCCGGCCCCTTTCAACACCACCCTCGACTACATTGCCACGGCCCGGGGCCGCGTCGGGTACGCCTTCGGAACGCTGCTGCCCTACGTGACCGGCGGTGTCGCCTGGGCCCGGACCCACGTCGACATCAACGATGTCGACGGCAGCGTGGTATCCGAGCGCGGGCACGCGCCTCTCGGCTGGACCGCAGGCGCTGGCGTCGAATATGCCGCCGATGCCAAGTGGAGCGCGAAACTCGAATACGGCTACATCGATCTGGGTACCCGAACGCACGGGCTTGCGGACGTACCGCTGCCGGACGTCGCAGTCGACCCGAAGATCCACACCGTCAAGCTCGGATTGAACTACAAGATCTGGGACGGTCTGCCTTCGGCGACGGCAGGCGATTACGCCATCAAGCCACCCATCCCTCCTGCATCCAGGGGCTGGAACGTCCACGCTCAGACGACCTTCATATCTCAGGGCTATCCGAGCTTCCGCTCGCCGTATCAAGGCACGAACAGTCTGCCCGGCGCCGGACGCGTCAGAGAGACCTGGACGGTCGGAGCCTTTCTCGGCTGGCGATTGTGGGACGGCGGAGAGCTCTATTTTGGTCCGGAGCTTGCGCAGGGCTTCGGAATCGGCGGCACATTAGGCTTGGCAGGTTTTTCAAACGGCGAAGCGCAAAAAGGCGGCGCCGAGTATCCGAGATTCCGCGCGCAGCGCTATTTCTTCCGGCAGACATTCGGGCTGGGTGGCGAACAGGAAGAAGTGGCCGATGCGGCCAATCAGTTGCCGGGCAAGCGCGACATCGACCGCGTCACGGTAACGGTCGGGCGATTTGCGGTCGGAGATTTTTTTGACGGCAATTCCTACGCAAAAGATCCGCGCATCGATTTCATGAACTGGGCAATGTGGGCGTCCGCGGCCTATGACTTTCCGGCCGATCTCCCCGGATTTACGCGTGGCGCCGTCGTCGAACTCAATCGCAAGGACTGGGCCGTGCGCGCCGGCCTGTTCCAGGTGCCGTCCGCTCCCAACAGCGACGTCCTCACTTTTAAGACCGGCGGCGCGGTGGTCGAGTTCGAAGAACGTCACACCGTGCTTGACCAGCCCGGCAAATTGCGACTCGGCATCTTCGCCAACCGCGGCAATACCGGCAACTACCGCAACGCGCTGACGATCAGCGCCGCAGACCCGACGCTCGACATCAACAACGTCATGACAGACATCCGGCGCCAAAATCTCAAATACGGATTCTACGTCAACGCCGAGCAACAGGTCATGAACGACGTCGGCGTGTTCGCGCGCGCGAGCTGGAACGACGGCCGGAGCGAAATCCTGTCGTTTACCGACATCGACCGCAGCGTCTCGGCAGGCCTATCAGTCAAGGGCGGCTATTGGGGACGGCTGAGCGATACATTCGGTCTGGGTGGCGCAATTAACGGGCTTTCCGGCGCGCACCGCGATTTCCTGGGGGCCGGCGGTCTCGGCCTGCTGATCGGCGACGGCCGTCTCAACTACAGCAACGAACGAATCCTCGAGACCTACTACGCTTACGCGCTCACCAAGCAGATCACGCTGACGGCAGACTACCAGTTCATCACCAATCCCGCCTACAATGCCGACCGCGGCCCGGTTCACGTGTTCTCCGGCAGGCTGCACGGAGAGTTCTAGTGCCCCTCGAGGCACCCCATGCTCTACTTCGTGATCAAATGCGCCCTGTCCGGCATTATCATCGCGGCGGTGTCGGAAATCGCCAAGCGCAGCCCGGCGTTCGCTGCGCTCATCGTGTCGCTGCCGCTGCTTTCGCTGTTGAGCTTCCTGTGGCTCTGGCATGACACCGGCGATGCGGAGCGCATTGCCGGTGTCGCGGAATCGACGTTCTGGTACGTGCTGCCGTCGCTACCGCTGTTCCTGATATTGCCGGCGCTGCTCAGGGCGGGCGTGGGCTTTTGGCCCAGCCTCGCCGCCGGCTGCGCGGTGACGATTGCGCTTTACTTCCTCACCGCCTGGATGCTCGCCAAATCCGGCATCCGCCTTTGAAGCGACAAATTCTCCCGGCCGCGCCTTTCGCAGATGCGCCCTGCCGCCTAGATGCAGGTGGCTCTTGGGGGATGTTCGGCCGGCTGCGGGAGACCGCTGGGATTTTATCCCGCCGGTTGGAACGAATCTGCGCGCGCCATCGCCCATGCATCGCGGAAGCGCGGATCCTGGGTGCCTTCGATCAACTCGCCCGGACGCAGCGACGGATAGAGTTTCGCGAATGACATGACCTCTGTGCTCGACGTGCGCTTCGAGAAGTGGATTGGCCGCAGTTGCTTCGGGTGGTCGAGGCCGGCGGCCGCGAGAAGCTCGGACAGCGCGTGCAAGGTGGCATGATGGTACATGTAGACCCGCTCGGTCTTGAGTGGCACCACCAGCGCCCGGGCGCGGGTAGGATCCTGCGTCGACACGCCGGTCGGACAACGATCGGTGTGGCAGCTCAAGGACTGGATGCAGCCCAGCGCGAACATGAATCCGCGCGCGGAATTGCACCAGTCGGCGCCGATTGCCATGGCGCGCGCCATGTCGAAGGCGGTCGCGATCTTGCCGGCAGCGCCGATCTTGATGCGGTCGCGCGCATTAATGCCGATCAACGCGTTGTGGACGAAACTGACGCCCTCGCGCATAGGCATGCCCAGATGATCCATGAACTCCAACGGCGCCGCGCCGGTGCCACCTTCATTGCCGTCGACGACGATGAAGTCCGGATAAATGCCGGTCTCCAGCATCGCCTTGCAGATGCCTAAGAATTCCCAGGGGTGGCCGATACACATCTTGAATCCGGTCGGCTTGCCGCCCGACAGCCTGCGCATCTCGCCGATGAATGCCATCATCTGCAGTGGTGTCGAAAACGCGCCGTGAGTGGCTGGCGAAATGCAATCCTCGCCCATCGCGACGCCCCTGATCTTGGCGATCTCCGCAGAGACCTTGGCTGCCGGCAGCACACCGCCATGCCCGGGCTTGGCGCCCTGGCTGATCTTGAGTTCGACCATCTTGATCTGGTCGTCGGCCGCGACGCGGGCGAATTGCTCCGGGTTGAACGAACCATCGCGGTTGCGGCAGCCGAAATAGCCGGAACCGATCTCCCAGATGAGGTCGCCGCCGTTTTCGCGATGATAGGGACTAACACCGCCTTCGCCGGTGTCATGCGCGAAGCCGCCCTTCCTGGCACCTATGTTCAGCGCGCGCACGGCGTTGGGGCTGAGCGCGCCAAAACTCATCGCCGAGATGTTGAAGACCGATGCCGAATAGGGTTTGGTGCAATCCGGGCCGCCGATGGTGACGCGGAATTCCGACGCGCTACGAGTCTTCGGCGCCACCGAATGATGCATCCATTCGTACCCCTCGCGATAGACGTCTTCCTGGGTGCCGAACGGCCGCTTGTCGAGCTGCATCTTGGCGCGCTGATAGACCAGAGCGCGGGTGTCGCGGGAAAACGGCATGCCGTCCTTCTCGCTCTCGAAGAAGTACTGCCGTATCTCCGGACGAATTTCTTCGAGCAGAAAACGAATGTGCGCCGAGATCGGATAATTGCGCAACACCGCGTGGTTCTTCTGCAGGAGATCGCGAATGCCCAGCAATGTAAACGCGCCGAAGATCACGATCGGCAGCAGCAGCAACTCCCACACTTTCAGATTATTGTCGAAGATCCCGATGCCGATCAGCAATGCCGTGATGACGGCGCAGATCGTCAGCACGATGTAGCGTGGCGAGAACGGAAGCAGCAGCGTTTCCATGGAACCCCCTACCCAAATTATCCTTGCCGGACGGCAGCTTAGTCCAATCGCCGGAACGGGCGCTACACGATATACGGAGCGACCTTCACGGAAGTGACGGCAGCTTGAAAAATAAACGGGATGCTCCCGGTCCGAATGAACCTATCGCCTTTTTGCAGTGCAGCGTAATGGCGTGGAGACGAGTGCAGTCCTTGCCGCACAACCTCACCACGCACCGGCACGCACGCTCTATCAACCGTCGCGGGCAACGAGCCGCGCGACGTCCGAGAGTGGTTATAGCAGTGAGGGAGATTGGAGGTAACGTTCCCCGGATGCTGCGCAACGCGCCGCACTTACGGCGTGGTGCGCTGCTGATCCGGGGTCCATCCAAGGTGGCAGGTCCCGGCTCTGCGGCGCACCGCCGAAGAAGCGCTGCACCGCGTCCGGGACAAGAAGTCTCAGCGCTCGACGAACGCCTTTTCGATCACGAAATGGCCGGGCGTGTTGCCGCTGCCTTCGATGAAGCCGCCGGATTCGAACATCTGCTTCAGCTCCTCCAGCATGGCCGGGCTGCCGCACATCATGATGCGGTCGGTCTCGATATTGAGCGGCGGCTGGTGGATGTCGTTGAACAACTGCTCGGATGAGATCAGGTCGGTGATGCGGCCGCGATTGCGGAACGGCTCGCGGGTCACGGTCGGGTAGTACAGCAGCTTCTCCGACAGCAGCGGCCCGAACAGCTCGTCGTCGCGCAGCTTGGCGACCAGGTCTTCTCCATAAGCAAGTTCGGAAACCTGGCGGCAGCCGTGAACGAGCACGATGGTCTCGAACCGCTCATAGACGTCGGGGTCCTTGATCAGGCTGGCGAACGGCGCGAGGCCCGTGCCGGTCGAGAGCAGCAGCAGGCGCTTGCCCGGAATCAGATTGTCGGTGATCAGCGTGCCGGTCGCCTTGCGGCCGACCAGAATCTCGTCGCCCTCGCGGATCTTCTGCAGCTTCGAGGTCAGCGGCCCGTCCGCGACCTTGATGGAGAAGAACTCGAGCTCTTCCTCGTGATTGGCGCTGGCCATGCTGTAGGCGCGCAGCAGCGGCCGGCCCTCGACCTCGAGGCCGATCATCGCGAACTGGCCGTTCTGGAAGCGGAAACCGGAATCGCGGGTGGCCCGGAAGCTGAAAAGCGTATCGGTCCAGTGGCGGACAGAAAGGACTTTCTCTCTATAGAACGCGCTCATGTGTTTTCGTTTTTCCTGACGTCTCGATGTAGAACGTTTCGGTCTTCGGGCCTCAAAGTGCCAAAAATCAGCGAAATCATCGGCGATTTGGCGCTTCATTTGCGCACAGCAGACACATAGTCAATATGACCTGCAGCACAATTGAGAACTCGGAATGGCTGTCGGTCTAATTTGCAAAAAGGTTCGATCACCTTCGTTAACGCTTTCTCGCGCAATTAACTTGCTGAATTCGCCATCGATCTGGCAATAAATGACTACCTCGAATTAAGAACGTTTCAAAAGAGATCGCATGCGAAGCCCAACTGAGTTTCGAAAGGGAAAACCGGGCTTCTATCCGGACCAGGCGGTCTATGCGGAATTTGCCTGCGCCGAATTCGGACTGGCGTTTCGCGACCTCGACGGCGGCTCGGGCCTGATCTTCAGCGTCGCCGCGCGCGACAGGCTGCTTCATTTCGGCGCCGGCCGATGCTCCTGGTATCCGCAGAATAACGCGACGGCTTCGACACTGGCGTCGGACAAGTTCTTTGCCAGCAGGATTCTGCAAGACGCCGGCGTGCCGGCGCTCGGCGGTGAATATTTCTTCCTGCACGACCGCCACCGCGCGCACCGCCCGGCAGGCCACGAGCGCAGCGATGCAATCGCCTGTTTCAGGACATTGGGCGGGGCGGCCTTCGTCAAGCCTCTCACGGGGTCGCGCGGCGATTTCGCGCAAGCGGTTCATAGCGAAGCGGCGCTCGCCCGCTATCTCGATGAGGTGACGAAATATTACGACTCCGTCCTGATCCAGCCGATCATAGATGGCACAGAGTATCGCGTTTTCCTGCTCGACGATGACGCGCTGTATTGCGCGCGAAAACGCCCGCCGTTCATTTCGGGCGATGGCGTGCGCACGTTCCGCGAACTGCTGACGGCCCATAATGACGCTTTGCGGGCCCGCGGCCTTTCGCCGGCTTCGCTGCCCGATCACGATCCGTCACTCGACACTGTGCCGGCAAATGGCGAACGGCGCGAGATCCCCGGGCGGATGAATCTCAGTGCTGGCGGCACGATGGTGCTGGCGGATGCACCGTCCGAGGAGGCCATCGTGCTGGCGCGGCAGGCGGCGCGCGCGATCGGGCTTCGCGTAGCGGCCATCGACATGTTCGTAGATATCGGTGGCCAACCGGATTCCATGCAAGTCATCGAGGTCAACTCCAACCCGGCGATCCGGCTGCTGGAGGATTCCGACCGCGGCGACCTAATCCTGAAGATCTGGCATCACACCTTCTCGACGATGGGATTGCTGTAGTGTTCGACCTGCCGAAATATGGCGACGGCGTCTGTCTTGCGCGCATGGCCGAGCTGTTGAATGCGCTCAGGATCGATCGCGTGTGGCTGCAGCGCGTCTCGGTCGTGGTGACCGGCTCGAACGGCAAGGGCAGCACGGCGGCGATGGTTGCCAGCATCGGCCGCGACTACGGCCTCCGAACCGGGCTCTTCACTTCCCCGCATCTCTTCCGCTTCAACGAGCGGATCCAGGTCGACGGCATCGAAATCGGCGACGACGCCTTCGCCCAGCGCAAGCGGCTCGTCGACGCCGCCATCGCCGACGTCTCGAAGCGCCGCGGCGAAAGGTTCGGCGCCTTCGAGGCGCTGTTTGCGCTGGCCTGCCTATACTTTCAGGACAGCCAATGCGATTTCGCGGTGTTCGAGGCCGGCATCGGCGGCCGCTATGATCCAGTCCGCCTGATCGGCGCGCGCGAGACTTGCGTCACCTCGGTCGATTTCGAGCATGTCGATCTGCTCGGCAACTCGCTTGAACTGATCGCTTCCGACAAGAGCGATGCCTGCGCCGCCGGCGGCACGATCCTGTATGGCGAAAACTGCCGCCAGCTTCGGCCGCACCTCCTGGAATATAACCGCTCGCGGGGCTGCACCTCGCTGTTTGTTCGCAACGAGGTCCGCATCGACAACGAGGCCGTGGCGGCGTCTGGGCAACAATTTGACTACCAGTTTGGATATCATGATTTTCGTCGCCTTGAGCTTAACCTGGCCGGCGCGTTCCAGTTCAACAACGCGGCCATCGCGGTCACGCTGTTCCTGCTCTGGCTGCAACGCGAGCAGCCGCGCAAGGCTTCTGATCGCATCGAAGCAGCAATACGCGCCGGCCTGCGCAACGTCCGCTGGCCCGGCCGCCTGGAGGTCATCCAGCAAGACCCGCTCACGGTGATCGACGTCGGCCACACGCCGGACGGCATCCGGCAATCGCTGGCGAGCCTCACGTCGATTCATGGGGCCGACGGCTGGATTCTCGTCACTGGCGCCTCGCGCGACAAGAAGGCCGACGAGATCGTCGGCGCGCTGGCGCCGTCGTTCGATACGATCATCTGCACGGCGGCACATCACAAGGGCGCGGACCCGCAAGCCATCGCCGCCGCCGCGCGACTTGGCAATTCCAAAGCAACCATTCATGTCGCGACGACAATCGCGGATGCCGTGCGGCTCTCGCAGGAGATGGCTCGGGAACCAAAGCGCAGAGTGTATGTGGCCGGCGGATTATTCCTGGCGGTCGAATACGCAACCGTCGCGAAGGGCGGCCGCGCGGAGGATTTGGATTTTTTTTGAACGTGGCGCACAATCCCTGCAGTCGAGCGGCTTTTCCGCCGCCAAGCGCATCGGAAAGCGCCCGAATGCGACACCGAGGGGAGAGAACACCATGAGCGACACCGTCAATCGTCAGATCCTGCTGGTCGAAAAGCCGACCGGAAAGCTCGGACCTGAGCATTTCAAGATGGTCAACGGGAGTGTTCCCGAGCCGAAGGACGGCGAGGCGCTGGTGCGGACGCGCTATATTTCGCTGGACGCCGCCAACCGTGCGTGGATGCACGGCGCCACCTATCGCGCTGCCGTCGAGGCCAACACGGTGATGGCTGGTGGCAGCATCGCGGAGGTCGTCGCCTCGAAGGCTTCAAGCCTCGCGCCGGGCGATATCGTATTCGGCGATACCGGCTGGCAGGATTACGCCGCCGTGCCGGCAAAGCATCTGAACAAGATGCCGAAAATGGAGCCGATGACGCATCTGCTCAGCGTCTACGGCATCGCCGGCCTCACTGCCTATTTTGGTCTCCTGCATGTCGGCAAGCCGAAGCAAGGTGAGACCGTCGTCGTGTCGGCTGCCGCCGGCTCCGTCGGATCGATCGTCGGACAAATCGCCAAGATCAAGGGCTGCAACGTCATCGGCATTGCCGGCGGCAAGGACAAGTGCCAGTGGCTCACGTCCGAACTCGGCTTCGACGCCGCGGTCGATTACAAGGACGGCGCCACCTTCAAGGCGCTGCGATCAGTCGCGCCGAAGGGCATCGACGTCTATTTCGACAATGTCGGCGGCGAGATCCTCGAAGCCTGCCTTTCGCTGATGAACAACCGCGGCCGCATCGCCTGCTGCGGCGCGATTTCGCAATATGACGGAGTGCCGTCCGCGCACGGTCCACGCGGCGTGCCCGGCCTGATCGTGGTGAAGCGCCTCGTCATGCAGGGCTTCATCGTGATGGACTTCATGGACCAGAGCGCCGCCGCGCTTGCCGATCTGCAGTCCTGGGTCGCCGCCGGCAAACTGAAGGTGCAGGAGGACGTGATCGATGGAATCGAGAACACGCCGAACGCGCTGATCGGCCTGCTCGCCGGCGAGAACCGCGGCAAGCGCATGGTGAAGGTGTAGCGCCAGCCTTTGTAGGGTGGGCAAAGCCGCTCTTGCGCCGTGCCCACCACCCCTCCGTTCGCGCGCTGGTGGTGGGCACGCTTCGCTTTGCCCACCCTACGGGATCTTAATGCGTCGCCACCGTCGCCTGCACGTCCGCCTTCTTCCGCTTCCGCTCCTTCAGCCAGTTCTCGAACCGCTGGATCACGACGAAGAAGGTCGGCACGAACAGCACCGCCAGGCACGTTGACGCCAGCATGCCCGAGAACACGGTGATGCCGATCGACTTCCGCGCATTGGCGCCGGCGCCGGTGGCGAGCACCAGCGGCACGACGCCGAGGATGAAGGCGAACGACGTCATCAGGATCGGACGGAAGCGAGCGCGCGCCGCCTCGACGGCCGATTCCAACAGCGGCTTGCGGTCGCGCACGTGGAGCTCGAGCGCCACCTCGACGATCAGGATGGCGTTCTTGGCCGACAGCGCGATCAACAGGATGATGCCGATCTGGGTGTAGAGGTTGTTCTCGATCCTCAGCCCGCTCAGCACCAGCATCGGGCCGAGCAGCGACAACGGCACCGCGAGAATGACCGAGATCGGCGCGTACCAGCTCTCATACTGTCCGGCTAGCACGAGGTACACCAGCAGCAGCGCCAGGCCGAACGCCCAGTAGATCTGGCCGCCGACGACCTTCTCCTGATACGACATCGCCGTCCACTCGAAGCCGGTGCCCGGCGGCAGCGTCTTGGCAGCGATCTCTTCCATCAGATTCATCGACTGGCCGGAGCTGTACCCGGTCGCCGGCAGCCCGATGATGGATGCCGATGGATAGAGATTATACAGGCTGATCAGCGACGGCCCGACCGCCGGCGTGATCTTCGCCACCGCGCCGAGCGGGATCATGTCGCCCTGGCTGTTGCGCACCGTCAGTCTTTCGATGTCGCGCGGGGTCAGGCGGAATTGCGCATCTCCCTGCGCATAGACCTGGAAGGTGCGGCCGAACTTGTTGAACTGGTTGACGAAGCTCGACCCCATGTAGGACGACAGCGTCGAGAACACCTGGTCGGTGGTGACATGCATGGTCTGGGCCTTGACCCGGTCCACCTCGACGTCGAACTGCGGCACCATCGAACGGAACGGCGAACTGACCCGTTGCAGCGCGGTTTGCGTTGACGCATTGGAAACGACAGCACCGGTGATCGCCTGCAACTTGCTGAAATCGGAATTGCCGTCGCGGAGCTGAACCTGCATCGCAAAGCCGGCCGCATTGCCGATGCCCTGGATCGGTGGCGGCGGGACCACCAGGATCCGTGCTTCCTCGATCACCGACAACTTTTCGTTCAAGCCGACGAACAGCGACCGCAGATCCTCGCCCTCGCCGCGCGCACTCCACTCTTTGAGGATCAGATAGGCCACGCCGGCATTGGCGAGGCTGGATGAATTGTCGAGCGCGGAAATGCCGGCGATGGTGATCACCTGCTCGACGCCTGCGGTTTTGCCTGTGATGTCGCTGACCCGCGTCAGCACACGCTGGGTCCGCTCGAGCGCCGCACCGTCGGGCAGTTGCACGGCCACCAGCAGATAGCCCTGGTCCTCGATCGGAATGAAACCGGTGGGCACCCGCGACAGGCCGTAACCGCCGATCGCGATCAGGATCAGCGCGCAGATGACAGATATATTGCTGTGCGCGACCAGGCGGCCGATCAGCCGGCCATACCAGGCATCGAGCCGGTTATAGACCCTATTGAAGCCGCGGTAGAAAAAGTTGCGCTGTTCCGGAGGCGCGGGCCGGCGTAGCCACAACGCGCACTGCGTCGGCTTCAAGGTTGCGGCATTGATGGCGCTGAGCAGCGCGGTGGCCGCAATCACCAGCGCGAACTGCGCATACATCCGCCCGGTCAATCCCGGCAAGAACGCTGACGGCAAGAACACCGAGACCAGCACCAGTGTGATGCCGATGATCGGCGCGAACAGCACGTCCATCGCGCTGATCGCCGCGTCATGGCCGGACATTCCCTTCTCGATATTGTGGGCGGCGCCTTCGACCACGATGATGGCGTCGTCAACCACGATGCCGATCGCCAGCACGATCGCAAACAGCGTCGAGATGTTCACGGTGAAGCCGAGTGCCGCCATCGCCGCGAACGCGCCGATGATGGTCACCGGCACCGTGGTCGCCGGCACCAGCATCGCGCGCCAGTCCTGCAGGAAGATCAGGATCACGACGAGCACAAGCAAGCCCGCCTCGATCAGCGTCTTGTAGACCTCATTGATCGATTCGGAGACGAATTTGGTGGTGTTGAACGGCGTGTCGTACTTGATGTCCTGCGGGAATCCCTTCGCCAACTCCGCCATTTTTCTTTGAACCGCTTGCTCGACCTCGAGCGCGTTGGCGCCCGGCGACTGGAACACGCCGATGCCGGTGGCTGGCTTGTTGTTGAGCGAGAACATCTGGCTGTAGGTCTGCGCGCCGAGTTCGACCCAGCCGACGTCGCGCACCCGCGTGACGTCGCCGCTACTGCCGGTCTTGACGATGACGTTCTCGAACTCAGTAGTGTCGTCGAGTCGGCCGCTGACGTTCAGCGTATATTGAAACGCCTGCCCTGCTGGCGCCGGCGGCGCACCGACCTGGCCGGCGGTGACCTGCTGGCTCTGCTGCTGGATCGCAGAGATCACATCCTGCGGCATCAGGTCGCGCGCCTGCAGCTTGTTCGGATCGAGCCAGACCCGCATCGAATACTGGCCAGCCCCGAACACGGTCACGTTGCCGACGCCGGGCAGGCGCGACAGCTCGTCGCGAATGTTGATGGTGGCGAAATTACTCAGGAACAGGCTGTCATAGGTCGCTTTCGGCGATGTCAGCGTCACGAACAAGAGGATCGCCGTCGACCTCTTCTGCACGGTGACACCCTGGTTCTGCACCGATTGCGGCAGTTGCGAGAGCGCGCTCGAGACCCGGTTCTGCACCAGCACCTGCGCGAAGTTGAGGTCGGTGCCGATCTTGAAGGTAACCGTCAGCGAATAGGAGCCATCGGCGCCGCTGTAGGACTGCATGTAAAGCATGTCCTCGACGCCGTTGACCTGTTGCTCGATCGGCAGCGCCACCGTGTCGATCACGGTTTTCGCGCTGGCGCCGGGATAGCGGGTGGTGACCTGCACCGTGGGCGGCACGACATCGGGATATTGCGCAACCGCGAGCCTGAACAGGCAGACGCCGCCGATCAGGATCATCAGGATCGCGATGACGTTGGAAAGAACGGGCCGCTCGATGAAAAATTTTGAAATCATGGCCGGCTCCTACTTGGCCGACGCCGGCTGCGCTTCGACTGTCTTCAGTTGCGGATCGACCTTCTGGCCCGGGATCGCACGCAACAGCCCGGCGGTAATCACACGGTCATCGGCCTTGAGGCCTTCCTCGATGACGCGTAACTCGCCTTCCAACGGCCCGACGCGCACCTTGCGCTGCTCGACGACATTTTCGCCGTTCACGACCAGCACATAACGTCCGGCCTGGTCGCTGCCGAGCGCGACGTCGGGCACGAGCAGCGCGTTCTGCACCTGGTCCAAAGGCACGCGAATTCGGATGAAGAATCCCGGCAGCAGCGCGCGGTCCGCATTGGGTAGCACGCCGCGCACGGGAAGCGTGCCGGTCGACTGGTTCAGCGTGGTGGCGGCATAGTCGAGCGTGCCCTTGTGCGGAAAGCCGGTCTCGGTCTGCAATCCGACCTCGATCGGCACTTGCCTGAGGTCATCGGGCGTCAGGCCGCGCCGGCGCGCTTCCTCGCGGATCCGCAGCACGTCCTGTTCGTTGACGCTGAAATTCACATAGATCGGGTCGAGCGCCACGATGGTGGCGAGTTGCGTCGGCGACGATGCGCCGACCAGTTCGCCGACGGAGACGAGATGCGCGCTGACGACGCCATCGAACGGCGCGACCACATTGGTGTAGCCGTAGTTGACCGCCGCGATCTTGGTATTGACCTGGGCCTGCAGCAGGCTCGCCTGCGCATTGTCGCGGGCCGCGGTGGAATTATCCAGCGTGGCCTGGGAAACGGCCTGCCGCTGCACCAACTCCTGCTGACGCTTGAAATCCGCCTCGGTCTGTCGCACCGATGCCTGCGCGCCGGATTCCGCGGCCTGCGCCTGTTCGAGCTTCAGCTTGTAGGTGTCGGGCTCGATCGTGAACAGGGATGTGCCCTCCTTTACGAAGTCGCCGTCCTTGTAGTTGATCGATTGCAGAAAGCCCTGCACGCGCGCGACCAGATCGACATTCTTGATTGCCGCCGTATTGCCGGTCGCTTCCAGATAGCGCGTGAAAGGCCGCTGCAGGGGCGGCGCAACTTCGACCTTCGGCGGCGGTGGAGGAACAAAAGTATTTTGTTCGCAGGCACTTAAGATGCCCATCGCAGCAACGGCGAAAGCTGCACGGCAGGCGGCGGCGCCTTTTTGCGTGACAGTGCCGTGTGATCTCAAGCGTGCAGGCGAACGCGAAGCCTTCATTTTTGGTGCCTCAATCGGTCTTGTTCTGGAAAAGGCTTTATTCAGAAATCGGCTTTCCGCCATCCCATGAAAATAGCAACAATCCGCTTGCGGCGGAACTGGAAAGCGAAAATGATGCGTCCCGAATTTTTTCAGCAGACGCATTCAAAACTTCCCTTCGGTTGAAGCGGTGGCTTCCGGCGACAACAAAAGGATTTACATAAATGATCGACATGTTGACGTGCGCGAGAAAGCTTGGGCCGTTGTTGGCGGCCGTGACATTCGCAATTGCAGCACCGGCGTTTGCGCAAGCGCCGAGCCAGGCGCAACGCGACGCGATCAAGTCGCAGTGTCGTTCGGACTATATGGCGCGTTGCTCCAGCGTGCCGCCGGGCGGCGAGGCCGCGCTGCAATGCCTGCAGAAGAACATGTCGAGCTTGTCATCAGGCTGCCAGGGCGCGGTGCGCGCGGTGGAAGCGCCGGCGGCGCCAAAAGCTGAGACGGCGCCCGCGGCAGCGCCCGCAAAACCTGCCGCGGTGACAACGGCGCCCAAGCCCGCAGCACCTGCTGCTGCAGCGCCCGCAGCCGCGGCGCCGGCATCCGGCGGCGCCGCACCGGCCGCTGCAGCAGCGCCGACGGCGATCGTGCTGCGGCCGATGCGGCCCCGCGAAGAACTGTTCGTGCTGCGGTCGACCTGCGGCGCCGACGTCCGCTCGATTTGCGGCGGCGTGCCAGCTGGCGGTGGCCGCATCGTGCAGTGTCTGGCGACCAATGCCGCCCAGCTTTCACCTGCCTGCAAGGAAGTGCTATCGCAATTCGCGGCGCGCTAGATCCTACGCCCTACGGCGATCTTCCGCTGCAGCCGAGCCTATCGCGTCTTCGGCGGAAAGCCGGTCTCAAACCTGAAAAACCTGATGGCGCGAGAGGTGCCGGCTCGTGCGCTAGCGTTCAGGTAGAGCGTGCAACCCAGTCCTGATTACCATCAGGACCAGGCCGCGGAACGGTTCCCGGCGATATTTTCCTCTGGCGCAAATTTCCGGCACGGATTAGTCTCCACCTCAAATTAGTAAGTATACTGTCGATTGGGAGGGAGAAGACGTGCGTATCGCCGTCATTGGCGGAGGCCCCGGCGGCCTCTACTTCGCCTATCTCTGGAAGCGCCGTCATCCGGACGCGCAAATTGACCTGTTCGAACAGAACCCCGAAGGCGCGACCTGGGGGTTTGGCGTGGTGTTCTCCGAACAGGCGCTGGAATTTTTGCGCGCCGACGACCCCGAGACGGTCGACGCCATCACGCCGCGGATGGAGAGCTGGAAGAATATCACGCTCAATTTGCGTGGTGAGAGCGTCGAGATCGACGGCGTCGGTTTCTCCTCGATCGGCCGGCTCGAACTGCTCACCATCCTGCAGCAGCGCGTGCGCGGGGCGGGCGTGACGGCACGATACGACACCACGATCCAGTCGATCGACGAACTCGGCGGATACGACCTGATCGTTGCCGCCGACGGGCTGAACTCGCTGGTGCGCCGCGGGTTTGAGAAGGAATTCGGCGCCTCGGTTTCACACTCGACCAACAAGTTCGCCTGGTACGGCACCAGCAAACGCTTTGCCACGCTGTCGCAGACGTTCGTGAAGACCGATCTGGGCTTCTTCAACGCGCATCACTATCGCTATTCGCCCGCCATGAGCACGTTCCTGGTCGAATGCGATGCGGCGACCTGGCAGGCCTATGGCTTCGAGCACAAGACGATCGAACAGTCGCAGGCGATCTGCGAGGAAATTTTTGCGGAGACCCTCGACGGTCACTCGCTGGTGTCGAACAAATCGGTGTGGCGCAATTTTCCCTGGATCTGGAATGAGCGGTGGTCGCACGGCAACATGGTGCTGATCGGCGACGCCCTGCATACCGCGCATTTCTCGATCGGCTCAGGCACGCGACTCGCGATCGAAGACGCGATCGCGCTGACCAAAGCGCTGGAGGCGGAAAACGATATTCCGGCAGGCCTCGCCCGCTACCAGGCTGAACGCAAGCCGATCGTGCAGAAGCTGGTGACGGCGGCGCGCACCAGCGCCGACTGGTACGAACATTTCCCCGAACACATGAAGCTCGACCTGATGGATTTTGCCTACAGCTACATCACCCGCTCCGGGCGGATCGCCGACGCGCGGCTGCGCGCGATGTCGCCGGAATTCATGACGCGTTACGAGGCAGCGAAGAAAATCGGGAGCCAGGCATGACGTCAGAAATTTCCGATTTGGTCCCCCGCGACAATCCGGGAGCGCGCGAGATCGGCTTTGCGATCCCGGAACGCTATAACGCGAGCCGCATCCTGTTCGATAACCTTGCGGCCGGTCGAGGCGACCGGCTGGCGCTGACCGGCCCCGGCGGCACGCACACTTATGCAGAGCTCTGCACTGAAGCCGCGCAATGGGGCCACGGCTTTCAGTCGCTGGGCTTGAAGCGCGGCGACCGCATCCTGATGTTCCTCGATGACACGCCGGCCTACCCGACGGCATTTTTCGGCGCGGTGCGCTCAGGCTTCGTGCCGCTGTTGATCAACACGCTGACGCCGCCGGAGCTCCTGCAGTTCTACCTCTCGGACGCCGGCGCAGCGGTAGCGGTCGCGGAGGCCGAGTTTACCTCGCGGTTCAACGCGGAGGCCTGCAAGGATACGCCGCTACAAACCCTCATTGTGGTCAATGGCGTAGCGGGCGAGCACGCCGTGCCGCACACGGTCGACGCGGCGAAGTGGCTACAGGGCTTCGCCACCAACCTTCCGGAAGCCGACACCCACCGCGACGAGATGGCGTTCTGGATGTATTCCTCCGGCTCGACCGGACGTCCCAAGGGCATCGTTCATCTGCAGCACGACATGGCCTATAGCGAGCAGGCGTTTGCCCGCAGCGTGCTCAAGCTGACGGCTGACGACATTTGTTTCTCGGTGCCGAAGATCTTCTTCGCCTACGGCTTCGGCAATGCCATCACCTTCCCGTTCTCGGTCGGCGCGGCCACGCTGCTGCTGCCGGGACAACCGAAGCCGGCCACGATCTTCCAGGCGATCGAAAAGTATCGACCGTCCGTGTTCTACGGATTGCCGACACTCTACACCTCGCTGACCAAGGCCGAGGGTGCGGCGACAACCGATTTCTCGTCGCTGCGGATGGCGCTGTCGGCGGCCGAAGTCTTATCGGCGGAAGTGTTCAACGGCTGGAAAAAGCTGACGGGGCTCGAGATCATCGAAGGGCTCGGCTCGACGGAAGTCCTGCACATCTATCTCTCCAACCTTCCCGAGAAGAAAAAACTCGGCGCCGCGGGCCTGCGCGTGCCCGGCTATGAAATCCTGCTCAGGGACAAGGACGGCCGCGAAGTCGCCGACAACGAAGAGGGGATCTTGTGGGTCCGCGGCGATTCAAACACGCCGCTGTACTGGAACCGGCCGGACAAGTCCGCCGAGACCATTCGCGACGAGGGGTGGATCTACACCGGCGACCGTTTCATGCGTGATGCCGATGGCTTCCATTTCTTCCGCGGCCGCGCCGACGACCTGGTCAAGATATCAGGCCAGTGGGTCTATCCGCTCGAGGTCGAGCTCTGCCTTGCCGAGCATCCCGATATCAGGGAATGCGCGGTGTTTGCGGCCGAACTGCCGGACCGCCGGATGACGCTGAAAGCGGTGGTAGTGATGAACAAGGGCAAGTTCGATGCGACGAAGGCCACCAAGACATTGCAGGACTACGTCAAGGCAAAGCTGCTGCCTTACAAATATCCGCGCGAGATCACCTTCATCGGGGAACTGCCGAAGACCGGCACCGGCAAGATCGACCGGCAGGCATTGATGAGGATGTAACGTATCCGCAAACTAGCCGTCGTCCCTGCGAAAGCAGGGACCCATAACCACGGGCGTCAGTTGTGGACCTTACCCTGCAGCCACAGCCTACCTGACTCAAATATCTGTGGTTATGGGTCCCGGCTCAAGGCCGGGACGACGGCGGAGTTTTTGGCATTGACTCCACGTCCCTGACGCGCCCCCTCACCCCGCCTTCCCCAGATGCTCCAGCGCATCTTCCGCGCGCAGCGGCACGCGCGAGGCTTCATTGTTGAGATCGACGAGTTGCGTCAGGAGCGTCAGCAGGGTCTTGCGGTCCGCAGGCTTCAGCGGCTGCAGCATCCTGACCTGCGCGCGCTCGACCGACGGCATGATGTCACGCAGCACGGCTGCGCCCGATTTCGAGAGATAGAGCAGCTTGACGCGCTTGTCCTCGCGCGAGGGCTTGCGCTCGATCAGCGCCTTGCTCTCCAACCGCTCGATGACGCTGCCGAGGGTCGAGCGGTCGAACGCGATCACCGCCGACAGCCGGGTGGCATCGATGCCCGGATGGGTGTGGATCGCGACCAGCGCGGCATATTGCACCGGCGTCAGATCGAACGCACTGCACTCCTCGACGAAGATAGAAACCGCGATCTGCTGCATCCGCCGGAACAGATAGCCGGGCGCGGTATAGACCGCATCCATCGTGATCGTTTGTGGCTTACTCGGCATCGGGCTGCCTGTCCGGTGCGGCCTCAGTGAATGCCTTCATTTGCTTTGCCGCGGCTTCCGCCTCGAGCAGGCGGGAAAAGCCTGATACGTCGACGCCGAAGCGCCGCGCGTTGGCAAGCTGCGGCACCAGGCAGAGATCGGCAACCATCGGCGCGTCGCCGAAGCAGAACGGCCCGTTCTCGCCCTTGATCAGGGCCTCGCAGGCAGCGAGGCCTTCGCGATTGGCCCAGGCCGCCCATTCCGTCACCTTCTCTTCCGGCAGGCCGAGCTGGCGCAGGCGGGCCAGCACCTTCAAGTTCTGCACCGGATGGATGTCGCAGGCGATGGCGAGCGCAAAGGCCCGCACTTTGGCGCGGCGCAGCGGATCCTTTGGCAATAGCGGCGGATTGGGATGGGTCTCGTCCAACCATTCGATGATGGCCAGCGACTGGGTCAGCACCGCGCCATCGTCGCCCTCCAGCGTCGGCACCAGCCCCTGCGGGTTGAGGGCGAGATAGTCCGGCGCAATCTGTTCGCCCTTGCGAAGGTGATGCGGCAGGTGCTCTGCCGTGAGACCCTTGAGGTTGAGCGCGATCCTGACGCGATATGCCGCGCTGCTGCGGAAATAGCCATGCAGCTTCATCGGAACCTCCCTGATTCTTATGGCCTGTCCGGGTTTATCACATTGACGCTACCGATATTGTAAGTATACTGTCAATCTACACGATAAAGAATGACGGGAGGCTTGCCATGGAAGCCGTGCAGAAGACGCCGGAACGCGAGGCGTTCTACAAGAAGATCGATGGCGACAATCTCTCCGCGCTGTGGAACGTGCTGGGCGATCTCGTCACGCCGGAGCCGCGCAGCGCCTGCCGGCCGCATCTGTGGAAATTCGATTCGATCCGCGACTACATGACTGAGGCCGGCAAGCTGATCACCGCCAAGGAAGCCGAGCGGCGGGTGCTGGTGCTGGAGAACCCGGGGCTGCGCGGCCAGTCGAAGGTCACGACCTCGCTGTTTGCCGGCGTGCAGATGGTGGTCCCCGGCGATGTCGCGCCCGCTCATCGGCATAGCCAGTCGGCGCTGCGCTTCGTGCTCGAAGGCAAGGGTGCCCATACCACCGTCGACGGCGAGCGCACGGCGATGGAGCCCGGCGATTTCATCATCACGCCATCGATGACCTGGCACGATCATTCCAACGAGACGAATGAGCCGATGTTCTGGCTCGACGGTCTCGATATCCCGATGGTGCAGTTCTTCGATGCTTCGTTTGCCGAAGGGTCAAACGAGGACCAGCAGAAGATCTCCAAGCCAGCCGGCGACAGTTTTGCGCGCTACGGCCACAATCTGCTGCCGGTCGACGAGAAACGCAAATCCAAGACCTCGCCGATCTTCAACTATCCCTACAGCTACACCCGCGAGGCGCTGGAGCGCGCCAAGGCACGCGACGAATGGGACGCCTGCCACGGGCTGAAACTGAAATTCTCCAATCCCGAGACAGGCGATTTTGCGATGCCGACGATCGGCACCTTCATCCAGTTATTGCCTAAAGGTTTCAAGACCGCGCGTTACCGCTCGACCGATGCCACCGTGTTCGCCGCGATCGAAGGCAAGGGCCGCACGCGGATCGGCGACCAGACGTTCGAGTGGGGCGCCCGCGACCTGTTCGTGGTGCCGAGCTGGCACTGGGTGACGCACGAGGCGGACGTTGATTCAGTGCTGTTCTCTTTCTCCGACCGCCCGGTGCAGCAGAAGATCGACCTATTCCGCGAAGACCGCGGCAATGCGTGAGGAGTGGCGAAGACTCGTAGGGTGGGCAAAGGAGCGCTAGCGACGTGCCCACCATCACGGACTCCCCGCGCAATGGTGGGCACGCTTCCGCCTTCGCTCGTTGAGCTACGGCGGACAAGTCGCTTTGCCCACCCTACAATTCTACGCCTCACCTCACCGCCAGTGCAGTAACCTCGTCTCCAGCACGTTGATCGCCTTTCCCACCGCCAGCCCGAACAGCGACAGGATCACGACGCCGGCGAGGAGCTGATCGGTCTGCATCAGGTTGCCGGCCTGCAGCACGAAGGCGCCGATGCCGAACTGTGCGCCGATCATTTCCGCGCTCACCACCAAGAGCAGCGCCACCGACGCCGTAATGCGGAATCCCGCAAGAATCGAGGGCAGCGCGCCCGGCCAAATCACGCGGCGGACGATGGCATGGAACGGCACGTTAAAACTCTGCGCCATCCGGATCAGGTTGCGCGGCACCGCATCGACGCCGCTATAGACCGAAATCGCCGTGGAGAAGAACACCCCTAACGCAATGGTCGCGATCTTCGGCTCTTCGCCGATCCCGAGCCAGAGGATCAGGAGCGGCAGCAGCGCGATCTTCGGGATCGGAAACAGCGCGGAAATGAAGGTGATGCCGACGCCGCGTGCCAACGTCGAGAGGCCGATTGCAAAACCGACGATCACGCCGGCCGCCGTGCCGATCAGCCAGCCTGAGCCGATGCGAACGACCGAAGCGGAAACGTGCTGCCAGAGTGCGCCACTGACGGCGAGCTTGTAGATCGCGACCGCAATCGCCGAGGGCGCCGGCAGGAACAGCGGATTGACCCAGCCGGCGCTGCCGGCGAGTTGCCACAGCGCGATCACCAGCACCAGCGCGATCCACCCGGAAGCGCGGCCACCGCCCGGCATAAAACCCGCACCGCGGAAGGCGACCGGCCGCGGAACGCTCCCGTCCTGTTGGGTATCCTGCGAGGGCGCGCGCTCAAGCATGTTGAACCTCGCGCTCGGCATCGATCGCCTCCTCGCGGATCAGCGACCACAACTGGTTCTGCAACGTCAGCAACTTGCCGCGGGCATCGATGCCGCCGCGTTCGGCACGCGTCATCGGAATGCTCACGACCTCGCGCACGCGGCCGGGCCGGCGCGACAGCACCACCACGCGGTCGGCAAGCCGCACCGCCTCTTCCAGATTATGCGTAACGTAGACCGCGCCCATCGCGCCGTCGGCCAGCAGGCGGACAAAATCCTCCATCAGCAATTCGCGGGTCTGGGAATCCAGCGCCGACAGCGGCTCGTCCATCAACAGGATCGCCGGCCGCACCGCAAGCGCCCGCGCGATGCCGACGCGCTGGCGCATGCCGCCGGACAGTTGCTTCGGATAGGCGCCGCGAAAATCAGACAGGCCGGTGCGGCGCAGCGCGTCATCGACGACGGCCTGGCGCGCGGCGGCATCAAGCGCGGTATGAATCAGCGGAAACTCGACATTCGCTTCCACCGTGCACCACGGCAGCAGCGCAAAATCCTGGAACACGAAGGTCAGCGGATTGAAACTGTTGTCCGGCGGCGCTCCGCGCAGCTCTGCCCTCCCTTCGCTCGGCCGCAACAGGCCGCCCAGGATCGACAGCAACGTGCTCTTGCCGCAGCCGGACGGCCCCACGATCGCCACCACCTCGCCGGAGGCGACGGTGAACGACACGCGGTCGAGTACGTCAAGGCCGCCGAAGCGGTGACTGATATGGTCGGCGATCAGGTCCATGTGGTTCCGAACTCGTTACTTGCTCCGTCATTGCGAGGAGCGCAGCGACGAAGCAATCCATCTATCCCCGTACCGAAGCATGGATTGCTTCGCTTCGCTCGCAATGACGGCACCGGCGTAACTTGCATCAATCCGCCTTCACATATTCCTTCGCGATGATCGCATCCGCGGCAAATCCCTTGTCGACAAAGCCCTGCTCCTGCAGCCACGCGATCTGGTTATCGACGTTCTTGACGTCGAGCTTGCCGTCCGGGTCGATATAGGCGCAATTGCCGACCACCTGCTCGACCGGCAGATTGGTGTATTTGGCGATGATCTCGAGTAGCGGCTTTGTCTTGTCGTTGATCCCGGCCTTGCCGTCCTTCACGGAGGCCAGGATCACGTCGTGATATTCGCGGTCGGCGCGTACCAGCGCGCCCAAAAGCTTCGTTACCAGCGCCTTGCTGGCAAGCGTCTTCGGTGAAGCAAACACCGCACCTAACTGCCACGGCGTCTCATCGCCGACCCAGCCGAGAAACTTGGCGCCACCGGAATCCACCAGCGCCCGTGCGGTCGAGATCGGCAGCAAGGCCGCATCGACGGTTTCGCCCTTCAGCGCCGCGGCGGCATTGGACAGCGACTGCAGCGGCATCACCTTTACGTCGGCGAGTTTGAAGCCGTATTTGTCGGCGAGCAGCCCCAGCGAATAGTGAAAGCTGGAGCCGACCTGCGTCACCGCGATGCGCTTGCCGGCGAGATCTTTCGGTGTCTTCAGCCCCGTGGCATAGGCATTATTGCTGGCGAAGTAGCCGATCAAGGGATAGCCGGCCTTCTCGCGGCTCATGCCGCCGATCACCTTCAGCGTGCCCTTGCCGGCGAGATTATAGAGCCCGGCGGTAAATGCCGTGATGCCGAAATCGACGTCGCCGGACGTGGTCGCCACCGCGATCGGCTGCGCCGCATCAAAGAATTTCAGCTCGATGTCGAGCCCGGCCTCACGGAAATAGCCCTTGTCCTGCGCAATGAACACCGGCGCCGACGACGACAGCCGCAGCACGCCGATTTTTGCCTTCAGAGCATCATCGGCCCGTGCAAGCCCGCCCGCCGCCATCGCCAACAGTCCCGCCAGCGCGAGCCGCGCAAACTTCATCATCCCGTTCCCTCCGTCTCTTGTTTTTCGCATGCTATCCACTCGGGTCGTCCCTGCGAACGCAGGGACCCATACGCCGCGGCCTTACTTTGGGCACAAGGGCGCACGGCTTTTGCTATTATCAAGTCCTGTGGTTATGGGTCCCTGCGCCCGTGCGCAATTGCGCACTAGGCAGGGACGACGTAGCACATTTCGAAACTCACCGATCTATAATCCCTCGGGCACCGCCTGGTCCCGCCCGATGAACGCACCCTGTTGTTTCAACGTTTGTTGCAACTTTTCAACTGCAATGTCGCGCGGAATCGTATTGCCTGATAGCGCCAGCGCCGCGGCGAGACCGGCCGCCTCCCCCATCACAAAGCAGGCGCCGGAGACCCGCGCCGCCGACTGGCCCTCATGGGTCATCGAGGCGCAGCGCCCGGCCATCAGCAGATTGTCTATGCCCTCAGGCACCAGCATGCGATAGGGCAATTCGTTGAAGCCGCGCGATTCCGGGATCGGCGGAAACTTGAAGACGACGTCGCCGGCGACATGCTGCTCCATCGGCCAACCATTGACGCCGATGGAATCCTCGAACGAGGCGCAGCCGAGCACATCCTCGCCCGACAGCATATAGCCGCCGACCACCCGGCGCGTCTCGCGGATGCCGAGCTGCGGCGGCAGGTCGACGATGTAGGATTTTTCGAAGCCGGGCACCGTGCGCAGGAATTCGAACGCCTGCACGGCCTGACGGCGGCCTTCGATCTCGCCGCGTGTCATCTGATCAGGGTCGATGCCGCTGACCGCCGTGCCGTCCTCGCGCGCGAGCTGGGTGAAGTTCACCCGCCATTCGATCGCCGAACGCTGCGGCCGCACGATCGCGGACTTGCGCGGAAAACGATGCGTGCCCGCGGCCTCCGCCTTTTCCATCAGCGCCGGAATCGTCCGCCACGCCTCGCCCGCCCTTTCGGGATCGATGCCGTTGAGACGGAGCATCATCGATGGGTAAAGCATGCTGCCGGCATTGTCGCCGACTTCGAAGGGTGCGCCCGCCCAGGCCGCGAGATCGCCGTCGCCTGAGCAATCGATGAGTATGCCCGCGCGCACCGCCTGACGCCCCGCCTTGGTTTCCACCATCAGCGCGTGGATGCGCTTCTCGTCATCCATCACCACACCGGCGCCAAGTGCATGAAAGAGAATATCGACCTTGTGCGCGGCCAATAGGTCGTCGGCCGCGATCTTGTAGGCCGCGGTGTCATAGGCCTGCGCGAAAATCTTGCCGAGGATCAGATGCGGCGCATTGAGCCCATCGAGCCGGTCGATCCGCGCGAGCAGGTCGGACGCAATCCCCTGCACCACCCGACGCATCTCGCCATGAACGTTGGCATGCAGTCCGCAAAAATTGGTCACGCCGGCGGCGGTGCCCATCCCGCCGAGAAAGCCGTAGCGTTCGATCAGGAGCGTGCGGCGGCCTGCGCGCGCAGCCGCCACGGCGGCCGCGATGCCGGCGGGCCCGCCGCCCAACACGGCAACTTCATATTCGCCATAGATGGGCACCCGGCGCGCGGGTTCTTCGATCGTTTTCGCCGACACTGGTCGCCTTCCGTCCCTGTTTCTTGTTGCCGGTACTATGAATTGATGCGTAACGTACTACAATCCAGCAAATTGCGCGATCAGCTTTCTCAAATCGTGAAAAGTGGATGGATACGCTCACCAATCTTCAGGCCTTTTTGGCCTCCGCCGAGGCCGGCGGCTTTTCGGCCGCCGCCCGCAAGCTCAACGTTTCGACCTCGGTCGTCTCCAAGCGGGTTACGCAACTCGAGGACCAGGTCGGCATCGCGCTGTTCCGCCGCTCGACCCGCCAGCTGCGATTGACGGAAGCGGGTCAACGATATCTGCATCGCGCGCGCGGCGTGGTGGCTGACGCCAGCGACCTGCTCGCGCGCATGGGCGAGAAGGACCGCGACCTCGTCGATCACCTTCGCATCAAGGCCCCCACCTCGCTCACCATCGCCCGGCTTGCCGATGCGTTCAGCGCCTTCCAGACGCAAAATCCGCGGCTGAAGCTTGAAATCGTGCTGATCGACCGGCCGGTCGATCCGGTGACGGAAGGATTTGATATCGCCATCGGCGCGTTTCCGCATTCATTCGGCGGCGTCGTTGACGAGCCGCTCTGCTCGCTCACGCGGCTGCTATGTGCCTCGCCCGCCTATCTCGCAGCCCATGGCGTGCCCCAGCACCCGCGCGAACTGGTCGATCATCATTGCCTGAGCTTTCTTCCCACCGGATCGGAATGGACGTTTGACGGGCCACGTGGCCGAACCAGCATCCAGGTACGCCCCCTCTTGAGCTCAAACGAGGGCCATGTGCTGGCGAAAAGTGCGATCGCGGGCAACGGCATTGCCTTGATCTCGCACTATCTCGTGGCCGATGCGCTGCGCAGCGGCACATTGCAGGCGGTGCTGCCGGATTTTGCGATCCCCGAACTGTGGGTCAAGGCAGCCATTCCGGAGCGGCGGGTGAATGCCGCAGCCGTCCAGGCGCTGCTACAGCATTTGAGACGCGCGCTCTCGCCGGCGCTGTAAGGCGCAGCAGGCGCTTACGTTCCGACCTGCAGCGGCGAAGTCAGCTTGCGCAGCGCCGCGATCACCGAGAGCGCGGTGATGCGGCCGGTCTTCGGATTTTCCGAGGGGATATTCTCGATCGACATCGTGAACGAGGCCGAATCGGATTCGACCCTGATCTGGTGACAGTTTCGCGTCACCGCCGGATCCGCCCAGATTTCGATCGTCGTGCGATCAGGCCCGATGCCGGCCAGCGATAACGCAGCCACCACATTGACATTGGCGGGAAAGGCGGCAGCCGCATCGCGCGCCGAGCCCTTGAAGACACACAGCGCAGATGTCAGGCCCTCCATGGAAATCCCGTTCTCGACGAGATAAGGCGCGCCGGCAAGGCCTCCGGGCGGCTTGCGCGTGACCATCTGCACCGAATCGATGGTTCCTTCGGCAGCCGCCGAAACCGCATCGAAGCCGATCAAAGCGCCGGTCGGCACAATGATCTGGCCGCCATGCGCCCGCGCCAGATCGACGAGGTCGGGACGCGACAACAGCGCGCTGGCGCTCAGCACCATCACCTGCTTTCCGGCGATCAGCATCGGCCGGCAGATCTGGTCGAGGATGTCAGCCGGCGCGCATTCGACGACGAGGTCGGCATGGTCAGGCAACTCATCGAGCGAAACCAGCGGGCAGGAAATGCCTTCGCGATCGAGCCAGGCCTGCGCCTTCGTCTGATCCCTGGTCGCGATGCCGGCGAGAACGAGACCCGGCATCCCCTGTGCAAGCTTGCGCGCTACCGTTCGGCCGATCTCGCCCAGTCCGGCGATGGCGATGCGTTTGGATGGCAAGCTGTGGCGCTCCTGTGATCGCGTCGTCATTCGCGTTCTCGATCCTGGGCCGCATGGAATACGCCGAGGATCAGCACCTCGTCAGGATCGGCCGCGCCGGTTTGATAGACAATAATATAGTGTAAGCCGCGTACTACCCACTCATGGGTACCAGGTACACGACCGGCATGTCCCATGCGCGGAAATTCCGCCAATCGCTCGGCAGCCAAACCGATGCGGCCGACCACCTGCGTGGCTGCAGCAGGATTGCGATCTCTGATATAGCTGTAAATCGCGGCAATATGTTCCCGCGAAGCGCAAGCTTACAGGCCGCATGACTTCCAAAGCGCCGCCATCTGCTCATCGATTGCGAGCTTTCCTCGACCTTCGCGGATATCGCGCTGGATGCGGGCGACCTCTTCGGCTTGAGCATCAGTCAAACGATAGCGGCTCGCGTCCTGCCGCTCCATTTCAAGCAAGACTTCCGCCGCGTCCTCCTGGCGCTCCTTGGGCCAGTGGCGGACGCGCTCCATGAGCGTCTCAAGGTCCTTCGCTGTCATGACTCCAATATAGCAAACTCTTCCGCATCTGCCACTGTTGTTCAGATGGGTAATGAAACAGCTATTTTGCCGTCGCCCCCCATCTCGCCGCCCGCTTCTCTGCAAACGACGCCAGGCCCTCCGACGCTTCCGCCGTCTGCCGCCGCGCCGAATGCATTTTCACCAGCCGCGCGTAAGCCTCGTCGTCGACGCCCATGCCGCCGAACGAGCTTTCCATCGCCAGCCGCTTGGTTTCGGCCAACGCTTCGGGACCGTTGGCGAGCAGTTGCTCGACCACCTTGGCGCCTTCCATTTCCAGCTCCGCCAGCGGCACCACCTCATGCACCAGCCCGATGCGGCGGGCCTCCTCCGCGCCGAAGCGTTCGCCGGTCAGGGCGTAGCGGCGGACCTGGCGGACGCCGATGGCGTCGCAGAGCTGCGGAACGATGATTGCGGCGGTCAGGCCCCAGCGCACTTCGGTGATCGAGAACAGCGCATTGTCGGCGGCGATCACGACGTCGCAGGCCGAGATCACGCCGGTGCCGCCGCCGAAGCAGCCGCCCTGCACCAGCGCGACCGTCGGGATCGGCAGCGTATTCAGCCGCTGCACGGCCTCGAATGTCGCGCGCGACACCGCCTCGTTCTCGTCAGCCGATTTCGGCCGCACGCCGTTGACCCATTTCAGGTCGGCGCCGGCCTGGAAATGCTTGCCATTGCCCTTGAGCACGACGACCCGAAGATTTTGCTTCTTGCCAAGATCGTCCATCGCCGCGAGCACGCCACCGATCAGGCCCGCGTCATAGGCGTTATTCACCTCGGGGCGATTGAGCGTGACCGTTGCGACGCCGCGCTCGTCGAGATTCCACAAAACCGGATTGGCAGTCATTCGGTAGCCTCTTTGTTCGGCATGTTGTTATGCCGAACCATAGGCCGGGATCGCAGGCGTTGTCACCGCCGACGATCTATCGGCGGCTGCGCCGCTGCATCATGTCAGCCCTGTCGGCAAAGGACGTCCGCCGTGGGCCGATCGCCTCGAATTGGGCTTTTTGCTCGTCGTTCAAGGTCAGATAGAAGTCATCGAGCGCGGTGCGCACTTGCTTGACCGCCTGCAGCATGACGTCGAGCCGCTTGCCGGCCGCTGCAAGCCGCGCGGACGGCGTGGCGGCTTCCTCGGGCCGGCACGATGCGCTCAGCATCTCGCTGGCTTTGGCGCCTGCGTCCTGCAGGGCTGTGAGCTTGGCGCGCTGCGCGTCGGTCGGATGCAGCCGCGCCTCGATTTCCTCGGTCGGCCATCGCAAGCTAGACGATTGCGTGATGTCGCAGGCCCGCGCCAATGACCTTCTGCCGCGCCGCTCGGCCCTTCCTTTCCCGCTCCTCGGCGACCGCGTTCAGCCGCGCCTTCTGCTCGTCATTCAGAAGACCATAGAACTTGTCGAGCGCCGGCTGCACGGTAGCGACGCCCGCGATCATCGCCTCGATGCGCTGCTGCATCGAGGCGAGCCGGCCGGCCGCCGTCAGCGAAATCGAAGCCGGGCACGCCGCCTTGATCTTTTGCGCCGATGTCACCGACGCATTGGCGAGATCGTCGAGCGCTGTGCGTTGCGCCTCGGTGGGCTCGATCACCTGCGCGATCAGATCGATCGGCAGGCCGGCGATTTCGCGGCTGTCGTCACCGCAGAATTGCGCCAGCCGGTCGTCACCCGGAGAGCCACGCGGCGGCAAATAGCCGGCCAAGCCTTCGTAGTCATAAGGTCCGAACAGGCCGGCATAGATGTCGTCGTAGCCATAGAACCAGAACGGCGCGCCGACACCCGGTCCCCACAGCGTATAGTCGTAGATATCGTTGTAGGCGAACGGCCAGAACAGCGGCCCGACCCAGCCATACCCGCCATTGCCGTGCTGCCACCAGCCACCGCCCCGCGGCCGGCCATATTGCCAACCTGCCAGCGCCGCGCCCGCGGTCAGGCTGGCGCGGGCGGCGGGATTTTTCAGGACGGCAGTGCTGCGAGCGAGCGCACGCGCGTTCATCGCGCGGTTGCCGGCCGCGGCGCGGTTGATGCGATGAGCGTGGAACGAGCGGAAACGCGCCGCTCTGCCGTGAAAATGGCCGCCGCCATGATGGCGCGCGCCGAAATGTTTATGGCCGTGGCCGCCGCCATGATGCCCATGCCCGCCACCGCGACCGCCGCCGTGTCCACCGCCATGGCCGCCTTTCGCGACGGCATATCCGGCGGCCGACAGCGCAGTCGCGAGAACAATGACGGCAATTCCCAGCCCAAGTTTTGTTATGGCACGCCCCACCATCGTTGCGTCACGAACCCTGACGCGCGCTGATGAACGCCAGCGGAACAGCAAAGTTCCCTCGGGCCAGGGCCGCGCGATCGCGCAACCCACCCTGTCGAACCGAGCCGGTTGAAACAGGACAACGCTTGTGAAAACTAGCAACGGCACTCCTTCCCTTCCCAGCAGGATTTTCCATCCATGCGGATTTGCGTTTTCGGTGCGGGCGCCGTCGGCAGCCATTTTGCGGTGCGGCTGGCACTGGCAGGACATGACGTTTCCTGCGTGATGCGCGGGGCGCAGCTGGATGCCGTGAAAGCCGACGGACTGACGCTGCGGGTTGGAGATGGCGAGTTCAAGGCGAAGGTCAGCGCATCCAGCGATCCCGCCGCGCTGGGCCGGCAGGACGTTGTTCTTTGCACGTTGAAAGCGACGGGCCTCTCCAGCCTCGCCGCCGGGCTGCAGCCGCTGCTCGGCAGTGACACCGCCGTGGTGTTCGCGCAGAACGGCATTCCCTGGTGGTACGATATCGGGCTCTCGCCAAGCCATCCGCCGGTGCCGGATCTGGCCTTCCTCGATCCCGGCGGACGCCTGCGTACGGCGATCCCGAGAGAGCGCGTCGTCGGCGGCGTGGTGTTCTCATCGAATGAAGTGTTGGCGCCGGGCGTGGTCGCGAATCTGTCGCCCGAGCGTAACCGGCTCCTGATCGGCGAGTGCGACGACCGCGTCAGCGAGCGCGTCAAGAAGCTGCGCGCAGCGCTCAATGACGCTTCGATCGACTCGCCCGAGGTCACGCAGATCCGGGAGACGATCTGGTCCAAACTCCTGACCAACATGTCGATGTCGGTGCTGTGTTTGCTGACCGGGCAGACTGCGCGCGCCGTACGCGACGATCCTGATCTCGCCGACATCGTGCCGCGCCTGCTGGACGAGGCCAACAGCGTGGCGCAAAGCTGCTTTCCGCAAGTCAAGCGCGTGACGCGATCCGGCCCCGCGCCGGACCACAAGCCGTCGATCCTGCAGGATTACGAGCTCGGCCGGGCCATGGAGATCGACGTTTTGGTCCGCGCGCCCGCCGCCTTCGCCCGCGCCGCCGGACTTTCGACACCGATGCTCGACATGATGGCCGCGCTGGCGATCCGCCAGGCGCGCGACAAGGGGCTGTACTAGACCTGAGAACAAGCAAGGGAAACCGCATCATGCATGTCAAAGACAAGGTCTGCGTCGTCACGGGAGCCGCGAGCGGCATCGGCGAGGCGGTGGCGCGCGCCTATGCGGAAGCCGGTGCGCGTGGCGTCGTCGTCGCGGACCTAAAAACCTCGCGCGAGAAGCTTGCCAAGGTCGCGGGCGACATCGACGGGCTGCCGATCACGGCCGACGTCGGACTGGAGGAAGACATCAAGGCACTGATCGCGGCGGCCGAAGACAAGTATGGCCCGGTCGACGTGTTCTTCTCCAACGCCGGCCTCTCGCGCAAGGGACAGGAGACCGCGTCTGACGCCGATTGGGACGTGAGCTGGCGCGTCCATGTCATGAGCCATGTGTTCGCGGCCCGCGCGCTGGTGCCCGGCATGCTCGCACGCGGCTCCGGCTATCTCATCAACACCGCCTCCGCCGCGGGCCTGCTGGCGTCGCTGAACTCGATGCCTTACGGCGTCACCAAAAACGCCGCGGTGGCGCTCGCCGAGCATCTCGCCATTCAATATGGCGACCGCGGCATCCGCGTTTCCGTGCTCTGTCCGCAATCGGTGCAGACCGGAATGACAACGCCCGGCCCGAGCGCCGCAAGGGTCGATGGCGTGCTGCAGCCGCCGGAAGTGGCGCGCATGGTGATCGAGGCGATGGAGGAAGAACGCTTCCTCATCCTGTCGCACCCGCAGGTCGCCGAATACATCCAGCGCAAGGCCTCCAACCGCGACCGCTGGCTCGCCGGCATGCGCCGACTGCGCGACAAGATCTACGGCGCGCCGCAATCAGCCTGAAGCTTTCGGCGCGAACGGCGCTAGTATCCCGGTGTAATTCTTCACGCCCGGCGACGCATAAGAGCCGCGCCGCGAGGTCGTCAGCTTCAGGCCGGCCAGCGCCTCGGCCTGCTTCACCGCTGCCGCCACGCCGTCGACGACGGGGACGCCGAACTTCAGCGACAGTTTTTGCGCGAGATCGGCCATGCCCGCACAGCCGAGCACGACCGCCTCCGCGCCCTTCTCCAGCGCACGGCCAATCTCGGCTTCAAGCTTGGCTTCCGCGCCGGAGCCCGGCTTTTCGAGATCGAGCACCGCGACGTCGCAAGCGGTGACCTGCGCCCTCTCCGCAAAACCATAGCGGCGCACCAGCTCTTCGAGCGGCACGATCGAGCGCGGCAGGGTGGTGACGATCGCGATGCGTTTTGCGATCTGGCCGGCCATCACCAGCGCCGCCTCGCAAATGCCTACCACGGGAAAGGGCGCGGCGGTGCGGGCCGCGTCGAGCCCGGTGTCGTCGAAGCAGGCGATGATCGCTGCATCGGCATCCGGCGCATTCATCAGCGCCTGGATCAGGCCAGGCACGGCGAAGGCCTCGTCGTAATAGCCTTCGATCGAGACCGGCCCCATCGCCGAGGTGACAGCGGATATTTCGGTGCTTGGTGCGGCGACAGCGCGCGCGGCGGCGCCGATCGTTTCGGTCATCGAGGCGGTGGTATTCGGATTGACGATCAGGATTTTTGTCATGACGCATCGTAGTTCAGAAAGCGACGAGCGCAACTATATCCGTCGTCCCTGCGAACGCAGGGACCCCGAGCGTGAGCGCAATTGCGCTCATCGCGGCGCCGTGGCCAGCGGAAGAGGCACGAGGGGAGACGGCTTCTTTCAACTACGTGCTCCTGTGGTTATGGGTCCCTGCGTTCGCAGGGACGACGTCGGAGAGCTTAACTCACGACCGTCTGAACCCATTCGGAAAACACATCCAGCGCCTCGTCCATCACCTCACGGTCATTCCGTCCCGAACTCTTCAACACATGGAAGGAATGATCGGCGCCATCAAGTAGATGCAGCGCCGCGCGCGATCCCAGGCTCTTGACGACAGGCTCGAGCAGACTCAATTCCGCCAGTGCGTCGCGCGTGCCCTGCAGAAACAGCATCGGGACTGTGACGTCGGCGAGATGCCTGGCCCGCTCGCTGGAAGGTTTTCCGGCCGGATGCAGCGGAAAGCCGAGAAACGCCAACCCGCGGACACCCGGCAACGGCGAAAGCGCCTGTGCCTGCGACGTCATCCGCCCGCCGAACGATCGGCCGCCCGCGATCAGTGGCAACGAGGGAAAGCGTCGTCCGGCTTCCGCCACGGCCGCTCGCACTGTTGCATGCGTAACCGCAGGCGGATCGGGCCGCTTGCCGCCGTTTTCCATGTAGGGAAACTGATAGCGCAGCGTCGCAATGCCGCGCTCGGCAAGGCCCGCGGCAACCGTCTCCATCGACTTGTGTATCATGCCCGCGCCGGCCCCGTGCGCGAACACGTAACAGGCGCGAGGCTGTGGTGGCTGCATCACCAGGCCGGAAACCGCCTGACCGGAGCCGATCTCAATTCGCAAGCGTTCTAGCGCTTCTGCCGTCATGTGATCTGTCCGACACTTTTTCTGCATGATGGAGACTCTATACTGGAAAACGCGCGGCGAAAGATGACCGGCGAGGACCGCATCCCGCGGCCCTCAAGGATTTGGATTTATGGACAGACCTACGGCGCCACTATAAGATGGCATCATGTTCAACCGCACGCCGAGGGTGATTCGCCTTGCGGCGTTTTTTGATAACAGACCGATATTGCGCGCCAACGGCGCATTTTTAACGAGGGGCAGGCCATGCGGGGCAAAAGGATTGCAAAAATTGTGATCGTGCTGGCGGTCGTCGGCATCGGCTATGCCGCCGTCAAGGACGACATCGCCAAGCTCTGGCAGGATCTTCACGTCAAGATCGTGGAGCATCCCACACCGAATAAGACCGTCTGGCTCGACCAGGGCATCGCCAAGGAAAAACTGAGCTGGTTCTATCACGCCGATCAGGGAACGCGGACCTTCGGCTTCCCCTATGAGTGGTTCATGGCGCTGGAGCAGCCGACGATTTCGTGGCTGCCGTTCACCAAGGTCGGCCTCTTCAGCGACACCGCCTATCTCGATCGCTACGGCTTCATCCCCGATACCATCATCCCCGGCAAGGAGGCGCTTCCGATCGGCTTCGCGAAAGGCACCCCGATGCTGGATCCGACGGGCGCGCCGTGGAAGAACCCGCGCAACAAGCAGGACATGACCGGCGTCGGCCTGACCTGTGCGGCCTGCCACACCGGCAGCTTCACCTACAAGGACACTGCTGTCGTCATCGACGGCGGATCGGCGCTCACCAACCTCTTCGCGATGAAGCAGGGTATGGGCATCTCGCTTCTGCTGACGCGCTACTGGCCTGGGCGGTTCGACCGCTTCGCCGAGCGCATCCTTGGTCCGGATTCCACCGTCGACGACCGCGAGACGCTGAAGAACCAGCTCGACCAAGTCCTTGCCCAATACAAGCAGGTCAAGAATCTGGAGGAACGCGTGGCCTCCCAGAGCATCCTGGAAGGATATGGACGGCTCGACGCGCTGAACCGGATCGGCAACCAGGTGTTTTCGATCGACCTGAAGAAGCCGGAGAACTATGCCGGCTCCTCCGCGCCGGTGCATTTTCCGCGGATCTGGAACACGCCGTGGTTCGACTGGGTGCAGTACAACGGTTCGATCATGCAGCCGATGGTGCGCAACGCCGGCGAGGCGCTTGGCGTATCGGCGGAGCTCAATCTGACCGAGCCGTCGAAGGGTCTGTATAAATCAAGCGTCGACCTGAAGTCGCTCGACGAAATGGAGCAGATGATCAAGGGCAAGAATCCGCCGAACGCGAAGGACGGATTCTCAGGCCTGAAATCCCCGAAATGGCCGGGTGATATCCTGCCGCCGATCGACCAGAAGCTGGCCGACAAGGGCGCCGAACTCTACAAGACCCACTGCCAGGAGTGCCACCGGCCGCCGGTGACGAGCGAGGCGTTCTACGATTTCAACAACAAGGACTGGTGGACCAAGAACGAGGCGGGCGAGGCGATCCTCAAGGTCGAGAACGTTCCGATCTCGCACATCGGAACCGATCCCGCGCAGGCGGCGGACATGCTGGCCCGCACGGTCGCGGTTCCCGACCATCTCGGAATCAAAAGCAGCAGTTTTGCATTCGCACTCGGCGAACTCGTCGAGAAGACCGTCAACACCATCTTCGATCAGCAGAAGCCGCCTGCGAGCGCTGCGGAGCGGAAGCGGATGGATGGCTACATGCCGAACGAACTCCGGGGCGAACTGGCCTACAAGGTCCGTCCGCTGAACGGCGTGTGGGCGACGCCGCCCTATCTGCATAACGGCTCGGTGCCGACCATCGACGATCTGCTCGGCGACCCGGAAAAGCGGCCGACGAAATTCTATCTCGGCAGCCGCGAATACGACCCCGTGAAGCTCGGTTACAAGACCGACCCGATCGCCAATGGATTCGAATTCGATACATCCATTCGCGGCAACTCGAACAGGGGGCACGAGTTCAGGAAGGACTTCAGCAAGGAAAGGGAAGTCAAGGGCGTCATCGGACCGGAGTTGTCCGCCGACGATCGAAAGGCGCTGATCGAATACCTCAAGACGCTCTGATTCATTCGAACTGATTCATTCGAGCACCTTCGCGGCCGGACTTCGCCCGGCCGTCGCCACCTGCGCGCCTGCCTCGCAGCGTCGGAATCGAACGGCTGGCCTTAACGGCTGGCCACCAACCGCAAATGCGGCTTGATCTTTTCCTCAAGCTCGGCCTTGAGCTGGTGCACGCGCGGATCAGCCGAGCGCGCCGCGCACAGCGAATATTGGTTGACCGAGCACGCCAGCGCGCCGCTCGTCGGCGGTCCGCGTCACTTCCGGGCTGGACAGTTTCAGCACCATCCCGCCGAGTTGCACCAGCATTTCGTCGAGCACCCGATCCATTCCGGCAATTTGATCCATCGCACCACTCCCTCTGGAAGGAGTAATGATCGGCGCGCCCGGCCGTTCCCCGCGCGCGCTCGGTTAGGGATAACCAGAAGTAAACGGACCGCGATTCTATCGACGCTGCCCGCATATCGTCTTGAAGGAATCATTATCAATTGAAGGATGCGGGCCCGGTCTGCTCTGGGAAACGCCGCAATTGCGGCGGCCGCCGCCGTTACCTATGCTGCCGTCCTGTTCCGCAACGAGGCCCCGCATGATCCCGCCGCTCGATCCCGTCGTCGCCCAGATCATTCCGCTGCTGCCGCTGCGCGATCCCGCGACGATGACACCGCAGAGCGCGCGCGATGCGCTCCGCGCATTGGCGGCCTCGCGCGCGGCAGTGCCGCCGCCTCCGGTGATGAGCACGGAAGACATCAAGGTGAAAGGCCCGGCCGGGTTCCTTGCCGCGCGGGTCTACCGGAACTCGAACGAAAAATCGCCGACGGTGGTGTTCTTTCACGGCGGCGGCTGGGTTGCAGGCGATCTCGAAACCCATGACCGGCAGGCGCGCTGGCTCGCGATCGAGACCGGCGCCGTCGTCGTCTCGGTCGATTACCGCCGCCCGCCCGAGGTGTGCTTTCCCGGCGCCTTCGAGGATGCCTTCACGGCCACACAGGACGTCATCGCCCGCATCGCCGAATTCGGCGGCGATGCCGCGCGCGTCGGCGTCGCCGGCGACAGCGCGGGCGGCAATCTGGCGGCCACCACCGCCATCGCCTGCCGCGACGCCGGCATCAGGCTATCCGCGCAACTGCTGGTCTATCCCGTTACCGACGTTGCCGGAAATTTCGCGGACCCGACGGAAAACGCCCGCTTCCCCTCGCGCGCCGAAAACGCAGAAGGCTATTTCCTCACCCGCGCCACCATGGAATGGTTTTGCGGCCATTACCTCGAAGACAAGACACACGGCACCGACTGGCGCGTCTCGCCGCTGCGCGCCAAGAACCTTGCCGGCGTAGCGCCGGCGATTGTCTGCACCGCATGGTTCGATCCGCTCCGCGACGAAGGCAAGGCCTACGCCGACGCGCTCAAGGCCGCCGGCGTGCCGACCAGCTACTATGACGGCCTCGGCCTGATCCACGGCTATTTCGGCCTCGGCGAGGCCTCCGAGACCGCCAAGCGCGAGGCGCAACGCGCGCGGGCTGATTTCAAGGCACGGCTCGAAGCCGGCGCCTAGCCAGACGTCTCGCTATCACGCCGTGCCGCGCAATTTGGCTACCGGCACGACCTCGTCGACCGACGTCGAAAGATCGACCGCCGGAGTTAGAGTGATGGTGACAATGTCTGTCATGCGCCGGTTCGACCCGCGGACGGCTGCGTTGTGGAGCTGGCGTGCTGGCGATCCCGGGAAGACTCGAACTTCCGACCTACGGTTTAGGAAACCGTCGCTCTATCCGGCTGAGCTACGGGACCGCGGACCCGCGTGGCAAGGCAGGTGCTTGGGAGGGTTCATAGCAAAGCAGGCGTGGCATCGCCAGCCCCTCCGGGCCGACGCTTTGGCCCCGCAGAGAGATCCCGCGTCGATCGAAAACCAAAAAGGAGCCGCCCGCCGACGGCTCCAGTTGCGGCTTTTCTGCCCCGTGTACCGCCGTTACCTTGTTTGCGGCCATACCCCTTCAACATACGGCTGATTCGACCTCTCGCACGTGGCCGGGGAGCGACACAGTCAAAGAAACCCGACGCCACGCCGCATCCTCAAATCATGCCGAAACTTCCCCGAATGCTGTGGAACGTTCGCGCATGCGTTCTGTTCTACGGAAACACGTCCACTTTCCGAGGAGGACAAAATGCAAAAACTCCTAGCCGCGGCGCTTTTGAGCGCCGCAGTCTTCAGTGCTCCCGCCCATGCGCAGACCGCGCAGACGGCTCAGCCCGCCGCCCCCGCCGCGACGGCCAGCTCGCAGGAAAAGATGGAGCTCAAGGGGAACTGGCGCGCGTCCAAGCTCATGGGCCTCGACGTCTATAATGACGGCAATGAAAAGCTCGGCGAGATCAACGAGCTGATCCTGGACAAGGATGGCAAGGTCAATGCCATAGTCATCGGCGTCGGCGGCCTCCTGGGCATGGGCGAGCACGACATCGCCGTTTCCATGGACAAGCTCAAATTCGTCGAGGAGCCGGTCCGCACCAGCTCGACGGCGCCCGGAGCGACTACAGGCACGCAGCGCGAGACCACGACCGGCGCGGCCACGACAAGCACGGCACGCAGCGCCGATGCGAACGACTGGATGCCCGATCACGCCGTGATGAGCGGCACCAAGGAGCAGCTCAAGGCGATGCCGCAGTTCAAATATTCAGACTAAGCTGAGGCAGCCAACTCTTGATGATAAAGGCCCCACCCTCGTGGGGCCTTTATCATGAGCGGATACGGTGCCGGCGCTTGCCGCTACGCCTTGATGTTGTTCTCGCGGACCACCTGTCCCCAGATGCTCACCTGCTTGGCGAAGAAGGTGCCGAACTCCTTGCCGTCGGCAAGCAGCAGCGACATGTTCTGGGTATCGCGCAACTGCGCCGCTACCGCCGGCTCGCTCAGAATCTCCTTCACCGATTTCGCCATGCCGACGACGGCATCTTCCGGCGTTCCCTTTGGCGCGAAAACGCCCCACCAGGCCAGCGTCTCGAAATCGGGAAAGCCCGCTTCGATCGCGGTCTGCGTATCCTTCAGCACGGGCATCCGCTCGCGGCCCATCTGCAGGACCGGCCGCAGCCTGTTGGTGCCGAGTTGCGCCGTGATCAGCGCCGCCGATCCCACGATGAGATCGACATGGCCGCCGAGCACGTCGTTCATCGCCGGACCGCCACCGCGATAGGGCACATGCGTGATCTCGACGCCGGCCTTCTTGCCCAGCACGGTCATCGCCAGATGGCCGAGCGTGCCGATCCCGACGGAGGCGTATTTCACCGCGCCGGGCGTTGCCTTGCAGGCCGCGACCACGTCGGCAAAGGTCTTGTACGGCCGCTCGGCATTCGCGGCGACGACATAAGGCGCCGTGCCGACCAGGAACACCGGCACCAGGTCCTTCTCGACATCCAGCCCCGGCTTTTCGAGGATCGATGGGATGACCGCGTGCGAGTCGAACGTCACCAGGAACGTCGCGCCGTCAGGCGCGCTCTTGGCGACCTGCATAGCGCCGAGCGAGCCGGCCGCGCCGGATTTGTTCTCCACCAGCACGGTGCGGCCGAGCTTCGTCTGCAGATGAGACTGCAATAGCCGCGCCAGCGCATCGGTCGATCCGCCCGGCGGGAACGGCACCACCAGCGTCATGTTTTTGGCCGGCTGCGCCAGCGCCGGCGTCACCGCGAACGCGGCTGTCGCCGCAAGCAAGTTGCGTCTTGTGATATTCACCAGAACTCTCCTCCCGTTATCGCCTGCGATTTTTTTGTTTTTGTTCGCAGACTTGTCTCACGTGCCGAAGCCGGACCCGGCCTTTTTGTATTCGGGGCGCGGCGGGCTGAAGATGTCAAGCACACGCGCGCCATCCGGTCCAGCCCGCATGGTGTGCGGCACGTTGCCGGGCGTGCGCCAGAAATCGCCCTTTTTGACCGGAATTTCCTCACCGCCCTGAACGCGGATCGCCGAGCCTTCAAGCAGCACGCCCCATTGTTCTTCGGGGTGATGATGCAGCGTGCCTTGCGAATGCGGCGCCAGCGTCACCACCGACAGCATGGCGTGCTCGCCGGAAAAGATGCGCGTCGTGACGCCGGCGGCGAGTTCGCGAAGCAGGCCGTCGCTAGGGTTATCCAGATTGTGGAATTCGTCCTTCTGACTCATCGTTCCTCCTAAGCGCGCGATGCATTTGGTTGTCCAGCGGCGACTTGATCAATGCGACACATACCGGGCCGCGTTCCCCGGATGCTGCGCAGCGCGCCGCACTTGCGGCGTGGTGCGCTGCTGATCCGGGGTCCACACGCGGCCTGGGTCCTGGCTCTGCAGTGCAGCGCTATGCGCTGCACTGCGTCCGGGACACGGGAAGCGCGGCCTTCGGATCGTTGCGCATCGATCAAGACCTCAAGACTTGCCGTAGCTGCCCTGGTAGCGGCCTTCGCGGATCGCCATGAGTGTGTCTTCCTCGCGCGCGATCTGGGCGCGGACCGCCTCGAGCAATGTGGCGGCCACAGCAGCAGGGAACGATACCACGCCGTCCTCATCGCCAACCACGATGTCGCCAGGAGAAATTACCGAGCCGCCGATGGAAACCGGCACGTTGATCTCGCCGGGTCCGCTCTTGTACGGGCCGCGGTGGATCGCCGCTCGGGCAAAGCAGGGAAAGTCGGAGGCAGCGAAGGCCGCGACGTCGCGGATGGCGCCGTCGATCACATAGCCCGCGACGCCGCGGTATTCGGCGATATTCTTCATGATCTCGCCGACCAGCGCCCGCGTCTCGTCACCGCCGCCATCAACCACGATGACGTCGCCGGGGCCGACCAACTCCAGCGCCCGGTGGATCGCAAGATTGTCGCCGGGCCGCGTGCGCACCGTGAAAGCAGCTCCGACCAGCCGGCCGGCGCGATGAAACGGCCGCAGGCCCACGGCGCCCGGCAGCCGGGCAAGGTTGTCGCTGATGATCGAGGTTGGCGCGTTCCTGAACGCCTCGATCTGCTCAGGCGCGGGCTTCGGCACGCTCGTCATGGCCGTGGTAATGGTCATAGAGACTGTTTCCTCTTGCTTCCTCTTGCGGCTCCGGCCCGCTCGGCGCGAGGCTCCAGGCTAGCCGCCACATGATGGCTTGGGTTGCTGCAAAACAATTAGCATTCCGCTTGAGCAGGTATAATGGATTTGGATGGGTCCGGGGCGGCTCGCCGGGGCACCCGCACGTCAGGTCGGTACTTTCGTAATCTTCGCCTCGGCCACACTTCTTAATGCAGCCTTAACCAGACCGGCCGACGCTGGTTGCGAAGATTCGCACCGCACAGTTGTCTTACAATGCTGTTTAAGAACCTTGCCCCCTCGCCGGCCCTTTCGATCATCCGGTTTTCCGACATCGACGCCTTCCGGCCGGTCGAATTCGTCGCCGATGCTCGCAGCGTCCCGCTGAATCTTGCGAACTTCCATACCGCGCGCGCGGCGGTGCAGTTGCCTTGCTGCCAGGTCACGATGCTCCGCTCGTTTCCACGTATCGTCGATGTCAGCTACCGCGCCGCGCATGGCGTCGTCATCTTCCAGATCGAGGACGACTACGACGTCGCCGTCAACGGCATGTCCGTGAATCGTCCGGCTTTTGTCGGCATGCGCGGCAATGTGGATTTGCAGTTCGTCGAACCCCGTGGATCGCTGCACGCGATCATCACCCTTGGCGCCGGCCTGCGGGATCGGGAATGGTTCGATACGGCGGACCGGCTGTGCCCGCTCATGCCGGACCCCGAGGCCCTCGCAACGGTCAGATCCGTCACGACAGATATTTTGCAGACGGCTTCCGCCAGGCCGGAACTGTTGCAGGAGCCGCGTTCGGCGCTGGCCCTCCAGGAAGGCCTGCTGCTCGCCATCGACGAGATGTTCCGCAGCGGCCGAACGCCGGAGGTGGCCGGCAAGATTGCAAGCAGGGGCTATTGCCGCCTTGTTCGCATGATCGATGAGTATGTCGCCCTTCATGCCGCCTCGGCGATCTACAGCGCCGACCTCGCCGAACAATGCGGCGTGTCGGTCAGGACGCTGGGCACGGCGGTAGCAAGCGTCCGCGGCATGAGCCTGCACCGCTATTTGCGCCTCAAGCAGCTTTGGTCGGCGCGCGCGCAGCTCGTCAAGGGATCCGACGCCATCACCGTGACATCGTGCGCCCGCGCCAACGGCTTTCATCACATGGGGGAATTTGCCAGGCTCTATCGCGCGACGTTCCATGAAACCGCATCGCGCACGCTGGCTCGCGCGAGAGGCGTTGACTGATTCTCGCCACAATGTGCCGTGCTTATCCGCTTGTCTTCAGATGGTGCACTTAGAATCGTTACAGCATCGTCTGCGCGAATTTGCCCTGCTGTTGAATTTCTTCTGAATTTTTAATGGTCTAGCACTGTGTTCCATCGGTCACATCCCGAGGATAAGATCACAACGCAAGCGGGAACACCGTGCAATTTCGGCGTGACAGCGCTGCCAAAATGATGACAATCGACTCAAGCAAAGTTCCCTAGAATTCGAGTTGGAGCAGACCGTCCGTGATCGCCTCACGTGCATCTTCACTTGTTGTTGCCACGATCGGAGGGCTGTTCGTGCTCGCGCCGGTGGCTTCGGATGCGCAGTGGTGGCGCAGTGCGCCGGTGGATTTCGAATCCTGCGCCGACGTTGCCGAAAAGGCGACGACCAAAGAAGAAAAGACGGCGAAACTCGCTGAATGCAACGCGAAATTCGCCGGCCGTCGCAAGCCCGGCGGCGGCTACACCTATTACGACTTCATGCAGGACCGCACGTTCGACATCGCGGGACCCAACCCGACGCCGGAAGAGCAGAAGAAGATCGACGAGCAATATACTGCCTATCTCGAGCGCGAGCGGCGCAATCACATCGCCGCGGCGGTGGCGGCCAAGCAGCAACAGCCGGAGCCGCCGCCAGCGCAGGGAATGCAACAAGACATCCAGCAGGTCTCGCTGCGCACAGAGCAGGCCGCTCCGCCGGTCGAAACCGAAAGAGTGCCGATACCGGTGGCGAGCCCGGTCAAGCAGGCCGCACGCATCAGGGCGGCCCAATGCGCCAAGAACCAATTCTCGTGTGAATGGCCGCGGCTCTCGGAGAGCATCAACGAACTGAAAAAGCTGCTCAACCCGCAGCAGCAGCCGCCGGCCAAGCAGAAGAAGGGCTAGATCCTTCTGTCGTCCCTGCGAACGCAGGGACCCATACGCCGCGGCGGATGTTGTCTTGCTGCGATGGTCGACGACTTTCCTTCAACAATTGGCGACGGTGGTTATGGGTCCCTGCGAACGCAAGGACGACGTGGCTGAGCGGTGCGGCCAATCAGCATCAGTGCGCACGCATCCGCTTGACGCGGCGCGACTTGATGACCGGCGCGACAACAGCACGCGACGCCGCCCGCTGCTCCTGCAGCCGCGCGTCATAGCCCGGCGACGGCGTCGCCGTCGGCGGTACGGCATAGGCGGGCAGCAATGACGCCCAGAAAATTAGGACGGCAACCGCTACCAGCGCGAGGCGCGTTCGTTTCATGTCGCTTCTCCCATCTTACCTGAACGAAACTCGCGCGGGACCGACGCCAAGGCAAATCAATTCACGGGACGAATCTGCTCCGGCGTCAGGCCGGGCGAGCCCTTGCCACTGCTTTCGGCCTGCCGGACCAATTCCACGATCCGGCGCGACAGCGGCGCCTCAAGTCTGCGGCGCTCGGCGATTTCGGTGATGACGCCCTGCAGATAATCGATTTCGGTGCGGCGGCCGCGCTGCAGATCTTCCCACATCGACGAGCGCGCCTCGGGATCGATCTTCATCGTCCGCCCCAGCAACGCTTCGAAGACCCGGTCCGGCAAGCGCAACAAGGGCGGCATCAATGCAGCCGGAATCGGCGTCGGCGACACCGGCTTGACGCCCTCGGCCTTCATCGCGGCGAGCGCTTCGGCGAGCTGGTCGGCGAACAATTGCCGCCATGGCCGCGAGCTGAGTTGTTTACGCAGCGGCAGGTCGGCCAGCGCATTGAGCGCGTTGTTGAGATTGAGCAGCAGCTTGCCCCATTGCACGCCGTCGATGTTGCCGGTCGGCCGCATCGTCAGTCCCGGCACCGACAATTTCTCCGCTGTGCGCGCCTCGTCCTGCTCGATGACGATGTCGCCCGAGGTGGCGCGATGAAATCGGCCTGCGCGAAGCGCGATCACGTTGAACGGCACCATGCCGCCGAGCACGCGCCGCCCCGGCAGGCGGTTGCGCAGCACGGCAGCATTGCCGATGCCGTTCTGCAGACTGACGACGATGACATCGGACGGCGCGTGGCGAGCGATGATTTCGGCCATGGCGGCGGTATCCGCGCTCTTGACCGTGACCAGCACGACGCCAGCGTCAGCAAAAACGGAAGGATTTTCCGACAATACGAACCGATCGTGCGTGATGGTCTGGTCAAAACCTTCAAAACTCGTCGGCCGCAGGCCGCCTGCTTCGATCTCGGCGATCACGCGCGGACGCGCCAAGAACGCCACACGGCGGCCGCCGGCCGCCAGCATGCCGCCGACGAAGCAGCCGATGCTGCCGGCGCCTGCGATACCGATCGTTTGGCGCGAAACCATTTGTCACCTACCGCGTTGCAACCAGCTTCGAATAGCAGAGCGCGCGGACTGTGCCTATCGCAGGTGCCACCGCCCGCGCCTTGTAACCGTCATGTGCCACCGTTATGTTTCACGCGGGGCTACGCAGAGGAGACAACCATGGGTTTACTCGACGTCCTCAACGGCATGATGAACGGCCCGCGCGGCCCGAGCCGCCCCAGCTCACAGTCCGAGAGCGGCGGAATGTCGCCCTTGACCATGGCGATCCTGGCGCTGCTGGCCTGGAAAGGCATCAAGCATTTCAGCGGCAACCAGACCGGCTCGGCACCGCAACCGGCGCCCGCGCCGGGCAATGTGAATGCCGGCATGCCCGGCGGCGGCATGGGCGGCGGACTCAGCGACATGCTCAAAGGGGGCTTGGGCGGGCTTCTTGCGGGAGGCGCGGCCGGCACCGTTTTGAGCGGCGGCCTCGGCGACCTCCTGAATCAATTGCAGCAGAAGGGCCTCGGCGATCAGGCGGACTCCTGGGTCAGCAATGGGCCCAACAAGCAGATCGCGCCCGGCGATCTCGCCAATGCGCTCGGCGCCGATCAGATCGATCAGCTATCGGCGCAAAGCGGATTGTCGCGCGACGACTTGCTGCAAGGCCTCAGCCAGTATCTGCCCGACGTCGTCAATCATCTGACGCCGGACGGACGGCTGCCGAACGAGAACGAGATATCGGAACGGATCTGACGCCGCACTGTAGCGTTTTCCAGCGAAGCGGATACCGGTTCGCGTGAAGAAAACGCGTCAAACAAGAATCTAACGCGGCGCTCGAGAGGTGCCGCGCCGCTTCGCCATCGACGCATTGGAAAGGGGACGGAAATGGGCGGCATTATCTGGATCATCGTCGTCGGCTTCGTCGCCGGCATCATCGCGCGCATCCTTTCGCCGGGCCAGAACAACCCGACCGGCTTCATCCTGACTACGGTGCTCGGCATCGCCGGCGCGTTCCTGGCGACCTTCGTCGGCCAGGCGATCGGCCATTACAGCCCCGATCAGGGCGCCGGCTTCATCACCGCCACCATCGGCGCCCTGGTGGTGCTGTTCATCTGGAACAGGCTGGTCGCGCGCGGCGTGATCTCGGATCCGGGGAATAGGTGACGGCGTAGGCGTACGCAACCGTCATTCCGGGGCGCGAAGCGAACCCGGAATCTCGAGATTCCGGGTTCGATGCTTCGCATCGCCCCGGAATGACATTAGAGCACCAGATGCATCCCCGCATCCATGCGCACGAACTCGCCGGTCATGTTGCTCGACGCCGGCGAAGCGAGGAAGCAGACGAGCTGCGCGATATCTTCGGCAGTGGACGCGACCTTCAGCGGCACCTTCGCCACGACAGCATCGCGCACCGCTTTCGCGCCGGCCTCGCCGCGGCCCTTGGTGAACCACGGCGTATCGATATAGCCGGGACATACCGTGTTGACGCGGATCAGGGGCGCCAGCGCGCGCGCCAACGATTGCGTCATGGTGTTGAGCGCGCCCTTGCTTGCGGCATAGGCGACGGACGAACCGCCGCCGGAAATGCCGGCGACCGACGACACGTTGACCACGGCGGACGGCACGTTGGAGGCTTTCGCGCCGGCTTCGAGCAACGCGCGCGCCGCGCGGATCATCTGGAACGGGCCGATCGTGTTCACCGCATAGATGCGCTGAAAATCCTCGGCCGAAAGCCCGTCGAGATCGTGATGCGGCACGTGCTTGGTGGTGCCGGCATTGTTGACCAGCACGTCGAGGCGTCCCCACGGCACGGACGCGGCGGCGATCTTCCTGCAGTCTTCATCGCGCGACACGTCGCCCTGCACGACCACGACTTCGGCGCCGGCGCTGCGGCAGAGATCGGCGGTCGCTTCGGCTTCCGCCTTGCTGTTGGAATAGTTGACGACGATGCGCGCGCCGCCCTTTGCCAGAATGGCCGCGGTCGCCGCTCCCAAACCCGAAGCAGAACCGGTGACAATCGCGCATAAACCATCCTTCGACATCCGCATTCCCTTTGTTGTTCTTGAATTAAAGTTTTGACCGCCCGCTGGCGGGGCCGGGCGCTACCATATCGCGCGGCCAACGGCGTGCAAATCCGAAGAAGTCCGTTGCGCGGAATTTATTCTTTGCGCCGCGATCTTCATGCCGCCGCCTCATGCGGCCCTGCGGACAGCGCTTGTCACGGCTATGGCTTTTGCCCATCATAAAGCGCAAGAAAAGACCGCAGCCGACCCGGCCATATCAGTTGGGATTGGCATGCCAATTTCAAATCGGGGAACGCTGTGGCGGAGAGTGAGAACATCGTTGCCGAGACCGCGGAGAAAATCTTCGCCGATCTCGCCGACGCTCAAACCATCAATCGCGACAAGAAGGGCGAATGGAAAGCCCCGCTCTGGCAGGCGCTGAGCGACGCCGGCCTGCCGCTGGCTTGGGTGCCGGAGGATTGCGGCGGTTCGGGCGCCTCTCTCGCCGAAGGCTTTAGCGTGCTGAGCGCCGCGGGGCGCTTTGCAGTGGCGGTGCCGCTGACCGAAACCATGCTGGCTGGCTGGCTGTTGGCGCAGGCCAAGATCGCTTCGCCCGGCGGCGAGATGACGGTAGTGCCCGCGAGCCCGAAAGACCGGATTACGGTCAATGCCGACGGCAGCCTCTCCGGCAGGGCGCGAGGCGTCCCGTTTGCCAAGGTTGCAAAGCACTTCGCGGTGCTCGCGTTCGATGCGAAGGGTGATTTCTCCGTCGCGCTGGTCGATGCCAGCAAGTGCCGGATCGAGAGCGGCCTCAATCTCGGCGGCGATCCTTCTGATATCGTGATGCTGGACAAGGTGCAGCCGATCGCGATCAAGCCGGCGCCAACAGGCTTCGACCAGGCCCGGCTGATGCTGATGGGCGGCGTCGCGCGATCCCTGCAGATCGCCGGCGCGCTGGAATCGATGCTGGAAATCTCCGTGCGCTATTCCAACGAGCGCGTCGCCTTCGAGAAGAAAATTTCGAAATTCCAGGCCGTGCAGCACAATCTGGCGCGGCTCGCCGGCGAGTCGGCGGCCGCACTTGCCGCAGCCACCTCGGCCGCGGACGCCATCGCCAACGCCACGACCTTCAACGACGAAGTGTTTCTCGAAGCGGTGGCGGCAAAGATCCGCTGCGCGGAAGCGGCGGAGAAAGGCGGCGGCATCGCCCATCAGGTGCACGGCGCGATCGGCTTTACCATCGAGCACATCCTGCACCGCTATTCGCTGCGTGCGCTGGCCTGGCGCGACGATTTCGGCTCCGAGAGCTATTGGGCGGTCGAGCTCGGCAAGCTCGTGGCGCAAAGAGGCGCCGATGAGTTGTGGCCGCTCGTGGCCTCGCGCTGAGATCAACTCGATTTGCCTGCATAGAGAATAGCAATGACCGCAGCTCTCCGTTTCGATCCGATCCGCCTGCCGAGCGAATGCGAGCAGTTGCGCAAGGAAGTCCGCGCCTTTCTTGCCGAAGAAATCGCCGCCGGCACCTTCGATCCGCACAAGCCGAACCGCGAGGATACCGACGTGCCGGAATTTTCCCGCAAAGTCGGCGCGCGTGGCTGGCTCGGCATGACCTGGCCGAAGAAATATGGTGGCCATGAGCGCTCGTTCCTCGAGCGCTATGTCGTGACCGAGGAAATGCGCGTGGCGAACGCGCCGACGCGCCGCTTCTTCGTCGCCGACCGCCAGAGCGGCCCGGTGCTTTTGAAGTATGCCCCTGAGCACATCAAGATGGAAATCCTGCCGCGCATCTGCCGCGGCGAAATCTGCTTTGCGATCGGCATGAGCGAGCCGAACTCCGGCTCCGATCTGTTCGCGGCGAAAACCCGCGCCACCAAGACCGACGGCGGCTATCTGATCAACGGCACCAAGATCTGGACCTCTTCGGCCCATATCGCCGATTACATGATCGCGATTTTTCGGACGTCACCGCCGACCAAGGAAAACCGCCGCCACGGCCTGACGCAGTTTCTGGTCAAGATGAAGCAGCCCGGCATCCAGGTGAACCCGATCGGCCAGATCACCGGGCAGTATGAATTTAACGAGGTCGTGTTCACCGATCACTTCATTCCCGACGATCACGTGCTCGGCGAAATCGACGGCGCCTGGAAACAGGCGACTTCGGAGCTTGCCTATGAGCGGTCCGGCCCCGAACGTTTCTTGGAGACCTATTACGTGCTGACCGAGCTGGTCCGCGCTGTCGGAAATAACCCGGACACCCGCAGCGCCGAAGGCATCGGCCGCCTGGTGGCGCAGGTGCACACGATGCGGCGCATGTCGGTGTCGGTCGCGGGCATGCTGCAGGCCGGCAAGGAGCCGGTGGTCGAGGCCTCTATCGTGAAAGACATCGGCACCATCTGGGAGCAGCAATTGCCGCATCGCGTGCGCGAGCTTGCCGCCTTTGTCGAGGAAACCGCCACCAACCGCGAGACGCTGGAAAAGCAGCTCGACTTCGCCATCAAGACCGCGCCGAAGCTGACGATCCAGGGCGGCACCACCGAAGTGCTGCGCGGCATCATCGCTCGCGGGCTTGGTTTGCGCTAATTCAACGAGGAAACCGCATGAGCAAATACAGTGATATCGGCGTCGAGAAGCACGGCCATGTCGGCCTGATCGAGATCCGAAAACCTCCGCTGAACTTCTTCGACGTCTCGCTGATCAATCAGATCGCGGATGCGCTGGAGGAGTTCGACAACGACATCGAAATCCGCAGCTCCGTGCTCGCAGCGCAAGGCAAGGCGTTCTGCGCCGGCGCGGATTTTTCCGATCCGAAGCGGCAGGAGCAGGAAGCGAGCGCGCAGAATGATCCGGCCGCCAATCTGCCGATCAACCATCTCTACGTCCAGGCCGTGCGTATCTTCCGCAACAAGAAGCCGATCGTCGCCGCCGTCCATGGCGCGGCCATCGGCGGCGGTCTCGGCCTAGCAGTCTCGGCCGATTTCCGCGTCACCTGCCCCGAGGCACGCTTCGCCGCCAACTTTACAAAGCTCGGCTTTCATCCCGGCTTCGGCCTGACTACGACGCTTCCCGAACTCGTTGGCCGCAACAACGCCGAACTGATCTTCTACACCAGCCGCCGCATCACCGGCGAAGAAGCCACGCGAATGGGCCTTGCCAATGTCTGCGTGCCGCAGGATCAGGTGCGGGCCGAGGCCATGAAGCTCGCAGCCGAAATCGCCGAATGCTCCCCGCTCGGCCTGATCTCGACCCGCGCCACCATGCGCGCCGGCCTCGCCGACCGCGTCATGGCCGCCACCAACCACGAGCTCGCCGAGCAGACCAGACTCCGCGCGACCGAGGATTTCAAGGAAGGCGTCAAAGCCACCGCAGAACGAAGGGCAGCGAATTTCAAGGGAAGGTAAGACTCGCGCCGCTTGCACCTCTTCCCTTCTCCCCTTGTGGGAGAAGGTGGCGCGAAGCGCCGGATGAGGGGTTCTCTCCGCGGGAGAGGCCTATGTTCGCGGAGAGAACCCCTCACCCGTCTCAATCATGCTTCGCACGATTGATCCACCCTCTCCCACAAGGGGAGAGGGTAAGGTGCACCGCCTCACGCCACGAGCTTGAACGTCACGCCGCAAAGATCGAACGTATCGCCCGCCACCTTGCAGCCCTTCGCCTTCGCCGCATCTCGCACCCTCGCGATATCGGCGACGCTGAACGTCAATCCGCTCATCAGGTCGCTCGTGCCGTTGACGAAGCGGAAGCTCGCATTCGGCAGTTTCAACACCGGCTCGCCGCCCGCCCCCTTACTCACGCCAATGCCCAAAATCTTCCCCCAATGCTCCGCCAGCCCCTGCGGATCCGGGCTCTGCATCTCGACTTCCGTCAGCGCCACCGTCACGTCCTTGCGGATCGCCTTCTGCCAGTCCGGCCCTGCCGGCGGATAAGGTCCCAGCACGTCGTCGCTGCCATCGGTATGATTGAACTCGATGAACGCGGCGCGGCAATCGCGCGGGTGCAGTTGCACGCCGTGATAGGGCGCGTGCGTGATCACGTTCGCGGTGCGCACGCCGATCGCGTCGGCGTGCTTGCCGCGCGCATCGGGATCGTCGCAGCAGAAGATCGCCATGTAACCGCCGCGGCGGCCGGTCTTGTCAAGGAAGCGTCCCGCCGCGGTGCCCGGCTGGATCGGCGCCACGACTTCGAGCAGGATCGTGTCGACCGGTAGCAGTGCGTTCTCCAGTCCGTACTTGGCGACATTGCCGTCGCGGTAACAGACGTTGAGGCCCATGATTTCGGAGATGTCCGAGATCACCGGCTCCAGATGCGGCGCCACCAGGCAGATCTGCCGCAGCCTGAGATACTCGGCCATCTCAGTTCCCCTGAAACACGGGCTTGCGCTTTTCGACAAAGGCTTTTGCGGCCTCCTTGTGATCGGCGGTGTCGCCCGCGCGCGAATGATGGATCGCTTCGGCGTCGAAACAGGCTTCCAGCGACATCGTCTCGGCGTTGTTGATGTTGCGCTTGATGTAACCCAGCGTCACCGACGGTCCCTGCGCCAGCGACATCGCGAGATCGTGCGCCTCGGTATCGATGTCAGCGTCCGGCACCACCTTTGTCACCATGCCGAGATTGTAGGCCTCCGTCGCGCTCAGCACCGGCGAGGTCAGATAGAGCTCGCGCGCTTTCGCACTGCCGAGCATCTGCGTGAGGAAATAGGTGCCGCCGTAATCGCCTGATAATCCGACCTTGGCGAACGCGGTCGTGATCTTGCAGGAGGCGCTGGCGACGCGCAGGTCGCACGATAGTGCGATGGAGAGACCGGCGCCCGCGGCGGCGCCATCGAGCTGCGCCACCACCGGTTTGGGCATCTGGTGCAGGATGCGCGAGACTTCCATGCCGCGGCGCAAGTTCGCCATCTTGGCCTCGAAGCCGAGCGGCGCCCGGCCTTCCGCCATCGACTTGACGTCACCGCCGACGCAGAACGTGCCGCCGGCGCCCTTGATCAGCACCGCGCGTACCTCGTGATCATCAGCCGCACGCCGCGCGGCTTCGACCAAGCCGCGCGTCATGTCGGGATTGAGCGCGTTGCGCCGGTCGGGGCGGTTCATCGTGATGGTGAGTAAGCCCTGTTCGAACTTCTGGAGGACCATTTCGTTTGCGCTCATGGTGCTTTCGTTTGTTGGTTGAGATGAATTCGTAGGGTGGGCAAAGGCGCACTTGCGCCGTGCCCACCATCCCTCGCCGATCTGCGGCTCTAATGGTGGGCACGCTTCGCTTTGCCCACCCTACGCAGATGCGGTCCTATTTCTTCACCAGCGGGCAGCGCGAGGCTTCCAGCGGCTGGAATGCCTCGTTGCCGGGGATGGTTGCCAGCAGCTTGTAATAATCCCAGCGCGCCTTCGATTCGGACGGCTTCTTGACCTCGAACAGATACATGTCGTGCACCATGCGGCCATCGTCGCGGATCTTGCCGTTCCTGGCGAACATGTCGTTGACCGGCGTCTCCTTCATCAGCTTCATCACCGCGGCCGCATCCGTGGTGCCCGCGGCCTTCACGGCTTTCAGGTAATGCAGGACAGACGAATAGACGCTGGCCTGCGCTGCGGTCGGCGGCCGCTTGACGCGCTCCATGAAGCGTTTTGAAAACGCGCGGGTGTCGTCGTTGAGGTCCCAATAGAAGGCCTCGGCAAGCAACAGGCCCTGCGCCGTCTCCAGCCCGACGCTGTCGATGTCGGTGACGAAGGCGAGCAGCGGCGAGAGCTTTTGGCCGCCGCTCCTGGTCAGCCCGAATTCCGCCGCCTGCTTGATCGCGTTGATGGTATCGCCGCCGGCATTGGCGAGGCCGACAACCTTTGCCTTCGAGCTCTGCGCCTGCAGCAGGAACGAGGAGAAGTCCGACGTGTTGAGCGGATGCTTGACGCTGCCGAGCACCTTGCCGCCGGCCTTCACCACGACGTTAGTGGTGTCCCTTTCCAGGTCCTGGCCAAACGCATAGTCGGCGGTGAGAAAGAACCAGGTCTCGAAGCCGCTCTTGACGGTGGCGAGCCCGGTGACGTTGGCCTGCGCAAACGTGTCGTAGGAATAATGCACGGTGTAGGGGCCGCAGGCCTCGTTGCTCAGCCGGATCGAGGCGGGGCCGCTATACATCACGATCTTGTTGCGCGCCTTCGCGATCTCGCCGGCGGCGAGCGCGGTGGCGGAGGCTGCCACGTCGTACAGCATCTCGACGCCCTGGTTGTCGAGCATGTCGCGCGCAATGCTGGCCGCAAGATCGGCCTTGTTGAGATGATCGGCCGCGACGATCTCGACCTTGCGCCCCAGCACCTCGCCGCCAAAATCCTCCACCGCCATCTTCGCCGCGGTCTCCGAGCCCGGCCCGGTGATGTCTGCGTAAAGCCCGGACATATCGAGGATGCCGCCGAGCTTGAGCGGCGGCTTGCTCTGCGCCATCGCTGCGCTCGCCGACATCGCCAGCCCGGCGGCGAAAACGGCGGTGATTGCTCTCTTCATGGAGTTTCTCCCTATTGGTTGCCGCATTGCCTGCGACTTTGAATTTTTTGCTCTGGCAGGATCATGCCGCACGGGGTGCATAGCGGCAAGGCGCGAAGGAAGGTGGATTGCGTCGCGATTTCCGCTAAGCGGAATGATCTCGTAGGATGGGTAGAGCGAAGCGAAACCCATCAATTCCTTGCGCGGCGACAGGATGGGTATCGCTTCGCTCCACCCATCCTATACGACGCATCAGCGTGTCCCGGACGCGGTGCAGCGTCTCTTGACGGTGCACCGCAGAGCTGGGACCCACCGCCGCAACATGGACCCCGGATCAGCAGCGCACCACGCCGCTCACGCGGCGCGCTGCGCAGCATCCGGGGAACACCGCTCCACTTACGCCAACAACCCCTTCCCCGGCACGTGGTTGAGCTCGAGCCGGATGCCGTCGGGGTCTTCGAACAAAATCGAATAGTAGCCCGGCACCCATTGGTCCTCGCGCGGCGCGCGGATGATTTTGGCGCCGAGCGTCTGGAGGAAGCCGTGCAGCTCGTCGACGTCGGCGCGCTCGCGGGCGCGGAAGCAGAGGTGGTGCAGGCCGACGCGCTGCTGTTCGAAGGCGGCGCCTTCGTGCTCTGGCGATGGCGCGCTGATGCCGACGGCGGTGCGGCCGCCGACGCAGTAGTAGGTCATCTCGGTATCGATGACCGGCTTCAAGCCGAGAAACGGCAGCAGCTTTGAATAGAAATCGCGGGAGCGTTCGTAATTCGAGGCGGTGAGAAAAATATGGGCGATGCCGTTGACTTCCATTGTCTCCCCCCACGTGGCAATCTCAGGTAGTATTACTGTCGTTAATCGAGCATACAGGAACAGGCAGGGTGGAGAGCAGCGGCATGGTTGGTCCGGCATCGCGTGGCAGCGCTGCGCTTCCGGCATGCGCCGCATCGCTTCTCGTGCTGGCCTCGGCCGCCGGGCCGGCCGGCGCTGCCGATTGCTTAGCTGAGCGGCAAGGCGAAGGGCGCGTCGCTGCTGTGGTCGATGCGCGCGGCTTTCGCCTCGAGGACGGCCGCGAAATCCGCCTCGCCGGCATCGAGCGCACGGGAACCGACACAGCCGGGGGCAGAGCCGCATTGTCCACCATCATCACCGGCCGCGAGGTGACCTTGCATGGCGAGGATGACACGCCGGATCGCTACGGCCGTCAGGCGGCCTTTGTGTTCGTGACCGGCTCGGAACAATCGGTGCAAAGTGAGCTGCTGCGCCGCGGCGAGGCCCTGGTTTCGAGCGATATAGCCGACAAAAATTGCGCTGCAGCGCTGTCCGCCGCCGAGGGCGTGGCGAGAAATGCCAAATTGGGCATCTGGGCTGAAACCACGGCCATAAAAAACGCGGAAAGTCCGGGCGATATTCTGGCCGCGATTGGGCACTTTACGGTAGTCGAGGGCAGAGTGCTGTCCGTTCGGCAGGCTGGGGCAATGACCTACCTGAATTTCGGGCGGAACTGGACACGGGACTTTGCTGCGACTATTTCAAGGCGCATCATACCGGCGTTCGAGAGCGCCGGCCTTGGACCTAAGTCGCTCGAAAATCGACGGATTCGTGTCCGCGGCGTTGTCTCGTCGCGGGGAGGACCGCGAATTGAGTTGCTTCGGGTGGGGCAGATTGAGGTGCTGGGCGGGAAATAGCGTTTGATTCGAAGGCTGGGCATCGGTCTTCGCCGGGATCACGCGCAAAGAAGAGGGGATGAGATCAAGGATCCCGGTTGGATCGTGATCTTAGTGGCTGATTTGACGCATCGTGCACCACGGCGCGAAGGAAACACGGGCCGCCGCCTTCTGGCTGCGCCGGCGCTGTTGTGCGCTGCGCTCACGCTATCTTCCTGTGGAAACCTCGGGAAGATCGAGACCGCCGCGCCGACGGTGCCCGCGCCAAAGCCGAGCCGCACCGTCGCGCAGACGCCGGCGAGCGAGCGCGAGCACGAGCGCATTCTGGCCTCCTACGGCGGCGCCTATGACGATCCGAAACTCGCAATCCTGATCGGCAAGACGGTCGACCGGCTGGTGGCGGCGTCGGACCGTCCGGACCAGGCCTACCGGGTGACCATCCTCAATTCCGGCGCGGTCAACGCCTTCGCGCTGCCGACCGGCCAGCTCTATGTGACGCGCGGGCTGGTGGCGCTCGCCAGCGACACCTCGGAACTGTCCTCGGTGCTGAGCCACGAGATGGCGCATGTCATCGCAAAACACGCCTCGATCCGGGAAGACCAGGCGCGGCAGGCGGCGGTGGTGACGCGCGTCGTCACCGACATGAGCAACGATCCGGATCTGACCGCGCTGGCGCTGGCGAAAACCAAGCTGACGATGGCGAGCTTCTCGCGGCAGCAGGAATTCGAGGCCGATGGCATCGGCGTCGGCATTTCGGCCCGTGCCCGCTTCGATCCCTATGGTGCGGCGCGCTTCCTCGCCGCGATGGAGCGCAATGCGGCGCTGAAGGCCGGCAAGACCTCACTCGATCCGCGCGCGCAAGATTTTCTGTCCTCGCATCCGGCAACCCCCGAGCGCGTGCAGAACGCGCAGGCCAGCGCGCGGCAGTATACCTCGCCACAGAGCGCCGAGCGCGACCGCGAGACCTATCTCGCCGCCATCGACAACATCGTCTATGGCGAAGACCCCAGCGAGGGCTTTGTACGCGGGCGCCGCTTCCTGCATCCGAAACTCGGCTTCACCTTCCAGGCGCCGGAGACGTTCACGCTCGACAACACTGCGCAGGCCGTGATCGGCGTGCGCGAGGGCGGCACGCAGGCGATGCGCTTCGACGTGGTGCGCGTGCCAGCCGAACAGTCGCTGGCCGATTACCTCAATTCCGGCTGGATGGAAGGTGTCGACAAGGGCTCGACCGAAGACCTCATGATCAACGGTTTCCCCGTGGCTTCGGCCTCGGCGAATGGCGACCAGTGGCAGTTCAAGGTCTTTGCGCTGCGTTACGGCAGCGACGTCTACCGCTTCATCTTCGCCGCCAAGCAGCGCAACACCGAAAGCGAGCGCAATGCGCGCGAGACCGTCAACTCGTTCCGCCGCCTGACGCTGGAAGAAATCCAGGCTGCACGCCCCTTGCGTATCAAGGTCATCACCGTGCAGCCCGGCGACACCGTGGAATCGCTCTCCCACCGCATGACCGGCGTCGACCGCCCCACCGAGCGCTTCCGCATCCTCAACGGACTCGACCAGCACGCCCAGGTCAAGCCGCGCGACCGCGTGAAGATCGTGGTGGACTAAGTGGGGGAAGCACGCCGCTGCGTCGTCGTCCCCGCGTAGAGCCTTTTCGGTTCTGATTGAATCAGAACCGGGCTCTAGATTCTTGTTTTGACGCGTTTTCTTGACGCGAACCGGTGTCCACTTCGCTGGAAAACGCTCTAGTGCGCAATTGCGCACGGGGCGCGCAGATCCATACGCCGCGGTCGCTGTAATAGCGCAATCCGCAAAACGCCCAAACGTAGCAACATCGCCCCGTGGTTATGGGCCCCCGCTTTCGCAGGGGCAACGGCGATCTCTCTCGACCCTACTCGATTGTCACACGCGAACGCCACCGCGACTCAAAGCTATTGTCATCGTCAAGCATCCGCGCCTGCGCATCCATGAGCTCGCTGCGCTTCTCTGTGACGATGCTGACGGTGACCGGTGCGGCTGCCTCGGCTTTGGCTTGCACCGGCGCAGCAGCGGGCCAACGCAACGCTGATCGCGAGATCACGGCCTTGCCCGAGTACCAGCATTTGCGGCCGTCAATCATGCGCCAGGACCAATGCCCTTTCGCCGATTTGGGCACAGCGGCACTGCACTCCCTGGCCTGCGCGGCCGGCGCGCTGACCGGAAGAAGCGCGGCCAAGGGAATTGCCAGGAGAGCTGCCGTGACAATTGCGAAGAAGATGGACTGTACCTGCCCTTTCATCGAATCCCCCTTGCGGTAGATCTTGAAGTGGCCGGGACATTCTCCCGCGATTCGGGTCACAAGAGGTCGAAAGCTGGCCGTTTCCGAGCCAAGGAATGGAACCGGCTGAGAGGCCTTTCTTTCCCAACGGGAACCGGCGATGGCCGAAGGGAACCGCCAAGCGCTTTCCCACTGGGATTTAACCTCGCGACCGCAGCGCTCTCCCCGCAATCCTTTTCGCTCGCGTAGACCCCCAAAACAAAAAGCCCGGTCTCTCGACCAGGCTTTTCGTTTCAATCCTTGGGATTCTTTCAGGCTGCCTCGTCCGCCACGGCTGTGTCGTCGCCGTCGGCATCGACATCCGCCTCGTCGGCCTCAGTGTCAGCTTCGGTGGCTTCGGCCTTGGCGCCGCGGCGCGGGCTCTTGGCGAGCTGGCTTTCGATTTCCTTGACCGCTTCGGTCTCGGTCGAATGCTGCACGACGGCGATTTCGCGCGACAGCCGATCAAGCGCCGCTTCATAGAGCTGACGTTCGCTGTAGGACTGCTCGGGCTGCGATTCCGAGCGATAGAGGTCGCGGACCACTTCGGCGATCGCGACGATATCGCCCGAATTGATCTTCGCTTCGTATTCCTGCGCCCGGCGCGACCACATCGTGCGTTTCACGCGCGCACGGCCTTTCAGGGTTTCGAGGGCCTTCTTGACCAGCGCCGGCTCGGACAGCTTGCGCATGCCGACATTGGCGACCTTTGCGGTCGGCACGCGGAGCGTCATCTTGTCCTTCATGAAATTGATCACGAACAGCTCGAGCTTGGCGCCCGCGATCTCCTGCTCCTCGATGGCCAGGATCTGGCCGACGCCGTGAGCCGGATAGACCACGAATTCATTGGCCTTGAAGCCCTGACGCTGGGTCACGACCTTCTTCGGCTCCTCGACGCGCGGCGCGGCGGCGACCGGCTTGGCAGCAGCCTTCGGCGCGGCGGCTTTCGGGGGAGCAGCCTTCACAGGGGTCTTGACGGGATGCTTGGCAGCAACTTTCGACGCAGTGGTCTTCGAACCCGTCGCTTTCGCGGCGGTCTTGGCAGTCTTTTCTGGCATTGCGCTTCTTTTGTTCTTTGAGGACTTTGTGGCCGAAACCTTCTTGGCGTCCTTCATGGGCGCCTTGGCACGGCCTTTGGTTGCGCTGCGGCTGGCCGGAGCGGCTTTTTTCGTTGTCTTGGAAGCACTCTTTTTACGCGTTTTCTGTGACACAGCCTGCGCGCGGAACTGCCACGCCCCTGTTCGATGTTTTTACGAAACCCACCGGGGCCACAGGATACGCATGGCCGGGATCGGCTTAGAATGTGCCCAATATAGCACATTTTCCGCAAAAATCAATGATTTACGCCGGGTTCCGGGCCCTTACGGGGCGGTTTCCGTCATAAGTCCGGTAACAGGGTTAAATCCGCTCACCGCGTTCGGTTCAGATTGGGGCCAAAATCAGGCTCGACGAGCCCTTAACTTATCCACAGGCTTAATCGCCGGCACCGGGTTCCTTGGAAAAATATTTCTCGAACTTGCCCTCGACACCCTCCCATTCTTTCGCGTCCGGCGGGGCGTCCTTCTTCTGGGTGATGTTGGGCCAGCTCTTGGCGTATTCGGTGTTGACCTCGAGCCACTTCTCGAGGCCCGGCTCGGTGTCGGGCTTGATGGCATCCGCAGGACATTCGGGTTCGCAGACGCCACAGTCGATGCATTCGTCGGGATGGATGACCAGCATGTTCTCGCCCTCGTAGAAGCAGTCGACGGGGCAAACCTCAACGCAGTCGGTGTATTTGCACTTGATGCAGGCTTCAGTGACGACGTAAGTCATCCAACGCTCCGAAACGGATCAGTTTTCCGGGGTTTGCGTAGCGCATGCGGTGCGCTGCCGCAAGGGAAGCCGCGGGCCCTTAGCGGCCGTTTTTCAGGCGTCCCAGCGAGCCCTTTCCAGATAGTTATTGTTTGTCGTTCTGCAAATCATCGTAGAGCACGCGCGCCGCCGCAGCGTCGCCGCGCCGCTCGGAAAATCCCACCACTTTCAGGATGCGCACGGTGCGATCGAGCCCGATCGTCAAGACGTCGCCGACCTTCACCGAATGTCCCGGCGCCATTTCACGCACGCCGTTGATGCGAACGTGACCGGCCTCGACGAGGGCGGCAGCCGAGGTGCGGGCCTTCACCACCCGCGCATGCCACAGCCATTTGTCGAGCCGCTGCCGCTCCAACTAATCTCTCGTAGCTTATTTTCACGCGTTTTCTTGGACCGCGAACCGATAGCCACTTCGCTTGAAAACGCTTTGGTTATTCCTTGCGGCCGGCAAGCTGTTCCTTCAGCGCCGCCAGTTTTGCGAACGGTGAGTTCGGATCGATTGGCCGGTCGCGATCGCGCGGGCTCGCGCTCGTCGCCCATTGACGGTGCGAAGGGCCAGAGTCGCGCTTGTCGCGGCCGCCCTTGTCGCGTCCGCCGAAATCACGGCCGCCGCGCTCGCCCTTGTCGCGGCCACCTTTGCGCTCGCCCTTGTTGCGATCGAATTTGTCGCGGCGCTCCTCGCGGTCGCGGCCCTTGCCCTCGAAACGCTCGCGCGGCGGACGGTCCTGACGCGCTTCAGCGGCCGGCGCGCCCTCTGCGGCAGGCGTTGCCGTAGCATCGGCTGGTGCGCCCTCGCGGGGCTTTCTGAACTCGCCATGGCGGCGGCCGCGACGGTGGCGTTGCGCGCCCTCGCCTTCTCCGGCAGCCGCTTGCGCGCCCTCGCCCGCGCGGTGATGGCGCTGGCGGCTGCGGTCGTGATGCGGACGGCGCTCGTCGGAACGGCCGCCGGGCCGCCAGACTTCGACAAGTGCAGGCTCTGCCGGTGTCTCTGTCGGTGTCTCGGGCTTGGCTTCGGCCGCCGGAGCTTCGACGGAAGCGGCTTCTGCAGGCGCTTCGGCTTCGGCAGGCGCTTCGCTCGCGGTTTCGGGTTCGGCCGCCGCTTCCGCGGCGCTGACTGCTTCCGGCGTCTCCTGTTCCGGAGGCGCATCCGCGATCGCGGCTTCCGCCGGTGTGGTCTCGACGTGTGCAGCTTCCACCGCAGCAGCGGGTTCTTCGGCGGCTACCGGGGTCACATCCGGCAGCAGCGAGGCCGACGACGGCGCGGGCTCGTCGCTGACAGGCACTTCGGCCGCGACTTCTTCCGCCGGCATCTCTGCCGTCATCTCGGCGCTCGCCTCAACCGGCGGCGTCTCAGTGGAGACCGTCTCGACGACGGCCTCGGGCGCGGGCTTCGGCGGCAGCGGCGGTCGCCTGTCCATGCGGTAGCCGAGCGCGCGCAGGATCGAGGCGAAATCTTCGCCGGCCGATCCCGTCAGCGAGGTCATCGCCTGCGTCACCACGAAGCCGCGGCCGTCGAACGCGCCGGCCGGCTTCTCGCCGGGCGACGTTTCACGCCACGCCAAAGCCGGACGAATGAGATCGGCGAGACGCTCCAGGATGTCGACGCGCACCGCACGCTCGCCGCACTGGCGGTAGCCGAGCACGCGATAGGCATCGCGGGCGAGCTGCTTATCGACCGGGAACGAGGTGCGCCCCGAGCTCGCCAGATGCTGCGCGCCTGACAGCGCGGACATATCGACATTGTCCTGCTTCTCGGCCCACAACAGCGAGGCCAGCGCGCGCGCCGCGGGCTTCAGGAGCCCCGGGAAATAGATGTGATAGGCGCCGAAGCGCACGCCGTACTTTCGCAGCGTCGCGCGCGAGGCCTGGTCGAGATCCTTCATCTCGCTCGCGATCTTGCTTCGCTCCAGCACGCCGAGCGCTTCGACGAGCTGGAACGCGATGCCGCGCGCAATACCCGTGATGTCCTCGGCCTTCGACAGCCCGAACAGCGGCCCCAACAGCTTTTCGATATGCGTCTTCAGCCACAGATCGAGCCGCGTTTGCACGGCCTCGCGCGGCGCGCCGGAGAGGCGCTCGTCGGAAATGATGCGGATGCGCGGATGCAGCGCATCGTCGGCGGCAACGAGTTTTGCGACGGCATCGCCGGTCCAGCGGATGGTGCCGTCGGAGGTCAGCACGAACTGATCGTCCGGCGCGGCTGAGAGCTTTTCCGCACGCGCGTTGATCTCGCTCGCCAGCACCTGCTGGGCGGCCGCCTGCAGCGCCTTGGCGTCCGAGCCGGCTTCCGCCGCATCGGGTGCAAAGGTGAATCCATCGAGCCGGCCGATCGCGTGGCCTTCCACAATCACTTCGCCGGTCTTGCCAATTTCCGTATTCAAAACTGAGTTCTCCCGCAGGCGGCGCATCAATACACTGGTCCGCCGGTCAACGAAACGCTCCGTAAGCCGTTCATGCAGCGCATCGGATAATTTATTTTCCACCTCACGGGTGATCCCCTGCCAGTGGTCGGGGTCGGACAGCCAGTCCGGCCGGTTGGCGACGAAGGTCCAGGTGCGGATTTGCGCGATCCGGCCCGACAGCGTGTCGATATCGCCGGTAACGCGGTCGGCCTGGTCGACCTGGGCGGCAAACCATGCGTCGGGTATCCGACCTTTCTTCATCAGGAAAGCATAAAGCGTGGTCACGAGCTCGGCATGGGCAGCCGGCGCGATCTTGCGGTAATCCGGGATCTGGCAGGCGTCCCACAGCCGTTCCACGGCCGCCGCACCGTGGGCCATGTCCCTCACCTCGCCGTCGCGCGCCGCATGATCGAGCACGCGCAGATCTTCAGCAATCGGCGCGCGGGTCAAGGCCTCGTGCCCCGGCGGCAGGGCAAGCGAGACCTGCAGCGCGCCGAGCGAAGAAAAATCCAGCTTCGAATTCCGCCACTGCAGCATTTTGACGCTGTCGAAGGTGTGGTTCTGCAGCGCGTTCACCAGTTCCGGCTCGAACGGTGCACAGCGGCCGGTGGTGCCGAAGGTGCCGTTGCGCGTCGCGCGCCCGGCGCGACCCGCGATCTGCGCGAACTCCGCCGGATTGAGCCGGCGGAACTGATAGCCGTCATACTTGCGGTCGGAGGCAAACGCGACGTGGTCGACGTCGAGATTCAGGCCCATGCCGACGGCGTCGGTGGCGACGAGATAGTCGACGTCGCCGTTCTGGAACATCGCAACCTGTGCGTTTCGTGTACGTGGCGAGAGCGAGCCGAGCACGACGGCCGCGCCGCCATGCTGGCGGCGGATCAATTCGGCGATGGCGTAGACTTCATCGGCCGAGAACGCGACGATCGCGGTGCGCCGCGGCTGGCGCGTGATCTTGCGGTCGCCGGCGAATTCGAGCTGCGAGAGCCTGGGACGCGTGACGATCGAGGCGCCCGGCAGCAGCCGCTCGATGATCGGCCGCATGGTGGCGGCCCCTAACAGCAGCGTCTCGTCGCGGCCGCGGCGATGCAGGATGCGGTCGGTGAAGACATGCCCGCGCTCGAGATCAGCCGCGATCTGGATTTCGTCGACGGCGAGGAACGAGACGTCGAGATCGCGCGGCATCGCCTCGACGGTGGAGACCCAGTAGCGCGGGTTCTTTGGCTTGATCTTCTCTTCACCGGTGACGAGTGCAACCGCCTCGGTCCCGGCGCGAGCCGCGATCTTGTTGTAGACCTCGCGCGCCAGCAGCCGCAGCGGCAGCCCGATCACGCCCGACGAATGCCCCAGCATCCGCTCGATGGCGAGATGCGTCTTGCCGGTATTGGTCGGCCCGAGGACAGCGGTAACGCCCGCGCCGGGCGCGCGATCAGTCGCGAACGTGGAAGGAGAGAAAGCCATTCTGTGCAGGTGTTTTCTTATTTAGGTGCGAGCGCCCAACCCGTCATTGCGAGCGAAGCGAAGCAATCCATAGCGCCACACGTGTGGAGGTATGGATTGCTTCGTCGCTTCGCTCCTCGCAATGACGGAAAAACGCGGAGTTTCTCTTTCGTTTGGCACCAACTGCGCCGATTCTGTTTCACTTTGCGACGGTGATGCGGTCGCGGCTTAAGCTTTGGAACGAGTCTGGAACGAATCGCGTCCGAATCGCTGACTCCTCCCGAGACCCGATACGTTCACCGCAACATCTCGCGCTGAAGCGCTCGGGGCGGCACTAGATCAAGTTTACAGCGGCTCCACAAGCGACGGTTTCGGGACTAATTTCTTAAAAAGATCGAGGCGACGGAGTCGAATCAGAAGCGGGGAAGAGTCAACATGATTCATGCTGCTACTCCTGTCCGTTCACTTGCACCGGTGCCACCACGAGCGAAGCTATGTTCCCTCCCCCCTTGCGGGGGAGGGTTAGGGAGAGGGGTGGCGGCAACGGCGGTGCTCGTGGAGAGAACCCCTCTCCCCGACCCTCCCCCGCAAGGGGGGAGGGAGCGATAGAGTCGTCGTCCCTCACTTTAGTAGCGGCACTACCCGCCGATCCCGTCGTCCCTGCGAAACGCAGGGACCCAGAACCACAGGCGCTCATTGGTTGGCGCCGGCTGCAACTCCGAGTCCCTCAATCAACACGGCCGCGGCGTATGGGTCCCTGCGTTTCGCAGGGACGACGGCAAAACTATGGGCCTCAATTCGTCTTCGCCACCCGTGGCGGCATTGCTGATGTCACGAACGACGTCGCTTCCAGCATCGCCAGGCCAAACGGCGTCGGGATCGTCATGCGGAAGGGAACCAGGACGCGCGTCCCCGCAATCGGCACAAAGGTGATCTCGATCCGCCGTTCGTTCGCGAGATATTTGATCACGGGGCGATCGGGGATGTAGCCCGCGACGGGGTTAAAATAGATCGCGCAGACCAGCGCCGGCCCGTGATAGCCCTTTTCGGCTTTGACCGTTTCCATGCGCTTGTAATCGAGCTTGAGATCGTAGCGCATGCGTCCGTCGAAAATCCCGGCTCCGGTGCGGCAGGAATCCGGCGCCAGCACTTCGCCATTGCCGGGCACGCGCAGCAGTGAGCCCGTCATGGGATCGAGCACGCTTTTGCGGTGCGCGTCGGTGACGGGAATGCGGCCGGGATCGACCGGCGGCGCCGGGTCGATCGAAAATTCCTTCACGCCGCCATTGGCCAGCGAAATCCGGATGGTCTCGGACTTCTTCTGCGTGGTGGTGGTCGCGGTATAGGCGTTCGCCACCAGCGCGCCGTTCACGATGCGGCCCTGGCTGGCGCCGGAACCGGTGCCGCCGGAAAACGCCTTCAACAGCCCGGCCGTGCCGCCTTGCGCCGAGGCCGAAAACACATCGTCGCCGATTTCGATGGTCCAGCTTCCCTTGCCGACGGGGATGCCCGCCAGCGTCGCCTCATAATGCGCATCCAGCCGCCCCTGCGCGCTCGCGGCCTGCGGCGCGAGCGCTGCCCACGCGGCGGCGCACAGGCCGACAACGAGGCCGAGCCTGGCGGAGAGAGGTTGGCGCGAAACGGCGCATCTGGCAGTCACGAATGAATAATCCCGGGATCGGCGCGATTGGGTGTTCATTTAGGCAAAAATATCCGGCAAACAACGCGTGTTTTCGCGAAAACCACGCCCTTTAAAGGACCTTTCATCACCGCCCGCCGCTCGCGGGGAAGGCCAAGGTCTTTCGTGCTAAACCCATGATGTCGGCCGGGATTACGCCCTTTATATGATTGGCTTAAGTGGCTGGAACCCCTTACAAACCCGCGTATTCAGCGGTCGGGACCAACCCAAGAACCTTGACCCCGTGGCCGTCTCCCCCTATACGTCCGCGGTTCCTGGAAATGGACGCGATTTTGGACCCCCGCGGCGCCCGCGAGAAGCGGCTTGGCCCTGGCGGGGATGGAAGAGGATTTTTCGGAATGTCCCGGCGCTGCGAACTGACGGCCAAGGGCCCCCAGGTGGGCCACAAGGTGAGCCACTCCAACATCAAGACCAAGCGGCGCTTCCTGCCGAACCTGGCCAACGTCACCTTCATCTCGGACGCGCTCGGCCGCAACGTGCGCCTGCGCGTCTCGACCAATGCGCTCAAGAGCGTCGACCACAATGGCGGCCTCGATGCCTACCTCCTCAAGGCCAAGGCCGACGTCCTCTCCCCCCGCGCCCTCGAACTGAAGCGCGCGATCGAGAAGAAGGTCGGCAAGCCCGCGTTCGTGAAGAAGGCGAGCTGAGCGAAGCTTAAATCGGCGGATCGAAGTTTGCAGCGGCCGGGTCGAAAGACCCGGCCGTTTTTGTTTTAATCGCCCTTATCTAGATATTTTCTGTTGCGAGCATGCAACCAGAGGGCGATACTTGTTCTCATTAGCTGATCGATTGTGAAACTCGATAACTCAACTGAATCTCAAGCTCAATTGATTCTAGATGGAAGAATTTGAGATACACCGCCTGGGCTGGAAGGCCTTCCAAGATTTGTGCGTTGCAATCGTTGAAGAGCGTTCGAATCGGACGGTCCAAACTTTTCTTCCTACAAGAGACGGCGGTCGTGACGGCGCATTCATCGGTCGTTGGGACGGCGGCTTAAAGGGCAACACCACGATTCAATGCAAATTCACTTCCAAGCCTAACCAGAACCTAACGCTATCTATGCTGGTCGACGAGCTTCCGAAAGCGAAGCGACTTGCACGGCAAAAACTCGCAGACGACTACGTAATCCTGACAAACCATACCATTACGGGAGCGAGTGAAGCTAAGATTCGAAAGGCATTTGAAGGTAGTGGCGTCAAGCGTTGCCGCGTGTTTCATCGAGATTGGATTGTGGCGCGCGTCGCAGAATCTCCACGTCTAAGAATGATGGTCCCCCGTTTATATGGCCTCGTCGACCTGGAGGCGATCTTAGACAGACGAGCTTACCGGCAAGCTCAGCTTATCCTCAGCGAGATGGGAGATAATCTACAAAAATTGGTTGTCACAGATGCGCATCGAAAAAGCGTTCGCGCAATAAGTGATCATAGCGTCGTTTTACTGCTCGGCTCACCTGCTGCCGGCAAGTCGACAATCGGCGCGAGCTTAGCACTCGGCGCAAACGACATTTGGAGATGCTCAACAATCAAATCAACTTCGCCAGAACATTTGGAAAGGCACATCGACCCAAAGGGAGGACAATTTTTTTGGATCGACGATGCCTGGGGGAGCACACAGTATCAGCGAGACCGCGTCGAAGCTTGGAATCAAGTATTTCCCCTCATGCAAGGTGCGCTTAAGCGGGGGACACGTTTCCTTCTCACCTCTCGGGACTACATTTGGAATTCCGCGAAAGCCGAGCTCAAATTACAAGCTTTTCCCATTCTGAGAAAAAGTCAGGTCATAATTAATGTTCATGACCTCACCTTGGAAGAGAAAGCACGTATTCTATACAACCACATTAAATTGGGAGATCAGCCGACTGAATTTCGGGAACGAATAAAACCTATCCTTCCGAAGGTGGCACAAAACTACAACTTCCTTCCAGAATCGGCGAGACGTCTAGGGACATCACTTTTCACGGATGATCTGATCCCGACGCAGAGCGGCGTGATAGATTTTTTTGAAAGACCAACTGAATTTCTCGAGCAAACAATCGAAGGGCTGTCTCCAGCAGCAAAAGCTGCGATCGCATTGGTTTTCCTTAACGGTGGCAGGGTTCGTTCGCCTGTTCCAATGGATGCTATGACTGCGCCGGCTGCCGCATTCGGAGCAAACACTGGCCGAGTCCGGGATGATCTCCAAGCTCTCAATGGCAGCGTACTCAATTTTGCGGAAGATGAAGACGGCCCGTACTGGACTTATAGGCACCCCACTGTTGGAGATGCTTTCGCAGCACATGTAGCAAAAAGTCCGGAACTCGTAGAGCTATACCTCGCTGGTGCAAAGCCAGAGACGATCGTTAGAGAGGTCGTGTGCACTGGCGTCGAAGTCCGCGGCGCGCCGGTGGTAGTTCCACCTTCTCTGAACGAGCTTTTGGTAGGACGCATCGCGTCTCTTGCCGGCTATTCCTTGGTAAGCTTCATCTGTTACAGATCGAATGTCGCGGTCACCAAGCTGTTGTTAGAACAACGACCAGACCTCAGAAATCGCATAGGAGCATTTAGTACTCCTCTCCGGGACGATATTGATGTCGATCTGGCGATTGCTTTGAATCGTTGCGGCCTCCTGACCGAGGAGGAACGCTCAGAATTTGTAGAAGCAGTGAGGCAATCAGCAGTGGAAGAAGCGGATGATAGCTTCATAGAAGTGAACGAGATCCGCGAGCTGTTGCACCAGCAAGAATACGACGACATTCTCCTAGAGGCGCGTGATGCCTGGCTGAGTGACATTGATTCGCACGTGAGAAAGCTCCGTTCCGAATGGGATACTGAATACGCGCCCGACGACTATTTCGACAAGTTCAGAAACGCGGTAGAGAACTTCACAACTGCGCTTGGCACGAATATTAAGCAGGAAGAGATCAAGGCTCAAGTAGATAGCAGCGTTCGGTCGGCGATGCTGCGAATGTACTCGGATTATGAAGAGACTCCGACTGTAACTGCGCCATTGCAACAGTCCAAATCGAAAAGCGACTCGCTCGAAGAGTTGTTTCGGGACGTGGACGAATAGATCTGACTCAGCAACAGCTATCTTTCAGGCTGTCGAGGCGATGTAGACGCAACAGACCCCCGAGAACATCTCCATGTGCTCAAGCTCTATCGCTGCCTGCGCAAGACGAGAAGACACAGCCGCTGCAACTGGTGTTTACGATCCTGATGTCGGCACGGCCGGACACGTGACGTTGACTTCCACTTGCGCAATGGTAACATATATGATACCTTACGATCCGGATTGAAGAGTATGTCTCGGAGGGCACCAGCCCCTTCCGGCGATGGTTCGACGATCTTGATACGCAGGCGGCGGCCGGCGTGACGGTGGCGATCGAGCGGCTGGCCGAGGGCAACACGTCGAACGTCAAGCCGATCGGTGAAGGCGCCGCTGAACTGAAGATCAATCGCGGTCCCGGCTATCGGGTCTACTTCGGATGGGACGGCAAGGTGCTAGTCATTCTGCTTGGCGGCGGCACCAAGCGGAGGCAGCAGAACGACATCGATGCCGCGCTTCGCCGCTGGCGCGATTACAAGAAGCGCAAGCGTGAAGGATGACGCCATGGCACTGACCCGGAATTTTCGCGACACGGTGCGGGCGCGAGCCGAACGCGAGCCCGCCTTTCGCCGGGCGCTGTTTCAGGAGGCAGTGCAGGCGCTGCTGCGGGGCGAGACCGGTCAGGGGCGCGCGGCGCTGCGGGCCTATATCAACGCGACCGTCGGCTTCGATCGGCTGGGAGAGGTGCTGGGGCGTTCGCCGAAGAGCCTGATGCGGATGTTCGGTCCGGACGGCAACCCTACCGCCGAAAATCTGCTCGGTGTCATCGGCGCGTTGCAGGAAGAGACCGGCGTTCACCTGAAGATTCGCGCGGTCACTGAGGCAGCCTGACCAAGCCGCCCTGCATCAGCTACAGCCGTGGATGAAGCGCCGTCCGCGCCCGCAGCGTCATCCAAAATCCCAAAACTTCGCTATACTCGCTCCGGTGGCATCGGGGGGGGCATCACCATGCGCAACATCATCATCTGCTGCGACGGCACCGGCAACGAGATTTCCGAGAACATCTCCAACGTGCTCAAGCTCTATCGCTGCCTGCGCAAGACGGAGAAGACCGAGCCGCGGCAGATGGTGTTTTACGATCCCGGCGTCGGCACGTTGGAGCGGCCGGACCCGTGGCACAAATTGAAGCAGGATTTCAACGCCATCCTCGGGCTTGCCACCGGCTATGGGCTCGATGACAACGTGCTCGCGGCCTATGGCTTCCTGGTCCAGCATTATCGCGAAGGCGACCAGATCTATCTGTTCGGCTTTTCCCGCGGCGCCTATACCGTGCGGGTGCTGGCGGGGCTGATGCACAAGATTGGATTGATCTCGCCCGAGCAGGTCAATCTCGCAGGAAGCGGCCTGATCGCCTACAAGCAGTTCTCCTCCGACGAGGCGCCGAAGCTGCGCCGCGAGATGAAGCTGCTCAGCGATGCCGGCGACGCGCAAGGGCCGCTGCCGCAGACCGCGTTCGACAACGCCGCCCAATTCGCGCGCATCACCTCGGCCCGCTGACCTGTGATCCGCTTCGTCGGCGTCTGGGATACGGTCGCGAGCGTGATCGTGCCGCGGGCCGATCGCTTCTATTGGCCGAGCCTGGAGGAGCTCGCGTTCACCATTGCGAACCCGAGCGTGCAGACGTTCCGGCAGGCGATCTCGATCGACGAGCGGCGCTGCATGTTCCGCCTCAAGAGGTGGGACGATCCGCAGACCTATAAGCCCGTCCGCTTCAACGACGTCCACGCCACCGCGCAGGATATTCTGCAGGTGTGGTTCTCAGGCGTGCATGCCGATATCGGCGGCGGCTATCCGGAAAAGCAAAGCGGGCTTTCAAAATATCCGCTGCTCTGGATGATCGACGAGGCGGTGAAATGCGGGCTGAAGGTGAACCAGGCCACCGTCAACCAGCTCGCCTGGGGCATCCAGCGCAAGGGTAGCCCGTTCTCCTATGTCGCGCCTGACGTGCGCGGCGAGCTGCACGAGTCGCTGCGCGGGGCGTGGTGGCTGCTCGAATATCTTCCGAAGCGCGCGACATACAAGGAATGGCCGGCGCGCGAGAGCCATTTCGGCTACTACATCCCCGACGCCGAGCCTCGGCTGATCCCGGACGGCGCTATCATCCACGAGTCCGCGCTGCAGCGCATGGACGCGCTGCCGAGCTATCGGCCGGTGAACCTGCCGAAGCAGTACGAGAAATTCCCGATGCCGACACCGCCGGCGCATGCGAGCGCGGAGGACGTGGCGGAATCGTAGACCGCGGATCATGCGCACGCCGTCACCACACGGGCGGTGAGCTCCCTCCCCCCTTGCGGGGGAGGGCTGGGGAGAGGGGTTCTCTCCACGAGCACAGACGGGTCAGATTGCCGACAGTCTTGCCAGTGCGATTCTAGTCACAACACGCACCGCCGATGCCGCCACCCCTCTCCCTAACCCTCTCCCGCAAGGGGAGAGGGAACGCATCTTTTGTGGGGCGGGCAGCGATGATCGAACCGATAGTCCACCCATCGCACCACTCGGCCAATGGCCTAGCAACCCCCGCAACCTTGCGGCCGCATTGCTGCCGCCGCGGAACCCAAATGGTTTACGAATCGTTCAACTCTGCTCCCTATTCTCACCTATCTGCTGCCAGAACCGGCCGGAAACGCTCAGGACGAGCGATGTTGGAACGATCGATCACCGAGGAGGTCGAGGCGGCCATCCAGGCCGGCTCGGCGGAAAAACATCTGGATGCGCTGAGGCAGGTCACCGACCTGTTTCTGCTGTCCGCCGACGGCTATTCCGGCGAGCAGATCGAGCTGTTCGGCGACGTGCTGGAACGGCTGATCCGGACCATCGAGCTGCGCGCGCTCGCCGATGTTTCCGCGCGCATTGCGCTCGCCGAATTGAGCACGCAGCTCGCTTCCGCCAAGCATGCGCCGCCGATCGTGATCCGACGGCTCGCGCACAATGACGAGATTTCGATCGCGCGTCCGGTGCTGACCGAATCGGCGCGGCTGACGGCCGACGATCTGGTGGAGCTGGCGCAAACCAAGGGCGAGCAGCATCTGCTGGCGATCTCCGGGCGCTGGTGGCTGACCGAGATCGTCACCGATGCGCTGCTCAAGCGGCATTATCCCTCCGTCAGCCGGCGGCTCGTCACCAATCCCGGCGCGCGAATGTCGGCGAGCGGTTATGCGATCGTGCTGAAGCAGGCGGAGAGCGATCCTGATCTGGCAGTCGAGACCGGCATCCGTGTCGACCTGCCGGCCGAACAGCGCCGGCAATTGCTGCAGAACGCCACGGAAGCCGTGCGCACGCGGCTGTTGTCGCGCGCGCCGCCGCATCTGTTCGAGGAAATCCGCAACGCGATCGCCGCCGCCTCCACCGGCGCCCACCGCGAAATGTCGCGCACGCGCGATTTCGCTGCCGCCCGCCGCTTCGTCGCCGCGCTCGCCAAGCACGGCAAGCTGAACGAGCCGGCGCTCCTGGCATTTGCGAGAGAGCGGAAATACGCCGAGACGGTCGCCGCGCTCGCCGAACTATCAGGCTCGAGCGTCGACGTGATCCGGCCGGTGATGCAGAGCCTGCGCGACGACGGCGTGCTGATCCCCTGCCGCGTCGCCGGGTTGAACTGGGACACGGTGGCCGCCGTGCTCGACAGCCGCTTCGCCGCCGGATCGATGGGCCGGCACGAGCTCGCGAAAGCAAGAGAGCAATACGCAAAACTGACGGTCGAAAACGCCCGCCGCCTGCTGCGATTCTGGCAGGTCCGCGCCGTCGACGCGGCGCCAAAACCGCCGCGTTGAGAGATCGTGATGACGGAGAGCGCGTCGCTCCCTTCCCTTCTCCCCTTGTGGGAGAAGGTGGATCGCTGGCGCGCAGCGGCAGCGAGACGGATGAGGGGTTCTCTCCGCGGAGAGAACCCCTCATCCGGCGCTTCGCGCCACCTTCTCCCGCAAGGGGAGAAGGAAGAAAGAGGTTACCGCGTGCCGAATGTGGTGGCGCCGAACAGCGCTTTCTGCGTCGAAGGCTGCGAGCGCCAGTATTGCGGCGGGGCGAACACCTCGCCGCCGAGTTCGGCGGCGGCGTGCCAGCCCCAGCGCGGGTCGTAGAGCATGGCGCGGGCGAGCGCGACCATGTCGGCCTTGCCGGAGGCCACGATCTCCTCGGCCTGCTTCGGCTCGGTGATCAGCCCGACGGCAATGGTGGTCAGCCCGGTGGCCTCGCGGATCGCTTGCGCGAACGGCACCTGGTAGCCGGGGCCGAGCGGAATTTTCTGCAGCGGCGACACGCCGCCCGAGGATGCGTCGATCCAGTCGACGCCGTGCTTCTTCAGCTCCTGCGCGAACTCGATGGTCTGCGCCAGATCCCAGCCGCCCTCGACCCAGTCGCTACAGGAAACGCGCAATCCCACCGGCTTGTCATGCGGGAACGCCGCGCGCACCGCGTCGAACACTTCGAGCGGAAAGCGCATGCGATTCTGCAACGAGCCGCCATATTGATCGGTGCGCCGGTTGGCGATCGGCGACAGGAACTGGTGCAGGAGATAGCCGTGCGCCGAGTGCACCTCGATCGCGTCGATGCCGAGGCGCTCGGCGCGCTTCGTAGTCGCCACGAACGCATCGCGCACGCGCGCAAGCCCCGCGGCATCGAAGGCAACGGGCAGCGGCTCGCTCTCCTTGTGCGGGATCGCCGACGGCCCCTCCGCCCGCCAGCCGCCTTCGGCCACCGGGATCAACTGCCCGCCCTCCCACGGCGTGTGGCTCGACGCCTTGCGGCCGGCATGCGCGAGCTGCATCATCACGGCGGCCTTCGAACGCTTGCGCACGGACGCCAGGATCGGCTTCAGCGCGGCTTCGGTGGCGTCATTGTAGAGGCCGAGGCAGCCCGGCGTGATCCGGCCCGTCGGCTCCACTGCCGTCGCCTCGATGCAGAAGACGCTCGCCCCCGACAGCGCCAGCGAATTGATATGGGTGAAGTGCCAGTCATTGGCCTCGCCATCGACGGCCGAATACTGGCACATCGGCGCCACCATGATGCGGTTGGCAAGCGTTAGGCCGCGCAGCTTGATCGGGGTAAACAAAGCGCTCATGGGCGATAAGGATCCGGACCGGAGGAAAGTAAGCCCTATTTGTGTAGCGAGGCCGCGCCCGGCGCTCAACCCGCGCTTGGCTCAACCCTGCCGGGCGAATATACGGGAGAAGAAGCGGCGCTACTCCACCAGCGCGAATTGCAGCAGCAGATTGCGCTGGATCATCGAAAAATTGTCGTCGGAGACCAGCGTCAGGACCGTTTCGCCCTCCGGCGTGACATGAGCGTCGATGCCTTCCAGATTGTCGATCTCGCTGCCGAGGTCGGCCTCGAAGATCACGGGACCGTCGATCACCGCGCCGGGGACGATAGAGGCCAGCGCGATGCGGCGGATGCGGATGCCGACGCCGCCGAGCCAGGAGAATTTGCGTTCCAGCAGCAACAGCCCGCCGGACGGCAGCAGCACCGCGTCGCTGATATCGAAATTGTCGCTGCGGCGGATGCTGAACAGCCCCAGCGTCCTGCCGATCAGGAAGGCTGTGATGTTGCCCTGCGCGTCGAGCCCGCGTTCGGAGATCGCGATCAGCGTTCCCGCCAGCGGCAAGCCCTTCGGCACCACGACAAGCGCCTCGATTCCCTTGTTGTTGGGCAGCTTGCGCACGCCGAGCGGCAACTGAATCAATTCGCCATGCGCGCGGGTAAATCCCTTGGCGAAGTCGAAGCGCAGTATCTGATTGACGCGCTCGAGACCGACATAGACCAGCGAGCCGTCGAGCGCGATCGCCTCGGTGTCGTACCAGCCGCGCGAGGTGATCGGCTTGCCGTCCGGACCCAGCACCGGCGAGGCCTCGACATCGTCGAGTCCGGTCATCTCGCGGCCCTTGTAGACAATGCGGCCGGTGAACCAGCCCCCCTTGTCGCTGACGGCGATGAAGCGCTCGCCCTTTGGATCCAGCCGCAGGCCGGACAAGCCGCCGAAGCCGCGGAACCGCGAGGTGAGAATCAGTCCGCTGCGAAATTCGAGCTCGCCGAACCGCACACGCGAGCGGTCCCGGGTGTCGAACGACTGCAGCGGCCTTGCATTGACGTCGATCGAAACTGGCGCGCTGACCGAGAACTCGTCGGGAACGGTCTGTCTCGGCGGCCGCTGAACGGCGGTCTGCGCCAATGCCGCGCCGGGCACGGCAGCCATGGAAAGCCCCGCCGCAGCATATTTCAAAACGCGGCGGCGGCCTATGAGCGGGGGCATGCGCTCACGAGTGCAGGCGGCGCGGCCGGTGGTGGCCCGTGGCAGGCGCAGCGCCGTGGGTCTCGCTGAACAACTCGGCGAGTTTTTCGGTGATGGCGCCGCCGAGCTCCTCGGCATCGACGATGGTGACCGCGCGGCGGTAGTAACGCGTGACGTCGTGACCGATGCCGATCGCGATCAGTTCGACCGGCGAACGGGTCTCGATCTCCTCGATGATGTGGCGCAGATGCCGCTCGAGGTAGTTGCCGGGATTGACCGACAGCGTGGAATCGTCGACCGGTGCGCCGTCCGAAATCATCATCAGGATCTTGCGCTGCTCGGCGCGACCGAGCAGTCGCTTGTGCGCCCAATCCAGCGCCTCGCCGTCGATGTTTTCCTTCAGCAAGCCCTCACGCATCATCAGGCCGAGATTCTTGCGCGAACGGCGCCAGGGCGCGTCGGCGGACTTGTAGATGATGTGGCGGAGATCGTTGAGCCGGCCGGGATTGGCCGGCTTGCCGGCGGCGAGCCAGGCCTCGCGGGACTGGCCGCCCTTCCAGGCGCGGGTGGTAAAACCCAAAATCTCGACCTTGACGCCGCAACGCTCCAGCGTGCGCGCGAGAATGTCGGCGCAAGTGGCTGCCACCGTGATCGGCCGGCCGCGCATCGAACCGGAATTGTCGAGTAGCAGCGTCACCACGGTATCGCGGAAGGTCGCTTCCTTCTCGTGCATGAAGGACAGCGGGTGATAGGGATCGGTGACCACGCGCGACAGCCTTGCGGGGTCAAGAATGCCTTCCTCGAGATCGAACTCCCAGGCGCGGTTTTGCTGCGCCATCAGGCGGCGCTGCAGCCGGTTGGCGAGCCGCGCCACGATGCCCTGCAGATGCGCTAGCTGCTTGTCGAGGTAGGAACGCAGCCGCTCCAGCTCGTCATGGTCGCAGAGATCTTCGGCGGCGATGACCTCGTCGAATTTCGGTGCAAAGGCGTGATATTCCGGGCCGCGCGGCTCGTTTGCGCCACGCATATTCGGCCGCGTCGCTTCGCCCGGCGTCTCGTCGTCGCCGAGCTCGCCGTCGTCGAACGTATCTGACGTGGAAGCCTGCGCGCTCTCCATCGCGCTTTCCGACATTTCGTCGGTGGAAGCCTGCGCCTGGTCGGCGCTCATTTCCTGCGCGGCATCGGAATCGGGCGAGCCCTCGGCGCCGGACTGATCGCTCTCGCCGTCCTGATTCTCGTCATCGTTTTCGTCGTCATCGGCGTCCGCATCGCGGTCGTCGCCGAGGTCGAGCGCCGACAAGAGGTCGTGCACGAGATCGCCAAACTTGGCCTGGTCCTCGGTGACGCGGCTGAGCTGATCGAGCCGGGTGCCGATCTTGTCTTCCAGCGCCGGACGCCAGAGATCGACCATTTTTTTCGCAGCCGTCGGCGGCGCAAGGCCCGTCAGCCGCTCGCGCACCAGCATCGCCAGCGCATCCGACAGCGGCGCATCGGCGCGGTCGGTGATCTCGTCGTATTTGCCGCGATGAAAGTGATCGTCGAGCATCGCGGTAAGGTTCTTCGCCACACCCGCCATCCGCCGCGAGCCGATGGCCTCGACACGGGCCTGCTCCACCGCCTCGAACACGCCGCGCGCCTGCGGATTTCCTGGCATCAGCTTGCGATGCACCTTGGGATCATGACAGGCGAGCTTCAACGCGACCGAATCGGCGTGACCCCGCACGATCGCAGCATCCCGCTTGGTCATCTTGCGCGCCGGCTCCGGCAACCGCGCCTTGCCCGGCGCAAGACCGGGACGCTCGGCCGCGAATGTCACTTCAAGTTCCGGCGCCTTCGCGATCGCGCGCAGGCACGAGGTCACCGCGCGCTTGAACGGTTCGGTCGGGGCTTCCTTGGAGCCGGTGCGGAATTTGATGTTCGACGTCGTCATTACGTTTCTATCACCCGTCGTCCCTGCGAAAGCAGGGACCCATAACCACCAGCGGTCGTTAATTCACCCGACGTTGGCAGCATCCTTCCATCGAAAGTCCTCGGCGCATGGGTTCCCGCTTTCGCGGGAACGACAGCTACGAAAGCGCCACGTTTACCGAACTCTCGGGCAGCTCCTGGTTGAAGCAGCGCTGATAGAATTCGGCCACCAGCGGCCGCTCCAGCTCGTCACACTTGTTGAGGAAGGTGACGCGGAACGCGAAGCCGATGTCGCCGAAGATGTCGGAGTTCTCGGCCCAGGTGATCACGGTGCGCGGGCTCATCACCGTCGACAAATCGCCATTGGCGAATGCGTTACGGGTGAGATCGGCCAGCCGCACCATCTTGTTGACGATGTCGCGACCTTCCTGGGTGCGGTAGTGATGTGCCTTGGCCAGCACGATCTCGACTTCCTCGTCATGCGCCAGATAGTTCAGCGTGGTGACGATCGACCAGCGGTCCATCTGGCCCTGGTTGATCTGCTGGGTGCCGTGATAGAGGCCCGAGGTATCGCCGAGGCCGACCGTGTTGGCGGTCGAAAACAGGCGGAACGCCGGGTGCGGCTTGATCACCTTGTTCTGGTCCAACAGCGTCAGGCGGCCGGAGACTTCCAGCACGCGCTGGATCACGAACATCACGTCGGGGCGGCCGGCGTCGTATTCGTCGAACACCAGCGCAATGTTGTGCTGCAGCGCCCAGGGCAGGATGCCGTCGCGGAATTCGGTGACCTGCTTACCGTCCTTGATGACGATCGAGTCCTTGCCGACCAGATCGATACGGCTGATGTGGCTGTCCAGGTTGACGCGCACGCAGGGCCAGTTCAGCCTTGCGGCGACCTGCTCGATATGGGTCGATTTGCCGGTGCCGTGGTAGCCGGTGACCATGACGCGGCGGTTCTTGGCGAAACCGGCGAGAATCGCGAGCGTGGTGGCGCGGTCGAAGCGGTAATCCGAATCGACTTCCGGCACATGCGGGTCGACTTCGGAATAGGCCGGCACTTCGAGATCGCTGTCGATACCGAAAACCTGCCGGACCGACACCTTCATGTCGGGCAGTCCGACGGGCTCCGAAACTTTGCTCATGGCGGCGGTCGTCATCAATCCTCCGAGGTCCCGGGCGTTCCCGAAACCAGATATGTTGAATGGCTGCGGATGGGGGCTAACGCGAACCTAGCAGAGAGCAGGGGCCGGCAGAAGCCCGCGGCGCAATCAAAGTTCCATTGCCTTATCATTGAGATAAGCCATCTCTCGGGTTTTTGGAGGGCTGCTCTGCGAATCACGCCGCACTTTTGCCGGCTTGGCCACTTTGCCGGGCCATGCCAAAGGTCTGCCGGCACTTTCGGCCCCTGCCCGGGCTTGGTAGCTCTGGGTCCAGGCGGCCACCCACAGGACGGCAGTTGTGACTTCATTCCTCGATCCCGTGATTGCAGTCGTATCGGCCCATCCATGGCTGGCCTACCTGACGCTATTTCTGGCGGCTCTCCTGGAAGCGATCCCGGTCGCAGGCGCGCTGGTGCCGGGCTCGACCATCATCCTTGCGCTGAGTGCGCTGGTGCCCGGCGGCGAACTGAAGCTGTGGGGCGTGCTGGCGGCCGCAATCGCCGGCGCCATACTCGGCGACGGATCGGCGTTTTGGGCCGGCCATCGCTCGCAACGCGAAATTCTCAACGCCTGGCCGATGTCGAAATATCCAGGCGTGATGGCGCAGAGCGAGACGTTCTTCCACCGCTGGGGAACGCTGGCGGTGTTGTTCGCGCGCTTTGTGCCGCCGATCCGCGCCTTCGTACCTGTTACGGCCGGCGCGCTCGGGATGTCGCCGATGCTTTTCTTCAGCGTCAATATCCCGGCGGTACTCGCCTGGGCGTTGGCGCATGTGTTGCCAGGTGTGCTCGCGGTCTCGGCATTGCATGAATATGCCGGCCTGCCGCATCACCAACACACTGGCAAGCATCTGTGGATTCTGGCCGTGTTCGCGGCGGCGATCATCGCGCTCGGCGTCTGGACGCTGCGCCGCCGTCAGGCGCGGACGGGGCTCCGTCCCGGTGCGGGGCCGACATAGCGCGCGCGGGGCCGGATCAGCCGGCCATGGCGCAATTGCTCGCAGGCATGCGCGATCCATCCGACCGTTCGCGCCATGGAAAACAGCACCAGTTCATGGCCCGGCGGCAGGCCGAGCGTGTGGACCAGCACCGCAAGGGCATAGTCGATATTGACGAACTCGCCGGTCGCTTCGGCGATCCGCTCGGGGATTTCGTGGGTCAACTTACGGTCCGCGCCCGAGCGTGCCAGCGCCTCCAAAAGCGCCCACGCACGGGGATCACCATGCTTATAGACCCCATGACCAAAGCCCGCGAAGCGTTCGCCGAGCGCGACGCGCTCGCGGATGACGGGGGCGACCTCGCCATTGGCAAGCGTCTTCAAAAGCTGCGCCGCCAGCACGCCGGCGCCGCCGTGCTTCGGGCCCTTCAGCGCGACGAGACCGGCGATCATGGCATCGTAGAGATTTAGCCCGGTCGATGCCGCGCAGCGCACGGTGAACGTCGAGGCATTCAGTTCATGATCGGCCAGCAGCACCAGCGCGCGGCGGATCAGATCGGCCGCGTGCTTGTGCTCCGGCGCCCAGACGCGTGCGATCTGCAAGTGAAGCGGCTTTGCCGAGGATTTGGCGTTCAGCATGGTCGCGACCACGAGGCGCATGATGCGGCCACCCAGCATCGCGCGCTCTTCGTCGGCGCGGGTGAAGGCCCTCGGGTCAGCCCTGGCGGCGAGCGCCAGCACGGCGATGGCGCGATCGATCGCGTTTGCCCCACGTGCGGCCTCGGCCACTGCGCGCATTTCGTCCGACACAACGGGACAATTGTTCTGATCGAAGGGATCGACGCCGGTCACGTCCCACAACAGCGTCGCGGCGTGTTCGAGCGTGTCGCGCTCGGCGAGATCGATGCAGTTGACGCCGCGATAGATCGCGCCGTCCTCGGTGATGGTTCCGACGGCCGAATCCATCACCGGCAGATCGGCGTCGAAGCTGCGCAGGCCGCGCGGCTCCGGCGACGGTGCGCGCCGCTCTTTCAGTGTGCGGACGTCCTCGGCCCGGTAGCGGTGGCTGCGGGAATCCTCCGACGGTTCCGACCGGATCAGGCCACGGCTGACATAGGCGTAGAGGGTTGCCTGGGAGATCGCGAGTTCGGCGGAGGCCTCGCGGGCCGAGAGGTAAAGGCCGGCGGATTTTTTCATATTGATTTACATAATCAAGATTGATCAATCTGTCGAGAGGTCCGACCTTTGCAGCAGGCAAAGGAGAGCCCTCATGAACATGCAGATTTCCAAGACCCCGATCGGCCTCGACGGCATTCCGGCCGCCGAAACCGTCCTCAGCCATGTCGACGGCGAGCGCGGCGAACTGATCATCGCCGGCGAACGGGTCGGCGACCTCGCGGGCAAGTCGAGTTTCGAAGGCGTGACCGCGCGGCTGTGGAACGCCGCAATGGGAACCTCGCTCAACGAAGCCAATGTGCGCTCAAGGCTCGGCGCTGCGCGGGAACGCGCATTCGCACGGCTACCCGAATTGCTGCCGGCAACACGTGGCATGTCGATTGCCGACGGCTTTCGCGCAGCCGTTGCCGGCCTGCGCGGCGAGAACGGACTTGAGCACGAGACGACCATCGTCGGCGCATTGCCTGTGATTGCGGGCGCACTGCTGCAGCGGGCCAAAGGCGAGGACCCGATCGCGCCCGACCCGACCGTTGGCCATGCCGCCGACACGCTGTCGATGCTGCGCGGCCGCAAAGCCGAACCGCGCGAGATCACCGCGCTGGACACCTACTTCGTCACGGTGTGCGATCACGGCATGAACGCGTCGACCTTCACGACGCGCGTCGTAGCCTCGACCCAGGCGGATTTGTTCGCGGCCGTCACGGCCGGCTATTGCGCCCTGACCGGGCCGCTGCATGGCGGTGCCCCAGAGCCGGTGCTGGAGATGCTGGATGCGATCGGCTCGACCGAGCGCATCAAGCCGTGGGTCGACAGCGCACTGGCCCGCGGCGAGCGGCTGATGGGATTCGGCCACCGCGTCTATCGCGTCCGCGACCCACGCGCAGATGTGCTCAAGCGCGCGATCGAGCGGCTCGCAGGAGGCGGCACCGATCTGCCGTTCGCGGGCGAGGTCGAGGCCTACATCCGCGACGCATTGCGACGGAAAAATCCCGACCGCCCGCTCGACACCAATGTGGAGTTCTTCACCGCAATCCTGCTCGACGCGCTGAAGATTACGCGGCAGGCGTTTACGCCGATCTTTGCGGTGGCGCGCGCCGCAGGCTGGACCGCGCATGCCCGCGAGCAGCAGCGTGGCGGCCGGCTGATCCGGCCGAGTTCGGCGTATGTCGGGCCAATGCCGAAGTGATCGGGCCAAGACCGCGTATTAGGCAACAGCGGAGCCCACATCTCCGCCGTCGTCCCTGCGGACGCAGGGACCCATAACCACAAATGCGTATTGTCTCGCGAAAGCCGTCGACCAGTGGAATAAAATCGAGAAGCCGCGGCGTATGGGTCCCTGCGTTCGCAGGGACGACGAAAACTACGCCCGCACCACCGTCTTCAGATAATTATACGCCTTGATGATCTCGATCAGGCGGTCCTCGGTAGAGCGGTCGCCGCCATTGGCGTCGGGATGGTGCTGCTTGACCAGCGCCTTGTACTTGGCCTTGACGTCATCGAGCGTTGCTTCGGCGGAAAGCCCCATCACCTGCAGCGCCTTGCGCTCGGCGTTCATTACCTTGCGCGTTTCGGTCTTGGCCTGCGCGCCCGGCCCCGGCCGCCAGCGGCCGCGACCGTTGAGCTCGGAGAACATGCTGAACGGATCGGCGGCGCCGTCGAAGTCCTCGGCGCTGGGCTGCTTGCCCTTCTTGCCGGCGGTATTGGCGCCCATCTTCCAGGTCGGGCGATGGCCGGTCAGCGCATCCTTCTGATAGCGCGCGACGGCATCGGCGTTCATGCCCTGGAAGAAATTGTAGGATTGGTTGTATTCGCGCACATGGTTGAGACAGAAGTGCCAGTACTCGCGGGAATTCTCCCGGCCCTTGGGCGCGCGGTGCGGGCCCTTGTTCTGGCAGCCCGCCCACTCGCACATGGCGGCTTCCTCGCGCGCCTGCGCCTGCTGCTTCGCGCTCAGCTTGTTGGGCTTGATGCGAATGGAATCGAAGAACTTGGATGAATCAATCGGCATGGCTGACTATGACTACGCAATGCGAAAGGCTTCAAGTCTTGACATTGCGAATACCTCCGTTCGGATGCGCCATTGACGGGAAGCGGACACAGAATTATCTGCCACCATCATGAGCACCAGGGACATTATCATAAACAAGTTGCGTGAAGCTTTCTTGCCGGAAAGCCTCGACGTCGCTGACGAATCTCATCTGCATGAGGGCCATGCGGGCCACCGGCCAGGCGGTGAGACGCATTTCAGGGTCTATATCGTATCTGAAGCCTTCGAAGGGAAGAGCCGGGTTGAACGCCACCGCATGGTAAATGCGACGCTTGCGGCGGAACTTGAGGGCGCCGTCCATGCACTTGCCATCAGGGCGCAGGCGCCCCGGGAAGGTCAGGGCTGAAGAACCCCACCCAATCTTGAAGTGGGCCGGCCGAAGACCTGTGGCTTTTGCTCAAGATCGCGCAGACGGCACAACCGTTTTGATTTATCTGTTGGCTGCTGGGCGATGGACGCAGTTCCATCCGAACCGGGGCCGTAGCGGCCCCAATGCCATCGCCGCTCGATAGGGTCGTCCGATGCAGCATTGGGTACGCTTCAGATGGGCCGTGGCCGTGATGGCCCTGGTTGCAGTTTCGTCAACCAAGGCACAAGCGCTGGACATGCCGAGCCCGTTTGTCCAGGAGGTGCTCATCAAGAGCATTCTGGTGACACTCAACGACGCAGTGGCATCGGACAATTTCACGGTCCTGCACGCCAAGATTTCAAAGCCGTTCCGCGATCAGTTTCCCCCCGACAAGCTACGGACTGTCTTCAAGGACCTGGTCGAGAAGCACGCCGTGTTCGACGCGATCGTCGCCAGCCCGGTTATTCCGGAGGAGGACGCCAAGATCGACGACAAGGGTGTGCTGCGCCTGAAAGGCCGCTTCGACACCACGCCGAAAAAGGTGAAGTACCAGCTCGGCTTCATTCCCTCCGACGGCCAGTGGAAACTCTCTGGCGTTACGATCGATATTGAATAGCCCCGTCATGCGCGCAAATGCGCGGAGAGGCGCTCAGAACGCCGTCCCTGCCCGCTTCGGCTTCGGATACTCCGCGTCGGTTTCGCGCGGCAGCGGCGTGATCTTTAGCGCGGTGATACGGTTGCGCTCGCGGCGCAGCACGCGGAAACGGCAGCCGTGGAAGGTAAAATTCTGGCCGCGTTCGGGGATCGAGCGCGCCTCGTGAATCACGAGGCCGGCGACCGTCGTCGCCTCCTCGTCGGGCAGATGCCAGTTCATGGCGCGGTTGAGATCGCGGATCGGCACCGAGCCATCCACCACGACGGAGCCGTCGGCCTGGACTCGGACGCCGGCGACCACGACGTCGTGCTCGTCGGAAATATCGCCGACGATCTCTTCCAGGACGTCTTCCAGCGTCACCATGCCTTCGACCTCGCCATATTCGTCGACGACGAGCGCGAAATGGGTCTTGCGGCGGCGGAACGCCTTCAACTGTTCGGACAGGGGCCGCATCTCCGGCACGAACCAGGGCGGCAGCATGATCGCTGAAACGTCGATGCGAGAAGTGTCGCCTTCGGACGCACGGATCGCGCGCAGCAGGTCCTTGGCGTGCAGCACGCCGATAATGTTCTCCGGCTTGTCGCGCCACAGGGGAATGCGGGTGTACTCGGTCGCCAGCACCTCGCGCACCAGTTCGTCCGGCGGCAGGTCGGCATTGATCATCACCATCGCGGTGCGATGCACCATGACGTCAGATACCGCGAGATCGCCGAAGCGGAAGACATTGTGGATGTACTCGGCCTCGCCGCTTTCGATGCCACCGTGCACGGCGGATTCCTCCACCAGCCCCTCGATCTCGGAATCGGTAAGGATTTCGTGCTGGGAAGATTCCTTGACGCCGAACATGCGCAGGATCCCGCGGGAGGCGGCGTTGAGCAGCCAGTTGAGCGGATAGAACACCAGATAGGACAAATAGAGCGGGTACGCGATCCATTGCGAGACCGGCGTCGGCTGGCGGATCGCAAATGTCTTCGGCACCTGCTCGCCGATCACGATGTGCAGCGAGGAGAACACCAAAAAGCCAGCCAGGAACGATACGAAGTGGAGGGTACGTTCCGACATTCCGAGCGGGACGAGCAGCGGCTCGAGCAGCGCCGAAACGGTGGGCTCGCCGACCCAGCCGAGACCGAGGGAGGCCATGGTGATGCCGAGCTGGCAGCAGGCGAGATAGGCCTCGATATTGCCCATCATGCCATGCAGCAAGTGCGCACCGAACCGGTCCTGCTCGACCATTGCCCTGATACGAAACCCGCGGCTCTTGACCAGCGCAAACTCGGCGGCCACGTAAAACGCGTTGGCGGCGAGCAGCAAGATCGCGAGCAGCAGATTGAACGCGGTCGAACTCATATATTCCTCGTGACGGCCCCGGCCCCGCGCGACGCTTGCGTCAAGCCGCCCGATAATCCCGTCATCCCGACAACTTCTGTTGCAGGAAATCGCGAACCAGCGCCGGCTCGACGTCGTTTGCAACCACCGCGCGGCCGATCGCCTGCAGCAGGATGAAGGTCAGCTTGCCGCGCTTAACCTTCTTGTCCTGCGCCATCAGCGCCATCAGGGCGTCGGCATCGGCCAGCCCTTCCTGGGCAAAGCCTGCGATGTCCTGCAAATGGGTCGGCAGGCCAACGGAAGCAAGATGGCGCTCGACCCGGGTGGCGTCGGTTTCGGAGATCATGCCGAGTTTTGCTGAAAACTCCGCCGCCAGCACCATGCCGACGGAGACGCCCTCGCCGTGGAACAGGCGGTCGGAAAAGCCGGTCGCGGCCTCCAACGCATGGCCGAAGGTGTGGCCGAGATTAAGCAGCGCGCGCTCGCCATTTTCTCGCTCGTCGCGGGAGACGATCGCGGCCTTGGCGCGGCAGGAGGTTGCAATCGCGTGCTCGCGCGCCGCGCCACCGGAGAAGATGTCGGCATGGTTGGCTTCGAGCCAGGTGAAAAAGGCTTCATCGCCGAGCACGCCATATTTGGCGACCTCGGCGTAGCCGGCGCGGAACTGGCGCGGCGATAGCGTGTCGAGCACCGACGTGTCGGCGATCACCAGCACCGGCTGATGAAACGCGCCTAGCAAATTCTTGCCCTGCGGCGAATTGATGCCGGTCTTGCCACCGACCGAGGAATCGACCTGTGCCAAAAGCGAGGTCGGCACCTGCACGAAATCGACACCGCGGCGCAGGATCGCCGCCGCGAAACCGGCGAGATCGCCGACCACGCCGCCGCCGAGCGCGATCACCAGATCGTTGCGCTCGATCTTCGCCGCGATCAGCGCTTCGGAGACCTTTTCGAGACCGGCATAGGTCTTTGATACCTCGCCTTCCTCGACGATCACCCGTGACGTCGAAATGCCGGCGTCGCTAAGCGAACGCTCGGTTTGCTCCAGCCAGTGCTTTGCGACGGTGCGGTCGGTGACGATGGCGGTGCGCACGCCGGGGCGCAGCGCAGCGACGCGCGCGCCGAGCGTATCCAGCACGCCGCGGCCGATCACGATGTCATAGGCGCGGTCGCCGAGGGCGACGTCGACCGTGATATCGGCGGAATGTTTCAGCGGCGCAGTCATGGCGTGACGTTCATCCCGTCGGTTGTTGGTGGGCGGTCGGGGCGCCGGCACACAGCCGGGCGCGCAGGGCCTCGATGCATTCGTCGACGATTCGATCATGCGGCACGTCGCGAGACAGAATGGTCACGTCGGCGCTCCGGTAGACCGGCTCTCGCGCTTCGAGCAGACGGCTGACGGTGGCAGTCGGATCCTCGGTCTGCAGCAGCGGCCGGTCGGCGCGGCGCCTCACGCGCTTCATGATGATGTCGACATCCGCCTTGAGCCAGATCGAGACCGCCTTGTCGCGGATGCGGTTGCGGGTCTCCTCGCGCATGAAGGCGCCGCCGCCGGTGGCGATCACGGCCGGACCGCTATCGAGCAGCCGTGCAATCACCCGCGCCTCGCCGTCCCGGAAATGCGGCTCGCCATGGGTTTCGAAAATATCCGGGATCGACATCCCGGCGGCCGCCTCGATCTCGATATCGGCGTCGAGAAATGGCAGCCGCAGCCGCGCCGCCAGGCGGCGGCCGATGGTCGACTTGCCGGCCCCCATCATGCCAACCAGCACAACCGAACGCCGTGCCAGGGCCGACGTAATGTCGGCCTCCTGGGGGGCGCTCGCCTGGGCCGGTGCGACGGTCTCGGACATCAAAAAAACTCTGTGGTTTCGCGGATTTCCACCGCTCCGCGACACCTATACTACCCCGACTGACGCGGTTGCCAGAGACTCTTGCCACGGGGATGGGAACATGTTGGATGATTTCATTGGTTAATTCGCCACCCTGAGCCCCCTATGCCCAGTTTGTTCCGCTTTCTGACGGTCGTCGGCGTGATAGCCGGGGTAATCTATGGCGTGATTTTCGCCCTGGCGAATTTCGTCAATCCAAGCCCCCGGGAAATAACGGTCACCATTCCCGCAGACAGGTTCCTCAAGAGATAGCTGCTGGTTTGCGAGAGGTCGGCCGACTGGCAAATTAACGACTCAGCGCTTTGCGCAGCAGACGCAGGAACAGCCGCGTATCTTCGAGCAGATCATGGCCCGCGATTTGTGCGTCCTTGATGCCCTCCATGGCCGCAACAATGATGGCGGCTAGATCGGCAGGCGTAGCGCGCAATGCGTCCAAGGTAATCGCATCCGTCGCCTGCGCATTGGTTAGCGCTTGAGCGAGGAGGGCCACTAGCTCGGCGCGCGCGGCCAGCGTGACGTCCTGGGCCAACGCCATATTGGTTTCGAACAGTTCTGCCGCGTCGCCGCTGCCGGCGAAAGGCGCGATTAGTTCACGCTGGAAGGCGGCAATTGCCGTTTCAATCCGACTGAAAAGATCGCCGTCAACAGCGAGCGCTGCTTCGACCTTTCGCATCGCCCGGGCGTGCGCCCGCGCCGACCCCGCCCGAAACAATTCTTCCTTGCTGCTGAAGCTCAGATAGAGCGCCGCCCGAGACATGCCCGCGGCGCGCGCGATGTCGGCCATCGACGTCTTGCGGAAACCGTGACGGACGAAGACCGGAAGCGCCGCGTCGAGAATGGCCTCAGATTTTTGGTCGCTCTGATTCATCTGAAACAGATTGACAGTGTTTGTCTAATCCGTCAAAAGACGATTAGACAGAAATTGTCTATCTGTCTAATCGCAGCTATTCGGTGTCCTTAAAGGATTGAATCTACATGCATACCAAGTTGAATGATCCTGCAGCCGCCGCCACGGTGCTCGTCACCGGCATCGGCGGATTTCTCGGCGGACATATCGCGAGGCAATTGCTGGCGAGCGGCTATCGCGTTCGCGGCACCGTCCGCAGCCTTACCGCCTGTGACCGGATCAGAAGCCAGCTTTGTGCCGCCGCCCTCGCCGGCGCCGAGGCGGTCAGCTTTGTACAGGCCGATCTTTGCTCCGATGCCGGTTGGGATGCCGCGCTAGATAGGTGCCGTTATGTTATCCACGCCGCCTCGCCGTTTCCGGCGGGCCTGCCAAAGGACGCAGAAGAATTGATCGAGACCGCGCGAGACGGCGCGCTGCGGGTGCTGCGCGCGGCCCATCACGCCGGCGTCGCGCGTGTGGTGCTGACATCCTCGATCGCCGCCACCAATCACGGCAGCGGTCAGGCTCCCTATACCGAGAGCGACTGGACTGATCCGACCAGCGCGCGGGCCACGCCGTACTACAGGTCGAAAACGCTGGCCGAACAGGCCGCGTGGACCTTTGCCAAGAAGACCGGACTCGATCTGGCCGTCATCAATCCGGGCATGATCTTCGGCCCGCTGCTTGGTCCGCAATACGGCACATCGGTCAGGCTGATCCAGCAAATGATGAGCGGCAAGCTGAAGCGTGTCCCGCGCTTCGGCTTTGCCGTCGTGGATGTCCGCGATGCGGCCGACGCCCATATCCGCGCTATGACCTGTCCGGATGCTTCCGGCCAGCGCTTCATTGTCGGCGGCGGGTTTTTCTGGTTGAGAGAATTGGCCGCCGTGCTGGCACAATCGTTCCCAGCCTATGCTGCCGATTTGCCCCGCGACGAAGTGCCGAGCTGGATGGTGCGGGCAATGGCTCCGTTTAGCCCGCGTTCGCGCATGATCATTCACGAACTCGATCGCGACCTCAGCGTAAGCGCGGCCAAGGCGCATCGCGTGCTGAACTGGAGACCGCGGCCTGACGAGGACTGCATTCGCGCCAGCGCACAAAGCCTGATCGACTATGGTCTGATCACCAGGGCGTAAGCGGCAGCTCCGTTACTCATGCAATCAGCGTCAACCCGCAGGTTGCGCAGTTACAACGCATTCTAATCCTCCCCTTACAGAATTGGACAACACCGATGTCAACGCACACTACCGACATGGACGGCTCGCCGGAAGCCGAGCACATCCGCAACACCGAACGGTCCCGGCTTCGCGCCTTGGTCGCCGGCGACGTGGAGGCGGCAGGGCCGCTTCATGCGTCGGAGTTCCAGTTGATTACACCGATCGGAATGCCGCTATCCAAGGACGAATATCTGGGTGCGATCGCAAGCGGCAAGATCAAATATCTCATGTGGGAACCCGGACTTATCGCCGTGCGGCAGCACAACGGCCATGCAGTGATGCGGTATCGCGCCAGACTTGAGATCGTCTTCGGTGGCCATCAGGTCGCCCCCGGCGATTACTGGCACACCGACACTTACGAATATCGCGACGGGCGGTGGATGGTCGTCTGGTCGCAAGCCACGGCGATCAGTCAAATGTCCTAGCGGATCGAATGCTGCGTGCAGGCGCGTGTTTGAAAAAGCCTCCGTCCTGCCTGGATCATGCGCTATCATAGCGAATGCGCATGACACCCTCCGACAGCAAACTGATCAACCTGTTTCTCGACATGCTCGCGGCGGAACAGGGAGCGGGCGACAATACGCTCGACGCCTATCGCCGCGACCTCACGGATTTTTCCGATTTTCTCGGCCGCAAGGGACAAAACTTTACCCGCGCCGGGACCGACGTGCTGCGCGACTACCTCGCCGATCTCGACACCCGCGGCTTCAAATCCTCCAGCGTGGCGCGGCGGCTGTCGGCGATGCGGCATCTGTTCCGCTTCCTGCTCAACGAGCGCGTCCGCGCCGATGATCCGGCGGCGATCCTGTCCGGCCCGAAGCGCGGCCGCGGGCTGCCGAAGGTGCTGTCGATATCGGATGTCGACCGTATGCTGACGCGGGCCAAGGAATTGACCGAGGCCGAGAACGCCTCGCCGCAGCAGCGGCTGCGCGCGATGCGGCTGTATTGCCTGCTGGAAGTGCTCTACGCCACCGGCTTGCGCGTCTCGGAGCTGGTGGCGCTACCGCTGTCGGCCGCGCGGCGCGATGCCCGCATGATCATGGTGCGCGGCAAGGGCAACAAGGAACGGCTGGTGCCGCTCAACGAAGCCTCAAGGCAGGCGATGGCCGATTATCTCGCCGCCATGGAAGCGCTCAAGCCCGAGAAGAAGAAAAACGCCGCCGCATCGAAGTGGCTGTTTCCCTCTTTCGGCGAGAGCGGCCATCTGACGCGGCAGCACTTTGCGCGTGACTTGAAGGAACTGGCGGCGGCGTCAGGCCTCGCGCCGCGGCTGGTCTCGCCGCACGTGCTGCGCCACGCCTTTGCCAGCCATCTGCTGCATAACGGCGCGGACCTGCGCATCGTGCAGACCCTGCTCGGCCACACCGACATCTCGACCACGCAAATCTATACCCATGTGGTCGAGGAACGGCTGAAGAGCCTGGTGCGCGACCTGCATCCGCTGGCGGAGAAGTAGGTCCGCGCCCCGGACGCTGCGCAGCACGCAGTGATGCGCTGCTGAGCCGGGGCCCGCCCCGCGGTGAAAATGGGTCCCGGCTCTGCGGCGCGGCACTTCGCGCCGCACCGCGTCCGGGACACGGAGATATCCCCGCGCGTGCCTCATTCGCCTTGACTTCCGCGGCTTCTCCCCCGAAACAGCCATCCCGCCCGCGGCCTTGTTTGGCGCGCTTTCGGCAAACCGGGCTATCCGGACCGAGATGCGCGCTAAATCATTGAAGATGCGTGCTTTCTTGGGGCGAATCGAAAACCGCTTCGCCTCGCAGCGCGTTGTTACCTATATTGTCTTGATGCCGGAACAGATGCGCAGCTATCTCGACTTCGAAAAACCAGTCGCCGAACTCGAGTCCAAGATCGACGAATTGCGCGCGCTGGCGGCGTCCGGCAGCGACATCGGCGACGAGATTGCGCGCATCGAGGACAAGGCCTCCCAGGCGCTGGCCGATCTCTACGCCAATTTAACGCCGTGGCAGAAGACGCTGGTGGCGCGCCATCCGCAGCGCCCGCACTTCACCGATTTCATCAGCGCGCTGGTCACCGAATTCACGCCGATGGCGGGCGACCGCAAATTCGCCGAGGACGAGGCGCTGGTGGGTGGCTTCGGCCGCTTCCGCGGCGAGAGCATCTGCGTCGTCGGCCAGGAAAAGGGCGCCTCGACCGAGGGCCGCATCAAGCATAATTTCGGCATGGCGCGGCCTGAAGGCTATCGCAAGGCCGTGCGGCTGATGGAGCTCGCCGACCGCTTCGGCATTCCCGTGCTGTCGATCGTCGATTCCGCCGGCGCCTATCCCGGCATCGGCGCCGAGGAACGCGGCCAGGCGGAAGCGATCGCGCGCTCCACCGACGCCTGCCTGTCGCTCAGCGTACCCAATGTCGCGATCGTCACCGGCGAAGGCATGTCCGGCGGCGCCATCGCCATCACCACCGCGAATAAGGTTTTGATGTTCGAACACGCGATCTACAGCGTGATCTCGCCGGAGGCGGCCTCCTCGATCCTGTGGCGCGACGGCACCAAGGCCCAGGAAGCTGCCACCAGCATGAAAATCACCGCGCAGGACATGCTGCGATTCGGCGTGATCGACCAGATCCTGAAAGAGCCCGCCGGCGGCGCCCATCGCGATCCGGCCGCCATGATCTCGGCGACCGGCGATGCCATCGCGGAGGCGTTCAACGACCTCCGCAATCTCGACGCGGATGCTGTCCGCCGACATCGGCGGCAGAAATTCCTCGATATCGGCCGCAAGCTCGGCTGATCGCTTCGTCCCGCATCTGATCTCGCTTGATGCGGTCGCCCCCGAGCGAGCCTACTGGCCCCAATGATTAACGACCTCTAAACGGCCATTATTTTCGCCAGCGCGCATGATTCGGCCGCAATTAGGCCCCGAGCCCGGTCTTTAGTTTCTGTTGACCATGCCTGCCGCAGCAGCCGCTGGACGGCCCCGTTCGGGTTGCGGCGCAGGGGGGCAATGGGTAATATTTTAGACAATGGCTTCAGGGCATGTCGCTGTTGATTTGGGGTGCGAGAATGCCCGGTGGGTGTGGAGCTTAGCCTTTGATTAACCGCTCGCTGGTTCGCGCGCTCGTCACCTCGGCTGTCCTTGTGGGCGCAGGCGTGTTGATGGCCGGCTGCAACAGTGACGGCATTTCGCTGGCCAACAACGCCAAGGCCAACCAGCCGGTCCCGCCCAAACTGATCGCCGACATGACGGCGAAGGACATGGACCTGCAGTCCCCGATCCTGGTCCGGCTGTTCAAGCAGGAAGCCGAACTGGAGATCTGGAAGCAGGACCGCTCCGGCCGTTTCGCGCTGTTGAAGACCTACCCGATCTGCCGCTGGTCGGGCGATCTCGGCCCGAAGGTTCGCGAAGGCGACCGCCAGGCGCCGGAAGGCTTCTACTCGATCTCGCCGGCGCAGATGAACCCGCAGTCGGCCTATTACCTCTCCTTCAATACCGGCTATCCCAATGCGTTCGACAAAGCATTGGGACGTACCGGCTCGCAGTTGATGGTGCATGGCGACTGCTCCTCGCGCGGCTGTTACGCGATGACCGACGAGCAGATCGCGGAAATCTATTCGCTGGGCCGCGAATCCTTCTTCGGCGGCCAGAAGTCGTTCCAGTTGCAAGCCTATCCGTTCCGGATGACGCCGGCCAACATGGCCAAGCATCGCAACAACCCGCACATGCCGTTCTGGAAAATGATCAAGGAAGGCAATGATCATTTCGAGGTGACACGGCAGGAGCCGAGGGTCGATTTCTGCGAAAAGAAATACGTGTTCGACGCGGCCAAGCCGCCGAACGCGACCAAGGACCCGGTGTTCGACGCATCGGCCAAATGCCCGGCCTATGTGATATCAGATGAAATCGCCGACGCCGTGCGCGAGAAGCAGGCGACCGATATTGCCGAGACCGCGCGGCTGATCGCAAAGGGAACGCCGGTGGCGCGGATCAACACCGGCATCGACGGCGGCATGCACAGGGTGTTCGCCGCCAGCGTGCCCGAAGGCAGCACCGGGCTTTCGGAGCCCGGCGACGGCTCGACCCTGTCGCTGATGGCGCGCGCGCCAGGCACCGTTCCCTCTCACGTCAATCCGCCGAAAGCTCCAGCTCCGTCTGAAAACCTGCTGAGGGGTCCGCCGGAGCAGCCGAAACTGGCCGCAGTACCGGCTGCGGCTCCTGCCTCTGCCCCAGCTTCGACGCGGGTCGCCAATGCGGCGCCGACTGAGCAGAATGACGGCTTCTTCTCCAGCCTCGCCCGCAAGGTCGGCCTCGGCGGCGCAGCCGACGCCACCGCCAGCACGCCACCGTCCAAGCCGAAGGCGGCGACCGAGGCCAAGCAGCAGCCGCGTCCTGAAGCCGCTGCGCCGAAGACGACGGCAGCGAAGCCCGACGTCAAACACGCCGCCGCCAGCCGCCCGCCGCTGAAACCGTCGCTGTCGGATGCTCCTCCCGCGGCCGCCAAGGACAATCAGGTCGCAGGCTCCGCGCCGATCGTGTCCACAAACTCGTTCGATAGCCGCTTCGGTGCGGTGAAGTAGCGCAATTTTCGCCAAGACATTTCTCGTGGCTGTCGCCGGAGCGAGCAGTCACCCATATCCAGCAATCTCGGCCGTTAGAGGGATCGCAGCCCTGGCCACGCGCAACAACTGACGTGGGGACGGGTTGTAGCCTTGCGGCGACGGTGACCGGTTGCGTCAGGTGTTGCGGATGAAGATGCCGCTAGAGCCTTTTCGGTCTGATTGAATCAGAACCGGGCTCTAGACTTTTGTTTTGACGCGTTTTCTTGACGCGAACCGGTGTCCACTTCGCTGGAAAACGCTCTAATCCTTAGGTCAGCCGCCGCTAGCCTCGGTCATGAGGCCGCTTCATCCCGAGCTACAAGCCCCGGCCCCGCGACCGGCTTCGCTGCGGGCAAGACGATGGGGTTAGCCCAGCGGCGCGCGACCACCACGATGGCGCATACCACATAGAAGCACAGGCCCAGCGCATAAGTCTTGGCAATGCCGAACTGGATCGAGAGGGCCATGCCCAGGACCGAGGCAAGCATCGACGTAATCCCGTTGGTGCTCCAGAAGAACGGCAGGAGATCGGCATGACGGCGCCAGATTGAGAGCCCGAGGGGAAACATCATCCCCATGCAGAACGCCGGGGGCGCCAACAGGAGGACTGAAATCAGAATGCGCATGTCGGTTGGCTCCGACCGCGCCCACTCCGTGACAAAGGGAGTAAGCAACCCTGCCGCTACGAGCGTGGTCAACAGCGCTGCAATCCTTACGAAGGTCGCGCGCGGTCGCGCACCGACCGTGGCGCTTCCGATTCCGCTAAAGAGCAGAATGGTGAAAAGCACCACGCTCAGCCCGTAGACGGGATGTCCGAGAAACACCATCAGGCGCTGCATCTGCGATATCTCGATGAGCATGAAGCCCATCCCGATTGCGCTGAAATAGCCGACTGGCGACGCCAGCGTCGACAATGGCATCCGCCTCGCAAGACGGAAGAAGGGCAAGACGATGTAATATCCGCAGGCGCAGAGCGCTATGATGATGAGCACCACCGTCACGCTGATCGCGGCATTGTTCTGCAGCGCACCCGGCGACTGGATATTCACGAAATCGCCGAGACGCGATGTGAAGAAGAAGAACGGATTGTCGTCCGTCGAGGGAGCGATATTCTCCGGCAGCGAATCGAAGTAAGCCGCGTCCGCCTTGCCGGACAACAACACCGAAGTGACGGAATCAAACTTGACGTCCGGCCCAAGCAGTATCTTGAAGCCCTGCGCCTGGAGTCGCTCGCGCGCGGCCTGCCATTGCCCGTCGGTGAACGCATCCGGACGGGTAATTACCGTGACAATGTTGCCAACGTTCAGCGCAATGACGTGTCGTGACAGCTCGGCCGCAGGCGCTCCTCTGCGCTGAAGCGCGCTCGCTGCGATCGATACAAGGCGATAAAACTCGCCACGATGAAATTTGGGATCGTACCAGCGCGAGACCGAGAGAATCCCGCCCGGCTTGAGCGCCCGGTAGAAATCGTCCCACGCCTCCACCGTGTAAAGGCGATTTTCCGTCAGCGTCAGACCGCCCGCCGCCGTCGCGGCCCAGGTATCGATCAGCGATATCTGAACAAGGTCGTATCGATCGGATGAATGGTTGATGTAGCTTCTGGCTTCGGCATTGACCAGGGATACGCCCGGCTGGCGATCGAGATGGCCGGAGAAATCGGCGAATTTGTCGGTGAGGACCTCGAAGATCGCCGGGTTGATCTCAATTCCGCGTATCCGCTTGGCGCCGAAAAGCAGGCCGGAGAGAATATCACGGCCGCCACCGACGCCGACGACGGCGACGTCATCCGGTTGCTGCACCAGATACGCGCCATTGATCACGTCGTCCTTGAGGTAGGAGAGCTTGCTCAGATCGCCGTCGAACCTTGTGATAGGGGTCCCCGCATCCGCGTCGATATCGAGGTAGTGCTGATCTATCTTGACGTTCGACTCACGGGCGAGCCCCCACCCGAACGGTTCAATCTCTCCGAGGGGCCTTACCCTGATGCGCGAGTAGGTATTCCAGCGCTCGAACAATGTACCGTTCTGCTGGTCCCCCTTGGCCCAGACCACGCCGAGATGGCTGCTGCCGGTCAGGGCGAGGCTGGTATGCGCGGCGGCCACGACGGCAAGCACCACCGCGATGGTCCCGCTCAGGCGCAAGGTTCTGACGTCATCGCCATTTCGCACGACCATCCAGCCGGCAGCGGCAGCTAAAGCGCCGATCCAGAGCGTAGCGCTCACCGGATCGATTACCAGCAATATGAAAATGACACCAAGGCATCCGACCGCGGCTCCCAAAAGATCGGACGCATAAAGCCAGCCGCCCCGATAGGGCAGCCGCGTCAGCAAAAGCGTGATGCAGACCCCGCCCTCCGTGAAGGGACTTATGAAGGCCAGGATTGCCAGCGCCAGAACGATCGGCACGTATGCGGCGGGCACCACGAGCGGCGCACACAGAAAGACGAGCATCGCGCCGACACTGCCAATCGCGAACCACGATGCGTGGTGCGCGAATTCCACGCCAACCCGCTCGGGAGCGTATCGTTCAGGCTTGCCATAGACCTCAATCGCCCCCCGCGTGAGCCCGAGCATGGCAAGTGAGATGGCGGCGAAGGCGAAATGATAATACAGCATCACGCTGAAGAAGCGCGTGATCAGGATCTGGTAAGAAAGCGTTGCCGAGGCAAGCGCAAAAATCGCCAGATAATAACGGCCTGGAATGCGGGTCATGGTTTGCAAGGCGCTGTCCTCGAATCGGGCTCCAAACAGAGCCTTCCAAGTGCGTCCTGACCGGCTCGCGCAAATGCGCAACCGCTACGATGCCCGCAACTTCCTAACAACCGGTTGACCGGCCTGCGGTCTTTCGGGTGTCGGCCATAGCCGGAGAGATCCCGAACTCAATGCTTGGCGAAAACTTGCGGGCAGTCTGGCCAAAAGTCTGCCGGCACAGGTTACCCCTCCCTGGCGGGAGGGTTAAGACAAGCTTACGCGTACCGCCCGTGGCAGTGCTTGTACTTCTTGCCGCTTCCGCAGGGACAATCCTCGTTGCGGCCGACCTTGCCCCAGCTTGCGGGGTTTTTCGGATCGCGGTCGGCGGCTGGAGCCTGGGGCACCAGCGAGGCGTTGGCAAAGGCCATTTCGTCTTCGCCGGTATTGGGATCGAACTTGTGCGCTTCCATCGCCGGCAGCACCGGCTGCTGCTCTTCCGGCGGCACGATCTCGACGCGCATCAATTGCGCCGTCACCGCCTCGCGCAGATGCGCGGTCATCGCCTCATACAGGCCGAAGGCTTCCGACTTGTATTCCTGCAAGGGATCGCGCTGGCCATAGCCGCGCAGGCCGATCACCTGACGCAGATGATCGAGCATGATCAGGTGCTCGCGCCAGAGGTGGTCAAGCGTCTGCAAGAGGATGGTTTTCTCGACGTAGCGCATCACGTCGGGCCCCCATTGCGCGACCTTGGCCGCCATGTGCTCGTCGACGCGCTGCTCGATCCGCGTCAGCAGTTCCTCGTCGGCAATGCCTTCTTCCTTGGCCCATTCATCGACCGGCAGGTCGATGTCGAGCACGCGCTTCAATTCTTCCTTGAGGCCGGCGACATCCCACTGCTCGGCGTAGGCATGCTCGGGGACGTGCTTGGTGACGATGTCGTCGATGAAGTCGTGACGCATATCCGTGACCATTTCGGCCACGCTGTCGCTCCTCATCAGCTCGACGCGCTGGTCGAAGATCACCTTGCGCTGGTCGTTCTGGACGTTGTCGAACTTGAGCAGGTTCTTGCGGATATCGAAGTTGCGCGCCTCGACCTTCTGCTGCGCCTTCTCCAGCGCCTTGTTGATCCACGGATGGATAATGGCCTCGCCCTCCTTCAGGCCAAGCCGCTGCAGCATGGTGTCGAGCCGGTCGGAGCCGAAGATCCGCATCAGATCGTCTTCCAGCGACAGGAAGAATTTCGAGCGTCCGGGGTCGCCCTGGCGGCCGGAGCGGCCGCGGAGCTGGTTGTCGATGCGCCGGGATTCATGGCGCTCCGAGCCCATGATGTAGAGCCCGCCGGGCTTGGTCACGGTCTTGGCCGCCTTTGAGCCCTTGGCAGGCTCGAGCTCCACCACTTCCTCTGCCTTCAGCACGATCTCGCGGAAGCGCTCGATGTCGGCCTTGATCTGTTCGATCTTTTTGGCCTTCTCGGCCTCGTCGGTGATGTCGGCGGTCTCCTGAAGGATCCGCATCTCGAGCGAGCCGCCGAGCTTGATGTCGGTACCGCGGCCGGCCATGTTGGTCGCGATCGTGATCGCGCCGGGCACGCCGGCCTCGGCAACAATATAGGCTTCCTGCTCGTGGAAGCGCGCGTTCAGCACCGCAAACAGTTTTGCCGGCTTGCCGGCGCGCGCGGCGGCATAGAGCTTCTCCAGCACGGCGTCGTTGCCGAAATCGATCTGCTTGTAGCCGTGCTTCTTCAGATAGTCGGCCAGCACTTCCGACTTTTCGATCGAGGCGGTGCCGACCAGCACCGGCTGCAGCCGCGCATTGGCGCGCTCGATCTCGGCCAGGATGGCGGCGTATTTCTCGGTCTGGGTGCGGTAGACCTCGTCGTCCTCGTCGAGACGTGCCACCGGCAGATTGGTCGGGATTTCCACGACCTCGAGCTTGTAGATGTCAAACAATTCGTCGGCTTCGGTCGCGGCCGTACCGGTCATGCCCGCGAGCTTTTCGTACATCCGGAAATAGTTCTGGAACGTGATCGAGGCCAGCGTCTGGTTTTCCGGCTGGACCTGAACGTGCTCCTTGGCTTCCAGCGCCTGGTGCAGGCCTTCCGAATAGCGCCGTCCCGGCATCATGCGGCCGGTGAACTCGTCGATGATGATGACTTCGCCGTCGCGGACGATGTAGTCCTTGTCACGGGTGAACAGCGAATGCGCCCGCAGCGCCTGGTTGATGTGGTGCACGACCGAGACGTTCTCGACGTCGTAGAGCGACTCGCCCTTGAGCTGGCCGGCGTCGCGCAGCAGCGTTTCGATCTTCTCCATGCCGGCTTCGGTCAGCGTCACCGTGCGCTGCTTCTCATCGACCTCGTAATCGGTCTTGTCGAGCTGGGGGAAGAAGGTATCGATGGTGTTGTAGAATTCCGAGCGGTCGTCGAGCGGGCCGGAGATGATCAGCGGCGTGCGCGCCTCGTCGATCAGGATCGAGTCGACTTCGTCGACGATGGCGTAGAAATGGCCGCGCTGGACCATGTCCTCCAGCCGGTACTTCATGTTGTCGCGTAGATAATCGAAACCGTATTCGTTGTTGGTGCCGTAGGTGATGTCGCGCGAATAGGCATCCTTGCGCTCGCCATCGTCAAGACCATGGACAATGACGCCGACAGTCAAGCCGAGGAAATTGTAGATCTGGCCCATCCATTCGCTATCGCGGCGGGCGAGGTAGTCGTTGACGGTGACGACGTGGACGCCCCGGCCGGCCAGCGCGTTGAGATAGACCGCGAGCGTCGCCACCAGCGTCTTGCCTTCGCCGGTCTTCATCTCGGCGATGTCGCCCTCATGCAGCACGATGCCGCCGATCAACTGGACGTCGAAATGCCGCTGGCCGAGGGTGCGCTTGGCGGCCTCGCGGACGGTGGCGAAGGCTGGAACCAGGATGTCGTCGAGCGTCTTGCCGTCGGCGAGCTGCTGGCGGAATTCGGCGGTGCGGGCTTTCAGCGCCTCATCCGAGAGTTTCGCGAGTTCGGGCTCAAGCGCATTGATGGCGTTGACGCGGGATTGGTATCCCTTCACCCGCCGGTCGTTGGCGGAGCCGAAAAACTTGCGGGCGAGCGCGCCGATCATGCCAATTCCTGCCTTTGCCGTTACTTGCGTTGCAAGCCGTGATGGACCACCAAATTGCCTATCAACTCACCGTGACGCACGGCGGCAAATACCCCGTTCCGAGGCGTCATCCGCCTAATGAGTGGGAATTAAGCAATCCAAGGTTCAACGGCAAAAAACGCAGTAAAATAAGCGCTATCGCCGCTGGACGATCCGGCACAGATATGGCCGGGGTCGGGCCTTGTCAACGTGGGTCCATATGTCAAGGAATTCATCATTTTGACAGACTTTTCGCGTTGCCAAGGCCGCATGTTTGGGCGAGTGTCCCGCCGCCTTTGGCGCCCCTCTTCAAGACAAGGATTTTCCATGACCACCTCGTTCCCGGAAACGAAAACCGGCCTGCGCTTCGGCACGGCCTGCTCACGGGGTTCTTTGGCCGTAATGGCCTGTCTGGCTGCGGTTCTTGCCGCCAGCCTGCCGGTTCGCGCCCAGGACAACCCCGTTCTCGCCAAGGTTAACGGTGCGGAGATCCGCCAGAGCGACGTCGCGCTCGCGGAAGAGGAACTCGGCCCCAGCCTCGCGCAAATGGACCCGGCAACCAAGAAGGACAACGTGCTGGCCTTCCTGATCGACCTCAAGATCGTCGCCAAGGCCGCCGAGGAAAAGAAGGTCGAGAATTCCGAAGACTTCAAGAAGCGCCTGGCGTTCACGCGCAGCCGCCTGCTGATGGACAGCCTGCTCGCCACCGAGGGCAAGGCCGCGACCAGCGAAGAGGCCATGAAGAAGGTCTATGAGGAGGCCGCCAAGCAGATCACCGGGGAAATGGAAGTCCACGCCCGGCACATCCTGGTCGAGACCGAGGACGAGGCCAAGACGATCGCGGAAGAGCTGAAGAAGGGCGGCGACTTCGCCGAACTGGCGAAGAAGAAGTCCAAGGACCCCGGCGCCTCGGATGGCGGCGATCTCGGCTTCTTCACCAAGGAACAGATGGTGCCGGAATTCTCCGCTGTCGCCTTCACGCTCGAACCCGGCAAGATCTCCGATCCCGTCAAGTCGCAATTCGGCTGGCACCTCATCAAGGTCGAGGAAAAGCGCGCCCGCAAGGCGCCCGAGTTCGAGCAGGTCAAGGCCCAGATCGAGACCTATGTGACGCGCAAGGCGCAGGCCGAATACGTCGCCAAGCTGCGCGAAGCCGCCAAGGTCGAGCGCATGGACAAGCCGGCCGAGGCCATCAAGCCGGATGCAGCAAAGCCCTCGGATTCCAAGATGGCGCCGCCTAAGAAGTAAAAAATCGCTGTCACTTCTGCGAGACCGATAGTATCTACCATCGTCATGGCCGGGCCGAAGCGCCCGGCCGTTCCATGTCCGGGGACCGGTTGACAGGCCCTGAAGACGTCGATGCCGGCGCAGGTCCGGCTATGGTTGATCTGGTCGAAGAAGGTGCTCGCATGTCCACCACCGTTTCCCCCCTCGCCCCGACCGATGTCCCCGAGATGCCCGCGATTGCAGGCGTCAAGCTCGCGACCGCCGCCGCCGGCATCCGCTACAAGGGGCGAACCGACGTGCTGCTCGCGGTCATGGACAAGGGCACCACGGTTGCCGGCGTGTTCACCAAATCGAAATGCCCGTCTGCGCCGGTGGAATGGTGCCGCGCCAAACTCGGCCGCGGGCAAGCCCGTGCGCTGGTGGTGAACTCCGGCAATGCGAACGCGTTCACCGGCAAGACCGGTAAGCAGTCGACGGCGCTGACCGCGCAAACCGCGGCGAAGGCGGTCGGCTGCGCGACCTCCGATGTGTTCCTCGCCTCCACCGGCGTGATCGGCGAGCCGCTCGACGCCACCAAGTTCGACGGCGTGCTGGCAACGCTGGCGGATGCCGCCACGCCCGATCACTGGATGGACGCGGCGAAGGCCATTATGACGACCGACACCTTCCCGAAGGTCGCAACCGCCACGGTGAAGCTCGGCAAGGCCAAGGTGACCATCAACGGCATGGCCAAGGGCGCCGGCATGATCGCGCCCGATATGGCGACCATGCTGTCTTTCGTGTTCACCGATGCGCCGCTGTCGTCCGCCGTGCTGCAGTCGCTGCTCAAGAGCGGCGTCGAGGACACTTTCAACGCCATCACCATCGACAGCGACACCTCGACCTCTGATACGCTGCTGGCGTTCGCGACCGGCGCGGCCGCCGACGATGGCGCGCCAAAGATCAGTCGCGCCAGTGACCCCCGCCTGAAGGCGTTTGCCAAGGCCTTCCAGGGTGTGCTGGCGAACCTTGCCGAACAGGTGGCCCGCGACGGCGAAGGCGCGCGCAAGCTGGTCGAGGTTATCGTTGAAGGCGCGACCACCAAGAACTCCGCGCGCAAGATCGCCATGTCGATCGCGAACTCGCCGCTGGTGAAGACGGCGATCGCCGGCGAGGATGCCAATTGGGGCCGCGTGGTGATGGCGGTCGGCAAGGCCGGCGAGCCCGCCAACCGCGACAAGCTTTCGATCTCGTTCAACGGCATTCGCGTCGCCAAGAGCGGCGCGCGCGATTCGTCCTACAACGAGGCGGAGGTTTCCGAGGTGATGAAGAACCCCAAGATCCAGATCAAGGTCGCGCTTGGCCTCGGCAAGGGCCGCGACCGCGTGCTGACCTGCGACCTCACCAAGGAATATGTCGCGATCAATGGTGACTACCGGTCATGAGCGAGACGGGGGCGCATGGCTGACATCAAGCTCACCCTCGTGGTCGCCTGCGCGCTGGTCGATGCCGACAAGCGCGTGCTGATCGCGCAGCGCCCGGAAGGAAAGGCGCTCGCTGGCTTGTGGGAATTTCCCGGCGGCAAGGTCGAGCCCGGCGAGCGGCCGGAGCAGACCTTGATCCGCGAACTGCATGAGGAGATCGGGATCGACGTCAGCGAGCCATGTCTGGCGCCGCTGACGTTCGCGAGCCACGCCTATGAAAACTTTCATCTGTTGATGCCGCTCTACATCTGCCGGCGCTGGGAAGGCATGGTGATAGCGCGCGAAGGCCAGCAACTGGCCTGGGTCCGCGCCAACAAGCTGCGCGACTACCCGATGCCGCCCGCGGACATTCCGCTGATCCCGCATCTGATCGACTTGTTGATGTGATGGACGGCGTTCCCCGGATGCTGCGCAGCACGAAGTGATGCGCTGCTGTTCCGGGGGTCCATCGTGGGTCCCGGCTCTGCGGTGCACCGCTGAAGAAGCGCTGCACCGCGTCCGGGACACGATCAGCCCTGTGGCTTCCCCTTCGCTGCCGCTTCCAAATTCGCTTTCGCCGAACCCGGCCCCAGCGCCTCTTCGGCGGTACGCAGAGCCCAGACACAGAATGGCGAAAACAACCCCATGCAAAGTAGAACGGGGCCCGGCTCGCCGCACTCGTGCTGCTTGCGTCCGGGGCACGAGAAGGAAAAATGGTCCGTCGTCACGGCCCAACCTAGAGCGTGGACTCATAACGCGCAGCAAACCACAGCCGAATGGATGAAAGCTGGACCAAGGCAAGGTAATTGGCGGCGAGCTTGTCGTAGCGTGTCGCGACCCGACGACATCGCTTGGTCCGATCGAAGAACCGTTCGACTCTGTTAGGAGCGCGGTAGAGATAAGGGGCTGAAGCAGATTGCCCACGCGGCTTGTTGGGCAGGCATCGCTATGGCAACCCATTCACAATCGGCGAGTTCATAGCCCATGATCAGAGCCCCCCATTTGGAGTTTGGATCACAGGCGTCCGGCCAAACGCAACGCGTGGTCCTGGCTCGGCTTCGGCGCTTTCGGGGTAAAGCCGACATCGACTGGTCCACACGCGCCGGCGAATCTGTCGAAAATGACCCGAAGCGGACATCTGACCAGAGACGATACCGTAACGATAGGTCTGGAATGTTCGTCTTTCCTGATCTGTTCCTATGGGCGGTAGGGTGCTGGCCTGTTTCGACCCCAGTGGCCTGATTTGAAAAGCGAAGTGGCCGAATTTGATTCAGGTCAAGCGTGTGGACATCGCGCGAGCAGCAATGGTGCCCATTCCAATTGCGAATGAATCGTTGGTGCTGGCCTCTTTCAGCTCAGCGGGGCTCTAGCTGATCGCCATTGAAAATGTGCAACATGCCCGAGAAGGCAGGATGATCCGCTTCAACGACATAGCGGACTGCGCCCGCCCGATTCGTAAAAACAGAAACGATGAAACCCGGATATTCGTAACCTGATCGCTTCTTTACTCGGTCGCCTACATTGAACGGTGCGTCTGTCATTTAATTCCCCGGGGCCGCCTCAGTTGGCGGCCTCTTTCATATCAGGCCAAGCCGGGAATGTCGCCTGTTGGCACAATCGAGACATCCCGACGCAGAGTAACAATGTCTGTTCATAGGGGTAGAGCGGAAGTCGTCGGTGCGCGCCAAATCGACGCGAATGACCCGAAGCAGACCAGACCACTCGAGGCGGTACTTCGGATTCGCAGCCTCGGGGACCTCTATCGGTGAATGGATGCGCGTCATGTCCGAACATGTCCATGTCGCGGAGCTGCGCGGCCATACATAAAAGAAGAGCGAAACAACCTTTTTAGGTAGTTCTCGGACGCATCAAGTCGCGATATTGGGCACGGGTGATGGAATTTTCTCGGGGGAAGCTGCAGTGAAGAAGTATGGATTGTCCGCGTTTCCAGCGTTGGCGCTGGGTACCGCAATGACTTTGGCGGCGATAACGGAAGGTAGGGCAGCCACAATCACGCAGATTGTTGATTTGACCAGCAGCAGTTACCGGGCTCCGAATAATAATGGCGTCGGTAGCACGGCGTTTTCTCAGTTCGATCCCACTCTCGGAACGCTGACCAGCGTAACGTTCGGACTTCCGGCGGACGATTGGTATCCTTCATCGGGCGGTTGGCTTCCTTATCTAGCTTTCATTTACAAAGGCCCCACCGTCGTCGGTGGCACTGTCAGTCCGTACTATTTCTTGTATTCGGGCGGCTTCCAAATAGTGGGAACTCGCTATAGTCCATTCCCACAATCCACCAACTCCGGAATCACAGCGGATTTCACTTTCAACAACACTTCTGACAGCAACCTAGCCTACTATATCGGACTCGGGGCGTTGACACTCACTTATTCCGACGGCCGTGAGACTGTCGCCGACTTTTGGAATATGCCCGTGTATTGTCCTTTGCAGAACTGCACAAGTGCGCGCCCTCATCCGGAGATGGCGATCACGTACACCTATACGGAAGCAGTCGCCGCCGTCCCCGAAGTGTCCACATGGGCCATGATGGTCCTCGGCTTCGCTGGCCTCGGCTTCATGGGTTATCGGCGGAAGAGCGCGCCTGCATTTCGACTAGCCTGATTCCAACGTTTCCATGCGCCCAAAGAGGCCGCCTCAGTGGGCGGCCTTTGTCGACCTTGGTCCATGTCGCCTTGCAGTGATGGTCCAGAAGCGTGATGTCCGCAGTTGGGGGAAGACCGGAAGTAGTCGGCCGACGACCAAGATGACGCGATTGACCCGAAGCAGACCAGACCTCAGGAGGTGGTACTTCGGGTTCGCAGCCTCGCGGGGCCTCTATCGGTGGATGGCGGCCTTCGCGGGCGAACTTGGTTGAGGTCAGGTTTGCGCAGCGGTTCTTTGACTTGCGGGTCGCGTCACAGACACAAGGGCTTCGGTTACAGCTCCCATCGAACGATCTCTCCGTCGTTCATAGGTGCATCGGCCCGCCGTCCGCGTTTTAGAGTCGCCCCTAGCGGTTTGCGTCATCCCCGGGTTGACTGCGGGCTCAATGCGTTATCGCAGCTTGCCGAGCCAGAGCGCGGCTAGCGTCGCGCGGTTGCGCACGCCGAACTTGGCGTAGATCGACTTGACGTGGAAGTGCGTGGTGTTCGGACTTTGGTCGAACTTCTGCGCAATCTCCTTTTCCGCGTGCCCGTCGAGCAGTGCGAGCAATACCCTGCGCTCAGCGGGTGTCAGGGCCGCGTCGGCGATGAGCAGGCCGTGGCTGAGCAGTTGTTGACGGTGAACCATCTCAACCCCCGCATCGTGAAGCCCAGGCGCTGGCCATCGTGCGCCGAGAAGCGAGGTGCCTGTGCATCGCGAAATACGAACAGGCGGATCCTCACGTCGTCATTGAGCGCAATGCGCACTGAAATGCTGTCGGCGAATCCGACGTCCAAATAGTACCGACGATAATGCTCGCCCTCGAACCATTCCGGCGGCAGCGCTTCGAACAGCAGGCGGACACGGAACGGCTCATCTCCCGACACGGAAAGAATCTGAGACAGGTCGACGTTGTCGGACCAGAGCGTATCGTACTGCTTCTGCACAGATGCCGCCACGGCCGGTATCGGGTCCAGCACCCGGACAAGGCGCGGACGCCAGCCAAGCAAGGGATCGGTCCGCTTCGGCGAAGGCAATCGCACAAGCACACCCCATAGCACATTGCGTGCCGACAACATGGTACGCAGTGCGGACAGCAGGTGTGTCAGCGCGGCGTCGCCGTCGGCGGCCGAGAAGTCGGCCAGCTGATCCCAGAGTGCATAGACATCTTGGTTTTGCGGATCGATGGGATCCGTGGAGAGATGCATGTCATTCCCAAAGCGTGTGCAGGTCGGCCGGCCTGCGCGGGCATGCATAAACGACAACGAACCACCTTTCTAGGTAGTTTTCAGACGCATCACGTGGCGCGATATTTAGCGGGTGCTGGGAAGACGGGTCCTCCCACCGTGACGACATTGGGAGGTCTGTCGAGGAGCGAACGGTACCGATGGCTTCCCGGCTCTTTCATCATCCCATCATGCGCTGCTCCGGTTTGCAAAAGCGGGAGCATCGACGTCCCCGAGAGACATCGAGAGATCAAAGATCTCCCGGTGGAGAATTTTTACGACATGACGTTCGTATTTCCAGTGGCAATTGATCGCACGATCTAGCGCCTCCGAGACGCGGGTGTTGCCTTTCTTCTTAATCCTCACACCCGGAGCGGCAATCGATATTGAGCGGTGAATATCTAAGCGCCTTCTTTTTCAAAACGATCATCGCGGACCAAACTGCCTCAGGAGCTTTTCTTGCAAATTTACAGAAATAAACTTGGTCACGCCGACCATGCCATTGCGCGGCTGCCTTTGACATGGTGGGAGCGCGCCTGCTTCCGGTCAAAGCTGCGCGAGGATATCAGCGACAGATCTGATTTTCTACGCGATGTCGGCATCGACGTGCTTGAAGCGCATGCTGAAGCGTGCCGCTTTTTCTGGCAACCGATCACGCTGAAGCGCCTGCCAATCCTGGATTATGCCCCTGCAACTGCCGCCATCGCGCGGTCAGCCCTCGAGGCCGTTGGTTCCAGATATTGTGCTGACAACGCATTAAATCATCAATCTACCGTGGCGTCCTGATAATGAAAAACACTTCGCACCCTTCGGCCGTACTGCCGCCTCTCGCTCCGTTTCACGTCGAGAAGGAAAGGCGAAGCTTCTTCGCTTTTATCACGTCGGCGCTGCACAGCTCACGGCGCCTTCAGGCAGGTCGAATCCTGCGTCAATACGAACACTTGATCGCGCCTTCCGAGCAATCCGCTCCGCGCCAATGTAGCCAGGATTCCGAAACTCGGGAAATGCTCGTCACCAGCAGGCCGCGCTGCGGTCTTGCTGCAGGAGGTCGTTTCCTTGGATAGCCTGATCGCAATCTACATCGCATGGATCGTTGCCCAGACCGGTTTGTCGGCTCCCCATCATCCGCCGATCCACTTCGTGACACCGGCGGAAATGGCAATGCGACACGGCTCGCCGGAAAATAGCGGACTGGAGTTGCAGGCGCTCTACAATCGCGACGAGGGGTCAATTTACCTGCCTCAGGGCTGGCGACCCGATGATCTGCGACAGAAAAGCACTCTGGTGCATGAACTGGTGCACCACGTGCAGAGGTCAAACAACATCGTCCTCCCCTGTATTGCTGCTTACGAACGCCAAGCATACGAATTGCAGATCAAATGGCTGCGGGAAGAAGGGGTGACCGATCCGTACGAGCTTATCAAAACCAATGAGCTGAGCATCTACATGGTTAGCGTATGCCGTGACGGGTCATAAATGCCGAATGGGCCAAGGGACCTGGCTCAATCACTTCGCCTCGTAGTCCGATGCTATCGATTATCTAGCTAGCCGCGGCCACGGATCTCTCGCCATTGTGGATGCAGCCATTCATGTGGCCGATTACAGTTTTGCGCGTGGACCAGGAAGACCGGCCCTGAGAACGTCTCTCCTAGAGTTTCGAAGAACCTCCCTGTCAACCGATGTCAACCTTGTCAACCGTGTCGACCTGACTTTCAGCGCCTTAAGCTAGCGCGGTGGCGGGGTGCGAATTACCGGCGGACTATCCAAGTGCCAGAGGGACCCGTGAGAAAAGGATATCTTGTCCGCTCTCAGGTTCTTAGCCGCCGCTGATGCCCTGTCGGTTAGGTCGGCAAGTGACCCTCCGCGACATGTTGCGCCGCGGCGCGAGCCTGGTCGCAAGCTGGGCAAAGCGGACATAGTCTTCGTCGCGTCACGCCGACGGGTTATGGGTACATGGCCTAATCTCATCCCGCCTTGGGTTGTCTATTTGGGAGCAGTTTTCTTCACCGCGGCTTCCAGGCTTGCTTTCGCCGAACCCGGCTTCAACGGCTTTTGCTGGCTCTCGTGCGGCGCCCAGCCGGAGAGCCAGACAATATCGAACGTCGCGCGGATACGGCCGTCCGCATCCGCAAAACGTTCGCCGTAGATCTGCGCCATCCGCAACATCGTGGCGCGGCGGGTCGGCGTCCGTCGCCGCTCGATCAAAAAATTGGTCGCACCCATCCGCCTGAGATCGGCCATCAGCGCAAACGCGCTGTCGTAGCGCACCACGACGCGATCGACGTCGGTCACCGGCAGCGCGAGCCCTGCGCGCTGCAGGAGGCCGCCGATATCCCGCAAATCCGCAAACGGCGCGACGCGCGGCGATACCCCGCCCTCGCATTCGGCTTCCGCCGCGGCAAAGCTCTGCCGGAGCTCCGTCAACGTATCGCCCCCGATCATCGCCGCCAGCAACAGCCCATCCGGCTTCAACGCGCGGCGGATCTGCGCCAGCACGCCGGGCAGATCGTTGACGAACTGAAACGCCAATGCGGAAACAGCGAGATCGAGCGATTGCGGCGGCAAGCGCAGGGTTTCGGATTGATCGACATCGAGGCGGGTGATGGATGCGAAGCGATCGGCCAATGGTTTTCGCAGGAGCTCGCCCGGCGTCCAGATATCGGCCGCATCGGCAAAACCTCGCGTCACTGCCTGCAGCCGCTCTTCGAAATCTTCCCTGATACGATCGAGCAGGAATGTCGCCGGCCCGCCGCGCCGCGCGCGGTCTAGCCGCGCGCGCAAGAGCGCACGGTCGAACAGGATGGGCGCGCTGGCCGGGTTCGAAGTCATGCCGGTTGGTACGCTGGCTGCCTATCTCTGGCAATGCCGTGCTTGAGCCGCACGCGGCACAGCGCTAGCCTCACGCCATGGACGCCGAGGCATCACCACCACGCTCCATTTCCAGCCAGCTTCGCGGCGCGTTGAGCGCCTGCCGCGACGCATTCGCGCACCTGCCGCGGCTCGCGCTCGACATCGCGCTGCCGACGCAGTGCGTTTCCTGCCGCGAGCCGGTCGATGGCGAGGGCGTTTGCGCGGCATGCTGGGCGAAACTGTCGTTCATCGCACCACCGTTCTGTCCGCGGCTCGGCATCCCCTTCGTCTACGATCCGGGTCCGGAATTGCTGTCGATGGAGGCGATCGCCAATCCGCCGGCCTACCAGCGCGCCCGCGCCGCGGTGCGTTATGACGACGTCGCCCGCACGCTGGTTCATGCGCTGAAGTACCAGGATCGCACCGATCTGGCGCCGGCGATGAGCCGCTGGATGGCCCGCGCAGGCAAGGAATTGCTTGATGAAGCCGACGTGCTGGTCCCTGTTCCCCTGCACTGGCGACGCGGCTGGAGCCGCCGCTACAACCAATCCGGCGCGCTGGCGCGGGTGATTTCGCGCCAAACCGGCGTCAAACTGGCCTCTGAGGCGCTTCGTCGCATTCGCGCGACCGAGCAGCAGATCGGGCTATCCCGACCACAGCGCGCCAGCAATGTGCAGGGCGCCTTCAAGGTCGCCGCCGACCGCGTGGCCGACATCCAGGGCCGCCGCGTCATCCTGATCGACGACGTGCTGACGTCAGGCGCCACGACCGACGCTTGCGCCCGGGCGCTACTGCGCGCCAAGGCCGCGCAGGTCGACGTGCTGGTATTCGCGCGGGTTGTGGACAGCCACCGGGCTCCCATATAATTCAAGGACTTGCCAATCAGAGCGCGCCATGACTGCTATTGAAATCTATACCCGCCCGGGCTGCGGCTACTGCACCGCCGCCAAATCGCTGCTGACGCGCAAGAACGCCGCGTTCACGGAACTGAACGTGGCCGCCGACCCCGCCCATCGCGAGCAGATGTACGACCGCGCAGGCCATGGCTCGACCTTCCCTCAGATCTTCATCGGCACAACCCATGTCGGCGGCTGTGACGAGCTTTATGCATTGGACCGCGCGGGCAAACTCGACGCTTTGCTGGCGGGAGAAAAGGCCCCCTCATGAGCGCTGGTTCCACCTTCACCGCTGCCATGGTGCAGATGCGCACCGGGCTGCTGCCCGAACCGAGCCTCGAACAGGGCATCAACCTGATCCGCGAGGCCGCAGCGCAAGGCGCCGACTACGTGCTCACGCCCGAGGTGAGCAACATGATGCAACTGAACCGCAAGGCGCTGTTCGAGCATCTTGCATCGGAAGCAGACGACCTCTCGCTGAAGGCCTATCGCGCGCTGGCCGCGGAGCTGAAGATTTATCTTCACATCGGCTCGCTGGCGCTGCGCTTCTCGCCCGAGCGCGCCGTCAATCGCTCGTTCCTGATCGGGCCTGACGGCAATTTGCTCGCCAGCTATGACAAGATCCATATGTTCGATATCGATCTGCCCGGCGGCGAGAGCTATCGCGAATCCGCCAACTACCAGCCGGGCGAAACTGCCGTGATCTCGGACCTGCCGTGGGGCCGGATCGGGCTGACGATCTGCTACGACGTGCGGTTTCCGGCGCTCTATCGCGCGCTGGCCGAGGCCGGCGCGTCGTTCCTCACCGTGCCCTCGGCCTTCACCAGGAAAACCGGCGAGGCACATTGGCACACGCTGTTGCGCGCCCGCGCCATCGAGACCGGCTGCTTCGTGTTCGCCGCGGCGCAATGCGGCATGCATGAGAACAAGCGCGAGACCTACGGGCATTCACTGATCATCGGCCCCTGGGGCGAGATCCTCGCGGAGGGCGGCGTCGAGCCCGGCGTATTCCTCGCCAACATCGACACATCCAGGGTCGAGACGGCTCGGAGAGCCGTGCCGTCGCTACAACATGGCAGACGCTTCGGCATTGCCGATCCCAAGGCCGGCCCCGAGCATCTGCACCTCGTCCGAGGCTCGGTATGATCCGCTACAACCTTCGCTGCGAGAAAGGCCATGCTTTCGAAAGCTGGTTTCAAAGCTCCGCGGCTTACGAGACCCAGGAAAAGCGCAAGCTGGTGAGCTGCCCGAATTGCGGCTCGGTCAAGGTCGAGCGCGCCATCATGGCTCCGCAGATCGTCAGCAAGAAGGGCCGCGAGCAAGCTGCGCCTACGCCGGCCGCGCCTGCGGAAGCAACCGGATCGGAATCGACGCCGCTGTTGATGGCGCAGGAGCGCGAGCTGCGCGCCAAGCTGAAGGAATTGCGCGATCACATCGTCAAGAATGCCGACAATGTCGGCGAGCGCTTCCCCAACGAAGCGCGCAAGATGCACTACGGCGATATCGAGCACCGCCCGATCTACGGTGAAGCCACGCCGGATGAGGCGCGCGCGCTGATCGACGAAGGCGTCGAGGTCTCCCCGCTGCCGGTGCTGCCGGACGACCGGAATTGATGGACTAGCGTGACGCCGTAGGGTGGGAAAAGCGACAGCGTGCCCACCATATCTCGGCAAATATCTGTGGCTGGAACGGTGGGCACGGCGCAATCCGCCTTTGCCCACCCTACGGCTTCGGACTACGCCGCCACCAATAGCGCCACGCCCACTACGATCAGCACGATGCCCGACAGCTCTCGTGCCGACAATGGCTGCTTGAACGAGTAATACGACACAGCCTGCGCGAACAGCACTTCGACCAGCGCCAGCGTGCGCACGTTGGCCGCCGCAGTCAGTGCTAGCGCCAGAAACCAGAATTGCGAGGCGAACGCGCCCATGAAGCCCGCCAGCATCGAGGGCCGCCACAGCCCGAAAATCTTCATCAGCACATCAGGCGCGCGGGCGAGCAGGTAGACCGTCAGCACCAGCGTCTGCACGAACAGGCCGAACACCAGCGTGTACGACGCCGCGGTGACGAAGGAGACGCCCGGCACCACGATGACCGCGCCGCGAAAGCCAACGGCCGACAGGGCAAAGCCCGCCGCGGCAACCAGGCCGATGATGGTCGGCTTCAACTCCGCAAAACCTTTTTCGCCGCCCGGCCGCAGCGCCGTGATGACCACGCCGACGGTCGCGATCACGATCGCGACCACTTTCAGCGCCGTCAAATGATCGCCAAGAAAGATGAAGCCGAAGATCGCAGTCTGGATCGCCTCGGTCTTGATATACGCCGTGGTCACGACAAACGAGCGATCGTTCATCGCAAGCAGCATCAGACCGGTGGCCACGATCTGACTCAGCGCGCCGAGCAATAGCCACGGCCAGAACGCCACCGTCGGCCACGGTACAGGGTCGCCGGTGAAAGCCACCACGACAGTGAAGAAGATGATCGAAAACGGAAAGCCGAACAGGAAGCGGATATTGGTCGCGCCCCAGGTCCCGAGCGGCCCCGTCAACGACCGCTGCATCGCATTGCGGGCGACCTGGCCCAGCGCAGCGATGATGGTGAAGGGAATCCAGAGCGTGGCGACGGAGAGCATGGGGAATACCGGCGGGAAGCTGCCGCACCATGCCGGGCGCCACGAATGCGGTCAACCGGAGCGGCGTCATGGCGGTAATGCGCTGCCCTACCGCAAACCCGCCGTCGTCCCTGCGAACGCAGGGACCCATACGCCGCGGCCCGCGGAAATGGCACACGGCGAGACGGCTGCGCTTCAACAATGTAAGCTGGTGGTTATGGGTCCCTGCGTTCGCAGGGACGACACTGGTGATGCGGTAAAAGTGCCGCCATCAGTTACACCCCTTCCGCCACCACCATGTAGTTCACGTCCATGTCGGACGAGATACTCCATCTGTCGGCGAGCGGGTTATAGACCACGCCGGCCTGCTCGGTGATGGTGAGCCGGTTGTTGGCGAGGTGCTGGGCGAGTTCGTCCGGCGTGACGAACTTGTCCCATTGATGGGTGCCGCGCGGCAGCCAGCGCAGCACATATTCAGCGCCGACGATCGCGAGCGCAAAACTCTTCCAGTTGCGGTTCAGCGTGGAGACCACCATCATCCCGCCCGGCTTGACCATCGCCGCGCAGCGGGCGAGGAACGCGCCGACATCCGTGACATGCTCGATCACTTCCATCGCCAGCACGACGTCGAACCGCTCGCGATGGTCCATCTGCTCGACGGTGGTACAGCGATAATCGATCGACATATGCCCCTTGTCGGCGTGCAGCTTGGCAGCCGCAATATTGGTCGCGGACGGATCAATCCCGATCACCTGCGCGCCGAGCCGCGTCAACGGCTCGCACAACAGGCCAGCGCCGCAACCGATGTCGAGGATCCGCAGCCCCGAGAGGCAACTCAGGCTCCTGGCGTTACGCTCAAACTTGCGGCAGGCAGCGTCGCGGATATAGGCGAGCCGCAGCGGGTTGATCTTGTGCAGCGGGGCCATCTTGCCTTTGGGGTCCCACCACTCATCCGACAATTTCGAAAATTTCGCGACCTCGGCCGGGTCAACGCTGCCGCCCATCACAGAAAAGCCGGCGGATGAATTTCGCTGTATGGCCATGATTTAGGTGCCGGCCGGTCGGGTGGTGATGGCGGTGCGAAACGCCAGCGGGCGCGCAATGGTGGAAATGGTTTGCGTGCCCTCGCCGACGCCCTGAATGGTGACGTCGCCGTAGTTCAGGATGCGGCCGAGGATGCTCTGGTTGACGTCGACGCTCTCGACCTTGTCGAGGCTCATCTCGAAAGTCCGCCGCTTGATGAAACCCGTCTTGTGGACGACTCGCATATTGGTGACGTCGGTCTCCGTGGTCCAGCGATGGAACCAGGCCGTCGCGGTCCAATACAATGCCGCAAGTCCAGCGACGCCCGCCAGCCCTAGGCAAAGCAACATCAACGCGTCGGGGCTGACCATACGCGACAGCACCAGAAAGACGAGCGCCACGACCCACGCCGCGATGGCCGGCAAAAAGAACATCCAGTGTGCGTTGGTCGAATACAGCACCCTCTCGCCGGGTTGCAGGATATCATCGATATAACGCCCCATACGCTCGTCCTGAATTAACCCGTCACCACAGCAATTTGCGCCATTTTTGGGTCGAAAACGGAACCGGGGGTGCTTGCCCCGGACCGCGTCGCTATGTATACGCCGCTTTCGGCCCGGGCGCTCCACTTTCCGTGCGGGTCACCTAACTTATCCTCACAGGGAATGCACGCGACGTCATGGGCCGCCTCGTGATGAAATTCGGCGGTACGTCCGTCGCCAACATCGACCGAATCCGCAACGTCGCGCGTCACGTCAAACGCGAAGTCGACGCCGGGCATGACGTCGCCGTCGTTGTATCAGCCATGGCCGGCAAGACCAACGAGCTGGTCGGCTGGTGCGGCGACGCCTCGCCGCTGCATGATGCGCGCGAATATGACGCCGTGGTGGCATCCGGCGAACAGGTGACCTCGGGCCTGCTCGCGATCGTGCTGCAGGGCATGGGCATCCAGGCCCGCTCGTGGCAGGGCTGGCAGATCCCGATCAAGACCTCCGACGCCCACGCCTCGGCGCGGATTCTCGAGATCGACGGCAGCGAGATCACCGCTCGATTCAAGGATCGCCAGGAAGTCGCCGTCATTGCCGGCTTCCAGGGCATCAACCCGCAGACCAACCGGATCACCACGCTCGGGCGCGGCGGTTCGGATACCTCGGCGGTGGCGATCGCCGCCGCCATCCGGGCCGACCGCTGCGACATTTATACTGACGTCGACGGCGTCTACACCACCGATCCCCGGGTGGTTCCCAAGGCGCGGCGGCTCGACAAGATCGCCTTCGAGGACATGCTGGAACTGGCCTCGCTGGGCGCCAAGGTTCTGCAGGTGCGCTCGGTGGAACTCGGCATGGTGCACAACATACCTGTGTTCGTACGTTCCAGCTTCGACAAGCCCGAGGATATCGACCCGCACGGCACACCACCGGGCACGCTGATCTGCAGCGAGGAGGAAATCATGGAAAGCCACGTCGTCACCGGCATCGCCTTCTCCAAGGACGAAGCCCAGATTTCGCTGCGCCAGATCGAGGACAAGCCGGGCGTAGCCGCCGCGATCTTCGGCCCGCTGGCCGAAGCCAACATCAATGTCGACATGATCGTGCAGAACGTCTCCGAGGACGGCAAGACCACCGATCTCACCTTCACCGTTCCCGCCTCCGACTATAACCGCGCCCGCGACACCATCACCTCGTCGAAGGGCAAGATCGGCTATGCCCGGCTCGACAGCGCCACCGACGTGTCGAAGGTCTCGGTGATCGGCAGCGGCATGCGCAGCCATGCCGGCGTCGCGGCGAAGGCCTTCAAGGCATTGTCCGAGCGCAACATCAACATCCGCGCCATCACCACCTCGGAGATCAAGTTTTCGGTGCTGATCGACGCCGCCTATACCGAACTCGCGGTGCGCACGCTGCACACGCTCTACGGGCTCGACCAGGCTTAGAACGATTTTCTCTCAAATTTAGCGCATGGTCTGATCCCAGACCGGCTTGGTTTGGCGGACTTCGCTGGCGCAGCATCGGTGCTGACACACACGTTATTGCTTCTGGCAGGCGTTTTGCTTGGCAAAGCGAGCCTCGATTGGCTATACGGCCTGTGAGGTGGTTGCCGCAAACTGCGCCACGGTTTGGCGGTCCCGATTCGGCCGGGATCCGGCGCCCTGCGGCAGCGCCGAATGAATAAAATTGTTGTTTTTCGTGCGTTTCACGCCAGCTACCGGCCACCCGGCGGGCTGGCCTCGCGGGGGAGGATACCAGCACATGCGGAGCACGTCGGGAGGTCCCCGCGTCTTGTTGAGACGGCTTCGCGAAACCATGGCGGAGAAGGTCTCGGCGCAGGAACGCCTGGACAAGATCGTGGTGTTGATCGCGGCCAACATGGTGGCCGAGGTCTGCTCCTGCTACGTGCTGCGCATCGATAACACGCTCGAGCTTTACGCCACCGAGGGTCTGAACCGCGACGCGGTGCACCGCACCGTGCTGAACGCGCATGAGGGTCTCGTCGGCCTCGTCGCCAGCGAGGCCAGTCCGCTCAACCTCTCGGACGCGCAAAGCCACCCGGCGTTCTCGTTCCGCCCGGAAACCGGCGAAGAAATCTACCATTCGTTCCTCGGCGTGCCGATCTTGCGCGCCGGCAACACGCTCGGCGTGCTGGTGGTGCAGAACCGCGCCAAGCGCACCTATGTCGAGGAAGAGGTCGAGGCGCTGCAGACCACCGCCATGGTGCTGGCGGAGATGATCGCCTCCGGCGAACTGGCGGCGCTGGCGCAGCCCGGCGCGGAACCGGCGGCGCGGCATTCCCTGCACAAAACCGGCGCGATCCTCTCCGACGGCATCGCGCTCGGCCATGTCGTGCTGCACGAGCCGCGCGTCGTCATCACCAACTACATCGCCGAAGACCTGCCGAAGGAAATCAAGAAACTGGATGCAGCGCTGACCAAGCTGCGCGCCGATCTCGACCGCATGCTGGAGCGCGGCGACGTCGCCGATGGCGGCGAGCACCGCGAGGTGCTGGAAGCCTACCGGATGTTTGCCAACGACCACGGCTGGTCGCACAAGCTGCATGAGGCGGTCGCTACCGGCCTCACCGCGGAAGCCGCGGTCGAGCGCGTACAGTCCGACACCCGCGCGCGGATGCTGCGCTCGACCGATCCTTATCTGCGCGACCGCCTGCACGACCTGGAAGATCTCGGCCACCGCCTGATGCGGCAACTGGTCGGCCAGGATCACGCGCCCTCGCGCGAGCAGCTTCCCGAAAACGCCATCCTGATCGCGCGCGCGATGGGACCGGCGGCGCTGCTCGACTACGATCGCAAGCGGCTGCGCGGCCTGGTGCTGGAGGAAGGCACTACCAATTCCCACGTCTCGATCGTGGCGCGCGCGCTCGGAATCCCCGCGGTCGGCGAAGTCCCGAACGCGCCCGGCATTGCCGACCCCGGCGATCCCATCATCGTCGACGGCACCTCGGGCTCGATCTATGTCCGCCCCTCCGCCGAGATCGAATCGGCCTATGCCGAGCGGGTGCGGTTTCGCGCGCGGCGGCAGGCGCAGTATGCCGCGCTGCGCGATAAACCCTGTGTGACCAAGGACGGCCAACCGGTCGAACTGATGATCAATGCGGGCCTCGTCATCGACCTGCCGCATATCGACGACACCGGCAGCGCCGGCATCGGGCTGTTCCGCACCGAGCTGCAGTTCATGGTCGGCCAGAACCTGCCGCGCTCTTCCGATCAACTCGCGCTCTATCGCACCGTGCTGGACGCCGCGGGTGCCAAGCCGGTCACGTTCCGCACCCTCGATATTGGCGGCGACAAGGCGCTGCCCTATATGGAGACCGTGATCGAGGAAAACCCAGCGCTCGGCTGGCGCGCGATCCGGCTCGGGCTCGACCGTCCCGGACTATTGCGCGGCCAGATTCGCGCGCTGCTGCGGGCCGGCGGCGGCCGCGCGCTGAAGATCATGTTTCCGATGATTTCGGATGTCGCCGAATTCGACCAGGCCAAAGCCATCGTCGAGCGCGAACTGACCTACCTGCGCCAGCATGGCCACGCGCTACCGGAACGTATCGACGTCGGCACCATGGTAGAAGTGCCGGCGCTGCTCTATCAACTCGACGAACTCTTGAAGAAGGTCGATTTCGTTTCGGTCGGTTCGAACGACCTGTTCCAGTTCTTGTTTGCGGTCGACCGCGGCAACGCAAAAGTTTCCGAACGGTTCGACACCATGTCGGTGCCGATCCTGCGCGCGCTGCGCGATATCGTGCGGAAGGCGCAAGCTGCGAAGAAGATGGCCTCGCTATGCGGCGAGATGGCCTCAAAGCCGCTCGGCGCGCTGGCGCTGATCGCGCTCGGCTACCGCTCGCTGTCGCTGTCGGCCACTGCGCACGGCCCGGTCAAGGCGATGATCCTCGACCTCGATGCCAAAAAGGCGGAAGCTGTCCTGATGCCGCTGCTCGACGCGCCAGCCGGCAGCGTCTCGATTCGGCAGAAGCTGACGGAATTCGCGGAAGCCGAGGGGCTGTCGTTGTAGCGAGGCTCAGTCCCGACAACGCCACCTTTCCGTATCCGCTGCCTGAGAACTACGCCATGTTGCCCGAAGCCAAACTCGATATCCTGCTCGCCCATCATGCCTCGCTCGAGGCCGAGCTGCTGGGCCAGGTGAATTCCGAAAAATACGTCCAGATCACGCGCGAGCTCGCCGAGCTCAATCCGCTGATCGATGCGGTCAAGGCGTATCGGACGGCGCGGGCCGAGATTGCGGGCGCCGAATCGCTGTTGGCTGATGCCGGCACCGATCCCGAAATCCGCAGCATGGCCGAAGCCGAGCTCGAAACGCTGCAGGCGCGCGTCGCTGACCTAGAGCAGAAGATTCGCGTGGCGCTGCTGCCCAAGGACGCCATGGACGACCGCAACGTGATGCTGGAAATCCGCGCCGGCACCGGCGGCGACGAAGCCTCGCTGTTCGCCGGCGACCTGTTCCGCATGTATGAGCGGTTTGCCGCCTTGCAGGGCTGGAAGGTCGACGTGATCTCGGCCTCGGAAGGTACCGTGGGCGGCTACAAGGAAATCATCGCCGAGGTGCAGGGCCGCGGCGCGTTCGCCAAGCTGAAATTCGAATCCGGCGTGCACCGCGTGCAGCGCGTGCCCGACACGGAAACGCAGGGGCGGATTCACACCTCGGCTGCAACGGTGGCGGTACTGCCCGAGGTCGAGGATGTCGATGTCGATATAAAGAACGAAGATCTTCGGATCGAAACCATGCGCGCGCAAGGCGCCGGCGGCCAGCACGTCAACAAGACTGAATCCGCGATCCGTATCACGCACATTCCGACCGGCATCGTGGTGATGATGCAGGACAGCCGCTCGCAGCACAAAAACCGCGCTTCCGCGATGAACATCCTGCGCTCGCGCATCTATGACGCCGAGCGCCAGCGCGCCGACGCCGCGCGCTCCGCTGACCGCAAGGAGAAGGTCGGCTCCGGCGACCGAAGCGAGCGCATCCGCACCTATAATTTCCCGCAGGGCCGCGTCACCGATCACCGCATCAATTTGACGCTCTACAAATTGCCGCAGGTGATTGCGGGCGAAGCGCTGGGCGAACTGATCGACGCGTTGACGACCGAGCACCAGGCCGCCCAGCTTGCCGCACAGGGCGCGGCAGCGTGAGTAACATCCGGCTGTCGTCCCCGCGAACGCGGGGACCCATACGCCGCGGCCTCGCAATGTGGGCGGTAGGGGTCGAGACCTCTCGCAGCAATAAAGGCCTGTGGTTATGGGTTCCTGCGTTCGCAGGGACGACGGCGAGATTGTGGTTCGCCGCATGACGGATTTCGCCGGCCAGACAGTCGAGGCCGCGCGGCGCGCGCTCGCAGCGAGACTCAAAACCGCCGCCATCGAGTCCGCCGAACTCGATGCGCGGATTCTGACAGGCCATGCGCTGGGCCTCAACCTGACCGGCTTGATATCGGTCGCGCAGCGCAAGCTCACCTCGGACGAATCGGCTCACCTTGAGGAATTCGCCCGCCGACGTCTCGCAGGCGAGCCGGTCGCCCGCATCATCAGCGAGAAGGAGTTTTGGGGTCTGCCCTTACGACTCTCGCCGGCAACGCTGGTGCCGCGGCCCGATACCGAGACGGTGGTCGAACTGGCGCTGGAACTGCTACGCGCCGGCGGCGACCTCGCTCGTCCGATGCGTATCGCCGATCTCGGCACCGGTTCCGGCGCAATTCTTCTCGCGCTGTTGTCCGAATTGCCGGCGGCCGAGGGATTCGGAACCGACATCTCCGAAGCGGCGCTGCAAACCGCTGCGGCCAATGCCGCCTGCGCCGGCCTCTCGGAGCGCGCGACGTTCATCGCCTGCGATTACGCGCGCGGACTATCCGGTTCGTTCGATCTGATCGTCTCGAACCCGCCCTATGTCCGGTCGGCGGATATCGGCAGTCTGGCGGTGGAGGTGAGAAATCACGACCCGCTCGCCGCGCTCGATGGTGGCGCTGACGGGCTGGACGCCTACCGCGCGTTGATCCCCCAGGCGGCCGACCTCCTCGCCCCGGGTGCCGCCCTGGTGGTGGAGGCCGGAGAGGGCCAAAGCGGCCCAATCCAGGCCCTGATGGGGGCCGCAGGGTTAATGCCTGCAACGGCGCCCAAGGCCGACCTGGCGGGCATTCCGAGGGCGGTCGCGGGCCACAAAATGGCCCGATAAAGTCCTTTTGGAACGCAAAAAAACCCCTTGGAATATTCCCCCGGAGCGACTACGTTCCGCTCACAACATCGGTCCAGGGTTGCTGGCCCCGTAAGATCATACGGGTGAGGCCAGAGTTTCTCGAAACGAGAGCCCGCCGGGTGAAAGGTTCCAAACGCAGGTCGAATCGAGCGCAATAGCTGGAGCTGTGCTGCTCTCGACCGTAAAGCGAACGAAAGCCTGATATTGCGCTTGAAGACTTACGCAACAGCCAGTCACGCGAAGCCGTCACGCAAGGCGGTTAGACTGGTTTTGGCAGGCTGAATGATTTGATCCGGCGAGCAAATGTACGCCGCCGATTGGGGAACGCGTCTTTGCTGAACGCGAGGGTTGGCGAAATCGACGACATGAATTTGAACGGCATCGTGATTCGGTGCGCCTGAGTGTGCGCCGGATCGGATCAGGCTACGACGGCAACTGCAAAACATCAGGGCTGGAATAAAAGGCGAGACATGAGAAACGGTCAAAACAACAAGCGGATGCGTAACCGGAACCAAGGCAGTAACCGGAACGATGGCCGGCGCGGTCAGAACCCGATGACCCGGGTGTTCGAATCCAACGGGCCTGACATCAAGATCCGCGGCACCGCTTCGCACGTTGCGGAAAAATACGTTCAGCTAGCGCGCGACGCGCGCTCTTCCGGCGACCCCGTCGCGGCCGAGAATTACTACCAGCACGCCGAGCATTATTTCCGCCTGATCGCTGCTGCGCAGGAGCAGTTCCGGCAGAACCAGCCGCAGCCACGCATCGACACCGAAATGCAGCCGACGGAAGACGGTGACGACGAGGGCGAGAGCTTTTCGCATTTCGGCCAGGAGCCGGGCTTCGTCCCGCAGCAGCCACAGCCGTATATCCGCGACAACAATCCGCGCGAACGCGAACAGCGCGGCGACAACCAGCCCTATCAGCGCGACCACCAGCCGCGCGAACACCATCGCGATCGCGAGCACCGTCCGCAGCCGCAGTATCAGCCGCAAACTCAGCCGCAGCCGGTGATTGCCGATACCGGCGGGGTCGATCGCCTGCCTTCCTTCATCACCGGCCCGCAGCCGCAGGTGAACGGTGCGCCCGGCGGATATGAAGAGGGCCGCGGCGAGCGTTTCCCGCGCCGGCGCCGCCGACCGCACGGCCCGCGCCCCGACAACATGGCCGCGCCCGCCGCGCCAAGCGAAGATTTCAATCCGGGGAATGAGTAATCGTTCGTCTTCGTAGGGTGGGCAAAGCGCAAGCGTGCCCACCAACTTGCTGCAAAGACTGAGGATGAAATGGTGGGCACGGCGCTAGCGCGCCTTTGCCCACCCTACGAATCCCTCAGCCTGTCCCGCGTTGCCGTCGATGACGGCACCAGCGCCGGCTCCAGCGACGGAATCAGCCGCGCACGTTCGCGGCCCGCGGGGATCGCGCGATAGACCTGTTTGGTCGCTTCCACGATATGGACGCCGGCGAACGGCAGCGACAGCGCGGCGCCGACACGCTCCCATGCCATCGCCGAGCGCAGAAACCAGCTATTGCCGACCGGCGGCAGAAACAGCGCCTCGCCCCACGCCGCCGGCGTGAACCAGGTCTGCCGCAGCAATTGCGTGATCTGCGCGCGCGAATAGGGCCGGCCGTGACCGAACGGCGTATTGTCGGTGCGCGTCCACACGCCCCGCCGGTTCGGGATCACCGCAATCAGCCGGCCGGACGGCGCCAGCACCCGCCACACCTCGCGCAACAAGCGCTCCGGATCGTCGGACATCTCCAGCGCGTGAACCAGCAGGATCCGATCCACCGCGGCGTCCGGTAGCGGCATCGAGAATTCGTCGATCAGAGATGCCAGCGCCGGCCGCCCCGTCGGCCATTTCAGGACGCCCTGCGCCGCCGGCATGAAAGCGATGCAGCGCTCCGAATCCTCGCGAAACAGCCCGAGATAGGGCGTCGGATAGCCGAGCCCGAGCACGCGCTGCCCCGCCGCATCGGGCCAGCGCGCCCGAATGCCGCGGTTGATCAACTGCCGCGCCACGATGCCGAGGCGCTGCGAATAGAAATCGCGGAGATCGATGACGTCGATGGTCATGGGCACAATCTACCATACCGTGTTTCGTTGCGGCGCGCCGAAAATGGCATTGCCGCGCAAGCGTTAACGCCATATTTCTTGCAGATGATGGGGCTGAAAGCCTTAACCACGGAGCTGTCATGGCCGCGGAAATTCGTACCTTCACCTGCCTCAACGACAATTTCGGCTATTTGATCCATGATCCCGCGACCAAGGCCACCGCATCGATCGACGCGCCGGAAGCCGCCCCGATCATCAAGGCGCTCGAGCGCGAAGGCTGGACGCTGACGGATATTCTCGTCACTCATCACCATCACGACCATGTCGGCGGCATCGCCGAGCTGAAGCAGAAATATAATTGCCGCGTCGTTGCACCGCACGACAAGTCCACCAAGATTGCCAATGTCGACCTGCGCGCTGCCCATGGCGACGTAGTCAAGGTGGGAAGCCTGCTGGCCCGGGTGCTGGAAACGCCGGGGCACACGCTCGATCATATCTCCTATGTATTCGATAACGAAAAGGCGGTGTTTGCCGCCGACACGCTGTTCTCGATCGGCTGCGGCCGGGTGTTCGAGGGCAATTATCCGATGATGTGGGATTCCCTGTTGAAGCTCCGTGCGCTGCCGGACGATTTCAAGCTCTATTGCGGCCATGAATATACTGCTTCCAACGTCAAATTCGCGCTCACGGTCGACGGCGACAATCCGGCGCTGAAGGCGCGCGCCGAGGAAGTCACGCGGCTGCGCGCCGACAACAAGCCGACGATCCCGGTGCTCTTGGGCGATGAGAAAAAAGCCAACGTGTTCCTGCGCGCCGACGAGCCTGAGGTGGCGGCCAAGCTGCACATGAAGGGCGCCGGCGCCGCCGAAGTTTTCGGCGAGCTGCGCGAACGCAAGAACAAGTCCTGATGGCGCTGCCAAAACAAGCCGCCGAGATCATCGCGCGGCTCGACCTGAAGCCGCATCCCGAAGGCGGGCATTATCGCGAGACGTTTCGCGATGAAAGCGTGGACGCCGCCGGGCGTTCGCGATCCACCGCGATCTATTTCCTGTTGGCGCGCGGCGAACGCTCGCATTGGCATCGCATCGATGCGGTCGAGACCTGGCATTATTACGCGGGCGCGGCGCTGACGCTCTGGATCGCTGATAATGATGGGCAACGCAGCGTGAAGCTCGGCGCGAATCTTGCCGCCGGCGAGGCGCCGCAGGCGATCGTCCCGCCGCACGCCTGGCAGGCCGCCGAGAGCAACGGCGATTGGACTTTGGTTGGCTGCACCGTGGCGCCGGGATTTGAGTTTGAAAAATTCGAGCTGGCGCCGAAGGGCTGGGAGCCTTCTTCGTAGGATGGGTGGAGCGAAGCGATACCCATCAATTGCATCCGTGCGGTGACATGATGGGTTTCGCTTCGCTCTACCCATCCTACTTTTTCCACACCATATCCTTCGCCGCGATCAGGCCGCCGCCGGCGATCAGGATCGCGGCAATGGCGATCGTGGCGGTCGGCTGCGCGAAGCCGGCGAGGATCAGAAACAAGGTCGATAATAGCGGCGTCGCGTAGGACGCCGCTCCGAGCACGCGGATATCGCCGCGCTTCATGCCGATATCCCAGACGAAGAACGCAGCACCGACAGGGCCGACGCCGAGCGCGATGACGGCTAGCCATTGCCCGATCGTTTCCGGCCAGACCGTCTTCTCCACCATGCCATGGACGAGCGCGGCCAGCAGCGCGGTGGCGAGGCAGAAGCCTGCCACCGCATCGGTCGGTACCGCCTTGAGCTTGCGCGACATCACCGAATAGGCGGCCCACACAAAGGCGGCGACGAAGGCCGCCGCCAGCCCTGGGATCTGGCCTGGCGCAAAGCTGCCGGTATTGCCGGCGAACAGCAGCACCGTGCCGGCAAGCCCGAGCAACGCACCGATGATGTGATGTGGCGCCAGCCGCTCGCCCGGCAGCAGCGACGAGAACAGCACGATCAGGAGCGGCCAGAGATAATTCAGCAGGCCGGCTTCGGCCGGCGGCGCAAAGCGCAACGCGAGGAAATACAGCGCGTGATAGCCGAACAGTCCGCCGACGCCGACGACCCAGGCGACCGCTGGCTGCTTCAAGGCGCCAAAGGCGGCCGGCCGAAACAGGAAACTTGCGAAAGCGACCAGGGCGCCGATCGCAAATGTCATGGCAGCGAGCTGGAAGGCGGGAATCTTCCCAGTCGCAACCGTCAGCACGGACAGCAGCGACCACATCAGGATCGCGGTCAGTCCGATCAGTGTGGCGGAACGGGGATTCATGGGTCTCGTCATTGCGAGCGAAGCGAAGCAATCCATCTTTCTTGCTTGTATAGCTAAGATGGATTGCTTCTGCCTTCGCGTCAAAGCGCTTCGGCGGACTCCTAACCCTGCGAAGCTTGCGCAGCAAGCGGAGAAGGGTCGTCGCTATCGCTTCCTTGCGCAAACGCTTCGCGTTTGTCGCAGGCAATGACGAGGAAACATCACACCAAGTACTGGCCGCCGTTGATCGTCATGGTCGAGCCGGTGATGCCGCTGGCCTCGTCGGCAGCCAGGAACACCACCGCGCGGGCAATCTCTTCGGGCTCGCCGAGACGGTTGATCGGGATCAGCGGCAGAATGCTCTTCTCGAGCACGTCCTTCGGCACCGCCTGCACCATCTCGGTGTTGATGTAGCCGGGGCAGATCGCGTTCACGGTGACGCCGCCCTTGGCATTCTCCAGCGCCAGCGCCTTGGTGAAGCCGATGTCGCCGGCCTTGGCGGCGGAATAGTTGACCTGGCCGAACTGTCCCTTCTGGCCGTTGATCGAGGAGATGTTGATGATGCGGCCGAATTTGCGGGCGCGCATGCCCTCGATCACCGGGCGCGTCATGTTGAACAGCGAGCCGAGATTGGTGTTGATCACCGCGTTCCACTGCTCGAGCGTCATCTTGTGGAAGGCGCCGTCCTTGGTGATGCCGGCATTGTTGACCAGCACGTCGATCGGCCCGAGGTCGGCCTCGACCTTCTTGATGCCTTCGGCACAGGCGTCGAACGAAGAGACATCCCATTTGTAGACGGGGATGCCGGTCTCGGACTTGAATTTCTCGGCGGCGGCATCATTGCCGGCATAGCTTGCCGCAACCTTGTAGCCTGCAGCCTTCAGCGCCTTGCTGATCGCCGCGCCAATGCCTCTCGTACCCCCCGTAACCAATGCAACACGTGCCATGTCGTAGTCCTCCTTGGTGGCCTTCTTTCTATGCCGGAATTGTCCCGGTCTTTTGACGAAGCTCAGCCTTTGGTTTGAAGCGTTGTTGAAAACGCTTGCATAAGACGAAAATGCCCGGCGCTAGACCGGGCATTTCATCTTTACCAATTCGAGCCGCGGTTGCGAGATGATCTTTTCATCATTCAACCGATCACTCTGCCTTTAGTTCAGTCGCGTGCGATGCACATCGCGATGCCCATGCCGCCGCCGATGCACAGCGTGGCGAGGCCCTTCTTGGCATCGCGCTTCTGCATCTCGTGCAAGAGCGTCACCAGCACGCGCGCGCCCGACGCCCCGATCGGGTGGCCGATCGCGATCGCGCCGCCATTGACGTTGACCTTGCTGGTGTCCCAGCCGAGATCCTTGTTCACCGCACAGGCCTGCGCCGCGAACGCCTCGTTGGCCTCGATCAGGTCGAGGTCGCCGACGTTCCAGCCGGCCTTCTTCAGCGCAGTGCGCGAGGCGGGGATCGGGCCGGTGCCCATGATCTTGGGATCGACGCCGGCCTGGCCCCAGGAGACGATACGGGCGATCGGCTTCTTGCCCTGCCTGGCTGCTTCCTTGGCGGTCATCAGCACGACGGCGGCGGCGCCGTCATTGATGCCCGAGGCGTTGCCGGCGGTCACGGTGCCGTCCTTCTCGAAGGCCGCGCGGAGCTTGCCCATCGCATCGAGGGTAGCACCATGGCGCGGATATTCGTCGGTGTCGACCACGACGTCGCCCTTGCGGGTCTTGATGGTGACCGGCGTGATCTCGTCCTTGAACTTGCCGGCCTTCTGCGCGGCCTCGGCCTTGTTCTGCGAGGCAACGGCGAACTCGTCCTGCTGGGCGCGGGTGATCTGGTACTGCTTGGCAACGTTCTCGGCGGTATTGCCCATGTGATAGCCGTTGAAGGCGTCCCACAGGCCGTCCTTGATCATGGTGTCGACCAGCTCGAAGCCCCCCATCTTGACGCCACCACGCAGATACTGCGCATGCGGGGCCATGCTCATCGATTCCTGGCCGCCCGCGACCACGATCGAGGAATCGCCGTTCAGCAGTGCCTGGTAGCCGAGCGCGACCGAGCGCAGGCCTGAGCCGCAGAGCTGGTTGACGCCCCAGGCCGGGCTCTCCACCGGAATGCCGGCGTTGATCGAGGCCTGACGGGCCGGGTTCTGGCCCTGCGCCGCGGTCAGGATCTGGCCCATGATGACTTCGGAGACCTGGCCCGGCTCGACACCCGCCCGCTCCAGCGCGGCCTTGATGGCGATGGCGCCGAGGTCATGGGCCGGGGTGGTGGCGAACGCGCCGTTGAAGCTGCCGACCGGAGTGCGGGCGGCGCTGACGATGACGACATCGTCTGACATGGACATCTCCTTATGGGGTTTCTTGGGCTTGAGGTTGTTGGACGGCGGGCGGCCGGGGTGGCGTGCCTGTCTCTCGCCTTATGTTGTTAACCTCGTTGACCCATGTCAATCGGCCGGCGCCCAAAATCCTGCCGCGGCGCATTCAAATTGTTCCCCATGGGGTTTCGGTAGCAGCGTCCATGCCTTGGAATTAACCGTGCCGCACAAAACGGTAGCCGAACCGCATTGAAAATGCTTACTTTGCTGCGTTTGCGTTGCTCGTCTGCCCGTCGGCGAAGCTGCCGGGTTCCCTGCTCTCGGTGTCGATGTGTGAGCTTATGGCAAAGTCAGACCAACCTACGACCATCAAGAAGTACGCCAACCGGCGGCTCTATAATACCGGCACCAGCACCTATGTGACGCTCGAGGATCTCGCAGCGATGGTGAAGGAAGGCGAGGATTTTCTCGTCTACGACGCCAAGACCGGCGATGACATTACGCGCCAGGTGCTGGCGCAGATCATCTTCGAACAGGAAAACAAGGCCGGACAAAATCTGTTGCCCACGACTTTCCTGCGGCAGTTGATCCGCTTCTACGGCGACAGCATGCAGTTGGTGGTGCCGAAATATCTGGAGCAGTCGATCGATACGCTGACGCGCGAGCAGGAAAAATTCCGCAAGCAGCTCACCAACACCTTCAGCGGCACGCCGTTCGCGCCGCTCGAGGAACATGTCCGCCGCAACATGGAATTGTTTCAGCAGACGTTCTCGATGTTCAAGCCGTTCGTGCCGCCGCGCGCCGGATCGACTTCGCCGGAACCGGAGAAGGTGCCGGAGCCGTCGACCGACGGAGACAATATCGACGATCTTCGCCGCCAGATGAAGGACATGCAGGAACGCCTCGAGCGCATGTCGAAAGAGCCGAAGAAGGAAGAGTAGGACTCTCCTTCGTTTCGCGTTCTCCACTGTCGTCCCTGCGAACGCAGGGACCCATAACCACCAGCGTTGATTGTTTAGCGAAGCCGTCTACCCGACTGCCCGATTGATTGGCCGCGGCGTATCGGTCCCTGCGTGCCGCCTTCGCTAAAGCTTCGGCGAGCCCAACGTCAAACCCCGGCGAAGCCTTGGCGAAGACGACGGGTCGCAGGGACGACGCGCGGAGAGAGCTAACCCGCTGCTGGCAGCACCGCGTCCGTTGCCGTGCTCCACGGCCGTTGCGGCGACGCCAGCCCGATCAGGCGGCCCTGGATGTAGTCGCAGCCCCATTCGCGCAGCATCACGGCGGCTTCCTCGTCCTGCACCCATTCCGCCACCGTCTTGATCTGCAGGCGGTTGGCCAGATCGATCAGCGTATGCACGAAGGCGCGATCGTCGGCGGAGCGTGCGATGTTCTGCACGAAGGCGCCGTCGATCTTCACGATATCGACGCCGAGCTTGCGCAAGTTGCGGAACGAGGTGTAGCCGGCGCCGAAATCGTCGATCGCGATCTGGCTGCCGAAGCTTTTCAGTCGCGTGATGAAGCCCCTGATATCGTCGATGTCCTGGATCGCAACCGTTTCGGTGATCTCGACGATCAGCCGCTCGCCGGCGCCGGGATGCGCCTGCATCAGCGATTCGATTCCGGTCCACCAGTCCGGGTCCATGGTGGTATCGGGCGAGATGTTGAGGCTGAGCCGCACGTTCGGCGACGCCGCGAGCTCGGCGACCGCGAGTTCGAGCACGCGATGATCGACCAGCCGGATCAGGCCCAATCGCTCGGCGACCGGAACGATATCGGGCGCCAGCAGCGCCTGCCCGTCCTCCTGCTCCATCCGCACCAGGCATTCGTAAAATGCCGGCTGCCGCGAGCGCGCTTCGACCACGGGCTCAAAGGCGGTGACGATCCGCCGCTCGTTCAATGCAGTGACGATCTCGTCGGTGACGCGGATGTTGACGCGACGCTGGGCGTCGCGCTCGACGTTCGGCTTCCATAGCGAGAACGATCCGGCGCGGCGGCGCTTGGCGTCATCTAGCGTTTCCTGGGCGCGATTGACGGCCTCATCGGCATTGCGGGCGTAACGGGGGATGCTGATCGCGCCGATCGAGGCCGTCACTGAAACCGGGCCGGATTTGGTCGGGATTACCTCGTCGCGGATCCCTGCCAGGAAGCGCTCGGCCGCGATATTGGCGTCTTCGACGGTGCAATTCCTCAAGATCAGCCCGAACTTGTTGCCGGAGAAGCGCCCGAGCACGTCGCCGCCGCGCAGCTTGGCGCGGATGCGCTTTCCGACTTCCGCAATCACGGCGTCCGCGACATCGAAGCCGAACGCGTCGTTGACGCGCGCCAAATGATCGATGCCGATCAGCATGAAGGCGCACGTCGATCGGAGACGCATGGCTTCCTCGATCGCTTCCGCCAGCGAGGCGATGAGATGCGTGCGATTGAGTTCACCGGTCAGCGGATCGTGCATCGAGAGCTTCAGCAATTGCTCGTCGCGGGCACGGCGCTCATTGTTGATGCGGACAATGCCTTGCGCGCGCACTGGCTTGCCGTCGGGCCCCGCGAACCAGCAACCGGTTTCCTCGATCCAGAGTACCGGCGCGGAGCTTGAGGCTCGCACGCCATATTCGATGCGGTAGGCGACGCCTTCGCCGCCCCGCGGCGGTGGCGATCGAGTGAGGGCGTCCGTCCGGATCGAACGGGAGGGCTCGATCAGCCCGGCGAACCCGGCGCCACTCGCCAGCGCTTCCGCCGGAATGTCGGTGAAAACCGCGCCGGCATTGTCGCTCCAGGCGATGGTATCCGCTATCAGGTCCCAAACGAAAGCCGCCTGGCCTAGCGAGGCAAGAATGCTGGAGGCTTCCGGGACAGGGGGCATCAGATCGCCTCGATTCGGGACACCGCCGGGTGATTCCCTTGGGCCTTAAGGATAGTGGCTGTTTCGAACGAGAGGCTAGGCGAAGTTGATAAATAATCCGGAAACCATGTTTCAAGGACTTTCCGGGTTAGCCGGGAACGAAGCGGAAGGGAGCGGCATAGGCCTTGCGAGGTCAGATCGCAGTGGGGCGTTTCGTCCCGAAACGTGACAGTTTTAGCCGGTTGCGGTGCGCGATGCTGGATATCGATCGATCAGACGAAATTTTGGACGGCGAGTTCGTCAACGTCGATGAGCCGGCCTGCGTCGCGCTGGTGCCGGTCACCCAGTCCGTGCATTGGTCACAGCGAGCGGCCACGCCGCGGCCCGATCCGACCTTCCTCGCGCAGTTGATCGCAACCGCCGACCAGACACCGCAAACCCGCGGCCTGAGACGGGCCTCGCTGGCGGACGCGCAGACGGCCTATGGCGCCAGCCAGATCCGGTACTGCAACACCGGCTTCCGGACACGCCAAACCATCTAGAGCCCGGTTCCGATTGAATCAGAACGGGCTCTAGATTCTTGTTTTGACGCGTTTTCTTGACGCGAACCGGTATCCACTTCGCTCGAAAACGCTATGGATCAGCGCTGGTGCGTATCGGGCTTATCCGAGGGCGGAGGACCTGAGCCCGGCTGTAGTCCTGGCGACGAGACTTGGGGCGTAGGGCCTTGGGGCGTAGGGCCTTGGGGTGCAGGGCCTTGGGGTGCAGGGCCTTGGGGTGCAGGGGCTTGGGGTGCAGGGGCTTGGGGTGCAGGGGCTTCTGGCGCAGGGGCTTCCGATGACGACACTGCGGGCGACGGGGCTGCCGTTGAAGCCGCCTCGGGCGCGGCGGCGGGCTGCACCGGTTTCGGTTCGGCGTGATCCTTCAACACGGATTCGGCAACAGAGGCTGCCGCTGGTGTAGCAGGCGCAGGCGACGGGGCTGCTGCCGGTGCAGGCTCGATTTTGGGCTCGGCTGCCGGCGGCGCCTCGACTTTTTCGGCGGTTTTTGGCGGAGGCGCAGGCGCCGCCGCGACGGCACGGCGTCGTGTCCGCAATGCGAGGCCGGAGACGAAATCCACCAGCGACAGCGCGGTCAACAGGAAATAGGTCGAGGTGCCGAATTTCGGCCACAGCATGAATTCAGCCGCCGCCGCTCCGAACACGATCAGCGACAGCAGATGGTCGGTGAGATATTTCGCGCCGGGCCGCGCGCCTTTGATGACTTCGGCGAGCAGCAGCAAGATGCCGAGCGTGAGCAGCACGTCGCTCAGCGTCACGGTCCATTCCGCGCCCGACATCAAGGTCAGCTTCACCAGCGGATCGGTGAACGATACCTCCGGCATCAGGAAGACAATGATGTTGTAGATCGCGAGCGGAATCAGAAGCAGCGGAAAACCGACCATGGGTATCACGCCTTGCTAGAAAAGCCGGGAATGTTCCCCGGGCAAAGCATCGCTTCACCCTGTGGAACCGTTGGCCCACTCGTTGGCCAAATTCGGGCGGGCGCCACCGGAAGCGGCGCCTTATCGCCTATCCGGTCAGGATTCCTTCTTCTTCAGCACCTGCCGGCCCTTGTACATGCCGGTCTTCAGGTCGAGGTGGTGCGGACGGCGCAGCTCGCCCGAATCCTTGTCCTCGGCATAGGTCGGCTTCTTCAGCGCATCCGCCGAGCGGCGCATGCCACGCCGCGAGGGCGATGTTTTTCTTCTGGGAACGGCCATAACACAGTCCTCTAGGGGTGTTTTGTCGGAGGCATCGTCCGAAACCAGACCGCCCAGCGCTTCGCGCACGGGCTGCGATGCCGATAAGGCCGCGCTTATAGAGGATGGGCTGGCGTAAAGCTAGGGCAGGTTGCGGTAAAAGCGGCCGAAAATTGGCTCAAAAAGCGCGATTCTCGCTCCAACAGCGCTGCACGGCACTCGCTCGCGCGGTGTAGGTCACGGCCAGACGGCGCACGCCGGGGCCGGGATTGCGGGCGCTGCGCCTGACAGGGTTGGGCAGGATCGCCGCTAGCAAGGCGGCCTCGCGCGGCGACAGGGTCGAGGCCGAACGACCAAAGGCGTAGAGGGAACCGGCTTCCGCCCCGAACTGCCCGGACGGGCCAAGTTCAGCGATGTTGAGATAGATTTCCAGGATCCGCTGCTTGGGCAGCACCAGATCGATCCACATCGCAAGCGGTAGTTCCAGCACCTTGCGGACCACGCTGCGGCCGGGCCACAAGAACAGGTTTTTCGCCACCTGCTGGGTAATCGTCGACCCGCCGCGGGTGGGTTCGCCGTCCTCGGCGTCGTCGATTGCGTCCTGCAACGCGCCCCAATCGACCCCGTGATGGCTGCAGAATCTGGCGTCTTCGGAGCCGACCACCGAGCGCGGCAGGTAAGGCGAAATCGCTTTGAAATCGATCCATTGCCGCGATACCGGCGCGCCATTGAGCCAGCGCCATGCCATCAGGGTCGAGACCGGATGCCCGGTGCGGTAGAACGGCGTCACCAGATAGGGCAGCAACAGCACCGCCAGCAGGATCAGCACTAAAATTCGGACAATGCGCAAATTGGATGCTTCCGGTTCAGCCCCGGCCCACCGGGACCGCTGAACAGGCCCCACCCATGTGACATCTCCATGATATTTCGGGCGTTTTCCAGCGCTTTTGTGACGGGGGTCATGGAATTGACGAAGCGCCCGCCATCAAACATTGTCCGGGCCAAATTGATCTGGAGCTATTCTTAATGACGAACGTCGCTGCCGATTTTGCCAAACGACTGGACCAGACCGCGGAGGACACCGAAGCGCTGCTGGCGAAGCTGTTGTCCGATACGCTGCTGCCCGACGAGATCGCGCGGCCGAAGCGGCTGATGGACGCGATGCGCTATTCCAGCCTCGGCGGCGGAAAGCGGCTGCGGCCATTTCTGGTGGTCGAAAGCTCGGCGGTGTTCGGCGTCCCGCGCGAGGCCGCGCTGCTGGTCGGCGCGGCGCTGGAATGCATCCATTGCTATTCCCTGATCCATGACGATTTGCCGGCGATGGACAACAGCGATTTGCGCCGCGGCCGGCCCACCCTGCACAAGAAGACCGACGACGCCACCGCGATCCTCGCCGGCGACGGGCTATTGACGTTGGCGTTCGACATCGTCACCCGCGACGAGATCCACAAGGACGCCAATGTGCGCCTGCTGCTGACGCGGGCACTGGCGCGCGCTTCCGGCATCGGCGGCATGGTCGGCGGCCAGATCCTCGACCTCGCCGGCGAAGGCCGCTTCGGCGACCGCGAGCCGGTCGACGTGGCGCGGCTGCAGCAGATGAAGACCGGCGCGCTGTTGCGCTATGGCTGCATCGCCGGCGCGATCCTCGGCCAGTCCACGCCGAAGGAATACCAGGCGCTCGACGACTACGGCCGCGCGCTCGGCGAGGCCTTCCAGATCGCCGACGACCTGCTCGACGTCGAGGGCGACGCCGCAGCGCTCGGCAAGCAGACCGGCCAGGATGCGGCGCTCGGCAAAACCACCTTCGTCACCCAGCTCGGCATCGACGGCGCCAAGCAGCGCGTGCGCGATCTCCTGGCGCGCGCCGATTCCGCACTGTCGATCTTCGGCGCGAAGGGCGACATATTGCGGGCAGCCGCGCGCTTTGTCGCGGATCGCAAGAACTAGCGCTTCGGCTCTGATTGAAATCAGAACCGAAGCTCTAGATTCATGTTTGGAGGCGTTTTCTTCACGCGAACCGGTATCCACCCCCGGATCAAGTCCGAGGGAATGCTTCGCTCGAAAACGCTATAGCGCCTATCAGAAGGCCAGCGGATGGACAAGGAATTCGAGAAACACCTTGTTCGCTTCCAGAACCTGCCGATGCCGGTCCGCGTCGTCTACGGAAGGCCGCGGACCTTCATCGCGCTCGCGGTTGGCGTGGCCGTATTCTTCCTGGCGCCTGACACACTTCGGCTGGCGACACGTCTCATCGTCGGCTGGGATGTCTTCGCTGCACTGTATCTCGTGCTTGCCTACATCATGATGCTTCGCTGCGACGTCGGCCATATAAGGCGCAGCGCGGTGTTGCAGGATGACGGGCGTTTCCTGATCCTGTTAGTGACCGCGTTCGGCGCCCTCGCAAGCCTTGGCGCGATCGTGTTCGAGCTCGGCGCCTCGAAAGGCAATCCGACCGGGCTCATCCTGGCGACGGTGACGATCGTGTTGTCATGGGCGCTTGTGCATACCGCCTTTGCGCTGCATTACGCCCATGATTTCTATCGCGGCAAAAAGCCCGGCGGCCTGCAGTTTCCAAGCGGCGACGCGCACAAGGATGCGGATTACTGGGATTTCGTCTACTTCTCGTTCGTGATCGGCATGACCGCGCAGGTTTCCGACGTCGGCATCACCGACAAGGTCATCCGCCGCACCGCGACCGTGCACGGCATCATTTCGTTCGTGTTCAACACCGCGCTGCTGGCCTTGATGGTGAATATCGCAGCGAGCGTGATCTGATCGCTGGCGTCACGGCTTTGAAGCGGGACCCGGCCCCTCTGCGATCAGGACAGAGAAGAGCCGGGGCCCGGCGTGTCTGCGGTTATGGGCACACGCCCGACATGATGGCGCCGAACGAGTGGCAGCCCACCGCACGTTCGTGGCCGGTAAGCGGACGGCCTTGCTGGGACATCCCTGGAGCATTCGGATTCTGGGAACGTGTAACAATCGCCTGCCTTGGCTCCCGACCTTGCCGTGCTTCAGGAACTCGTCTTGCTTCCGGTCTGTCGCGCTTGGCGACCGGCTTCCTGGCGCTGCGCTTCTCGCATTCATTGTCGTCGTTGAGGAACGAGCCCTCCGCGCAGGTGATCTTGGTGCAGCGCTCGCCTTCGGCCTTGAAGCCGTGCTCGCAGACCAGCGGGCACACGCGCGCCGATTTCAGCTTGATCGTATCGAGCGCATCGACGCTGGCGACCTTGGTGTCGAGCTTGGTTCCGGCGTAGCGGTTGAACAGGGTCAGCGACCGCTGCGAGGCGCTATTCCAGTTGCCGTCGGCATTACCGGCGAGGCAGCCGACGCGGCGCAGTTCGGCCTGCACCGACTTTGTGACGTCAACCTGCGGCGGGCCGGCCGAGAGGGCAGCAACGTTCACGGCTTTGTCCTTCTCCGCGGGTGCCGGAGCCGACGCCTTGTCGGCGGCGGCGCTTTCGGCGGCGACGCGCTTCTGCTCCGCCGCGGCCGCCTGCTCCTGCGCCACCTGCTTGGCCTTTTCAGCCGCGATGCGCGCCTGCTCGGCAGCCTTGGCTTCCGCCTCGGCCTTTGCCTGCTGCGACTTCTGGGCGCCCTCGGCGGCGAGCCGCGCCCGCTCCTGCTCTGCGAGCCGCGCTTTCTCGGTCGCCGCCACGCGCGCCTCCTCGGCCGCAATCTTGTCGAGCTGAAGTTTTGCGAGGCTCGAATAGAAGCCGTCGGGATATTGCGCAAGGAAGGCGTTGAGCGCGCTCTTGTTGCCGATCTGTAGCGCGAGTTCGTAATCGCGGCGGGCTTCGGCCTGCGCGCTCAGGGCTGGCGCAGCGGTCGCCGGCGCCGCGCGCGGTGCCGGCACCAGCGGCACGTCTTCACCGCCGAGCGAACCATACACAAAGGGTTCCTGCCGATTGTTGGTCGTTTTGAGCACCTCATCGCGGACAAAGCCGAACGCGCGGCGCACGTCGAGCCCGGGCTTGGTCAAATGATTCGACAGCGCCGCCGTGAACGGACTGTTCCGCCCGTCGCCGTCGGCCGCAGTCGAACCGGCCTTCGCCGAATAGGCGATCAGGACGTTGGGGCTGGTCGGCTCGACCTTGGCCAGGCCTTGCCCGATCGCGCGCGACGCGACGGTACGCTTCATGGTGCGGGCAAACGGATTATCGCGGCAGGCGTCGAGAATCACGAGCCGCAGCTTCTTGGCCGGTTCGATTGCGATCAGGATGCGATCGAGCGAGAGGCCCTCGTCATAAATGTCGGTATCGCGTTCCAGCCGCGCATCGACGGGAATCAGGTAATTCGCGCCGTCAACTTCGATCCCGTGGCCGGCGTAGTAGACCACGGCAATATCGGCATCGCGCGCGCGATCGGCGAAGTCGCGCAGTGCGCGACGGGTTTCGGCCGCCGGCAAGTCACGGCGGGAATCGACGACGTCAAAACCAGCGTCCTTCAGCGTCGCCGCGATTTTGGAACTGTCGTTAACCGGGTTGCTAAGCGGTGCGACATTCTGGTAGGCGGAATTGCCGAGGATCAGCGCGACGCGCTTCTCGGCAAAGGCCGGCTCGCTCACCAGCAGGAAGGCGGCGGCTGCAAGTGCCCATCGGCACAATTTTAGCGATCCAGACATCATCATGACTCCTCCGGAGTCTCGTACTTTTTTACCACACCGGTCTGCCTATCAGAAGCCAGACCACCGCTTTGTGAGTTAAGTCACGAACCACGCAGACGTGAATCGGCCTCCTCGCTATATCCTTAGTCAGGCGAACAGGCCCGCAGGTTCGGCCACCGCCTTTGCCGTTTCCACCGGGGTTCCCGGCGCAGCCCCGCGGGGACAGGCGCATTCTTCGGCAACGATGCGAGCGTTCGCGTTTTCTCAATAGCGCAATCCGCCGGTCCATGGCTAAATTCACCTCGAATGATTTCTGTCTTGTCCGGGAGGAAAGCCGTGAGCCCAGACCGATCGACCGTCGAAGCCGTGGTGCAGACCTATTTCGATGGCCTGTATGAAGGCGATGCCGACAAACTCGGCGCGATCTTCGACGCAAGTGCCGATTTGCGCTGGCTGGAGAAGGGCGAGTTGCAGGTGCTGACCGTACCGGACTGGCTCGACCGGGTACGCAAGCGGCCCTCCGCCAAGGCTGAAGGCAAGCCGCGCGAGGATTTCATCGTGACGATTGATCGCTCGGATGATCAGACCGCCTTCATCAAGGTGCGCTGCCAGTTGCCGCCGCGCTATTTCACCGACTATCTGGTGGCGATGAAATTGCGCGACGGCTGGAAAATCGTCTCGAAATCCTATCGCTACGATCTGCGCGAGTAATACTTACTCAGGCCTGCCCTACTCCGCTGCCGCGTTCCGCCCCGGCCCAACATAGCCCGCAGCCTCGCCGAACCGCTCGATCATGACAGCGGTGAGGTCCTTGGCTTTGTTGGTGACGCAGGCGCCGGAGCGCACGGCGTAGCGGTCCTGATGCTTCAGGTGCGGCGGCGCCTCGCCCTTCTGCAGCGCCCGGGCGGCATCCATCACGAGCTTACGGAAATGCATGATGCCGAGGTCGGTCGGGCCGAGATGTTCGCGGGTGCGGTCGGCGATCGGGCCCTGGCTGTCCTGCACGGCGGCATCCTGCTCGGACACGCCCTTGATGCCGGTGTAGCTATGGGTCTTCTGCAGCTTGCGATCGATCAGGTAGTCGTTCGACTTGTTGCGCAGCGGCACGTAATTCTCATCGACTTCCGAAATGACGCCGTTGCCGCGATCGTAGGCCTCACGCTCGGCATCCGTAATCGGCCGTTCCGGATTCCAGGCATAGGTATAGATCCAGCAATTGGTATCGGTGACCGGCACAAAGCTCTGACCAAAAATGTTCTCGCCCGGCATCGCGCTCGGCGCATAGGCATGCACCGGCATCAGGAACTGGGCGATGCGCCAGTAGATATTGTCGCTGCCGGTGAGACGCCCGCCAGCGATCGTCAGCCCGGCCTCATGCGGGTTGATCTTGATGACGGGGCGCGGATCTTCCGCGATCCAGCGCATATGGTCGGTCGCCACGCGTGTCAGCGGATTCACGAAGTGCTTCTTGATATCGAGGATCTCGTTCTCTTCCTTTTCGAAGGAGAGATGCGCGAAGGTGAAATGTGCGGTGTCGATCGAGCCTTCCAGTGCCTGTACCCAGTTGCAGTCCTGCCATTTCTTCGAAACGTAGCGATGCGAGGGCGGCACCAGCGCCATTTCCAGATCGGGCAGCTCGGGCACCTGATCGGCGGGACCCATATAGGCCCAGATCATCTCGCCCCACTCGCGCACCGGATAGGACTTGATGCGGATCAGGTCCTTGGCGTTGAGGTCGGGATAGGAGGTCGGCATGTCGACGCAGCGGCCCTCGGTGTCGAACTTCCAGCCGTGATAGACGCAGCGGATGCCGCACTCCTCGTTGCGGCCAAGCCAGAGATTGGCGCCGCGATGCGGGCAATATTGATCGATGACACCGACGACGCCGCTTGTATCGCGGAAGGCGAGCAGGTCCTCGCCCATGACGACAATCTTCTTCGGCGGACCGTCGGCCTCGGGTAACTCTTCCGACAGCAGCACCGGAATCCAGAAGCGGCGCAGCAGTTCGCCCATGCCGGTGCCTGCACCGCTCTCGGTGAGGAATTTGTTGTCTTCGGCGCGGAGCATGAGGGCCTCCCGATCTTGTTTTTGCTTTTACGGAAGACTGACGCGGGTGACCGATAACGTCAACGCTCATTCCACTCTCGTGTCCCGGCTCTGCAGTGCACGCTTTGCGATGCACTGCGTCCGGGGCACGATATGCCGCTTTACACCGGCCTCTCGCCCTTCACCGTCACCCGCGTGCCTGACCGCGTATGCGGCCAGTAGTCCCACATCGCGCGGTGCTGGGCGCAGCGGTTGTCCCAGAACGCGATGGCGTTTTCCGTCCAGCGGAAGCGGCACTGGAACAACGGATTTTCCGCGTGCTGGTAGAGATAGGCGAGCATGGCATCGCTCTCGTCGCGCGGGATGCCGATAATGTAACGGGTAAAGCCGCGATTGACGTAGAGCGCCTTCTTGCCAGTGACGGGATGCGTGCGCACCACGGGGTGTTCGGCACGCGGATATTCCGGCCTGTCGGCGACGCCATAGTTGGCGTAAAGCCCGCGATAGGTCTGCTCGCCGTCGTGCAAAGCGGTCAGCCCGTCGAGATAGGTCTTCATCCGGTCCGACAGCGCCTCATAGGCGGCGTACATGTTGGCAAACAGCGTATCGCCACCGCGTGGCGGGCATTGCTTGATGTAGAGGATCGATCCCATCGGCGGCTCGACGTCGCAGGACACGTCGGTGTGCCAGCCCTCGCCATTGGCGCGCGGCGAATCCTTGTCGGCATAGATCTTCATCAGCGCAGGGTCGCCCTCGTTGGGCGCCGCCGGATGCACATGCAGTTCACCGAACTTGCGCCCGAAAGCGAGATGTTGCTGCGGGGTGATATGCTGGTCGCGAAAGAAGATGACGAGGTTTTCGGCAAGCGCGCGATGGATTTCGTCCATCTGCCGGTTGGAGCGCGCGTCGTCCGAGACGAGCTTGCCGATATCAACGCCGGAGATTTCCGCGCCGATGATTGGCGTGAGTTTCTCGACCGCAATGGTCTCGTAAGGTTCGGCTTCGTCGGCGAGGTGGCGATAGCGCGGTCCCTGCTTGCCGGACAGCGAAGACATGGGCGTTCTCCGATGGCTTGTAGTTTTCAGCCATCGTAGCCCGCATGCGGCAACGCGAAATGCAGGTGGACGTATAGTCTGCTATGCAGGCAGACTGGCGGAGATACAAACCAATGGACCAGGATGATCAGTCAAACGAGCCTTCGATCCGTGCAACACCAAGCCGACGCGGACGTCATCCGCTGTTCGGGGCGTTGAAGGGTCTTACGTCCGTTCCGCGCGGGGTTGATTTGACCGCGCCGGCAGATCCCGAGTGGTGCAAGGTCTACGAGCAGCCCGATCGAAATTGACCGATTACTCCGCTGCGCTCACCGTGCTCTCCGGAGTCTTGCTGCCCTTGCCATAACGCTGGTCGATATAGTCAATCACCAGCGCCTTGAAGTCGGCGGCAATCGTGGGTCCGCGCAGGGTGCGGAACTTCTTGCCGTCGACGAACACGGGCGCCGCCGGCGCTTCGCCGGTGCCGGGCAGGGAGATGCCGATATTGGCGTGCTTGGATTCGCCCGGGCCGTTGACGATGCAGCCCATCACCGCGACGTTAAGCTGCTCGACGCCGGGATATTGCGTTTTCCAGGCCGGCATTTCCTCGCGGATGAAATCCTGGATCGAGCGCGCCAGCTCCTGGAACGTGGTCGAGGTGGTGCGGCCGCAGCCCGGGCATGCTGCGACCAGCGGCACAAAGGTGCGGAAGCCCATGGTCTGCAGCAATTCCTGCGCGACCTGAACTTCCAGCGTGCGGTCGCCGCCGGGCTCGGGCGTGAGCGAAATGCGGATGGTGTCGCCGATGCCGTCCTGCAGCAGGATGCCGAGCGCGGCGGATGAAGCCACGATGCCCTTCGATCCCATGCCGGCCTCGGTCAGGCCGAGGTGGATGGCGTAATCCGAGCGGCGCGCCAGCTCCTGATAGACCGCGATCAGATCCTGCACGGCGGAAACTTTTGCCGACAAAATCATGCGGTTCTTGGGCATGCCGAGCTCTTGGGCGCGGGCGGCCGACAGCAGCGCCGACTGCACCATGGCCTCGCGCGTCACCGCGCGCGCATCGCGCGGGTTCGCCGAGGCCGTGTTCTCGTCCATCAGCTTGGTCAGCAGCTCCTGGTCGAGCGAACCCCAATTGGCGCCGATGCGCACCGGCTTGTTGTTCTTGTTGGCGATCTCGATGATGTCGGCGAACTGCGTGTCGCGCTTGTTCTTGAAGCCGACATTGCCGGGATTAATCCGATACTTGTCGAGCGCTTCGGCACAGGCCGGATATTCGGCGAGCAGCTTGTGGCCGATATAATGGAAGTCACCGATCAGGGGCGTGGTGATGCCGCGCTTGCGCAGGCCGTCGCGGATGTGCGGAACGGCGGCAGCAGCTTCCTCGCGGTCGACGGTGATGCGCACCATCTCCGATCCGGCGCGCGACAGCGCCGCGACCTGCGCGATTGTGCCTTCGACATCGGCGGTGTCGGTATTGGTCATCGACTGCACGACGATCGGCGCCCCCCCGCCGACGGCAACATTGCCGACCATGACCTGGGTGGTTTTGTGCCGGGCCTTCGGGCCGGCGACGTCGTCTTGCGGGATTATTTCGGGCTTGTTCATGGGGCCTCGAATATCAGGTTTTGGTGACATGTACCAAGGGGGCGGCGAAGGCAGTGTGCGCCTTGTCACATAGCGGATTTTTATCTTGTGTGTTCAACAGCTTAGGTCAGCCGCAGCGACCGAAAGCAGGGCAAAAGACCTCGTCTTTCGTTAACCGCTATATTGGACAGGAATCACCGAATTGAAAGGGCGAGCGCACTTTCCGGCCGCCTTTTCATGGCCCGATGCAAGCCCTAGCATCGCCGAAACATAAATAATGGGAGGCGGGTATGCCGGCGCGAAACGAGCTGATCACGACGGCGGAACTCACCGACCTTCTCAGTCAGCCCGATCTGCGCCTGTTCGATTGCACCACCTACCTCGAACCCGCCCCTGAAGGCTCCAGCCTACCCTATCTCACCGTGCCGGGCCGGCACAGCTTCGAGGCCGGACATATTCCGGGCGCGGACTTTCTCGATCTGCAGGGCGAGTTCTCCGATCCCGATACCGAACTTCGCTTCATGATGCCGGATGTGGCGCGGCTCGAACGGGCGTTCGGCCGCCATGGCGTTTCAAATCAAAGCCGGGTCGTGCTGTACAGCATCGGCACGCCGATGTGGGCAACGCGGTTCTGGTGGATGCTCAGATCGCTCGGCTTCGAGAACGTCGCGGTGCTCGATGGCGGTCTCGACAAATGGAAGTTCGAGGGACGCCCGCTCGAAACCGGGCCGGCGAAGGGATACGAGCCTGCAACATTCACGGCCAATCCGAGGCCAGGTTTCTTCGTCGACAAGCACGAAACGCTTGCCGCTACGTCCGAGCGAGGCACCGTCATCGTCAACGCGCTCGGTCCGCAGTTTCACAAGGGCCTCGAGCCAAGCCGCTACGGCCGCCCCGGCCGTGTGCCCGGCAGTTGCAACGTGTCGGCCGCGACGCTGCTCGACCCCAAGACCAAGGCCTTCGTGCCGCTTGCGGAGGCCGAAGCCAAGTTCAACGCGCAGGGCATCACCAAAGGCAAGCGCGTCGTCGCCTATTGCGGCGGCGGCATTTCGGCGACGGTCGACCTGTTCCTGCTGCACCAGCTCGGTTACGACAACCTCACCCTTTACGATGGCTCGATGGGCGAATGGGCCAAGGATGCGTCGCTGCCGATCGAGACGGGGTAGAACATAGACCCGCGCTCCTTCCACGTCATTGCGAGGAGCGGCAGCGACGAAGCAATCCATCTTTCAGCGCGCGCGGAAGGATGGATTGCTTCGCTTCGCTCGCAATGACGGTGAGGGCTTGTGCTTTGCGTACCTGTGGAATGACGGAAAGAATCACGCCGGCACGTTCGGATCCGGCACCACCTTCGGATCGGGCTTGTTGACGAGATAGAGCCCGGCAATGACAAGCAGCGCCGCAATACCGAAGGCAATGGTCAGCGTGTCGTGCAGGATGAAATAGGCGGCGACGACACCGAACAATGGCGTGACGAAGGTGAACGACGACAGTTTGTTGGCTGAATAGGTCTTCACCAGCGCGAACCACAGCACGAAGGTGCAGCCCACCACCCAGATCGCCTGATAAGCCAACAACGAAATCGACAATGTGCGCGGCATGTGGGTGATCGTCTCGCCGAACAGCAGGGATGCACAGCCCAGGATCGGGATCGATACGGCCACCTGATAGCTGAGCGCCTTTTCCGGAGCTGCGTTGCGAAGCCGCGTGCCCTTGGCGATCAGCGTGGTCGCGCCCCACAGCGCGCCGCCGCCGACCACAAGCAGGTCGCCCAGCAACACTTTTGCGTCGACGTTCGCCTGCGGTACGCCGATCGCCAGCGCGACACCGGCAAAGCTCAGGCCCAGCCCACCCCATTGCATCATGCTCAGGCGCTCGCCGAGAAACTGGTAGGAGCCGAGCGCCACGAAGAACGGTGCGGTGTACAGGAACACGGCGGCGCGCGACGCCGATGTGAACACCAATCCGCTGAAGATCAGCACGAATTCGATACCGAACAACGTGCCCGCCAGCAGGCCGGGACCGAGCGAGCCGTCGCGCTCGAGAAATTTCACGCCGCGCAGCCAACCGGCCAGCAGCATCACCGGCAACGCGCCGGCCGAGCGGATCAAGGCCTGCAGCATCGGCGGCACATCGGGCAGCGTTAGCTTCACCGCAATCTGGTTGAAGCCCCAGCTCAGGCACAACATCAGCATCAAGGCGATGGCCCCCGGGGTGAGCGCACGCCCGGCGGAAGGTTCTACTGGCTTGGATGACATCAATCCTCGTGGCCGGCTTGGCGCCGTATTCTCGTTATTTCTGGCAATGCGCGCAGATGCCGGCGATCTCGACGACAGAGAGCTTTGGCGCGAATCCGGATGCGCGCGCCGCCGCATTGAGGCTTTGCGCCACGGGGGCTGCGGGAATTTCGCCGACCGAGCCGCACAGATCGCAGATCAAAAACGCCACCATTGAGGTCTCGTCATGATCATGCGCGCAGGCAAGGAACGCATTGCGGCTCTCGATGCGGTGGACGAGGCCGTTTTCCATCAGGAAATCGAGCGCGCGGTAGACCGTGATCGGCGCCGGCCGCGGCATCGATTTGGCGAGCTCGTCGATCACCTCATAGGCGCCGAGCGGGCGGTGGCTCGACAGTAGCGCCTGCAGCACCTGACGCCGGATCGGGGTAAATTTCTGCGCCCGCCGCGCGCAAACCTGTTCGGCATGCGCGATCGCGTCCGCAGTGCAGCGGCCGTGATCGTGGTCGGGCGCAGGAAATGTCGGCTTTGTCAGGCTCATATCAGGCCTTTGTACCAGTTTGAGGGCCAATCCTAAAGCCCGCGCACGCATTGATTCCCAGCCATGTGCAGGAAGCGGATCAGGCCATTATTAACTCGGCGTGCAGAATTCATAAGCAAGCTTATTGTATCGCAAGCTTATGGGAGGCTTTGGGCATGCGCGGTTCCGTGGACATGAACTTCCTGTTTACGCTTGGCGAGGTGCAACGGATGGTGCGCGCCTATGCCGACCGCCAGGCGGCGCGCTATGGCATCACCCGTGCGCAATGGGCCGTGCTGGCCAAGGTCGAGCGCGCCGAGGGCCTCAAGCAGTCGGAACTTGCCGAACAGATGGAGATGCAGCCGATCACGCTGACGCGGCTGATCGACAAGCTCTGCGACAATGGCTGGATCGAACGCCGCGGCGACGAGAATGACCGCCGCGTCAACCGCCTCTATCTGCGCAAAGCCGCGCGGCCGCTGCTCGGCAAGCTCGCCGGGCTTCGCTCCGAACTGACGGCGACCGCGCTCGACGGCATCAATCCCGCCGACGCCCACCGCCTGCTCGACCAACTCGATCTGATCAAGGAAAACGTTCGCAACGCGATCCAGAATCCGGCCGGCGAACCTCCCAGAAAGGAGCAGCGCTATGGCTGATCCCGTCCTCAAATTCCCGCCCGAGCAGAAGGGCGCCCCCGCGGCGCCGTCACGGCCGAAACTCGCGGCCGAGCCGCGCCGCCGGCTGATGGCCGGCATGCGGCGCTACCGGCGCTTCCTGCTGTTGGTGGTGTTGCCATTGGTTGCGCTGGTCACCGGCGTGACGTTCTATCTCAACGGCGGCCGCTACGTGACTACCGACGACGCCTATGTCGGCGCGCAGAAGGTTCTGATCACGCCCGACATCTCCGGCAAGATCGAGAAGGTCGTGGTGAAGGAAGGCCAGCAGGTCAATCCAGGCGACGTGCTGTTCGAAATCGATCCGGTGCCGTTCCGCCTCGCCGTGGCGCAGGCCAAGGCCAACCTCGCGCAAACCAAGGTCACCTATGACAATCTGATCGCCGACCTGAAAATCTATGGCCAGATGAGCGAACTCTCGCAGCAAGGCATGGAGCTGAAGCGGCGTGACGTGGAGCGCAAGTCTTCGCTGGTGAAGAACAATTTCGGCTCGCAGCTCGACCTCGACAATGCGTCGACCGCCCTCGTCACCGCGAGCGCCCAGTTCCAGTTGCTGCAGCAGAAGATCGCGACCGCAAAAGCCCAACTGCTCGGCAATCCCGATCTGCCGCTCGGGGAATTCCCGCCCTATGCCCAGGCCAAGGCCGCGCTCGACCAGGCCCAGCGCAATCTCGACCACACCGTGATGCGCGCGCCGATGGCCGGTATTGCCACCCAGGTCGAGCAGATCCAGCTCGGCCGCTTCGTCACGGCCGGCACGCCGGTGTTCAGTATCATCGACACCTCGAACCCGTGGGTCGACGCCAATCCGAAGGAGTCCGATTTCACCTATGTTGCGGTCGGCCAGTTGGTCACGCTCGAGGTCGATGCGTTCCCCAATCACCCCTTCAAGGGCACGGTCGGCTCGCTCTCGCCCGGCACCGGCGCGCAGTTCGCGATCCTGCCGCCGCAGAACGCGTCGGGCAATTTCGTCAAGGTGGTGCAGCGCGTGCCGGTGCGGATCTATTTCGACAACAACGACAAATTCGTCCGCAAGCTGAAGGCCGGCATGAGCGTCTACGCCACCATCGACACCAACCATCGGCGCTCGCTCTCAGCCCTGCTCGGCCTGTCGCCGGCGACGGCGAACCAGGACCACGATTAGCACCATGGCGACGCCGGGCCAGCCATCGGCATCCGTTCCCGGCCTGCGCCGGAACATGGTGACGATCTGCGCCATGACGGCGACCATCATGCAGGCGCTCGACACGACGATCGCCAACGTCGCGCTGCCCTACATGCAGGGCACGCTGTCGGCGTCGCAGGACCAGATCAACTGGGTGCTGACGTCCTACATCGTCGCCGCCGCGATCATGACCGCGCCGGTCGGGTGGATCGCCAACCGTTTCGGCAGCAAGCGCATCTTCATCATCTGCTCGGCCGGCTTCACCATCGCCTCGGTGATGTGCGGGCTGGCGCAGGACATCGGCCAGATGGTGGTGTTTCGTCTGCTGCAAGGCGTGTTCGGCGCGGCGCTGGTGCCGCTGTCGCAGGCCGTGATGCTCGATTCCTACGCGCTGCACGAACGCGCCAAAGCAATGGCGATCTGGGGCATGGGGGTGATGATGGGCCCGATCATGGGCCCGTCGCTCGGCGCCTGGCTGACGGAAACCTATTCCTGGCACTGGGTGTTCTTCGTCAACCTGCCGTTCGGCATTATCACCGTGCTCGGCCTCGTCATCTTCATGGACGAGACCAAGAAGGACGTCGAGCTGCGGTTCGACTGGTTCGGCTTCACCGCACTCGCGATCGCCATCGGCGCGCTGCAGCTCGCGCTCGACCGCGGCGAACAGCTCGGCTGGCTGGAATCCAACGAGATCATCGCCGAATTCATCATCGCCGGTATCGGCTTCTATTATTTCCTGGCGCATTCGCTAACCACGTCGCATCCGTTCATCCAGTTCGCGCTGTTCAAGGACAAGAATTTCGTCGGCGGCTGCGTATTCATGGCCGTGATGGGACTGGTGCTGTTCTCGACCATGGCGCTGTCATCACCGTTCCTGCAGAACGTGATCGGCTATCCCATCATCACCGCGGGCCTTCTGCTGGCAAGCCGCGGCTGCGGCACATTCGTCGCGATGATGCTGGTCGGCCGCATGATGCGCCATATCGAAGCGCGGACGCTGATCATCTCCGGACTTGGCATCACTTGCCTGTCGCTGTTCTACATGACCGCCTGGACCGACCAGACCGGCGTTGCCGAGATCGTGATCATCAGCGTGGTCCAGGGCTTTGGCTTCGGCCTGGTATTCGTGCCGCTCTCCACGGTGGCGTTCCTGACGCTACCCAATCATCTGCGCACCGACGGCACCTCGATGCTGACCTTGATGCGCAATGTCGCCAGCTCGATCGGGATCTCGCTCGTGATCTCGCAACTGACGCAAGGCACGCGCTACACCTACGCGGTCCTCTCGGAGCACATCAACCCCTTCAATCACGCCCTGCGGATGCCTGCCGTAAGCGGCATGATCGATCTCGCCACCGACAAGGGCCGCGCCATGGCGGATATGATGGTCAAGGCGCAGGCGCAGATCATCGCGTTCTCGTACGACTACCAGCTCGTGATGATCTTCACCGCCTGCGCCATCCCGCTCGCCATCATGATCGGCTCGACCAAGGCAACGCTGCGCGAGCAGTCGACCGCGCCGGATCATGCGGTGATGGAGTAGGCCCGCCATTCGGAGCGCCCGCGTTACGGCCGCGCCGGTGCTGAAAGCGCGTCGAGCCGGACGTAGCTCGCTTCCATTCCCTGCTCCATGCCGGTCGCCAGCATCGTGGCGCGCGTCGCAGCATCTGGCAGCGTCATTCGCATGGTCATCAAGGTGCCGGCTCCGTCCGGTGCGAAGTTGGTTTCGACATGATTGTCAGGTGTCGGGTCCGGCAGATGCATCCGTTCGACATGTACGAGGCGGCTGAACGGCACAACTTCGATAAATTCACCGGTCAGGTGGAAGCCACCGCCCTTGCCGTCGCTCCATTCGTACCGGATCTTGCCGCCCGGGCGTGCCTCGTTGACGCAGACCGGCATCGTCCAGCCTTCCGGACCAAGCAGCCACTTCTGGATCAGCGCCGGCTCGGTGTGCGCGCGAAACACCGCCTCCGGCGTGGCGGCAAAGCGCCTGGTAACCACGACGTGGGTGTCGCCTTCGGTCTTCAGCGTCAACTTACTCATGGGATTGCCTTTCACTCTTTGGTTTTCATTTCGGCCAGCACGTCGTCCAACCGGTTGTAGTTTGCCGCGAGCGTCTGCCGCAGCATCGCAAGCCATTGGTCGATCTCGGCTACGGCCGCCGGCGCCAGCCGGCATGGCCGTTTCGTGCCGTCGACGCGGCGCAGAATAAGGCCGGCGCCTTCGAGGACCTTGAGGTGGCGGGAGATGGCGGGCTGCGTCATCTCGAACGGCTCAGCCAATTCCGTGACGGTGGCCTCGCCTAGCGCAAGGCGCGCCAGGATCGCCCGGCGAGTCGGGTCGGCCAGCGCGGAAAAGGCAGCATCAAGGTTCGACATCGTAGATCTCAAGTCAGTTATATAACAGATATATTATATAACTCAGCTGTTATGTCAATGGTGAAATCTGGAAACCCGGCAGCCATGGCTCACCGCCCGCGTTGGACACGCGGCCGGTTGACCTTTGTTCCGGCCGGCTACTTAGGTTGATATCAGCAAGACCGAGGCGCTCGAGTTCTTCAGAACGGCAGATGCAACGCCTCCAAAGCTGAGAGTCTCGCCTTGTATGCGGTCGACTCCGAGGACAACCAGATCAGCGCCGCTGCTTTCGATTTCGCGCAGGATCGCGTGCTCGGGTGATACGCCGGCGCGGATCGCCGTCGTTGCCTCGATGCCGTAGTGTGCAGCAAGCGAACCGGCGGCTTTCAGGATCGCCTCCCGTTGCGGCAATGAAATATTGGCACCGCCATGTCCTCCCCGATCCCTGGTCGTAGCGACATGGATGAACCGGACCGATGTCGAACCCGGGCGGGCCAGCGCAATTGCCACTTCGGCACCCCGGCGCGAGATGCCGCTACCCGACACGGGGACCAGAATCCTGAATGAAGAGCTTGCCGCGGGCTGCTTGAGATGGCTGCCCCTGGCGGCGACGATTGCGAGCGGGCCATCGAAGCCTGATGTAGCGTTCTCGATTCTTTCATCAAACCCGTTCCTGGTCCCGATCACCTTTTCCATTCCGACAATCAGCAGATCGAACCCCTTCCGGGCCTCGTCGATGACGGCATCCGCCGGCCTTTTGCTCTTGGCGCGCGTCGTGACGTCGATCTCACGCGCGGCCTCGTCCGGGCCGGAATCGACGATGCTCCTTGCCGCGCTCCTCACCGCGCTTTCAGGGCTTTCTTCCTCGTCGCGCTTTCTTTCCTGACGCTTCGCACGGGCGCCGATATGCAGCACGGTGATCGGAATACCCCGCGCGCCCGCAAGGAGGCCTGCGAGATGGGATGCAAACTTCGCGTTGGCACTCTCGTCCACCGCAAGCAGCAGACGCTGCAGATTGGCGGTAAATCCTTTCTCTTCCAGTTCCTCCCGTTCGAGCCTCTCCTTCTCGTCCGCCTTCATGGGAAGCCGCGACAGCGCGGCGCGCAGCATCGGCGGCATGGCGATCGTGGTCAGGATCGCCATGGTGACGATCATCGAGAACAGGTTCTGGCTCAACACGCCCATGGAAAGGCCGATGCTGGCGATGATGACCTCCGTCGACCCTCGCGCATTCATGCCGCTTGCCAGCGCAAAGCACTCGTAGCGGTTCATTCCGCCGAGACTGCCGCCGACGTAGGCGCCGCCGAATTTTCCAATGCTTGCAATCAGCACCAGCAGCGCCGTGAGCCATAGCAAATTCGGATCCTTCAGAACCGTCAGGTCCGCGTTCAATCCCGCCAGGCCGAAGAATACCGGCATGAACAGGCTGGTGATCAGCCCGCGCAATCGCTCGTCGATCTGCCGGGTCAGGATCGGCGATTCGCCGACCAGCACGCCGGCGACAAACGCGCCGAGCACTGTGTGCACGCCGATCGCATGGGTGATCAGGGCCATGCCGCCCATCAGCAGGAGGATCACCGTGATCACGGCGGACGCGCTGACCAGCGTATCGTTGGCCCAGCGAATCAGCCGAAACGCCAGCCGCCGCCCGATCGTGAAACTGACGGCGAGGAAGATCAGCGTCCCCAGCACCGCCTGCCCCACCGAGATCAGGTCGAACGTGCCCTGCGAGGCAAGGCTGAAGATCACCGCAATGATGATCCAGCCGATCGTGTCATCGATGATCGCCGTCGCGATGATGATCTGACCGACATTGCGGCGCATGAAATTCATCTCGCGAACGACGACGGCGACGATCTTCACCGAAGAAATCGATAGCGCCGTGCCCAGAAACACCGAGGCGACCAAGCGTGCCTCCGGATGCGGAAGCAGGCTGTCGGGCAGGATTTGCCCGAGCAAAAAGCCGCACAGGAAGGGAACGACGATGCCGGCTATGGAAACGATGATCGCGGCCCTGCCGACTTTCCTGACCAGTTTCAGATCGGTTTCCATTCCCGTCAGCAGCAGCAACAACAGAATGCCGAACTGGGCGAGACCTTCGATCAGGGCCTTCTGCTCAGGGGAGGGCGGAAAGATCGCCGCGTGCGCCGAGGGCCAGACCCATCCGAACAGCGACGGGCCGAGCAGCAGCCCTGCGAGCAGTTCGCCGATCACCGACGGCTGGCCGATGCGCTGCATGATCTCGCCGAGCCCGCGGCCGATCGTGATCAACAGCACGATCTGAAGGATGAGGATGAATTCGGAGGGACGTGCGGCGTCTTCGGCCGCCTCGGCCAGCGTGGCCGTCAGCACCACGACGGGAATAACCCACAGTGTCAGCCGGGCCGACCCCCGCTTCATCGGTCATCATCCTCCGGAACGGCGTCGACAGCCTTCCCAGAGGTGAACTTTCCGAAGCCGCGCGCGTTCCCGCGGGTTTTTTGTGGCCGCAGAATTCGCGGCCGCTCAAGCCCGTGGCATGGTCAGCGGCCGGGATTCCCGGGTCTGGGCGGCGAGCCTGATCGCGGCGTTGGCAGCGCCGAAGCCGTGATAGTCGCGCCGCTCGACGATCTCGAAGAAAAACCGCTCGTCGAAGGCGTGGGTATAGACTTGGAAGAATTCACCCTCGCCTTCGCGATCGTAGAGAATCTGGTTGTCGCGGAGCGCCGCCATCGTCGAGGCGTCGAGGCCGTATTTGGCCTCGAGATCGTCGTAGTAATTGTCGGGAATCTTCAGGAAATCTGCACCCCGCGCGCGCATGTCGGCCACGGCCGCAAAGATATCGCGGCAGGAGAACGCGACGTGCTGGACGCCGGAGCCGAAGAATTCGTGGATGAAGCGGGCCGACAGCGTGCGCGTCGCCGACGAACCGTTCAGAACCACCCGCAGGTTTTCGTTGGCGTTGATCAGCGCCTGGCTTTGCACCAGGCCAACCGGATCGGCGATCTCGAACTGCGGCAGGCGCTTCAGATCGAGAATGCCGGTATAGAACAAGAGCCACGACAGCATCTCGTCGTAAGGCATCGACTGCGAGATGTGGTCGACCGCATCGAGCTGGTCCCCCGCCGCATCGCTGTGCAGCGGCTCGAAATCGAGATCCCAATTCTTGCCGGCCTCCTCCAGGAAATACAGCAGGCTACCGCCGACGCCGCGGATCGCGGGAATCTCGAGTTCGCCCGGCCCGACCGGCTGGTAGAAGGTCCGCGCCTGCAACGCCTCCGCGCGCGCCATGGTCCTGCCGGCATCCTCCACGTCAACCGCGATGGCGCAGACGCCAGGACCATGCGCAACAAAATGCGAATGCGCAAAACCATCAGGCTCGCAATTGATCACGAGATCGACATGGCCCTGCGACCAGCGCTCGACGTCCTTGCTGCGATGAACGCCGGTCTTGCGAAAGCCGAGTTGACCGAACAGCGCGGCGAGGTCCCGGGCCTTTTCTTCGCTGAGGGCAAATTCAATGAAGCCGACGCCGCGGCTGCACGCCTTCGGCTGCAGCGGCGTGGCCGTAGCGGGCGACGCCACGCCGCGCACTTCATCCTCAAGCAGAATGAGCGAGCGCAGCCCGTCGGTTGCGGTGCGGACCGCGGAGCCGGCGCGAAACTGGTCGTTGAATATCTCCAGCGACAGCGGGCCGGCATAGCCGGTGGCGAGCACGTCTTTAACGAACTGCGCGACCGGCAGGTCACCCTGCCCCGGGAAGCAGCGGAAATGCCGGCTCCAGGACAAGACGTCGAGGCCAAGTTTTGGCGCATCGGCGAGTTGCACCAGAAAGATCTTGTCGGCCGGGATCGATTGGATCGGTATCGTCGGAAACGACGGCGCCAGTGCGTGAAAACTGTCGAGAATGATGCCGATCGATTTGCGGTCGGCACGCCGCACGATCTCCCAGGCATCGCGGTAGTCGTTGACGTGAAGTCCCCAGGCGAGCGCCTCATAGCCGACGCGCAAGCCGCGCGCGGCGGCCCGCTCACCAAGTTCGCGAAAATCGGCAGCCGCGCGATCGATGCCGCCGAGCGAGGCTGGCGATATGTTGCTGCAGATCAGCATCAAGTCGGCCTGTAATTCCTGCATCAGGTCGAACTTGCGTTCTGCGCGCGCAAAATTGCGCTCTCGCTGCGGCTCCAGCATGCCCTCGAAGTCACGGAACGGCTGGAACGCGCAGATCGACAGCCCGAGATCCCGGCACATCTGGCCGACGTCGCGCGGACTGCCGCTGAATGACAGCAGGTCATTCTCGAAGATCTCGACCGCGTCGAACCCGGCGTCGGCGATCGCGCGCAGCTTTTCGTCGAGCGCGCCACTAAGCGAGACGGTTGCGATCGAGCGCTTGTTCATGCCGCACTCTCCGTCATGGCGCCGCCGAGGAACAATTGTCCGATGCGTGGATCGTTCAGCACGCGCTCGGCCGTGTCGACGAGCCGGGTCTGGCCGAGCTCGAGCACGATGCCGTAGTCGGATATCTCCAGCGCCGAACGCGCGTTCTGCTCGATCATCAGGATCGATACGCCGCGGTCGCGCAATTCCTTCAATATGTTGAAGGTCTGCTGCACCATCAGCGGCGAGAGCCCGATCGACGGCTCATCGATCAGCACGAGCTGTGGATTGAGCAGCAGTCCGCGGACGATTTCGAGCTGCTTCTGCTCGCCGCCCGACAGCGTGGACGCCTGCTGCGTCGCCCTCTTGCGCAGCGCGGGGAATTTATCGAGCGACGCCTCGATCCTCGCAGGCAGATCGGTGATGTCGCGCCCCGCGACGACGGCGCCGAGCTGAATGTTGTCGCGCACGGACAGTTCGGGAAAGATATTGCGCCCCTGCGGCACGTAGCAGATGCCTGATGTCAGCAATTCGCGCTGGCTCAGCCCGGTGACATCCTTTCCCCTAAACAGAATCCTGCCTTCGCGCAGCTTTAACAAGCCGAAGATCGCCTTGAACACCGTGGATTTGCCGGCGCCGTTCGGCCCGATCACGGTCGTGATGGAGCCCGCCGGCACCGAGAAGCTGGTGCCGTTGAGGATCGTCATCTTGCCGTAGCCGCCGACGAGACCTTGAACCTCCAGGATGGGATCGCTCATGGCCTGGTTCCTCTCAGTGGCCGAGATAGGCTTCGATGACGGCGGGATTGGCGCGGACTTCGGCCGGCGTGCCCATTGCGAGCAGCTTGCCTTCCGCCATCACCATCACACGCGTGCACAGCGACATCACGAATTCCATGTTGTGCTCGATCACCACGAAGGTGGCGCGCTTCTCGCGGTTGATCGCCGCCAGCCGCTCCTTGAGATCGCCGAGCATGGTGAGATTGACGCCGCCGGCGGGCTCATCGAGCAGCACCAGCCGCGGTCCGCCCATGAACGCCATCGCGGCGTCGAGCAGCTTTTGCTGGCCGTACGACAGCCCGCCTGCGGCTTCGGTGGCGAGATGGTCGAGCTTGAAGAAGCCGATCATCTGGTCCGCCACAGCGGTCAGTCCCGCATCCGACGGACCGAACAGCCGCGACACCATGTTGCCCTGATGCTCCTGGCCAGCAAGGATCAGATTCTCCCGCACGGAGAGTTTTGGGAACACCTGCAGAAGCTGGAAGGTGCGGCTGACGCCCAAACGATTCAACTCGGACGGCCGCAACCCGGTGACGATCTTGCCGTCGACCTTCACCTCGCCATCGGTCGGCGTGAGTTGCCCGAGGATGCAGTTGAACAGCGTGGACTTGCCGCAGCCGTTCGGGCCGATCAGCCCGAGGATCTCGCCCTCCTGCACGTCGAAGCTGACGCCGTCGACCGCCTTGATGCCCCCAAAACTCTTCTTGATGTTGCTGACTTCGAGGACTGCGGTCATGGCGCCGTCTCCAGCCTGGATTTGGCAGCCGCCCGCAAGGCGGACGCCGCCTTGGTGCGCCGCTCGGTCAGATAGCGATCGAGGATGCCGAGAATGCCGGTCGGCGAGTAGATCAGGAGCAGCATCACGGCGACCGCATAGAGCATCAAATAGTAGCCTTGCGTGAAGCGCAGCCATTCCGGCAACAGCACCGCAATCATTGCGCCGAGGAACGGCCCGAAAAAGAAACCGGAGCCGCCGACGATCACCATCATCAACAGGTCGAGCGAGAGCGAGAGGTTGAACGGAACCGGATCGATATATTGCGTCAACGGCGCATAGAGCGTGCCGGCGACACCGCCCAGCGCCGAACCGATCGCGAACGCCATCAGCGTATAGCGCCGCGTGTCGATGCCGAGCGACAGCGCCCGCACCGGATTTTCGCGCAGCGCCACGAAAGCGCGGCCCCAGGGTGAGCGGATCAGCCACCACATCGCCAGCGAGACGATGCCGAGCGAGCCGAGGCAGAAGTAATAGAACGGCAACGGCCGGTTGGTCGCGAAGCCAAGGACATTCGGCCGCGGAATATTGGAGATGCCGTAGATGCCCTTGGTGAGCCAATCCTCGTTGCGGAACACCAGGAAGGCCAGCGTCGAGAACGCCAGCGTCACGAAGGCGAGGTAATGATGCTGCACGCGCAGCGCCGGATAGCCGAGGATCCAGCCGATCGCAAAGCACAGCACGATCGCAACGCCGAGCGCCGCAATCAGCGGCATGCCCTGGGTGGTCATGATCGCCGCCGCATAGGCGCCGATGCCAACGAAGGCGCCCTGCGCCAGCGAGACCTGACCGGCATAGCCCAGCGTCAGATTGAGCCCCATCGCGGCGATCGTCATCACCGCCCATTGGCTCAGGATGTACAGGCCATAGCGGTTGAAATTCATCGGCACGATGATCAGCGCCGCGACGACGGCAATGCCGAGGGCGATACGCCAGTATTTTCCGATTGCGGTCATACCGTGCGCTCCTCGGGCCGGCCGAGCAGCCCCTGCGGACGGAACAGGATGATGACGATCAGCAGGATCAGCGGCACCGCGGCGCGGTACTGCGTCGACACATAGGCCGCCGCCAGATTGTCGACGACGCCGATCAACAGCCCGCCGGCAATGGCGCCGCGCACCTGGTTGAAGCCGCCGACGATCGCCGCGATGAACGCCGCCTGCCCCAGCACTTCGCCGGAGGAGAATTTCGCGAGATAAATCGGCGTAATCAGCAGCGACGCCAAGGCCACCAGAAACGCGTTGATCAGGAATGTCAGCAGGATCATGCGCTCGACCGGCACGCCGATGATGCGGGCGACCGTCGGATTCTGTGCGGTCGCTTGCATCTGGTGACCGATCGACGTGCGGTTCAACAGCGCGGTCAGGCCAATCACCACGGCGATCGCAAGCGCCAGCACACCGAGGCTCTGCAACGAGACCACGCGACCGAGGATCCAGACGTCGCCGGCCGGCACGATAGAGGGGAACGGCGAGGCTTCCGCGCTGAAGAGCTGCTTCACCGCCTCTTTCATGCCGATCGCGAGCGCCATGGTTGCGATCGCGAGCGGCAGCACGCCGTGCCGCAGCATCGGATCCACCAGCAGCAGCTTGAAGCCGAGCCCCAACAGCAGCAGCGACAGCAGGATGCCAAGGATGATGGCGAGCCAGAACGGCGCGCCCGCATGCATTACCGCCAGCATCAGGAACGCCGGCAGCATCACGAATTCGCCTTGCGCGAAATTGATGGTTTGCGACGTCTGCCACAGCAGCGTGAAACCGACGGCCACAAGGGCATAGATCGCCCCGGTCGCAAGGCCTGCCACGAGCAGATCGAGCAGATTGGACATGCTTTTCCCTTCACGACGCGGAGACAGGCCCCGCTGACACTTCGGCTCAGATGAATTCGCTCGGCCGCACGGTCGTCCCACCTCTCCCGCTTGCGGGGGAGGTCGGATCACATCGCAAGATGTGATCCGGGTGGGGGCACCTCTCTCCGCACGAACGGTGTGACTCGCGGCGACACCCCCACCCCAGCCCTCCCCCGCAAGCGGGAGAGGGAGCGCAGTCCCGTCGCGGCTGAACTCATCCGGCCACGGTTCTCAACACACTCAATTCAGCTTCGGCAGCACCTGCTTGACGACCTGCTTGCCCTCGACGATCTCGACCAGGAATCCCTGGCGATCGATGTCGCCTTTCTCATCGAAGGTCACATCCATCAGGATGCCGGGCTCGCTGGCGGCCTTGATGGTGAGGCCGTGAAGCGTATCAGCGAACTTTTTGGGATCGACCTTGCCCATCTTCTCGGTGGTCGCCTTGACCATGTAGATCGCGAGATAGCCCTTCAGCCCGTTATGGTCGGGCACGTAGTTGTACTTCTTGACGAACTTTTCCCGGAAGGCCTTGACCAGATCGACCGGTGCGTCGGTGGTAAGCCCGACGTGACCGCGCGCACCGTTTGCCGCGTCTCCAGCCAGTTCGACGACCTTTTGACCAATCAGGGTAGTCTCGCCCACCAGCGGCACAGCGACGGCCTGGCGCTTCAGCTCTTTCAGGATGCGCGCGCTTTCTTCCTCGTTGAGGTAGATGAAGACGGCATCGGGCGCCGCGGCCTTGATCTTGCTGACGTCGACCGCGAAATCGGCCTGTCCCGCTTCGGTGGAAAGGTCTGCCGCGACCTTGATGTTGTATTTGGCGAATTCCTTGCTGATGACGTCGCGGCCGCCCTTGCCGAAATCATTATTGACCCAGACGATCGCAACCGATTTGGCCTTCAGCTCATCGTTGATGTATTTGGCAACCTTCGGCATCGACGATTGCTGACCGAACGAGGTGCGGAACAGAAACTTGTTGCCGCCCTGCGTCAGTTCGGCGGCTTCACCGCCCATGATCTGCGTGATGCCGGCTTCCGCGGCGAGCGGCGAGGTGACCTTGACCGAGCCCGAGTAGCCGGGGCCGAGCAGGACGTAGGGCTCATTGTCGAGCGCCTTCTGCACCTGCGCGCGCGCAACGCCGGGGTTCGACTGCGAATCCGCATGCGTGACTTCCAGCTTGCGACCGAGCACGCCGCCCTTGGCGTTGATCTCCTCGATCGCGAGATCGATGCCGTTTTTCCAGTTGTTGCCAACGGTGGCGCCGCCGCCGGACAGTTCGGCGACATCGGCGAGCTTGATCGGCGCTCCCTGCGCAAATGCGGTTGCGGCCGATACGGTAACGAGCAATAGCCCGGCAAAGATTCCAGATCTCATTTCCATCCCCTCTTGTTGTTGCAAAAGACGGCCTTGTAACCGGCCGTGCTGTTACGCTGCATTCACTTTAGCGTAGCGTTTAGCCATTACGGCGTCGAATGCATTTCCCATCTCGACAACCGATGGCTTCAATCCCGTGAACAGCTCGAAGGCGTCCGCCGCCTGGTAGATCGCGAGCTCGCGCCCGGTCATGACCTCGGCGCCCTTCGCTTTGGCGGCATTCAACAGCGGCGTCCAGAGCGGCGTGTAGACAGCGTCCGCTACCCAAATATCCCTGTGCAGCAGCGCATCCGGCACAGGCGTGTGACGGTTCGGCAGCATGCCGATCGGCGAGCCGTTGACCACGCCGGTGACGCCGCGCATGGCTTCCTCGACGCTGTCGGCGGCCTTCGTGCTGCCACGGCTCTCGATCAGACTGGCAAGTTGCGCTGCCTTGGCTGCGTCAGTGTCGAAGATTCTAATCTCCGCCACGCCAATTCCGGCAAGCGCAAAGGCGATCGCCTTGCCGACACCGCCCGCGCCGATCACGGCGACAACGCTCTGCGCAGGATCGCGGACGAGTTCGGTGATCGCCCGGGCAAATCCCGTTGTGTCGGTGTTGTGCCCGATCAGCCGGTCATCCCGAACCACGACGGTGTTGACGGCGCCGATCGCGCGCGCACCGGGCGACAATTCGTCAAGCAGGGAAACCACCGCTTCCTTGTACGGGAAGGTGACGTTGACGCCGGCAAAGCCCAGCCGCCGCACGCCGTCGAGCAGCAGCCGCAATTCTTCGCGGCCCGCACCGGCAACTTCGATAAGCTGGTAATGGCAATGAGCGCCGAGCGCTTCGGCGGCCCGCTCATGCATCGCCGGCGACGCCGAATGCGCAATCGGCGCGCCGATCAGGCCGGTGAGGAAGCGGCGATCGGCCGGAGCAATCGGGCGGGCGGCAGGGCTCATGATCTCGTCGTTGGGCGCAAATGCGCGTAAGGGCCAGCGGACGGCTCGGGAACGTCCCGATCCGGCCGAACGATAGCGTTTTGCCGACCTAACACAATTACCCATTTATGCCAGATAGATAACATCATGTTATTTCTTGCGCGGCTTGGCGGTCGGGCTTTCGCAGCGCCGTCTTGCTCGGTCCAACGGCGCGCATTTCCGAGCGCAGGCACTCGATGAAATGCTCGATGTGCAGCGACAGCGGCGCGCCGCGCTTTACCGCGATGTAGGTGTCGAACCTGGTCGGCTCGACGATCTTCAATAGTTCGATGCCGGGATAACCGCCATGCGCGACGGTAAACTGGTCGATCACGGCAATGCCGAGGCCGGCCTTGACCAGCGCGCACACCGTGGTGCCGAAGCGCGCGCGGATGGTGATGTCGTAGTCGAGTTTGTTGCGCGCAAATATCTCCGCCATGATCCGTCCATAGGGATCGTTGGGATCGATGCCGATCAGGGGATAGCGGATGATCTCCTTGGCCGAGACCTGCTTGCACCCGGCAAGCTCATGCCCCGCCGGCACGATACAAAACAACTCGCCCGAGGCCAGCGGCAGGAAGTCGAGGCCGGGATGCTCGAGCCGGTAGCTCATGGCGACGCAATCGCCGCGGCCGAGCAGCAGATAGTCGACGGCTTCCTCGATTTTGAGGATGTTGATGTCGATCCGCAGTTCGGGATAACGGCGCCGCACCCGCTCGATCGCGCGCGGCACCATCACCTGCGAGATGCTCGGCACCGAGCCGATGCGCAGCTCCGACAGATCGCCGCGTCCGATCTTGGAGATGATCTCGGAGAGATCATCCATCTTCTCGTAGACGCCGTTGATCTGCTCAAAGATGTTGCGGGCTTCCGCTGTCGGGAAATAGCGCCCGTTCTGGCGCTGGAAGAACCGGACGCCCAGCGACTTCTCGGTATATTTCACCAGCCGGCTGATGCCGGGCGCGGATACGTTCAGAAGTCTCGCAGCTCCGCCGATCGTGCCGGTCACCATCACGGCGCGGATCACCTCGACCTGGCGAAGCGTCATCATGTGCGAAGTCTTGCCTGTCGCGCCGCCCCTGCGATGCAGTCGCGGCTACACGTCGAAGAACACCGTCTCGTTGTCGCCCTGCAGATGGATGTCGAAACGATAGACCGGATTGCCGTTAACCGGCCGGCGCGTCGCGATCAGTGTCGAGCGGCGGTCGGCCGGCACCAGCGCCAGCACGGGATCGGCAGCGTTGGCAGCCTCGCCGTCGAAATAGATCCGCGAATAGAGATGCAGCAGCATGCCGCGTGCGAACACCGCAAGCACGATATGCGGCGCCTGCGGCTTGCCGTCGGGATCGGGCACCACGCCCGGCTTGATAGTGTCGAACGCATAGCCGCCTTTGGCATCGGTGCCGATGCGGCCGAACCCCTTGAACGACGTATTCGGCAATGCCCGTTTGTCCTGCGGATCGGAGAACCGGCCCTGCGCGTCCGCCTGCCAGATCTCCAGCATGCAATCGACGACCGGCACGCCGTCGCCGTCGAACACCGTTCCCTCGACGCGAATGCGCTCGCCCGACGTATCCGGCGTGACGAGATTGTTGTTGAACGCGTCGTTCCAGTCGTATTTGCCGCCTGGCGTCAGGCCGTAGGCGAAATAGGGACCGACGGTTTGCGACGGGGTGACCCCGTCCGGTTTGGTCTGAGGCACTTAACTGTTCTCCATCGGCGTGGCGTTGCGCCCGCGCAGCACAATGTTGAAGCGGTAGCACAGCGCCCAATCCGGCTTGGTGTTCTCCAGATCGAATGACGAGATCATCCGGTTGCGCGCCTTCTCGTCGGTGACCGAATTGAAGATCGGATCGAACGGGAATAGCGGATCGCCGGGGAAATACATCTGCGTCACCAGGCGCGAGACGAAGGAGTGGCCGAACACCGAGAAGTGGATATGGGCCGGCCGCCAGGCGTTGTGGTGATTGCCCCAGGGATAGGCGCCGGGCTTGATGGTGACGAAGCGATAGTAGCCTTGCGCGTCGGACAGCGCGCGGCCGGCGCCGGTGAAATTCGGATCGAGCGGCGCGGGATGCTGATCGACGACGTGGACATAGCGGCCGCAGGAATTGGCCTGCCAGAGTTCGACCAGCGTGTTCGGGACACCGCGGCCGTCTTCATCGAGCACATGGCCGTGCACGATGATGCGCTCGCCGATCGGCTCGCCCTTGCCGTGAACGGTGAGGTCGTGATCGTTCGCGCGCACGGTCTCGTGGCCATAGACCGGCCCGGTCAATTCCGACAGCGTATGGCGCATCGGAATCAGCGGCTTGGAGGGCGAACGCTTGACCGTGCTCTTGTAGGTGGGAGACAGCCGCGGCGGATGCGCCGCGAGACTTTGCACTGGATAGACCAATGTCATGACGAATTCCTCCCTCGCATCGCAGTCGCCGCGCAAAATTGCTTCCCAATTTTGTCGCTGAGCCGCGCTGCCGGATCATTATATGACATAACTATTTTGGGAAAGAGCGATTTTTCGCCTTCCCAAACCATTGTCTTAATTGACCTTTTCGATCGCGACCGCAACGCCCTGGCCGACGCCGACGCACATGGTTGCCAAGGCAAGCTTCCCGCCCCGCTTCTCCATGCCGTGCACCGCCGTCAGCGCCAGCCGCGCACCGCTCATGCCGAGCGGATGGCCGAGCGCGATCGCGCCGCCATGCGGGTTGACGAAGTCGGCATCGTCCTTGACGCCCAGTTGCCGCAGGCAGGCTATGCCCTGGGAAGCGAAGGCTTCATTGAGCTCGATCAAGTCGAAGTCAGAGATCTTGATGCCGAGCCGCTCCATCAGCTTCTTCGTCGCCGGCACCGGACCGATGCCCATGATGCGCGGCGGCACCGCTGCCGAGGCTAACCCTAGGATGCGCGCCCGCGGTGTCAGCCCGTGCTTTTTCACGGCTAGCTCGGAGGCGAGGATCATTGCCGCCGCGCCGTCATTGACGCCGGATGCATTGCCCGCCGTCACCGTGCCGGGATTGCGCACGATCGGCTTCAGTTTTGCCAATCCTTCGAGCGTGGTTTCGGGACGCGGATGCTCATCCTTGTCGACGGTGATGGGACCAGCCTTGCCACCGGGCACCTGGATCGGCGTGATCTCCTCAGCAAAATAGCCCGAGGCGATCGCCGCGCCCGCGCGCTGCTGTGAGCGGATCGCCATCGCATCCTGGTCGGCGCGCGATACCTGGAATTCTTCGGCGACGTTCTCGCCGGTCTCCGGCATCGCATCGACGCCATACTGTGCCTTCAACAGGGGATTGATGAAGCGCCAGCCGATCGTGGTGTCGTAAATCTCGGCCGAGCGCGCAAACGCTTCCGGCGCCTTGCCCATCACGAACGGCGCCCGCGTCATCGATTCGACGCCGCCGGCAATCGCAAAATCGATCTCGCCGGCGCGGATCGCGCGGCCCGCGGCGCCGACCGCATCGAGGCCCGACGCGCAGAGCCGGTTCAGGGTCTGCCCAGGAACCGATTCTGGCATGCCCGCGAGCAACAGCGCCATCCGTGCGACGTTGCGATTGTCCTCGCCGGCCTGGTTGGCGCAGCCGAAAAATACTTCGTCGACCTGCGACCAGTCGAGATTGGGATGCTTCGCCATCAGCGCCTTGATCGGGGCTGCGGCCAGATCGTCGGCGCGCACCTTGGCGAGCGATCCGCCGAAACGGCCGATCGGGGTCCGGACGGCATCACAAATGAATACATCACGCATAAAATCTCTCCCTGAATGCCGTGCTTTAGGCGTTGACCCAGATTTGATGGCGAGTTTTAGGAGCGCGCCCGCGGCAGGTCAATTGAGGCATGGCTGCCCCGCGGCGCTTTCGCGGAGGGGCCGTCATGCTCCGGGCGTATAATCAATCGAGCGGCCCAGGCGTGGAAAACTCTGACAACGCAGGTAAGGGAATAGGATCGGGCGACGAAATTCTGTAGTTTGCCGCCCCTGGAGCCTTCCGGCTCCAGCTTCTCATTTGACGCGTTTTCTTCACGCGAACCGGTACCCACTTCACTTGAAAACGCTCTGATGACGATCCAGCAATCCATCCCCCTGTCCCCGGAGCAAGCACCGGCACCAGAGGCGCCCGCGCGCGTCACGCCGATGATGGAACAGTACCTTGAGATCAAGGCCGCCCATCCCGGGCTGCTCCTGTTCTACCGGATGGGCGATTTTTACGAGCTGTTCTTCGAGGACGCCGAGATCGCCTCGAAGGCGCTCGGCATCGTGCTGACCAAGCGCGGCAAGCATCAGGGGATGGATATCCCGATGTGCGGCGTGCCGGTGGAACGCTCCGAGGATTATCTGCATCGCCTGATTAACGCCGGGCATCGCGTTGCAGTATGCGAGCAGACCGAGAATCCGGCCGCCGCGCGCGCCCGCGGCAACAAGAGCGTGGTGGCGCGTGGCGTGGTGCGGCTGGTGACACCGGGCACGCTGACCGAAGACACGCTGCTGGATGCCCGCACCAACAATTATCTGCTGGCGATCGCGCGCGCCCGCGCCTCCTCCGGCGGCGACCGCATCGGGCTTGCCTGGATCGACATTTCGACTTCCGAATTCATGGTCACGGAATGCTCGACCGCGGAACTTGCGGCGACGCTGGCGCGGATCAATCCGAATGAAGCGATCGTTACCGATGCGCTCTATGGCGATCCTGATCTGGGCGCGCTGCTGCGCGAACTGCCCTCAGTGACGCCTTTGACCCGCGACGTCTTTGACGGCGCCACCGCCGAGCGGCGGCTGTGCGACTATTTCGCGGTCGCGACCATGGATGGCCTTTCCGCGATGTCGCGGCTGGAGGCGACCGCCGCGGCCGCCGCCGTCACCTATATCGACCGCACGCAGGTCGGTAAGCGCCCGCCGCTGTCGCCGCCGTCGCGCGAGGCTGCGGGCACGACGATGGCGATCGATCCCGCCACCCGCGCCAATCTCGAACTGACCCGGACGCTCGCCGGCGAGCGGCGCGGATCGCTGCTGGATGCGATCGACTGCACGGTTACCGCCGCAGGCTCCCGGCTACTGGCGCAACGGCTCGCCGCGCCGCTCACCGACAGCGTTGCGATTGCACGGCGGCTGGATGCGATTGCGGCATTTGTCGCCGACAGCGCTGCACGTGATGACATCAGGACCACGCTGCGCGCCGCACCCGACATGTCGCGCGCATTGGCGCGACTGTCGGTCGGTCGCGGTGGCCCGCGCGACCTTGCAGCTTTGCGCGACGGCATTCTCGCGGCAGACCAGGCGCTGGCGCGCCTCGGGCAGCTCGAAGCCGCACCGGCTGAAATCATCGCCGTGACGGAGGTGCTGCGCCGCCCCTCGCGCGATCTCGCGCGCGAGTTCGAACGCGCACTCGCCGAGCAACTGCCCCTGATCAAGCGCGACGGCGGCTTCGTCCGCGAGGGCTACGAGCCCGCGCTCGATGAGAGCCGAAACTTGCGCGACGCCTCCCGCCTCGTGGTCGCCGCGATGCAGGCGCGCTACGCCGACGACACCGGCATCAAGGCGCTCAAGATCCGCCACAACAACGTCCTCGGCTATTTCGTCGAGGTCACCGCGCAGCACGGCGACAGGCTGATGGCGCCGCCGCTGAACGCAACCTTCATCCACCGCCAGACGCTGGCCGGGCAGGTTCGCTTCACCACGGCCGAGCTCGGCGAGATCGAAGCCAAGATCGCCAATGCCGGCGACCGCGCGCTCAATCTGGAGCTGGAAATCTTCGAGCGGCTCTCGGCGATGGCGCTCGCCGCCAGCGACGACCTGCGCGCCGCGGCACATGCCTTCGCGCTGCTCGACGTCGCGACCGCGCTGGCGAAGCTGGCGGTAGACGACAATTACGTGCGGCCAGAGGTCGACAGTTCGCTCGGTTTCGCTGTCGAAGGCGGCCGGCATCCGGTGGTCGAACAGGCGCTGAAGCGCGACGGCCAACCGTTCATCGCGAACGCCTGCGACCTTTCTCCGGGGCCGGGCCAGAAGTCGGGTCAGATCTGGTTGATCACCGGCCCGAACATGGCCGGTAAGTCGACGTTCCTGCGGCAGAACGCCTTGATCGCGCTGATGGCGCAGATCGGCTCCTATGTGCCGGCGTCGCGCGCCCGGATCGGCGTCGTCGACCGCCTGTTCTCACGCGTCGGCGCGGCCGACGATCTCGCGCGCGGCCGTTCCACCTTCATGGTCGAGATGGTCGAGACCGCCGTGATCCTGAATCAGGCCAGCGAGCGCTCGCTGGTCATCCTCGACGAGATCGGCCGCGGCACCGCCACCTTCGACGGCCTCTCGATCGCGTGGGCCGCGATCGAGCACCTGCACGAGGCCAACCGCTGCCGCGCGCTGTTCGCCACGCATTATCACGAGCTGACCGCGCTTTCCGCCAAGCTCCCGCGGATGTTCAACGCCACCGTGCGCGTCAAGGAGTGGCAGGGCGATGTCGTATTCCTGCACGAGGTGTTGCCGGGTTCGGCCGATCGATCCTACGGCATCCAGGTCGCCAAGCTCGCAGGGCTTCCACCGGCCGTGATCGCGCGCGCCAAGTCGGTGCTGGCGAAGCTCGAAGCCCAGGACCGCGGCCAGACCGCGCGCGCACTCGCCGACGATCTGCCGCTGTTCGCCGTCCCCTCCCGCGCCGCCGCGGAAGCCGCAGCCCCGAGCGAGGCGGAGCAATTGATGGAAGCCGTGAAGGCGCTGCATCCCGACGAGATGTCGCCGCGCGAGGCGCTGGAGGCGCTCTACAAACTGAAGACGCTCGCATCGAAGGCGGACAAATGAAACAGGTCGCGACGCTGCTGGTGTGGCTCGCGCTTCTGTTCGGCCTGCCGCAGGCCCTGATCTGCGGCGTAATGATCTTTTCTTCGGGCTGGGCGATACCGCTGGTGCTGATTTTCCTGCTGTCGCCGTTCGTGCCGCTGATCCTGATGCAGGAAATCCGCCGGTGGCAGAGGTTGCCGCCAGCGGCGACAGCCAGCGCCGCGCTGATGTCGATCGCTGTATCGGCCGGCTTCTATTGGATGCTCTATTATCGGATGCGCTAAAGATTCCACGCAAAGGCGGAAGCGATGACGGCGATTAGTGCGCAGCCTTCCGCTTGCTCCACCAGAACAGGCCGAGATTCCACCCCACACACGTCGCCAGCGCCAGGCTCAGCCCGATCGCCGAGCCGAACTGCAGGGCGGCGACATGCAGCACGGCAATCGCGATGCCGAGCCCCATCAATCCCCAGGCGCTGTTGGCAAGCACGGCCGCCGTCGGCGGACCGCCGATGCGCGGATGCAGGATCAGCATCATCGAGGTGAACACGATCGGGAACAGCGCGATGATGCCGCTGATCTTGGGACCGACCCAGCTCGAGGTGGTGACAACGGTCGCCACCAGCGTTGCGACCAGCGATGCCCGCAGCGGAATGTCGTACCAGCGGCGCCGGATCGGCGGCATTTTGGCGTGGCGGTAGCGGGCGAGCAGCGGGACGCAGATGGCAAATGCAATGGCATTCACGATCAGGCCGCCTGCGAGCGACCATTGCACGGAGCGGATGATCGTGGCGAGCGCGATCCACACCGCGACCGCCGCAAGGCAACTGAGCAGCGCGCTGTGGCGCTGCGCCAGCACGACGTAAGTCAGGCCCAGGAATATCGTCGCGGCATTGATCGGCAGACTCGCCAGCGCGCCCTCGGCGATGAAGGCCGCGTCATGATCGAGCGCGAGGAATACGTAGGACGGCCCCGCCGAGATCGGCAGCGTCGCGATCAGCGCACCGATGACGGGGCCTGAGCGTTCGGTGACGATGGAAGCCGTCACCACGAACGCCGCGGTGATCGCCATGCGCAAGCCGAGCGTCAGGAGGAAGGCGAGTTCGGGGGACATGCTGACCTCTTACCCTCCCCTGGAGGGGGAGGGTCGACGAGCATGGAGCGAAGCGAAATGCTCGACGGGGTGGGGTGATCTCTCAACTCGGGCACTGTTCGCGAGGAGGGACCTTCACCCCACCCCGCCGCTCCCTTTGGGAGCGTCGACCCTCCCCCTCCAGGGGAGGGTAAACGAGCGATCACACCCGCTTCATCGACACCGAGACCTTCGGGCCGTTCTTGATGGTCTGATAGACCACGCAATAACGCTCCGTCAGCTTGAGCAGCAGATCAAGCTTGTCCTGCGGGGCGTCGGTTGCGACCTCGAAGCGCAGGCGGATCTCCTCGAAGCCGACCGGGGCTTCCTTGTCGACGCCGAGCGTGCCGCGAAAATCGAGATCGCCCTCGGCGATGACGTTGCCGGTCTTCAGGGGAATATCGGTGGCGGTGGCCACCGACTTCAGCGTCACGCCGGCACAGGCGACCAGGGCTTCGAGCAGCATGTCGCCGGAGCAGAGCTCCAGGCCGGAGCCGCCGGTGGCGGGGTGAAGGCCGGCGACCGCCAGCGCGCGGCCGGTCTCGACCTTACAGGCGATGCCTTCATTGTCGATCGAGCCTTTGGCTTTGAGGGTAATGACGGCGGCGGAAGGGTCAGACTTGTAGCGTTCCTTGAGCGGGGCCTGCATCGCGCGAAGTTCGGCGGCGTCCATCTTGCTCTCTCCCGACTGTGTTTGTGTGAGCCGATATAATCGGCTAGCGACCTGCTGTCATCACGCCCTGCGGCGGCGCGCATGACATTTTGGAAATCCACGCCTTTCCAACGGGTTATGGCTAGCATTCGCTGAGGCGGCGGCATAGCTTTGCGTTGACCTTACAATCGCCCGTGACAGCCCCTGCGCCGTCCGATATCGGGGAGATCATGGACAGCATCGTGACAGAGGACCGCTCCGGGGCGGATGACCGTTTCGATACCGCGCGGATCACCGCAGCGGTCGATGCGCTGGCCGAAAAACATGCCGGCCGCGAGGACGTGTTCCGCTCGGCGCTGACGCAACTGCTCAAGGCCGAGATGATCGCGGCGCGCGCCACCGCGCAGGCCGTGCTGCTGAAGGATCGCCACGGCCGCCGCTGTGCGGAGCGGCTTTGCTTCATGCAGGACGAAATTATCCGCATCCTCTACGCGGCTGCGACGCGGCATCTCTATCGCTCGCACGTGCCCTCTGGCGCCGAGCGCATGGCCGTCGTCGCCACCGGCGGCTACGGCCGCGGACTGATGGCGCCGGAATCCGACATCGATCTGTTGTTCATCCTGCCCTACAAGCAGACCGCCTGGGGCGAGCAGGTCGCCGAAGCCATTCTCTATTGCCTGTGGGACATGGGATTGAAGGTCGGCCACGCCACGCGCTCGGTCGATGAGTGTATCCGCCAGGCGCGCGGCGACATGACGATCCGCACCGCGATCCTGGAGACGCGGTTCTTGACCGGCGACCGGCCGCTCTATGACGAGCTGGTGGCCCGGTTCGACAAGGACGTCGTGCAGGGCACGGCTGCCGATTTCGTCACCGCCAAACTCGCCGAGCGCGAGGAGCGCCACCGCCGCGCCGGGCAATCGCGCTATTTGGTCGAGCCCAACGTCAAGGACGGCAAGGGCGGCTTGCGCGACCTGCACACGCTGTTCTGGATCGCCAAATACGTCTACCGCGTGCGCGAAACCGGGGAGTTGGTCGAGCGCGGCGTGTTCGACGCGCAGGAATACCGCACCTTTCGCCGCTGCGCCGATTTCCTGTGGTCGGTGCGCTGCAATTTGCATTTCGTCTCGGGGCGCGCCGAGGAACGATTGTCCTTCGACATGCAGCGCGAGATCGCAGTCCGCCTCGGCTATACCTCGCACCCCGGCATGCAGGATGTCGAGCGCTTCATGAAGCACTACTTCCTGGTGGCGAAGGACGTCGGCGACCTCACCGCGATCCTGTGCGCCAAGCTGGAAGAGGAGCAGGCCAAGCCCGCGCCGGTCCTGAGCCGGATGGTGGCGCGGCTGCGGCCGGCCCCCAAGCGGCGGCGGGTGCCCGACAGCGACGACTTCATTATCGACAACAACCGCATCAACCTCGCCGCGACCGACGTCTTCAAGCACGACCCGGTCAACCTGATCCGCATCTTCCATCTGGCGCAGAAAAACAACCTCGCCTTCCATCCCGACGCGATGCGCACGGTGACGCGCTCGCTGAAACTGGTGAACAGCCAGCTTCGCGAAAATCCGGAAGCCAACCGGCTGTTCATGGAGATCCTGACGTCGAACGACGCCGAGACCGTGCTGCGGCGGATGAACGAGACCGGCGTGCTCGGTCACTTCATCCGCGCCTTCGGCAAGATCGTGTCGATGATGCAGTTCAACATGTACCACCATTATACGGTCGACGAGCATCTGATCCGCTGCATCGGCTTCCTGCAGGAGATCGAGCGCGGCGGCAATGACGAGTTCACGGTCGCCAGCGACCTGTTCCGCAAGATCCAGCCCGAGCATCGCGCGGTGATCTATGTCGCGACCTTGCTGCACGACGTCGCCAAGGGCCGTCCGGAGGATCATTCGATCGCGGGCGCCAGGGTGGCGCGGCGATTGTGCCCGCGGCTCGGCTTCAACACCGCCGACACCGAGCTGGTGGCCTGGCTGATCGAAGAGCATCTGACGATGTCGACGGTGGCGCAGTCGCGCGACCTCTCCGACCGCAAGACGATCGAGAATTTTGCCGCCGTCGTGCAATCCGTCGAGCAGATGAAGCTTCTGACCATCCTGACCACCGCCGATATCAGGGGCGTCGGCCCCGGGGTGTGGAACGGCTGGAAGGCGCAGTTGCTGCGCACGCTGTATTACGAGACCGAGCCGGTCCTGACCGGCGGTTTCTCGGAAGTGAACCGCGCGCAGCGCATCGCGGTGGCGCAGTCGGAATTCCGCGCCGCCTTCACCGAATGGCCGGAGGAGGAGCTCAATGCCTATATCGGGCGGCATTATCCGGCCTATTGGCTCAAGGTCGATCTGCAGCGAAAAATCCGCCAGGCGCGCTTTATCCGCGCCAGCGAACAGGCCGGGCATCAGCTCGCGATCAATGTCGGCTTCGACGAGGCGCGCGGCGTTACCGAATTGACGATACTGGCCACCGACCATCCGTGGCTGCTGTCGATCATCGCCGGCGCCTGCGCGTCCGCCGGCGCCAACATCGTCGACGCGCAGATCTACACCACCACCGACGGCCGCGCGCTCGACACCATCTCGATCTCCAGGGAATATGACCGCGACGAGGACGAGGGACGGCGCGCGACCCGCATCGGCGAGATGATCGAGCACGTGCTCGAGGGCAAATTGCGGCTGCCAGAAGTGGTGGCGCGCAAGGCCGCCAACCGCGGAAAGGTGCGCGCTTTCGTGGTCGAGCCGGAGGTCACCATCAACAACCAGTGGTCGGACCGCTACACCGTGATCGAGGTCTCCGGCCTCGACCGCCCCGGCCTGTTGTATCAGCTCACCACGGCGATCTCGAAGCTCAACCTCAACATCGCCTCCGCCCATGTCGCGACCTTCGGCGAGCGCGCCCGCGACGTGTTCTACGTCACCGATTTGCTCGGCGCCCAGATCAACGCGCCGACCCGGCAGGCTGCGATCAAGAGCGCGCTGATCCATCTGCTCTCTGCCGAAGACAACGTCGCCAAGCCGGCGGCGTAGGGTTCTTTCAGTCCCGTAGGATGGGTGGAGCGAAGCGATACCCATCAATCATGTGGAGAGACAGTGATGGGTTTCGCTGCGCTCTACCCATCCTACGGACTGTCGTCCCTGCGAACGAAGGGACGACGCGCATCAGAGAAGAGTGATCGCCGATAGATGGTGGGCACGGCGCATGCGCGCCTTTGCCCACCCTGCGCTGCTAAGTAGTCCGTTCGGCCGCAGCCCGAGCGTGATACTCGAGCGCGATCAAGCTCGCAGCGATGAAGGTAAGATAGTTTGCCTGTGCAATCAGGAGGCCGAGATCGAACAGGTCAAACAGGCCTTCGCACGGGTTCTCTGCCGGAACGACGTTTGTTCGCCTGCCTCCATCGATAACGATAGGCTGAAACCTGCGGTCGCGGCGATTTGTCTCGGGATCGATGTCGTCAGAGCAAAGGATCAAATGCAGGTGTGCTTTCGGCATATCAATCCCCCTGAAATTCGGTCGGTGGATCCCTGACGTTTGACCACAGCGACGGTTGCGACCGGCAAGGGGTCAGCTCGTTGGGTGTTCCGTAACACTCTTCCCGCATGGAGGACCGGCGGTCCGCCGCCATCCGGTTAGCCAATCAGCGTAGTCTTCGAGAAGGACCGGACCATTGAACGGAGGTTGATCCAAACGTTCCATTCGGTTGGGCGGACCATACCGAGGTTTAGGATCGCAACCTGCCCTCGCGCGACGGAAGATCGCGCCTGGAGGTCAAGGTGCCGCAAAGGATCGGCCGATTTTACCCGCCGGAAATCCGAAAAGCTGCTAGTATCCAGCCTGTTAGGAGGGCGACGTTGTCGCCGCTGATGGTCGCGAACACCTGGCGACGCAGCGCCGCTCGGGATGGCCGAGTGTCAGTGCTGATGATGCGTAAGCCGACGATAAAGTCCCGGAGCTCAGCCGAGCAATGGCTGCTCGGCAGCATGGCGCTGGCGTTGGGCGCGGTGGCCGGAATCTGGCTGCTGCTCGGCCCGGCGCCGACGACCACCCCTCATTTCATTGCGATCGTGCTGCTCATCGCTTCGATTGCCGCCTCATTGATCATGATGGGCCTGGTGGGGCGTACGCGGCGGCAGATGGAAGCCGTGCTTGAGGGCCGCCTGAGCGCCGAAGCGCGCGCGATCGAGAAGCTGCGTCATAGCCAGGCGCAATGGAAGGAGGTGTTCGAGCATAACCCGGTGATGTACTTCATGGTCGATGCGACGGGAACCGTGCTGTCCGTCAACACGTTCGGCGCCGCACAACTTGGCTACTCCGTCAGCGAATTGCTCGGGAAATCCGTGCTGAAAGTCTTTCCTGCCGAAGAGCAACGCGCCGCCCAGAGCAACGTCGCCATATGCCTGGAGAATATCGGCGAGACCCACAATTGGGAGATATGCAAGGTTCGCAAGGACGGCTCAACCCTTTGGGTTCGCGAGAACGCCAAAGCGGTGCGGCGGCTGGACGGCCGACTGATCGTCCTGATCGCGTGCGAGGACATCACGGAGCGCAAGCAGGCTGAAAATGCGCTGCGGCAGAGCGAAAATGTATTTGGCCAAAGCCCAGCGATTGAGCCACACCGGCAGCTTCGGCTTGCGCGTCACCAGCGGCGAGCTCATCTGGTCGGAAGAGACTTTCAGAATATTTGGATTCAAAAAGGCTCCCTCCATCAAGTTCGCCACCGTCATTCAACGCATTCATCCGGACGATCGCGGACGCGTGCAACGGACCATCGACCGCGCGTCCAGCGAGGGCAAGGACTTCGCGCATAGCTATCGATTGCTGATGCCCGACGGCTCGATCAAGCATGTCCACGCCACCGCGCATGCGGTGAAGGATGCATCCGGCGCCATCGAATTCGTTGGGGCGGTAACCGATATCACGGCGCGCAAGCGAGCCGAGATGGAATTGCATGAAGCGCAGGCGACGCTTGCGCATGTCACGCGCGTGACTGCCCTCGGTGAACTTGCCGCCTCGATCGCCCACGAAGTGAACCAGCCGCTCGCCGCCGTGGTCACCAATGCCGCCGCATGCCGGCGTTGGCTCGACCGTGAGCCTCCCGATCTGAAGGAAGCGCGCGGGACAATGGAAGCGATCATCAAGGACGGCAATCGTGCCGGCGAAGTGATCCAGCGGGTCCGCGCGCTCGTGAGCAAGGCGACCGATCAGAAGGCAGCGCTTCACATTAACGATGTCATCAACGAGGTCATCAGCCTCGTGCAGCATGAGCTGCTCAGCCACCAGGTATCGTTGCGGCTTGAGCTCTCCCCCGACCTGCCGCTGGTCATCGCCGATCGGGTCCAGTTGCAACAGGTCATTCTCAACCTGGTCATCAATGGCATCGAGGCGATGCAGCCGGTCACGGACCGGGCGCGGGAGCTCGTGATCCGGACATGCCAGGACGAAGACGGGCAGATCGTGGTGACGGTGAAGGATTGCGGCGTTGGCCTCGCAGCCGAGAACGCTGGCCGGCTGTTCGACGCCTTCTTCACCACCAAATCCAGCGGCATGGGAATGGGCCTGTCGATCTGCCGCTCCATCATCGGCGCTCATGGCGGGCGGCTGTCCGCGTCCGGAAATGCCGGCCCTGGCGCGACATTCCAGTTCACCTTGCCGTTAACCCAGGAGGATGCAGCGTGACCGCGCGGCCGGCATCCCCTTCCAGCCTCGCAAGCGTCGAGGAACCGGTGGTCTTCGTCATCGACGACGACGCATCGGTACGTGAGGCACTGAGCAATCTCTTTCGCTCAGTGGGATTGCGCGTCGAGGTGTTCGGTTCAGCTCACGAGTTTCTGCAGCACAAGCTTCCGAATGCCCCCAGTTGTCTGATCCTTGACATCAGGCTGCCCCGGCTGAGCGGCCTCGACTTTCAGGCCGAACTGGCCAAGGCCGACATTCACATTCCGATCATCTTCATGACCGGTCATGGCGATATTCCGATGACGGTCCGCGCGATGAAGGCCGGCGCCGTCGATTTTTTGACCAAGCCATTCCGCGATCAGGACATGCTGGATGCCGTAACCGCGGCAATCGAGCGCGACCGCAACAGCCGTAACGAAGCGATGGTTCTCTCGGAGCTGCACGCGCTTTTCGCGACGCTAACTCCCCGGGAGCGACAGGTGATGGCGCTGGTTACGTCGGGGCTCATGAACAAGCAGATCGCCGCCGAAGTTGGCCTGGCGGAGATCACCGTGAAGATACATCGCGGGCATATCATGCGGAAAATGGGAGCGAAGTCGCTGCCCGATCTGGTACGGATGGCCGAGCTACTCGGGATCGGGCCTGCATCCGGCCGGGCGCAAACCTAAGTATGATTTTCCCTCGCTGATTTGCAGCGCACTCTCCCGATACGCGGCGGCACAGCAAAAAGACATCCTCTGGTCGTCTCCAGAAAGAAGCGTCTTGTCCAATCGGGCCATATCAATCATCGACGACGACGGGTCGGTTCGCGCCGCGACCCATAATCTCGTCAGGTCGCTTGGTTACGTCGTCCATTCATTTGCGTCGGCCGAGGAGTTTCTGCAATCGCCGCATCTGAATGACACTTCGTGCGTGATAACGGATGTCAGGATGCCCGCCATGAGCGGGCTCGAGCTGCAAGCTCATTTGCTCGCCACCGGCCATCGCCTTCCCGTCATCTTCGTAACGGCTTTTTCGGTCGAAAGCGACCGCGCCCGGGCCATGAAGGCGGGAGCGACCTGCTTCTTGAGCAAGCCGTGCGACGGGGAAACGCTGATCAAATGCCTCGAAGCCGCGCTGGCGCCAAATGGCGAGGCCGCAACCAAATGAGCCGATCCGGCTCTCGAGCCTTTCGGTTCTGATTGAATCAGAACCGGGCACTAGATTCTTGTTTTGACGCGTTTTCTTGACGCGAACCGGTGTCCACCCCGGATCAAGTCCGGGGCAGGCTTTCGCTGGAAAACGCTCCGGGGCGAGCCAGCATACGTAAGGATGATCTCGCCAAACATCTGGACGAATTGAAGATAAGCCGCGACCGCGCCAGACTTCGCATCGTCCTTCGAGAAGCGAAGGGCGCGAAGCATCACACATTTTGATCGGCAAGCGGCAATTCCTCGGAAAGGAGGTCGCCATGCGTACAGAACTGCGTTGCGCCGAGTGTGACAGCGAAGGGCCCAAAATCATCTCTCTGCGAAATCCAGCGCGCGAACGCTATTGCGGGCGCTTCTGTCTCGACAAGAGCCACGAGAGTTTCATTCGCTGGATACGGCGTGCCAATGCGGAGGCTGCGTCATGAAAAATTGTTGCGGAAATCCGGAATGCAAGCGTCCCTTCGGGCTGGTCCGGCGTAGCTGGTACTTCCAGCAGTTCTGTTCGGCGAAGTGCCGCGAGATCTACAAGCGTCAACTGGAGCGCAACCGGACATATTGGAAGTGGCTCTACCAGGTGCCGGAACCTGCGGCGCACAGAGACCATCTATCGTGCCGGTGATCGCGGAGCAGCCAGCATGGCAACAGTAAATGCGATGCTGGTGGGCGCAGTGCTGGCGTGGGGACCTCTGCTGATTGTATTCATCTATATCCTTCGCGGACATGCGAAACGCGCCCCGTGACCCCGATTGACTTGAAACGGGTGACGACGCCGAGCGCAACGCGCCCGGCCGATCCGCTTCTCCTGTTCCCGAGCACGCAATCTCCACGCCCTCGTGCTTGAGCAGCCAGCGCTTGCGCTCCAGGCCGCCGCCGTACTTCACCAGCGAACCGTTGGCGCCGATCAGGCGGTGGCAGGGCAGGACCACGCTGATCGGATTCGAACCGTTGGCATGGCCGACGGCGCGGACGGCGCGTGGCATCCGAAGTTTTGCGGCGAGCGCGCCATAGCTCATCGTTGTCCCTGCCGCGATCTTCGGTAGCGCGTTCCAGACCTTCTGCTGGAACGGCGTGCCGGCGACGCGCCATTCGATCGCTGCGAGGCGGTCGAGGTCACCCTTGAAATAGCCGGTCAAGGCGGCGCGCAAATCACGCGGCGCCCGCCCGTTGTTCAAATTCACCGCGCCATAATGCAGGCGCAGCAATTGCTTCATGCGCGGCTCATAGTCTTCCCAGTCCAGCGCGCGGAGCAGGCCGTCCGCATCGGTAACCAATAGCGCCGTGCCGATCGGCGTTGGCAGGCGGTCGAGGTTGAAGTTCTCCGGCATCGTCACCCCTGAAAATATCCGCGAGCGGCCCGCACTTTTCACCTGCGGCGTATTGGTGTCCACCCGAATTCCGCTGCCGGTTGTCCGGATCCTCTACGTGCAGGCGGCGCCCACGGCGCTCGCCTTGGTGCTGCTCCGGCTGGCATAACGGCCTCCCCGTACTGCCTTGCATTGGCAAAACCGTTCCGCCACACTCGCTCCCAACGATGACGTCCGGCCTTCCGAACGGATGACCGGAACAGGATCATCGGTCGAGATTATGGGAAGGGAGCAGCGATATGAGAAGTGGCGTTCTTCATCTGATCGCAGGCACGGCGGTCGCGATCGCGCTGGCGTCACCCGCCAACGCGCAGAAGAAATACGATACCGGCGCGAGCGATACCGAGATCAAGATCGGCCAGACCGTTCCGTTCTCGGGACCGGCCTCCGCCTATGCCGGCATCGGCAAGACGCAGGCCGCCTACTTCAGGATGATCAACGAAAAAGGCGGCATCAACGGCCGCAAGATCAACCTGATCCAGTATGACGACGCCTACTCGCCGCCGAAAGCCGTCGAGCAGGTGCGCAAGCTGGTCGAGAGCGACGAGGTGCTGTTCACCTTCCAGATCATCGGCACGCCCTCGAACGCCGCCGTGCAGAAATACCTCAACGCCAAGAAGGTGCCGCAGCTCCTCGCCGCGACCGGCGCCTCGAAATTCACCGATCCCAAGAACTTCCCCTGGACCATGGGATACAATCCCAATTACCAGTCGGAAGGGCGCATCTACGCCAAATACATTCTGCAAAATCATCCCAACGCCAAGATCGGCATTCTCTATCAGAACGACGATCTCGGCCGCGACTACGTCACGGGCCTGAAGGAAGGGCTCGGCTCCAAGGCCGCGTCAATGATCGTCGCCGAAGTCTCCTACGAGCTGACCGATCCGACCATCGACTCACAGATCGTCAAATTGAAAGCAGCCGGCGCCGACCTGCTCTACGACGCCTCGACGCCGAAGTTTGCGGCGCAAGCGATCAAGAAGGTCGCCGACCTCGGCTGGAAGCCGGTCCATATCCTCGACATCAATGCCAGCCCGGTTTCGGCGACGCTGAAGCCGGCGGGCCTCGACATCTCCAAGGACATCATCTCGACCAACTACGGCAAGGATCCGGGCGATCCGCAGTGGAAGGACGATCCCGGCATCAAGGCCTATTTCGCCTTCATGGACAAATATTACCCGGAGGGCGACAAGCTCAACACCGTCAACACGTATGGCTACGCGACGGCGGAATTGCTGGTGAAGATCCTGCAGCAATGCGGCGACAATCTCACCCGCGAAAACATCATGAAGCAGGCGGCCAATCTGAAGAACCTCACCGGCAGCCTGTCGCTGCCCGGCATGGTCACCAACACCTCGCCGACCGACTACCGTATCAACAAGCAGATGCAGATGATGAAGTTCAACGGCGAGCGCTGGGAGCTGTTCGGCCCGATCATCGAGGATACCGGACCGAGCGGTTAGGCCCGTGTCCCGGACGCGGCGCAGCGTGCAACGATGCGCCGCAGAGCCAGGACCCACCGCCGCTCTCTGTATTGGGTACCGGCTCTGCGGAGCAGCGCTACCGGACGATGCTTCGCATCGCCTAGGCTGCCCCGCGTCCGGGACACGAGATCTCCTCTGAGCCTTTGCATTAATTGAAGGCAAGCGGCGCATTGGATTCTTTTTGTGCAGGCGGAACCCGCCTCCTTCACCAAAAAGTCCTGCATCCCCAACTGCGTCTTGCATTGCAACATGGCTTCCGCCACTATTGCGGCAGCGATGAGGCGCGCCCGGCCTAACGGCAGCGGGCAAGCTCATCGGCTCAATCATAAACTCACGAGGAATGCAGCATTATGAGGAAGGGTATTTTCCATCTGGCCACCGGCACGGCGCTCGCGCTTGCGCTGTCGGTTTCGACGGCGTCGGCGCAGAAAAAGTACGACACCGGCGCAACCGATACCGAGATCAAGATCGGGCAAACCAATCCATTCAGCGGCCCCGCCTCCTCCTATGCCACGATCGGCAAGACCCAGGCGGCCTATATCAAGATGATCAACGACCAGGGCGGCGTGAATGGCCGCAAGATCAATCTGATCCAGTATGACGACGCCTACTCGCCGCCCAAGGCGGTCGAGCAGGTGCGCAAGCTGGTCGAGAGCGACGAGGTGCTGCTGACCTTCCAGGTTCTCGGAACGCCTTCGAACGCAGCGGTCCAGAAATATCTCAACTCGAAGAAGGTGCCGCAGCTGTTTGCCGCCACCGGCGCGTCGAAGTTTACCGATCCGAAGAATTTCCCGTGGACGATGGGCTTCAACCCCAACTACTTCGTCGAAGGGCGCATCTACGGCCAGTACATCCTGAAGGAACATCCGAACGCCAAGATCGGCATCCTCTATCAGAACGATGACCTCGGTAAGGACTATCTGAACGGCATCAAGGCCGGCCTCGGCGACAAGGCCGCGAAGATGGTGGTGGCGGAAGCTTCCTACGAAGTCTCCGACCCGACCATCGATTCGCAGATCCTCAAGATCAAGGACGCCGGCGCGGACCTGTTCTTCTCGGCGACGACGCCCAAGCAGGCGGCGCAGGCCATCAAGAAGATCGCCGAACTCAACTGGAAGCCGGTGCACATCCTCGACATCAACGCGACCTCCGTCGGCGCGGTCATGAAGCCTGCGGGGCTCGAAGCCTCCAAGGGAGTGATCAGCGTCAACTACGGCAAGGATCCGCTCGATCCGACCTGGAAGGACGACGCCGGCATGAAGAAGTATTTCGAGTTCATGGCGAAGTACTATCCCGAGGGCGACAAGGACTCGAGCTTCAACTCCTATGGCTACATGACCACGCAATTGCTGATCCATGTGCTGAAGGCATGCGGTGACAATCTGACCCGCGAGAACGTGTTGAAACAGGCCACCAACCTGAAGAACGTTCAACTCGACCTGCTGCTGCCGGGCATCTCGGTGACCACCACGCCGACCGACTATCGCGTCAACAAGCAACTGCAGATGATGAAGTTCAACGGCGAGCGTTGGGAAATGTTCGGCCCGATCCTTGAGGACGCAGGTCCGGCGGGCTAGTCGCGGCGAACCAATCGAAACAATCGGCGGAAAGAAGCGATCGGCGGCCCCTCGGGGCCGCCGATTTTTTCGAACCCTACTTCGGAATCTCGCCGAACGTCTTGCCCGCCGGCAGCACGGCGTGGCGGATCAGGCGGGAATCCTCGACCGCGGCCTGGCGGTGCTTTACCGCCTCGCGGTAGACGGGATCGCGGATCATTTCCGCAAACGCCGCAACGCTCGGATATTCGGCGATGAAGCAATGGTCCCAGCGCTCCTCCTGCGGTCCGATCAGCATCAGCTCGAACCTGCCCTGCCACACGATCCGTCCGCCGAGCCGTTCGAACACCGGACCGCTTTCGCGCCCATAGGCGGCATAGGCCTCCGCGCCGGTCGCCTTGCGGCCGTCGGGGTAGGCCGCCTCGGCGCGCAGCCGGACCAGATTGAGCATGTGGATCGGACCCGGCCGGTCATTGGCCCGAAATTGCGCAAACACTTCCTTGGTCGGATCGATATGGCCCATGCCGTTTTCTCCTGCAAACGCTGTCGTTTGCGTCAATCCTAGTACAGCCCCGCCGCACCTCCTAATCCGGCATTAACCTTTCCGTAACCGACCCTTAAACAGCGACCGGTAGCGTGCGGCGGGACGGGTGTGAACGGCGTTTGGCATGACGTGGAGACGGAAAAAGAGCGGCGGACGCAAGGAGCCGCTGTTTGGGCTTCCGGCAGCGCTCGCGGAGCTGCGCCTCTCGCCCGAGGATCGCATTCCGGCAGCCACCGACGACGACAAACCGAAAAAGCCAGTGCCGAAGCGCAAGCACGATGACGACGAGGACGAGCCGCCGCGCGAGCGTAAGCCGCGCGCGGCGCGTAGCGGAGCGAAGCGGCGCTCGAAACGCCGCTTCAGGTTTGGCCGTCTCGTTTATTGGGGCGCGGTGCTCGGCCTGTGGGCGGCGATCGCGATCATCGGCGTCGTGGTCTGGGTCGGCGCGCATCTGCCGGCAATCCAGTCGCTGGAAATTCCAAAGCGCCCGCCAACCATCCAGATTGTCGGCATCGACGGCAGCGTGCTGGCCTCGCGCGGCGAAGCGCCGGGCGCCAATGTCGCGCTGAAGGATCTGCCGCCCTATCTGCCGAAGGCGTTCATCGCGATCGAGGACCGCCGCTTCTATTCGCATTACGGCATCGATCCGGTCGGCATTGCACGCGCGGCGGTCGCCAACATCCTGCATCGCGGCGTTTCGCAGGGCGGCTCGACGCTGACGCAGCAGCTCGCGAAAAACCTGTTCCTGACCCAGGAACGGACGATCGCGCGCAAGCTGCAGGAAGTGGAGCTCGCGCTATGGCTGGAGCGCAAGCATTCCAAGAACCAAATTCTCGAGCTTTACCTGAACCGCGTCTATTTCGGCTCCGGCGCCTATGGCGTCGAGGCGGCGGCGCAGCGTTATTTCGGCAAGCCGGCGAAGAACGTCACGGTCGCGGAAGCCGCGATGCTGGCCGGTCTCGTCAAGTCGCCGTCGCGGCTGGCGCCGAACCGCAACCCCGAGGGCGCGGAAGCGCGCGCCCAGATCGTGCTCGCGGCGATGGCGGAAGCCAAGTTCATCAGCGACGCCCAGGCCAAGGCTTCGATCGGCCATCCCTCCTACAACGTGAGGCCGGCCGGCGCCGGCACCATCAACTACGTCGCCGACTGGATCGGCGAAGTGCTCGACGATCTCGTCGGCCAGATCGACCAGAGCATCGTGGTCGAGACCACGATCGATCCGAAGCTGCAGAGCGTGGCGGAAGCCGCGATCATCGACGAGCTGGCGGCCAAGAGCGTGAAGTTCCATGTCACGCAAGGCGCGTTGGTCGCGATGACGCCCGACGGCGCGGTGCGCGCCATGGTGGGCGGGCGGAACTACGCCGAGAGCCAGTATAACCGCGCAGTCACCGCCAAACGCCAGCCCGGCTCGGCGTTCAAGCCGTTCATCTACCTGACCGCGATCGAGGGCGGGCTTTCGCCGGAAACGATCCGACAGGACGCGCCGCTCGACCTGAAAGGCTGGCGGCCGGAGAACTATACGCATGAATATTTCGGCTCGGTGACGCTGACGCAGGCGCTGGCGATGTCGCTCAACACGGTCGCGGTGCGGCTCGGCCTGGAAGTGGGGCCGAAGAACGTGGTGCGGACCGCGCACCGGCTCGGGATTTCATCAAAACTCGAGGCCAATCCCTCGATCGCGCTCGGCACCTCGGAAGTCTCGGTCATTGAGCTGGTGGGCGCCTATGCGCCGTTTGCCAATGGCGGACTCGGCGTCTCCCCGCATGTGGTGACGAAGATTCGCACCAACGAAGGCAAGGTGCTGTACAGGCGCACGGCCGATCCGCTCGGCCAGGTGATCGAGCCGCGCCATGTCGCGATGATGAACACGATGATGCAGGAGACGCTGCTCTCGGGCACCGCGCGGAAAGCAGAGATTCCGGGCTGGATGGCCGCCGGCAAGACCGGCACCAGCCAGGATTTCCGCGACGCCTGGTTCATCGGCTACACGGCCAATCTCGTCACCGGCGTCTGGCTCGGCAATGACGACAACTCGCCGACCAAGAAGGCGACCGGCGGCGGCCTGCCGGTGGAAGTATGGACCCGCTTCATGCGCTCCGCGCATCAGGGCGTGCCGGTGGCGGGCCTGCCGAACGCGCAGCGCGGCGGATTTTTGTCGAACATGTTCCAGACCGCGTCGCAGGTCAGTGCACAGCCGCCGCAGTCAACGCCGGTCCCATCAGGTGGCGGATATCGGCCTGCGCCGGCACGAACCTCCGCGCCGCCGCCCAATCCGAATGCGCGGCCGGAAGCCGCGGCAGGACTCGATGGCTGGCTGGTGGATCGGCTGTTTGGAAGGTAGCGATACGCGCGCCACGATTTCAGGCCGTCATACCCCGCGAAGGCGGGGTATCCAGTACGCCGCGGCCTCTCGGCTGATCACCACCGTCTCTGGAATACTGGGTCGCCCGGTCAAGCCGTGCGATGACAATAGTGCGTGCAGGAGCGACTAATCCTCAACCCCGTAACGATGCAAATCGTTGCCGTGGGTGTCGAGCCAGCGCTTGGCGCGTTCGACATGAATGCAGATGCGGTCGACAACCCTCCAGAACCTGGCTGAATGGTTCATCTCGACGAGATGCGCCACCTCATGGGCGGCGAGATAGTCGAGCACGTAGGGCGGTGCGAGGATCAATCGCCAGGAATACGACAACGACCCGGCCGAGGTGCACGAACCCCAGCGGCTCGACTGATCGCGGATCGACACCCGCCTGACCCGCACGCCAAGTTCCCCGGCATAGGCGAGCGATGCCTTGTGCAGATCCTTGCGCGCTTCGCGCTTGAGGAAGTCGTGGACGCGTCGGTCCATGTGATCGTAGCCGCCGGCCACGCATAAAATCTTCTCGCCGCTGTCGCGGGTTTCGGTCCACACCGTGCCGCGTTCGCCGGCGCGATGCACCAGGCGATGCGGCACGCCGCGCAACGGTACGATCGTGCCGGGTTGAAAGGGCGCAGCCTTCGGCAAACGGCCGAGACGGGCGGCGATCCAGCCGCCGTGAAGCTGCGCAAAGTCCTTGGCTTCCGCGAGCGTGCCGCGCGGCGGCATCGTCAGGATGGCTTCGCGATCGGTTGGATGAATGCGCAAGGTGTAACGCCGCGCCCGCCGATGTCGGCGCAGCCTGATCGCAAAGACTTGCGAGCAGTGTTTGACCAAAAGAGTCGCGGGTTCGGCGGGCCGCCGATAAAGGAGGGCGCGAGTAGCCATTTCTTGGAGTCCGGGGAGCAGGAGTTCGCCCGGATTCTGCCATATCCGCCGCCAAGGAAATCGCATCTAAATCGCTCGGCGCAAAAACAAATCATTTGCCCAATATACAGGGGCTGGGCGACGAATCGCCCCTAGGGGCAGGGGCTGGAACCCAAAATTTTTGACGGAACCGGACGTCAAAAACGGCGTCAAGGAATGAGTCTGAACTCACCCCTTGATTCGACCGGAATCCGGATTGTTTGAATCTTCTCAGCAACTTATCGGCGAGACGGAATCGGTGCCGCCGGCGCGCTATTCGGCCGCACGGACCAATGTTGGCTTGATCTTAGCCGCTGACTCATTGGTATTCGTCGCCGACATCATGAAATCGGAGATGCGCGGCACGATTTCGGAACGGAATCGCGATCCGTTGAACACGCCGTAGTGTCCGACGCCCTTTTGCACGTAATGCACGCGGCGATGATCGGGAATATGGGGGCACAAAGCGTGCGTCGCTTCGGTCTGGCCGAGCCCCGAGATGTCGTCGTTCTCGCCTTCCACCGTCATCAGCGCCACGCGCCGGATCTTTGACGGATCGACCGGCTTGCCACGGTGAGTCATCTCGCCCTTGGGCAACGCGTGCTTGACGAACACGAGATCGACGGTCTGCAGGTAATACTCCGCCGTCAGATCCATGACCGCGAGGTACTCGTCGTAGAACTCGCGGTGCTTGTCGACCATGTCGCCGTCGCCCTTCACCAGATTGTTGAACAGCGCCTTGTGCGCGTCGGTGTGGCGGTCGAGGTTCATGCTGATGAAACCCGAGAGCTGCAAAAAGCCCGGATAGACGTCGCGCATCACGCCGGGATGCGGGAACGGCACTTTGGTGATGACATGGTTGCGGAACCAGTCGATGCCGCGCTCGGCCGCGAGGTTGTTCACCGAGGTCGGGTTGCGGCGGGTATCGATCGGGCCGCCCATCAAGGTCATCGACAGCGGCACGAAGGGATCGCGCACGGCTTCCATCACGGAGACTGCCGCCACCACGGGCACCGAAGGCTGACACACCGCGATCACGTGCATGTTGCCGCCGAGCACATGCAGCATCTCGATGACGTAATCGACGTAGTCATCGAGATCGAAGCGACCCTCGGTGAGGGGAACCATACGCGCGTCGGACCAGTCGGTGATGTAGACTTCATGCGTCGGCAGGAACGCCTCGACCGTGCCGCGCAGCAGCGTCGCGTAATGGCCGGACATCGGCGCCACGATCAGGACGCGCGGATGGGGCGCGCGCAGCGGCCGGGTCAGCTTACGATCGAAGTGCAGCAAACGGCAGAACGGCTTTTCCCAGATCGAGCGGACCTCGACCGGCGTGTGGATGCCGTTAACCTCGGTGAAGTCGAGCCCCCATTCGGGCTTGCCGTAGCGGCGCGTGGTGCGCTCGAACAATTCGCAGGCCGCCGCGATCGATTTGCCGAATTGGGTGTGCGACCACGGATTAAGCGGGTTTTGAAACAGGATCTTGGTGGCATCGGTCACGGCGCGCGCCGGATTGAGCGACGCGTGGCCCATTTCGTACATCCAGTACATCGGCGTCGTGAGCGCCGGACTGCCTTCGGCCACCAGCGGCGGTGCGCCGCCAAACTCACCAATCGGCATTTTATTTCTGACCTTCTGTTTGCGCCGCAGCATAGTGCAGAATGCGAAATAATGCGTCAATGCGCCGAACGGGCCTGTCCACGCGCCAAAAGGCGTAGAAACCCCGGAAAACCACGGGAAACTGTGACTTATTCGCCACCCCCGAGCAAAGATCCGTGATGTTTGGCACTGCGCAAAAGAGCGAGGAAGATCGCAAAGGAAGCGGTAAAGAGCACCGTGTTGATGGCAAGTGACCAGACCATCAGGTCGGCTCTAAGCACGTGATCGATCAATAGCGCGCGCATGCCCTCGAACACATAGGTCGGCGGCAGCATCCACGCGATCCATTGCAGCCAGGCCGGCAGCACCGCGACCGGATAGTAGACACAGGCGAGCGGCATCAAGCCGAACATCATCGTCCAGACGATGCTCTCGGCGCCCAGCCCGTTGCGCAGCACCAGGCCAGAAACAAAGATCCCGATCGACCAGCTCGTGAAGATCAGGTTGCAGAAGAACGCGATCAGCGGCAGGCCGATCGCGAAGAAATTGAAATCGAAGAAGAACAGCGCCAGCAGCGTCATCGGAATCACGCCGATCGCGAGCCGGATCAGGCTCATGATCATTAGCGAGATCAGGAACTCGATCGGCTTCAGCGGGCTCATCATGAGGTTGCCGAGGTTGCGCGCCCACATCTCCTCGAGAAACGAAATCGAAAAGCCGAGCTGCCCGCGGAACAGGATGTCCCAGAGGATCACAGCGCCGATCAGCGTGCCGCCGGCGCGCGCGAAGAAATTGTCATTCTGCGCGATGTAGTTCTGCAGAAAGCCCCAGGTGATGATCTGCAGCGCCGGCCAGTAGATCAGCTCCAACAGCCGCGGCCAGGACGACATCAGGAGATACCAGTAGCGCAGCACCATCGCCTGGATGCGGTGCGCGGAGATCCCGTGATGGGTGTCGGTAGCGCTCATGGCGCGGTCTCCGCCACCCGGCCGCGCGCGACGTCGAGAAACACGTCTTCCAGCGTGGTGCGGTTGTAGCGCGCCATGATCTGGTCGGGACTGTCGTCATCCTCGATGCGGCCGCGCTTCATGATGATGACGCGGTCGCACAGCCGCTCCACTTCCAGCATGTTGTGCGAGGCCAGCAGGATGGTGGCGTCGTGGGTCCTGCGATAGTCCTGCAAATGCTGCCGCACCCAGTCGGCGGTATCCGGATCGAGCGAGGCCGTCGGCTCGTCGAGCAACAGCAGCTCCGGCTGGTTGATCAGCGCCTTTGCCAGCGCGACGCGGGTCTTCTGTCCGGCCGATAGCTTGCCATTGGCGCGATCGAGAAAATCTTTAAGGTCGAGGTCGGAGGCGAGCTGCTCAATGCGCTCGGCGAGATTCTCCACCGCATAGAGCCGGCCGAAAATCGTGAGGTTCTGCCGCACCGTGAGCCGCATCGGCATGTCGACATACGGGCTCTCGAAATTCATCCGCCCGAGCACCTCGGCGCTCTGCTCCGGCATCGCATGTCCCAGCACCTGGACGCGGCCCGAGGTCGGCAGCACCAGCCCCATGATCATGGCAATGGTCGTGGTCTTGCCGGCGCCATTGCCGCCGAGCAGCCCGGTGACGCTGCCGCGCGCGATCCGGAACGAGATATCGTCGACCGCGCGGGTGGTCTTGTAGAGTTTTATCAGATGCGCAACCTCGATCGCGGCGGGACCTTGCGGCCCGGCCGCGGGCGATTGCGCTGGTACTGTCTCGCTATCGGCCATTACGGCCCGTTCATTGAGCCATTGCGGCTGATAGCGCAAGGCTTTGCACTCCTGGACGGCGGGAGAACCATGAGGCCCTGCCCCACACGCGATCCAACGAATTTGTGATCGCGCGCTGCGACAGTTAAACTCCAGCAATGTCCGACGTTGCAGCCTCCGATTTCCGCCATCCGCATCGCTATGTCCGTCTCGATACGATCCTCCGGCTGCGCTGGCTAGCGGCGCTCGGTCAGCTCACCGCGATCTTCATCGTGGCGCATGGGCTGGAGTTCGAGTTTCCCGTTGTTGCCTGCGTGGCCGTCGTCGGTATCTCGGCGCTGCTCAATCTTGCGCTGCAGGTTGCCTTCAACCCGATGCAACGGCTGGAACCGGTCTATGCAGCGGCGCTGCTCGCGCTCAACATCGTCGAATTGGCCGCGCTGTTGTTTCTGACCGGGGGCTTGCAGAACCCGTTTTCATTTCTGTTCCTCGGCCCCGTCCTGATCTCGGCGACGGTGCTGCCGATCCGGATGACGGTTGGCCTCGGGCTGTTGGCGGTCGCCTGCTCCTCGGCGCTGGTGTTCTTCCATCTGCCGCTGCCCTGGGACAGTGAAGACCCGCTGGTGCTGCCGCCGATCTATCTGTTCGGCGTCTGGCTCTCGATCGTGCTCGCGATCGGCGTCACCAGTCTCTATGCATTCCAGGCGACCGAGGAGGCGCGCAAACTTTCCGACGCGCTGGCCGCAACCGAGCTGGTGCTGACGCGCGAGCAGCATCTGACCCAGCTCGACGGGTTGGCCGCCGCCGCCGCGCATGAACTCGGCACGCCGCTGTCGACGATCTTCCTGATTTCGCGGGAGCTGGAAAAGACCGTCGAGGGCAACGACCAGTTGGCCTCCGATCTGAAGACCCTGCGCGAGCAGGCGCAGCGCTGCCGCGACATCCTCGCCAAGATCACCCAGCTTTCCTCGTCCGGGGCGCCGTTCGATCTTATGCCGCTGTCTACGCTGATCGAGGAAGTGGTGGCGCCGCACCGCGATTTTGGCGTCACGATCAGGGTGCGGCTTGCTGTCGCAGCCACCCGGGAGCCTGTCGGTGCCCGGAACCCGGCGATTCTGTATGGCGTCGGCAACATCCTGGAGAACGCCGTCGATTTCGCGCGGACGACGGTGGAGGTTAACGCCTGGTGGAACGCGGATACGGTCGAAATCATCATCTCCGATGACGGCCCCGGCATCGCGCCCGACATGCTGAAACGGATCGGCGAGCCCTATTTATCAAGGCGTCGCAGCGCAGATGAAACCCACCGCGAACGCGCCGGCCTCGGCCTTGGCGTGTTCATCGCCCGAACGCTCCTGGAACGTACCGGCGCAAAGGTTTCGTTCTCCAACCGGACCTTTCCCGATCACGGCGCCGTGGTGCGGATCGCGTGGCCGCGCGTCCGCTTCGAGGCCGAGGAAAGTGCTGCCGGGCCAGTGGATTAAAAGGCGTTAAGGATTGAGGAAACGGGGGCTGCTCGACGCTGGGGCCCTTGGCAGTGCAAAATTACCACGCCATATGGTCTATAAGTGCTCCGCATCCGCAACCGGGGATACCTTGCCTTGAACGACATCGCCGAACTGAACGATCTCGCCGACCGCTCGCTGCTGATCGTCGAGGACGACAAGCCGTTTCTGGAGCGCCTGTCGCGAGCGATGGAAACCCGCGGTTTCGCGGTGACATCCTGTGACACCGTGTCCGACGGGCTGGCGCAGATCAACAAGTCAGCACCGGCCTTTGCGGTCGTGGACCTGCGGCTCGGCGACGGCAACGGGCTCGATGTGGTGTCGGCGCTCAAGCGCAAGCGCCCCGACGCGCGTACCATCGTGCTGACCGGCTACGGCAACATCGCAACCGCTGTCACGGCGGTGAAGATGGGCGCGGTGGACTATCTCTCGAAGCCTGCGGACGCCGACGACGTGGTCGCGGCGCTGCTTGCCAGCGGCACCGAGAAATCCGAGTTGCCGTCCAATCCGATGTCGGCGGATCGTGTGCGCTGGGAACACATCCAGCGCATCTATGAAATGTGCAACCGCAACGTCTCCGAAACCGCGCGGCGGCTGAACATGCACCGCCGCACCCTGCAGCGGATTCTCGCGAAGCGCGCGCCGCGGTGATTTCACGGGATCGTAGGGTGGGCAAAGCGAAGCGTGCCCACCATTCACGACAACAATATGGATAGATGGTGGGCACGGCGCGAACGCGCCTTTGCCCACCCTACAGCACCTTCGTCAAAACTCGCAGTGACCGGCAATGAAGCATTGGATTCGCTGGCTGCCAGGTCTCGACACCCTCCGTCGATATGAAGCGGCCTGGCTCAGGCACGATATCCTCGCCGGGCTCGCGCTGTCGGCCATGCTGGTCCCGGTTGGCATTGCCTACGCGGAGGCGTCGGGCTTGCCCGGCATCTACGGTCTGTACGCAACCATCATTCCGCTCTTTGCCTACGCATTGTTCGGCCCAAGCCGCATCCTCGTGCTGGGACCGGACTCAGCTCTTGTAGCTATCATCCTTGGCGTTGTCGTTCCGTTGTCTGGCGGGGATCCCGTCCGTGCGGCAGCCTTGGCCGGCATGATGGCAATCGTTTCCGGGGCGGTATGCATTCTGGCAGGCATCGCGCGCCTGGGCTTTGTGACCGAGTTGCTCTCCAAGCCGATACGCTACGGCTACATGAATGGAATTGCATTGACCGCATTGATCAGCCAACTGCCAAAGCTGTTCGGCTTCTCGATCGAGAGCGAAGGATCTTTGCGGAGCTTATGGGCGATCGCCGGTGCCTTCCTTGAAGGAAAGACCAACTGCGTGGCCTTCGGGATTGGGCTCGGCACGTTGACGGCTATCCTGCTGCTCCAGAAATACAAGCGGCTGCCAGGCATTCTGATTGCAGTCGTCGGGGCAACCGCCGCCGTCGCTGCGCTGGATCTTGCGGCGCGTTACGGCGTGACAGTTCTCGGTCCCCTCACGCAGGGTCTGCCGGGTTTCGCCGTTCCCTGGATCGGCCCCGCCGATATAGTCCCGGTGCTGATCGGCGGTTGTGCGATCGCGATGGTATCTTTTGCTGATACCAGCGTGCTTTCGCGGGCCTATGCCGCACGGTTGGGCGTTCATGTCGATCCCAACCAGGAGATGGTGGCGCTCGGCGCCGCCAATCTGGCAACCGGTCTTTTTCAAGGTTTTCCGATCAGCAGCAGCAGTTCGCGTACGCCTGTTGCGGAAGCCGCCGGCGCCCACACTCAACTGACCTGCATCGTTGGTGCGCTTGCCATCGCTTTCCTTCTGCTGGTGGCACCCAACCTCCTTCAGTATTTGCCCAACGCTGCGTTGGCCGCTGTCGTCATCGCCGCTGCGATCAGCTTGATTGAGGTTACCGACCTCAAGCGGATCTATCGCATTCAGCGGTGGGAGTTCTGGCTATCGATCGTCTGCTTTGCCGGCGTGGTCGCGCTCGGAGTGATTCCGGGAATAGGCCTGGCAATCGCTATCGCCATTGCCGAATTTCTATGGGACGCTTGGCGCCCGCACTCCGCCGTACTGGGCCGCGCCGACGGCGTGAAAGGTTATCACGACATCACGAGATATCCGGATGCACGCCAGATCCCCGGGCTGGTTCTGTTTCGGTGGGATGCGCCTCTGTTCTTCGCCAACGCTGAATTTTTCAAGGAGCGCGCTCTGGACGCGGTTGCGAAATCCCCGACGCCCGTCCGTTGGCTGGTCGTTGCGGCGGAGCCGGTCACCGGCGTTGATGTCACCGCCGGCGATACGCTCGCCGTATTGGACGAGACGTTGCACGCACAGGGTATCGAGCTTTGTTTTGCCGAACTCAAGGATCCCGTAAAGGACAAGCTGAAGAAATTCGGACTGTTGGCGCAGCTTGGCGAGAATTGCTTTTTCCCAACCGTCGGCGCAGCCGTTTCCGGCTACCTGGAAGTCCATGACGTAGAGTGGGTCGACTGGGAAGACCGAGCCAAACGTTAGAGGGTGGCATGTCGGGCACACGCTGATCGACTTCCGCCGTTGGCACTTGGTGGCCGTGATCGACGTCCCGACAGACGTCCGCTGGTCAGGGAAGAGCGGACCTCGAGGGTCTAGCCGCGATGTCCGAGAATGACCCTTTTCAGACTTCGCGGGGCAAAAGGCTTACTGCCAGCTGCGCGTTCTGCTACCTCTGGGTAGTTTTCTCAACGAACCCGAATTGCGATTATGCAGGGCAATTGCGGTGGCCGCCGGGGTGGGTCAGTCAGGCAGACGATCCAACTGCCTAGTCCAGGCGTCGACGATGTCCGATCCACGATCACTAACGCCGGAGATAAAGTTCCGCCGAGGTATTAGTTATGCCGGCGGTCTGGTCGCAATTGGACTGATCTATTTCGCCCTGGCAAAAGGCGGCCTTGCTCTCGCCTCTATTCATCCCAGTGCAACACCAATTTGGCCACCGACGGGTGTCGCGCTGGCGGCGGTGCTGTTGTGGGGATATCGGACCTGGCCCGCAATTTTCGCGGCGGCGGTGATCGCCAATGCGACGACCGCCGGCTCGGTCGCCACCGCAATTGCGATTGCGACCGGTAACTCTCTTGAAGCGGTTGTTGGCGCTTACCTGATCAATCGATGGTCGGGCGGACGTAATACGTTTTCGATGCCAAATTCTGTCGCGAAGTTTGCTCTGATTTGCTTCGTGATCGCGACACCGATCAGCGCCAGCATTGGACTGACCAGTCTTGCAACCGCCGGGTACATCGAACCGACGAATTTCGTGGACGCCTGGGTCACATGGTGGCTGGGAGATGTGACCGGTGCGCTGGTCATTGCCCCTGTTATTGTGCTTTGGGCATCAAGCCACTATCACGTCTTCAACCGCAATGAATTTTGGGAGACGGTCGGCGTCCTCGCGACCGCAGCGGCTGTTGGACTCATTGCTTTCAGTCCCCTGATCGAGCAAACGCCAAGCCGAGATCCATTGGGTTTTCTTGCGATCCTGCCAATGTTGTGGGCGGCGCTCCGCCGCGGTCCACGTGACACCGCAACGGTTGCGCTGGTGCTTGCGGGCATCACGATTTGGGGGACGCTCACGGGCGGCGGCCCCTTCACGACCGCGGATCTCAACGTTTCATTCCTGCTGGTGTTGATGTTCTTGATCAGTATTACCGTTCCAAGCTTGTTACTGAGCGCCGACGTCGAGGTGCGCAAGAAAGGGGAGGAAAGTCTGCGCCGCGCGCAGATCGAACTCGAACGGAAGGTCGCAGAGCGTACGCAAGAGCTGGAGCTCGCCAATGCAGGAAAATCGCGCTTTCTTGCCATGGCAAGCCATGATTTGCGGCAGCCATTACATGCATTAGGCCTGTTCGTTGCACAGCTGCGCACGCCGCTCAAATCGGGGGAAAGGACAAAGACGATCGAGCAGGTCGATGCAACACGCAAAGAAATGGATGAAATGGTCAATTCGCTCCTGGATATTTCCAGGCTCGACGCTGGGATCCTTACACCCAAAATTACCGAATTCCCAATCGCGCGCCTGTTGCAAAAAATTGAGACGACGTTTGATCAGGCAACGCGAGAAAAAGGCTTGCGTCTACGCATTAGGCGAAGTGACGCCTGGGTGAGGAGCGACGTCATGCTGCTCGAACGCATACTGCTCAATCTGGTATCCAATGCTGTGCGCTTTACATTGCGGGGCGGGATCATCGTCGGATGTCGTCGGCGCGGTGAAATGTTGCGTATCGAAGTATGGGATAGCGGTTCCGGCATTCCTGAGGATCAGAAGCAGAATATCTTTGGCGAGTTTTTTCAACTTCCTGCACCAGAACTGAGCCGGTACGGCGGCCTGGGCCTCGGCCTGGCTATTGTCGACAGGCTTCGCCTACTTCTCAACCATCAAATCGACTTAGCTTCGACCGTGGGCCGAGGTTCGCGATTCGCAATTCTGGTTCCGATGGCCGACGAATGCGTCACGTCCACCGAGCCCGTCGACTCACCTCGCCCCGCAGCCTTTGCGGTCGAAGGCAAGGTAATTTTTGTTATTGCCGATGCTCCAATTGTGTTGGAGGAAACGGGCGGATTGCTTGGCAAATGGGGATACTCCGTCCGTACCGCCGAATCCGACGAAGCTGCACTTATCCGACTTGCTGAGCGCCAACAACGCCCCGATCTTATAATCTCGGACTATCATCTTGCGAGCGGAAAGACCGGGATCCGAGCAATTGAACAAATTAATGCGGCGTTTGGTTCATCGATTCCAGCTATTCTCATCAGCGGCGATCCGGCACCTGAACCATTACGTGACGCTAAGGATAGAGGATACATTTTGCTGCACAAGCCTGTCGACCCAATGCGGCTCCGCGCTGTCATGCAAGAGCTCTTTATGGATCATGACGATAAGAGAGATACCGGGCCGGCTTTATGACTCAGATTTCGGCGACGAATCCCAGCCCATTTTTCCTACTTTTATTACTGCCTCGGTGCGGCTCGTTACGCTGAGCGCCTTGAGAATGACCGTGATGTGGTTCTTCACTGTCGGCACTGCCATATTGAGGGTCTTGGCAATGACCTTGTTGCTTTTTCCCTTCATCAGGAGCGCAAGCACTTCAATCTGCCGATCAGTCAATCCGAGGCCCTTAAGAGAGTCGCGCGCCGCTAGCTTATTTGTAGGCCGCGGAGTGGTTTCCTCCAGAATTTCCGAGGGAATGTAAATACCGCCGGAGAACACTAACTTAATGGCGTTGAGCATGACCTCTCGTTCGGTAGTTTTCGGGATGAAACCCAGAGCGCCAAGTTTGAAAGCACGCTTGACTGTGTCTTGATCATCCGAGGACGAAAGAATGATGATAGCAATGGTCGGACAGCGGTCTCGCAGTTCGCGGAGGACAGAGAAGCCATCTCGATCAGGCAAATTGATATCAAGTAAAATGAGACTGATGTCGGGATGTTCCTGGACTATGTGCATTGCCTGACGGCTGTTCGAAGCTTCAAATATGACGGCTTCTCGCTTCAGCTGTGTCAGAACAGCGTGTAACGCCTCGCGAATCAATGCATGATCGTCGACAATAAGAACTTTCATTGAAAGCTCTCCGTCATCCGATTGCACGGAGATCCAATTAAAAGAAAATCATACACCCACCTTCGGGTCTTTGGCGAGGAAGAGGCTGGCGGAAGACTGGCTCCCGAAACCGTCCATCCTCCATTCGTGGCCCAACCAGCGGTTCGCCGTCAGCCACTCAAGGTAGGAGCCGAATGCCGTTGTGTGCTGCAATTGTAATCGCCTCACGGTAGGACACCGAAAAAGCGAGTGCGGACCACGAGACTCGCGGGACTCAGAGTCTCCTTCGCCCATGCGTAATGGTGAACGTCCATGATGCGTCTGACGGATGTCAATTGATGCCGAGATCTGTACGGTACCTTGATCATAGGACCTAGGAACCTCTCTGTGTGGACCTCCGGCTGATTGACGCGCTGTGCCGTTGAACGATGATCGTCAACGGATAGCCTCACGCGCTAGGATGTTCTACCAAGCGCCGCCATATGATCGTCATCGCAGCTTTCGTCGCCGGGTTCGGCGTGAAGCAGCTCTAGACTGCAGCGTTGGTGCGATCCGGCAGTGCGGCGACGATGGTTATTGTCAAATTCGGTCCCTCGTGAAGCGTGCTCGCACGCCGGACGGGCAACCAGATGCATGATCGCACTGCCACCCCGAAGCCATTGGCAGGCGCGCTGCCGGAGCTGAACGGCTACGGCCGCGATCTGCGCATTGATGCCTGCCGCGGCATCGCGCTCTGGTGCATTTTTCTTGACCATGTCCCCAACAACATCGGGAGCTGGCTGACGCTGCGTAACTACGGCTTCAGCGATGCCGCGGAAGTGTTCATGTTCGTCTCGGGTGTGACCTGCGCGCTGGCCTACGGCAAAGCACGGCGGTGCGGGGGCTGGACCGGCGTGATCGGCCGAACGCTGTGGCGAAGCTGGGATATTTATGTCGCATTTCTGCTGCTCACGCTCGCCTGCGCCATCATGGTTCACCTCGCAGGCGGCGGCCATCTTGCCGACGAGAGCAATACGCGCATTCTGTTGGAACAGCCGGGCGTGACGCTCGCGCACGCGGCGATCCTGCAATACCGCCCCGTCAACACCGACGTCTTGCCGCTGTTCGTGCTTTATCACCTTTTGTTCGCGCCGCTGCTGTGGCTGCTGCTGCGAATGCCAAATGTGACGCTCGGCGCCTCGCTGTTGCTTTACGCACTGGTGCAAGCCTTCGGCTGGACCGTGCCGGCATGGCCCAACAGCCATTGGTTCTTCAATCCGCTGGCCTGGCAGCTGCCGTTTGTGCTTGGCGCGTGGTGGATCATCGAGGGCAGGAGATTCCGGCCGTCGGTGACCTCACGCACGGCGCTTGTGGCTGCCGTTCTCTATCTGGTGTTCAGCCTCATCATCGCATTGAGCTGGAGCATCAAACCGCTGGAAGCGCCGCTTCCGCAGGCGCTGCTGACGCTGCTTTACCCGATGGACAAATCGAATCTCGATCCATTGCGACTGCTGCATTTTTTGGCCCTTGCGGTTTTGGTGATATGGGTCGTGCCTCGCGACTGGCGAGGGCTGACGACGGCGGTGATGCGCGGCGCCATTCTCTGTGGCCAGAACTCGCTGCCAATCTACTGCCTCGGCGTTCTGCTGACGTTCGCCAGCCACCTTGCGCTGCTCGACATCTCGGAGGGGCTGACGATGCAGATCGCGCTCAGTGTTGGCGGCGTCCTGGCAATGATCGTGGCGGCGATGCTGCTGAACTTGATCAAGATCAAACCCAGGCAGCAGCCGCACGCGAAGCCCGCCGACCTGCCAACCAAGCTTGAGCTGGTCATCAATCTCAAGACAGCCAACGCGCTCGGCGTTTCCGCCCACACTGCTCGCCCGTGCCGACGAGGTGATCGAATAAAGATGCTGTTTGCTCCGGTGCGCGAGTCCGGCTGCGGCGCTGATCCAGTGCCAGCAATCGCGCACGCCTTCGGGCCACCGGCGAAAACTGCGGGTCAGGATGTGAATTAGATCACAAGGACGTAGAGCCTGCCCTTATTCTTCCGGCCATCGTACAGGAGCCAAGGCCATGATTTCCCACCCAAGGACCCACAAGCGAGCGGTGCTGATCGCGGCGTACGTGATACTTGCCTGCGTAGCGGCACTACTGTCGGTCAACCTGACGTCACCCACCAGCGCCGCGCTCGGCGCTGACTGGCAGTGCAGCCGGTTTGCGCTCGTAATCACAACCTGCACCCCGGTGCGTGCACACGAGACCGTTTCCACTGGCGTGCGCAAGCGGACCTAGTACACGACGTCACGCCGGCCGCAGTGCTTTCGAATTCACGGTCGGTCCATCAGCCGAGGCGCCTCAACACCCCGGCCTTGTGCAAGGCGATGTGATCGGTCTTGTCGCTCTTGATTTCATACTGCGGATCCTCTCGTGTAGCACGGTGGATGTGGCCTTTATAGTTGACTGCTCGTTTGTGCACTTTGATGATTTTTCCGCGCGCACGTCCGGCTTCCGAATTCCAGCTCACGTGATCGCCAACCTTAAACGCTTTGGCCATGGCTCAGTCCTGGTCCGCTCCCTATCGTAGGCTACGCACGATGAGAAGAGCGCGTCTGTATAACTTTGATCGCTAATTTGTGTTCCTGCCTGCTAGCGAATAGCCATGTCGCGCCGCACAGGCGAGAGCGAAGATCGATCAGTCGAGATGTGGCGTGACGTTGAGTCCGGCGATGTCCGGAAGTGGCCCATTTCGAACCTCGCGCAATCTCCGATCCGAGTCCGCTGTGCGCTCAAAAGCTGACATCATCGATTATGAATTCGGGGCAGAGCGCCGCTAGCGCGGCGGGCTCTGTACCGGCCCGCCCGTCTCGTTGGCTGCATTTGGCAGACGCGCTCTCGAATTGCGGATGCGCCGGCAAGCCCGCTTCGCGATCTAAAATTCACCGTGCCCTTGCGGATCGACCAGCCGGTTGATGCGCTGCGCGGCGGCCATTGCGAACCTCACTGTCATCGATTTGCGCGTGGCGGCCGGCAGGCGATGCTCGGGCGCCTCGCAATGCAGGTGCGCGCCATAGGCGTCGGCGATGATCAGGCCGGTGTCTTGCGGGAAGATCTCGCAAGGAAGGTCCTGCGTGAAGGCGAAGAACAGCCGGTCGCAATGCATCCGGTAATCCTGCCATTTCTGGTCGGCGCGCAGATCTTCCACCGATGACTTGATCTCGACGATCCAGATCTCGCCCTTCTCGTTCAGCGCCACCAGGTCGGCACGCCGGCCCGACGGCAGCGGCAATTCGCTGACGCACGAGAAGCCCAGCGACCGTAACAGCCGCGCGGTGCCGCGCGCGATTGCCAGCGCGGTCTCCGACTGACGGCGGTCCGGCGCAGGCACGAGGCTGATGTGGCGGGCGGGTGATTCCATGATGCTCGAACCATAGCCGATTTCGGGCCACGTGGTCGAGGATACGCTGAAGGCGCAGATCAAGCGGTAGGTTATGCAGCTGTCATTCCGGGATGGTCCGTAGGACCAGACCCGGAATCTCGAGATTCCGGGTTCGGCTCTCCGAGCCGCCCCGGAATGACGGACCCGACTCAGGGGTGCCGGCCCATGGCGAGCTGATAAATCGTCACCAGAACTTCGAACAGGATCAGGAGCACGATAATCACTTCGAGCCGAAGCGAGCGACGCGTGTCGATGATATCGGTCAACACCTGCGCGCTCTCGGCAATGACGGCGAGCTTGCTGTTCAGCGATTCCGCACGCTCATTGAGCTCGTACTCGTCTTCCAGCCGGGCATACAGCCGCTCCAAATGCGGCTTGTCCCAGAGTACGTCGGGTTTCTCTTCCACCTCGACCGGCCCCGACACCCGATGCCGCACCAGAAGCGCGCTGCCGATATTTTTCAGGATCGAGCGACGGCTGCCACGCATACGCCCGCTCAGCGCCAGTTCCCGCGCGAACGGTTCGGTCGTGTCGAATACGCTGGCAACCTCGCGTTCGTGCCGAGCCAGAACGACGCTCTTCGCCAGCGCCTCGCCGACCAGAATCAGCCGCTCGGGCGAAAGGCTTTGCAGGCAGATCGGCCCGCCGGGTGGAATCTGGTCCTCCCTTTCCGGGGCCAGCTCGACGATTGCGATTTCCTCGTCACGCCGCGCAAACTTGCCCGTCATGCGCTTGTCAAGGCCGCGAAGGAATTCCTCTTCTTCCAGCGCGTTCAGTCCGATCAGGACCACCACGCCATAGCGGAAGAGAATCGCGACGCCATTCTCGTTGACGCGAAACGCAAGCGGTGTGGTGGCAAGGACATCGCCGCGCTCAAGGCCCGACGTGTTCAGACGATCGCTGACAAAGAAGGCGCGAGCCGTAGTGCGAGGCCCGACCAGCGACGATGTAGAAGCCTTATTCGATGCAGAATCCTGGCTCATGGAAATCCCAACTGCCGAACCCCGATGAAATCCGAAACTGGCCGGCAAAGGCGATACAAGACCTCGCACTCCAACCCGTCACACGACGCGCAACCCTATCACGGAGCCGTGTGGATCACACGCCGGTTACAAGATGATCGCAAGCCCCGTGTTGACGACCTTCCGGGGATGAATATGTTCCCCAGATGGAAAACAGAACCGATACCCAGGCCGAGAACCAGGCGAAGGCCGGCGCGATGATCGTGCCGGTGACGCTGTTCGAGCAAAACTGCACCATCATCTGGCACGAGCCTTCCAAGAAGGCCGTGGTGGTCGATCCCGGCGGGGACGTTCCCAAAATTCTGGAGGCGATCAAGCAGACCGGCGTCACGGTCGAGAAGATCTGGCTGACGCACGGCCATATCGATCATGTCGGCGGCGCCGCCGATTTGCGTGACGCGCTGCAGGTCAAGATCGAGGGTCCGCACATCGCCGACAAATTCCTGCTCGACAACGTCGTCTCGAGCGGCGAGCGCTTCGGCATCACCGGGGTGCGCAATTTCGCGCCCGACCGCTGGCTCGACGAAGGCGATCAGGTCTCGATCGGCGAACTCACCTTCGACATCCTGCACTGCCCCGGCCACTCACCGGGCAGCGTCGTGTTCTTCAACAAGGAATTGCGCTTCGCCCATGTCGGCGACGTGCTGTTCAACGGATCGGTCGGGCGCACCGACCTGCCCGGCGGCAGCCACGCCACGCTCATCAATTCGATCAAGGAAAAGCTATTGCCGCTCGGCGACGACGTCGGCTTCATCTGCGGCCATGGCGCCGGCTCCAGCCTCGGTCAGGAGCGGCTGACCAATCCGTTCCTTACAGACGAGATGTGAGCTGAAATTGTCCGGCTGACGCTGTGATGTCCGGCTACTTCATCAAGCCTGCGGCCGTCAGCGCGCGGGTGATGACGCTGCCGACATCGATGCCGCGGCGTTTCGGTTCGCGCGGCGCCGGCTTGTGTTCCCGAACCGGCTTGTGGGTCCTCGACCAGAGTCTTGCGGCGATATCGGACGACTGCAGGGACTCCGTGGCGGCCGACGGAACGATCTTCGGCGCCTGCGCCGGCCTGGCCGCTTCGCTGGCCGGACTGACGCGCTCGGTCAGGCCGAAAAAATTTGCGATGTGATACGACGAGGAAATTCCCGCCTCGATCAGGAACGCACCTTCCGCGCCGTAGCGCTCCTCATTGCCGGCAAGCCCCAGCGGCGTACCGTGGGCCATATCGGTGATGGTATAGGACTCCACGACGGTCTCGCCGTCTTCATTCCACCAGACTTCGCGCGGATGGCCGTCGACGTCTCCCGTCGACATCGGCGCCGCCGGCAGGCTGTGGACGTCGAGCCACTGCTTGACGATCTCATTGGCGTTGCCCGGGTTGACGGTGCGATCGGCGCTGCCGTGCCACACCGACACTTTCGGCCATGGTCCCCTGTGCTTGGAGGCCTTGCGCACGAGATCGCCCAGCTTGCCGGCGGGGCGCGACGTCGACTGCATCATGCCGCCGAGCGCTTCGCGGACATTGCTGGCGATACCGTAGGGCAGACCGGCGACGATGGCGCCGCCCGCAAACACGTCCGGATAGGTCGCCAACATCACCGAGGTCATCGCGCCGCCGGCGGAAAGCCCAGTAATGAAGATGCGGCGCGAATCGATCTTGTGATCGGCGACCATCCGCGCGACCATCTGACGGATCGAAGAGGCCTCGCCGCGGCCGCGCGCGATGTCGCCCGGATTGAACCAGTTGAAACAGGTGTTGGCGTTGTTCGACGCCTGCTGCTCGGGCATCAGCAACGCAAACCCGTAGCGCCTGGCGAGCGTCGACCAGCCGGTGCCGAAGTCGTAACCGGCCGCGGTCTGGCCGCAGCCATGCAGCACGACGACAAGGGCGCGTGCGGACAGCAATTGCTCCGGCACGAAAGCGAACATTTTGAGCGCACCGGGATTGGTGCCGAATCCGCTGATTTCGACGAGCGGACTGCCGGCCCCGGGCAACTTGCTTCGGCCATAGATTCCCAGGCCATTGAACCCGTTCAGCTTCGGGAAATGGCGCAAGAATTCGACGTTCTTGGCGATGGACAACGACAGACTCCTGGGGGCGATTCTTCTTAACTCATGCTACCCAGAACAGATAGTTGCTGCACTGCAAAATAAAAAGACCGTGCACTGTCATTCCCCACAATCAAATTTTGGCAGTTGACGTTAATTTGTCATCCTGTGATCCGACGCATCCATGTCAGGAATGCGGCGCAGGCGATGATCGACAATGCAAACAGTGCGGCAGCCGCAAGCAGCGCCGCCCCCGCCGGCTTGGCAGATTCGATGGCCAAGAATACCGCGCCGATGGCGGCCACGATCAAGCCGGTCGACGGTGGAGCGAACCGAAACGCTGATCATGCCGTCGATGGCGAAGGAGACCGGAGCGTCAGTCTCTAGCGCGCTCAATTCTGACGTTGCTCGCAAGGCCGCGCGCCGCCCGCACCGGGAAGTAACCGAACAAGAGAAAAGCAAGCACCCACGAATTCCGGGCTGCGGCATGTCGCTGACTTTGCGCGACTACCATGCGCTGCCCGCCCCGCTTCGAGGATTGCCTTGCCCTTTCCCTCCCCGTAGGTTTGATCCCGAGCAACTCAAAGAACAAGTATCCGGAGAGGAACACGCATGGCACGCCTGAAATTCGGAGCCTTTCTCGCCCCGCATCATCCGATCGGCGAGCATCCGTTGCTGCAATTCCGCCGCGACCTCGATTTCGTCGAACAGATCGATGCGCTCGGCTTCGACGAGTTCTGGTGCGGCGAGCACCATTCCTCAGGCTGGGAAATGATTGCCTCGCCGGAAATGTTTCTGGCCGCTGCCGGCGAGCGCACCAAGCGCATCAAGCTCGGCACCGGCGTGATCTCGCTGCCCTATCACCATCCCTACAATGTCGCGCAGCGCATGGTGCAGCTCGACTGGATGACCGGCGGCCGTGCCATTTTCGGCTCCGGACCAGGGGCGCTGGCCTCCGACGCGCATACGCTCGGCATCGATCCGATGACGCAGCGCGACCGCCAGGACGAGGCGATCGCGATCATCCGCCGGCTGTTCAAGGGCGAGCGCGTCACCGCCAAGAGCGACTGGTTCACGATGCAGGACGCCGCGCTGCAGATCCTGCCGCTACAGGAGGAAATGCCGTGCGTGGTGGCGTCCATGATCTCGCCGTCGGGCATGACGCTCGCCGGCAAATACGGCATCGGCATCATCTCGCTCGGCTCGATGTCGACGAAGGGCCTGATGTCGCTCGCGCAGCAATGGGAGTTCGCCGAGGATGCGGCGAAGAAGGCCGGCACCAGTGTGAGCCGCGCCAACTGGCGCGTGCTGCTCTCCTGGCACGTCGCCGAGACGCGCGAGCAGGCGCGGCGCGAAGCGCGTGAGGGGCTGATGCGCTGGCACAATGAATATAATGTCGGCACCTTGATGCGGCCGGGTGTCACTGCGTTCAAATCGCCCGACGAGGCCGTCGATCAGACCGCTTTCGTCGACGGCGCGGCTTCCGCCATTGGAACGCCCGACGACCTCGTCAACCTAATCAAGAACGTGATGAAACTGTCGGGCGGCGTCGGCAGCATTATCGGCTTCGCGCATGACTGGGCGAACATCGAAGCCACGCGCCGCAGCTGGGACATGGTGGCACGCTACGTGGTGCCGGAAATCAACGGCTACATCGACAGCCTGCGCAAGTCACAGAAGTTCGTGATCGAGAACCGCGCCGTGTTCGAGCGGGCGGGCGAAGCCGTGATGGCGAAGATCCTGGGCAACGAGAAGGCCGCCGCTGCGCTCACGGAGACCGGACCTGGCCGCGTCCCGATCGCCACGGCGAACGCGCCCGATTTGCAGAAGGAAGCGGCGAAGCGGAAGGCGTAATGGGCTTTGTGAGGGGCGACGAGATTTGTCTCCCGTCATTGCGAGCGAAGCGACTTGTCCGCCGAAGCTCGAAGAGCGAAGGCGGAAGCAATCCATCTTCACGGCGGAAGGAAGATGATTGCTTCGTCGCTATCGTTCCTCGCAATGACAGGGGTTAGCGGCATTTTCCTTGGCGGGGGCGCCTACTTCCCGTAATTCAGGCCGCGACAAAGCCGCTGACACGGTGGATAATACTCGCAATCCGAGGCTCAACCGGAGCAATTGCCATGTCGATGCAGAGTGTGGCTTCTCCCGTCAATATCCCGGTGCCGCCGAACCCCAAGGCGTTGCGGCACATTCCCGGTAACGAGGGGTGGCCGTTCATCGGCAACACGCTGGCGGTGCTGGCCGACCCCAAAGGACAGATTGAGAAGTCGGCCGCCAAATACGGTCTGATCTACCGCACCCATCTGTTCGGCGAGACCAGCGTGACGATGCTCGGGCCCGAGGCCAACGAGCTCGTGCTGTTCGACCAGGCGCGCCTGTTCTCCTCCACTCATGGCTGGGGGCCGATCCTCGGCCTGTTGTTTCCGCGCGGGCTGATGCTGCTGGATTTTGAAGAGCACCGCCTGCACCGCCGCGCACTGTCGGTCGCGTTCAAGTCGGGGCCGATGAAGTCCTACCTCGTCGATCTCGACCGCGGCATTGCCGCGCGGGTCAAACAGTGGAAGGCGCAGCCGGGCGAGATGCTGGTGTATCCGGCGATGAAGCAGCTCACGCTCGATCTGGCGGCGACGTCGTTCCTCGGCGCCGAGATCGGGCCTGAGGTCGACGAGATCACCCGCGCCTTCATCGACATGGTGGCCGCCGCGGTGGCGCCGATCCGGCGGCCGCTGCCGTTCACGCAGATGGGCCGCGGCGTTGCGGGCCGCAAGCGGATCGTTGCCTACTTCGCCGAGCAGATTCCGATCCGCCGCGCGCGTGGCGGCGGCGATGACCTGTTCTCGCAGCTATGTCAGGCGACGCACGAGAACGGCGCGCTGCTGTCGACCCAGGACATCATCGACCACATGAGCTTCCTGATGATGGCGGCGCATGACACGCTGACATCGTCGCTGACGTCCTTTGTTGGCGAGCTTGCCGCCCACCCCGAATGGCAGCAGCAGTTGCGCGAGGAAGTCAAAGGCCTCGGCATCGAGGCCAACGATCCCTCCAGCATCGACAATCTCGAAAAGATGCCGCTGTCGGAAATGGCGTTCAAGGAGGCGCTGCGGCTGAAGCCGCCGGTGCCGTCGATGCCGCGCCGCGCGGTACGCGGCTTTTCGTTTAAGGGGTACGACGTTCCCGCCGGCACGCTGGTCGGCGTCAACCCGCTGTTCACGCACCATATGCCGGAGATCTGGCCTGAGCCGGACAAGTTCGATCCGATGCGTTTCTCCGACGAGGCGCAGCGCACCCGCCACCGCTTCGCCTGGGTGCCGTTCGGCGGCGGCGCGCATATGTGCCTCGGCCTGCACTTCGCCTACATGCAGGCGAAGACCTTTGCGCGGCATTTCCTGCAGAATCTCGAAGTGTCGCTGGAGCCCGGCTACAAGGCGGACTGGCAGATGTGGCCGATCCCGAAACCGCGGGACGGGCTGCGGGTGGTGGTGAAGGCGGTGTGAGGCTGTGTCGCGCGTAGGGTGGGCAAAGCGCAGCGTGCCCACCATTCGCAGCGTGCCCACCATTCTAAGTCACGAATTTGGAAAGATGGCGGGCATGCTTCGCTTTGCCCACCCTACGATTTGCCTTACTTCACCAGCGTCGTGAGCTGCGCGCCTTCGTCGGCCACGAACACCGCGATCAATTCCGCTGGCTCCGTAGTGCTGGCATTGGCCGAGACCAGGTGGGTTGAGCCGGGCGGCTCAAAGAACGACTGGCCGACCCCAAACGTCTCGACCGGACCGCCGGCAAGCTGCGAGCGAATCTCGCCCTTGGTAATGTAGGCGGTGACGGAGCCGGCATGCTGGTGCGCAGGCGTAAAGCCGCCCGGGCCGTAGAATACGCGCACGATGGTGACGCGCTTGCCCGGCACGTTCGGCAGTGCATGCGAGCTGATCGGCTCGACGACGTCCTGCGTCGAACCGGTCACGCTGTTGGCGCAGAGCGGCTCGATGATCGCTGAAACCGCGTCCATGGTCGACGGCAGCGTCTTGCTGATGACGAAGGCACAGGCGAGCCCGGCGATGATGGCGAGATAGAACGGGCGGCCTTCCGATGGCAGCGATAGCCGGAATGTTGCAGACATTTGCGTCTCCCCTTGCAATTTGTAGCCGTGACCCTACCCCTAACCCTGATCGAATGCCTTCTTCAGCGTGACATAGCCCTGCTGCTGCTGACTCCAATTGCGGCCGCCGGTCATGGCGCCGTCGACCACCAGATCGTGGCCGTTGATGAAGGAGGATTCGTCGCTGGCCAGAAACACCGCGGCGTGCGCGATATCCTCAGGCAGACCTGCGCGCGGGATCGGCTGCGCGGCCTTGTAGACCTCGCGCATCACGGCCGAGGTCTTTTCGGCAGCCTCCACCGACAGGCCGAGCGCTTTACCGAAAATGCCGGTCGCGATAGCGCCGGGCGAAATCGAATTGACGCGGATGTTGGCTTCGCCGAGCTCCATCGCCACGCATTTGGTGAGATGAATGACGGCGGCCTTCGCCGCGCTATAGACCATCGACGACGAAAAGCCGGCGAGGCGGCCGGCGATGCTGCCGTTGTTGATGATGCTGCCGGAGCCTTGCTTACGCATATGCGGCGCCGCATGCTTCATGCCGAGCATCACGCTGCGCACCAGCGTCGCCATCGCGGCATCAAACCGCTCGACCTCGAGGCCTTCGATGCCGCCGGTCTGCGCCGGGCCGCCGGCATTGTTGAACAGGCAATCGATACGGCCGAACTTTTCAACCGCAAGCCCGATCAACGCGCTCATCTGCTCTTCCACCGTGACGTCGGTCTGGCGGAAGATGCAGTTGGCGCCGAGCTTCTTGGCCAGCGCCTCGCCCTCCGGCGCGCGGCGCCCGGCGATGACGATTTTTGCGCCCTCGGCGACGAATAGCTCCGCGGTGTGCAATCCGATGCCGCTGGTCGCGCCGGTGATCACCGCGACCTTGCCGTCCAGCCGTCCCATGTTGTCACCCCCGTCGAAATTCGTTGATGCCAATATTCCCGTCCCCCGCGGACAAGGCAAGCGAGCTTGTTCCATCGCGATCACCCGGCGCTCGGCTGGCCTTGCTGCTTCCGCGCCACGAAATCCCCGATTTTCGGTATGATCGGCCATATTTTGGATGCGCTGATCACGTGAAGTGACAACCCCGATGAAGAAATTGATCGACGAGCTCAGGCACGGCTGGCAGGGAATCTCCCAGCCCTCCCTGCTTTCCAGCACGGTGTTCGCGACCGGCTGTCTCGCCTTGTCGACGATCGCCCGGTGGGGCATTGCCCAGATTCGTCCGGACGTATTCTTCACGCCTTATTTCCCAGCCGTGTTCCTGGCAGCCGCCGTCGGCGGCGCCCGGATCGGGATCGCGACGGCAATCGCGGGAGGCGCGCTCGGCGTCCTCGTCAATTTCAGCAGTGCCACGGCCGATTCTGCACGGTTTGCGCTGCTGGTGATGTTCTGGGCAGTTTGTGGCTTTGCCATTTGGGGCGTCGACCATTACCGGAGGATCGTCGCGCAACAACGAGAAGATTCGAAACGACTGGTCCAGGAAGAGGGATATCGCAAGCTCCTGGTCGAGGAGTTGCAGCACCGGCTCAAGAACAAGACGTCGACGATCCACGCTGTGCTGCACCAGGTCCTGCAGGACCAGCCGCAGATCTGGGGCAGCATCGACCACCGCCTCCGCGCCTTGTCGGCGACCGACGATTTGATCGCGCGGCTAGACGGCAGCGGCTGCGACATCAAGGACATGTTGCGTTCCGAGCTCGGGCCCTACGGCCACGTCCGGTTCAATTTGAACGGCGATGCGCTGTTTCTGCCGGCCAAACTGGCGGTCAGCCTGGCGCTGATCTTCCATGAGCTGGCCACCAATGCCGGCAAGTACGGCGCGTTTTCTTCGGCCCGCGGGCTGCTGCAAGTGTCGTGGTCGGTGTCGGACGATCGCCTCAATCTCACCTGGGATGAAACCGAAGGCCCCGTGATCGAAAGCGTCGGCCCGCCGGGCTTCGGCACCAAGCTGTTACAAGCGGCGCTGCGCGCGTTCGACGGCAAGACCGAGATCAGCTTCCTGAAGACCGGCGTGCATTGCACGATGCAATGCAAGATCCCGGCGAGCTAGGCGATTGCCGCCGGCACTCGCGAAGCCCTCCTACTCAGCCGTCGTTACCTCGCCAACGGGTCGCGCGAATGCGCGCCCGATGACAGGCTCCAGCGGGTGACCCAGTATTCCAGAGACAGCCGTGATCGAGCTGAGAAGCCGCAGCGTACTGGATCCTCCGCATGCGCGGGGGATGACGGTATTGTGTTGCGCCACTTCCTCTACGTCATTGAAAGTGTAGCGAAGCAATCCAATCGTCAGAACTCTCTCGGATCGCGTTGACACTCTGTTAATGACGATCGAGCCCGGGGACGTTCGAAATCGCCGACTCCTACGGTTGTTGCGGCTTTTCGGAAGTGCGCTTAACCAATACTACAACCGACTTTGCCAAGCTCCGCGGCATGCAAAGTCCCTACAAGAACGACTTTCAGGCGGCGGCTACGCAGGCCGTCAACGAAAGCGCATTCGAATCCGAACTGAATATCCTGAGGGATATCGTCAGGCTGCTTCCGACCGGCGTGACGGTTCAGGACGAGAACGGCGAGTTCGTGCTGGTGAACGACGCCGCGGCAGCCGCGCTGCAGATGGCCACCGCCGCGCCGGAGGCCTCGCACCTGAACGATCGCCGCGAAACCTGCCTCGAATTGCTGCGTTCCGGCCGCCCGGCGGTGCTGGAGGAATCCATTGCCGGTAGCCAAACCAAGCAGGTATTCCTGACCTCCCACCGGCCGGTTCGGATCGCCGAGCGCAATCTGCTGATCTCGAGCTCGACCGACATTTCCGAACAAAAGGCGTTCGAGGAACATCTGTTCCGCTCCGCCTATTACGACGAGTTGACCGGGCTGCCGACCCGGCGCGTGATCGAACATCGCGTCAACAGTCTCTTGAAGTACGACAACGGACAGGGCCTTTTCGCGTTGGCCTTTCTCGACGTCGATAATTTCAAGCACATCAACGACTACTACGGACATTCGGTCGGCGACGCGCTGCTGGCGGAGATCGCCAAGCGGGTGGGACTTGATTTGCGCGATTCCGATATTCTGTCGCGGATCAGCGGCGACGAGTTCGTGCTGCTGCTCAACCCGGTTCAGAGCGAGAGCGAGGTTGCCGAATTCATCCGCTTCATCCTGCAGCGGCTGAAGGCGCCGTTCTTCATCGACCAGTCTGAAATCTTCGCCTCGACCTCGATCGGCGTCAGCCTCTACCCCGAGCACGGGCGCAGCTATGAGGAGTTGCGTCAGAACGCCGACATCGCGATGTACCGCGTCAAGAACGGCAGCAAGGGCGCCGCCGCGTTCTTCGACGCCAGCATGGAACGCGAAGCCCAGGCGCGGATGAAGGTCGAGCAGGCGCTGCGGGTGGCGATCCTGGAAAAACGCTTCTGCTGCGCTTTCCAGCCCAAGGTCAATATCCGGACCCAGGAGCTCATGGGCGTCGAGGCGCTGGTGCGACTGCGCGACGACGAGGGGGTGATTCAAGCCCCCAGCACCTTCATCAATCTTGCCACCGAACTCGGCCTGATCGACGAACTGACTCACCTGGTGCTGGCCGAGATCGTCAAATCGATCGACCTGATCAACGAGAACTTCGGCCCCGACACCACGATCAGCATGAACGTCGCGGCCAAACAGGCCGGCAATCTCGAATTCATGCGCCCGTTTGCCCAGGCGATCGAAGCCACCGGATTTCCAAAGCGCTTCATGATCGAGGTGACGGAAGACGCCTTCGTCACCAAGACGCATTTTCAGGACGAGATCCTGCCGATCTTCCGCAAGCTCGGCGTCAAGATCTCGATCGACGATTTCGGCATCGGCTATTCATCGCTGTCGGCGTTGGCCGACATTACCGCCGACGAGATCAAGATCGACCGCTCCTTCATCACCGATATCCATAAGCGTCCGCGCAGCCAGGGCATCTTGCGGGCAATCGAATCCTTAAGCGAAGCGCTCGGCATGACCGTGATCGCCGAAGGCATCGAAACTTTCGAGGAACTGGCCTATCTGCAGGCAGCGACCAAGATCCGCTACGCCCAAGGTTACTACTTCTCAAAGCCGATCTTCCTGGAAGACCTCAAGCTGACGATCCCGCGCGCCAGCGAGGCGCGGGCCAGCCAGGCCAGCCGGCCGGCACAGGAAAACCGCCCCACCTATTCGCGCGCCGGCGGCTATCGCCGCTAGAGCGTTCGCGTCAAGAAAACGCGTCAAAACAGAAACCTAGAGCCCGGTTCTGATTCAATCAGAACCGAAAAGGCTCTAGGCGCCTCGCGATTGCGCACGAAGGATACTCGATTAAGGCTTAGGTAACCGGATTTCCTAACGGCTTATGACATGCGCGCATCGTATGCATGTTCCCGGGGAGAAGGGAGAATGCGCGACCTGTTTCACCACCTGCGAAACATAAAGGCCCGGACCGCGGCCGCCGGACGGCACCTTGCCGCAACGATCCGGGGCCCGGTGTTGTGGCTGACCCTTTGCGGCGGCATGCTGGTCGCGGCGATTTTCGTCGGTACCATCATGATGGCCGGCGAGTTCCGTGAGCGCGCGCTTGTCAACAGCGAGCGCGAGCTGGAGAACACCGTTCTACTGCTCACCCGCCATTTCGACCAGCAGTTCGAGGACTCCGACACGCTCGCCGACGACGTGATCTCCCGGCTGCAGATTTCCGGCATCGGCTCGGAGAAGGAATTCCGGCAACGCGTCGCGAGCGCAGAAGCGCACGAGATCCTGAGATCGAAGGCGGGCGTCTTGTCCTATCTCGGCGACATCTCGATCTTCGATTCCAATGGAGACATGATCAACTGGTCGCGGCCGCTGCCGGCGCCCAAGCTCAACATTTCCGAGCGGGCCTATTTCAAGAGCTTCAAGTTCGATTCGCGATCACCCTCCATTCTGGCCGAGTCGGTTCGTAGCTATCTCACGGGCAACCTGAATTCCGTCATTGCCCATCGATTGAAGGGCGAAGACGGCATCTTCCTCGGCGTGATGACGCGGCGCATCAACCCCGCCAACTACGAAAGATTCTTCGCTTCCGTCGCGCTCGGAACCGGCGCCGCCATTTCGATGTTTCATGCCGACGGCACTTTGCTGGCCCGCTATCCGCGTGTCGACGCCCTGATCGGTCAGAATTTTTCGAACGCGCCGCTGCTGCAGCGCGTGCGGGAAAGCGGCAGCGCGCAGACGCTGCGCGTGCAAAGTCCGATCGACCAGACTGCCAGGCTGGGATCAGCGGCTCCGCTCGCGCATTACTCGGGCGTGGTGGTCGCGACCAACACGGTTGCCGCCGCGCTCGCCGACTGGCAGGAGCAAACCAGATTCCTGCTCATCGCCGCAACGCTGTCCGCTGTGGTGATCGCCCTGATCCTGTTCCTTATCATCCGGCAGATCACCCGGCAGAGCCGCGAAGCGCAGCAACGGCTGGAAACGGAACGGGGCCGGCTCGATACCGCCCTGAACAACATGATTCAGGGTCTGGCGACGTTCGACGCCTCGGCGCGGGTTGTCACCTTCAATCGCCGCTACATCGACATGTACAATTTATCGACCGAGATCGTGAAGCCAGGCTGCCACTTCCGCGATCTGATGCAGCACCGCAAGGACAGCGGATCGTTCGCCGGCGACGTCGATGAATTCTGCTCCACCGTGTTGCGAAATATCGCGCGCGGCCAGGTCGACCACAGCATCATGCAATGCCCGGACGGGCGCTCCGTCATGACGGTGCGAAAGCCGCTGGCGGATGGCGGCTGGATCGCCACCATGGAAGACATCACCGAGCGGCGCAACCTCGAGCAGGAGCGCGACCGCAACTACGCCTTCCTGAGCCAGATCATCGACCACATCCCCTCCCAGATCACCGTGAAGGACGTGCACGACCGACGCTATCTGCTGGTCAACCGCGTGGCGGAAGCCCAGTTCGGCATTTCGCGCGACCTGATCATCGGCAGGACGGCCTCCGACATCTTTCCGCAAGCCGCCGCCGAGATCATCGCGGCCGACGAAGAGAAAACGCTGCAATCTCCCGACGGCCTGTTCAAGGACGAGCATGTCTGGGAAACCCAGGGGATGGGTCCGCGCTACGTCACCTCCAAACGGCTCGGAATCCGCAACTCGGCGGGCCAGGCCCATTACATCATCAACGTCGTCGATGACGTTACCGAGCGCCGGCTTGCCAACGAGAAGATCGCGAATCTGGCGCATTACGACGCGCTGACCGACCTTCCGAACCGGGTGCTGTTCCGCGAGCAGATCGAGCGCGAGCTTCGCAAGGCCGCAGGCGGCGAGCGATTCGCACTGCTCTATATCGACATCGACGAATTCAAGGGCATCAATGACTCGCTCGGACACCATGTCGGCGACGAACTTCTGAAGGCGGTCGCAGCCTGCCTCAAGGACTGCATCAAGCCGGGCGATCTGATCGCCCGTCTCGGCGGCGACGAATTCGCTGTCATCCAGACCGCGATCGGCGGCCGCGCGGAGGTCGAGGAATTCGTGGCCCGCGTTTACGAGGCGATACGGCAGCCCTATCGGTGCCTCGGCCATCATCTCTCGACTGATGCGAGCATCGGCATCGCGCTCGCGCCGGAGGACGGCATCGAACTCGACCAGTTGATCAAGCACGCCGACCTTGCCATGTACGCCGCCAAGGCCGAGGGACGCCGCACCCATCGCTTCTTCGAGCCAGCGATGGATGAGCGCGCCCAGGCGCGGCTCACCATGGAGCAGGATCTGCGACAGGCATTGGCCGACGGCGGCTTCGAAATTCACTACCAGCCGCTGCTCGATCTCGCGAGCGGCGAGGTGACGGGCTGCGAGGCGCTGTTGCGTTGGCGGCATCCCGAACGCGGCATGGTCTCTCCGGCCGAATTCATTCCGATTACCGAAGACACCGGCCTGATTAACGAACTCGGCGATTGGGTCATGCAGACCGCCTGCACCGAGGCGGCCGGCTGGCCGTCCCGGGTCCGGCTCGCCGTCAACGTTTCTCCGATCCAGTTGAAGTCGCCGACGCTGGCGCTGCGGATCACCGGCGCGCTGGCCGCCTCCGGCCTACCGCCCGACCGGCTCGAGATCGAGATCACCGAGGCGGTGCTGATCCATGACGACGAAACCGCTCTCGCCATCCTGCATCAGCTTCGCGCCATCGGCGTGCGCATCGCGCTCGACGATTTCGGCACCGGCTTCTCTTCGCTGAGCTATCTGAAGCGATTCCCGTTCGACAAGATCAAGATCGATCGCTGCTTTGTCAGCGACATCGAGGTCGATGGCTCGGCGGCGATCGTGCAGGCAGTGGTCAACATCGCAGCCGCCCGCAACATGACCACGACGGCGGAAGGCGTCGAGACCGAGCAGCAGCGCGAGATGCTGCGCCAGCTCGGCTGCACGCAGATGCAGGGCTACCTGTTCAGCGCGCCGAAGCCGGCGGCCGAGGCGAGACGATTGCTGGGCGGGCGATTGGCGGCCGCGACGGCCGTCGCCTGACGCCGTTCCAGCGCGCCGGCGTCGAGGATGGCTGCGATTGCCGAACTGCTTCCCGCCTCCAGCGCCGCGATGGCCTCCTTCGCCCAGAGGTAGGAAGCTTCGAAGATTTCCGTGTGGCGATCGAAATCCGTCACATCGATATCGAGCGGGAGCGGCGGCCGCATCACCGTATCGGACGGCCCGACCGGCAACGTATCGTAGCGCTGGTGCGCCACGAGGCTTCGCCATAGCACGTTCACGGCGCTGGGGGCCGCGGGCAACAGCTTCTTGCGGAACGGCGTCAGCATGGCGGCGATCAATTCCAGGCGTCCCGGCAGCGAGGCATAGTCGACGTCGAACATCTCCGCCGCCGGCTCACCGAAATGCACAACCAGATTGGGACCGCTCTTGAGTTGGTGCATCGAGGCCAGCGGGACGTTGTCGATCAGACATCCATCGACCAGCATCGCGCCCTCAGCCGTGTAGAACGGCGGCAACAGCCCGGGGATCGCGCTCGATGCGCGGACCGCCTGCCAAAGCGGCCCCGTGCGGATCAGTTCGAGATTGTGCGTCGAAAGGTTGGTGGCGACGGCCGCGAACGGCCGCCAGCAATCCTCGATCCGGCAGTCGGCGCCGTATTGTTGCGCGAGCGCGCGATCGAACGCCTTGTGATCCAACAGCGCGTAGCGCGGCCAGGTCGGCCGCCGAAAGCTTCGGCTCCTGACGAAGATTTCATGCGTGCCGCGCTCGAGATGCTCGGCTTCGAGATTTTTGGCAAAGCCGGCAACCATGGCCGAGCCGACGCTGGTGCCGACGAAGATATCGAACATCACGCCGCGCTCGCGAAAGGCCTTGTAGATTCCGACATGGGCGGTTCCAAAACTGCCGCCGCCGGCGGCGACGAAGCCGACGGCGCGGCCGCATAGAAAACGAATCAGGCTGTCGATATCGACCTGATCTTCGAGCGCGACATGGTGATGCATGAAGGCCGGCAGCCGGGCGAGCCAGGCCGCAGTGCCGGAGACCTCGCCGCTTCGCCGGTCATGGATGCGGACGAGACGCCGAGCTGAGATCGAATGAACCTCGCAGGCGAACGCCTCGATTTCCGTCAATGGGGCCGCAGGCGCATCCCCGCGACAGGCGAACACGACCATGTCGGCCTGACGGATCGCCTTGCGCGCCCAGGGCTGAGCCTCGCGACCGCCGAGATAAACCACCAGCGGCGCGGTGTGTTCGAGCCTGTTGAGCCATTCGGTGACTTCATGTGCATCGAGCGCGCGCCCGGGAAACATCGCATGCAAACGCGCGGCGTCGACGATCTCGGCCTGGGTCGCGGTCAAGCCGTCGCGCATCCGGCGATCGAAACCGCCCGGCAGCGGCTCCAATCCGCCGTCGATCAGCGCCACGGTCCGCGCCTTCGGCGAGGTGGGGAACGGCGCGATGCGCGCGGTCTCCTTGGCGAACCGCCGCGCCAGCGCCGCGAGCAGCGCCTCGACGATGGCGGGAGCCTCCTCGACGAGCTTCTGATAGGCCGGGCGCGTCAATGCCAGCACGCTGGTGTCGCGGATGGCGATCACATCGGCGGTGCGCGGGACATCGGCGAAGAAGCCGATTTCGCCGACCAGTTCGCCGGCGCGAAGCTCGGCGATGGGTTCGAGATAGCCGGTCTTGCGCACCGCCAGCGCGCCGTGCAGCACCAGGAAAAGCGAGTCCGATGGCCCGCCTTGCGCGACCAGCATTTGCCCGCGCACCAGATCCTGGCGGACCATGGCGTTGAGGGCTTTTAGCCGCTGTTCGGAACTGAGCGTTCGAAACAGCGCGAAATCCTCCAGCGCGGAGCTCCACGCAAATACCGAGCTCGACCCACTCATTTGGCGGTACCCAGTTGAATTCGCGGCCCGACTTTAGCGCCGCCCACACCGCACCGCGAGTGATATAAAGAGTGTGCCGCGGCGCGGCGCAGCAATGCGCCCGGCGTCATCTGGCATTCGGCTGCACTGCAGCATGACGGCCGTATGCGCCGCCCGCTCTACGCCGCCCACCGGCCGCGATTGTTCTCGGCGAGAATGGGCCGGATCAGCCGGCCAAAACGCTCGGCCTCCTCGTCATGCAGATAGCCGGACAGGCAGAACGAGTGGCAGCCGGCGTCGATGAATTGCTGCAGCGTATCGGCGCACTGGACGGGATCGCCGACGACGGCAATGCCGGCGCCGGGGCGGACTTTTGTGATGCCGGTCCACAGATGCGGCAGCAGGAGATCGCCATGCTCGCGGGCGAGCTGCTGCACGCGCCGGTTCGCTTCCGATTTGTTGTAAAGCGTTTTCATTTCCTGCTTCTGCCGCTCGGTCGCATGCCGCACCAGTTGATCGGCGGCCTCCCAGGCGTCCGCCTCGTTCTCGCGGCAGATCACTTGAAGGCGCATGCCGAAGCCGATGTCGTTCTCGCGGCCATGCGCGCGCGCCATCTCCCTGATCTCGGCGATATTCGAGGCGATCTTTTCCGGCAGATCGCCCCAGAACAGATGCACATCGGAATGTTTGGCCGATATTTCCCAGGCCTGGCGCGAGCCGCCGCCGAGATAGAATTTTGGAAACGGCTGCTGGTGCGGGCGCGGGCGGATGTGCGCGCCAGACAATTTGTGAAACTTGCCTTCGAAATTTACCGGCCCGCGCGTCGTCCACAGCGCCTTCAGGATCGAGACTTCCTCTTCCATCAATTCGTAGCGCGCTTCCTTCGGATAACGGACGCCCTCGCCTTCGACCTCGCTTTCGTTCTGACCGGCGATCAGATTGATGCAGATTCGCCCGCCCGACATTTGGTCGAAGGTCGAGATCATCTTCGCCAGCAGCACCGGATTGATGTAGCCGGGCCGCGCCGCGATCAGCGGCTTGATCGACGACGAACGCGCCGCCATGAACGCACCCGTGATCCAGGCTTCCCAGCACACGGAACCGACCGGGATCAGGAGATATTCGAAGCCGGCCTTCTCCGCCGCCTGCACCACGCGGTCGCACAGTTCAGGAGACCCCGGAATCTGCGCTTCCATCAGGCCATAGGCCGTGGTGTCGCCATGCGTGGGCAGATACCAGCCGAATTCGAGCGGACGCATGAACGCTTCTCCCTTGACGTGTTCTTTGGCGCGCTTGTTGCTTGATCGTCGTGGGAATCAGTCTAGCGTCTGCTGGGCCCGGGGCAATCGGGTTCGCCCGCAGCACGGTTTCGCCCGCATTGCGTCAACACAGGGATAGCAGCCATGTCACCGGTTTCACTGCTCCTCAATGTGATCTGGGTCGTTCTCGGCGGCGCGTGGATGGCGTTCGGCTGGCTGGTCGCGTCCGTCGTCATGGCGATCACGATCATCGGCATTCCCTGGGCGCGGGCCGCATTCAATATCGCGGCCTACACCTTGTTCCCGTTCGGCTTCACGGCGGTCTCGCGCGACTTCTATACGGGCCAAGAAGATATCGGCACCGGGCCGCTCGGGGTGATCGGCAACATCATCTGGCTGGTGCTGGCAGGATGGTGGCTGGCGCTCGGGCATGTGGTGACCGCCGTCGTGCTGGCTGTGACCATCATCGGCATTCCCTTTGCCTGGGCGCATCTGAAGCTTGCCGGAATCGCGCTTTGGCCGATCGGCAAGATCATCGTTCCCACGAACTAAGTCCGGATCAGCCTCTAGGCTGCCGTTTCCGCCGGTTTCAACTGCTCGAATTCGGCGTCGCTGATCTCGGTCTGGGCGACCAGCACGCTGCAGCGCAGGCGCTTGACCAGATAGCTGCCGATCGAGCCGAACCAGCGTGCCAGCGTCCCCTGCGGGCGATGCCCGACGACGACGAGATGCGCGCCGATTTCTTCGGCGACCTCGGCAATTTTTTGCCCGGCATCGCCGACCTCGAGCCGCGCGGTCGGCGAAAATCCCAGCGCCTTCAGCCGCTCGGTGCCTTCGTTCAGGATGGCCTTGTAATCCTCGGTCTGCAGCTCGATCGGGATCGTAAGCCCGGCCTCGGGCGTCATGATCGAGGAGACCTCGACGACGGCGAGCAAAAAGACCTCGGAACGGCAGAGTTGTGCGAGCTTTGCGCCCTCCCGCAACGCGCGCCGCCCCTCGACCGAACCGTCATAGGCGAGAAGAACCTTCTTATACATCGGACGTCCCCATCCATGGTAGAAGATCAACGCGTCAAGACTACCACCAATTGGCGCGAACGGATCAGAATTTTGACGGAAGGCGTGAGCCGTTTTCCTAACCCCATGGGGGTCGCTCCGGGCGGCCCGCCGGCTGGATGACCATTGTTGCAGCACATCGGTCGTCTCAAGGACAGATATAGCCAGCGCCGCTCGGATTCTTGAAGCAGCCGACCGATTCCGGAAGCAGGTGCTTGGGCAGCCACAGCACGACTTCGGGGAAGAAGATGCAGAACGCGATCGCGGCCAGGAACACGATGTAGATGGGGAGCGACGCCAGCATCGCCCGGCCGAAGCGCACCCCGACAAATTTCGATGCCATCAGCAGCGCGAGCCCGTAAGGCGGCGTGATCAGCCCGAATGCCAGCGTAACGATGATGACGACGCCCATATGCACCGGATTGATATCGGCGTTCTTGGTCAGATCGTCGATGATGGGCATGAAAATGATGATCGCAGGGATTGCGTCGATGAAGTCGCCGACCACGACGAACAAGAGGACCAGCAACAGCATGATCAGGAAGGGATCGCCGCCAGCCGCCGACGATATCCAGCCTGATACCACGGCGGGCCCCCGCAGATAGGCCAACATCCAGCCGAACACCGATGCGGCGCCGATGGTGATGAGCGGGATGGAATAAAGCAGTCCGGTCAGCGCCATGTCGCGCGGCAAGTGCCGGTAATGCCGGCGATTGAGCAACGGGATCGCCACGAATACGATATAGGCTACGGCAATGATGCCCGCCTCGGTCGGCGTGAATTGGCCGGTGAGGATGCCGCCCATGATGATGAACGGGATCATCAGCGGCACGGCCGCCTGCTTCGTGGCAGTCGCGACCATGCCAAACGTGGCGCGCTCGCGCTTGATGCCGACGGGCCCGAAGAAGTGACTGTAGATCATCAGTCCAATGCCGACGAATACGCCGGGCGCCACGCCGGCGAGGAACAAGCCGCCGATCGAGACATTGCCGGTCGCGCCATACACCACGGCCATGATGCTGGGCGGAATGAGATTGGCCATCGTCGAGGCGGAGGCGATCAGCGCCGCCGTGAAGGCGAGATCATAGCCTTCCCGCTTCATTTCCGGCGCCAGCGTTCGCGACAGGATGGCGACGTCGGCGGCGGACGAGCCGGAGATGCCCGCGAAGAACATGCTGAAGATCGTCACCACCTGCGCCAGGCCGCCGCGCAAATGTCCGACCAGCGTTTGCGACAACGCAATCATGCGGGCAGTGACGTTCGCCGACGTCATGAGGTCACCGACCAGCAGGAAGAACGGCACCGCAAGCAGGGCTTCGGTGTCCATTCCGTTGAAGAGCTGCGCCATCATGGAGGCGAGGCTGACCGGGGTGAACGCCGTCACCACCAGCACGGACGCAATCAGGGCAAAGGCCACCGGCACGCCCATGTAGCCGAGAAACAGAAAGAGAAATCCCATCAGGAAGATGAGCCCGCCATTGGTCGTCACAGCGCCCTCCTCTTCTCGTCGGCATCCGACAGGCCGCCGAAGCCGTTCTTCCAGCCGTTGGCGATCTGCTCGATCGTGAAAAGCGCGATCAGCACACCGCACAGCGGAATGGCTGCGTACAGGCTCGCCAATGGCGTCATCGACGGCATGCGCAGGCTTTTGAAGCCATCCAGAAAGTTCAAATACCCGAAATAGATCATGCAGAGGGCGACGCCGAGCACCACCAGCCGGTTGAACGTCTCGAAGAACAGCCGCGTGTTGCCGGTGAGCGATTCCGCCAGCACGGCAAGATAGAGATGATCGTTGCGCCGCGTCGCCGCGCCCACGCCGATGAAGATGCCATAGATGAAGAACGTCATCGTCGCTTCCTGGAGCCAGAGCCAGGGATGACCGATGGTGCGGGTAACGATGTCGCACATCACCAGGACGGAGAACCCGGTGATGGCGACGCCGCAGAGAATCATCAGAACCTGCTCGAGCCAGTCGAGCGCGCGCCACTTCAGGTGACGCTGCTCCTCCAGGACGAGGCTATTGAATCCGGGCATGTCGATTCTCTGATCCGCAAGGCACTGGCACTGCGGGCAACCGCCGGGCTGCCCGCATATGAGCCGCCAGCTATTGGACGTTGCGCACCATGCCGAGGACCTTGACGGCGTTCGGTCCGAGATCGGACGCCAGCTTGTCCTGGATCGGCTTGCTGATCGCCATGAAGCCGCTCTTGTCGACGCTCTTGACGACCTTGACGCCGATCTTTTCGAGCTTCGCCTGCGCGTCGTGTTCGAGCTTGAAGGCCTGGGCCGGCTCGTTCCTGCTGACCTCGTCGGCGGCCGCCTGCACCCACTTCTTCTGCTCGTCGGTGAGACTGCTCCATACCTTGTCGCTGACGAACAATGCGGCATTGTTCGCTTCGTGCTCGGTGAGCGAGAGCACGGGGGCGGGTTCGTAGTGCTTGTTGACGAGATAGTTGTTGATGCCGTTTTCGGCCATGTCGACGACGCCGGTCTGCAGCGAGGTGTAGACTTCGCCGAACGGCATGTGCACGACCTGGGCGCCATACGCCGGGAAGAGCGTATCTTCGGTGACGGTCGCCTGCACCCGAACCTTGACGCCCTTGAGGTCGGCGATCGCCTGCACCGGCTTCTTGCCGTACATGTGCCGCAGGCCCTGCGAGCCGAGCCCCAGCATGTGCGCGCCCTTCATCTTGGCCGCATATAATTCCTTCATCGCCGCGATGACGGCGGGATCGCCGAGCACCTTGATGGCGTGCGCTTCATCGCGGAAGATATAGTGAAGCGAGAACACGCCCGACTCCGGCTGCGCGGTCGAGGCATTGGCGGTCGACAGCATCACGAAATCGATGTCGCCGGTTTGGACTTTTTGCAGGGTCTGCGCCTCGGTACCGAGCTGGGCGCCGGGATACTGGTTGATCGAGAGCGTGCCCTTGCTCAACTCCATCAGCTTCTTGTTGAACATTTCGGCGCCGATACCGTAGCCGCTGTTCTTCGGCTGGTCGTAGGCGAACGAGAATTCGCGCTTTTGCGCCGACGCGGCTGACGACACCATCGCAATGGCAACGCCCAGCAGAATGCCGCGCGCGAACGGCAGATACCGTGAAACGGACATTGAATTCCTCCCCTGCTTCGCCGCTTTTGCGGGCTGATTGTCGCCGCTTGCCCTGACAGGCCGCGGCAAGGGTCATTATGACCGAAGCCACTCTGTTAACAAGATAGTATTTTAGATTGTATACTATTACGGCCAGTGGCACATTGGCGCCATGGCCACTGCCAAAATCTCCAAAAAGCCGCCCCCGCGCGGCGACATTGCGAAAACGTCCGGGACTGCTTTGCCCCCGGCGACGACGCATGAGCGCGAGCCGATCGCGCATCTGATCGCCAGAAAACTCGAGGAAGATGTCGTGCTCGGCAGGCGGCATCCGCGCGAGCGCCTGGTCGAGCAGGATCTGTGCGCGGCCTTCGACACCCATCGCGGCGACATCCGGCTGGCGCTGTTCGAATTGGAAAAGCGCGGAATTGTCGAACGCATTCCGAACCGCGGCGCGATCGTGCGCGATCTGAAGCCGCGTGAGGTGAGCGATATTTATAATGTTCGCGAGGAACTCGAGGTGATGGCGGTGCGGATTCTACCGTTTCCCGTGGCGCCCGCCGATATCGTCCGGCTCGAAGCCGTGCAGCGCGAGCACGGCAAGGCCGTGGATGCCGGCGACCTTCTGGCGGTGTTCCACAGCAATGTGCAATTCCACCGCGCCCTGTTCGGGCTGTGCGGCAACGCTTGCCTGATCGAGACCATCGAAAATCTGGCGCAAAAGGTTTCGGGCATCCGCTCCTATGCCTACGCCAACCCGGGCGCGTTGAACGAGGCCCGCCAGGACCACATTGCTATGATCGAGGCCCTTCGGCATTCCCGCCGCGACGAGTTGATCATGCTGACAAGGCGTCACCTCAAACCGGCCGAGCAGGCCTATGTTCGCGCCTACCGGCAACGTTTCGGCGTCGGCGCAGGTGCCTGACACACTCCAAAACGAATTCCGCAGAGCCGTTGCCCCTGCCCGGCCAATCGGCTAAATGAAGCCCTGTTGCACCCGTAGCTCAGCTGGATAGAGCGTTGCCCTCCGAAGGCAAAGGTCACACGTTCGAATCGTGTCGGGTGCGCCAGTTCGGGACGGCGAAGGCCTCGCTGGCGTGTGCGGCTTCAAGCAGAATGTCTCGCAGACACGCTGCGCGTTGTGGTTCCCAATCAAAAATATCAAAAACAACCCCATGCAAGGTAACAGGCAGTCGCCGGCATGAAAGCTTTGGGCCGGTACGCGCCAATCCAGTTGGCGGGCACGCGCGCACCGGCGGGCTTAAAGCAGATTTAATGTCGATACCGCATCCTCGTCACCTGGCCGAGGAGGCGACATGGGCCGCAGGTATCCTTATCAGCGCTTTCTGCAGATCAACTTTACGCCGCTTGAGCAGCTTCGCTACGGCATGCTGCGTCCCTATTGGTGGTTGCAGAGGCGGCTTGATCGTCTGTGGTATTCGAAGCTTGTCTATCGTTGGATTAGCGGCCCGCTGAATGAGCGGAAGTACTCGCCCTGGGCTACGTTCTCGTCCGAGACGAAAGCACCGGTCATCACTGACCCGAACCAGTTCGGGTGCCGCACGCGGCATGGTGCTGCGGTGGTCCACTGGAGTTACTCCAGGGTGGCGGCGCCGCGCCCCCTCCGCGCGCGCAATGCGCTGCTGCCTGATGGAACGCGGGGGATGTTTGGAACCGGACTTTGCCTTGGTGGCGGCGCGAGGGCCGGGGCGACAAGATGTGGGTTATCGGAGACGTCGATATTCGAGCGGACGACGTCGTTTTTGTCGATCGCGCCTCACAGGATATCAGATACGAACCTCCGCCGGCCGATTCTTTCGCTCGCCTCGAACGTGAGCTCGCGCTTCACCATCCGTTCGTTGCGGCGCTTGCGGACGACAAATTTGCTTTTGTCGCCCACAACATGCTCGCGAACCTTGAATGGATGCGGATCGGTTCGCGAGAGATCGGCATGTTCGAGCGCCTTCACGGCATGATCGCGTGCCTTCGCAACAAGGGAGAGGATTACCTCGACTACAAGCTTGGCTATGCCCTGCCGAGGCCGACTGACACCGAAGTGGCGGAGAACATGCGGCGGATGAAAGAGATCATGCGTACGTTGGGCTGGCGCACTTACACGCCAGACGAGCTTAAGGCGAGAATGCACGAGGATTTCCGCACCCGGGTCGAAAGCCGTCTCGAGGCGTGGAGGCGGCTGGATGCCTATGAAGCGCGGCCGGCCGGCAGCCATGATGTCCTCGCCAAGACGCCGCTGGTCGCGGATATGCCGCTGTACGAGGGCGACGATCGGGAGTGGCTCGCCGAATTGCGAGGCGAGGAACGGATGGCGGCCTCCTCACAATTCGTCGAGCGGCTCAAGGAGCTCGCGGACAGCGGCCGCCTCACGGCGGGCGAGTTCGAGGAGCTATCCCAGCATCTCTACTAGACCGCGAACTGAGGGCTATTCCGGAGACACCGAGGCCCACGCGCGTAGTACCAGATCGCAGGGCGGCGCAGACCTGCCGATTCGAGCGCGTGGCTTGCTGCGCCATCATGGCGCCACGGCGAAGCAATAGTGCCCATCTTCATCGGCCGTGGCACGCCAGACTGCGATTTCGCACGACATCGTTGCCAATCGGCGCGCAGACGCAACATCGGGCTGCCGACGGCGTACGGGAAACTTGCTCGTTGTTGTCGGCCGAACCGGCCAGTTTGCCCATGTTCGTCATGACGCTGCCCGCCAAGTGACGGAGCCCTTCATCGCTGCAATGCCGCAACCAGTTCCTCGACTTCGACCGCGCCCAGCCATATATGTTGTGGCCATGACAAAGCTCCTCGATGAAGCAGTGGAGGCCGTGCCTCGTCTGCCGTCAACGAGCAGGATGACATCGCACGCGCCATCATGCAGCTTGCAGGCGCCGATCTTCCGGCGCCGGTTGTCCTTTCGCCCGAAGAGCGCGAGGCGATTGCCCGCTCCAAGGCCGCCGCCGACCGCGGTGAATTCGCAACCGACGAAAAGGTGCGGGCCGCCTGGGCCAAGCATGGCCTATGAGGCTGCGCTATACGCTTCCCGCCCTGGCCGACCTTGCATCGATTCTGGACTACATTGCTGCTCGCTCCCCGCAGAGAGCCGCACGCATCGGCTGAACGTATTCGCGGGCATGTTCGCAGTTGGCACGTTGGCGGCCGCCGTAGGTTCGAGATCGAGAGGAGCGCCGGCATGAGCACCGACCGGGACACCGTGCGATCCTATGACGCGGTCGCGGCAGAGTACGCCGCGGACGCCGCGGCGATGCCCGAATGGGTCGCGACAGAGATCGATGCGTTCGTGACCGAACTGGGTGGCTCGGGCAGGGTGCTGGAGATCGGAAGCGGTGGCGGGCGAGATGCACTAGAACTCGAGAAGCGGGGGATGAGCGTCCGGCGCACCGACATCTCAAAGGGTTTCATCGAACTGCTTCGCGGGAGTGGCTTCGAGGCCGACCTGTTGGACCCGCTGACCGAAGACCTGACCGACCCGCAACGTCCGGGCACGCCGTACGACGGGATCTGGGCCTGTGCCTGCCTGATTCACGTCGCGCGCGAGGATTTCGGCACGGTGCTTGGACGGCTTGCCAAGGCGACCCGGACCGGTGGCCGACTGCACGCCTCGGTTAGAGAGGGCGATGGCGAGGATGTGTCCACACGCGGCAGCGCGTCGGCGCCTCGGCGGTACGTCGAGACGTACTGGCGCGAGCCCGCCCTGCGGTCCGCACTCACAGACTCCGGCTGGATCGTCAGCGACGTACGTCGGTGCATCGGAAGGCCGGATGATTGGTGGCTGAGCGTTCGGGCGAGTCGGGCATGAGGCACACAGAGTTCTGGGCCCGGATGGAGGCGGCGCTGGGGGAGTCCTAGGCCCATTTCTGAGCCGGTCAGCATGTCTCGGCAGATCCTGCGATATCGGGAGGCCCACGACCCGGGAAGCAAGATCGCGGGGCGTCGCAGACTTGCCGATTGGAGCGCGCGGCAGGCTGCGGCATCATAGGGGCACAACGAACGAATAGTGCCCATCTCCATCGACCGTGGTGCGCCACCTGTTCGCCAGACCACGCCGACTTACGGGTGCGCCTTTTTGCGCTGCCATTCTCCGTCCGACTACCGGTGCCCATTCAAAAGGACAGATACCGCACGAGCAAGCGATCGACGTGGACCACGCGCATGTCTCACCCATTCAATGGCCGTGGACTGATGCCGAGAATCTCTCAATGTCGGGTCCGCGCCTCGCTGCAGAAGTAACTCGACGACGATGGCCTGTCCCTGAATGGCCGCGGTGTGGAGCGGCGTGGCGGTCCAATGACTGCCAGGCGGGTTTGCGTTAACGTTTGTGCCCCGATCGAGCAGGAGTCGCACGACGCGAGTTTGTCCGCACATGCTCGCGAATACGAGCGCTTGCTCGGCCGCCACGACGCGATCAGATGACAACGGAAAAAACGCCGGGACCGGCCCAACCGCAACGCTCTTGTCGCCATCAAGCCAGGACTGCACCCAATCCGTTTTTCCGGCAGCAGCCGCAAACGCGAGATTGTCCGTCCGCGCTCCTCGTGCGAGCAGAGCGTACACGCAGTCCAACGTGCCGAAGCAGAGCGCTGCCCCGAGCGGCGAGTCATTGTCATCACGGCCGTCGATAGCCGCGCCAGCCGAACACAGCACTTCCACCAATCTGCCGGCGACACCCGCCTCGGATGGTCGGAGGACACGAGCAGGCCCATCGTGGTGCAACGCCCCTTATACGCATCGCATAGAGCGTCGACTTCGGCGCCCGCGGCGAGAAGTGCGGCCGCGATCTCATCGGAGTTTGTGACAGCGCACTGCAATTCCGGCTCGATACCGTTCGCCGAGACGTAGTGAAGCAGGGTCGCATGATGGTTCGATACCGACCGCGCGTGGATAAGCCGAGGCTCCGCGGCCAACTCGGCGCGCACGGCGGCAGCATCACCCGTGATGATCGCTTTTGCCGCCCGAGCGAACGCCGGCGCCTCGGCAGCGAGAATCTCGTCGATGGTGTCCACGACCGCCTCCTGATCAACCAAGTTTGGCCGATGAGCCACGACAGGCCAATGGTCCGAACTCGGACCATCATCGGTCTCGTATGCTGGGTCCGCGGGTTCACCGCATCCAGCGGCGTAGTGTCATGTCGTAGTGCGTCGCAATTCTGACGCCTTAGGGGGAGGCTATGCTAAGACATCATAGCGCCGCGGCGAGCAATAGTGCCCGTCTTCATCGGCCGTGGCGCGCCACTTTACGATTTTGCGCGATATCGTTGCCGATCAGTCGCAAATGCGCGCGAAAGCCCGCGGAAGACGCCGATTGCTCCTAGCTTCGCGAAATGCTGAATCCATTTCCCGCCACGCGATGCGAGGCAGGGGGCGGGGACGCACGCCTGGCTCTCACACGCAATGTCGCTCACATTGAAGGCGAAACGCGTTTGCCATCCGACCCAGTGGCGATTGCGAAAACTTTGTCGCCGATTTTCCAGACGTGGGACCCGCCCGACTGAACCACGTAGGTGTTCACTGGGAGCGCTCGACAGAATTCGACGTAGGTCATGCTGCCGTCCTTCACCCCTTGTATGGGGTCTTTGATGAACGCGGGCCGCCGTGCCCCTCATTAGAGAGAGCGCCGTCGCTGGACGGCGCGCCACGCTCCGCAACGCGAGAGAGCGCAATCACCCGATCGAGCCGCGCATGAAGGTCGGTAAGCATCTCCGCGCCGAGGGGCTTCTTGATTTGCTCAAGAACCCGCTTCCACACGGGAAAGATCGTTTCAATCATGCGCTCACCGGACCGCGTGATGACGACGATTTTTGTGCGAGCATCTTCCGGGGACCGCGCCACACGTAAGAGCCCAGCACGTTCGAGCGGTCGGATGCTTCGCGTCAGGGTAGTGCGATCCATCAGCAATGCCTGTGCGAGCTTGTTCATAGGCGCACCCGAATCTCCGAACAGCGCGGCAGTCGCGATGACGGGCAGTTGCGACGAGAGCAGTCCGAAAGGCGCTAGCTCGTCGTCGAAGAGCTTTGCGAGGACACGCGAGGCTTGCCGCACGCGGAGAGCGGGGCACTCCACGGCCATCGTTCGTGCTAGCTGAGCGAATTCAGCCATGAAACGTGCATATGCATCAGAATTATCTGCCGATCACTCGAGGTTGAAAGCAGAATTCTTGACAGGCGGTTAGCTTAGTCAACATTATAGATGCATATGCAACTGATGTCCAGAGCCTTGCCGGGCCCGCCAAATTCATCACGTTCGAACTAACAGAGCGAGGCTCCCGCCATGTCAATGTTCAACACTTCAGTTCCAGTATTCGAGGTCGGTCTCAACACGCTGTCGACGCTCATCGACAAGGCCGAGGCCTATTCCAGGGCGAAGGGCATTGATCCCGCAGTGCTTCTCAATACGCGCCTCTTTCCCGACATGTTCGCATTCTCGCAGCAAGTGCAGAGCGCTTGCGACCAGGCCAAGAACGGGGGCGCGCGGCTCGCCGGTCTTGAGCCGCCAAGATACGAGGACAATGAGAAGACGATCGCTGAACTCAGGAATCGCATTGCGAAAACGATCGATTTCATAAAAACGCTCGACCCGCAGGACATCGACACGGCTGCCGAACGCGAAATCACGTTCCCGCTCGGCCCGAGCAACAAGGGGCACATGCGAGGTATCGACTATCTCAACCACTTCGCACTGCCTAACTTCTACTTTCACCTGACCACTGCCTACGACATTCTCCGGCACTGTGGCGTCGAGATCGGCAAGCGTGATTTCCTCGGCGCCATCCCGATGAGAATCTCGTGAGACATCATAAGAAAGAGGCCCAGCCGCAGCGTCCTCTCGCGGCACGGCCTGTGGCGCAGCTTCGAGGCGGTTAAGTCCGCTACCTACAGCGGGTCGACTGGCGCAGCGACTGGAGGGTCATGCAGCCACTACTGTCGGATAGGGTGGCGTAGCATCGCCGTCCCTTTCGTGCAGTGGAGCGCTTCATCATAGCGTCACGGCGAAGCAGTGGTGCCCATCTTCATCGGCCGTGGCGCGCCAGTCTACCGCCAGATCGAAAGTTAACTGGCAGATCACCACTGAAGCATGGCTCTCCGGAACGGCATCAGTCGCGGCTCTACCGGCCAAGTTCACGTTCCGCCTCCGCTAAGGCGTGCGGCTCGACCAGCAGGCCTTGTCGTCCATAGCGGCCCCGGGTCTTGTTGAAGCGTACCACCACGGCATGCCTCGGGCTCTTTGCCTTCGCCCGGCGCGTGAGCAGTGCATTTCCGGCCCCCAAAAATTCAAGATCGGCGAGCCCTGTGCATCGCAGGCATGCCGGGCCAGGACTTTCCATGATGAGAAGATCGCCCGTTCCGCCGCATCGGTGGCATTTCCAGGTATCGTTCAGTGGTTGGATCACCACAAGCTCGGGCGCACGGCTCGCCATCTCCGCCAAACGCTCCTGCTTTCTCTGCGAAAGCTCGCCCGAGATCCAATGGGTGCGGTACAACCTTTCGATCGTCGGATTCCCGCTCTTGCTGAAGCGCAGCGTCTGCCGCGACGGTGTCCGCGCAACATAATGCGTCTCGCTTGGGGTCAGCCCTTTCGCGGTTGCCCACGACCGAAACAGCTTCATGGCCTGCGAAATGCGCGGCAGATTGGTCTGCATGACGCGCTCGAGATAGTCGACCTGCCCCTGCCGCCAACGTTTGAGTGCTCCGGGATCGAGCCATCCGATCCCGACCAGCACGTCGACGGGGCTCACATACTTCTGGGCTGCGAGCGTCGCCTCAGCCGCTCTGATCACGCGGTCGTTGAGTTTGTTGCGGTTCTCCGGATGCATGTCCGCCCTCTCGGCGTGCCGTGGTCATCAGGATGGAGTCCGGCGCCCGATGCCGCGTCAACCGGCGAGCCCAAGGTCAGCTCTCCGACGATGGAGTCGATCCGGCATTGGCTTGCATGGGCGCGCGCGCATAGGCCTCCGGGATAATAATCGAGGGATCGGCTGGGTCCAGCGCATCGTGCGTGACCACCGTACCCACGAGTGCTGTCGCGGCAAGATCGAAGTCGGTCTTCTGTGGCGAAGCGAGCGAGACCTGCACCTGCGTCCGATACAAAACGTAGGCCGCAAGCAACGCCTGGACCATCGCGGTGAACAGGAACAAGGCGCGTGGCCCTTCCGCCGACATGAAGGCAGCGGCAATGAGCGGTCCGACCACTGAACCGAGGCCGTTGGTGAGCAGGATTGTGGCGGCGATCGGTACCACATCGCTCGCTGGGGTCTTGTCATAGGCATGAGCCGCGGCAAGCGAATAGCCGGGCAGCGCGAGCGCCCCGAAGAGAATGCCGAATAGCAGCAGCATCATTCCGGATGCGGAGATCAACCACGAGGCAACGCCCGCGGCGGCGGCTCCGATCAAGAGAACGAGTAGCACCAGGCGGCGATCGATGCGGTCGGACAGACGGCCTACCGGCCACTGGACAATCGCTCCCGCCAGCACCGCCGTACTCATGAACAGCGCCACCTGATCGATGCTGAGGCCGCTGCCGGCGGCCGACAGCGGCGCAAGGCCCCAGAATGCACCGTTAGCTGCGCCAATCATGAAACTTGCGACCAGCGCGACGGGTGCCGCGCGGTATAGCTGTCCGACGCGAAAGCTGACGGTGGTAATCGGTGCTGGTTGCGCCGCACGGGTCAGGGCCACCGGAACGATGGCCAACGAGGAAAGCATGGCGGCCACCATGAAGTTCCCAGCCTCAGCGATCGGATAAAGCGTCACCAGAGCCTGACCAAATGTGATGGCGCCATAATTGACCACCACGTAGGCCGACAGCACGAGCCCGCGATTCTCGTTGGAGGCGCGATCGTTGAGCCAGCTCTCGACCACCAGGTAGAGACCGGCGAGGCAGAGGCCGGTTACGCCGCGGAAAGCTATCCAGGCCACGACCACCGGCGCGAGCGCGTAGGCAAGCGCCACGGCAGCCGCCACCGCCACCATCGCTGTAAAAGCGCGGATGTGCCCCGCGCGCTGGATCAGATAAGGCGCGAGCAGACAGCCGCTGACGAAGCCGACGTAATAGGCCGAGCTGATGACACCGAGCGCAAGATCGTCAAAACCTTCCGCGCTGCCGCGCAACGGCAGCAACGTGAATTGCAGGCCGCTGCCTGCCAGCAGGAACGCGAGGCCCAGGAGCAACGACACGATCGGGCGCAACGTCTTCGGCATCCGGATCGACCCAACAGTCATCAGAGTCCAGATTCATTGAATCCACAATGTGTTGATAAGATCGTAGATCATAAGAAGTTTCGCGCCCGCGCGCCTGATGCGCCCCGCGCGGACCATTGCCGGCCATCGAGCGCGACCGCGAAGGCATGCGGCGGAGACTTTGGCTTGAAGTCAGGCTACGGAAAGCACATTTGACAACCGCCCGCCAAACATCGTCAGAGGTGACATGACCGTATCAGACCCGCGCGACTTTCACGCTCCGCAATCGTCCTACACCCGTGAAGAGCTGCTCAAGTCGAGCGAAGGCGGCTATTTCGGGCCGGGCAATGCTCAGCTCCCGGCACCGCCCATGCTGATGATGGACCGGATTATCGAGATCAGCGTGGACGGCGGCGAATTCGGCAAGGGCCATGTCATCGGCGAGCTCGATATCACGCCGGACCTCTGGTTCTTTGGCTGTCACTTTGCCGGCGACCCGGTGATGCCGGGGTGTCTGGGTCTGGACGCCATGTGGCAGATCATCGGCTATTGGCTCGGCTGGTCGGGCTCGCCGGGCAAAGGCCGCGCGGTCGGCGTCGGCGAGGTGAAATTCCGAGGCGACATCAAGCCAGACGTCAAGCGCGTGCGCTACGAGGTCAGTATGCGCCATGTCCGGCGCGGCAAACTGGCTGTCGGCATTGCGAACGGGCGTGTCTTTGCCGACGACACATGCGTCTATATCGCCAGGGATATGCGGGTAGGACTGATAGCGCCGGCGAGCTGATATGCCACCCAGGAAAGAAGCCCCAAGCGGGCTACCGTAAATTTCGATCGTATCACTGTCGAGGATGGCAGGTGGATCGATCGAGTTACCCATCTGGGACGGCGAAGGTAAATGGATCTTACTCACGCCGCCTGAATTCGTTAACTCCGGAGCGCCCCGCCGTCAGTTCACGGCGCAGCTTGCGGAGTGGGTTGGCGCATTGCCGGAAGCGGCCTGACAGAAAGCCTCATAATAGGCTTCCAGCTCCGCTACGGCGCGATGCTCCCATTCCCTGGCTTGCGCCAGCAGGGAACCGCTATGAAGCGGCCGGAAGGCCGCGGTCTGGCGGTACAACGATGCGATTGTGCGGTAGCGGCGAACGTTTTCCATGATGGCCAGCCCGTTCATTGCTTGGATCTCCCCATTCCCTTTCCCGGGGACGAATTTGCGGCAGAACGATTTTCGATTAGTTAGCGGGACTGGAAGAGAGCTCGTGTGGTTTCCGAACTGTTGACGGCGGGTGCGCAGGGCATGGACGCGGCTTGCCACGGCAATGCCGCCAGCATGAGCGCCTGCGGACATGCGCACGGCCGCGCGCGATAACGCGCAAACTATTTCGATGCCAAGATACAAGTTGGCCAAAGCTCGACCGGCTCACTCATTGGTGCGAACTGCCTGCAGCGAATTGCCGCTTGAGCAGATCACACCTGGCGAACGATCGTCAGCCGAAGCGAAGGACGCGCTGCTCCCATGCCCTGCCGCTGGGATCAGCAATATGCAGGCACAGTACGCCAGTCCGACACCGAGAAGCGATGCGGACAAGACCGCGGCGGCGGACCGCCAGGCAGCCTGCGTTCTCTGTGGTGGCGGCTGTGGCCTGCCGATGGTGACGAGCGACATTTGGCTTGAGCTGAGCACGGCGGGATCCTGCAGAGCGCCACCGCGCTAATGGTGCTTGTGCGCGACACCATTGACACCACTAACGGCGGCTCCGGCGTTTTCCTCGACGTTGTAGATGATGTCGACGGGCCCGGCCTTCTCGAACACCAGCGTGCCCTTCACCTTCTGGCCGATCAGGAACGGCTCCTTGAGGCCCATCAGCAGGATGCGATAGGCGCCGGGCTTGAGCTCCACGGTCTTGCCGGGCTTGATCTCGAGACCGTTCGCGAGCGGGCGCGTCTTCGCCATACCGTCCACATCGACCACCTCGTGCACCTCGATCTGGCTTGCCGCGGGCGACGTGCCACCGATCAGACGATCCGCGGTCTTTCCCTTGTTGGTGATGGTGAGATAGCCGCCCGCGATGTTGGAATCCTTCGGGGTCGGGCGCGACCAGGGATGGCCAATGTCGAGCGCGCCGGCCTTGTACTCGTGCGCGCCGGCGCTGGTCGCAATGAGCAAACTCGCTGCGACAAAAATAGCCGCGGTGACAAACACAAAGATATCTCTGACGATGGTTGTCATAATTGTCCTACTCCGATACGCGCGCTGGACCGTGAAGCGTGTAGAGAAACATTCAGACGCGATTACGGCTGGCGCTCGCCGTGATTGCGGCCACTGCCGGACGTGATTGCGGCTGCTGCGTTGCGACGCGAGCGACCTCGGGCATACAACCAAGCAACTGATTGCACCTCTTTCGCCATTCGCCCAACACGCGACAGCCACACAGACGCCGCGCCCGCGATGGCGCGTTCGCTTTTCCGCTTCGCTTCGGTCGCCAGCCAGCCGCGCTTCTCGCAAGATCCAGTCAATCTCGCGCCCGATTGCGATGGCTAATCGCCGGACAGTGAGTACAGGGGGCGTATGTGTGTGCGTATCTTAGACGGCCAGCGGCCGGCATCTTTTCATCCATGATATTTTTTCTCGCTGCTCCCGCAGCAGCACATCATCCGGGCGGCGGCGGCAATACCGGCAGTGGCGGCCCCATCAACACCATCTCGGCCGACACGCTTTCCGAAGGACTGATCGCCGCATCGATCCGCTATGAATTCATCAGGCTGGGCCAACTCAGCGATGCCGACCTGCTCACCGCAGCAAACCGGGGCACGCACGCGCATTCGATCCGCTCGATCGACAGTGTCTCGCTTTCGGTGGCCTACGGCATCACCAACGATCTGACGGTTGCCGTTCGCGCGGCCGGCGTGCGGCGCTCGGATATCCGCGAGCCCGGGGAGGACATGCTGAGCGGCGGCCACATGGGCATGATGGATGCGAGCGACATGAGCAGCCTGATGGGATCCGACAGCATCAACAAGCGCGGCAACTCGGCGGGGTTCGGCGACGTCACCATGCTCGGGCAGTACCGTTTCCACAGCAACGCGCAGAGTGGGACGTCAGCCGCCGTACTGTTCGGCTTCAAGGCGCCGACCGGCAGCACCAACCAGCGCGACGCGGCCGGCCAGCTTTTTCAGGCCGAGTTTCAACCGGGCTCGGGTTCGTGGGACGGCCTGTTCGGCGCCGCCTTCACCAAGCGCGCCGGCCGCTGGTCGTTCGACGTGAGCGGCCTCTATTACCTGATCAGCACGGGCACGCAGAACACCAATCTCGGCGACCGTTTTCTGTTCGGCACCGCCGTGTCGTATCGGCTGGTCGGGCCGACCGGCTCCGCGAAAGAGGTGGAGCTGCACGAGTACTGCATGCAGCCGCGCAATCAGTTGCAGGAGCATTGTCTCTATCACGCCAACCACGACCACAGCGACATGAAGAAGACGCCCTACACGCTCGACCTCGTTCTCGAGCTCAATGGCGAGTGGCACGACAAGCAGCGCATCGCCGGAATTCCCGACCCCAATTCGGGCGGCACCACGGTCTATCTCTCGCCCGGCGTACGCGTCGGTTTCGATCGCTTCTCCGGCTTTGTTTCGGTCGGCGTGCCGGTCATCAACCAGCACAACGGCGTTCAGTCCAAGCCGGACTATCGCGTGCTCACGGGGATCGGCGCGCGGCTGAATTGAGTCCGGCGTCCTCGCCGTTTGTAGACGAAGCCCGGGTGTTCTATGATGTTTCCGGCACAACTGTCGAAGTTCTGGTGATCATAGCCAAATCGGAAGCTGAGTCATGGTTCGCAGAGTTGGGAGATCCGGGTTGAAGGACGTTCCTTTGTCGGAAACAAAGGACAACTTGTCCCGCTCACTTGAACACGACCCACGCTTCCTAAGCCGCGTCGAACAGGCGCGCAGTAGCTTGAGCGCTGGACTCGGGATCAAGCTCGAAGACATTGAACAGGAATAGGGCGCCAGATCCGCGCACGCCTGTCGTCACGCGGCCCGGACGTTGCCGAGGAATTTGCCGGTTTCAGTTTTGAGCTGCTCGGATTGCGACGTCAGTTGACCGGCGGCATTGAGCACGAGGCTCGCGGCTGCGTCGACCTTGCTCGAAGCTTCGCGCACGCCCGTGATGTTTTGCATCACCTCTTGGGCGCCTTGCGCCGCCTGCTGCACGCTGCGGGCGATCTCGTTGGTCGCAGCTCCCTGCTCTTCGACGGCGGCCGCAATGGAGCCTGCGATCTCGTTCATTTGTCCGATCGTGGTACCGATCTCGCGGATTGCATTAACCGTCGAACCGGTCGCATCGCGAATTTCCTGGATCTGGCTGGTGATTTCGTCGGTAGCCTTGGCGGTCTGCGACGACAGCGCCTTCACCTCGTTGGCGACGACGGCGAAGCCTCTGCCCGCCTCGCCGGCCCGCGCAGCTTCGATGGTCGCGTTCAACGCCAGCAAATTCGTCTGTCCCGCGATGGTCTGGATCAGCGCCATGACCTCGCCGATCTTTTGCGAGGCCTCGACCAGGCGGCCGACCATGGCCTCGGTCCGGTTGGCCTGCCCGACCGCGTTCTGGGCAATCGACGAAGATTGGGTGACCTGCCGTGCGATCTCCTGGATCGAGGAAGACAATTCCTCCGCCGACGCCGCAACGGTCTGGACGTTCGACGCCGTCTGCTCGGCGGCGGCCGCGACCTTCGCGCTCTGATCCGTCGTTCCCACCGCAATCGTGGACATCGACGAAGCGGAATTCTGTAACTCGTCGGCGGCCGTTGCGGTGCCCCGGATCACCCCGCCGATGCTGCGCTCGAATTCGTCGGCGATGCGGGACAGAACCGCTTGCCGCTCCTCGGCAGAGCGCGTCTTCATCGCTTCCTGTTCGGTGCGCAGCCGCGTGGTTTCGACCAGATGATCCCTGAAGACCTGGAGGCTTCGCGCAATGCGGCCGATCTCGTTGGTCCGGTCGACGAACGGAATCTCGGCCGCAAGGTTGCCCTTGACCAGCTCGTCCATCGCCGAGCAGGTTCTGTTGAGCGGAACGACCATGCCGCGGCCGAGCCAGAATGCCGAGAAAGCCGCGATTGCCAGCCCGGCCAGCCCGGCGATCCCGGCCCAGATCATCCGACTGAAGACCACCGCGTCGATGTCGTCGACATAAACGCCGGCCTGGATCGCGAGAGGCTTGTCGCCTGTGCCAAACGCCCCGACATAGGCGATCTTGCGAAGTTCGGCGCCGCCGGCGGAGCGGGGCGCCAGATATTCGACAAAGCCGCCGCCGGCACGCGCGGCCCGCACGATGTCCTGGATCAACAGTTTGCCGCTCTTGTCCTTGAACTCCCAGCGGTTGACGTTGATGTATTTCGGATTGACGTGCACATAGGTGACGCCGGCATCGGCGCTTCCCGTGCCGTACACGCCGATGTAGTCGGCGTGTTCGCCCCAGCGCATGGCGCCGATCGAAGCAAAGGCCATCTGACGCGCCCGGTCAGGCTCGATCTTGCCGGCCTTGGCCTCACCCTCGTATTGGGCGAGGATCCTCGTCGCGGCCTCGACAAGATTGCGGACCGTGGTGCGCCGCTCGGCCAGCACCGCATCGCGCAGCACCAGGATCTGCAGGGCGGAGACGGCCAGCAGCACGATCGTCAGCGCTGCAATGACCATCGCAAAGCGCTGATAGACGGTGAGGTTACGCATCCGCTTGTCCTTCCTGTCGGTTGCGAAAGCGTAGCAATTCAACGTTAACCGACGGTTATCGGCGGATCCTTCCGGCATGACGCCCGGCTATGCGCGTCGGCTTCAAGGTTGAGCAAGCCGTCACGCCGCGCCGCTGCCAAATCGCGCTTGAAATCATCACGCCAGGGCGACACAATGCTGCCTGTTCCTTCATCAACCGTAATGTGCCAGTGCATCAGCGCCCCCTGACCGGCAGCATGGTGCGGCAAGAGTGACTCATAATGGCTGAAGCCGATCTCGACGTCGTCATCCGGCAAATCGCAAAAGCGCAGAACAAGAGTCTGATGGCAGCCGTGAAGAAGCGGCGCGACCAGATCATGGCCCGCGCGACCAAGGCAAAGGACAAGGAGACGCGGGACCAATTCCGGCTGATCGCCAAGAGCACGATGGAGCTCGGTACGGCCGCGGCCAAACGGCTGCAAAATTCGGCGCAAAACACCGCTGATAGCTACGCGCGCGCGATCAGGAACGCGGCCGAGGAAGCGGCTGCGAAGAAGCCGGCAAAAAAGGTTCCGAAGAAAGACGCCTAGCCGCGATCGGCGCCAAACATCGCTTTCCGATGCGGCTGTCGCAGCAGTCACAATAGCGACTTTGGCAGCAGGAGCGCCCAAGGGCCTGCTCTCTTTTCGCGCTACCCGCCGTGAAGTATCTAACCGACCGCGCGGTAGGTGCTCGGCGTTGTACCGATCAGTCGGCGGAATCGCCGGTTAAAAGTGGCGAGATCCTCGAAGCCAGCCTTGAAAGCGATCCTGGAGATCGGATCCGAGCTCTCGCGGAGCTGCCTTGCAGCGTGGTGGAGCCGCATATGCAGAATGTACTGATGCGGCGTCATTCCGGCTACTTGCTGGAACGTACGCAGAAAATGATAGGGACTCATTGCAGCTTCGCGGGCAAGCGCGTTGAGCCCCAGCCTTCCATCTGGTTGTGCATCGATACGGCGGACGACCCGGGTGATCCGCCGCTCATCGTGCGCGCTTGGAGTGCGGATAGGCGCGACTTTGTCGGCCGTCATCATCAGAACGGCGCCGGCAAGTCGGGTCGCGATTTCCTCGAGCGCTGCCCCGTCGCGCTGATCGCGGGCGACTTCAGCATCGGCGAGTAGACCAATGAGGTCGTTTGTCGGAGGCAAGCCGGCATGGACGAATGTAGTCCTGCGTGCGCCCGGCACGCCTGCGGCAATGCTCTCGAAGAATGCTGGCGCGAAATGAAACGCGAGACACCGGTCGCCCTGCGCATGCTCATGCCCGCACTCGAAGCAGCTGCCGGCATTGCCGAGCAGAAGCGATCCCGGCACGAGCGTCGCGGCTCCAACCTGCGTCCGGTACTGAAAGCTTCCTTGCGTCACTGGCGAGATTGCCGTTTCGGCATGCTGCTCGACGAAAGCGTGATCGTGCGGCCCGTAGTCGCAGACCACGTCACGCACGCTCCAACCGGGACCAGACGCCAATACCTTAATCTTGAGTGCCATAACGCCAGAACGCATAACCTGGTTTCAGGTTCTCCAGCAGAGCGGGCAACAGGCTGTTCCGGCCAGCCCGACCAGATTTAGCAATTTTTCCCAAGCGAAAACCGGCGCCGCGCCACATCTGCAGGGTCCAACCGGTCGATCCGAATCCCGCCTCAGGCTTGCACTTCAGTTTCGCGGCACCGGCCCGTGGCAGTGAGCAAGTTCCATGCGGCGACCTTTGATTGATCCCGATGGGTGGATATCGGATCGAGGCTCACTGTGAGGCCAACCGTTGGAGTCAGAGGAGGCTACGATGACATCTGCGCACACCACAAATGCTCAAGCGCCAAGCTCGCTTGCCACATCATTTGCTCGCGTGCTCCACGCCGATGGCCCGGATCCAGAGCGCAAGGCCAAGCTGGAACTATACTCGTGGCTCGTCGGTCAATGGGAGATGGACGTCACCACAATACTTGAGGACGGGTCCACCCATGCCGGTCACGGTGAGATTCACGCAGGCTGGATATTGCAGGGCCGCGCCATACAGGACGTCTGGATGATCCCGCGCCTCATACAACGGCGCCTGGGTATTGAACAGCTTCCCGGGGCAGGAAATTGGTACGGAACGACGCTGCGCATCTACGATCCGAATCTCGATGCTTGGCGCATTCTATGGAATGACCCTGCGACCGATGTTTTCACGCAACAGACCGGCCGCGCACGAGACCGAGATATTGTGCAGGAAGGCCCGGATCCACGAGGCGGCTCGATGCGCTGGACCTTTTCCGAAATTGAACCGGCGTCTTTTCATTGGACGGCGGAGCGGAGTTTGGACAACGAAAACTGGCGGAAGGAAGTCGATATTCGTGCGCGCCGCATGTGAGCTGCTTCCGGCGTGTCCAGCGACCACATCCGAAGCTTACGTGAGGTCGTGTGCGCAGAACCCAATCCACCGCAGCTCTTGCATTCGGCTACTTCGTTGTGGGGATCGGCGCTTTCGCGGTGACCGGTCTACTCAATGAGATCGCGCTGGAGCTTGGGACGTCAGTCGCAGGTGCGGGACAGTTGATGTCCGCCTATTCGCTTGCGCTCGCGGTCGGGGCGCCGCTGCTGATATCTCTCACGAGGCGATTTGGTCGGCGGGACTTGATTGCGGCGGGACTTGTCTTGTTTGGAGTCCTGCAGTTTGCCGCGGCGGTGGCGCCGACCTACAGCACGCTTGCAGCGGCGCGCATATTTGCAGGCCTTGCTGCTGCGATCGTCACTCCACACTCGATCGCTGCCGCCGGTCTTGCAGCTCCGCCCGGACAGAGCGGCAGAGCCATCGCCACGATGTTTCTCGGGTTCACGCTCTCGATCGTGATTGGGATACCTGCAGGAAACGCGCTCGGAGCGGTTCTTGGCTGGCGCGTAACGCTCAGCCTTGTCGGCGCAATGTCGTTCGCGAGCGCGGTGTGGGTCGCGCTCACGGTTTCAGCCAGAGTGCCGAATGCGCCGGTAGACTGGAGCGCATGGCGGCCTTTGGCGGGCAATGCAGTCATTCTATGGTTGTTGCTGACCACGGTTCTCCAGTGTGCAGGTCAATTTACACTCTATACCTACCTTGCTCCCGGCCTCAGGGACAGCCTGGGCATTGATGCGGGGGGAATCGGCCTTCTGTTTGGCTGGTTCGGGGTAGCGGGGCTTGCTGGCAATTACTTCGCGAGCCGCGTGATAGATCGCATTGGCGCTGGACGTGTGGTTGGCGCTTGCCTTGTCCTCATGATTGCAGCGTTTGCGATGTGGCCCATGGCATACGGATCGCTGGTGACTACGATGCTGGCGATCTCGATCTGGGGGCTTGGCGGCTTCGCTATTCATCCGTCTCAGCAGGCACGGCTGGTGCTCCTGGCGCCGGATCTGGCTTCAGCCTCGGCGGCATTGAATCTGTCCGCCACGTATCTCGGGCAAATGTTCGGCAGCGCCTTTGGTGGCGGCCTGATCACTTGGTTCGGTGCGGATGCGCTCGCTTGGGGAGGAGCTGCTCTGCTTGTTGCTGCGATTGGAGCAGCATTTGCCGCTGGCCAACGGCCCGCGGCAAGAGATAACGTTGAGCAAGCCTAGCCGAAAAGACGCCAAACGAGGAAGAAGCCTAGGCTCGGTCCATTCCCAGCATCTTCATCAGCTTCTGCACCGCGCTGTCCGGTGTGGTCAGCACCGGCCGTCCCGTCGCCTCGGCGACCGCGTCAGCCGCCGGCGCCATGCTGTACTGGGCGAGCGCGATCAGGTCGCAGTCGCGCAAGCTCCTCGCTGCTTCCACCACCAGGCGGTCATGGGTCGCGCGATCGCCGCGATCGAGCGGGGCCAACGCGCCCTCCGCCAGTTTCGGCACCAGCTCGACCCACGACGGAAACTCCGGCGGCATCGAGACGAGCGTCGGCGGGAACGTCGACAACAGCCCGATCTTCCGGCCATGCGCGACGGCCTGCTCGATCATCGCTTCATTGGGCTTGAGCACCGGCATCGGGGCGTGGGCCCGTGCGACGGCTTCGATGCAGGGGCCGAACGCCGAGCAGGTGAACAGGATCGCATCCGATCCGGTACCGACGGCGTAGCGTCCGAGCCGGAGGAAGCGCTCGGTCATAGCATCAGTGAGCCCGCCGTCACGCGCCAGATCGGCCGACAGGCTGTCGTCGAGCAAATTCATCAGGCGGGCGTCCGGCCAAAGCCTGGCGAAGGAGGCTTCGATCGGCACAATCGAGTGCTTCAGGGCATGGATCAGGGTAATTCGCATATGGGTCAGTCTGGCTGCGGCGCAGAGGGTGTCAACCCGCCGCGCCGCGATAGTTTTTGTTTGACGCGTTTTCTTACGCGAACCGGTATCCACTTCGCTCGAAAACGCTATGCTCCCTACTTGAACGGCAGAGCGTACATCAGGCCGCCCTTGGCCCAGGTCGCGTTGAGGCCGCGATCGAGTTTTAACGGGCTCGCCTTGCCGACATTGCGCTCAAAAATCTCGCCGTAATTGCCGCTCGCCTTGATCGCCTGCAGCATCCATTTGTTGTCGAGGCCTAATCGCGAGCCGAGCTCACCCGAAGCACCGAGCAGCCGCTGGACGGCCGGCACATTGGATTTGGCCATTTGATCGGCGTTGGCTGCGGTGACACCAAGCTCTTCCGCCTCGATCAGACCATAGTGAAGCCAGGCGATGATGTCGGTCCACACGTCGTCGCCGTTGCGGGTGAACGGCCCGAGCGGCTCCTTGCTGATGGTCTGCGGCAACACGGTGTAATCAGCCGGATTGGAAGCCGCGGTGGTGATCGCGCCGGCGAGCGCGGAAGCGTCCTGGGTCATGGCATCGCAGCGCCCGCCGAAGAACGTCTGGTACATGGTATCGGTGCGGTCGAACACCAGCGGTTTCCATTCGATGCCGTTGGCACGGCCGTAGTCGCCGAGCGTCACTTCATGGGTCGTGCCCTGCGCGACGCAGACGGTAGCGCCGTTGAGGCTCTTGAGGTCCTTTACGCCGGCGTCGACCCTTACGACAAAACCCTGGCCGTCGTAGAAATTGACCGGTCCCTGCCGCAGCCCCAGCGTCGCGCCGCGCAGATAGGTCTGCGTCGAATTGCGGTAGAGCACGTCGATCTCGCCCGACTGCAAAGCCGTGAAGCGGTTCTGCGCCGTGAGCGCGACATAGCGCACCTTGCTCGCGTCGCCGAGCACACCGGCGGCCAAGGCGCGGCAATAGTCGACGTCGAGCCCCTTGTAATTGCCCTGCGAGTCCGGCGTGGAGAACCCCGCGAAGCCGATGCTGACGCCGCACACCAGCGTGCCGCGCTGCTTGACCGTATCGAGCGTTGCGGCTTGCGCCATCAAGCCCGATGCGGCGAGCAAGCCTGTAGCGATGATGATTCTCTTCATTCTGCTCCTCCTAATGACCAACACTCTTCAAGGCCAAATCGACGGCGTGACCCAGCCGGTCGACGATCATGTCGATATCGTCTGATGTCGCGATATAGGGCGGCGCCAGCAGGACGTGGTCGCCGCTGCGGCCATCCACCGTTCCACCCGAGGGATAGCAGGCAAGGCCGCCTTCGAGCGCGGCGGCCTTGATCCGCTGGTGGAGCTTGAGCGCGGGATCGAACGGCGCGCGGGTGGCGCGATCGGCGACGAGCTCAATGGCCTGGAACAGGCCTCGCCCCCTGATATCGCCGACATGGCGATGATTGCCGAAACGCTCGGTCAGGCGCCGTTCGAGCTGGCGGCCAAGATCCTTGACCCTGTCGAGCAGTTGCTCGTCGTCGATCACCCGCTGCACCTCGAGCGCCGCGGCACAGGCGAGCGGATGCGCCAGATAGGTGTGGCCGTGCTGAAATGAGCCCGAGCCTTCCCGGATCGTGTCGACGATGCGCCCGCCGGCGAGCATGGCGCCGATCGGTTGATAGCCGCCGCCGAGACCCTTGGCGATCGCCTGGATATCGGGCGCGATGCCCTCCTGCTCCCAGGCGTGGCGCGTGCCGGTACGGCCCATGCCGCACATCACCTCGTCCAGGATCAAGAGCGCGCCATGCCGGTTACAGATCTCGCGGACGGCGCGGAAATATCCCTCCGGCGCCGGCACGCATCCGCCCGTGGCACCCACCACCGGCTCGGCGATGAATGCCGCCACCGTATCCGGACCAAGGCGCTGGAATTCGGCTTCCAGCTCGCCCGCCAGTCGCGTCACGAAATCGGCCTCGGATTCGCTGTCGCGTTTTTCGTGATAGGCGAACGCTGGCGTCACGTGGCTGAAGGCCGCCGACAACAACGGCGCGTAGGGTTCGCGCCGCCAGGCGTTGCCGCCGGCGGCGAGCGCGCCCAGCGTATTGCCGTGATAGCTCTGGCGGCGCGCGATGAAGCGCTGGCGTTGCGGCTGGCCGCTTTCGACAAAATATTGCCGCGCCAACTTGATGCTGGCCTCGATTGCCTCCGACCCGCCGCTGACGAGATAGGCGTAGGCCAGACCGCCGGGCTCGTCGCCGACGAGCGCCTCGGCCAGCGCTTCGGCGGGCTCCGACGAGAAGAACCCGGTATGGGCAAAGGCCAGCTTCGATGCCTGCCGCGTTATGGCCTCGAGCACGCGAGGGTGCTGGTGGCCGAGACAGGAGACGGCAGCGCCGCCGGAAGCGTCCAGAATCCGCCTGCCATCCTCGGCGATCAGCCAGACGCCATCGCCGCCGATGGCCTTTGGCGGCGTTTCACGCAGGCTTCGGTGCAGCAACCGGCTTTTGCTGGCTCCCATGACGATCAACCTTTCTCCGCGACATATTGCGACAGCGCGGCCAACCGGCCTTCGGTCTCTTCGAGGCGGCGCTTGGCGCCGGCGCCGCCCAGCACGAAGGTCACGGCGGCCAGCGACTGCGCGATGGCAATGGCGCCGGTGAGGCTCGGGAAGAATCCCGGCGACGCGGCGGCCTCATAGAGCAACAGATGATCGGCCCCCTCCGCCATCGGCGCCGTAATCGTATCGGCAATCGCGACCAGCGTGGCGCCGGAATCATGGGCCGCCCGCGCCGACAAAACGCTTGCCCTCGAATAGGGCGCAAACCCGATAACGACGACGGCGTCGCCGCTATGGAACGCACCCAGATCGAGATCTTCGGGACCCGAGCCGCCGACCAGATGCACCGCGTCCGGCCGGAACAAGCGAAGCTGATAATTGAGCAATTCCGCAACGCTGCGGCAGCTCCGAAAGCCGGCGATCCAGATGCGCCGCGCGGCGTGCAGAGCCTTGGCGGCGTTGGCCACCGAGCCGGCCGAAATGCGCGCAAGACCTGCCGCCTCGGCTTCCAGCTTGTCGGAGATCAGCGATATCTCGGCGTTGGGCCCTTTCCGCCCGCCCCTGGCGCGACCCGAAAACGGCGAAGATTGCGCGGGCCGGCGGGCCTCGGTCAGCGCGGCGCGTAATTCGTCCCATCCGGAATAGCCGAGCGCTTTTGCAAGCCGGGTGAAAGCGGCGGGATCGGCGCCGGCCTCGGCGGCAAGATCACGCATCGAGCGCGTGGTGGCGTCATAGTCATTGGCGGCAACGAACCGGCCGACTTGCTGCAGCCGCATCGGCAACGATGGCAGCGCACTGCACAAATCGTTCAGCGGCGAGGATTTCGGCCGGGACTGCGCCATGAAACATATGTTGCACAAAATCCGTTTTGGTGCAACATTTGAAATGCGTCTTGCGGGGCGCATCGCCGAAGATCGCTGCTGGAAGATCGCTGCTGCAAGACATCTTTGCTCAAAGTCATCGCCGCTTAAGTCGAGGATCCTTGTGCTGTGACGACATCCACGCCCGAACTCCCTCGCCGCCGGCGGATGCACCTCCGCCTGAATCGCCAGCAGATCAACGGCCTCGTCTGGCAGATCGTGGTGGTCGCCATCGCGGTCGCGATCGTTGGCTGGCTCTGGTCCAACGCCCTGCACAATTTGTCGGTACGCCGGATTTCGACCGGCTTCGCCTTTCTCGGCCGCGAGGCCGGAATGCCGATCGCCGATAGCTGGCTTGCCTACAGCCCCAGGGATCCTTACGCCCGCGCCTTCATCGTCGGCATCGTCAATACACTGCGTGTCGCAGTCATCGGCATCGTGCTCGCGACCGTGCTTGGCACGCTGATCGGCATCGCGCGGCTGTCGTCGAACTGGCTGTTGTCGCGGCTGGCTGCGGTCTATGTCGAAGTGCTCCGCGACGTTCCGCTGCTGCTGCAGTTGTTGTTCTGGTACGTGTTGATGCAGGGACTTCCGGCGGCACGCGCGGCCTGGAAGCCGATCGAAGGCGTCTTTCTGTCGAACAGAGGCCTGGTGTTGCCATCGATTCCGATCGAGGAAGCAAATCTGTGGGTCATCGCTGCGGCCGCTGCCGGCCTTGGCGCGCTGTATCTATTGCGGCGGCAGTTAGTGGCGTGGCAGATGGCGGACGGCAAAGCGCGCCCGCTCTGGCCCTATGCGCTAGCCCTGCTCGTCGGCCTGCCGGCGCTGGTGTCGTTCGGTCTCGGCGCGTCATGGACCATCACGTTGCCCGAACTGCGCGGCTTCAACTTTGTCGGCGGACTGACGCTCGCACCGGAATATTTCGCGCTGCTGATCGCGCTCGTCACCTACACCTCGGCCTTCATCGCCGAAATCGTGCGCAGCGGCATTCAGGCTGTTCCACGGGGCCAATGGGACGCCGCAAACGCGCTCGGCCTGCGACGTAGCTTTGTGCTTCAGCGCATCGTGCTGCCGCAGGCGCTCCGCGTCATCATTCCGCCGATGACCAGCCAATATCTGAACCTAACCAAGAATTCCTCGCTTGCGGTTGCGGTCGGATACCAGGACTTGGTGTCGATTGCGAATACCACGCTGAACCAGACCGGACAGGCCATCGAAGCCATCGCGCTCATCATGGCCGTGTTCCTTACCATCAGCCTCGGCATCAGCCTGTTCATGAACTGGTACAATGCGCGCATCGCGCTGGTGGAGCGCTGATGCCATGACGTCGATCACGGACACCCCGCAAAATCCGCTGCCCTTCGACGTGCGCCCCCGCAGGACTCCGGGCGGCCGCGTCATCCGGTGGCTGCGTGCGAATCTGTTCGCCTCGGTCACGTCAAGCATCATCTCCGTTCTCCTGATCGCGTTGCTCGCCAAGGCGTTCGTCAGCCTCGTGCAGTGGGGCTACTGGAATGCGATCTGGATCGTTTCCGGCAACCAGACCGGCCCCTGCCGGTCGATCCGTGGGCTCGGCGCCTGCTGGGCCGTCATTCCCGAAAAATATCGCTTCATCCTGTTCGGCACTTACCCCTTCAATGAGCAGTGGCGGCCGGCACTGGTGTGCCTCACCTTCGTTGCGCTGATCTGGGTGTCGAGCCGGCGCAATTGGTGGCGCAAGGAACTGGTGTTGGTGTGGGCGGCGGCGTTGGTCCTGATCGGCGTATTGATGTGGGGCGGCGTCTTCGGGCTGTCCTACGTTTCACAGGATCGCTGGGGCGGCCTGCCGGTGACGCTGATCCTGGCGACGTTTGGGTTGGCGTTCGGCTTCCCGCTCGGGATCGTGGTAGCTCTGGGCCGCCGTTCAAAATTACCCGCGATCAGGTCGCTCTGCGTGCTCTATGTCGAGTTGATCCGCGGCGTTCCCCTGATCAGCCTGTTGTTCATGGCGAGCGTGATGTTTCCGCTGTTCCTGCCCGACGGCGTCAACATCGACAAACTGCTCCGGGCGCAGATCGCGTTCATATTGTACGCCGGCGCCTATCTTGCCGAAGTCATCCGCGGCGGCCTGCAGGCGATTCCGAGAGGACAGCACGACGCGGCCGACGCGCTCGGGCTCACCTACTGGAAGAAGAACGGCCTGATCATCCTGCCGCAGGCGATTCGCCATGTGATCCCGCCACTGGTGAATACGTTCATCGCCTTCTTCAAGGATACCAGTCTGGTGCTGATCATCGGCATCTTCGACCTGCTGACGACGGCGAAGACCTCCATCATCGATCCCGCCTGGCAGCAGTTCAGCGTCGAAGTCTATGTGTTCGTCGGGCTGATCTATTTCGTGTTCTGCTTTGCGATGTCGCGCTACAGCCGGCAGTTGGAAGCGCAGTCCCGGCCGGGCTGACGGCCGATCGCGGCGTGCCTGGCGTTACCTGCGTTATCGGTCGCTCCATTCGATTGCGGCGCGGTCCTGCAACGAAAACAGCGGTCCATCGTAAAGGAACGAGCATTGATGAATCACCACCTGCCCGGCGCTGACGGTCACGTGCGAATAGTCCGGCAGTTCGTGCGACCCGGGAATGTGATCCGCCGTATCGAGGTCGAACGCCACCTGATGGGATAGCGCGCGCTGGATGTGGAAGGGGATGCCGCGCCAGATGCCCGAGATCGGCCGGTGCAGATGGCCCATGAATAGATAGTCCGGCTTTCGCGTGCGTGCGATTACGTCCCATTCGGCCTCGGGATTGGCGAGCTTGATGTCGTCCATGTAGCGCAGCCCGGTATCGAACGGCGGATGGTGCTGAAACAGCAGCAACGGGCGATCGGCTGGCGCCGAAGCAAGCGCGTGTTCGAGGAAGGCGAGTCGCGCCTCGCACAGCCATCCGGCGTGATCAGGGGCGGCCTCGTTCAGCGTATCCAGCGTGACGATCGTGGCAGCATCGAACAAATGAATGGATTGCACGAAGCCGGATTCGTCGCGCTGCACGCCGGGGAAGAAACGGCCAAACGGACCGCGCTTGTCGTGATTGCCCATCAAGAGGATGGTCGGAGCCTTCAGCCGCGCCAGGACCGAGGCGAGATTTTCGTAAGCGGCGTCCTCGCCCCAATGGGCCAGGTCACCGGTCACGATCACGAAGGAAATATCCGGATGATCGCGGTTGATCCGCTCGACCGCCGCGCCAAGCCGCTCGGTGGGATCCAGCCCGTAGAGCTTGCGGCCACGGGCGACGAAATGAGTGTCGGTGAGGATGACGAATTTCATCGAACCATGTCTCCCTGTTAGCGACCGCCGCGGCGTGGCGTGGTAGCCGCAGCGGTTCCTGGTAAGGCAGTTGTCGTCAACGCACCGAACCCACCGTCTTCGGCAGCAGCTTCTGCACGTCGCTCGTCATGTCGGCGAGCACGGCTTCCGGCTCCTTGGTGCGTGCACCCGTCACGATGGAGTTGAGATGATCCTTGATCACGTCGGTGATCTTGAGGCCGTTGTCGCCGGGGAAGGCGTACCATTTGGTCAGCAGCGCGAGTTGGCTGACCGCGGTGTAATTGTTCGGATTCTTGACGTAGAAATCCTTCAGGTGAACGTCGTTGGCGACCTTGTTCGGCGGCATGTAGCCGGTGGTCTCCGCCATGATCGCCGCGCCCTTCGGGCCGGTCCAGAACTTCACGACCTCCCAGGCCGCGTCACGCTTGGCCTTGTCCTTGGCCAGAATCATCACGACGTTCCCGCCGGCCGGCAACCGGCCGTTCGGCGACACCACGTCCGGGAAGGTGTGGGTCTTCAGCTCGAACTTGCCGCCGATCATCTGCGTGGTCTTGTTGAGGTCGGAGGTCGAGGTGACGTGAATGCCGGTCTTGCCGGCGGCAAAGGTCGCGCGCATCGCCGGCTGGTCGAGATTCGGCATGCCGGCTTCACTGACAAGGCGCGCCAGCGTCCTGATCGCGAACTGGCCTTCCGGCCCGTTGAACGCCACCTTGTTTTCCTCGGCGTTCAACATGGTGCCGCCGCGCGAAAACACCGGCGCCTGCCACAGCCAGTTGCCGGTGATGTCCCAGGCGTAGGTGATACCGTTGAAGTCGGGACCGAGCGCCTTGATCTTCTTGGCGAGATCGATCAACCCGTCCCACGTCTGCGGCAGATTAGCCGGATCGGCGCCGGCCTTCTTCGCCAGATCGAGATTGACGTAGACGATCGGCAGCGAAATCGCGAACGGCAGCGCATAGACCTTGCCGCTCGCCGTGCCGATATCGAACATCGCCTGATGGAAGCCCTGCTTGTCGAAATCCTTCTCGGCCGCGATATAGCCGTCGAGTTCGGCCGGAATGTTCTTGTCCACCAGCACGCGGATGCGGTTGAGACCCTGGAAGCTCACGTCGGGCATCTGGTTGGTCACCGCCTCGCGCAGCACTTTCTGAGTGCCTTCCTCGTAGGAATCATAGGGCGCACGCAGCGTGACCTTGATGTCCGGCCGCACCTTGGCGAACTCCTCGATGATGCGCTTGTGCGTGCCTTCGAATAATTCAGCATAGGGGTATTGAACGACGACTTCGGTCTGCGCATGCGCGAGGCCGGCGGCGAGCGAAAGGGCGGCTGCGGCAATCCATGTTCTGAACATTGTCGTCTCCTGAGGTTTGAAAAAACTCGGTTACTTGATGCCGGTGAGCGTGATGCCTTCGATGAAGCGTCGCTGGGCGAACAGGAAGGCGATGACGAGCGGGGCGATGATGACCATCGCCGCTGCCATCAGAGGGCCGTAGTTGGTTCCGGCCTCATTGTTGCGAAAGTGCGCGACCGCAAGCGGCGGCGTCTGCAAATGCTCGCTGTTCAGCACGATCAGCGGCCAGAAATAGTCGTTCCAGTGCGCGACCACCGAGAAGATGCCGAACGCGGTCACCGCCGGAATCGCGGTCGGAAGCATCACGCGCCAGACGATGCCGAACTCGGAAATCCCGTCCATTCGCGCGGCGTCGATCAGGTCGTCGGGCACGGTCTTGAAAAATTGGCGCATCAGGAAAATGCCGAACACCGAGATCGTGAACGGCAGCACCAGCGCCGCACAACTGTCGAGAACACCCAGTTTATGCAGCAGCAGGAACACCGGGATCGCGGTCGCCTGCGGCGGAATAAGGATGCAGAACACGACGAGCGCAAACAGCACGTCACGGCCGAGAAAGCGCAATTTGGCGAGGGCGTAGGCGGCAGGGAGGGCAACCAGCACCTGAAGGCCGAAGATCGCGGTCGTGACGATCAAGCCGTTGAGCAGATAGCGCCATAGATCGGCCTTGGCGAAAGCGATCCGGAGATTGTCCCATAGCGCGAAGTGGTAGGGGATCAGGTGCAGATCGGATGAAAAAATCTCGGTTTGAGGTTTTGACGCGGTCGACAGCATCCAGATGAACGGCGTCAGCATCACCAGCGCTCCCGCCAGCAGCACGATGTGCCGGATCGCAGACCACAGCAGCATGCGGGCCCGCGGCGTCATGCGTGGTGCACTTCCCGGTTGCCGAGCGCCGATTTGAGCAAGGTGAGCAGCAGCACGAAGGCCAGGAACACGACGGTAACGGCCGCGCCGTAACCGGAGCGGAAGAACTCGAAGCCTTCGGTATACATCGTGTAGATCAGCACTTCCGACGATTTCGAGGGGCCGCCCTTGGTCAGGACCTGAACGGTGTCGAACACCTGGAACGAGCGGATTGCCGAGATCGCCACCACGAACAGGGTGACCGGCCCGAGCATCGGCCACGTCACCAAGCGGAAACGCGACCACGCGCCTTCGGCGCCGTCGATCTCGGCCGCGTCATAGAGATGCTTCGGGATCGAGACGAGGCCGGCGAGAAACAGCACCATGTTGAAGCCAGTGGCCTGCCAGATGCCGATCACGCACAGCGAATAAAGCGCGGTGCCGCGATCCTGCAGCCAGCTATGGCCCTGCAGGCCGGCGGCGCGCAAAAGTCCATTCACCAGGCCGAACTGCGGGTGCAGCATGAATTCCCAGACGATCGCCATCGCAATCAACGTCGCCATGACAGGAAGGAAGTAGACGGTGCGATACCAGCTCTTGAGCCCGGCGCCGCTCTGGATCAGGAGCGCAACACCGAGCCCGAGCGCCACCGCGCCGGGCACGACGATCGCGACATAGGTCAGCGTGTTCTTCAGCGAAATCCAGAACACCCGGTCGGCGAACATCTCCCGGTAATTCGAGAGGCCGATCCAGGAGAACGCCGGCGCGCCGAGCTGATAGTCGGTAAACGAGAGCGCGATCACGCCGGCGAGCGGGCCGATCAGCATCAGCAGCATCAGCACGAAGGCCGGCGCGGCCAGCGCATAGGCTACCTGCGATCGCCCTGGCCGGCGGAAACTGGCAAGCACCCGCGCAGGGACGCGTGGCGCCATCGCCACTCCCTGCAGCGCGGTGGCGGCGTCAGACAACGGCCATCCCCCGCGGCCGCTCGACGCGCGACGGGACCGAAGTCACGATGCGCTTACCATCAGCGTCGAAGGCGCGAACCGCTTCCGGCGCAAAGCCGTAGCCGACTGTGGCTCCGATCGCCGGCAACTGACTGGGGTCGTTGACGCGCGCCACCACGGGCGCGTCCGTGCCCGCGCTGCCGATATGGACGAAGGCTTCCGACCCCAGATTTTCCAGATGCACGACCGTGCCGGAAAGCAGTCCGTGCGAAGCCAGTTCGATCCGTTCCGGCCTGACGCAGATGCGGCACTCTCCTTCCGGCGCCGGTGTTGCCGCATGGAGAACATGTCCGAGCATCTCCAGCCGGCCATCGCTGCGGATACGACCGGGAAATGCGTTTATCTTCGGCGTGCCGACGAATTCGGCGACGCGGATATCGCGGGGGTCCTCATAGACGGCGGCGGGCGTGCCGACCTGAATGAGCTCGCCGCCGATCATGACGGCAATCCGGCCCGACATGGTCATGGCTTCGGCCTGGTCGTGGGTGACGTAGATGAAGGTCGTCTTGAGCTGGCGGTGCAACTGGGCGATCTCGGCGCGCATGTGCACGCGAAGCTTGGCGTCGAGATTGGATAGCGGCTCGTCGAACAGGAACGCGCGCGGCTGACGCACGATGGCGCGGCCGACGGCAACGCGCTGGCGCTGACCGCCGGACAATTGCCCGGGCTTGCGCTTCAGCAGCGGCGAAATTTCGAGCTGCTCGGCCACCCTTTCGACATCGTCGCGGATGACGCGTTCGGCCCGGCGGCGGCTCGGCATCAGCCGGCCCACGAACGGCGCCCGCTCCAGCGCAGACAGGCGCTTCATCCGCAGCGGCACGGCGATATTGTCAAACACGCTCAGGTGCGGATAAAGCGCGTAGGACTGGAACACCATTGCCAGATTACGCGCGCTCGGCCTGACGCCGTCGGCACTGACACCGTCAATCCGAACTTCGCCCGAGGATTGCGGTTCGAGACCGGCGATGACGCGCAGAAGCGTGGACTTGCCGCACCCCGACGGACCGACGAGGGAGATGAACTCCCCGTCGTGAATCGTGAGATCGACGCCTTTTAGAACCTCGGCGCCGTCAAAGGCCTTGCGAAGCGCCCGAATCTCGATCTCGGCCATTTCAATCCGGTATCCGTGGCTGCGGTACCGGATGTCCTAAATGGCTTGTTTGACAGTTATATCACAATGCTGCGAACCGCCGGGCTTGGTCCCAGCTTTCCACCACCCGCCTCCGGGGAACATGGCTGATGCACAGGCGGAGCTCCGCCTACACCTTCACCAGGCTCTCGAATCCGCCATAGATCATCCGCTTGCCGTCGAACGGTGGCTTCGATTTCGGATCCATCATTTCGCTGAGCCGCGGGTCCGCCATCACTTTGGCGTTGATCTTGTCGCGCTGGGCGCGCGACTTGTAGGTGATCCAGGCGAACACGACGGTCTCGCCCGGCTTCAGCTTGACGCTGCGCGGGAACGAGGTGAACTTGCCGACCTTGACGTCGTCAGCAACCCATTCGCGATAGTCGAGCGCGCCATATTCGCGCCAGATCTTGCCGGCCTTCTTCGACAGGCGGGAGTAGGCTTCGAGATTTTTCTTCGGCACGGCGACGATGAAGCCATCGACGTAAGGCATTGCATTACTCTCCGGTATTTCTGTCGATACGACGCCATCTCGGGGAGATGCGCAGCATCGAACTGTGGTGCGCAACTGCGCACCTGAGAATATCGAGATTCCGGGTCTGGTGCTTGCGCACCATCCCGGAATGACGACTGGGAATGTGGGGTTAGCGACGACTAACCATGACAACAAGATGCCTGAACCTGTGACGGCTGGTATTGGTCACGTAGTCGCACCCAGTCCATCGGATACGGCAGGCCTTCCTCGTGACGTCCAAGCGGGGTGAGGTCGAGATAGTGATAGGCGGCGTTCATCATGTCGAGGCCGCGCGAGAAACAGGAATAGGTGTGGAAGACGGTCCCGGCCTCGTCGCGGTAGAACACGCTGATGCCTGGCGCCTCTTCGCCGCCGAAGGGAGTGGTGCCGAAATTATAGAGCGTGGCGCCTGACTTGAGCTGCTCGGGTGTGAACGAGACACCGAAATCGTAATTGAAGTCGTTGGCGCCCGACGACAGCCAATCGAAGGTCCAGCCCATCCGCTGCTTGAATGCGACAAGCTTTTGCAGCGGCGCGCGCGAGATCGCGACCATCGTGGTGTCGCGCGCGGCAAGATGCGGGATCATGCGCTCGAACCCGTCGGCCCAGAACGAGCAGCTCTTGCAGGCCTCGTTCCAGTCGGGCGCGAACATCAGATGCTGCACCACGAGCTGGCTGCGCCCCTTGAACAAGTCGCCGAGCAAGACCTGTCCGCCGCGCCCATCGAATACGTAGTTCTTTTCGACCCTGACCCAGGGCAGCGCGCGCCGTTCTTCGTTCAGACGCTCGCGCGCTCGGGTGTATTCCTTCTCATGCGCAAGGTGAGCCTTGCGCGCGGCGACCCATTCCTCGCGGGAGACGATGGGGTGCGGCTGCATGGGCGGCTCCTTTGTTCAGGTCAGGTAGCTTTCGAGCTTGCCAAGAAGCTCTGTCCAGCCGCGCTGGTGACTGTCGCGCGCATTCTCATCGACGAACTGCGCGTGGTTGAAGACGAGCAGCGAACCGCTTCCTTCCGGCCTGATCGAAATGGTCACCAGCGATTCCCGCTCCGGCGTCGAATGCCATGCCCAGCTAAACACCAACCGCTCGTTCGGAACGACCTCGCGATAGACGCCGCCGACCTCGTTATAGTCGCCATTGGCGCGGAAGCTGATGCGGTAGCGCCCGCCGACACGCAGATCGATGTCGGCCTTGACCGAGCCCTCCTCGACGGAGGTTGGCCCGAACCATTGCACTAGCTTTTGCGGGTCGGCCCACGCGGCGTAGACTTTTTCGGGCGCCGCGCTGAACCGGCGCGTGAGCGTGAGACTGGGGCGCGCGGCGAGTTCGGCGTCGCGGGCAGTATCGTGCTTGGCAAGGCTTGACTGGGTGGCCATGGGTCTTCCTCCACAAAAGCGGCAAGGCGGTCGAGCGCGTCGGACCAGAAGCGCCGGTAGCGGTTGAGCCAGTCCATCGCCTGCTCCATCGGCTGGGCGGTCAACCGGCACGCGACCGTACGGCCGGTCTTTTCGCGCGCGATCAGGCCGGCATCGGACAGCACATCGAGATGCTTGATGATCGCGGGCAGCGACATCGAAAATGGCTTCGCCAGTTCGCTGACCGACAGGCCGTCTCGGTCGCCGAGCCGCGCCAGCAGCGCGCGCCGGGTTGGGTCGGACAGTGCGGCGAAGGTGCGGTCCAGAACGTCTTCCTGATACTTAACCATAAGGTTTAGTATAGACGCAAACGAAACGCCGTCAAGCCGGCGTATGCATCACGAAGTCGGGAGTGGCGGAAGAGAGAGACACCGATGGCCGGATCGTTCAGCGCTAACAGCGCTCTCGCCCGGCCATCATGCGGGAGGATTGCAAGGAGCGGTCAATAATCCCGATAAACCCGCATCCGCCGCTGCTGTCCGTAGGCGAAGCGCGGATTGACGTTGCAGTAGAGCGCACGCCCCGATGCCGATGCCATGCACTGGCCGTAGGTAGCATACGAGCAATCGCCGGGAACGCCGATGCCCCGGCCCTGGAGGCAGTAGGGATAGTCATACGCCGCCGCGGGTGAACTGCCCGCGACGGTGGCGACCGTCGCCACCGTCAGCGCCAATGTCGCTAATATTGTACTGCGCATCTTCGATCTCCTTCACATGAGGCGAGCCGCGTCGCCTTTGCCATAAAACACCGCGGCTGTGCCTATGTTCCGTGACGAAGATCACTGCACCTTTTCGACCTTGGCTTCCTCGATCACCTTCTTCCACTTTTCGGTTTCGGCCACGATCATCTTGCCGAACGCCTCCGGCGGCCCGATCAGCGGCTCGCCGCCAAGCTCGGTCAGGCGGGCCTTGATCGCCGGCTCGGCGAGGATCTCGTTGATCTCCTTGTTCAGCTTGGCGATGACTTCCTTCGGCGTGTTCTTCGGTGCACCCACGCCGAACAGCGCGCTCGCCTCATAGCCCGGGATGGTATCAGCAAGCACCGGCACATCAGGCAACAGCGGCGACTTTGTCGTGCTGGTGACGGCCAGCGCCCGCACCGAGCCGGCACGAACATGCTGGAGGATGGAAGGCATGTTGTCGAATATCAACTGGACCTGGCCACCGAGCAGATCGGTGATCGCGGGCGCGGCACCGCGATAGGGCACGTGCTGCATCTTGGCGCCGGACATCGCCATGAACATTTCGCCCGATAGATGCACGGACGTGCCGTTGCCGGACGAGGCCAGGTTCACCTTGCCGGGATTGGCCTTCACATAGGCGATGAACTCGGCGGCCGTCTTGGCCGGCACGTCCTTGTTGACCGTCATCACGTTCGGCACGCGATTGAACGCCGCGATCGGCGCAAGATCGCGGACCACGTTGAACTTCAAATTGGCGTAGAGCGTGGCGTTGATGTAGTTCGCGGGATTGACCAGCAGCAATGTATAGCCGTCGGGCTCGGCGTTGATGACGGATTCGGTCGCGATATTGTTGCCGGCGCCGGGCTTGTTCTCGATCACGAATTGCTGGCCGAGCCGCTCGGAGAGCCGCTGGCCGATCAGCCGCGCAATGATGTCGGTCGCGCCGCCCGGCGGATATCCGACGACCCATTTCACCGGCCGGGTCGGATAATCCGCCGCCGAAACGCTGCCGACCGAAGCGGCAGTGGAAAGGCCGATGACGGCCAGGCAAATCGCGGTACGGCGTGAAATCATAAAACTTCTCCTTGGAGGCCGGGGTTCAGGCCCGGTCCGTTTCTATTGAGGCGCGGTTCTATTGAACCGAACGCGGCGCGCGTTGTAACAAACAAACCCGGGTGCGGCCAGTGGGGCGCAGCGTCTCCGACCGCGACGAAAGGATAAGGCATGTCTGTCAGGGTTAACGCTCTCGACCATCTCGTCATCAATGTGTCGGACGTGGCGCGTTCCGCCGAGTGGTACCGGAAGATCCTCGGCATGGAGATCAAGGTGTTCGATCCCGGTCCGGGCAAAACGCCACGGACCTCGCTGGTGTTTGGTAACCAGAAGATCAACGTGCGGCCGCGCGACGCCGACAAGGTCGAGTGGTTCACAGCCGACCACGAAACCGCCGGCAGCGATGATCTGTGTTTCCTGACGTCGAGCACGTCGGACGAAGTCGTGGCGCACTTGAAGGCCAACGGCGTCGCGATCGAGGAAGGCCCGGTATCGAAGCAAGGCGCCCGCGGCACTCTGCGCTCGGTCTATTGCCGTGATCCGGACGGGAGCTTGATCGAGATTTCGTCGTATGAGGATAGGACGGGCTAAGGCGTAGCAATCCCGATTTGCGCGCTGCGCCGTCCGATGGCAGAACTACTTCCAAGCAAAAACCAAGGCGGCCGTAGAGCCGCGCGGGAGGAATTCTATGCCACTTTCACAGCCAGCCCCAGGCATTGTCGGACCATTCGCAGGGCTCGACGTGCCGTGGCTGCTGCGGATGCGCGCCGAAAGCCGCCGCAACCATCCATTTTTAGTCTGGGCGCCGTTCGAGGGGCCGGCGCGGAGTTGGTCTTACGGGGAATTCCATGAGCGCGTCGGCGCGCTTTCCGCTGGCCTCGCCAAGCGCGGCGTCAGGCCCGGCGAATACGTCCTGATCCATCTCGACAATTGCATCGAGGCCATGCTGACCTGGTTCGCCTGCGTCGAACTCGGCGCGATAGCGGTCACCACCAACACCCGCTCGGCGGCAGCCGAGATGGAATATTTCGCCGGCCATTGCGGCGCGGTCGCGGCCATCACCCAGCCTGCCTATGCCGAGCTGATCTCGGCCAATTGCCGCGGCCTGCGCTGGATCGCCGTGATCTCGCACGACGCTGGCAGTACGCCGGTGCGAGTCGCGCCACGCGGCGACAGTTTTGAGCAGCTCTTCGCCGACAGCGCCGACCGGCCGCGCCGCGCCACCGATCCGTTCGCGCCGTGCAGCGTTCAATATACCTCCGGCACCACGTCGCGGCCGAAGGCGGTGCTGTGGACGCATGCCAACGCATTGTGGGGCGCCAAGATCAATGCCGCGCACGAGGACCTGCATGCTGGCGACGTGCATCAGACCTATCTGCCGCTGTTTCACACCAACGCGCTGGCCTATTCGATGCTGGCATCGCTGTGGGTTGGTGCGACGTGCGTGATCCAGCCGCGGTTTTCGGCGAGCCGCTTCTGGGGCGTGGCGCTCGCGCACAACTGCACCTGGACCTCGACGATTCCCTTCTGCATGAAGGCGCTGCTGGAACACGAGATTCCGAAGAACCACAAATTCCGGCTCTGGGGCACCGCGGTATCCGAGCCGCCGCCATTTGCCGCCTTCGGCGTCAAGACCATCGGCTGGTGGGGCATGACGGAAACCATCACCCACGGCATCGTCGGCGAGGTCGACCAGCCCAACACGCCGATGTCGATCGGCCGCGCGGCGCCGGAATATCAGATCCGCATCGTCGAGGACGACGGCACGCCGACACCAGTCGGCGGCACCGGCAATCTCCTGATCAAGGGCATTCCCGGCCTGTCGCTGTTTTCAGAGTATCTCCACAACGAGAAAGCCACGCGCGAGAGTTTCGACGAGCACGGCTATTTCATCACCGGCGACCGCGTCACGCTGCTCGAAAACGGTTTCATCCGGTTCGGCGACCGTACCAAGGACATGCTCAAGGTCGGCGGCGAGAACGTCGCGGCGTCCGAGATCGAACAGGTGATCGCGGTGGTGCCCGGCGTGCGCGAGGCCGCCGTGGTCGCGAAGAAACACCCGATGCTGGATGAAGTGCCGGTTGTGTTCATCATTCCGCAGGCCGGTGTCGCGGGCGCACCTCGCGATCTGCACGACACCGTGATGGCCGCCTGCAGAACCGCCCTCGCCGACTTCAAGGTGCCGCGCGAAATCCACTTCGTCGACGAAATGCCGCGCTCGACGCTGGAGAAGGTGGCGAAGGCGGAATTGCGAAAGATGCTGGGATGAAGGCCGAATGGCACGTCATTCCGGGGCGCGAAGCGAACCCGGAATCTCGAGATTCCGGGTTCGATGCTTCGCATCACCCCGGAATGACGGCGATGGCTCAATAATACCCGAACGCCACCGGGCGGAAGGCGTGCAGCAGATGCTGGTCGAGCTTGTCGCCCATTTCTTCCATCATGCCGTAGGCCCGGGCGTGGGTGAACTGCAGCCGGTAGGCGCGCTTCTCGACGAGGGCCGCGTAGATATCCACGATCGTGGTCAGCCTCACGATGTCGCTGATCTGCTTGCCGCTCAGTCCGTTGGGATAGCCCGTGCCGTCGAGGAATTCGTGGTGGTGCAGCACCACATCGAGCATTTCGGGCGGGAAGCCGCCTTGCGCGGACAGCGCGTCATGGCCACGACGCGGATGCTGGCGCATCTCTTCCATCTCTTCCAGCGTCAACGGACCCGGCTTGTCCAGGATCGCCACCGGAATGAACGCCTTGCCGACGTCGTGCAGCAGGGCTGCACGGGCGAGACGGCGCTGATCGTCGTCGCGCATGCCGAGATGCTGCGCATACGCCACCGCAAAACCAGTGACGAAGAGACAATGGCGGTAGCTGCCGGTGTGATGGCAGCCGACCGCCGTCAACCATTCCCGCAAGGATGAATGCTTGATCGCCTTGAGAATCTTGCTCTCGGCCTCAATGATGTCGCTGAACTTCAAGGGAACGCCGGCCGGAAGTTTTTCGAATATCTTGACCATCACGGCATGCGCCGCCTCGACGCCCCTGTTGAGGGCTTTGCCGCGATCGGTCTCGTCATATCCGTCGCTGTCCGGAAACGCGGCGCGGATCCGCTGCAGGATGCCCTGCGCGTCGAACGGCCGCGCGATCGTGTCGGTGGCGCCGAGCGCCCAGGCCTGCATCGATCCGTGGTGAAGCGCGTCCGCCAGCACGAACAGCCGCGGCATCTCGCGATAGGCCTCGGCCCGCAGTTTGTTGCGCACCAGTTGCACGCTCTCGGCGGAACGCAGGTTGATGTCGACCACGATGCCCGCCAGGTCCCGTTCCGGGCTGTCGGGAATGTCAGACGTCGCGATGGTGTCGACCTGACCGACGGACCGCAGAATGCTGGCGAGTTCGCTGCTCTGATCGCTGCGATCCGAAGCGAGCAACAGCCGGCGCCTGGTCGAAGTCTTGTTGGTTGCGGATGTCATGAAACCCCAGACCCCTAGCGATGATGACTTGCAACCGAGGCTAGCGGATAAGGAGTTCCCCGGGCCTTAAGAGGCGTCGTGAATATAGGCTAATGTGGACGCTAAAATTTTAGCGATCTCGTTCGTGATGCGCCGCACCGACGCTAATCCCACGACTGTCATCATCCGCGAAAGCGGATGATCCAGTACGCCGTGACGGCTGTGGAGACGGCACGGCCACGGCGTACTGGATGCCCCGCATGCGCGGGGCATGACGAGAGGAGGCAAAGAGATCGCGAGCCGATGCTCGTCGCTTTTTGCTCATCGTTCGCGATGGAGCAATGCGGGCTGCCGTCAGCAAGGGTCATATCAATGCGCTGATACCACCCTCGCTTTCCGCATTTCCCAATCGCGATCAGATCGCGCTAGGATGGGGCCGACAGTTGCATGGGAACTCCTAAGGAGCCGCAATGCCGACAATCGATCGCGACGGGGTCCGCATCTATTACGAGGTTCACGGCTCCGGCCCACCGTTGCTCTTGACCCACGGCTATTCATCGACGAGTGGGATGTGGCAGGGCCAGATCGCGGCCTTGTCGAAGCATCACAAGCTCGTGTTGTGGGACATGCGCGGCCACGGCCAGTCCGATTATCCCAGTGATCCCGCAGCCTATGGCGAAGCGCTGACGGTTGCCGACATGGCGGCGCTGCTCGACGCCGTCGGCGCCGACAAGGCGATCGTCGGCGGGCTCTCGCTGGGCGGCTACATGTCGCTGGCGTTCTACCGCGCCCATCCCGAGCGCGTCCGCGCGCTGCTGATCATCGACACCGGCCCGGGCTTCAAGAAGGACGAGGCCCGCGAGGCCTGGAACAAGCGCGCGTACGATACCGGCGACCGCTTCGAGCGCGAGGGCCTGGAGGTTTTGAAATCGGCCAGCCGCGAACGCTCCAGCGTCACCCATCGCGATCCATCGGGACTGGCGCGCGCCGCGCGCGGCATGCTGACCCAGCGCGATGCCCGCGTGATTGAATCGCTACCCGATATCAAGGTGCCGTCGCTGATCGTGGTCGGCGCCGACGACACCCCGTTCCTCGCCGCTTCCGACTACATGGCGGCCAAGATTCCGGGCGCGCAGAAGGTGGTGATCCCGGCTGCCGGCCACGCCGTCAATATCGACCAGCCGCAGGCTTTCATCGACGCGGTGCTGCCGTTCCTCGACAGCCTTGATGCCAAGGCACCACAGAAGGCCACGTCATGAAGACAGCCGCGGTGGCCCTCGCCCTTATCGCAAGCAGCTTCACGCAAGCTGCCGCGCAACACTTGCCGCCGGTCGGCGGCCCCTACCCGCCACCGTTCACCGAGACGCTGTCGAACAACATCCCGCTGGCGTTCGGCATGGAGGCCGATGAAGCCGCACGCGCGCTCGGCGTCCCGCTCAATTACATCAGGGGCCGTCCCGGCGATGAAATCTTTCTCGCGTTCCGCAACGTCGGCGGCAGCGGGCTGTTTTACAAAAAGGACCGGCTCTATCTGCAATTTCGCAAGGGCAGGCTGGCCGGCTGGAAGGGCGACTGGGGTCACAACTGGATGTGGCAGTAGCCGACCCCAGAACATCGACCTCGTGCAACTCAAACGCAAATGGATGACCCGTGGGACAAGATATCGAACTGACGGCTTCGGACGGCTTCAAACTGGGCGGCTATCGCGCCGATCCCGCAGGACGGCCGAAAGCGGCGATCGTGGTGATTCAGGAGATTTTTGGCGTCAACCACCACATCCGCTCGGTGTGCGACCGATTGGCGGGCGAAGGTTATATCGCGATTGCGCCGTCGATCTTCGATCGCACGCAACCGAACTTCCAGTGCGGCTATTCGCCTGACGAGATTGCAAACGCACGAAAGTTCATCGCCAATCCGGATTGGGCCGCGATGCTGCGCGATACCCAGGCCGCGATCGACGCCGTGAAGGATGTCGGCCCGGTCGGCATCATCGGCTTCTGCCTCGGCGGCAGCATCGCCTATGCGGCAGCGACCAAATTGTCGGGCTTGTCTGCCGCGGTCGGCTATTACGGCGGCGCCGTCGTCCGCTTTGCCGACGACAAGCCGCAAGTGCCGACGCAATTGCATTTCGGCGAAAAAGATGCGGGCATTCCGCTAACCGACGTCGAAACCGTCAAGGCCAAGCGGCCGGACGTCGAAGTCCATCTCTATCCCGGCGCGCAGCATGGCTTTCACTGCGACGAACGCGCCAGCTACGACAAGGCCAGCGCCGATATCGCCTGGCCGCGCAGTCTGGCGTTTTTTGAGAAGCATTTGAAGTGACGCACCGAAGGGCGTCATTCCGGGGCGATGCGCAGCATCGAACCCGGAATCTCGAGATTCCGGGTCTGGTCCTTCGGACCATCCCGGAATGACGGAGAGAGAGCGCCCCCTGCTCACTCGCCCTTGACGCCGGTAGCCTTGACGACATCGGCCCATTTCGCGTGGTCGCGGCGCAGGACTTTCTCGAACGTTTCCGCCGATCCGCCCACCGGCACGAGGCTGAGCGTCTCGATTCCGGCGACGCCCTCGGGCGAGGCGATGATGCGGGCGAGTTCGTCCGAGAGCTTCTTCACAATCTCCTTGGGCGTTGCGGCGGGCACGAACACGCCGAGCCAGCCTTCGATCTCAAACCCGGGGTAACCGAGTTCGGCCATCGTCGGCACGTCGGGCAACGCGGTCCTGCGCTTTTCGCCGCCAACCGCCAGAGCCCGGAGCTTGCCCGCCTTGATTTGCGCGCTCGCTGTGGTCAAGTCCTGGAACGCCGAAGTGACCGTGTTGGCGAGCAAGTCGTTCGTGAGAGGCGCCGAGCCGCGATAGGGGACATGGGTCATGTCGATATTGGCGGTCTTCTTGAGCAATTCGCCGTAGAGGTGAGACGTCGTGGCGTTGCCGAAGGTGCCGTAAGGCTTGCCGGGGTTCGCCTTGGCATAATCGATCAGTTCCTTGACGGACTTGATCGGCTGCTGCTCGGGAACCACCAGAACGATGGTCGACAAGGCGATCTGGGTAACGGGCGCGAGATCCTTGAAGACATCGTAGGGCAGCTTCGTAACGAGGCTCGGCGCCTGAATGATCTGCGTAATGCCGACCAGCACGGTGTAACCATCGGGCTGTGCCTTGGCCACGTAGTCGTTGCCGACCACGCCGCCGCCGCCCGACTTGTTCTCCACGAGGACGGTCTGCTTCCACGACTCCTGCAATTTGTTGGCGAGCAAGCGGGCCAGGACGTCGGTGGCGCCGCCCGCGGGATAGGGCACCACGAAGGTGATGCGGCGGCTCGGATAGGGATCCGCCGCCGATGCTTGATGCGAAGAGGCGCACAAAGCGGTCACGGCGATGGAAGCGAGCAACGCCAAAGCCGTCGCCGCGCGCACCACGCGGACCGGCAAATGATAGTTCATGGTCATACTCCGGATTGCAGGCATCTACCGACAAACCGGCGCGCCTCGATTGAACGGCGGCTTTCTACATCGCTGCAGCGCAAGATGGAACATGGTTTCGAACGCATTCAGCGCATAGCGCCAATTCATCGCACCGAAGCGGCCCGAAGCTGCTGCAGAACGCAGCGTCCGCGCTGACGCGAAACGGATGGTGAATTTTCTTGGTCAAATGCGAGGCATTTGCCTGACACAAATGCTCAGGAAACAAGCGCGGCCGAGATGACAATTCGATGGAATGGCTTGGCGATTTAGAACCAGCGCTCGCTGACCAGCACGGTGTCGCCGGGGCTGATCGGGCTGCCGGGCGGAACGACGAAGCGTGACGTGCCGGACGCATCGGTGTGGGTAACCGTGACGCTGTCGCGGCGGGCGCGCGGCGAAAAGCCGCCGGCGATCGCCACCGCGCTCTCGACTGTCATGTTGGGGACGTACGGATATTGCCCGGGTGCTGCGACCTCGCCGAGGATGAAGAACGGCCGATAGGCTTCGATCTCGACAGCGACCGATGGTTCCCTGATAAAGCCGGCGCGCAGTTTCGCTGAAATCTCCGCCGCCAGTCCCGCCGTGGTGCGGCCGCGCGCCCGAACCGAACCGATCAGCGGCATCGTGATCGCGCCGCCGGCGTCGATCGCGTAGGTGTTGGTCAGGCCCTCCTGGCCATAGACGACGACGCGCAGCTTGTCGCCGGCATCGAGATGATAGGCCGCGTCGTATCGCACGGGCGCGGGTTCGGCATAGGCGACAGGCGCGGCAACGACGGCGGATGCCGGTGCCGTGCGTGGCGCCGCGGCAAAGGCGGCGCGAAGCGCGCCAATGGCGCCGCCACCGGAATCGACCGCGACCGTCCGCGGCGGCGGACTGTTGGGCTGGCCATAGGCCATCTGGTCGAGATCGCCTTGCGGCGCGACCGCAACCGGCCCGGTTGTGCGCATGCAGCCCGACAGCGCGAGCGCGGTGATGATCGCAGTGATCGGTATTCGAAACGCGCGTACAACCCGCACCAGAGCCATCCCTCAAAGCGAGACAGCTCTAGTCTTGCACCAGGTATGGTTAATAAACGGTTTTTTGGAAGGTGGAGTGCGACAACGGCGCTCAAAGCTCCCTCTCCCCGTTCTTCGCGGGGAGAGGTTGAGAGAAGCAAGAATCAAGCACTCACGCCGACGCCGATCGGGCAGGACACGCCGGTGCCGCCTAGCCCGCAATAGCCCGCCGGGTTCTTGGCGAGATATTGCTGATGATAGTCCTCGGCGAAATAGAATTCGCCCGCCGGCGCGATCTCCGTGGTGATGGCGCCAAGGCCCTTCGCCGCCAGCGCCTTCTGGTACATAGCCTTCGACGCGTCGGCTGCTTGACGCTGCGCGTCCCCAAACGTGTAGATCGCCGAGCGATACTGGGTACCGACATCGTTGCCCTGGCGCATGCCCTGCGTCGGGTTGTGATTTTCCCAGAACGTCTTCAGGAGCTGCTCGTAGGTGATCATCTTCGGATCGAACACGACCAGCACCACTTCGGTGTGACCGGTGCGGCCCGAGCAAACCTCTTCATAGGTCGGATTGGGCGTATGCCCGCCAGCATAACCGACGGCGGTCGCATAGATGCCGTCGCCGAGCTCCCAGAACTTGCGCTCTGCGCCCCAGAAGCAGCCCAATCCAAAAACGGCCTGTTCGAGGCCCGCAGGATAGGGTGGCTGAAGCTTGCGGCCGTTGACGAAATGCGTGGTTGCGGTCGGTATCGGGGTGGCACGGCCCGGCAGCGCTTCGGCTGCGCTCGGCAACGCGGTGGTTTTGCGCATGAACAACATGGAGCACCTCCAGGCGGGACATCAGCGGACGCGACGACGGCATCGGCCGGTTGGACTTCTATATATGTCTTTACGCCTGTTACCGCAGCCCTGTTACTTGCCCCGAGGCGGGCGCCGGCCGGGTCAGTCCCGCGAATAGCCGATCAACGGCTTGCGGGGCCGGAACAGGATCATGAGCAGAATGCCGACCACGCCCAGCACGGCGAAAACCGGCTGGTCCAGCAGGACCTTCATGACACTGTCCCAGAGCCAGGGTGCGTTACCCTCGACCCAGGTCCGGAACGCAAGCTGGCTGGACTGATGGACGTCGTTCCAGAACTGGCCGAACCGGGTAAACCGCAGGGTCTGGTCGGCGACGAAACGGGCCCCGTCATAGACCATGAAGATGAATCCGCCGGCCAGAAGGAGCAGGCCGATAAGCCGGAAAAAACCGCGGATCATGCGTCACCTTATATCTGTCGCCCCCAAAGGCCGTCAGCCAATACCGGGGGCACCCCGGAAATTCAACCTCGTCAGCACCTTACGCGCCCCGTTCCGCCGCCTTTTCCGGCCTTTCGGGGAGGCCGGAAAGCGTTGACGGTGCAGGATGCGCCCTCTATAAGACCCCCAATGGCGGCGGGCGCAATCCCGCCGCCGCTGTTCTTTGAGCAGCGCCGCTTGCGGGAGCGTTTTGGCTTCCGTCCATGGCATCCTCAAGAACGGCTTAGGTTACGAACACCCTGGAAAATACAACCAGCGATCACGCAATTTGAACGGCCGGCGCGCTCAAGGGCCGACCACCCGAGCGATGACAGCCGAAGGATAGTTGAGAACATGGCCAATACGACTTCCGCCAAAAAGGCGACCCGCAAGATTGCCCGCCGCACCATCGTCAACAAGTCGCGTCGCACCCAGATGCGCGGCGCGGTCCGCACCGTCGAGGAAGCGATCAAGACCGGCGACCGCAATGCGGCGCTGGAAGCGATGAAGCGCGCGGAACCAGAACTGATGCAGGCGGCGCAGCGCAACATCATTCACAAGAACAATGCGAGCCGGAAGGTGTCGCGCCTGACGCATGCGATCGCCAAGCTCGCGAAGTGAACTGACAGAAATGAGTATTCGTCAAAAGCCCGGCGCCGCCGGGCTTTTTCTTTTTCTGCCACACCGGCGCATGAGCACGAGCCCGAAATTCATTTTCGTCCCGGACGTGCACCCTGTTGGATTTCGGACACACACCCAAGGCCGCGCGCACGATCGACCGTGACAATTCAATTGTCTCGTTGCTGAGCACCGGCTTGCGTGTCATATTTCGGGCACCCGTAGTTTTACGAGGTGCAACTTATTGCACCAGCGTTGCCGTGCGCATTTGCGAGAAGTGCGATCGCGGCGACTGACCCGATCGGGACAACACCCGCCTCCTCCGCCGGCATCGCTCGCGCGAGTTACCCTGCAAAAACAATTCCGAAAAGCTTCGTCTCGCTAATCACTTATCCACATAGCGAGGACAAGCGTTTTGAAAATTGGTCCCGGTAACCAAGATTGTAACGGTTTCTTAAAAAATTTTGCGCGTGCGGCGAAAATTGTCACGCTCGTTCGCGTCGCGGGATTCTCTGCGCTGATTCAAAAACTTGGTGTGGAGTGTCGCATTTGCAGTGTTGCAACAAAGCCGAAGAGTCACGCGACATCGTCGAATCACGGATTGTCAGAAATCACGCTTGGTGTATTTGTTACTCGTTCGCGACGCTCAAGGCTCTCCTGACCAGCGCGGTTTGAGACCCAAGAGCGGACGTGCAAATCGGCGGCGGTGTGCGCGTTAGCGACGCTTTCCAAGCGAAGCTGAGTTGGTAACTCATAGCAATATGAGGACGGTTGTTCTGTGTCTAAATTTCCCGGCGTGGCGCTCACGTTTGAAGCGCGCTCCGGACAAGGGGAATAAGATGCTTGCCGACCATGCAGCGATTGGGAACGCGGAGCTCGTGAACGTGTTGAAGACGACAGACTGAGGTACGCGGCGGACGCGGCGGTCGAACAAGCGGATGTTCGGTAGCGGCAGACTGGCTTTGAAACACTGGTGATCTGGTTACTCGTCGCGCGCTTTCGCGACGAGAGGGGGAGGTACTATGCTTTACGGAATCAACGCGACATTCGGCACGCTTATTTCCATCGAGACCGCTTCAGAATTCCTGAACAACGTATTTGGCAGTCCCCCTACGCGAGCTCCACACCGAGCGTCGAGTACGCGCTGACCTCGCGGCAGCCTTCCACTCCATCCAGCCTTTGATCTGTGCGACGGCGATTCCGCCGAACGTTAGATCTGTGTCTGGTGGTTGAAGCGCCGCGCCGAGGTCACGTCTGGCAGGAGACCTGCAAGGCTACCGCCAGCCGATTTCACAAGACACCATTACTCATTCAGAAAAGTTCTCAGGCAATGACAAATATGGAACAGGATCGCTGGTCGCGCGTGAAGGGGCGGTTGCGGACGAGTGTGGGCGAGGACGTCTACACGAGCTGGTTTGCGCGCATGGACCTCGAAGGCGTGCAGGACGAAAGCGTCCATCTGTCGGTGCCGACCCGCTTCCTCAAGAGCTGGATCCAGGCGCATTACGCCGACCGTGTCCTGACCTGCTGGCAGGCCGAGATGCCGGAAGTCCACCGGATCGACCTCACCGTGCGCACGGCGATGCGATCCGCCGCGCCCGTCAAGGAACCGACCGCGCCGGCCGATCAACGCCGTATCGAGCAGACCAATGGCCGGCCCGCGCCTGAATTGCGCGCGACCGCCACTGCGCCGGTGTCCGCCAGCCATGATGCGCTCGGCGGCTCGCCGCTCGACCCGCGCCTGACCTTTGCAAGTTTTGTAATCGGTCGGTCGAATACCCTCGCCCATGCGGCGGCGCGCCAGGTTGCAGAAGGCCGCCGCGGCGATCCCGTGATGTTCAACCCGCTCTACATTCACGCCGGCGTCGGCCTCGGCAAAACCCATTTGCTGCAGGCCGTGACGTGGGCCGGCAATTCGGGGAATGAGCGCAAGGTGCTCTATCTCACCGCCGAGAAATTCATGTACGGCTTTGTCGCTGCGCTGAAGACGCAGACGGCGCTGGCGTTCAAGGAGGCGCTGCGCGGCATCGACGTGCTCGTGATCGATGACCTGCAGTTCCTGCAGGGCAAGTCGACCCAGGCCGAGTTCTGCCACACGCTGAACGCGCTGATCGATGCCGGACGTCAGGTGGTGATCGCCGCCGACCGCCCGCCGTCTGATCTCGAAAGCCTCGACGACCGCGTGCGCTCGCGGCTGGCCGGCGGCCTCGTCGTCGAGATGGGCTCGCTCGGCGAAGAGCTGCGGCTCGGCATCCTGAAATCGCGCGTGGCGGCTGCGCGCGCGCATCATGCGAGCTTCGATGTGCCGGAGGCAGTGTTGGACTATCTGGCGCGCACCATCACCCACAACGGTCGCGATCTCGAAGGCGCCATCAACCGCCTGCTCGCCCATTCCAAGCTCAACGCCCAGCCGGTGACGCTGGAAATGGCCGAGCGCGAAGTGCGCGACCTGATCCGTCCGCAGGAACCGAAGCGGATCAAGATCGAGGACATCCAGCGGGTTGTCGCCCGGCAGTACAATGTCAGCCGTTCGGATCTCTTGTCGTCGCGGCGGACCGCGAACGTGGTTCGCCCGCGCCAGGTGGCGATGTATCTGGCAAAGACGCTGACGCTGCGCTCGCTGCCCGAGATCGGCCGGCGGTTCGGCGGTCGCGACCACACCACGGTGCTGCACGCCGTGCGCAAGATAGAGGCACTGGTGGCCCGGGATATCGCGCTGTCCGAAGAGGTCGAGTCTCTGAAGCGGCAATTGCAGGAATAGCGGCTAGCCGGAACAGGATCTGGCTCCTCCCCAGCCTCTCCCGCCCTGATCCAATCGAAGTCGGATTTATCCGACTTCGATAATTATAATGCCCAACTCGGGTAAGCTCGAGTTGGGTGGGCGGGAGAATTTTTTTCTGCGACCATTTTTCGCCGCAAAAGTGGGGGAACGGCGGCCTGCTCCCTTGCACCGGCGCCCCATCCGCGCCACCTTGCGGTCCCCCCGGGGGTTTGATCAAATCCGGTCATGATCCGGCTTTTCGGGTTTCCAATGCCGCGGCGCTGCCTTGACGGGCCGCCCGGCTTTTCCATCTCTGGCGGATATTGCAATGAAGGTCACCGTCGAACGCGCGCAACTGCTGAAATCGCTGGGTCACGTCCATCGCGTGGTCGAGCGCCGCAACACCATCCCGATCCTCGGCAATGTGCTGGTCCGCGCCGAAAACGCCAGGCTGTCGCTGAAGGCGACGGACCTCGACCTCGAGGTGACCGAAACGCTGGCGGCGGAGACCGGAACCGCCGGCTCCACCACCGTGCCGGCGCATATGTTCTATGACATCGTCCGCAAACTGCCCGACGGCGCGCAGATCGTGCTGGAGGCCGACGGCGACCGTTCGGTGATGGCCATCCGCGCCGGCCGCTCGCGCTTCACCCTGCAGACCCTGCCCGAAAGCGATTTCCCCGATCTCGCCGCCGGCGAGATGACGCATTCGTTCTCGCTCACGGCTGCCGGCGTCAAGCGCCTGATCGACCGTACGCAGTTTGCGATCTCGACCGAAGAGACCCGCTATTACCTCAACGGCATCTACCTGCACACGGCCGGCAGCGCCAAGGCCGCGACGCTGCGCGGGGTTGCGACCGACGGACATCGGCTGGCGCAGATCGATCTGGAGCTGCCCTCCGGCGCCACCGGCATGCCCGGGGTGATCGTGCCGCGCAAAACGGTGGGCGAGGTGCTGCGGCTGATCGAGGACAATGAAGCCGAAGTCAAAATCGAACTGTCGCAGGGCAAAATCCGCTTCACCCTCGGCAATGTGGTGCTGACCTCAAAGCTGATCGATGGAACCTTCCCGGATTATGGCCGCGTCATTCCGCAGAACAATGACAAGGAACTGATCGTCGACAAGAAGGATTTCGAGGCGGCGGTAGATCGCGTCTCGACCATTTCGAGCGAGCGCGGCAGGGCCGTAAAGCTGGCGCTGTCCGCCGGCAAACTCGTGCTGTCGGTGACCAATCCGGATTCCGGCAGCGCCACCGAAGAACTCGAAGTCGAATACGCCTCCGACGCGCTCGATATCGGCTTCAACTCGCGCTACCTGCTCGACATCGCCGCCCAGATCGAAGGCGAAGTCGCCGTGCTCCGCCTCGCCGACCCCGGCTCGCCGACCCTGGTGCAGGACAAGGACAACAAGGGCGCACTCTACGTGCTGATGCCGATGCGGGTGTGACTGCGCCTCGCGAAACGGACACCGACCTTCCCTCTCCCCTTGTGGGAGAGGGTGGCGCCGAACGAAGTTCGGCGACGGGTGAGGGGTTCGCGCCGCATACACCAAGCCATAGGCCTGTCGCCAAGCGCATCCGCAGCTTCGCCAAGAAGATGCGTCACGAGCCCACCGATGCGGAATTAGCCATTTGGCGGCTGCTTCGCGACCGGCGCCTCGCACGTTTCAAATTTCGACGGCAAGTTCCGTTCGGAAACTTTATTCTCGATTTTGTCTGTTTCGAGAAGCGGCTGGTCATCGAAGTCGATGGAAGTCAGCACGCATCATCGACACGTGACGAAGCGAGGGAAGCGGTGTTGATCGCTGAAGGATTTCGAATTGCGCGCTACTGGAACAATGACGTGCTGCAACAACCCTCTGCCGTGTTGGAGGACATTTTCGTGAAGCTCGCCGAGCGGTAAGAACCCCTCACCCGTCGCCTCACTTCGTGAGGCGCCCCCCTCTCCCACAAGGGGAGAGGGGAAGAAAGACCGACCTGACTCATCATGACCCCCTCCCGCATCCATCGCCTGTCGCTCACGCACTTCCGCAATTATCGCGCGGCGACCGTGCAGGTGCGCGGCGATATGGTGGTGCTGGTGGGGCCGAACGGCGCCGGCAAGACCAATTGCCTGGAGGCGATCTCGTTTCTGTCGCCGGGACGCGGCCTGCGGCGCGCGACGCTGGAGGATGTCGCCGACAATCAGGGCGACGGCTCCTGGGCGGTGTCGGCCGAGGTCGAGGGCGCGCTGGGGCTTGCCACGCTCGGCACCGGCATCGATGCGCCGGGAACAGAGGCCTCGTCCAGCCGGCGCTGCCGGATCGACCGCGAGCCGGTGGGTTCGGCGGCCGCGTTTGGCGATCATTTGCGCATGGTGTGGCTGACGCCGGCGATGGATGGCCTGTTCCTTGGCGCGGCCTCGGAGCGGAGGCGCTTCTTCGACCGCCTGGTGCTGGCGATCGACAGCGAGCATTCCAGTCGCGTTTCCGCGCTGGAGCGCTCGCTGCGTTCGCGCAACCGCCTGCTCGAAGTGCGCAATTATGACGACCATTGGTGCGACGCGATCGAGCGCGAAACTGCCGAGCTGGCGGTTGCGGTTGCCGCCACGCGCGGCCAGACCGTGACGAGACTGGCGGCGATGCTGCGTGAACGTGGCGCAGCTTCGGCCTTTCCGTCGGCGCAGATCATGCTCGACGGCTGGATGGAGAATGCGCTGGTCAATGAATCTGCAACCGCCGTGGAGGATCGCTACCGCGAGATCCTGCGCGCCAGCCGCGCCCGCGACGCCGCCGCCGGCCGCACACTGGATGGTCCCCATCTCACGGACTTGCAGGTGATCTACGCGCCAAAAAACATGCCGGCGCGCGACGCCTCCACCGGCGAGCAGAAGGCGCTGCTGATCGGGCTGGTGCTGGCCCATGCCACGCTGGTCGCCGAGATGACCGGGATCGTACCGCTACTGCTGCTCGACGAAGTCGTCGCACATCTTGATCCCGTCAGGCGCAAGGCGCTGTTCGATGAACTCGCAAAGCTCGGCGCACAAGTCTGGATGACCGGCGCAGATCCGGCAGCGTTCGTCGATATCGGAACGACCGGCGCGATTTTTGACGTCGAGTCTGGTCGGGTGAGCCGCCGCGCCTAAAGGCTGTTCAACGCCTCTTACCCTCTGATGCCTGCCCGCCGAGCAAGCGCTCAAATCGCCTGCCGCACTGCCATTTCCCATCGCGCGGCGTCCAAAAATCCGGCGATCGAGGGCGCAGAAGCAGCCCTCGAATCGCGCTTTTCGGGGCCTCCAGAATCGGCCCTTGGAGACCTTGAAAAAGGGTAAAAAACCACCATTTATTCAACAGCTTGCACACAGAGAGATTGCGCTAGGCGCGGGTGCCTGTTTCATGGCACAAATAGATCAATCAGCGCCTCATATTGCGCAGCTGATTCGGGACATCCTCGAAGGCCTCACATGACAGAACCTGCCCGGCGGACCCCTGCCGATACTGAGCATCCCATTCCCGTTGAATATGGTGCGGAATCGATCCGGGTGTTGAAGGGCCTCGATGCCGTTCGCAAGCGGCCGGGCATGTATATCGGCGACACCGATGACGGTTCCGGCCTGCATCACATGGTCTACGAGGTCGTCGACAACGCGATCGACGAAGCGCTCGCGGGCCATGCGACGCGCGTCGACGTGGTCCTCAACGCGGACAATTCCGTGACCGTGCGCGACGACGGCCGCGGCATTCCCGTCGATATCCACAAGGGTGAAGGCATTTCCGCTGCCGAGGTCATCATGACCCAGCTCCACGCCGGCGGTAAGTTCGACCAGAATTCCTACAAGGTATCGGGCGGACTGCACGGCGTCGGCGTCTCCGTCGTCAACGCGCTGTCGAGCTCGCTGAAGCTCAGGGTCTGGCGCGACGACAAGGAGCATTTCGTCGAGTTCGCCCACGGCGACGCGCTGGCACCTTTGAAGGTGGTCGGCGAGGCCGAAGGCAAGCGCGGCACCGAGGTCACCTTCCTCGCCTCGGGCGAAACCTTCAAGAACATCGAGTATGATTTCGCGACGCTGGAGCACAGGCTGCGCGAGCTCGCGTTCCTCAATTCCGGCGTTCACATCATCCTCTCCGACATGCGTCACGCGGTCGAGAAGCGAGAGGAGATGTATTACAGCGGCGGCGTCGAGGAGTTCGTCAAATATCTCGACCGCAACAAGAAGGCGATCGTCCCCGCCCCGATCATGGTGCGGTCGGAATCCAACGGCATCGGCGTCGAGGCGGCGCTGTGGTGGAACGACAGCTACCATGAGAACGTTCTGTGCTTCACCAACAACATCCCACAGCGTGACGGTGGCACCCATCTCGCCGGTTTCCGCGGCGCGCTGACACGCCAGGTCAACGGCTATGCCGACGCCAACGCGAAGAAGGAAAAGATCGCGCTGACCGGCGATGATTGCCGCGAAGGCCTCACCGCCGTGCTGTCGGTGAAGGTGCCGGACCCGAAGTTTTCGTCGCAGACCAAGGACAAGCTGGTGTCCTCGGAAGTGCGTCCGGTGGTCGAGAACGTCATCAACGAGGCGCTGGCGGCGTGGTTCGAGGAGCACCCGGCTGAGGCCAAGGTCATCGTCGGCAAGGTGATCCAGGCGGCCGCCGCGCGCGAAGCCGCCCGCAAGGCGCGCGAACTGACGCGCAAGAGCCCGCTCAGCGTTTCCTCGCTGCCCGGCAAGCTCGCCGACTGCCAGGAGAAGGATCCGGCCAAGTCCGAACTGTTCATCGTCGAGGGCGACTCGGCCGGCGGCAGCGCCAAGCAGGGCCGCAACCGCGAATTCCAGGCGGTGCTGCCGCTGCGCGGCAAGATCCTCAATGTCGAGCGCGTCCGCACCGACAAGATGCTGTCGAGCGAGCAGATCGGCACGCTGATCACCGCGCTCGGCACCGGCATCAGCGACGACTTCTCCGCCGACAAACTGCGCTATCACAAGATCATCGTGATGACGGACGCCGACGTCGACGGCGCCCACATCCGCACGCTGCTCTTGACCTTCTTCTACCGGCAGATGCGCGAACTGATCGACCGCGGCCACCTCTATATCGCGCAGCCGCCGCTCTACAAGGTGACGCGCGGCAAATCCGAGCAGTACCTGAAGGACGAGCGCGCGCTGGAGGATTATCTGATCGCGACCGGACTCGATGACTGCGTCTTCAAGCCGGCGTCGGGTTCGGAACGCGGCGGACGCGACCTGCTGTCGCTGGTGGAGGACGCCCGTATCATCCGCGGCATCCTGAACAATCTGCACAGCCGTTATAACCGCAAGGTGGTCGAGCAAGCCGCGATCGCGGGCGTGCTCAATCCGAGGATCACCGGCGACATCGCCACCGCCAATGCCGCCGCCGGCTACATCGCCAGGCGTCTCGATGCGCTGGCCGACGAGGTCGAGCGCGGCTGGATCGGCCGTTTCACCGAAGGCGAAGGTTTCTTCTTCGAGCGCACCATCCGCGGCGTCAAGGATGTCGCCATCATCGACGACGCCCTGCTCGGCTCCGCCGACGCCCGCAAGCTCGACGACTATGCCGTGAGACTTCAGGAGGCCTATCCGAACCCGACCGGGGTGTTGCGCCGAAAGGATACGGAAACCGCCGTTTATGGACCGGTCAGCCTATTCGAGGCGATAACCGACGCCGGTCGCAAGGGCGTGGCGTTACAGCGCTACAAAGGTCTCGGCGAGATGAACCCTGACCAGCTCTGGGAAACCACGCTCGATACCAACGAACGCTCGCTGCTGCAGGTGAAGATCAAGGAGGTCGACGAGGCCGACGACATCTTCACCAAGCTGATGGGCGACGTCGTCGAACCGCGCCGCGAATTCATCCAGGATAATTCGCTCAGCGCCAATGTCGACGTGTGAGGCAGGACGCGTCCATGCCGCCCATTCAGTACATCGTTGAAGGCGGCCACCGGCTGGCGGGAACAATCGAGCCATCCGGCAACAAGAATTCTGCGCTGCCGATTATCGCCGCCGCCCTGCTCACCGAGCATCCGGTCACGCTGGAAAACGTGCCGCGCATCCGCGACACCGAAACGCTGGTCGAATTGATCCGCTCGGTCGGCGCTTCAGCCGAATGGCAGGCGCGCAACCGACTTGCGATCCACGCCAAGGAGGTCCGCGCCGCCGATCTCGATCCTGAACTTTGCGCGCGGATCCGCGCCTCGATCCTGCTGGCCGGGCCACTATTGGCCCGCTGCGGCGAGGTGGCGCTGCCGCCGCCCGGCGGCGACGTCATCGGACGCCGTCGTCTCGATACGCATTTTCTCGCCTTCGAGCAGTTAGGCGCCACCGTCACCGCCACACACCGCCTGGAATTCCGCGCCTCCCGCCTCGAGGGTGCCGACGTCTTTCTCGACGAGCCGAGCGTCACCGCAACCGAAAACGCACTTGTCGCAGCCGTCGCCGCTCACGGCACCACATACTTGCGCAACGCGGCCTCCGAGCCGCATGTGCAGGACCTCGCGCATTTCCTCGTGGCGCTCGGCGCCAAGATCGAGGGCATCGGCACCAACACCATCATCGTGCACGGCCCGGCGACGCTTGGCGGCGCAAGCTATTCGATCCAGCCCGACCATATCGAAGTCGGCTCGCTGATCGGACTTGCCGCGGTGACGCGCTCGCCGCTGCGCATCGCCAAGGCCGGCGTCGAGCATCTGCGCTCCATCCGGATGGGCTTTGAACGGCTCGGCATCGTCTGCGGCGTCGAGGGCGACGATCTCGTGGTGCCCTCAGGGCAGACCATGAAGATCCATGACGATTTCGGCGGCCATGTGCCGAAGCTGGAAGACCAGCCGTGGCCGGCCTTCCCGGCCGACCTGATGTCAATTGCGATCGTGACCGCGACGCAATGCGACGGCGTGATCCTGATGTTCGAAAAAATGTTCGAGTCGCGGATGTTCTTCGTCGACAAGCTGATCTCGATGGGCGCCCGCATCGTACTGTGCGACCCGCATCGCGCGATCGTGGCCGGCCCGAGCCGGCTGCGCGGCGCGCCGATGACCTCCCCCGACATCCGCGCCGGCATGGCGATGCTGCTGGCGGCGGTCGCGGCCGAAGGCACCTCAACGATCAACAACGCCGACCAGATCGAGCGCGGCTATGAGCGCATCGAGGAGCGGCTCAATACGCTGGGCGCGCGAATCACCCGAGTTCCGGCACGCGACAGCCACTAGAGCCTTTTCGGTTCTGATTGAATCAGAACCGGGCTCTAGATTCTTGTTTTGACGCGTTTTCTTGACGCGAACCGGTGTCCACCCCGGATCAAGTCCGGGGCACGCTTTCGCTGGAAAACGCTCTAGGCTGCGGACGCCGGCGTCACTTTTTCGACCCTCGCCGGTGTTAGTCTGTTGCAATGACCTCGCTCGATAAAATTGAACGCGCAGCGATTGCGCCGCCCGCCTCTGCGGCCGTGCCCGGCCGTCACCTCGCGATTGAGCTTGCCGAGACGCTAAAACTCGCGGTGCCGATCGCGCTGACCCAGCTCGGGCAGATCGCGATGATGACGACCGACATTGCCCTGATCGGCCGGCTCGGCAGCGAGGCCATGGCTGCGGCCGCGCTGGCGCATACCGTCTTCTTTGTCAGCTTCACCTTCGGCATGGGACTGGTGTCTGCCGTAGCACCCTTGGCGGCGCAGGCATTTGGCGCACGCAATCCGCATTTGATCCGGCGGTCGCTCCGCGTTGGCATGTGGGCTGCATTCCTGATGTCGCTGCCGATGATGGCGCTGTCGTTCTACGGCGAGCCGATCCTGTTGATGCTGGGGCAGGCTCCGACGGCTGCGCGCCTTGCGCAAGAATATCTGCTCGGCCTGGCCTGGAGCGTCTTGCCCGCGCTGTGGTTCATGGCGATTCGCGGCTTCATGAGCGCGGTCAACAGGCCCGAGCCGATCCTGTGGATCACGCTCGCCGCGATCCCGGCCAATGCACTACTGGTCTATCTCTTGCTGTATGGTGCCTTCGGCCTGCCGCAGCTTGGCCTGTTCGGCGCGGGATTGGCGACCTCTATCGTCAATCTCGGCACGTTCCTGGCGGGCCTGTGGTTTGCCGCACGGCGCCGCCCGTTCCGAAAATTTCAGATACTCGACCATTTCTGGCGCGTCGACTGGAAGCTGATGCGGCAGCTCGTTGTGATCGGTGCGCCGATCTCCCTCTCCTTCTTGCTCGAATACGGCTTGTTCGGCGCTGCGGGTCTGCTGATGGGCATCATCAGCACCACCGCGCTGGCGGCGCATCAGATCGCGCTGCAGGTCGCGGCCATCCTGTTCATGGTGCCGTTCGGCATCGGCATGGCCGCCACCGTGCGGGTCGGTCATGCCGTCGGTCGCGGCGACGCCGGCGCGGTGCGGCGGGCCGGCTACGTCGCGACCTGGCTCGGCATCGTACTGGCGGCGATTCTGACGCTCGCGGTGGTGATCAGCCGCTTTGGCATTGCGGAGATTTTTCTCGGCGAGAGCACCGACGCGACGGCCGAACTCTCGGCAACGCTGCTGCTGGTCGGATCGACCTTCTTCATCGCCGACGCCATCCAGACGATTGCCGCCGGCTCGCTGCGCGGCATGAACGACACGCGCGTGCCGCTATTGTTCGCGATCCTCAGCTACTGGCTGATCGGTTTCGCATGTGCCTGCTGGCTCGGCTTCTGGACGTCGCTGGGCGCTGTCGGCGTGTGGAGCGGGCTCTCGGTCGGGACCGCGGTTTACTGCGTGCTTCTGCTGTTGCGCTTCCGGCTGCTGGCGAGCAAGCCGCAGCGACGGCGAGCCTGACCGCGAGCGCCAATTGCGTCTTCCGCGCCGGGAGCGCACCAAGCATGCGTTTTGCGAAGGCCATCATGCGCCGCGCTCCGGAATCTGCACACCGCGCCTGTGCTAGACGACGTCAAGCACGGCTGGTGCCCGCGACGGGAGGCGGCTTGAAAGGTCAAGTCGGCCCGCCTACCCTTATCAGGCAGAACGAGGAAACACGATGGCCCACGAAACCGCAACGCTCGCAGCCTATGTCGCCGACCTCAAATTTGGAGATATTCCGCCCGAGGTGCTGGAGCGCGCCAAGGTGCTGACACTGGATTTCCTCGGGAGTGCGATCCGGGCGCGGCGCGATGCGGAATCCACGCCCTCGCTGCTGAAGATGCTGGAAGCGCTGGCGCTGGACGGCAAGGGCGAGGCCACCGTGTTCGGCGATGCGAAGACGTGGACGCCCGCGATCGCCGCGCTGCTTAACGGCGCGCTCGGCCATTCCCTCGATTTCGACGACACGCATGCCGACTCCTCGCTGCACCCGAGCGCACCCGTGGTGCCGGCGGCGTTTGCGGTTGGCGAAATGGTCGGCGCATCCGGGCGCGACGTGCTGACTGCGATCGTGGCCGGCTATGAAGTGTGCTGCCGACTCGGCAACGCGCTCGATCCGACCTCGCATTATGCGCGCGGCTTTCATCCGACCGCGACAGCGGGAACCTATGGCGCGGCAGCCGCGGCGGGGAAGCTGTTCGGCCTCTCGAAGGACCAGATCATCTCAGCCTTCGGCGTTTCCGGCAGCCAGGCCGCTGGCTCGCTGCAGTTCCTCGTCAACGGCGCCTGGAACAAGCGCTATCAGGTCGGCGCCGCCGCGATGAACGGTGTGATTGCCGCGACCCTGGCACGCAACAATTTTGTCGGCTCGACCGAGTCGGTCGAGGGCAAGCATGGCCTGCTCGTCGGCTACAGCGACGACGCTCATCCCGACAAGGCGACAGCCGGCCTCGGCACGACCTATGAAACGCTGCGGATCGGCGTGAAGCCTTATCCGAGCTGCCGCTATACCCATGCCGCGCTGGATGCGCTGATCGCGATGCGCAGGGAGCACAATCTGACGCCGAATCAGATCAAGCGGGTCGAGATTGGCCTGCACCGCAACGGCATCACGCTGACCGGCGATGCCGCCACCAAGCGGCATCCGACCTCGATCGTCGGTGGGCAATTCTCGATGTTCTTCACCGGCGCGCTGGCGCTCGACCAGGGCCGTTTCGGCTGGGATGATTACGAGCGGCTCGGCGATGCCGCCGTCAATGCGCTCGCGGATAAATTCGACGTGGTGCAGGACGATCGCCTCGAGATCGGCCGCACCCATCCCTTCGGCGCGCGCGTCTCGATCACCACCGACGATGGCATGCATGAGCGGCTCTATGCCGATCCCTCCGGCGAGCCGGATACGTTTCCGGACGCGCAGGCGATGCAGCAGAAATTCCTCACGCTCGCGCGCCCCGTGCTGAACGGCCGCGCCGACCAGCTCGCCGACGCGATCCTGTCGCTGGAGCGGTTCGACCGCGTCGAGAAGGCCACGCAGTTGGGACGGCAGTAGCGGAGCTAGCTTCAGCGTCGGCGGTGTTACCCTCCCCTGGAGGGGTCCGAGACGAGCAAAGCTCGCTCGTGGGTCGACGCGCGTGAAACGCGCGGCGGGGTGGGGTGACGGTCTCTCCACGTCCAACAGTGCCCGAGCGGAGAGAGCACCCCACCCCGTCACGAATCTCGCTTCGCTCGATTCGTGCCGACCCCCCCTCCAGGGGAGGGTAAGCGCCTCAATCCCCTCTCGCCACCTTCCCCTTGCCACCAATTGCCGCGACCACATCTCGCACGAGATCGAACACGCCGTCGGCTTCAGGCGGCCAATTCGGCGAGCGCCCGAGCCGGACGATCACCAGCCGTTCGGAGGGCACCACGATCACATATTGCCCGAGCGTGCCCTTGGCGTAGAACGCATCGCGCTGCCAGCCGCGCTCGGTGCGGTAGGTTGCGCCAAAACTGTCGCCGAGATTGGTCCAGAAGCCCGCGCCCTGGCCGACCCAGGCGTTCGGCGTCGGCGTCGCCGTATATTTCACCCAGCCTTCGGGGAGGATGCGTTTTCCACCGGCCATGCCGTCATCGAGATAGAGCTGGCCGAAGCGCGCCCAGTCGCGCGCACTCGCCAGCAACTGGCTCGATCCTTCCGCATTGCCCGAGGCGTCGAATTCAAGCGTCACTTTGCGCATGCCGAGCGGCGCGAACAACTCCTGCCGCGCGAAGTCAATCATATGGGCCGCGCTGCCGCCGGTGGCCTGGCGGATCAGATGCGCGAGGATGATGGTGTTGCCGTCATGGTAGTTCCATGCCGCGCCCGGCGCTGACTCCAGCGGCCTGCTCACGGCGTAGGCCGCCATGTCAGGCTCCATGAACTTCATGCGATTGACCGGCTCGAGCGCGGACGCCAGCGAGGCCTGCAGCGAACTGCCGAGCTTTAGCCCCGCGGTGTGCCGCAGCAGATGATCGAGCGTGATGGCGCGCCTTGGATCACCAGGCTTTTGCCACGCGGCGATCGGCACCGGCTCATGCAGCTTCAGCTCGCGCTTGCGCATGAGGATGCCGGCGAGCGCCGATATGACCGACTTGGTGGCGGAGAAGCCAAGCAGCGGCGTGTCGATGCCGATGCCTTGGGCATAGCGTTCGGCAATGATACGGCCATCCTTCAGGATCACCATAGCGCGGGTGTTGCGCGGCGCCGACTTGTCCGGCTCGGCGAAGGCGCGGTCGAGTGCGAGAGCAAGTTGCGGCGTCTGCGGTTCGACAATGGCACGGCCAGCGATGTCGGGCAGCAGCGCCGGTTCGGTCTCCGACGGCGGCAACACAATCTCGGCCACGGCACCATCATGATCGAGATAACAGCCCAGACCTTCGCCGCGGTAGACGGCGTGGCTCCCGCCCATGCCGAACAGCGTCACGGTGACGTCCTTGCGCGCGCGGTCGAGGCGATAGTCGAGCGCCCAGGCGATCAGGCCGGCGCCCGGCATCGCGGACGTGGTCTCGGCGAATACCCGCGCCGGGTCGAGGCCGGAGACGAAGGTCTCGGTGCAGAGCACGCTGGCGACGAAGCCGGTCGCGACCTTCGGCACGTCGCGGGCACGGGCAAGTGAGAGCGCGAGCGGACTGATCGCCGTGGCGGCGGTGAGGATGAGGATGAGATTTCGTCTGGTCACGGAGCCTCCGGCATGACGCATCAGCGCGTGCCGGGGACGTTGATGAGGCCCGCCACCGGCCGCTCGCCGGATTTGGAATGCGCGCTGGCCGAATGCTCAATCGCCTCGCCGATTCTGCAATTACACAGCAGTAACAATATGATGCGGGCTAGACCATGGTCGCCTTGAGCCGGCGATATTCGGTCGGCGTAACGCCGGTGATGGCCTTGAAGGCGCGGTTGAACGGGCCGAGCGACTGGAAGCCGGCGTCCATCGCGATCGTAATCACGGGCACCTCGGCCTGGCTCGGATCGGCGAGCGCCGCCTTGGCTTCGGCGATCCGGTGCTCATTGAGAAAGACATTGAAATTGCGGTAGCCGAGCCGCTGGTTGATCAGCCGCCGCAGCCGGTATTCGGGAATGGCGAGTTTGGTCGCCAGCGTGCCGATGGTGACGTTGTCGTGCCGATAGATGCGCTCGTCGGCCATCAGCCGCATCAGTGCATCGATGAGTTTTTGATCGGCGGTGCTGGCTTCGACGACGGCTGCCGTCTCGATTGGATCCGGCTCGACGACCGCTGCGGCCGGAAACAGATCGGCGCCTTCGACACGCATCATCGCAATCGCGATGGCCGCGACCACGGCGGCGAGCATCGCCGAATTCAACGTATTGGCAATCTCCATGGAGCCGCTACCGGACAGTGATATCTGCAGCACCGCATTCAGCCCGCCATACAGTACCGCCGCGCTGACGATGACGACGCGGACGCGGCGGCGGCCCTCGACCAGATCGGCTGGCCAGGACGCGATGGTCTGCGCGACGGCTAGCACGATAAAGCCGAGCGCGAGAATGTTGACCGCGATGATGGAAAACTGCACGCCGGATGCGGGCGCCAGCCACATGCAGTTGACGAAGCTGAAAGCCGCGACCGCCGCCCAGACCAGCGCGTGCCACCAGCGCAGTTTGAACGCCTCCTCAAACAGCGCGCGCGTAAACAGCCAGAACACCACGGCATTGCCGGTCGACAGCGCGATCACAGGCGCGAGCGCCGGAGCTACCTTCGATGTCACACCGATCGAAGAGGTCACCGCATGCGCCGCCGACCCCACTGCAAAGGCCACAGCGAGCCGTCCGGCAAGCACCGTTCCAAATCCGCGAAACAGCGATGCCGCCAGCACCAGGAGCAGCGCCACGATGGCGCCGCGCAGGGCGATGTCGAAGGTGGATAGCAGCATCGGATGATCCGTTCGAGCGGGTCATCCCCGCGCGGTCAATCTAGCGGGAATCGTTTTGTGGTTCAATTTCGACTGGGTCTACCCCTTCCAGCGAGCGCGCGACGTCACCCAGCGCTCATTGATCTTGCCGGATATCGGGATCGGACAGCATCGCCGTATTCGCGGCAATGTCACCGCTGCGCCATGGCCGCAGGATCAGGCGGGTGGTCTCGATGATGGGACCATCGACCTTCAGCAATTTTGCGCCGGGCTTGAGCGGAGGGATCATCGGTTCATTATCCTCTACGTCGTCCCTGCGAACGCAGGGACCCATAACCACCGCTGTCGATTGTTGGAGACGATATCTGCCATTGCTGCCAAACGATAGGACACGGGGTATGGGTCCCTGCGTTCGCAGAGACGACATGCTGAGGCATTTGAACGCAATCCCGCAATTCCTGCTATAATCGCCGTAAACCTGAAGGAGTCCCCATGAGCTGGCAACCGTCCAACGATCCCGTGCTCGGCGATCCCAAAAGCTGCGACGCGCTCGACCTCATCATCGTGCCGCGCACCCGCGATCTCGGCGACGGGTTTGCGGTGCGGCGCGCGCTGCCGCATGGCAAGCGGCAGATGGTCGGACCGTTCATCTTCTTCGATCATTTCGGTCCCGTGCAGTTCATGGCCGGCAAAGGCATGGACGTGCGGCCACATCCGCATATCGGGCTCGCCACCGTCACCTATCTGTTCGACGGCTCGATCATGCACCGCGACAGCGAGGGCAACATCCAGGAGATCCAGCCCGGCGCGATGAACCTGATGACGGCAGGCCGCGGCATCGCGCATTCGGAGCGCACGCCCGACGTCCCGCGCCGCGATGGCCAGAAGATGCTCGGCCTGCAAAGCTGGATCGCGCTGCCGGCGGGCTCCGAAGAGATCGCGCCATCATTCCAGCATTACGCGGCCGAAGCGCTGCCGACCGTGAGGGAGAGCGGGTTCACCGCGCGCATTATCGCAGGCCACGGCTTTGGCGTGAAATCGCCGGTCAGCATGGTCTCGCCCTGGTTCTATACCGAAGTGACGGCGCAGGCCGGCACCAGCGTCCCGCTCGACCCTGACCATGAGGAGCGTGCGATCTACCTCGTCGACGGCGAAGTCGAGATCGCGAACGAGCGCTACGAGGGGCCGCGCCTCCTGATCTTCCGACCCGGCGACCGCATCACGGTGAAGGCGGTCACGCCGGTGCGGATGATGTTTCTTGGCGGCGACGCGCTGGAAGGCCCGCGGCATATCTGGTGGAATTTCGTTTCCTCCAGCAAGGAGCGGATCGAGCAGGCCAAGCAGGATTGGAAAACCGGCCGGTTTGCCGCCGTTCCGCAAGAACATGAGTTCATTCCGCTGCCGGAGTGAGCTATTGCTCCGCTTTCTCATTTGCCGCCTCGCGCTTGCACGAGGCCGCCTGTTCGAAAGCCTGACCAGATGAACGCGATGCTCGCCAGCGACTTGCCCCTGCCCCGGATCGGCCGCGGCAAGGTGCGCGATATCTATGCCGTCGGCAGCGACTGCGTGCTGCTGCTGACCACCGACCGCATCAGCGCGTTTGACGTGGTGATGGCGGAAACCATCCCGATGAAGGGCGCGGTGCTGACGCAGATCAGCGCGTGGTGGTTCCGCCAGCTCGAAGGCGTGGTGCCGCATCACATGATCAGCGCCGACGCCGACGAAATCATCCGCAAGGTGCCTGGCCTGAAGGACCATCGCGCCGACATCCTCGGGCGCGCGATGCTGTGCCGGCGCACCACCGTGTTTCCGGTCGAATGCGTGATCCGCGGCTATATCTCCGGCTCCGCCTGGAAGGAGTACGCGACCTCCGGCACGCTTGCGGGCGAGGAACTGGCGGAAGGCCTGCTCGAAAGCGGCAAGCTCGAGCCGCCGATCTTCAGCCCGGCGACCAAGGCCGAGACCGGCCATGACGAGAACATCACCATCGCGCGCATGCGCGAGATCGTGGGCAGCGACGTTGCCGAGAAGCTCGAGAGCATGGCACGCACGGTCTATAATTTCGGCGAACGGATCGCCCGCCACCAGGGCATCATCATCGCCGACACCAAGTTCGAATTCGGCCGCGCGGCGGACGGCCGCGTCATCCTGATCGACGAGGTGATGACGCCGGACAGTTCGCGGTTCTGGGCCGCCGACGTCTACAAGCCCGGCCGGCCGCAGCCCTCTTTCGACAAGCAGCCGCTGCGTGACTATCTCGACGCCGAGCGCCATGCCGGCCGCTGGAACGGCGACGCCCCGCCACCTCCGCTGCCCGACAGCGTGGTGGAGGCGACGAGCAAGCGCTATCTCGAAGCATACCGGCGCGTGACGGGGGATGAGTTGGAGGTTTAGACCGTCAACCGCGACCTCGCCCATTCTCATGCTGTCGTCGCCCGGTCAAGCCGGGCGATGACCATTGTGGAAGATGGCGGCCTTACCGTCATTGCATCACCCTCACCTCCAATGCCAAGCTTCCAGGAAATAATATCCAGGGAGTGCCTCAATGACCGAAGTCGATTCCGTGCTCGTCGAGCGTGATGGTCCGGTGACCATCGTTTCCATCAACCGTCCGCATTGCCGCAACGCCGTCGACGGCGCGACCGCGCGGAAACTCTACGACGCGTTTCTTGCTTTCGATGTCGACGAGAGCGCGTCGGTTGCGGTGTTCACCGGCACCGGCGGCTATTTCTGCGCCGGCGCCGATCTGAAGGCGGTGGCGGCGGGCGATCCGAACAAGAGGCGGGAACTCGGCGGCCACGATTCGATCGCGCCGATGGGGCCGAGCCGGTTGCGGCTGTCGAAGCCGGTGATTGCCGCGGTCGAAGGCTTTGCGGTGGCCGGCGGCATGGAGCTGGCGCTATGGGCCGACATGCGCGTGGTAGCGGAAGACGCGACCTTCGGCATCTTCTGCCGCCGGTTCGGCGTGCCATTGATCGATCTCGGCACCATTCGGCTACCGCGGCTGATCGGGCACTCGCAGGCGATCGACTTGATCCTCACCGGCCGGCCGGTCGGCGCGCAGGAGGCGCTGCGCATGGGGCTGGCCAATCGCGTCGTTGGCCGCGGCGAGGCAGCCGCACAGGCGATTGCGCTGGCACAGGAGATCGCGCGCTTCCCGCAAAAATGCCTGCGCGCCGATCGGCTGTCGGCGCTGCGGCAATGGGATCTTGCGGAGGAGGAAGCGATCGCCAACGAAATGCGCGGCGGGCTCGCGGTGATCGCGTCAGGCGAAACGCTGTCGGGCGCGACGCGGTTTGCTTCCGGCGTGGGACGTCATGGCGCGTTTGCGAGTAACGCGAGCGACTAGCTGTCGTCCCTGCGAACGCACTAGGGTTTCTACGCATTTTCGAGGGCTCTGCCAGCGACGATGATTTGGAAGCGAGCCATTCCGTTGTGGAAGGTGATTGGTCCGGGTGGCCGATGCGAGGCGTAGCCGGTCCATCCGCCGAGCTTGGCGATGATCCATGCCGCCCACTGAAGAGTGTAGGGGTGATGCGGGTTCTTCTGAAGCTCGGTCCTGCCTTTCATGGTTCTGTTGATGGCGGCAAGTGTTTCGATTTCTTCTGGCGTGAAGGCGCATTTGACCGGCAATTGTCCACCACCATTGCGGGCCTGAACGAGCTGAATGACGATACATGCTGCTTTAGTGGCGATCGCCACGAGCTTGATCAGGGCTTCGGCGCTTTCGAGCTGACTGTCCTCGATACGCAGACCCTGGTTCTTCAGCGAGCGAAACAACTGTTCGATGATCCAGCGCTGCTTGTACCAGGAGACGATCCGCCAGGCATCGGCCGCATTGGCGATCGAATGAGTGGTCAAGAGCAGCCAATGAACGGGCTCAGCCCCCTTCGGGGGGTGCAACTCGACGACTTCCACGAAGCTGACTTCGACACGCTCCGGCAGGTCCTTCACGCCGGGGCGCGCCGGCCGCTTGAGCACGATGGTTCCGAAGCGCAGCGAGAGGTGGGCTTGGCGACCGCGACGATCCATCCGCTGCGGCAGATCGATCACCGCCTTGTTGCAGAAGCGGGCTCGCTCCACCGCTTGATAAAGTGTTCTGCCGTCGGCCAGCGCATGATCATGCATGGCCCGCGTCAGCAGGTGGACGTTGTCGCCGGGCGTCAACGCCCAGTGCGCAAAGAACTCCCCCTCACGGTCATTGATGACAGTGATCATGCGCGCTGCAGCCAAAACCTCGCAGCCCTGCTCGGCCGTCGTCACCCAGCGCGCCGATTCCTTGTTGGCCAACTCACGCTCGTCGTGAGGGGTCTTAACCGTGCCCCTGCGCGTCCACACCTTGCCGCCGGTGAGGCCGAGGCAGGCCCCGCTGTCGGCATCGACCGCCATCATGGCATGCAGCAACACGCCGCGGGCATTGCCTTTGCCGACTTTGCCCAGTCTACGCCGACGTCCCTGCCGCGTTTGAAACTTGACCTCGCTGGTGTCCTGGATCGCCAGCACATGACGCCCGCTGACCACGGTCGCCGTCTGCCTGCTCCAGCCTTCAATCAGTTGATCGGTCGTGACTTGCGGATTGTTCACGAACCGCCAGTACGCCATGTACGCGGCCCAGTCACCCTGCGCCATCTGGCGCAAGCAGACGCTGCGCGTGCAAAGCATAGCCTGAACAAACGCCGCCCCCTTTTATCGAGGCGAACGTCGCCAAACTCGCCAAGTGATAAATCCGGCTCTCGCTGCATCTCCGACGCTCCTTCGAATCAAAGCGTCAGAAACAGAATCATACAAACCGCAAAGCGGGATAACATCATGACGCACCGAGTCAATCTGTCGCGCCAGACGTGTAGAAACCCTAGTGCGAACGCAGGGACCCATAACCACAAATGTCCGTTGTTAAGGTCGCTGTGGCTTCAGCTTCTTTCGAAACTGAAGTCGGTGGTTATGGGTCCCCGCATGCGCGGGGACGACGAGAGAGTTTGGCTACACCCCGGCCATCATCACGTATTTGATCTCGACATATTCCTCCATGCCGTGATGCGAGCCTTCGCGCCCCAAGCCGGACTCCTTGACGCCGCCGAAGGGCGCGACTTCGGTGGTAATGAGCCCGGTGTTGACGCCGACCATGCCTGACTCCAGCGCTTCGGCGACGCGCCAGACGCGGCCGAGATCGCGGGAATAGAAGTAGGAGGCGAGGCCGAACGGCGAGGCGTTGCACATCGCGATCACGTCGGCTTCATCCTTGAAGCGGAATACCGGCGCCAGCGGCCCAAAAGTTTCTTCATGCGCGACCAGCGCGTCCGGCTTCACATTCGAAAGCACCGTCGGCTCGAAGAAGCTGCCGCCGAGCGCATGGCGCTTGCCGCCGGTGATGATCTTCGCGCCGCCCTTCACCGCATTCTCGATGTGCTTCTCGACCTTGAGCACCGCGTCCATGTTGATCAGGGGACCCTGCACCACGCCTTGCTCCGTGCCGTCGCCGATCTTCATCGCCGCGACCTTCTTGGAAAGCTTCTCGACGAACGCGTCGTAGATCTTGTCCTGGGCGTAGAGGCGGTTGGCGCAGACGCAGGTCTGGCCCATGTTGCGGTATTTCGAGATCATCGCGCCCTCGACCGCGGCATCGATATCGGCATCATCGAACACCACGAACGGCGCGTTGCCGCCGAGCTCGAGGCCGAGCTTCTTCACGCCGACGGCGGCCTGCTGGTAGAGGATCTTGCCGACCTCGGTGGAGCCGGTGAAGCCGACGAAGCGTACCGCGGGATGCTCGCACAGCACCTTGCCGATCGCTGACGAATTGCCGGTGAGGATGTTGAACACGCCCTTCGGCACGCCGGCCTTTTCGGCGAGCGCGACCAACGCCAGCGCGGTCAGCGGGGTTTCATTGGCGGGCTTGAGCACCACGGTGCAGCCGGCGGCGAGCGCCGGCGAGACTTTCCGCGTGATCATCGAACACGGGAAATTCCACGGCGTGATCGCGCCGCAGACGCCGATCGGCTGCTTGATGGCGAGCAGACGTGCATCCGGCCGCTGGGTCGGAATGGTTTCGCCATAGACGCGGCGGGCTTCTTCGGCGAAGAATTCGACATAGGCGCCGCCGATATCGACTTCGCCGAGCGCTTCCGCCAGCGGCTTGCCTTGTTCCGACGTGAGGATCAGCGCGAGATCCTCGCGGTTCGCCGCGATCAGCTCGAACCACTTTCGCAAAATGTTGGAGCGCTGTTTGGCGGTGAGCTTGGCCCAGGCGGGGAATGCGCGCTCGGCGGCTTCGACGGCTTGCGTCGCTTCGGCCGTGCTGAACGCCGGGACTTTTGCGAGTTCGACACCGTTGACCGGATTGGTGACCGGGCGCGACGGCGTGCCGACCCAGGCGCCGTCGATGTAGCAGCGGTCGCGCAGCAGCGAGGAATCTTTCAGGCGGTCATGCAGCGAGGGTGTGGTGGTTTTTGAAGCGCGTGCGGCAACGGGCGGGTTCATGGCGTACTCCTCGGATTTTCTTGAAGGATTGGTCCGAGTATAGGCCCAAACCAGCGCCGATGCACCGGCGCCAGACGCGGGTCTGCTTCAAGCAATTTTGAGCCCGGCCGTCATTCCGGGGCGCGAAGCGAACCCGGAATCTCGAGATTCCGGGTTCGATGCTTTCGCATCGCCCCGGAATGACGGGGCTAATCACGCCGCGCCGCTCATATAGGTTTCGCGGCGGCCGATCATGCGCTGCGCGGCCGCCTTGGCGTCGGCTTTCGAGGAGGTCGCGCAGGTCCGGTATTCGAGATCGGGCAATTTGGCCGTATCGCGGCGGCCGAACCAGGATTTGGAGCCAACCGCAAGTTGCGCCAGCGCCTGGGCGACGTTGTCGACCGCCTCGAACGAGTGCAGCGCGCCGGTACCGGCGTAGCGGACTTCGTAGATTCCGGGCGAGATCGGCGCCTCGATATTTTCGCCACGCCCGGGACGGGGATAGCGTTTCCATTCACTCCAGGTCGAAATCATTGCGCACCTTTGCACAAGCGGAAAAATGACAACCATTTTGGTTAATTTGACCCCAGCCAACGCGCTGGCGTTTGTGCTGGAAACTGAACGCCTTACTGAAAAAGATCGGCGAAGGGAATCGCAGGCCTAATCACGTTATCGTGGATGGTTAAACCGGTCACCGCCATTGCCCTGCGTCCCCCGCAGAATGCGGCGATGTGTTGCCGTTTTGTGCCGCCAGCCCGGCGCGCCTGCTGCCCACCCTCCTTGCTTATCACGAGATCGCGACATCGGCGGCGGCGTCCGCCGAGCGCTTGCGGGATCACGCGGCCGGGAGGAAGATCGCGCCACTCCATAAAAACAAACGGGAGGTGCCCCATGCAAAGCAAAGCCGCGATCGATCAGATTCTGCGTCAGAAATGCGAGGCGAAGGAAATTCCCGGCGTGGTCGCGATGGCGGCTACCGGGAGTGAGGTGATCTACCAGGGCGCGTTCGGCCAGCGCGACCTTTCCAAGGATGATGCCATGACCGCCGACAGCGTGTTCTGGATCGCCTCGATGACCAAGGCGATCACGACCGCGGCCGGCATGCAGCTCGTGGAGCAAGGCAAGCTCTCGCTCGACGAGCCGATCGGAAAAGTGCTGCCTGACCTCGCCAGCCCGCAAGTGCTGGAAGGTTTCGACGCCAGTGGCGAGCCGAAGCTGCGTCCCGCGACGAAGCCGATCACGCTGCGCCATCTGATGACCCACACCGCCGGCTTTGCCTACAACATGTGGAGCGTCGAGTGCGCGCAGTATCTCGACAAGACCGGAACCCCGGCGATCACCACCTGCCAGCTCGCCGCGCTGAAGACGCCGATCATGACCGAGCCCGGCACGCGCTGGGAATACGGCACCAATATCGATTTCGTCGGCCAGGCAGTGGAAGCCGTCAGCGGCAAGCGGCTCGATGCGTATTTGCGCGATCATCTGCTGGCACCGCTCGGCATGAACGACACCGCCTTCAAGATCACTGACAGCATGCGCCAGCGGCTGGTCGGCATGCATGCCCGCGGCGCGGACGGCTCGCTGGCGCCGATCCCGTTCGAACTCGAACAGGCGCCGGAATTCCACATGGGCGGTGGCGGCCTCTACGGCACGGCGGCCGACTACATCAAGTTCACCCAGATGATTCTCAACAAGGGCCGCGGCAATGGCAACGAGGTGCTGAAGCCGGAGACGGTTGCGCTGATGAGCCAGAACCACATCGGCGATCTCACGATGGGCAAGATGGTGACGGTGGCGCCGATCTACACCAACGACGTCGATCTCTATCCCGATATCGTCAAGAAGTGGGGGCTCTCGTTCCTCATCAACACCGCCAAGACGGCCGAGGGGCGCAGCGCCGGCAGCCTGGCCTGGGCCGGTCTCGCCAACACCTATTTCTGGATCGACCCGGCGCGCGACGTCAGCGGCGTGATCCTGATGCAGTTGTTGCCGTTCGCCGATGCGACGTGCCTGGAGACTTTTGCAGGGTTTGAGCGCGGGGTTTATGCCGGGCTCGATGCCGGCAGCGGCCAGCGCGCGGCGTGATCGCAAGAGGCGACGCGATCGCCTTTGCTCTTCGTGCGTCACAGCACGCTCCCTCCGTTCCCTCTCCCCTTGCGGGAGAGGGTCAGGGAGAGGGGTAAGCCACGAGCGCCGGTGTGGTGCGTGGCTTACCCCTCTCTCCAACTCTCCCCCGCAAGGGGGGAGAGGGCCCAGCGGAGTTCGTGGCGAGCATCTGGAAAATGAACAACGAGGGCGGCGACGCTTGCTTGTGCTGTACGCGCTCACCTCATCCACGGCCGTCATGCCCCGCGCATGCGGGGCATCCAGTACGCCGCGGCTTCTCGATTCAATCATCGCTGTCTCCGTAACGTCATTGCGAGCGCAGCGAAGCAATCCATCTTTCCGCGTATGAGGTGACAATGGATTGCTTCGCTGCGCTCGCAATGACGGAGATACAGTTTCGCGATCTCGCGACATGAACTGCCCGAGGTTTGCATCTTCGTTCGCCCTCCCTAGGAACAGAGGGCGCAGGGAAGACCGGGTGCGCGCTGCACCCGCGGTCTCGTGTGCAATTGCGCAAAAAGAACGCGCACACGAGCATACAGGTCCAGCGGAGAGCATCCGGCCTTCCCTGCGCAATGGTTTTACGGCGTACTTCGTGATCTCCCCGGTGTGCGAATTCCTTTAGCCACCGTCATCCGCGGATTGACGGATGGAGCCGCCCCGGTTGGGCCGGCACATCCTCCGCGGACTTGACACCAGCCACGGGTGCCAGGACCACACGACTTGGCCGTACGCGGCACGCCCTACGCCAGAGGCCTCGACGGGCTTGGTACCCATCCGCCGAGTTCTGGCGAGAGGCGCCTTAGCATCGGTCGTCTGCGTGCCGTCCCTTCGCTCACGAACTCACAAGAAGCCCGCCCTGCGACGACGTCTGCGCGCCCGACGCTGCCGCGTCCACCGCACCCCGCCCCGCGTTTAGTGACGATCGCGAAACGCCCCTCTGAAGTGGGACGGGATGGCGGAAGTTGTACGGGTGATTTTGGTCAATCGCGAAGCGAATTATTTTTGCGGGAGGGGCGGTTTTTGATTTGCGCGAGGGGGCAAATCAGTGCTGAGGCGATGTTGCCGCGAGCCGCCGCACAGGCCCAAACGCATTCACCGCTCGTTGGCCTCGCCCCGATCGAACTTGTAGTCGGCAGGAAGAATCCAATTGAGGGAGGCCAAGCGCTCTAACGCGGCCTTGCGCCGATCTTCTTTTTGAACGAACAGCGTTCGGTCGACCACGTCGACGATATCAAGTTCGTCTCCGACCTTCAGACCCATCTTCTCGATCAGCGTCTTGGGCAAGCGCACCGCCAGGCTGTCGCCCCACTTCGAGACTCGCATGGCAGCCTCCGTCGTTGCCTTCGCATGATGCTATTTACCTGCATCGATCAGTTCGATGCCATTCTTGAGCAGCGAATTCACCAGCGAACTCAGCGAGACTCCCTGCGCCAAGGCCCGCGTGGAGAGATAGTCAAACACCTCGGGATCGAGGTGGATCGGCGGCACTAGGCGCGCACCCTCCCGAAAGAACTTGCCGCGCTTGGCGGTCGAGAAGTCGTAGTCGTCCTTCATCAGATCATTCGTCGAAGAAGACGCGCGGGTCCGGTTCAGACGGAGGCTCGTCGGGGATACCGTTCGGCAAGAAATCGCGTCCACCAAATTCATCGAGACGCGCGAACCACGCGTCCGCATAGAACGGCGGCTTCTTCGGCGCCTCGGGGATCACTTTGTGGACCTCGCTAACGGCCTTGTCCTCCGGGTGGAAGGTGGATTCGTTCACGATCAACTTCTAGGCGAAATTGAGCCTCATCGAAAGCCCGTAGACCCCGCTCGTCGGAGCACTTAGAGAAGACGTGGATGGCCGGGTCAAGCCCGGCCATGACGAGTGGAGAGAATGTGCCCTACGCCGGCAACCCGTTCTGCCCCGCCAATTCCTTCAGCGACACCTGCGGCCGTGCCCCGATGTGCTGGATCACCTCGGCTGCCGCCAGCGCGCCGAGCCGGCCGCACATTTCATGGCTCGCCTCGCGCACCAGGCCGAACAGGAAACCGGCGGCGAACAGGTCGCCGGCGCCGGTGGTGTCGACGAGCTTTTCGATCGGGAACGCCGGCGCCGCGACAACGCCATCGGACGACACCACGACGCAGCCCTTCTCGCTGCGGGTGACGACGGCGAGTTTGGTATCCTCGCGGAGCTGCTTCAGCGCGCCTTCGAAATCCGAGGTCTGGTACAACGAATGTAGCTCGGCCTCGTTGGCAAAGACGAGGTCGACCGTGCGCTTGCGCATCAAATCGAGGAATTCGTCACGATAACGATCCACGCAGAATGAGTCCGACAGCGTGAGCGCCACCTGTCGGCCCGCGCCATGGGCGATGCCCGCTGCCTTGACGAAGGCTTCCTTGGCGTTTTGGGGATCCCAGAGATAGCCTTCGAGATAGACGATGCGCGATGCCGCAATCTGCGCCTCGTCGATGTCGGCCGGCCGCAGGTCCTGCGCCGCGCCGAGATAGGTGTTCATGGTGCGCTCGCCGTCCGGCGTCACCAGAATGTAGGAGCAGCCGGTGGCGGGGCCGTCGGACGCGGCCCTGGTTTCGAAGGCTACGCCTGCTGCGCGGATGTCGTGGGTGTAGAGACCGCCGATCTGGTCGCTCTTGACCTTGCCGACATAGGCGGCGCGGGCGCCGAGATTGGCGATGCCGACAATGGTGTTGGCGGCCGATCCGCCGGACACCTCCGTCGCCGGCCCCATGTCGCGGTAGATCGACGCGGCGCGGGCCTCGTCGATCAACGCCATGCCACCTTTGGTCATACCGTGGTCGGCCAGGAATTTCTCATCGGTTTGCGCGAAGACGTCGAAAATCGCATTGCCGATAGCGAGAACGTCGTATTTTGCGTCAGTCATTCATCCGTCCTGTTTACGGCGTTGCGCGAAGAAGCCGAGCGCGGCTAAGAAGGCTGCGGCCTACCAGATCGGCGTAGCGCCAGCAAGGGAAGCTGCTGCTGTACAGCCCGCCATGATCCGCTCTTTCCTCACGGTATCCTCGGGAACGCTGGCCTCGCGGCTGCTCGGATTCGTGCGCGACTCCGCGCTCGCCGCGCTGCTGGGCGCGGGGTCCGTGGCGGATGCGTTTCTGGCGGCGTTTCAGCTCGTCAATGTGGTGCGAAGGCTGCTGACCGAGGGCGGGCTGAACGCTGCGCTGGTGCCTTCATGGCTGCGCGTCCGAGAGACCGGCGGCGTGGCGGCTGCGGCGGCATATGCGGGGCGCGTGCTCGGCACGATCACGGCTGTGTTGATCGTTACCACGGCGTTGCTGGCGCTCGTGATGCCGCTCGTCATCACCGTGCTGGCGCCGGGATTTGCCGGCCGCGAGACGCTGCAGCTCGCGACAGACAATGCGCGGCTGATGCTGCCCTACCTCGCCTTTGCCGGTCCGGTGACGGTGATGATGGCGCTGCTGAACGCACAGGGGCGATTTGCGCTGACCGCGTTTTCGCCGCTGCTGTTCAACATCGCGCTGATCGCGGTGATGGCCATGCTGCTGGTCGTGCAGCCGGATGCCACCCGGGCCGCGCAGATCATCGCCGCGACCGTCGGCATCGCCGGGCTGTTGCAACTCTCCGTGCTGGTGCTGCGCCGTGGCGGGAACGTCGCGACACCCTTGCGGGTCTCGTTCGACCAGGAGATCCGCGGCTTTCTCGGCAAGGCTGTGCCGGGCATGATGGCATCGAGCGCGCCGCAATTGCTTGTCGTGGCCGGCGCGATCATCGCGTCCTCGTCGCCGTCGGCGGTGTCGTGGCTCTATTTCGCCAACCGGCTGGTCGAACTGCCGCTCGGCATTGTCGGCGTCGCGATGGGCACGGTATTGATCCCGGAACTGACGCGCGCGGTGCGGGCTGAGGACTGTGCCGCCGTTGCTCATGCCGAATCCCGCGGCCTCGAACTCGCGGTTGGCCTCGCACTGCCCGCAACGCTCGGCCTGATCGTGTTAGCTGCGCCGATCGTGCGGCTGTTGTTCGAGCATGGCGCGTTCACCGCCGATGACACCAAAGCCACCGCCCGCGCGCTGATGTGGCTGACGCTGGCGTTGCCGGCGCATGTGCTGGTGAAGGCGCTGTCGCCGGCGTTCTTTGCGCGCGAGGATACGATGACGCCGCTGACCGCCGCGCTGAAAGGCGTGGTGCTGGCGATCGCTTCTGCCTTTCTGCTCAGCCATTGGTACGGCACTGAGGGCATCGCGGCGGCCATTGCTGTTGGCGCCTGGAGCATGGCATTCAGCCTGATCCGCCGCGGCGCGAAAACCTTCGGGTTTTCGATCGACACGGAAGCAAAACGGCGGCTGCCGCGCATCGCGCTGGCGGCACTGGCGATGGGCGCGTTGCTGTGGCTTGCGACGCGGTCGCTGCCTTCCCTCACCTCGGGCGCACATGGCCTCGTGCAGGCCATCCTGCTGCTGGTCGTGATCTCGGCAGGAATTGCGATTTACGGCCTGCTCTTAAGGGTTTTCGGCGTCATCGGCTGGCGCGACGCGGTTAACGCCGTCAGGCAAACAAAGGGGTAGAGCACGATGACTTTGTCATCCTGCTCTACCTCTTTAATTTGGGCATGATCTTTTCGGAAAACCGGTACCCACTTTTCCGGATCATGCCTGGCTTGCGCTGATAGCCCCTGCGTGGCAAACGACGGCGCGAAACAGGCATCCGAGACAGGATCCTTGGGGAAGCTGACAATGGCTTTTGTTGAACGGGTATTTTCGGGCGTCCAGCCGACGGGCAATCTGCATCTCGGCAATTACCTCGGCGCGATCGTCAACTTCGTGAAGATGCAGGAAACCCATAACTGCATCTATTGCGTCGTCGACATGCACGCGATCACGCAAGGCGTGGACGTCTGGGGCGGCCCGACGGAACTGGCCCGCAACACCCGCGAGGTCACGGCGGCTTTCATCGCCGCCGGCATCGATCCGAACAAGCACATCGTGTTCAACCAGAGCCAGGTCGCCGGCCACGCCGAGCTCGCCTGGATCTTCAACTGCGTGGCGCGGGTCGGCTGGCTCAGCCGCATGACGCAGTTCAAGGAGAAGGCCGGCAAGGACCGCGAGAACGCGTCCGTGGGGCTCTACGATTATCCGGTGCTGATGGCGGCGGACATTCTGCTGTACCGCGCCACCCATGTGCCGGTCGGCGAGGACCAGAAGCAGCATCTGGAGCTCTCGCGGGACATCGCGCAGAAGTTCAACAATGATTTCGGCGATTCGATTCGCGGCCACGGCTTCAACGACGGCGCGTTCTTTCCGCTGCCGGAGCCCTTTATCACCGGCCCGGCGACGCGGGTGATGTCGCTTCGCGACGGCACCAAGAAAATGTCGAAATCGGACGCCTCGGACAATTCGCGCATCAACCTGACCGACGACGCCGACCTGATCGCGCAAAAAATCCGGAAAGCCAAGACCGATCCGGAACCGCTGCCGTCGGAGGAAATGGGGCTGGAAAATCGCCCCGAGGCCGACAATCTCGTCGGCATCTATGCGGCGCTGGCCGAGCGGAGCAAATCCGATGTGCTGCAAGAGTTCGGCGGCGGGCAGTTCTCCAGCTTCAAGAATGCGCTGGTGGAACTTTGCGTGGCAAAACTCGCGCCGATCGCTTCCGAGATGAAGCGGCTGGTCGCCGATCCCGGCCATGTCGACAAGATCCTGGTCGACGGCGCCGATCGCGCGCGCGTCCTCGCCGACGAAACCATGCGGGCGACACGGGACATCGTCGGTTTCATCCGAAAGAGCTAGAACGTATCCGGAGATGGTGTTCACCCTCCCCTGGAGGGGGAGGGTGGAGGAACAGCGTCGCCGCTTGTCGAAAGCGGCTGCGCCGTGGCAGCATGCGGCGGTTTGGCGCAGCACCGGGACATGCATGACCACCCAGCGACGAAGCTACGAGACGGGTCACAAACCGAAATGCCTTGTCATCGTTGACGACACCGCGGAATGGGACCGCGCGGTGTATTACGCCAGCCGCTGGGCCGTGCGCGTCGGCGGCGGCGTGGTGATGCTGCGAATCATCGCCATCGAAGACCAGAACCAGCAATGGCTCGGCGTCGCCGACCTGATGCGCGCCGAGGCCGAGGACGCCGCCAATGAAGCGCTCGACCGCGCCTCCGGCCGCGCCAACGGCATCGCCGCGATCACGCCCGAACGGGTGATTCGCGAGGGCGATCCCACCACCCAGATCCTCGACGTGATCGACAAGGACGTCGATATTTCGATGCTGGTGCTGGCGGCCAATCCGGGTCCCGAGGGGCCGGGGCCGCTGATCAGCATGATGGCCCAGGCCGCCGGCTCGTTCCCAATTCCCGTCGTCATCGTCCCCGGCGATCTCAGCGATTCCGAGATCGACGGGCTGTCTTAGGGCTTGATCTGGTTAAAGAATTTCTGATTTCCGCCCTTGACCGTGCGCGCGCCGTCGCCATCTGCTATGGGACACCCCACGCGCCGGCCTTGAACCGGCGACGCCGGAGAAAACCAATGTTCATTCAGACCGAAGCCACGCCCAATCCCGCCACCCTGAAATTCATACCTGGCCGCACCGTGCTCGACACCGGCACGATGGAATTTTCTAGCCGCGAAGCCGCCGCCCGTTCGCCGCTTGCAGAGCGACTGTTCGGCGTATCAGGCGTGTCCGGCGTGTTTTACGGCTACGATTTCGTCACCGTGACCAAGGCGGACGGCGATTGGCAACACCTCAAGCCGGCGATCCTCGGCGCCATCATGGAGCATTACATGTCCGGCGCGCCGCTGCTTGCGGACGGCACCGTCGGCAATGACGAGGCGGCGGACGAGGACGGCGAGTTCTTCAACGAAGCCGACGCCGACACGGTGGCGACCATCAAGGACCTGATCGAGACGCGGGTGCGCCCCGCGGTCGCCAATGACGGCGGCGACATCACCTTCCGCGGCTTCAAGGATGGCGTTGTCTATCTCAACATGAAGGGCTCCTGCGCCGGTTGCCCATCCTCGACGGCGACGTTGCAGCACGGCATACAGAATCTGTTGAGGCATTTCGTGCCCGACGTGGTCGAAGTCCGGCCGATGTAAGGGATCTCGTAGGGTGGGCAAAGCCACCGGGTCGCGCGAATGCGCGCCCGATGACAGGCTCCGCGTGCCCACCAATCCGCGGCACGACCAATATGGTGGGCACGGCGCGAAGGGCGCCTTTGCCCACCCTACGAAGCACCAGCCGACGTTATGAGGAGCGAATGGCGAGTAGCGAGTGGCGAATAGAGACGGATATCGATAATCTATTCTCCACTCACCATTCGCTATTCGCCCCCTCATGCTGATCCTTTCCATCGATACCGCGCTCGATGCCTGTGCCGCGGCCGTGCTCGACACCAGCGCGGGCGGTTTGATTGCCCGGGAATCGCAGGCGATGAAACGCGGCCATGCCGAGGCCCTGATGCCGCTGATCGCGCGCGTCATGAAGGCGTCCGGCGTTGCCTTTGCCGCGCTCGACCGCGTCGCCGCGACGACCGGTCCGGGCAGCTTTACCGGATTGCGCGTCGGCCTTTCCGCCGCCCGCGGCATTGCCCTCGCCGCAGGCAAGCCCGTGGTGGGCGTGACGACACTGACCGTGTTTGCCGCCCCCATCGTCAGCGAGAGCAGCGAACATCCCGTCATCGCCGCGATCGATGCGCGGCATGATCACGTCTATTTCCAGGTGCTCGGCGGCGACGGCAGTTCGCTGGTCAAGCCGAAGGTGGCGCCGATCGCCGAAGCGCTCGAGGCGGCGCGCTTCGGCGCGCCGCATCTGGTCGGCAATGCGGCGAAAATTATGGCCGAGCGCTGGCCGGCCGATGCGCCGCCGCCTTTCAAAATCAATCAGCAGGCCGCGCCCGACATCGCCTGGGTGGCGTGGCTGGGCGCCGCGGTCAATCCCGAGAGCTCACCGGCACGGCCCTATTATCTGCGCGCGCCCGACGCCAAGCCGCCGAAAAGTCCGTTGTCCGACGCACCGCAGCCGCCGGCATCATGATGACATGGTTCACCGAATGGTGGGGCGGCGGCACTTCGGTGATCGAACCGGCCATTCCGCGCGATGCGCGACGTTTGGCGCAACTGCACGGCGCATCGTTTCACCGCGGCTGGGGCGAAGGCGAATTCGAGGTGATGCTGACCGAGCGCAACACGCTCGTTCACCGTCTCAGGCTCGGGCGCAAGATCATCGGCTTTGCGGTGTCGCGCATGGCGGCCGACGAGGCGGAGCTATTGTCGATCGCCATCGACGCGACTGAGCGCGGCCGCGGCCTGTCACGCAACCTGTTGCTGACGCACCTCGGCCATCTCGCCGGCCACGGCGTGCGCAAGGTGTTCCTCGAGGTTGAAGAGAATAATCAGCCGGCGCGGCGGCTGTATGAATGGGCCGGCTTCGAGGTCGTCGGCCGCCGGGAACGCTACTATCAGCAGCCCGGCGGGGAGCAATTGAATGCACTTCTGATGCGGCGTGACTTGTCGTAATATGCGCAGGGTGGCACAACAGCCCCGACGTGTTCTTCAAGGCCCCAAGGTCATGCCCGTACTGAAATCCCCGTCTGCGCAAAAAAATACCGGCATCGAGGCTCGCTGCGCCGCCACCGGCATGCGCATGACCGAACAGCGCCGGGTGATTGCGCGTGTGCTCGCGGAATCGGCCGACCATCCGGATGTCGAGGAGCTTTACCGGCGCTGTGTCGCGGTCGACGACAAGATCTCGATCTCGACGGTGTATCGCACCGTCAAGCTGTTCGAGGATGCCGGCATCATCGAGCGGCACGATTTCCGCGAGGGCCGCGCGCGCTACGAGCAGATGCCCGACAGCCACCACGATCATCTGATCAATCTGCGCGACGGCAAAGTGATCGAGTTCACCTCCGAAGAGATCGAGAAATTGCAGGCCGAGATCGCCCGCAAGCTCGGCTACAAACTGGTCGATCACCGGCTGGAGCTTTATTGCGTGCCGCTCGACGACGACAAATCCTGATCGCGTGCCAACTTGAACCCGAACTTCGATCTGGTCATCTTCGACTGCGACGGCGTACTGGTCGACAGCGAAGTCATTTCATGCCGCGCGCATGCGGAGACACTGACGCGCCACGGCTATCCGATCACGGCAGAACAGGTTCTCGAACGGTTTCTCGGCGTGTCGGACCGCGAGGCGCGCCAAACCATCGAACGCGAGATCGACCGAAGACTGCCCGATGATTTCGAACAACAGGTGAAGGCGGCCACGCTGAAGTTCTACGAGGGCGATTTGCAGGCGATCGCGCATGTCAGTGACGCGATTGGCGCGATCGGCCTGCCCAAATGCGTGGCTTCGAGCGGAACGCCGGAAAAAATTCGCCACGGCCTCACCTGCGCCGGCCTTTATGACCAACTCGCTCCGCATATTTTCTCCGCTACGCAGGTCAGCCGCGGCAAGCCTGCGCCCGACCTGTTTCTGTTTGCTGCCAAGCAGATGAATACCTCACCGGAACGCTGCATCGTGATCGAGGATAGCGTTCCCGGCGTCACCGGCGGCCGCGCCGCCGGCATGACCGTGCTCGGTTTTCACGGCGGCAGCCATTGCCGCCCCGGCTATGGGGACAGGCTGCGCGATGCCGGAGCCGTCGCTGTTTTCGACGATATGCGGCAATTGCCCGGGCTTCTTGAGAAGATCGGAGTTGAGGCAACACCGAACCAGGCTCTGTACTGAGAATCGGTCAATGTCCGCTTTGCTTCATAAAGCAGGATCTTCACCGACACCTTCGGCATGTAAGGAACCACTGAATATCTGTGGACGTTTTCCTGTATCCCTCATTTCGAGCGAGAGACAACCTCAAGCAGGAGGTTCAGATGTCTACACGCATAGTGACCGCAGCAGCATTCGCTCTTATCCTCGCGCCGCCAGCGTTTGCTGATTGTAACCAGGAACTGAAGGAGCTCGAACCCAATATCGTTTCCGCTGGGACGGGCGCGAGCGAATCGGGATTGCCGGGGACCAAGCACCAGGAGGAGGTTCTGGCAGGTAAGCAAAAGAGCGCTGAGCCTGAAACCACCGGATCAACGGCAACGGCCGTGCAGCCCACCTCACCGCATCAGGAGCAAGTCACTAGCAAGAGCAGCACCCAGAGCGCCGAACATGCCAACCAACTGATGGCCGAAGCCCGCAAGATGTCCGAGGCTGGCGACGAACAAGGGTGCATGAAGAAAGCGACAGAACTCAAGGACGTCCTGGGAATCAAGTGAGCGTCAGTTTTTGCCGGATGCGCAGCCCCAACAGCGCGTTCACGCGCGGCTTAGACGTGCCATGGCTTGCGGCGTGATGCGCTGCGACGCGTCCGGGACGTGAGATACCTTGCCGCGAGTTAACTGGGCGCCGGCGCCGCAGGTGATAATTTCAGATCGACCTGCGCGAGGGGAGCGGCGCATTCTGAAATTACCCGACAGCCAAATATTGAAGACGGCCTTGCCGCTCTCGCTTATCGTAGCGCTGGCTGCGCTTGCGCGAACCTGGCAACTTTCGCAGAACGATTTTGGAAGACAGTATTATGCCGCCGGCGTGCGCAGCATGCTCGGTAGCTGGCACAATTTCCTCTTCAACGCGTTCGACCCTGCCGGCTTTGTCTCCATCGACAAGCCGCCGGTGGCGATCTGGCTGCAGGTCGCCAGCGCCAAACTGTTCGGCTTTGGCGCGCTTTCGATTCTGCTCGCGCAAGTGATGGCGGGATTGGCCGCGGTCCTGATCGTTTACGTTCTGGTGCAGAAATATTGGGGCAGGACGGCCGGAGCCGTGGCCGCGCTGGCGCTCGCGCTCAGCCCGGTCAATGTTGCAGTCGACCGCTCCAACAATACCGAGAGCTGTCTCATCCTGGTTCTGCTCGCCGGCGCATGGCTCGCAATGCGGGCCGCCGAAACCGGCCGGCTCGCGATGCTCTGCGCCGCGATGGCCGCGATCGGAGTCGGCTTCAACGTGAAGATGGGAGCGGCGCTGGTGCTGGTGCCGGTCGTGGCGCTGACGTTCAGCCTCGCCCGGCCGACCGCGCCCATCACCTGGCATATCGGGCGACAGGCCGTCGCGGGCGTCGTGCTTGTTGCCGTCTCGCTATCTTGGGCGATCTTCTTCGATTTCGCGCCGGCCCGGAACCGGCCCTATGCGGGCAGCACCAAACACAATTCGATGCTGGAGCTCGCCTTGGTGCATAATGGCGCGGCCCGCTTCCTCGCGACGAGTTCGGCGCCCCCTCCCCCCGCCGTCTCGGGCGAGACGGCGCCTGCAGGCGCGGAAGTCCGGTCGCAACCCGTTATGACGGATGACTCGCCAACCGGTCTTCTTCGCCTGTTCCGGCCGAAGGCGGCGACGCAATTTGCCTGGCTGCTTCCGCTTGCGCTCGCAGGCCTCGTTTTCGCCTGGTCCGATGCATCGGCTCCGGCCACGCCGGCATCACGCCGCATCGCCGCCGCTGTCTGGACAGGCTGGCTCGTGATGTACTGGATAGTGCTCAGCTTTGCGGGCGGATTGATCCACACCTACTATGTAGCCGTGCTCGGCCCACCGCTCGCGGTGTTTTCCGGCATCGCGGTCGCCGGGCTTTGGTCGAGGTGGAAGGCGGGCACACCAGCGCGGATATTCCTGCCGCTGATCGTCGTGGCCACGGCCGCGTGGCAGGCGTATCTCTGCGTGGCGCAGTCCGAAACGATCGGGTCTGATTGGCTCAGCCTGACATGGCTGACGGTGATCGGGGTCGTCACAATTTGCGCGACCGTTCTCTACGTGTTTCCGCTGCAGAACACATTATCAAAACTGTTCGCGGTCATAGCGATCGGCGCGCTGCTCGTTCCGCCGGCATTGACCGCCGCGAGCGTCGTTCTCAGGCGCCCGAACATAGCGGCGCCGGTTGCCAATATGAGCGCGCTGCTCGCACCGCCAGACACTGAACGCGTGACATGGCGGACATCGCGGCTGGAAGCCTCCCGCCAGAAACTTAGCAGCTACCTGATCGCCAATCGCGAGGCCGCAAACTTTCTCGTCGCGGTTCCCAACGCAAACGTCGCCGCGCCGCTCATTATCTCGACAGGCCTGCCCGTCATGGCGATGGGCGGATATCTCGGCGACGATCCGATCCTGAAACCTTCCGATATCGAACGGCTGGCCTCGGACAGGCAACTGCGCTTCGTGATGTTGGGCGGATTTACCCTGGCGCCGGCAAAGCAGGCGGCGGCGCTCGAACCAATCGCTCGATGGGTGCGTGCCAACGGTCGCCTCGTCGATCCAAAGTTGTGGCGTCTGTCGGGGCCCTCGAGCAGCGCACCCTATCGCATCAACCTTGGCAACCAATGGGTGGAGGTTCCGCCGCCCGAACTGTACGATCTCTGGGGGAATGCGGACTGAGCCTGCCCGTCGTTCCGGGGCGATGCGCATGCATCGAACTATGCGCGCCCCGGAATGACGGCCTCAAACACTGGCTTTTTGGCCGTTTAGGCTATATTTGAGCCGCAGTCGCCGCCAGGGCGCTATTTCCACCAACACCCAAGGTTCCATGAAGCCGCCGCGCAAGCTGCACATCAAGTCCTATGGCTGCCAGATGAACGTCTACGATGCGCAACGCATGGTGGATACGCTGGCGGGCGAGGGCTTTGTCGAGACTGAAAGCGCTGACGACGCGGATCTGGTGATCCTCAACACCTGCCACATCAGGGAAAAGGCGTCCGAAAAGGTCTACTCCGAACTCGGCCGGCTGCGCGTCGCCAAGGACGAGGCGGCACGCAACGGGCGCGAGATGCGCATTGCGGTTGCCGGCTGCGTCGCGCAAGCCGAGGGCGAAGAGATCATCCGCCGCGCGCCGACGGTTGACGTCGTGGTCGGGCCGCAAAGCTATCACCATTTGCCGCAGTTACTGGCGCGCGCGAAGAGCGAAGGTCGCGCGCTGGAAACCGAATTTCCGGTCGAGGACAAATTCGGCTTTCTCCCCGCCCCCAAGCCGGATGCGATCCGCGCGCGCGGCATCTCCGCTTTCGTCACCGTGCAGGAAGGTTGCGACAAGTTCTGCACCTTCTGCGTGGTGCCCTATACGCGCGGCGCGGAAGTCTCGCGCCCGGTCGCAAAGATCGTCGACGACGTGAAGCGCCTGGCCGATAACGGCGTCCGCGAGATCACCCTGATCGGGCAGAACGTCAACGCCTATCACGGCGAGGGCCCCGATGGCCGGACCTGGCCGCTCGGCAAACTGTTGCATCGCCTGGCGGAAATCGAGGGCATCGTGCGGCTGCGCTATTCGACCAGCCATCCCCGCGACGTCGACGATTCGCTCATTGCAGCGCATCGCGATCTCGCAGGCCTGATGCCGTTCGTCCATCTTCCGGTGCAGTCCGGCTCCGACCGGATTCTTGCCGCCATGAACCGCCGGCATACCGCCGATGACTACCGCCGCGTCATCGACCGTTTTCGCTCGGCGCGCCAAGATATTGCATTTTCATCGGATTTTATCGTCGGTTTTCCGGGCGAAACCGAGGGAGAATTTGCCGCGACCCTCGCGCTTGTCACGCAAATCGGGTACGCTGCGGCGTATTCGTTTAAATATTCGCCGCGGCCCGGCACGCCGGCGGCGGACATGCGGGAGACGGTGTCAGCGGCTGAAATGGACGAGCGATTGGTGCGGCTCCAGGAATTGATCGACAGTCAGCAATCGGCCTTCAACAGGGCCATGATTGGCAACACCGTCGATGTGCTGTTCGAACGCGCGGCCCGCAATCCCGGCCAGATCGTCGGCCGCACCGCCTATCTTCAGCCCGCGCATGTGTTTGCCTCGCCCGACATCATCGGACAGGTGCTGCCGGTCAGGATCGAGAGCCTGGAGCGTTACAGCCTGCTCGGCGAACTCGCTGGCCGCTCCACGCAGCCCGGATCCTCAATGCTTCCAGACATGACCAGATCTTCTCAAGAAATTCGGGGAGCCTGAACCCTTGCCAAAAAGCGCATCGGATTCGTCTTCGCTCGCTCCCAGCCGCAAATTTGACCGCGACATGCAAATACCGCCCGAGACCCAGGTCGTTATCGATTTCGACGACAACCGCGCCGCTTCCGCCCTCGTCGGCCCTTACGGCCAGAACCTGGCGCTGGTCGAGCGGCGGCTCGGCGTCGTGGTCGATTCCCGCGGCAACCACATCACCATCGCCGGCTCGCGTGACGGCTGCGACGCCGCACGGCGCGTGCTGGAGACGCTCTATTCACAGGCCGTGCAGGGCCACGACCTCTCGCAGGGCGAAGTCGAAGGCGCGATCCGCGCCGTCCTCGCGCAGGGCTCGCTGTTCGAGTTCGACGCCAAGACCGCAAAGCCCTCGTTCGAGACCATCAACCTGCGCAAGCGTCCGGTGCGCGCGCGCACCGCGGCGCAGGATTCCTACATCCGCGCCCTGAAACGCCACGAGCTGGTGTTCGGCATCGGCCCGGCCGGCACCGGCAAGACCTGGCTTGCGGTGGCGCATGCCGCGCAATTGTTCGAACGCAAGGAAGTCGATCGCATCATCCTGTCGCGGCCTGCGGTCGAGGCCGGCGAGCGGCTCGGCTTCCTGCCTGGAGACTTGCGCGAAAAGGTCGATCCTTACTTGAGGCCGATCTACGACGCGCTGTACGACCTGATGGACGCGCGAGTGGTGGAACGTGCATTGCAAGGCGGAGAAATCGAGATCGCGCCGCTGGCCTTCATGCGCGGCCGCACCCTGACCAATGCCGTGATCATTCTCGACGAAGCGCAGAACACCACGTCGATGCAGATGAAGATGTTCCTGACCCGGCTCGGCGAGAACAGCCGCATGATCGTCACCGGCGATCCATCGCAGGTCGACCTGCCGAACGGACAAGCTTCGGGGCTTGCCGAAGCCTGCAAGCTGCTCGACAACGTCGAAGGCATTGCGCAGGTGAAATTCACCGCGGAAGACGTCATCCGCCATGAACTGGTGGCGCGGATCGTCGCCGCCTATGAGGGATTGCCGCAGAAACCGGCAACCGGAAAATCTTGACCGCAAACTCTTCGCGCCCGGACCTGCCGCCGGCAGGCCGGGGCCGTAACCCCAACATTGCAATGCAAACCGCTGGAACGCTCGTGTCGTCCGTCCTTCCCCTCACCGAAGTTCTCGCCGTCGCCGATTGCTGGCAGGCCGAGCCGGAGGCCGAGGCGGTGATCCATCGCGCCATCAATGCGGCGGCCGAAATTGCCGATGCCGACGTCGGCGATACGGAACTTGCGGTCATGCTGACCGACGATGCCGGAATCCGCACGCTGAACAGCAACTGGCGCGGCATCGACAAGCCCACCAACGTGCTGTCGTTTCCGGCGCTGCAGCCGGCCGCGGGCGCGCCTGCGGACGCGCCGCGTATGCTCGGCGATATCGCCATCGCCTATGAGACCACCCGGAAAGAGGCCGATGAGGAAGAAAAGCCGTTCGATCATCACCTCAGCCATCTTGCGGTTCACGGGTTCCTGCATTTGATCGGGTACGACCACGAGAAGGACGAGGACGCCGAGGCCATGGAGGATCTCGAACGAGAGATTCTCGCGCAGCTCGGCATTCCCGATCCGTATGCGGACCGGGAGCGGATGGACTGAAATGCCGGACTCCGACCCGATACAGGACAACCCGCGCGACACGCGCAACTTGCCCGTGGTGGTGCAGGAAGGCGAAGTTATACGTCCGACCGCCGAGAGCTGGCTGATACGGGCGATCCGCACGCTGTTCGGTTGGAGGGCGGGATCGGTGCGCGCCGATCTTCAGGTGGTGCTCGATACTTCCACCCCTGACGATGCCGGCTTCTCCGCCATCGAGCGCACCATGCTGCGCAACATCCTCGGTCTCAACGAGCGGCGGATCGCCGACGTGATGGTGCATCGCGCCGACATCGTCGCGGTCAAGCGGGATATTCCGCTCGGCGAATTGATGGGCCTGTTCGAGAGCGCGGCGCATTCGCGGCTCGTGGTCTACGACGAAACCCTCGACGACCCCGAAGGCATCGTTCACATCCGCGACCTGCTGGCGTTCATGACCGCGAAGGCGCGCGTCGGCGATACCACCAAGCCCAAGCGCAAGAAGCCGTTCCCGGCGGGGCTCGACCTGCGCGCGGTCGACCTCGCAATGCCGCTGGCGGAGGCCAACATCATCCGCAAGCTCCTGTACGTGCCGCCGTCGATGCGGGCGATCGATTTGCTGGCGCAGATGCAGGCCTCGCGCATCCACCTGGCGCTGGTGGTGGACGAATATGGCGGCACCGACGGGCTGGTCTCGATCGAGGACATCGTCGAGCAGATCGTCGGCGAAATCGACGACGAGCACGACAGCGACGAGCCCCCATCGATCGTCCGCCAGGGAGATAACGCCTTCATCGCGGATGCCCGCGCCAGCCTCGAGGATGCGCGCAAGATGATCGGCGAGGAATTCGTGACCGGCGAGGGGAGCGAGGAAGTCGCCACCCTCGGCGGCTATCTGGTGTCCCAGGTCGGCCGGCTGCCCGTGCGCGGCGAGGTCATTGCCGGTCCGGGCAACTTCGAGATCGAGGTGCTCGATGCCGATCCGCGGCGCGTCAAGCGGCTGCGGATCGGGATTCGGAAAGAACGCCCCGCGCCGCGCGCGACGCGCGAGCGAAGCCGCCGCGAGGCCGCTCCCGACACCAGCACGGCGCCGACCAACGACAACACGCCGCCGGCTTCCGGCGATGGAGCCGGCTCGCAGTGATCTCAACCAGCAAATTCCGCGTCGCGGGACTTTCGATCATCCTGGCCTGGGGCTGGAAGCGCGCGGCGATCGCGCTCGTCGCCGGCGCCATGTCGGCACTTTCGATGGCGCCGTTCAACGCCTGGCCGGTGCTGTTTGTGACGTTTCCGGTCGTGATCTGGCTGATCGACGGCGCGGCGGCCGGAAAATGGCGCGGGGTGCCGGCGGCGGCGATGGCGGGCTTCTGGTTCGGGCTCGGCTATTTCGTGCCCGGGCTCTACTGGATCGGCAACGCCTTCCTGGTCGACGCGCCGACCTTTGCCTGGCTGATGCCGTTCGCGGTGCTCGGCCTGCCGGCCTATCTCGCCTTGTTTCCGGCGCTCGGCTTCGCGCTGGCGCGGCTGATCTGGACGCGGGGATGCGTCGCGGGTTCTGGCGCTCGCGATCGGGCTCACGGTCAGCGAATGGCTGCGCGGCTATATGCTATCGGGATTTCCTTGGAATGCCTTCGGCTACGCGCTGTCGGAGCCCTTGGCGCTGGCGCAGGCGGCGTCGCTGATCGGGCTGTGGGGCATGACCTTCCTTAGTGTTGCGATCTTTGCCAGCCCGGCGGCGCTGATCGACGGCTCATCGCGCGGCCGCAAGCCCTGGATCGCGCCGGTGGCGGCACTCTTGCTGCTCGCGGCGATGGGAATTTACGGCGCCGTGCGGCTGTCGCTGCAGCCGACGGCCCTGACCAAGGTCAAGCTACGTATCATGCAGCCGAACCTGCAGCAGGACGTCAAATTCAACTATGGCGCCAAAGCGGAGGTGATGCAGAAATACCTTGCTCTGTCCGACCGCGCTTCAGGCCCGCAGTCCACCGGCGTGCGCGACGTGCAAATCCTGATTTGGCCGGAATCGGCTTTCCCGTTTTTCCTGACGCGCGAAACCGACGCGATGGCACAGATCGCGGAGCTCCTGCCCAAGGGCACGGTGCTGATGACCGGCTCGGTGCGCGCTCCGGACACCCCGCCCGGCGTGCGCGTCTCCCGCGCCTACAATTCGATCTATGTGATCGACCACGACGGCGGCGTGCTGTCGGTCTACGACAAGCTGCATCTGGTGCCGTTCGGCGAGTATCTGCCGTTTCAGGAATGGATGGAGAAGCTCGGCTTCGTGCAGCTTACAAAAGTCCACGGCGGCTTCATTCCGGGCACGCGGCACCGCGCGATGGAGATACCGAATGCGCCGCGCGCGCTACCGTTGATCTGTTATGAGGCGATTTTTCCCGGAAATGTTGCAGCGCGTGACGACCGCCCCGGCTGGATCGTCAACCTGACCAATGACGGCTGGTTTGGAAATTCAACAGGCCCCTATCAGCACCTGCAGCAGGCGCGGCTGCGTGCGATCGAAGAAGGTCTGCCGATGGTGCGCGCCGCCAACACCGGCATCTCGGCGGTGATCGATCCCTCGGGGCGAATTGTGGCACAGCTCGGCCTCGGCATCGAAGGCGTGCTGGATGCCAGCCTGCCGTTCGCGCTGTCGCCGACGGTTTATGCTCGCCTTGGAGATATCCCGGCGGCCGTGATTGTGGCCGCAGCCTTGTTGGTCGTCGTCAGACGCCGTGTTGCGAAGCACGCTGCCTGAGATTCGCACGACCGGGTTGTCACTGGTTTACTAAAAACGCTACGTGCGCGGCTCCACCAGTTGACAGACAGCCTGCGATTCGCTTTCTGCGCTTGCAAGCAAAATACGACAACCAGTCACTTCCGTTGCTCAGATCGTCCGCAATTCTACCCGATCCTCCGAGCAGGATATGACGGTACTGGCGCGCCTGAGGCATAGATTTCCACTGCCTCATTCCCGGCGCGCAATCCTAGGAGTGATGCAGATGTCCACCAAAGCGCCCAATCCGGTCGACAAATATGTCGGCAGCCGCGTCCGGATGCGCCGCATCATGCTGGGCATGAGTCAGGAAAAGCTCGGCGAAGCGCTCGGCCTCACGTTCCAGCAGGTTCAGAAGTACGAAAAGGGCACCAACCGGGTCGGCGCCAGCCGCCTGCAGCAGATTTCCGAGATTTTGCAGGTGCCGGTGTCGTTTCTGTTCGATGGCGGGCCGAGCGGCATAGCGAATGCGGACGGGTTTGGGGACGGTGCCTCTCCGGCCTACGTGTCCGATTTCCTCGCGACGTCAGAGGGTCTGGCGCTGACGCGCGCGTTCACGCGCATCACCGATTCCAAAATGCGCCGCTCCATCGTCGAATTGGTCGAGCAGATCGCGTCGCGCGACGGCCCGGACCCGCGCTGATTTTTATCGCGCACCGGTTTAAGAATTTCGTATTCCGGAATATGCCGTCATTTCGCGCCTGCATTGGCGCGGGTTCACGATGTGCAATTGCGCATCGGGGCATGACGCCGTATCGGATACGACATGACGACAACCAATCCCTTCGATTCAGCACCGATCCTCGAGGGCATTCGCCGCTGGGTCGAAATCGAGAGCCCGACCGAAGCGCCCGAGCAGGTCAACAAGCTCGCCGACCTCGTCGCTGAAGGCTATCGCGGCCTGCCCGCGACGGTGGAGCGGATCGCCGGCCGCTCCGGCTGCGGCGATCATCTGGTGGCGCGCTCGGCATGGGGGCAGCGCGAACCGGGAATCCTGGTGCTGAGCCATCTCGATACGGTGCATCCGCTTGGCTTCATCGAGCGGCTGCCATTCCGGATCGAGGGCGACAGCGCATTCGGCCCGGGCATCTACGACATGAAGGGCGGCGCCTATCTCGCCTATCATGCGTTTCGGCAAATCTGCGCCGACAGTGCACGGCCGCCACTCGGCATCACGCAGCTCTATGTCTCCGATGAAGAGATCGGCAGCCCGACCTCGCGCGCGCTGATCGAGGCCGAAGGCCGCAAGGCAAAATATGTGCTGGTCACCGAACCGGCGCGCGACGGCGGCAAGATCGTCACCGGACGCAAGGGCATTGGTCGCTTCGAGGTCTTCATCAACGGCGTGCCCTCGCATGCTGGCACCCGGCCGGAGGATGGCCGCAGCGCCATCCGCGAACTCGGCAATGTCATTCAAACGCTGGAGGCGATGAACGACCTTGCACGCGGTATCACCGTCAATGTCGGCGTGGTCCGCGGCGGCACCAGGCCGAACGTAATCGCGGAAGAGGCCTATGCCGAGGTCGATTTGCGCGTGCCGACGATGGCCGATTCCGACGAGCTCGTTGCCAAAATCCTCAATCTGAAATCGCGCAGCGATGGCGTCACGGTGAAGGTGATCGGCGAATTGAACCGCCCGCCTTACGAAAAGAGCAATGCCGGCGCCGCGCTCTACGAGCATGCCAGGACGATCGCGGCGGAGATCGGCTTCGATCTGGTCGACACCTCGACCGGCGGCGGCTCCGACGGCAATTTCACCGCGCCGCATACTGCAACCCTCGACGGGCTCGGCGTCGACGGCCGAGGCGCGCATACCCATTACGAGCAGATGTACGTCTCCTCGATCGAGCCGAGGGCGCGGCTGCTGTTCCGGCTGTACCAGACGCTGCGATGATATCCGCCCCGAACGATACGGAAGATCGCGGCCCCCCGCCCGATGACGGCGCGGCTACGCATGCGCGTGGCTCGTTCTTCGGGCGCCGCAAGGGCCACAAGCTCCGCATCCACCAGGCCGACCTGATCGACAAACTGCTGCCGCATCTCGCGCTCGACATTGCGACGCCTGCGCCGGAGCGGCTTACCGATCTGTTCGATGGCCGACCTACGGATGCCAGGCTCGAGATCGGGTTCGGCGGCGGCGAACATCTGATCGCGGAAGCGCAGGCGTATCCGAACATGGGGTTCATCGGCTGCGAACCGTATGTGAACGGCATGGCCAAGATCCTGACGCAGATCGAGGCGCACAACATCGGCAATATCAGGCTCTATGCCGGCGACGCCGCGGAATTGCTGGCCTGGCTGCCGCCGCGGTCGCTGACGCGGATCGACCTGATCCATCCCGATCCCTGGCCGAAGCGGCGGCACTGGAAGCGGCGCTTCGTGCAGGACGCAACGGTGAAGGCGATGGCGCGCATCCTCAAGGACGGCGGTGAATTCCGTTTCGTCAGCGACATTGACGATTACTGCGCCTGGACGCTGGCACATCTGATGCGCTCGCCGGATTTCGTCTGGACCGCCGAGCGCGCCGCCGACTGGCAGAAGCCCTGGGACGCCTACACCATGACGCGCTACGGCCGCAAAGCCGAGCGTGAGGGGCGGGTCGCGGCGTATCTGCGGTTTCGGCGGGTCGGCTAGCGGGGAACCTTTCTGAGCCTGGATGCTTGAGTCCACCCCATGCGGGGCAACGAACTGAGAGGCGGGAATGTTCCTGACGGGACTTGGCGCGCTCCTCGTTATCGGCGGACTCCTGTATATGGCGCGCACCACCATTTGGCGGGGACCGCTTAGCGGTCGGGATTCCGCCAGACCGGTTCGCCAGACTTTGGAGCCGCCCCAGCGCAGCGTGCGATTCTTGGGGCTTGGCGCGAATTGGCCGGGCATCCTCCTTATGGCCCTCGGTGGAGCTTTGTTGGTGTCGGGGGCCAATTTTTAGCCCCCGATAACCAGAGCCGTATGTCAGCAATGAATGGCGCCCAAGGCGGCGACGCGGGTCAAACCGATTTGCCGTAGACACGAACTCGGCAGCTCGATCCCGGTTCTATTTCACCGTTACGCGCTAACGCTCGCGGCTCCACGGGAAGAGATTGGCCGGGAAATCCGCTGCGTAACGGTGTCCTTTCCGCAGGCGAGGCTGTTCCTGTGGAGGATTGGAATCCGGCTCCACCACCTTTCGGTACAGATGCCAGGTGGCATGACCGAGCAATGGCAAAGCAACAGCGAGTCCAACGAAGACCGGCAACGAACCGAGCACCAGCAGCGCCGCAACAATCAGTCCCCACCCGGCCATTTCAACCGGATTCTTCATCACGACCCGCAGCGAGGTCCGGATCGCGTCAATCGCAGTCGCATGGCGGTCGAGCATCAACGGAAACGACACAACACTAACGCACAGGGCCGCGACCGCGAACAGGAAGCCAACGCCGCAACCAACGATGATGAGCGACCATCCGTCCGGCGTCGTCAGCACGCGCGTTGCGAAATCGGGGATGCTCGCAGCCGGCGCGTGGCCGAAGATCGAGACGTAGATAGCGTTCGCTGCGCCGATCCAAGCCCCGAACAGAACCAGCAGGAGCACGCCGAGTTCGACCATGGCACCGAGAGCCGGAGCGCGCAGCACGGAAAGCGCATCCCATGCGCCGACTTCCTCGCCGCGCTCGCGGCGGCGGCTGAGCTCGTAGAGACCAATCGCGGCAAAAGGTCCAATCAAGGCAAACCCGGCCGCCAGCGGAAACAGTAGCGGCAGTACCGAATAGCCAAGGACCATCCTGAACAGAAAAATACCGAGGACGGGATAAATCACGCACAGGACAACCGCGTGACTTGGCATTGCACTGAAGTCTTCCCAGCCCAGGCGCAGCGCCTCGCCCAGGTCGGATAGTTTGATTTTGCGAACGGGATATGTGGCGGCGTCGCCGAATACGTGCCGTGCAACTTTTGAGATGTTGTCGGAATAGACAGTGGCCATGGACGCACCCTCCCGTGCTCACAGTTGCGGCGGTCGAAACGACGCGCCGCAACATGCGCGTCTCCGCCCTGGTGTGCGAGAGTCGCGGTCGAGCCGAGTACGGCAAACCCAAATGCATCGAAAGGAGCTTAGCCGGACGAAACTTGTCGCGACCTCGCCGACAGCTTAGCGCCATAGCGTCCCGACAGTGCTCACGGTTCGGTGAACTGTGCACGTTCACGGTCATTTGGTGCATTGCGTCATCTCAAACGAATTGTGCTGACTGATGCTCGCCAGCTTGCTGGCATCCGCGCAGACGCTGAAGTGATCTATTGACGCCAGCCCCGACGCGTACCATCCTCACTACTGACGCCCCAGACTTGATGGTAATCGGTCGTAACGTGTGCCCGGCGCCACGTTTGGATGTCGCGACCGGTCAAAGTGGGCGAGGCAAGACACACTGCGATGGCGCACGTGAAGTCGGCCATCCAGACGGTGTGAGCTCCGCCCTCCGATTTGTCTCCGTTGCCTTAGGTGGCAAGGAGGAGTGAGGGATGATTGTCGCTATCATACTGCTTTTGGTCGCAGTCGGCTCGGTGCTGTTTCACATCTACAGCCCGTGGTGGTGGACGCCGATCGCCACTAACTGGCGCTACATTGACGACACCATCAACATAACCTTCTGGATCACTGGGGCGGTTTTCTTCGCGGTCATCGCTTTCATGGCCTATTGCGTCTTCCGCTTTCATCACAAGGAAGGAAGACAGGCACACTACAATCCGGAGAACAAGAAGCTCGAGTGGTGGCTCAGCATCGGTACAGCAATCGGCGTCGGAGCCATGCTGGCGCCCGGCCTGTTCGTCTGGCACCAGTTCGTCACGGTTCCGGCGAACGCTACCGAGATCGAGGTCATGGGCCAACAGTGGCAATGGGCCTTCCGCCTGCCGGGGAAGGACGGCCGGATGGGCACGACCGATGTCCGCCACGTCAGTCCCGAGAACCCTATGGGCCTGAATCGCGACGACCCGCACGGGCAAGACGACGTCGTGATCGAAAGTGGCGAGATGCACCTCCCGGTCGGAAAGCCGGTCAAGGTTTTGCTCCGCTCAGTCGACGTCCTGCACGATTTCTATGTGCCCGAATTCCGGGCCAAGATGGATATGGTGCCCGGCATGGTCACTTATTTCTGGATGACTCCGATCCGAACCGGAACGTTTGACGTGCTGTGCGCCGAGTTGTGCGGCGCAGCGCATGCACAGATGCGGGCCAAGGTCATCGTCGAGGAAGAAAGCGAATATCACGCCTGGCTGGAGCAACAGAAGACGTTTGCGGAATTGTCAGGCCGAAGCGCCGTTACGAAGGCGACATACAGATCAGGCGGCAAGTAGGTGCCGCTGCGAAGATAGATCGGGCGCGTGAGACCGAGTCTTCACTCCCGACGGAAACGACCGAGGAGGTATTTCTATGGTCGATGTTCCATATGAAGCAACCGTCGACGTTCCGCCTGCCGAAGTGGCAGAGGTTGAACTCTATCACCCCAAAAGCTGGTGGACACAGTACGTCTTTTCGCAGGACGCCAAAGTCATCGCCATCCAATACTCGCTGACGGCGACGGCAATCGGTCTGGTGGCGTTGGTGCTGTCGTGGCTGATGCGCCTGCAACTGGGGTTTCCAGGCACATTTTCCTTCATCGATGCAAGCCAGTACCTCCAGTTCATCACCATGCACGGCATGATCATGGTGATCTACCTGCTTACAGCCTTGTTCCTGGGAGGCTTTGGCAACTACCTGATCCCGCTGATGGTCGGCGCCCGGGACATGGTTTTCCCCTATGTGAACATGCTGAGCTACTGGGTCTACCTGCTCGCCGTCATCGTGCTGGCTTCGACCTTCTTCGTACCCGGCGGGCCCACCGGCGCCGGCTGGACGCTATACCCACCGCAGGCGATTCTGTCCGGCACTCCCGGGCAGGATTGGGGCATCATTCTCATGCTGTCCTCACTGATCCTGTTCATCATCGGCTTCACGATGGGCGGGCTGAACTACGTGGTAACGGTGCTGCAGGCGCGCACCCGCGGCATGACGCTGATGCGGCTGCCCTTGACAGTATGGGGCATCTTCACGGCCACCATCATGGCGCTATTGGCCTTCCCGGCGCTGTTCGTCGCCTCCGTCATGATGCTGTTCGACCGTCTCCTCGGAACCAGCTTCTTCATGCCCGCACTCGTCGAGATGGGGCAGCAGATGAAGTATGGCGGCGGCAGCCCGATCCTGTTCCAGCACCTGTTCTGGTTCTTCGGTCATCCCGAAGTCTATATCGTCGCCCTGCCCGCCTTCGGCATCGTTTCCGATCTGATCAGCACGCATGCGCGAAAGAACATCTTCGGCTATCGCATGATGGTTTGGGCCATTGTGGCGATCGGCGCGCTCAGCTTTATAGTGTGGGCGCACCACATGTATGTGAGCGGCATGCACCCGCACTTCGGGTTCTTCTTCGCTACGACGACGCTCATCATCGCCATCCCCACCGCCATCAAAGTCTACAACTGGGTGCTAACCCTGTGGCGCGGCGACATTCATCTCACAGTGCCGATGCTGTTCGCGCTCGGCTTTATCATAACATTCGTGAACGGCGGGCTCACCGGTCTGTTCCTCGGCAACGTCGTCGTGGATGTGCCGCTTTCGGATACCATGTTCGTTGTCGCGCATTTCCACATGGTGATGGGCGTGGCGCCCATCATGGTCGTGCTGGGAGCAATCTATCATTGGTACCCCAAGGTCACCGGGCGGATGCTGGATGACTGGATGGGCAAGTTCCATTTCTGGGTCACGTTCCTCGGTGCCTACCTGATCTTCTTCCCTATGCACTATCTTGGACTGCTCGGGGTGCCGCGCCGGTATCACGACATCGGCGAAGCGGCGTTCATCACCCCATCGGTGCATACGCTGAACGCCTTCATGAGCGTGGTGGCGCTGATCGTGGGCCTCGCCCAGATGGTGTTCCTGTTCAACCTGGTCTGGAGCTATTTCAAGGGCAGGCCTTCCGGCGGCAATCCGTGGCGGGCAACAACACTGGAATGGCAGACGCCGGAGACGCCGCCCGGACACGGCAACTGGGGCAAGGAACTCCCGGTGGTCTATCGCTGGGCGTATGACTATAGCGTGCCAGGCGCCAAGGAAGATTTCATTCCGCAGAACCAGCCGCCCGCGACACGGGCCGTCCAGGGAGCCACGCCGTGAGCGCCATCGTCCTGTTCATGGCGGTGATTGCGGTCATCGTGGGATGGTGGCTGTCGCAGCAACGGCTGACAGCCAAGCCCTGGCTGGAAGAAGGTTCGATCGATGACTTCCCGGGCACGGGAGCGATGACCGTGCCGGCAGCGAAGCTCGGGCTGGGAGTGTTTCTCGCTGTCGCCACCTCATTGTTCGCGCTCTTCATCAGCGCCTACTCCATGCGCATGGACATGGTGGACTGGCGGGCACTGCCCGTGCCGGCACTGCTCTGGTTCAACACCGGCGTCCTGGTTTTGAGCAGCGTCGCGATGCAATGGGCATACGCGTCCGCACAACGGAACAACATGGACGGTGTAATCGTCGGCATCTGTGCGGGAGGAGCATCCGCCATCATATTCCTGATCGGGCAGTTGCTGGCGTGGCGGCAGCTAAGCGTCGCGGGGTATTTCGTGGCGTCCAATCCTGCCAATTCCTTCTTCTACATGATCACTGCGGCGCACGGGCTGCATCTGATGGGCGGTCTGGCGGCCCTGGGTAGAACGACCGCCAAGGTGTGGCGTGGCGCTGAGATGCCGCAGCTACGCCTCAGCGTGGAGCTCTGTGTCATCTACTGGCATTTCCTGCTGTTGGTCTGGCTGGTCCTGCTTGGCCTGCTGACCGGCTGGACGGACGATTTCGTCGACATCTGTCGCCGGTTGCTCAGCTAGGGAGGCCCCAGATGGCAGAGACTGCGCTGACAAACACCACAGCATCCCCTGCACGAATTGAAGGCTGGCGAGGCATCGCCGCCGATTGGTCTTCCGACCAGCGCGCGTTCAAGAACGTGTCCTGGGGCAAGGCCATGATGTGGATCTTCCTCCTGAGCGACACCTTCATCTTCAGTTGCTTCCTGCTGTCGTACATGACGGCGCGAATGTCCACGACCGTGCCGTGGCCCAATCCGAGTGAGGTGTTCGCTCTCGAGATTGCGGGGCATCACATCCCGCTCATCCTGATCGCCATCATGACCTTCATCCTGATCAGCAGCAGCGGGACGATGGCGATGGCCGTCAATTTCGGCTACCGCCGCGATCGCGTCAAAACAGCAGTCCTGATGCTGGTTACGGCAGCACTTGGCGCAACGTTCGTCGGGATGCAGGCTTTCGAGTGGACCAAGCTGATCATGGAGGGAGTGCGGCCTTGGGAGAACCCCTGGGGTGCGGCGCAGTTCGGCTCCAGCTTTTTCATGATCACAGGCTTCCACGGAACGCACGTGACTTTCGGCGTGATTTTCCTGATCGCTATCGCGCGAAAGGTCTGGCGCGGAGATTTTGATCACGGACGACGCGGATTCTTCACGAGCCGGAAGGGAAACTACGAAATCGTCGAAATAATGGGCCTGTACTGGCACTTCGTCGATCTTGTGTGGGTGTTCATCTTTGCCTTCTTCTATCTTTGGTGAGGTCAGCGCATGACAAACGTAGCGGTAGATTTGGGAGTCCAACAACCTTCGCTGCACGCTCACAAGCATGAGGCAATCGCAGTCGCAGCGGGAGCCGCGCACGCAGAGGGGCAGCAGCACCCAATCAAGCTCTATCTCGTGGTCTGGGGATGGTTGTTTGTCCTCAGCGCGTGCTCCTATCTCGTCGACTACTTTGGCCTCCAGGGCTATCTCAGATGGTCGTTGATCCTGCTGTTCATGGTGCTGAAGGCCGGCTTGATCGTCGCCGTGTTCATGCACATGGCCTGGGAGCGGCTGGCCCTGGCCTATGCCATTCTGCTGCCTCCGGTGCTGGTGCTGGTGTTCGTGGCCATCATGGTGTTCGAATCCGAGTACACGCACTTCATCCGGGTCCTGTTCTTCGCGTCACCGACGTAGTTATTTTTGCTTCGCGCGGAGGTGCTTCAAGGCGTCGCCAGTTCGCTTGCAACAGGGGGCATCAGTCTCATGCAAATCAATCGTTCAATTCTCCTTCGCGGGAGGTATGCCAACGTCGGGGACTATGTCGCGCTGACAAAGCCGCGCGTTATGTCGCTGGTCGTATTTACGGCACTCGTCGGTCTCATGGTCGCGCCAGGCGACATCGATCCATTCGCCGGTATGGCTGCCCTTCTTTGCATAGCTGCCGGAGCTGGCGCCGCAGGTGCTCTCAATATGTGGTACGACGCCGACATCGATGCGGTGATGGCGCGTACCGCCATGCGTCCAATTCCCAGCGGCCGTGTATCTCGCTCGGAAGCATTGGTTTTCGGACTGATGCTCGGCGTGTGCGCCGTTCTGGCTCTCGGCACTTTGCTGAACTTGGCTGCGGCTGCGCTGCTTGCGTTCACAATTTTCTTTTATGTCGTCGTCTACACGATGTGGCTCAAGCGCCGAACACCGCAGAACATCGTCATTGGCGGTGCTGCTGGCGCACTTCCTCCGGTGATCGGCTGGGTTGCTGCCGCCGGAAGTGCCGGGATCGAGCCGCTGATCCTGTTCCTGATCATCTTTCTTTGGACGCCACCCCACTTCTGGGCACTGTCGCTCAATCTTGCCGGAGAATATACCAGGGCCGGCGTGCCGATGCTGCCGGTCGTAGCCGGCGAGGCCGAAACAAAACGCCAGATTCTTCTCTACAGCGTTTTTCTCGCTCTGATCTCACTGCTACCTTGGGCGCTGGGGTTCGCCGGAGCGATCTATGGCGCGGCTGCGGCGATCCTTGGGGCGATCATGGTTTTTCTTTCAGGGCAAGTACATCGGAGCGACGATAAGCAGCGGCGGCCTGCTCGTCGCCTGTTTGTGTTTTCGATACTCTATCTGGTTCTTCTGTTTGGTGTGCTGCTGATGAATGCGACACCCTACGCTCAGCCCCGCTAGAACGAAGCCCGCCGCTACGCGCAATGACGCCGGCGGCCGGCGAGACCGTTACCGCGTCTTCCAGAACTCGACGACGCGCTGGGCGGTCATGGGCATCAGGCGCACGTAATTCACACGCGCGCTTTCGATGTCGGCAGGCGATGCCGTCCGGTTCGGACCGAGCCGAAGGATAATCAGCGCGCGCACCGTCGCCCATTCGAGATCGATGGCTTTGCCGGCGATCAGGATCGGATCGTAGCGATCGCCGCTGATCAGGCGGTCGAGGGTTTCGATCTTGACGCCGGTCATCGCCGACAGCGCGGCGATCGATTCCTCGTATTTGAAGACCCTGGCAAAGTTGAGCAACGCGCCTTCGCCGAGCGCGCCCTCACGGTGGAGTTTCAGCACCGTGCGCTGCGCCGGCACGAAGTCGCGTCGCTCCTCGCGTTCGGACGGGCCGGTGATAGCAGTCATTGCCTGCTTGATATCGGCCTGCCGCTCGGGCTTGACGACCTGGAACAGGCGGCGACGGATGATGTCGATGGAGCCGGAGAGCAACTCCTTCAATTGCGCAGGCGACAGATCGTCGCGCTGGCCGAGCCTGATCGTCAGCACGCCGTCCTGGCCGGCGCGCTTGATCAGCGTCGAATAGCCTTCCGATGAAAAGGCCGCGCCCGCATTGCCGGCGGCGCGCCTGACCACCGCGCGGTCGCCGCGGGCGATCATGACGTCGGTGAGATCGGCCGAAAGCGTCGGCCGCTCCGCCATCGCCAGCAGATGACCCTGGCCCTTCATGGACGCAATTTCGAGCAGCATCTTTTCGTCGATGACCGGCGAGCGGCGCAGCAGCGGGCCGGCAATGGCGATTTCATCCTCATGGGCAAGATGGCCGACCAGGCCACGCGGCGCATTCGCCAGCGTCGACAAGCGCTCGGCCAACTCGGCGCGCGCCTCGATCTCGGCATGCGGAACGAGGCTGGTCAGAACGCCATCGAAAAAATCGACGTGATCGGGGCGGAAGCTTGCTGCACCCTGCAGGAAGAGCTCGCTGATACGGCGCGCGGCATCGGCGCGGCGCTTGGGGTCGCCACGACTGACAATGTCGTCGAGTTCCGGGATCAGCGATGGTGAAGCAATCATAAACCCGCCCAAACCGGCCGAAATTGGCTGGTTTTCGGGGAAATCTAGGCAGCGTTCATGAATGAAGGGTTAGACTTTACCCCGCTCTCAAAGCTTGGCAAAATCGGCCTTAACGGGATTGCGGGCCTTGTCGGATTGCGGAAAAACCGCTATATCCGCGGCAACTTATGGTTCTCATACGATCGCGTATTGAGAGTGGGCCCCCCGGGACCCGCTCTTTTTTATTACCTGAACCCGCCTTGCCCAGAACGGGCCTCAAGGGCGGTTCGGGGAACCGGCCGGACCTCCGGTTAGGCCCGGCCTAAACCCATGCAAGTAAGACGCTTTTGACCCTGGACATGACCGATCCAACTGCTGTTCCCGAGGATGCCGACCTCTTGGCCGAGCCCCGTCTCGTCGTCGAGCCGGGCGTGGCGGCGCGGGTGTCGGCGGTTGCCGGCCCGGTCTTGCAGGGAATGGGCTACCGGCTGGTTCGGATCAAGATCTCCGGCGAGGCCGGATGCACCGTCCAGATCATGGCGGAGCGGCCCGATGGCTCGATGCAGATCGAGGATTGCGAGGCGATCTCGCGGGCGCTGTCGCCGGTGCTCGACGTCGCCGATCCGATCGACCGTGCCTACCGTCTGGAGATTTCATCGCCCGGCATCGACCGCCCGCTGGTGCGCCGCTCCGATTTCGAGCGCTACGGCGGTCATCTCGTGAAGATCGAAATGGCAGTCGCCCATCAGGGCCGCAAGCGCTTTCGTGGTACGCTCGCCGGCGTCGAAGGCAACGCCGTGCGGCTACATCGGGATGACACACGCGCGGACGAAGATGCCGACGTGCTCCTGGTGATGGAAGACATCTCCGACGCACGGCTGGTTCTGACCGACGAGTTGATCGCTGAATCGATGCGGCGCGGCAAGCAAGCCGAGCGCGAGTTGAAGCAGAATCTCGGGCTGGTGCCGCCGCCCCCGCCGCACGCAAAAAAGAGCGATCCGGCGAAGGGCAAGAAACCGAAGACCGGCAAGAAGCCGGAGCCGACGAATACAAAGAAACACCGCCTCGCTGCAGAAAGACTCCGCAGGGGCGAGATCGATCCTACCGAAGGAGACTAGGCCATGGCAGTCAGTGCCAACAAACTCGAGCTGCTGCAGATCGCAGACGCGGTTGCCCGCGAAAAGTCGATCGACCGCGGCATCGTGATCGCCGCGATGGAAGACGCCATCGCCAAGGCGGCCCGCGCCCGTTACGGCAGCGAGACCGACGTTCACGCCGAGATCGACGCCAAGAAGGGCGAGCTGCGGCTGTCCCGCCATATGCTGGTGGTCGATCACGTCGAGAACTCGGCGAACCAGATTTCGCTGGCGGACGCGCAGCGCGCCAATCCGGGCGCCCAGGTCGGCGACACCATCGCCGACACGCTGCCGCCGCTGGAATATGGCCGCATCGCCGCGCAATCCGCCAAGCAGGTGATCGTGCAGAAGGTGCGCGAGGCCGAACGCGACCGGCAATACCAGGAGTTCAAGGACCGCATTGGCGACATCGTCAACGGCGTCGTCAAGCGCGTCGAATATGGCAGCGTGATCGTCGATCTCGGCCGCGGTGAAGCGATCATCCGCCGCGACGAAATGCTGCCGCGCGAGGTGTTCCGCAACGGCGACCGCGTCCGCGCCTATATCTTCGACGTCCGCCGCGAAACCCGCGGACCGCAGATCTTCCTCTCCCGCACCCATCCGCAGTTCATGGCCAAACTGTTCGCGCAGGAAGTGCCGGAAATCTACGACGGCATCGTCGAGATCAAAGCGGTGGCCCGCGATCCCGGCTCGCGCGCGAAAATCGGCGTGATTTCCAGAGATTCCTCGGTGGATCCGGTCGGCGCCTGCGTCGGCATGCGCGGCTCGCGCGTGCAGGCGGTGGTGAACGAACTGCAGGGCGAAAAGATCGACATCATTCCGTGGTCGCCCGACATCGCGACCTTCGTCGTCAACGCGCTGGCGCCCGCCGAAGTCGCCAAGGTCGTGATCGACGAGGACCGCGAGCGGATCGAAGTGGTCGTTCCCGACACCAACAACCAGCTCTCGCTGGCGATCGGCCGGCGCGGCCAGAACGTGCGCCTCGCTTCGCAGCTCACCGGCTGGGATATCGACATCCTCACCGAGCAGGAAGAATCCGAGCGCCGTCAGGCCGATTTCGAGAACTCGACCCGCGTTTTCATGGAAGCGCTGAACGTCGACGAAGTGGTGGGTCAGTTGCTGGCATCCGAAGGCTTCACGTCGGTCGAGGAACTGGCGCTGGTCGATGCCAAGGAATTGGCCGGTATCGAGGGTTTCGACGAGGAAACCGCCAACGAGCTGCAGAGCCGGGCGAGAGAATATCTGGAGCAGCTCGAAACCGAGCTGGAAAACAAGCGCAAGGAACTCGGCGTGGAAGATGCAATGAAGAAGGTCCCCGGCGTGACCTCGAAGATGCTGGTGAAGTTCGGCGAAAACGACATCAAGACGGTCGAGGATCTGGCGGGCTGCGCCACCGACGACCTGGTCGGCTGGACCGAGCGCAAGGAAGGCGGCGAGCCGACCAAGCATCCCGGCATTCTCGACGCCAACGAGATCTCGCGCGAAGATGCGGAAGCCATGATCATGCAGGCTCGCGTCATTGCCGGCTGGATCACCGAGGCCGAACTCGTCAAGCAATCCGAGACGGCTGAAGCCACCGAAGACCAGACGGCGTAATGCGGGTGTTCCGCAAAACCGAAACTCTTTTCTGCGCGCAGACCGTGCGCAGATGACTGGAGCCATCAAACAGGCATGCTTGCTTTGGCTGACCCCGATCTCGACCATGGGCCGCGGACCGACAAGTCCGCGACCATGCGGATGTGCGCGGTCAGTCGCGAGGTGCGCCCGATCGACGAGCTGATCCGGTTCGTTGTCACCCCCTCGGGCGAGGTGATCCCCGATTTGAAACGCAAGCTGCCCGGCCGCGGCCTCTGGGTATCGGCCTCGCGCGGGACGGTTGCGGAAGCGGTGCGGCGTCACCAATTTAGCAGAGGGTTCAAGCGCGACGTCCGGGTCGCGGCGACCCTTCCCGCCGATACCGAGGCCCTGCTGGAACGAAGCTGCACCGAGGCACTGGCCATGGCGGCCAAGGCCGGTCAGGTGGTTTCCGGCTTTGCCAAGGTCGAGGGCCTGCTCGAACAGGGCAGGGCCGAAGTCCTGGTCCACGCTTCCGACGGCGCGGCCGACGGAATCCGCAAATTGGACGCGATCGCCGGGCAAAGGGGCCGAAATATCGGTGAATCGCGGGATTTGCCGATTGTTAGTGCTTTAACCTCGGCACAATTGGATTTGGCACTGGGCCGGTCAAATGTGATACATGCTGCGCTGCTCGCGGGCCCGGCGAGCAAAACGTTCCTGTCGCGCTGCCAGATCCTGGTTCGATACCGGACGGACGACGACGACAAGACCGGGATGGCGGCCAGAAATTCTGACTGACGACGATTGGTTCCGAAGACCTGCTTCAATGACGGTGCGGAAACCGCACAACGCTAACGAGATTAGGACTGCTGAATGGTTGATACCAAAACGCCTGGCGACAAGACTTTGAGTGTTCCGACCAAGACCTTGACGCTGAAGCCGCGGGTCGAGACGGGCACCGTGCGCCAGAGCTTCAGCCATGGCCGGACCAAGCAGGTCGTGGTCGAAAAGCGTGGCAAGCGCCGCGTCGGCGGCGACACGCCCGCCACTGAGACGCATGCGCCCGAGCCGGCCGCCGCCAAGGCGGCGCCCGCCGCAAAGGCCCCCCTCTCCCGCCCTGCAGCAACGCCGGGGGCCGGGCCGCGCGGCGGTTCGGGCGTGGTACTGCGAACGCTGACGGAAGACGAGCGTTCCGCCCGCGCCAGCGCACTGGCCGACGCCAAGATGCGCGAAATCGAGGAACGCCGTCTGGCCGAGGAAGAGGCCAAGCGCCGCGCCAGCCGTGAAGGCATCGAACAGGCCGAACGCGAGGCCGCCGAAGCCCGCCGCAAGGCCGAGGAAGAACGGCACCGCCTGGAAGAGGAAGCCAAGCGCAAGGCCGAAGTCGAGGCCAAGAAGCGATTTGGCGAGACCGAGGCCAAGCCCGCGGCGACGACGACGCCGGCACCCGCCGCAGCACGACCTGCCGCCGCCCGCTCGGCCGGCGCAGCCCGGCCGGCAGCAGTGCCGCCCGCGCGTGCCCCGGGCGTTGCCGCCGACGGTTCCGATGAAGACGAAGGTCCGCGTCAGGTTCGGCGCGGCCCCGGCGGCGCCATGCGCCCCGTAGCCGCTCCCAAGACCACCCACAAGCCAAGCCCGCAAAAGGAGCGCGGCCGCCTGACCGTGGTCACCGCGCTCAATGATGACGTGCGCGAGCGTTCGATCGCCTCGTTCCGCCGCCGCACCCAGCGCCTGAAGGGCCATGCCGCCAACGAGCCGAAGGAAAAGCTGGTCCGCGAGGTGACGATTCCGGAAGCGATCACGATCCAGGAACTTGCCAACCGCATGTCGGAGCGCGCGGTCGATGTCATCCGCATGCTGATGAAGCAGGGCGCGATGCACAAGATCACCGACGTGATCGATGCCGATACCGCGCAGCTAATCGCCGAGGAACTGGGCCACACCGTCAAGCGCGTCGCCGCGTCCGACGTTGAAGAAGGCCTGTTCGACGTCGTCGACGATTCCACCGATACCGAGCCGCGCTCGCCGGTCGTCACCGTGATGGGCCATGTCGACCACGGCAAGACCTCGCTGCTCGACGCGCTGCGCCACGCCAACGTGGTGTCGGGCGAAGCCGGCGGCATCACCCAGCATATCGGCGCCTATCAGGTGACCTCGCCGGAAAGCGGCAAGAAGATCACCTTCATCGATACGCCCGGCCACGCCGCGTTCACCGCGATGCGTGCGCGCGGCGCCAAGGTAACCGACATCGTGATCCTGGTGGTGGCGGCCGATGACAGCGTCATGCCGCAGACGGTGGAGGCGATCAACCACGCCAAGGCGGCGAAGGTGCCGATGATCGTGGCGATCAACAAGATCGACAAGCCCGACGCCAAGCCGGAACGCGTGCGCACCGAGCTGTTGCAGCACGAGGTTCAGGTCGAATCGTTCGGCGGTGAAGTCGTAGACGTCGAGGTCTCCGCCAAGAACAAGACCAATCTCGACAAGCTGCTCGAAATGATCGCGCTGCAGGCCGAGCTGCTCGACCTCAAGACCAATTCGGAACGGCCTGCCGAAGGCACCGTGATCGAAGCCAAGCTCGATCGCGGCCGCGGCCCGGTTGCGACCGTGCTGGTCCAGCGCGGCACGCTGAGGGTTGGCGACATCATCGTGGCCGGCGCCGAAATGGGCCGTGTCCGCGCGCTGATCTCGGACCAGGGCGAGAACATCGACGAAGCCGGACCTTCGGTGCCGGTCGAGGTGCTCGGCTTCAACGGCCCGCCGGAAGCCGGCGACCGCCTTGCGGTGGTCGAGAACGAAGCCCGCGCCCGCCAGGTGACGAGCTATCGCGCCCACCAGAAGCGCGAGAACGCCGCTGCCTCGATTTCCGGCATGCGCGGCTCGCTCGAGCAGATGATGTCGCAGCTCAAAACCGCGGGCCGCAAGGAATTCCCGCTGATCGTCAAAGCCGACGTGCAGGGCTCGCTCGAAGCCATTTTGGGTTCGCTGGAAAAACTCGGCACCGACGAAGTCGCCGCGCGCATCCTGCACGCGGGCGTCGGCGGCATCTCCGAATCCGACGTCACGCTGGCGGAAGGCTTCAATGCCGCGATCATCGGCTTTTCGGTGCGCGCCAACAAGGAAGCTGCCGCGGCCGCCAAGCGCAACGGCATCGAGATCCGCTACTACAACATCATCTACGATCTCGTCGACGACATCAAAAAGGCGATGTCCGGCCTGCTCGCGCCGACGCTGCGCGAAACCATGCTGGGCAATGCGCAGATCCTGGAAGTGTTCAACATTTCCAAGGTCGGCAAGGTCGCCGGCTGCCGCGTCACCGACGGCACCGTGGAGCGCGGCGCCAATGTTCGCCTGATCCGCGACAACGTCGTCGTGCACGAAGGCAAGCTTTCGACGCTGAAACGCTTCAAGGACGAAGTGAAGGAAGTGCAGTCCGGCCAGGAATGCGGCATGGCGTTCGAGAATTACGGCGACATGCGTGTCGGCGACGTCATCGAATGTTATCGCGTGGAGACGATCCAGCGCTCTCTGTAAGTCCAAGTCTTACGAAGAGCTTGGGATTTTTGAACTAAACCGTCATGCCCCGCCTGGTGCGCAATTGCGCCCTGGGATGGGGCATCCAGTAGTCACCGCAACTAACGTTGAGCACGGAATACGTCATCACCCGCTTTCGCGGGTGATGACGGCAATTGGGATTTCGACAATGCCCCGCCACCACAGCAAGGGTTCCGCTCCCGGCGGCTCGCAACGACAATTGCGCGTCGGCGAAACGGTGCGCCATGCGGTCGCCGATATTCTGTCGCACGGTAACGTGCACGACCCCGACCTCGAAGGCCACATCATCACCGTTCCCGAGGTGCGAATGTCGCCGGACCTGAAACTCGCGACGATTTACGTGATGCCGCTCGGTGGACGCGACACCGACGTCGTGATTGCGGCGCTCGAACGCAACAAGAAATTCCTGCGCGGCGAGATCGCGCATCGCGTTAACTTAAAATTTGCTCCCGACCTTCGCTTTCGCGTCGACGAACGATTCGACGAAGCGGAACGGATCGAGAAATTACTGCGAACACCTGCGGTGCAAAGAGACCTCGCACCCGATTCGGACGACAAGTGATGGTTACGACCGCTGCCAACCGCGCGATCGAGCAGCAAACTGCCGATTCGCACGACGCTGAAAAAAATAATTTTTCCGATTCACGCAACGATGGTGAACGCCGCGCGGACGATAGTAATCGCCGCGACAACAACGATCCGCGCCACGCCAAGCAGCCGCGCCAGAACAACCAGCCGCGGCGCGACAAGCGCGACGTTCATGGCTGGGTGATTCTCGACAAGCCGATCGGCATGACTTCGACGCATGCGGTCGCCATTCTCAAGCGCCTGTTCCAGGCCAAGCGCGCCGGCCACGCCGGCACGCTCGATCCGCTGGCGTCCGGCGGCCTGCCGATCGCGCTCGGCGAGGCCACCAAGACGGTTCCATTCGTGATGGACGGCCGCAAGCGCTACCGCTTCACGGTCGCCTGGGGCGAGGAGCGCGACACCGACGATACCGAGGGGCGGGTGACCCAGAGCAGCGAACTCCGCCCGTCAGCGGACGCGATCCGGGCCCTGCTGCCCCAGTTCACCGGGCTGATCGAGCAGATCCCGCCGCAATATTCGGCGATCAAGGTCCAGGGCGAGCGCGCCTATGACCTGGCGCGGGACGGCGAAACCGTCGAATTGAAGCCACGGCCGGTCGAGATTCACGAATTAACCCTTGTAGAACATGGAGATAACGGCCAATCCGTGTTCGAGGCGGAGTGCGGCAAGGGCACCTATGTCCGGGCGCTGGCCCGCGATATCGGCCGAATTCTGGGCTGTTTCGGCCATATCTGCGCGTTGCGGCGGACGTTGGTCGGCCCGTTCCGCGAAACGGACATGATTCCGCTGGAAGAGTTGGAGGCTTTATGCAATAGAGCCGCGTCTGGCGAGGGAAGCCTCGCCGACGCGCTTTTGCCCGTTGAGACCGCGCTGGACGACATCCCGGCACTGGCCGTCACACGGGCTGATGCGGCAAGGCTCCACAGGGGCCAGGCCGTTTTGTTGCGCGGACGGGATGCGCCCAATAGTAGCGGCACAGTCTATGTCACGGTGGCAGGCCGTCTTTTGGCGCTTGCTGAAATTGGCAATGGCGAACTCATCCCCAAGCGCGTGTTCAACCTGACCGGGCTGACTGCCAGTCCCGGTCGCAGCAATGAGAGAGTTTGACGATGTCGATTACCGCCGAACGCAAAGCGGAAGTCATCAAGACGAATGCCACCAAAGCCGGCGACACCGGCTCGCCCGAGGTCCAGGTTGCGATCCTGTCGGAACGCATCAACAATCTCACGGGCCACTTCAAGACCCACGTGAAGGACAATCATTCACGCCGCGGCCTCCTGAAGCTCGTGTCGACGCGCCGCTCGCTTCTCGACTACATCAAGAAGAAGGACGAGGCGCGTTACAAGGCGTTGCTCGAAAAGCATAACATTCGCCGTTGATTTGAGTGTACGCGCGCGCAGTTTGCGCGCGTTTTCGCATGATTTTCCGAAGAAGCGGACTCCGGTTTTTGGAGACGATCATGCGCAAGGAGCATCATCCGAAAAGGATCGTGCTCGACAAACGTCCAGCAGCAATCCGGCCGCTGGACAGGGCAAGGTGCCCATGACTGCCGGGAGGATGGACGCCATCCGAAAGATAAAGACCATGGCAGGATCGCCGGATGCTGATCTCATGTTGCGATCAGCGTCCCGCCATCTTGCGCATGGTCTTTGTGTTTTTGGGCTCCGCTCTCTCGTGAACCCATGAAAGAAGACCACTATGTTTAATACGCATTCCGTCGAGATCGACTGGGGTGGACGTCCCCTCAAGCTGGAAACCGGCAAGATCGCCCGTCAAGCCGACGGCGCCGTGATGGCGACCTACGGCGAGACCGTCGTGCTTGCCACCGTCGTTGCCGCCAAAGCGCCGCGCGAAGGCGTCGACTTCCTGCCGCTGACCGTGGACTACCAGGAAAAGACCTACGCCGCGGGCCGCATTCCCGGCGGCTACTTCAAGCGCGAGGGACGTCCGACCGAAAAGGAGACGCTGGTCTCCCGCCTGATCGACCGCCCGATCCGTCCGCTGTTCGCTGACGGCTGGCGCAATGAAACCCAAGTAATCGTCACCGTGCTCTCGCATGACATGGAGAACGATCCCGACGTGCTGTCGATGGTCGCCGCCTCGGCCGCGCTGACGTTGTCGGGCGCTCCGTTCAAGGGGCCGATCGGCGCCGCGCGCGTTGCCTTCAGCAACGACGAATACATCCTCAACCCGACGCTCGATGAAATGACCGACACGCAGCTCGACCTCGTCGTCGCCGGCACGTCGGACGCGGTGCTGATGGTCGAATCCGAAGCCAAGGAGCTCTCGGAAGAGATCATGCTCGGCGCGGTCATGTTCGGTCACCGCCACTTCCAGCCGGTGATCAAGGCGATCATCGAGTTGGCCGAGAAGGCCGCCAAGGACCCGCGCGAAGTCACCATCATCGACAACAGCGAGATCGAGAAGGAAATGCTCGGCCTGGTCGAGCAGGACCTGCGCTCGGCCTACGCGATCCCGATCAAGCAGGAGCGCTATGCAGCGGTCGGCAAGGCCAAGGAAAAGGTGATTGCGCACTATTTCCCGGAAGGCCAGGAGCCGAAATACGACAAGCTGCGCATCGCCGGCGTGTTCAAGGAGCTCGAAGCCAAGATCGTTCGGTGGAACATCCTCGATACCGGCAAGCGCATCGACGGCCGCGACAGCAAGACCGTGCGCAACATCATCGCCGAAGTCGGCGTCCTGCCGCGCGCCCATGGTTCGGCGCTGTTCACCCGCGGCGAGACCCAGGCGATGGTCGTGACCACGCTCGGCACCGGCGAGGACGAGCAATACATCGACGCGCTGTCAGGAACCTATAAAGAGACGTTCCTGCTGCATTACAACTTCCCGCCCTACTCGGTCGGTGAAACCGGACGCCTCGGCGGCACCAAGCGCCGCGAGATCGGCCACGGCAAGCTCGCCTGGCGCGCGATCCACCCGGTGCTGCCGCCACACCACGAATTTCCCTACACCGTGCGCGTGGTCTCCGAGATCACCGAATCCAACGGCTCGTCGTCGATGGCCTCGGTGTGCGGCGCCTCGCTGGCGCTGATGGATGCGGGCGTTCCCTTGAAGCGGCCGACCGCGGGCATCGCGATGGGCCTGATCCTGGAAGGCTCCCGCTTTGCGGTCCTGTCCGACATTCTCGGCGACGAGGATCATCTCGGCGACATGGACTTCAAGGTGGCCGGCACCGACCAGGGCATCACCTCGCTGCAGATGGACATCAAGATCGAGGGCATCACCGAGGAGATCATGAAGGTCGCGCTCGGTCAGGCGAGGGAAGGGCGTGTCCACATCCTCGGCGAAATGGCCAAGGCGCTGACCAACGCCCGCGCCGAGCTCGGCGAGTACGCGCCGCGCATCGAGACCTTCAAGATCGCGACCGACAAGATCCGTGAAGTGATCGGCACTGGCGGCAAGGTGATCCGCGAGATCGTCGAAAAGACCGGCGCCAAGGTCAACATCGAGGATGACGGCACCGTCAAGGTTGCCTCCAACGACGGCGAGGCGATGAAGGCCGCGATCAAGTGGATCAAGTCGATCGCCTCCGATCCGGAGATCGGCCAGATCTATGAGGGCACCGTGGTCAAGGTGATGGAGTTCGGCGCGTTCGTGAACTTCTTCGGCGCCAAGGACGGCCTGGTCCACATCAGCCAGCTCGCCGCCAACCGCGTGCAGAAGACCTCCGACGTCGTCAAGGAAGGCGACAAGGTCAAGGTCAAGCTGCTCGGCTTCGACGACCGCGGCAAGACCCGGCTGTCGATGAAGGTGGTCGATCAGGTGACCGGCGAGGACCTCGAGGCCAAACAGAAGGCGGAAGGCCAGGCGCCGCGTGAAGCCGCCGGCGAGTAAGGCATCGCTAAAATGTGAACAAGAGGGCGGCCGAACGGCCGCCCTTTTTTGTTGGCGGCCCGAGTTACACTGCCAGACCGCGCGACACCTGTGCGATTCCGTCGCAGGGCTATGAGGAAAGAAAACGAAACCCGATCGCGCCCCTCGCCCGTAACTTGCCGCGCACAGCGGCCTGCGGCGTCCCGTCCACACATATTCACCAGGCTCACCTACATAAGGAGAATTCGATGTCATCCATGTCCCGGCGCCATTTGATGTTTGCTGCCACCGGCATCGCGGCCGTGGCTGCAGCCCCACGTCTGGTCTTCGCGCAGGCGGCTGCTCCCGCCCCGGCCGCCGCCCCAACCGGGCCGTTCACGCTGCCGCCGCTGACCTATCCGACCAATGCGTTCGAACCCCACATCGACGCCAAGACGATGGAAATCCACCATGGCAAGCACCATGCAGCCTATGTTGCCAACCTCAACAACGTCGCCAAGACCAATCCGCAATTGGGCACGGCGAAGATCGAAGACGTGCTCGGCAACCTGAATGCGCTCGACGACAGCATCAAATTCACCGTCCGCAACAATCTCGGCGGCCATGCCAACCACACCATGTTCTGGGAGATCATGGGCCCGAACGGCGGCAAGCCGGAGGGCGAGGTGCTGGCGGCGATCGACCGCGATCTCGGCGGCATGGAAAAATTCCAGAACGACTTCAATGCTGCCGGCGGACGCCAGTTCGGCTCGGGCTGGGTGTTCGTGACGGTGGGCAAGGACGGCAAGCTTGCGATCGAGACCCGTCCGAACCAGGACAATCCGATGATGGACGGCAAGCGCGCCCTGATGGGTAACGACGTCTGGGAGCACGCTTATTACCTGAACTACCAGAACCGCCGCGCGGATTATCTGAAAGCGTGGTGGAATACGGTGAACTGGGCCAAGATCGCGGAGCGTTATGCCGCGGCGAAGGCCGGTACGCTCGGCGTTTGAGCGCATCCCAAGTGAAATCCCATGTGAAAAGGGCGGCCTCTCGGCCGCCCTTTTTTGTTTTCCGGATGGCTCTTTGCCAGGATCAGGCGACGTCGAATCGATCGAGGTTCATCACCTTGGTCCACGCCGCCACGAAATCCTTCGCAAACTTCTCCTTCGAGTCCGTGCACGCATAGACTTCCGCGAAGGCGCGGAGCTGCGAGTGCGAACCGAAGATCAGGTCAACGCGGGTGCCGCTCCACTTGACGGCATTCGTCTTGCGGTCTCGGCTCTCGTATACGCCATCGGAGCCGGCGGGCTGCCATTGCGTGCCCATGTCGAGCAGGTTGACGAAGAAATCGTTCGTCAGCGTGCCGGGCTTTTGGGTGAACACGCCGTGCTTCGACCCGCCAAAATTAGCGCCGAGGACACGCAGGCCGCCGACGAGAACCGTCATCTCCGGCCCCGTCAGCCGCAGCAACTGCGCCCGGTCCACCAATGCTTCCTCAGGCTTCATGAACTGGTGCTTCTTAGCACTGACGAAGTTGCGGAAGCCGTCGGCACGCGGTTCGATCGGGGCGAAGGATTCGACGTCGGTCTGGTCCTGCGAGGCGTCCATGCGACCCGGCGTGAACGGCACCTTGACGTCCAGTCCGGCGTCCTTGGCGGCTTTTTCGACCGCCGCGCAGCCGCCGAGAACGATCAGGTCGGCAAGCGAGACCTTCTTGCCGAACTCCTTCTGGATCGCCTCTAACTTCTGCAGCACGGTCTTGAGCTCGGCCGGCTGGTTGACCTCCCAGTCCTTCTGCGGGCTGAGGCGAATCCGCGCGCCGTTCGCGCCACCGCGCTTGTCGGAGCCGCGGAACGTCGAGGCCGACGCCCATGCGGTCGAGACGAGCTGGGACACCGACAGGCCGGAGGCGAGAATCTTCGCCTTCAGCGCGGCGATGTCCTGCTCGCCGATCAGCGGATGATCGACCGCCGGAATCGGGTCCTGCCAGATCAGTGTTTCCTTCGGCACCAGCGGGCCGAGGTAACGCGCGATCGGGCCCATATCGCGGTGCGTGAGCTTGAACCAGGCACGCGCGAACGCATCCGCGAACTGGTCCGGATTCTCGTAGAAGCGCCGCGAGATCTTCTCGTAGGCCGGATCGAGGCGCAACGACAGGTCGGTGGTCAGCATGGTCGGTACATGCTTCTTCGACTTGTCGTAGGCGTCCGGGATCGTGGCTTCCGTCCCTTTTGCCTTCCACTGCTTGGCGCCAGCCGGGCTCTGCGTCAGTTCCCATTCGTTTTCGAACAGGTTCTTGAAGAACAGATTGCTCCACTTGGTCGGCGTTTGCGTCCAGATGACTTCAGGGCCGCCGGTGATGGCGTCAGCGCCGACGCCCATGCCATGCTTGCTCTTCCAGCCGAGGCCCTGATCCTCGAGCGCACCGCTTTCCGGGTCCGCTCCGACCAGCGACGGATCGCCGGCGCCGTGGGTCTTGCCGAAGGAGTGGCCGCCGGCAATCAGGGCGACGGTTTCCTCGTCGTTCATCGCCATGCGGAAGAAGGTCTCGCGGATATCCTTGGCCGCCGCAATCGGGTCCGGATTGCCGTTCGGCCCTTCCGGGTTGACGTAGATGAGGCCCATCTGCACGGCGCCGAGCGGCTCGGCGAGTTGGCGTTCGCCGCTATAGCGTTCGTCGCCGAGCCAGGTGCCCTCAGGCCCCCAGAACAGCTCCTCGGGCTCCCAGACGTCGGGGCGGCCGCCGGCGAAGCCAAACGTCTTGAAGCCCATCGATTCCAGCGCGACGTTGCCGGCCAGAATCATCAGGTCGGCCCATGAGATTTTCCGGCCGTATTTCTGCTTGATCGGCCACAACAGCCGGCGCGCCTTGTCGAGATTGGCGTTGTCAGGCCAGCTATTCAGCGGCGCGAAGCGCTGCTGACCGGCGCCGGCGCCGCCGCGGCCATCCGTGATGCGGTAGGTGCCCGCGCTGTGCCACGCCATGCGGATCATCAGGCCGCCGTAGTGACCGAAGTCGGCCGGCCACCATTCCTGCGAGTCCGTCATCAACGCGTGCAGGTCCTTGATCACGGCATTGAGGTCGAGCGTCTTGAATTCCTTGGCGTAGTCGAACGCCTCGCCCATCGGATCGGAGAGCGTGGAATTGCGGTGAAGGACCGAAACGTCGAGCGCGTCCGGCCACCAGTCGCGGTTCGTGCGTGCGCGATTGCCACCCGAGAACGGGCATTTGGTCTTGTCATCCATGATTGTCTCCTGAGGTCGCTTCCTGTTCGGATTGGAAGCACTCTAAGCAGTGCCTTCCATCAGGTGAAGTTGATTTTAATGATCGATCTGATAAGATATTCTGATGATCCAGATGACACTCAGACAGCTTCGCTATTTCGATGCGCTGGCACGTCACGGCCATTTCGGACGCGCAGCAGAGGCATGTTCGATCTCGCAGCCGGCGCTGTCGATGCAAATCAAGGAAATGGAAGAGGTCCTGGGCGGCGTGCTGCTGGAACGAAGCGCGCGACAGGTGACGCTGACGAAATTCGGCGAAGAGATCGTCCAGCGCGTCCGCGACATCCTGCGCTCGGTCGATGAGCTCGGAGATTTTGCCCGTGCCTCGCGTGACCGGCTCGCAGGGCGCTTACGCATCGGCATGATTCCTACGATTGCGCCCTATCTTTTGCCGAAGGTGATCGAGAATCTCGCGCGCCTGCATCCGGAGCTCGACATTCACGTGCGTGAGACGCTGACGCCGAAGCTGATCAAGGAAGTTGTCGAGGGCCGGCTCGATACCGCGATCGTTGCGCTGCCGGTGTCGGAGCCTTCGCTGACCGAGGTCGCGTGTTTTTCTGAGAATTTCCTGCTGGTGCGGCCGGGCGAGGATGAAGGAACGCCGGTACCGAGCCACGACACGCTGCGCGAAATGCGGCTCCTGCTGCTCGAGGAGGGCCACTGCTTCCGCGATCAGGCGCTGTCGTTCTGCAACATGCAGTCCTCGCCGCCGCGGGAAGTCCTAGACGCGAGCTCGCTGTCGACGCTCGTGCAAATGGTCGGCGCCGGTATCGGCGTCACCCTGATCCCGGAAATGGCGGTCGCGGTGGAAACCCGCTCGGCGCCGGTCTCCGTCGCCCGCTTCAGGAATCCGCAGCCGTCGCGAACCATCGGCATGGTCTGGCGCAAGACGAGCCCGCTCGCCGGACAGCTCCAGCAAATCTCCGAAGTGGTTTGCCTCGCAGCCGACGCGTTGCGCGAACAGCGCAAGACGGGATCGTCATCACGGACATCACGGGCCTGACGAGTCGGGCGCCTCGGGAGCTATCGGCGTGTCACAAATCATCATCCGCCTCGCCCGACCAGACGAGTATGACCGTATCGCCCGGGTCTGGATGGACAGTTGGGCCTCGACCGGATTGGAAGATGCCAGCGACGCCCTGCTGGCAAAATTGTGCGCGCGCGTCCCGATGGAGATGGAGAAGGGCTGGAGCCTCTACGTCGCCGACGACAACGGGAAATTGGCGGCGATGCTCGCGTTGCATCTTTCAGATCGCTATCTCGACCAGTTGTTCGTCGCGCCGGAATATCAGGGCAACAGCGTCGGACGCCAACTACTCGCCTTTACGCGCAAGCATCTGCCGGACGAAATCTGGCTGCGCTGCGTGCGAGAGAACGAAAAGGCCTGGCGCTGGTACGAGCGCGAAGGCTTTGTGTTCGAGAAGGAAGAGGTCGAGCCGGCGATCGGCCGCTTCATGAAGTATTATCGCTGGCGAAAATCGGCGTGAAGGCCATCGCTCGGCTTGCGGACGGGGCCTGCATGCTGCGCGAAATAAAGTTTACCAACATGTCGTTGGAACACGGCTCGCTAGTTCCAGGCGTAGTGCATTGCCAATTCGCGGTAGACGCGCAATGAACAAGCGCTGTCTATCCACGCCGAAGAAAGGTTCGTCCCATGATCCAACTCTACTGGTCGCCGCGCTCCCGCTCCTTCTCCGCGATCTGGCTGCTGGAAGAAGCCGGGCTGCCTTATGAGCGCGTGCTCACCGACATCACCACGGGCGCGCAGAAGGCGCCGGAATATCTAGCGATCAATCCGATGGGCAAGGTGCCGGGATTGAAGGACGGCGACGCCGCGCTCGGAGAGGCGGCCGCGATCTGCGCCTACATCGGCGACCGCTATCCGGAAGCCAACCTTGCGCCGGCCGCCACCGATCCGCTGCGCGCAAGATACCTGCAGTGGCTGTTCTTCTCGCCGAGCTGCATCGAACCGGCGCTGATCCAGCTCTTCACGAAGCTGGAGGTGCCGTCGAGCACGGCGGCATGGGGCAGTGCGACCCAGACGTTCGACGTGCTCGATGTCGCCCTGCAGAACGGCCCTTGGATTCTCGGAGAGAAATTCTCCGCCGCCGACATCATGCTCGGCTCCGGCCTGAATTTCGCGGTGCGGATGTTCAAGATGGTGCCGCCACGGCCGTCGTTCGACACTTATATCGACCGCTGCGCGGCGCGTCCGGCCTTCCAGCGCGCGGAGAAGATCGCTGCGGGATGATCGAATCGTAGGGTGGGCAAAGGCGCACTTGCGCCGTGCCCACCATCTATCGCCAGACCTTCTCCTGAATGGTGGGCACGCTGCGCTCTGCCCACCCTACGGACCGACTCCGTCCGGGCTACAATCCTACTCGCCCTTCAGCTCTTCGGGCCGCGGCATCGAGATCACGTTGTAGCCGGAATCGACGTAGTGGATTTCGCCGGTGACGCCGGTCGAAAGGTCGGACAACAGATAGAGCGCCGAGTTGCCGAGTTCGTCCAGCGTTACTCCACGCCCGAGCGGCGAATGCTTCTGCATGAACGCAAACATCGCACGGGAATCGCCGATGACCGCTCCTGCAAGGGTTCGCACGGGGCCGGCCGAGATCGAGTTAACACGAATTTTTCGCCCACCGAAATCGGCCGCTAGATAGCGCACCGAAGCTTCCAGCGCGGCCTTGATCACTCCCATGACATTGTAGTTCGGCATCACGCGGGTGGAGCCGCCGAACGTCAGGGTAATGATCGAGCCCCCGGATTCGGGCATCAGATCGGCAGCACGCTTCGCCGTCTCGGTGAAGGAAAAGCACGAGATGACCATCGAACGGGAAAAATTTTCGCGCGTCGTGTCGGCATAGCGGCCGCGAAGTTCGTCCTTGTCGGTGAAGCCGATGGCATGGACAAGAAAATCCAGATGGCCCCACTTGGCTCGCAGAGTTTCGAACACCGCATCAACGCTGGCGATATCTTCGACATCGCAAGGCAACACGATGTCGGCGTTCAGCGATTGCGCCAGCGGCTTGACGCGCTTGCCGAGCGCCTCGCCCTGGTAGGTGAAGGCGAGTTCGGCGCCCTGCGCGTGAAGCGTCTTGGCGATGCCCCAGGCGATCGAATGATCATTGGCGACGCCCATGATCAGCCCGCGCTTGCCTTTCATCAGATCTTGCATTCGCCTACGCTCCACTCATTTCGTTGATGTCATCACCCGCCTTGTGCGCAATTGTGCACTGGGGCGGGTGATCCAGTATTTCAGACGTTTGTGATAAGTCGCGAGGCCGCCGAGTACTGGATGCCCCGACGGCGCCTGTCATCGGGCTCGCCGAAGGCGAGACCCGGTGGCGGGGCATGACAACCAATTGAAAACTACGCATCCAGCCGCTTGAACACCAGCGTGGCGTTGGTGCCGCCGAAGCCGAACGAGTTCGACAGCACGGTGCCGAGCTTGGCGTTGTCGATGCGCTTGCGCACGATCGGCATGTCGGCAAACACCGGATCGAGCTCGGTGATATGGGCGCTCTCGCATACGAAGCCGTTGTTCAGCATCAGGAGCGAATAGATCGCCTCCTGCACGCCGGTGGCGCCGAGCGAATGGCCGGTCAGCGCCTTGGTCGCCGAGATCGGTGGGCACTTGTCGCCGGTGCCGAACACCTTCCGGATCGCCTCGATCTCCGGCGGATCGCCAGCCGGCGTCGAGGTGGCGTGCGGATTGATGTAGTCGATCGGCGTCTTCACCGTCGAAATCGCCATGCGCATGCAGCGCTCGGCGCCTTCGCCCGACGGCGCCACCATGTCGTAACCGTCCGACGTCGCGCCATAGCCGACCAGTTCGCCGTAAATGCGCGCGCCGCGCGCCTTGGCACGTTCGAGCTCTTCCAGCACCACCACGCCGGCGCCACCGGCAATGACAAAGCCGTCGCGGCTGATGTCGTAGGGACGCGAGGCTGTCGCCGGCGTGTCGTTGTATCTGGACGACATTGCGCCCATCGCGTCGAACAGCACCGACAGGGTCCAGTCGAGCTCCTCGCAACCGCCGGCAAAGATCACATCCTGCTTGCCGATCTGGATCGTCTCATAGGCGTTGCCGATGCAATGGTTGGAGGTCGCGCAGGCCGACGAGATCGAATAGTTCACGCCCTTGATCTTGAACCAGGTCGCCAATGTCGCCGAGGCCGTTGACGACATGCCCTTCGGCACCGCGAACGGGCCGACCCGCTTCGGACCCTTGGTGCGCGCGATGTCGGCCGCTTCCACCAGCGTCCGCGTCGACGGTCCGCCCGACCCCATGATGATGCCGGTGCGCTCATTGGAGACTTCGTTGGGTTCAAGGCCGGAATCGCGGATCGCCTGCTCCATCGCGACGTGATTCCAAGCCGCTCCTTCGGCGAGGAATCGCATGGCGCGACGATCGATCACGTCAGCCGGATTGAGTGTTGGCGCGCCCTGCACCTGCGAGCGAAAACCGAGCTCGGCGTGCTTTTCCGCACGCGTGATGCCGGATTTTGCCTCGCGAAGGCTCGCAAGCACTTCCTGGGTGTTGTTTCCGATGGATGAGACGATACCCATCCCCGTGATGACAACCCGCCTCATGATCGCCTCGCCTTGCCGTTTACGTTGTTCTGTGAAGGTGTGTTGCTGCTTGATCGCGTTGCTCAGCCGCCCGGCGCGGAGCCCTGCTTGAACAGCCCGACCTTCAGATCCTTGGCGCGATAGATAATCTCGCCATCCATGGAAAGCCAGCCGTCGCCGACGCCGAGCACCAGCTTTGAACGCATCACGCGTTTCATGTCGATGTTGTACACAACCTTGCGGGCGTTCGGCAGCACCTGCCCGGAGAACTTCAATTCCCCGAGCCCCAGCGCCCGGCCGCGTCCCTCGCCGCCGATCCATCCGAGGTAAAATCCGACCATCTGCCACATCGCGTCCAGGCCAAGGCAGCCCGGCATGACCGGGTCGTTCTTGAAATGGCAGCCGAAAAACCACAGGTCCGGCTTCACATCGAGTTCGGCACGGATCAGGCCCTTGCCGAACTCACCGCCCTTGTCGGTGATCTCGGTGATGCGGTCGAACATCAGCATCGGCGGCAGCGGTAGCTGTGCATTTCCGGGGCCGAACATCTCGCCGCGGCCGCAGGCAAGCAAATCCTCGTATTCATAACCGCTGCGCCGATCCAGCATCGTATTCAGCCTCACCTTAGATGTCCCGATGGAGCGCTTTTGAGCGAACCGGACCCGTTTCCCCACGGGAGAACGTTTGTTTCCCGCAATTTGGCGCTACTTAGGGTGCTATCGGCATTAGTCTCTGCCGAAATCGCATATGTGGTCCGCGCGCTCTGTAACATAGGCATTAGGGCCCGGCAAAGCACTGGAACGGGCTAAAACGCCCCATAGTCACGCTGGTTCCTCTTAACCTTGGGCCGGTTCTAGTTGCGAAAAACTTGCATCTACCTGATTTCCTTTTATATTGGGCAAGATTATTGCCCAAGTTAGCGCGTGTGGTATCCGAAGTGGACATGAACGACCAAGCCTCGCCCCTGAACGACGACGGTATCGATCCGGCTGCCCGCGCCGCCGGACACCAGCCGGCGTTGACCGGCTGTCCTTGGCACGACGTCAACGAAATGCTGCAGGCCGCAGGTCTGCGGCCCACCCGCCAGCGCATGGCGCTGGGCTGGCTCCTGTTCGGCAAGGGCGCCCGCCATCTCACCGCGGAAATGCTTTACGAGGAAGCGACGCTCGCCAAGGTTCCGGTGTCGCTGGCCACCGTCTACAACACGCTTAATCAGCTCACCGACGCCGGCCTGTTGCGCCAGGTCTCGGTCGACGGCACCAAGACCTATTTCGACACCAACGTCACCGCGCACCACCACTTCTATCTCGAGAACAATCACGAGCTGGTCGACATTCCCGATCCGCATCTGGTGTTGTCAAAGATGCCCGACGTGCCCGAGGGCTACGAGATCGCCCGCGTCGACATGGTCGTGCGGCTGCGCAAGAAGCGCTGATCTTCTCCGAACTATTGGCTGTCATTCCGGGGCGATGCGTCAGCATCGAACCCGGAATCTCGAGATTCTCAGGTGCGCAATTGCGCACCATAGTTCACGCTTCGCGTGCCCCGGAATGACGCTGCGCGTCAATCCACCCTCTCGTCCGCATACACGCCCCACAGGCGCTGCTGCTCGATCCAGCCGTCAAAGCCATTGCCGACGACGCGGCACCAGCCATTGGCGCATTTCTTGACTTGCGCGACGACGCCGGCCTGCAGGCGGGCGGCGACCGCGCTGGTTGGATCGGGACTATCGTACAGCGACGCCAACTCGTCCTTGCTCTTCATGGTGACGACCGCAGTGCGGCGGCCGGACAGCAGCGAATGATAGACCCAGCCCTCGGCGCCTTCGGAATCGCGCACGCGCCGCCAGTTCTCGAACTCGGCGGTGATTTCGACCGGCAGGCCCGAGCGGGTATAGACCCAGGCGACGTCATTGTCCTTGGTTGGACCGGCCCGCACATTCACATGATCGGATTTGAGGCTGACATATCGTGGCACCGGCAGGCCGCTCGTGGTGGTGGCCGAATCCTTGGCCGAAAACCCTGTGCTGACGGAAGCGACAAGCCAGCACGCCGCCAGCACCGCCACCGAACAGAAACGCCCCAATGCCATCAACCCGTCTCCTGCCGAGCCACGCCCAACTCGAATTCTCCGAGTTGAAACCGCCCGCTAACGCCCGAAACCCCAGACCCCGTGCCCCGCTTTGGCCGCACCCGGCTTGCGACGACCGAGGGTTCTTGTCTTGGCCCGGTCTTCTGATAGAGAGGACGGAACGCCTAGAACCAGAACGCCCGGATTTTCTGCCGAAAATCCGAGGCAAGTATTGGGGAACCCAAGGGACTTAACCTCAGCAAACAGCCGGATACCGAGACCGCGTGGCCACCGCAGTGTCGAACAACCGGGTTAATGAGGTCTGAACGGTGCGCCTTCGCGCACCTCCCTCATGAGAGCAGGACATGTCGGTCAAGAAAAAACCTCTCGTCGTCGTCACTCGCAAATTGCCGGACTCGATCGAGACCCGGATGCGCGAGCTGTTCGACGCGACGTTGAATCTCGACGACACGCCGATGACGCCGCAGCAGATTGCCGAAGCCAGCCGCTCGGCCGACGTGCTGGTGCCGACCGTCACCGACATGATCAGCGAGGAGATGCTCAAGCACCCTGACTGCAAGCTGCGCATGATCGCCAATTTCGGCAACGGCGTCGACAATATCGACGTCACGGCGGCACATGCGCGCGGCATCACGGTGACCAACACGCCGAAGGTTTTGACTGAAGATACCGCCGACATGACCATGGCACTGATCCTCGCGGTGCCGCGGCGGCTGATCGAAGGCGCAACGATCCTCCCCGACGGCAAGAACTGGCCCGGCTGGTCGCCGACCTGGATGCTCGGCCATCGCATCGGCGGCAAGCGCCTCGGCATCATCGGCATGGGCCGCATCGGCCAGGCGGTGGCTCGCCGTGCGCGCGCCTTCGGCCTGCAGATCCACTATCACAACCGCCGTCCGGTGGCGCCTGTTATTGCCGAGGAACTCGGCGCGACCTATTGGGAAAGCCTCGACCAGATGCTGGCGCGGATGGACATCATCTCGGTGAACTGTCCGCATACGCCGGCAACCTATCACCTCTTGTCGGCCCGGCGGCTCAAGCTGATCCGCAAAGACGCCTACATCGTCAACACCGCGCGCGGCGGCGTGATCGACGAGGACACGTTGATCAAGCTGCTCGAAGCCGGTGACGTCGGCGGCGCCGGGCTCGACGTCTACGAACACGAACCCGCGGTCAATCCGAAGCTGGTGCGGCTCGCCAAAGCCGGCAAAGTGACGCTGCTGCCGCATATGGGCTCCGCCACCATCGAAGGCCGCGTCGAGATGGGCGAGAAGGTGATCATCAACATCCGGACCTTCCTCGACAACCACAAGCCGCCGGATCGCGTGCTGCCCAGCATGCTGTAAGCGGTCGGATTGGCCCGATATTCACCCTCCCCTGGAGGGGTCCGAGACGAGCGAAGCTCGCTCGTGGGTCGGTTCGCATGGAGCGAAGCGAAATGCGAAACGGGGTGGGGTGATCTCTCCACTCGGGCACTGTTGGATGTGGAGAGACCGTCACCCCACCCCGCCTCTGATTTCGCTTCGCTCAATGTGAGGCGACCCTCCCCCTCCAGGGGAGGGTGACAGCTACGGCTTGCTCTTCCGCCTCTCCCGCTTCCGCCATTCCGCGACGAAAGCCACGAACGCGGCAAGCGCCGGCGGCGGCTGGCGACGGCTCGGATAGTACAGAAACGGTCCCAGAAACGGCGGGCACCAGTCGTCGAGCACGCTGACCAGCGCGCCCGACTTGATGCCGTACCGTACATAACCCTCGAACGTCAGCCAGAAGCCCACCCCGTCATGGACAGCGCGCAACGCCAGCCCCAGATAGGTCGCGACCAGCTTGGCCGGCGGTGAAACCTTTACGACGCGGCCCGCTTTCTCGAACTCCCAATCCAGCATCGCGCCGCTGCCGAAGCGGGTGCGGATACAGGCATGGTCGAGCAGATCCTTCGGCGCTCCCGGTCGACCATGCTGAGCAACATATTCCTTCGACGCCACCACCGCGTAACGCTGCGGCGCCCCGAGCGAAACCGCGATCATGTCCTGCGCCAGATGTTCGCCATAGCGCACGCCGGCGTCGAACCCGCCGGCGACGATATCGACAAACGCACTCTCGCCGACGATCTCCAGCTCGATCTTGGGATGCTTCTCGAGAAACGGCGCGACCATCGGCGCCAGCACCAGGTCGATTGCCGGCGCCGGCGCATTGATGCGCAGACGCCCCGACGGCACGGCCCGCAGGCCGCGCACCTGATCGAGCGCCGCACCCACATCCGATAGCGCCGGGCCGACGCGCCCCAGCAACAACTCGCCGGCTTCGGTGAGGGCTACGCTGCGCGTGGTGCGATTCATCAGGCGCACGCCGAGCCGCTCCTCCATGTCGCGCAGCCGCTGGCTGAGGCTCGAGACGGAGACGCCTTGCTCGACCGCGGCACGCCGGAAATTCCGGGTGCGCGCCACGGCAACAAAAGCATCGAGGTCGCGGAGGTCGAGATCCTTCATTGTTCGATATAGTGAACAAGCTATTTGAAATTGTCCACCTTACCGGTTCAGTCGAGAAGGTTCATATCAACCGCGTCATCACGGCGCAGATCCGGCGCCGACTACGAGGAGAACCGCCATGGAAACACGCAAACTCGGCTCTACCGGCCCAACCGTTTCTGCCATCGGCCTCGGCTGCATGGGCATGTCAGACTTCTACGGCCCGGCCGACCGCAGCGAGAGCATCGCCACCATCCACGCCGCGCTCGATGCCGGCATCACCCTGCTCGACACCGGCGATTTCTACGGCATGGGTCACAATGAAATGCTGATCGGTGAAGCGCTTGCCGCGCGCGGCCGCGATAACGTCCAGATCAGCGTCAAGTTCGGCGCGCTGCGCGATCCCGCAAAGAACTGGTCCGGCTATGACAGCCGCCCGGCGGCGATCAGGAATTTCCTCGCTTATTCGCTGCAGCGGCTGCGCGTCGAGACCATCGACATCTATCGGCCGGCTCGGCTCGATCCAGACGTACCGATCGAGGAGACGGTCGGTGCGATGGCCGACATGGTGAAGGCCGGCTGGATCAGGCATATCGGCCTGTCGGAGGTCGGCGCGGAGACCATCCGCCGCGCCCATGCGGTGCACCCGATCCGCGACCTGCAGATCGAATACTCACTGATCTCGCGCGGCATCGAGGACAACATCCTGCCTACCTGCCGCGAACTCGGCATCGGCATCACGGCCTATGGCGTGCTGTCGCGCGGGCTGATCAGCGGACACTGGACGGCCGACCACGGGACCAAGGATTTTCGTGCCATGAGCCCGCGTTTCCAGGGAAGCAATCTCGACGCCAATCTGGCGCTGGTGGACTCATTGCGTGCGATTGCAAGCGAGCTCGGCGCCTCCCCCGCACAGGTCGCGATTGCATGGGTCGCGGCGCAGGGTAACGACATCGTGCCGCTGGTCGGCGCCCGCCGCCGTGACCGTCTCGCTGAGGCGCTCGGCGCGCTCGATGTGAAACTGACGCGGGCTCACTTGTCCGCGCTGGCCGAGGCGTTACCGCCCGGCGTGGCTGCCGGGGCGCGCTATCCCGAGGCGCAGCTCGCGCATATGGACAGCGAGAAGCGCGTCGGTGCGTGAGTGGATCGGGCACGCTACGCCGCGTGCCCGCTCAAATCGGTGATCGTGGGCGTATCGCCGTTGAGCGGGTTTTGTGGATCGCGCGCGTAGCGCAGGGTTTCGAACCGCATCGCGCGTGCATCGACCATCACCAGTCGGCCAACCAGGCTCTCGCCGAAGCCGACGATCTCGCGGATCGCTTCCAGCGCCATCATCGAGCCCAGCATGCCCGCCAGCGCGCCCATGACGCCGGCCTCGGCGCAGGCCGGAATGGTGCCGGGCGGCGGCGGTTCGGGAAACAGGCAGCGATAGGTCGGATTGAAGTGGCCGTCGGCGTCTCGTTCATGCGCCCGGATCGTGGTCAGCGATCCGTCGAACATCCCGAGCGCCGCCGTGATCAGCGGCTTGCCGGCAAAGAAGCAGGCATCGGAAACCAGATAGCGGGTCTCGAAATTGTCGGAGCCGTCAAGCACGAGATCGTAGTCGTCGATCAGCGACATCACGTTCCCCGCCGCGAGACGCACCCCATGCGCCTCGAAACGAACATGGGGGTTGAGCGCGTGAACGGTCTCCGCGGCGCTATCGACCTTGCGCCGCCCGATGTCCGGCGTGGTGTGGATGATCTGCCGCTGCAGATTGGACAGCGAGACGACGTCGTCATCGACAGCGCCGAGCCTGCCGACACCGGCCGCCGCCAGATACATCAGGACGGGCGCGCCAAGACCGCCGGCGCCGATCACCAGCACGGACGCCGCTTTCAAGGCGGCCTGCCCGGGACCGCCGACTTCGCGCAGCACGATATGGCGGGCGTAGCGTTCGAGTTCATCGGCGCTCAGCATGGTGGTGTGCTGTCCTTCCTTCGCTGGCAAACCCTCATGGTGAGGGATAATCCCCCTGAACCGGGGCGCGGTTGTTGCCGACTAAGCAGATGTGCTTAATTGGCCGGGCGTCAATGATCGCACTCTCCTTATTCTGCCGGGATTTGTCATGAGATTGGTGCTTTCAGCAACATTGATGATCGCAGCCTCGGTTTTTGTGATCTCGGGGGCCGCCGCGCAGACGCAAATGACGCCACCTTCCACGGCGGGCACCAAGCCGAAGCAAGTCACGACGGTGCCGATCCGTCCCGCGCTGCAGAAGCCGGAAGACACGGCGAAGGCCTTAGGCCAGGCCGAACGGCTGGCGCTGCAGTCGGACCTCGCCTGGGTCGGGCAATATAACGGCGCGATCACCGGCGACGTCAGCGAGCGCATGGTCAATGCGATCAAGGAATTCCAGAAGTCGCGCGGGGCTAAGCCAACCGGCGTGCTCAATCCGCAGGAGCGCGGCCTCCTCGCCGATACTGCCAGGAAAAAGCAGGAGAGCGTCGGCTGGAAAATCGTCATCGATCCCGGCACCAGCGCGCGGCTCGGCATTCCCGCCAAGCTGGTACCGCAGCAGGCCAGCGACGCCAACGGCACCAAATGGACGTCACCAACCGGCACGATCCAGATCCAGCTTTCGCGGCGCAAGGAAGCCAATCCGACCACGGCGAAACTCGCCGAGCGCGAGAAGAAGGAGCCGGGCCGCAACATCGACTACACCGTGGTCAAGCCGGATTTCTTCGTGCTGTCCGGCCTGCAGGGCCTGAAGAAGTTTTATATGCGCGGCACCTTCAAAGGCGACGAGGTCCGCATCCTCACCATCATGTACGACCAGGCAACCGAGAACACCGTCGAGCCCGTGGTGATCGCGATGTCGAGCGCGTTCAACGCATTTCCGGCGCCCGCGCAGACGGCGGGGCCTCCCCCGCGCAAGAGCGTGGAGTACGGCACCGGTGTCGTCGTCGGCGACGATGGCGCGATTCTGGCTGACCGCCAGATCACCGATGGCTGCCTCACGGTCGCGATCGCAGGCTTCGGCAATGCCGATCGTGTCGCCGAGGACAAGGAGCACGATCTGGCGCTCTTGCGCATCTATGGCGTGCGCGGGCTGAAGGCGCTCAATCTCGCCAATGCTGCCACCAAACCGGCGCTCGACCTCACCGGCATTGCCGATCCGCAGAACCAGGGCGGCGCGGCGGTGACCAGCACCAAGGCCACGGTAGCCCAGCTAGGCGGCAGCAGCGACATCACGCTGACGCCCGCGCCGGCGCTCGGCTTCTCCGGCGCGCCCGCGCAGGACGGCGACGGCAAATTCGCCGGCATCGCGCTGTTGAAGCCGGTTCAAGTGGCGGGACCTACCAATGGCGTGCCGGCGGCGCAAGCGATGCTGGTGACCGCCGAAACGGTACGCGACTTCCTCAAGGCCAACGGCATCAACGCGGCTGACGGATCGACGGACGCCAAGGCGTCGGTGGTCCGCGTGATCTGCGTGCGGAAATAGTGCTCGCTCGTGTCCCGGACGCGGTGCAGCGTGTAGCGCTGCTCCGCAGAGCCGGGGTCGCCGCACGGCAGTATTTGCCCGGATGACCACATTTCCATAATCGGGCATCATTGCAAACTGACTGATTCGGACTACCGCGATCCCCTGACCTTTGGATCGGGCTGGGCACGTCTGAACGAGCGTGTAAATCGGCGCCGCAGAATGCGGCGCAGCTCGTGTGCCGCAACCAAAAATGCCTGAAAGCCATCCAAAGGATCTGAAATGCAGACGATCGTATTGGCCACCCAGAAGGGTGGCTCCGGCAAAAGCACGCTCGCCATCAGCCTTGCGCTTGCCGCCATCCGGGCCGGGCACAATGTCCGCCTGATCGAGACGGACTCGCAGGGCACCCTTTCGAACTGGAAGCGCCGCCGGCCCTATGCCGCGCCGGTCGTCGAGCCGGTCTACGCCGCCAGGGAGGTCGAACAACGCCTGCAATCGCTCGACCGCGAGGGCGTGACGGTCGCGATCGTGGATACCGCCGGCGGCATCAGCGCCGCGACCAATTCGGCGATTCGTTATGCCGATTTCTGCCTGATCCCGACGCGCCCGAGCATCGCCGACATTGAGGCGACCGCTCCGACGCTCAGCGTCGTCAGGGCCTGGTACAAGCCGTTCGCCTATGTCCTGAACCAGACGCCGATCCGGAGCGCGGCGCGGCTCGCCAGCGCGGAGAATGCACTGAGCGACGAGGCCGCGCTCGACATCGGCGATATCCTTGCCAAACCCTTGATCGTGATGCGCAACGATCATCAGGATGCGCTCAGCGCCGGACTTGCGGTCTGCGAATACGCGCCGTGCGGCAAATCTGCCGAGGAAATCCGCGCTCTCTGGCAGTGGATCGAAGTGCGGCTCGGCAATATGGCAGCGGCCGGCGACGAGCCGATCATCGAGGAGTTGGTGGAAACGCCTGCGATACTTCCGGCAATGGCTGCGCTGCCGGTCATCGCGAACGACAGCGCTCTCTTCCTGAGAGCGCCGGCTCGAGCCTGACATTCCCGCTTCGCGCAGCGTCATTGCGCGAGGCGAAAACGGAAGCAATCCAGCCGACCAGCCCCGCTGGATTGCTTCGCTCCGCCTACCTGTTCCGGCGCAGCCATTGTTCCCGCGTCACACGCCATCGTTCCGCTAGCGTCTGACCGTTGTGATGTGCAAGCTCGGTGTAGCCGACCAATTCGGCGCCGGTCTTTTGCTTGACCCGGCGCGATGCCTCATTGGTTACCGCGTTACAGACGTAGAAAACCTCGAGACCCAGTACGCCGAAGACGAAATTGTTCACCTCCGCGACGGCTTCACTCATCAGGCCTTGATTCCAATAGCGCTCCGCGAGCCAGAAGCCCCGGTTGCCCTTCGCATTGTCCGACCTCGGGCGAAAGCGAATATTCCCGATCGCCTCGCCATCACCGCCGCGCAGCACCAGCATCCAATTATAGATCTCTTCCCCCGCGGCGACCCTCTCCAACTCCCTCGTGATGAAAGTCGTCGCGCCGTCCTCTGGATATGGCCAGGGGACAACCGATGCGAGATGCTGGATGATATTCCAGTTGTTGAAATGGCGTTGGATCGCCGGCGCATCGGACAGCGCGAGCGGCCGCAAGATCAGTCGCTTCGTTTCAAGCGTCGGCGTGTTGGTTATTTCTGACATTTCGGGCACCAGAAGGTTGAACGGCCGTTCTGTACGAAGCGTCGCACGACGCCGCCGCAGCCTTTAGTTTGGCACTTCTCGCCCTCGCGGTCATAGACCTGGAACGAGTGCTGGAAATAGCCGAGCTCGCCCGAGGTCAGCCGGTGATCGCTGATCGAGGAGCCGCCGGCCTTGATCGCCTGATTGAGCACTGTGTGAATTGCATTCACCAGCCGCCCGGCGTGATCGGTCGGCTCGCCTTTCTTCGTTGCCAGCGTCGCCGCCAACCGCCGCGGCGAGAGATGCGAGCGGTACAGCGCCTCACAGACATAGATATTGCCGAGACCGGCGACCACGCGCTGGTCGAGCAGCGCGGCCTTCAGGCTGGTCTTCTTGTTGAAACACGAGCGCGCCAGCATCCCGGCGTCGAATTCGTTGCCGAGCGGCTCCGGACCGAGCCCCTTCAATAGCGGTTCATCCTCCAGCACGTTGCGGGCAATAATCTTCATGTAACCGAAGCGGCGCGGATCATTGAACACGACGGATCTGCCCGACGACATGTGAAACACCACGTGATCATGAGCGCGGTCCTCGCTGCGCGGATGGTGGAATTGGCCGGGCGTATTGTTAGTGCCGCCATCGAGCACCCGGAACGAGCCGGACATGCCCAGATGCATCAGCAGCACATCGCCGGAGGTAAGATCCGCCATCAGGTATTTGGCGCGGCGGCCAAGGCCGGTCACGGTCTGGCCCTCCAGTCGAGCGATAAAGTCTTTTTGAAAGGGAAACCGCAAATCCTTGCGCCGGGCTTCCGCTTTGAGGATTTTCGACCCCTCCATGGCGGGTTGCAGGCCGCGGCGGACGGTCTCAACTTCGGGCAATTCAGGCATGAAGGCATTCACCTTATGGAGGTGACGTGATAGCGCCATTGCGACGGGCGCGCTATGGTCCGCTAGTGGAGTACATCTAATGGTTCGGCCGGATCAAACCACCCATTTTGGCTTCAGGGACGTGCCCTTAGGGGACAAGCAGACGCTGGTGAACGACGTGTTTCACAGCGTGGCAAGACGCTATGACCTGATGAACGACCTGATGTCGGCGGGCCTGCACCGGGTCTGGAAAGACATCATGATCACGGCGCTCAACCCGCCGAAAAGTGATGCGCCGTTCACGCTGCTCGACGTCGCCGGCGGCACCGGCGATATCGCCTTCCGCGCGGCCAAGGCCGCAGGCTTTGGCTTCCGCGCCACCGTCTGCGACATCAATACGGATATGCTCGAGGTCGGCCACAACCGCGCGCTGGCGCAGCATCTCGACCATCAGGTGTCTTTCGTCGAAGGCAATGCCGAGGCGCTGACTTTCCCGGATCGCTCCTTCGACGCCTACACCATCGCCTTCGGCATTCGCAACGTGCCGCGGATCGATGCGGCGCTGCGCGAAGCCTATCGCGTGCTGCGGCCGGGCAGCCGATTCCTGTGTCTGGAATTCTCCACCGTCGACGTTCCCGGACTGGACTGGCTGTACGACCAGTTCTCGTTCAGGGTGATCCCGCCGCTCGGCCGCGCCGTGACCGGCGATGCCGAATCCTATCAGTATCTCGTCGAATCGATCCGGAAATTTCCCCGGCCCAATGTATTTGCCGAGATGATCCGCGGCGCCGGCTTTGCGCGGGTGAAATGGGAAAGCCTGTCCGGCGGGATCGTGGCGCTGCATTCGGGCTGGCGCTTGTGATTTCTGCGGCGACCCACATCGCGCGGCTTGTCCGCGCCGCTTACGTGTTCGCGCGCGAGGGCGTGTTCGGCGTCGTCGACCCGAGCCTGGTGCCGGCACCCGGGCAGCTCGCGCTGCGACTGGCGCGATTGATCGAACGGCCCGGCGCCAAATCCGGCCCACGGCTATCCCGCGCGCTGACGCGGCTGGGACCGGCGTACCTCAAGCTCGGGCAGTTTCTGGCGACCCGCCCCGACGTGGTCGGGGTTGCTATGGCGCGCGACCTGGAAAGCCTGCAGGATCGGCTGCCGCCGTTTTCGCAAAGTGAAGCGGAAGCGGTGATCGCACTGTCGCTGGAACGCTCTGTGGCCAAGGCCTTTGTCAGCCTCGGCCCGGCGGTCGCCGCCGCGTCCATCGCGCAGGTGCATCGCGGCGAGATCGAGCGCAATGGCGTGCGCCAGCCGGTCGCCGTAAAGGTACTCCGGCCCAACGTCGCCTCGCGTTTTCGCCGCGACCTCTCCGACTTCTTCTTTGTCGCACACAACGCGGAAGCGCATTCGGCCGAAGCGCGGCGGCTGCGGCTGATCGAGGTCATCAACACGATGTCGCGCACGGTCGCGATGGAGATGGACCTGCGGCTTGAGGCTGCCGCCTTGTCCGAGATGGCGGAGAACACCCGCGACGATCCGGATTTCCGCGTGCCGGTCGTCGACTGGGACCGCACCACTCATAACGTGCTGACGATGGAATGGATCGACGGCATCGCACTGAACGACCATGCGCGCCTCGAAGCAGCGCAGGTCGATTTGCCCGACCTCGGGCGCAAGGTGATTCAGAGTTTCCTGCGCCACGCGCTGCGCGACGGCTTCTTTCATGCCGATATGCATCCCGGCAATCTGTTTCTCGACGATGCCGGCCGGCTGGTGGCGGTCGATTTCGGCATTATGGGTCGGCTCGGCGTGAAGGAGCGGCGCTTCCTCGCCGAAATTCTCTTGGGCTTCATCACGCGCGACTACCGCCGCGTTGCGGAAGTCCATTTCGAGGCCGGCTACGTGCCGGGGCATCATTCGGTGGAAAATTTCGCGCAAGCCATCCGCGCCATCGGCGAGCCGATCCACAACCGCACCGCCGAAGAAATCTCGATGGCGAAGCTGTTGACCCTGCTGCTCGAGGTCACCGGCCTGTTCGACATGCAGACCCGGCCCGAACTGATCCTGCTACAGAAGACCATGGTGGTGGTCGAAGGGGTCGCCCGCGGCTTCGACCCCAAGCTCGATATCTGGAAGGTCGCCGATCCCGTGGTGCGCGAATGGATCGAGCGCAATCTCGGCCCGCTCGGGCGGGTTCAGGGAGCGATGACCGGCGCCGGCGAACTCGGCCGCGTCATGACGGGCCTGCCGGCGATCGCGTCGCGGGCAGTTGCCGTGATCGAGAACATGGAAAAGATGTCCCGCGAGGGCCTGACGCTGTCGCCGGAAACCGTTGCGGCGCTCGGCCGGGCCGAAGGCCGCAAGAGCCGCTGGCGCACGGTGGCGCTGTGGATCATCGCAGCGACCTTTATCGGAATCCTGTTTGCGATCCTGCAGTTGTGATTGCAATGCTAGCATAGCGTGCTAGCATTGCCTGCATAATTTGCCGGAGGCCGCCCTATGGCCAGCCTGACCATCCGAAAACTCGATGAAACCGTCAAAGCCTATCTGCGGCTCCGGTCGGCGGGAAACGGCCGCTCCGTCGAAGAGGAAGTCCGGGTCATCCTGGGAGAACTCATCCAAGGGCGCCCCGAACTATCAGGCGCCACCACGTCACCACCATCCGCAGAGGCCAACGCACAGGCAGTGCCGGTCAGCGCCTCCAGCGAACGGAGTGTCACCCTGATCATCGGCGGCGGCATCGCCGCTTTCAAGTCGCTGGAGCTGATCCGGCGGCTGAAGGAGCGACACGTTCACGTCCGCTGCGTGCTGACCAAGGCAGCGCAGCAATTTGTCACGCCGCTTTCGGCCAGCGCGCTGTCGCACGAGCGCGTCTATACGGACCTGTTCAATCCCGAGAGCGAATTCGACGCCGGACACATCCGGCTGGCGCGCGAATGCGATCTGATCATCGTGGCGCCGGCGACCGCCGACCTGATGGCGAAGATGGCGCACGGCCATGCCGACGATCTCGCTACCGCCATCCTGCTGGCAGCCAACCGGCCAATCCTGCTGGCGCCTGCGATGAACCCCCTGATGTGGAACAACGCCGCCACCCGCCGCAACGTCATGCAGCTTCGCCGCGACGGCGTTCACATGATCGGCCCCAACGCCGGGGAAATGGCCGAGTCCAATGAGGCCGGCATCGGGCGGATGTCGGAGGCGGTCGAGATTGCCGCCGCCGCCGTCGACATCCTGCGCCCGCCGCGACCACGCCCGCTCGCGGGCAAGCGTGTGCTGATTACGGCAGGGCCGACGCATGAGGCGATCGATCCCGTGCGCTATATCGCCAACCGCTCGTCCGGCAAGCAGGGTTTTGCCATCGCCGCCGCGGCACAGGCTGCGGGCGCGGACGTCACGCTGGTGTCCGGCCCGGTCGACTTGCGCGATCCCCCCGGCGTCACGGTGATCCGGGTCGAATCGGCGCGTGACATGCTGCATCGGGTGGAAGCCGCCTTGCCGGCGGACATCGCGATCTTCGCCGCCGCCGTTGCCGACTGGCGCGTTGCCAATGAAGGCGAGCAGAAACTGAAAAAGACGTCCGCCGGCATGCCGCAGCTCGCACTGGTGGAAAATCCCGACATTCTGGCGACGATCTCGAAACTGAAGGAGAAGCGTCCGCCGCTGGTGATCGGCTTTGCCGCCGAGACCGAACATCTGATCGACAACGCAAAAGCCAAGATCGCGCGCAAGGGCTGCGACTGGATCGTCGCCAATGACGTGTCGCCTTCAACTGGCGTGATGGGCGGCGACCGCAACACCGTTCACCTGCTGACGCGCGACGGCGAGGACATCAACGTCAACAACATTAAAGTGGAGTCTTGGCCGGTGATGACCAAGGAACAGGTCGCAGCCGAACTGGTGGCGAAGATTGCGCAGACCATGGAGAAGAATTCGTGAGCGTGACGGTGAGGGTCGATGTCTGCCAACTGCCACATGGTGAGGGTCTCGCACTGCCGGCCTATCAGAGCGCCGATGCCGCCGGGCTCGACCTGCTCGCGGCGGTGCCTGCGGATACGCCGCTGATCCTCCCGCCCGGAAAATTCGCGATGGTGCCGACCGCACTCACGATCGCGTTGCCTTCCGGATATGAGGCGCAGGTGCGGCCGCGCTCCGGACTTGCCGCCAAACACGGCGTCACGGTGCTGAACTCGCCCGGCACGGTGGATGCGGACTACCGCGGCGAGATCAACGTGCTCCTGATCAACCACGGCGATACGCCCTTTCCAATCAAGCGCGGCGAGCGCATCGCGCAGATGGTGATTGCGCCTGTGGTGCAGGCGAAACTGGTTCCCGTCACTTCGCTGATGGCAACCGGCCGTGGCAGTGGCGGTTTCGGCTCGACCGGACGCTGAATCGTTCGGTTTGAACGGTTCTGAACGATGCCGCCTTGATTTTTTCACAGGCAGTTTTGCGTTCACGGTCTGGACTCTTACCGGTCGACTTCCGAAGGGGATACTCTCGACCCGATTCGTGTAGAGCGCGACCAGCAAAAGTGGGGTCCGGTTTTGTGTCCGGGCGCGCTCAATCCTTAGTCGGCGCATAATCTCAACGCAAACCGCTCACATTTTGGCGGATTATGCGCTGGGGGTGGTGCCAGCAGTCATGCGTTCTTGGGGCAAATAATGTCGGGCGTAGTCGCTGCGATGCGTCGAACCCTGCTGTCGTGCACCTCACTGGCGCGCCACGGCGTGATTGCGCTCGCCACCGCCCTCTCCGCGCTGCCGGAGCCCGCGTTGGCCGACGAATTGACGATCACGCAGGCGATTTCCGCCTTGTTCGACCTCAATCACCAGGAGTTCGCGGCGCTGACCACGGCGCTATCGCTGCTCGGTTTTACCGTGGTGGCCGCGATCCTGCTGATGCGCACGCGGATTCGGGCCACCCGGATGGAACTCGACCTGCGCTCCGACATCGCCGATCTGCAGGTACAAGCCGACCGGCTGCGCGCGCTGTTGTTCGCCGAGCCGCAGATCCTGATCGCCTGGGCCGCGGGGGACAACCGGCCCCAGATCAGCGGCGACACTTCGCTTCTGATCTCGCAGGACGCACTGTCGAATTCGCCGCAACGCATTCTCGCCTTTGGAACCTGGCTGCCGCCGGAACCGGCGCTGCAGATGGACCATGCGGTCGACGCGCTGCGCGAGGCCGGCGAAGGCTTTCTGCTCAACCTCTCCACCTCGAATGGCCGCGCCATCGAAGCGATGGGCCGCGCCATTGGGGGGCAAGCCATTGTGCGGATTCGCGAACTTGGCGGCTTGCGCCGTGAGCTCGCCGAATCCAATCTCCGCTACAGGACGCTTTTGGAGGAGACCGATTTGCTGCGCGACTTCGCCGCCGCGGCGCCCTGGCCGATCTGGGCCAAGAGCGCCGAGGGCAATCTGCGTTACGCGAACACCGCCTATGTGCGGGCCACCGAAGGCGCAAGCGTCGCGGACACGATCTACCGCAACCTCGAGCTGCTGGAGAACGACCAGCGTTCCGAGATGGGCCGGGTGCTGAACGACAATTCCACCTACGCCGCGCGGCTGCCGATCGTGGTCGGCGGCGAGCGGCGCATCTATGACGTTCAGGCGCTCAAGCTCGGCGGCGGCAGCGCCGGCATCGCCATCGACGCCAGCGAGGCAACCCAGTTACGCGACGCCATGGAGCGGATGGCGGAAGCCCATCGCCGCACCCTCGACCAGTTGTCGTCGGGGGTTGCGGTATTCGATGGCCAGCGGCGGCTTGCCTTCTACAACGAATCCTACCGGCGGCTGTGGGGCCTCGATCAAGCCTTCCTCGATTCCAACCCCGACGATTCAAGCGTGCTCGATCGGCTGCGCGCGGCGCGCAAACTGCCCGAGCAACCGGATTTCCGCGCCTGGAAGGCCAAGCTCCACGAAGCCTACCGCGCCGTCGAGCCGGAGAACTACACCTGGTTTCTGCCCGACGGCCGCGCCGTCAGCGTCGTCACCACGCCGAACCTCGAGGGCGGCGTCACCTATCTGTTCGACAATGTCACCGAAAGCTTGGATCTCGCACGCCGCTATGACCGGCTGACCCGGGTTCAGCATGAAACGCTCGACAATCTGGCTGAAGCGGTCGCGGTGTTCGGCAGCAACGGCCGCGTGGAACTGTTCAATCCCGCTTTCCTGAAAATGTGGAAGCTCTCGGCGGAAGCGCTCAAAGAACAGCCCCACATCGAAACCGTGGAAGCGTGGTGCAAGCCGCTGTTCGACGATGCGTTGACTTGGCGGACGCTGCGCGAGGCGATCACCGCGATCGAGAACCGGGCGCAGGTGGCGCAGAAACTCGAACGCAAGGACGGCAGCGTGCTGGATTGCATGACCATGCCGCTGCCCGACGGCGCGACTCTTTTGACATTCCAGGACATCACCGATACCGAAAATGTCGAGCGCGCGCTGCGCGAGCGCAACGAGGCGCTGGAAGCCGCCGACCAGATGAAGGTGGATTTCGTCCACCACGTGTCCTACGAGCTGCGCGCACCGCTGACCACCATCATCGGCTTCGCACATTTCCTCAGCGATCCCTCGACCGGCCCGCTGACGCCAAAGCAGGCCGAGTATCTCGACTACGTCACCAAGTCGACCAACGCGCTGCTCGCGCTCACCAACAACATCCTCGATCTCGCCACCATCGATGCCGGCGCCATGAAGCTCGAGCTCGGCCCGGTCAATATCGAAGGAGCCATTCAGGCCGCCGCCGAAGGCATCCAGGACCGGCTGGCGACCGACCGCATCGAGCTCAAGGTCGATATCGATCCTGAGATCGGCAACTTCACCGGCGACGAGCGGCGCGTGGTGCAAGTGCTCTATAACCTGCTTGCCAACGCGGTCGGGTTCTCGCCGCACGATGCCGCGGTCACGATCAGCGCGCGGCGAACCGAGCATCGCGTGATCTTCACCGTCTCCGATTCCGGCCCCGGCATTCCCGCCGAAGTGAAAGACAGGGTATTCGACTGGTTTGAGAGCCACTCCCACGGCTCGCGCCACCGCGGCGCAGGCCTCGGCCTGTCGCTGGTACGCTCGTTCGTCGAACTGCATGGCGGCAAAGTGCGCGTCGACTCGGTCGTCGGCAGAGGCACGACCGTCACCTGCGATTTTCCGATCGACCAGAACGCCCACCGTAACGCCGCCGAATGACCGCGCCTGCGACATTTACAGTGGCGTTGGCGAACGAGGCGGCAACGGCGCATCTGATGGCCGACCTCGCGCTGCTGGTCGGCCCCGGCGACGTCATTACGCTGTCGGGCGATCTCGGCGCGGGAAAGACCGCGGCGGCGCGCGCCATGATCCGCTATCTCGCCGACGATCCCGCGCTCGAAGTGCCGAGCCCGACATTCACGCTGGCGCAGAGCTACGAGCTGCCGTTTCCGATTGTCCACGCCGATCTCTACCGCATCAACGATTCGAGCGAGCTGGAGGAAATCGGCTTGTCGCCGCTGCCGGAGGGCACGCTGGCGCTGATCGAATGGCCGGAGCGCGCACCCGACGCACTGCCCGAAGATCGCATCGACATCGCCTTCAGCCATCGTCCCGCGCTCGGATCGAGCGCGCGGGCCGCCGAAATCACCGGCTATGGCAAAGCGGCGGCGCAGGTGGCGCGACTAAGCAGCTTGCGCAAATTTCTCACTGAAGCCGGCTTCCTCGATGCAGCGCGCGAGCGCATGCCCGGCGACGCCTCGACGCGCTCCTACGCGCGCCTGATCGGCGACGACGGCACATCCATCCTGATGAATTCGCCGCGCCGTCCGGACGGACCGGCGATCTATGCCGGAAAATCCTACAGCGCGGCCGTTCATCTCGCCGAGGATGTCAAGCCGTTCGTCGCCATCGACAACGGCCTGCGCGCACACGGCTTCTCGGCGCCCGCGATCCGCCACGCCGATCTCGATTCCGGTTTTCTGATCACCGAGGATTTCGGCAGCGCCGGCATCGTCGAAGGCGACCCGCCGCGACCGATCGCCGAGCGCTATGAGGCGGCAACCGACATGCTCGCGGCGTTACACCGCGAAACCCTGCCCGAAACGGCGCCGCTCGGGCCGCAGGGCTCTTACGAAATTCCGGTCTACGATATCGATGCATGGCTGGTCGAGATCGGGCTGATGCTCGAATGGTATCTGCCGGTTCACGGCGCTGAAGTCAGTCCGCAACAACGCGACGAATTCGTCGCGATGTGGCGAACACTACTCGAAAAGCCGGCGGCTGCGCCGCGAACCTGGGTGCTGCGTGATTTTCATTCGCCCAACATCATCTGGCTCGACGATCGCACCGGGATTTTACGTGTCGGCATCATCGACTTCCAGGACGCCGCGTTGGGCCCTGCCGCCTACGATTTGGTATCCCTGTTGCAGGACGCGCGGATCGACGTCCCCGAACCGCTCGAGTTGTCGCTCTTGACCCGCTACATCAAGGCGCGCCGCGCGGCAGATGGCCAGTTCGATCCGGCCAGCTTTGCCGAGCTCTACGCCATCATGTCGGCGCAGCGGAATACGCGCCTGCTCGGTACCTTCGCCCGGCTCAACGGGCGCGACGGCAAGCCGCAATATCTGCGCCATCAGCCCCGGATCTGGACCTACCTGAACCGCTCGCTGGCGCACCCCGCCCTGGCGGCGTTTCGCGAATGGTACGCCGCCAACGTGCCGCCGCCCCTGCCCTGATTTACCTCCTGTTAGCCACCCCGCATTTAATCTGGAACCGGCACGCTGCGCAGGCGTGGACCAGCATTTTTTGAAACGGAAGGACGGCCATGGCGGCGGCGGAACGGCGCAAGGGAGATCGAGTCGTATTCGAGCGCGGCTTTGCGGCGCACATGATGGGGATCGACGGCACCTGGCGGCGTGATTGCGTGATGGAAGACGTCTCCGAGACCGGCGCCAAGCTGACGGTCGAAGGCTCGGTCGAGGGCCTGCATCTGAAGGAATTCTTCCTGCTGTTGTCATCGACGGGACTGGCCTATCGGCGCTGCGAGCTGGCCTGGGTCAATGGCGATCAGATCGGCGTCAATTTCCTGAAGCAGGGCGACAAGAAGAAGAAAATGGCCAAGCGCGGGGCCGAGGACGCCGAAGCCTGAAGTTGGCAAGCACCGGCGGCCGTCGTACGGCCGTCATGTGCGGCCACTAAGGCCTCATGGTTGCTGGGTTCAAGCGAATCGCCGTGGTATGATCCACGGCGCAATTTGAAGGTTCGAGAAACTCCAAGAATGTCCGTTACGCCCACCAAAGCCATGGTCCTTGCCGCCGGTCTCGGTTTGCGCATGCGCCCGCTGACCGACCACATGCCGAAGCCGCTGGTGAGCGTGGCCGGCCAGCCGTTGCTCGATCACGTGCTCGACAAGCTCGCCGGCGCCGGCGTCGGCGAGGCCGTGGTCAATGTGCATTACCTGCCTGACCAGATCATCCAGCACACCGCGAACCGTAGCCTGCCCCGCATCATCATTTCCGACGAACGCGACCAGGTGCTCGGCACCGGCGGCGCAGTGGTGAAGGCGCTGCCGCTGCTCGGCAAGGAGCCGTTCTTCCACGTCAACGCCGATACGATGTGGATCGATGGCGTACGGCCCAATCTGACGCGTCTTGCCGAAACCTTCGACGCGGATCGCATGGACATCCTGCTCCTGATGGCGCCGACCACGAACAGCATCGGCTATGCCGGCCGCGGCGACTACGCCATGCTGCCGGATGGCGCGCTGCGCAAGCGGCGCGAACATCAGGTGGTGCCGTTCGTCTATGCGGGAGCCGCAATCATGTCGCCCTCGCTGTTTGCCGACGCGCCGGCAGGCGAGTTTTCGCTGACCAAAATGTTCGACCGCGCCAACGAGCAGGAACGATTGTTTGGCCTCAGGCTCGATGGCGTCTGGATGCATGTCGGAACGCCCGACGCGGTACAGGCGGCGGAAGAGGCGTTTTTGGAAAGCGTGGCCTGATCCTACGCTGGACCAGTAGTCCCGTAGGGTGGGCAAAGGCGCGTCGCGCCGTGCCCACCATGCATCCCGGATTTCGGTAGGAATGGTGGGCACGCTTCGCTTTGCCCACCCTACCGCTCAGACAAAAATCTCGAAAACAAGCCCATGCAAAGTAGAGTGGGCCCGGACTGCTTTGGCAGTGAGTAGCGGGGACGCCGCCCTCACCCGCATGACCTCCCCCTCATTCCTTCCTATATTGCCCCTGATCTCGAATCAGGAAGCCCATGCGCGTTTTCAGCGTTCCCGTCTCCGCACCGTTCCTGCGCACCGTCATCGCGGCGCTGGTCGACGGCCGGCTGGTCGAGGGATTCGAGGCGCGAAAGGATCCGCTGAATCTCGCAACGGCAACGCTCTATCTGCCGACCCGGCGCGCCGGGCGGCTGGCGCGGGAGATTTTTCTTGATGAGCTGAAGACCGACGCCGCGATCCTGCCGCGCATCGTAGCCCTCGGCGACATCGACGAGGACGAGCTGGCGTTTGCGGAAGGTTCCGAACAATTCAGCGGCGTCTCGCCGCTCGACATTCCGCCACGGCTCGGCGAACTGGAGCGCCGCCTGACGCTGGCGCATCTGGTTGCGGCATGGGCAAAAAGCCCGGTGTCGGCGCCGCTCGTGGTCGGCGGCGCGGCCTCGACGCTGGCGCTGGCCAGCGATCTGGCGCGGCTGATGGACGACATGGTGACGCGCGGCGTCGCCTGGGAAGCGCTCGACAGGCTGGTGCCCGACCAGTTCGACAAATATTGGCAGCACTCGCTGGAATTCCTGCGCATCGCGCGCAAGGCATGGCCGGAGCACTTAAAGGAAATCGCAAGAATCGAACCTGCGGAACGGCGCGACCGCCTGATTGAGGCGGAAGCCGCGCGCCTGACCGCACATCATGAGGGGCCGGTGGTCGCGGCAGGTTCGACCGGTTCGATGCCGGCAACCGCGAAATTCCTCACTGCCGTAGCCCACCTGAAGCAGGGCGCGGTGGTGCTGCCGGGGCTCGACACCGATCTCGACGAGGAAGCCTGGCAGACGATCGGCGGCGTCAGAGACGCGCAGGGCAAATTCACCACGCAGCCCTCCTCGAACCACCCGCAATTCGCGATGCATGGATTGCTGGATCGCTTTGGCATCAATCGAAGCGATGTCGAACTTCTCGGCAAGCCGGCGCCGCTGGGCCGAGAAGTACTTGTATCGGAGACGATGCGCCCGTCGACGGCGACCGAGCAATGGCACGACCGGCTGGCACTGCCGGAAGTGTCTGCGAGGATCGCGGCCGGCATGGCAAATCTCGCCGTCGTCGAAGCGCCCAACTCGGAGATGGAAGCGCTGGCGATTGCGGTGGCGATGCGCGAGGCGCGGCACCTCGGTAAGTCAGCCGCGCTGGTAACGCCGGACCGCGCGCTGGCGCGTCGGGTGATGGCGGCGCTGAGGCGCTGGAATCTCGAGTTCGACGATTCCGGCGGCGACGCGCTGATGGACACGCCAAGCGGCATTTTTGCCCGCCTCGCCGCAGAAGCCGCCGCCCAAGGGCTGGAGCCTTCGACGCTGCTGGCGCTGCTGAAGCATCCGCTGTTTCGGCTCGGTGGCGCACCCGGCGCATTCAAGCATGTCATCGAGAGCCTCGAATTGGCGCTGCTGCGCGGCACCCGGCCGCAGGCAGGAACGGCCGGCTTGGCGCGCGACTTCGATCGTTTCCGCGTCGAGCTCGGAAAACTCCGGCGCAAGGAAACCTCCTCGCTTCACGCCTCGGAGCCACGCGCGAAACTAAGGGATGACGAGCTCGATCAGGTCCATGCGCTGATCGCGGCGTTGCAGAAGGCGCTGTCGCCGCTGGAAATCATGGGTTCATCGAAGCCGTACGATTTCGCAGAGCTGGCGCTGCGCCATCGTGAAGCGCTGATCGCGCTGTCCTCGGATCAGAACGGCGTTGCAGTCGTCTTCGAGGAAGCCCAAGGCTCGGCCCTGTCAGCGGCGTTCGACGACCTGCTTGCCGAGCAAAAGCCGAGCGGCCTGATGGTCCAGCTCGGCGATTACCCCGATGTGTTCCAGACCGCCTATGCCGATCGCATGGTGCGGCGGCCGGAATCCGCGAATGCACAACTCCAAATCTACGGCCAGCTCGAAGCGCGGCTGACCGAATCCGACCGCGTCATCCTTGGCGGGCTGGTCGAAGGCGTGTGGCCGCCGGCGCCGCGAGTCGATCCGTGGCTGAGCCGGCCGATGCGCCATGAACTCGGCCTCGACCTGCCGGAGCGGCGCATCGGCCTCTCTGCGCACGACTTCGCGCAATTGCTGGGCACGCCAGATGTGATTCTCACCCATTCGGCAAAAGTCGGCGGCGCGCCGGCGGTCGCCTCACGCTTCCTGCACCGCCTGGAGGCGGTGGCCGGTGAACCGCGCTGGGAGGAAGCCAAACGTGCCGGAGAAAATTACGTCCGATTCGCCGCCGAACTGGATCAGCCCGACGAGGTCAAGCCGATCGAGCAGCCCGCGCCGAAGCCACCGGTCGAGACGCGGCCACTCAAGCTGTCGGTCACGGCGATCGAGGATTGGCTGCGCGATCCCTATACGATCTACGCAAAATATATTCTGCGGCTTGATCCGCTCGATCCCGTCGACATGCCATTGTCGGCGGCCGATCGCGGCTCGGCGATCCATGACGCGCTCGGCGAATTCACGCAAGAATTCGCCGACGCGCTTCCGCCGGAGCCCGCGCTGGCGCTGCGCGGCATCGGTGAAAAATACTTCGCGCCGCTGATGGAGCGGCCGGAGGCACGCGCCCTGTGGTGGCCGCGGTTTCAGCGCATCGCCACCTGGTTTGCGGATTGGGAAAAGGCTCGGCGCGACGACATCGAGAAAATTGCCGCCGAGATCAGAGGCGAGATCAAGATTCCGCTCGACAACGAGCGCATCTTCACGCTGTCCGCGCGCGCCGACCGGATCGAGCAGCGCCATGACGGCAGCTTTGCGATCCTCGACTACAAGACCGGACAGCCACCGACCGGCAAGCAGGTGCGGATGGGCCTCTCGCCGCAACTGACGCTGGAGGCCGCGATCCTGCGCGAGGGCGGGTTTGAGAATATCCACGCCGGCTCATCTGTCGGCGAACTCGTCTATATCAGGCTCAGCGGCAACAATCCGCCCGGCGAACAGCGCTCGCTGGAACTGAAAATCAGGAACAACGACACGCCGCAACGGCCGGACGAAGCGGCCGACTACGCGCGCGAGCAGCTTGAAGCGCTAATCCGAAAATTCGAGAACGTGGAGACCGCCTATACCTCGCTGAACCTGTCGATGTGGTCGAACCGTTATGGCGCTTACGACGACCTCGCCCGCATCAAGGAATGGTCGGCGGCCGGCGGCCTGGGGATCGAGGAATGGTGAAGGCCCGGCGCATCATACCCGACGCCGTTCGCGCGACGCAGGCGCGTGCGTCCGATCCGGCGGCGTCCGCCTTCGTCTCGGCGAACGCGGGCTCGGGCAAGACGCATGTGCTGGTGCAGCGGGTGATCCGGCTCTTGCTCGACGGCGTGGCGCCGGAGAAAATTCTCTGCATCACCTTCACGAAAGCCGCCGCCGCCAACATGGCGGAGCGCGTGTTCACCACGCTGGGCCATTGGGTGACGCTCGACGACGACGCGCTGGATGCGGCGATCCGCGAGGCCGGCATTCCCCATCCCAGCGCACGCCTGCGCAAATCGGCGCGCAAACTATTCGCCTGCGCGCTGGAGACGCCGGGCGGGCTGAAGGTGCAGACCATCCACGCGCTGTGCACGCGGCTGCTGCAGCAATTCCCGTTCGAGGCCAACGTGCCGGCGCGGTTCGCCGTGCTCGACGAGCGCGACCAGAACGAGATGATGGAGCGTGCCAATCTCGCCGTTTTCCTCGAGGCGTCGCGCAACCCTGACAGCGCGACCGGGCGCGCGCTGATGACGGCGATGGCGAGCGCTGCCGACGTCACCTTCAAGGACGTCGTGCGCGAAGCCTGTCTCAGCCGCGATCATTTCATGGCATGGACGGATGCCGCCGGCAGCGCGCAGGCGGCCGCTGAGCAAATTTCAGCGGCGCTCGGCGTCAATCCCGATGATCGCATTGAAGATGTCGAGCGTGAGATTGTTGAAGGACCCAACCTGCCGCGATCGCAATGGCAGGAAATCGCCCTGGTTCTGGATACTAGCAGTAAAGCCGACCAGAAACAGGCCGACCGACTTCGTGAGGCGCTGGTATTTACCGGGGCTGCCCAAGTTGACGCGTATCTCGGGTTATTTCTCACAGATGAACGCACGCCAAGAGCAACGGTCGTCACCAACAGCTTTGTCAAAAAGAATCCTGCGGTTGGTCGATTGTTCGATTCGGAAGTCGGCCGCGTCCTTCCCCTGATCGAACGCCGCCGCGCATTGGTGGCGCGCGACCGTACCGAGGCGCTGCTATATATCGCAACCGCTGCAGCGGCGAACTATCGCCGCGAGAAGCAGGAGCGCGGCCTGCTCGACTATGACGACCTGATCGACAAGACGCTGGAAATGCTCGACCGCGTCTCCTCGGGCTGGGTGCATTACAAGCTCGATCGCGGCGTCGACCATGTGCTGATCGACGAGGCGCAGGACACCAGCCCGCGGCAATGGGACATCGTCGCGCACATCATCTCCGAATTCACTTCGGGTACCGGCGCGCGCGACGGCGTGGTGCGAACGGTGTTCGCGGTCGGCGACGAGAAGCAATCGATCTTTTCGTTCCAGGGCGCGGCCCCGCGCGAATTCGACCTGCGCCGCCGCGCCTTGCAGCGGAAGTTCGAGGGCGCCGGACTGAAGTTCGATCCGGTTTCCTTCACCTATTCGTTCCGCTCCGGACCGGAGATCCTTCACGCGGTCGATCAGGTGTTTCGCGAGCAGGACATCTACCGCAGCATTCACGCGGTCGATATCGGCAACCCGATCCATCATGCGCTGGCCGATGCTGGTCCCGGCCAGATCGATCTCTGGGAGCTGGCGGAAGCCGATGACCGGCAGGATATCGAGGGCTGGCGCGCGCCATTCGACGGCGTCTCCGCGACCAGCCCCGAAGTGAAGCTGGCCCGACGCATCCAGGCCGAGATCAAGGCGCTGGTCGGCAGCGGTGCGATGACCGGAAGCAAAAACGACCGCCGTCCGCTGCGCTATGGCGACATGCTGGTCTTGGTGCGGCGACGCGGCAACGCGTTCGACGCCGTGATCCAGGCGCTGAAGCACGCCGGCATCCCGGTCGCGGGCGCCGACCGCCTCAAGCTGACCGAGCACATCGCGATCATCGACCTGATGAACCTGGCCGACGCGCTGCTGCTGCCGCAGGACGATCTGGCGCTGGCAGTGGCGCTGAAGAGCCCGCTGTTCGGGCTCGACGATGACGACCTGTTCAAGATCGCCTGGCATCGCAAGGGATCCTTGCGCGCCGCATTGACCGCGCGCGCCGCGGCTGATGGCCGGCTGCGGGATGCGCTGTGGCGGCTCGAGCAGTGCGAGCGCCGCTTTGCCAGCGAAACGCCGTTTGCGTTCTATGCCTGGCTGCTCGGCGGCGATGGCGGCCGCGCGCGAATCCTGCGCCGGCTCGGGCACGAGGCGAACGACGCGCTGGATGAGTTTCTGGAACTGGCGCTGAGCTACGAACGCAAGGCGCCGGCCTCGCTGCAGGGCTTCATGGCGTGGCTGCGCACCGCCGATCTCGAAGTGAAGCGCGACATGGAGATCTCGCGCGACGAGGTCCGTGTCATGACGGTGCATGGCGCCAAGGGCCTGGAAGCGTCCGTCGTGTTCCTGGTGGACACCACGACCTCGCCCTCGGACACGCAGCGGCTGAAACTCATCAACCTGCCGCTGGGCAATGCCGATCCGCATGCGCCCGGTGTCGTGGTCTGGGCCGGCCGCAAGGCCGAGGATCCGCCCGCGGTCGTCGCGGCCCGTGCGGCGATGATCGGCGATACCGAGGATGAATACCGCCGCCTGCTCTATGTCGCGATGACGCGTGCGGCGGACCGCCTGATCGTCGGCGGCTGCTTGCCCGGCAACATGAAGAGCGTCCGGCCGCTGTCCTGGTACGATCTGATCACCAAGGGGCTCGACGGTTCTGGATTGCAGCTTCAGGAGGTCGAGACCGCCATAGGTCGGGTAAAGCGCTATACGCGGCCCGAGGAGTCCGCACCCTCGGCCGCTCCGCGTGCTGCGTCGTCCCCGGCGGCGCCGATCGTGCTGCCCACCTGGCTGCTGACGCCGGCACAGCCCGAAATTTCCCCGGAAAGCCTGTTGCGGCCTTCGGACCCGACATACAGCGAGCAGCACCCGGTGCGGACGGCCGAATCCCTCGTGCAGCGTGCCCGTGCCCTGCAGCGCGGCACATTGGTGCACCGGCTTCTGCAGTCGCTGCCCGATGTCGTCGCCGAGCGCCGCCGCGAGGCCGCGCTGACCTATCTGGCCCGCAATGCCGATGGCTGGGCCGAGGAGGAGCGGCGGGTGCTGGCCGAAAGCACGCTCGCCTTGATCGCCGATGCGCGGTTTGCGCACGCTTTCGCCCCGGGCAGCCGCGCCGAAGTCTCGATCGTCGGACGGCTGGAGCGGCCGGGCGGACGGCCGGCGCTGGTGTCCGGGCAGATCGACCGCCTCGTGGTGACCGAGCGCGAAGTCCTGATCGTCGATTTCAAGACCAACCACGCCCCGCCGGGCCGGCCCGAGGAGGCGCCGAGGGGCTATGTCCGCCAGCTCGCGCTGTACCGGGCGGTGCTCGGCAAGCTTTATCCCCAGCGCCCGGTGCGGGCGGCGCTGCTTTGGACCGAAACCTCTGAATTGATGGAGATTTCCGCTTCCGCGCTGGAGGCCGAGCTGGCATCCATCATCTCGGCGTGACCGCGCTTGACCCGACAGGATCGCGTTCATAGGTTTGCCACTATCATCCCAGGGCGCGATTCTTGACCGCGCCCCTTAATTTCTAACCGAGAGGTAATTCCGATGGCCGTTGGCAAGGTTTCTGACGCCGATTTCGAAGCCGAAGTGCTCAAGGCGACCGGGCCGGTGGTCGTCGATTTCTGGGCCGAATGGTGCGGTCCCTGCCGCATGATCGCGCCTGCGCTCGACGAGATTTCCGGCGCCATGGGCGACAAGGTCAAGATCGTGAAGCTGAACGTCGACGAGAGCCCGAAGACCGCCTCGAAATACGGCGTGATGTCGATCCCGACCCTGATGATCTTCAAGGGCGGCGAGATGGCCTCCCGCCAGGTCGGCGCCGCGCCGAAGGCGAAGCTGCAGCAGTGGATCACGGCGGCGGTCTGACCGGTTTCGATTTTCTGATTTTGAAACGGCCGGCGAATAGCCGGCCGTTTTGCTTTTGTGGCGGATGATCTCGTAGTCCGGGACTATCTGATCCACCCCGTCGCCAGCGCGTCCGCCAGTTCGGCTTGGCCGTTTTGCCGCGCCAGCGCGGCCATCGCGCCGTGATCATACGGCACGTGCCGAAACGTGACGCGCCAGGCGCCATCAGCAAGTTCGAGGATAGCATAGCGCGCATCGGGCGTGCCGGCTTCGACGACATGCGGAAAGGGATGCACGTCGCGATAGCCGGGCGAGCCGACGCTGCCGGGGTTGACGATCAATCGGCCATCGCGAAGCCTGACCGCGCGGGCGAGATGGGTGTGCGCGCAGAGGATCAGGGACTGCGTGACGCCCCGCGCGCGCTCCTCGATTTCATCCAGCGATGACATTCGCACGGTGCCGTCGGGTAACACCGTTTCCAGCCAGTAGACCTCGTCATGCTCGGGCGTTGCATGGCAGAGGAAGACCCGATCGCGAAACACGGCCGTCTTCGGCACCGTGCGCAGCCAATCGAGATGGCGCTCTTCGAGCTGCGCGTGCGCCGGCCGGTCCCATGATCCCATCTTCTCCGGCGGCCGGTCGATCAGATAGCGATCATGATTGCCGAGTACGTGAACGGCATCGAGCGCCATCAGCGCATCCATGGTGCGTCGCGCGTCGAGCGGTCCGCTCGCCATGTCGCCGAGATTGACGATTTCGCCAATGCCCAGTGCGCGGATGTCGGCCAGCACCGCTTCCAGCGCGAGATAATTTCCGTGCACATCGGCAATGGCGGCAAAACGCATGGGGATTCCAGCTTTGATGATTGTCGCACGGCCCTGCAAGAACGATGCTGCGCCATCTACCTCATTTGGGTGAAGCCAGCCTGCAACATTATCCTTACTTCCTATTGCGGAACGAAGGTTCCGACTCGCAGCTCTCATGCGTCTTGGCTAGTCTTTGCAAAGACCGGGGCTGGCTAGTTCATAAGCAATCGATATTTTTTCCCGGGCGGCCGCTGGAAGCGATTCCAGCGGTCATTTAATTTTGGGGAATACTATGCCGGCGGCGTGCCGTTGATGGCAAGCACGTGGCCGACGAGATAGAGGGAGCCGGTGACCAGAATCCGCGGCGGCACTTCGTAGGCGAGACGCGAGAGCGCGTGCAGCGCGGCTTCGACGCTTGCGGCATTTTCCACGCGCATGCCGAGCGCGCGCGCCGCATCCGCCAGCCGGTCCGGCGGCATCGCATTGTCGCGTCCGGGGATCGGCACCGCCACGATGTGCCGCGTCAGTCCTGCGAAATTGGCGAGAAACGCGCCGGCATCCTTGTTCGCCATCATACCCGCGATCACCACCAGGGGCCGCGACACCCGCTCTTCGAGATCGCCGAGCGCGGCCGCAGCGACGCGGCCGCCTTCCGCATTGTGTCCGCCATCGAGCCAGATCTCGCAGCCCTTCGGCCCCTGATCGACCAGTGCGCCCGAGACCAGCCGCTGCATGCGCGCCGGCCATTCTGCGCCAACGATGCCGGCCTCGAACGCCGCCATTCCGATCCTGAACGCCTCGATCGCGCGCAGCGTGGCGATGGCAAGGCCGGCATTGTCGAATTGATGCCGCCCGAACAGCTTTGGCGCCGCAAGATCCATCAGGCCGCGCTCGTCCTGATAGACCAGCCGCCCGCGCTCGACACCGACATGCCATTGCTGCCCGGCAGCATGCAACGGCGCGCGCATGCGGTTGGCCTGCGCCTCGATCATCGCCATCGCCTCCGGCGCCTGCTCCGCGCAGATCACCGGCGCTCCGCGCTTGAGAATGGCGACCTTCTCGCCGGCGATCGCGGTCAGCGTGTTACCGAGAAATTCCGTATGGTCCATACTGACTGGCGTGATCACGGTCGCGACCGGCCGGTCGATTACGTTGGTGGCGTCAAGTCTTCCGCCGAGACCGGCTTCCAGCAGCACGACATCGGCGTCATGCTCCGCGAACAAGCAGAACGCCGCCACGGTCTCCATCTCGAAAATCGTGATCGGATCGCCCGCGTTGACCTGCTCGCAATGCTCCAGCACCCGGCGCAACTCGGCATCATCAGCCAGCCGTCCGCCGCCCTTCTCGCCCAGCCGGAAACATTCGTTGATCCTGACCAGATAGGGCGAGGTGTAGACGTGCACGCGCAGGCCTGCAGCCTCCAGGATCGCGCGCAGATAAGCGATGGTGGAGCCCTTGCCATTGGTGCCGGCGACATGGATCACCGGCGGCAACAGCCGCTCCGGATGATCGAGCCGCGCCAGCAGGCGGAGCATCCGATCAAGGTTGAGATCGATCCGCTTCGGATGCAAGGCAGACAGCCGCGCGATCAATTCACCGAGCGGCTGGGATCTGGCGGCAGGCAGGCTCACGCGTGGGGCGCAGCCGGCACCGCTTCCGGGGCCGAGACGATCTGGGCCGGATCTGTGACCTCAGGCAAAGGCTTTGAGGCGACGTCAAGCGGTGGCGATTTGGTGAGGAGCCGGCACAGCCGCGCCAGCGTTGAACGCATCTCGTGGCGATGCACGACCATGTCGATCATGCCGTGGTCGAGCAGATATTCGGCGCGCTGGAACCCTTCCGGCAATTTTTCACGGATGGTCTGCTCGATCACGCGCGCGCCAGCAAAGCCGATCAGCGCGCCGGGTTCGGCGATCTGCACGTCGCCCAGCATGGCGTAGGATGCAGTCACGCCGCCGGTGGTCGGATTGGTCAGCACCACGATGTAGGGCAGCTTTGCTTCCCGCAGCATCTGTACGCCGACGGTGGTGCGCGGCATCTGCATCAACGACAGGATGCCTTCCTGCATGCGTGCGCCGCCCGAGGCCGCGAACACGATGAACGGCGACTTCTTCTCCACCGCAAGCTCGAGCCCGCGCACGATCGCCTCGCCCGCGGCCATGCCGAGCGAGCCACCCATGAAATCGAAATCCTGCACCGCGATCACGACGCCGGCGCCTTCGAGCTTGCCGTAGCCGACCTTGATGGCGTCGTTCAGCCCGGTCTTGGCGCGGGCGTCCTTGATGCGGTCGGCGTATTTGCGTTCATCGCGGAACTTCAGCGGATCGGCCGCCACTTCGGGCAGCGCGATGTCGTACCAGGTCTCGTTGTCGAAGATCGACTTCAGCCGCGCCACCGCGCCCATGCGCATGTGGTAGTTCGAGCCGGGAATGACGAACTGGTTGGCCTCGACGTCCTTGTAAAACACGAGCTGTCCGGAATCCGGGCACTTGATCCACAAGTTCTCCGGCGTCTCGCGGCGCAGGATGTTGCGGATTTTCGGCCGGACGACATTGGTGAGCCAATTCATGGTTCGCTCCGAATGCGGTTGAACGCATTGATGGAATATATGGCGGCCTGGCCTGGACCCGGCAAGCCGCCGTTAACGCCTATTTCCACGCAAATTGTGGCTTATTCCGCAGCCTGCTTCGCGCCCCGGACGCCCTGCGCCAGCGACGCGACGAGATCGGCCACAGCGGCCACCGTCTTGGTGGTCGCCTGCCCCCGGGTGTCGAGGCTGTCGCGCAACGCATCGACCAAGGCGGTGCCGACCACGGCGCCATTGGCCTTCTCGGCAATCGCGCGCGCCGCCTGCGGGGTGCGGATGCCGAAGCCGACGCATACCGGAAGCTTGGTGTGGCGCTTGATACGGGCCACCGCATCGCCGACCACCTTCGAATCGGCCGCCGCAGCGCCGGTGATGCCGGTGATCGAGACGTAGTAGACAAAGCCGGAAGTATTCGCGAGCACAGCGGGCAGGCGTTTGTCGTCCGTCGTAGGTGTCGCCAGGCGGATGAAGTTGAGCCCGGCCTTCAGCGCGGGGATGCAGAGCTCATCATCCTCCTCCGGCGGCAGGTCGACGATGATGAGGCCATCGACGCCGGCGGTCTTGGCGTCGGCGAGGAACCTGTCGACCCCATAAATATAGATCGGATTGTAATAGCCCATCAGCACCAGCGGCGTAGTGTTGTCTTCCTCGCGGAAGCCGCGCACCATCTCGAGCGTCTTCCTCAGGGTCATGCCGCCCTTGAGCGCGCGCAGACCCGCGGCCTGGATCGACGGTCCGTCCGCCATCGGATCGGTGAAGGGCATCCCGATTTCGATGATATCGGCGCCCGCCTTGGGCAGCGCCTTGATGATGTCGAGCGAAGTTAAGGGATCGGGATCGCCGGCCATCAGGAAGGTGACAAACGCCGAGCGACCTTCTTTTGCGAGCTCGGCAAAGCGTGCGTCGATGCGGGTGGTCACTGCTTCCTGCCTTTCAATATCTCCGTGATCTGCGGAATGTCCTTGTCGCCACGGCCGGAAAGATTGACCACCATCAGATGGTCCTTCGGCCGCTTCGGCGCGAGCTCCGTGACCTTGGCGATCGCGTGCGCAGACTCCAGCGCGGGTGGAATGCCTTCCAGTCGCGACAGCAGCATGAAGGCGGCGAGCGCTTCGTCGTCGGTCGCCGAAAGGTAAGTGACGCGGCCGGTCTCGTGCAGCCAGGAATGCTCCGGCCCGATGCCGGGATAATCGAGCCCCGCCGAGATCGAATGCGCATCCTGGATCTGGCCGTCATCGTCCATCAAGAGATAGGTGCGGTTACCATGGAGAACGCCGGGCCGGCCGCCGGCGATCGAGGCGGCATGCAGTTGTGTCAGCCCATGCCCGGCCGCCTCGACACCAAAAATTTCGACGGAGGGATCGTCGAGGAACGGATGAAACAGGCCCATCGCGTTGGAGCCGCCGCCGATGCAGGCGACCAGCGAATCCGGCAACCGGCCTTCGGCCTCCTGCATCTGCTTGCGCGTTTCATCGCCGATCACTGACTGGAAGTCGCGCACCATCATCGGATAGGGATGCGGCCCCGCTACCGTGCCGATGCAGTAGAAAGTGTTGTGCACGTTGGTGACCCAGTCGCGCAGCGCCTCGTTCATGGCGTCCTTGAGCGTGCGCGTGCCCGACTGCACCGGCACGACCTTGGCGCCCAACATCTCCATGCGGAACACGTTCGGCGCCTGACGGGCGACGTCCACCGCGCCCATATAGACGACGCATTCGAGACCAAAGCGTGCGCACAGTGTCGCGGTGGCGACGCCATGCTGGCCGGCACCGGTCTCGGCGATGATGCGCTTCTTGCCCATGCGGCGCGCGACCATGATCTGGCCGAGCACGTTGTTCACCTTGTGCGAGCCGGTATGATTCAGCTCTTCGCGCTTCAGGTAAATTTTGGCGCCGCCGAGATGCTCGGTGAGCCGCTCGGCCAAATAGAGCGGTGATGGTCGGCCGACGTAGTCCTTGAGATAGCCGTTCATCTCGGCCTGGAATGACGGATCGGCCTTGGCCGCCGCATAGGCTTTTTCCAGGTCGAGGATCAGCGGCATCAGCGTTTCCGCGACGAAGCGGCCGCCGAAATTGCCAAAATGCCCGCGCTCGTCGGGACCGGTGCGAAATGAATTGGGCAGGCGTGGATTCATCGGACCATCAATTCTTCGGTGGCGCGCGCGGCGCGAATGAAATGGCGGATCAGCTCGGGATCCTTGACACCGGGCGCACTTTCCACGCCCGAGGATACGTCGACGCCGCCGGCGCGGGTAACGCGAACCGCGTCCGCGACATTGTCGGCGCTGAGCCCGCCGGAGACCATGAAGGGCAATTGGAGATCGAGCTTTTCCAAAACGTGCCAGTCAAACACGGCCCCCAACCCGCCAGGACGGGTGGCGCCCTTGGGAGCGCGAGCATCGAACAGGATGCGGTCGGCAACGCTCGCATAGCCCGGCAGCGCGGCGAGATCGGCCGAGGTCTCAACGGCGATCACCTTCATGACCGGCAATCCGAATTTTTGTTTGATGTCGCGCACCCGCGCGATGGTTTCCTTGCCGTGCAGTTGCAGCAGGTCCGGCTGCAGCGTCTCGGCGATATTTTCGAGCGTCGCATCGTCGGCATCTACGGTCAATGCCACCTTGGCCGCGCGGCCCTTGGCCTGCCGGCCGAGTTCGCGCGCCGTCTCGAGGCTGAGATGGCGCGGCGACGGGGAGAAGAACACGAATCCCACCATGTCGGCACCCGCCTCAAGCGCTACCTCGAGCGTCTCGCGCGTGGACAGGCCGCAAATTTTGACGAGCAGGGACATGGTCTCTCGGGCACATATTTCGCCCCGTAACCGGGTGGAACAGGGGCTGACGGGGCGGGTTCTACAACGTCGCGCCCTGCTTGTCTCGCCCGGCGGCCCCATAGAAGCCGTACGGGGACGGTGCCGGAAGCCGCTGCTGGTCGGCCCGGGAAACTGCCGCCGCGGCCCGTAAATCAGCCGTTTCCGCCCTTGCCCGGCGGGCATCCGCCTCATGCTGGCGCGCCGCACGGCGCCAGTGGCGTTGGCGGAACCAGGTCGCCATGCCGCCCGCCGCCACCCCCAGAATGGCCACCGTGATGATCACGGCAAACAGCGGCAAGCTCACCGCGATCGCCGGATCGGTCGAATTGAAGGGATCGAACGATACCGTCACGAAATGGCGGTTGGCGACGGCGAAAATGATGAAGATCAGCCCTAAGGGAATGACGACCAGCGCCGTGAAGAACTTTCGCATGACCATCTCTCGCAGTGATGGAGAAGGGCGGGCACGAGGCCCGCAACACGGCTACAGATCGCAAAAATGGGTTACGCGCCGGCCTCGGGCGAGCCGTTGTCGCGGTTCAGCCGCTCGCGCATTTCCTTGCCCGTCTTGAAGAACGGCACGCTCTTCTGGTCGACCGGCACATGGGCGCCGGTGCGCGGATTGCGCCCTGCTCGCGCCGGGCGATGCTTGACCGAAAAAGCGCCGAAGCCGCGCAACTCGACACGGTCGCCGCGCGCCAAGGCAGCAACGATCTCATCGAGGATCGCGTTCACAATGTTCTCCACATCCCGCTGATAGAGGTGCGGGTTGTGCTCGGCGATGCGCTGAACAAGTTCGGATTTGATCATCGAAGTTGGGGTCCGGGATCGTGCGGACTTCCATTTCCGTGAAAATGCCTTGCACTGTCAAGACGCTAAATCACTTTTGGGCATCGCGAAATGGCGTGACAAACGGCCCCGAAGGGGTTTGTGACGACACCCGCAATGCGGGAGGCCGTCGCGAAAGGCAGCCGCTGCGGTTCAATTGGAGGCTGCGGGGCGCCACAACGCCAGCATGCCATCGAGCGCGAGCTGATCGACCGCCTGTGCGACGCCGACCTGTTCAATCTGGCGTGCAATGGAACTCAACCCGAGCGCATCGAACGCGATGGAAGCCGCCGTTCGCAGAAACGTCAGGTCGCCAAGCTGCGGACTCAGCTTGTAATCGCGCACCGGCAGATCTTTCTTGATCTTCTTCTCGGCGACCAGCCATGCAACGGCTGCTTTTTCGTCGCCGAGCTGATCGACCAGTTTCAGTTCGACCGCCTGCCGGCCGGTGAAGACCCGTCCGTCCGCAACTTTTTCCAGTAGCGCCTCATCCATGCCGCGCCGCTCCCTCACCAGGCCGCGGAACCAGGCATAGGAATCCTTCACCAGCGCGTCGAGCGCAGCGCGCGCTTCAGGACTGGTCGGCTCGAAACCATTGGGCGCAGCCTTTAGCGGCGAGGATTTCACCTCCTCGACCTTGACGCCCACGGTCTTCATCAGCTCGGTAAAATTCGGAAATTGAAACAGCACGCCGATCGAACCGACCAGCGAGCTCTGCCGGGCGACGATATGATCGGCGGCCAGCGCCGTGATGTAGCCGCCGGAGGCGGCCAGCCCCTCCACCACCACGACCAGCGGCTTCTTGGCCTTCAGCCGCACCAGCGAGTCGTAGAGCTGCTCGGAACCGGCCGTGGTGCCGCCCGGCGAATTGATGTGCAAGATGACCGCAGCATGGCTCGATTTCTCAAGCCGCTCCAGCGCCTCGACGCGCTGCTGGTCGCTGCGGATCAGCCCTTCGATATTGACGCGCGCGATCGATCCCGATGGCGTCAGGGCAGCCGGCCCGCTCGTTGTCGCGATTGCACCGGCGGTGATGATCGCCGCGATCGTCACCAGGCCAGCCATGATACGCCAGAACGTCAGCTTCCGGCGGATCCTGCGGCGATCGACGATCACGTCCGAATCGAGCGACATCGAAATTCTCCTGAAAACATCGGCCCGTTTTGCAGTCGCAGCGTGAGCGAAGCGTTACCTGATTACACCAATTGCGATGCAATATGAAGAAAGCAAGGCCCGGCTTCGTTTCCCCCCTCCCCTTGTGGGAGAAGGAAAAACGAAAAGGCCCCGGTCGAAACCGGGGCCTAATGTCGCAGCCGATAAGCGAACGCTTACTTCTCGCGGTTCTTGAGCGCGGTGCCGAGAATGTCGCCCAGCGTCGCGCCCGAATCGGAGGAGCCGTATTGCGCGATGGCTTCCTTTTCTTCGGCAACTTCCAGCGCCTTGATCGAGACCTGCACCTTGCGGGCCTTCTTGTCGAACTGGATCACGCGGGCATCGACCTTCTCGCCGACGGCAAAGCGTTCGGCGCGCTGATCGTTGCGGTCACGGGCCAGTTCGGAGCGCTTGATGAAGGTGGTAAAGTCGGTGCCCGAGATCTTCACCTCGATGCCGGCCTCCTTCACTTCCAGCACTTCGCAGGTCACGACCGCGCCCTTCTTGACGTCGCCGGGTTCTGCGAAGGGGTCGCCTTCGAGCTGCTTGACGCCAAGCGAGATGCGTTCCTTCTCGACATCGACGTCGAGCACCACGGCCTTGACCATGTCGCCCTTCTTGAAGTTGTCGATGACCTGCTCGCCCGGCAGCTTCCAGTCGAGGTCGGACAGATGGACCATGCCGTCGACGTCGCCGTCGAGGCCGAGGAACAAACCGAACTCGGTCTTGTTCTTGACCTCGCCCTCGACCACCGAACCGACCGGGAACTTCTCGACGAAGACTTCCCAGGGATTGCGCATGGTCTGCTTGAGGCCGAGCGAGATGCGGCGCTTGACGGAATCGACTTCGAGCACCTGCACTTCGACTTCCTGCGAGGTCGAAACGATCTTGCCGGGGTGCATGTTCTTTTTGGTCCACGACATTTCCGAGACGTGAATCAGGCCTTCGATGCCCGGCTCCAGTTCGACGAAAGCGCCGTAGTCGGTGATGTTGGTGACGCGGCCGGTGAAGCGCGCGTTCAGCGGGTACTTCGCCTCGATGCCCTGCCACGGGTCGTCCAGCAACTGCTTCATGCCGAGCGAAATGCGGTGGGTCTCGTGGTTGATCTTGATGATCTTGACCTTCACGGTCTGGCCGATGGTCAGCACTTCCGTCGGGTGATTGACCCGGCGCCAGGCGATATCGGTGACGTGGAGCAGGCCGTCGATGCCGCCGAGATCAACGAATGCACCGTAATCGGTGATGTTCTTGACCACGCCGTCGATCACCTGACCTTCTTCGAGGTTCTGCACCAGCTCCTGGCGCTGCTCGGCGCGGGTCTCTTCGAGAACCGTGCGGCGCGACACCACGATGTTGCCGCGGCGACGATCCATCTTGAGGATCTGGAACGGCTGCGAGTTGTTCATCAAGGGAGCGACGTCGCGGATCGGGCGGATATCGACCTGCGAGCGCGGCAGGAAGGCGACAGCGCCGTCGAGGTCGACGGTGAAGCCGCCCTTGACCTGGTTGAAGATGACGCCGTGAACCTTCTCGTTGTTGTTGAAGGCCTTCTCGAGCTTGCCCCAGCTTTCCTCGCGGCGCGCCTTGTCGCGCGACAGCACGGCTTCGCCGAGCGCATTCTCGATCCGGTCGAGGAACACCTCGACCTCGTCGCCGACCTTGAGATCGCTTTCGCGGCCGGGGCCGGCGAATTCGCGCAGCGCCACGCGGCCTTCGGTCTTCAGGCCGACGTCGATGACGGCCATGTCCTTTTCAATTGCAACCACCTTGCCCTTGATGACGGAGCTTTCCTGCAGATTGCCGCCGGCAAAGGACTCGTCCAGCATCGCAGCGAAATCGTCGCGGGTCGGATTATAAGAAGCAGCAGTAGTCGAAGCCATTTGTTCTCCAATGCGGGATCTTGCCGGCCGTTCGGGTTAAAGGGCGCATCGCACGTGAAGTGTCAGGGGTCCGCAAACCCTGACGACCGCATTTGCGGAGGGCGCAAAAGCGGGCCGGCAGCATGCCTGCACGTTCGATACGTTTGATGTCGCGCATTCCGCAAAAGCGGGTACCGGTTCAGCGGAAGAGTGCGCGTAGCGTCAGAAATCCGGAGCCTGAAACGAGCATATCGACTTCAAGAACCTGGAGCGGGCTTTCCTCCAATGACGGCGGGAGGTTCAAACCTCCGGCCGGCCCGCTCGGACAGCCCTGATCTCATCGATGGCGGCCCGGATGGGCGTGGATATAGCCCCACGGGCCATTTTCGGCAAGCCGGAAATGCCCGATTTACGGGCGGTTCGGGCCACCGCGACGGGTCAAATCCCGGCTATTTCCGCTGGGCGCGGACGGCCTCGACGATGGCAATTGCGGCGCGAACGCCGGCCTCGATGTCGAGATTGGAGTTATCCAGGATGTGGGCGTCGTCGGCCGCTTTGAGCGGGGCGGCAGCGCGATTGCGGTCCCGCTCGTCGCGCTTGAGGATATCGGCCAGCACCAGCGCCTCATCGGCCTCCTCGCCCCGCGCGCGGGCTTCGAGCGTCCGGCGGCGGGCCCGCACCTGCGGATCGGCGACTACGAAAATCTTCACGTCGGCGTTCGGGCAGATCACGGTTCCAATGTCGCGCCCGTCGAGCACGGCGCCCGGCGGATCGGCCGCGAACTGGCGCTGAAAATTGACCAGCGCCTCGCGCACACTAGGGATCGCCGACACCACCGAAGCGGCGTCGCCGATCCGTTGCGTCTTGAGCTCGGGATGCCCGAACTTCTCGGGATCAAGCTCCATCGCGACGGCGACGGCCCGCGCCTCGTCCGTCAGATCGAAACCCTCGTCCAGCAACGCCTTCGCCACCGCGCGATAGATCACGCCGGTGTCGAGGTGGCGATAGCCGTAATGATGGGCGAGGCGTTTGCCGAGCGTCCCTTTGCCGGATGCCGCCGGTCCGTCGATGGCGATGATCATGCTAATGCTCGGTTGTTGATTGAGTGCCAAGAGAGCATTGCAGCGGACGCTCTTCTGTGAAGATATTGCGCGATGCGAATTCGGCTGGACTACTGAAGGTCAGATATTCGCGCATCCCATCGCTCAAATACTCACGTCTCCAATCGACACCGATGGAACTCGTGTGCCACGGTTTTTCGAGCCTTCTGGAGGGATTGCTCGTCCATCTGGGAATACCCGCCAGCTTATATCGGCCAGCCAGATAGTGAGCGATCGCCCCCACCATAGCATCGAGCCGGCGATCGCCAGTCAACAGCGGTGCTTCAGCTAACATGGCCGCGCGGACATCCACGTCTGTTGTAGCCACGAAGCGATCGTGAAATTCCGGGAAGACCACGAAGTAGGGTTCTCCAAGGTTGATGCGTGCGACCGCCTGCGCAAGAGAGCCTATCACTTGGCTTGCTCCTCACTTGGCGCAATGCACACTCTCATGAAAGCTCAGCTCCCAGCGAGCGCATCATCGGGATGAAATCCGGAAAGCTGGTGGCGATGAAGGCGGTATCGTCGACCTTGATCGGCTTGTCGGCCGCAAGCCCCATCACCAGCGCCGACATCGCAATACGGTGGTCCATGTGGGTGGCGACGAGACCGCCGCCGGGGACGTGGCCGCGGCCCTCAACGATCAAATCATCGCCCGCGATCTCGACCCTGACGCCGTTGACGCGCAGCATAGCGGCGGTCGCCTCCAGCCGGTCGGACTCCTTGACGCGCAGTTCCTGCAGGCCGCGCATGATGGTGGTACCTTCGGCAAAGGAGGCTGCGACCGCGAGCACCAGATATTCGTCGATCATCGAGGGCGCGCGTTCCGGCGGCACCTCGATGCCGCGCAGTTTTGAGGCGCGCACGCGCAAGCGGGCCATCGGCTCGCCGGCGTCGCCGCGAACCTCGCTTTCCTCGATGGCGGCGCCCATCTCGCGCAGCGTCGTGAGCAGGCCGGTGCGCAACGGGTTGGTCATGACGTCGGAGAAGGTCACGTCGGAGCCAGCGACGATCAGCGCCGCCACGATCGGAAATGCCGCCGAAGACGGATCGGCAGGCACCACGACCTCGGCGCCGTGCAGTTCGGGCTGGCCGGTGAGCGCGATCTTGCGGCCGTGGCTGCCTTCCCTGACTGAGACGATATCTGCGCCGAAATGTTTCAGCATCAGCTCGGTATGATCGCGGCTGGCTTCCTGCTCGATGACGGTCGTGACGCCAGGCGCGGCAAGTCCCGCCAGCAGCACCGCCGACTTGATCTGAGCCGAGGCCACTGGCGTGCGATACAGGATCGGCACGGGATCGCGGGCGCCATGCAGCGTCAGCGGCAGGCGGCCGCCTTCCCTGGTCTCCCCGGCTTTGGCCCCCATCAGTTCCAGGGGATCGAGGATCCGGCGCATCGGGCGGGAGCGCAGCGAGGCGTCGCCGTCGAACACGGCCGTGATCGGGCAGCCGGCCACAGCCCCCATCACCAGCCGGCACCCGGTGCCGGAATTGCCGAAATCGAGCGGGGAGGCCGGCTGGGCGAAGCCTGCCACACCCACGCCCCTGACCTGCCAGGCAAACGGCCCGGTTCGCTCGACCTGGGCGCCCAGTGCTTGCATCGATTTGGCGGTGTTGAGGACGTCCTCGCCCTCGAGCAGGCCGGAGATCCTGGTTTCGCCGACCGAAAGCGCCCCCAGGATGAGCGCGCGGTGAGAAATCGACTTGTCGCCGGGAACGCGGACTTTCCCGGCCAAGGGACCGCTGGCGCGGGATTTCAGCGGGGTCTGGGTGGTTGAATGGGTCAAGATGGTGGTCCTCTGCGGGGGCGGCAGTATCACATGGACCACACGGCGTCACGCGGCCCTCAAAAGCTTCAAAGCGCTATTGACACCGGCCCCTCAACTAGCCAAGTGAAGCACCGTTTTTCAGAATTTCCCAGGATCTACACGTGGCCAAATCCGATCTCGGAACCAAGCGTATTTGCCCGACGACGGGTAAAAAGTTCTATGACCTGAACAAGAGCCCGGTGATTTCGCCCTACACCGGCGAGGTCGTCCCGATTGCCCCGATCGCGCCGCCGCGAGCCGCCCGTGGCGACGCCGCGCGCGCCGCAGCCGCCGCGTCGGCTACCGCTGCCGCCGATATGCCGGAGGCCGCCGAGGCCGAAGAATTGGTCTCGCTCGAGGAGGCCGATGCCGAGGAGAACACCGGCAAGGTCAAGGCCGTGGTTCCCGAATCGGAAGACGATATCGAGATCGACGAGACCATCGAGGACGATGACGACGACGATTCTACCTTCATTCCCGACGAGGAAGAGGGCGATGAGGACGTTACCGACATCATCGGCGACGTCGGAGGTGACGAAGAGACTTGAGATCGGCCCAGAACTATGTTCTGGGTCTCCCCCGCGAGTCGCCCAAGGCTTGCGGGAGCATGGTCGGAGAGACCGTGCCTTGACTGTGACGGGGCCATAGCTCAGCTGGGAGAGCGCTTGCATGGCATGCAAGAGGTCGGCGGTTCGATCCCGCCTGGCTCCACCAGCCTTCGCTTGCTTCGCAAGCTACGGCTCGGCAAGCCAAGCCGTGCGCTATCGTAGCGAAGCAAGCGAAGGCTGCCGCGGCGTAGCCCGAAGGGCGAAGACGGGCCTGGGCAAGCCCTGACGTAGTCAAAAGCCCGTTTCTCGTGAAAATGTGGTTTCCTCATCCTAAGCTTTGGCTTGGGCGGGTGATCCATGAAATACGTCTACATTCTCGAAAGTCTCGACTCTCTGCATTTCTACATCGGCATCACGGACGACTTGCGAGGTCGATTGGCAAGACACAACGCGGGTGACCTCCCGCACACTTCGAAATACGGGCCTTGGCGAATTAAGACCTACGTGGCGTTCAGCGATGAAGCTCAGGCGGTCGCGTTCGAAAAATACTTGAAGTCAGCCTCCGGTCGCGCCTTCGCCAAGAAGCGCCTCTAGCCGCCGCCCCCTCACTCCCCCACCACCGCATTCAACCGGTCGCGCAGCGCGACGATCTCGTTCTTCATCGCCGCCAGCTCGCCGACCGAGCAGGCCGACGCCGCCAGGATCGCCTGCGGCACAGCCCGCGCTTTCTCCCGCAGCGCTTCGCCCTTTGGGGTTAATGCGATCAGCACCTGCCGCTCGTCCTCGGTGCTGCGTGTCCGCTTGATCAGTTCGGCCGCCTCCAGCCGCTTGAGCAGCGGCGTCAGCGTGCCGGAATCCAGGTGCAGCCGCTCGCCGATGTCTTTCACCGGCACGCCGTCGCGCTCCCACAGCACCAGCATGACCAGATATTGCGGATAGGTGAGTCCGAGCCGGTCGAGCAGCGGCTTGTAGACGCGGTTGAACGCGTGCGCGGTGGAATACACCGCAAAGCAGAGCTGATTATCGAGCTTCAGCGGCAGGTCAGCCGCATGTTTTCTGGCCATCACAACCTCGTCAACGGGCGGCGCCCCTGCCCCGATTGGGAGCCGTAAGCGCTTGATTTCAATTGTATACAATTAAATCGCGGCCTCTGCAATAATTTTGATTGTGCAAAATCTAATTGTGTGCAATACATAGTCCACCAAAACGGCAAACCCAGAGGAGACCGACATGTCCGTGAACGTGCTCTACAAGACCAGCGCCAAGGCAACCGGCGGCCGCGATGGCCACGCCGCCACCCTCGACGGCGCACTCGACGTCAAGCTCGCCACCCCGAAAGAACTCGGCGGCGGCGGTGGCGCCGGCAACAATCCCGAGCAACTGTTCGCGGCCGGTTATGCCGCCTGCTTCATCGGCGCGATGAAATTCGTGGCTTCGCAGGGCGGGCCGAAGGTGCCGGCGGACGCCTCGGTGACCTCCACCGTCGGCATCGGTCCGCGCTCGGCCGGCGGCTTCGGCCTCGATATCGAACTCGCCGTTTCGCTGCCCGGCGTTCCCAAGGCGGAAGCGGAAGCCCTCGTCGCGAAAGCCCATCAGGTGTGCCCTTACTCCAACGCCACGCGCGGCAATGTGGATGTGCGCCTGATGGTCGTCTGACGGCATGATTCAAACGGCCCGCCGCTGATATCGGCGGGCCGTTCGTCCCGCGGAATTTTCGAGTTCGTGCTACGGCGGCCGCGTCATGCGCCTGTGCGCGAGACGCCATTGCCGCCGCGCCTGAAGACCGCTAGCTCAAAGCCTCCATTTCTCACCCTGAGCGAAGGTCTTCTCCATGAGTTCTCCCGGCGCAATGACCGGCCTGCGCGTGATCGATCTGACGCGCGTGCTTGGCGGCCCCTATTGCACGCAAATCCTCGCCGACCACGGCGCCGACGTGATCAAGGTCGAGCCGCCGGCTGGCGATGAAGTCCGCGACTGGGGCCCTCCGTTCCACGAGGAGGACGCGGCCTATTTCGTCGGCATCAACCGCAACAAGCGCTCGATCGGCCTCGACCTCGCGTCCGAGGACGGACGCGCGGTGCTGATGAAGCTATTGGAGACGGCCGACGTCCTGATCGAGAATTTCAAGCCGGGCACGCTCGACAAATGGGGCATCGGCAACGACGTCTTGCGCGCGAAGTTTCCAAGACTGGTGCACTGCCGGATTTCCGGGTTCGGCGCCGACGGTCCGCGCGGCGGCAATCCCGGCTATGACGCGATCATCCAGGCCATGACCGGCATGATCGCGGCGACCGGCTCGCCCGAAAGCGGCCCGATGCGGATCGGCGTACCGCTGGTCGACATCACCACCGGGCTTTACGCGGCGATCGGCATCCTGATGGCGCTGTCGGAGCGGCAGCGTTCGGGACTTGGCCAGTTTCTCGAAACCACGCTGTATGAAACCGGCCTTGCGATCATGCATCCGCACACCGCGAACTATTTCATGCATGGCAAGCCGCCGTCGCTCACCGGCAACGAGCACCCGAACCTCGTTCCTTACGCGATCTTCCCGACCAAGACCGACAACATCTTCATCGGCGTCGGCAATGACGGCACCTTCCGCAAGCTTGCCAAGGAAATCGGCAAGCCCGAACTCGGCACCGATCCGCGCTTTGCCCGCAACAAGAACCGTATCGCCAACCGCGAGGCGCTGCGCGCCGAGCTCGCCGCCGTGTTCAGCCAGCACGAGGCCGAACCGCTCTGCAATCGGCTGCTGGCGGCGGGACTGCCGGCGGGCCCGGTGCAGAAGATCGACCAGGCGCTGACCAATCCGCATACGCTGCATCGCGGCGATATCATCGAAAAGGACTGGTACAAGGGCGTCGCCTCCCCGATCCGGCTGGAGCGGACCAAGCCCAGCCTGCGCCGCACGCCGCCGAAATTCAGCCAGCACACATCGGAGGTGCTGGGCGAGTTCGGCTACTCGAAGGGCGAGATCGAGGCGCTGGTCGCCAAGGGCGCGGTCTGCGGCTCCGAACGCAAGCGCTAGACCCCGTCGCCCCTGCGAACGCAGGGGCCCATACGCCGCGGCTTCGCTTTGGGCGCTATGGTAGCCGCTTTTCTTCAACCACAGACGGTGTGGTTATGGGCCCCTGCGTTCGCAGGGGCAGCGGCTATCATTGGCGCCTTCGCCTATTTTCCGGCTTCCCCAGCCGCACGCTTTCCCACTAGCATCCTTTCGCTTATACGGTCATTTGCACGTCATCCGGCGCTGTTATCGCGCGAAACGAAGGTGACGACCCCAACCTGGAGGAATTACATGGCATTTCGACAATTCGGCCCAGCCGCGGCAGTCACTGCTGCGCTGGCGTTCGCAACACCTGCCCACGCTGTGACCGAGATCCAGTGGTGGCACGCCATGACCGGCGGCAACAACGACATCGTCAACAAGCTCGCCGAAGAGTTCAACGCCAGCCAGTCCGACTACAAGGTCGTGCCGTCCTACAAGGGCAGCTATCCCGACACCATGAACGCCGGCATCGCGGCGTTCCGCGCCGGCAACGCGCCGCACATCATGCAAGTGTTCGAAGTCGGCACCGCCACCATGATGAGCGCCACCGGCGCCATCAAGCCAGTCTACCAGCTCATGAAGGATGCCGGCGAGCCGTTCGACCCCAAGGCGTACCTGCCGACCATCACCGGCTACTACTCGACCTCCAAGGGAGACATGCTTTCGTTCCCCTTCAACTCCTCGTCGACGGTGATGTGGATCAACAAGGTTGAATTGAAGAAGGCGGGTGTCACCGAAATCCCGAAGACCTGGCCCGAAGTGTTCGACGCCGCCAAGAAGCTGAAAGCGGCGGGGCATGCGACCTGCGGCTTCTCCAATGCCTGGGCGAGCTGGGTGCATATCGAGCAGTTCTCGGCCTGGCACAACGTGCCGATCGGCACCAAGGCCAACGGCCTCGACGGTTTCGATACCGAGCTGAAGTTCAACTCGCCGCTGCATGTAAAACACCTGCAGAACCTGGTCGATCTGCAGAAGGACAAGACCTACGATTATGGCGGGCGCACCAGCACCAACGAGGCCCGCTTCGGCTCCGGCGAATGCGCGATCTTCCTGACCTCGTCGGGCTATTACGCGACCGCCAAAGGCACGGCCAAATTCGACTTCACCTCGGCGCCGATGCCCTATTACCCTGATGTTGCCGGCGCCCCGCAGAACTCGATTATCGGCGGCGCGTCGCTCTGGGTGATGGGCGGCAAGAAGCCGGAGGAATACAAGGGCGTCGCAAAGTTCTTCACCTTACCTGTCGGACACCAACCGCCAGGCCAAGCTGCATCAGGAGTCCGGCTATCTGCCGATCACCAAGGCGGCTTACGAGAAGTCGATCAAGGACGGCTTCTATGAGAAGAACCCGACTCTGCAGACTCCCTTGAAGGAACTCACCAACAAGGAGCCGACCGAGAATTCGCGCGGCCTGCGCTTCGGCAACATGGTGCAGATGCGCGACCTCTGGTCCGAGGAGATCGAGGCGGCGCTGGGCGGCAAGAAGTCCGCGAAGGAAGCCCTCGATGCGGCCGTCTCCCGGGGCAATGCGATGTTGCGCACCTTCGAGAAGACTGCCAAGTAGGCGAAGCTGAACCAGACTACCGGCGCTCCCTCCTGCAATGCGGGAGGGAGCGCTTGCATCACCGGGAAGACCGCGACGCCTGAATGGAAAAGTCCACCGTCTTCAACAACCGCCTGCTGCCCTATCTGCTGCTGCTGCCGCAGCTCGTCATCACGGTTGTCTTCTTCTATTGGCCGGCAAGCCAGGCGATCTGGCAGTCCTTCCTGCGCGAGGACGCGTTCGGCCTGGTCTCCGAATTCGTCGGGCTGGAAAATTATCAGGCCCTGTTCGCTCAGCCGGAATATTACCGGTCGATGCTGACGACGGTGATCTTCTCGACGCTGGTTGCGGCGCTGTCGCTCTCGATCGCACTGTTGTTCGCAACCCAGGCCGACAAGAATCTGAAGGCCGCGCCCGCCTACAAGACGCTGATGATCTGGCCCTACGCGGTGGCGCCCGCGGTGGCCGGCGTGCTCTGGTTCTTCATGTTCCAGCCTTCGCTCGGCATGCTGGCGCGTCCGCTGCGCGGCATGGGTCTCGACTGGAATCCGCTGCTTAACGAGAACCACGCCATGATGCTGGTGGTAATGGCGTCCGTCTGGAAGCAGATCTCTTACAATTTTCTGTTCTTCCTGGCCGGCCTGCAAGCGATCCCAAGGAGCGTGATCGAGGCCGGTGCCATCGACGGCGCCCGGCCGATGCGCCGCTTCTGGACCATCATCTTCCCGCTGCTGTCGCCGACGACGTTCTTCCTGCTGGTGGTCAACGTCGTCTACGTCTTCTTCGACACGTTTGGCATCATCGACGCTGTCACCGGCGGGGGCCCCGCCGGCGCCACCACCACCATGGTCTACAAGGTCTATGCCGACGGCCGTCTCGGTGGCGACCTCGGCGGCTCGGCGGCGCAGTCGGTGGTGCTGATGGTCATCGTGATCGCGCTAACCGCGATCCAGTTCCGCTATGTCGAACGCAAGGTGCAGTACTGATGGTCGAGCACCGCCCGCTCACCGATTTCATCGCCTACGCGATCCTGACGCTTGGCATATTCATCGTCGCTTTCCCGGTTTATCTCGCGCTGGTCGCCTCGACCCATGATGCAGCGACGGTGGTCGGCGGCCACATGCCGGCGACGCCCGGCAGCCACACGTTGGAGAACTATTATCGCGCCATCTTCGTCGGCGGCGCACGCACCAGCCGCGAGCCGGTGGCCAACATGCTGATCAACTCCTTCGTCTCGGCGATCGGCATTGCGGTGGGCAAGATCTTCATCTCGATCCTGTCGGCCTATGCGGTGGTCTATTTCCGCTTTCCCTTCCGCAAGACTGCGTTCTGGATCATCTTCATCACGCTGATGCTGCCGGTCGAAGTGCGCATCTACCCGACCTACAAGGTGGTCGCGGATTTGCGCCTGCTCGACACCTATGCCGGCCTGATCCTGCCGCTGATTGCATCCGCCACCGGCACGCTGCTGTTCCGCCAGTTCTTCATGACGGTGCCGGATGAACTCCTGGAAGCCTCGCGCATCGACGGCGCCGGACCCTTCCGCTTCTTCTGGGATACGCTCTTGCCGCTGTCGGTGACGACCATGGCGGCGCTGTTCGTCATTCAGTTCATCTATGGCTGGAATCAATATCTCTGGCCGCTTTTGATTACGACGCAGGATTCGATGCAGACCATCGTGATCGGCATCAAGAAGATGCTGGTGACGACCGACGAGCTGGCCGAATGGCAGCTCGCAATGGCGACCGCGGTCCTCGCCATGCTGCCACCGGTCGCAGTGGTCATATTCATGCAGCGGCTGTTCGTCCGCGGCCTGGTCCAGACGGAAAAGTGAGGAGGCGAATAGTGAGTAGCGAATGGCGAATGGAAAATACTGCGAGCGTCCCGGCGCGCTGCGCTTCCCTATTCGCTATTCGCCATTCGCTATTCGCCGGCGCAACCCATGGCTAATGTAACGCTCCGCAACGTCCGCAAAACCTACCTTGGTGGCTTCGAGGCCATCAAGGGCATCGATTTCGAGGTCGGCGACGGCCAGTTCTGCGTGCTGGTCGGCCCGTCAGGCTGCGGCAAGTCCACGCTGCTGCGCATGGTCGCGGGGCTGGAGACCATCACCGGCGGTGAGATCGATATCGGCGGGCGCGTCGTCAACCAGATCGAGCCGGCCGACCGCGACATCGCAATGGTGTTCCAGAACTACGCGCTCTACCCGCACATGAGCGTCTACAACAACATGGCCTATGGCCTGCGCAACCGCGGCATGGCGGAGGGCGAGATCAAGACGCGTGTCGAGGAAGCGGCACGCATTCTCGAGCTCGGCGCAATGCTCGAACGCAAGCCGCGGCAATTGTCCGGCGGCCAGCGCCAGCGCGTCGCGATGGGCCGCGCCATCGTGCGGCAGCCAAAAGTGTTTCTGTTCGACGAGCCGCTATCGAACCTCGATGCCAAACTGCGCATCGCCATGCGCGTCGAAATCCGCAAATTGCAGCGCCGGCTGTCCACAACATCGATCTACGTCACCCACGATCAGCTCGAGGCGATGACGCTGGCCGACATTCTCGTGGTGATGAACGGCGGCCAGGTCGAGCAGATCGGCAATCCGCTGGAAATTTACCAGAAGCCCGCCACCACCTTCGTTGCCTCCTTCATCGGCGCCCCGCCGATGAACCTGATGCCGCTGCGCTCCGAATTGAAATCGCAATTGGCCGGCGATATCAGCGCCGCCGAAGCCGGCATCATCGGCATCCGGCCTGAGGACTTTGTGATCTCGAACCAAACGGTGTCCGGTGGCGTGGCGCTCGGCCTCACCGTGGAAGCGATCGAGCGCGTCGGCGCCGAGACGTTCGTCTACGGGACGAGGCAGCAGGAAATGCAGGGGGTGGCCGCCACCCCGGGCGAGCTGCCGCCTGGGGAAATCATCGTGCGGATTCCCGGCGCCGTCGGTCCCGCCATCGGCGAGCGAATCAGGGCGGTTGCCGCGCCCGACAAGCTGCATCTCTTTACCGCTGATGGACGGAAACGAGTCGAAGTATAGCCGGGTCATTCCGGGGCGCGAAGCGAACTATCGGTGCGCACTTGCGCACCCGAGAATCTCGAGATTCCCCGGTGCGCACTTGCGCACCTGAGGTCCGGTCCTTTGGACCATCCCGGAATGACGGTGGAAAACCCCACCACCGCCGATTTACGCAACGTTCAGAGGTGCTTGAACCCTCCCCAAATCACCCCCATATTCCCTCATGACCGGACGGCAAGTCGGCCGGCCGGTTGAATGGGGCGCCGCAAGGGCCCCTCAAAGTCGCTTCGAGAGGACTTTGTGATGTCTCGTGTTCCTTCGTTATCAAGTCCGTTCCTGCTTGGGTTCGACGAAATCGAGCGTGCGCTCGATCGCGTCGTCAAAGGCGCCGACGGTTATCCTCCTTACAACATCGAGCGGTGCGACCGCGCCAACGGCCAACCCGAACGGTTGCGCATCACGCTGGCGGTAGCGGGTTTTACCCGTGACCAACTCGATGTGACCATTGAGGAAAACCAGCTCGTGATCCGGGGCCGCCAGCAGGACGACAAGGCCCGGCAATACATCCATCGCGGCATCGCCGCGCGCCACTTCCAGCGCACCTTCGTGCTGGCGGAAGGGATGCAGGTGCTGGGCGCGGATTTGAAAAACGGGCTGTTGTCGATCGACCTTGCCAGGCCGGAGCCTGAAAGGGTCGTTAAGACAATCGCTATCAATGAGCACGAATAATAGTGGAACAAGGAGCGGACTCGACCGCTTAGTCTCCAGAGGAGTCGAGACCATGAGTGACATGAGTGTGACCTTCGAATCCGAAAAGGTTTCCGTTGAGGCGCTGGCCCATCTTGGTGAAGGCCATATCGCCTACGTGAAACAAGTCCGTTCCGAGGACGTGCCGGGACTGTTTCCGCAAGCGCCGAAAATCGCGCCAGGGCTGAAACTGTTCGCGCTGCATGCCGCCGACGGCACCCCGATCATGCTGACCGACAGCCGCGAAGCGGCGATCGCCAACGCATGGAGCAACGAGCTTCAGGCCGTCAGCGTGCACTGACGCAGCGCTTGCTGCTGTCACTGACGCAGCACTGCTGCTGTCACTGACGAAGCTTCGCCGGTATCGACTGATCTGATTCCGAGTGAATGCGAGAAGAGAGTTTCGGATACGCGGGCATCGCCCGCGTATCTTCGTTATTAGCAAATTCCCGTCCGCTGATATCATCTCTTTGTTTGAGCATGATCTTTTCGGAAAACCGCTTCGCACTTTTTCGGATCATGCTCTAGGCCGCGCGAACGGTCGAGAGGAATTTCTCCACTTCGCCCTTGAGATGATTGCTCTGTCCCAGCAGCGAGCGGGCCAGACCATGCACATGCGTCGATGCCGCGCCGGTATCGGTCGCGCCGCGGTTGACGTCGGTGATGCTGCCCGCGACCTGCGTGGCGCCCTGCGCCGCCTGCTGCACGTTGCGCGAGATCTCCTGGGTTGTTGCGCCCTGCTCTTCCACCGCTGCCGCGATTGCCTGCGAGATTTCCGCGATGCGGCCGATCGTGCCGCCGATTTCCTGGATCGCCGACACCGACTGATTGGTCGCCGATTGCATCTGGCTGATCTGCTCGCTGATTTCCTCGGTCGCTTTCGCGGTCTGCGCGGCAAGCGCCTTGACCTCGGAGGCGACAACCGCAAATCCGCGGCCCGCCTCACCGGCGCGCGCCGCTTCGATCGTGGCGTTCAGCGCCAGCAGGTTGGTCTGCTCGGCGACCGCGCTGATCATCTTGACCACTTCGCCGATCCGGCTGGCGGACTGCGCGAGATCGGCAATCCGCGCGTTGGTCTGCTCGACCTGGCTGACCGCCTCGCGGGATATCTTGTGCGAATCCTGGACCTGGCGGCCGATCTCCGACACCGACGAGGCCATCTCTTCCGCGGCCGCCGCGGCGGACTGCGCGTTGGCCGAGGATTGCTCCGATGCGGAGGCAACGGTTGCCGAGAGCATCTGGGTCACTTCCGCAGTCTTGGTTAGCTGTCCGGCCGATGATTCGAGTTCGGATGAGGCGGTCGATACGGTCTGAATGATCTTTCCAATCGCGGCATCGAAGCCATCGGCCATCTGCTGCATCGCGGCCTTGCGTTCGCCTTCGGCCTTCGACTTCAGACTTGCCTGCTCCGACTCCATCGACTGAACGCGCAGCGCGTTGTCCTTGAACACCTGAACCGCGCGCGCCATGGCGCCGACTTCGTCGTCGCGGCTGAGCGCCGGGACCGAGACATTGAGGTCGCCGCCGGCAAGACCCTTCATCACATTGGTCATTTCGGCGATGGGGCGTATGACGCCGAATGCCACACCGAAAATGCCGGCGCCGATGACCAGAAACACCGCGGCCGAAACGCCCCACAGCACCCACGTGAACGTGCTGACGCGCCCCGTCGCCGCGACCTCCGTCGCCGCGTTCTGCTCGTTGGTCTGCTTGACGATGTCGTCGATGATGGCGCGGTGCGCGGTATAGCATGCGGTGATCTCGGCATAGGATTTCGCCGCAGCCGTGCCGTCGCCCTTGGCGAGCGCAGGCAACAGGCCGCCCTGGATTGCGGTCCAGAAGCGGCGCACCTCGCTGTCGGACTTCTCGACCAACTTCGTCTTCAGCACCGGATCGAGATCGGATTTGGTCCAGAAATCGTGCCGCTCGTCATATTCCTTCTTGAGCTGCGCAATACGGTCGCGATGCGACGAAAGCTGCGCCGAATCGTGCAGCACGAGGGTGGCCTCGAGATAGGCCTCGATGACATATTCGGGCGGCGGCAGGATGTCGGCAATGAGGTCGTTGCCGAGCTTGATCTGGTTGTAAAGCGGACCACCGACCTTGAGCTGCGACAGCCCGTAGACGCTGGTGGCAATGACGGCACCGAGACCTAATGCGGTGACCAATCCAAAAATCAATATCGCGCGCGAAATCGTAAGCCGCAGCGTCATGGCAATGTTCTCCGGGCGTTGAAAAAAATCCCAGCGACTGAAATTGCTAATATTTAGCTTAAAATTGCGTTTATCCGGTGTACCACCGGGCAGGGAATTGCGATTCCGTTTGACGGAATTACGCCGCGCTCGCCGGCGGCAACGCCAGTACCGAATAGATCGCCTGGGCGTCGCGGGAGGCCCGGAGCTTCTTGGCGACGTCCTGGTCGCGCAACAGGCGCGCAATCCGCGCCAGCGCCTTCAAATGATCGGCGCCGGCGCCTTCCGGGGCCAGCAGCAGGAAGATCAGGTCGACCGGCTGGCCGTCCATCGCCTCGAAATCGATCGGGCGTTCCAGCCGGGCGAACAGCCCGAACAGCTTTTCCAGTTTCGGCAGTTTGCCGTGCGGAATGGCGACGCCATAGCCCACCGCGGTGGTGCCCAGTTTCTCCCGCTGCAACAGTACCTCGAACACCGAGCGCTCGTTCTGGCCGGTCAGGGCGGAAGCGCGCGCGGCCAGCTCCTGCAGCGCCTGCTTCTTGCTGATGACCTTCAAAGCGGGGAGAATCGCCTCGGGTGCGACCAGATCGGTAATCGTCATGGGGCGTTCCGAGGTGAATTAAACCGACAGGTTGCGAGGATAGGTTCTAGAACCGGGGCGTCAAGAAGATGAGACGGGAGGCGGGGTTAAACCCGGGTCCCGATTTGCACGGCTTCTACTCCAACGCACGCGCGGTGCCAACTCCCGAAGGGCCAGTTCCTGCACCCCCTGCTTAAAGAGCGGCGGACCATAGGGAGGGCCAATGGGGGCGTCAATGCCATCGGGCATAGATCTCAGGGGGTAACCGAGGGAGGATCGATCCAGCCGACATTGCCGTCCGGCCGGCGGTAAATGATGTTCACCCGGCCGCTGGACCCGTGCTGAAACACGATACAGGCGGCCCCCGTCAGATCGAGTTCCATGACCGCCTCGCTGACCGAAAGCCGCTTCAGCGACGTGGTCGCCTCCGCGATGATAACGGGGCTATAGGATGTGACCTCCTCCTCGCCTCCCGCCGGCGCCTCGATCACATAGCTCGGCGCATCGAGCACCGGGGTATTGATCTCGGCCAGCGCCGCGGAAGCCGCATAGGCCTTGCGGGCCGAGCGGTCCTTCAGCCGGCTCTTGTAGCGGCGCAGGCGCTTCTCGATCATCAAGAGCGCCTGGTCGGCGCTGGCATAGGCATCGGGAGCATTGGAATCGGCCTCCAGCGTAATCCCGGAGTCCAGATGCAGCGCGCAATCGGTGCGGAAGCCGAAGCCATCCTTGCTCAGCGTGATGTGGCCGGAATAATTGCCGTCGAAATATTTTCTCAAGACCTCATCGGTGCGCTCGCTGACGCGCGAACGAAGCGCCTCGCCGACACTGATGCTTTTCCCGGAGATTCGAAGGGTCATTTGATGCCTCGCTTGATGCCTCGACTACTCTGGTGTTGCCGGAGCATGGCCCATTCGGAAAACCGGTGTCGCTTTCCGGGCCGCGCTCTGTCGGGGACCTGACACTATCGCGATCTGACGCGAACGCAATCAGGCCGGCGCCGCATCGCGGGACCGGTCGGAGGAAGTGGCGGGAGCGGAAAGGGCGTTACCGAGCATGCTCTGTTTGTCGCGGCGGCGCTGGACCGAAGAAGGAATGCGCATGGCTTCGCGGTACTTCGCGACCGTGCGGCGGGCAATATCAATGCCCGATTCGCGCAATCGTTCCACGATGGTATCGTCGGAGAGGATCGCACTCGGCGCTTCCGCATCGATCAATTGCTTGATGTGGTGGCGGACCGCTTCCGCCGAATGCGCCTCGCCGCCATCGGCCGAAGCGATCGAGGCGGTAAAGAAATATTTCAGCTCAAAACTGCCGCGATTGGTCGCCATGTATTTGTTGGCGGTGACCCGCGACACCGTGGATTCATGCATCTGGATCGCGTCCGCCACCGCTTTCAAATTCAGCGGTCGCAGGTGCGCGACGCCATGGGTGAAGAACCCGTCCTGCTGGCGGACGATTTCGGTGGCGACCTTCAGGATGGTGCGGGCGCGCTGATCGAGCGCGCGCACCAGCCAGGTCGCGTTCTGCAGGCAGTCGCTGAAATAGGATTTGTCGCCGTCCTTGCGGATCGTCTTCGACAGCTCGGTGTAATAGACCTGATTGACCAGCACGCGCGGCAAGGTGTCGCTGTTGAGTTCGACATGCCATCCGCCGTCCGGGCCGGGCCGCACATAGACGTCGGGCACCATGGTCTGCGTGCGCGCCGAGCCGAACTTGAGGCCGGGCTTCGGATCGAGACGCCGGATCTCGCCGATCATGTCGGTGATGTCTTCGTCGTCGACGCCACACAGTTTGCGTAACGACGCAATGTCGCGCCGCGCCAGCAGGTCGAGATTTTCCACCAGCGCCTGCATGGCCGGGTCGTAGCGGTTGAGTTCGCGGAGCTGGATCGCGAGGCATTCGCTCAGGTTCCGCGCGCAGACGCCGGGTGGATCGAACGTCTGCAGCACCGCGAGCACGGCGTCGACGTCCGCCTGCGAGGCGCCCAGGCGCTCGGCGGCCTGCCCCAGATCCGGCGGCAGATAGCCGGCGTCGTCTACCAGATCGATCAGGTACTGCCCGATCATGCGCTGCGCCGGCGCACTGAAGGCGACCGCGAGCTGTTCGGCGAGGTGGCCGGATAGCGTCACCTCGGCGGCGACGAAGGCTTCCAGATTGTATTCGTCGTCATTGGAGGCACCCCCGCCCCACTCGGTGTAGGCGGTCGGCGCCGCGTCCTGTGCGGCGCGCGCGGCGGCTTCGGCGGGCTCTTCGGAAAAGACGTTGTCGAGCGGGGTGTCGAGCGTCTGCTCGATCTCGGTTCGGCTGCCGAGGTCGCGGTTCAGCCAGTCCTCCTGGCTGGGCTCGAATGTCTCGCTCCCTGGGCCGGTGCCCATATCGGAGGCATCGCCGCCGCCATCCTCGCCATAGCTGCCGGAATCGGAGAATTCGGCGCGCTCGGATACCGGCTCGCCTGCAACCGGCGGTTCGGGGCCGTCGCTGGCCCGGTCCAGCAGCGGATTGCGCTCCAATTCCTCCTCGACGAAAGCCGAGAGGTCGAGATTCGACAGTTGCAGCAGCTTGATCGCCTGCATCAATTGCGGCGTCATCACCAGCGACTGCGACTGCCGGAACTCTAATCTCTGCGTCAGCGCCATGAGGCCAAGAACCGATCCACCAAAGTTGGTCCGATTCTTGCTTATATTAGTCCAACGCCCTTGTACACGCCTTGACGAACGCGAAAATTGGGCTATGGCGCGATCAGCGACCGCGGGAAGCCGAGCCGCTCCCGGGCGCGCCAGAAAATCCTGGTTGAGTGCAATACCTTATGACCGAACCGCCGATACTCTGGCGGGTCGCGCGCTATAGTCGGAATTCCTCGCCAAGGTAAAGACGGCGTACATCCGGATCGTTGACGATCTCTTCCGGACTGCCCTCGGTCAGGATCTGTCCGGCATAGACGATATAGGCGCGGTCGGTGAGGCCGAGCGTTTCACGCACATTGTGGTCGGTGATCAGGACGCCGATGCCGCGGTTGGTGAGGTGGCGGACCAGGTCCTGAATGTCGCCGACCGCGATCGGATCGATGCCGGCAAAGGGCTCGTCGAGCAGCATGTAGTTCGGGCGCGTCGCCAGCGCGCGCGCAATTTCGACGCGGCGGCGCTCGCCGCCGGAGAGCGCGATCGATGGCGATTTACGCAAGCGCGTGATGTTGAATTCGTCGAGCAGCGAATTGAGCTCGGCCTCCCGCTTCTTGCGGTTGGGCTCGACGACTTCGAGCACGGCGCGAATATTCTGTTCGACGGTGAGGCCGCGAAAGATCGAGGCTTCCTGCGGCAGGTAGCCGATGCCGAGCCGCGCGCGCTGATACATCGGCAGTTGCGTCACGTCGTGACCGTCGAGTTCGATGGCGCCGCGATCCGCCTTGATCAGTCCGGTGATCATGTAGAACACGGTGGTCTTGCCGGCGCCGTTCGGGCCGAGCAGGCCGACCGCCTCGCCGCGGCGAACATAGATGCTGACGCCGCGCACCACTTGCCGCGTGCCAAAACTTTTTTCCACGCTGTGCACAGCGAGAAAGCCGGGCCGCTTGATCAGGCGGGGCGCTTCGCCGCCATTGGGCTTGGTGCGAGGCGCCTGTGCCCGTGAACGCGCTCTCTCCTCGCGGGGTTCGACGTGGGGCTCGGGCTTCGGCAATTGCAGCCCGGGCAGCGAAGCCGAACGCGCCATTGGCGGCGCATCGCGCACCGGGCTCGCCAGCATGTCGCCGAAGGAATCGCCGAGCGCGGTAATGTCCTCGCGCGAACGCGCAAAGCCCACAGGGCCGCGTTTCGCGGGGCGTCGACGGAACATGCCGAATAAATCCACCATCCCGCTTCGCTTAAGCCTTTCACGGTGATTCCGCGACGCGCCCGCCGGCGAATCGCTTCGCTAGCGAACCATGAATGAATGGATGTCCCTGCCCAGCGAAACACCCCGCCGTGCGCCCTGCCCAGTAGATACAGGCTCGCGCTACCGGCTTCAACCGTGACCGCCCCAAATAATCTTTAAGGCGCTGATCTGGCTTATTTTTTACCAGGGATCAGCGAGGGTATCTGGACCGGAGCGGGCTTCGACCCGCCCGATCCCGACCCGCAATTCTCTCCCTGGATGAACATGCCCTGCACCTTGCCGCTGTCGGATTCGACGCGTGATACACCGGTCGTCATGTCGACCTTGAGCCGATCGCCCTTGAGTACGTTCTTGCACTGGGTGAGCACGACCCCGCCCACCATGGTGATGAGGTTGGCCCGCGTGTCGAAAATCGCAGTCTCGCCGGTCACGACCTGGTCCTTCTGCGTGACCACGACGGAGCCCTTGGCTTCGAGCCGGCGGATAGACGAGCTGCCGCCAGGCCCGGGGCTCGCGGACTGCATCGACGCGGATTTCGATCCCTTGGGTGCAGCGGGCGGCGCGTCCGATGCCGGACCGGAGTCGTAAAACACCACCAGCGACTTCGAGGTCATGGTGGTATCGCCCTGCACGACCTTCACGTTTCCGGAAAAGGTCGCCTCCTTTTTCTTGTCGCGCATTTCGAGCGACGCCGCCTCGATCTGAATCGGCTGATCGCGGTTTTGCGAAAAGCCCTGCATCGCATTCGGCACGCCCGACATGGCGCCTTGCGCGAAGGCGTCATCGGAGGCGGTCAACGCGAGCACAAGCGCTGCCGCCGCAAACCTGCGCGAGAACAACTGCATCATAGATATCATTTCGTGTTGGCGGACTTCCCGCTGATGGACCGCGTCTTCGGCGCTGGCTGCGGCTCAGGCTCAGGAGCAGGTGCCGGAGGGCTTTCCATGATCAGATTCATCACGACATTGCCTTCGAAGCGCACGATCTCGCCGCTGTTGATGATCCTGAGCCGGTCGGCGGTGAGCGTACCGTTCAGCAATTTGACGTCGACATGCTCGTCCGACGTCACCGTGCCCTTGTTGATGTCGACATAGGCCTGCGACAGTTTCGCCTCATAGCCGGTGGAGGATTGCAGGAAGATATCCTTGCGCAGGTCGAGCATCTGCTGCTTGCTGTCGAAAAATCCCGTGCGGGCATCCATCGTCACCGTGCTCTTGTCCTCCATCATGACCTTGGCCCGCAGCGTCTGGAGTTCGACGTGATCGGGGTTGGCCAGATCCTGGATCGCCGCCTTGGCCCACAAATCGTATGGGCGCTGGTCGGTGGAGAAGCCGGCAAGGTGCGGCGTTTCCATGGTGATCTTGGTGCCTGACACCACGAGATTGCCCATGTCGACCGGCAGCTTTGCCAACCCCGTGATGCGGAACGGGTTGAAAATCGAGACCGCGACGATACCGGCCATGGCCAGCAGCACGGCTGCCGGAACCGCGACCCGCAGCACCCGCACCATCCGGCTGTGACGGGCGGCCGCAGCGAAGCGGGCCTCCATTCCGGTGGCAAAGGCTGGGTTCTGTATCGAGTTCACCGCGGCTCCAAGGACGCCCAAGAGAGCGTCATCCTACCCGCAATCGCGGGATTATGCAGCCCGGACACTCGCGATGAGTGTGACCGAAACGGGGCGGAGGCGGATTATTTGACCGTGTCCCGGACGCGGTGCAGCCTAGGCGATGCGAAGCATCGTCCGGCTTCACGCTGCTCCGCAGAGCCGGGACCCAGCGCCCGACGTACGGAAACAGGGCCCGGCTCAGCAGCGCATCACCATAGCGCTTCGAAGACGCGCGTAAACGCGCTTATGGCGCTGCGCAGCATCCGGGGCACGCATCACGAATGCGCGAAGATGTCCTCGGCCTCCCATCCGCCGAGATCGAGTTTTGCCCGGGTCGGCAGGAAGTCGAAACAGGCCTGTGCCATCGCCGTACGCCCCTCGCGGGCCAGCATGGCATCGAGCCGTTCGCGAAGGCTATGCAGATGCAGCACGTCCGAGGCGGCATAAGCGAGCTGCGCCTCGCTCAAACTCGCTGATCCCCAGTCGCTCGACTGCTGCTGCTTCGACAGATCGATGTTGAGGACTTCGCGCACCAGGTCCTTCAGGCCGTGGCGGTCGGTATAGGTGCGGCTCAGCCGCGAGGCGATCTTGGTGCAATAGACCGGCTGCGGCATCACGCCGAAGGTGTTGTAGAGCACGGCGACATCGAAGCGGGCGAAGTGGAAGATCTTCGTGATCGCCGGATTGGCGAGCAGCGCCTTCAGGTTCGGCGCGTCGGTGTGGCCCTTCGGGATCTGGATGACATCAGCGCTGCCATCGCCGTTCGACATCTGCACCACGCAGAGCCGGTCACGGTGCGGATTGAGCCCCATAGTCTCGGTATCAATCGCCACCGAATCCTTGTAGCGGGACAGATCGGGCAGGTCGCCACGATGCAGGCGGATTGTCATGAAGGGAAGCCTCGCGTCTTTAGTCGATTCGACGGGAACACTAGCGCCCGGAGCCGCGGGTGGCGAGCGGCTGGGCATGGCTTATAGGACGGGAATTACGGAGTTCGCCGTGATTTTGTCCGCCAGTCAGGCCATCGCCCGCTTTGTGCATGGCGACGTATTGCCCGCTGCCCGTAGGCAGGGCCGGCTTCCGCTCTTTGGACAGCTTGCGCGGCAACCTGACGGTCTCTGTCGTGGGTATTCTCCAGCGGCAAATTATACGCTCGCCCAGACTGCGGCACATTGGTCAACTTATTGTTTTTGTTGATGTATTTTACAAACCCAGTTACTGAATCTCGTTTGAGGGAACCGAGGCCAAGGTCTGCTCGCTTCAATGGCGGCCCTGGCTGTCCTGGACAATATTGTTCCGTTGCGTGATGGCGAGATCATAGTCGGGCTTGAGCCTGATGGCCGAGTTGAAGCTGGCGAGCGCTTCCTCCCGTCGGTTCAGGTACTTCAAGGCGAGGCCGCGATTATAGTGAGCCGCGGCAATATTGGGCTGTAGGCCAATGGCCCGGCTAATCTGCCGCTCTGCCGATTCGAATTTGCGCTGCTGCAGGAAAACCACGCCCAAGAGATATGCAGCTTCGACGTGGTTCGGGTCAGCCTTCAGAATCGCGCGATACGCATTCTCCGCCTCGGACGTTTGCCCGCGTTGATGGAATGCTTTGGCCTCGTGCAGACCGGCCGGCACTCTGCGCTGCTGTTCGGCCTCAAGCTCTTTCAGCAGCTCTGCTGCATCGGCGTGGCGCGGGTCGACCGCCAGGATCTGGCGGCAAGCTTGCTGGGCGTCGTAGAGAGCGCCTGCCGTCTTGAGCCCCTGCGCACGCGCGAAAACCACAGGCAGGCTCAGCGGATCCAGTTGACCGCGAAGGTTCTGCTGATCAAGCGTGGCCACGCGCATGCATTCGATCCTGCGTTCCAGCCCGCCAAAATCATACTTGTAGGCAAAATTTCCGGTCTGGAGATCGTACACGGTGAAGCCGTTCTCGATTCCCCATCGGATGCATTCAAGATGAAGAACAAAGCCGGGCGGGGGACGCTTGACGCTGAGATCGCGACCGTTCAACAGGCTGATCAATGTGCCGTTCTTCCGGTCGATGAGGCTGGCCTGGAGCCCGACCCGCGCTTCCCCTCGCCAGAGGATGGGCATCAGAAGCGCATCGTCTGCGAAACAGCACTTCAGCATGTTGCGGAAATTATTCATCATGCCGTAAGGCAGTCCTGGATTGTATCGCGCCGCCAGTTTGGCCGCCCACTGATTCTCCCAGAATTTCAGAAGCGCCTCGATGTCCTCGTCGATCGTATCGGCAGTCGGGCGCGTGATCCCGTATTCACCGCCGTTTTCGACCTGCCGGAAGGCCGCCCGAACGTTCCTGCGCGTGCTCGCGCTCAAGGTTTGATGGAGAAATGCATCCCAATCGGCCGGCAGGTTCACGTAGACGTAAATGTCATGGTCGATGCCGTCGCCGTCATCGGGGCGCTGCAGTTTCTCGATCACAAACTCGGTCGGCGAAAATTCATTCAAAAAAAGCGCAAGACGATCCGGCGAAGCCAGGATGTTGTCCAGGAAAAACACGGTCCAGTTTCGCCGCTTGGTGTGCTCGGCAAACGCACGCATTAGCTCGGCCTCGTGCCGGGGATCGCAAAGGAATCCATTGTAGCCGGCAAAATACCCGCCGCCGGTTCTCAGTTGATTCTGGAATTTCCCTTCTTTGTTTCTAACGGTGCGCAGTTGCAGCGGAAAGAAGCCGACGTAATCCGGCGAGCCAGGGTCCGCCTTTGCTGCGAGGACGATCCATTGAGACCCGAGCCGTTCGAACCAGCCTGCCATCCAGGAAAAGGACATGTAAAGCTGCGCTTGGGGGTCAGCCTGATAAACAGCTTCCCAGTTGCTCTTGAAGCGGAGCAATTTGTCGAGACTCGAAATAACATCGACGTGCATGGCGTTGGCCTTTGCTCAAGGGAGCAGGTGGCGAACTGTGCAATGGTGGCGGCTCTGAATCCCTTGTCTTAAAAAACAAACGTACAGTTCCATTTAGCCATGGAAGCCGGCTCGCTGGCAACCGGTCGGGTGGGGGATCAACTAGGGGGCTATGGCCCATGGTCGGGCGCGTCCGGCCAACGCCTCGCCAGCCGCTCAACATGATTTGGGCATGGGTGGTACTTGGGCATGGGCAGTGGTGCCCAGGAAAGGACTCGAACCTTCACGGCCGTGAAGCCACTGGCACCTGAAGCCAGCGCGTCTACCAATTCCGCCACCTGGGCCCGGGCGGGTTAGTAAGGATCAGTCACGCGCTTGTCAAATCGCTTCAATGCCATCCGAAATCCGCTGTACAGCGGAGCCGTGTTGGCGTATCGCGAATCCGCTAAATCCCACCGATATCTTCGAATTTGACCGGCAGGAATTGACCCCGATGACATCGCACGCGGCAGCGAACCTGGAAACGCTCATCACGGTGTTTGGCGGATCGGGCTTTCTGGGACGAAACGTGGTCCGGGCGCTGGCCAAGCGCGGCTATCGGATTCGGGTAGCGGTGCGGCGGCCCGAACTGGCGGGGCACCTGCAACCGCTCGGCCGCGTCGGCCAGATCCACCCCGTGCAGGCCAATCTGCGCTACCCGGCTTCGGTGGAGGCGGTGATGCGCGGTTCCGAAACCGTGGTCAACCTGGTCGGCACCCTGGCCGAGAGCGGCGCGCAGACCTTCGACGCGGTGCAGACCAAAGGCGCCGAAACCATCGCCAAGGCCGCCGCCGCCATCGGCGCGCAGATGGTGCATGTATCGGCGATCGGCGCCGACGAGAATTCGCCGTCGGCCTACTTCCGCTCCAAGGCTTTAGGCGAGAAGGCCGTGCTGGCGGCAGCGCCATCGGCCACGATCCTGCGGCCGTCGCTGCTGTTCGGGCCCGAGGATCAATTCACCAACCGCTTTGCGTCGCTCGCCCGGATATCGCCGTTCCTGCCGCTGATCGCCGGCGGCGAGACGCGGGTGCAGCCGGCCTATGTCGCCGACGTCGCCAACGCGGTCGCCGATGCCGCCGAGGGCAAGACCAAGCCGGGCGCGACCTACGAGCTCGGCGGGCCTGACGTGCTGACCATGCGCGAGATCATGGAAATCATCCTCAAGATCACCGACCGCAAGCGCATGCTGGTTTCGCTGCCGTGGGGACTGGCGAAGCTAAAGTCGCAGTTCCTGCAATTCGCGCCGGGTCCGTTGAAGCTGACGCCGGACCAGGTGGCGATGCTGCAAGTCGACAATGTCGTGTCGGACGAAGCGAAGGCGGCTGGCCTGACGCTGCAGGGGCTCGGCATTACGCCGGAAGCGATGGAAGCGATCGCCCCGCAATATCTCTGGCGCTTCCGCGCCGCCGGGCAGTTTCAAAGGAAGAGCGCGTAATCTTCGTAGGGTGGGCAAAGGCGCTCTTGCGCCGTGCCCACCATTCAATACCGCGCTCGTGATGGTGGGCACGCTTCGCTTTGCCCACCCTACACCTGGAGCTCCAGCGCATTTCAACAATCGAGATTTGTGGTTATGGGTCCCCGCGTTCGCGGGGACGACGGAGAGAGCCTACTTCCCCAGCGCCAGCGCGATCAGGCCGAGCGTGCCGATGACGACGCGCCACCACGCAAAGAACGTGAATCCGTGGCGGGTGACATAGGTGAGGAACGTCTTCACCACGATCGCCGCGGTGATGAACGAGACCACGAAGCCGACCGCGATGATGCCGATGTGGTCGGTCGTCATCTCGGCGCGGTTCTTGTAGAAATCATAGGCGAACGCGCCGATCATGGTCGGGATCGCGAGAAAGAACGAAAACTCCGCGGCCGATCGCTTGTCACCGCCGAGCAGCATCGCCGCCACGATGCTGGCGCCGGAGCGCGACACGCCGGGAATCATCGCGACGCACTGCGCGATGCCGATCCACAGATACATCAGCAGCGGATAGCGCGTGGCGTCGTGCTGTGTCGGCTTGAGATAGAGTTGATCGACCCACAACAGAATTGCGCCGCCGACGATCAGGGTGAAGCACACCACCCACGGATTGAAGAGAAACTCCTTGATGTACTTGCCGGCAACCAGGCCGATGACCACCGCAGGCAGAAACGCCAGCAATACGCCGATCACGAAGCGCTGGTCGTCGGGGTTGCTGAACATGCCGAGCGCGACGCGCCACAATTTGACGAAATAAAGCATGACGATCGCGAGGATCGCGCCGAGCTGAATCAGCACGACAAAGCTCTGCCAGAACGCGCCCTCGCCGAGCCCGAAGAATCGTTGCGCGACCAGCATATGGCCGGTCGATGAAACCGGCAGGAATTCCGTGACGCCCTCGATGATGCCGAGAATCACCGCCTTCACTACATCCGACATCATGATGGGGGTCCGTTTTGACTGGAAAAACCGCGTCCTTCTCGCCTATTCATCCCGATGCCGCAATCGCAAAAAAACGCCAAAGACAGTTGCCTCTTGCGTCTGCTTGGCTAGTGTCGCGATTCGCATGACGCGGCTTGACCGCTCGGGTTCCTTGAGCGTCGCCGCGAATTGTTCAAGGATTTCATGTACACGCTCTATCATCATCCGTTCTGTCCGCATTCGCGCTTCATTCGCCTGGTGCTGGGCGAACACGGCCTCGACCTGCGCCTGGTGGAAGAGCGAGCCTGGGAGCGGCGTGAAGGGTTTCTCGTGCTCAATCCCGCGGGCACCACGCCGGTGTTGATGGCTGACGGCTTTCCGCCGATTCCCGGCGCAGGCGTCATCGCCGAATATCTCGACGAGACGCACGGCCTGGAGGCCGGCGAGCGGCGGCTGTTGCCGGCCTCGATGGCGGAGCGCGTCGAGGTGCGCCGGCTGATGGCGTGGTTCAACGAAAAATTCTTCGAGGAGGCCTCGAACCCGCTGGTAACCGAGCGCATCTATAAGCGTTTCATGAGTGAGGAGAATGGCGGCGGCGCGCCGGCGGCCGACGTGATCCGCGCAGCCAAGGCCAATGTGCGCTATCATCTGGCCTATATCGGCTGGCTGGCGCAGACGCGGAACTTCCTCGCCGGCGACCGGCTGAGCTACGCGGATCTCGCCGCCGCGGCGCACCTTTCGGCGATCGATTATCTGGGCGATGTCCCATGGAGCGAGGACGAAGCGGCAAAGATGTGGTACGCGCGGGTGAAATCCCGCCCGTCGTTCCGCCCGCTCTTGAGCGAGTGGCTGGCGGGCGTGCCGGCGTCACGCACCTACGTGGACCTCGACTTCTGAACAAGGCCGTCAAGCTCCCCGCCAGCGATCTAAAGTCCGCGCTCGTGCGCGAAGCCGCGACACTCGGTTTCGATTGCATCGGCGTCACCGATCCCGGCGCGCTCGGCAATGCCGGAAAATATTTCCGCGAGTTCCTCGATGCCGGCGCGCATGGCGACATGGACTGGCTCGCGGCACAACCCGAACGGCGGATGGATCCGCGCGTGCTGTGGCCGGGTGTGCGCTCGATCATCATGCTCGGCTTCAATTACGGACCCGATGACAATCCGCTCGCGCTTCTCGAAAAGCGCACACGCGGCGCAATCTCTGCCTATGCCCAGGGCGACGACTATCACGACGTGATCAAGAAGCGCCTGAAGACGCTGGCGCGGTGGCTGGTCGCGGCATCGGGCGAGGACGTGAAAGTGTTCATCGATACTGCAGCGGTGATGGAAAAGCCGCTGGCGCAGGCGGCGGGACTAGGCTGGCAAGGCAAGCACACCAATCTGGTCTCGCGCGAGTTCGGCTCATGGCTGTTTCTCGGCGCGATATTCACCGCCGCCGAACTGCCGCGCGACACCGCCGACACCGATCATTGCGGCACCTGCAACGCCTGCCAGGAGATCTGCCCGACTGCGGCGTTCCCCGCACCTTACAAGCTCGATGCACGGCGCTGCATTTCCTACCTGACGATCGAGAACAAGGGCCCGATCCCGCGTGAATTCCGCAAAAGCATCGGCAACCGCATCTATGGCTGCGACGATTGCCTCGCCGTGTGCCCGTGGAACAAATTCGCGCAAAAAGGCCGCGAAACCAAACTTGCTGCACGCGCGGAATTGCGCGCGCCTTCGCTAGGAGAGTTGGCGCGGCTCGACGACGCCGCATTTCGCGCGCTGTTTTCGAAATCGCCGGTCAAGCGCATCGGCCGCGACCGTTTTGTCCGCAACGTGCTGATCGCGATCGGCAATGCCGGGGATGCGGCGCTGGCGATTGAAGCAGAGCGATTGCTTGACGATGCAAGCCCGCTCGTGCGTGGCGCGGCGGTCTGGGCGCTGTCGCAATTGGTCGAGCGAGAGAGATTCGACGCGCTGGCTGCGAGGGCTTCGAAGAGTGAAGCCGATGAAAGCGTTCGGCAGGAATGGCTGCAAGCTTCCTAGCCTCCGCTGTCACTCCGCCAAATGCCGCTTCATCTCCGGTCGAGCCTTCAGCGCCGCGCCCTGCTTGGCCACGATCTTCGCAATCCGCTCCGGCGCGAATTTGAGGTCGACGAAGGCTGGCGCGGTGTTGGCGACCTCGTGATATTCCATGATCTTGCCGTCGCGCAGCCGCATGATCGCGACGCCCTCGAACATCGCCCGCGCACCCTCAGCCTCCGGCAGCGTCGAGCGATAGCTGAATGTATAGCGCGCATAGAGCGTGTGGCCGTCGGTGACGGGATCATGCATGTCCCAGCGAAAATCGGTCGCGGTGCGATAGAACCAGTCGTCGATCAGGTCAGCGATTTTGGCCCGGCCCTCGAACGCACCGTAGAACACGTCGTGATAGACGCCGTCCTCGGTGAACAGTTCCGAGAAAGCCTTGCCGTTGCGCTGCTCGACGGCGTCACAGAAGGCGCGGAGCATGGTGGATGTGTTCATGGCGTTGTCTCCCTGCACGTTATTTTTTCTTCCCTCTCCCCTTGTGGGAGAGGGTGGATCGAATGAGCGAAGCTCATTCGAAACGGGTGAGGGGTTCTCTCCGCGGAGACAAACCCCTCATCCGCCTTGCCTTCGGCAAGGCACCTTCTCCCACAAGGGGAGAAGGGAAAAAGATCACCCCATCTCCGCCACCGCAGCGATGATCCGCGCGATGTCCTGCGGGCGGGACAGACGGTGGTCGCCGTCCTGGATCATGGTCAGCACCACGTCCTCAGCCGGCAACCGGTGCGCCAGCGCGAAAGCGTGCTGCCAGGGCACGTCGGGATCCTGCGCGCCCTGCAGGATACGCACGGGACATCCGACCTCGATGGCGCTACCGAGCAGGAGATGGTTGCGGCCCTCCTCGATCAGTGCGCGCGTGATCGGATAGGGTGCGCCGTCGCCATACTCCGACGGCCGCATCCACACGCCCTTGGTCCTGATCTCCTCGCGAACCTCGTCGGAAAAACTGTTCCACATCAATTGCTCGGTGAAATCAGGCGCCGGCGCGATCAGCACCAGTCCGGCGAGGTTCGCCTGCGCCGCCTCACGCTCGGCGATGGCGCGCGCCAGCAGGAGCGCCAGCCAGCCGCCCATCGATGAACCGATCACGACCTGCGGGCCCCGGCAGAACTGCTCGAATACCGCAACGCTCTCTTCCAGCCAGCGTCCGATGGTGCCATCGACGAAAGCGCCGCCCGATTCGCCATGGCCGGAATAATCAAATCTAATACAGGCCCGGCCGTGTTCCGCGGCCCAGGCGTCCAGCGCGAGCGCCTTGGTGCCCCGCATGTCGGAATTGAAGCCACCGAGCCAGAATAGCCCGGGCCCGCTGCCGGCGCGGGCGCGCACCGCGATCCGGCGGCGGGCGTCGGCCTCTCCCACCTCGATAAAGGTCGGTTCCTGGTCGATTGGCGCTGAATTTGTCGCTGAATCAGTCATTGGATCGTCACTCTCGCCCTGCCGCTTTGTCCGCGAGCGCGCTCTGTCGGTCAAGCACGACACCGCCCGGCGCTTGCGGATCAGGCCGCCGCGCTATATTTGCCGGACGTGACCGAAATGCCTCGCATTTGACGGTTTTCGGGCGCAGACCGCGAGTTCGCTTGCTGTCTTGAGCGTATTGCTTCAAACTGCGGCCCTTCTTTCACAACTTTGGAGAGTTACCCATTCGCCGTCCCAACAGAGCCCCGCCCGCTGCAACCAAAGACGGGCCGCGCACCAATGATGATATCCGCAACGCGCAGATCCAGCTGATCGATCAGAACGGCACCAACCACGGAACGGTCGAGACCGTGGTCGCCATCAAGATGGCGCTCGAGGCGGGCATGGATCTTGTCGAGATTTCGCCGAACAACAATCCTCCCGTCTGTAAGATCATGGACTACGGGAAGTTCAAGTATTCGGCACAGAAGAAAGCCGCCGAGGCGCGCAAGAAGCAGAAGATCGTCGAGATCAAGGAGATCAAGCTGCGGCCGATGATCGACGATCACGATTACGACGTGAAAATGCGCGCCATGCAGCGGTTCTTCGAGGAAGGCGACAAGGTCAAGATCACCTTGCGCTACCGTGGCCGCGAAATGGCGCACCAGGAAATCGGCACCAAGCTTCTGGACAAGGTGAAGGCCGACGTCGCCGAGTTCGCCAAGGTCGAGCAGGACGCCAGATTCGAGGGACGCCAGGTCGTGATGGTGCTGGCGCCGCGCTAAGTTGAGTTAGTAGAATCGAAAGCGGCCCGTCGGATGACCCGGCGGGCCGTTTTTGTTGGTGCCGATTGCGTTCCCCGGATGCTGCGCAGCGCGCCGCACTTGCGGCGTGGTGCGCTGCTGATCCGGGGTCCATGTGGCCCGCGGTCCCGGCTCTGCGATGCACCGCTCCGCGCTGCATCGCGTCCGGGACACGAGCTGGATCTAGGTCCGCGTGGCCTGCCAGGTGCCGCTACAGCGGTCACCGGTGATGATGCCGCTCCACGCGCCCGCCCCACTGATGCCGACGAGGCGGCCGCCGCCGCTGGCCTTGGAGGCGCCGACGGAAACCTTGACCGCAACCGCGCCGGTGCGATTGACCGAACCGGAAACCCGGCCACCGCCGGCCGATGACACGCGGTTACCGGCGACAGTAAACGGGACGCTGTATCCGGAACTGCAATTGCCCCGCGTCGTCGCGAAGATCACGTTCCAGGTGCCGTCATAGACACCTGCGGCCCTTCTGGTGGCCGCATCGGCACCACCAGGCGTGGCCGCGGCAAGCGCTGCGAGTACGGGAAGCCAGCGCAGGGAGCGCAGGCCGGGAAACGCGTTAAAACAGGCAATCGATCGCTGAAATCGGGTCATTCTTCCTGCTCCGCACCAAGGTGATTGATGACATCACGGCGTTGGTAACGGCACCGCCCCCCGCGGTTCATCGTTGCCATTTGGCGTTTCCTCTGCCATAAGCCCGACCTTCATCGCCCGGCTGATCAAGGGCTGCCGTGTCGATGTCCGTGCGGGTTGTCTCGCTTTTTGGGAAAAACCTGAGCACTTTCAACGCTCTAACGAGCATTTTAAGCCGCAAAAGCGCCCCTCGGGCGCGTTTTTCTGCGGCCACAGGAGAGCCAAATGCCCAAGCTGAAGACCAAGTCAGGCGCTAAAAAGCGCTTCAAGGTGACTGCCACCGGCAAAGTGATGCACGCCCAGCGCGGCAAGCGCCACGGCATGATCAAGCGGACGAAGAAGCAGATTCGTCAGCTCCGCGGCACCCGCGTGCTGTTCAAGACCGACGGCGACAACGTCAAGAAGTACTTCTTGCCGAACGCCTGATCGCGTTCACGTCATTGCAGCCGAGCCGCGCCCGCGCGGCGATCCCGTCATCTTATTCTGATCAAGGATACCAGTCATGTCTCGCGTCAAACGCGGTGTGACCGCTCACGCCAAGCACAAGAAAGTCTACAAGGCAGCCAAGGGTTTTTACGGCCGCCGCAAGAACACCATCCGCGCCGCCAAGGCCGCGGTCGAGAAGGCCGGGCAATATGCGTTTCGCGACCGCAAGCGCAAGAAGCGCACCTTCCGCGCACTCTGGATCCAGCGTCTCAATGCCGCCGTGCGCCCGTATGGCATGACCTACAGCGTCTTTATCAACGGCCTCTCGAAGTCGGGCATCACGGTGGATCGCAAGGTGCTGTCGGATCTCGCCATCAACGAGCCGGCGGCGTTCCAGGCGATTGCCGAGAAGGCCAAGGCCGCGCTGGCGGCCTAATTCGCAATCGCTGCGGCGTTCTTGCAATTCCGGTGTCATGACCCGCCTTGTGCGCATTGCGCACTGGGGCGGGGCATCCAGTAAACCACCGACCGACATTTTGACTCCGGGGGTTACTGGATCATCCGCCTTCCGCCTTCGCTCGTTGAGCTTCGGCGGACAAGTCGCGGATGGTGAGGGTCCCGTTTGGACTGCGAGCGCGCGTTGCCCAAAGGTACCGTCGCCATGTCCGACCTAGCTCAACTCGAATCCCAAATTCTCAGCCAGATCGCCGCCGCCGGCGACGAAGCCGCGCTCGAATCCGTGCGCGTCGCAGCGCTCGGCAAGAAGGGCTCGATCTCCGCGCTGCTCGCCACCCTTGGCAAGATGTCGCCGGACGAGCGCAAGACGCAAGGCGCCGCGATCAACCTTGCCAAGGACAAGGTTACACAGGCGCTCTCCGCACGGCGCGACATCCTGAAATCGGCAGCGCTCGATGCACGTCTGGCATCGGAGACCATCGACGTCACGCTACCGCTGCGGGAAAGTCCGGCCGAACAGGGCCGCATCCATCCGCTGAGCCAGGTCTTCGAGGAGGTCAACACCATCTTCGCCGACATGGGATTTGCGATCGCCGAAGGTCCTGATATCGAGACCGACGACTACAATTTCACGAAACTGAACTTTCCCGAGGGCCATCCGGCGCGGGAGATGCATGACACCTTCTTCTTCAATCCGAAGGAAGACGGTTCGCGCATGCTGCTGCGGACCCACACCTCGCCGGTGCAGGTGCGCACGATGTTGTCGCAGAAGCCGCCGATCCGCGTGGTTTGCCCGGGCCGCACCTATCGCATCGATTCGGACGCGACCCATACGCCGCAATTCCACCAGGTCGAGGGCCTCGTCATCGACAAGGGCTCGCATCTCGGCCACCTCAAATGGATTTTGCACGAGTTCTGCAAGGCGTTCTTCGAGGTCGACCATATCAACATGCGGTTCCGCCCGTCGTTCTTCCCGTTCACCGAACCCTCGCTCGAGGTCGACATCCAGTGCCGGCGCGACAAGGGCGAGATTCGTTTCGGCGAAGGCGAGGACTGGCTGGAGATTCTTGGCTGCGGCATGGTGCATCCGAACGTGCTGCGCGCCTGCGGCATCGACCCTGATGTCTATCAGGGCTTTGCCTGGGGCATGGGCATCGACCGCATCGCGATGCTGAAATACGGCATGTCCGATCTCCGGCAATTGTTCGAGAACGACGTGCGCTGGCTGTCGCATTACGGCTTCAAGCCGCTCGACGTCCCGACGCTCGCGGGGGGGTTGAGCACGTGATTTCAGTCCCTGCGAAATATCAGGGTTTGCGCTCCTTCGCGTTCGGCGATGGGCCGGAGCTTGCCGACGAGTTGCTCGACCTCGTGATCAAGGGCGCGAAGACTGCGACCTGCTCTACTGAGGACGAGCCGAACACGTCGACGCCGGGCGAGCAATGGATCGTGCTCGACGGGCGCCGCGCGCCGCGCTGCGTGATTGAGACGATCGAAGTCACTTACCGCCGCTTTCCCGAAGTGGATGCCGCCTTTGCCTATGAAGAAGGCGAAGGCGACCGCAGCCTCGCCTACTGGCGGCAGGCACACCGCAATTATTTCGGACGGCTGGGCAAGTTTCGCGAAGACATGATGCTGATGTGCGAACGATTCCGGCTGGTCGAGGTTTTCTAGGAACGTAAAATGAAATTCACGCTCTCCTGGCTGAAGGAACATCTCGACACCGACGAGCCGCTGGAAAAGCTTGCCGACAAGCTCACCATGATCGGGCTCGAGGTCGAGAGCATCGAGGACAAGGCGAAGGCGCTCGCGCCATTCTCCATCGCGCGGGTGATCTCGGCCGAGCAGCATCCCAATGCCGATCGTCTGCGGGTCTGCATGGTCGATACCGGCAATGGTGCTGCGCCGGTGCAGGTGGTCTGCGGCGCGCCGAATGCGCGCGCCGGGCTCGTCAGCGTGTTCTCGCCGCCCGGCACGTTCATCCCGGGCAAGAACATCACGCTCGGCGTCGGCACCATCCGGGGCGTCGAAAGCCGCGGCATGCTGTGCTCGGCGGCGGAGCTGCAGCTTTCCGAAGACCATGACGGCATCATGGAGCTGCCGGCCGACGCCCCGATCGGCAAGGGCTATGCCGAATGGGCAGGCCTCGGCGATCCCGTGCTCGAAATCAACCTCACGCCGAACCGGCAGGACTGCACCGGCGTGCACGGCATCGCGCGCGACCTTTCCGCTGCCGATATGGGCAAGCTGATCGATCCCGGCATCAGGCCGGTCAAGGGCGAATTCCCCTGCCCGGTGAAACTGACGGTGGAAGATGCGACGCTGTGTCCGGGCTTCGCGCTGCGACTGGTGCGCGGCGTCAAGAACGGTCCCTCGCCGGAATGGCTGCAGAAGCGCCTGGCCTCGATCGGCTTGCGGCCGATCAATGCGCTAGTCGACATCACCAACTTCATGACCTATGACCGCGCCCGGCCGCTGCATGTGTTCGACGCGAGGAAAGTGACGGGCAATCTCACCGTACGCCGCGCCAAAGAAGGCGAAAGCCTGCTGGCGCTCGACGGCCGCACCTACACGCTCGATCCCTCGATCTGCGTGATCGCGGATGAGCACGGCGTCGAATCGCTCGCCGGCATCATGGGCGGCGAGACTTCCGGCTGCGACGAGAATACATCAGACGTGCTGATCGAATCGGCGCTGTGGAACGCGATTAACATCGCGCAGACCGGGCGCAAGCTCGGCATCAATTCGGACGCGCGCTACCGCTTCGAGCGCGGCGTCGATCCCGCCTTCATGGTGCCGGGGCTCGAGCTTGCGACCAAAATGGTGATGGAACTCTGCGGCGGCACGCCGTCGGAGACCGTGGTCGTTGGCAATGCGTTCGGCGATGACCGCATCATCGACTTCCCGCTCGCCGAGGTGAAGCGCCTCGCGGGAATCGAGGTGCCGCTGGTCGAGATGCGGCGCATCCTCGGCCATCTCGGCTTCATGGTCGCCGGCAACGGCCCGGTGGTGAAGGTCGCCGTTCCCTCCTGGCGTACGGATGTGGACGGCAAGGCCGACATCGTCGAGGAAATCGTCCGCATCGTCGGCGTCGACAAGGTACCGATGACGGCGTTCGAGCGCGGCGACGAAGCGCGCAAGCCAGTGCTGACCACGATTCAGTCCCGCACCCGCCGTGCCAAGCGCGCCCTCGCCGCGCGCGGCATGGTGGAAGCCGTGACCTGGTCGTTCATCTCCAAGCTGCATGCTGAGATGTTCGGTGGCGGACAGGCAGAACTCGCGCTGGCCAACCCCATCGCTTCCGATCTCTCGGACATGCGGCCGAGCCTTTTGCCGGCCCTCGTCGCCGCGGCGCAGGCCAATGCCAACCGTGGTTGCTCCGACGTCGCGCTGTTCGAGGTCGGCCAGATCTTTAAAGGCGACAAGCCCGAGAACCAGTTCGTCGCAGCCTCTGGCGTGCGCCACGGCTTTGCGTCGACAAAGGGCATGGGCCGGCATTGGTCAGGCTCTGCCCAGACCGATGCACTCGACGCCAAGGCCGATGCGTTCGCGGTGCTCGCGGCGGCCGGCGCGCCGATGCAGGCGCTGCAGATTGTGCCAGGCGGCGCAAGTTGGCTGCATCCGGGTCGCTCCGGCACCATCCAGATCGGACCGCAGAACGTACTCGGCTATTTCGGCGAGCTGCATCCGCGCACGCTGGAGGCGCTCGGCGCCGACGGCCCGATGATCGCGTTCGAGGTGATCCTCGACCGCATTCCCGATGCCAAGAAGAAGCCGACCCGCGCCAAGCCGCTGCTCGAACTCTCCGCGTTCCAGCCGGTATCGCGCGACTTTGCCTTTATCGTCGATCGCGCCGTCAAGGCCGGCGACATCGTGCGCGCGGCGCAAGGCGCGGACAGGAAGCTGATCACGGACGTAGCCGTATTCGACGTCTATGAAGGCAAGGGCATCGATCCGGCCCAAAAGTCGATCGCGATCGCCGTGACGATCCAGCCGCGCGAGAAGACGCTGACGGATCAGGAGATCGACGCGGTAGCGGCGAAGATCGTGGCCGAGGTGACGAAGAAGACCGGCGGCACGTTGCGGGGATGAGCCCTCTCGATGAGCCCTCTCGGTCTCATCCCTTCCGACATCAGCCTCAACGCCGCCCTTGCGATCTGCGCGGTCGCCTTCGTCTCGGGAACGGCGCGGGGTTTTTCCGGGTTCGGGGCGGCGCTGATCTTCATGCCGCTGGCCAGCTCGTTCGCCGACCCGCGGCTGGTGGCCGCGCTGCTCCTGATCATCGATTTCGTCGCCGCCGCGCCGCTGCTGCCGAACGCGTGGGAGAAGGCTGACCGCAAGGCGACTGCGGTCATAGTGTTGGGCGCCCTGATTGGCGTGCCGATCGGCACCTATTTCCTGAGCCGCCTCGAACCGGTAACGACGCGCTGGATCATTTCCGTCTTCGTGTTCGCGCTGCTGTTGCTGCTGCTCTCGGGCTGGCGTTACCGCGGCAAGGACCACGTGGCGGTCTCGATCGGCATCGGCGGACTATCGGGCTTTTGCAGCGGGCTGGCCCAGACCGGCGGGCCGCCGATCGTCGGCTACTGGCTCGGCCGGCCGATTCCTTCCGTGATCGCGCGCGCCAACATCGTGCTGTTCTTCGGCGCCTCGGATTTGTTCTCCGCCGTGAGTTACACCGCGACCGGACTGATCACGATGGATGCGATCAAATTCGCGCTGGTGGTCGGCCCTGTCTACGGAATCGGCGTCTGGTTCGGCGCGTCGCTGTTCGGCAAGGCCAGCGAAACCGTATTCCGCTCGATCTGTTACGCGCTGATCGCGGCCGCGGTGATCTTCGGATTGCCTGTTCTGGATGGTGTGCTGAGATAGACGCAGACCCGTAGGGTGGGCAAAGGCGCACTTGCGCCGTGCCCACTATCACACGCGCCGTTTTGTGTCATGGTGGGCACGCTTCCGCCTTCGCTCGTTGAGACACGTCGCTTTGCCCACCCTACAATTCCTGCGCTAACTCACCACCAGGTCGCAATACGCATAACCATCACGCGCGACGCACTCTCCGGTCATCACCGTCACCTGCCGCGAGAACATCGGCCCTGCCACGACACAGGTGTGAAACTCGCCGTTCTCGCCGCAGGGGTCGACGCCCTCCGGCAGATCGGCGAGCAGCGTTGCATCGAATTTGCGACCGGCAAATTCCGCCGGCAGCTTCTTCAGATCGACGGTCGCGATATGGGCTTCCAGCCCGCTTGCAATCATCGCTCGCGCGAGTTCCGGCGTTGGCCGCTCCCAGAGCGGAAACACCGGTGTGATTCCGCTGCCCGCGAGCTTCTGTTCGCGATAGGCGCGGATGTCGGCCAGGAACAGATCGCCGAAGATCATATGCGTGACGCCGTCGGCAACCGCTTGCACGACCGCCTCACCCATCCGCGCTTCATAAATCTCGTTCGGACAGGGATAGGGAATTGGCACGATCCGCGGCGGCAGGCCGGCGGCTTCGCATTGCGCCTGCAAGATCTCCTGCCGCACGCCATGGATCGATACGCGGCCGAACGTCTCGGTCACCGTGGTCAGCGCGCCGACCACCTCGAATTCGCCCGCGCGCATCACTTCATGCAGCGCAAAGGCGGAATCCTTGCCGCTCGACCAGGAGATCAGTGCTTTGGGACGGGCCATCAGTTGCTCGGGGACGGTGCGCGCCGCCGCTGCTTCGCCGGCCGCGCCTCCGGTTCGGGGTCCTTCAACGCACCGATCCGCCGCAGTGCCGCCTCTGCCGCGCGTTCGCCGCTTTCCCAGGCGCCGTCGATCGTTCCCCACAGCGTTTCATGGGTCGCCTCGCCGGCGAGATACATGCAGCCAATCGGATCGGTCAGAACCTTTCGTGACGACTGCCCGCCAGGACCGGCTGCCGACATCGCGCCGAGCGTGAACGGCGCGGCGTTCCAGCGCGTCGCGCTCGATTTCGTCACCGCGGCGGCCACTTCGCTGCCGTACAGCTTCGTCAGCCATTCCACCGCAAACGCCACCATGGCCTTCTCGCCCTGCGCGGAAAGATCGCGGCCGAACGAGCCGCCGACATCGAGGGTGCAGAGCGACGAGCCGCCGATATTGGCTGATATCAGCGCCGTCTTGGTCGAATTGCTCTGCTCGATGACGACGTCGTCTCGGGCGAGGCCGAGCGGATTGCCCGCCATCTGCAGCGCGATCCGGTCGTAGCTGCCGAGACTGAGTTTCGAAGCCGCGTCGAGCATGCGCTTCGGGATGTCGGGCGCGAATTTGATATTGCCAGCCGCCAACACGTTGCTCGACACTGTGACAACGGCAGCGCGGGCGACGATCTTTCCGGCAGGTGTTTCCACAATTACGTCGCGGTTGCTCCAGACGACGCGATTGGCGGGTGTCGACAGCGCCACCGGCACCTGCTCGCCGAGTTTTGCGATCAGTGTGCCCAATCCCTGGCGGCAGCCGATCGCGATGTTGCGATCTTGCGCGCGCGACTTGTCGCCGACCGAGACGTCGTTCAGATCCTTGCCGGAGAAGCCGGCGCCCAGCACAAATTCTGCCGTGCCCGCCCAAACGCCGAGATCCTTCGGCAGCACGGAAGCACAGGAAACATCGAACCGCCGCGCGGCGTCGTCGATGGCGCGGTTGGCGCGTACCAGCGCCGCCAGAAACTCTTCGGTCTCGCCGGCGCGGGCATTGCGGCGGCCGATGCGGATCTTCTGGCCCGATGGCGCGCTCGTGATCTCGAGCCCGGCCGCCCGCGCCAGCTTGATCATCGGATTGGTCTCGGGATTGTGCATCCAGCGCGCGCCGCGGTCGAACGGTACGTCGAAAGTCGAAGCGTCGGTCTGGCAGCGGCCACCGATCTGGCTCGCCGCCTCCACCACGATCACCCTGCGGTTCGCCGCCATGATCCGCCGCGCCGCAGCAATGCCGGCCGCGCCTGCGCCGATCACCACGATGTCGGCATCCCGCGGCAAGGGCGCGGCCCCGGCACGCGCACCAGACAAAACCGGAACCGCCGCCAGGCCTGCGGACGCCGACAGAAAGGTGCGGCGGGTCAATGTCATGTCATGGTTTCCGGGACCTGAAGGACGCGAGAACAGCTAGCGAACTGTGCAGCATCTCACGTGACGCAGCAACACTCATGGTAAATCAATCATGATTGACCCGCCTCTCGCATGAACTAAATTGAAACGGCTTGCGACCATGATAAGGAAACAAAAAAAGCGGAAGAAAAGCCGCTCTGGGGGAGTTTCATGGGCGTAATGCTCGACACCATCGGCCAGTTGATTGCGGGCTACCTGCAGAAGGAAGTCCCGGGCTATGAGCCGTTCACGCCCAGCGACCCCGAACATCTGCGCGGCGTCATCGAGCCTGGCGACGTGCTGCTGGTCGAAGGCAACAACCGGATCTCCGGCATCATCAAATACCTCACGCAGTCCACCTGGTCGCATGGCGCGCTCTATGTCGGTCCGGTTGACGGCGCCACCGAGCCCGACGGCGAGCCGCATGTGCTGATCGAGGCCAATATCGGCGAGGGCGTCACCTCGGCGCCGCTGTCGAAGTATTTTCCCTATCACACCCGCATTTGCCGCCCGGTCGGCCTGTCCTACGAGGACCGCACCACGGTGTGCCGCTACGCCATCAACCGGATCGGCTTCGGCTACGACACCAAGAACATCGTCGATTTGATGCGGTATCTGATTCCGTTGCCGATACCGCAGCGATGGCGGCGGCGCATGATCGCGTTCGGCTCCGGCGATCCCACCAAGATCATCTGCTCGGCGCTGATCGCGCAGGCCTTCGACGCCGTGCGCTACCCGATCCTGCCCAAGATTACCCGCGCCGCCTCGCGAAAGGCCCGGCGCGAAATCCTGCATATCCGTGATTCCTCGCTCTACATGCCGCGCGATTTCGACATCTCGCCCTATTTCGAAGTCGTCAAACCCACCATCGTGCACGGCTTCGACTACACGGCCCTGCACTGGGCCGACAAACAGAAGCCGCTCCCGGAGGTAGCGGGCCAATTCGGTGTGTTTCCAGAGGTCAAGTCGCCGCCGCTTGTTCCTGAAGAGATTGACGAAGAGACGCCGCTTCCGGCTGCGGCTGAAGAAGTGACTGTTGAGGAAGTCACCGTCGAAACCGCGATGATCGAGCGCATCACCGTGTCGGAACATTATCTCGCCGTCGAATATGTCCCGGTCCGCCCGCCGGAGCGCCGCATGAAGCCGCGGACATCGGAGATGATGGCGTAAAAGACCGTAGGGTGGGCAAAGCGCAGCGTGCCCACCATTTCAAGCAGCAATCGGGATAAATGGTGGGCACGGCGCAAGGGCGCCTTTGCCCACCCTACAAATCAAAGCCTCCCAGCCAGCGTCAGCCTCACGGCCAACGGCTCGGCGGGATGGACATGGCGATCCGCGACGCCGCCGATCGTCTCGCCCGGCAAGCGCGACAGGTAGTAGTACTCGATCTGGTTGGTCTTCGCGTTGAAGAGATTGAGCACGTCGAGCTGCAGCCGCAGGCCATTGTCGAATTTGTAGCCAGCGCGTGCATTGAAGATCAGCGATGACTGCGAGCGGACGCTGTCGTCCTCGATCAGGGGACGCGGGCCGAAATAGCGTGCCCGCAGCGCGCCGAACCAGCCGGCCTCACCACCGAATGTCACACCGCCGCTCGCGACCCATGCCGGCGCGCCCGGGATGAAATTGCCGGCCGGATCGACATCGGTGAAGAGAGCGCGGGTGTAGGCGACATCGAAGTCGAGCCGCATCCACGGCAACATCTGATATTGGTTGGTCCATTCCACGCCGACGCGCCGGCTGGGCCGGCTCGGTTCGGTGGTGCCGGCATCGCCGACAAACAGCAGCTCGGAATCGAAATCCAGCACGAACACCGCAAGCGAGCTGGCAAGGCCTTCAATCGCTTTGGTACGGATGCCGATCTCGGCGCCCTTCGACCGTACCAGCAGCGGCACGCGATCCTGCGGCGTCACCTTGTCGATCGGATCGACGGTGATGGTCGTCCCCCTGATATCGTTGGAGTGCAGGCCGTAGCCAGCATTGCCGTAGAACTCGGTCCGGTACCAGGGCCCCAGCACGAATCCGGCCTTCGGGCTCGCCATCGACGCCTGCGCGTTGCCGGAATTTTGCGGCGTATCGCTCGTGACACGGCCCGCAAAATAATCCTCGCGGATGCCAACCGTGGTGCGCAGCCAGTCGGTCCAGCGCGCCGTCGTGTCGGCCCACAGGCCAATGTTGCCTTCCCTCACGTTGTCTTCGCGAACGGTCGAAAGCGTCTCGCGCTGCAACGTCTTGAACAGGCCGACACGGATATCATCGCTGCGCGTCTGTAGTCCGACGCGGGTCTGCGTTTCGATCCCGCCCACGCGTACATCGAAGGCGTGGCTGGCGTTAAGGCCATAGACCGTGCGCCGGTCCATCTGGCTGAACTGATCGCCATTGACGGGATCGTCGAGAAAATAGGTGAAGTTGTTGTAGAGCCGCAGCGACGAGTTGATCACATAGGCGTTGGCCTTGCTCTGCCCGTATTCGCTCGACTGCGCCCAGTTGCTCGACAGCGAGAACCGGCTCGAGACGCCGCCATCGGTCGGATCGAGCGTCCCGAACCGGCCGATCACGCCGTGGTCGATCGCGCGCTGCGCCACTTGGTCGGTCGAATTCCAGCCGTTTGAATAGGCCATGGCCGACAGCGTAAAGCCGTCGGTGGCGGTGCCCTGGCTGTAGCGCAGCACGCCGTTGAGCTTGCGCACATTGTCGGGTGCGTCCCATGGACCATTATATGCGACGCCTTCGAACGCGCTGAGCAATGTGCCTGCGCCGACCGCCGTCGATCCCGCCGCCAGCGCGCGGCGATAACCGAAACAGCCGAACGTCAGCTCAGTGATGTTCTTCGGCAGCCGATTGACATAGTCGATGGCGACAGCGCCCGCGGACGCGAAGTCGCCTTGGTCGGCGAAGTACGGTCCCTTGCGGACGCTGATCGACCGCACCAGTTCCGGAATCAGGAAGTTGATATCGGCATAGCCCTGACCGTGACCATGGCTCGGCATGTTGACCGGCATGCCATCAACGCTGATGGCGAGATCGGTGCCGTGATCGAGATTGAAGCCGCGCAGAAAATACTGGTTGGCTTTGCCCTCGCCGGAATGCTGGGCAACGATCAGCCCCGGCACAACCTCCAGCGCCTCGCCGACGCGCGAAAAGGGCCGGGCGTTCACCTCCGCGCCAGTGATTGTCGTGGCGCTGGCGGCGGTCGGTTGCAGATATGCCGGCCCTGCCGTCGCGGAGCCGGACGTCACGCCGCCGCTGGCGGGCGGCAGAACAGGTGCGCCCGGCTGAACGACGGAGGAATTTCGGGCGGCTTGGTGAGGACGCGGCGGCTTGGCCCGGTTGCGCGGGCGCGCTTCGGGAGGATTTATTGTCACAGCAGGAAGCCGGTCGGCCCCTGCGGCAGCGACGCTCTGCGCGTCCGCCGGCGACGCCATCGCGAGCAGTGATGCGGCGGCGGAAAATGCTCCCCAAGCAGATCGACGCAACGCTCATGCCCCTGCATGATAACTGCTACAATCGGCGCGTGCGACCGCATCAGTTCGACTTAACCCGGCGCTTCACGCTAGCAAGCGCAGTATGACGATACAATAGGAATATCATACTGGAGCCAGAACGGAATTTTCCATGCAACGGATTACGATCACGATCGAAGACGAGCTGCTCGCCGAGATCGACGCGGCGGCGGAAGCCCGCGGCTACCAGAACCGCTCCGAGATCATCCGAGATCTCGCGCGCGCTGGCCTGCAGCAGAGCGCCGAGAACGCCGTGCCATCGGGCCAATGCGTTGCCGCACTGGTCTACGTCTACGATCACGCCGCGCGGGACCTATCAAAACGGCTGGTACAGAATTTCCACGGCCATCACGATCTGTCGCTGGCGACACTGCATGTGCATCTCGACGATGATAGCTGCATGGAGGTGACGGCGCTGAAGGGCGGGAGCGGTGAGGTTCGGCACCTGGCCGATCACATCATCGCCGAGCGCGGCGTGCGCTATGGCCGCGTGGTGATGATCCCGACGGCCTCGGGCAAGAAGCCGCGGGCGCGCAGGCACACGCACCGGCACGACTGACACTGATCTGGATCAAGGCGCGCGGCTGGCTCGGAAGCGATAGTAGCCGACCATCTCACGAGACCATTGCCGCGATGCTACCGGTCAGAGCGCCCGATCACGTCCATCAGTTCAGCGATCTTTTCGCGCTGGTCGGCCTTGTTGCCGCTGGTGATGGCGTGCTCGACGCAGTGCGCCACGTGATCCCGCAGCACCTCCTCCTCGACGCGCCGCAGCGCGGCCCGGACGGCGGAGATCTGGGTGACGATGTCGATGCAGTAACGGTCCTCATCAACCATTCGTGACAGGCCGCGGACCTGGCCCTCGATCCGGCTGAGGCGCTTCTGACAGGATGCCTTGATGTCTTTTCGCATGCGGCTTATATACCCCTACAGGGTATAGGTTTCAAGTGCCGGAGATGATGATGAACAACAATGAAAACGCCGATCGAAACGGCGCGTCAAAGAGCGCCTGCTGCGGCGGGCATGGCCACGCCAGTCACAGCCACCACGGCCATCAAGCCGCCGGTTCGGCAACCGTGCGCGATCCCGTCTGCGGCATGACCGTCGACCCCGCGACCAGCAAGCACCGCTTCGACCATCACGGCGAGACCTTTCATTTCTGCTCGGCCGGCTGCCGCACCAAATTCGCCGCCGATCCCGTCGCTTATCTCGAGAAGGACAAGAGGCCGAAGGCAGCCGTGCCGGAGGGCACGATCTACACCTGCCCGATGCACCCGGAGATCCGCCAGGTCGGCCCCGGAAGCTGCCCGATCTGCGGCATGGCGCTGGAGCCGGAGGTGGCAAGCCTCGATACGCCGCCCAATCCGGAACTCGCGGACATGACGCGCCGCTTCTGGATCGGCCTCGTGCTTGCGTTGCCGGCCGTCGTTCTGGAGATGGGCGGCCATCTCGTCGGCGGCCATGACTGGGTCGACCAGACGCTGTCGAACTGGATTCAGTTCGCGTTTGCCACGCCCGGTCGTGCTCTGGGCGGGCTGGCCGTTCTTCGTGCGGGGCTGGCAGTCGCTGGTGACGCGCAATCTCAATATGTTCACGCTGATCGCGATGGGCACGGGCGTAGCCTATGTCTACAGCGTGATCGGCACCGTTGCGCCCGGTATCTTCCCAGCCACCTTCCGCGGCCATGGCGGTGCGGTCGCGGTCTATTTCGAAGCGGCGGCGGTCATCACCGTGCTTGTGCTGCTCGGCCAGGTGCTCGAACTCCGCGCCCGCGAAGCGACGTCAGGCGCGATCAAGGCGCTGCTGCAGCTTGCGCCGAAGACCGCCCGCCGGATCGGCGACGACGGCACGGATCATGAGGTCGAGATCGACGCGTTGGCGGTGGGCGACAAACTACGCGTCCGGCCGGGCGAGAAGGTGCCGGTCGACGGCGTCATCCTCGAAGGCCGCTCCTCGCTCGACGAAGCGCTGGTAACGGGCGAATCCATGCCGGTCACCAAGGAGCCTGGCAGCAAGGTCATTTCAGGCACGCTCAACCAGTCCGGCGGCTTCATCATGCGCGCCGACAAAGTTGGCCGCGATACGCTGCTCTCCCAGATCGTGAAAATGGTGGCGGATGCGCAGCGCTCCCGCGCGCCGATCCAGCGGCTGGCCGATCAGGTTTCCGGCTGGTTCGTGCCCGTTGTCATCGCCGTGGCGTTACTGGCGTTCGGCGCCTGGGCCTGGTTCGGACCGGAGCCGCGCGTGGCATTTGGCCTGGTCGCGGCCGTCAGCGTCCTCATCATCGCCTGCCCCTGCGCGCTCGGCCTCGCCACGCCGATGTCGATCATGGTCGGCGTCGGCCACGGCGCCCAGGCCGGCGTTCTGATCAAGAACGCCGAAGCGCTGGAGCGCATGGAGAAGATCGACACGCTGGTGGTCGACAAAACGGGCACGCTGACCGAGGGCAAGCCGAAGGTGGTCACCATCGTGACGGCAGGCGGATTTAGCGAGAACGATATTCTGCGGCTGGCGGCGAGCGTCGAACGGGCCAGCGAACACCCGCTGGCCGATGCCATCGTGCGGGCAGCCAGGGAACGTAATCTCGATCTCGGCAAGGTGGACCAGTTCGACTCGCCGACCGGCAAGGGCGCCACCGGCCAGGTCGACGGCAAAACCATCGTTCTCGGCAATGCGAATTTCCTGCAGTCCCTCGGCATCGATGCCAGCGCGTTGAACGAACAGGGCGAACGTCTGCGCGGCGACGGCGCAACGGTGATCAACATGGCCGTTGATGGCAAGCTTGCGGGATTGTTCGCGATCGCCGACCCCGTGAAGGCATCGACACCCGACGCCCTGAAGGCGCTGGCGGCCGAGGGCATCAAGGTCATCATGCTGACCGGCGACAACAGGACCACGGCGAACGCCGTCGCACGCAACCTCGGGATAGCAGATGTCGAGGCGGAAGTGCTGCCCAATCAGAAGAGCGCGGTAGTCGCAAAGCTGCAGAAGGCCGGCAAGATCGTTGCGATGGCAGGCGATGGCGTCAACGACGCGCCGGCACTCGCCGCAGCCGAAGTCGGCATTGCGATGGGCACGGGAACGGACGTTGCGATGGAAAGCGCCGGCGTCACGTTGCTGAAGGGCGATCTCGGCGGCATCGTCCGCGCGCGCCGACTGTCGCAGGCGACCATGCGCAATATCAGGCAGAACCTGTTCTTCGCCTTCATCTACAACGCCGCCGGCATCCCAATCGCCGCCGGCATTCTCTATCCCGCGTTCGGGCTATTGCTGTCACCGATCATCGCGGCGGCGGCAATGGCGCTATCGTCGGTCAGCGTCGTCGGCAACGCGCTGCGATTGCGGATGACGCGGTTGTAGTGCAGGGCCTCGACGACACTAGGTAAAGTGCGACACTCTCACCGCACGAACGGTGAGCTCCCTCCCCCCTTGCGGAGGAGGGCTGGGGAGAGGGGTTCTCTCCACGAGCACGGACCGGACAGATCGTCGACAGTCTTGCCCACGATTCCCGTTGACAATAAGCACCGCCGATGCGGCCACCCCTCTCCCTAACCCTCCCCCGCAAGGGGGGAGGGAACATACCTCCCGTGTAGAAGCGCCGTCGCAAGCCAACTCAGTCGACGCCTATCACGTCGCCTTCCCGCTCACGCCGCCTTCCCGCGCGGCAATCCGGCGCGTGCCAGACCGCCATACAGCGTCTCATCCGGCATTTCCGATTTCAGAATGCCGCGCACCGCGATCAGCTTTTCAATATCGATGCCGGTCTTAAATCCCTTGCTCTCGCACAGGAACACCAGATCCTCGAACACCACGTTGCCGGTCGCGCCCGGCGCGAACGGGCAGCCGCCGAGGCCGCCGAGCGACCCATCGAGCACGCGCGCGCCGGCATCGAGCGCGGCGGAAGCATTGGCGATTCCCATGCCGCGCGTGTCATGCAGGTGAATGCAGATCGGCTTTGCACCTGCGATCTTCACAGCGCCCGCGACCAGTTCGCCGACCTGCTTCGGCCCGGCATAGCCGACCGTGTCGGCGATCGCGACCATGTCGACGCCGGTCTCGAACAGCTTTTCCGTCAGCCGCAGCACTTCGGCAGGGTCTACGGGACCTACGATCGAACAACCCAGCGCCATCGAGATCGCGGCGTTCACCACCGGTCTGTGCGCGCTGGCGTCGCGGAGTTCGCAGAGCCGCCTGACGTTGGCGATCGCTGACACCCGCGACCGGTTGGCGTTAGCCTGGCTGTGTTCCTCGGTTGCCGAGACCACGGTTGCCACTTCGGCCACGCCGGACGCCAGCGCCTCGTTGGCGCCGCGCTCGTTCAGCGTCAGCGCGACGCCGTAGGCGCCGGGAAGCGACGCCACGGTCCCGATGATGTCGCGCACATCGGCGAATTGCGGAAACGTCTTTTGCGGCAGGAACGAGCCAACCTCGAAATGACGCACACCCGCGGCATACTCGTCACGTATCCAGCGCTGCTTGACGGACGTGGACGGAAATGTCTTCACGAGCTGCAGCCCATCGCGCAAGCCCACCTCGCGCAGCACGATCTTGTTGTCGGGATAGATTTCCTGGACACGGGTCATCGCAACCTCATGCGGTACTGTTTTTGACGGCAGTCTCGCCTCCCGGGAGGGGGCAGGCTCTTGCCGAAGCCCTTGCGGCTATCTACCTCTCGCGAGGGCTTTTTCACAAGAGGCAGAACCGCCATGTTGGACGCCGCCGTCAAGGCGCTTTTGCAGATCCTGTCGCCGCCGATGCGCACCATCCTGTGGCGCTCGATCGGGCTGGCGCTGGTGCTGATTACGGTGCTGGCCGTCGGCTTGCAGCGCGCATTGAGCTGGTTCGCTGAGTACGGCGAAGTCTGGGCCGAGGCGATGCTCGGCCCGGGCTTCCACACGTCGCTCAATATCCTTTCCTGGATCATCTCGATCGCGGCCGGCCTTGGCGTCGTGCTCGGCGGGATCTTCTTGATGCCGGCGGTCACCTCGCTGGTTGCGAGCGTGTTCGTCGATGACGTCGCCGAGCATGTCGAGCGCGAGCACTATCCGGCGGAGCGTCCCGGCGATGCTCTGCCGTTCGGCGTCGCCATCCCCGAGGGCATCAAGACGGCGCTGCTCACCATTCTGGTCTATCTGATCGCCCTGCCCTTCGTGCTGTTCGCAGGCGCGGGCTTCCTGATCTTCTTCATCGCTACCGCGTGGCTGCTGGGCCGCGAATATTTCGAACTCGCCGCCATGCGCTTTCGCCCGCCGGCGGAAGCTAAGGCGATGCGCAAGGACCACGCGGCGACCGTGTTTACCGCGGGCCTCTTCATAGCGGCGTTCGTGTCGATCCCGATCGTCAATCTGGCGACGCCGCTGTTCGGCATGGCCTTCATGGTCCACATGCACAAGCGGTTATCGGGCCCGCGGCCGGAGTTGATCGAGCCCGCGCGCAAGCCAGGCATGCCGGTGGGGTGATTGGGTCAGGCATTCCGGGATGGTCCGCAGGACCAGACCTCAGATGCGCAATTGCGCATCGGGGAATCTCGAGATTCTCAGGTGCGCAATTGCGTACCATGGTTCGACGCTTCGCGCCGCCCCGGAATGACGTTATCCTCACACCGTCTTTTCCGGCCACCGACACAGATCGTTGATCAAGCACACCTCGCAGCGCGGCTTGCGGGCGAGGCATGTATAGCGCCCGTGCAGGATCAACCAGTGATGGGCGTGCCGCATGAATTCCGGCGGGATCACTTTTTCCAGCCCTAGCTCCACCTCGAGCGGCGTGTTGCCGGACGCGAGACCGGTGCGATTGCCGACGCGGAACACATGCGTATCGACCGCCATGGTGTGTTCGCCATAGGCCATGTTGAGCACGACGTTGGCGGTCTTGCGCCCGGCACCCGGCAGCGATTCGATTTCAGCGCGGGTGCGCGGCACCTCGCCGCCGAATTCATCAATCAGCTTTTGCGATAGCGCGATGACGTTTTTCGCCTTGTTGCGATAGAGCCCGATGGTCCTGATGTAGTCGCGCACCTTGTCTTCACCGAGCGCCAGCATTTTCTCCGGCGTATCGGCCACCGCAAACAGCGCGCGCGTCGCCTTGTTGACGCCGGCGTCGGTCGCCTGCGCCGACAGCACCACCGCCACCAGCAGCGTGTAGGGATTGAGATGTTCGAGCTCGCCCTTTGGCTCCGGATTGGCCTTGCGAAATCGGCTGAATGCCTCGTGGATCTCGGCCGGCGTCCAGGCTTTCGGCTTCGGCGACTTCTTCGCCTTGGGCAACGACTTGGCGGCCTTCTTCGTCGGCTTCTTCGGCACGGACGGAACATTGGTCTTGGCGCCGGAAGCGCGGATGATTTTGGCCATGATCGGGGATATACTGATACGCGATGACCGCAAGCAACGACTTTGATCCGACGCTTGACCAGCCGACGCTGTTTTCGGCGCGGGTGACGCCGCATCGCTCGCTGAACCGCACCGGCTTTTTGGTGCTGATGATTTTCATCAGCACCGTGAGCTTCGTCGCCGGCATCGCATTTTTGCTGATGGGCGCCTGGCCAGTGGTCGGCTTTTTCGGCCTTGATGTGCTGGTGATCTATTGGGCGTTCCGGGTCAATTTTCGCAGCGCTGATGCCACCGAGGACATCATGGTGACGCCAACGGAGTTGCGCGTCCGGCGGGTCAGCCATCGCGGCCATCTGATGGAATGGTCGTGCAATCCGCTCTGGGTGCAGTTGGAGCAGACCGGCGACCCGGAATTCGGCATCGAGCGGCTTTACCTGGTCTCCCGCGGCCACCGGGTGTCGATCGGCCAAGTCCTGGGACCCGACGAAAAAGCCAGCTTTGCCAAAGCCTTATTGGCCGCACTACAGGTCGCCAAGCGCGGGCCGACCTATAATCCGGTGGCTTGAGGTGCTTGTCAGAAATCGGGTGGTTTGGAGGCCGCATGCGCCCTAAATCAGAACCCATGATGATATCAGCCATACATGACCAGCGCCTGGCCAAGCCGGGCCACCAGAGTGCCGCGCTGCGCGACTATGACTCGGTGCGCCGCGCCATCGCGTTCATCTCGGAACATTGGCGCACGCAGCCGACCATCGAGGCGATGGCGGATGCCGCCGCCGTGACGCCGGACGAACTGCACCATCTATTCCGCCGCTGGGCCGGACTGACGCCGAAGGCGTTTATGCAGGCACTCACTCTGGACCATGCGAAGGGCTTGTTGCGCGATTCCGCGAGCGTGCTCGATGCCGCGCTCGACTCAGGCCTGTCTGGCCCGGGCCGGCTGCATGATCTCTTCGTCACCCATGAAGCGATGTCGCCGGGCGAATGGAAGAATGGCGGCGCCGGCATGACACTGAGTTACGGGTTCCATGCTTCGCCATTCGGCACGGCCATCGTGATCGCCAGCGAGCGAGGCCTTGCGGGGCTCGCCTTCGCCGATCCCGGTGACGAGCCGACAGCGTTCGCCGACATGAAGCGGCGCTGGCCGAATGCGACCTATGTCGAAGACCATGACGGCACCTTCGACCTCGCGCAACGCATCTTCGATACGCGGCTGTGGCGGCCGGACCAGCCGCTGCGCGTGGTGCTGATCGGTACCGATTTCGAGGTACGGGTGTGGGAGACGCTGTTGAAGATCCCGATGGGCCGCGCGGTCTGTTATTCCGACATCGCCACCAAGATCAAAAACCCGAAAGCCTCGCGCGCGGTCGGCGCCGCGGTCGGCCGCAACCCGGTGTCGTTCGTGGTGCCCTGCCATCGCGCCCTCGGCAAAGGCGGCGCGCTAACCGGCTATCACTGGGGCATCACGCGCAAGCAGGCGATGCTCGGCTGGGAAGCGGGGCAGGTAGGATTGCATTGACGTTGTAGGGTGGGCAAAGGGGCGTTAGCGACGTGCCCACCATCTATCCTCGACGACGACTGAATGGTGGGCACGGCGCGTTCGCGCCTTTGCCCACCCTACGATCTGCGTTCACGCCGCCAGATCGAGCTTCGACGCCACCGTCGAGTCCGCGCTGAGCCGGTAGATCACCGGCGCGCCGGTTGCGAGTTCGCGCTTCAATATCTGCTCGGGCGTCAACTTCTCCAGCACCATGATCAGCGCGCGCAGCGAGTTGCCGTGGGCGGCGACCAGCGTGCGCTCGCCGCGCAGCACGCCAGGCAGAATCTCCTGCACGTAGTACGGCAGCGCGCGCGCCAGCGTGTCCTTGAGGCTTTCGCCGCCGGGCGGCGGCACGTCATAGGAGCGGCGCCAGATCAAGACCTGCTCCTCGCCCCATTTCTTGCGAGCCTCATCCTTGTTGAGTCCCGAGAGGTCGCCGTAATCGCGTTCGTTGAGCGCCAGATCGCATTTGGTCGGCAATCCGGTCTGGCCGATTTCCGCCAGCGCCAGGTCGAGCGTGCGCTGCGCCCGCTTCAGCACCGAGGTAAAGGCGACATCGAACGTCAGTCCCTGCGCCTTCAGCTTGCGGCCGGCCTCTTTCGCTTCCGATACACCGAGTTCGGAGAGGTCGGGATCCTTCCAGCCGGTGAACAGGTTCTTCAAATTCCAGTCGCTCTGGCCGTGCCGCACGAGCACGAGAAGACGATCGCTCATTCCAAGATTCCGTTTTTCGATGGTTAGAAGTCGGCGAGCCCCAGCACGTCGGTCATCGTGTAGAAGCCGGGCGCCTTGCCCCGCGCCCACAGCGCCGCCTTGATCGCGCCCTGCGCGAACATCGTCCGGTCCTCGGCGCGGTGGGTCAGTTCGATCCGCTCCATCGGACCTGCGAAGATCACGGAGTGATCGCCGGTGACGGTACCGCCGCGCAGCGAAGCGAAGCCGATATCGCCGGGCCGGCGCGCGCCGGTATGGCCGTCGCGGCCGCGCGCGGAGCGGGCGTGCAGGTCGACGCCGCGGCCGGCGGCGGCAGCTTCACCGAGCAGGAAGGCCGTGCCCGAGGGCGCGTCGATCTTGGCCTTGTGGTGCATCTCGACGATTTCGATGTCAAAACTTTCGTCCAGCGACTGCGCGACGCGCTTGACCAGCGCGGCGAGCAGATTGACGCCGAGGCTCATATTGCCGGACTGCACCACCACCGCGCGCGAGGTGACGCTCTTGATGACCGCCATGTCTGATACCGACAGGCCGGTGGTTCCGACGATGTGCACCAGGCCGCGTTCGGCGGCGATCGCGACATTGGCGATGGTGGCGGCGGGCACGGTGAAATCCAGAATGCCGTCGGCACTGGAGGACAATTTCCAGAGGTCTGCCGACAACTCGACGCCATTGGCCGGCAGGCCGGCGAGCACGCCGGCATCCTTGCCCAGAAGTTCCGAGCCCGGCGCTTCCAGCGCCCCGGTCAGCACCGCACCCGGCGTTTCCGAAATGACGCGCACCAGCGCGCGGCCCATCCGGCCGCCGGCTCCCGCTACGATCAATCGCATATCGGCCATGGCTTTTACCTCTGCACGCCCTATAGCGGGATGAGGCCGTTCCGGCAACCAACCAGGCGCTTTTGTGGCTCCCGGCGGCCAGGCGATCGGGCCGGGCGGAGGCAAGAGGGCAATCAGGGTGGCGATCCTGCCCTACCCGATCCTGCCGTGCTCGGGATTGTCGGCGTCGTGTCCGCCGACTCAAACCAGATGCTCCGAAGACCGGTCCCTAGAGGGTGAGTTCCAGTTCTCTCTCCAGAACGATCCGACCGTCGCGCTCCACGACATATGTGGCCTTGTAAGTGCCGCGCTCCCAGCCCGTCGCCGGACGCTTCCTGCCGGTAAACAGCATGAATTGCGCCTTGTTGCTCTCAAGTTGCGCGGCTCGATTTTCGGCGATGGCCTTTCCGGTTGGATCCTTGACGACGAGCCGTTGTACGTCGCCCGCCTTCAGGCCAATGACGCGAACGAAAGCGACAATTGCCGCCGCGCTGGCAGACGGCTTTTCCATCCCCGCGCTTCCATCCTCGACAAGCTCCATCGTCACCGGACCGTTCGCGAAGCCGGCGTTCAGAATGGTTCGCTCCTGATAAGCAAGTTGCGCGTGAAGTGCCGGATGCCACAGCAGTTCGCCGCCCCCGCAGGAGCCGGAAGCGGCACCATATGCGAAGGGATCTACGACCGCTCCCTTATGCCTCACCGTGAAATGCAGATGAGGATATTCGGTCAGCCCGGAGAGACCGACCCGGCCAAGCGGCTGCCCAACTTTGACTGCCTCTCCGGGCTTTACCACGAGGCTGCCGCGAGCCATGTGGCAATATTGGGTTTCCCAATGTTCCGGGTGTTCGATCACAACGCCGTTGCCACATTCGACGTCGCGAACAGCTTCGGGCGCAGACTTTCCAACGGCGCCGTCCGGCGCGCCGTCTCGCGTGCGAAGCACGCGGCCACTTGCCGAAGCCAGCACTTCCACGCCGGCCTTTTGCGACGCCAGCGACGGCAAGCGAAAGTCCGTCCCGTTATGGCGGTCATACGTCAGGGTGCCGCATTTATAGTCTCGCGCTGACCCCGACGGATCGACATCAGTGTAATTCTGGATGTAGCAGGTCCGGCCAAGTTCGCACGCGATTGGCAGGCCCAATTGAATGCTCTCGGCGATCGCATTGGAAGAAAAGCCCAGTGCCGCCGCGATGGCAAAGGCTCGATAAGAAGTCATCCGGCGCATGAAGTCCTGGACCATCGCAAAGGCTGGCGTATCAATTCGGGGGCCGCTTATCAGCCGCACAGAGCAACCGGCAATCCGGTGACATCGGCACGACGGCCTTTTCGCGCCTGCCAGCTCCGAATGGGGACTGCGTGAGATTATAGAGCAGAAAGAACTCGGCCTGCCGATTAATTCCCAACTTGAGCATGATGCGCTTGGTGTAGGTTCTTACGGTCGCCTCGGTCAACCGTAGGTCGGCGCCGATATCACGTGGACACTGGAATTGAAGAATCCGGGCGATGATTCTCTCCTCGGCCCAGTTCAAGCCGAAGGCGGATGCAATGCGCTGTGCCCCCAACACTTCATCGAATTGGGGCACGATGACCAACGCTTTCCCCACATCGCAAAGTGTTGGCGCGGCCCCGATCTTGGCGAAGGCAAACTGCTGACGCTCCGTAGAGAGAGGCACAGTCGTGTTCAGCCAAACCTGACCGGGCCTGGGAATCAGCGCCTCGCGGATTGCCCCCCTCAAACGCTCGGTTACCAGTCCGCTGGACCCTGCGAGCCTGCCACCATCCACCCTGAGAAGTTCGCCCTTTGCAGATAGCGCTCGACCACAGCGGTTGACCTCGTGAACATGCAGGCCTTCGTCCACGATGAACGCGGGGAATGCCAGGTTCTCCAGCCAAATCTCCGCGCCCGGATGTCGATTGGGTGGACGCTGCACGAGGGAATGAGCCGTCCCCCAAACCGTACGCACCGCACGCGCGAGACACGGAATTTCGGCCCGAACGAGCGCAGCCCGCCGCCATCCCGCGACAAACACGACGGTCGATCTGTCGCGAGAGGCAAATCTGCCGATGACGGAATGACCGCTTGTTCCTGGCTCGGAGCCGATCAGTTTCCGCACAAACGTGGTGCGTGCGTTGACAGGTTCGAGAAAGGCGCAATCTGCCCCGGCGCCCTTGCGGGCAATTCGGGCGACGGTCATGGTGCATAAAGGATCGATTGCGGCGTGTCCGATCCGGACCTCTTTAAGCTCCGATCTGGTGTGGGACATGGCCGCGACGTAGCAACTATTGCAATCCAAAAGCTCGGCAACAGCTTTGCCGAAATATTCCATCGCACTCTGGTCTGGGCCTTGCTCCGCAGTCCCCCCAATCTGAGGATCTTCGGCGTACTGAAGAGGCTCGCCGCGCTCGGCGGCATTGAAGCGAAATCCACCCTGCCTGGAGGGTAGTGCTTTGCCATTCTCATGCACGGGCGCCTCCCGTAACAAGTGCCGTCGAACTCATGCCGACGGTTTAGTGCTCCTTAAACGCGCGGTTGATACGCAGTTCCATTGGCTGCAATAAATATTCCGCAAACGTTCGTTCTCCCGTCTCGATAAATATCTCAACGGGCATTCCCGGCAGTAACGAAGAGAAGTACGAGGCGGTTGGAGCGTCGGTATCAAGTTCCACTTCCGCCATGTAGGACGTGATGCCAGTCTTGGCGTCGGTCAGCGCGTCTGCCGCCACGGCGACGACTCTTCCATCGAGCATGGGGCGACGACGGATATTCAAGGCGTGAACCCGCACGCGCGCGCCCTGTCCGGCATAGACCTCTTCCCGATCCATTGGTTTCAATGCTGCTTCGATGACGAGCCGATCTTCCGTCGGAACGATTTCCAGGAGAGTTTCGCGCGGCGCAAGCACCGCATGAAGATCTCTGCTGTTGAGGCCGACGATCTTTCCACTCTCGGGGGCACGCAATTCAGACCGACCAAGCTGATCGCGCAAAGCGGCAATTCGATGTCGGAGCTCCCCAATCTCCTCGCTCGTCGCATGCCGCTGCTTCGCTATTTCCTGGTTTTGATTGAAGCCCAACTGTCGGCGCCTGTCCTCCAGTTCCGCCATTTTGCCCTGCTTCTCCGCGACCGATGCTGAGTTGCGGGCAATCTGTCCGCTGGCCTCCGCTTCGGCACGCTTCAGGGCCAATACGCGTGGCTTCCGGGCGAGGCCCTTTGACAGCAGGTAGCTTGTGTCAGCTATTTCTTCTTGCAAAAGCCTCAGTTGCTTCTCGACACCCTCGGTGTTGCTCTCGAGGCCGCGGATCGAGTCAGTCAGTTGCTGCATCTGCTGGTCGATCATTTTGCGTTCATTGTCGATCGCGGCCAGCCGCGCCGCAAACTCGGCTTCCTGGGTTTGCATGGCAATGCGCGCAGATGCATGGCTTACATTTTTCTTCAGTTCGTCAGGAAACAAGATCGATGCCGCGAGGGCCTGTTCCGCCGCTAGCCGCGCCTCCATCGCCAGCGCAGCAAAATACTTTGTCTCGAACGAGCCCAGGGCTGCTTCGATCTGTGTAGTGTCGAGCCGCGCTATGAGCTGACCGGCCTCGACCTGATCGTTTTCCCTGACGTGAATGGACTTCACTATTCCTCCCTCAAGGTGCTGGACTGCCTTGCGCTTCGAATGAACCTTTATGACCCCTGGTGCCACAACCGCGCCGCGCAGAGGAATCGTCGTGGCCCACACGCCGAAGCCGCAAAATTGCAGAACGAGCAGTACACAGCCCCATCCTATGATCCGTCGCATGTCGGATCGTGGTCGTTCCTTGCGGAAAACCGCGACTGCGCGATTCTGACCGTCCTGACTCATTGAACCGCCCCCCTCGCAGGCAGTTTCTGCGGTTCCGGATTATGCCGGACGACGTGCGGCTTAGGCACGGATGAAGTGACGGGCAGGCGGAGAACTTCGGCAGGTGGCCCGAAAGCGAGCTGCGCGCCATCCCTCAAAAGGAGTACTGCATCCGCGATGGTCAATAGCCGGGGCCGATGGGTGACAATCACCACCGTCGCGCCGCGCGCTTTCGCCCGCTCAATGGCGGAGCACAATGCTTCCTCGCCTTCTGGATCGAGATTGGCGTTTGGTTCATCCAGCAGGATCAATTTGCGATCGCCAAAGAACGCCCGGGCAAGGCCGATCCGCTGGCGCTGCCCACCGGAAATCTTGTTGCCGTCGCGCCCTATTTCGGTCTGGTAACCGGCTGGCAGAGACAGGATCATCTCATGCGTCTGCGCGAGCACAGCCGCGGCAACGATGTCCTCATCACGCGCGTGTTCGTCGAAGCCGGCGATAGCTTCAGCCACGGTGCCGCCCAGGAGCTGCACTTCCTGAGGAAGATAACCGACAAACTGGCCGAGCTGGTCGGGGTCCCAGTTTTGCAAGGCTGCGTCGTCCAGCCGGATCGTGCCGCCACTCGGCCGTTCCAGCCCCGCCATCAGGCGCAGCAAGGTCGACTTTCCGGCGCCGGTCGGGCCGACAATGACGACAATCCCGGAAGGCGGGCATTCAAACGTGATGCCCGCGAGGATCGGGCGCTGCATCGTGGCCGTCCGATATGTCACCCGATTCACTTCAATTCTGCCGGGACGGGGACGGGAGCAGCGTACGTCTCTCACGAACAAGAACTGGAGCCGCAGCCGCCTGAACTTGTACCCACGCCTCGTGTGCCGATGACAATGCGCGCCATGCCGAGATAAGGCCTTCCATCGGCTGCAGCGTACGGGCGATCAGGATCGCACTTGCAATCAGGCTGCCGGACAGCACCTCGTTCTGAAGCACGAGCCAGGCGCCTGCGCCGATCGCGGCGATCTGCAAAACTGTTCGTACCATGCGCGCGGCGGATGCGATCGCGGATACCCGTTCACTGCCACGGACGACCGGGCACAATGCCTGGTCATTGAGATTCATGAATTCGCGGACGGCGCCTCGGGTCCAACCCATTGCCCGCACGAGGCCGGAATGTCGGACGATACCGTCGAGAGTGGCCTGCGTCCTCAGCGCAGCTTCCGACGCCTGCGCGACTTCCGTGCGCGCGACCCAGCGGCTGGCAATGCCCATGACCAGCAGAATTGCCGTTCCGATCAGGGCGATGACGCCGTACCATGGGTGCAGAAGAAACAGAATGAGAATGAACGCCGGCAGGAAGGGAGCGTCAATCAGCGACGCGACCGTCCCGCTCGAAAGGAAAGTCCGCAACTCGCGAACCCTGACGAGATCGTGCGTCCTGCCGTCGCCGCGCTTCGCAACGTCAACAATGGTGCTTTCGAGAACAATAGGCGCGACGCAACGCTCAAATCCGACCGCAAACCGGCTGAGTAGCCGGCTGCGAAGAACATCGAACATGGCGCTGAAGACGAGAGCGCCTGCGGCGATGATGGTGAGGCCAACAAGGGTTTCAACGCTGCCGCTGGTGATGACCCGATCGAACACTTCGATGGCGTAGAAGGGAACGACGAGGAGAAGCATGTTCAACGACACGCTAAAGGCCACGACCCACACGAATGCGGATCGTCCCGGAATCAATCCAAGCAGCGATCGTGCAGCGGACGCTGGGATCTCACGACGGTTACGCGAATACATGACTGGCCGGCACTACTACTGAAAGAAGTATTGCAAAGAGGCGGGAGCGGGGCGGCTGCCGGGCCGCCCCGCTGAAGTGTCGAGTTATGCGACCTCGATGGCCTCGTAACCCGCGGCAGCGTTGATGTCGTCGATCGACTCGAATTCCGTCCCGGCGCCTCCCGAAACGCCGGTGAGCGTGATGGTGCCGAAGCCGAAATCGAGCACCGTGTTGGTGCCGTCGTCATCGACCACGATGGTGGCCGGATCAAACGCCGGATCGGCATCGACATTAACTTCGTCGCCATCAGCGAAACTCAGGTCGACGACTTCGTCGTCGCCGAAGTTGGTGGCCGTGTTGTCGCCGAAATTGTGGTCATCGGAGCCTCCAGCGCCTGTCAGCATATCGTTGCCGAGGCCACCGTCGAGGACATCGGCGCCATTGCCGCCGTCCAACTCATCGTCACCCGCGCCGCCGTTGAGGGTGTCGTCGCCGGCGTTACCGGAGAGTATATCGTCTCCCTCTCCGCCATTGAGCTCATCGACATCGGCACCGCCGACGAGCATGTCATCCCCAGCGTCGCCGTCCAACGTATCTTCGCCAGCTCCGCCGCTGAGCTCGTCATCACCTTCGCCGCCGGACATTATGTCGTTGTCAGCACCACCGGTCATGGTGTCGTCGCCGTCGTCGCCGCTCATCGTGTCGTTGCCGCCTTGGCCGTTGAGCGTATCGTTGCCGGCACCGCCGTTCAGCGTATCGTCATCGGCGCCGCCATTCAGCGTGTCGTTCCCGAAACCGCCATTCAGCGTGTCCATGCCCGTATTGCCGTTCAGGGTATCGTCACCGACCGCGCCGCTGAGCGTGTCATCGCCCCCGTTGCCCGACAGGTCGTCATCACCGGCGCCGCCGTTGATGGTGTCATTATCGGCACCGCCGGCGATCGTATCGTTGCCGGCATTGCCGTTCAACGTGTCCATACCGGCTCCGCCATCGATGTCGTCGTCGCCCGCGCCGCCATTGACAGTGTCATCGCCTTCACCGCCGAGGATCGTATCGACGCCGGCATTGCCGTTCAACGTGTCGTTGCCGGCTCCGCCATCGATATCGTCATCGCCCGCGCCGCCACTGACGGTGTCATCGCCGTCACCGCCGGCGATCGTGTCCATGCCGGCGTTGCCGTTCAACGTGTCGTCGTCGGCTCCGCCATCGATATCGTCATCGCCCGCACCGCCATTGACGAGGTCATCGCCTTCCAATCCGGTAATCGTATCGTTGCCGGCCAGGCCGTTGATCTCATCGGGATCTGGCGTGCCAACCAATGTGTCGTCGTCTGGTGTTCCGGGGATAAATGCCATGGTTTCTACTCCTTGCGCCCGCGCATTCGCATGCGGGTCGGCCGCGGCCCGTCATGCACTAGCGATTTTGTGTTGGCTCGATTTCCATCACGATCGATGTGGAGTTCGATGGCGCGCAACTTGATGAAGCCGGGGCGGCGTCACAATCCCCATATGGGGACAAAAGAAATGTCGGATAGCGGACGTTTGGCCCGCAGACCCCGCGTTCGCTTGGAATGACGATCAGCTATTTGCTATTTTTCGACGGGGAGCCGATCGGCCAAGCACGATCGGAAACATTCGCACATATTTCTTGATGGGATGGGGTCCCGCGAAGCGGCGCTGAAATAGCCGCTTCTACGGGACCTCGCACCTTTGCGGAGGCCCTGACGGGCGTAGATGTTGTGCGCAAGAATAGCGCTCAGGGCTGCGGGCCGTCATAGCCCTCGATGACGATGAGGTCCGCGATCGAGTGCGGCTGACGGACCTTGATATTGGCCTGGTATTCCGGCGAATTGTAGCAGGCCAGCGCTTTCTCATAGCTGTCGAATTCGATCACCACATTGCGCGAGCGGCATTGGCCTTCGACCGCGGTGAACTGGCCGCCGCGCACGATGAAACGCCCGCCGAATTTCTGGAAGATGGCCGGGTTGGCCGCCATGTAGGGCTTGTAGCCCTCGTTATTGTGAACGTCGACGCGTCCGATCCAGTATCCTTTGGCCATCTCAATCTCCTTCTTGTTGTTACGTGATCGCCTGCTTGATTTCCGCCTGAATGGCATCCGCAGCAAGCCTGGGATCGGGGGCTTCCGTGATGGGACGCCCGACCACCAGATAGTCGGCCCCCGCGGCAATCGCCCGCGCCGGTGTCATGATGCGCTTCTGGTCGCCGGTCGCAGCGCCCGCCGGGCGGATGCCCGGCGTCACCAGATGCATCTGGTGGCCGACGATCTTGCGCAACGCGGCCGCCTCTTCCGGCGAGCTGACGAGGCCGTCGACGCCGAGCACCTGCGCCTGCTGGGCGCGCGCTTCCACCAGGTCGGAGACGTTGAGACGATAGCCGGCGGCATGCAGGTCCCCATCGTCATAAGAGGTCAGCACCGTGACAGCGAGAATTTTCAGACCCGAGCCTTGGCGCGCCTCGACCGCGGCCTTCATGGTCTGCGGATAGGCGTGCACGGTGAGGAAGGTCGCGCCGAGTTTGGCGACGCTCTCAACGCCGCGCGCCACCGTATTGCCGATGTCGTGCAGCTTGAGATCGATAAAAACCTTCTTGCCTGACTTCGCCAGTTGCTGCGCCAGCGGCAATCCGCCGGCATAGGCGAGCTGATAGCCGATCTTGTAGAAGCTCACGCTGTCGCCGAGCCGCGCGATCAACGCTTCCGCTTCAGTCACTCCGGGCAGGTCGAGCGCGACGATCAGCCGATCCTTCGGCGCGATACTGGCTGGCTGCATGTCACCTCACATCATGCGTTGGGAAACGTCGATCAACTGTCGCACCAGCGCTTTCAGCCCCTCGGCATCAGCAGCATTCTTCAGGCGGTCCATCTCATCATAGGCATCGTCGGCGAATGCCAGCGCGAACTGGTTCGGTATCACGGTTGCATGACACGCCGACAGGATCAGCCGCAGCGCGGCCAGCGCGCGGGCGCCTCCGAGCCGATTGCCGGAGGCCGACGCAATCGCAAACACCCGATCGCGAAACACCTGACCGCGGGTCTCATGCGCGTCCTGCACCCGGCTGACCCAATCGATGGTGTTTTTCACCAGCGCCGGCACCGAGGAATTGTATTCCGGCGTCACGATCAGCACGCCATGATGGGCTGCCATCATCCGCTTCAGGTTGACCGCGTGTTTCGGCACGCCGGATTTGGCCTGCAGGTCGCCATCATAGATCGGCAGCGGAAAATCAACCAGCGAGATGCGGGTGACTTCGGCGCCGGCCTGCGCCAGTTCGTGCACGGCCACCGCCGCCAGCCTCGCATTGAGCGAGCCGGTGCGGAGCGATCCCGGGATCACGAGGATTTTCAGCGCGGACATTTCTTAGAAATCGCAGTCGGAGCTAACCGTCCGCGCAACAGCGGACGACTTAGCCCTTGCGATACACCCAGACCCGCGCGGGCGGAAGGTTCATCCAGATCCGCTCGGAGGCCTCTGTGGACACGCCCGGCAGCGATTTCGGAATCGGCGGCGCCACCGAATAGGTGAACTGCACGAAGGGCGCGCCCGGCGCCAGCGCCAGGAAGGCGTCGCGGATCAGCTTCAGGCGGGTCAGCATCGGTTTTGTCACGAGCGGCAGGCCGGAGATCACGGCAGACGCCGGCGCATCCAGCGCATCTCCGAGCGAAGCGCGAAGCGTGTAGGCATCGCCCTGCACGACCTTGGCCTGCGGATAGCGATCGCGCAGCAGCGCGCAGAAGCCCGGATTATATTCGACCAGCACGAGCCGCTTCTGATCTACGCCGTGTTCGATCAGCGCGTTGGTGATCGCGCCGGTCCCGGGCCCAAGTTCGACGACCGGCCCTTCGGAATCGACATCGACATATTGCGCCATGGTGCGGGCGAGCACCTTGCTCGACGGCATCACCGCGCCCATGTGCAGCGGCTTTTCAATCCATGAACGAAGGAAGCGCACCTCGTCGTCGAGACGAGGCTTCTTCAACGCACGCACGGACGATTGCAAAGGCATGTCGCTACCAGGCGGGACCCGCTGACGGGCGGGAATGTCAAAAAACAGTCATGAACACGTATAGGTCGACGGGGATATGGTCAAGCCAAACGGTAATGCGCGAGAGGCGCCAAAGTGCCCGCGATCCGCCGATAACACTCTGTGCAAGCTGAATGAATCATGACTGCCGGGCGAGAACGGCGCTCGCCCGGGCGACGTGCATGCGGTTCAGGAGCCCGCGCGGCTGCCGAAGAAGTCCTTGACCTTGGTAAAGAAGCCCAACGCCTCCGGCTGGGTTGCCCCGGAGGACAGCTTTTCGAACTCGGCGAGCAGTTCCTGCTGCTTCTTGGTCAGATTCTGCGGCGTTTCGACCATGACCTGGACATACATGTCGCCGGTCTGGCGCGAGCGGAGCACCGGCATGCCCTTTGATGCAATGCGGAAACGGCGGCCGGACTGCGTTCCCGCCGGCACCTTCACCTTGGTCTTGCCCTTGTCGATGGTGGGCACCTCGAATTCGCCGCCGAGCGCGGCCGCGACCATCGAGATCGGAACCCGGCAATGCAAATCGGCGCCGTCGCGCTGGAAGAATTCGTGGGTGGCCAGCGACAGGAAAATATAGAGGTCGCCGGGCGGGCCGCCGCGGACACCGGCCTCGCCTTCGCCGGCCAGCCGGATACGCGTGCCGTCCTCGACGCCCTGCGGAATGTTGACCGACAACGTCCGGTCGCGCGTCACCCGTCCCGTGCCCGAGCAATTCGGGCAGGCGTCCTCGATCATCTGACCGCGGCCCTGACAGCCGGGGCAGGTTCGCTCCAGCGTGAAGAAGCCCTGAGCCTGACGGACGCGGCCAGCGCCGCCGCACATCGCGCAGGTCTTCGGTTTGGTGCCGGCCTTGGCGCCGGTGCCCGAACAGGGCTCGCAGGTGACCGAGACCGGAATTTCGATCTGCGCGGTCTTGCCGAGGTAGGCTTCCTCGAGCGTGATTTCCATGTTGTAGCGCAGGTCGGCGCCGCGCTCGCGTCCGCCGCCGCGCCCGCGCTGTCCGGCCATGCCGAACAGGTCCTCGAAAATATCTGAAAACGACGAGGCGAAGCCGGCACCGAAGCCGGGACCGCCGCCGCCCATGCCCTGCTCGAACGCGGCGTGGCCGTAGCGGTCATAGGCGGCGCGCTTGTCGCCGTCTTTCAGGACTTCGTAGGCCTCGTTGATTTCCTTGAATTTCATTTCGCTGGTGGCATCACCTGGATTCCTGTCCGGATGCCATTTCATCGCGAGCTTGCGGAAGGCCGACTTGAGCTTGGATTCGTCCGCGTTCCGCTCGACTTCCAGGGTTTCGTAATAGCAGCGCTTGGTGGACATCAGTCAAACCCGCCCGAAATTCGCCTTCACGCCGAAAGCACCTTCTATCGAAGATGCCGCCATCGGCTTAAAGAAAAATGACCCCCACCCATCGAACGCGAGCCGTGCGCTCTTTTGGATGAGGGTCATGATCGAAAGCCCGCTTATGCCGACTTCTTGTTGTTCTTGTCGTCGTCGACCTCGGTGAACTCCGCGTCGACCACGTCATCCTTGGCAGCATCCCGCTTGGCGTCCGCCTCGGCCTGCTGCTTGTACATGGCCTCGCCGAGCTTCATCGAAGCCTGCGCCAGCGTGTTGGTCTTGGCCTTGATGGCCTCGGCGTCGTCACCCTTGAGCGCTTCCTTCAAATCGCTGACGGCGTCCTCGATGGCGCGGCGCTCTGAGTCTTCCACCTTCGAACCGTGCTCGGCCAGCGCCTTCTCGGTGGAATGCACCAGCGCGTCGGCATGGTTCTTGGCGTCGACCGCCTCGCGTCGCTTCTTGTCCTCGGCCGCGTTGGCCTCGGCGTCCTTGACCATCTTCTGGATGTCGGCTTCGGAGAGGCCGCCGGATGCCTGGATCCGGATCTGCTGCTCCTTGCCGGTCGCCTTGTCCCTGGCCGAGACGTTGACGATGCCGTTGGCGTCGATGTCGAAGGTGACCTCGATCTGCGGCATGCCGCGCGGCGCCGGCGGAATGCCCATCAGGTCGAACTGACCAAGCACCTTGTTGTCGGCCGCCATTTCACGCTCGCCCTGGAAGACGCGGATGGTGACGGCATTCTGGTTGTCCTCGGCCGTCGAGAACACCTGGCTCTTCTTGGTCGGGATCGTGGTGTTGCGGTCGATGATGCGGGTGAACACGCCACCCAGCGTCTCGATGCCGAGCGACAGCGGCGTCACGTCGAGCAGCAGCACGTCCTTGACGTCACCCTGCAGCACGCCCGCTTGAATGGCCGCACCGATGGCGACGACTTCGTCCGGGTTCACGCCCTTGTGCGGCTCCTTGCCGAACAACTGCTTCACGACCTCCTGGACCTTCGGCATGCGGGTCATGCCGCCGACCAGCACCACTTCGCCGATTTCGGCGGCGGTCAGGCCTGCGTCCTTCAGCGCCTTGCGGCAGGGCTCGATGGTCTTCTGAACGAGATCGTCGACCAGCGCCTCGAACTTGGCGCGGGTCAATTTCATTGTCAGATGCTTCGGCCCGGTCTGGTCGGCCGTGATGAACGGGAGGTTGATTTCGGTCTGCGTCGTCGAAGACAGCTCGATCTTGGCCTTTTCGGCCGCCTCCTTCAGGCGCTGCAAGGCGAGCTTGTCGTTGCGCAGGTTGATGCCCTGCTCCTTCTGGAACTCATCGGCGAGATAACCGACCAGGCGCATGTCGAAATCTTCACCACCGAGGAAGGTGTCGCCGTTGGTGGACTTCACTTCGAACACGCCGTCGCCGATCTCGAGAATCGAGATATCGAAGGTGCCGCCGCCGAGGTCGTACACGGCGATAGTGCCCACCTTCGTCTTGTCGAGACCGTAGGCCAGCGCTGCCGCCGTCGGCTCGTTGATGATGCGCAGCACTTCGAGACCGGCGATCTTGCCGGCATCCTTGGTGGCTTGGCGCTGCGCGTCGTTGAAGTAGGCGGGAACGGTGATGACGGCCTGCTCGACCTTCTGGCCGAGATGGGCTTCCGCGGTCTCCTTCATCTTCTGCAGGATGAAGGCCGAGACCTGCGAGGGCGAGTAGGTCTTGCCGTCGGCTTCGACCCAGGCGTCGCCGTTCGATGCCTTGACGATCTTGTAGGGAACGAGCTTCTTGTCCTTCTCGACCATCGGGTCGTCGTAGCGGCGGCCAATCAGGCGCTTCACCGCAAAGAACGTCCGCTCGGGATTGGTCACCGCCTGGCGCTTGGCGGGCTGGCCAACGAGGCGCTCGCCGTCATCGGTGACGGCAACGATCGAAGGCGTCGTGCGCATGCCCTCCGCGTTCTCGATGACTCTTGCAGTCTTGCCATCCATTACGGCGACGCACGAATTCGTGGTGCCGAGATCGATCCCAATGACCTTTCCCATGGTCCTCATATCCTTCTTTTTGCGGCAGGTTGGCTGGGCCCTGGACGGCGCACCTAACCGAACCCCCAACGTTCAAATACTCGCGATATTGCGACGGTGAGCCTCATATAGGAGGGGGGGTTGTGCCTGCAAGGACCGAGCGCAAGCTTAGGGCCTGAAAAGGCTGGCGTTTGAAAGATTGTGCCGCCTGGGGCCGGCCCACCGCGCCGCGACCGGCGTTAAGAAATCGGCAACCCATTCATCGCTCGCGCGCCGAAGCGTTGCACAGCGATACGGCAGCATCCTCAAGGCGTGGATCGGCCGCAGTGGGAGGGGACGCGGTATTTGGCCGCTGGAAGCGCCCAAAAAAGAGCTCGGAGACCGGGCAGAATGCCGCGAAATAGGAGCGAGACGGGGGAACGGACGCCCGCCCTGCCCTGTTGCAGGGACACCAAAACCGCTAAAAGCGGGCCGAACGGAACGACCCAGTCGCGCCCCGAGGCCCAGATTCCACCAGCTCCACCGTCCGATCTTTGAACGGCCTCCATGCAAACCCGGTAGACCCTCCATGAAGCGACTTAGATACTTTGCTGCGGTTGCCCTCCTCGTTGCCGCCACCTCCTCCGCGTTCGCCGCGGACCCGGTTTTCCCGCCGGGCGCCAGGGTCGGCATGACGCCGCTGGTCGGCCTCAACAAGGCCAGAGCGTTCACGGGATTCGAGACCGAAGACCAGGGCGTCAAGGTCCTGGTCGCCGACCTGCCCGCCGAGGCCTATGGCGAGGTCGCCAATGCCTTCAAGGCCAATCCCGGCGGCACTGCCGGCATCAAACCGGAGAGCATCGAGACCAAAGCGGGGCTCGCCTACTACACCGTCGAAAACGCCAAGGACGGCGCTACCAACGTGCGCCGCTATTCCATGATCCTGCCCGGCCCCACCTTCTCCGGCTACGTCGCCGTGCAGGTGCCGGAGAACGCCTCGAAGATCTATACCGACGATGCCGTGCGCCAGATGTTCGCGACGGCGGTGATCCGCAACGAGGTTCCTGTCGAGGAACAGCTCGGGATGATGCCGTTCAAGATCAGCGAGCTCTCGAGCTTCAAGAACGTCCGCACGCTGGCGCCGGGCGCCGCCCTCATTCTCTCCGACAGCGACGAAAAGAAAGGCTTCGAGGTCGCGCCCTTCATGATCATCGGCCTGATCGGCTCGACGGCGGCGTCACCTGACGATCGCGGCCGCTTTGCCCAGCAGATCGCGACCACCATTCCCGGCGTACGCGACGGCAGGATCACGATGTCCGAGCCGGTCCGCATCGATGGCCAGCCCGGCTACGAGACCCGGATCGACGCCATCAGTGGCAAGGACAATACGCCTGTCACCATCGTGCAATGGCTGCGGTTCGGCTCCCAGACCTCGATGCGCATCATCGGTTCTTCACCGCGCGATGATTGGACCAAGGCCTTTCCGCGCTTCCGCGCCGTGCGCGACGGAATCCGGCCGCGAGCCTGATCGCGAAATTCGAAAAAAGCGCGCGCCCTGATATTCAGGACGCGCCGAAATTTCGGGCTTTCGTTCGTACACCAATGGAACTAGCCTTCCCCCTGCCGGGTTCACGACAGGGGAGACGCGCTATGCTTTCTCGCAGGCTGGTTCTGACAGGCTTTGGCGCGGCATCCGTCCTCGCCCTCGTTCCAACGACGCCATGGGCTGCACCGATGAAACCAGACGACGCCTCCACGCTCCTCGTCATCGACGTGCAAAACTGCTTCCTGCCGGGCGGCAGCCTGGCCGTGAAAGACGGCGACCAGGTGGTGCCCATCATCAACCGCATCGCCAAGGGCTTTGCCAATGTGGTGATGACGCAGGACTGGCACACCGCGGGCCACGTCTCGTTCGCCTCCACCCATTCCGGCAAGAAGCCGTTCGAAACCATCGATCTCCCCTACGGCAAGCAGGTGCTGTGGCCGGATCACTGCGTACAGGGGACCGAGGGAGCGTCGCTGTCAAAGGACCTCGCGATCCCGCATGCCGGCCTCGTTATCCGCAAGGGTTTTCGCAAGGACATCGACAGCTATTCGGCCTTCACCGAGGCCGACGGCAAGACCACGACGGGGCTGGCCGCCTACCTGAAGGCGCGCAAGGTGAAGCGGGTTTTCCTCGCCGGCCTCGCGACCGACTTCTGTGTGGCATGGAGCGCGCTGGATGCGCGCAAGGCGGGCTTCGAGGCCTATGTGATCGAGGACGCCTGCCGCGGCATCGACACCCAGGGCTCGCTCGCAAAAGCCTGGGCCGACATGACCAAGGCCGGCGTCAAGCGCATCCGGTCGAGCGACATCGCGGCTTAACGCCTATCCTCTTCGGAGACCAATTGGAGAGCGAGGATGTCCGATCCGCCGGCTCCGTTTGCGTTCGAACTGGCCCGTCGTGCGCCGTCACAGCGCACGACTGGTCTCATTTCCGGGATGACGGGTTATCGCGAAACCGCGCGCGGCCGGTTTTCCCAGCGCGAAACCGCATCGCTGGTGGTACCGCTGATCATCAGCTTCGGCACGCCGTTCCTGATCGCGCTCGGGCGCGAGCCTGATGCCGCCGATCGGCAGCCGAGCTTCGCCGCCGGGCTTTATGCCGGCCCGGTCCATATCGCCTCCGACGGCGGCGCCGAATGCGTGCAGGTGGATTTCACGCCGCTTGGCGCCTATCGCTTCTTTGGCGGGGCCGTTGCCGATCTCGCCGCGCGCATGGTCGACATCGCCGACGTGCTGGGCCGCGAGGGCCGCGAGCTGCGCGACCGGCTCGGCGCTATATCCCGCTGGCAGGATCGCTTCGATCTCGTCGAGGATTTTGTTGCTGTTCGCGCCAACCACCTGCCGTCCCCGGAGATCGAATTCGCCTATCGACGATTGGCGCGCACTGCGGGCGGCGCGCGGATCACCGCGCTCGCGAAAGAGATAGGCTGGAGCCGCAAGCACCTGGTGAACCGTTTTCGATCCGAACTCGGTCTCGCGCCGAAGCCGGTCGCCCGCATCATACGTTTTCATCAGGCCTGCCGGCTCGCACATACAGGAGAGGCGCACGGCTGGGCCGGGATTGCGGCCGAGAGCGGCTATGCCGATCAGGCGCATCTCGCCCGCGAATTTTCAACCCTCGCCGGCGAAACGCCAACATCGTGGGCCCAAAGGCTGTCGCTGACCGACAGCCGCCTGGTGCGTCCCCTCGACAAGCTGGACGCGTAGCCGGTCTGGTAACAAATCTTCAAGCCGACGCACCTCGCCTTGCGATATTGACGAAATAACGCAATGCAAAGAGTTGCCCGTGACCAGTCCAAGCAAAAGCGAAGCGCCGCGCCTTTACCCGACCATGCGCTGTCGGGATGCTGAAGCGATGATCCGCTGGCTCAAGGAGGTCGTCGGCTTCACCGAGCGCGTCGTCTACCGCAACGGTGGCACGGTTCAACATGCCGAGCTTGCCTACGGGCCCTCGCTTCTGATGCTCGGCCAGAGCCGCGACGATGAATATGGCAAACTCGTCGGTGATATCGGCGGCCGCCGCACCGACGCGCTCTATGTCGCGGTCGACGATCCCGACGCGCTGTACGCCAAAGCGAAGGCCGCCGGCGGCAAGATCGAAATGGAACTGCGCGACACCGACTACGGCAGCCGCGACTTCGCGTGCCGCGACCCGGAAGGCAATCTCTGGAGTTTTGGCACCTACCGGCCGACGGCAGGCGAGAAGCCGCTGTAAGTGTAAGCCGACACTCGTTCACGCAGGCGATATTGCGACACGGTGCGAATTGCTGCTTTCCCCGGATGCTGCGCAGCGCGCATGCGGCGTGGTGCGCTGCTGATCCGGGGTCCACAGGTTGCGGTGTTAGGTCCCGGCTCTGCGGAGCAGCGTTGCCGGACGATGCTTCGCATCGCCTAGGCTGCCCCGCGTCAGGGACACGCGATTTTAGCTTTGCTCTGAGGGAGCCGCGGCCGGCGCGGCCTTGGCGCCGCCCTTCGACACGCCGACCAGTGCCGGGCGAAGTATGCGTTCGCCGATCATGAAGCCGGCCTGCACGACCTGAACCACCGTCCCTGCGGGGACGGACGGATCGGGCACTTCGTACATCGCCTGCTGGAAATTCGGGTCGAACTTCTCGCCGGACGGATCGAACTTCTTGACGCCGTTCTTCTCCAGCGTGTTGAGCAGCGAGCGCTCGGTCAGCTCGACGCCTTCGATGAAAGCCTTCAGCGCCGGATCGGCGCTGGCCTTGGTCTCGGCCGGCATGGCATCGAGCGCGCGCTGCAGATTGTCGGCGATTTCGAGAATGTCGCGGGCGAAACCGGTGATGCCGTAGGCGCGCGCGTCGGCGACTTCCTTGGCGGTGCGCTTGCGCAGGTTTTCCATCTCCGCCAGCGTGCGCAGCATCTTGTCGCGCGCTTCCGCCGCTTCCTTCGTCAACGCCTCGACCGATCCTTCCTCGGGATCGTCGGGCATGATGTAGGGTTTTGAGACCACGGGCTCGCCGGTCTGGTTGGCGGGTTGTGCCCCGTCGTCACTCGGCCGGTTGGGATCGGTCATAAGACTGCCTTCTCAAAAAACGCATCTGGTTGGATGGGGATTTGCTGAGCGGGATATCGTGCTTTAGGGGCCGAAAATCAAGCGCAACCAGCCAGGATTGCGGTCGATTCGTGGCGGATCAGCCGCCCAGCATCCGGCTGACAATGCGGGCGGCGTAATCCACCGTCGGAATCACCCGCGCGTAGTTCAGCCGGGTCGGCCCGATCACGCCGAGAACGCCGACGATGCGGCCCGACGCGTCGCCATAGGGTGCGATGATGGTCGAGGAACCGGACAGCGAGAACAGCTTGTTCTCCGATCCGATGAAGATCCGCACGCCCTCGGCGCGCTCGGCCCGGCCCAACAGGTCGATCACGCCGCGCTTGGTCTCGAGATCGTCGAACAGCGACTTGACGCGTTCGAGATCTTCCAGCGCGTGCAAATCTTCCAGCAGATTGGCATGCCCGCGCACGATCAACTGCCGGTCCTCGTTTTCGCCGCCCGACCAGCTCGCAATCCCCGCCTCGATCACCTTCTGCGTCAGTTGGTCGAGCTCGATGCGGCTCTGCGCCATCGCGGTTTCGAGCTCTAACCGCGCTTCGGCGAGCGTTCGGCCGCGAATCCGCGCATTGAGAAAATTGCTCGCCTCAGTCAGTGCCGAGGAAGGCACGCCGGGCGGCAGCGTCAGCACGCGGTTTTCGACCTGGCCGTCTTCGCCGACCAGCACCACCAGCGCGCGCTCCGGCTCGAGGCGGACGAATTCAATGTGTTTCAGCCGCGAATTGGATTTGGCGGTCAGCACCACCGCAGCCGCACGCGTCAGGCCGGACAGCCGCGTCAGCGCCTCGCCGAGCGCCGCCTCGACCGATTGCGCCCGGCCGACGGAGGCAAGCTGGTTCTGGATCGATTCGCGTTCGGGTTCGGTGAGATCGCCGACCTGCATCAGGGCGTCGACGAAGAAGCGCAGACCGAGTTCGGTGGGCAGGCGGCCGGCCGAGGTATGTGGCGCGTAGATCAAGCCGAGCGCTTCGAGGTCCGACATCACGTTGCGGACGGACGCCGGCGACAGCGGCACCGCGATCAGGCGCGAGATGTTGCGCGAACCGACGGGGTCGCCGGTCGCGAGATAGCTCTCGACGATTTGACGAAAAATGTCGCGCGAGCGCTCGTTGAGCTGGGCGAGCCCCGCATGCGGCGCGATCAGGCCAATCGGATCGTGGTGGGCCACTGTTAACTCCCTGATGCCCCTAATTTGTCGATCCGGCCGGCCGATGACAAGCGTCCGCTTTGCATAGCGTTTTCGAGCGAAGCATGCCCTCGGACTTGATCCGGGGGTGGCCGTCGGTTCGCGTAAAGAAAACGCGTCAAAACAAGAAGGTAGAGGTTCGGTTCTGATTGATTCAGAACCGAACTCTACCCCGAAACAAGGCAAAAGCCCTTGCCGCTGCCCGCTCCCCCTCCTACAAGCACCGCGAACGAATTTTCGCTCGATTTTTGGAAGGATTCCCCATGCGGCCGAGCCGCCGTGCGCCCGATCAGTTGCGCCCCGTGTCGCTGGAACGCGGCGTGGTCAAATATGCCGAAGGTTCCTGCATGGTGAAGTTCGGCGACACCCATGTGCTGGTCACGGCCACCCTGGAAGAACGGCTGCCGCCCTGGTTGAAGGGCCAGGGCCGCGGCTGGGTCACCGCCGAATACGGCATGCTGCCGCGCGCCACACTGGAGCGTACCCGCCGCGAGGCCGCCGCCGGCAAGCAGGGCGGCCGCACCGTCGAGATCCAGCGGCTGATCGGCCGCTCCCTGCGCGCAGCCATCGACCTCGAAGCGCTCGGCGAGCGCCAGATTACGGTCGATTGCGACGTGATCCAGGCCGATGGCGGCACCCGCACGGCCTCGATCACCGGCGCCTGGGTGGCGCTGGCCGACTGCATCGGTTGGATGAAGAACCGCAACATGCTGAAAGCCAACGTGCTGCGCGACAATGTCGCCGCGATCTCCTGCGGCATCTATCAGGGCACACCGGTGCTCGACCTCGACTATGCCGAGGATTCCGAGGCCGAGACCGATGCCAATTTCGTCATGACCGGCGACGGCCGCATCATCGAGGTGCAGGGCACCGCCGAGAAGACGCCGTTTTCGCAGGACGAGTTCCTGGCGTTGATGGAACTGGCGCGCAAGGGTGTCGCGCGTCTGGTGGACTTGCAGAAGCTGGCTGTGGCGTAGTCTGATCGCACATGCACCGTCGAATCACCGGCCGGCTCGTGATCGCGACCCACAATCCCGGCAAGCTAGCCGAGATGCAGGAATTGCTCGCGCCGCACGGCGTCGAGGCGGTCTCCGCGGGCGAGCTGGGCCTCGGCGAGCCCGAGGAAACCGGCCAGACGTTTCGGGCCAACGCCGCGATCAAGGCGATCGCGGCGGCGAAAGCCGCGCAATTGCCGGCGTTTGCCGATGATTCCGGTCTCGTAGTCGATGCGCTCGACGGCGCGCCCGGAATCTATTCGGCGCGCTGGGCCGGCAATGGCAAGGATTTTATGGCGGCGATGACAAGGATCGAGCGCCTGTTGCAGGAGCGCGGCGCGACCATGCCCGACAAGCGCAAGGCGCATTTCGTCTCGGCTCTCTGCGTCGCCTGGCCCGATGGGCATCTCGAAGAGGTCGAGGCCCGCGCCGATGGAACCCTGGCCTGGCCGCCGCGCGGCACCGCCGGTTTCGGCTATGATCCGATATTCCTGCCCGACGGGCACACGCGGACCTTTGGCGAGATGACTTCCATCGAAAAGCACGGCCTGCCGCCGCTTGGACTTGGCTTGTCACACCGGGCGCGCGCGTTCGTCAAACTGGCGGAGATCTGCCTTGGCTAGTCGCGAGCGACCCCGCCCCAAAGATGCCTTCGGCGTCTACGTGCACTGGCCGTTCTGCCTGTCGAAATGCCCCTATTGCGATTTCAACAGCCATGTCCGCCACGCACCGATCGACGAGCAACGTTTTGCGCGCGCGTTCGCGCGTGAGATCGAAACCACGGCGGCGCGCGCACCGGGGCGGACCGTCACATCGATCTTTCTCGGCGGCGGCACGCCTTCCTTGATGCAGCCGCAGACTGTCGGCGCGATTTTGGATGCGATCGGAAAGCACTGGCGGGTCGCCGGCAATGTCGAGGTCACGCTCGAAGCCAATCCGACCAGCGTAGAAGCGACGCGGTTTCGCGGCTATCGCTCAGCCGGCGTCAACCGTGTCTCGCTCGGCGTGCAGGCGCTCGACGACGCCTCGCTGAAGGCGCTCGGACGGCTGCATACCGCGCGCGAGGCGCTCGATGCGGTCGCAATCGCCCGCACCGCGTTCGACCGCTATTCGTTCGACCTGATCTACGCCCGCCCCGACCAGACGCCGCGGATGTGGGCGGATGAACTGAGGCTCGCGATCTCCGAAGCCGCCGAGCATCTCTCGCTCTACCAACTCACCATCGAGGAAGGCACGCCGTTCTTCGGCCTTCACGCCGCAGGCAAACTCAAGACACCGGACGAGGCGGTGGCGCGTGCGCTCTACGACGTCACGCAGGAAGTTTGCGCGCATCATGGCTTGCCGGCCTACGAGATTTCCAATCACGCGCGCGCAGGCGCGGAGTGCCAGCACAATCTCGTCTATTGGCGCGGCGAGGAATATGCCGGCATCGGTCCCGGCGCACATGGCCGCCTCGACATCGATGGCGCACGGCACGCGACCGCGACCGAGAAGCGCCCGGAGGCCTGGCTGATGCGTGTCGAGGCCAACGGCCACGGCGTCGTCACCGATGACCACCTCAACAGCGAAGAACGCGCCGACGAATTTTTGCTGATGGGCTTGCGGCTCGCCGAGGGCATCGATCCCAGGCGCTATGCGGCATTGTCCGGCCGCGCGCTCGATCCGAACCGCATCGCCATCCTGCGCAACGAAGGCGCGATCTCCGTCGACTCCGATGGCAGGCTGCGCGTAACGAAGGACGGTTTCCCGGTGCTCGACGCCGTGGTGGCGGATCTCGCCGCGTAACAGCCGTCGTTCCTGCGAAACCAAGAACCCATACGCCGCGGCCCGCGCAAAGCGGCACAAGGCGCGACGCCCTCTTTCAACATCAGCAATGGTGGTTATGGGCCCCTGCGTTCGCAGGGGCGACGAACGATCACGCTCCAAAACTCTTCGGCGAGCCCGCAACCGGCGTGCTGCCGCCGCTTGCGACTTTCATCACCGCAAGCCCGCGCTCATTGGTGCCGTCGGAGCGAAATCGGAAGAGCCCGTCGATGCCGGCGAAGCCGGACGGGTTGGTCAGCGTCTCCGGCGCAAAGCGTTGGCCGCCCTGCTGCTTCGACAGCGCAGCAACCAGCGCGACGGCATCATAAGCGAGCGTTGCGGTGCGCACGGGGTCCGCCCCATATTTGGCGCGGTAGCGGCCGGAGAAGGCGCGGAAGCCCGACGGATCCGGCGCAGCATAAAGCCCGCCCTGCAACGTCGCGCTGGCATAGACGCGCGGATTGTCCCAGAGCCCCGTGCCGAGCAGCTGGATGTTTCGCAAATTCGCGCCCGCCGAGGTCAAGGCATCCGCCGCTGCCACGACCGATTCGCCGTCGTCGGCGATGAACAGCGCGTCCGCCGAGCCGAGCGATTGCGCCACCGTCCGTGCCGCGCCGGCACGATCGGCGGTGTATTTTTCGAAGGCGACGATGCGCCCTTTGCGGCCGACCGCCTGCTTGAACGCCGCTTCCACCACATTGCCATAGGCGTTGTCGGGCAACAGCGCCGCAAACGATCGCTTTCCGATGCCGGCGGAATAATCGACGATCCGGTTGACGTCTGATTCGGGCAGGAAGCTCAGCAGATAAACCCCGCGTCCGGCGACGCTGGAATCGGTCGAGAACGCGATCACTGGAATGTTCCGCGCGCGCGTCAGTTGCGCGGTCGCCGGCACCGAGGCCGCAAACAGCGGGCCCAGAACGATTTCCACGCCTTCGCCGAGCGCCTCCTGGGTGACCTGCTGGGCGCCCTGCGGACTGCCGCCGTCGTCCTTGATCAGAAGCTGAATGTTCGGATTCTGGAATTCCGCCAGCGCCATCTCCGCCGCGTTCTTCATGGATTGCGCGGCGACCCCGGCATTGCCGGCGGCCGAAAGCGGCAGGATCAGGCCGACCTTGACCTGCCCGGTGCCGACGGCGAGCGGCTGCTGCTGCGGGCCTGGCGGCCCCTCGGGCGCTGACGGACCAAACGGGCTGGAAATCTGTCCACCACCGGAGCAGGCGCCGAGCAGGGGCGCGCCGAGGATAAGACCAAGTGCCGTCCGCCGGGTCGGGCCTGACGGCCGCGAGTCCGGGGATCCAAGCTTGCGATTGAACGGGCCTTCCATTCTGTCTCTTCTCTTGACCGACCGCCGTCGGCCAGGATTCCGGCCTTCTTGGCCGAGGCACCTGAACCGCTACCGAACCCAATTGGGATTCTGCATATTGTCGAGAATTAGTTAACCAAAACAAAAGGATTACGGCCTCGCCGCCCGTGGCCCGGCCGCGGGGGGAACTTCGTCTTTGCCGCCATCCGCCGGATATGGCGCTTGCCCCAAGACCCCTCTAGATTGCCGATATGCGCGCAAAATCCAGTTCAAACTACGGCTTCGATACCGAACCGGGTTCGGCCAACCGAACATTTTTGATTGGCGGCCATCTCCTGAACGCACCGAAGCCGGTTCCCGGCCTCTATCTGGTGGCAACCCCGATCGGCAATCTCGGCGACATCACTTTGCGCGCGCTGGAGACCTTGGCCGGCGTCGACATCATCGCTTGCGAGGACACCCGCATCACCCGCCGCCTGATCGAGCGCTATGCGATCTCGGCGGAACTCAAGCCGTATCACGAGCACAACGCGGCGATGGCGCGGCCGAAAATCCTGGAGCGGCTGGCGCAGGGCGCTTCCATCGCGCTGGTGTCGGACGCCGGCACGCCCCTGATATCCGACCCCGGCTTCAAGCTGGTGCGCGAGGTCTCTGCTGCCGGCCATACCGTGATCGCGGTGCCCGGTGCGTCCTCGGTGCTGACGGCGCTTTCGGTCGCAGCGCTCCCGACCGACCGGTTTTACTTCGAGGGATTTTTGCCGGCCCGGCAAGTTTCGCGGCGGACGCGGCTGGCCGAATTGGCAAGGATCGACGCCACGCTGGTGATGTTCGAATCCGGTAACCGCGTGCAGGAAACGCTCGCCGACCTCGCCGAGATCATGGCCGGGCGCGACGCCGCGATCTGCCGCGAACTGACAAAGCTGCACGAGGACATCAAGCGTGCCCCCATCGCCGAGCTGGCAAGGACGGCCGATACGCTGGAAACCCGCGGCGAGTTCGTGCTTGTGATCGGCCCGCCGAAGGACGCCGATGTCATGACCCAGCATGACCTCGACGACCTGCTGCGATCGTCGCTGGCGCGCGAAAGCGTCAAGGACAGCGTCGCGCACGCCGTCGAGCTCTCGGGCCGGCCGCGCCGCGAAGTCTATGCCCGCGCGCTGGAGCTCGCGAAGGAAGTAAGAGGCAGCGATGGCGAAGACTGAAGGACCGTCGCCGCCAGACGCCGTGGCAAAGCTCGCTGCGCCCGAGCGGGTCGCGGCGTTTCGCACCGGGCTTTCCGCCGAAAGCCGCGCCGCGGCCTATCTGATGGCAAAAGGCTACCGCATTCTCGCCAAACGCTTCCGCACCCCCTATGGCGAGATCGACCTGGTGGCGAGGAAGCGCAGTTTGATTGCCTTCATCGAGGTCAAGGCGCGCGCCAGCCTCGATGACGCCGCCTACGCCGTCACGCCGCGCCAGCAGGCCCGCATCATCGACGCCGCCCAAGCCTGGTTGATGGCGCATCCCGAGCATGCCGAATTCGAGCTTCGTTTTGACGCCGTCCTGATTGCGCCCAGGCGTCTGCCACGCCATCTGTTAGCGGCATTCGACGCCAGCACCTGAACCAATCCCTCCTGACCTGCGGACCCTCAACTCATGAAACTGAATATCGCCGTCCAGATGGACCCCATCGCGCGTATCAACATCCGCGGCGACTCGACCTTTGCCCTGATGCTGGAAGCGCAAAAGCGCGGCCATGGGCTTTCCTATTTCACGCCGGACCAGCTCTCGCTGCGCGGCGAGGAGCTGGTGGCGCCGGTGCAGCACCTCACCGTGCGCGACGAGGTCGGCGATCACTTTACGTTGGGAGAGCCGAAGCGCGAGCCGCTCGAAGCCTTCGACGTCATCCTGTTGCGGCAGGAGCCGCCGTTCGACATCGCCTACATCACCTCGACGCATTTGCTGGAACGAATCCATCCCAAGACGCTGGTCGTCAACGATCCCGCCAGCGTGCGCAACGCGCCGGAAAAGATGTTCGTGCTGAACTTTCCTCAGCTAATGCCGCCGACGCTGATCTCGCGCGACCTCGACGAAATCAATTCGTTCCGCGATGAGCATGGCGCCGTGGTCATGAAGCCGCTGCACGGCCATGGCGGGGCCGCCGTGTTTCGCGTCATGCCGCAGGACATGAATTTCGGCTCGCTGTTCGACATGTTTTCCGTCACCTTCAGGGAGCCCTGGGTGATCCAGCGCTTCCTGCCCGAGGTGAAGCACGGCGACAAGCGCATCATCCTGGTCGACGGCGAGTTCGCCGGCGCCGTCAACCGCGTCCCCGCTCCCGACGACCTTCGCTCCAACATGGTGCGCGGCGGCGCGGCGCAGGCGACCGACCTTACCCCGCGCGAACGCGAGATTTGCGACACGCTGGGCCCCGCGCTACGCGAACGCGGCCTGCTGTTCGTCGGCATCGACGTGATCGACGGCAACCTCACCGAGATCAACGTGACCTGCCCGACCGGCATCCGCGCCATCCAGCGTCTCAACGGCCCGGATGTCGCCGGGAAGATCTGGGATACCATCGAGAAGAAGCGCACCGGGAAATAGTTTCGCCCTCGCGCGACCAACTCATTCGCAGCGCGCCCATACGCGACCGGACTTAGGCCGGATGAGCCGGATGAATTGCGCCTCCTGCCGGCCGATTGGAACCGACGAGGAGAGCCGCGGCACCGTTCTGCTACGCCGCCGGGGGCGGCCCGCTGGATTCCAGGACGCTATCGCCATGTGATCCCATATTCTACCATCATGCGGCCATTCTTTGGGCAAGACTGCACGAAGCGCTGCCGGATGCTCGGCCGGCCGCCTTCGGATGACATTGGACGGAAAGGAAACGCCAATGAACTCCACACCTACACCGAAAGAAACTGAACCCCACGATGCCCTGAGCGCGCGCGCCGATGAGAGGCTCACGCAGGCCCACGAACAGATCAAACGCGCGGATGAGCAGCTCGCGCGTTTGACTGAACAGGTTGCAAAAATGGAGCGCGATGCCGCGCATCCGCCTTCGGCCCGACCTGGCCCGCAATCACCGGAGAAAAGGCCGGCGCTCCGCACCCTCGCCGCCTTGCCCCTGGCAGCGTGCATCATTGTCGCTGCGCTGGTTTTGCAGTCGTCCTATGGCGGCGGAGCCAAGCAGGTTGTCGCTTGGTGGGCGCCGCAGCCCGTTTCATCGCCACAATTGCCGCCGGAAAATCCGCCATTACCCGCGGAGCCCGATCCATCTACCGTTCAGGTGGCCGCGGCGGAGGCAGCACCATCGCAAGCGTCCTCGCCGCCGCAAGCAGCGCCCCCGCAGGCAACATCCTTGGCTCAGGCCGCACCACCACAAGACGCCCCGCCGCCAACTACAGCGGCTGTTCCCGACCAGACCCAGTTGCTGCAAACGATCGCGCGCGACCTCGCGAACCTGGAGCGAAACATCGAACAGCTCAAGGCGAACCAGCAACAAATGGCGAGCGACAATGCAAAAGCCATTGGGGAGATGAAGGCAAGCCAGGAAGAGATGAAGCGCGATCTCGCGAAGGTTTCCGAGCAGAACCCGCCCAAGGCGTCAGCGCCTCCGAGGCAGCCGGCTCCGACCTTGCGCAAACCAGAGCGGTCGCCGCCGCAAGCGAGATCGCGGCCTCGATACCCAAGGGAGTGGATGTACGACGACTACGATTGGTAGCTGTCGATGCTGATCTTCGAAATCTGTCCTGCAACATCGCCGCGACGCGAGCGGTACGTCATCGTCATTTCGCATCCCTGTCGTGCCTCCTCATCCCACTTGCCAATTTCGGGAAGCGGGAGCAGCCTGCAGGCACGGATGAGTTCGTCCGGGCACGTACTGCAATCAATAAAATTAGTGGAGGAAGACGCATGACGACGAATCTTTCGCGACGGTCTTTGCTTGCGCTCGGCGCAGGACTCGGAATGGGCCTTGGCGCTTCAACGATGCTCGGCGGCAGCGCTCTGGCCAAGGCGCCAAAACTCGGCACGCAGACGCCCTACTGGCACCGCTTCATGCTCGGCGACGCCGAAGTGACCGTCGTCTCCGACGGCCCGCTGCCGCTCGGCGATCCCTCCGGCACGTTTACCGGCGTGCCGAAGGAGGAAGTGAAGAAGATGCTGTCCGACAACTTCCTCAACCCCGACAACGTCGTGCTCGAGCAGAACTCGCCGATCGTGAACACAGGCGACAAGCTGATCCTGTTCGATACCGGCATGGGCACGTTAAAGGCATTTGGCCCGACCACCGGCCAGCAGCAGAAGAACATGATGGCGGCCGGCATCAAGCCTGGAGACATCGACGCCGTGGTGTGCTCGCACGCCCATATCGACCACATCGGCGGCCTGGTCGGCGCCGACGACAAGCCCCTGTTCCCGAACGCGCAGGTCTACATCGCCCAGAGCGATTTCGATTTCTGGACCGATGAGGGCAAGCTCGGCAGTCCGTTGAAGGATTTTATCATTCATGCCCGCAAGAACCTGATGCCGGTGCGTGACCGTCTGGTGTTCTTCAAGGACAACCAGGAAATCCTACCCGGCGTCACCGCGCTATCGGCGCCCGGCCACACCGTTGGCCACACCATTTTCATGGTCAGCTCGAAGGGCAAATCCTTCTGCTTCCTCGGCGACCTCTCGCATCACGCGGTGCTGCTGTTGGAGAAACCGCGGATGGAATTCTCCTACGACACCGACCCGAAGCAGGCGGCCGCCTCGCGGGTGAAGATGCTCGACATGCTCGCCGCCCAGAAGATCCCGGTCATGTCCTATCACTTCGCCTGGCCCGGCTACGGCCATGTCGCCAAGAACGGCGACGGTTTCAGGTACTATCCCGAACCGATGAACATGCAGCTCTGAGACGCAATATCCGGGGCCGGCAGTCGGTCCGGCCCCGGATCATCCAGGTGCCGGCGCTCGTGCGCGGGGCCCCACACTTATTCGAGAGCCCCTCCCGAAACAGGCGTGTCTAAGGAACCATCGCGGATCGCCGAAATTGGTTTTTTCCTCAGAGAGGAAGCATCATGAAATGCATCAAGGCCGCGACAAGATGCCCGAGAGCAACATGAGCGTCAGGCCACAGGACCAGCAGGCGCCCAAGCCGAAATAATAAGGCCTGCATCTCGACCGCTTGGCAGCCAATATGGAGGCCCGGCATATGACTAAAGACATGGCAGTAATCGGAGCCGGAATGCTCGTCGTCTGGTTCGCCGTGTGGAGCGTCCGGGGTTAACCTCGAGAATGAGAGCCCTGCAAGGACAGAGGCGGTGCGCGTTCTCGCCGATGATCCGGCGCTGAAGCTTGTTTCTGAGCACAGCCCGTACATGCGAACGGAGCGCTAGGCCCTAGGCGCACAATGTTCTCTGAATGTTCTTGACTTGCTCTCCGGTTCCCCGCTACCTTCGATTGCGTCGCGGGGGGCAGCATGGTTGCGCGGGTATCTACCGTAGCTTTTGAGGGGATCGAGGCCCGCGCGGTCGACGTGCAGGTGCAGGTCGCGCCTGGGCTACCGGCGTTTGCGATTGTGGGTCTGCCCGACAAGGCGGTGTCGGAGGCGCGCGAGCGGGTGCGCTCGGCGCTGATCGCCTCGGGGCTGGCCCTGCCGGCGCGGCGGATCATCGTCAATCTCGCGCCGGCCGATCTGCCGAAGGAAGGCAGCCATTACGATCTGCCGATCGCGCTCGGCCTGATGGCGGCGATCGGCGCGATCCCGCCGGATGCGCTCAACGGCTTTACCGTGCTCGGCGAACTCGGGCTCGACGGCTCGATCGCACCCGTTGCCGGCGTGTTGCCGGCGGCGATCGGGGCGAATGCACGCGAGGAGGGGCTGATCTGTCCCGCGGCGTGCGGCTCCGAAGCGGCCTGGGCAAGCCCGGACATCCAGATCATTGCGGCCAAATCGCTGATCCAGATCGCCAACCATTTTAAGGGCACGCAGGTGCTGTCGCGGCCGCAGCCGAAGGTGCACGAGCCGGAAGCGACGCATCTGGACTTACGCGATATCAAGGGCCAGGAGAGCGCCAAGCGTGCGCTGGAGATCGCGGCGGCCGGCGGGCATCATTTGCTGATGATCGGCTCGCCCGGTGCGGGCAAGTCGATGCTGGCGGCGCGGCTGCCTTCGATCCTGCCGCCGCTGTCGCCATCCGAACTTTTGGAAGTGTCGATGATCGCCTCCGTCGCCGGCGAAATCCGCGACGGCGCGCTGACCGCGCGGCGGCCGTTCCGCGCACCGCATCATTCCGCCAGCATGGCTGCGCTCACCGGCGGCGGCCTGCGCGCAAAGCCGGGCGAAATTTCGCTGGCGCATCAGGGCGTGCTGTTCCTCGACGAACTGCCCGAGTTCGATCCGCGCGTGCTCGACTCGCTGCGCCAGCCGCTGGAGAACGGCGAGGTCTCGGTGTCCCGCGCCAACCACCGTGTGACCTATCCGGCACGCTTCATGCTGGTCGCGGCGATGAATCCCTGCCGCTGCGGCCAGGCCTATGATCCCGGCTATTCCTGCAGGCGCGCACCGGTCGACCGCTGCACCACGGATTACCAGATGCGCATCTCCGGCCCGCTGATGGATCGCATCGACCTGCGCATCGAGGTGCCGGCGGTCACCGCCGCCGATTTGATACTTCCTCCGCCAAGCGAAGGCTCGGTGGAAGTCGCAGCCCGTGTCGCCGCTGCCCGCAATATCCAGCTCGCGCGCTACGCCGCGGCCGGCATGCCGCACATCCGCACCAATGCCGAAGCACCGGCTTCGCTGCTGGAAACAATTGCGCAGCCGGATGCACAAGGCCAAAAACTTTTACGCGACGCTGCCGAAACCATGAAGCTGACTGCACGCGGCTATCACCGCGTGCTGCGCGTCGCGCGCACGCTCGCCGACCTCGATCGTGCGGAAAAGATCGGCCGGCTGCATCTGGCCGAAGCACTGTCCTATCGCGCGCTGGCGGAGGATCTGCGGCGCGCGGCGTAGTGCATCGCACCATCCCTGCTCCGCACGAGGGACGCCGAAAGCGCATAAAATAATTCAATCATTTATCATTCTTCGTTTGATCCTGATCAATGAGTGACGCCTGGCACACGCAACCATGCTGCCAGCGGGCGCGGTGGCGCATCCGGCAATGGAGCGGAACGGCGTCGCCCTCGTCCGACGGGATGGCAGAATAGCTGGGCACAACGGGAACGTGTGGCCGGCTCGTGGGTTGTTCGATTCCGCGGTGGCAGGTCGTTACATGGTCGACACGTCAACGAAACATGATGCGCAGCCCGGCAAGGCTCCTGAGACCGGTCGGCGTGCGGAGCTGTTCGTATTCGCCGTGATCGCCGCCTTCATCTGGCCGGTGGTCGCCGTGGGCGTGGTCGGCGGATACGGATTTCTGGTCTGGATGTCGCAGATCATCCTGGGTCCGCCCGGCCCTCCGGGGGCATGAGGTGCGCCATGAACCCCCAAGGACCTTCACGCCGGGCACTCCTTCGCGGTCGACTTCTCTCCAAACCAATCGCCGTGATCGGCGATGGCTGCCTCGCCGAAGCCGGCATCGTCTGCCGATCCTGCGGCGATGCATGTCCTGCTTCAGCCATTCGTTTCCGGCCCCGAATTGGATTGCCGCCTCAGGCCATCGTCAATGAAGCCGCCTGCACCGGCTGCGGCGAATGCGTCGGCGCCTGTCCGGGCGACGCTGTCACGCTGGGCGCCGCGCGTCACGAGGCTGCCTCGTGACCGGGAAAGCCACCATTCACATCTCGAGCGCAGTCGTATCCGTACTGCCGGAACGCCGGGATGAGGTGTTGCGCAGGCTCGCTGCTCTGCCTGACGTTGAGGTCCATCAACGCGACGCCTCGAAGATCGTCATCGTGATGGAAGCGCCCGATAGCGGAATCCTCGGAAGCCGCCTCGCCGAAATCGCCTGCTGGCAGGGCGTGCTGTCCGCCAACATGGTGTTCGAGCAGATCGATGACCTCGTCGAGATCGGAGACTAGTCCCATGTCACTCTCGCGACGTGAACTATTGAAGGCACAGGCTGCTGCCGTTGCCGCAGCGGCAGCCGGCATCACCGTTCCAGCGATAGCGCAACCGGTGGCGGGCGGCATCGGATCGCTGGAGATCAAATGGTCGAAAGCCCCGTGTCGCTTCTGCGGCACCGGATGCGGGGTCATGGTCGGCGTCAAGGGCGGCAAGGTCGTTGCCACCCACGGTGACACGCTCGCCGAGGTCAATCGCGGGCTGAACTGCATCAAGGGGTATTTCCTTTCCAAGATCATGTATGGCGGCGACCGCCTGACCACGCCGCTGCTGCGCAAGAAAGGCGGCGTGTTCGACAAGAACGGCGAACTGACGCCGGTGACCTGGGACGAGGCCTTCGACGTGATGGCCGCGCGCGCCAAGACAGTGCTAAAAGAGAAGGGTCCGACAGCGGTCGGCATGCTCGGCTCGGGGCAGTGGACAGCCTATGAAGGATATGCCGCCACCAAGTTGATGCGGGCCGGCTTTCGCTCGAACAACCTTGATCCGAACGCCCGCCACTGCATGGCATCGGCGGCCTACGCCTTCATGCGCACCTTCGGCATGGACGAGCCGATGGGTTGCTACGATGATTTCGAGGCGGCAGACGCGTTCGTGTTGTGGGGCGCGAACATGGCCGAGATGCACCCGATCCTCTGGACGCGGCTGACCGATCGGCGCTTGAGCCATCCGCATGTGAAGGTGGCGGTTCTCTCGACCTTCACTCACCGCAGTTCGGATCTCGCCGACATCCCGATCGTGTTCAAGCCGGGCACCGATCTCGCCATCCTGAACTATATCGCCAACCACATCATCTCGACCGGCCGCGTCAACCAGGATTTCGTCAAGGACCACACGACATTTGTGAAGGGCACGGTCGACATCGGCTACGGCTTGCGCCCGGACCATCCGCTTGAAGTCAAAGCCAAAGGCGCGGCGACAGCGGGCGCGACGCAGGCGATCGATTTTGACGCCTATGCCGGCTTTGTGAAGGACTACACGCTCGAGAAAGTATCCGACCTCACCGGCGTCGAACGCGGCTTCCTGCAGGAGTTGGCCGAGCTCTATGCCGATCCAAAGCGCAAGGTGATGTCGCTCTGGACGATGGGATTCAACCAGCATGTTCGCGGCGTATGGGCCAATCAACTCGTCTATAATCTGCATCTGCTGACGGGAAAGATTTCCGAACCCGGCAATTCGCCGTTCTCACTGACGGGGCAGCCATCCGCCTGCGGCACAGCCCGCGAAGTCGGCACCTTCGCGCATCGTTTGCCCGCTGACATGACCGTCACCAATCCGGAGCACCGCAAGCACACCGAGGAAATCTGGCGCGTGCCGCACGGCATCATTCCGGACAAACCGGGTTATCACGCGGTCGAGCAGGACCGGATGCTTCGGGACGGCAAGCTGAACTTTTACTGGATCCAGGTGAACAACAACCTGCAGGCCGCCCCGAACAATTCCCGCGAGACCTATCCTGGTTACCGGAATCCGGACAACTTCATCGTCGTCTCCGACGCCTACCCGACCGTCACCGCGATGGCCGCCGATCTCGTTCTTCCTGCGGCGATGTGGGTCGAAAAGGAAGGCATGTTTGGCAACGCGGAGCGCCGCACCCATGTGTGGCGGCAGCTCGTCAACGCCCCGGGGGAGGCGCGCTCCGACCTCTGGCAGATCATGGAGTTTTCGAAGCGCTTCACTACCGACGAGGTGTGGCCGGCGCAGATCCTGGCCGACAACCCCAATTACCGCGGCAAAACGCTGTTCGACGCGCTGTTCCGGAACGGCAAGGTCGACAAGTTCGCGACCACTGAAATCCCCGCCGAGTACGAAAATAGCGAGGCCAAGGCTTTCGGGTTCTACGTGCAAAAGGGTCTGTTCGAGGAATACGCCGAATTCGGCCGCGGCCATGGCCACGACCTAGCGCCCTTCGACAGCTATCACGAAGTACGAGGATTGCGATGGCCCGTCGTCAACGGCAAGGAAACCAAGTGGCGCTATCGGGAAGGCCTTGATCCCTACGTTAAGCCGGGCAAGGGCGTCGACTTCTACGGCCAGCCGGACGGGCGCGCCAGGATCATTGCGGTGCCCTACGAGCCGCCCGCGGAATCTCCCGACAAGGAATACGATACCTGGCTGGTCACGGGCCGTGTACTCGAACATTGGCACTCGGGGTCCATGACCATGCGGGTACCGGAACTTTACAAGGCGTTTCCCGGCGCACGGGTATTCATGCATGCGGAGGACGCGCGCTCCAGAGGCATCAATCAGGGCGCCGAAGTCCGGGTAGTTTCGCGGCGTGGCGAAATCCGAAGCCGAGTGGATACCAAGGGACGCAACCGGATGCCGCGCGGCGTCGTCTTCGTTCCCTGGTTCGACGCCAGCCAACTCATCAACAAGGCGACGCTCGACGCAACCGATCCCATTTCCAAGCAGGCGGACTTCAAGAAATGCGCGGTCAAGATCATTCCGGTCTGAAGAGATTTCGAAGTCCCGTAGCAGGCGCTCTGCTCGGCGGCCTGCTGGTGTTCGTCTGCGGCGCGATCTACGCGCAGACCGCGCCCCAGATCGTACCGCGGATTACCGGCGCCGTAGCGCCGATGGGAGATGTGCGGACACCGCCGTTGGCGCGGCCGATCGTCGATGACAAGCGGCTGATGCGCAATTACCCGGAGCAGCCACCGATCGTCCCGCACTCCATCGAGAACTATCAGCTCACGCTCAAGACCAATCGTTGCCTCGACTGTCATCGCCGACAGTACACTGAAGGCTCGGGTGCGCCGATGATCAGTGTCACGCACTTCATGGACCGCGACGGACAGGTTCTAGCCGACGTTACGCCGCGGCGATATTTCTGCACGTCGTGCCATGTCCAGCAGACAGACGCACGACCGCTCGTCCCCAACGCGTTCAAGGACATGCTCCTCGTCGGTTCCGAGAAGAAGTGAGAACCGGGCGATGAAGCGGCTCAAGGAACTGCTGATCTGGTTCTGGCGCATTGCCAGCCGGCCGAGCACGCATCTGAGCCTGGGCGTGCTCGCACTCGGCGGCTTCATCTGCGGCGTGCTGTTCTGGGGAGCCTTCAACACCGCGCTGGAAATCACCAATACCGAGAAGTTCTGCACCTCCTGTCACGAAATGCGCACTAACGTCTTCGAGGAATTGCAGCACACGCCGCACTTCTCGAACCGCTCGGGCGTCCGCGCCAGTTGTCCCGACTGTCACGTCCCGCATAACTGGACCGACAAGATCGCCCGCAAGATGCAGGCGTCCAAGGAGGTCTGGGGCAAGATCTTCGGCACCATCGACACCAGGCAGAAGTTTTTGGATCACCGGCTCGAGCTCGCCAAGCACGAGTGGGCGAGACTGAAGGCGAATGATTCACTGGAATGTCGCAACTGCCATTCTGCCGTCGCGATGGACTTCACCAAGCAGACGCGGCGGGCTGCGGACATCCACGGCAAATTTCTCGTCACCGGCGAGAAGACCTGCATCGACTGCCACAAAGGCATCGCGCATGAGTTGCCCGATATGACAGGCATCGAGCCGGGCTGGCGAGCACCACCCGAGTTGAGGGACCGTCAGAGTTTTCGCGGCAATCCGCGGGACGAACTTGCACGGTACCTCGCCGTCACCGCAGCCGAACAATAGCGCGCGGCCGCGAGCACAGCCTACGTGATAAGCTCGTCATCGCTGAGCCGGCGCCGGTCGACTGATTTGCCGCGCACGCAAGCGCAATTTCGTACAGCGACCTGCGACACGATGGCACGACGGGCAAATCACTTCTGATTTTCCGAAATCGTGTCAAGCCCAGGAATCAAAAATATTTCGCTTAACGCGAGAGGCAAATCAGCCGCATATTTCCGCCCGTCTCACCCGAAGGAGGGGCGCTCGCGATCGTCACGACCGTGCGGTGAGATGCGATGGACGCGGAAGGCGCAAGACGTAGGCGCCCGACGCGTACGGCGAAGTCGTGTGGTTCGGGCGCCGCGGTGCTGGCGTTAAGCTGCGTGAAACTATTTGCGTGGCGACGGAGGCAAAAGAGCCGTTCTCCGGGAAGAGCACGAAGTAAGCCGTAAAGCCATTGCGCAGGGAAGGCCGGGATGCTCCCGCTGTACCTGTATGCTCGTGTGCGCTTTGCTATGCGCAATTGCACGCGAGACCGCGGGTGCAGCAAGCACCCGGTCTTCCCTGCGCCCTCCAATATCGAGGAGGGCAAGAGATATGCAAACCTCGGGCGAGATGCGTCGCGAGAACGCCGCCTGATATTCAGTTGTCATCGTCCGCCAACGGGTCGCGCGAATGCGCGCCCGATGACAGGCTCCGGCGGACGATCCAGAATTCCAGAGACGCCAGTGATGGAACCGAGAAGCCGCAGCGTACTGGATCCCCCGCCTTCGCGGGGGACGACAGTGGTGTGTGCGGCGCACATGGTCACCGCTGGGGCACGAAATCCCCTCGCCTCACGGATGCTGCCGCCACAGAAACAACCCGCGTCAACGCGGCGGTAACTAGTTTCCTTTACCCTCTGCCAACCATAAGTCCCGTGTCGCGGACTTATGGTCAGCGAGTGGCGTGTCATGTTGCGTTTGAAGATCCTGGCCTCGGTGATCCCGCTGGCAATTGTCGCCCTGTTCGCGCGCGACGAATTTTTGGCCGGTCCGCGGCCGTGCATCGAAATATCAGGCACTTCCGTCCGGATCGCCGCCCTCTCCTGGCAGGCGCACCGGCACGTCAGTTTCACCAGCGATCCAGGCCGCGCGACGGTGCGGGTCCAGATTACCGACAACCCGGAAGCGGCCGACTTCACCGTGATCGACGATATCGATACGGCCGAAGCCGGCGCCTGCGCGAACAACGCGCCGCCGCTTCTGGTTGCGATCTCCCGAAATCCCTCGGGCTCGGATCCCGTGATCTATCTTTCCAGGGATGGACCGGCCGACCACCGCATCTTCGTGTCCTCGAAGAGCTTTTCGCTGCTCGATGCCGCCGCCCTGATCGTCGGCGCTCGCGGCGAGCGCCACCGCATCGAAGCGGCGTCGCTCTAGGTTTGGAGCATGGTCTTTTCGGAAAACCGGTTCCCACTTTGCGCGAACGCGGTCCTCCGGGTCCGGACCATGCTCGGTTAACCTTTCATTCACCCTGTTCTCATCGCGGCCGTCATGCGCTGGGAGCCTCAAGCACTTTGCAACGTCGGCGACGCATCGTCTTTCCGAGAGAAGCGGCGAAGCAGGCCGGGGTCAATTCAAGCAGCAAGCTTAGGGTCATTGGCGATGGGGCGGACTTTCCGGATCAAACTTCGCTTTCGCCGCTTCGGCCGCCGTCATCCCTGGCTCACCTTCGCGCTGCGCTCCTTGATGATCTTCTCGGTCGTGTTCGGCGGGGCCTTTGGCTTCATCGCCGGAGCCAAGGCGGAAAATTCCGGCTATGATCCGCACTCTTTTGCGATCGGCGTCGCCCTCCTGTTTGCGATCGCCTGCGTCGCGCTCGCCACCTTCAGCGTCCGGCTCCGCCTGCTGCGCAAGAAGATGCGCAAGGTCGCACTGCATAACGAAGTGTTGGCCGACCGGAACTGGGAATTGCAGGAAGCCGAGCAGCGTACCCGGCGGCTGTTCGAATCGCAGGGCGACCTGATCGTTCTGCGCAACGGCGAGGGTCGTATCACCTATGCCAATGACGCCTATTGCGAACTGGCGCAAATGCCGCGCGACGCGCTGATCGGCAGCCGCTTTGCGCTTACCGTTCTCGAACAGGGCGACACCGCGCTCGAACCGAGCGGCACCCGCGTTCACGACCAGCGGATCGAGGGACCGCTCGGCCCGCGCTGGATCGCATGGCGCGAAGGGTTCGTCCGCAACGACGCCGGAGAGCGGGCGGAAATGCAAAGCGTCGGCCGCGACGTTACCGATCGCACCGAGAGCGAACGCGCGCTGACCGAGGCCCGCGACCAGGCGGACGCGGCAAGCCGCGCCAAGTCGCGCTTCCTCGCGATGGCGAGCCACGAGATCCGCACGCCGCTCAACGGCATCATCGGCATGAGCGGCCTGTTGATGGATACGCCGCTGACGCCGGAACAGGCGACCTATGTCAAGGCGGTGAAGACCTCCGGCGACGCGCTGCTCTCGCTGATCGAGGAACTCTTGGATTATTCCAAGATCGAGGCCGGCAAGATCGATCTCGAACATCGTCCGTTCGCCTTGTCGGGCCTGATCGAGGACATCACCGAATTGCTCGCGCCGCGCGCGGAGGCCAAGAAGATCGAGGTGGCCGCCTATGTCGACGAGCGGCTGCCGACGCACGTGATCGGCGACGCAGCTCGCTTGAGACAGGTGCTGCTCAATCTCGCCGGCAATGCGATCAAGTTCACCTCAACCGGCGGTGTTGCCCTGATCGTCGAGCCCGGCATCTGGCCCAATGAAATCAGTTTCCTGGTGCGCGATACCGGCATCGGCATCGCCCCCGAAGCACGCGAGCGGATCTTTCGCGAGTTCGAGCAGGCCGACGACAAGATCGCCCGCAGCTACGGCGGCACCGGTCTCGGCTTGAGCATCTCCGACCGTATCGTCAAACGCATGGGCGGCCGCATCGCGCTGGCGAGCACGCCGGGCATGGGCTCGACATTCGAAGTGTCGCTTCCCCTTGCCGCCGCCGCCGGCGAACAAATCTCATTTGCGGCGCCGGATCTTTCCGGCCACTCGATCATGCTGGTCTCGCCCGCGAGCATCGAGGCCTCGCTGACCGCGCGGCGGCTGCAGCGCTGGGGTGGGCAGACCTGCATGGTATCAGACGCCAACGTCGCAGAGGCCCTGCTGCCCGAGCGCGCCTGGCACGCCGTGCTGATCGATCACGCGCTGGGGCTCGCCGAAATCGAACGGCTTGGCGAAGCCGCGCGCCTTCATGCCACTCAGCGCATCGTGATGTTTACGCCAGCGACGCGGCACGAGATGCAACCGTCCGCCACTTCCGCCCTCACCGGCTATCTGGTCAAGCCGCTGCGCGCGGCCTCGCTCGCGGCGCGCATGACGGCCGCGCCGGAAGTGGCCGCACCGAGCCTGGATCCGGCCATCGACCCAAGCGAGACGCCGGCCGCGCCGTCAGCCAAGGGCCTGTCGATCCTGGTCGCCGAGGACAACCAGATCAATGCGCTGTTGATCAGATCGCTGCTCGGCCGGCTCGGCCATCACGCCGTCATCACCACCGACGGCGCCGAGGCGCTGGAGTCTTGGCTGTCGGCGAAATCCGCGGGTAGCCCCTACGATCTCGTCCTGATGGACATCCAGATGCCGCAGCTCAACGGCATCGAAACCACCAAGCGGATTCGTACCCTCGAATCCGGTGAGCCGGGTAGCCGGACGCCGATCCTCGCGCTCACCGCCAACACGCTGGTGGAAGATCGCTACGCCTGCTTCGAAGCCGGCATGGACGGATTCTTGATCAAGCCGCTCGACCGCGAAAAACTCGCCGAGGCGCTCGCCGGGTTGATCGCGTCACGGCACATTGCGGCGTGAGTGGGAGCAAAGTCGTCACCGCGAACGCAGGGTTCGTAGGGTGGGCAAAGCGAAGCGTGCCCACCACTCAGGTGTCGGGGGATAGATGGTGGGCACGGCGCAAGGGCGCCTTTGCCCACCCTACGACTACGACACTACAGACGCCGCAGCGCGACCGTCTCCACGAGGTGATCGGCGCGCTTTTTCAGGATCAGCGTCGCGCGCGGTCGGGTCGGCAGGATGTTGTCCTCGAGATTGGCGAGGTTGGTGCGCTCCCAGATCGCGATCGCGGTCGCGGTCGCCTCCTCGTCGGAGAGCACGGCGTAGCGATGGAAGTACGATTTGGGATCGTGGAACGCGGTGTCCCTGAGCGCCAGGAAGCGCCGCACATACCATTCGCGCAGCACCGGCTCCTCGGCGTCGATATAGACGGAGAAGTCGAAGAAGTCCGACACCACGGGCACCGCCTTGCCGTCGCGCGGCAGTCGGCCGGTCTGCAGCACGTTGACGCCCTCGACGATCAAGATGTCCGGGCGATCAACCTCGATCCACTCCTTCGGCACGATGTCGTAGACCAGATGCGAGTAGACCGGCGCGCGCACCGGCCGACGTCCGGCTTTGATGTCGGAAAGAAAGGCCAGCAGCATCGGCAGATCGTAGCTCTCGGGAAAGCCCTTCTTCTGCATCAGCCCCTGCCGCTCGAGCACGGCATTTGGAAACAGGAAGCCGTCTGTCGTCACCAGGTCGACCTTGGGCCGGGGCGACCAGCGGGCGAGCAGCGCCTGCAACACGCGCGCGGTGGTCGATTTGCCGGCGGCAACCGAGCCGGCGACGCCGATGATGTAGGGGACCTTGCGGTCGCGGATACCGAGAAACTGGCGCTGCGCCCGGAAGAGCCGATCGGTCGCATCGACATAGATCGACAACAGTCGCGACAGCGGCAGGTAGATGTCCTCGACCTCCTGCAGGTCAAGGCGGTCATGCATCGAGCGCAGCCGCTCGAATTCGCCCGGCTCCAGCGTCATCGGCGTGTCGTCGCGCAACCGCGCCCACTGCTCGCGCGTGAAGATGCGGTAGGGATTGTATTGCTGTTCCGGGGTGCGGATATCCATGAGCTGCCCTCTCGGCTAGTCGCGCTTGCGCGACGCCTTCTCCTCAAGCCCGGACATCGAGGTCCGCTGCGCCAGCGCGGCTTCGACGTCCTCCAGCTTCACGCCCCGCGACTTCAGAAGCACCAGCAGATGAAACAGCAGGTCAGCGCTTTCGGCAATCAGGTGGCTGCGGTCGTTCTCGACTGCCGCGATCACGGTCTCGACCGCTTCCTCGCCCAGCTTCTTGGCGCAGTGCTCCGCCCCCTTGTCGAGCAATTTGCGGGTGTAGGACGCCTCCCCTCCCGATGCGGCCCGTGCATCGATGGTGGCGGCCAGGTCATGGATCGTGAAACGCGACATCAACCGAACTCAACACTCGCGCCCGGCCAAAGGCCGGGTCGCCGTCCCGGGCAAGGACTTAGCACTTTTGTGACGAGGAGTCGTCAGGGATCGAGCCGCATCGGCAGCCCGGCGCGCACCATGTGCTCCTTGGCTTGGCGTATGGTAAATTCGCCGAAGTGGAATATCGAGGCGGCCAGCACTGCGGTGGCGTGGCCCTGGCGGATGCCGTCGACGAGGTGGTCGAGATTGCCGACGCCGCCGGAGGCGATGACCGGTACGGGAACACTGTCGGCGATGGCCTGCGTCAGCGGCAGGTCGAAGCCTTGGCGGGTGCCGTCGCGATCCATCGAAGTCAACAGGATCTCGCCGGCGCCGAGCGAGACCACTTCCTGCGCGTATTCGATGGCGTCGATCCCGGTGGAGTTGCGTCCACCATGGGTAAAAATCTCCCAGCGGTCCGAGCCGCCGCCGCGCTTGACCCGCTTGGCGTCGATCGCGACCACGATGCACTGCTCACCGAATTTTTCCGCCGCCTGCTTGACGAATTCACGGTTGGAGACGGCGGCCGAGTTGATCGAGACCTTGTCGGCCCCGAAGCGCAGCAGCGTCTTGATATCCTCGATGGTGCGCACCCCGCCGCCGACCGTCAGCGGCATGAAACAGGCTTCCGCCGTACGCCGCACCACATCGAGCATGGTGCCGCGGTTTTCGTGGGTGGCGGTGATGTCGAGGAAGCACAATTCGTCGGCACCGGCCGCGTCATATGCAATCGCCGCTTCGACAGGATCGCCGGCGTCGCGCAGGTCGACGAAATTGACGCCCTTGACCACGCGGCCGTCCTTGACGTCGAGACAGGGGATGACGCGGACCTTGAACATCGCAAAAACTCCTAGGCCGCCGCGCGCGCGTTGCGGATCAGCGTCAAAGCGGCGGCGGGATCCAGCCGCCCATCATAGAGCGCGCGGCCGGCAATGGCGCCGGCGAGCTTTCTGGCGCGCGGCTCGAGCAGCGCCTTGACGTCCTCGATGGAAGCAAACCCGCCGGATGCGATCACTGGAATTGAAATGCGGTCTGCGAGCGCAATCGTGGCATCGAGGTTGAGGCCCTTCAACAGGCCGTCGCGCGCGATATCGGTGAAAATGATGGCAGCGACACCGGCATCCTCGAACCGTTGCGCGATTTCGAGCGCAGTCACCTGCGAGGTCTCGGCCCAGCCTTCCACCGCAACCTTGCCGTCGCGCGCGTCGAGTCCGACCGCGACGCGGCCGGGGAATTTTTTCGCCGCGCCCTTCACCAGTTCCGGATCGCGCACTGCCGCCGTACCGATGATGACCCGCGCGATGCCCTTGTCGAGCCAGGCTTCCACGGTCTTGAGATCGCGGATGCCGCCGCCGAGCTGCACCGGCATGGTGACCGCCTTCAGCATCGCCTCGACCGCCAGCGCGTTCATCGGCTTGCCGGCAAAGGCACCGTCGAGATCGACGACGTGGAGATATTCAAACCCTTGCTCGGCAAAAGCGCGCGCCTGCGCCGCGGGATCGAGGTTGAACACGGTCGCGCGCGCCATGTCGCCCTGCTCGAGGCGCACGCATTGGCCGTTTTTCAGGTCGACGGCAGGAAAGAGGATCACGGCTTCCACTTCAAAAAGTTCGAGATCAGGGCCAGACCGAAACGCTGGCTCTTCTCGGGGTGAAACTGCGTGCCGATGGCGGTGTCTCGGCCTACGATCGCGGTCACCGGCCCGCCGTAGTCGGCACGTGCCAGCACATCGGCCTCATTGGAGGCGTTGAGGTGATAGGAGTGCACGAAATAGGCATGGCGGCCCTTCGGCCCGAGCGGCAACCGCTCCAGCACCGGGTGCTCGCGGACCAGGTCGAGCGTGTTCCAGCCCATGTGCGGAATTTTCAGATTTTCCTCGCGCGGGGAAATCTTCTCGACATCGCCCTCGATCCAGTTGAAGCCGTCGGTCGTGACGTGTTCCTTGCCGCGCGTCGCCATCAACTGCATGCCGACGCAGATGCCGAAGAACGGCCGCGCCTTGGCGCGCACCGCTTCCGTCATCGCTTCCAGCATGCCGTCCACGGCGTCGAGACCCCGGCGGCAATCGGCGAAGGCGCCGACGCCGGGCAGCACGATGCGATCGGCGCGGTACACGGCGTCCGGATCCCGCGTCACCATGACCTTCTGCGGATCTTCCATGCTCCGCGAGGCGCGCTCGAAGGCCTTTGCCGCCGAGTGAAGATTGCCCGAGCCGTAATCGACGATCGCAACGGTCATCGTGGCCCTCCCGGCTCCGGAAACAAACCAATGATTCCGCCTTGCGGCAAGGGCGGCGGCTTGGAGAACGACTGGCCCGGAATGTTGCGGGTCGGCGGCGGTGCGCCGCGATCGACCGACCGTTGGTCGCTGATCAGCCCGCGCTGCCGGCCGGTCCAGCGTTCGAAGAAGCGGTGTTCGGCAGCTTCCTCGTCGTCGGCAACCACGATATCGAGCTGGCGCCATTTGCGCCGCGACAGCGTCCAGCGCCGCAGGCTGGCCGCTTCGAGGCCCATCAGGATGGCGAGCAGGACATCAACAGCGAAGATCGTGCCGCGACTGGCGCCCAGCGCCGACATCCCGAACTGCACGGCTGTCATCAGAACGATCCAGCCGATCAGCGCCAGCCACAGCCGATGCCACAATAGCCAGATCACGCTCGCGACCGCCGCCCAGAAATGGAATCCGTCACGGACAAACACGAACTTGTCGGTCGCCGGAAGATCGGCGCCATTGGCTACGGGGGCATGCACTGTGTAGACCGGCATCGAACCTCTCCGCCGCGAACGAAAACGCGAACAAGCAATCAGCCGCCGAGCTGACCCTTGGTGGAAGGCACTTCACCCGCCGCGCGCGGATCGATCGCAACCGCGGCACGAAGCGCCCTCGCCAAACCCTTGAAACAGGATTCGGCGATATGATGGCTGTTCTCGCCATATAAGGTCTCGACGTGCAAAGTCACGCCGGCGTTGATAGTGAAGGCGTTGAACCATTCGCGCACCAACTCGGTGTCGAACTGTCCGACCTTGTCGCGCGGAAAATCGACCTTGAACACCAGCACCGGCCGGCCCGAAATGTCGATCACGACGCGCGAGAGCGTTTCGTCCATCGGCATGTGGATCGAGGCATAACGGGTGATGCCGGCCATGGTGCCGAGCGCCTGCTTGACAGCCTGGCCCAGCGCGATGCCGACGTCCTCGGTGGTGTGGTGGTGGTCGACATGCAGATCGCCATCCGCCTTGACCATAATGTCGATGCGGGAATGCCGGGCCAAGAGATCGAGCATATGGTCGAAAAAGCCGATGCCGGTCGAAACCTTGGACACGCCCGTGCCATCGAGGTTCACCGCGACCTCGATGTCGGTTTCCTTGGTCTTGCGCTTGATGGACGCTGTGCGCATGAAAACTGCTTCCCTTGGGCCGCTTGGGGCCGAAAACGCGGCCCTTTTAACAGGCAGATGTCACCTTCGCTACTGCGGGATGACGTTTAAAGGGCTGAACTTCGGCCCATGGTGACCGGATTCGGGGGTGAAACGGCGCGATTGTAACCCCTCCCCTCAACCCCTAAATCTGACTGGAAAGAGGGCGATCCATGCAAGCATTTGAAAACAACCTGCCGATCTGGCACGGCACCACGATTTTGACAGTCCGCAAGGGCGGCAAGGTGGTAATCGGCGGCGACGGCCAGGTCTCGATCGGCCAGACCGTCATCAAGGCCAACGCCAAAAAAGTCCGGAAAGTCGGCAAGGGCGACGTGATCGGCGGTTTTGCCGGGGCCACCGCCGACGCCTTTACCCTGTTCGAGCGGCTGGAGAGCAAGCTTGAGCAATATCCGGGGCAATTGACCCGAGCGGCGGTCGAACTGGCCAAGGACTGGCGAACCGACCGCTATCTGCGCCGGCTGGAGGCGATGATGATCGTCGCCGACAAGGACGTCTCGCTGGTCCTGACCGGCACCGGCGACGTGCTGGAGCCGGAAGCGGGCGTGATGGCGATCGGCTCCGGCGGCAACTATGCCCTGGCGGCCGCCCGCGCGCTTGTCGACACCGACAAGGACGCCGAAACCATCGTGCGCCGGGCACTCGATATCGCCGCCGACATCTGCGTCTACACCAACCGCAACGTCACGATCGAAACGCTCTGAGGAGCCGCCGGTCATGGCGCCGGAATATGCCTTCCGCCCGATGACTGTGGCCGACCTGCCGTTGATCCGGCAGTGGCTCGCGCGGCCGCATGTGCGCGAATGGTGGGGCGACCCCTCTGAACAATATGAACTGGTCAGCGGCGATCTCGATGAGCCGGCGATGGATCAGTTCATCGTCTCGACGGGAAGTAACGATTTCGGCTATCTGCAGTGCTACGACCTGACGGCGTGGAATTCAGGCTTTGGCGAACATCCGCGCGGCACCCGCGGCATCGATCAGTTCATTGGAGAGCCCGATATGGTCGGACGCGGCCATGGTTCGGCATTCATCCGCGCTTTCGTCGACGAGCATTTGCGGAACGGCGCGCCGCGCATTGTGACCGATCCCGATCCGGCCAATACCCGGGCCGTGCGTGCCTACGAGAAGGCGGGCTTTGAAAAAGTCGGCATGGTCGATACACCTGATGGCCCCGCTCTATTGATGGTCCGCAAAGCATGACCTCCACCAACAGTATCGAGAAAGCTCCAGTCACGCTTTCGGGCCGACACTGGATATTAATTGCAGCCGGCATCCTCGCGGCGCAAGCTGCGATCCTGTACGGGATGGGACGCCTGCCGATCTGCGCCTGCGGCTACGTCAAGCTCTGGCACGGTGTCGTGCAGAGTTCGGAAAACTCCCAGCACATCGCCGACTGGTATTCGCTATCGCATATCCTGCACGGCTTCCTGTTCTACGGCGCGGCCTTCCTCGCGTTCCCGCGCCTGGCCTGGCAGGGCCGCCTGATACTCGCCATTCTGGTCGAAGGCGGCTGGGAACTGGTCGAGAATTCCGACTGGATCATCAACCGCTACCGCGCCGGCACGATCTCGCTGGATTACTTCGGCGATACCATCGTCAATTCGATTTCCGATATGCTCTTCATGATCGGTGGCTTCCTGCTGGCGAGGAAACTTCCCGTGGCAGTCACCGTCGCTCTTGCGATGTTGTTCGAGCTGGTGATGACGCTCCACATTCGCGACAATCTGACGCTCAACATTATCATGCTGATTCACCCCTTCGAGGCGATCAAGCTGTGGCAGGGTGGCCCGCCGATCATTTAGCGGCCTCGTGCACCGCTTGCTCTCGCAACATTGGACACCTACCTAGGACCCATGACCGACTTTTCTCCCCGTGAAATCGTCTCTGAACTCGACCGCTTCATCGTCGGCCAGGCCGACGCCAAGCGCGCGGTATCGATCGCGCTGCGCAATCGCTGGCGACGGCTGAAGCTAACTGGCTCGCTTCGCGAAGAGGTGCTGCCGAAAAACATCCTGATGATCGGGCCGACCGGCGTCGGCAAGACCGAGATCGCGCGGCGGCTGGCAAAGCTCGCCGGCGCACCCTTCATCAAGGTCGAGGCCACGAAATTCACCGAGGTCGGCTATGTCGGGCGCGACGTCGAGCAAATCGTCCGCGATCTCGTCGAGGTCGCGATCGTGCAGGTGCGCGAGCGCAAGCGCAAGGACGTGCAGGCCCGCGCACAGCTCGCCGCCGAGGAGCGCGTGCTGGACGCGCTGGTCGGGCCGGCCTCCAGCCCGGCGACCCGCGATTCCTTCCGCAAGAAGCTGCGCGCTGGCGAGCTCAACGACAAGGAAATCGAGATCGAGACGCAATCCTCCGGCGGCATGCCGATGTTCGAGATTCCGGGGATGCCCGGCGCGCAGATGGGCGCGATCTCGATCGGCGACATTTTTGGCAAACTTGGAGGGCGAACCAAAACCCGCCGGCTCACGGTCGAAGGCTCGCACGAGATTCTCGTCAACGAGGAATCCGACAAGCTGCTCGACAATGACCAACTCGTGCTGGAAGCGATCGCGGCGGTCGAGAACAACGGCATCGTGTTCCTCGACGAGATCGACAAGATCTGCGTGCGCGAAAACCGCCTCGGCGGCGACGTCTCGCGGGAGGGCGTGCAGCGCGACCTGCTGCCGCTGATCGAAGGCACCACCGTCACGACCAAGCACGGCGCAGTCAAGACCGACCACATCCTGTTCATCGCCTCCGGCGCGTTTCATATTGCCAAGCCCTCGGATCTGTTGCCGGAATTGCAGGGCCGCCTGCCGATCCGCGTCGAGTTGGAGGCGTTGACCCGCGACGACATGCGCCGCATCCTGACCGAGCCGGAAGCGTCGCTCATCAAGCAATATGTCGCGCTGATGCAGACAGAGGGCGTGACGCTCGATATCACCGACGGCGCCATCGACGCGCTGGCGGATATCGCCGTCGCCGTCAACTCGACGGTCGAGAACATCGGCGCGCGGCGGCTGCAGACGGTGATGGAGCGCGTGCTCGACGAGATTTCATTCGCCGCGCCGGACCGTCATGGCGAGACCATCAAGGTCGATGCCGAATACGTGCAGAACCACATCGGCGATCTCGCCAAGAACTCGGATCTGAGCCGGTTTATTTTGTAGCCGTCAACAGATTCTTGTTTTGACGCGTTTTCTTGGCGAACTGGTGTCCACCCCGGATCAAGTCCGGGGCAGGCTTTCGCTTGAAAACGCTCTAAGCGAGATTAGAGACGCGCCCGTCGCACCCGCACATACAGGGCACCCTCGCCGCCATGGGCGATATGGGCTTCCTCGAAGCCGACCACCAGCGCGCGGAATTCCGGCAGCCCGAGCCATTGCGGCACCTGGCGGCGCAGCACGCCGCGCTCGGACTCAGCACCCACCTTGCCCTTGCCGGTGATGACGAGCACGAAGCTCAGCCCGTCATGATGGGCGCGCTGCAGGAAACCGAACAGCGCGCGATGCGCGCGTGTCTGCGTCATGCCATGCAGGTCGAGCCTTGCATCGATCTCCTTGCGACCACGCGACAGATGCGACCGCTCGCGGCGGCCGATCGGCGCCAGCGGCGGTGGTTCCGGCTTTGAAGGCGCAACTATTCGCGCCGGGGCGACGTGCCTCGGTGAAGCGGCGGGTTTCGGAGCGACCTTGTGCTCGGTTTCCGCCAGAGCAGCCGACGGCTTCGAGGAGCGGTGCCGCTTGCGCAAAGGCTTGACCTGCTTGGCGACGCTCTCCCACAGCGCGCGCTCCTCTTCGCTCAGGCCGCGCTTGCGGCGCGGCGGCTCCGGCAATTCGGGAATCAACCTCGACGGCCGGCGTTTCATCGACGATGGCGATATCGGCGCAGGTGACGCGGCTGCGGCTTTGCCGAAACCGCTTCAACCTTCGGCCGCGGTTCTGGAAGCGGTACTGGCTTTGCTACGGCAGCCTGGATGGCCGGGGCTTGCGAGGGCCCGGTTGCAGACGATGTCGTCGCCTGCATCGCTGGCTTGGCGTTGGACGCTGCCGCCGTAACATCGGACGGCTTTCCGGCATTCTTCGGATCCTTTGACGGATCGGTTTGCGGGAACAGTTTTGCGATCGTCTCCGACGGCCGCTCATCGGGCACCGGCATCTTGCGGCCGCGCGCAACCGGATCAAGGCTCTTCGGCGCCAGGATCACGAAGCGGGCATTGTGGCGGAGGCGGCCGGACACCTTGCCGGCGTCGAGGCCGGCGCCAAAGTAAAGATCGGCGCGCGCGGGACCGACGATGGCCGAGCCGGTATCCTGCGCAATCATCAGGCGGCGAAACGGTGTCTTCGATCGCTCCGATTCGATCGGCAGTTCGCCCTCGATGAAAAACGGCGTGCCATAGACATGCAGTGATTTGTCGACCGCGATCGACCGGCCCGGCGTCAACGGCACGCCCTGGGCGCCGACCGCCTCGTCCTTGTCGGAAAGCTGCACCTCGCGGAAGAAGACGTAGGACTTGTTCTGCCGCCGCAGCTCGTCGGCCTCGTTGGGATTCTGTTCCATCCATTCCCGGATCTTCTGCATCGACATCTGATCCTTGGGGATGATGTTGCGTTCGATCAGAATGCGGCCGACCGGCGTATACGGAAAACCATTATGCGCATCGTAATTGATGCGAACGGTCGAGCCGTCGCCGAGGCTGACCCGCGCCGAACCCTGGATCTGCGAGAACAGCAGGTCGGTCTGGTCCTTCAGCCAGCCGATTTCGAGGCCGCGGCCGGCGATTGCGCCGTCCTCGATCTCGGCGCGATCGTAATAGGGCACCAGCTTGCGGCGGCCGATCTTGCGGAACACCTGGCCCTTGTTGGGCAAGCCGGCCGAGCTCTGCGTGGTGCCCCGGACGAACAGGTTCGAGGGCCGGCGATAGATCGGCACCTTGTAGACCTCGTTCTCCGTCCGTGAGCCGTCGACGATGGGTTCGTAGTAGCCGGTAACAAAACCCTCGCCTTCACCAAGCCGCGAAATGCGCAAGGGAAGGAAGTGCTCCTCGAAGAAGGCCCTCGCCTTCACGCCATCTGATAGTTCGAGGCCCCTGGCGACACGGCAGGGATCGCGGAGCGACGTGCCGAGTGCCTTTGGATCGGCGGGCGGCTTTTGCTGCGCCGCTATCGGCCTGCAACTCGTGCGAAATGCCTTGTAGGCGGCGAGATGATCATCCTCGCGCCAGCCCGCGATCTCGGACCAGGCGACCGGCGCATACTGGCCGCCGCTAATCTGAAACGGGAATTCGAGCGGTGGGTATGGTAGGTGCCGGACGGGCTGCGGATGCGAGGGCTTTTGCGCACGTGAATGGCGCACTGCTGCGGCATCCGATGGTGCGATCGAGCACGCCAAAGCGAGCACGCCCAGCGCAAGCCCCGCAAGGCTTCGCGCCTTAGCCCGCGCTTCCGGTGCCAACCAGCTTCCAGTTCGGATCGCGAGAGCTCGTGTCGCGGGCGAAAGTCCAGACATCGGTGATATCGGCGACCTTATCGGGGTTGCCATCGACAATGGCGCCGGTCTTGTCGCGTGTGACCGAAATCATCTGCGACACGAAGCGAACCGTCAGTTGCGCCGCGCGGTCGCGGGCTTCCGCATTTACCAGCTCGGCCTTGTCGATCGAAACAAACCGCGTTTCGGTTTTCTGCTCGTGCTTCTCGCGATCCTTGATCACGGCCTCGAAGCTCTCATAGACTTCGCTCGACAAGAGATCCTTCAGCGCCCGGCGGTCGCCATTGGCGAAGGCCAGCACGATCATCTCGTAGGCGCTGCGGGCGCCGGAGAGAAAGTGCCGCGGATCGAATGAGGAGTCCTGGGCGGTGATGGCGTCGAGGCCCGCGGCAAGCGGCGTGCCCGACTCGGCAATGCCTTTCCAGCGATCGGCCGGCGCAATATCGGCATTCGGCGCCAGCGGCGTCTGATCGATGACGGTACCCGGCATGGGAACGACGTTGTTGTCCTGCGTACGCTGCACGACGTTGGGAGCGGCGCGATCATAGGGCGGACGTTCGCTCCCGGTGCGCTGTCCGAGGACGCTGCGCAGGCGCAGGAAGATAAAGACCGCCAACGCCAGGAAGATGATGGTATAAATATCCACGTCGTATTCGCTTTCTGGTTCCAGCGCCGGCAACGGGCCCGGCGGTCGAGCGTTCCCTGGTGAGAAGCTCTCTTACGAGATTTCCCTGAGAACGGCAGAGATTACATCAACGATCGAGACTGCAGCATGTAGGCATGAAACCGCGCCCGGCCAATGGCGCGTTTTGGCGCGGGCTAATTGTAGCGCGTTTTGGCGACGAGGGGAAACCCGATCGTGGCCGGAAATCACGCGCATTCAATTATTTACGGTACATTTTGCGCGGCTGGCGGGACGGTGTTAGGCATATCCGCCACAATTGACGGCCGGACTGGTCTGCCGCCGAGCAGTCGTCCTTGTGGAACGAGCCGGGGCTATGATAGCCACTCGCCCGGAAAACGCATTTTCAGACGAACCCGGGCCGCGCTCGCGAGCGCTTCAGGAGAGATTTTCATGACAAACGGCAACGGCGCGCCTCCCGAACAGGCCCCTCCCCAGCTCAACGTGCTGGCCCAGTACACCAAGGACCTGTCGTTCGAGAATCCGAACGCGCCCTCCTCGCTGGCGCCGCAGCAGCAGCAGCCCGCGATCAACATCCAGATCAATGTTTCGGCGAACAACCTCGCGCAAAACGAGTTCGAAGTGACGCTCTCGATCGAGGGCAAGGCTGAAAATGCCAGCAAAGTGATGTTCAGCTTCGAACTCGCCTATGCGGGCGTGTTCCGCATCGTCAACGTGCCGCAGGAACAGCTTCATCCGCTGGTCATGATCGAATGTCCGCGGCTGTTGTTCCCGTTTGCGCGCGAGATCATCGCGACCGCGGTGCGCGACGGCGGCTTCCCGCCCTTGATGCTCGATCCCGTGGATTTTGTCGGCCTGTACCGCCAGAACATGGAACGGCAGGCTGCGGCACAGGCCGCTTCGGGCGCCAAGCCGAGCTAAAGGCGGGCGGCGGCTTTTTGCCGCTAGACCGCTGCCGGAAGAAAATCGTTCCAGATCGGCTTGTCGCCCAACGTGGCGATGAAGGCGCGATGGGCCTCGCGGTCCAAGTCGGTGATTCGCGGCGCCAGCGGTATTTCGCGCTGCCGGCGTGGCGTATCACCAATCCCGCTGGTAACCGTGATGCGGGTTTCCGACGCCAGGATCAGTTGCGACTGCCGCGCGCCGATCAGGTCGATATAGACCTCGGCCAAGAGCTCGGCGTCGAGCAGCGCGCCGTGCTTGGTGCGGCGGGAATTGTCGATCGCATAGCGCGAGCAGAGATCGTCCAGCCGATTCGACACGCCGGGATGCTTGCGGCGCGCCAATAGCAGAGTATCGACCAGCCGTTCGCGCAGAATCGGCTGCCGCTTGATGCGATCGAGCTCGGCATTGATGAAGCTGATGTCGAACGAGGCATTGTGGATGACGAGCGGTGCGTCGCCGATAAACTCCAGGAACTCCTCGACCACTTCGGTGAACAGCGGCTTGCTGGCGAGGAACTCGGTCGACAGGCCGTGCACGGCAAAGGCTTCCGCTGGCATGTCGCGCTCGGGATTGATGTAGCGGTGAAACGTCTGCCCCGTCGGCATGCGGTTGAATATCTCGATGCAGCCGATTTCGACCAGCCGATCGCCGCGCAGCGGATCGAGGCCAGTAGTTTCGGTATCGAGAACGATTTCGCGCATGGATGTGAGAGACCGAAGTTTCGACGAATCAGGTCCGCCGCTGCGGCATCTTAGCAACCTCGGCCAGAATGTCGCGGATCCGCGCGCGCACCGGGTCCAGCCCATGCGAGGTATCCACCACGAAATCGGCGCGCTTGCGCTTTTCGGCGTCGGGCAACTGCCGCGCCAGAATGGCGTCGAGGGCCTCTGATGTCATGGTGCCGCGCGCTAAAATTCGCTCGCGCTGGGTTTTCGGATCGGTCGTGACCACGACCACCGCATCGACGCGTTTCTCGCCGCCGGTTTCGAACAATAGCGGGATGTCCATCACGACAACCGGCGCGCCGGACCGCTCGGCCTCATCGAGGAATTTCTGGCGGGACGCGCCGAGCATTGGGTGAACGATCTGCTCGAGCTGCTTGATGGCAGCAGGGTCATGCACCACCTTGGCGGACAATTTGGCGCGATCGACTTTGCCGTCCACCGTCGTGCCGGGAAACGCGGCTTCGATCGCGGGCGCCGCCTCGCCTTCGTAGATTTTGTGAACGGCTGCGTCGGCGTCGTAAACCGGCACGCCCGCCTCGGTGAACAGTTTTGAGGTGGTGGATTTCCCCATCCCGATCGAGCCGGTGAGTCCCAGGATCCGCATCAGATCGCCGTTGCCAAAGTAGTGATTCTAAACATTGAGCAAACCCTCGCCGCGCAGGAACGCCAGTAGCGGCAACAGCGGCAGGCCGAGGATGGTGAAATGGTCGCCCTCGATCCGTTCGAACAAGTGCACGCCTAGCCCTTCGAGCTGATAGGCACCGACGCTGGTGGTGACCGCCTGCCCGGCCTGATCCAGATAGGCTTCGATCTCGCTCTCGCCCAAGCGCCGCATCGTCATTCTGGCAATGCTGAGGTCGGAAAACACTAGCTTGCCGTCACGGGCAACCGCAACGGCGGAGTGCAGCTCGTGCGTCTGGCCGGCAAGCAGCCGCAATTGCTCTGCGGCCTGTGCGCGCCCAGCCGGCTTGCTGAACAGCCGGCTTGCCAAAGCCAGCGTCTGATCGGCGCCGACGACATAACGACCGGGATTTTTCGACGATACGAAACACGCTTTCTCGCGCGCCAGGAGGCCGGCGATTTCACTGGGCGCGGAAAGGCCTGAGTTCTTCTGCACGGATCGTTCGTCGATATCGGCAGGAACGGCGTCGAAGGAAATGCCGGCATTGGCAAGCAGCATTTGCCGCGCGCGGCTCTGCGAGGCGAGAATCAGCGGATGTTGTCCACGCCAAATATTCATCTTGGCTGCGTCATTCCGGAAGCCGCTGCCGCTGGCGATCGGTGAACAGTTTTAGCACCGCCGCCGCGGTTTCCTCGATCGAACGCCGTGTCACGTCGAGCTGCGCCCAACTGAATCTGGCGCTCAGTTTCCGGGCATAGGCTACTTCATCGGCCACCGCCTGACGATCGATGTAATCATCATTGGGGGTATCGGCGCCCATGCTCAGCAAGCGATTTTGCCGGACCTGGATCAACCGCTCCGGTGTCGCATGAAGACTGACGACCAATGGCTTTTTCAGCGTCTCCAGTTGGTGCGGCAGCGGAATGCCCGGGACCAGCGGCACGTTCGCTGTACGGACGCCGCGGTTGGCGAGATAGATCGAAGTCGGCGTCTTCGAGGTGCGGGATACGCCGACGAGAACGACATCCGCCTCTTCCAGGCCTTCGACGTGCTGCCCGTCGTCATGCATCATGGTGTAGTTCAGGGCGTCGATGCGCTTGAAATATTCGGCGTTCAGAACGTGCTGGGCGCCTACCCTGCCCGTCGTCGCCGCGCCCAGATAGGCCTCGAACAACTGCATCACCGGACCAATGATGGAGAGGCTCGGTATGTTGATGTGCCTGCACTTGGCTTCCAGCCGGGCGACCAGATCCTTTTCCAGCAACGTGAAGAGCACGATGCCCGGTGCTTCCTCGATCTCGTCGAGCACGCGGTCGAGCTGCTTCTGGCTGCGCACCAGCGGATAGACATGTTCGACCGCCGTCACGTTGGCGTATTGCGCGGCGACCGCGCGCGCCACCGTGATCAGCGTCTCGCCGGTCGAATCCGAGACCAGATGAAGATGAAAATAGTTGCCGGTCGTGGGCACCAGAACCCCTGTGTATTCCTGTGAATCCTGTGGAGCATAACCGAGATGTCGGGCCCTGGATCGCCGCCTCCGGGAAAACCCTTGGTTTCTTCACAGGGCCTCACGCGAGGACAAGTCCAACGTCTCGCGACAATGATAGTGAGAAGATGTGGATTTGTCTCTTCATAAGCTGACCACAAAACATCGCAAGCGATTGATGCACGTGGTGTTATCAGGACGATCCGGTGTTTGGCCCGAATTGGTGATGGATGTGAACAAGCCTCGCAAAGAGACTGGATGGTTTTGTATGAGTCCAAATCACCGTCACTTAGACTCAAACCTAAGATTCTAAAATTATTAGTTTAGAGAAGCGGTGCTTTGCGGATATGTCTTGCGTCCCACGCTGGCGGGGCTTCTTCGCAACGCTTGAGAAGATCGGAACGTTCCGGAGATCAGGGCGGCTGCAATGTACGAGTGGATCACGATCACGGCCTACCCGTGGATCAAGGCGCTGCATGTGATTGCCGTCATCTCGTGGATGGCCGGCATGCTCTATTTGCCGCGGCTGTTCGTCTACCATTGCGAAGCCGAGGTCGGATCGAAGCAGTCCGAAACCTTCAAGGTGATGGAGTGGCGCCTGCTGAAGGTGATCATCAACCCCGCGATGATCATCACCTGGCTGGCCGGGCTCTATTTGGCCTGGAGCGGACATTGGTACACGTCCGGCTGGTTTCACGCCAAACTGACGCTGGTGCTCATCCTGTCGGGCGTCCACGGCTTTTTTTCCCGCTGGGTTAAGGACTTCGCCGCCGACCAGAATGCCAAAAGCCAGAAATTCTATCGTATTATCAATGAGGTACCAACCGTACTGATGATCTTTATCGTCATCCTGGTGATCGTGAAGCCGTTCTAGGGCAGCTTTTCGTGGGTCGGTCGGTTTCTCGCCTGCTTGCGAAGCGGCGGCCGATTTTCTATATTGTCGAAATCCCACCCCACGCAGGCGGATGTGGCTGCGTTCCGGCTCCTTCATTGGACCGGCCGCCGCATCAGGTTTGAAGCCTCACCGGCGCTTTCCTTGCTTAGACCTGCGGACCTTCCATTTTTCGTGTCCGGCTTTTCCCAAAGCCAGCTTCGCACCCTTCTTAAAAGACACTCCACAGGACCACCCCAATGCGGGAAATGAAACTCCAAGACCTCAAATCGAAAACGCCGGCCGAGCTCGTTACGTTCGCCGAAGAGAGCGGGGTCGAGAACGCCAGCACCATGCGCAAGCAGGAGCTGATGTTCGCCATTCTCAAGCAGCTCGCGATTCAGGAAATCGACATTATCGGCGAAGGCGTCGTCGAGGTTCTCTCCGACGGCTTCGGTTTCCTGCGCTCGCCCGACGCCAACTACCTGCCCGGCCCCGACGATATCTACGTCTCGCCCTCGCAGATCCGCCGCTTCGGCCTGCGCACCGGCGACACCATCGAAGGCCACATCCGCAGCCCGAAAGAAGGTGAACGCTATTTCGCGCTGCTGAAAGTCAACACGCTCAATTTCGAAGATCCGGAAAAGTCCAAGCACAAGGTCAATTTCGATAATTTGACGCCGCTGTTTCCGGATCAGCGCTTCCGTCTCGAGCTCGAAGACCCGACGCGAAAAGACCTTTCTGCACGGGTGATCGATATCGTCGCCCCGATCGGCAAGGGCCAGCGCGCGCTGATCGTGGCGCCGCCGCGCACCGGCAAAACCGTGCTGATGCAGAACATCGCGCACTCCATTACGGCCAATCATCCGGAGTGCTATCTGATCGTGCTTCTGATCGACGAGCGTCCGGAAGAAGTCACGGACATGCAGCGTTCGGTGAAGGGCGAGGTGGTGTCGTCCACCTTCGACGAACCGGCGGTGCGTCACGTTCAGGTCGCCGAGATGGTGATCGAGAAAGCCAAGCGCCTGGTCGAGCACGGCCGCGACGTCGTGATCCTCCTCGATTCGATTACGCGTCTCGGCCGCGCCTACAACACCGTGGTGCCGTCATCGGGCAAGGTGCTGACCGGCGGCGTCGACGCCAACGCGCTGCAGCGGCCGAAGCGATTCTTCGGCGCCGCGCGCAACATCGAAGAGGGCGGTTCGCTCACGATCATCGCCACCGCTCTGGTCGATACCGGCAGCCGAATGGACGAAGTCATCTTCGAAGAATTCAAGGGCACCGGTAACTCCGAACTGATCCTCGACCGCAAGGTCTCGGACAAGCGGACCTTCCCGGCGATCGACATCTCGCGCTCCGGCACGCGGAAGGAAGAGCTGATCACCGATCCGCAGCTCCTGAAGAAGATGTACGTGCTGCGCCGGATTCTCAATCCGATGGGCACCATGGACGCGATCGACTTCCTGCTCGACAAGCTCCGCAACACCAAGAACAACTCCGAGTTCTTCGACTCCATGAATACCTGAGCCGCCAAGCCAGGGGCTTAGGGGAGGGCGCCTCGCACCCGCGGGGCGCCCTTTTTCATGCTGCGGTCATCGCTGCGATGCGAATGCAGTATCGGAAAATTGGCGTTATTGATTGGTTAACCAAATAAGCTATTGAATTTTATATTGTTTATTTCGATCTGGAGATCAGGGCAGGGCGCCTCTCCAGATTTTGCAGCATAGCTGTTGCACCTTTGCTGCAATAAGGTCAGCGGATGTCGGCCTGCGTCCTAATATCCTGAATCGAAACTGCGTTGCCTTTTCAGGACCTCCCGCACAAATAGGCTATGCATCCGCGGGACCAGACCATTTTTGCACTATCGTCGGGCCGTCCACCGAGCGCGATTGCCTTGGTGCGCGTCTCGGGTTCGCAGGCCGGGAGGCTCGTGACGGCACTGGCTGGCAAATTGCCGTCGCCGCGAATGGCCAGCCGGGCGCTCCTTCATGATGTCGGCCAGCGGCCGATCGACGATGCCGTGGTGTTGTGGTTTCCGGGTCCGGCCAGCGCGACCGGGGAAGACGTCGCGGAATTTCATGTCCATGGCGGGCGCGCGGTGTTGGACGCGTTGTTCGCTGCGCTTTCTACGTTCGAAAATGTGCGTCCGGCCGAGCCCGGCGAATTTACCCGGCGCGCCTTCGAGAACGGCAAGCTCGACCTCACCGAAGCCGAAGGACTCGACGATCTCATCCATGCCGATACCGATCGGCAGCGGCGCCAGGCGCTGCGTCAATTGAAGGGGTTGCTTGGCGACCGAGCTCGCGACTGGCGTGCGCGGATCATCGAAGCATCCGCCCTGATCGAGGCTGGGATCGATTTTTCGGATGAGGGCGACGTGCCGGCCGAATTGATCGCGCCGGCATTGGCGAAGGTCAAAGCGCTGTCGGCTGAGATCGAGGAAGTCCTGGCAGAGCAGGGGCGGAGCGAGCGGCTTCGCGATGGCCTCGTCGTCGCGATCGCCGGGCCGCCGAATGTCGGCAAGTCGACGCTGATGAATCAGCTCGCGCGTCGGGAAGTCGCGATCGTCTCGCCGCACGCCGGCACCACGCGCGATGTTATTGAGGTGCAGCTCAATCTCGACGGCTATCCGGTGACCGTGATCGATACCGCTGGGATTCGTGAGACGGATGATCCGGTCGAGCAGGAGGGCGTTCGTCGCGCCCGGGCCCGGGCCGCGGATGCGGATCTTGTGCTGTGGCTCTTCGACTCGCCGGAGGCAGCGATTGACCACGATTGGGATGCACCAGTTTGGAGCGTGCGAAACAAAATCGATCTGGAACAGATAGGTCGGCCATTGGCCGATCCGTCAGGGCAGGGCGTTTTTCAGATCTCGGCGAGCCGAGGCGATGGCTTGCCCGAGCTGATCGCGGCCCTGGTTGGTTTCGCGCAAAACTACTTTGGCGGAAGCGAGGCTGGCCTGATCGGCCGAACCCGGCAGCGCTTACTCTTGCAGGAGACCGCGGCCTCGTTACGACGCTGCGTTCAGGTAGTCGGGCAGGGCGAGGAGCTGGCGGCGGAAGAATTGCGGATGGCAGCCCATTCGCTGGGGCGGCTCTTGGGGCGCGTGGATGTCGAGCACATTCTGGACGTTATCTTCCGGGAGTTCTGTGTGGGTAAGTGAGCCTTCCCTACCATCCTGTTTCACGTGAAACAGTTCCATGGGCTTGGGATGTTTCACGTGAAACACCCGGCCTCAAACATCCAAGCAATTCTTTCTTCCGCGTTTTCCAACTCCGCGATAGAAGTCGCGGCATGATTTTTCGAGCAGACCCCTTCGACGTCATTGTTATTGGCGGCGGCCACGCCGGCTGTGAGGCCGCGAGCGCGGCCGCGCGGATGGGTGCGAAGACGGCCCTGGTGACGCATCGTTTTGCGACTGTCGGGGCGATGTCCTGCAACCCCGCGATCGGCGGTCTCGGCAAGGGTCATCTGGTCCGCGAAGTCGATGCTCTCGACGGCCTGATGGGCCGGGTGGCGGATGCCGGCGGGATCCAGTTTCGGATGTTGAACCGCCGCAAGGGTCCGGCCGTCCGCGGACCGCGCGCCCAGGCAGATCGCAAGCTTTATGCTGCGGCCATGCAGACGGCGATCCGGGAAACCGCCAATCTCAGCGTGATCGAAGGCGAGGCGGACGAGCTGATCGTCTCGAACGGCCGGGTCGCTGGAATTCGCTTGATCGAGGGAAGGCTGCTTTCGGCGGGCGCCGTGGTCATCACGACCGGGACCTTTTTGCGCGGGCTCATTCATCTCGGCGAGAAGAACTGGCCGGCGGGCCGGGTCGGGGAGGCGCCCGCGATGGGGCTATCGGCTTCGTTCGAGCGCGCCGGCTTTACGCTTGGACGGCTGAAGACCGGCACGCCGCCGCGGCTCGATGGCACGACCATCGACTGGGCTGCCGTTGAAATGCAGCCCGGCGACGATCCGCCTGAGCCGTTCTCGGTCATGACCGATCGGATCACGACGCCGCAGATCCAATGCGGGATCACCCGGACGACCCCGGCGACCCACGAGGTGATCAGGGCAAATGTGCATCGTTCGCCGATGTATTCCGGGCAGATCAAGAGCAGCGGTCCGCGCTATTGTCCCTCGATCGAGGACAAGATTGTCCGGTTCGGCGATCGCGATGGCCACCAGATCTTCCTGGAGCCGGAGGGGCTCGACGACTCCACCGTCTACCCAAACGGCATCTCGACCTCGCTGCCGGAGGAAGTCCAGCTCGCGATCCTCGCGACCATCCCCGGGCTCGAACGGGTGAAGATGGTTCGGCCGGGCTATGCCATCGAATACGATCACGTCGATCCGCGCGAGTTGGAGCCGACCCTGCAGACCAAGCGCCTGCCGGGTCTCTTCCTGGCCGGACAGATCAACGGCACGACGGGATATGAAGAGGCGGCGGCCCAGGGGATCGTTGCCGGTCTGAACGCTGCATTGATGGCGGGTGACGCCGATCCGATCGTATTTGATCGCGCTGACGGTTATCTCGGGGTGATGATCGACGACCTCGTGACCCGCGGGATCACCGAGCCATACCGGATGTTCACCTCGCGGGCCGAGTACCGCCTGACGCTCCGAGCCGACAACGCCGACCAGCGTCTGACGGACAAGGGCATTGCCTTGGGCTGCGTAGGACAGGCGCGCTCGCAGCGGCATCGCGACAAGATGGCCGCGTTGGATGCCGCCAAGGCTTTGGCCAAGTCGCTGATGATCACTCCGAACGAAGCGGCCAAGCATGGCTTGGCATTGAACCGGGACGGCCATCGGCGCTCGGCGTTTGAGTTGCTGGCCTACCCGGAGATCGAGTGGACTGCCCTGCGCGGCATATGGCCGGAGCTCTCGGCCATCGATCCATCGATCGCCGTGCATCTCGAGATCGATGCCAAATACGATGTCTATCTCAAGCGCCAGACCGCCGACGTCGATGCGTTCCGGCGCGACGAAGGTCTGGTTCTGACCGATATCGATTATGCCGATGTGCCTGGACTCTCCAACGAAGCGCGCGCCAAGCTCGAAGCGGCGCGGCCGCGGACAGTGGGGCAGGCGGGTCGGCTCGACGGTTTGACGCCCGCGGCGCTGGGTATTCTGGCGGCCTATCTCCGGCGCGAGGCGCGGCGCAAGAACGCGAAGGCGAGCGCTTAAGAATCTGTTTCACGTGAAACGTTGAATGTAGGATGGGTGGAGCGGAGCGGTACCCATCAGATGCCTCCACAAAAAAGATGGGTATCGCTGTGCTCCACCCATCCTACGATCGTTGGCTTAGCCGAGACCACCCCAATGGCGAAAGCCGTCGACCAGATCCCTTCCCCAGTCCTACCATCCGACAAAGCCGCCGCACTGGCCCTCACCCCCGTTTCACGTGAAACAGAGGTTCGGCTCGATCGCTACGTCGCTCTGCTTCTGGAGTGGCAGTCCAAGACGAATCTTGTGGCGCCATCGACGCTTCCGAATCTGTGGACCCGTCACATCTCCGATTCGTTGCAACTCCTCGACCTGGCGCCGTCCGCAAAAATCTGGGTCGATCTCGGCAGCGGTGGAGGCTTCCCCGGCGTGGTGCTCGCTTGCGCATTGGCGGAGACGCCGGGCGCCAGCGTCCATTTGGTCGAGCGCAACGCCAAAAAGGCAGCCTTCCTGCGCGAGGCGGTCCGCGTGACATCTGCGGCTGCGATCGTGCATTTGGCAGGAATCGGGGATATTGTGGATAGAATCGGTGGCCGCGTCGATTGCGTCACCGCGCGGGCGCTGGCTCCATTACATCAGCTTGTCGGCTTCGCGGAGCCGTTTGTGAGAGAAGGCGCAAAAGCTTTGTTTCTCAAGGGTCAAGATGTAGAGGCCGAATTGACCGGGGCCACCAAATATTGGAATATTGAACCGCGACTCCATTCCAGCCGAACGGGCGGGCACGGCTGGATCGTCGAACTCGATCGCATCGAGCGGCGCAATCCTTCCGCGATCACACATGGCGATCGGGCATGACCGAATTAGATGAATTATATCAAGAGGATAGGGAGCAAACTCCGCCGCCTCATCCACGCATCCTGTCGCTCGCCAACCAGAAGGGTGGCGTCGGTAAGACTACCACAGCGATCAATCTTGGCACCGCGCTCGCGGCGATTGGCGAGCGCGTGCTGATCGTCGACCTCGATCCGCAGGGCAACGCTTCGACTGGCCTGGGCATCGATCGCCGCAACCGCAACTGCTCGACCTACGACGTGCTGATCGGTGAAGCGCCGCTGCGCGACGCGGTGGTTGCCACCGCGGTGCCGCGGCTGCACATCGCGTCCTCGACGATGGATCTGTCGGGCCTCGAACTCGAACTCGGCACGACGCCCGGCCGCGCATTCCGCCTGCGCGATGCGATCGCGGCGTTGAACAAGAACGCGGCGCCGGACACCGACTACACCTATGTGCTGATCGATTGTCCGCCGTCGCTCAATCTGCTCACCGTCAACGCGATGGCAGCGTCGGATGCGATCCTGGTGCCGCTGCAGTGCGAGTTCTTCGCGCTCGAAGGTCTGTCGCAATTGCTGCAGACAGTGGAGCAGGTGCGCTCGACGCTCAATCCGAACCTGTCGATCCACGGCATCGTGCTGACGATGTTCGACTCGCGCAACAACCTGTCGAACCAGGTGGTCGCCGACGTCAGGCAGTTCATGGGCTCCAAGGTCTACGACACCATGATCCCGCGCAACGTCCGCATCTCCGAGGCACCGTCTTACGGCAAGCCGGTCTTGGTCTACGATCTCAAATGCGTCGGCAGCGAAGCCTATCTGAAGCTTGCAACGGAAGTGATCCAGCGCGAGCGCGAGCTTAGGCATTAGTCAGGAATCGTAGGGTGGGCAAAGGCGTCTTCGCCGTGCCCACCTTGCCCGCGGCAAGATCATGGTGGGCACGCTTCGCTTTGCCCACCCTACCATCACCGAATTCAGTTCCGGAGTAGCTTAAGTGAATCCTAGGGAGTTGGCGGCGATGGCCGACGAAACGCGTTCGCGACTGGGTCGTGGTCTCGCAAGTCTGATCGGGGACGTCGGCGGCGAGGCCGCGCATGTCGAACGGCCGCGCAACCAGCGCAAGGTACCGATCGAATTTTTAAAACCAAATCCGCGCAACCCGCGCCGGACGTTTTCCGATGCCGAACTCGGCGAGCTCGCCTCCTCCGTCAAGCAGCACGGCGTGATCCAGCCGATCGTGGTGCGGCCGGTGAAGGGTGCGCAGGACCGTTATGAGATCATCGCCGGCGAACGGCGCTGGCGCGCGGCGCAGCTTGCCAGCCTGCACGAAGTGCCGATCGTTCCCATCGATGTCAGCGACAGCGACGCACTCGAGATCATGATCATCGAGAACGTGCAGCGCGAAGACCTCAACGCGATGGAAGAGGCGCAAGGCTATCACGCGCTGGCCGACGAATTCAAACGGAGCCAGGAAGACATCGCCAAGGAGGTCGGCAAGAGCCGCAGCCACGTTGCCAACATGATGCGGCTGACAAAGCTGCCGGCGGAAGTGCAGGCCCTTATCGCGAGCGGCGAATTGTCGGCGGGACACGCCCGCGCGCTGATTAGCCTGCCCGATCCGCTGGCGGCCGCCAAGCGCATTGTCGCCGAAGGCCTCAACGTGCGTCAGACCGAGGCGCTCGCCCACGAAGAGGGCGTACCAGAGCGCAAGCCGCAGAAGGCGCGCAGCGGTGGCGGCAAGACAAAGGATCCCGACACCATCGCGCTGGAGAAACGCGTCAGCGACGCGCTCGGCCTGACCGTGACCGTCAACCACCGCGACCCCGGCGGCACAGTCCAGATTAGCTATCGCAATCTCGAGCAACTCGACGAGGTGATGCGGCGGCTGGAAAAGGGGAATTGATCTAGCAGGCCCCTCCACATCATTGCGAGGAGCGACAGCGACGAAGCAATCCATGCTTCCGCGAGCGCGGAGAGATGGATTGCTTCGCAATGACGGCGGGGCGACGGCGCGAAGCGGTTAGCTTCAACGAAACGCGGCAACGACCTCGATCTCGCCGACGATAGCTGCGTTGAAGGCCGACATTTCCTCTGCGGGGATCCAGTATTCCGAATGTGCGGAGCCACCGGCTTTCTGAACGTCGTATTTTTCGAGGAAATCCCGCCTGACCTCAAAACGAGTGACATAGCCAGAGCCGCTGGCCGGGACGTTCCAGTCACGGGCAATTTTCACGGCGTATTCTTCCGAGAGCACGGGATAGAAGATCGGCTGATCCGGAAGCCGTGGCGGGAATGCACGCATTCCGCTCTCACGGATCAATTCCAACTCGGCCGGCCCAACCGGGCGCCAAAGGGTCACGATGTCTGCCGCGTCGGCCGGCATGCTACCCCCTTCGCTTGGCATTCGCCGCGATCGAGAGCAGCGTCCGCAGCGCAATCGCTGACGCGAGCGAGGCCTGCTTGCGCATGTCGAGGGCAGCGGTTCCGAGCTGGTCAATGATCCCGGCAAGCCGCGCCGCGCTGAAATTGCGCAGCGCGATTTCGACGGCGCCCTTTCGCGAGAAGTGCAGGCGCGGATAGCCGCCCTCGAGCAAGGTGGAGACGGGCGTTCCCTCCGCGACCGCAAGCGCCGACTTGTGCAGCCACGCGGCTTGACGCTGCGCGGCCGAGATGATCACGCCGGGATAGGTGCCGGCGACCATCGCCTTGGCGAATTCGCTTTCGACCAAATCCGGCTTGCCGGCAAACGCGCCATCGACGATCGGGTCGAGCTTTAGCTCGGATGCATCGGAGACGACGGTCATGACGTCTTCGAGCGCAATCTCGCCCTTGCCATGGGCATAGAGCGCAAGCTTGCGGAGCTCGTTGCGCGAGGCCTGGCGGTCGCCGCCAAGCAGCGACATCAGCACGGCGCGGGCATCCGCGGCGATGCGCAAATTGGAAGTCCGTAATTCCTCGTCGATCAATCGAGCAAGGTCGCGCTCGGTGTCGGGATAGCAGGCGATGGCGACTGCGCTCTTGGCGCGCTCGCATGCCTTGCGCAGCGGCGATTCGGGCCGCAACTCGCCGGCCTCGATCACGATGCGGCAATCCTTGATTGGCGAATCAGCCAGCGTATCGACGCCGCTGGCAAAACTGCGGGAGCCGGCGCGCACACGAATGGCACGCCGGCCGCCGAACATCGGGATCGTCATCGCCTCGTCGACCAGCCGCGACGGCTCGGCCGCCAGTTCGTCGCCGTCGAGCCGCACCAGCGAAAACGGATCATTGGGATCGTCGACTGCCGACGCAATCAGCGCGTCGGCGCGCTCGCGCACGAGACCGGCGTCGGGACCGTACAGCAGGATGATAGGGCGGCCGGCATCAGGCCGGGCGAGAAAAGCGTCGATGTCTTTTCCGCGGAGCGCGACCACGACGGACCTTTCTTGACGTCATTCCCGGGACACGCGTCTTCGCGTGGACCCGGAATCCAGAGCTTGCTGCGCGAGACTCCGGGTTCGTGCTTCGCACGCCCCGGAATGACCGAACATCAGGTGCCGGCGTAGAAGTAGGACGCGAGCCGGGTCTGGATGTTTTCCGCGACCTCGTTGGCGGCGCGGTCCTCGGCGTCGCGGAAGGCGCGGGCGCGGGCGAAACGCTGCAACTGGCCAGGGACGTCATAGGACACGCGGGAGAACGTCGTGCCCGTCATGACCGACTTGTTGGTCGCGAGGTCGATGAGATTGTACTGCGCGTCGATGCCGTAGTTTTCGCTCGACGGCAGCGCGGTGGCCGGATCGAGCATCAGTGAAGAGCGGGTGGTGTTGAACCGCAGCACCAGCCGATGGGTCGGCGGCATGCCGGTGGCGTTGCCGTAGAGCTTGAACGCCAGCGCGTTGCGGATCTCGACCTGAATTCGGGCTTCCCGCGAGGCGTTGGCCTTGTCGACCGGCGGGATTTCCACGCCCATCAGCTTTTCGCGCAAGCCGGGCTTGCCGTCCGTACGTTCGGCATACATCGGCTGGAAACAGCCCGCTGTGAGCGCCGCCAGAGCTGCGACGGCGATGAGCCGAACGGCGATCCGGGTCCTAGCCAACGACATTCACGATCCTCATGGGAACTACGATTACCTTGCGGACGGTTTTGCCGCCGAGGGCGAGTTTTACCGCATCGAGCGCCAAAACGGCAGCCTCAATTTCCGGATTTTGGGCGACCCGTGGCACGGTAACATCACCCCGCTTCTTGCCGTTGACCTGGACCACCAGCGTCACATTGTCTTCAACCAGCAGATCGCGTTCGATTTGGGGCCAGTTGGCCTCCGAAATCAGCCCGGACTGCCCCAGAACCTGCCAGCACTCCTCGGCCAGATGCGGCATCATCGGTGCGAACAATTGAACCAGGATGATGGCGGCCTCCCGGACGGCCCAGGCAAGGTCCGGCGCCGGCTTGGTCTCACGACCCAGCACCTCGGCCAGCGCATTGGTGAATTCCCGGATATGAGCAAGGCAGACATTGAAATGCAGCCGCTCGATCCCGGACGAGACCTTGTCCAGTGCGCCATGGGCTGCCTTGCGCAAGCCAAGCGCATCCGCCCCGAACGAAGCCGGCCGCGCGGCCGGGGCTATCTTGGCGATCTCGGCCGATTCGTTCACCAGCCGCCACAGTCGCTGCACGAAGCGCGAGGCACCCTGCACGCGCTCGTCGCTCCAGATCACGTCGCGATCGGGCGGCGAGTCCGACAGCATGAACCAGCGCGCGACGTCGGCGCCGTAGGTCGCGATGATGTCGTCGGGGTCGACCGTGTTCTTTTTCGACTTCGACATCTTTTCGATCGCGCCGATCGTGACCTCTTCGCCGCTGTCGAGCAGCGCGGCCCGGCGGCCATTGCCGCCGGTCTCGACCTTCACCTCGGCCGGCGTCACATAGGTGCCGTCGGCTTTTTGGTAGGTCTCGTGCACCACCATCCCTTGCGTGAACATGCCGGCGAACGGCTCGTCCATGCCGATGTGGCCGGTTGCCTTCATCGCGCGGGTGAAGAAGCGGCTGTAGAGCAGATGCAGGATCGCGTGCTCGACGCCGCCGATATACTGGTCGACCGGCATCATGCGGTTGGCGACATCAGGCGTGGTCGGCGCCTTTTCGTTCCAGGGATCGGTGAAGCGCGCAAAATACCAGGACGAATCCACGAAGGTGTCCATGGTGTCGGTTTCACGCTGCGCCTTGCCGCCGCATTTCGGGCAGGTGACGTGCTTCCAGGTCGGATGATGGTCGAGCGCATTGCCGGGCTTGTCGAAGGTGGCATCCTCCGGCAGCGTCACCGGCAGATCGGCGTCGGGCACCGGCACCACGTCGCATTTCGGGCAATGGATCACCGGGATCGGGCAGCCCCAATAGCGCTGGCGCGAGATGCCCCAGTCGCGCAGTCGGAAATTCACCTTGCGTTCGCCGACCGGCGCATTGCCGCGAACTTCTGCTTCCAGCCGCTTCGCCACCTCTTCCTTCGCCTGCTCGATGGTCATCCCATCGAGGAAGCGAGAATTGATCATGCGGCCCTCACCGTCATAGGCGGTATCGCTGACAACAAAGGTTTTTGAGTCCTGGCCTTCGGGACAGACCACCGGTGTGTTGCCGAGCCCGTATTTGTTGACGAAATCGAGGTCGCGCTGGTCATGCGCCGGGCAGCCGAAAATCGCGCCCGTGCCGTATTCCATCAGCACGAAGTTGGCGACGTAAACCGGCAGCTTCCAGTTCGGATCGAACGGATGGACCGCGCGGATGCCGGTGTCAAAACCCTGCTTCTCGGCGGTATCGATGATTTCCTGCGCGGTGCCGATCCGTTTGACCTCGGCAATGAATTCCGCAAGCTTCGGGTTCTTCGCAGCCGCGGCCTGCGCCAGCGGATGGTCCGCTGCAATCGCCATGAATTTCGCGCCGAACAGCGTGTCATGTCGCGTGGTGAAGACTTTCAGCTCGGATTCGCCCGTCGGCGTTGTGGCCGGATCGAGCGCGAAACGCACCAGCATGCCTTCGCTGCGCCCGATCCAGTTGCGCTGCATCAGCCGCACCTTGTCCGGCCAGCGATCCAGCCCGTCCAGCGCGTCCAGCAGTTCCTGCGAGTACTTCGTGATCTTGAAGACCCACTGGTTCATTTCGCGCTGCTCGACGACGGCGCCGGAGCGCCAGCCGCGGCCGTCGATCACCTGCTCGTTGGCGAGCACGGTCATGTCGACCGGATCCCAGTTGATCTTGCGCTTCTCGCGCTCGGCCAGTCCCGCGCGCAGAAAGTCCAGGAACATCTTCTGCTGATGCTTGTAGTAGCTGGGGTCGCAGGTCGCGAATTCGCGTGACCAGTCGAGCGACAGGCCGATCGACCGCAACTGCTTCTTCATCGCGGCGATATTGTCGTAGGTCCAGGCCTTGGGCGCGACCTTGCGCTCGATCGCGGCATTCTCGGCCGGCAGCCCGAAGGCGTCCCAGCCCATCGGGTGCAGCACGTTGAAACCCTTGGCGCGCATGAAGCGGGCTAGCACGTCGCCCAGTGTGTAGTTCCGGACATGCCCGATATGGATGCGCCCGGACGGGTAGGGGAACATCTCGAGCACGTAGTATTTCGGCCGCGGATCGTCGTTTTTTGAGGCGAAGATCGCCTTTTCGTCCCACTGGCGTTGCCAGCGCGGCTCGGAATCACGGGCGTTGTAACGTTCGGAGGTCATGGAATCGCAGGGCTTTTTGTGGATTCGGGTCCCGTCCAGAGGACGGCGGACTAGGCCACAAAAGCGGCTGCGGGGTCAACGGGTTGGGACAGCGGGGAGGGGGCGTTCTAGCCGATGGCGTGGAGCGTCCGCTCACCCCGCCATCGCGATCCCCGCCTCGTCCACCAGCTTTGCAAAGCCGTGCTCGACCACGGTATTTCGCCCGCGGTGTTTGGCGGCGTAGAGGGCGGCATCCGCCGCCTCGATCAGCTCGCCGGGGGTTTGAGCGTCGTTCGGAAGCGTCGCGGCGACGCCGACGCTGACGGTGACGGTGCGGTGGCTGGAGGTGATGTGCGGCAGGCCGAGGCCTTGAACGGTGGCGCGCACGGTTTCGCCGATCTCGAGTGCTTTCTGCGGGCTGGTGTTCGGCAGCAGCAGGCAGAATTCCTCGCCGCCATAGCGGCCGGCAAAGCCCAGATTGTCGGCGGCGATGCCGGCCAGCGCTTCGCCGATCCGGGTGAGGCAGGCGTCGCCTTCCGGGTGGCCATAGGTGTCGTTGTAGAGCTTGAAATGATCGACATCGATCATCAGCAGCGACAGCTCGCTAGAATACTGCTGCGCCTTCATCCATTCGAAATCGAGCCGGCTCTGGAAGCTCCGCCGGTTGGCGAGGCCGGAGAGCATGTCGATCGAGGCCATCACGGTGAGCCGGTCGTTGGTGGCAACGAGCTCGCGTTCGCGCTGGCTGAGTTGCGCTGCCATCGCGTTGAAGGCGCGGGCCAGTGGCATGAATTCCGACGGCAGGCGGCTGTGCGAGACGCGGGCCGACCAGTCGCCTTCGCCGAATCGCCTGGCCATGCCGGTCATGACTTCGATCGGGTTGATGATGAGCTTTTCCGCGCCGATCAATGCGCCGAGCAGCACGAACAGGCAGACTAGTCCGAGCTGCAGATAGGCGGTGCGGATATCGCGGTTGATCGCCGCCGTGATTTTGGCCTCGTCAATGCTGACGATCAGGCGGGACTGCGTGCCGGGAATGCGCGCGAAACTGATCGCGCGTTGCGACCCGTCGGCTGCCGTGAAGGAAAGCGAACCCATCGGGGTGTCGGAAACGAGTGCCTTGTGAGCGATGGCCGTCAGCAGCGGCACGTTGTTGAGCGGCTTGCCAATCATGCTGGCCTCGTCCGCCGGCGCGGCCAGCACGACGCCGGCGCCGTCGACCAGCAGCGCCGAAATGCCCGGCCGTCCGCCGAGCTTGGCCATGATCTTCGACATCCAGTCCAGATTGATGCCGGCGACCACCACGGCGTCTTCTTCCGGATTGATTGCGGCTACCGGATAGGCCGCCATCAGGATCGGTCTGTTGCTTACCCTGGCGAACAGATAGTCGCTGAAAACGAAGTCGCGGGTTTGTTGTGCCTTTCGGAAATACTCACGGTCGCCGATGTTGAGCCCGACCAGCATGTTCAAAGTCGAGCACTGTACCACGCCTTCCTTGCTGACGATCATGATGCTGCGGATCCAGGGCAGGTTGGTCGGCAGGCTGGCGCGCAGGATTTCGCAACTGCGCCCGATGCCGCTGGAGGCGCGGATATAGGCGGCTGATTTCAGCATGGCTTCGACCGAGGAGACGACCTCGCGCTGGGTCTCCGCGGTGTGCAGCGTAATGTTGGCGTATTCCTCCGAAGCCATCGCGATCTGCTTGGCGCGCGCGTCTTCGAGCGAGCGGACCCGTTCCAGCATCAAGGGCGCCACCAGCATCACGGCGAGCAGCGCAAGCCGCGCCCGGATTCCCAGAAGCTTCTTGAGTTTGACCCGATTGCGCTTGAAAGTAACGCCAGCCATCCTGCCCCCCACACGGCAAGGTAGTGTGAAGGGTTCAAGAAGCCTTTCCCGAACTTGGTAAAATTAGAGGAAATGCCGTAAAATTCTCGGCCGAAATCAGGACATGACGCGAGAGAGATGCCGACATCGCTAACCAAGTCTTTACCAAATGGTCTTGCGCAGGTGGAGCAAGAGATCGCGCGCGCCTGCAAGGAGGCGCGCCGTGAGCGCGCATCGGTGACGCTGATCGCGGTGTCGAAGACATTCGACGCCACGGCCATTTCACCGGTCCTCGGGGCCGGGCAGCGGGTGTTCGGCGAAAACCGCGTGCAGGAGGCCAAAGCGAAATGGCCGCCGCTGGTGTCGGCCTATCCCGGAACTGCGTTGCACCTGATCGGGCCGCTGCAATCCAACAAGGCGAGGGAGGCCGTCGCGCTGTTCGATGCCATCCACTCGGTCGACCGACCCAGCATCTGCGAAGCGCTTGCCAAGGAAATCAATTCGCAGAACAAACGTCCGGCATTGTTCGTTCAGATCAACACCGGCGAGGAACCGCAGAAGGCCGGCATCGCGCCCGGCGAGGCAGATGCCTTTATCGCGAGCTGCCGCGACAAATACGGCCTGGTCATTTCCGGCTTGATGTGCATTCCGCCGGTCAACGAGGCGCCGGCGCCGCATTTCGCGTTGACGGCCAAGGTCGCCGCGCGCAACGGGCTGAAAAATCTGTCGATGGGCATGAGCGCCGATTTTGCAGTCGCGATCCAGATGGGTGCGACGCATGTGCGTGTGGGGTCCGCAATTTTCGGGGCGCGATAAAAGTCTGTGCCGTCGTCCCTGCGAACGCAAGGACCATACGCCGCGGCTTATCAGTCAGGCGATGGAATAGTTACCTTCCGTACCAACGAGCGATCGTGGTTATGGGTCCCTGCGTTCGCAGAGGCGACATCGATTGTGAGCAACGCTTATTCGAACCCCACCGACACCTTACCCAGCGCGCTGAAATCGACGGCGCAAAAATCGCCTGACTGAATCGGCAGCGGTGCATGACAGGTGCCGGTGGTGACGACGCGGCCGGCTTTCAGCGTCACGCCAAGCTGGCGCAGTTCGTTGGCGAGCCAGGTCAGCGCAATGCGGGGATCGCCCAATACGTTCTTGCCGTGGCCAACGAACTGCTGGCCGCGCATCGTGACAACCGGCCGTTCCTCGATGAGGTCCATTGAACGCCAGTCGGCGGTTGCCGCCGGCCCCAACACGAACAGATGCGCGCAAGCGTTGTCGGCGATGAGTTGCGCTGCGCCGGCGGTAACGAAATTCTCAAACCGCGAATCCGGAATTTCAATGGCCGGATGCAGCGTGTCGACCGCATCGAGAACCTGCTGCATTGTATAGGGCGTGGAGCGCGCCGGCAGATCCACGCGCATGCGAAAAGCGAATTCGGGTTCGGCGACGCGCATTTCGTTGCCTGCCATCGAAGCCGTTCCGCCGTCGGGGATGACGGTTTCGGCCAGAATGCGCCCAGCCATCGGGCCGTCGACGTTGATGTGCTTTTGTCCGGCCTCGCTGGTGGCCGCGATCTTCCAGCCGAACAAGCTATCGGACGAGTATTTTTCGACTCCCGCCTGGATCGCGTAGGCCTCAATGCGGTCGCGCGGCCGCAGCGATTCGTCGAGGCCGGAAAATTTGGTGCCGGCGCGCCAGTGGTCGTGCAGGATCTTTGACGCGGCCGTTATTGCGTTGCTGTCGAGCATTGTTTTTGCTTCCCCATCAGCCGATCATGATTCTGGTCTGCGGTCCCATCCGCCGCAGCAGACGCAGCATGGCGGATTTCGTCATCGAGACGCATCCCGCCGTGGGCGAGAAATTGGTTCGCGCCAGATGCAGGAACACGGCGCTGCCACGGCCGGCAATTCGCGGCGTGCTGTTGTGATCGATTTCGACGATGAAGTCGTAAAGGTGATCCTCGCGCGTCAGCCGGTCACCAGCCTGATCCCGGACCAGACGGATTGGCTGGTTATAACGGCGGTCCTGCGGGTCCTCGCACCAGGCATCTTCGGGCCGGATCGGCCGGACCGGCAGATAGGTCCGCGGTCGGGGATGGCGGTCGGCGCGCCACCACAATTGCAGCGGATGATAGGTCCCCCGCGGAGTGCCGCCGTCGCCCTCCCGTTTGTTGGCGAGGATGCCGCCGCGGCCAAGTGCCACCGGCACGGTCCAGCCGTCCGCCGTCAGCCAGCCCCGGCAGGGGTCGCCGGCAGCCCTGTGGACCCGGATTGCCGTCAGCGGTCGATCACGCGCATCTGTCCGATAAGTGATTGAAATGGCGTTGCTTTCCATGCCAATGCCCGAATCCTGGGTTGCTTGCCCTGCTGCAGTTGCTCTATTTGGCGGCATTACAGGACATTCATCCAAACGCGCCTCAAATTTGGGATAGACTGCGGTTCGGCTTGTGAAACTGTAACAATCTCCTACCTCAATGCGAATCAGTGCCTGATAACCCGGCTTGCTTGTGAAGTTTGCCCGCGAATCAGGTTGTTATCGACCAAGACCCGGCTTGAGACGCTCTCGCTTGTGTCCGCCGCCTGCCTCAAGAGGATCGTATCCTATGCCCAATGCCCGCAAGATCCTGATCGTGGATGACGACACCGATCTGCGCGATACGTTGGTGGAGCAATTGTCGCTGCATGAGGAATTCGAGGCCTCCGCAGTCGATACCGGCGCCAAGGGCGCCAGCGCCGCCAAAGCCAATTCGCCGGATCTGGTGCTGATGGATGTCGGCCTGCCGGATACGGATGGAAGGGAGGTCGTGCGCAGCCTTCGCAAGGGCGGCTTCAAGGCGCCAATTATCATGCTGACTGGCCACGACACCGACTCGGATACCATTTTGGGGCTCGAATCGGGTGCCAACGACTACGTCGCCAAGCCGTTCAGGTTTGCCGTCCTGCTCGCCCGAATCAGGGCGCAGCTCCGCCAGCACGAGGCCAGCGAGGACGCGGTATTCTCCGTCGGCCCTTACAGTTTCCGGCCCGGCTCCAAGATGCTGACCGCCGCCAACGCCAGAAAGGTGCGGCTGACCGAGAAGGAAACCGCGATCCTGCGCTTCCTGTATCGTGCCGGCCAATTGCCGGTGTCGCGCGAGACGCTGCTACAGGAAGTCTGGGGCTACAATTCCGGCGTTACCACGCACACGCTGGAAACGCATATCTACCGTCTCAGGCAGAAGATTGAGAAAGATGCGGCCAACCCGGAAATCCTGGTGACGGAAGCCGGTGGCTACAAACTGGTACCGTGATACGATTCGCAGCCACGATTGGTAATTTTCGCGCATCCCGGTCAACGGTCCATGTCGATCGACGATGATGTAGCCCTGCTTGAGCGGGTCCCGACATTACGCCTGTTGGGAACGACGGCGCTGCGCATGCTGGCAATCGGTTCGGAGCAGCGCGATTTCTCATCTGGCGATTATCTGTTCAATGCGGGCGACGACGCGGATGCAGGCTACATCGTTCAGCGCGGATCGTTCCGCGTCGAAGACGGCGGTGCTGAAGTCGTTGCGGGCCCCGGGGCGCTGATCGGCGAATTGGCGCTGATCGTGGCCATGAAACGACCGTCCAGCGCGGTCGCGCTTGATCATTCCTCGGTCATCCGGGTGTCACGCAGCCTGTTTCAGCGCGTGCTCGAAAGTGACCCCGCCGCGGCGCGCCGCTTGCGCGACGAACTCGCCACCCGGACCAGCCAACTCGCCAGCGACATTCTGATGGCGGGCGCGAAACTGAGTATTTGAGCTCCGTCGCCCCGGACAAGCGTGCAGAACGAGCGCTATCCTGGACCCATACGCCGCGGCCTCACAATTTGCCCCTGGGGCCAGCGGCCTCTTCACCAACTGAAGCCTGATTATGGGCCCCTGCGTTCGCAGGGGCGACGAAGAACCTACACCTCCAGCGTCACCGTGACAGGAACGTGGTCCGATGGTCGCTCCCAGCCGCGGGCATCGCGGGTGATCCTGAAATCGCTGACAGCGTCCTTCAGCGCGCGGGAGACCCAGATGTGGTCGAGCCGACGGCCACGGTCGCCGACCGTCCAGTCGGCGGCGCGGTAGCTCCACCACGTATAGACCTTTTCCGAAAGCGGGATCCGCTCGCGCGCGACGTCGAACCATTCGCCATGGGCCTGCGCGGCCAGGAGCTTTTCGCATTCGATCGGCGTGTGCGAGACGACCTTCAGAAGCTGCTTGTGCGACCACACGTCGTTTTCATGTGGTGCAACGTTGAGGTCGCCGACCAGGATATGCCGGTCGTCGCCGCGCGGGTGCAGCGGCTCGCAGGCCTTCATCTCGTCGAGAAATTTCAGCTTGTGATCAAACTTCGGATTGAGCGCGGGATCGGGAATGTCGCCGCCGGCCGGAACGTAGAAATTGTGCAGCACCAGTGGCTTTGCAAGCTGGGCCTTCTCGCCGAAAGCCACCGAAATATGCCGCGAATCGATCTTTTCGCAGAAGGTTCTGATATCGGTGGTGTCGAAGGGAAGTTTCGAGATGATGGCGACGCCGTGATAGCCCTTCTGCCCGTTCAGCGCGACATGCTCATAGCCAAGACGCTTGAACCGCTTCAGCGGAAAAGCGTCGTCGATGCATTTGGTTTCCTGCAGGCACAGCACATCCGGTCGCGCCGATTTGAGGAATTTGGCGACGATATCGATGCGTAGGCGCACCGAATTGATATTCCACGTTGTCAGGGAAAAACGCATGGGAGCCGTGTCTTACCACGGTTCCTGGCGCGCATTTCCTCCTCTCCACAGAAAGAATGGAGGAAAGCGTCGCTCAGTTCGCTGGAGTGAAGTAGTTGGTGAAGTCGATTTTGAACAGGCCGGGATCGACCTTCTTGGACGAGTCCAGATTGTAGACCGCAACCGTGGTGTCGTAACCTTGCGGGTCGGTCACCGTCCATTGCTTGAGCTGGCCGTCCTTTACGCCAACCATCAGCATCAGCCGGCTGGTGCCAATCAGGGCCTGCTTCTCCTCGATGGTGACGCTGATGTAGACGTCATCCGCCGTGACGCTGACGACATTGGTGTCCTTCAACAGATCGATCCGGTCCGACAGCAGGAAACGCAGCGGCGTTTGAGACAGCGGATAGATGTCCTGGGTGGCGAGCTTGCGATCGCGCACGGCCAGCGATGAACCGTCGGCGATAATCGCGATCGGACTCGGGTCGTCATATTCGAAACGTACCTTGCCCGGCTTCTGGATGTAGAAATCGCCCTTGGTCCTGCTGCCGTCGGGGCCGACCTGGACGAAATTTCCGACCAGCGTCTGCAGCGACGATAGATATGAACTCACCCGCGCAGCCTGCGCCTTCTGGTTGGCATCGAACGTCGCAAAAACATTGGCCGGGACATTACGGCGCGGGTCCGGAAGCACCGGATTCGGCGGCGCCTGGGTCGCGCCGGTGGTCATCGGAACCTTGTCCTGTGCGCTCATCTGCACATTGCCGTCGCGGGCCTTGGGCGCGGGCTTCGGAACCGGCACGGTTTGCGAGAGAGCCGATGTCGCGAAGCCGGCGATGGATGTGGCGATCAAAAGGGCCAGTCCGGAGCGCAGCCCGCGATGGGTGGGTTGTTGTGTCATCAGATATTTCGGATCTCTATTCGACGAGGCATTCCGCTGCCGGCCAGTTTATCGCGCTTTCGACCAAAGGAGATATCGTTTTTCCGTGAAAATCGTTGCGCCGAATCCACGTTCGGCGCTTTAGAATCCGCCCTCTTCCTCCTCGACCAGAATTTCGCGTTTGCCGGCATGGTTCGCTTGGCCAACGATGCCTTCCTGTTCCATCCGTTCCATCAGCGAGGCGGCGCGGTTGTAGCCGATTTGCAGCCGGCGCTGAATATAGGAGGTCGAGGCCTTGCGGTCGCGCTTGACGATCGCAACCGCCTGCGCGAACAGGTCGCCGCCACCATCGCCGCCCATGCCGGTGGAATCGAATACCGCGCCGTCTTCTTCGCTCGGTTCCTCCGCGGTGACCGCTTCCAGATATTCGGGCGCGCCTTGCGTCTTGAGGTGACGCACCACCTTCTCGACTTCTTCGTCTGAAGCGAATGGTCCATGCACGCGGCTGATGCGACCGCCGCCGGCCATATAGAGCATGTCGCCCTGGCCGAGCAGTTGCTCGGCGCCCATCTCGCCAAGAATCGTGCGGCTGTCGATCTTCGACGTGACCTGGAAGGCGATGCGAGTCGGGAAGTTAGCCTTGATGGTGCCGGTGATGACGTCGACCGACGGACGCTGCGTCGCGAGAATGACGTGCAGGCCGGCGGCGCGCGCCATCTGCGCCAGGCGCTGCACCGCGCCTTCGATGTCCTTGCCGGCCACCATCATCAGGTCGGCCATTTCGTCGACGATGATGACGATATAGGGCAGCGGCTCGAGCTCGAGCTTTTCCTCCTCGTAGATCGCCTTCCCGGTTTCCTTGTTGAAGCCGGTGTGCACCGTGCGCGTCAGCTCCTCGCCCTTGGTCTTGGCTTCGACGAGGCGCTGGTTATAGCCGTCGATGTTGCGCACACCGAGCTTGGCCATTTTCTTGTAGCGCTCCTCCATCTCGCGCACGGCCCATTTCAGCGCCACCACCGCCTTCTTCGGATCGGTCACGACCGGCGTCAGCAAATGCGGGATGCCGTCATAGACGGAGAGCTCGAGCATCTTGGGGTCGACCATGATCAGGCGGCACTGATCCGGCCTCAGGCGATAGACCAGGCTGAGGATCATGGTGTTGATGGCGACTGATTTGCCGGAGCCGGTGGTGCCCGCGATCAGCATGTGTGGCGTACGCGCCAGATCGATGATGATGGATTCGCCGCCGATGTTTTTCCCGAGGCAGAGCGGCAACTTCACCGTCGACTCGTTGCTGTCCTTTGTGGTCAGCAATTCGCGCAGGTAAACTTTTTCACGATGCGCATTCGGTAGCTCGATGCCGATGGCATTGCGGCCGGCAACCACGGCGACGCGCGCCGAAAGCGCACTCATCGAGCGCGCGATGTCGTCGGCAAGGCCGATGACGCGCGAGGATTTGATACCGGGCGCCGGTTCGAGTTCGTACAGCGTCACGACCGGGCCGGGATTGGCCTTGACGATCTCGCCGCGGACGCCGAAATCGCCGAGCACGCCTTCCAGCGCGCGCGAATTGGCCTCCAGTTCGGCCTTGCTGAGCGGCTGCCGGTCCGACGCCTTCGGCGCCGTCAGCATCGAGACCGAAGGGAGTTCGAACTTGTCGGATTTCTTCGCCGCTGCGCGCGGTGCAGGCTTCTTGCGCGGAGCGCGGGTGGCCGGGACTTCCTCGTCCTCCTCTTCCTCTTCCTCTTCCTCCTCGTCCTCGAATTCCTCTTGCTGCGGGGCCAATGCCGGTGCGGCGCGGCCGCCGAGGCTCGGTTCCTGACGTTCGAACGAGGATTTGCGAGGCGGCGGCGAACTCGACACCAGCGATCGGTAGGCCACGCCCATCAGCCATCCGAGCCGAGCCTTTGCGCTCATCAGGGCATGGTACACCCATCCGAGCGATACCGAACTGCGGTCCTCTTCTTCAACGAAGGGCGCGTCATCATCCTCGATCGGCGTAAGCTCTTCCTCTTTCGGGCGCGAGCCCCAGCCACAGGCAAACAGAAAGGCCGCGGCCATCGCCGCAAACAGGATGATGCCGAGCACGAGGCGATAGGTGAAGCCGACCGGGCCGAACACGACGGCGGGCGCACGTACCAGCGCGTCGCCGACGACGCCGCCAAGGCCGGTCGGCAGCGCCCACGCGCCGCCATGCGGCCAGCAGCTTGCAAAGCCTGCCGCGATCACCGTGCATAGAATCCAGCACCCAAGCCGCAGCGCTTCGCGGTCGAAGGCGCGATGGGTCAGCATGCGCCAGCCCCACACCGCGACGGGCAGGATCAGCATGATCGCGCCGAGGCCGAGAATCTGCATCAACAGATCGGCGCCGATTGCGCCAGGGTAGCCGAGAACGTTGCGGATCGGGCGCGAGGTCGCGTGGCTCAAGCTTGGGTCCTGCACCGACCACGTCATCAGCGCCGCCGCCGCCACGCCGGACAGCGCGATCAGGCTGAGGCCGGCAAGCTCGCGCAGCCGCCGCGCCAGGGCCTCGCGGATCGAGACCGGCAGATGACCGACCAGGGGAATGACACGTTCGATCGCTGGCATGCTCATTGGGGCCCTGCGACTAATCCAGAATTTCGACCAGCCGGTGCAATGCCTCGGCCGTTGATTCACTATCGGAGACCAGCGCCAGGCGGATGTAGCCTGCGCCGGGATTGAAGCCGTCAGGCTGCAGCCGCGACAGATAGCTGCCCGGGATCACGCGGACGCCCGCATCGCGATAGAGTTTCACCGCCGCCGCTTCGTCGCCACCGCGTTCGGATACGTCGAGCCAGACGCAAAAGCCGCCCGCCGGCCGCACATAGCCGTAGCGGCTGCCGAGAATCTGGTCGGCAAGATCGAATTTGATGCGATAAAGCCTGCGGTTTTCTTCGACGTGGGTCTCGTCGCTATAGGCGGCGATTGCGACGTGTTGCAGCGGCACCGGCACTTGCGGCGCCGCGACATTGCGAAACTCGTGGAAGGCAGCGAGGAACTTGCTATCCCCGGCGGCAAAGCCGACGCGCATGCCGGGCAGATTGGAGCGCTTCGACAGCGACTGGAACGCAACGACGTTGGTAAAATCGGGCCCGGCGCATTCCAAGGCGCTGCCCGGCGCCTGCCTGGTGTAGATCTCCGAATAGCACTCGTCGCTCAGGATCATGAAGCCGTAGCGGTCGGCGAGGGTCTTCAGCCGCGTGAAGTAATCGCGCGAGGCGACGGCGCCTTGCGGATTGGCGGGCGAGGCAATGAACATCGCGACGGTTCGGGCCAGCGTCGCCTCGTCGAGCGTATCGAGATCCGGCAGGAATCCGTTGGCGCGCGTGGTCGGCAGGTAGATCAGTTCGCAACCAGCGGCCCGGGCGCCTGCGCCATAGGCCGGATAGAACGGGTTGGGCATCAGGATCGCGGGCCTGCCCTTGCGTGGGCCAACATAGCGAGCGGCGGTGATCGCCGCGAAAAACAGCCCTTCCCGGCTGCCGTTCAGCACCAGGATTTCGCTCTCGGGGTCGATCGGGCGGGGGAGCTGGAACCGGGTCGAAAGCCAGTTGGCGGCGGCGCGTCGGAACGGCTCGATGCCCTTGGCAAGCGGATAGCGGCCGAACTCAGCAATGTGTTTCGCGAGCACCGGTCCGACGAAGTCGGGCACCGGGTGCTGCGGTTCGCCGAGGGACAGCGTAATCAATGGCTTGGCCGGCTGGTAGGGCGCCAGCAGCTCGGTCGTACGCAAGAACGGCGAGCGTTCGGCCTGACCGGCAGGGGTTGCACTGCCAGCGCCCTGCGCCACGCCGGAAGAGGCGGTCATTGCCATGTCTGAAACGCCAGCACTTTCAAAAGCGGTCAAAGGGCTTAAGCGAGCCCCGGAAACCCACAAACCACCATAGATACGGCGAGGTTAAGACGCGATTAACCATCGGTTGGTCTGGACAATTTGCAGAGTATTACCATATTTTGAGCGGGTATTACTTCCGGGAGTTCAGCCATGGCGACGACAGTTACGAGCAAGGGCCAAGTGACAATTCCGAAACGTGTCCGCGACTATTTGGGGATTCAGCCTGGCAGCCAGGTGGATTTCCGCCGCAGCGCCGATGGTGGTGTGGTGATCGAAAAAGCCGATGGGCCTCGGCCGCCTAGCAGGTTTGCCAAAGCGCGAGGGTCGGCTGGGCCAGGCATGACGACCGACGAGCTGATGGCTCTCTTGCGTGGCGAACCGGAATGACGCTCGTCGATTCGAACGTCCTCCTGGATGTCGTCACCGACGGTGAAATATGGGCGGACTGGTCGCAACAACGGCTTGAACAAGCGGCCTCGTCCGGGCCGCTTATCATCAATGATATCATCTACGCCGAGATATCGACGCGCTACGCCACGGTCGAGGGCGTGGACGCGATGCTCCGCAATTTGGGCATCGAACTGGCGGCGATCCCGCGCACCGCGCTCTTCCTCGCGGGCAAGGCTTATCTGCGGTATCGCGGCTCCGGGGGCCTTCGCACCGGCGTGCTGGCGGATTTCTTCATTGGCGCTCACGCCGCTGTCGAACAGCTACCTTTGCTGACACGCGATGCAAGGCGTTATCGAACCTATTTTCCGACTGTCGAACTGATCGCGCCGGAACGGGAACAATAGCGGCATTAAAAGAAAGGGGCTCCAGCTTGCGCTGGAGCCCCTCAACGGTCAGGGCATTGCCGGGTATGTGCCCGAACCGGAGTTGTGGATGCGACCCTTTGGGAGATCGCACCCGGGGAGAACTTAGAACTTACATGTTGTAGGCGCGCTCGGTGTGCTCGGTGACGTCGAGGCCTTCACGCTCGGTCTCGACGTTGACACGCAGCCCGACGATGACATCGACGACCTTGAACAGGATCGCCGAGCCGATGCCGGACCACACCAGCGTGGTGCAGACGCCCCAGAGCTGCGAGGTCATCTGCGCGACGAAGTCGTAGTCCGCGATCTTGCCGGCGACGTAATCCATGACGCCAGTGCCGCCGAGTGCGGGATTCACCAGGATGCCGGTGCCGATCGCGCCGACGATGCCGCCGACGCAGTGGACGCCGAACACGTCAAGCGAGTCGTCATAGCCGAGCGAGTTCTTCACCACAGTACAGAAGAACAGACAGACGACGCCGACCACGAGGCCAAGCACGAGCGCACCCATCGGACCCGCAAAGCCGGCCGCAGGCGTGACCGCTACAAGGCCCGCCACCGCGCCCGACAACGCGCCGAGCACGGAAGGGTGGCCTTTGACGATCCATTCCGCGAACATCCAGGACATCGCCGCCGCTGCGGTCGCAACGAAGGAGTTGGTCATGGCGAGCGCGGCACCGCCGGAGGCTTCGAGGTTCGATCCGGCGTTAAAGCCGAACCAGCCGACCCAGAGCAGCGAAGCGCCGATCATGGTCATGGTGAGGGAATGCGGAGCCATCAGCTCCTTGCCGTAGCCGACGCGCTTGCCGATCAGGAGCGCACCGACCAGACCGGCGATGCCGGCGTTGATGTGCACCACGGTGCCGCCCGCGAAGTCGATCGCGCCTTTCTTGAAGATCCAGCCGGCGTCGGCGTTGATCTCGTCGAGCTTGGCCTGCGCCGCGGTTTTCGCCGCACCGTCAGTCGCCGCGGCAAGAGCCTTTGCTGCATCCGTGATCAAGTCCGGTCCTGGCCAATACCAAACCATATGCGCGATCGGGAGATAGATCAGCGTGACCCAGAGCGGGACGAACAGGGCGACTGCCGCGAACTTCATGCGTTCGGCGAAGGCGCCGACGATGAGGGCGGGGGTTATCGCCGCAAACGTCATCTGGAAGCAGATGTAGATGAGCTCGCTGATGTTGGCGTCGACACTGAAGGTCGCCGCTTTCGAATCCGTCGTCACGCCCATCAGGAAGGCCTTGGAGAAGCCGCCGATGAAGTCGGAACCGCCGGTGAAGGCGAGGCTGTAGCCGTAGAGCGCCCAGAGCAGGACGACGATGCAGACGGTATAGAACACCTGCATCAGCACCGAGAGCATGTTCTTGGCGCGGACGAGACCGCCATAGAACAGCGCCAGACCCGGAATCGTCATCAACAGCACCAGCACTGTCGACGTCAGCATCCAGGCGTTGTCTCCCTTGTTGACGGTCGGCTCGGCGTAGGCAGCGGTCGCGGCGAACAGGCCGACTGCGAGGGCCGCCAATCCCGCGCTATAGGGACGTTTAAACGTCATTTGGTTTTGCTCCTGAGTGTAAGGTTTGTGCGCGAAATCAGAGGGCCGCGGCATCTGCCTCGCCGGTGCGGATGCGTACCGCATGGTCGAGGTTGATGACGAAGATCTTGCCGTCGCCGATCTGTCCGGTCTTGGCAGCCGATGTGATGGCGTCGATGGTCTTGTCGACCTGGTCCGACGCTACCGCGACTTCGATCTTGATCTTGGGCAAGAAGCTCACGGCGTATTCGGCGCCACGATAGATTTCCGTATGGCCCTTCTGGCGGCCATAGCCTTTGACTTCCGTCACCGTGAGACCGTGAACGCCAATGGCGGTCAGGGCGTCCCGGACTTCTTCGAGTTTGAATGGCTTGATGATCGCCATAACAATTTTCATGAGTCTTGGTCCCCGCTTGGGCCCGGGTCAGGCGGACCGGGCGTCTCGACTGAGGTTCACCACGCGGAGATGTTCACTACGCGGGCACAGCCGGGACCCTTAGAATCAAATGCCGTGCCAGATCGGGATCGTTCCCTAACAGACTATGAATCCGGACCTTTTCGCCCTCTGCGAGAATTGCATCTTCCCGCGCCATTCCGCCCCGCCCAAAGCGTAATCAGGCATGCCCAAAACATGGGCAGAGCCTGACGGCCGACGCAATCGTGCTTAGCAGCAGGGCAAACGGTAATCCGGTGGGGGGCCTATTGCAGGGCTTCGCCGTGCTGCGAGATGTCGAGGCCTTCCAGCTCCTGCTGCAGCGATACCCGCAGGGGCGCGAACACGCCCACCAGCTTGAGCAGGATAAAGGTAATGCCGCCAGACCAGACGAGGGTAACCGCGACGCCATAGAGCTGGGTCAGTACCTGCTGAGCATTGCCCTCGATCAGGCCGGCAGTGCCTCCGATCGCGTTCACCGCGAAGACGCCGGCGAGCAATGTGCCGGTCAATCCCCCGATGCCGTGAACGCCGAACACGTCGAGCGAGTCGTCATATTTGAAACGCTGCTTGAGCCAGGTGCAGGCCCAGAAGCAGAGCGTTCCCGCGACGACGCCGATGACGATGCCGTGCCACGGCGCGACGAATCCTGACGCCGGCGTGATCGTGCCGAGGCCTGCGATCGCGCCCGAGATCATGCCGAGTACCGATGGTTTGCGCCGGGTCGCCCATTCGATCGCGGCCCAGGTCAGCGCGCCGGCGCAGGCGGCCAGGTGCGTCGCGGTGATCGCCATGATGGCGCGCGAGTTCGCGGCCAGCGCCGATCCGCCGTTGAAGCCGAACCAGCCGACCCACAACAATCCGGTGCCGATCACGGCCAGCGAGAGGTCGAACGGCGCGAGGTTCTCGCTGCCATAGCCGTGACGCCGGCCCATCACCATCGCGGCAACCAGTCCGCCGACACCGGCGGAAAGATGCACGACGAGGCCGCCGGCGAAATCCAGCACGCCCATGGTGGCAAGGAATCCGCCGCCCCAGACCCAATGTGCGAGCGGCACATAGACGAACATGAACCAGCCGACCGAGAACAAGAGATAGGCTGAAAACCGCATCCGGTCCGCGACCGCGCCCGCCACCAGCGCCACCGTGATGATCGCAAACGTCATTTGGTACAGCATGAAAAGCGCTTCCGGAATCGTCTTCGCCGCCGGATTGACGCTCTCCATCGTCATGCCGATCAGAAACCAGCGATCGAGCGTTCCGATCCAGGCGCCATCGCCGACAAAAGCCAGCGAATAGCCGAAGGCCACCCAGAGAATCGAGATGATCGCGACGGCGGCGAGGCTTTGCGCCATGGTCGCCAGCACGTTCTTCTTGCGCACCATGCCGGAATAGAACAGCGCCAGGCCCGGTATCGTCATCATCAGCACCAGCGCGGTGGCAACGATCATCCACGCGGTGTCGGCGGCACTGATGGTGGACGTCTCGGCTTGGGCCGGCGTGATGAGTGCGAAGCTCGCCGCAAGAATAATGAGCGCAGCATTGCCTGCTGCACGATACGATGGTGCCCCCATAAAAATCCCCCGGCCTGTTGTCGTTTCGTTGCCGCTTCCTGGCTTCGCGCGTTCAGCGTCGTTGCCGCCGCGCCTTGAATTCCGTGATGTCTCAGAGCGCGTCGCTATCGGTCTCGCCGGTGCGGATTCTCAGCGCATGGTCGATCGGCGTGACGAAGATCTTGCCGTCACCGATCTGCCCGGTACGCGCGTTCGCGGTAATGACCTCGACTGCCTTGTCCGCAACGTCGGAGGCGACCGCGATTTCGATTCGGAGCTTGGGCAGAAAGTTCACGACATACTCGGCGCCGCGATAGATTTCGGTGTGGCCCTTCTGGCGGCCGTAGCCCTTGACCTCCGTCACGGTCATGCCGTGGACGCCGATGGCCGTCAGCGCCTGGCGTACCTCGTCAAGCTTGAAGGGTTTGATGATCGCGACGACGAGCTTCATGGTCAGGCCTTCATTTCTCTGGGGAATTTTTTGAGCACGCGACAGGCTGGGCGCCCCGACGGCGGACCGCCGACGCAAATCTGGCATCTTTCTGGGCAAATGGCACAAAAAAGTTGCAGGTAGAAGGGGAAAACATTTCGAGCTGGTGACATCGATCACTGTACAGGCACCTGTAACGTCCGCCAAAATGCGGTTTCACCCCCAGCCGCCCGCCGGCTACCTCCATTTTCCACGGCTCAAGGAAATAAAATGTCGAACCGATCGTGGTTTTATGCAGCCAACGGACAGCAACAGGGTCCTTATCCGGAGTCCCAGCTTCGCGACCTCATCACCCGCGGCATGGTCGGGGCGGATACGCTGGTATGGACCGAGGGAATGTCGGGCTGGCAGCGGGCAGGAGAGATTCCGGGGATGATACCCGGCGGATCAGGTCCGCCCGCTTTCGCGCAACCCGGTGGCCCATCTACGGCTGCAACCGGAGGTTACGGCGGCGGTGCGCTTTCGATCGATGTCGGGCTGTGGGAGCTCCTCGGACGCAGCCTGTTATTCGTCATCGGCATGGTGCTGGTGATTCCGGCGCCCTGGGTTGCGACCTGGTTCTATCGCTGGATCTTTTCCCGGCTCTACGTGCCGGGCCGGCCGAACCTTGCTTTCACCGGCCAGCCCCTCGACATCTGGTACGTCTTCATCGCCATCGGCATTTTGACCTATGTGGGCTCGGCCGACCTCTATTACCTGCAATACCTCTCGATCCCGATTCAGGCCGTGCTGGCCTGGATGGTCATTCGCTGGATCGCTTCCAACCTGAGCTCCAACGACCAGCCGCTTCCGATCGCCTTCAACGGCAGCGCGTTGGGTTATGTCGGCTGGCATGTGCTGTTGTATGTATCCTTCATTACCATCGTTGGCTGGGCCTGGGTGGTCACGGCCTGGATGCGCTGGATCTGCCGCAACATCGACGGGACGCAGCGCGAGGTCATCTTCACCGCGTCCGGACTGGAAGTGTTGTGGCGAACCATCGTGTTCGTGATCGCCTGTATCTTCATCATTCCGATCCCGTGGATGCTGGCCTGGTACGCTCGCTGGTACGCGTCGCAATTCGCGCTGGCCGAGCGCGGAACGCTGGCGAACGCGTAAGAGGTCGCGCTGCCGTTAGCGTGGAATTTGTAGGGTGGGCAAAGGCGCAATTGCGCCGTGCCCACCATCCATTCTCACGCGCATTTCGCGATGGTGGGCACGCTTCGCTTTTGCCCACCCTACAAGGTGTGACTCACTTGCGCTGGCGGACTGAGCCTTCCTGGGCGACCGACGCCACCAGCGTGCCGTCAGGCTTGAAGATCAGGCCGCGGGTCAATCCGCGGCCGTCCTGCGCGCTCGGCGAATCCTGCGCGTAAAGCAGCCATTCGTCGGCGCGGAACGGCCGGTGAAACCACATCGCGTGGTCGAGGCTCGCCGGCATCATGCGCTTGTCGAACAGCGTGCGGCCGTAGCGCGCCATCACCGCGTCAAGCAGCGAGAAATCCGACGCATAGGCCAGCGCGCACATGTGCAGCGCCGGATCGTCGGGCAGCTTGGCCGCGGTGCGGATCCAGACATGGATGCGCCCGTCGTCGATCTTCTGGCCGAAATAGCGGCCGAGCTCGACCGGGCGCAGCTCGATCGGCCGGTCGGATTCGTAATAGCGGCGGATGAATTCCGGCATCTCCCGGAACATCGGCTGTTTTGCCACTTCCTCGGCGGTGAGTTTCTCCGGCGGCGGCACGTCCGGCATCGTGTCCTGGTGATTGAACGCGCCTTCCTCCTCGGCATGAAAAGAAACCATGATGGAGAAGATCGCATTGCCGTGCTGGATCGCGGTGACGCGCCTTGTCGAATAGCTCTTGCCGTCGCGCAGCCGCTCGACCTGGTAGATGATCGGAATCTGCGGATCGCCGGGCAGGATGAAATAGCAATGGATCGAATGCGGCAGGCGGCCTTCGACAGTGCGGCATGCCGCAACCATGGCCTGCCCGATCACCTGCCCTCCGAACACCCGCTGCCAGCTCGTCTTCGGGCTGTTGCCGCGGAACAGGTTCACCTCGAGCGGCTCCAGATCGAGGATGGAAATCAGGTCAATCAGGCCTTTGGACATGGTGTGGTGCTTTCAATTCGTGGAGGCGCCGTCATTCCGGGGCGCCTCGAAGAGGCGAACCTGGAATCTCGTGCCAAACCTCTGGATTCCGGGTTCGCGCCAAGCGCGCGCCCCGGAATGACGGTCTGGTTAAGGACCTTGTTTCTCGGCCCTGTTTCGCCCAGCTATTATCAGGTAGCAAGTCTGGTCTGAGGGCGTAACCGGGTACGGATCGCATGGCGACACAGCGAAGTATTGTCATTTGCGGCGGCGCATTTGCCGGGCTGGCGCTCGCGTTGGCGCTCCGCCAGGCCCTTGGCGCGGAGATTCCCGTCGTCGTCGCCGATCCTGCGCTCGGGGTGCGGCCGAGCCGCGACCCACGCGCGACCGCCATTGTGGCCGCCTGCCGGCGGCTTTTCGAGACGCTCGGCGTCTGGAATCAGGTATCGGATTCGCAAGCCATCCTCGACATGGTCGTTACCGATTCCCGGTTGGATGACGCGACACGTCCGGTATTCCTGACGTTTGCGGGAGATGTCGAACCTGGCGAGCCATTTGCCCACATGGTCGAGAATCGCCGCCTGATCGACGCGCTGGTCGAGCGCGCCGAGGCCGATGGCATCGATCTCCGGGCCACGGCGGTATCGACCTACGATTCACGTTCCGATGGCGTCACCGTGACGCTCGCCGACGGCGCTGTCATCGAGGCAAGCCTGCTGGTCGCCGCCGACGGCGCGCGCTCGAGACTGCGCGAGCGCGCCGGCATTGCCACCAATGGCTGGGACTACGATCAATCCGGCATCGTGGTCACCGTCGGCCATGAGCGGGATCATCACGGCCGCGCCGAAGAGCATTTTCTCCCGGCGGGTCCGTTCGCAATCCTGCCGCTGAGTGGAAAGCGCTCGTCGCTGGTGTGGACCGAGAGCCGCACCGAGGCCGCACGCATTACCACGCTCGGCGAAGCCGAATTCCACGATGAGCTCGAGAAGCGTTTCGGGCTGCACCTCGGCGAGATCAAGGCGCTCGACAAGCCGCGCGCGTTTCCGCTCGGCTATTTCGTTGCGCGCTCATTCATCGCCGAGCGGCTGGCGCTGGTCGGCGACGCCGCGCATGTGATTCATCCGATCGCAGGGCAGGGGCTGAATATGGGCCTGAAGGACGTCGCGGCGTTGGCCGAAGTCGTGGTCGACGCGGCCCGGCTCGGCATTGATCCCGGGCAGGCCGATGTGCTCGACCGCTACCAGCGCTGGCGGCGGTTCGACACCATGGCGATGGGTGTTGCGACCAACTCGCTGAATTTTCTGTTCTCGAACGAATCGACGCTGTTGCGCACCGTGCGCGATATCGGCCTCGGCCTCGTCGATCGCGCGCCGCCGCTGAAGAACTTGTTCATCCGCCAGGCGGCGGGATTGTCGGGCGAGGTGCCGCGGCTGTTGAAGGGCGAGGCGCTCTAGGCGAATGGCGAATAGGGAGTGGCGAATGGAGGTTCTTGCTATTCGCTACTCGCCATTCCCCATTCGCTACTTCCCTCACTCGATCTTCCGCGCCTCTTCCGGCAGCATGATCGGGATGCCGTCGCGGATCGGATAGGCGAGCTTGGCGGAACGCGAAATCAATTCCTGCCGGCTCGAATCGAATTCGAGCGGACCCTTGGTCACCGGACAGACCAGGATCTCCAGCAACTTTGGATCGACGGTGCCGAGGCGTTCGGGCGGGGCTGTCATTTACTCTCTCCAGATAGGCGTAGTCCCCTAGCATACCAAATCGCGAGGTGTCATGACGCTGACATCCGTACCAATTCGTCCACCACGGCCTGTTGTCGTGCCTTCGGCAATGGCTGATCCGACAGCGCAAAGCCGAGAAACGCCCAATACAGGATTTGCCCCCGGGCGCGGGCCACATCCGTCGACAATCCGGATTGCGTCAAAAGACCTTCGACATAGCCGAGCCGGCGCCGGTCGATCGCCTGCACGGCGGCGCGGGCGGCGGGTTCGACGCTCGCCCAGGTGCGGACCGCCCGTTCCAGCATCAGCCGTTCGCCGAACACGCGGCGCAGCAGCAGCGCGAGCGGGTTCTCGTCCTTCGAGGCCGCCTCGACATTGGCGATGATCTGCTCGGCCGCGACCTCATGCCAGCGCGCGAGGACGGCGGCATGGAACGCGCCGATATCGGCGAAATGCCAATAGAAGCTGCCGCGCGACACTCCCATCGTCTTGGCCAAAGGCTCCGCCTTCAGCGCGGTGAAGCCACGGGTCGCCAACGTCTTCAAGCCCTGATCGAGCCAGTCCTTTGCCGATAGTTGATCGTTCATGCCGGGTTCCGCGATCTTACCACCATACACCACTGTATTGACAGGCGCCAGAACGCAGCGCATAACCATACAGCAGTGTATGGAGACGTTATCGATGCGCGATCTCATTTTGCAATGCGCCGGCGTCGCCGGCATAGCGGTGGCCCTGATCCATGGCGTGCTCGGGGAAACCAAGGTGTTCGCCAAGGCGACCATCCAGCCCGAAAGCCTGCGCACCCTCATCCGCCTGGTATGGCAGGCGGGTACGGTGGCCTGGATCGGCGGCGGCGTGCTGCTGATTGCCGCGCCCTCGTTTGGATCGGAGAGCGCGCGGCACTGGATCGTCGCAACGATCGTCGTGGTCTACGCCTTTGCCGCCGCCGCCAATGCGTGGTGGTCGCGCGGCCGCGGCTTCGGCTGGAAAGCCCTTGGCGCCGTCGTCGTGCTCGCGGTAGCCGGGTATTAGGTCGGTATTAGGTCAATGGGAGCTTGATCTGTCATGCCCGGACTTGATCCGGGCATCCATCAATCATCGCAAAAATCTTCCGAAGAAGATGGGTCACCGGGGTCAAGCCCGGTGACGACGTCCGCGCGCTACTGCAGCCCGGTGTCGCCGCTGGTACCCTTCTTGGCGAGGTCCATTTCGGTCACCGCAATCAGGATCTCGGCGCGGGTTTTCAGGTCCGGCGCCTCCAGCATCGCCTGTTTCTCAGCAGGACCATACGGCGACATCATCGCGAGCGCGTTGACCAGCGCCTCGTTCGGAGCGCTCTCGATGCCTTCCCAATCCACCTTCAGATTGTTGGCTTTTAGGAAATCGTTCAGCACGTCGAGCAACGCCGTGCGGTCGACTTCCTCCTCGCCTTTGCGCGCGACGAAATCGTCGGCATAGGGGAAGAAGTCCACCTGGCATTGCCGGTACGCGGTCAGTGCTGCGATTTCCTCGACCACCTTGAAGCGGGCGACTCCGGTCAATTCGAGGATGTAGCGGCCGTCGCCGGATTCGGCGAGCTGGGTAATGCGGCCGACGCAGCCGACCTGGAACAGCACCGGCCTTGCCTCGTCCTTGGTGTGGGAAATATCCGGCTGGATCATCCCGATCAGCCGGTGGCCGTCGCGCAGCGCGTCGTCCACCATCGCCAGATAGCGCGGCTCGAAAATATTGAGCGGCATCTGGCCGCGCGGCAGCAACAGCGCGCCCGGCAACGGAAATACCGGAATGATTTCGGGAAGCTCGCCGGGTCCGCGGTATTCGGCATTGATCGGCATCTGCAGTCCCGGTCAGTTCGTTGGTTCGGTGGATGTTCTCTTCACAAAACCATGTCCCGCGCGTGTGGACGTCCTACGAGAAAAGGATCGTCGATAGCCGCTTGCGTCCCTCGACGGTTGCTTCGTCGGTGCCGCCCCACGCCTCGAAAAACTGCACGAGCTGCTTACGCGCGCCATCATCGTTCCACTTCCGATCGCGCTTGACGATTTCCAGCAATTGGTTGGTTGCCTCGTTGCGCTTGCCGAGCGCATTGAGCGCCGTCGCCAGGTCGAATCGCGCCTGATGGTCGAGCGGGTTTGCGGCGACCTTTTGTTCGAGCTCGGTCACCGGGCCGACCGACTGGGCCTGCTCGGCAAGATCGATCGAGGCCTGCACCGCCTTGACGGCGGCGTCATTGCGCTTCGATTCCGGCACCATCGCAAGCGTCTGCTTGGCTTGTTCGACGGCACCCGTCGTCACGTAGCACTTCGCCAGTCCCGCCAGGGCAGCGATATTGGTGGCATCGAAACCGAGTATCTCGGCATAAATCTGTGCTGCGGCGGCCGGATCGCCTTCCGCCAGCACGGCCTCAGCCTCTTTCAGGATCTCCGCAATGTTCGGCTCACCCGGCGCCGTCATGCCCTTGGTGAGCTTGTCGATGAAGGCGTTGACCTGGCTCTCCGGCACCGCGCCCATGAAACCGTCGGCGGGTTGGCCGCCCACGAACGCGATCACCGCCGGGATCGACTGAATGCCCATCTGGCCCGGAATGGCCGGATGCTCGTCGATATTCATCTTGACCAGTTTGACCTTACCCTTGGCGGCCCGAACCGCCTTTTCCAGCACCGGCGTGAGCTGACGGCAGGGGCCGCACCAGGGCGCCCAGAAGTCGATCAGCACCGGCTGGCGCTTCGATTCCTCGATGACATCCTTCACGAAGGTCTGGGTGGTCGTCTCCTTGATCAGATCGGGTACTGCCTGCGGTGCCGGGCCGCCGCCCTGCTCAACTATCGTCACGGTAACCTCGCCTGATGTCATTCGAGAAGGAACGCAGAATATCGGCTGCGGGTCCGGCTGCTTCTAGCACGGTCCGGAACCAAGTTCTCGTTCGCTAGATGGCGGCTTGGCCGCAAAAATCAATCGGTCCGGGCTTCGCGCCTTCTGCAACCGCCGCTCGGGCCGACGTTCCGAACCGTCCGGGTGGCCCCGCGGCCAGCGGCCCGCGAATCGGGCTATCGCGCGCTGGCAGATGATTCTGGGTTCCCGGCGATGGCACGAGGCCCGATAAATTCCATTTTGCCGTTGTTTCGGACGGATTCGAGCCTATTTGGTCAAAGAAATCGGATTATCCGGAAAAGCGTCGGACTGTACGCGGACTGTTGCATTCGCAGCCCGCATTTGGCATAGGTCTGCCGTTGACGGCGAGCGATCGCCGCCATCTCGGATGCGGGTGTAGCTCAGTGGTAGAGCACGACCTTGCCAAGGTCGGGGTCGAGGGTTCGAGCCCCTTCGCCCGCTCCAACTTCTCTCAACATTGGTAATGACTTAGCTGACCCCTTCGGGGGTCGGCAGTCGTGCGTTTTTAGCGCCGGGGTATCCTAGGGGTATCTTCCGGGGTTAATCGGCGAGCTATCGTCAGTGCTGGACCGGCTGACATCATAAGCTAGCGCGCCGGGCGCTCATCCTGTAAATCGAACGCGTAACCTCCTCAACCGGGCGGCAATAAAAGAGAAGTCTGGTGATCCTCGGAAGCTGAGACGCGCAGCGTTGGCTACCCGACCCGCGAACTGTCCAGTTCGTGCGGGCGACAAGCTGCGTCACTGCCTCTCACCTGACCGTTGGATATCCCCTTCTCATGAAAGACTTTACGTCGGGCTCGATTCTGAGCCATTTGCTGACTATGGCTGCGCCGCTCTTCGCGGGCCTTATTCTAATGCTGGTCTGCGGACTGGTTGACCTCTACTTCGTGGCGGATCTCGGTGAGTCAGCGATTGCTGGGGTAGGCGCAGCGGGAAATGCCGCGTTCGCGGTCAACGCGATGACGCAAGTCGTAAGCGTCGGGACCCTAGCGATAGTCTCGCAGGCCGTAGGTCGCAAAGATCGAGCGAGTGCGAACTCGGCTTTCCTTCAGTCTCTGCTTCTCTCCAGCCTCTTCGCAGCGTGCACGCTTCTGTGCGGCTTCGCATTGGCTGGCCCATACATGAAAGCCGTTGCCGCTGACGCTTCGACGATCACAGATGGCACGATATATCTGATTTGGTTTCTGCCAGCGCTCACACTCCAATTCATCTTGCAAGCAATACTGTCGGCCTTACGAGGAGTCGGCCTTGCCAAACCGTCGATGTACGTTCAGGCACTAATTGTCGGTATAAACATAGCCCTTGCTCCAATCCTGATTCTCGGTTGGGGGACTCAGAAGCCGATGGGAGTTGCTGGGGCTGGCTTGGCAAGCTCATTGGCCGTTGCCGTGGGAGTTATCGCCGCTTTCGTCTACCTCTTGAATGTGAATGGCTATCTCCGGCTCAATGAAGGGCAACCAAAGTTCAACTTTGCATATTGCCGTCGCATTCTGAAAATCGGTCTCCCAGCGAGCGGCGAGTTTGCGATCATGTTTATATATATGGCCGTCATCTACCACGCGCTGGGAAGCGTAGGCCCGTCGGCGCAGGCGGGGTTTAGCATAGGCTCGCGCGTGCTGGGCCTCATCCAAGTGCCAGCTATGGCAATCGCCTTCGCGTCGGCCGCAATCGTCGGGCAAAACGTTGGCGCTCTCGATTTGTCTCGCGTGAAGCAGGTGCTTCGCGTCGTTCTGATTACCACATCGGCGGTGATGCTCGCTGCGACGATAGTAACCCAGTGGCAATCGGCATCGCTACTGCATCGCTTTACGAGCGACGCTCAGGCGATCGCGGAAGGCGATCTATTTCTCAGGATGGTTTCGCTGAATCTGTTCGCGCAGGGGATTATCTTTGTGTGCTCTAGCGCCTTCCAAGGCTTGGGAAACACCCGGCCACAACTCATCAGCTCCACCGTGCGATTGATCAGCTACGTGTTTCCGACGCTTTGGCTTTCCGCGCAGCCAAGCTTTAGTTCGAAGCAAATGTGGTATTTGTCGATTGCGACAACGACCGCGCAAGCAATTGTAAGTCTCTGGCTCTTGCGTAGAGAGCTTGGAAAGTTCGAAAAGCGATAGTGCGTCCGGCGAATAGGGTCTGCCGATTCGTTTGCTAACATATCCACAGCCGCTGCCACTCGCGGCGCGAAGTTGTTCCCGCCTGCGCTATTGGTCTGATGGGACGCCGTCAGGCATGAAGGCCGAAGGCTTCAAGACCATTTTTGTCGACTGCGTCGGCCCGCCTGACGGTGATCCCAGCGAGCGCTGTTGGCATTCGTCGGCCGTGAAGCTGGACGACCTGCCGGAATGGCAAAATCGGCAAACACTGGATCCAACGACAGCCCGCCATTTGGCGGCCTTTCGTTTACAGCCGACAACGGGCGTGCGCCTCCAGCGGCGGCATCCTTACTCCAGAGCCTTTTCGGTTCTGATTGAATCCAAACCGGGCTCTAGATTTTTGTTTTGCCGCGTTTTCTTGACGTGAACCGGTGCGCACCCACGACGGATCAAGTCCGAGGGCATGCTTCGCTGGAAAACGCTCTAACGGGTCGCTCACCTCGGGATGCGATAGACCCAGATCCGGGCCTTTCCCGAATTCACGTTGCGAAACAGACCCGGGAAGACGCCGCTGACCGGCTGGTTCAGATAGACGAACAACTGCCCGTCGCGGGTAGCCCTGAATTTCTCGTCGAGCCGGCCGTTCGTCGGCTCGCCATCGATGAAATTCTCCTCATTGCCGGTCTCGCCGTAGCGGAGGATAACGTGGCCAAAGGGCCGGTCGAGCGTTCGCTTGAGCGGGTAAGCTGCCGCCAGCAAAGCGAATCGGCCCAGTGGAACGGTCGGATCGGTTGCACCGTTCTTCTTCCAGTTGGGCAGGAACGCACGGAGCGGCATTCCGCCCGGGCTCGAAGGCGCGCCGAGAAACGACCAGTCGCCATCCTTTTCCAGAACGAACTGATAATGTCCGCGCCTCTCGAGCATGACGCCCACGGGTGTGCAAAGGTCGGCGGTGTTGAATGCAGCCAAGTCGACCCCTCGGCACGCCACCGACGTGCAGGTGCCAGGGAAGCTGCCGTCGGGCGCGCGCTTGCACAGTTTCATATCATCGGGGTCACACACCTTCAGCGTGATTGGCTTTTCCGCCGGCTGGCAGAAGTGGCCAAGGCTGTCGCGAATGTTGAAAACATAGTGGCTGGCGAAAGCGATGCCGCCGACCAGGAAGAAAACCGCAAAGAATGCAGGCGCGACCTTGAGTTTGATGTTGGTGAGCAATCGCCGGTAGGCGTCCTTCAGTCTGAAGCGCGCGATCGTCCTGTCGGGGAGCAACATGGTGACCAGGACGGCAAAGGCGAAGAACTGGAAATAGGGATGGGTGATCCGGTCGATGAAGGTCTGCGGCGAGGCAGACAGCTTTGGCAAGCTGTAGCCGGTCCAGCCCGGTAGCGGATAGAGCGCGACAAAGAGCAGGCCAGCCAGCACCACCATTTGCGATGTGTTGAGGCCGAGCCTTGGTTTGGATTCGCTCCGGTGTAAATCGACCTTTGCAAGGCTCACCCGCCACGCGCGGCGCATCTGATCGGTGATCCTTCCGGTCCTTAAGGCTGGCGCTCAACCATAGCAGCAGCGCGACAAGACCGGCGCAAAGCACAAACCAAAGCGGTTCCCTGGCATAGGCGTTGATCCAGCGTGAGGCCGCGCCCGGCAAAGCGAGTCCGACCATCCGAATGAGGTCGGAAAGCGGCCGCAGGGGCGTGGTGAATTCGGCGGCGGCCGGCGCGGTGGATGTAAGCGGATAGGTCAGCAAATAGAGCGACGCGATGACGGTCAGGAAATAGATAATGCGTCGCCGCCAGATCGAACTTCCGACGACGTGCTCCTGGGTGAGCTCGCGCTGGCGGGCGGAGGCCACGCTCTCATATCTCGGCCTGCCCGGCGGGACGGTCAGCTTGTCCGGGGTGACGATCCTCTCGTCGTAGGTCAATATTTCATAGACCGGTGGCAGTGCGACCGGCGCATAGAGATGCGCATCGACGGAGATCCGGTCGAATACGCTTTCGTGGATCTTCGGCATTGCGATCTTCACGCAATCGCGCTTGTCGTCGGAAAATTTCGTATCCGACAGCGCGGCCACGCTCCGTGGCCCGTAGCGGTAGTAGCCGCCGAGCCCGTTGCGGGAATCGTAGATGCGGCCGTCCTTGTCCTGGGTCGACTGCACCCGCGCAAACGCGTCGGGATCGGCTCCCGGCGCCGCCTTCAAGGTAAGGCCGCGGCTGCGCGCCTCTGACAACATCCAGGTCAGCGACACATGGGCGAGCGAGTCGTCCGGATATCCGCCGCCGACATTGGAATGCACGCCGGCGAACCAGACCTGTGTGATCCGTTCCGAACTGGTCTTCCGGGTACCGGGGACAACGGTCTCCGGACTCTCGTCCCACAGCAGCGGATGAAACGTGGTGCGCTCATCGTCGAGCGAGAGCGCATGGCAGGCCTTGCGCACCAGTGGATGAAGCTGCCGGTCCGGCAGTTCGAGCGGCCAGAGATAGCGGCTGACGCCGCGGGTCATTTCGTCGATGGGGAGGCCGTAGGCGGCGACGGTATCCCAAAGGCCGAGGAAGGCGATGTGATCGACCGGGCGCTCGTTCTTGTCGTGCTTGGCTGATACGAACAGGTTGCGCAGCTTTCGAAATGCCCATTCGATTTGAAACTGCGATTTGAACGTCTCTGCCCGGTGCGCGCGGTAGGCCGCGGCGACCTTTCGATCGAGCTCTTCTTCGGTCTGGTATTTCACCAGGCCCTGTTCGCAGATCAGCCCGTTCACCACGCGGATGGTGAAGGCCCCCCGGCTGAACCCGAATGCAAAGATGTCGTCGCTCTGCCAGGGACCGTATCTCTCCTCGCGACCCTCGGCCTTCGCAGCGGCAGCCTCGAGCGCCAGATAGTCCAGATGCGAGCGATAGTTGCGGCAGGCAAACTTGTAGATATCGAGCACGTTCCGCTTCAGGCCGAAGCCGAAGGCGCCGCCCAGGATCGCAAACGGCTTGAAGGACGAGGTGCCGACCCCGTCGTCGTAGAACGCAATCTGTTGCGAACTCGTCAGATCAAGCGATTCAAACACACGCCAAACATTCGTCCGCCAGACCTTGCCGGCGGAATTGCCGGTGCCGTCCGAGAGCAGAATGATCCGCTTGTTGGCCATACGGACGCTCGCTCAAACCCGGCGAGGGGAGACTGACGTTGAAGGGTATGCCGAATGGTTTTCTCAGGGTTTGATCCACTCCTGTATGAAATGGACCACAATTGCGTTGTTCGTTTATCAATCGGTGACAGCGCAAGCGGTCCACTTGATGTGGAACGCCGCCCACTCGTGCGCCTTGCGCGCGTTAGCTCGACGCGGATATTGCGATGCAGCGGCGCAAGAGCGGATTGAACGTGCGGCTTGGCAATCCGTCTCACAATTTGCTTCAGCATGTGCTGAACCGCGTGGCGTGCGCTTCTCTCCGGCACCGGATGTGCTACCATTTTTCGGTCTGCCACACTTCACCAGACCATATTCGCCTCTCGAAAGTTCAAAATAATAACAGGCGCGGCCCATCCGGCTGCATAGGGAGTGACGCGATGAAATCGGCTTTCAATCGATCTATTCTTGCGCTCGCAGCAATCCTTGTTGTTGCGGGGGCCAGCCAGGCTCCTGCGCAACAGAAGGCCCTAAAGAAATACGAGTCCGGCACCAAGGACTTCTGGAATAATCCGCCGCCGGACTGGTTCCTCGGCGACGAGACCGAACAACAAAAGGGCCTCGCTCCGCCGTCAGGGCCGCCGACCGGCGCCTCGGACGCAGAACTGGCGGCGCTGATGAAGAAGATCAAGCTGCCCGACGGCTTCAAGATCGAAGTTTATGCGTCTAACGTGTTGTCCGCGCGGCAGATGGCGTGGGGCGACAAGGGCACGCTGTTCGTCGGTTCGTTCGACCTCGGCAATGTCTATGCGATCAAGGACAATGGCGGCAAGAAAGAGGTCAAGACCATTCTCAAGGGCCTCAAGATGCCGACCGGCCTCGCCTTTCTCGATGGCGCGCTTTACGTCGTCGCGGTCGACAAGCTGATCAAATACGAAAACGCCGAGGCCAATCTCGACAACCTCGGCGCCGGCAAGGTGGTGTATGACGACATGCCGTCCTACATCGCTCATGGTTGGAAATACATCACCGTCGACAAGGATGGCTGGTTCTACCTGCCGTTCGGTCCTCCCTTCAACATCGGCATTCCGCCGACCAGCGTTTCGCAGGTCCGCCGCGTCGATCCCAAGACCGGCAACGCCGAGATCTGGGCGCTCGGCGTCCGCAACAGCGTCGGCGGCGACATCGATCCACGCAGCGGGCGATACTGGTTTACCGAGAACGCCCGCGACTGGGTCAGTGACGACATGCCGAGCGACAAGCTGAACATGATCTCCAGGATCGGCGAGCATTTCGGCTATCCCTATTGCCACCAGGGCGACATGCCGGACCCGAAATTCGCGATGGGCCACAAGTGTTCGGAATTCACGCCGCCCGTCGTCAATCTGGGCGCGCACGTCGCGCCGCTCGGCATGAAGTTCTATACCGGCGATCAATTCCCGGCCGAGTACAAGAACAACATCCTGATCGCCGAGCACGGCTCCTGGAATAGGCACAAATACCAGGGCGCCCGGATCAAGCGCGTCATCGTCGATGCCGACGGCAAGAACGCCAAATCGGAGATCTTTGCCTCTGGCTGGCTCGAAGGCGACCAGGGCTACCTCGGCCGGCCAAACGATATCTTGCTGGACAAGGACGGTTCGATCCTCGTGGCCGACGACTGGGCCGGTGCGATCTACCGCATCAGCTACACCAAGAAGTAGGATTTGAGCTGGCGGAGGCTGCGGTTTGCCCTGGAGAACGGGTGGCCGCAGCCTTTGCTGTTTGATGCACAGGGCGGAGAGTAGTCGAAATGCGAAGTGCATTGATGGGGTCGCTGCTGGCGTTTGTGATTTGCGTGCCGCTCGCCCGCGCCGCTGATATCGCGGCCGGCAAGGCGAAAGCCGAGCTGTGCGTCGGTTGTCATGGCGAGGGCGGCATTTCGCAGATCGAGAACACTCCCTCGCTGGCGGCGCAGCCCGATCAATTCATCCAGTGGCAGCTCGTGTTCTTTCGTGCCGGCACCCGCAAAAACGAGCAGATGCAGCCGATCGTCGAACAGCTCAATAATGAGGATATTCGCAACCTCGGCGCCTACTACGCTTCGCTCGAACCGCCGAAGGCATCAAAGCCTGACGACAATCCCGATTTGTCGAAGAAGGGCGAGCAGGCGGCCGTCGGCCGGCGCTGCGCGTCATGCCACACCGATAGCTACGCCGGCACCAAGGGGGTCGCCCGCGTCGCCGGCCAGCGCGAGGAATACCTGGTCAAGGCGCTGCGCGAGTACAAATCGGGAGTGCGATCCGGCGGCGCGATGGCTGCGATGACGGATGTCGCCTATTCCCTCAGCGAGGAAGAGATCGAGGCACTCGCGCATTATCTCGCGCATCTCTGAGTGGCTCGTCGTCCCTGCGAACGCAGGGACCCATAACCACTGCACTCAGCCGTTGAAGCAAAGCAATCTCCGGTGTGCCATTTCCGCAGGCCGCGGCGTATGGGTCCCTGCGTTCGCAGGGACGACCGAGATAAGATCGGATGACTACGCTGAGCGCTGCTTCTCATATGCCTTCAGATGCGTGTACGCGATGCGCAGCTTCGGCACCGGAATCTTCGCCGCGTCGGCGCGTGCGACGAGATCGCCGATCACATGATCGGCTTCCACCGGCAGTCCCGTCTTGATGTCGCGGAACATCGAGGCGGTCATCGGCGAGCCCTCGGTGGTCAACAAGCCGCTGGTGCGCTGGAAGAATGGTCCCGTCGGCTCGTAGCCCGAGGCCTTTGCGATCGCGCTGCATTCATCGAGCATGCCGAGCAGAAAATCCTTGCCGCCGGCGACCGCCAGGATGTTGCCGACAGAGGTACGCATCAGGCAGGTGGAGGCTGCGAGCGAAGCAAGGAAAACCCACTTCTCCCACATGTCCTGCATGATGTGTTCGCTGGCTGCGGCGGCGAATTTGCCACTGTCGAACACTTTTGCGATCGCACGCACCCGCTCCGACATCGAGCCGTCGCGTTCGCCAAAATTAAGCGACTGCATCGGCGCTAGCTGGACCACCTCGCGGGCCTCGTTGAGCGTCACCGCGATCGCGCAGAGACCGCCGAGCACGCGGTTGGCGCCGAATTTCTTGTCCAGCACGTTGAGGTGCAGCATGCCGTTGAGCAGCGGGATGATTGCGGTTGTCGGCCCGACCGCAGGAGCAAAAGATTTGATCGCATCCTCGAGGTCGAACGCCTTGCAGCTCAACAGCACGACGTCGAATGTCTCGGTGAGCTTGTCGGCCTGTACTGTCGGCGGGTTCTCGAGCGTCACGTCACCGGCGGGGCTCCTGATGACGAGACCTGTGCTTGCGAGTTCCGAAGCGCGCTTAGGCCGGACCAGGAACGTCACGTCGTTTCCTGCCTGAAGCAGCCTGCCGCCGAAATAGCCGCCGATGGCGCCGGCCCCGACCACGAGAATACGCATGGATCAACTTTCCTTATTGTTGATTTTGGAACGGGCGAATAGCGAGTAGCGAATGGCGAGTAGGAAGATGCCGGCTGCAATCTACTCCCAACTATTCGCTATTCGCTACTCACCATTCGCTTGCCTACCATGTGGTCTGATCTGGGCAGCTACTTTCCCGAAATCATTTCCTCGACTTCGCGAAGTTGCTCCTTGCCGAAGAACATTTCCTTGCCGACGAAGAACGTCGGCAAGCCGAACGCGCCACGGTCGACCGCGTTTTGCGTATTCTCGATCAGCCTGGCCTTTACATCCGCATCCTGCGATCGCGCCAGCAGCTTGGCAGTATCCAGGCCGGACGAGGTCAGCGCCTTGGCAGCGACTTCGGGATCATCCATCTTCTTTGGCTCGACCCACATGTGGTGGAAGGCAGCATCGACATATTTCTCGAACACGCCCTCGAACTGGGCTGCCACCGCCGCTCGCATCAGGTTCAGCGTGTTGACCGGGAAGAATGGGTTCCAGACGTAGGGCTTGACCCCAAAGCGCTTCACGAAGCGTTCGGTTTCCAGCGCGAGGAATTCGCGTTTGTTCTTGATGCCGGCGAGCGTTTCGGCGGGCGACTTGTTGTTGGTGGCCTTGAAGATGCCGCCGAGCAGGATCGGCACATATTCGAACTCCACGCCGGTGCGCTCTTCGATCGCCGGAATCGCTTCATGGCTGAGGAAGGCGTTTGGGCTGCCGAAATCGAACAGGAATTGCGGATTTGTGCTCACGGCAGTCTCCTTATGTTTTGGCGCATTGTGATCGCGCCTATGGCTCGGCGCGATCGCTGAAGGCGAGCTTGACGACGTGGTCGCGGATATCGTCGGGCCAGCCGGCGACGAGAGCGACGAAGCGCCGCCGGTCATCGGCGAACAACGCCCGCGAGGCTTCCTCGAAGCCGGCGAGATTGCCGGCCATCACCGACATGAAGCGATAGGCGGCGTCCCTTGCCGCGCGGGCGCGATCCGCATCGCCATTGGCGCGGCGCGCCTCGTCGACGAGCTTGCGCAAGGCCACCGACGCTCCGCCGGGCTGCGCCCCGAGCCATTCCCAATGGCGCGGCAACAGCGTCACCTCGCGCGCGACCACGCCGAGCTTGGGCCGTCCTCGTCCGCGCGGCCCAGTCGTCGCAGCAGCCTCATCGGCTTCGACTTCCGGAGACGAGGCCGGTTGCGGCAGGCGGGCAACAACGTCGCCCTCGGTCCCGCGAAGGTCGAGATCGATCGGCTGGCCGGTCGCGTCGTTGAATATGATGATAGGCAGTACGGCAGGCCTGCGGGAAGCCTGCATGACCGCCAGCGCGACCTCGGCGAGCGGGCCGGCCGCCAGGCGTTGCGGGCCGATGAAGGCTGTGAACTGGGGGCGAGACGCGTCGGCCATTGGAGATACTCTGGATTTTCGTGAACAATACTACCCGGATAAATTTCGGATGTCAATATCCCCCGGGTAAAATATGATCTGGCTCAAGGCCGTCTCGACTTTCCATCCCCCGGCTGGCACCAACGCCACGCCAACTCCAGGGGGACGCATGCTGACGGTTCATCATCTCAACAATTCACGCTCCCAGCGCGTGCTCTGGCTTCTCGAAGAGCTTGGCCTCGCTTACGAGATCGTCTGCTATCAACGCCAACCGGACATGCGCGCGCCCAAGGAACTGCGCGCCATTCACCCGCTCGGCAAATCGCCCGTCATCATCGACAACGGCAATACGATCGCCGAGTCCGGCGCGATCTGTGAATATATCGTTGGCACCTATGGCAATGGCCGCCTGATCCCGCCGCCGAACACGCCGGAGCGGCTGCGCTACACCTATTGGCTGCACTATGCCGAAGGCTCCGCGATGTCGCCGCTGCTTTTGAAGCTGCTGTTCACGCTGATGCCGAAGCGTGCGCCTGCGCTGCTGCGGCCGCTGGTGCGCAAGGTCTCCAACACGGCGCTGACCACCCTGGTCAATCCGCAGCTCAAGCAGCACATGGATTACTGGGAGAGCGAGCTCGGCAAGAGCGAATGGTTCGCCGGCAATGAATTCACCGCCGCCGATATCCAGATGAGCTTTCCCCTGGAAGCCGCCGCGGCGCGCGGCGGGCTCGAGCAGGGCCATCCCAAAGCGATAGCGTTTCTCGAACGCATCCGCGCGCGGCCGGCCTATGCGCGCGCGCTCGAGAAGGGCGGGCCGTATGTGGTCGGGCGTTGACGTCTCCTCCGTCATTGCTGTCGGTGTTCACCTCTAGCGCGACGTCTGCGCGGCGCCGACCGAGGGCAGCGGTTGCACCGTGACGCCGGGCGGCGGCACGTCGTCGTCGGGGACGAAGAAATCCGACATCAGCGGCACGGACTGATCGACGCGGTAGCGCTCGAAATCCCTGACGCCGGAGGCGTACAGCACCTTGTCGTCGATGCAGAACTGTCCGGTGAATTCCCGCGCCGGCCTGGTCAGGATCGCGTGCGCGGCGTCGCCCATGATCTCGGGCGTGCGGCTGGCGCGCATCATCGCCTCGCCGCCGAGCAGGTTGCCGACCGCGGCAGTGGCGATGGTGGTGCGCGGCCATAGCGCGTTGACAGCGACGCCGGCGGATTTCAACTCACCCGACAAGCCCAGCACGCACATGCTCATGCCGAACTTCGCCATCGTATAGGCGGTGGAATGCTCGAACCATTTCGTCTTCATGTCGAGCGGCGGCGACAACATCAGTATGTGCGGGTTTTCCGCCTTCTTCAGATGCGGAATGCAGTATTTCGACACCATGAACGTGCCGCGGGTGTTGATGCCCAACATCAGGTCGAACCGCTTCATGTCGGTTGCTTGCGAGGTGGTCAGGCTGATGGCGCTGGCGTTGTTGACGCAGATATCGATGCCGCCGAATTCGGCGACGGTCTGCTCGACCGCCGCGATCACCTGCGCCTCGTCGCGGATGTCGCACAGCACCGGCAGCGCCTTGCCGCCGGCGGCGCGAATTTCTTCCGCCGCGGTGTAGATCGTGCCCTTGAGTTTCGGATGCGGCTCGGCGGTCTTCGCCGCAATCGCGATATTGGCGCCGTCACGCGCGGCGCGAAGCGCAATCGCCAGCCCAATGCCGCGACTGGCGCCAGAGATGAACAACGTCTTGCCTTTGAGGGATGTCATGACGAGAACCTCCAGTTATGGACGCACGAACGAACGGCTCCCTCCCCCCTTGCGGGGGAGGGTTGGGGAGAGGGGTACGCCACGGGCGCTGACGGCGGACATACTCGATCCTGCGTCAGCGACCTCGCGAAGCGATCGGCGAGGCCGAGAGCATTGTCCATGCTATGTGTCGAACAGTCGAGCAAGCGGCACCCCTCTCCCTAACCCTCCCCCGCAAGGGGGGAACCCATCCGCTAGTGCGTCCCTTACAAACCCGCGTCCCTCACGAGTGTGCGGCTTCATTGTCCAACTGCTACGCTCAGTGCCCCACCGCCGCCGCCGCTCTCGTCCGCGGATCGGGGGCGCCGAGCAGGCCGCCGGGGGTGACGGCGATCGAATTGGCCGAGGTCTGGCCGAGCGGCTCGATCACCTGATGGCCCTTCTCTTTTAGCGCATCCAGCGTTTCCTGCGGGAAGCCGCGCTCCACGCGCACCACATCCGGCATCCATTGATGGTGCAGCCGGGGTGCGGCCACGGCGGTGCCCACGTCCATCTTGTAATCGAGCACGTTGACCACGACCTGCAGCACGGCTGAAATGATGCGGCTGCCGCCCGGCGAGCCCGTCACCAGCACCGGCTTGCCGTCCTTCAGCACGATCGTGGGCGACATCGACGACAGTGGCCGTTTGCCCGGGCCTGGCAAATTGGCTTCGAAGCCGACCAGGCCGAACGCGTTCGCCGCGCCGGGTGCTGCGGTGAAGTCGTCGAGTTCGTTGTTGAGCAGCACGCCGGTGCCATCGGCGACGAGGCCGACGCCATAGGAAAAATTCAGCGTATAGGTGTTGCTGACGGCATTACCGCGGGCGTCGACGACGGAATAATGCGTGGTATTGCTGCCCTCGCGCGGCAGGCTCACGGATAACGCCTCGGCGGGCGTAGCGCGAGCAAGGTCGATGCTGGCGCGTTGCTTTGCCGCGTAATCCTTCGCGATCAGGATACTCGCCGGCGCATTGACGAAGGCGGGATCGCCGAGATAGCGCGCCCGGTCGGCGTAAGCGCGCTTCATGGCTTCGATCATGACATGCAACGAGGGCGCCGAGCTCTGCTTCATGTCCGCCATCGCAAACCCTTCGAGAATGTTCAGCGCTTCCAGTAGCACCGTGCCGCCGGACGAGGGCAGCGGCATCGACACGATCTCGTAGCCGCGATAACTGCCGCGCACGGGGCTGCGGATCACCGCCTCATAGGATTTGAGATCGTCCGCCGTCATGATGCCGCCGGCATCGCGGACGGCTTTTGCCAGCCGTTCGGCGACCGGGCCCTGGTAAAATCCACGCGGTCCCTGCTCGGCAATCGCCGACAGCGTTGCCGCGAGATCGGCCTGAACCAGACGGTCGCCCTCTCGCAGCGCCGTGCCGTCGTCACGGGAGAACGCCTTGGCCGAGTCCGGCCAGCGCGCCATCCGGCGATACATGTCCGGCAGCGTGTCGGCGGTGTCGTCGGCGATCACGAAACCGTCTCGTGCGAGCTCGATGGCGGGCTTCAGGATTTGCGCGAGCGTGAAGCGGCCGGAGCCGTATTTCTCCAGCGCCAGTGCCAGTCCGGCCACCGTGCCGGGCACGCCGATACCAAGCGCGGAATTGCGCGACTTGTCCGCATCAGGCTTGCCGTCCGATCCCAGAAAGATATCGCGCGTGGTCGCGGCCGGTGCGGTCTCGCGATAGTCGATGGCGACGTCTTCATTGCGCTCGGCCGAATGGATCACCATGAAGCCGCCGCCGCCGATGTTCCCGGCGCGCGGATAGGTGACGGCAAGTGCAAAGCCGGTGGCGACCGCGGCATCAATCGCATTGCCGCCTTGCCGGAGAATGTCGGCGCCGACTTCCGCCGCGATCCTTTCCTGGGCGACCACCATGCCGCGTTCGGCTGCAATGGAACGAACGGCGGAGAGGTCCGGCGAATAAAAGCGGCGTTCCTGCGCAAAGGCGGTCGCACCGCAGGCAAAAGCCAATACGATTGCGGCAATCGCCTTGCGCCGAGTGATTTGAAAGATTGTCATCGAAAATCCGCCGCAGTTTGAGCCTGTGTGGCGCGTGGGCAACAGCGCCAGCGTTGGTGACGCATGCTATATGGGTTCGGTTTCGGCACGCAAAACGCTTCGCGAGACTTTTGAAGGAAATATCCGGCATGGCGGTGATCGCTTCCGAGGCAGTTGGCGCCGAGATTCCGCAGGCATATCCGCGCCGCGCCGCCGTCGTGAGCTGGATCTTCTTCGATTGGGCCGCGCAGCCATATTTCACGCTGATCACCACGTTTGTCTTCGCGCCCTATTTCGCGGGCTTCGTCGCACCGGATCCGGCAAGGGGGCAGGCGCTGTGGGGATTCGCCACCGCCGCCGCCGGTCTGGTGATCGCGCTGCTGTCGCCGGTGCTCGGTGCCATTGCCGACGCCAGCGGCCGCCGCAAGCCGTGGATCGCCGGCTTCGGCTCCCTTTTGGTGATCGGCTCTTGCCTGATGTGGTTCGGAAAGCCGGGCGACCCCAGCGTCATCCCGCCACTGCTGTTGGCCTATGCGATTGCGAGCATCGGTGTCGAATTCGCCACCGTCTTCAACAATGCGATGATGCCGACGCTGGTGCCGCCGGACAGAATCGGGCGGTTGTCCGGAACCGGATGGGCGACCGGCTATATCGGCGGTATCCTCAGCCTCATCCTCGTGCTCGGCTTTCTGGCGGCCAGTCCCGAGACCGGGCGGACATTGTTCGGCCTCGCGCCGTTGTTCGGTCTCGATCCGGTTACGCACCAGGGCGATCGCATCACCGGTCCCTTGACCGGCATCTGGTTCGTCATTTTCGTGACGCCGATGTTCCTGCTCACGCCGGATTATCCGGCCAGGCGTCCAATCCGCGAGGCGTTGCGCGAAGGATTGAGCGGGCTCAAGCGAACGCTCGGCGAATTGCCGAAGCAAAAGTCGATCGCGACGTTCCTGCTCGCCAACATGATCTATACCGACGGGCTGGTGTCGCTGTTCGCGTTCGGCGGCATCTACGCCGCCGGCACGTTCGGCTGGCATACGATCCAGATCGGGACGTTTGGAATTCTTCTGGCGATTGCGGGTACCTTCGGCGCCTGGCTCGGCGGCAAGCTCGACGACAGGCTCGGACCCAAGCGCGTTATCGCCGGCAGCCTCTCGATCCTGCTGCTTGCGCTCGCCGCGATCTTGCTGGTCGACAAGGATTCGATCCTGTTCGTGAAGGTCGCGCCACCAGCTCCCGGCGGTGCACTGTTTTCCGGCGCCGCCGAGCGCGCCTATCTCGTGCTCGGGTGCCTGATCGGCGCGGCCGGCGGCCCGCTGCAGGCGGCGTCGCGCACGCTGCTGATCCGTCTCGCGCCGAAGGATCGCATCGCGCAATACTTTGGATTGTTCGCGCTGACTGGAAAGGTGACGTCGTTCATCGGTCCGCTCCTGATCGGCGCGATCACGGCCGTGACCGCAAGCCAGAAAGCCGGCATGGCGCTGCTGGTGCTGTTCTTCGTCGCGGGCCTGGCGCTGCTGTCGCGCGTGCGGGAGTGAGGGTGGACGATTTGACAGGCTCGTCGTCCCTCGCGAAGGCGGGGACCCATAGCCACCGTTCGTGCTTGTCGGACGGGATCGCGGCCCCGGCTCCATTTCCCAATTCGCATTTGTGGTTATGGGTCCCTGCGCCGAGTGCGCGATTGCGCACGGAGGCAGGGACGGACGCGCATCAATGCCTGAAATGCCTGACGCCGGTGAACACCATGGCGATGCCGTGGTCGTCGGCGGCCTTGACTACTTCTTCATCGCGCATCGAACCGCCGGGCTGGATCACCGCCGTTGCGCCGGCTTCGATGCAGGCCAGCATGCCGTCGGCGAACGGGAAGAACGCATCGGACGCGACGACGGAGCCTTTGGTCAGCGGTTCGGCGAGCTTCATTTCGGCCGCAGCATCCTGTGCTTTGCGGGCGGCAATACGCGCCGAATCGACCCGGCTCATCTGGCCTGCGCCGATGCCCACCGTGGCGAGGTCCTTGGCGTAAATGATGGTGTTCGACTTGACATGCTTGGCGACGCGGAAGGCGAATTTGAGGTCGCGCAGTTCGGCGTCGGTCGGCGCGCGTTTGGTTGCGACCTTGATGTCCATGTCCTCGACCACCGCATTGTCGCGGCTCTGCACCAGCAAGCCGCCGGCAACCGTCTTGGCGGTCAGGCCGACCGTGCGCGGGTCGGGCAAGCCGCCCGCGAGCAACAAGCGCAAATTACGCCTGCTGCCGATGATCGAGATCGCCTCTTCGGTGGCGTCGGGGGCGATGATCACTTCGGTGAAAATGCCGATGATGGCGCGCGCGGCCTCCGCATCCAGCGTGCGGTTGACTGCGATGATGCCGCCATAGGCCGACGTCGAGTCGCAGGCGAGCGCGCGGCGATAGGCGGTGACGAGATCGGGTCCCTCCGCAACACCGCAGGGGTTCGCATGTTTCACGATAACGCAGGCCGCGGTGCGCTTCGGATCGAACTCGCCGACGCATTCGTAAGCCGCATCGGTGTCGTTGATGTTGTTGTAGGAAAGTTCCTTGCCCTGCAACTGGCGCGCGCTGGAGACGCCGGGCCGCTTGTCGGGGGTTGCATAGAACGCCGCGGTCTGGTGCGGGTTCTCGCCATAGCGCAAGGACTGGATCAACCGGCCGCCGAAGGCGCGGAAATCCGGCGCATTGTCCTTGAGCTCTGTAGCAAACCAGTTCGAGATCGCGGCATCATAGGCGGCGGTGCGCGCATAGGCTTTTGCGGCGAGGCGGCGGCGCAACGCGAGCGTCGTTGCGCCCTTATTGGCGGCGAGTTCGTCGAGCACGGCCTGATAGTCCTGCGCCTCGACGACGACGGCGACATCATCGTGGTTTTTGGCGGCCGCCCGGATCATCGCGGGCCCGCCGATATCGATATTCTCGATGCAGTCTTCATAGCCGGCGCCTTTGTCGACGGTCGCCTCGAACGGGTAGAGGTTGACGACGAGCAGGTCGATCGGCGCGATGCCGTGCGCCTTCATCGCGTCGGCGTGCTCCTTGTTGTGGCGGATCGCGAGAAGGCCGCCATGCACCCTCGGATGCAGCGTCTTGACGCGGCCATCCATCATTTCGGGGAAGCCGGTAAGTTCGGAGACGTCCTTGACCTTCAGCCCTGCGGCGGCGATCGCCTTCGCCGTGCCGCCGGTCGAGACCAGTTCGACGCCATGTCCCGCCAGCGCCTGGGCAAATTCGATCAGGCCGGTCTTGTCGGAAACGGACAACAGGGCGCGGGTCACGCGGCGCGGATGGTCGGTCATGGCTGGATTCCTGGCTGTTAAGGCCAGCCCGGTAGCATGGATTGGCCGGTCATGAAACCGCCAGAAGGCGCCAAATCCGGGTGTGGAAATCTGGCCGGGAAGGGCTCAGAGCGGCAATTCCGGCTCTCGCCGCGCATTGCGCCGCGTGTTGGTGGCGCCTGGCGACGTGCTCGAGCGGACAAAGCTCCAGCGGATCGAGGAGGCGTGGCGGGAATCCTGCCTGATCACGATCTGGGCGGTACGGCGCGGCCCGTCATTGCCGGCCAGAAACACGCTGTCCTCGAGATCGACCTTGTCGTCGAGCGCCTCGAAGGTCCAGACGTCGCGGTTGGGCAATACCAGCATGACGCCGCGCGCATCGCTGAGGCGGCTGGCCTTCACCGCGGGATGAAGATGAAACCGCAGCGCAAAATCGGTCTCCGCGCCCTTGATGCGCGTCCCCGGCGCCGGCGACACCGTGTCCTCGCCGTCGAGCCTTGCGCCGTCATGGGAGATCATCAGCACCCGGCGATGCACGACGCCGAAGCGTGCGAGATAGCCGTCATGCGAGGTGGTCAGGAGATCGCCGTCGGCCACCGCCTCGCGGTAGCTTTCCACGTTGGCCGGACCGCTGACGACCGGCGCGCCCTGAAGCAGGCGCTTCATCGCCGACAATTCGACGAACTGACACGAGGACGCCTCGTGATAGGTCAGGGTCGAATGCGCTGCGGTGCTGCGGGCAAAGGTGCGCCAATTATCCCGGCCGGTCGAGGGCATCCCGCAATTGACCACGATCCGGCTCGGCCCCGAAGACAGTTCGAACGAGAGACAGCCGGCGTGCGCTTCCTGGCTGACATTCGGCGGCGGCGGCGGGCCGCTATCGATGATGACGGTCGTCGTGCCGGCGTCGAGGCGCTGGAAGCCGGTATGCGGCATGTTCGCCATCGGTACGCCGTGCGTGTCATCATAGGCGAGCAGCGTCGCCACCAGGTCCGACGGCGCGTTGCTCATGCCGTTGAACAGCGCGAAGCTGCCGTCGCCATGACGGAAGAAGCGCAGCATCGGCATCATGCGGTCGATCGCATTCAACAGCGCGGGCGGCGGCGCGATGTTGCGGGCGGCAAAGGTCTGGCGCAGGGGCAGGAGGTCGCTGAGCAGTTCGACCAGCGCGCCGGGGTTGCGCGAAATATGCCCGCCGTCGGGCTGGATCTGGCGCTGCAATTCGTCGGAAAGCCGTCGCGTGGCGGAGCGGATGTGTCGCGCCTGATTGGCCAGGCACAGCGAGGCGTAGCACAGCGCGATCAGGACCTGCAGCCGCGGCACACCGTCGGCGATGTCGAGCATCGTGTAGCGCAGATAACGGATCTCACGGGTCAGCCCGCGCAGATATTTGCGATAGAATTTTCCGTCGGTGTCGCCGAGCACCAGCGGCGCCTGCGACAACAGCGAGATCACGCGGCGGGCCAGCACGTCGGGGCGGCGTTCGAGCGGCCGCTTGCGCGCCGGATTCGAGATCCAGTCGTCGACCAGCGAGCGGGCATTGGCGCGGGTCAGCGCGGTGTCGGCGGCGCGCAGGTGCCGCAGCCAGCCGAAGCCGAGCAGCGCGACTTCCCAATCTTCCGACGGCGGCTCGAGATCGAAGATCGAACGGCCATGGCAGGTGACGATTTTGCCGGCGAACACGAAGCGGCCGGCATAGATTTCCGCGGCGCGGGTCGCGTCGGCGGTGCGCAGATCGTGCGGGGCGATGATCAGCCGGTCGGCGCGGCCGGGCCACAGCCGCGATACCGCCACCGTGGCGCCGGTCGCGCGCGCGATCACGGTCCGCGCCGAGCGGCTCATGATAAGCGTCGAGATGCGTCTGCGTTGAGCGACCGACACGCCGTGCCTTGGCTTAGGGAGGGAGGGGTATTCTGGCGAATCCTTTTAATCCGGAAACACCGGCAACACACCATCTTGAAAATCGACGAATCACCGAAGGCAGGGTGATTCCGGTCTAAAAATCAGGTTTTAACCAGTCGCGCGGCGTAAAATCCATCTAGTCCGCCGAGCCGGGGGTCGTCATGGGGCAAATGGCAGGGCAGGGTGCGTAAATCGCCGCTTGGGGTCACGATTTCGCTGAGGCCCGCGACCTCGTCCACCTCGACCGGGACGCGACGCACGCCCGGTTCGGTAGCGAGCAGGGACGCGATCGCCTGTTCGCCTTCCTCGGGCTCCAGCGAACAGGTACAATAGACCAGCGTTCCGCCCGGCTTGAGCAGGGCGACCGCCTTTTGCAGCAACCGTTTCTGTAGCGCGGACAGCGCCGCAATGTCGGCTTCCTGACGCAGCCAGGCGACATCGGGGTGACGGCGGATGGTGCCGGTGGAGGTGCAGGGCGCATCCACCAGCACGCCGTCGTAACCGCCATTGCCGCTGCCTTGCCATTCGGCCGCATCGGTCACCACGTCATCGGCCTGCAGCGAGAGCCGGGCCAGATTGTCGCGCAGCCGCGCCATGCGCGCCGGCGAGCGATCGACCGCGGTGACGCGCGCGCCGGCGTGCGCGAGTTGCGCGGTCTTGCCGCCGGGCGCGGCGCAGAGGTCGACGATGCTCTTGCCGGCGACATCGCCAAACAACCGCGTCGGCAGCGCGGCCGCGGCGTCCTGCACCCACCACTGTCCCTCGGAGAAACCGGGCAGCATGGTCACCGACCCTTGCAGCAGCGTGCGCACGGTTCCGGTCGGCAAGGTTTCGCCATGCAGGCGGCTCGCCCATTGCGCCGCGTCCGTCTTCACGGTGATGTCGAGGGACGGCTCGTGGCCGATGGCGCGCGCCATCTCCCGCGCGGTGGTCTCGCCATAGGCGCCGATCCAGCGCGTCAACAGCCACGGCGGAACATCAAGCGTCTGCGACTTGATTTCCTCGATCAGCGGCTGTCCCTCGCGGGCGCAGCGGCGCAGCACGGCGTTGACGAGGCCGGCATACTTTGCGGCGCGGCGGTCCGATTGCACCAGCCGCACCGAAAGATCGACAGCGGCGTGATCAGGCACGTCCATCCAGAGAATCTGCGCCGCGCCGATCAGTAGTGCGCTCTGTGCCCGCGGCGCATCCGTCGGAATACCGCGATCGAGCAGGCGCGACAGCAAATGGCCGAGCGTGCCGAGCCGTCGCAGGATCGTCGCCACCAGCCGCCGCATCAACGCACGGTCGCGATCGGCGAGCGCCTTCAGTCCGGGATGGGCGCCCGTGCCGTCGAGCTGATCGTCGAGGGTGCGATGCTTGTGCAGCACGCCGTCGAGAATATCAGCCGCGATCCGCCGCGCCGCGAGGCCGGGCACTTCTGAAGGTACTGCGAATCTTGAAGGGGGCATGAAGCAGGAATGTCTCGGAAGGCGGAAAGGTTTCGGCTCATGCCAATGAAATGAAACACTCATTTGGCATGCGAATATGCCAAATGTAAGAATCGCCACAGACAATTTCTCGATTGTGATGTCATCTGTGCGCCCATCCCGTGCTATGGGAGAGTTGCGATGACCGACAATTATTCATCCCCCGCGCCGGTTGCGGAACGCAAGAAGCTGACGCCCGCGGCCGAGCGCGCGCTTGCCGAGGCCGAAGCGCGCCGCAAGGCCACTGACGCCAGCGCCATGCCGCAGCAGAAGGAATTCCAGGGTCCGAAGGGACCGGAACCGACCCGCTACGGCGATTGGGAGCGCAGAGGGATCGCTTCGGATTTTTGAGGGCCAAGATTTTTGAGGCGCAAGGACGGGCAATGGGCCCTTGCCGGACGACCCGACTCAGCCCTTAGTAGGGAATATGCCTCCATATGAGAAGATAACTGCTTACCGGACCTCGCGCCGGGGTCCGTGGCGCCGCTGGTTTGCGGCGGCCTTGCCGTGGATGTTCGTGCTTTGCGTCGCGGTGGCGACGACGCTGCCGGTGCGGGACTGGGTGCGCCGGTCGTTGCCTGACTTCGCCGACAGCCAGGCGGCGCGCGATGCCGAGATGATCTGGAAGCGCTCTGGAAGTCCTGACGTGCGCCATCCCGTCGATGTCATCCGGACCATCGATGGCGACACGTTTGAGGCGCGGGTGCATTTGTCGCCCGGCGTTGAGCCGACCACGCGCATACGCCTGCGCGGCATCGACGCGCCCGAATTGAAGGCATCGTGCCCTGGGGAATTGCAGATGGCGGAGGCCGCGGCCGGTGCCCTGCGCGCGCTGCTTGGCGAAGGCGGGGTCACGATCTTCAGTATCGGACCGGACAAATATAGCGGCCGTGTTGTTGCCGAGGTTGCAACCAGGCGCACCGGGAATGTTTCGGCGGCCATGCTCGCGGCAGGTCATGCGCGCGGCTATGGCGGCGGCCACCGCAACGGATGGTGCGCGACCGCTACAGGTAACGATGCTCCCGCAAGTAAGCGATGATGCGCTCGCAGGCCGCTTCCGCCGACATCTCCGATGTGTCGATGATGATTTCCGGAGCAAGCGGCGTCTCATAGACCTGGTCGATGCCGGTGAAGTTCGGCAGCTCGCCGGCGCGCGCCCTGGCGTAGAGCCCCTTGGGATCGCGCCGCTCGCATTCGGACAGCGATGTCGCGACATGAATCTCGATGAACTCGCCGTCGTCGAGCCGGCGTCGTGCCGTTTCGCGATCGCCGCGGAACGGGGAGATCAGCGAGACCAGCGCGATCAGGCCGGCATCGACGAACAGCGCCGCGATCTCCGCGACGCGGCGGGTGTTCTCGACGCGGGCCTCGCTGGTGACGCCGAGATCGCGGTTGATGCCGTAACGAAGATTGTCGCCGTCGAGCAGCGCGGCGTGGCGCCCGAGTTCGGCAAGGCGGCGATCGACGAGATTGGCAATGGTCGACTTGCCGGCGCCGCTCAGGCCGGTGAACCACAAGACGCAGGGCCGCTGCTGCTTGATGCGGGCGCGCACGGATTTGTCGACGTCGAGCGCCTGCCGGCGGATATCGGTGGCCCGTCGCAGCGAGAAATCGATCATCCCCGCCGCCGCGGTGCGGTGGCTGATCGGATCGATCAGAATGAAGCTGCCGAGCTCGCGATCCTCGCGATAGGCCTCGCAGACCAGCGGGCGGTCGAGGCTGAGATTGACATAGCCGATCTCGTTGGTAGCGAGCGTGATTGCGGCCTGATGCTCCATGGTGTCGATGGCGACGCGGTGCTTTAGCGTCGAGATGACCGCGCCGGTCGAGGCGGTGCCGCATTTGAGCACGTAGCGGCGGCCCGGCAGCATGGCATCGCCGTCGAACCAGACGAGATGCGCGGCCAGTTGATCCGATACCAGCGGCGGGCCGCCCGCGGTCAGCACGTCGCCGCGGCTGACATCGATCTCATCGGCCAGCATGAGGGTTACCGATTGGCCGGCTGCGGCGTGGTCCTGCTCGCCGGCGGCGGTGATGATGCCGGCAACATGGGTGAGCTGACCGGACGGCCGCACGCTGATCGCGTCGCCTATGCGTACCGTGCCGCTGGCGATCCGCCCGCTGAAGCCGCGAAACTCCGCATTCGGCCGGTTCACCCACTGCACCGGAAGCCGGAACGGTCGCTCTGCGATGTCGCCGGCCACGTCGACCGTCTCCAGATGCGCCATCACCGTCGGCCCGTGGTACCAGGGCATCCGCGTACTCGCAGCGAAGATGTTGTCGCCGTCGCGCGCCACCACAGGAATGCATTGAACCTGCGGAATGCCGAGCCTGTCAGCCATGGTTCGATATTCGGCGGCGATCGCCGCAAAACGATCGGTATCGAATCCGACCAGGTCCATCTTGTTGACGGCCAGCACGACGTGGCGGACGCCGAGCAACGCGAGGATATGGCTGTGACGGCGGGTCTGCGTGATCACGCCCTTGCGCGCGTCGATCAGCACCACCGCGAGATCGGCGGCGGAAGCGCCGGTTGCCATGTTGCGGGTATATTGGGCGTGGCCCGGCGTGTCGGCGACGACGAAGCGGCGGCGTTGGGTGCAGAAGAAACGGTAGGCGACGTCGATCGTGATGCCCTGCTCGCGCTCCGCCTGCAGGCCGTCGACCAGCAGCGCGAAATCGAGATCGCCGCCGGTGGTGCCGGCGATCTTGCTCTCGGAGGCGAGTGCCGCCAGTTGGTCGTCGAGCAGCGTCTTCGAATCGTAAAGGAGGCGGCCGACCAGCGTGCTCTTGCCGTCGTCGACACTGCCGCAGGTGACGAAGCGCAGCGTCGGCCGGTCATCCTGCCCGAGCTGCAACGCGTCGAGCACGGCTGCCGTGGGCGCCTGGTGATAAGACATCAGAAATAGCCCTCAGCTTTCTTGCGCTCCATCGACGCGGTCGAGTCGCTGTCGATGACGCGTCCTTGCCGTTCGGACGTTCGCGAAATCATCATCTCATGGACGATCTCCGGCAGGTTCGCCGCTGTCGACGGCATCGCGCCGGTCAGGGGATAGCAGCCGAGCGTGCGAAACCTGACCGAGCGCCACATTGGCTGCTCGCTGGCGTGCAGCGGCATCCGATCGTCGTCGACCATGATCAGGGCGCCGTCGCGCTCGACCACCGGCCGCCGCGCGGCAAAATACAAGGGCACGATCGGGATGTTCTCGATCAGGATGTATTCCCAGACGTCGAGCTCGGTCCAGTTCGACAGCGGAAACACCCGCATGCTCTCGCCGGGCGCGAGCATGGTGTTGTACAGGCTCCAGAGCTCCGGCCGCTGCTGCTTCGGATCCCATCGATGGGTTGCGCTCCGATGCGAAAAGATGCGCTCCTTGGCGCGCGACTTCTCCTCGTCGCGGCGGGCACCGCCTATCGCGGCATCGAAGCCGCCGGCTTCCAGCGCCTGCCGCAGCGCCTGCGTCTTCATCACGTCGGTATGAAGCGCCGAGCCGTGGCTGAACGGGCCGATGCCCTGCCTCACGCCGTCGGCGTTGACATGGACGATCAGATCGAGCCCGAGCTCGCGTGCGCGCTGATCGCGGAACGCGATCATCTCGCGAAACTTCCAGGTCGTATCGACATGAAGCAGCGGAAACGGCGGCTTGCCGGGATAGAACGCCTTCATCGCCAGGTGCAAGAGCACCGAGGAGTCCTTGCCGATCGAATAGAGCATCACCGGTTTACGGAATTCGGCCGCCACCTCGCGCATGATGTGGATGCTTTCGGACTCCAGGCGCTGTAGATGGCTCGTGGCGGTGCAGGGCTGCTTGCCAGCCCTTCCCGGGAGGGCTGGCTCGGCGATCGCAGGAATGTCCAGCATGGCGATCACGTGGCCGCGGCGAACCAATCGCCGAACAAGCGTTCCGACGTGGCCGCACTCAGGCCAAGATCCCGAACACACGCCGCAACCGAGGCGCGATAGGCATCATTGATCCCGCAGCGCTCCAGGATGTCCAGTTGGGTTTCGCTCAGCGAGGCCGTTGCGCGGCACTGGTAGCGATAGGCGCTATCGGAGGTGTGCAGATTGGGCACCTTGTAAATCGTTGCTTCGCTCGGGAAGATGACGCGCGCGTTGTTCACCTGCGTTTGTCCCGGCTCCCGCCAGGACGTCACGGCGTTTTCGGTAAAGCTGCTCGAAAGGCCAAGGCGGTCGAACAGGACACGAACCGACGATATAGCCTCCTTGCTCACCTCGTAAACGTAGTGAGTGACCGGAACGCCCTGTTGCTTGGCATAGCTTGCCACCCGAACCGCGCTGAGCGCGGCGATGACATAATGCTGTAGCAACGTACTTTCCGGCGCGCGAGAGATTAGCTTCTCGAGCCATGACGCCAGCGCACTTGCCGGCTCGCGATCGAGCACGATGAGGTGCAGCCTGGCCTGCGGATAGCCCGCCTCGATCAGGAGCTGCAGCGGATTGAACAGGCTCTCGGCGAGCACGTAGGGCCCGATCGTCTCCTTGCTGAAGATACGCGGCTCATCGGTCGCCGACGGCACGATCCAGGGCGTCAGCGACTCGCCGACAAGCGCATCGCGCAGGATGGCCTTCAGCGGCTGATAGTATGAGGGCATCCCGATCATGCCGAACAGGTTGCTCAGAGCTGTCGATCCGACCCGGGCCTTGCCGCACGCGAAATAAAGCATCGGGAAGTCTTGCGCCGGGCGATGTCGGAAGTTCTCGGAAAGACACTCGGTCACTTCGCGCATCAACGTTTCGAGCGTGACGGTCCTGGTCTGGAATTCACCAACTGGCGAAAGCAGCATGGTGTCGAGGGAACTGTGCTGCTGCCAAACCAGATCGGCGATTCGCTCGAGCGAATCGGCTGAGGTCGCGTGGATGTTCATGTCGGGAGGCTCACTGAGGCAGGTTCCGTAAGGTTGCTTACGGATTATCATCAAACCTATAGTTGTCAATGGTGCCGGTCAAATCCGTATAATCCCGGGGGCGTGCGTGCTGCGTATCGAGCGAGCACCGAAGGTGTGCTCGCCGCTATGTTGGCGGCTTAGGCGGCGCGCACGGTGTTGAGGAACTTCTCGACCTCCGCCCTCAAGAGACCGCTTTCGCTGGAAAGCGAGCGCGCAGATGCCAGCACTTGGGCGGAGGCCGAACCGGTGGAGCTCGCACCGGAGTTGACCTGGGTGATCCTCTCCGCGACCTCGGAGGTGCCCTTGGCAGCTTCGCTGACGTTGCGGGCGATCTCGGCCGTTGCAGCACCCTGCTCCTCGATGGTTGCAGCGATGGTCGTCGAGATGTCCGAAATCCTGGCGATGGTGGCGCCGATCTCCTTGATCGCGCTGACCGAGTCTTCGGTCGCCGCCTGCATGCCCATGATCTGTGCGCCGATCTCGTCAGTGGCCTTGGCCGTCTGGGCCGCCAGCGCCTTCACCTCGCTCGCCACCACGGCGAAGCCGCGGCCGGATTCGCCGGCGCGCGCAGCCTCGATGGTAGCGTTGAGCGCCAGCAGGTTGGTCTGTTCGGCGATCGCGGTGATGAGCTTGACGACGTCGCCGATCCGGCCCGCTGCCTTCAGCAGTTCATTGATGCGCAGGTCGGTCTGCTCCGCCTGCCTCACGGCCTCGGTCGCAATGCGGCTGGAATCGTGGACCTGCCGGCTGATCTCGACAACCGACGTGCTCATTTCCTCGGCGGCGGAAGCCACCGCGCCGACATTGGTCGAGGCTTCCTCGGAAGCCGCGGCGACCATTCCGGAGAGTTGCTGCGTCTGCTCAGCGGTGCCCGACAGCGTGCCAGCGGCGGCCTCGAGCTGCTGGGATGCCGACGATACCGTGCTGACGATGCCGCCGACGGCGGACTCGAAAGCGTCGGCAAGCTTGATCATTTCCGCCTTGCGCCGTGCGGCCGCAGCGGCTTCCTGCTCCTTCCGCTCGGCTTCCATCTGCTCGATGCGGAGCAGATTGTCCTTGAAGGTGTGGGCCGCGCGGGCGTTGTCACCGACTTCGTCGCCACGGGCCGTGTAGGGAATCTCGACGGCCTTATTGCCGCCAGCGAGTTGCATGAGCACGTCGCCGATACGCCGGATCGGCCGGGCAATGCTCAACACCGAAAAGACCGCGGAGGCGATCAACATCACCATGACGAACGCGCCGACGATGAACGCGAAGTTGGCGACACGATCCAGTTCCGCCAGCAACTCGCCTTTGCGTCGCGCCGCGAATTCGTTGGCGACGCCCACCAAGTCGTCAATGCGTTTGCTGACTTCCCGGGCCGCCGGGCGCATACGCTCTGTGAGAATGCTCGCCTTCGCCGTTTCGGCCGCGGCCTTAGCGTCGCCGGCGGGAGCGCCGATGACGGCCTTCTGCGCCGCCGCCAGCTCGACGGCACTGGCCAGGTAGGCATCCACGAATTTCCTGGCCTCACGGTAGGCATCCTGCGTGACCTTCCGCGTCGCTCGCTCCGTTGCGGCGTTGATTTCCGTCCCGGCTTCAGTTGCGTGGGTGCGGAGAATCTCGAGGAACTTGTCAACTTCTCCAACTGACGGCGCGGCGCCGATCTCGAGCGCGGCGAGCTGCGCGCGCGCCATCGCCGTCTGCGTCGCCTGCGCATTGCCTTTGTTGAGGTAGTTGATGATGACCAGGCGGTTGGATTCTACAATCGACCGGTGGCCGAGCATCTGGTTGGTCAGGATGCCGCCCACCAAAATGACGCCGATACCGGCCGTCAGACCCAGCTTTGTACCGATACGAAACTTGAACCGTCCCATGGTGCGCCGCTCCCCTAACAGTTGAAGCAGTAGGCGACATACAACTAAACCAAACGTAAAAACTAAACCCCGTACAACTACAGGGGGAGTTCCGCAAAACGCGTTTTGCGGAACCGCCAAAACAAAAAAGCTGCGCCAAGGCGCAGCTTTTTCTGGTGGAAATGATGCGAGCCGATCAGCGCGTGACGGTTACGGTGGTTCCGACCGGCACGCGTTGATAGAGATCGAAGATGTCGTCGTTGAGCATGCGGATACAACCGTAGGACACGAAGCCGCCGACCGAGCCCGGCACGTTGGTGCCGTGAATGGCATATTCCCCGCCGGCCAGTGTCATCGCCGCGACGCCCATCGGATTGCGCGGCGAGCCGCCGGGAATCACGTCGGGCATATAAGGCTTGTCGCGCCTGACCTCGTTCGGGGGCGACCAGGCCGGATTGAGATACTTGCCGTCTATCTTTGTGGTGCCCGACCATTGCTTGCCGGCCTTGCCGACGCCGACCGGATAGCGCATGGCGCGGCCGGATTCGAGAATGAGATAGAGACGTCGTTCATGGGTCTTCACCACGATCGTGCCCGGCGCGTAATCGTCGCTGATGCCGACCAGTTCCGGGCGCGCTTGCGCCTGCGTCGACATCATAGTGGCCACAGCCAAGGTGGCGGCCAACGCCACCGCAATCTTCTTTGACATTCCCCAGCTCCACTCTGCCCGCCCTCTCAGGGGCCCTCAAAATGTCCTTTCAAGCCTTGACGGCCCGCTGTCTCGTCCACGCGTAGTTTAGTCGCGCGAGCTGACCGGCTGGTTTCAACGCCAGCCTTCGAGACTGTTTTCGATGGAGGGAACAAAGGGAATGTTCGAAATAAAGTAAATGACCGTAAAACGACACACAGCGGCGAAAAGCCCAGTGAGGCGGGCTCGCCACTGACAAACGCGTGAGCGATGGGATTGATGCAAAATTCGTCATTGCCTCGTCCCGGGTCCCGGGACGAGATGCTTGCTCCAGCGGCGCCCTACGCCGGTGCGCCCTTCTTGTTCTGCCGGTTCTTCACGAGGTCGTCGACCACGGCGGGGTCGGCGAGCGTCGAGGTGTCGCCGAGGCTCGACGGCTCATCTTCGGCGATCTTGCGCAGGATGCGGCGCATGATCTTGCCGGAGCGGGTTTTCGGCAGGCCCGGCGCGAACTGGATCTGGTCGGGGGACGCGATCGGGCCGATGTCCTTGCGCACCCAGGCGACCAGCTCTTTCCGTAGCTCCTCGGTCGGCTCGGTACCGGCCATCAACGTCACATAGGCGTAGATGCCCTGGCCCTTGATGTCGTGGGGATAGCCGACCACGGCCGCTTCCGACACCTTGGCATGCGCCACCAGCGAGCTCTCGACTTCGGCCGTGCCCATGCGGTGGCCGGAAACGTTGATGACGTCGTCGACGCGGCCGGTGATCCAGTAATAGCCGTCAGCGTCGCGGCGGCAGCCGTCGCCGGTGAAATACTTGCCTTTGTAAGTCGAGAAATAGGTCTGCTCGAAACGCGCGTGGTCGCCATAGACCGTGCGCATCATCCCGGGCCAGGATCTGGTGAGGCAGAGATTGCCGGTGGTTTCGCCTTCCAGCACCTTGCCGTCGGTGTCGACGATCTCGGGCACCACGCCGAAGAACGGCCGCGTCGCCGAGCCCGGCTTCAGCTTGGTCGCGCCCGGCAGCGGCGTGATCAGGATGCCGCCGGTTTCGGTCTGCCACCAGGTATCGACAATCGGGCAGCGGCCGTCGCCGACCACGCGATAATACCATTCCCAGGCTTCCGGATTGATCGGCTCGCCGACGGTGCCGAGCAGCCGCAGGCTCTTGCGCGAGGTCTTTTTCACCGGCTCGTCACCGCCCTGCATCAGCGCGCGGATCGCGGTCGGTGCGGTGTAGAAGATGTTGACCTTGTGCTTGTCGATGACGTTCCAGAACCTGGAGGTGTCAGGGTAATTCGGCACGCCCTCGAACATCAGCGTGGTGGCGCCGTTGGCCAGCGGTCCATAGAGAATGTAGCTGTGGCCGGTGACCCAGCCGACGTCGGCGGTGCACCAGTAGATATCGCCGTCATGGTAGTCGAACACGTATTGGTGCGTCATCGCCGCGTAGACGAGATAGCCGCCTGTCGTGTGCAGCACGCCCTTGGGCTGGCCGGTGGAGCCCGACGTATAGAGGATGAACAGCGGGTCTTCTGCGTGCATGTGCTCGCACGGACATTCCGTCGTCACCAGCTTGGCCACTTCGTGGTGCCAGAAATCGCGCGTTGGATTCATGTCGACGGCAGCGCCGGTGTGCTTGACGACGACGACCCAATCGACGCCACCGGCTTTCTCGATCGCGGCGTCGACATTGGCCTTCAGCGGCACCTTCTTGCCGCCGCGCAATCCCTCGTCGGCGGTGATGATGACCTTGGATTGGCAGTCGGTGATGCGTTGGGCGAGGCTGTCGGGCGAGAAGCCGGCGAACACCACCGAATGAATGGCGCCGATCCGCGCGCAGGCCAGCATCGCATAGGCGGCTTCCGGGATCATCGGCAGATAGATGGTGACGCGGTCGCCCTTCTTGACGTTCCGCGTGCGCAGGATGTTGGCCATCTTGCAGACTTCGTCGTGCAACTGGCGATAGGTGATGTGCTTGGACTGCGAGGGATCGTCGCCTTCCCAGATGATGGCGGTCTGGTTGCCGCGCTTGTCGAGATGCCGGTCGATGCAGTTCCAGGCGGCGTTCAGGACGCCATCCTCGAACCATTTGATCGAGATGTTGCCAGGGGCGAAGGAGACGTTTTCGACCTTGTGGAAGGGCTTGATCCAGTCGATGCGCTTGGCCTGTTCGGCCCAGAAGCTATTGGGGTCCGAGACCGAGCGGGCGTACATTTCGCGGTACTTGGCGTCATCGACGTAGGCACGTTTGGCCCAATCGGCGGATACGTCGTAAATCTTTTCGGACATCTTTTCCTCCCACTCATTGCGGCCGGATGCTCGGCGGCCACAAGTCGTCCCTGATTGTTGCAGCGATTATGCGTCGCGGGACGATGCCCGGACAAGGCGGAACGTCTGCGACCTTGGTCGGCCAGCCGGTTCCCGGCCTTGTCGTGGATCAAGGTCAGGCCATTTTCGCAGATCCACTCAGGGCGAAATCAACGTTATCGGCCGAATGGCTCCCATGATCGGTATCTAATAACCGCCAATGACGGAATCGGGACTCGCAAAGTGGTTCGTTACCCCCTAAATGGCCTCCCCGGGGCCGGCGGCCTCCCGGAACAAGCCATAACAACCGGCATTACCGGCGAAACAGGCGGAGTAAGGCGACAACGGACATGATGGATCAGCAGAATTTCGAGGCTACGCGGCCCGTTTCCGCCGATCCCGCCGTTGCATTGGCCGAAGCACTCGGGCAACTGCCGAAGGAACCGCCCAAATCATCCGCGGCAAAGCCGCACATCATCTCCGTCGAAGCGCTGGCACAGGGACTTGGCCTCAAACTCGGCGATCAAAACGGCCTGACCATCCGCCGCATCAAGCGCGGAAAAAGCTATTCATTCATTCGCGCCAATGGCACGCAGATCCGCCACGCCGGAACGATCCGGCGCCTGCATTCGATGGCGGTGCCGCCGGCCTATCGCGACGTTCGCTATTCGGCCGATCCGACCTCGCATCTGCAGGCGGTCGGCTTCGATGCCGCCGGCCGGTTGCAATACCGCTACCACGCCGATTGGGAAAAGGTTCGCGAGCACCGCAAGGCGCATCGCCTGGCCAAACTGGTCGCGGCGCTGCCCAAGATCCGGCGCAAGGTCTCTGCGTATCTGTCGGGCGACGAGCCGACGCGGGAGTTTGCGCTCTCGGCCGTGATCGAGTTGATCGCGCGTACCGCGATCCGTCCCGGCAACGAGTCATATGCTCGTCTCAACGGCACCCGCGGCGCCACCACGCTGTTGAAATCGAACGTCACGCTGGAAGACGATTGCCTCGTCCTGACCTTCAAGGCCAAGGGCGGCAAGGCCGTGCGCAAGGAATGCGACGCCGCCAAGCTGGTGCGCGCCATCGGCATCCTGCGCACCGTGCCGGGCAAGCGCATGTTCCAGTACCGCGACAGGTCTGGCGTCGTGCGCGCAGCCTCGACGACGGCCGTGAACGCGTTCCTGCGCGAGATCGCCGGCATCAAGATTTCGCTGAAGGATTTCCGCACGCTGATGGCATCGGCCGTGGTGCTGGAATCATTGTCGCGGATTTCACCGGCAGCGAGCGCCCGCGGCCGCAAGAAGCAGGTGCTCGAAGCCGTGCGCGCGGCGGCCGACGAACTCTCGAACACGCCGGCTATCTGCCGCAAGAGCTATGTCCACGACACCATCGTCACCGCGTTCGAGGACGGCATCCTCGAGCGCTTTGCCGCGACGATGAAAGGCTATCGCACGCAAGCCAAGCGCGAGGCGCTGCTGGCGCAGGTGGTGACGGCAGCCGCTGCGGCGTAGTGCTTCACCCTCCCCTGGAGGGGGAGGGTCGGCTCACATTGAGCAAAGCGAAATGTGAGCCGGGGTGGGGTGATCTCTCCACTCGGGCACTGTTGGACGTGGATAGACCGTCACCCCGCCCCGGATCGCATTTAGCTTCGCTCCATGCGCTCCGACCCTCCCCCTCCAGGGGAGGGTAAAGATAAGAGCGCTACATCCCGCCCATCTTGCAGACCAGCTTCCACTCTTCGGCGGTGACCGGCTGCACCGACAGCCGCGAATATTTCACCAGCGCCATGTCGGCTAGCTTCTTGTCAGCCTTGATCGCGGCCATCGTCACCGGCGTCTTCAACGGCTTGTCGGCCTTGATGTCGACGCAGACGAATTTGCCGGTCTTGTCGGTCGGATCGGGATAGGCTTCCTTGATGACTTCCGCGATGCCGACGATCTCCTTGCCCTCGTTGGAATGATAGAAGAAGGCTTTGTCGCCCTTCTTCATGTTCACCAGATTCTGCCGCGCGGTGAAATTGCGCACGCCAGTCCAGGCTTCGCCCTTTGCTCCCTTCGCGACCTGCTGGTCCCATGACCAGGCCGACGGTTCAGATTTCACCAGCCAGTACGCCATCGTCATTCCTCCGCCTTGAACGGCCGCGTCAGCAGGCCTTCGATCGCCGCGTCGATCGTCACCTTGCCGCCGAGAATCGCCGCGACCGCATTTGATACCGGCATATCGACGTTCTGCGAAGCCGCCAGTTCGATCAGGACCGGCGCGGTGAATTCGCCTTCCGCGAGCTTGTCGCGGTTCGGCTGCTCGCCGCGGCCGAGCGCGATGCCGAATGCCAAATTGCGAGACTGCGGACTGGAGCAGCTCAGGATCAGATCGCCGAGACCCGACAGGCCCGCCAGCGTTTCGCTGCGCGCGCCGCAGGCACGGCCGAGGCGCGCGAGTTCGCTGAAGCCGCGCGTGGTCAGTGCGGCCAGCGCCGAGGCGCCGAGCTGACGGCCGACGACGATCCCGGCAGCGATCGCCAGCACATTCTTGGCCGCGCCGCCGATCTCGACGCCGCGAACATCCGTGGTGTGATAGGGCCGGAAGGTTGATGAGCCCAGCGCCTGCACCAGACGGCTCGCCAGCTTTTCGTCCCTTGCCGCAAGCGTCACGGCGGTCGGAAGGCCTCGCGCGACGTCGTCGGCGAAGTTCGGTCCCGACAGAATCGCCGGGATTGCATCGGGAATTGTTTCGGCAATGATCTCGGTCATGAACCGGTGGGTGCCGCGCTCGATGCCCTTGGCACAGGCGACGACGGGTGTCTTTGGCTTGAGGTGCGGCGCCAGTGTCGCCGCGGCTTCGCGCAAACTTTGCGCAGGCGTCGCAAGCAGGACGATGTCCGCGCGCGCCGCGGCAGCGATATCGGCCGTAACGCCGATACTGCTGTCGAGGCTCACGCCGGGTAGTTTTGGATTGTTTCGCGTCGTCTGCATCTGCGCGGCGCTTTCGGCGCTTCGCGCATAGAACACGACTTTGCGGCCGGCGCGCACCGCGGCGCAGGCGAGCGCGGTGCCATAGGCGCCACCGCCGATCACCGCGACGGAATTGAAGGACGTCATGTCAGAATCCTGCGCGGGTGTTGGCGAAGCCGGCCGGCGCGATTGCGTTGGCATCTAACAGCCAGCGCGCGCGCGGCGGCGCATCCATCGTATCGGTCAATCCCAGCGCCATCCGCTCCGCGCCGGCCCAGGCGATCATGGCGCCGTTATCGGTGCAGAGCGCAGGCGGCGGAATGATCAGCGTGGTCTGCGCCTTCGAGGCGACCTCCTGCAGCGCCCCGCGAATGGCATGATTGGCGGCGACGCCACCGGCGGCGACCAACGCGCGGGGCGGGCCGAATTGCTCGTGAAACAGTCGCAAGCCGACGCTCAGCCGATCTGCGGTCGATTCCAGCACCGCGGCCTGAAAACTGGCGCAGAGGTCGCTGACGTCCTGCGGCTCCAGCGGCGCCAAGCGGTTGGCCTCATTACGAACCGCCGTCTTCAATCCCGACAGCGAGAAATTTGCATCCGGCCGGCCAAGCATCGGCCGCGGAAAGGCGAAACGTTTGGCGTCGCCACTTCCCGCCGCGCGCTCGACCTCAGGGCCGCCCGGATAGGGCAGCGACAACATCTTTGCGACCTTGTCGAAGGCTTCCCCCATCGCGTCGTCGACGGTGGTGCCGAGCCGCACATACTTGCCGACGCCGACCACGGCGACGATCTGGGTGTGACCGCCGGAGGCGAGAAACAGGCAATAGGGAAAGGCGAGCGCGCAAGTGAGCCGCGGCGTCAGCGCGTGCGCTTCGAGATGATTGACCGCAATCAGCGGCGTGTCATGCACCATCGCAATGGCCTTGGCGGTGGTGAGGCCGACAATCACGCCGCCGATCAGGCCGGGACCTGCGGCAGCCGCGACCGCTGACAGTTGCGCGAAGCCGACATTGGCGTCCTTCATGGCCTGGCCGACGATTCCGTCGAGCAGGTCGACATGGGCGCGCGCCGCGATCTCCGGCACCACGCCGCCGAAACGGGCGTGTTCCGAGGTCTGCGAGCGCACGATATTGGATAGAATCTTTCCGCTGCCGTCGCGCTGGCGCTCGACCACGGCGGCTGCGGTTTCATCGCAGGTGGTCTCGATACCCAGCACCAGCATCGGCTTGTCGTTGTCCAATTTGAACCCTTGCGCTATCGCCAAAAACAACGCTTCCGTAACCGGGTAGCATTACGAGGTCACAACGTGCAATCGCCTGCGCGTGCCCGAAACCGGTTTGGCGGAGATCTGAAATATGGCCGTTCTCGTGACGCGACCAAGTCCGGATGATGCGATGACGGCGAAGGCCCTCCACGCGCGGGGGTTCGACGTGCTGCGCGCGCCGATGCTGCGGTCCGAGCCGGTGCTGTTCCAGGACGATGCGGACGCGACCTATGGCGCCGTCATCGTCACCAGCGCCAACGCGCTGCGTGCCATCGCGCCCCAGCTTGCCGACAGTCGGCTTCTCAAACTGCCGCTGTTCGCGGTCGGAGAAAATACCGCGGCGGCGGCCCGCGATGCGGGGTTCGGCGACGTGATCGCCTCCAAGGGCGACGCCGGCGCGTTGCGCGATCTGGTGCTGGCGAGCGCGAAATCGAAGCAACTGAAGAAGGCGAGCCCCATACTGTACCTTGCCGGGGCCGATCTCGCGCGCGACCTTGCCGGTGAACTCGGCGAGAAGGGTTTTGCGGTGGTGACGCATACCACCTACCGGATGGTGCCCGTGCCCAGCCTGCCGCGGGAAATATGTGACGCTTTCGTGGCGCATGAGGTCGAGGCCGTGCTGCATTACTCGCGGCGCAGCGCGCGTGCGTTTCTGGAGGCGGCGCGTTTCGGCGGCGTCGAAATCTCAGCATTGGCGCTGCCGCAGTGCTGCATTTCAGCAGGCGTTGCCGCGGTGTTGCGGGACGCCGGCGCAACCCAGGTCACGACGGCGGTTTCACCGGACGAAAATGCCCTGTTCGAGGCGTTGGACCGGGCGTTGCAGGCCCGATCGGATCCTAATCTTTAAGTCTGAGCATGGTCTTATCGGAAAACCGGTGCCGCCACGGCCGGATCATGCTCTAAGACGTCTCGATTCTGCTAAGTTCCGGCATCTAACCACCTTAAGGGAACCGTTGTGATGGTCGATAACAGGCCCGAAGACACTGGATCGCTGCCCGAATCGGGTCGGCCGAAGCGTGAGCCGCCGACCATCGATCTCGATGCCTCCGAAGTTTCGAGCGAGACCAAGAGCTCTGGCGAGGCGCCATCCGAGCAGCCTGAGGCTGAACCCGCGCCCGAGATCGCCCAAGCGCCGGTTGAGCAGTCTCCAGTTGAGGAGTCACGGGTTGCGGAGCCGCCGTCCCGGCCTGTCTCACCCTGGGTCGTCGCGCCGGTTTCCGGCGCGGTCGCGGCGGCGCTGGTGATCGGTGTCGGCTGGATGCTGGGCTGGCCCGCGATTCAGCCGGCCTCCGTATCGCAGACCGCGCAGCTCAACGCCGCTGCCATCGACGGTTTGACCGCGCAAATCGCCGGCCTCGAATCCAGGGTGGGCAAACCGGTGGCCGATCCCGCCGCGGCCGCGCGCACAGACGCGCTTGAAAAATCGGTCGCGACCCTGCGCGGTGAGCTCGCCGCGGCGCGCGCGCAAGGCGAGAAGCTGGCATCTGCCATCAACGAGGTGAAGTCGGCGCCGCGTGGCGACGGCACCGTGTTGCCTGATCTCGCCGCTTTCGCCGAACGCATCACCAAGGTCGAGAGCCAGATGCGGGCGCAGAGCGCCGAGATCGCGCAACAAGGCAGCAAGCTTGCCGACCCGACGGCCGACGCCAAACCTGCGGATGATATGCCGCTGCGCCGTGTGGTATCGGCAGCGCTGCTCGATGTGCTGGTCCGGATCGGCGATCCCTATCCGACGGCGCTCGCCGCAGCCAAGGCGCTGGCACCAAATCCCGAAGCGCTGAAGGCGCTCGATGAATTTGCGGAGAAGGGCGTGCCGAACGCCGGCAAGCTGAGCACGGAACTGTTGGCGCTGGTGCCAAAACTGTTGCCGGCCCAACAGAGCGCCGCCACCACCGGCACCGGCATCGTCGACCGTCTGCAGGCCGGTGCTGCCAAACTGGTCAAGATCGAACGCACCGATACCGCCGGGACGGATCGCGGCGCCGTGGTGGCGCGGATCACGGCGGCTGCGCTGCGCAACGATTTCAACGAGGCGCGGCGGGAATTGAGGACGCTGGAGCCGGCCGATCGCGCCGCGGCGCAATCATGGCTTGAGTCGGCCGATGCGCGCGACGCCGCGCTGGCCGCATCCCGTCAATTTGCGACTGAGGCCATGGCTGTGCTCGCCAAACCGGCGCAATAAGGATTTCAATGGTCCGGATCATTCTGTTTCTGCTGTTGATCGCGCTCGGTGCAGCGGGCGCGGCCTGGATTGCCGAGCAGACCGGCGATGTCGCGCTGTCGTGGGGCGGCTATCGCGTGCAGACCACGCTGCCGGTGTTCGTGCTGGCACTCGGCATCGTTATCGTCGCGGCGATGATGCTGTGGGCGACCCTGCGCGGCCTGTGGCGCACGCCGCAACGGATCCGCCGCAACCGGCGCGAACGTCGTCAGGCCCGCGGCCGGCATGCGATCACCCAGGGCCTGCTCGCGATCGGCCATGGCGATTCCACGGCTGCCCGTATCCATGCGGACGCCGCGCGAAAGCATGCGGCGCATGATCCGCTGGCCTTGCTGCTGCACGCGCAGTCGGCGCAGCTCGACGGCGACCGCGAGGGCGCGCAGCGCGCCTTCCGCGCCATGGCGGAGCGCGAAGACACGCGGCTGTTGGGCCTGCGCGGCCTGTTCATCGAGGCGCAGCGCGCCGACGATCCCGTCGCCGCCGTCATGCTCGCCGAGGAAGCGCTAAAGCTGTCGCCGTCGTCGTCATGGGCATCGCACGCCGTGCTAGGCTTCTGCTGCGCCAAGGGTGACTGGGCTGGCGCGCTAAAAATCCTCGACAACAATCAATCGGCAGGGCTGATCGACAAGGCGACCTATCGCCGGCAGCGCGGCGTGCTGCTGACCGCACGCGCGCTCGAACTCGAAAAGGTCGATCGCGACCTGGCGCGCGAGAGCGTGATGGAAGCGGTCAAGCTGGCGCCGACGCTGGTGCCCGCCGCGGTGCTGGCGAGCAAGTTCGAGAGCGAAGCGCACCAGGTGCGGCGTTCGATGCGGCTTGTCGAGACGGCGTGGCTGGCGCAGCCGCATCCGGATCTGGCCGATGCCTATGCCCATGTGAAGTTGGGGGATTCCGCGCGCCAACGGCTGGTGCGGGTGGAGACGCTGGCGGCGAAAGCGCCTGAACATATCGAGGGCGCGCTGGCGATCGCGCGCGCCGCGATCGACGCGTCCGAGTTCACCAAGGCACGCGAGGCGCTGGCGCCCTTCATCGCTCAGCCGACGCAGCGGGTCGCACTGTTGATGGCCGAGATCGAGCGCACCGAGCACGGCGATAGTGGCCGCGCGCGCGCGTGGACCTTGCGCGCGGTGCGCGCGCTGCACGATCCGGCCTGGACCGCGGACGGCTATGTCAGTGATCGCTGGCGGCCGGTCTCCCCGGTTACCGGGCGGCTCGATGCCTTCCAGTGGCAGACGCCGGTCGCGGCCCTGCCGTCCGATAAGGTGAGCACGATCGAATCCTCCCCGTTCGAGGAAGCCATGTTGGCGACGCCGCGCCGTGCCGTGGTGATTGCGCCGCCTGAGGTCGTGGACGAGCAGCCTGCCGGGCCCGCTGCCCCTGTCACGCCCGAACCGCCCGTGGCACCGGCCGCGCAGGACAATGTGCCGCCACCCGCGGCTGCTGCCGAAGTGCCTCCCGCCGAGGTCCCCCGCCCCGAAGCGGCCACCATTCCTCCGACGCCGGAGCCAGCCCCGCCGAAGCCGGCCGAACCGGCACCAAGCCAGCCGGCCCCGCTGTTCCGTTCGCGTCAGGATATTCCAAAGACGGTTCCGGCCCCGATTCCCGCAGTGATCCCCCTCATTCGAGCCCCGGACGATCCCGGCATCGACGAGGACGGCCCAGCGGACGAGTTCGCGGAACAAATCGCCCCGCCCAAGGCCCAGGCCGGCGGCTGGCGGGGATTTTTGTCACGTTGGGGCGGCAGCTAGGGGTTTCCGAAGCAGCGTTTTTCTTGCCAATCGGGGCGCTGCCCGATATCAGGTGCGGGCGTTCGCGGCTAACGCCCGGACGCCGCTTTGGTCCGCCGCAATAGCTCAGTTGGTAGAGCACGTCATTCGTAATGACGGGGTCACAGGTTCGAGTCCTGTTTGCGGCACCACGCTTTTTTTCGGCGCCGGAGCGCTTCCTTTCAGCCGATCGCCGCCTTCAGCTTCATAGCCATGTGCTTGGCAAGCGCGTATCCAACCCCCTGAAATCTCTTATTAACTGGCCCCATCTAGCTTGCCTGCACAGTTTTCAGCAGGATCTTGCATGTCGCTCAATGTCGGCCTGAGCCTTCCCGGGGACGAAACCGCCCGCCAGGGAGCCTGGGCCGTGACTCCCCTGCACGCCGTCGTCGCCGTCTTCATGGTGGCGATCATGCTGCGAGGGATTTTGCCCTTCAACGTCGATGTAAGCTGGTGGTTGACCATCTGCGAGCGCATGCTCGACGGCCAGCGTTTGTATGTCGACATCCTCGAGACCAATCCGCCGATGGCGGGATCGGTCTATATGCTCGGCGTCGTCGTTGCACGCGCGATTCACATGCGGCCTGAGGTCGTCACCAACGGGCTGATCTTTCTATTGATCGCGGCATCGCTGGCGCTGACATGGCGGGCCTTGCGTTTCTCCTCGTTGCGCGAGCGTGCCGGTGGCGTGGTTGCTGTATGGGCGGCCGCGTTGCTGACCATTTTGCCGATGTATGATTTCGGCCAGCGCGAACATCTGGCGCTGGTGGCGCTGCTGCCGGCGCTTGCGGTCTACATCCTGCGCGCCAATGGCGAGCGGGTTGCGCCGTCGGCGATCCTGATCGCCGGCCTGTGCGCCGCGACAACCATGAACTTCAAGCCGTATTTCGTCTTTGCGGTCGGCTTTTGCATTCTGACCGCAGCCGCGCAAGCGCGAGACTGGCGGGTGCTGTTCGCGCCGGAGAACTGGATCGCCGCGACCTTGGTCGTGATCCATGCGCTCTGCATCGTCGCGTTCTATCCGGAGTATCTTACGCTCATCTATCCGCTGGTGCGCGACGTCTATCTGCTGGCGAACTTACCGCTCCTCTCCATTCTGCCGACGTCAGCAACAACGCTGTGGCTGCTGGCGATCACGGTCACGCTGGCGTTGCAAAGCCGGCGGCAGAAAGTGGACACGGTGGCGCTGGTGATGATGGCCGGATCGCTCGGCTTCGCGGTCTCGTTTTTCGTGCAGGCCAAGGGATGGGGATATCACGCCTATCCGATGGTCGCGCTCGGATTACTGGCCGCAGGTTGGGCGGTCGCGGCCGGCGGCGAGAGGCAGGCGGGATCGCGTCGGCTTCGCGTTGGCGCGATGTTGCTCATCGCGCTTGTCTTCGCAAACGGATGCCTCCGGTTCGCCACAAGCATCGATACGCGGGTCGTCCGGGAGGAGGTCACCCCGATAGGGCCGCGGCCGAAGATCCTGATGCTGAGTGCGGCGAACGACATCGGTCATCCGGCGGTTCGCGAGCTTGGGGGGACATGGGTCTCGCGTCAGCAGGCGCTTTGGGTTCGGGAAGTCGTTCGTCGGGCGCTCCGGGACGGGACCATCGATCAGGCGACGGCGGACCGCCTCGCGGGCTACGTGGCGCGCGAGCGCGCCGGCCTGATCGAGGATTTCAGGAAGCAGCCGCCCGACGTTGTTGTGATCGACAACCAGAATAGCGACTGGGGTAGTTGGGCCGCTGCCGACCCCGAACTCTCCCAACTCCTGAAATCCTATATCTTGGTGAAGAATATCATGGGGATAGAGATCCTGAGGCGAGTGGATCAGACCCGGTCCTAGGCGCGTCGATAGATCGCCGGGCGGTGCATGCCTTGCGTGACCTGTCTCACATAGAGAGCCGCGGGCCCGGCCTAGTCTCCGCCTCGACCTCAAGGGGAGACACCAACATGCGTAAACTCATTCTCATCGCAGGATTCGTTCTGGCATCCACTGCTGCTCAGGCTGGGGATCGGAGCTTGTCGCTGGGGGGCATCGAGCGGGCGCCCGCGAAGGCCGTCGATGCACCGAAAACCGCTGAAGTCCCGCAGCCGCCGGAACCGCCGAAATATGTCGAGCGGCCGGCGATCGAGCCCAAAGCTGAGACTCCGAAGGCTGAAACAGCGAAGGCTGAGACTCCGAAGGCCGAGGCGCCCAAGCCGGCAGCAAAGGTTCAACAGCCGGCCGCTGAGCGGTCGAGAGCCGAGCGCGGAAGGCCCGTTGCTCGGAGAACGGCGTTCATGTCCAGGAGCATGAAGCCGCGCCGCAGGCACCACTGGATTGAAGCGCGCATCGTCCGCGAGCTGCATCGCCACGGGATCTACTGGTAAACATTGCCAAAGCAAAACGCGCCCCTCGGGATTACTCCGAGGGGCGCGTTTTGCGTGCTTGAGCCGATCGGCTTACTGCGAAACCGTCTGGACCACGCTGCTGATCGGGCGGCTGGCAACCGCCGGCATCTTCTGGTCCTTCACCAGCATCGCGTCATATTCGGGCAGGGTTTCGAGTTGCTCCTTGGCGCGCATTTGCACGACCTTGTAGCCGCCGGCTTTCAGGCGGCGCAGCAATGTCGGCAAAGCTTGCGCCGTGCTCTTCTGCAGATCGTGCATCAGGATGACGCCCTTGCCCTGCTTGTCGAGCTTGGTCATGACGTTCTGGATGACCTGGTCGGGACCCGACGATTTGAAGTCGTTGGAATCAACATCAACCGAAAACATCGAGATGTTGCGCGAGGCGAGATAGCCGAGGGCCGGCTGCGTGTGCGCAAGCCCCGGGAAGCGAAAGAACGGCGCGGGCGCCGTCCCGAGCGCCATCTTCACCGCGCTAAAGCCCTTCTCGATCTCTTCCTTGACCTGCGCTTCGGTCAGTTTCTTGCTGTCGAGATGGGCATGCGACCAGGTGTGCGAGCCGATGGTGTGGCCGGCATTGGCGACCTGCTTGAGAATTTCCGGATGATAAGTCGTGTGCTTGCCGACCGGGAAGAACAAGGCCTTGGTGCATTCATCCGATAGCGCCTTGAGCACGGCGGGCGTAGTCGGCCACGGGCCGTCGTCGAAGGTCAGCACAACCTCTTTGTCGGTCAGGAAGTCGAACTGCTTGTATTGCAGGAAGCCGAAGCCGGGGCCGCCGGTGGTGTCGATCACGACGGTGCGGCTGACGCCGAGTGCGTCGGGATTGGCGCAGGCTGATCGCATCGGCAGGGCTGCGGGAATGGGCGCCGGGGCAGGGGCCGGCTTCGAGAGCGAGGCCGTGGTCTCGACGTCGTCCCTCGGTGCCGGCCTGGCTGCGGCGGGCGCCGGCAGCGGCTCGGGCGCACGGGCGGCAACAGTTTGGGGTGCAGCCGCGTCGGTCCGCGGCGAGGAGGTCCAGAACCAAACGCCGGTGATCACCAGCGCCATCACTACACTGGCCAGCATCAGGCCCAACGCATTACGCATCGCTACTCTTTCCACATACTCGGGGTACACACACGCAACGGGCCATTAATGCCAACAATGTCTTAACGTCTCGCGAACAAGCGCCGGCTAGGTGAAGGAAATGAGCAGCTTATGCGCGAGTGAGGTCAGTCACAGTCGTCCCGCGGCTCCGGGCGCATGCTCCTGCCATCAACAACGGGGCTCGCCTGCCGAGCCAACAGGAGCCGACAATGACCGCAGTGTTCTTCAATGCCGTTCGCAAGGTCAGCCTAGTGCTGGCCCTGACCACCTCGTTCGCCGCCGCTTCGTCGACCGAGAGCTTCGCCTTCACCTCTGAGCAGCAGCAGATGTGCACCGGCGACGCATTCCGCCTCTGCAGCTCGGAAATCCCGAATATTCCGAAGATCACCGCCTGCATGATCAAGCATCGCGCCGACCTGAGCGCGGGCTGCCGCACCGTGATGGATCGCGATCTCGCGGCGAAGAAGGGCAAGCTCGCCGCGCAATAGTCGGCCCACCGGCTCCCGGGAACGCTTGCGGCGATGCGACGCAGGCGTTTTTCGTTTCGCGGCGTTCACAACGCGAACGGGGCATTTCACCGTTCACAAATGCGTGCGGCCGGGATTTTGACGCACTGGATTCCTGTTTGACGCGTTTTCCTGACGCGGACCGGTTCCAACCTCGCCAGAAAACGCTATAGAGCGCGCTGATCGCGTTTCCCGGCTACGAAGGCATTAACAAATGACCAAGATCCTTTTCGTCATTCCCCTGATCCTGATGGCCTCAAGCGTATCGGCACAAACACAAAAAAGAGAGGGGCATGACGAGTGCGCGCGCGACGTCTCGCGGTATTGCCGGGCGCAGATGCAGGATGGTGATCAGGTCATTCTGGCCTGCCTGAAGCAGAACCGCTCACGGATCAGCAAGGCCTGCCAGCGGAAGCTAGCGAGCGCCGGGCAGTAGAAGGCGCCGGGCGGCCGCGGCTTATCCCGTGCCGTTCCCGTTGGTGCGGAGCGATTGGTAGAAATCGTAAATCAATAGCGCCATCACCAGCACGCAGATGATGATCAGCGGCACCGCCTTGATCCACCAGAGCATGATGCCGAGAAACGCGCAGACGCCGGCAACGCCGATCAGTCCGGTGATGAAATTTGTCATCTGCCGCTCCTTGTTTTCGCTCGACGCGCATTGGTTTTGGCAGGCGCGGCTTTGCCGCGGCCGCCTTTTCCAAGAGTTTTGATTAGCCAGTTGGCCGTCCGCAGGAGCCGCGCATCGTTGCCGCGGCGCCCGACCAACTGAACGCCAATGGGCAGGCCGCTTTCCGATTGCAGCAGCGGCAGCGTCACCGCCGGCGTGCCGAGGTAAGTCCACGTCGAGCAGAACACGGGGTTGCCGGTACTGTCGAGGCCGCGCGGCGCCGGGCCCGGTGCAGACGGGGTCAGAATCGCGTCGTATTCGTCGAACACGCCGTCGAGCGCCGCGTTGAGCGCCGCGCTGCCGGCCAAGGCGCGCGTGTAGTCGACGGCCGCAACCACGCGACCGCGCTCGATCAGCGCGCGCAGTACCTGGCTTAAGGATCCGCCGCCCTGCTCGAAATCACGATGCAGGTTGTGCGCCATCTCCACTTCCATGACGGTGCGGTGCATGTCGATGGCGCGGTCGAAACTTGGGCCGATCTCGACTTCGGAAACTTGCTCGCCGAGCGCTTCCACCAGTTCGGCAAACGCCTCCGTCGTCACCTGCTCGACATGCTTCCACGCGGGCGAGCGCACGAAGGCGAACCGTGGCGGCAATGGCGGCTCACTTGCCGCCATTTCGACAAAGCGGGGAGAGGCAAGGGGGCGCGTATCCGGATCTTCCTCGTCGAAACCTGCAAGCGTCTGTGCCAGCAGTGCTGCATCGTCGACCGAGCGAGCAAACACGCCGACATGATCGAGTGCCCGCGATAGCAGTAGCGCGCCGCTCCGTGGAATGAGACCGTGTGTCGGCTTGAAGCCAACCACCCCGCAGAAGGCGGCAGGGCGGATCACGGACCCATTGGTCTGCGAGCCGATGGCGCCCGGCACCATCAGCGCTGCAACGGCCGCGGCGGAGCCCGACGATGACCCGCCCGGCGTGTGAGCCGGGTTGTGCGGATTTCGGGTCTTGCCGGGATTGAAATAGGCATACTCGGTCGTCACCGTCTTGCCGAGGATCACGGCCCCTGCCGCCCGCAGGCGCGCCACCGCCACCGCATCGCGGCGCGGCGTGCGTCCGGCCCACAGGCTGGATCCGAATTCCGTCGGCATGTCGCCGGTATCGAAGATATCCTTGATGCCCAGTGGCACGCCATGCAACGGGCCTGTGGCCTTGCCCTGCTTGCGACGGTCGTCCGCGGCCTCGGCCTGCCGCATCGCGTAGTCGCGATCGAGGAATGCCCACGCCTCGATGTCGCGATCGGTTTCGTCGATGCGTTTCAAGCAGTCGGCGACAAGCTCCACTGAGCTGAGCCGGCCGTCGCGGATGCCGGCCGCCGCTTCCGCAAGCCCGAGCGCATTGAGACTCATGCGCATCCTTTCAGCGCTTTACCGGGCCGGCTCACCGCGATCCATAGAGATAGCTGGGCAACCACAACGCAATTTCCGGGAAGATGTAGACCAGAGCCATGGTGAAGAAGACCAGGCCGACAAAGGGAAGCGCGCCGGAGAAGATGTCGGTGAGCTTCACTTGCGGCGGCGCCACGCCCTTTAAATAGAAGGCGGCCATCGCGACGGGCGGCGTGTTGAACGCTGTCTGCGTGTTCAATGCGACCAGGATGCCGAAGAAGATCGGATCGATGCCGTAGTTGGGAAGCAGCGGCAGGAAGATCGGCACGAAGATGATGATGATCTCGGTCCATTCCAGCGGCCAGCCGAGCAGGAAGATGATGATCTGGGTCAATAGCAGGAACTGGATCGGCGACAGGTTCATCGAGGCGAAGAACTGCTCGACCACGGTCTGTCCGCCAAGGACGGCAAACACCGCGGAAAACGTCCACGACCCGATGAACAAGTAGCAGACCATCGCAGTGGCGCGCACCGTCAGATATACCGATTCCTTCATCATCGTGTAGTTGAGCGAACGATAGGCGGCCGCCAGAACGATGCTCATGAGGGCACCTACCGCGGCCGCCTCGGACGGCGTCGCCAGCCCGAACAGGATGGCGCCGAGTACGGCGACGATGAGGAGCGCGAGCGGCAAGAATGATGTGGCGAGCGCCCAGATCACCGTGGAGATCGGCACGTTAGTCTGCTCGGGCGGCAGCTTCGGTGCGAGCGCGGGATTGATGATCGCGCGCGTGATAGCGTAGAGGACGTACAGCCCGGCCAGCAGGAACCCCGGAAAAAACGCGGCCGCATAAAGCTTGACCGCCGAAACGCCGGCGGTGGCCGCGTAGACGATCAGGAGAATGCTCGGTGGAATCAGGATGCCGAGGCAGCCGCCGGCGCAGACCACGCCTGCCGACAGCTTGGTGTCGTAGCCGGCCCGCAGCATGGCGGGCAAAGCCAGCAGCCCCATCAGCGTGACAACGGCGCCGACGATGCCGGTGGCGGTGGCGAACATTGCGCAAGTGATCAGAGTAGCCACCGCCAGCGCGCCCGGCACGTTCTTCATCGACAATTGCAGGGAGTAGAACAGGCGATCGAGAATGTTGGCGCGCTCGATCAGGTAGCCCATGAAGAGGAACAGCGGAACCGCCACCAGCACGTCGCTGGACGTGACCTCGAACGTCTTCTGCACCAGCAGCGTGAAGATGCGGTTCTGGAAGAACTCCTGACCGGGCGTGTAGTAGGCATAGTAGCCGAACGAGACGCCCATCGCCATCAGCGTGAAGGCGATCGGGAAGCCGAGCATGATGATGAAGATGAACAGCCCCAGCATCAGCATGCCGAGTTGAGGGTCGGTCATGCGCCGGCTCCTTTCTCGGTCGGCTCCACCGCAGCCTGGTGCTGTTGATGCTCGCGGATGATGAGGCTCTCGGTTTCCTCGACGTCGTGCAGGCGTTGCGGCCATTGGCCCGTGCGGATGCACAGTACGCAGCGGATGATTTCAGCGAAGCCTTGCAGAAACAGAAGCAGGCCGGTGATCGGGATCAGCGCCTTCAGCGGAAACACCGGCACGCCGGCCGGACTGAAGATGCTGACTTCGCGGAAGCGCACCGACATATCGGCATAATTCCAGCCCGAATACATCAATGCCGCAATCGCCGGCAGGAAGAACAGAATGTAGAGAACGAGGTCCATCGTCGCCTGGGTGCGCGGCGACCACAGCCGGTAGACCACATCGGCGCGCACATGGCCGTTGCGCGAGAGCGTGTAGGCGCCGGCCATCAGGAACATCGCGCCATAGGTGATGTAGCTGATGTCGAATGCCCAGGTGGTCGGCGCACGCAACACGTAGCGCATGAACACCTCGTAGCTGACACCGAGCGTGAGGACGAGGATCAGCCAGGCGAACGCCTTGCCAACCCATGTGCTGAGTTCATCGATGAAAAACAGAAATTTCTTCATGCGAGTTGAACTCGCGGCAAATCGCACATCCGGATGTCCCCCAGTTGCTGGCTGAGCGGCGCGTCAACCGCGCCGCCCATTATTCGTACCTCCGATCAGCGCTGCGGGCTCGTCAGACCTTGAGCACACCCGGGAAGTGGTGCTCGAAGGCGCCACGATAATCCGTCGCGTTGGTCATATTGTAGTAAACCACACGGCGCACCCATGCCTTCTGCGAGTCCATCACCTTCTTCATGAATGGATCCGACCCGAGCTGGGCGATCAAGCCGTCCCATGCCTTGATCTGCGCATCGAATACGGACTTCGGCGTCCGCTGAACGTTGACCTTGTCCTTGCTGATCAGTTCCTGCAGGTCCTTGGAGTAATAATCCATCCCCTTCCACTCGTTGGCGGAGGAGACTGCCTCTGCGGCATACTGCAGGATCGCCTTCTGCTCGGCGGCCAGCGCATTGTACTTCGTGCGGTTGAACATGATCTCGAAGTATTCCGTCGCCTGATGGTGGCTGCCCAACATGTAGTTCTTGGCGACGTCCTGCGCGCCGAAGCGCCTGTCCGAGGTCGGGTTGTTGAACTCGAATCCGTCGATCACGCCGCGCTCCATGGCCGGCACGATTTCGCCGCCCGGAAGCTGCGCGACAGAGGCGCCCATCACCTGGAACAAGTCGGCGGCGAGACCCACGGTGCGGTACTTGAGCCCCTTCAGGTCGGCATCGCTGTTGATCGGCTTTTTGAACCAGCCGAGCGGCTGGGTCGGCATCGGCATTGCGAAGAAGCTCTTGATATTGACCTTCATGATCTGGGTCTGGAGTTCTTCGAACAGCTCCTTGCCACCGCCGTTGTGAATCCAGCCAAGACCCTCGTTGGCATTGAAGCCGAACACGGGCCCGGTGCCGAACAGCGACGCGGCCTTGTGCTTGCCGTACCAGTAGACGGTCACCGTATGTGCCGCGTCGATCTGGCCGCCATGCACGCCGTCGAACACCTGGAACGGGTGCACGACCGAGCCGCCCACCAGATAGTCGATGCGCAACCGGCCGCCCGCCATCTCGTTGACGCGCTTCACATAGTCTTCGGCCATCTCGTTGAAGACGTCGGCCTTGCCCCACGAGCCCTGCATCCTCAGGGTTGCCGTCTGCGCCCGGCTGACTTGTGGCATCGCAATCGCCGCACCGCCGGCGGCCGCGGCCGTCAGGAAACGGCGCCGCGTCGTTCTTGTATCGCTACGCTTGCTCATGAGCTCCTCCCGGTTGAGATGTCGCCCGCTGTCGCCGCAGGCTTGTTTGTCTCAACGACAAGTCAAAGGCTTGCGCGGCATTTTGGCAAGCGGGAAGTGCGCGGGCTCCTTATGAATCGCTCAATTGGCAGGGTAACGTTGCTATCTCGCAGGCGCGAAGCAGGACCTGTTCGCGTTCGGCTGGGCGAATGCCCACCGGCGTCTTGCACTTTAGTCGCAGGAAGTTGGTGGCGCGGTGTCGGCAGTACGCTGAATCAAGTTGGGCTGATTTATTCCCGCGCCATTTCTGCGCTCAATAGCCGCGGCGCGGCACCCTTACCGATGGGTCAGGTGCTGCTGCCTGCCGCGGTCGCGACCACCGGCAAGACCTCGTTGGCCGCGCGGTCGGGGGTATCTTCCTTCCAGCGGACCGAGCCGAACGGCCGCTCCAGCATGCGGCGGACGCGGATCGGCTCCGGCCCTAGGTGAAAGTCGATCGCGCGCTGGTGCAGGGCGCGCTCGGACTGCGTCGCACGGTTGCGCTGGCGCAGATAATCGAGCCAGGTCGGGCAATGGTAGCGCTCGGTCCACAATTCGGGGTCGCCGATGTCGCGCGCGATCGACCAGCCATAGGCGCCGTTGCGCTGGCGGCTGAGCTGCACTTCCTGCATCACATTATGAAACGCGCGCGCGTTGTCCTGCGCGACGCGATATTCGATTTCGACCACCAGCGGCCCGCTGCGCCCCGTGAGCGACAGCCGCACCTCGGGATCGGCAAGCAGTTCGGTGGCATCCTCGTTGCGCGCGCCGACCGGCGGCATGCGCAGCCAGATGCCGAGCAGGGGCGAGATCAGCATCAGCCCGGCCGAGACCAATAGCGCGATCTCCACGCCGGCGAGGTCGGTGAGGTGTCCCCAGCCCCAGCTTCCCACCGCAATGCCGCCGGCGATCGACGCCTGGAAAGCCGCCAGCGAGCGGCCCGCAACCCAGCGGGGCGCTGAAAGCTGCACGCCGATATTGAACAGGGCGACCGCCAGCATCCACACCGCGCCGGCGAGCACGAGTGCAATCGCCGTCAGGACCGCGTTGGTGCTCAGGGCGACCGCCGCGATCGCGCCGGCCATCGATATCGCGCAGGCGCGCACCGCGGCCTCCCCGCTCATGCGCCGCCGCACCTCGCCGATATTCAGCGCGCCGAATACCGCGCCCATGCCGAAGGCCCCGAGCATGATGCCGTAGGTTTGCGCGCCGCCATGCAGGAGATCGCGGGCGACCAGTGGCATCAGCGCCGAGACCGAGCCGCCAATGATGCCGGTGACCAGCGTGCGCGTCAGCACGATCTTGATCGACGGCGAATTGGTGATGTAGCGCACGCCGGAGACCATGGCGCGGTTGAGCCGTTCGCGCGGCAGGCGCGACGGCTCGTTGGCGCGATTCCACAGAAACATCACCACCATCAGCGGCAGATACAGCACCGCATTGACGGCAAACGCCGCCACGGCGCCCGCGGTAGCAACGACGATTCCGCCGATCGCCGGGCCGAAACTGCGCGCAATGTTGTAGCTGATGCCGTTGAGCGCGACCGCCGCCGGCAGCGTTTCCGCCGGCACCTGCTCGGTCACTGAGGCCTGCCAGGCCGGCCCGAACAGCGCCATGCCGCTGCCGACGACGAAGCACAGCGCCAAGAGGATATTCGGCGTCACGAGGCCGAGCCACGCCAGCACCGTGAGCGCGGTTGCGCCGACAAGCGCGATGCCGAGCGAGACCAGCGCGACGATGCGGCGGTCGTGCATGTCGGCGATGGCGCCGGCGGGCATCGAGATCAGCATCACCGGCAGCATCAGCGCGGTCTGCACCAGCGCGACCTTGTCGGCCGAAGAAGTCATCTGCGTCATCGCCCAGGCCGCGCCGACGCCCTGGATCAAAATCCCCAGGTTGGAAACGAGGCTGGCGAGCCAGATGCGCCGGAACACCGCGTGTCGCAACGGCGCTGCGATCCCGTCAGTCGCAAGACGCGAGCGTTTCGGCTGGTCGGTCATGATCGGTTCCGTTGGCGTTCTGTCACCGGCTTGATTCCATTCGAATATAAAGTGATGCCTGCGAAAGCCCTGGCCTGTCCAGTCGAAGCAGCACTATCGGCGGTGCTATCGCACAGCTAAGGTATTGAAAAGCAACGGAAGGTTTCGGAATGCGGCTGTCGCGGCGGTTGATCCTCAAGGGTGCCGGAGCGTTGCCTTTGCTGGCGGGCGGTCTTCCGCTCCTCGGTTTGCCGGCGCGGGCGCAGACCGCACCAGCGGCCGTTCCGCCGATCCTGTTCGTGCATGGCAATGGCGACCACGCGGCACTCTGGATAACGACGCTGTGGCGAATGGAATCGAATGGCGTGCCACGCGAGCGAATGCTGGCGTTCAATTTTACCGATCCTCTGGCGCGCACCGATGACAAGGTGCAGCAACCGAACCGTTCCTCGACCGAAGACCAGCGCCGCGAGCTCGGCGAGGCCGTCAAGGAATTGCAGCGTCGCACCGGCGCGGCGGCGCATCGCCCTCGTCGGTAATTCGCGCGGCGGCTATTCGATCCGCAATTACATCAGAAATGGCGGCGGAGCTGATGTGAGCCACGCCGTGCTGTGCGGCGTTCCCAATCACGGAATCTATGATTGGGATGACGGCATCAATAACGAGTTCAACGGCCGCGGCCCGTTCTTGCGCGGCTTGAACGAGGGCGACAGCGAGGCGACGCCGGGCACGGCGTTTCTCACTTTGCGCAGCGACGGCAACGACAAATATGCGCAACCCGACGGACGCTTCGTCGGCAAGCCGGGCATACCGACCGGCGTGACATCAGATGGTCCTGCGCTGAAGGGCGCGACCAATCTGGTGCTCGGCGCGCTCGATCATCGCGAGGTCGCGTTTCATCCGCGCGCGTTTCGCGAGATCTACAAATTTATCGCTGGCGCAGAGCCGTCCCGAATCGAGATCGTGCCGGAAGCGGAAGTCAGGCTGAGCGGGCTTGTGACGGGTACGCCGGGCGGCGTTGTCACCAACCGTCCGGTCTCCGGCGCGACGGTCGAAATCTATCGCGTCTCTGCCGAGACCGGTGAACGGACCGGCGGTCCCATCCATTCTTCGCAAACCGGCGCCGACGGCCGTTGGGGCCCGGCGCAGGTCGAGGCTACCTGGTTTCTCGAAATCATGTTGACGTCAGCGGGTTCGCCGACGACCCATTTCTACCGCTCGCCGCTTCCGCGCTCCTCCGAAATCGTGCATCTGCGTGCCGCACGCCCGCTCGGGCCGGCCGATACCGGCGCGGGCGCCGTGGTCCTGATGTCGCGTCCGCGGGGCTATTTCGGCCTGCCGCGGGACGTAGTGCTAATCGACGGCAAGGAGCCTAGGGACGTGAAATCCGGCGTGCCGACCGATTCGGTCACGACCTTGCGGCTTCCGGCAGAGGAAGTCGGCAGGCCCGTGGTGACCATGTTCAACACCGAGCGGATCGTGGCGCGGGCCTGGCCGGCCTCGGAAAACCGGATTGCGGTTGCCGAACTGACTTATTAGCTGTTTCCTGACGGGTGCGCCTTTGTGGCGCCCGGATCGAATACATAGTTGGAGCCGTAGCCCGCATGAGCGAAGCGATATGCGGGGCGTTGGTCCCGGATATCGCCACGCTCGTCCGGGCTACGAGAGTGGCGCCGATGAGCATAGCCGAAGCCTACGACATGACGGTTGCGCGCGCACCGCTGGTGCCGCCGAGCCCGCCGCGGGCGCCCGACGACATGACGGTGTTCGGGCGGATGAAGGCTATCCGCGAAAGCCCGATCGGTAGCTGGGGCCAGCGGGCCTATGAGGAAGATATCGTCCAGGGCCGCTTCTTTGGACGCAGCACATTCATTCTCAACGCGCCGGATGCGATCAAGCATGTGCTGGTCGACAATTACGAAAATTATACGCGAACGCCGGCCGGTATCCGGGTGCTGCGTCCAATCCTCGGCGAAGGTCTTTTGATCGCGGAAGGGCGCGCGTGGAAGCATCAGCGCCGCACGTTGGCGCCGGCATTCACGCCGCGCGCGGTGATGCCGCTCATTCCGCACATGCTGGCGGCGACCGACCAGACGGTCGCCAAGCTGAGAGCCGCCAGCAATGGACACGTCGACCTGCGCGAGGCGATGCAGCGGATGGCGCTCGAGATCGCCGGGCGCACCATGTTCTCGTTCGGGATGGATCGCCATGGCGCTGCCTTGCGCGATTTCGTGATGGAATATGGCGAGCGGCTGGCGCGCCCGCATTTCCTCGATCTGCTGCTGCCGTTGAGCTGGCCAAGCCCGCAGGATATTGCGCGCAGCCGCTTCCGCAAGCGCTGGACCGTATTCGTCGGCATGTTGATGACCGAGCGCCGCGCCGCCGGCAAAACCGCGGGCGCGCCGGCGCGCGATCTGTTCGACCTGATGGGCGACGCGCGCGATCCGGAAACCGGCGAAGCCTTCTCAGACGAGCAACTCGGCGATCAGGTCGCGACCATGATTCTCGCCGGCCATGAGACGACGGTGACCGCACTGTTCTGGGCGCTCTATCTTCTGGCGCTCGATCCTGCCACGCAGGAGCAGGTGGCGAGCGAAGTACAGACCGCGCCTGTCAACGGCGCGTCCGATATCGAGCGGTTGAAATTCACCCGCGCGGTGATCGACGAGACCATGCGGCTCTATCCGCCGGCGTTCCTGATCGCACGCGCGGCGATCGGGCCAGATAAGATCGCGGGCCTGCCGGTCAAGAAGAAGGACGTCATTCTGATCGCGCCGTGGCTGTTGCATCGGCACGAAAAATTGTGGCGCGATCCGAGTGCCTTCATCCCGTCCCGCTTCATGACGGGAACGCCGCCCGACCGCTTCGCGTATCTGCCGTTCGGCGTCGGCGCCCGCGTTTGCATCGGCGCGCATTTCGCGCTGGTCGAGGCGACGCTGGCGCTAGCGAAGATGATCGGCGCGTTTCGCGTCACGCTGGTTGACAAGGATCCGGTGATGCCGGTCGGCGTGGTGACGACACAGCCCGACCGTTCGCCGATGTTCGCCATCACGCCTCGGTAGTCTTTTTTTGATCGGGGATTGCCGGACCAGGCGAAGAAAATGCGTCAGAGAAGGAAGCGCACCTTGCGCAGCCGCCGCGGGAGCGACATCTAGGTTGTCACCATGAGCGATACCCAGGCCCAGTTCGCAGTCTTGAAGCAGACCGCCGATCCCGCGGTGGTCGATGCCATCTCGCAACTGATCGCCAAGGGCGAGGACCGCGACCTCAACCGGATCAACCTGTTGGATTTCGCCGCGCGCTACGGGCTGGACGAGGAAAAGGTCATCTCGGCTTTCCTGCATTCGGCGCGGCTCGGGCTGTTCGATCTCACCTGGAATGTGCTGTGCCCCGGCTGCGGTGGCGTGCTCGGCGCGCACAGCACCCTGAAATCGCTACGCCACGACGATTACAATTGCGCGCTATGCGCCCAAGGTTACGAGGCATCGGTCGACGACCGCGTCGAGGTCGCTTTCACGGTCAGCCCGCGCGTCAGGCGCATCGCCGCGCACGATCCCAATACGCTGTCGATCTGGGAATATAACCGCCAGATATTCTGGAGCTCGGGGATGGACCTGAGCGAGGAATCGATCAAGCGTCTGATCGACGAGATCTCGCTGGAAGCCATCGAGCTGCCGGCGGGCGAGAAGGCGGTGCTGTCGCTGCAATTGCCCAACCAGTTCGTGATCGTGTTCGAGCCGGTGACGCATTCGGCGCATTTCTTCGATGTCCAGGGCGAGCCGACCCGCGAGCGGCAACAGTTTTCGATCGTCTTCAACAAGCTGCAGGCGCCCACGGGCTCGACGGTGATGCGGCCGGGACCACTACGGCTGTCGCTAGACAATCAGACCGACCACCGGGTGCTGCCCGCGGTCTGGGTCGCCAACGACACGCTCCATGAGCTGCTCGGCAAGCGCAAGCCGATCCTGACCGCCAAGCGGATGCTGTCCAACCAGACGTTTCGCGACGTCTTCAAGGCGGATAATCTCAACGTCGATCAGCGCCTCAAGATCACCTCGCTGACCTTCCTGTTCACGGACCTCAAGGGCTCCACCGCGCTCTATGAGCGGGTCGGCGATCTCGCCGCCTTCGACCTGGTGCGAGCGCATTTCCACGCGCTGCTCGAAATCATCGCATCGGAGAAGGGCGCGGTCGTGAAGACGATCGGCGATGCCGTGATGGCGACCTTCATCAGGCCGGAACATGCGATCGTCGCGGGCCTGCGCATGCGGGCGGCAATGGCGACGCTGAATGCCGAGCGCGGCCGGGAAGACCTGATTATCAAGATCGGCATCCACGAAGGTCCGTGCCTGGCGGTGATGCTGAACGAGCGGCAGGACTATTTCGGTCAGACCGTCAACATCGCTTCAAGGGTGCAGCACCTGTCGACCTCGCAGGAGATCCACATCACGGGACCTGTGATCGAATCGCCGGCCGTTGCCACCATTCTGGCGAAAAAGGCGATCAGGCCGATCCAGAAGGAAGCGGCGCTGCGCGGCATCGCCGACAAGGTGATGGTGTACGAGATACCTTAAACGACACTACTCGATCACGATCTCGCCGGTCATGCCGAGCTCGGCGTGGGTCTTGCCGTCGCTGGTCTTGATGTCGCAGCGTAGATCGTTGACGCGGCCGGCCGCGATCGGCACCAGCCACCATTCGGCGGATTGTCCCGGATAGACCTCGATCTCGCGAATCGCGCCCTTGAATTCGGCGAGCGTAACGGTCTTGCCGTTCTGCTGCTGCGTCACCTGCACCTTGCGCGTGAACACCATCTGCGAGAACGCGTGCGAGGTGAAGTAGTGCGGATCGTTGCTCGAATTGCGCAGGATCAGCTTGTAGAGCTTGCCGGTTTCGAACTTGAGTTGCTTCGGCGCGAATTCGTGTTTGCCGGGCGAGCCGAGATCGACCGTCACCTCGATCGGCGTCTGCCGCGACAGGTCACCTGCCGCAAGCGCTGCTCCGGACGCGATTCCCAACATAACGGCAGCACCAAGTGCGAAGCGCAACGAGGTCATGGTCGTTTCCTCTTTGAAAATAGCTTGCTGAAACAATGAGTTCTTTCCCTAGTGCAAATGCGAATGATTTGCAATTGGATATCGACCGACTGCCTGCGGCGAATCGCGCAGTCGGCCATTGGCCGATAGGCCGTGTCTTGCCGAAGCAGCAAGGTTACATGCTTTGAACCCGGGCCGAGCCAGCAGAAAAGCGAAGGCGCGCCGTTCGCCGTGGCGGCTTTGGGCACTGCCCAGGTTTCGCGCAGATGTTTCCGTCACACCCAACGTGACGCCGATTTAATCTGCGCGCCCTGTCAGCCACCCATCGCGCGGATTGCGAAGGCCAAGTCTTCGACCCATATTCGCTCGACAGCTTCTTCGAATTTGCAGGTAGATTGATGCTCGACGGACTGCGCCAATTCATTGCCGACATCGTTGCCCCCAACGCGGATCCGGACTTCGCGTTCGACGATACCGGGTATCTTCTCGCGGCGACTGCGCTACTGGTCCACGTCGTCTCGCTCGACGGCGAGCCGAGCGCGATCGAGAAGCGCAAATTGCACAGTTTGATCGAAAGCCGATTCAAGCTCGATCCCGGGACTGCGGATCATTTGATCGCGTCGGCGACGCGGGCCGAAGGCGAGGCGGTCGATCTCTATCGTTTCACCAGCGTCATCATGCGTTCGGTGAACGAAGAGGGCCGGCTTCGCATCATCGAGATGATGTGGGAAGTGGTATACGCGGACGGCCAGGTCAGTGAGTTCGAGGATAACGTCGTCTGGCGCGCGGCTGACCTGCTCGGCATTTCCTCGCGCGACCGGATCGACCTCAAGCGTCGGGTGGCTGAGCGGCAGCCGGTCTCGTCCGCAGGTGCGCCGAAGGCCGAAGACGCAGCAATGTGACAATGAGCGGCGCAGCCACGCGTCATTGCAGATGACGAAACTTTGATGTTCGCCGCAACCGGCTGCGGCAGCGCGCGATAAGCCTGAAAACATAGAGACTTCAGCGCGTGGAGCACACAGGCCGGCATGGGCCATGTTTGGGGGATGGCTTGCGCCACACCGCGCGCCTATGCTCTCGTTCCCGTGCTGCAGCATAACCCTGATTTGATTTTAAGAGCATTCAACCGTGACCGAGCGTGTGACGCTGATTACTGGTGCATCGGCGGGCATAGGCACCGAGCTGGCGCGCGTTTTTGCATCGAAGGGTCATCGCGTGGCGCTGGTGGCGCGGCGCGCTGATCGCCTGGAAGCGTTGGCGACGGAAATTAAGGCGGCCGGCGGCACGGCGCCGATCGTCATCCCCTGCGACCTTGCGCAACCCGACTGTGGCGACAGGATTGCCGAGGCCTTGACCGCCTCCGGCGTGGAGGTTGAATACCTCGTCAACAACGCCGGATTTGGCGTATTTGGCAGAGCAATCCAGCGCGATCGGTCCAACCAGCTCGAGATAATCGCCGTCAACATCCGCGCGCTGACGGACCTGTCACTGCGGTTTTCCGATCACCTGATCCGCAATCGCGGCGGCCTTCTCAACGTCGGCTCGATCGCGGGCTTTCTGCCGGGACCGGGAATGGCGGTTTATTACGCGTCCAAGGCCTATGTGCTGTCGTTCACCGAAGCCATGCGTGCAGAACTGGCGCCACATGGCGTGCGCGTGACAGTGTTGTGTCCGGGGCCCGTGCCCTCGGAATTTCAGGCACGCGCAGGATTTAGACCCGGCTATGATTCGTCGATCCTCAATATGTCGTCGGCTGATGTCGCGCAGCAGGCCTACAGCGGATTGATGGCGAACAAACGGGCAGTGTTGCCCGGCCTCGGCATCAAGTTTGTGCCGTTCATGCTCCGGCTGTTTCCGCGCTCCTTTATCCTCGGGGCGATCGGTCGCTTCCAGCTCCGCCAGCGCTGAAGAATCCCCGGGTTTTTCCGGTGTTCTTGCCCGTTCGCACCGCGGGCCGGGGGAGCTGACCGCATCTGGCCCGCCGGTTTGCTTACATTTTTGGATGTGTGTGTGAACTCACGCGAAATTAATACTCACTTAGGTATGGTTTCGATTCGAGACACCTGAGCAACGTCGATGTCGTTCCGGTCGAGCAAAAATGGCGACAACATCGTGCCCTTTCCGGGCAGAGGGGCGCTGCCTGCGCTTGCGCCTGACGCCGCATCCCCGTCACCGGTTCTGATCGTGCTCCACCAGGAAAGCTCGACACCCGGCCGGGTTGGCAACGCGCTGCGCGCGCTCGGCTATCCCCTCGATATCAGGCGACCGCGGTTCGGCGACCCGTTGCCGGAAACGCTGGCCCAGCATGCCGGCGCCGTCATCTTCGGCGGCCCGATGAGCGCCAACGACTCCGACGACTATGTCCGCCGCGAGATCGACTGGATCGAAATTCCCTTGCGCGAGCGGCGGCCGTTTCTCGGCATCTGCCTGGGCGCGCAGATGCTCGCCAAGCAATTGGGCGCGCAGGTCGCGCCGCATCATGAAGGCAGGGTCGAGGTCGGTTACTATCCGATCCGCCCAACCGCTGCTGGTCACGCGCTCTGTTCGGACTGGCCGGAGCGCGTCTACCATTGGCACGGCGAAGGATTTCAACTGCCTGACGGCGCCGAACTGCTGGCGGAAGGCGATGACTTTCCGGTGCAGGCGTTTCGGCACGGCCACGCGTTCGGCTTCCAGTTTCATCCCGACGTCACCTACGCCATGATGCATCGCTGGACCACGCGCGGATGCGTGCGGATGGATTCGCCGGGCGCGCAGCCGCGTCACCTTCACTTCGAAGGCCGCGCCGTGCACGACGTCGTCGAACGGGCGTGGCTGAAGAATTTCATTGCAGGCTGGATCGTGTGCGCGCCGCACGCGGCTCTGCTGGAAGCGGCCGAATAGCCGCCACGCGGAATTTCACCCGCGCCATCGCACGTCTTTCAAAGACCGCCGATGTGATAGTGTCGCGCTCCTGAGCCCGCACGGCAATGACAAGAACGACAGGGAGACCCGCGGTGACCTATCAGCATATTCTCTACGAGGTGAGCGACAAGATCGCGACCATCACGCTCAACCGCCCCGACCGCATGAACGCATGGACCGCGACCATGGAGCACGACGTGCGCCACGCGATGGAGGCGGCCAGCGCCGACGACGATGTCCGCGTCATCGTGCTCACCGGCGCCGGCCGCGCCTTCTGCGCAGGTGCGGACATGGAGGCGTTGCAGGCCATCGACCCCAGCGAGATCAGGCGCGGCGAGAACATCCCGCCCTTCGACATGAACCGCCGGGCGGACTGGCAGACGCGCTACGCCTATTATCCGGCGATCCCAAAACCCGTGATCGGCATGCTCAACGGCGCCACCGCCGGCATCGGCCTGGTCCACGCGCTTTATTGCGACCTGCGTTTTGCGGCCGACAACACCGTCTTCACTACCTCGTTTGCGCGCCGCGGGCTGATCGCCGAGCACGGCATTAGCTGGATGCTGCCGCGCATCGTCGGCCACGCCAATGCGCTGGATTTGCTGATGTCGGCGCGGCGAGTCTCAAGCGAGGAAGCGTTGCGGATCGGGCTGGTCAACCGGATCTATCCGCCGGAGCAGTTGCGCGAGCAGACGTATGCCTACGCGCGCGATCTCGCCGATTTCGTCTCGCCCAGCGCGATTTCGGTCATCAAGCGCCAGCTCTACGACGTGCCGTTCCAGACGCTCGCCGAAGCCACCATCGACGCCAACCGCGAAATGCAGATCGCGCTGAAGGGGAGCGATTTCCGGGAGGGGGTAGCGAGTTTTGTCGAGAAGCGGCCGCCGCGGTTTACGGGGAAGTGAGGGGGAGGGGCGACGATTACCTTGTTGCGGGTCCGGCCCGTCTTCGCCCGTTGGGCTTCGCCGGGCACCACGCTTCACCCTTCGGGCATCACGTGGCTGCGCCACGCGTAGCCCGAAGGGCGAAGCGTGGTGGAGCCAGGCGGGATCGAACCGCCGACCTCGTCATTGCGAACGACGCGCTCTCCCAGCTGAGCTATGGCCCCGTCGCGACCGCCTCGATATGACCCGAAGCAGCCGACAATCGGCGCCATTTACAGTCCGGCCCAAGGCCAAGTCAAGAACGGTGAAAGTACCGATTTTGGCGTGATTTTGCCGGGAACTTCCCTTGTTTGCGGGGGGATGAACCGATATCTAGCTGTCTATCCCTCCTCGCGAGCTCCCCCTCCCATGCGCGCTATCCTCGACATCGTCATCATTGTCCTTGACCTATACGTCTGGCTTTTGATCGCCGCGGCCATCCTGTCCTGGCTGATCGCCTTCAATGTCGTGAACACGCGCAACGGGTTCGTCGCGGCGGTGGCGGAATTCCTGTACCGGATCACCGAGCCGGCGCTGGCGCCGATTCGCAGGTTCATGCCCAACCTGGGTGGGCTCGACATTTCGCCGATCATCCTGATCCTGATCATCATGCTCTTCCAGCGGGTAATTCTCTACTATATCTACCCCAACGTCATCTGACCGCGAGCACTGATAGCTGACGGATGCCCGATGGATCCCTGGCGCTACTCCACCGACGGCATCAGTGTCGCGCTGCGGGTGACACCACGCGGCGGCCGCGACGATATCGATGGCATTGAGACGCTCGCCAACGGCCGCTCGGTGGTGAAGGTTCGCGTCCGCGCCATCGCCGACGGCGGCGAGGCCAACCGTGCGGTCACGGAACTGCTGGCGAAGGTGCTCGGCGTCCCGAAGGCGAGGGTGAAAATCCTGTCGGGCATGACCTCGCGCATCAAGCAGGTCGCCGTTGATGGCGATCCCAAGATTCTCGGCGAAACGCTGCGAAAGGTAGCCGCCGCCAAAGCATGATCCGGACCCGGAGGGCCGCGGAAGCGCAAAGTGGGAACTGGTTTTCCGAAAGGATCATGCGTCAAAGCGAAGACGAAGGATTGAGATGACGGCACGCATTATCGACGGAAAGGTCATTGCGGCGGAGCTTCGCGCCCGTGTCGCGGAAGAGGTCGCGCGGGTCAAAGGCGAGCATCAGGTCACGCCGGGCCTTGCGGTGGTTCTGGTCGGCAACGACCCCGCCAGCGAGGTCTATGTCCGCAGCAAGCACACCCAGACGCAGGCCGCCGGCATGGCCTCGTTCGAGCACAAACTGCCCGCCGACGTCGCGCAGGCCGATCTCCTGGCGCTGATCGCAAAGCTCAACCACGATCCCGCCGTGCACGGCATTCTCGTGCAATTGCCGCTGCCGAAATCGCTTCACGCCGAAACCATTATCAACGCGATCGATCCCGCCAAGGATGTCGACGGGCTGCATCCCAACAATGCCGGCCGGCTGGCCGGCGGCTTTGCCGCGCTGTCGCCGTGTACGCCACTCGGCTGCATCATCCTGACCAAGAGCGTGCATGCCTCGCTGGAAGGCATGAACGCGATCGTCATCGGCCGCTCCAACCTGGTTGGCCGCCCGCTGGTGCAATTGCTGCTGAATGAAAATGCGACGGTGACGATCGCGCATTCGCGCTCAAAGGACCTGCCGCAACTCTGCGCGCGCGCCGATCTAATCTATGCCGCGGTCGGCAAGCCCGAAATGGTGCGCGCCGACTGGATCAAGCCAGGCGCCACCGTGATCGACGTCGGCATCAACCGCCTGCCCTTGGCCGACGGCAAGACGCGGCTGGTCGGCGATGTCGCCTTCAAGGAAGTCGCCGAGGTCGCCGGTGCGATTACGCCGGTGCCGGGCGGCGTCGGCCAGATGACGGTGGCGTGCCTGTTGGTGAATACGCTACGTGCGGCCTGTGCGATTCACGGGCTGCCGAAGCCGGGGGTGTAGGAGTTACCGTCGTTCCGGGCTCGATGCTGACGCATCGCCCCGGAATGACACTACCTCGTCAGCGGCCACGACGCGCTGAAAGAAGCTACTTCTTCTTGGCGCGCTCGATGCCTTCCAGGATGAGGCGGTGGGCGTCCTCGGCGCCGCACCAGCGCAGCACCTTCACCCATTTGCCCTTTTCGAGATCCTTGTAGTGCTCGAAGAAGTGCTGGATCTGCTGCAGCGTGATGTCGGGCAGGTCGTTGTAGTTCCGGACCTTGTCGTAGCGCTGGGTGAGTTTTGAGGATGGCACGGCGATGATCTTCTCGTCGCCGCCGGCCTCGTCTTCCATCAGCAAGACGCCGACCGGCCGCACGCTCATCACGGCGCCCGGCACGATGGCGCGCGTATTGGCAATCAGCACGTCGCAGGGATCGCCGTCGCCGGACAGCGTGTGCGGGATGAAGCCGTAATTGCCGGGATAGCGCATCGCCGTATAGAGGAAGCGATCGACCACCAGCGTGCCGGCTTCCTTGTCCATCTCATATTTGATCGGCTCGCCGCCAACGGGCACCTCGATGATGACGTTGACGTCGTGTGGCGGATTTACTCCGATCGGGATGGCGTCAATGCGCATAAGTGGCTCCGCTTGGCGTTAAGGGGCGCGCCAGGAATCAGGCGTGCGTCAGGGTCCCTTTAGACCCGCAGCCGAGCAGGGAAAAGCCTGAAATAGCTTCAGTTGGTCCAGGCAAAAGCGACTTTATCGAGCGATTTGGCCCCGAACTTCTCCGAGGAGCGGGCCACCATGCGACCGCCGAGCGCGCGGTAGAATTCCGTCGCCGGATCGTTGTCCGACAGCGCCCAGATCACCATGCTCTTCAGCCCGCTCTGCATCAGATCGCGCCGGGCGGCGGTGAACAGGCGGCGGCCGAAGCCGAGGCCCTGGAATTCCGGCCGCAGATAAAGCTCGTAGATCTCGCCTTCGAAATGCAGGCTGCGGGCGCGGTTGCGGCCGTAATTGGCGTAGCCCGCGACCTTGTCGCCGAACACCAGCACGCTGACGCGGCTGCCTTTGCGGATTGCGCTGTCCCACCATTGCGGGCCGCGACGGTTAATAAGTTTTTCGAGCTCGGCGCCGGGAATGATGCCCTGATAGGCGGAGCGCCAGGCTTCATCATGGGTAGACGCCACCGCGGCTGCGTCTGCAGCCTTGGCCGGTCGAACCTCGATCAGGGTTGTGCTCATATCCTGATCAAAGCAAGTCGGCGGGCCGGCTTCAAGGTCCATCGTTAATTATCGGTTAACCTGTGGATTTTCTGCATCAGTTTTATGTTGGTCTGTACCGAAAGAGGACAAGGGGGCTGTCTCATCAGGTGTTTGGCCACGGCAATGGCGGCGGAATCGTTGTTAGAATCATCCAACCAAACGGCCCGGTGAAATCCGTTCACGGAAAAATGCGCAGGATTTGATTCGCCGGCGGTATTCTGTTGGTGACTTCGCAATACGCCCTTCCCTCGGCTGCACCAGGCCAGTTCATGCGTCCCCTAAACATGCTTCCTGCGCTGGTCCTCGTTGCCGCGATCGGTGTGAAGGCGGCCGCCGCGCAGCCCAGCCTTGGCGCGCAAGGCCCGGAAGGCGAGCCTCACCGGCTGCAACAATGGATGGTGCCTGCTCCCGATCCTGCCACCGCCGCGCATGCGGTGCTGTTTCGGCCGCCGGGCAAGGGGCCGTTTCCGCTCGCCGTGATTGCGCACGCCTCGACCCAGAACGTGTTGCGGCGGGCGCAGATGCCGCAGCCCGAATACCGCTCGCTCGCCGGATGGCTCGTGACCCGCGGTTTTGCCGTGCTGGTTCCTGAACGCCCGGGTCACGGCGTAACGGGCGGAAAATACCAGGAGGATCAGGGCGGCTGCGACGAGGCTGATTACGCCAAGTCTGGCCGCGTTGTGGCGGATGCGATCGCCGCTGCCGCCGGCTTCATACGCAAGCAGCCCTTCATCCGCACCGAGGGCATGGTCGTGATCGGACATTCGGCCGGTGCCTGGGGTGCACTGGCGCTGGCCGGCGAAGATCCGAAGAACGTTGCGGCCATCATCGCGTTCGCGCCGGGGCGCGGCGGGCATGCCGATGATTCTTCCAGCCGGGTCTGCGCGCCGCACACGCTGATGGCTGCCGCGGGCGAATTCGGCAAGGCCGCACGCGTGAGAGTGACGTGGCTGGTGGCTGCCAATGACAGCTACTTTTCGCCCGCATTCTCGCGTCAACTGGCCGATGCGTTTCGCGCCGCCGGCGGCAAGGCCGATTTTCGCGTGCTGCCGGCCCATGGCAGTGAAGGCCACTGGCTGGTGGAAACTGGCGGCGGTGTAACCCTCGCCGGACCTGAACTCGATCGTGCCTTGAGGGCGCGGTCCCGTACGCCGGCGGCCAAGCGATGACGCTGTATTTCCTCGTCAAATATCTCCATGTACTCGGCGCGATCGTCATTCTCGGCACCGGCGCCGGCATCGCGTTCTTTATGCTGATGGCCCATCGCAGCCGGGACGTGGCGTTCATCGCGCGCACGGCAGAGACCGTCGTGATCGCCGACATGCTGTTCACGCTGACGGCGGTGCTGCTGCAGCCGCTGAGCGGTGGCGCGCTGATGTGGCTGTCCTCCACCGCGTGGAGCGAGCGTTGGCTGATGATCTCGCTCGGGCTCTATGCGGTGGCGGGGCTGTTCTGGGTGCCGGTCGTCTTGATGCAGATTGAAATGCGCGATCTCGCGCGCAAGGCGGCGGAGCAAAGCCGGGAGTTGCCGTCGCGCTATTTCGCACTTTTCCACCGCTGGTTTCTGTTTGGGATTCCCGGGTTTGGCTCGGTCATGGCTATTCTCTGGCTGATGATCGCCAAACCGTTCTAGGCAGCATGAACGCCGACATCCGAAAAATCCTAGTGCTCGGCGCCTCCGGCCTGATCGGCCGCTTCGTGACCGACGATCTGCGCGGGAGGGGATTTCGCGTGGTTGGCGTAGCCCGAAGATTATCCGCCTCGCAGAAGAACGGCGCGCTCGATCTCGAACTGCCGCTCATGTCGATGGATGCGGCTGCGATGGCGCGGCTGCTGCGCGATCACGGCGTCGGCCTCGTCGTCAATTGCCTCGGCGTGCTGCAGGACGGCCCCGGCAGCGACACCGCCGCCGTGCATCGCGAATTCGTCGCGCGGCTGTTGCAGGCGATCCGCGAAAGCCGCCTCGCGATCCGGCTGGTGCATATCTCGATCCCCGGTGTCGCCGAGACCGACGCCACCGCCTTCAGCACCACCAAGCGCGAGGCCGAACGGCTGATCGCCGATTCCGGCGTCCCGTACACGATCCTGCGGCCGGGTTTCGTGGTGGCATTGGCTGCCTATGGCGGCAGCGCCATGCTGCGCTCGGTCGCAGCACTTCCGATCGATCTTTCGCCCGCCGAACGGCTGACGCCATTCCAGCCGGTCGCCATGGAGGATATCGCGGCGACGATTGCCTGGCTTGCCGCGCGCGATCCGGGCGAGGCGAACGCGGTGACGTGGGACCTGATGCAGGAGCAGCCGGTCACGCTCGGCGACGTGATCGATCAATTTCGCGAGGTGTTCGGCACCGGCAAATGGTGGCGCATTGTGATGCCGGCGTTCCTGCTCGATCTCGGCGCCAGGCTCGGCGACCTCACGAGTTTGCTCGGCTGGATGCCGCCGATGCGGACCACGGCGATTGCGGAGCTGCGGCGCGGCGTCAGCGGCAGCCCCGCGGGCTGGATGGCCGCCACCGGCATCATACCGAAGACGATCGGGCAAATGGCGGGAAAACGCGTGGCGACCATCCAGGATAAATGGTTCGCCCGGCTATTCCCGATCAAGGCCCTGATGATCGCAAGCCTCGTGCTGTTCTGGGTCGTCTCCGGCTTCATTGCGCTGGTGATTTCCTATGACGCGGCGGCCGGAATCCTGCGCAGCCACGGTTTTCCGCCGGCGCTCGTTGCCCCCATCACGGTAGGTACCAGCCTAATGGATATGACCATCGGCGTGCTGATCGCGTTCCGCCGCACCTCGGCATTTGGCCTGGTAGCGGGTATCATTGCCTCGCTCGGCTATATGATCGGCGCCGCAATCCTGACGCCGGACCTCTGGATCGAGCCGCTCGGCGCGCTGGTGAAAACGGGACCCGCGGTCGTGCTGATGCTGGTGGCGCTGCTGACGTTGGATAACCGATGAGCCCAAATCCGTGACCCAATGGCCAGATGATGACGTGATCCTCTATGACGGCGTCTGCGTCTTCTGCTCGCGCTGGGTCCGCTTCGTCGCGAAACGCGACGTCGAGCGGAGGTTTCGCTTTACGGCGATCCAGTCGGGGTACGGTACACGACTGGCGCAGACGTTTGGCATCGATCCCAACGATCCCGACACCAACGCGGTGGTGCATGGAGGCGTCGCGTATCTCAAATCGGACGCCGCGCTGACAGTGCTCGGCATGCTGCCGGGCTGGCGATGGACGCGTGTGCTGTTTGCCGTACCGAAGCCGCTGCGCGACGCGGTCTACAGCCTCGTGGCGACAAATCGCTACCGGATTTTCGGGAAGTACGATGAATGCTTCGTGCCGGACGCAGAGATGCGGGCGAGGGTGATGGAGTAGGAAAGAACGTCGCCTCAACCGTCATTGCGAGGAGCAAAGCGACGAAGCAATCCATGTCTCGGCAAGCCGCGAAATGGATTGCTTCGCTTCGCTCGCAATGACGGATGTCAGGCTCAGCGCTTGGTCAAAACTTCCTGCGCCGCCCGCTCACCCGAATCCCGCGCGCCATGCGCGGTCGAGAAGAACTCCGGCGAGGTCGCCTCGCCCGCAAAGAACAACCGGCCATCGACGGGCGCGGCGAGGACCTCGCGATCTCCCGCATGCCCCGGCAGCGCGTGTGAATAGGAGCCGCGGGCGAAAGGATCATGCGCCCAGCGTGACTCCGCGAGCGGCTTCAGCTTGCGGCGAAAATCGTTGCCGAGGATCGAGACGATCTCGTCGATGCTTGCTGCGGCCAGCGCACCGGGGCCGGCGTCCTCCAGCGACTGCGCAAAGCGGCCGCCGAAAAAGCCTTCGATGCAGGGCTGGCCGAAGGGGCGGATGTGATAGGTGCCCATTTCGGTGCGCATGGTGGCGGCGCGCAGATTACCCTCTACGGGCAGCGCCTCCGGCTCATCCACTGCCAGCGTCACCTTGTCGGCGAGGCCAAGCGGCAGGCCGCGCGCGGCATCGACCTTTTGCGGCAATGGCGGGTGAAAGCGGATGGCCTCGTCGGCGATCAGGCTGGTCGGCACCGTGATGATCACCTTGTCGGCCGTCAGCGTGCCGCGCGACGTCTCGATGCGGACGCGCTTGGTGGAATGATCGATCAGCGTCACGGCGCAATTGAGCGCAAGCGGACACGTGGCGCCATAGGCCGCTATCAGCGCGCCATAGCCGCGGCGGACGCGCCAGTTGATGTCGGTGTCTTCATAGGCGTCCATGTCGAGGATCGAGACCTGGTCGAGCTCGCAGCCGTTGACGTAAGTCGAGATCGCATCGATCATCGGGTTCCAACGATTACCAGGCTCAAGATAAAGGCTTGCGGCGCAGTCGCGGCCACTCTTCTCGGCTTCCGCCGCTGCTACTTCGGCGCGGTCGTAGAACGCATTGAGCGCGTGCATGAAGTCGTCGCGCTCGGCCTGCGGAAACGCCTTGCCGTGAGCGCGCTCGCGCCAGGGCGGCAGTGACCTGTTGATCTCGAAACCGAGTTGTTCGGCGATTTTGACAAAGGAGTTCTCATCTGCCGAATGCAGCCAGCCGCAGCCGACGTCGAAGGTGACGTCAGGCGAGGCCATGATGGTGTGTGCGCGGCCGCCGACGCGATCACGCGCTTCCAGCACGATGACGGAGAGGCCGGAATTTTTCAGCGCATTCGCCGCGCCGAGCCCGGCAGCGCCGGCGCCGATGATGGCGACATCGACTGAGGAGGGGAGAGACGTCATGCGCAGGCTCTAGCACGTTCGCCGCGAGGGCTGAATAGGCCGTAACGCCGCCTTGAAGCCAGTTGGCGATTTGCGCGGCCGGCGCAAAGCTGCTTGTCACTCTGCCTGAAGTTGTGTTGAATGAACCATTCCCTTTTTACATTTTTAGGCAGGAATTTTCCCCATGACCATGACCATGACCGATGCCGAATTCGACAAGGTTCACAAGCGAACGGCGGTGCTCGTCGTCCATGGCATTGGGAGCCAGCGGGCGCTGGAAACCGTGCGTGGCGTCATCAAGGGCGTCTGGTTGAACAGTGAAAATCCCTATGACGCGGGCCGAAGGCTGTGGAGCCATCCCCAACGGGACGGCGCGGATATCGACCTGACGGTAATGACAACCAACGAGGTGCCCGAATCAAGGGACAAGCGCGCGGTCGATTTCCACGAACTTTATTGGGCCCACCTGATGAGCGAAACCAAGCCGGTCGCAGTTTTGCTCTGGCTGTACGAGCTTTGCCGAAAGGGCCCGATCATGAAGGAGGGGATCAACGGGCTCTGGTGGGTCGCGTCCATCTTCCTGTCTTTCATGAATCTTTCTCTCGCCCTGCTGGCGCTAAAAGGCGCGGTCATTTTTGCGCAAGTCTCTGTCGTCCAGAATCTGCTGGTCGCTCCGTTCCTGCTGATCTTCAGCTCGCTGGTATTCGGCTTCTTTATCGCGCTGAAATGGCGGGCTTTCCGTCTCATCAGAAAGCTTGCCGCGTTTTGCGTGATCGGCGTGATTGTCAGCGCGGTCTACTTTGGCGTTGAGTTCAATCCGCTTTGGGAACCGACGGAGAAATTACCGGATGCAGCCGAGCTCGCCACCATCGTAGCGCTCCCAACGCTGATCGGCTTGATCGCCACCTACCTCCTAACCGGAGAACCCGGCTTGCGGGCGTTCTGGCGTGCGCTTCTAATATCGCTGATCGTGGCCGGCATGTTCGTCGGCGTCGACCGACTCTGGCATTCGGACACGCCCTTTGTGGAGACTTTGGTTACGGCATGGCCCTGGGGCTTGAACTCACCCTGGAGCGCGCCGGTGGCCTTTGCCATCCTGGGCATCTATCTCATCGTCAACGCGGCGTTCCTGCAGCCATACCTCGGCGACGCGGCGCGCTATTTCCGTGCCTCGCCGGCCAATGTCGCAGTGCGCCGCGCGATCCGAATGGAGGCGGTCAACGCGCTTCATAACCTGCACCAGAGTGGCTATTACGACCGCATCATCGTCGTGGCCCACAGCCTCGGAACCGTCGTCGCATATGACATGCTGCGCGCCTATTTCAGCCGGATTTGCCGAGATCTGCCTCCAGTCACGACCTTCGGAACCGATTTTGACGAGATCGACACCGCCTCCTGGCAGCCAAGCGGCACGGCATCCGCTGCCGACAAGAAGGCCCTGCGGGAGAAAGCGCGACGTGCCGTCGCGAGCATCGCGGCGGCAGCGGAAAAGGCCGGTGAAGATAAAAAGACAAAGACATGGCTAGTGACCGATTTCGTAACACTAGGAAGCGCGCTGAGCCATGCGACCTTCCTGATGTGCATCGGCAATACCCGCCGTCTTCTCGAATCCGATTTCTGCCGTCGCGTTGCCGAGCGCGAATTCCCGACTTGCCCGCCGAAACGTCTCGACAATGACGGCCTGCTTACTTTCCGCAACCCGAAGACAGGGCAGAAACAGGTCCATCATGGCGCACTGTTCGGCCTGACCCGATGGACCAACATCTTTTTTCCGATGGTGCAGATCTTCTGGGGCGACGCGATCGGCGGCAAGCTCGCGCCGATCTTCGGGTCGCACATCGTCGACTACCCGGTCGCGACGCGCGGGGATGGCGCCGCGGACTTCTTCACCCATACCGCCTATTGGGACGTTTGCCGCGAGCCTGAAACGTTTCAGGCCCCGCATGTCATCGCGCTTCAGGAGGCCATCGACCTTGCGGATAAAGGCAAGGCCGTCGCCGTGGTCGACAGCGCCCTGGCATCCAACGCAGCAGGATAGTTTACGCCACCGCTTCCTTGGCCTTTTCCGCGCGCTTGCGGTCGTTGGCGTCGAGGAACTTCTTGCGCAGGCGGATCGACTTCGGCGTCACTTCGACCAGCTCGTCGTCCTCGATATAGGCCAGCGCCTTTTCCAGCGTCATCCTGATCGGGGGCGTCAGGCGCACCGCCTCGTCCTTCGACGTGGTGCGGATGTTGGTGAGCTGCTTGCCCTTGAGCACGTTGATCTCGAGATCGTTGTCGCGGGTGTGCTCGCCGACGATCATGCCCTTGTAGACCTTCCAGCCGGGCTCGATCATCATCGGGCCGCGATCCTCCAGCTTGAACATCGCGTAAGCCACCGCTTCGCCCTGGTCGTTGGAGATCAGCACGCCGTTGCGGCGGCCCTGGATGTCGCCCTTGTAGGGCGCATAGCCGTGGAACAGGCGGTTCATGATCGCGGTGCCGCGGGTATCGGTGAGCAGTTCGCCCTGATAGCCGATCAGGCCGCGGGTCGGCGCGTAGAACACCAGCCGCAGGCGGTTGCCGCCGGAAGGGCGCATCTCGATCATCTCGGCCTTGCGCTCGCTCATCTTCTGCACGACAACGCCGGAATGCTCCTCGTCGACGTCGATCACGACCTCCTCGATCGGCTCCTGCCACTGGCCGGTGGCTTCGTCCTTCTGCAGCACGACGCGCGGACGCGACACCGAAAGCTCAAAGCCTTCGCGGCGCATGGTCTCGATCAGGATCGCGAGCTGCAATTCGCCGCGGCCTGATACTTCCATGGAATCCTTGTCGGCGGCCTCGACCACGCGCAGCGCTACGTTGCCCTCGGCCTCGCGCAACAGGCGGTCGCGGATCATGCGCGAGGTCACCTTGTCGCCTTCGGTGCCGGCAAGCGGCGAGTTATTGACGATGAACGACATCGATACCGTCGGCGGATCGATCGGCTGCGCCACCAGCGGCGTCTCGACGGAAGGATCGCAGAAGGTGTCGGCGACGGTACCCTTGGTCAGCCCGGCAATCGCGACGATGTCGCCGGCTTCGGCTTCATCCAGCGGGGTGCGCTCGATGCCGCGGAAGGCGAGGATCTTTGTGATACGCCCTTGTTCGATCGTCTTGCCGTCAGCGCCCAGCACCTTCACCTGCTGGTTCGGCTTGATCGCGCCAGAGGTGATGCGGCCGGTGATGATGCGGCCGAGATAGGGATTGGCTTCCAGAATGGTGCCGATCATCCGGAACGGGCCCTGCTCGACGCTCGGCGGCGCGACATGGCGCACGATCAGGTCGAACAGCGGCTGCATGCCGGCTTCCTGCGAGCCGTCCGGGCTGTCGGCCATCCAGCCCTGCTTGGCCGACCCGTAAAGAATCGGGAAATCGAGCTGCTCCTCGCTGGCGTCGAGCGCCGCGAACAGGTCGAACACCTCGTTGATGACTTCGGTCGGGCGCGCATCGGGACGATCGACCTTGTTGATCACGACGATCGGCTTCAGCCCGACCTTGAGCGCCTTGGAGACCACGAACTTGGTCTGCGGCAGCGGGCCTTCGGCGGCATCGACCAGCACCAGCGCGCCATCGACCATGTTGAGGATGCGCTCGACCTCGCCGCCGAAATCGGCGTGGCCGGGGGTGTCGACGATGTTGATACGGGTGTCCTTCCACTGCACCGAGGCGGCCTTGGCCAGAATGGTGATGCCGCGCTCGCGCTCCAGGTCGTTGGAGTCCATCGCGCGCTCGGTGACCTTCTGGTTCTCGCGATAGGTGCCGGATTGCTGCAGCAGACGGTCGACGAGGGTGGTCTTGCCGTGGTCGACGTGGGCGATGATGGCGACGTTACGAAGGTTCATGGCTCTTCTTCTGGTCGTGCATGTGGAGGCGCGATCTCACCGGAAAACCGGGACCCACTTTTCCGGATCGCGCTCAAACCTGGGATGCGAACGGGGCCATGGCTCAAACCTGGCCCCAAAAAGGAAGCCCGGCCAAAAGGACCGGGCACACCTTACGCGTTGCGGCGCAATATATTCAGAAAACGCCAAAAAACAATGGTTCGTTTGGCATTTGGTTAGCCGATTTTGGGCATGGCGCCGGGCTCAATTGCCCGTTTCAGGGGCGGGATAAACTGCGCAAAACCTCGTCAAAATGGGCTTTGACCGCCTCATTGCAGCGGCAGGACCGGTTCCACAGCGATCGCACATGGTCGAGACGTGCTTCGTCATGCTCTAGACCGGCTTCGGATCGAGCGTCGTCGACCACAGCGCAACATCGGCGCGGTCGCGCAAGGTCACCGTCATCTGTCCGCTGCCGCCGTCGATCCTGACGTGGCCGAAAAACTGCATTCCAGCGGACGGCGGCAAATTCTGTTTGCCAGCCCCCGGCGCCTTGATGAACTTCACCTCGGGTCCGAACGTGTTGTCGAGGTCGTTCGGGCCGAAGGTGCCGGCATGCAGGGGACCAGCGACAAACTCCCAGAACGGGTCGAATTCTTGAAACTGCGCCTTGTCGGGATTGTAGTAATGCGCGGCCGCGTAGTGCACATCCGCCGTCAGCCACACGGTGTTGACCACGCCCGACGTCTTGATGAAACGCAGGAGATCGGCGATCTCCAGCTCGCGACCGCGCGGCGGGCCGTCGCTTTGCGCAACGGCTTCCGAGCCTTTTCTGTTGCGCGCATCGTCATAGACGATGATGCTGAGCGGCATGTCGGATGCGATCACCTTCCAGGTGGCGCGTGAGTTCAACAGTTCCCGTTTCAGCCACGCGAGCTGCGCCGGCCCGAGAAAAAAACTTTCCGGCCCGTAAGCGGTCTCCTGGTTCGAGCCATTCGGTCCGCGATAGCTGCGCTCGTCCAGCATGAACACGTCGAGATGCAGGCCATAACGGAGCGTGCGGTAGACCCGTCCCGGCTCCGTGATGCTCGCGCGGATCGGATACATCTCATGGAAGGCGCGCGCTGAGCGGGCCGCGAGCAGGGCGACGTTGCGCTCCTTGTAGGCGGCAGGCAGTTCCTTGGACGACGACCAGTTGTTGACGACCTCGTGGTCGTCCCACTGCACGAAGATCGGTACCTCGGCATTGAACGCGCGCAGATGCTCGTCCATGAAATTGTACTTGTGCGCGGCGCGGAATTCGTCGAGCGTTTCGGCGACCTTTGCCTTCTCGGGCGTCGTCACGTTCTTCCAGACCTTGCCGTCGGGAAGCGTCACCTCGCTCTTGATCGGGCCGTCGGCATAGATGGTGTCGCCCGAATGCAGCAGGAAATCCGGGCGATGCTTGCGCATGGTGGCGAAGGTGAGCATGCCGCCGTCATCCGGGTTGATACCCCAGCCCTGTCCGGCAACGTCGCCGCCCCAAACGAAACTGACGTCGCGGCGGTCGCCAGGTGCGGTGCGAAACCGCCCGACCACCGGCTCGCTTTCGATGCCGGTATGGGCGAGGTCGCGAAACCGGACGCGATAGAAGATCTCCTGCCCGGCAGGCAGGTTCTCCAGCAGCATTTTCGCGGTGAAGTCGCTTTCGGGCAGCGCCGCGATCGGCGGCAAAGCCCGTGCGTCGGCAAAGGATTCATTCGTGGCGACCTCGACCAGCATTTGCGAGGGCCGGTCGGCGCGCGCCCATACCACGCCGCCGTCAGCGCCGACATCGCCCGACTGCACGCCGGAGGTGACCGTGGGCCGGTCCGCGGCGCGGCTGAGATAAGGCGTTGCAATGACGCCGATGGCGCCTGCTCCGGCGGTGGCGAGGAAATGACGCCGCGAAATTCCAGGAAGGCGGTTGCGGGAAATCCTGAACCTCATGCGGGTCTCTCCGGATCTGACGCGGGTGCAGTGTAGCACCGTCAGACCTAGAAAGAATTGATGACGGCTCGATTACCGTGTTGGCAGATCAGGCGTTGCCGGCCGCGCGGAACTGCGCGCTGGCGCGTTGCAGGTTTTGCGGCATGCTCAGCAACAGCGCCTTGCGGTCGGCGACCGCGTTGTGGAATTGCTCGATCGCGATGTTGAAAGCGGTCAACGTGCCTTCCTCGATCGTGCCGTGTTCGTAGCACAGCAGCGTGTGGCGCAAAATGTCGTCCGCTTCCGCCTGCATCTGGTCGAGCTCGTCCATCGAATCGCACTGGCGGGCGGCGCTGAGCATGTCGAGAAGTCGGTCGCGCTGCGATGTGTTGACGTTGCGCTCGTCCTTCTTGAGATAGCCGGCAAACCACGCGCCGGCGGAGCCCATCGCCGACATCGCCATCAACGTCCACCAGATGTAATCGCTGTAACGGTCGAGAAAGGTCTTTTCCTCGCCGTCGACAAAGGCGGCGGCGCCGGGATGCACGGGAATCGTGGCGTCCTTGTCGGTGTCGGGCGTTTCGATCTTTGCGGTGAGCGGAAATTCGTTCTTCAGGATTTGCCGGATGGCGAACAGTTGGCGGGTAAAAGCGGCGATGGTCGATTCCGAAATGCCTCTGCGCGCCACGATGTGATGCGCGAAACTGATGGTCTTGACCTCTGCCTCGGGCTTGTCCGGCGCGCCGCCAAAGGTCCCGGCGGGAATTTCGGAAGCCTCGTAGGCGGGGTGGTTCTGCGCAATCGCCTCCGCCGAATCGATCGCCAGGAATTTCGGCGAGCCGCCGTCGCGCGTCGAAGCCGCGATCGCGTCCGAAGTGATTTTGCTGTTGACCGGGCCGGCCGCGAGATAGGCATCCGCCTTCTGGCTGCGAATGGCTTCCGCGGCCTCGTTGGCCGGAAACTGAACGATTTCGACCTTGTCGGGATCGACGCCGTATTGCCGCAGGATCACCTTGAGCAAATTGACATTGGCCTGGGTGCGGCCGACCACGCCGATGCGACGGCCGGCGAGTTGCGTAATGTTCTTGATTTCGGGTGCGGCCTTCCTGCCCCCGGCAGCCTTGGCCTTGCCGGCCGACGGCACCCATAACACCGCGACGTTCTTGCGCAGCGTTGCCACGGCCTGCGCGTTCTTCGGCACCTCGAGGTCGCCGCGGATGATGGCGAGATCAGCTTTGCCTTCGCCGAGCAGGTTGGCGCTCGCGAGCGCGCCGTCGGTTTGCACCGGACGCAGCCGGACCTGGCTGTTTCGGGGACTATTGAAAGCCTGCGCCAGATTCTGAACCACCTTGAGATCGTCGCTGTTGGCAGGGCCAACCGCGATCCGCAGCGTCACTGGCCGCATCGCAAAGTAATAGCCGGCCGCCAGCGCGCCGACGACGGCCAGCACGCCGGCCAGCGTCACGAATGTCAGCCGTCGTTTCGCAGAGCGGGGCGAGGGGGCGGCCGGCGTTTCCGCAGAATGGGGGCCGTCGGTCATCAATCCCCGTTGGTTTGAGGGTGGAATCTTCACGCAGCCGGCACGCTTCGCTGAATATTCTAGCAAATTTTCCCGCGGAACCTTTGTTACATCTCTGTCATGGTTACCGGCGTCCGGGGCCGCCATTGGACGCACCTTGCTTGCCAATTTTGGGCATGGGATCCCCGAGGCGGCCTTGGGTGTTAGGCTTGGATGTTAGGTGACGGGCTGATTCAAGCGCGGAGGCGATCATGGCGGAACGGCTGTCGGCAGAAGCGCGAAAATCGGCGCTGGCGGAACTGACCGGCTGGTCGGAAACGGCCGGCCGCGAGGCGATTGCCCGCACCTTCACTTTCAAGGACTTCAACGAGGCGTTCGGTTTCATGTCCCGCGCCGCTCTCGTGGCCGAAAAGAACGACCACCACCCGGAATGGAAGAACGTCTACAAGACGGTGGAAGTGGTGCTGGCGACCCATGACGCCGGCGGCGTCACCAGGCGCGACATCGATCTGGCCAAGGCCATGAACGCCATCGCCGGGCAATTGGGCGTCGCCTGAGGTCACCTCTCGCGATCTTGCGGGGTGGGGCGGACATCCCCAATTCTTCATTCGTACATGTTGGCCGCGGCGATCTGCCGCGCCGGATGCGAGGGGGAGCGTCGCGATGGCATCGTCCGATCACACCGCGGGTTTTGAGCCGGCCGACCGGCTGGCGCAGGACCGCGAGAATGTGCGCCGGCGCTTCTGGATCAAGCTCAAGCGGGTGATGGCGCAGCTTCCGTTCGCCGAGGATCTGCTCGCGGCGTACTATTGTGCATTCGACAAAGAGACGCCGCGTCACGTGCAGGCGGCGCTGCTCGGCGCTGTCGCCTATTTCATCCTGCCGCTCGATTTCATGCCGGACGTGATGCCGCTGCTCGGATTCACCGACGATGCGGCCGTGCTCGCCACCGCCATCCGCCTGGTCGCAAGTCACATCACGCAGGAGCATCGCGATGCCGCCCGCGCTGCGCTGAAGCGCGGGATCGACGCTGATGAAACGACGGAATAGCGGATACCAAAAAAGCCCGTTCCGCTTGAATCGGAACGGGCTTTTGATTTTCTGGCCTTGATGAACCGGCCGCCTTCCCGGATCGACGCCGGCTTCCGCCGGAAGGCGCCTAGCGAGTCTGCGCCCTTGCGCCTCGCTCCGCTTCCCACGCCTGGAACTGCTTGAAGAGCGCCTCCTTGTCCGCGTCGGTCTTGACGCTGGCCGCCGTCGTCGGGCTCTGCTTCAGGAATTCATCGAACCTGGCGCGCGACACTGCCTCGACGTTGTGGGTCTTGAGCCATTGCTCGGCAACCGGCAGACGCTGCCAATCCGGGAGCGGCGCCGACAGCGAGACCTCCTTCCACTTCGGGTGGAACGGCGGGTTCTGGAATTTCGGAAACTTCGTGAAGAAGGCGTCCACGAACTGGGCCAGCTTGCGGTAGCGGTCGGTGTTGGGTGCCCAGTTGTAGGCAGCGAGCACCGCAGGCACGGCAATGGTATCGACCTTCGCGCCTTCGGCGATCAGGTTGGGATAGTCCTTCGAGGTCAGAGTGGCCGGCAAATAGTCGCCCTGCAGCGGCCGCGAATAGTCGACCGGAACCAGATGGAAGCGGTCGTCCTTGAATGCGGCGACGGACTTGTACGGTTTGCCGCCGACGGCAATCACGGCGTCGATCTCGCCAGCCCGCATTTTCTCCATCGCGATGCGCTGCTCGAGATAGAGGAAATTCGGTTTGATGCCGAGCCGTTCGAACACGATCGCGGCGGTTACGAAGGTGCCGCCATTGGGAAGGTCGACGCTGACCTTCTTGCCGTTGAGCTGGCTGATGTTGGTCACCGATTTCGACGCGAGGACGTACATCTCTTCATTGTAGAGCTTCGTCACATAGGTGAATTGCTTCTTGATGTCCTTGGCGAAGCCCTTCTTCTCGAGATAGTCGAGCGTGTCGGCGCGCACGATGCCGAGGTCGACGCCCTGCAGGAACAGGATGTCGGCCACGCTCTGCACAGAGCCGCGCCCGACGATCGGAAGTACGCGCAACTTGTTTCCGTCGTCGAGCACGGAAGCGAGGTCGGCACCGAACTGCACATAGGTGCCGCCGATTGTTCCTGAGATCAGCGTGACTGTGTTGGCGTTCAGCGCCTGCTTGGTGGCGACCGAACCGAACTGGAAAATGGCCTTAAGGCTTTCGCTGACTTTGGCCGGATCGTATTCCGTCTCAGCGGCCTTGGCCGCCGTATTGCTGCATGCCACCGTTATGGCAAGCAACGCCATTCCCAGTAAGTGTCGCATGGGTTCCTCTGCGCTGGTCTTGAGTAATTTTCTTGAGTAATTGCCTAGATCGAGATGACTTTTCTTCGAATCGTCATCTCGCTCTATGTCTTTGATTTGAGCATGATCTTTTCGGAAAACCGGTTCCCACTTTTCCGGATCATGCTCTAGTTCTGGAACTGGCCGAGCCGCCGCTTCGCATCAGCCGACCCGAGCTGGGCGGCCTTCTGGTACCAGAGCCGCGCCGCCGCCGGATCGGGCGTGACGCTCCGCAAATCCTGGCTGCCCAGCACTTGCGGATCATACGTTCCGGCCAGCATCAATGCCGCGTCCGCCTCCTGCGCGTCCGCCGCGCGCTCAAGCAATAGTCGGGCGGAAGTAATATCGCCGATCGCAAGCAGGCCCTTCGCTCGCTTCAGCAACGCCGCAAGTTCGTCCGGATCGATGCGACGTGCCGGAGCCGCCTCGCGCGCGGGCTCACGAACCGCCGGTGCGGCCGCAGCAACCGGGGCCACCGGATTAATCGCAGCGACGACGTCGCCGCGTGATGCTTCGAGCGCCACCGGCTCAGGCACCGCGACCTTGCCCTTGAGCGCGCTCTGATAGGCGGCGGCAATTTCGTCGCGCGTCGGCGATGCGGATGCCAGCGCAGTCGGCGGCGAGCGGCGAGCGGCCGCCATCTCCGCACCGGATGGCTCGGCGGCCAGCGGCGGCGCGGCAACGCGCTGCTGCGGCTGCGGGGCGGGCTCCGGCACCGCCGCGGCAAGCTGGGCGGCTGGCGGCGCGTTGCCGCCACCGCTGCCGCCGAGCGAGGCGTTGAAAATGACGGCCCGGGTCGAATCGATCGAAAACAGCGCGAGAACGGCCGCTATCGCCGACACGATCACGACGCCGGTTACAATGCGCCCGGCGCGCGCCTTCTTCAGGCCGCCGCTGCCGAACCTTCCGCTGCCGAACGTGTATTCGGAAAGCTGCTGATGTGACTCCTCCTCGTAGTTGGAGAGGAAAAGCGGCACCGGCTCGTGTGGTGGGAGCTCCTCCGGCAGCACATCGGTCCGCTCAAACGATGGCGCAAAAGACTGCGCATATTGCGGCTGCTCGTATTGCGGCTGCTCGTATCGGGGCTGTTCGTATTGAGGCTGTTCGTATCGGGGTGGCTCGTATCGAAGCTGCTCGTACCGAGGCTGATCGGCCTCGTACAACCGAGGATCGCTGATGGCTTCGTCGAATCTGTCGAACGGATCTCTCGCCTGAATCGGCTTGGCGTTCTCCGCCATGATGATGCTCCCCACTACTGAACGCAACGACGGGCGTTCCCCTGCACCTACTTCTTGCTCTTGTTGACGTACAGGAGCCCCTTCACTGATGGTTAAAATCGCACACGGAATGGGCTCAAAAAACGGCGGCGGCGGGTGGGAATGAGGAGATATTTTGGTATGATTGAGGCAAACAAGCGGCATCCTGCCCTTTGAAAACACGCATTGTTACCGAGAAACTATATCGGTGAGATGAAATTCATGCCGCAGGCGCGAAAAAATGTGCGCCGCTGGTCCGCGCCCGCGCAACGCGCGGACCGCTCTCGCTTCTTCCGAGTGGGCGACTAGAGCCCGGTTCTGATTGAATCAGAACCGAGCTCTAGATTTTTGTTTTGACGCGTTTTCTTGACGCGAACCGGTGTCCACCACGGATCAAGTCCGGGGCAGGCTTTCGCTGGAAAACGCTCTAAGTTCGACAGATGATCCCGCACCTCAGGGATGCAGGATCACCTTGCCCATCGCTTTGCGGCCGGCAAGCACCTTCAGCGCTTCGGCGGTTTGTGCCAGCGGAAAGGTGCGGTCGACATGCGAGGAAATCTTGCCTTCCGCCGTCCACTTCACGAGCTTTTCCAGGTTGGCGCGGTTCTTTTCGGGATTGACCCTGGTCCAGGCGCCCCAGAACACGCCGCGGATATCGCAGCCCTTGAGCAGCGCGAGGTTGAGCGGCATCTTCGGAATGTCGCCTGCCGCGAAGCCGATCACCAGGAAGCGGCCTTCCCAGGCGATCGAGCGCAGGGCGGCTTCGGCGTAAGTGCCGCCGACCGGATCGAAGATGATGTCGACGCCCTTGCCCCCGGTGAGCCGACGCAAGCCCTCTTTCAAATCTTCCTTGCCGTAGTTCAGCGTCAGCTCGGCGCCGTGCGCCTTGGCAAATTCCAGCTTCTCGTCCGACGACGCGCAGGCGATCACCTTCAGGCCCATCAGCTTGCCGAGCTCGCAGGCTGCAAGGCCGGTGCCGCCGGCAGCACCCAGCACGGCAAGCGTCTCGCCGGGCTTCGGGCTGGCGCGATCTTCCAGGGCGTGCAGTGCGGTGCCGTAGATGATGATGATCCCGGCGGCGCGGTCAAAATCCAGATTGTCGGGGATCTTCACGATCGAGCTTGCCGGCAGCGCGATCTTTTCGCGCGCGCCGTTGTGGCCGCAGGACGCCACCACGCGGTCACCGACCTTCAGGTCGGTCACGCCGGCGCCGATGCTTTCGATCACGCCGGCAACTTCGGCGGCTGGCGAAAACGGGAACGGCGGCTTGATCTGGTACTTGCCCTGGATCATCAGGATGTCGAAGAAATTCAGCGCCGCGGCCTTGATCGCGATCACGGCCTGTCCCGGTTCGGCCACCGGATCGGGCACGTCGGCCAGCACGAGATCGTCCGGTTGGCAATATTGCGAGCAAAGAATGGCTTTCATGGACACACCTGATTTTCGGACCGACGATGAGCTGACTGCTTCATGCCGGATTTGAAGCCGGGCTACAATCCGATTCGGACGCATGACTCGCGCGGGTGAAGGGGATTCAAACGATGTTTGAAAACAGCCTGTTGGCCGGAAAGCGGATATTGGTCACCGGTGGCGGCTCGGGGCTTGGAGCAGCGATGGGACGCCGCTTCGTCGAGCTTGGCGCAGAGCTCGTCATCTGCGGCCGACGGCTCGAATTGCTGGAGGCGACTGCCGCGCAGATGCGCGGTGAATTCGGCGGCAAGGTCACTGCAGTCCGATGCGATATCCGCGACGGCGCCGCCGTCGATGTGATGATGGACCAGATCTGGCGGGAGGCGCCGATCGACGTGCTGGTCAACAATGCTGCCGCGACCTTCATCGCGCAGACCGAACATCTTTCGTTCCGCGCGGCGGATGCGAGCCTGGCGCCGACGCTGCACGGCACGATGTACTGCACCCTCGCCGCGGGCAGGCGCTGGATCGACAGCAAGCACAAGGGCGTGGTGCTGAGCATACTCTCGACCTCGACGATCACCGGTCGCGCTTTCACGGTGCCTTCGGCGATGGCGAAATCCGCCGTGCTCGCGATGACCAAAAGCCTTGCGGTGGAATGGGGACCGAAGGCGTGCGCACGGTTGCGATCGCGCCCGGCGCGTTTCCGACGCCCGGCGCGTCAGGCCAGCTCCGCCCCGAGGGCCGCGATGAAAGCTGGGCGCAACGCAATCCGCTTGGCCGCGCCGGCGAGCATGGTGAACTTGCGAATCTTGCGAGCTTTCTGATTTCGGATCAGGCCGGTTACATTAACGGCGAGATGGTGGTGCAGGATGGCGGTGCGCATTTGCGCAGTTCCGGCGCCGAGGATCTGCTGCAATGGACCGATGCGCAGTGGCAGAAGCAGCGCGAGCGCCGTTCCAGGGACTGACGTCGAGCCCCGCGCGCTGAATTCGAAGGTATCAGGGACGAAGCGTCGCCGCGGCGGTGAGTAACACCGTAACTGCCTTCCCAAAAAAGCATTTCCCGGCTATCCATCCCCGGCGGCGCGAAGCGCCCGCGGGCCATCTTCCAGTCACAATAATGAGGGAACCAGTTGTCCGTGTTGCGAATACTGGCATTTCTGGTTGCGATTGCGGCGTTGTGCGGGACGACAGCCCTCGCGCAAACACCGAGCCCTGCTTCGAAGGGCGCCAAGGACTCAGGCAAGGCGGCACCTGCACCGGCGGCAAAGAAGCCGGAACCGGCAGCCGCCGCGGCGGCCGGCGGCGCGGAGCCTACCTTGATCGGTCAGTACGGCACCTGGGGCGCCTACACGGCAACGCCGAACGGCAAGAAGGTTTGCTTCGCGCTGGCGAAGCCGTCGTCGTCGAAAACCAATCCGCCGAATCGTCCGCGCGATCCCGCCTACGCCTTCGTCTCGACGCGCCCGGCAGAAAAGGTCTTCAACGAGGTCTCGATCATGATTGGCTACGCGCTGAAGCCGGGCTCGGAATCCTCTCTCGAGGTCGGTGGCGCGTCCTACGCGATGTATACCCAGGGCGATGGGCTCTGGATCAAGAACGCCGCCGAGGAAGAGCAGATGGTCAACGCCATGCGCAAATCTGCCGAGGTCACCATCAAGGGCGTCTCTGCCAAGGGCACCGAGACCACGGACGTCTTCTCGCTCAAGGGGCTGTCCCAGGCGCTCGACCGGCTGGCGCAAGATTGCAAGCGCTAGGCGGCATTTAGCCCAAATTGACGTTGTTTGCGGGCCTCGGAGGGCCTATTTGAGCACCGTAGGGTGGGCAAAGGCGCGAAGCGCCGTGCCCACCATTGAACGTTCGCGGTGGGCACGTTGCGCTTTGCCCACCCTACGCCGCCCCCAACGATCTCGTGTGAATTAATGACGCTTTCATCTTCCGTGGCGCCGCTGGAGAAGGTTCCACTCGAAACCTATGTGCCGCCGGCAAAACCCTCGCTGATCGGCCTGTCGCGCGCCGAGATCGCCGACCGGCTCGGCGAGATCGGCGTTGCGCCTTCGCAGCGCAAGATGCGCACGCAACAGCTCTGGCACTGGATGTACTTTCGCGGCGCCAAATCCTTTGCGGAGATGAGCAGCGTCTCCAAGGACATGCGCGCGCAGCTCGAGCAGCATTTTACCGTCGATCGTCCCGAAGTGGTGGCCGAGCAGATTTCCAACGACGGCACCCGCAAATGGCTGTTGCGCCTGCCGAGCGGCGACGCGTTCCAGAAGGCGCATGAAGTCGAGTGCGTCTACATCCCCGAAACCGATCGCGGCACGCTCTGCGTTTCCTCGCAGGTCGGCTGCACGCTGAATTGCTCGTTCTGCCACACCGGCACGCAACGGCTGGTGCGCAACCTCACCGCGGGCGAAATCGTCGGCCAGATCATGGTGGCGCGCGACCGTCTCAACGACTGGGCCGATCGCGAGACGCCGACCGGCAGTCGCCTCGTCACCAATATCGTCATGATGGGCATGGGCGAGCCGCTCTATAATTTCGACGCGGTGCGCGACGCGCTGTTGATCACGGCCGACAATGAAGGCATCGGCATTTCCCGCCGGCGCATCACGCTTTCGACCTCGGGCGTGGTGCCGAACATCATCCGCACCGGTGAGGAGATCGGCGTCATGCTCGCGATTTCGCTGCACGCGGTGCGCGACGAATTGCGCAACGAGCTGGTGCCGCTGAACCGAAAATATCCGATTGCCGAATTGCTGCAGGCCTGCCGCGATTACCCGGGCTCGTCGAATGCGCGGCGCATCACCTTCGAATATGTGATGCTCAAGGGCATCAACGACTCCCTCGACGACGCCAAGTTGCTGGTCAAGCTGCTCAAGGGCATTCCGGCCAAGATCAACCTGATCCCGTTCAACCCATGGCCGGGTTCGCGCTACGAGTGCTCGGACTGGGAGCAGATCGAAAAATTCTCCGAATACATCTTCAACGCCGGCTATTCCTCGCCGGTCCGCACGCCGCGCGGCCGCGATATTCTCGCCGCCTGCGGCCAGTTGAAGTCGGAGACCGAAAAACTGTCCGCGCGCGAGCGCCAGGCGCTCCGCGCCATGGCGATGACGGATTGAGCGATCCTCGCAATGACGGTGCATGAACCATGGCACTAGTCGGCCGCTTCTTCGTCATCCTGTTCGCCTTCCTCGCCGCCTGCTTCGTGGCGGGAATGATCGTGGTCGGCGCGGTGCTGTATCCGGAACTCAGCGATCTCGGCGGCGGACCGATCGACCAGGGCGCGCTGAATGTCGTGCTCGGCTTCGGCTTCATCTTCCTGTCCGGCTTTGCGCTGCTGCCGGCGCTGGTGGTCGTGCTCATCACCGAAGCGTTCTACATCCGCAGCGTGCTGGCTTACGCGGTCGGCGGCGCGATCGTCGGCGCGGCCTGCTATCTCGGCCTCGTTCCCTTCGACCCCGAGACGTTGACTTTTGATGGTATCGTGCGTCGTCATCTCGAAATCATGACCGGCGCCGGTATCGTCGCCGGCCTCGTCTACTGGCTGATCGCGGGCCGCACCGCCGGCGCCTGGCGCGAACCGCCGCCCCCGATAAAGCCGCCGCCGCCGCTGCCATCGCAGTCACGGCCGCTGTCGTGATGCAGAGTACGGCCGTCATTGCGAGGAGCGACAGCGACGAAGCAATCCATTCTGTCCGCGAATGAGAAATGGATTGCTTCGCTTCGCTCGCAATGACGGGCCTTTTCATCCCCAATCGCCTCGGCTAAACCCCGCGCCATGAACCGTACCGGACTTATTATCGCGTTGGGCTTGTCGCTCGTTATCGGACTGCTGTTTGGAATCTTTCCCGAACTCGACCTGAAGCTGGCGGCATTGTTCTACGATCCCGCGAGCACTTCGTTTCCATCGAAACAGAACGGGCTTTACGCTTTCGCGCGCGATGCCGCGATGTGGATCGCGTGGGCGCTGGCGCTGCCTGCCCTGATCGCGATTGTCGCGAAGCTGCTGCGGCCGGATCGGCCGATGTTGGTTCCGGGACGCGCGGCGGTGTTCCTCCTGGCCACCATCCTGCTCTCCGCGATCGTGCTGACCAATCTGACCTTCAAGAGCCATTGGGGACGGCCGCGGCCTGTGGTGGTAACGGAGTTCAACGGCCCCTGGGAATTCGTGCCGTGGTGGGATCCGCGCGGGGCTTGCGGGCGCAATTGCTCGTTCTTCTCGGGCGAGGGCGCGACCGCATTCTGGACCTACGCGCCCGCGGCGCTGACGCCGCCGGCGTGGCGGCCGTTGGCCTATACGGCGGCGACCCTGTTCGGTATCGCGACCAGCGTGCTACGGATGGCGTTCGGCGGGCATTTCTTCACCGATGTCGCAGCCGCCGGCCTCGTCAGCTTTTTCGTGATCTGGCTGGCCTATGCCTGGATTTACCGCTGGCCGTCGACGAGGCTCACCGATGCGCAAATCGAAGCCGCGCTGGCGCGCTGGGGCTGGCCCGGCTACCGCCTGTGGCAGCGCTGGCGCGGGCGCGAGGCGGGGTAGTCCGTCCTCAGCCGCCAGGCGCCATTAAACGCGTGCCCATTGCTGCGAAATTTGTTATTCGCGCCGTCAAGCCGCAACCGGCATCCGCCATTTCGACCGATTGGAAGCTCGATGAGTACGATCCTGAAAAGCCTGCCCAAGGGGGAAAAAGTCGGCATCGCTTTCTCGGGCGGTCTCGACACCAGCGCGGCGCTGCTGTGGATGAAGCAAAAGGGCGCGCGCGTCTTTGCCTATACCGCCAATCTCGGCCAGCCTGACGAGGCCGACTACGACGAGATTCCGCGTAAAGCGCTGGAGTTCGGCGGCGAAAAAGCCCGGCTCGTGGATTGCCGCACGCAACTGGTCCACGAGGGTATTGCCGCCATCCAGTCCGGCGCTTTCCACGTCTCTACCGGCGGCATCGCATATTTCAACACCACGCCGCTCGGGCGCGCGGTAACCGGCACGATGCTGGTGGCGGCCATGAAGGAGGACGGCGTCAACATCTGGGGCGACGGCTCCACCTACAAAGGCAACGATATCGAGCGGTTTTATCGCTACGGCCTGCTGACCAATCCGAACTTGCGGATCTACAAGCCCTGGCTCGACCAGCAGTTCATCGACGAGCTGGGCGGGCGCGCGGAAATGTCGGCATTCATGACCGCCAACGGCTTCGCCTACAAGATGAGCGCCGAAAAGGCGTACTCGACCGACAGCAACATCCTCGGCGCCACCCATGAGGCCAAGGATCTCGAGCGTCTCGACAGCGGCATCAAGATCGTCAACCCGATCATGGGCGTGCCGTTCTGGCGCGACGACTGCGCCGTCAAGGCCGAACAGGTCACCGTGCGTTTTGAGGAGGGCCAGCCCGTTGCGCTGAACGGCCAGACATTCACCGATCCGGTCGCCTTGTTCCTCGAGGCCAACGCCCTTGGCGGCCGACATGGCCTTGGCATGAGCGACCAGATCGAGAACCGGATCATCGAGGCCAAGAGCCGCGGCATCTACGAAGCCCCCGCCATGGCGCTGTTGCACATCGCCTACGAACGCCTGGTCACCGGCATCCACAACGAGGACATGATCGAGCAATACCGGATCAGCGGCATCCGCCTTGGACGGTTGCTCTACCAGGGAAGGTGGTTCGATTCCCAGGCCCTCCTGCTGCGCGAAACCGCCCAGCGCTGGGTGGCCCGCCCCGTCACCGGCGAGGTGACGCTGGAACTGCGCCGTGGCAACGACTACTCGATCCTGAACACCGAGAGTCCCAACCTGACCTATCAGCCGGAGCGGCTGAGCATGGAGAAGGTCGAGGACGCCGCGTTCTCGCCGGCGGACCGCATCGGCCAACTCACCATGCGCAACCTCGACATCGCCGATACCCGCGCCAAGCTGAAGCTTTATTCGGACACGGGGTTGCTGTCCGGCAGCGAAGGCTCGGAGATCTTCAAGCTCGAAAGCGACAAGGGCTGAGAAAGCCCTCGTGTGCCGGACGCGACGCAGCGCGTAGAATCGTAGGGTGGACAGAGCCAACGGGTCGCGCGAATGCGCGCCCAATGACAGGCTCCGCGTGCCCACCAAACTGTGACGGCGCAAGAAAGGTGGGCACGGCGCTGCGCGCCTTTGCTCACCCTACGGCGCTCCGGGTCGCCGTTATGGATACGTCATGCGGGACCGATAGATTTGCCCGTCTGAATTTCTTGCGGAGCAAGCCACATACGCTGCCCGCTCCGTGGTCCGACCGGAGCCTCGACCATGATCAAGCCTGTCACCATCACCCTCGGCTTCCTGCTTTCGGCATCAGCGGCCTACGCCCAGACGATCTATCCCATCGACCGCGCCGAAATCCTTTCCGGCGCGCGTTTCGATTTCAAAGTCGAATTTCCCGACAAGATCGATCCGGCGACGCTGAAGGTGACGGTCAACGGCCAGGACTATGCCACCGCCTTCGGCCGGGCCGGAACGTTCGTCGAGCGTGAGGATGGCAAGGACCAGTCGGCGCTGATGCTCCGCGATGTCGCGCTGACTGCGCCAGGCCCTGTCGTCGTCGAGGCTGGTGACGGCGCACGCAGCCGCAAAGTGACATGGACCGTCTACGACACCGGCCCACGCAAGGCGAAGAACGTCATCCTGTTTATCGGCGACGGGCTATCGCCCGCGCATCGCGTCGCCGCCCGTCTGCTCTCCAAGGGCATCGCGGAGGGCAAGAGCCTCGGCAAGCTTGCGATCGACGATATGCCGCACATGGCGCTGGTGGCGACCGCCGGCTCGGATTCGATCATCACCGATTCAGCGAATGCCGCCAGTGCCTACGCCACCGGCCACAAGGCCGCGGTCAATGCCATGGGCGTCTATGCGGATCGCACCGCGAGCCCGTTCGATGATCCGAAAGTGGAGACCATTGCGAGCCTGGCGAAACGACGGCATGGCATGGCAATCGGCATTGTGACCAATACCGAAGTCGAGGATGCAACCCCGGCGGCGATGGTGGCGCACACCCGCCGCCGCGCGGCCTATGACGAAATTGTCGAGCAGTTGTTCGCCGCCAAACCCGATGTATTGATGGGCGGCGGAGCTGCGAACTTCCTGCCGAAGGCCGCGGCCGGTTCCAAGCGCAAAGACGACGTCGATTACATCGCCCGCTTTCGCGAGGCCGGCTATCCGATGGCCATGACAAAGTCCGAGTTGGAAGCGACCGCGGCGAAATCGGAAACGCGCCAATTGCTCGGGCTGTTTGCCAGCGGCAACATGGATGGCGCTCTCGATCGCAAATTTCTCAAGGGTGGTGGCGTCAAGAAGTTTCCCGATCAGCCCGACCTGACCGAACAGGTACAGGCGGCGCTGAACGTGCTGTCGAGGAACGAGGCCGGCTTCTTCCTGATGGTGGAGTCCGGGATGATCGACAAATACGCGCACCTCCTGGACATGGAGCGCGCGGTCTATGACACGATCATGCTCGACAATGCCGTTCGCCAGACGCGCGACTGGGCGCGCGCTCGCAGCGACGACACCCTGATCCTGGTGGTTGCGGATCACAATCATCCCAACAGTCTGGTTGGTACCGTCAATGACGACATGAGCACGACGCCCAACGTGCCGCTGCGCGAGCGCGTCGGCACTTACGACAAAGCCGGATTCCCCAATTATCCAGCTCCCGATGCCGAGGGCTATCCGTCACGCGTCGATGTCAGCCGGCGGCTCGCGATCTTCTCGGCGAGCCTTCCGGACCATTACGAAACCTTCCGTCCGAAGCTCGACAATCCCAACGAGCCCAGCGTCAAGGGTGATGCACCGGGCACCTTCAAGATCAACGAGAAGTACAAGGATGTCCCGGGGGCCGTGCTGCGCCTCGGCAATCTGCCGGCGATGATGGGCCGGGCACCTTCAAGATCAACGAGAAGTACAAGGATGTCCCGGGGGCCGTGCTGCGCCTCGGCAATCTGCCGGCGATGATGGGCGCCAGCGTGCATTCGGGAGAGGACGTGATCCTGACGGCGACCGGCCCCGGCAGCGACCGGGTCCATGGCTCGATGGACAACACCGAAATATTCCGCATCATGGCGGACGCGCTCGGCCTCGCAGCCGCAGGGCAATAGTTTGCGCAGGCGTTCCTTGCGCGTCAGCAAAGCGATGGCGGTGCGAACATCAGTTTGACGCAGCTTCGAAAGATCATGATCTGCCGTTCGAGACGGCCGGGATCGTTCAGTGTCTTCGACATGATGATGGCGCCGTCGACGATGCAGGACAGCATGTCGGCGACATCGTCGAGGTCGATCGGCTCTCTCGGAGGATAGACCGCCGCGATGCCGTCGAGGATCGTGCGGAAGCGTGCGTTCCAGTCTCGCACGGATTGCGCGGTAAGATCGCGTATCTCACGGTCGAACAGCCGTTCCTGATAGCAGATGCTGGCGATCAGGCAGCCGGGATGTCCGTTCGGCAGATCGGCCATCGTTTCCGCAAGCAGCTTCAGTGAAATCAGGAACGCCTGCAGCGGATCGTCCGATAGCTGTTGGCCGCGCCCGAAGATTTCGTCGAACAGGCGATCATTGGTTGCGACATATCGCCGGACCATTTCGCGGGCGAGCGCGTTCTTGTCCTTGAAGTGGTAGAAGAAGCCGCTCTTGGTGAGGCCGGCCTCGGCGATCACTTCCTCGATCGAGGTCGCGCCGAATCCCTTGGCGAGCACGGCCGCCTCCGCGATCTCGAGAATGCGCTCGCGGGTGGCTTCGCCCTTGCCCTTCGGGGTCTCCAAAACTGCACTCATGGTACGGTTTCTCCACGGCCGAAAGCCGCAGGAGCTTTGCGCCCTGCCGGCAACTATCTGATTTCGTATCATTTTGCAGCTCAAGGTTCATCCGCACCACGAGCCGCCTAGGCCGCCGCGACACTATGAGGCACCAACATCGCCGGACCTGGCCGATGCGCGAGAGACGTATCGAGGTCCTCTAATTCGCGGAGATGTTGAAATGGCCAAATATCGACACGCCCTGCCGCAGCGCCGCGGTGGCGTTTTCCTCACCGATGGCGGCATGGAAACCACGCTGATCTTCCACGAAGGCGTGGAGCTGCCGCACTTCGCTGCCTTTGTGCTGCTGGATAGCGCCGAAGGGCGGGAGAAGCTGAAGCAGTATTATGCCGCCTATCTCGCGGTCGCTCGTGAGCATGGGGTTGGCTTCGTGCTCGACAGCCCGACATGGCGTGCCAATCCGGATTGGGGCACCAAGCTCGGCTATGACGCGTCCGCGCTCGCTGGGATCAATGTCCGTTCGATTGCATTGCTCGAGGAGTTGCGCACCGGCTGGGAGCGGCCAGGCGCACCCTGCGTCATCAGCGGCGCCATCGGCCCGCGCGGCGACGGCTACAAGGCAGGCAACATGCAGGCTGACGAAGCCGAGGCCTATCATCGGGCGCAGATTGCGGCCTTCGTCGAAGGCGGCGCCGACATGGTCACCGCCTATACGCTTACCAGCATCAATGAAGCGATCGGCATCGCGCGCGCCGCGCGGTCGCAAGGGATTCCGGCGGCCATCTCGTTCACTGTGGAGACCAATGGCCGCCTGGTGAAAGGAGAAACGTTGCGTGAGGCGATCGAGACCGTGGATCGCGAGACAGATCGTGCGCCCGAATACTTCCTGGTCAACTGTGCGCACCCAACGCATTTTGAAGACGCGTTGAAGGCGGGCGAAGCCTGGACCGAACGGATCCATGGCATCAGGGCCAACGCCTCGACAAAGAGCCATGCCGAACTCGACGAATCCGAAACGCTCGATGCGGGTGATCCGGCCGATCTCGGGCGGCGTTATGTTGCGCTCAGGAGCGCGTTTCCGACGATGCGCATTCTTGGCGGGTGCTGCGGCACCGATCACCGGCACGCCGCCGCCATTTGCGAGGCGTGCGTACCGCCGCAGGCCCTTACCGCCTGATTCAAAAAAAATGGCCGGGATTGTTCCCGGCCATTTTCATGTTGATCGACTGCCAGCTCAGCGCGGCGGCGCTGTGCCGGGCGGGGGCGGCGGCAGCGAGGCCTGCCCGCCGTTGAGCAGCGGCGTGATGTTGCGGATGGTGACGCGCCGGTTGACCGGGCTCGGCCCGTCGATCTGCTCCTTCAGGTACTGCTCGCCATAGCCCTGCGAGGTCAGGTTTTCCGCAGGCACGTTGAACTGTTGCGTCAGCAAGGTGGCCGCCGATTCGGCGCGGCGGTCCGACAGCGACAGATTGTCGACGTCGTTTCCGACCGCGTCGGTGTGGCCCTCGATCAGGAATACCGCGCGCGGGTTTTGCTGGATTGCGCGGTTGAGGCCGTCGGCGATCACCTGCAGCTTCGCCGCCTGATCGGGCGGGATTTCCCACGATCCGGTTTCGAAGTTGATGGTGTTGACGTCGATGCTCGGCATGCGCTGGCGCACGGTCGGGCTGTAACGGATTTCGTCCAGCGAATAACGCCGTTCGATCCGTTCCACCGGCGGCGCCATCAAGGTGTCGTAGATCACCTCCGGCTCCGCCTCCTCGGCATCGACGATGTAGCGGTTATACGGGATGCGTATCGTCGGCGGCGGCAGCGCGACAAAGAAGCCGCCGGTCGCCCGCGGATCGCGGTAGCTGTTGTCGATGATGATGACCTCGCGGCCTCGGTCATCGCGGCGGATACGGCGCAGCAACTGGCCGTCACGGCCCATCACGGTGATGACCTGGCTGCCGTCGGGCCTGATGACGACGGTACGGGTCTCGCCGCCGACGGTCTGGGTCTGGATATCACGCGCACCGTAACGGAAGCGGTCCACCTCGCTGTGACGGACATATGTCTGCCCGCCCGGATCGCGAATGATGATCCGGCCCGGTTCGGTGATGACCGTGCGGCCGCCTTCCTGAACTTCACGACGCTGGCCGCGGAAGTCGTCGAGACGTTGCGGTCCTGTGGCCCGAGTGCCCGGGGCGATCACCCGGAGTCCCTCTTGAGGTGGAGGAGGCGCCGGCAATGGTGCCGTGACCTGAGGCGCGCGCTGGAAGGCCGGCGCGACTGTTGGTGGCGCGTTCTGGACCCGGCCGGCCGGCGGCGTGGCGGCCGGGGCACCGGGTACGGCGGTCGGCGCCGCGGGAGCGGTCGTGGTACCGCCCGGCGCGGCCGGAGTGCCAGCGGCCGGGGGTGCCGTCGGCGCGGGTGTCGGCGCCGTTCCAGCGGGGGCGCCGGGAGGCGGCGCGCCGGGGCGGCCCGTCGGTGGCGTTGGCGTCGGCGTTGGGGCACCCGCGGCCGGAGGCGGTGTGCCAGGGCGTCCCTGCGGTGTAGTCGGCGCGGTCGCCGGGGCTCCCGCAGCCGGAGGCGTCGTAGGGGTGCCCGCGGCTGGTGGCGTCGCGGGCGGCGGTGCGCCGGGACGCGCCGGCGGCGCGGCCGTGCCGGGCGATGGGGCGGTGGTTGGCGACGCGGCTGGAGCCGGCGTCGGCGAAGGTCTCGCGCCGGCCGCCGGGGGTGGCGGCACGGGAGACGGCGTCCCCTTCTGAGCGGAAGGCGGTGTAGGCGTCGGCGTCGGTGCCGCCGGCTGCTTCGGCGCAGTGGGAGCTGCCGCCGGTGGCGGAGGTGGCGGTGGGGTCGGACGCGCAGGCGCCGCCGCGGGAGGTGGCGGTGTCGGAGTCGGACGTGCAGGTGCGGCCGCAGGAGGCGGCGGCGGAGCCGGCGTCGGACGCGGCGGCGCGGCTGCGGGAGGGGGTGGCGCCGGTGTTGGACGTGGCGGCGGTGCAGCCGCCGGTGGCGGGGGCGTCGGTGCCTGGCGTGGCGGTGGGGCAGCCGCCGGCGGCGGTGGGGCAGGCGTCGGACGTGGAGGCGGCGCCGCGGCGGGAGGCGGCGGAGTAGGCGTCGGTCGGCTAGGAGCAGCGGCCGGCGGCGGTGCGCCCTTCGGCGGCGGCTGCTGCCCCTTGCCTCTGCCTTCCTCTTCCTTGGCTTGCGCCAGGACAAGCGGAGCGGTCTGCGCATGCGATGCGGAGCTCGCTAGCTGCGTTACCGACAGGGCAGTTGTGGCAAGCAGCACGATGCGAAGGTTTGTCATGATGTCCTTTGGTCCCCGGAAAAGGCCTGGCCGTAGAAAAGGCCTGGCAGTAACGGAAGTGCCGTATTGAGGTATCAGTTGGTCGATCAGCAGCTAATCATTAGGCCGGATTGTGGCGGCTTACAAATCGCCCGTAGCCTTTTATTTCATGAAAGCAAAGGGTTGCATGGCCCCTCGTTCATTGGGCGTTCAGACGGTACTTTCAAAGTTTGTTTCAAAGTTTGTATCATTCGGTCCCCGGATCGGTGGCTGGGTTAGGCGTTCGTGGGCCATTCGGCCCACGCACGGGTAGCTCGTCTGGCATCTCGCCCGGCAATTCCCGCGGCTGGGGCGGCCACCGGTTCATGCACCGGTGGCGGCACCTCCGGACGAGGACGGCCCGGTGGCTCCTCGCGCGGCGGCTCCGTCGGTTGTCCCGGTGTCGCCGGCGGTACTTCCGGCGGTTCGATCGGCATCACATCTCCCGGACTACAAGTTCCGGGAGCGACAACGGCGACGGCGGCGTCAAGTTCCCGCGTGATCCAACAATGGAACCGGATTACTCGGGTGCGTGGCAGACGGCCTCGATGTTGTGGCCGTCCGGATCGAGCACGAACGCGCCGTAATAGTTCGGATGATAGATCGCGCGGATCCCGGGCGGACCGTTGTCGCGCCCGCCCGCGGCCATCGCCGCCTTGTAGAAGGCGTCAACCGTGGCGCGGTCCTTCGCCACGATCGCGACATGCAGCGGCTTGTCCAATCCGCCCTCGCTGCCGATCCAGAAATCGGGCTTTCCGTTGGCGCCGAAGCCTGCGGCGGGTTCGTGGCTGTGTTGCTCCTGCGTGACTTCCATCACGAGGCTGTAGTCGAGCGGCGCCAGGGCTTTCAGATAGAAGGCCTTGGAACGTTCATAGTCCGAAACCGGAAATCCGATGTGGTCGATCATCAAGCTCTCCTGCGGTCTGAGAGATGGGTTAGCAACGGAAATTCAGCCTCGCGCCAACAGCGTGTTGCTGCGGGTTTTGCCGGTCTCGGCATAACCCCGCGAGCGCATGTCGGCGATGCAGTCCTGCTGCCATTCGTCCTTCGACAGATGCTCGATCACGATCGCGCGGGGCCACAGCGTCTGCGGCGCTTCGGCGAAGAAGCCGGTCAGCACGCGATCCTCAAATCCTTCGACGTCGATCTTGAGCGCGTCGACATGCGAGACACCAGCCTCCTCCAGGATGCGCTGCAGCCGCAGCGACGGCACCTTGATCGCCTTGCCGGAGGCCCCGCTTGATACGATGTGGCTGGCGCCGAGATTGTCGCCATCGGTCTCGATCATCAACTCGCCATCGGCGGGACCGGCGGCGGCCGCGACCAGTCGCACCTGCCTGTAGCCGGAGGCGGCATTGTTGAAGGCAAGCCGCGCATGGGTGACCGGGTGCGGCTCGATTGCGATCACCTTGCCGCCGGCGCCGACATGGCGCGCCAGCGCAAGCGCGTAGGTACCGACATTGGCGCCGACATCGACGAATACGCCGCCGGCGGGCACATGCGCGCGGAGAAAATTCAGTTCTTCGAGATTGTAGTCGGGATTGAACAGCGCGCCGCGCTCGGTGGCGCTGGCCTGATGATAGAAGCGGAACGAAGCGCCCTGGTATTGCACGTCGACGGGTCCTGTCCGCAACAGGTTCACCAGTCGCGACAGCATCGGCCGGAACGCACCGCGCTTCAGCCGCGAGCGGTGGGCCAGCGCGATAATGGCGGCCTGTGCGGCATTCGGGGCGAACGCGCCGAACGGCGCGGGCGAAGGGTCGTTGTCGGGCGTCAAACCTGTGTCCTCGGGCAGAAACGCCGCATGCATAGCCGGTTTTACGGCGACGAAACAGGTTCATCTGAGTCAGACAGTTCATCGCCGGACAATTGGATGGCGCATCGTATCCACCACCTGTCACTGAATACGGATGGTCTTGCGACGCGGGCGGTCGGCTCCCTCCCCCCTTGCGGGGGAGGGCTGGGGAGAGGGGTAAGCCGCGAGCACCGCCGATGCCGCCACCCCTCTCCCTAACCCTCCCCCGCAAGGGGGAGGGAACAGACCGTTCGTGCGGTGACAGGGGACGCAATGACAGTCGCCTTCACGCCGCCTTCTTCGCAGCTTTCCGATGGCGCAGGAAACGGCCGAGCAGGCGGCGTTTGTCCTTGCGCGGAATCAGGTCGACGTCACTGACCAGCTTGGCGCCGCCCTTGCGTCGCTCCAGCACGATCTTGCGGCTGTGGAACGCCTCCAGCTCGGCGCGATGGGCGACGCTGACGATGGTGGCGTTCGGCAATTCCTTGATGACGAGCTCCATCATCTTGTCCTGGCTCTTCTCGTCGAGCGCCGAGGTCGCCTCGTCCAGCACCACGATATCGGGGTTGTGCAGCAGGAGGCGCGCGAAGGCGAGCCGCTGCTTCTCGCCGCCGGACAGCGTCTGGTCCCAGGGTCCCTCTTCCTCGATCTTCTCCTTGAGATGGTCGAGGCCGACCTTGTGCAGGGCGTCGTAGATCTGCTCGGCGAGCCAGTCGTCGGCCGCGCCGGGATAGGCGATCGCGCGCCGCAGCGTGCCGGAGGGGATGTAGGGTTTTTGCGGCAGCATGAAGAGCCGGCGGTCGGGATGGAAATTGACGCTGCCGTCGCCCCAGGGCCACAGCCCGGCGAGCGCGCGGACCAGCGTGCTCTTGCCGGTGCCGGACTCGCCGGCCACCAGCAATCGCTCGCCGGGTTCGATCACGACTTCGGTCTCGCCAACGACGGCGGTGCCGTCGTCCAGTGTCACCGAGAGATCGTTGAGGCTGAGCATGGCGCCGCCTTCCGTCTTCCCACGCTGGATGCGGCCAATGCCGTCGCCCTGCTCGGCGCGCTCCAGGCCGTCGAGCGACATCATCAGCGAAGCGATGCGGCGCGCGCAGGCGTTCCAGTCGGCCAGCCGGGGATAATTGTCGACCAGCCAGCCGAACGCGGTTTGCACGATGGTGAAGGCGGACGCCGCCTGCATCACCTGGCCCAGGGTCATGCTGCCCTCGAGAAATTTTGGCGCGCACAATAATATCGGAACCACCGGAGCGATGAGGTGCGATCCCTGCGACACCAGCGTGGTGCGCATGTGCTGGCCGGCAAGCCGCGCCCATTGCTGCAGGACTTTTGAGAACGTCTTGTTGATGCCGTCGCGCTCTTCCTCTTCGCCGCCGAGCAGCGCGATGCTCTCGCCGTTCTCGCGCACGCGGGTCAGGACATAGCGGTATTCGGCCTCGGCCTGGTTCTTGTTTTCGGACACCTGCACGAAGCTTCGTCCGATCGCCGTGATCGAGCCCGAAGCGATCCCAGCGTAGATGATCGCGGCGATCACGAGGAAGCCGGGGATGGTGACCGTCGAGTCGGCCAGCGTGATCGTGAGAGCGCCGCCGATGGTCCAGAGCACGACGATGAAGGTGGCGGCTGACAGAAATGCCGATGTGACGCCGGCGACGAAATCCACCGGCGAATCGGTCGCGATCCGCAAATCCTCGGCGATGCGGTATTCGGGGTTCTGATGATCGCCGCCGACCAGGTTGAGTTGATAGTAGCGGCCGTTGGCCAGCCAGCGCGAGATCACCGCATTCGTCAGCCAGGCGCGCCAGCGCCGTTGAATGCCCATGCGGGCGAACACCTGGGCCACGCCGAGCAATGCGCTGCCGATGGCCAGCGGAAAGAACACCGCGGTGAGAAAATAGACGGTCGCGGCGTCGCGCCTTTCGATGGCGTCGAAGATTGCGCGATTCCAGACATTGATGCCGTATTGAAATCCGACATTGGTGACGATCAGGAGCAGCAGGCCGATCGATAGCAGCCACGCCAGCCGGTCGCCGCCGCTGCCCCAATAGCCGCGCGCGCTGATCCAGAACCGCGTCAGCAGATAATTTTTGCGGGCCTGCTCGGCCTCCTCCGGAGACATTTCCGGATCGGGCTCGACGACTTCCGGCGGCGGCGGTTCGACACGTCCGCCGCCTTCCGCCGTGACGTCGACGAACTCCGAATCTTCTTCCTTCTCAGGGGATTTCTTGGCCGAGGATTTCCTGGCAGATGGCTTGGGCTTCACATCGGATCTGGCCATGCCGCGATAACGCAAGGAAAATCAGATGGTTCCCGCTGGTTATCTGAGTATCCCTCCGCTGTCATTGCAATGACGTGGAAAGCGCCGAAGCCAATCATCGGCACTTACAGCGCCTGGACTACGCCCGCGTTTCCGCGCTGGGCTCTACCTTCCGCCGGCCAACCCGGTGCAGCACACGGGAGAGCTGCTCGATCGAGTAGGGCTTTTGCAGCAGTTCGAAACCGTAGCTGCCGTGCTCCGACAGCACGTGGCTGTAGCCGCTGGTCAGCACGACGGGCAGGTCGGGATGGCGGCGGCGGACTTCCTGGGCGAGTTCAATGCCGGTCATGCCGGGCATCACGACGTCGGTGAATACGGCATCGAAATGCCCGGCGCCGGTCGCCAGTTCTTCGAGCGCATGGACGGCGTTGCCGACGAGCCTGGTGGCGTAGCCGAGTTCGGCCAGCGCGTCGGTGGCGAAGCGTCCGACCTCGGCATTGTCCTCCACCACGAGCACCGACATCCCGCTTCCGTCGATCGCCGCGGCATCTGCTGCCGGCGTCTGTCGCGATTTGCCGCTGCCGGCGGTGCGCGGCAGATACAGCGTGAAAATGCTGCCCTTGCCCACCTCGCTGGCCACAGCCACTTCGCCGCCGGATTGCTTGGCGAAGCCGAATACCTGCGACAGGCCGAGCCCGGTGCCATGGCCGGCCTGCTTGGTTGTGAAGAAGGGTTCGAAAATGCGTTCGAACTGGTCCGGCGGAATGCCGCTGCCGGTATCGGCGACGGATACGGCCACATAACCATATGGATGTTGCGGCTGCGGGGCGGCGTTGGGCAGGCTGGCTGCCATTCCAACCGCAATCGTCAGCCGTCCGCGGCCTTCCATAGCGTCCCGCGCGTTCACGGCCATGTTGATGATGGCGGTTTCGAACTGGCCGGCGTCGGCGTTGACGAAGCACGGCTCTTCTGGCCCAAGGATGACAATTTCGATGCGCGAGCCGATCAGGGTGCCGATCATTTCGCTCAGCATCTGCACGGTCCGCCCGACGTCGAACACCTCCGGCTTCAACGTCTGCCGCCGCGCGAAGGCCAGCAATTGCCCGGTCAGCTTGGCGGCGCGGGTCACCGTATCCGAGATCGCATCGATATAGCGCAGCCGCCGCTGTTCCGGCAGGTCGGACCGCCGCAACAGGTCCACGGAAGCAAGGATCACCGTCAGCAGATTATTGAAGTCGTGCGCAACGCCGCCGGTCAACTGGCCCAGCGCCTCCAGCCGCTGACCGTGCTTCAGCGCTTCCTCGGCCACCCGGCGCTTCTCGGCCTCGAAATAAAGGTGGCGCGTCCGGCGCAAGGCCAGCCCCAGCAGGGCAAACAGCAGCGCGGTGGCCGGCGCGCCGAAAATCAGGTGCTGGCTCATGGTGGACAGCCAGCGTGCCCGGATCGCCGACATCTCGAGGCCGGCGCTGACATAGATCGGGTATTCGGCCAGCCGCTGATATCCGAGGCGCCGTTCGATGCCGTCGGTCGACGAAGTCATGGTGACGAGGCCGGCCTTGGGATCGGACCCGGTATTGGACTTGGGATCGGCCGAGATCAGCTTTCCGATCGGGCCGTTGCGGTCGAGACGGACCTCGCGGCCTGCGGCCGGAAAGCGAGCCAGCACGGCGCCGTCCGCGCGACCGACCGCGAAGAAACTGCCCGGCTCGCGGCCGATCCGGGCGTAGTAATTTTCGAAATATTCCGGCAGCACGGAGGTCTGGATCACACCTGCGAAGCTGCCGTCCTCGCTCGGGCGCCGTCTGCCGACGCCGAAGAATGCGGCGCCCTGATAGGGTGGCCGCGGTGTGAGCGCCTCGCCAATATAGGTTCCGATGTCGCCGGCGACGTGGGCCTTGAAATAGTCCCGGTCGGAAAAATCGATCTCGGGCGCCGGGACGACGAGGCTGTTGACGAGCGCGTGGCCCTTGGCGTCGAAGATCCAGGCCGACTTCACCTGCGGCAGGGAGGCGACCAAACGCTTCAGCCGCAAATGCAGCGCTTGTTCGCGGGCAACGATGTCGGCGTCGGGAAGGTCGCGGATGATCTCGGCGATCTCTGACAGGCTGCGGTCGATGGTCTCGAATACTTTCAGCGCATGCTCGTGCGCGACATCCAGCGTGCGCTCGATTTCACGGTCGGCCGTTTCGCGGATCGAGACCCAGGAGACAGCAGATGCAAATACAAAGAGCGCCAACGGAAGCGCCAATGAGGCGACCATCATCCATTGCAGCAGTCTCAGCGAATTAGGTTGCGCGGTCTGCACGCTCGCTCCGGCTTCGAGGCGAGCTTAACGCAAAGTCGTGCGAGGAATAAAGCGGAGCGGCGACGGGAACTCGCGCTTCCGGCGGTCAAGCCGGATTGATCATAATAGATTCAAATCCGGCCGTTCGCGTTCCCGTAGCCCCCCGTGTCGCTCGACAATAGAGTTCTTTCATTCGGGCGGAAAAACTTCAATCTAGGTAAGCAACCGAGGAAAGCCCAAAGAACAAAGTTCTTTCAAAAGGGCTCAAGAGAAGCTTTTTAAGTGACAATAAAGTTCTTTCGCAAAAGAACCACCCCGGCGCTGTCGCGCCCGGCGCGGTGGTCGCTTCAGCGGCGGCGGGCGCCGGCGCAAGGCGCGCCTGCAATAAAGTCTGCGTGCCGGCATTGCCGAAGCGCAGCTGCAACTCGGCGCTCGGCAGCGCGGCGATTGCAAAACCGCGCTCGAGACTCGCCGTTGCCGTCACCGGCCGAGCTTCTCAAGTGTCTGCAAGAGTTCCGGTACCTGTCCAAACTTCAGGTCAGCCCGATTTCTGTCGAAGAAATATTGAGCACCAAGGATGTCCGCCAGCTTGCGCTCCTTTTGCAGCCGGCCGTCCATATCCTTTGGAACCACGGGTTCGTCTAAGCAGATCGCGATTTGCTGTGATTTGAGCTGGAATACCCGGACGCCGGGCAATGAATTTATCTTTTCGGCGCCGAACGCCTTCGTAAGCTCAGGACCAAGAATGGTAAGCCAGTAGAGACCGGGCAGGTACCGAAGGAATTCCTGCGATGCCGCACCGACGGCACCGGTCGCTGCGCCACCCGTCGGCGTTCGCCGCACACGAAGATGCTTGGCGTCGTGCTCTGATACGGAGCAGCCAAATCCGTAGAGCACGGAGAACTCGTTGCATAGACGGAAGAACCAGTCGAGCCATGGCTGCATTTTTGAACCCTGCAACTCTCGAATATTCATCCAGATGTCCCAGTTTGACCAACCTTCACGGCGTCTTGAGAAACTCGCAACGAAACCATTCTTTTCGCCGCGGACGAAAAGCCTTCGCTCGTCTTCGTATTCTTGCCGAGCGGCGTCGAAAGCTTTCGCGGCAAAAGGCGTCTTAGCCCTTTCCACGGACCCGTAACGGCGGGCGTTCACGATCGGATCGCTGAGCAATGCCCAAAGTCTGCGCATTGTGTCCCTCTCGGACACCTGGTGGCTCGTATACAATCCAACGCGAAATTTCTCAGTCATGCGCATCCTACGGCAGTTCGTCGTAAACCTCTCCGCCAGTTCCTGTGATCGCCGCTAGTAGAGGCCCGGTTACGTGCGTGCCCTCGGGCAACGCATCGGACGGGCCCCTAACAACGAGATCGAATACCCCGCCGCCGCTCAGGAGGGCGGTACTGCCCCGCAGCCTGCACATGTCCCCATCAACGATGCGCACATTGTCCCCCATCTGTTCGTCCAAGCTCTGCGTCTGTACATTCTTGATGTCGCCCACGACGACGCCCGCCACGAAGATGTCCGGAATGCGCTCGCGGACCACTTTGTAATTGGGGCCCTTGCCTGACAGCATTTCGATCGTCTTGGTGTTCTTAGAGACTCCGCGCCCCGAGGCTGCGTTGTAAGCGTCCACTCCGGGTTTCTCCGCGATTCTACCGAGTTTCCGCGCGGCTCTGCCCTCGCAGTAGATGAGCAGCGTCTGTCTTCCATTGTACTTCTTCCAATCTTTGACGTATTGCGCTGGCCTTCCAGGTTGAACCTCTTCGAGTGCGAGGCAGTTCGGAGTATCCAGTCCTTTGAGATCCTTCGGCCAGTCCGCCGGTAACCCCTTCTTCGCTCCGGTGACCTTGTTGTTCGGACTTGCCGCGTACTCAAAATCCCACGTTGCTCCTCCATCCACGACGACAAGTGTCGTGAATGCCGGATGTTCCTTCTTCACATCTGTTGCGACTTTTTCTGCGTTCGGGCGTGAGATTTCGCCCTCGGCATCCATGTACTTCTTCTCTTGGGTCCGCAGAGCCGCCAAGCCCGCCTCCACTTTGACGTCGTGTTCCGGATCGTCGGTTTTCGGTGTCGGCTTGTCTTCCTTCTTACCGAAGCCGAGCAGATTGCCGGCGGCCTTGACCAAATCGACTGCCTTCCCAATCAGCCAGTCGATTGCCTGGTACACCGGCGCCTGGATGTTCTGGATAGCCGCCTGGATCTTCTCCGAGATTCCGCCGAGCCCAAGCAGGCTCGCCAGGAAGCCGATGACCACCGGGATCGCCTTGGCGAGCGCTTGTTCGACCGCGGCCGCCATCCGAGAGAGATTGCCGCCGACGATCGCCGCCAGGGTATCGAGGATCGCGTTGATCAAATCGACGAGCTGACGGCCGCGTTCGATGAAGAACATCACGATGTCGTAGATGGCCTTGCACGCCTTGATGAAGGCGGACGCAGGATTGAGCAGGCCTATCACCCAAGTGATGCCGGCCTTGATCACCTGCGTGATCACCATCTCGCGGATCTCGCCGAGCGCCTGCTCCTTGAGCGCGTCGAGCTTGTCCATTAGGAACCGCCATAGCCCGGCCGGTCCTTCGGTGATCAGGACCTTGAAGATTTCCGCGGTCTGCTCGAGCCGCGCCACGAGCGGCTCGCCGAGGAGCGCTACCGCGCGCGCGCGGATGTTTTGATAGGTGAGACCGAGCACCTCCAGGAACAGGCCGAGAATCTCCTTCGGGCCGAAGGCCGACGGGATCTTGATGCCGGCCGAGGCGAGCGCGCCGAACATCCAGGCGAGCAGCCCTTCCTTGAGATGATCGAGGATGTTGTCGACGAAATTCGACAGCCCGAGCTTGACGCCGTCGACGAGGTTGCCGAGAAAGCCGATCGGGTCGCTCAGGATCGCACCAATGATGCCAGCGGCGCGCGCCAGCACGTTGAGGAGCATGTCCTTGAAGGCGAGGATGGTCTTGATGACACCGACGGTCGCGTCGTAAATCCGCCGCCATAGGCTCTTGTTCTCTTCGCGCAGCTTCTGTTCGAGCGCGCTCACGCGCTTCTGCGATTCGCTGTATTGCTGAACCAGACTGTTGACGAGGCTGTCGCGGCGCTGGTCGATCTCGCCGTTCATCGCCTCGAAGTCGGCGCCGATATTCTTGTTCGCTTCCCGACCGAACTCCGCGACCCTCGTGTCGAGGCTTGCGACGAAGCGGTCGGCCTCGGCTTTTCCATCCTGGACGCGGCGCTTCGCCTGCGCGAGTTTGCCCTCGACATAGATGGCGACGAGCTCGATCGTGAACGAGACGCGGTTGTGGTAAGCTTCCATGGCTTTCGCCAGGGAGTTCTCGATGAGTTCCTCCCAGTCCTCGCCCCAAGTGGTCAGCCACGTGCCGACGCCGCCCTTCTCTTCCTCGAACACCCCCGCATAGTCTACCTCCGCCTGCTTAAGCCCGCCCCCGAACATCTCATTCGCCGTTCTCTCCATCTCGGCAAGGATGTCGGTGACGTCGGCGCGGGTCTGGTTCTTGATGCGCTCGAGTTCCCCCGTAATGTGCGTGCGCTCGGCGGCGCTGACATTCCGCGTCGTGGTCTGCTGGCCTGCGACCTTGCCGATGCGGGCGACGCGGTGACCGTGCAGCTCGCCGAGCCCTTGCGCTATTGAGCCCGCGGCGGTGGAGCGCGCCCGTACGCGCACAGCCGCTTCGCCCGCCCGGAGCTCATCCGGCATCTGCGCCTCGCGCGCCTCCACGTTCTGGCGCTCTTGCACGACCGCGGAGAACTCCGGCTCGTTGGCGCGCTGCATCTGCTCCTGGGTCACCGCGTTGTCGGCCATCAGCTGGTCGGTGGCATTGCGCTCGGAGGAGAAGTCGCCACGTTCGGCCGGCAACGGTTGCGGCACGACGCTGTCCGGCGCGACGGGCGCGGGCGGAGCGCCAGCCTGTTCGGGAGTCAGCGGGACCCCCCGCTCCAGCGAGCCCTCGGGAGGGGTCACTTCGGCACGCGGGGCGGCCGCCGTCGCCATGGGCGCAGCGGCTTGGCTGCTTTGCGTATGCAACTCACCGCTGACGACGGCGCTCGCGTTCTTTGCTCCTTCGCGTATCACACGCTCGGCCTCGCTCTCCGAGGTCGGCTTTTTCGTCGCGGCGATGGCTTGCTTGAGCCGCGCCCTGAACGCGTCGCGGTCGACTGCGCTTTCCACCCTCGCAGCCGCGGCGATGTTGGATACGGTGGCGGTGGCGATTCCCCGCCGCAGCTCCGTCTCCTTGGTGATGGCGCCGACGTGCGCCGCTTGAGCGGCGGCGCGAGCCGCCTTGCCCGGCTCTCGGGCGCGCGCGGCGCGCGCGCGGGCGGCGATGGCCCCGGCGGCAGGGGCGATCGCTTCGCGCGGCGCCAGCGGCGCGACTTCCGCTGGCGCTCCGGGTGGGGCCGCGGGTGACGGCGGGGCCTCGGCGGGCGCGGCCTCGGCGGTGGCCGCGGGCGCTTCCGGCGTTACTTCTGCCGTCGGCACTTCCGTGGCACCGGGCGCCGGTGCTGCCGGAGATGGCCCGAGTGGTTCTGGTGCGGGCGCGAACCGTGTCCGCAACAAGGCCTGCGTGCCGAGATTGCCGAACCGCAGCTGCAGAGCCAGCCCCGCGCTTGGCGGTGCCGTGAGCGCAAAGCCGCGCACGAGACTTCCCATCGCCCTCACGGGCCGGAGATCGGGAGCCGTCTCTCGGCGCGGCTCTGCGCTGGCGACCGGCATCGACAGCCCTCAAATGATCGGCGGCTGGGCGTCCGTCGGCGGAGTGGTCGTATCATTTCCTGCTTGTTCGCACTTTGCGCGCAAAGCCGCGTTGACCATTGGATCGGCAGCAAGCCGCGGCCGTATGAAACGGCGCACGCCGTGGTCGACGCGTCGCGAGTTCGGGTTTGCGGTGTCCTGCGGCAGCTGCGTATTCACCTTCGCCAGAATGACCCAGCCCTCGCCGCAGCAGCAGTCGCAGTCCCGGCCGCATTCGGCGCAGCCGCACCCGCACTCGCCGCAATAGTGATCGCGGTGGCAATCCCAATCCCATTCCTCTGGCCCCGCGTCACTTTGCTGCGTCCCCGTCGCGTTCGCCACACTTCTCACCGCATTGTCGGTCGACTTTGCCGCGGCCGCTTGCTTCGCCGTATCGTCCGCGCGCCGGGTGCGGGATCTCTTCGCCGCCGAGAGATCCGAGCCCACGTCGCGCTGGGCCGCTGCGTCGCCTTGCGCCTCGTCGCGAAGCAACATGGCGGGTCGCGTGCACATGCAGGCGCCCTCCGGCGGTTCCTCGAACAGCTTGATCTCGAAGCAATCCTTGCTGCGCGTCGGCTCGTGCGCGCTGCTTCCGTCCTCTGGTACGCAGACCACGTCGCGCGGCGCGCAGGAATGCTCGCCACTGCGCCGGATCGCGATCCAGAGGTCCTCGGGCAGCTTCTCGGCGCATTCGCTACCGAGCGTCTGCGGCTTGCACATCTCGATCGGATCGCCGTGGCAATCGAGCGCCACGCCGGGCGCCACCGTCACATTAAGATTGCCGCATTCGACCCGCGCCGTGACCTTGAATCCGCAGATCACCCCGCAGCCGAACAGCGAGCGGAACAAGAGCCGGCTGAGATTGCGCGTGTACCTGATGCTCTCGGTGAGGTCCTCGTCGAGCAGCACGATGCCCGGCGCGAAGCGCGGCCAGATCAGCGAGCCCGATACCTTGAGCGACGATTTCAGCTTGGCGGACATGGTGCGGCTCCTTTCAGATCAGGCGTGACTCAGCGGCGCGCGCGCCGGAGTTCCGGCGGTTCCGGCGCGACGCGGAAAGTGAAAGTGCACGTGCCGCCCGGCGACCCGTTGCCGGTCGGCGTGATCATCGGTCCGTTCGCATTGGCATCGACCTGCATGCGGCTGCAGGCGAGGATGCGGTTGCCGTCGATCGTCACCTCGACCAGCGGGTAACGGCGCTTCCGATCGTAATCGACGTCGAATTTTGAATCCCGCTGCCGGAGATTCTCGATCTCATCGCGGAACCAGCTGCGGCGGACCACAACGATCGCCCGGCGGGTCGTGTCGGCCGGGTCGTTGCCGGTCGGCGGATCCCATAAGAGCCGCGAGACCGGGACGCGATAGGGGACGCCCCAGCCGCTCGAGGTCTCGCGGAAGAAGGCTGTGATGGTGACGACGTCCGGGCGCAGCGTATCGACCAGCACCGGACCGCTGAATGCGATGCCGAATTCGGTGCGGCATTCGTTCTCGGGATCGTCGAGACCGGCTGTGTCGTTCTCCTTGAAGCTGTTGCGGAATTTCTCCCAGGTAACGATTCCTTCGCCCTGCGCCCAGTCGACCCAGCTGATCTGCGTGATGCGCGTGAGATCGCAGCCGCGGATCAGGTCAAACAGCATGTCGTTGCGCTTGACGATGCGCCGCGGCGGACATTCCTCCACCTCGCCAAAGACCGGGTCGCCACATTTGTCGATATCGATGATCTCGACACAGGCGAGCGGAACGGGATCGCACGGGTCGAGGCAAAGCTCGTCCCAGGCGCACAGATGCCCTTCGTCGCATTCGACCTCGGCCTTGCGCGACCAGCAGCACAAGGTGTGCTGCGGCCCGCGCGGGTAGGGCGTAAGCGTCCGCGGGGGGCACGGCTTGCACTCGCCCTGCTCCGGCGGTTTCTGTTCCGGCGGCTCGTCCGCGGGCGGCTTTTGCTCGGGCGGTGACTCACCTTTCTCCGGCGGCTCCTGCTCCTTGTCGGGCGGATATTGCTGCTGGCGCGGATTCTGCTGTTTGACGTCAGCTCGCTGTTGCGCAGGCCGCGCCGGCTGCCGCCGCTTCGGATCTTGCGACTCCGGCGAATATTGCTGCTCGGGCGGCGTCTCTGGATATTTTTGTTCCGGGGTGTCCGTCGACTCCACGCATTCCGGCGGCGGACAGCCGCAATCGCACGGACATTCGTCCTGGTAAGGCGGGCAGCAGACACCCTTGACGCGGGTGAGCGAGAAGACGACGGTCTCGCAGGTGCGATTCCATTCCGGGCAGCCGCAATCGCCGCAGGCGCCGGGCAGCCGCACCGGATCGACCGGCCCCGCTCGGCATAATGCACCGAGAGCAGCCACTTGCCCTTGCCGAGCGGCGTGTCGGACGGCTCGCATTTGCCTTTGTCGAGCACGAACAGATCGCGCTTCCGGACGCGATGTCGCTCCAGCAGCCCGATCTCGCGGCCGTGACGGTCGAGGGCCAGGCCGCAATCGGCGGTGAGTTCGCCGTCCTCAACCTTGACGCCGAGCCCGAACACCACGCCCCAGCCGAACATCGCGCGGTTCATCAGCCGCCGGCGTCCGATCATGTAGGCCTGCTCGCGCGAGAAATCCTCCGCGGTCATCACCTTGCGGCGGAAATAACGGTTGCGGCTGCCGGAGATGCAGGACGGATCGTCGTCGTCGCAGCAGCGGTGATGCTTCGTCATGGTGTCCATGGTCGCTCTCCGTGCATCATTGCAGCTCGAATCCAGTCGCAAGCCCGTCGGGTCGCAGCCGACCGGACGTCTCGCGGGACAGGGTGACGCGCCCGAGCACCGCGTCGTGGTCGAGGATTGCCAGCCGGTATCCGTCGAGCACGAAATTCTCGAGGCTGATGCCGGCGCCGGCGGCTGGCGGCCAACGCAGGGTCCACCGGATTCCGGCCGGGACGAAGTCGCTCAGCAGGACGCGCAGGATCGGATCGAATTGCCGTTGCTCGCGCGGGCTCGCGCTGATCTCGATGCGCAGTTTTCCTTCCATCGCGGCGAGCGGGTCGCAGGAATTGTCTTCGCGGCAGGGCAGCTGCATGCGCCCGAGCACGGCATGCGGGCTGCCCAGCACGCGCGCGCGGTTCGGCCGGCCGAGCAGCACGGCCGGCAGCGACGTTGCGCAAGCGCCGGAACGGGCGCCGATGATGATCGGCTCGAGATCGACCGCGGTGTCGACGATCCGCACGCGGCGGCCGGGCAACAGGCAGCGCAGCAGGGCGAGAACGCCGGCGCGCGTGCCGCGGGTCTTCAGGAGGATTCCGGCGGTCGTGATCAGCGCACGTTTCGCCCGCTCGGGCAGATCGTCGTGCCAGGGCAGGCCAAGCCAGGTAGCGAGGAAATCGAGCCATAGTGCCGGCGCGGTGTTCGGGTCGACCAGCGTGCCGAGACGCTCGATGCGCTCGTCGAGATCTTGCGTAGTCGCCTCGAGCACGGCGACGATGCGGCGGAGGAAGGTGTTGCGGCTTTCCTCGCTGCGGTAGATCGCGGGGAGGTGCCGTATCAACGACAATTCCGGATAGCGCACCCGCAATTCGCGCAGACACGGCGCGCGATCCGGCGCGGGGGCGCGCAGTTCGACCTCGAGCCAGAGCCACGGGTCGGGAGCGGCGTGCAGCGGCGCGATCCGGACCGGTTGCGGCGGCTTTTCCTCGCCGCAGCCGCGCGGCTCTTCCTGCTCGCCGACGAATTCGAGCGGCTCGCTCCACAATCCCTGCAGCGCGGCGGCGACACGTCGCCGGCGCATGCCTTGCGGCAGGCTCTTGTCCTCCGAGATGGCGACGACCTGGTCTTTTTTCGAGATGCTGTCGGTCGACGCATAACGCACGCGCATCATCGCGCCCGGCGGCAGCTCGGCCACGAGTTCGGCGCGCAGCCAGCCGCTGTCGCGGCCCTGCGGCGAGATCAGGAGCGGCGTAACGAACCATCCGTCGGCGAGGCGATGGCCGCTGGCCGCATCCGGAGTGAACCGGTGCAGCCCTTGCGCGTCCGCCACCCAGAGCGTGTCGCCGAGACCGGTCAAATCGCCGGCGGAAGAGGGGGGCGGTCCGCGGTCGAGATAATCGACCAGCCCGCCGCTTGCATCGAGAACGAGCACGAGACGATGTGCGGGTGACAAGGTGCTCGTGTCGTCCGGCAGTCGCGTCGCGTCGCCGGCGAGCAGGACGCGATCGGTACCGTTGCTGCCGAGCGCGAGCGAGACGACGGTCGGCGCGACCGCGTCAAGGGCGAGGGTGACGACCTGCTGGGGCGCTGCCACTGGAACGAAATGCAGCTTGCCCGCGGCGGGATCAAGTAGCACGAGAATCCGTTCGCGGCCGCCGATGGTCGTCAGGCAGGTGACGCCGGCCGGCACCGCGATCGACTGGGTGCGCGTGGCGTGCGCGCGCAGCCGATAGGCGCGGTGCTGTCTGCCGACCAGCAACCACAGGCCGTCGTCGCCGTCCGGCGCGATGTCGCAATCCTCACAACCGGGTGCGATCGGCGCGCCGGCGATCTGCGTCAGCGAGACGCTTTCCGCTTGCTGCAGACTGTCCGCGTAATAGCGGGTGATCGTCGCGCGCTGCCGGTCGAACGCCCACAGCCATTTGCGCCAGGCGACCAGCCGCGCGGCTTGCGCGATCGCGCCCGCCGCGTTGACGTCGCATCCGGGGTCCGGCGTGCAGGATTCGTCTTGCGGCGGGGGGCGCGTATGCAGCCGTCCGCCGCCTATCCAGAAGAGCTCGCCGCTACGGCTCACCGCTACGGCGTCCACCGCGCCGGCATATTCGTCGTCGGACGATTGCCTGAGCCGGGCCAAGGCGCTGAGCCCATCGTCGCTCAAGGAGAGGCGATCGAGCAGGCCGGCCTGCCATTGCGCCGAGGTAGCGAAGCGATAGACCTTGAGGTGCTCACCGTTCATGCGCAGCCTCCCCATGATCCGGCTTCACCGGATCCGCGCGATGCGCCCTCGACGGAGATGTCGTCCGGGCCGAGCAGGAGGCGGGGCAAGCCGTGTTGCGGGATCTGCAACGGCGCGACGCCGAGTCGACTGGGCCGGCTGCCGATGCGCAGGTCGCGCACCGCGACGACGCCGTCGAGCAGGCGCAGCCATCCCATGAGATCGTGCGGCGCGACATCTCGGCCGAGCGGCCAGAATTCTCCGCCCGGCGCGGCGGCGACCGGCGCAAGCCGTGCTTCGAGCAGACAACGAGCCTTCTCGACGATCTTTGCCGCATTGCGGTTCGGCGCGATTGCAAGCCGGGCGCGCAGGTGCAGGTCGAGGTAGCGCGGCCCGATGATGCGCACGCGGTCGCCGAGCGGAAGATGCGGCCGCAGCCGCCGGCGGAGCGCGCGCAGCCACGCCGCGGTTTCGGTCTCTATGCCGGGAATTTTTCCGGAATCGTCGCGCACGACGACGAGCGTGCGGGTCGCGCCGGCGTGGCCGGGCCGCCGGCGCGGATCGAACCCGTCGAGCACATGCGCGCGCCCGACCCGCAGGTCGCGGCAGGCGAGCGCCGCCGCCGCGAGATCGGAGTCGGTGACGAGCGGTCGCTCGGTCGCAACCTTTCTGCGCGCCTGGCGGCGCAACTCGGCGACATCGAGGCGGTCGACGCCGCCGCGCATCGGTTCCGGATTATGGAATTCCGCCCTTGTGTCGGGCAGTTTCCATTTCATGCCGGCGGGCAGATTGCCGCCGCTGCCGTCGCAGCCGAGGCCGGACACGGCGAGATCGGCTCCCGCTGGCGGCATTTTTCCGTTCACGCCGTTGCCGAAGCGGATCACCGCATTCGTGGTGTCGAAGGTGAAGACTTCATCGTTCGGCCCGGCCATGGTGAGAGCTTCGGACAGCGTCCACGTTTTTCGTCGTCCGGCCTCCTCGACCGTGACTTTCGGCGTCGCGACACCTTTGCCGAAGCGGGTGCGCCGGAAGTCGAGCGGTATTTGCTGATCCGGCAATCCGGTGCTCCGGATCGGAGGATCGCCCGGTGCAGGCACGTGCTGCTCGAGCTGCTGACGGATCGGGACGACGTTGATTGCGATGGCGGCGAGCCGCGGCGGCACCGGCAGTTGGGCGCTGCGCAGGCTTAGGCGCAGAATGCTCGGCGAGACAATCCGCGGATTCCAAGTGGGCGTGAGGTCGACGAGCAGGACGCCGCTGCGCGTAAAGCTGGCGGTCTGATCGTGCCAGATCGGCAGACGAATCGTGCGGTTCCCGCTCTGCAACTCGGCGCGCAGGCCCGCGCGCAAGCGTCCCTGCCGTGCGTCCACCGGATCGGACGGGTCTTGCGGCTTCTCTTCGGTCCGGAACCCGATCGACAGAAACGGGCGGTGCTTCGGATCGGGCTCCTCGGTCAACAGACGTCCATCGAGCGTCAGTTCAAGCCGCGCGCCGCGGCTTGGCGACGCCCCGAAGGGGAGGAGCACAGACCCGCGCGGCGGCTGCGCCGACGGCCAGTCGATCGCCTCGCCGGTGGCCGTCACGGTGCGCAAGGCGACGAGCCGCGCCGGGACGAGATAGACGTCGTGCGCGGCGGTGAAGCGAGGCGCTTCCGCCCGCGCCGGATCGATCCGCTTTCCGCGTTCGAGTGCAATGCCGGTCGGCAACAAGGAGGCGCCGGGCGCCGGCCAGATCAGGCCGCTTGCGGGCACCGGGCCGCGCGGACGCAGCCCGAGCAAGGCGGCATAGCCGAGCCGCTCGTCGAGGCGCGGATGTCCCAGCGCGTAGATCTGCTGATCCGCCGACCAGGCGAGGAGGTCGATGAGCGTGATGCCGGGATCGTGGAAATTGTGATCGGTCCAGTCCGGCGCGACTACGGGAATGAGCGAGCGGGCGCTCTCGAACAGGGCTTCGAAATCCGTGTCGTCGAGCGAGAGACGCAGCGAGGTCATGCGCGCGCCTCCTCGCCGAAGGTGATGTGCACGCCGTCCGGCGCGAGCCGCACGAGCGTATTCTCAGAAACGCGCACGGGAAACGGCGTCTTTTTCTCCGCGTCTGCCGCGTCGAAGAAATCGATCTCGCCGATGCCCAGCACGCCCGGAATGCCGACCAGCTTGCCGGCGACATCGTCCTTGCCCGGTACCACGCCGAGCGGCCAACCGGGCCGATCGAAACCGCCGCTGTTCCAATGCAAGAGATCCGCGATCGCTTCGCGGGCCTGTTCTTCGATCGAGCCGCTTCGCCCGAGCGACTCGACCGTGAGGTGGATCTCGAGGTCGAGCAATCTCGTCTCCGGCGCCTCGACACTCAAACGCCGGTCTCGCAGCAGCGGGCCCGCGCGGTCGCCGAGGTAGCGCTGCAACTCGCGTCGCATCGAGCGACTCGGCAAGGGCTCGTCACCGGCCAGGACGACGACGACGCGTGTCGAGCGTTCAGCGGCGATGCAGCGCGCCTGCGCCACGTTCGGCGCATAGGCCAGTGCCAGCCGTTCGAGGTCGCGTGGCGCGATCGCCCGGTCGCGATCCCACAGCCGTCCGGGCGCGTGCCGCAGCGTCTCCTCGGGGGTGGCGGGGTCGGCGCCGCCCGCGCCGGTCACGGCCGCGACGACGACGTCGACGCCGGGCAGGGGGGACACGAGTTGCAAGGTGCTGCCGGCTACAACGGCATTGCCGGCCTTACCTCCGCCGCGGCGATAAGTGATGGCGGCGATATTGTCGCGCCCGCGCGGCGGCACCACGCCGTGGCGGGCATCGCCGAACGCGATCTCGCCGGTGGTCTCGTCGAGCGCATAGACGCGCTCGGCGGGTCCGCAATCGAGCGGATCGATCACGCGCGTCCAGCGCACCCAGTTACCGGGCGCGCTCGGGATGTCGTCGCGCACGATCGACGGATCAGCGCGGCGCAGGTCCGCCATCTCGTCTTCGGTGAGCGGCTCGCGCACGCGCAGCTCGAGCGTGTCCGCCACCGCAGAACGGGCGCCTTGATCGAGGCTGTCGTCGAGCACTGGCGGCCGCGCGAGGAAGACCTTCTGGTTAGGCGCGCCGTCCGACGAGCCGAGGATCTCCAAGTCCTGCGTTTCCGCCGCTTGCGCCCACACCGCGTTGAGGAAGACGCCGTTGATCACCGGCTTCCAGTCGCCACCTTTCGCCGGAAAAATGCGCAGCCAGTAGCACGGCTGTCCGAACAGCTCAGTCAGGCTCGGCTCCTGCGGCGGCGCCAGCGAAAGGACGCCCGGTTCGGTCAGGCCGCGCGTCTCGTCGTCGGCGAGCAAGCGGTCGAATTGTCCTTCCCGCAAGCTCTCGACCCCGAGCTCTGGTTCGGTCGATAGTTCGGCCGCGTCCCAGAAAATGCGCACCGAGCCGTTTTTCAGTGCCACATCGGTGCCGAGGTAGAGGGCCTTCACTGTGTAGCTCGAGTCCGATGCGCCTTCCCCGGGGGGCGCGTCTTCGTCGCAGCTGCAGTCTTCCGATTCGTCGGAAGCTGACGGGTCGGCCGGCGCATCCTCGCAGCAGCGTTCCGGGGACTTTTGCTGTTTTGATTTTGGTCTCAGTTCTGAGAGCGCTTTCTTAAAAGACTGGAAAAGCTCGACGACGGCCGTTCTGGAGCGATTCGCATCCGACTGGTCGCGCCAAGCAAGATTGTCGCGGGTGATGATATGAGCCGGATAAGAGAACGAGCCCTCGTAGCTGATGGTCAAACTCACGACGCGCGGCGGACGCACTGTGTCGGTGTTGCGCTCGACGGTCTGCGGAGTGACGCCCTGGACGGTCGGGCCGGTCTTGAGCGTGAAGCTTTCGTGCCCATAGTCGCCGCCGATCAGTCGGGCGCGCACCCAATGGTTTGTGCGGCCAACGACGTCGGTCGGCTGAATGTCCGACGGGACCGTGAACGTGATTTGGCTTGAGCGGCGCAAATGATCGGTGCCATCATCGACTCCGTCGAGCTTCCACCACGTCTTTCCGTTCCAATATTCCCAGGCCAAAGCAGGATTTGCGGGAACGGCATAGTCTTTCCACTGCGAGTGCGCGGGGTCGAACGCGCTTGGCGGAACGAGGATCTTATACTGACCCTGCTGCAGTGCTGGCCGCGTTGTCCAGAATTTGGTCAGCAACGCCCAGGCGCTCGTTGGATCGGACGCAAGCGGCATAAGGCTCGGATCGGCGCGGGGGACGAGAATCCTCGGCTTCGCCTGGATGCGCTGGCGGGCCGTCGAGGAAAAACTCGCGAGCGCGAGCAGCGGTCGGATCGTCGTATTGAACGGCGCATTGGCGGCGCTGAGCTCCTCGACGTAGCGATACTCGAAGCTGGCCGTGTTCGGCAGATCGGCATTGACGTTGACAATTCGTCCGGCGGGGTTGGATGTGATGCGATAGATCTCCGTTCCGATCGTGACCGCTTTTCCCCGAGTGGGGGCGGTCGCGTCGTTCGCATCGAGCGTCAGTTTTCGCGCCGTGTTGCCGCGGCTGCCGCTATAGCGCGTGGGGTCGAGCAGTTTGAACAGCCGAGACGTCGCGTTAGCGGGATCACCTCGAAAATCCGTTGCGAGCGCATAAGCGGCCCGACCGCCGCCAAAATCGACCACGCGGGAAAGCTCATAGAAGGAAGCTGTCGAGGTGCCGTCGATGATGCGAACGAGCTCGGCCGTCGGCTCTACCGCGTCGAGGACGGCAGCGTCGACAAGATCGGCCGGCGCGAGCGAGACGGGTTCCATCTGCAGCTCGGCAAGCAGAACATCGGCGTCCTTGCCGGGAATCGCCACGAGCGTCGGTGTAAGGGAGTCGGCAGGGTCGGGAATCACCGCAACGCCGGACTCAAGCTTGCGGTCGCTCCACGGGGCGTCGATGACGACGGCCTCCGGCCAATCGAACGGCCGCCACAGCGCCAAATCTCGCTTCGAATTGGCCTGGCCGACAAGAAATACGAGCGTCGGGATCTCCCCGCCATTTGGCGGAACAAAGCTCAGCCCACACTCGACACTTTGCGGTTGAAGCGGAAGCGGCATGATGTCGGGCGGAGGAGGTGTACCCGAGGAGAGATCGTGCCGGATGGCGACTAATTCGCGCCCGACATCGCTCGTAGTGATGACGATGAGAAGCTTTTGACCGAGCCACAAGGCCAGCGGATTTGTGTCGGGCTTTCGGTTCGGCTCCGGCGAATTCTCGAGCTTTCGCCACACCCCCCCACTTAGAAGATGAAAATCGCCCGCCGAGTCCGCTGCAAGCAAATCGAATGAAGCGAGCGAAGGCCCGACGGCGGTGACGGTGGTGACAACAAGCGGAACGCCAGCCACCTGTGGCGTGACGTCCGCCCAATCGGTGTCCGGCTGCAGCGCCGCATGCTTGAGTAATCTTCCAGCGCGGACGGCAAAGACCTGGTGCCCGGCAGCGATGTCGCGCGCCAACGCGATCGCTGCGGTCTCTGCACCGGTGTTCTCTTTGGGCGTGCCGAGGCCATGCCACTTCCTGGCGGTGTCGTCCCAGATCCAGACTTCCTCCGCTTTGCCGGTGGCTGGCGATCTAGAGGCCACCGCAATCAGCCGCTGGGTGCCCGTGTCGAGCAGAGTAGGCATCACATCTTGCGCGAGCTGGATGATGCGCGCTCGCACATCTTTGCCCGGCGGGTCCTCGGGCCGCTTGATTGCGTCCCATTCGATGATTTGTTTCTGACGGCGATCGACTCTGACCTTGTACAGAAGGCCGTCTTTGCCGACGCCGAATAGCGTGACGATGCCGGTCGCTTCCGGAGCGACGACGAGCGGGCCGAGCGTGGGAGTGGGCAGCTCGAAATCCAGCGTGACTTTCGCTTGCCGCTTCGAGAAGGCCTCCGCGCAACCGATGTAGAAAGAGTCGAACAGGCGTGGCTCGCGGCCGAGCGGGAAAAAATCGGTTGTCGAGGGGATCGGCGCGATATTGGCGACGCCCTCGAAAACAATCGGTCTCGCTTTGTCGGCGCGCGATGTGACTCGTGCCTGAATGTTGCGCACCGGCTCGACTTCCGGTGAACCGACGCCCCGCAGCACCCGCAGCTTCTGGCCGTTGACTTCGCATTTTTCGATCGCGCCGGCCGGCTTGAGCAGCACGGGCTCGTGGGCGGAATTGAGGGTATGCTCGAGCGGCAGCCACTGGAGGACGTCGTCCTTCTTGCTCCAGTAAGACCATTGCGCGATTTCGGCCAGTTTGCTCGGCCGCAGGGTGATCTCCGCCGCCGCCTCGACGCTTAGCAAGTCGTCGTCGGCGATATAGAGCACATGCTCCTGCCAGTCGTGTGGTGCGGGGAGCGGCTTCGGATTGGTCCCAAACGGCGCGAACTGCCTGACCTGTGTGACCTCGGAATTCTCCGCCGCCTCGGCTTTGAGCTGCGGCTCGATGGTGACGAGATCGCCTTTCACCTCCTTCACTCGATATTGCTGACCGCCGACGCCGATCAGCATGTCCGGCGTGAGCCCGAGTGCCGGGCTCACCTGCAGCTGCGTCGCGCCTGCGCGCGCAACGCTCTTGAGCTGGCGTGCGATCGGCGGGGGGAGCTGAATGGTCGGATCGAACAGGCCGGGCGGCGGCTGAAAGATCTTGTCGTCGTCGACCGCGAACAAAGCCTTGATGCCGCCGGCGAAGATGCGCACATCCTTCTCGGTCTCGAACACCACCGAGCCCTGCTCGGTCTCCGCCTGCAGCCGCACGCGCGGGCCGACGAGGAGGGGAGGCAGGACCGCTGGCGGTGGCGGCGGTGAACGGCGCAGCACCGCTACCAGCCGCGCCGCCCGTGCGCCGCGCCCGCGGACGCCGATGAAGTCGAAGAAGTTGCGCAGGTTCTTTTCCGGCACGCGGTCGAGCCGGCGCGTTACTTCCGTCTCGATCCGCGCAGCGATCTCGAACAGGCCGTGCAGCCAGTCGCGGTTCGGATCGGCCGGCTGTACTTCTGGTAGCACGAGAGCGGCGCGGGCGACGAGCTCGGCGAGAAGCTCGCGCCGGCGGCGCGGTTCGATGCTGGGGTAGCGAGCGCTCACCGTTGCGCTCCTTCGCGGAAATAAAACGGATAGACCAGGTTCCCGGTCTGGTTCGTCGCCCGCACGCGATAATCGATTTCGACGAGGAGCTTGCCGTTCACGGCTTCGTCGCCCGTGGCGCGGATCTGCAAGAGCTCGATCCGCGGCTCGAAACGCGTGAGCGCGTCGCGCACCGTCTCTTCCACGCGGGTGAGCGCCGTGGTGTCCATCGCCGTGAAGACGAGGTCGTGGATGCCGCAACCGAAATCCGGCCGCATTACGCGCTCACCGCGGCCCGTGCCGATGATGATGCGGATCGACTGCCTGATGTCCTCCTCGTATGCCGCGCTCGCGACCGTGCCGGTGAACGGATCGAAGACGACGGGAAACCCCCATCCGCGGCCGAGAACTTTCTTGCCTTCGTCGATCGCGGCCATGCGTTCACCCGATCAGCACCGTGGGCGCGCCGAACGCGATCGCGTTCGGCGGTCCTGCCTCGACGACCGTGTCGCCTTGTCGCGCCGCTGGCAGGCCGCCGATCAGCACCGTCGTGCTGCCGACCGCGACGACGCCCCCGACATGCGGCTTGAGCCCGTCGACCAGCGGGCAGAGATGCGTATCCGAGCCCGCACGCCACGCCGGCCGGCCGCCGATCAGCACGGTCGGACAGCCCGGCCCCGGCGCGAGCGGCGTGCCGTGGCTCGTGGTGTCGCCGACTCGTGCTGCAGGCTGGCCCATGGCGTCCTCAATTGATCTGCACGAGCGTGCCGCGGATCGTCATCGTTGCGCCGGCCTTGACCTCCATCGTGCCGCTCGCGTCGAGCGTGATGGTGGGTGCGCTGATCGTGACCTTGCTGAGCGCTTTGACGTCGATCGCTCCGCTCTTGACCGTAATGCTGTTCCCCTGTCCGTCGTCCCAACGCATCTGCTCGTTTGTGAGCTCGAGGATCTGGCCGGACCGGAGCTTGAGATGCAGCGCGCTGTCGGCGCCGTCGTTGAACAGAATCTCGTGCTTGTCGCGCGAGCGGATGACGCGCAGGTCGTTCTTCCCGTCGGAATTGTTGAGCGGCGTCGCGTCCTTGCCGTTCCAGAGCGCGCCGATCACGAACGGAAAGCGGATGTCTTCGCGCTCGAAGGCCACGAGAACCTCCTGCTCCTTCTCCGGAAGGAAGTAGGTTCCCTGGTCGGCGCCGGCCATCGGCACAGCGATGCGCGCCCAGTAGCTCTCGTTCGGATTCTCGTACCACGGATAGCGCACCTTCACGCGCCCTAACCCCTCGTCGTCCTTGTTCTGTGTCACGACGGCGACGGCCACGCCTTTGACGTAGCCGCCGGCCTCGAGCGCGACTTCGCGCGGCGCGATGCTCAGGCCTTCCACAGCGTGTTCTCCTTCACCTTGAAGCGCGTGCGATAACCGCCGGAATCGAAGCGGTGGGTCGCCTCGCGCACGTAATAGGTTTTGGAAAAGCGGCCGAGCCCGCCGAGCGTGATGTTGTGGTCCGGGAGAATGTCCGGCAGCCCGATCGTCTCGCCCTCGCCGGTGACGAATTTCTCGGCATTCTCCTTGAGCAACGCGCGCGCCTTTTCCGACGCGTCCGCCTGGTCGAACACGGGCTGGCGTACGCGCAGCACCGGCTGTTTGCGCAGCACCGTCCTGATCTTGTCGCCGCCGCTTTCACTTCTCGGATCGCGGCCGGGCTCGTCGCCGTTCACCGCCTTGCCGACGATCTTGTCCTTGGTCTTGGCATCCCAGCCATAGACCTCGACTCTCGAGACCTGCCCGGCGAGGTTGCCGTCGGGCTTGAAGTTGAGCAGACCCTTGCCCCATTCCAGCGTGACGACGCCACTGCCCTGGTTGTTCGGCGGATGGAAATGCAGCGTGTTGCCGCTGACATAGACCTCGTAGCCGTTGCGCTGCGCGAGCTTGTTGAGGAACTCGAGATCGCCCTCCTGATTCTGCTCGATCTGCGGCTCCTCTTTTTTCGTCCGCAGCACGTTCGTCTTGAGGCCATGGAAGCCGGCGATTTCGATGACCGCGGCGCTGTCGTATTGCTTGACCCAGCTGCGCGTGTTCTTCCCGCCCATCATCGGGAAGGCATTGTCGTACCCGGAGATGCTCAGCTCCGGCGGTGCGCCCTCGGTGAAGCTCGTCGAGATCTGCGTGACGATGCCTTCGATCAGAACCTGCAGGTTAGCCACGTCGCCATAGCCCATCGCGATCTTGATCGGCGCCCCGAAAGCGAGCAGGTCGAGGAGATCAGTACGGCCGTCGCTGGCGAGGAATTGCCGCGTCTCGAAGTCGAACGCGTCGGCGACGGCGAAGCTGAAACGGCCGGCGCCGCCGAGCGTCAGATCGACCTCGGCCTGAGTGACGGCGACGGCATGTTCGCGCAGCAGATCCTTGTCGTCCACGCGCACCGCGAAAGCGGGGACGTACAGGTCGCCGTAGCGATCAGATAGCGCGGCGAGGTCCATCTTCGGGCTCCAGCGGCGGCAGGACCAGCCAGGTGCCGGGGCCGACCTGCCATGGATTGTCGATGTCGTTGGCGTAGGCGATCTTTCGCCACAAAGCCGGATCGCCGTATTCGCGCCAGGCGAGCAGCCACATGTTGTCGGAGGCGTCGAGGACGCGGCGCTTGGTGCGGTCCGAGGATTCGCGCGCCGGGCTCCGCAGCTGGCGCGGCAGCGTCAGGTATTCCTTGAAGGTGACGTTGACCGTGGCGCGAACCGGCGTTCCATCCGGTTTGAACAGCGTGAATTTCTGCGACACCTTCTCTAGGATCGCCTCGAAATGCAGCTTCCCCCATACGAAGCGCACCGGGGAGGGCGCGTGCAGCTGCGGATCGATCTCAAGCAGCCCGGCAATCTCCTTCACCCGTTCGTGCACCGGCTTCTTGTCGCCGCGCGCCTCCGGCTGGTCGGGATCGGTGTAGTCATCGAGGAAGAGTTCCATGCTGAGCTGGTCCGCTTCCCCGTTGATGAAGTGGAGGAGCGGACTGGCGAGCCCGGCGATCGGCGTCGCCTTGAAGGTGTTGCTGCGCTCGCGCGTATATTCCGCCGGATTGAAGAGGACGGTGATCGGCGGCAGGCTCGCCTTCGAGCCCTTCATCACTTCGATCTGCGCCTTTTCCAGCTTGTTCATTGCCGTTCCTCAGCCGCCGCGCCGCTCGCGCTCGACGCGCAGCTTCTGTTCGATGCGGCCGATCACCTCGTGGGTCAGACGGTTCATCGTCGCCGGATCGATCTGGATGGCGCTCGCGGCGGAAAGGCGCGGAGCGCTGGTCGCGGCGGAGGGGGGCGCAACGGGAGCTGGCGCGGCCCGGCTCGGGCTCGCCGCCGCCGGCATCGCGCGGCGCAGGCCATACGAGATGGTGTCGTCAGTCCGTGCGCCGCCCCCGGCCGGCGGCTTGCGCCACACGATATCGGCGCGCCGCGGCGCCGCCACCGGGCGCGATGGTTCCGGGATATGCCGAAACACCCGGTGCTCGGGTCGGGCGGCTCTGACGTCGTCCGTTAGCGCGAACGCGAATAGGCGAGGGACATTGGTCGCTGCGCGGCGCGTCGAGACAAGCCGCGATGCTGCCGGGAAAGCCACGTCCGCGTCAAGCGCAGCGCCTCGGCGCGACACGTAACGCTGCAGTGGCCACGCTAGGGGCATACGTTGCGGCGCGGTGGCCGGCCCGGAATGCGGTGCAAGCCCTAGGCGGAAAAGACGCGGCGGAAAGACGCGCCCCGCCCGCACGACGGCGCGCCGAGCGGAAGGCGGCCTGTTCTCCTGCGCGGCCGACAACAATCGCAGAGCAGTGCGATAGGCGTCCGGACGACGGTCGAGTTCACTGGCCCGTTGCCGCGCCGATCGCAAGGTCAGGACCGGACCGAGCCGCGTAAGAATCCGCAGCGCCGGCGCGTGTCGGGGCGCCGCTTGAACGGCTCGCTCGAGCAGAAAGTAGAGCTGCGCGCTCCAGGCGAGGACGACCTGCAGCCGATTGTCGACTTGCAGGATCCTGGTGGATTCGCTTTCGGCCGGAGCCGGCGGCTCGGGATGGGAGTGCCGCCAGGCCAACGCGAGACGAAATCGAGGGAGTCGGGGCGCGCCGGCGCAATCGCGCGGTCCAAATCGCGCGGGCAGGTAGCGCGCCATCCGCAATCGCCTTCGCACCGGCCATACGCGCAGTGTGATCATCATCCGGCCCTTAATCCGTGATGCGCAAACTCGACGCTTTCAACGAGCACCTGGTTGCCGACCGCGTCGAGATCGCCACCCGACCACTTCACCGGAAATGCGGCGTCCGCATGCCAGCGCTTCTTCTCTACGCCGGTCTCGTCGAGCACGATGATCGAGATGGTGCGCCGGGTGACCCGCCCTTCGACCACCGCGCGGTGCCAGTCCCATAGCTTCGCATCGACGGTGCCGCGCTCAAGCACCAGGTTGCCATAGGTCGTCAGGGTCGCGAATTTGTGCTCGTGGTCATTGACGCCGCCTTCGCGGTAGACGTCGACTTTCGTCTCGGCGTTGATCCCTTTCACCCGGTTGAACCCGCCCCACTGGACGCGGTCAAACTCGATCATGTAGCGATGCGGGCGCAGCGGGTCCGGACGTTTCATGGCTCACCTCAGTCGATCTCGAAAGGATTCGGCGGCACGCCGTCGAGCTGTCGGTTGATCGCCGAGATCTCGCGGCACCAGCGTCGTCGCTCCGCATGTTCGAGTTGCATTAATTCCTCCCGGCTCCAGTGCAGGTGGTAGGCGACGAAGGCCATCTCCTCGTAGAGCGCGCGCCGAGGATAGGCCTTCATACTTCCCCCACGACACCGAAGCCTCCGCGTTCGCTGAGCCGGCCATTGCCGGGCGCGGGTGGCCGCGATCCGTCAAGCCGCTGATCAGTCTCTTCGCTGCAGTTGATCTCTTCGTAGAGCCGCTGCAGGTAATCGAGGTCGGACGCGTAGAGACCCTCGATTACGTTGGTGTCGATCTCGGCGAGCGAGCCGAGCTTGACGATCACCCGCGCCAGCACGATCACCGCCAGATAAGCAGCGTTCTGCTGCACGCGCGGGTCGCGCAGTGGCAGGATCTCGTCGGCGGCGGTGGCGAGGCGCATGACGCCCTGGCGATGCAGCAGGCCGGTCGGATCGACATATCCCTTCGGCAGCGTGAACTCGACCTCGGTGCGCAACCCGTTGACGCGCGATGTCATGGTCGTACCTCCATTCGTCAGGCGACGCGCTCGACGCCTTCGTTGCAGAGCTCGAGCGTCTCGATGAAGACCTCGTTGCCTTTGCCGTTGAGATCGCTCGGGTCGTATTTCATCGGCCAGGCGCGATTGACGACGAAGCGCGCCTTGTCGGCGCCGGTCTCGTCCTGGACCGTGATGGTCACGGTCTTCCGGTTCTTCTGGATCTGGCCGTCGAGAATGGCCTTGTGCCAGTCGAACAGCTTCTTCGAATCGGTGGTGACTCCGAATTTGAGGGTCACGTTTCCGTATTTCGTTAGGCCCGAGAGCTTCATCACATGCGTCGGATCGGTGCCGACGCGGTCCTCGATCACATCCGTCGTCGTCTCGGCCAAAGCCGCCTCGTTGAATCCAATCTGAGCGATGCCGGCGATATCGACCCGGAAACGAAAATTGCGGAGGGGATCAGGGCGCATGGAATCCTCCCATCAGCGCTGCGCTTCGACAGTGTTCTGGAAGACGCGAAAGATAACGAACTCGGCCGGACGTACGGGCGCAATCCCGATCTCGCACACCAGCCGACCATTCAGGATGTCGTCTTGCGTCATGGTTGTGCGGTCGCAAGTGACGAAGAAGGCCTGATCCTCCGTCTCGCCCATCATCGCGCCAAGCCGCCACTGTCCGCGCAGGAATAGGCGAATCGTGTCCTTGACGCGCGCCCAGAGCTTCTCGTCATTGGGCTCGAACACCACCCACTGGGTTCCCTCGTAGATCGACGCTTCGAGGAAAATGAAGAGACGGCGCACGGATACGTATTTCCATAGCGAGTTGGAACTCAGCGTGCGCGCGCCCCAGAGCAGGATGCCGCGGCCGGGAAAGCTGCGGATGGCATTGATGCCCTTGGGATTGAAAGAGTCCTGGATCTTGTCGTCGATCCGGTATTCCAGGTCCAGCGTACCGCGTACGACCTCATTGGCTGGCGCCTTGAACACGCCGCGGTCGGTATCGGTGCGGGCGTAGATCCCGAGCACATGGCCGCCCGGTGGGACGAATCTCGGCAGACCGGTCTGCGGATCCGGGATCTGGATCCAGGGATAGTATAAGGCGGCGTATTGCGACTCCTGAATAGCGGTGCGCGGGTCCGCCGGCGTCGGCTGTCCCTTCTCGCAGTCGAGCACCGCGAATCGGAACTTCTGATTTTCGCAATGCCCGATGATCTTCTGCCGTGTCCCCTTGTCGACTATGCCTGGTGCATAGATCAGCGATACTTCACGGAACTCATCGAGCAGAAGGGCCGCGAGACCGATACGCTTGAGCGGGTCGGTATCCTCGCCAACATAGTCGTTCACGGCCGGCGGATTTCCATCAGCCCCGCCGCCAAGCGGCGCAAGGCCGCCGGTCGGCACGTTAGGCGTCGGTGTTGCGGCGAGGTCGACCTCGATCAGCGTTGAATTCCCGTTGATCTTCTTCTCGATAAAGTCCGTCGAACTTTCCGCGAGCGAAAGATCGTCGAAATCTTCCGCGCGTGCCGGCCGCGGCAGCTTGTCGGTATCGTCAAACGGGTTGAAGGGAGTAAATCCCGGCGGCAGCATGGTCCAATACGCGATCTGAATTCGAACGCCCAGCGGAATGGGATTGGTCGGGTTGTTCGGGTCGGGGACTTTGGTCGTGCTTTCTTTGATCTGAATGAAGACCCGATCGCCCCATGCTCCCGGGCCGAGCGCTCTGACGGTCAGGTCACCCGCTGCGATTGTCGACACGGCGGCCCCAGCCCGGTCGAGAACGCGGCATATAAAAACGCGCTTGCCGCCGTTGTCGAAGAAGCCGTTGACAGCGTGCGGCATGAATTTATCGCGCGCGAACACGCCGCCGAACCAGCGCAAATAGTCGTTATAAGCCGTGATCAAACGCGGCCGCAGAGGACCGCGCTCGGTCTCGCCGAGGAACGCGGCGGTGCTGGTGGCGACGCCTTCGATCGGCCGCGGACCGCGCTCGATCTCCTCGATATAGACGCCGGGATGCAGATATTCTGGCATGGCTGATCTCCGTCACGATCACAATGCGGCTGCTTGCGCGGGCCGTGGTTAGGGTGCGGGTTTGTCGCTGAGCGCTTTGCGGATCGTCTCGTCCTCGTTTTTCTTCAGCTCGTCGAGCCTCTTCGTCTCAGCCGCGAGGTCGTCCGGGCTTTTCTCAAAATCTCTTTCCGCTTCGGCGAGTGTTCGCCGCGCGTCCCGATATTGCGTCCAAGCGGCATCGATCTCTCGCTGTAGATCCGCCGTCGCAATCAGGTAGATCTTTCCGCGCTCCGGCCATTTCACGCAGCGCGGCCATCGGTCCACCTGGATCGGCGGCTCGCGCTGTGCGCCCGGCGCATTCGGTGTGACGCTCTGATGCGGCGGCAGCGCCTTGAACCAGAACAGATACAGGCTGATCTTCGGACTCGGACCGTTATAGGCGTCCTTGACATCCTTGATCGCCTTGTCGACGTCGTCGAGCTGCTTGCTCAATTGCTGCTCGATCGAGAGCCAGCCGTCGAGCTCGGCCTTCCTCGCCTCGACATCGACTTTGGCCTTCTTCAAAGTTTCGTGTTTTGGTCCCGGGTGTTTCGGCTCGAAACCTCCGACTACGTCGGCCTGCTTCTTGATCTCTTCCTTTGTGGGGCAGACACACTGGTCTATGATGTCGATCCAGTTCGGATAGTCGTTGATGTCTTTCCAGACTCGATCGAGCGCAGCCGCCTGCGCCTTCCAGCGTCCGACTAGCTCGTCACGTTTCTTGTCCGTGTAATTCTTGATCACTTGATCTCGCTTTTGCTTGATCGGCCCGAGCTCAGCCTTGAGGGTTTCCTCCAGCTTGCGCTTCCAGGTCTCCTTCTCGAGTTTCGTCAAATCGTCATCGATGCCGGCGGGCTGCCCCGCGCCGTTGCCGCCATTCGGCGCTACGCCGTTCCCGGCGCCAGCGGCTGTGTTGGCGGCCGCGGGTGATGCAGGCGGGGTCGGTATTGCTCTCTCTGATTCCTGCGGCTGGTTGGGCTCTGCCATAGGTCCCTCCTGACATTGACCGTCACACCGGATTGAGTTGTTCCCAGGCGATCACGCCGAAATTCGGCGTTCCCGGCTGCGGCGGTATGCTTCCGGGCGCGACCAACGTCGTTCCCGGCGTGACCAGCGCTTCGGGCGTCGCGCGGCGCAGCGCGCCGCGCGTGAAGACCAGACGGACGTTGATCTGCTGCGGTCCTCCGTCGGCAGACGCGCCGGGCGGCAGCAGCAGCGCGGTACGAAACTCGCCGTTAACCGCGGTCAAGCCCAAAGCGATCGAAGGATGCCAATTGCCTGCTTGTGTCGCGTCTTTCCATTGCGGCTCCACGGCCGCGCCGGCGAGGCGCGGCGCGTTCGCCGCCGCGGTTTCCTGCAGGCGTCCGTGCAGCTGGGTGACGCTGTCGGGGAACGGGTAGGCGGGAGTCGGCCGCAGAAGGATGCGCAGCCGCCGCGCCGTCTGATCGATCGGGATTGCCGGCTGCAGCGGATCTTCCGCCGGCGGATCCGGAATCGGCGCCACGTTGCGCGTCTCCGGCTCGAACGGCCGGTTCTCCGGTGTGACAGTGACGGCGTTCGGCCGTGCCGCGCCTTCCGCCAGCCAGACGAAATGCCCGCTGCGATTGACGATCGGCTTGCCGACGAGCCCGTCGGCCTCGACCCGCACGCCTTCACTTACCAGCGCGCCGCTGATCGGATCGACGAGCGCAACTGCGAAAAGGATCCTGCGCCGCAGAAGATCGGGAGCGGAGATGGGGAAGGGTGAAGTCATGCCGCCCTCACGCTGCCTGCTGCCCGCTGGCCGACATTTCGTCGGTCGTCGACCACCGGTCCGGCGACGGGCGTTTCCAACGCATCGATCCAGACGGGCGAGGCGAGATAGACGACGGAGGTGCGGTAGTCGACGTTCGGGAAGAGCGACCATATGCGGTTGAGTTCTTCCGTGGTCACTGGCTCGAGGCTGAGCCGCACCGTGTCGCCTTCGACCTCTTCACCGACCAGGAAGGGACCGTCCTGCAGCGCCTGGATCGCGAGGCCAAGGCTCTCCCAAAGCGTCTCCTGCAGGCCGACTTGCGCATCCGCCGGCTCGTCTGAAATCGAGCCAGTCGTCACGAGATAGAAGACATCCAGCGGCAGCGCGTGTTCAAAGAGCTGAGGGCCGTCCGCGGGCGTCTTTGGTGGCAGGATGCGTTCGACGTTGCGCAGAGCCGGGCTCGCCACCAAACGATACGGAAAGAGGATGATCAGGGCGTCCTTCGCTTTCGGCGAGTTCGGCGGACCGACGATGACGCGATCTGAGAAACCCGGGACCGCCGTCACCTTGGTCTCGATCCGCTGGGCCATCGCTCGCGTCACACGCTGGATTGCTCTCGCTTGCATGCCGCCCTCACGCCGCTCGTTCGGCGAGCTCGCGCTCGGCCTGATGCATGCCGATCTTGGATAGCTCGGCGCGCGTCGCTTCGATGAGATGCTTCATGCTGATCGGCGCGTCGGCAGCGGCCGCGGCGAATGCGGCGCGCAGCGTGATCTGCCGGATACTGCCGCCGGTGAGCTCCAGCCGCCGCGCGATGAAGCGGTAATCGATGTCGTCGCCGAGCGGTGCGCCGGCGAGGCATTGCCGCCAGATCGCCTCGCGCGCGATCGCATCCGGGACCGGGAAGTCGACTGTAAATCGGAAACGGCGCAGGAAAGCGGGATCGAGATTCTGGCGGAAGTTCGTAGTGAGGATCGCAAGCCCAGTGAAGGCCTCGATCCGCTGCAGCAGGTAGGCGACCTCCAGGTTGGCGTAGCGGTCGTGCGCATCTTTTACTTCGCTGCGCTTGCCGAAGAACGCGTCGGCCTCGTCGATCTGCACGACGGCGCCGCTGCGCTCGGCTTCCCCGAAGACGATGTCGAAATTTTTGTTGGTCTCACCGATATATTTACTGGGCAATTGGGCGAGATCGACCGAATAGATGAGGCGGCCGAGCGCGTTCGCGATCGCCTGCGCCGCCATGGTCTTGCCGGTTCCCGGCGGTCCGGAGAACAGCACTGTCACGCCGCGGCCATACGGGATCTGCTCGGCGAACCGCCATTTCCCGAACACGGTCGGGGCGTATTTGATGTTGCCAATGATCTCTTGCAGCTGATGGTGCCTATCTTCCGGGAGGACGACTTGGGTAAGCGTAAAGCTCGGCTCGATGCGCCGCGCGAAGCTCGGCAGCGTCGGACTCGCGATGCGACGGCTGGCATCGGCGATCTCAGCGACACCCGGCTGTTCGGCGCGGCCGTGGCCCGCGGCGACCGCCTGGGCAAAGCCGAGCGCGAGAGCCACGTCGCTCTCCGGCAAAGCGTATGTGGCCGCAAACCGGTCGGCTTCCTCTCGCGTTATTATGATACCGGACGCGCGCGTGGCCATGATGAGTGCCTTGGCGCGTTCTTCGACTGTAGTTGTCGAACGCTCGAGGATTGCTACCGCGCCGGCGAAAAGCTCACGGCTGCGTTCCGGCGCGTCGACGATGACGAAAATCGGATGCGCGGAGGCGGTCGAGAGTTGTAGCAGCACGCTTTCCACCCCAGTCAGGAGCTCGGGGCCGCAGCCGCTTGCATCGATGATCGGCACGAGCGCGAAGAGCTTGACCATACGCGTCGCGCGCGCCGCGAAATCGTCGAGCTCGCCGGCCGCCAGGCTGCGGAGCGCCGCGACGGAGATACGGATCGGCTCGGCTCCCGCCGCAAGCGCGGCGGCTTCCGCTCGGATCCGCCAGGCGTCGGGCTCATCGCCTGCAAGAAGCAAACGCGAGCCCGGCGGCGTGGAGGCGAGCTGTGCGTCGAGCCGTTCGCGGTCCGCATCGCTGGTGATCGCGAGGGACGCTCCCGGCCATGCGGCCAGGCGTACGGTGCGTCGTAGCTGCGGATCTCCGGCGAGCAGGGAGCGGTGATCGAGCAGCCAGTTGAGTAGAGCTCGATCAATCCGGAGCGGTTCGTCCGCAGCCCATCCCGCTTGACCCGTCTCCAGCAGGCGCCAGCGCGCGAGGCCGCCGCTCGCCGCCAAACTGCCGCGCACGGTCAAAGGGTCGCCGAGCAACGCGCAGACGAGGCCGAGAGTCGCATGCCGATGACTGTAATTGTCGTGCAGATACCCAAATGCGCGCTGATAGCGCAAGTCGAGTTCCGGAGCGAGGCAAAGCAGGAATGCCTTGCGCTCAAGCTCAGTGAGGCCGAGCCGCTCGCACATGACGGCGAAAGGCACGCTGTGCGCTTCCGCGGCGATTGCGGTCCCGACAGCGGCCCAGCGGATCGCGGCGTTCGCATCCTCCGGCGCGGCTGCATTCTCCTGTTCGAGCAGTTCAACCACTGTATCCCGGCCGATGGTGAGCCCGGGCAGCTCGTTGCTCGGTCGGCTGCGCTCGCGCGCAATGCAGCTTTTGAGCAGTGCGTCGAGCCAAAGGCGCGCCGCCTTGAGTGCTTGGGAATCCGCGGTCCTCGCTCGTGCAGTGGGTTCGGCCGAGGCGATGTGCGTATGGAGGAGCCGCGGGTGCGCGGCCGAATCGGACGTGCGCACGAGAGTACGTAGAATATCGACGAGTTCGCCGATACCAAGCTCACTCACGCTTGGTCTGATCTGCAAGCTTGGTGGGACGATGATCAACCTGACGACCGTGATCCGCCGTGCCCGATCCACCAATTGGCGCGCGAACTCGTCTAGCTCACCCTCCTCCCCAACAACGATAACAACATCTGCCGGTTGCTCCTGAAGAAATTGCTCGACCTGGCGCAATGATACGATCTGGCCGCCGATGAGGTGAAAATCGGGCAATCGCGAGAATGCTTCCGCTACTCCGCGGACGTAGAGATCGGATTTATTCTGAGCAATCAGAAGCCGTATCGGCGACAAGGTAATGCTCCCACGAAGCGTCACCTAGCATCTGCATTTCAAGAGGCTCGAACATGAGTCCGGAAGATAGAACTTTGCGCCCTGGCCGCTTGCGGATCTCGTTGATGGAGACATCTATCGATTGGTACAGGATCCGATAACTTTACAAACCGCGTTCACTGTAAACGGCCAAATCTTAGAGCTACTTAGCGGTCCGAGTTGCAGACAGGTGTGTACATCTGAAGGTAGGGACGCGCTGGAGACCTTAGAGCACGCGAGCGGGTTTTGTGCGCGCCAGATGATCGCCTCAACTCCGACGCAGGCCCCAAGGCTCGCTCGTCCGAAAGACCGAAATGCAGACAACTTCGGGAATGCGGACATGCCGCCGTGCACGAACTAATGAATTTATTCGCTGCTCCCGTTGCATAAGCTCCTGTTCTCAAGCTCCGGAAGGTTGGCGAATAGGACAAGTAAGAGGCTCGTCGGACATAGCGTTTGTGCTCCGATCCGTGTGAGCAATCACAATTTCAGCCCATTAGCAGGCAAACGCGTCCGCTGGCCCGGATCAGATGCGGTTCACTCGCCAAAACCGTTCGGCAATCGGCAATCGATCGCTCTTTGAGGTTGAAAAGAGCTTGGGGCGGCTGTATGGTATACTTTTGGTTGCCTAGGTGCTCAGTCCAGACTCGGGGTGGGGGCCTTGCGTATCATCATTGTCACGCCCGTGCGGTTGCTTGGCGAGGGACTGGCGACTTGCCTCAGCGGCAACGAAGGCGCATCTGTCCACGCGGTTGTGAACGATTTCGGCGCACTGCGCCGCGCACTGACTTCGGCCATCAATGTGGTGCTCATCGACGTCAGCTCCGGCTTTGATCTTGAGGAAGTGCGTTGCGTAGCTGCAGAACATCCGAGGCTTCGCCTGATCGCGATCGGCCTGCGCGAGCGGAGTGACGAGGTCATTCGTTGTGGTCGTGCCGGATTTGCCGCTTACGTGCCGCGGGACGCCCCAATCGAAACGTTGTGCGATACAATGGCGGCCGCAGTGGTCGGCCGGCTCACATGCCCCCCCGAAATCGCCTGCAGCCTATTGCGCCAGCTGTTCAACGGCGCCGCCCCACAGGCGGCGGCAAACAACAACGACCTCACGCGACGGGAAGGCGATGTTTTGCGGCTTCTGGGGCGCGGGTTTTCCAACAAGGAGATCGCACGCGAATTAGGTCTGAGCGTTGGAACAGTTAAACATCACGTTCATAGTATCTTGAGCAAGCTGGGGGTTCCCCGACGAACTCACGCAATGCGCAGGGTTCGTGAAGCACCCTGGATTGCGTAGCCTCAGGATTCGAAGCGGTGCGCCTACAGACTTTAGCCTTGTGGCGGCGAGTGCGAACATTAGCGTTCTGTCTTTTGACCATGGAGTTCGTGATTATCGTCTTCCGCATCAACCCTTCATCGGAGCAAATGGATGCCCCTCGTACACGAGAGTGAACAATAACAGCCCTGACGGAAGCGAACACGGTGCTCAGGGTGCTGACGGATAGGGGATGAGTCATGGGAGCGGCCAGACCCGAAGCGGGGTATTATCGGTGGAAAGCTCTAACCAAGGGCCAGAGGCGCGCTGCTACGGACATTCAAAGCTGGCTGCACGCGTTCTCGGAGCTCGGAATTCCGATGCGTGCCTCAGGAAAGAGTATCTTCGATTGGCAGCGGATCGACGAGAAGCGCGCGTCGAACGTAGTCGTCATCGACGGCCCGCGCGGCGCGGGCAAAACCAGTCTCATGCTGACGCTCGTGGAACTCTGGCGCCGGAGTCTGGCTCACGAGAAACTCGACGAGGCTTTAGCACCTGGCGAGATCGACCTCGAAGAGATCGCGCCGACATCCAGTGACCCGAACACAACCGAGCGGGAGGCCATTGAGCCGGTTCGCGGAAAGATCATTCCAATTCGCGTGCTCGACCTGGCGCCCCTTCCGCGATCGACCTCCCTTATTACGTGGGTCGCCGCGCAGCTCCGAGAATTCATCGATCTTCTCGACGAACGTACCGCTCCGGCGTTCTCAGACGTGAGCACGCACGCAGCCGTGCCCTGGGAGCCTGACTGGGACAAGGAACTGCCATCTCGGCGAGCATGGGCCGACCTAACAGCCAGCGCAGCATGGGGGTGGGATGACAATATCCAGGCTCGAAAGGGTACGCTCGATCCCGATGCGTACGCCGAAGAACTTCAGCAATCCGAACGGGCGCGTGTTGGCATCGTGGAGCGCTGGCGAACGCTCATTGGCGCGATTGTGAAAGATGCGGCCGAGCGGCACCCGAACCGTATAAGTGAGGAAGCTCGAATCGTCATTCCGATTGACGATGTTGATATGAACCCCCTGCGCACGACAGACCTGCTGGATTTTGTGCGCACCTTCTGGGACCCGCAGCTCGTTTTCATGTTGAGTGGCGATAGCGATCTGATTCTGGCAGCGCTCAAACGCTACCACACGAAATCCATGGGCGCGGATGACGACACCGCGGCGGGCTCCACGCTTCACGATATGGCTGCTCACGATATGGCTGCGCAGTCGTATGATAAGGTCGTGCCGCTCGCGCAACGATTCCGCATCAGTCCTCTTGAACCTACGGAACGTGTTGAGCTGCTTCGCGAACAACTTCCGAGTGACCTAAAGGAGCTGCTCCGCCGCGACCGGTGGGCGGCCGAAGCTTTGCCGCCCACGCTGCGCGCGCTCCACGACATGCGGCAGACGCTTTCCGGCCAAAGAACGAAGTCCGAAGTCATTGGCACCTTGTGGTCAACGGCGCTCGCGCAAGAGGCGCCTTCTGCTGAAGTGAGAAAGCAAATCGCTCAACATGTAGACCTCGGTCAAGACGGCATGCCTGCGATCGAACTGGATGTTGACGCGCCCGCCGAGCGGCTGGGTGAGTTCCGGATCAGGAACAGCAAAGAGCAATCGCACCATCGCACGCACCTCGTGCTGGAAGTCGCTTCGGGTCTTCGGCCATTTGAGCCCGAGGGCTTGAGTGGACGCATGCGCGGTGCGTTGCTGCTCGCGGCTGATCTCGCCGCCAACGATCCCGATGCAGCCTGGTCGCAAATTTCGATCGCTGGGCATGGTTATAAGTTCCCCGCGGTCCGGGCGCGAATATTGGCTTCGCTGGCCTCGCAGACCGACGGGGTGAAGCGGGCACATGATCTCCTCCGAAAGGGAGTGCGCTGGCCGCTGCCCGACTGGCCCGCGCCCGCTGATTTTGCCAGGTTTGCCGAGGAGTGGAGGAAAGTTATACCAGACATATTGCGAGGCCGCGATGGGAGCCCTGTAGCGGTGGAATTCCTTCTTTGGATTTGGCGTGTTCAGCAGGAACCGTCCGTACCGAACCTGCCGCCGCCGACAATCCCGACGACGCTGAGAGATGCTATCACCTTCATCCAGTCTGGAAGCGGCGCGACAATGACGCCACGCCAACATGCATACGTCGACTGGGCGGGAGCGCGAGCGCCACTGTTAGCAACGCCGGAATCGGGCCTGAATTGGTCCGCTGCTGGAGATATCCTTGCGGCGCGTAAGATTGGTCGGGGGCGTGATCCAGTCCACCAGGCGCGATTCGAACGCGCACGTATCACGCTCGAAACCCTGTCGAAGCAGTCGCTGCCTCGCAAGGAAGTCGATTCAGCGCTCACCTCAATCGACAAGGCGTTTGGCGACCACCCCTGGGTTCAGCGCTTTGGCGCATGGAAAGAGCAACTCGCACAAGACAAGCAGTAGTTGGAGAGCCCAGTGCCAGGCGCGTTGCCATACGGTTTTGTGCATGCGACGGCCCTGGCGTGGCCGTTTGCCTCGGAAGCGTCGTTCCTTATCGCGGCCTCCAGACTCGCCGAAAACCAACCTGGAGTTCTTGACGGACCGAGCAACCGACTTGCGAACTCGATGATCGACTACCTGCGCCCACGGGCTCGTGGCCTTTCTCTTGAGGTGCTTCGACAAGTTCAGGAGTCAGTCTGGTTCGCAGACAACCGGCAGGCGACTGGATCTCTAACCGTGCAGCTTGTCGCGCTCCTTGCCAATGCTGCGACGAAGCTACTGCGATTTGAGGGCGGGCGGGCCGTGCTCAGACTTGATCCTCTTGAGCAGCCTCAAACATCATCACGGTGGCGGTGGATTTCGCTCGCGCTTCCTCCTGATTTGTTGATCGCGGCGCTCGCAGCCGCGATCCGGCAGGTTCCGTCAACTGATTACGTCACCGTTATCCCGACGCACTTATGGCCGTTCCACGATGAGCTTTGCCTCGCAAATACGCATTTGCACTTCGGTGCCTCTGTCCCATTTGAGGTGCTCTGGACCAACCTAGTATCGCGAGCAGGCACAGATCCCAATGATCATCGTCGGCTGGATCGCGGCGGCCCCGCGCCACTCGACGGCGGCCGGAGCTTCTTGTCTTGGCTCACCGTCGGAGCGGTTGCTCGTGCACTGATGGCGGGCTATTTGTGGCAATGGGAGGATCGGCATCCACGCGATCGCGATGACTTTGCGACGTACACAGGCCGCGTTGCTGCCCGATGCATCAATCCCGGACTGATGATGCAGGCGCTCTCCGCAATTGCTCGTGGCGCCAATCCGCCGCCGTACACTCGTGTGCGCCCAATGCTGCGCGCGATTGCACCGTCGCGGCCACTCGATGTACGATCCGACCCGAGAGACGCCGTAGCCCGCGCGGATCCTATCGCGCGCTGGCTCAGACCGGGCGCGGCGCTCCCGGAGACACGTTTTCTTACGCGGGCGCTCGCGCGGCTCTTTGAACCGTCTACCGACGAACGCTTCACAAGAATCTTTTGGCAATACGTGCGCCTTCGCGGAATCGTCTACCGGCACGTGGTGCAGGAGCCTGGGACGTCCGGTCTCGACTGGTTCACCGCGCATTATAGCCGCATGACGAACTTGCGAGGTCATCTCGCCAACGCGGTGATGGCGTCGGCTCTCGAACTCGAGTCTCGCACCGGGCGGCTCGGCTCACTTGAAGTTCGTACTTCGCCAGAAGACAGTTGGGCGGCGACACGGAGTCTGATCGGGCAGATTGCTTGGGCGCCATCGCCAAAACGCGCAAACCCAGAGCGCGGATTGGTCTTACATTTCTTGAAGCAGCGTCCTGAGGGGAGTGCCGATTACGCGGATCCGCGCCAACCGGCGCACGGCTGTCGGTACGGCTCGTACTATTGGCGACGTCACATTGAGACGATTGCGATAGAAAGGGCCTTGCGGTTTCACCCACAGCTACTCGTGGTGTTGCGAGGCATAGATGTCTGTGCCCTTGAACTTGCGCAGCCCACCTGGGTGTTTCTCCCGCTAATCGCTCAACTACGTGCTTCGTCCCTGGGTGCATCGGCCGTATTGGCCCGGCACGGCAGGATTCCTCCCATTCGCGTCACTGTTCATGCCGGGGAAGAGTTTCGGCGCTTGGTAGAGGGCGTGCGCCGTGTTCACGAGCCAATCGAGTTCGGAGCGGTGCAAACTGGGGATCGGTTGGGCCACGCGATTGCGCTCGGCCTTCCGCCGGCGCGCTGGGCCCAGTACGCAGATGAAGTGTCGCAGCCCGCCATCGAGCGGCTGGATGATCTCCTATGGGAGATGGCACGCTACCGCGCTGGGGACCTACGCGCCGAGGCCGATCGGACTGAGCGGATTCGCGGGGAGATCGAGCGTCTCTCAAGGGATGTGTATAGCTCTCCATGCACGCTTGATGACTTGCTACGCGCACGCGAGCTTCGTCACATGCCGGCGGTACTACGCCGCCTCGGCTATCCGTTCATGCGCGGCAGACATCCGCCCGCAACACAGGACAAGGCCCTTCCGCTGCTATGGGAGTATCTGACGTCTGCGCGAGCTTACGTACGCGGTAATATTCCGGTTGCCGTCATCGCCGACAAAAGCGAAATCGCGATGCTCCAAGAGGCTCAACGCTTCTTACGCCACACGCTGGCTTCGCTATCCATAGCTGTCGAGGTAAATCCATCTAGCAACATGCTGATCGGTGATTTGCGCCTCGAAGATCATCCTGCATTCCAACTCTACCCGCTGCCCGGAGACTCGACTTTCGTCGGCGCGAAAGTATCTATCGTCTTGGGCGATGACGACCCTTTGGTTTTCGCGACAACGCTGGCTGACGAATATGCGCACCTGTACTTCTCGCTCATCGCGCGAGGGACCTCATCGAGCGACGCGCGGGAATGGTTGCACCGGGTTGCGGAGAACGCCATGCTCGCAAGATTCACACTGCCCGAATCCATACTTCCCGCTGGCATACAAGCCGGAGTAGCACGTTTGCGCAAGCGCGGCGGGCGATGAAACGGATTGAGACCACCAGCACTTCCTCGAGTTCTGATGCCCAGCGCCCCAGCTTTGGCCGCGGCTGCGCCAACGGCCCGTACTCGAACAAGGTCTCCCCCGACCTCAGCACCTTCCGGACCGTGTTCCGCGACACCTTTCGGTAGCGGGCGATCTCCTTGATTGTCTTACCCTTGACGAAGTGCTCGCGCCGTATCCGCGCAATCGTCTCCACGACCAGCATCCCCGACCACCTGCTTCATTCCAAAGCAGGCAGCGCAACAGCCCAACCTATAGGGGGTCAAAATTAACGCCGATTGACAAAAAACTGGTATGGTGGGGAAGAGCGGGACAGGTTGCCACCTGAACGGGGCGCGAGTTCCTCACATTTCATGTGAGCGCGTTGAGAGGCGAGCAACCACGTTACGGCGGGTTGGCAGGCGGCGGGGCCACGGCGGTTACGACCATCGGTGCCGTACTTGTACCAAAAAGGACGTCCAGCTCAGTTTGAGCGCGAACCAGGTCTCGTCGGAGAGGCATCCGATGAACGACAGCTACACAGCCAAGAAGAGATACAGGAATACCCCGCACGACATCTTTCCGTGGACGATCGAGTTGGCCTTGTCAGGAGGCGGGTTGCGCGCAACCGCTTTCGGACTTGGGGTGATGCTTTACCTGGTCCACTCCGGTCTCAACAAGAAGGTGCGCAACATAGCCTCCGTATCTGGCGGCTCGATCACGAACGCATTCGTGGCCGGCCGATGCGACTTCGCGACCGTGGACATAGACAGGTTCAGAAGCGACGTCGCCGCGGAACTTGCGCGACTGGTCGCGAGCCATGGATTGCTTAATGCGAGGCCGACCTGGATATACATCGTTGCCATCCTCGCAACCGTAGCCCTCCTACTGTACCTGACCGTCCTCCATTTCCTCTCGGTGCCTTGGGTCGTGACGGCCATAATGCTTCTGCTGCTCCTATATGGCCGCGGGGTTGTCATCACCGCGTGGATGAAGCGTACATTCTTTCCGGATGGATTGGACAAGCTGACTCTTGGCGACATAGCCGGGCACTCGGTCGATCACGTATTCTGCTCGACGGACCTTAATGAAGGGCAGCCAGTGTTCTTCTCAACGGCATCGGGTGGCCGCACTTACTCCGAGAGCTATGGCATTGTTAATCAGCCGCAGGTTCCCGTACTTGCCGCGGTTCGTGCTTCGGCGGCCTTTCCCCCTCTCATTCCCCCGATCTTGTTCAAGCCTAATGCTGAATGGACGAGCTTGCGAGGATTTGACTTCCAGACCGGGCTATTCCCGCAGGCGCTGTGGCTTACGGATGGGGGAGCCTACAACAATTTCGGTACCGACTGGCAACGCCTCCGCAACCACGTGTACTTCGATGCTGCCTTGTCGCCGGACGATATCCGTGCGTCTTCCTCCGGCATCGATGACGCCGCGATGAGAGCCAAAGTCGACAGCCATTACCGGAGCCATGGCGAGAGATACGGCCAGGTTCAACTCGTCGCGGACGCCTCCCAAAAGGGCCGCCCCAAGCAGCTCCTGAGCCTGCATTCGCCCGTGATCGGGATGTTGACCTACATGAAGCGCACGATGGACGTCATGTACGGAAGCACCTTGGATGCCCGTAGTGCGGAAGCAATAAGGATCGCCCATACCCGGATGCACCAATACCCGGCGAAATGGTACCCAAATTCCGCCTTGGCCGAGGGCGACCAGCTCTACCAGCACGGTATCGATCACGATTTCAATATGTCGGGGCCACTCATCGTCATTGCCCCGTTGTCGAAGGCACCTCTAGGGATCCTTCTGGAATGGGGTACTTCTGCCTTTGCGAATGCACCGGAGGAAATCGAAAAGCATGGGATCGTATACCGTGCCGAGCTCGAGCGCGCGCAGCAGGATTTCGGCGATATCTGGGAGGTCGGCGCAGTGAAAACAACGTTCTTCAGCCTGGGCCGAGGAGACACACTTCGACTTATCTTCAGGGGGTACGTCACGGCAAGAGTTGTCCTCACCGCCGCGTTCGCCCCGTATGTTCCGATCCCTCTTCCAGATCGGTTATGGTTCGAGGAGTTGATCGCACCCTGACCGCGAGACGAGCGGTCCTGGCGCGCCTTTCGACACTCGGCAAAGCCCGGTCTCTGACCAGCCAACCCCGGCCGCAATTTGGGTAACCTTGTGCGAGAACAGGCGCCTTGGCAGGAGGGCGCATCAGGCAGCGATGGGCGCCAACTCGATGCGCCAATCACACGTGGGGTCGGCCATTTCAGCACTCCTGGATTTTAATAGAGCCAAGCAGCCAGGTCTCGCGCGAAATCTATCGCCCGCCGCAAGTCTCCTGGGCATCTGCTGGTCCAGCTTGAAGCTAAGGGCATCGGTAGACCGACGTCCAAAATGGACCCCCTATAGGTTGGCTGTTGCGCTGCCTGCTTCGGACTGAAGCAGGTGGTTGGGGATGCTGGTCGTGAAGACGATTGCGCGGACACGGGGCGAATATTTCACCAAGGGAAAGACGATCAAGGAGATTGCCCGCGACCAGAAGATGTCGCGGACCACGGTCCGGAAGGTGCTGAGGTCTGGGGAGACCTCATTCGAGTACGAGCGTTTGGTTCGACCACGGCCAAAGCTGGGGGCGTTGGGCAGCTTGACGGGCTGGTAGCGAACGCGGCCAAACCGGCTCGTGAACGGCTGACGTTGATCCGGGTCTTCGAAGAACTGCGCCAGCGCCGCTATCACGGCCGTTACGATGCCGTGCGGCGTTACGCCAGGCTGTGAAGCGGGGAACGTATGAAAATTTGTTGGGCCGGACGTATTTGTTGTGGTATTTAACAGGGACTACCTGTCGCTGTATTATCGAGGAACTCCCGGGTAGAGTAAGCACGGGCGCGGGGCCGCCATGAAGACGCTTGCTGAAGTCATTGCGTGTTATGCGGCAATGTTGCTGACCTGCTGCCCGGCCAGCGCAGTTGAGGTCTTGGTAATTAAGTCGTACGCCGCCTGCAAAGACGCTGGGATCGTCGAACGGTTCGAAGCATTCGAGCGTGATAACGACGATCAGGGATATAAGCGCCTGTACATTGAAACGGGTATCAGCCGCGAGTGCATTTTCCTCAGACGCAATGAGATACTGATGAGCGGTGAGACGCGGGACCATTGGATATGCATCAAAGAATCAGACCGCGATCCTTGCTATTGGACTGACCAGGACGCCGTCCGGGTGCGCCGTGGGCGAAACTGAGGTGGCACGAGATGGATGTCATCGCCGCATTTCTCAGGGCTATTCCTAGTGCGGCGGCAAGTCCGCTCGCTTTCATTGCCTACCTGGCGACAGTCGTTGCCTGGGGTGTCATCGCGTATCGAGTCAATCGCTTCCGCGAGTTGATGAGGCACATCAAAACTCTACCCGAAAAGGATCGGCTGCCTGCGATCAAAGCGGAAATGGGGGTGGTCGATGTGCCAGAGGGCCTGACTGGCGAGCAGTATCTCCGGAAGCGAATACACACCTTTGTGTTCGTCGGTTGGTTGGTCCTGTGTGCGGCCGTTGCAACAGTTGGACTCAAGGCCGCCTTTGACGTCTATCAGCAGATGGTCAGGGCCGATAATCTGACACTCGAACTGCTCTTGCCTCCGAGTTCGCCATACATGAGCGCTGTGAATACCCTCGCCAATGGTCCGGTGATGGTATCGGAGGCTGCGGCTGAAATTAAGCCCAAGATGACTCAAGCGGAGCTTGACGAGGCAGTCGCACGTATGGCGCGCGAAGGCATGAGAGCAGAGCAAATAGCACAACGTTTGCGTCAATTGGCAGGAACCGATCGCCTCCGCCGAGCGAATGAAGTGCTATCAGGAGCGGCAGTTCGTCTCGACGATGCGTATTCCAAGCTTGAGGCTTGCTTTCGTCAGGTGCGGTGCCGTCCGGGATTCCAGGTCGCCACGCTATGCAAGGCGCTCGCATCGATAAGGGACTTCATCGTCGCCACAAACGAGTCCGCGAGGAACATAGCAGGTGTCAATTTCAATATGTCAGGCACAACGCCGATACTTGGTGGCGGGGCGATGGATGTCGATTTCTCTGCCGTCGGCGCAGCCAACGTCAATTACCTACTGAGCGTCGCGTGCGCCAGTTAGGCACCCTTGATCGCGCCGATCGTGCGCAGCGTTTGAGGTGGTGCGACCTACTTCATCAAAGTTCTTATTCGCGAACTTAACATGAAACAAGATCCGACAACGTTCGACACCGTCGGCTTCGGAAGCACGGTTACCTTCAGCCGGCGACGACGGACGCGTCCAAAAAGTGGGTGAGGACGAGGCTGACCCGAATAGGGTAGTGATCTCCTTCGTTTCACCGATCGCTAGGCTTCGATGGAAAAGTCCGTCGGAGACGTGATCGACGTCACGTCAGAAAATCGAAATCGTCGCCATCTCATAGCGATTGGCGACCGACCAAGCTTCAATTCTCGCGAGGCCTTCGAGTCCTTCGCGCGGTTCTGCCGGGCTCCATCGAGCCGGACCGCTCGTCAGCTTATCGTTCGCACTGCCCTTGGCCGACGACTCAGCAAATGTACAAATTGGCGGGGAATATACTCCGGCACGACGTTCAGGTGTGCGAGAGTTCAATACCCATCGCGCCTCCCCGTTCAAACAGATTAGCGACGATTTCGCACATGCTCCCGGCAACACCCGGCGTCACCAGCTTCTCGCACTTCGGCCGCAACACATCGCTGCGCGGAATCAGCCTGCCTGGCGGCGTAAAGCGTCCGAGTCATTGCGCCGTTGAGGAGGTGGTCGAGAAGTTAATATTCCGGACGCTTCAGTATCCGATACAAAAGCCGATTACCCGCCGAGGTACCTTGTGATAGAATTGTCCCTCGCTCGACCCAGTCCCGTGATGATCCGACGGGGTGCGCTCCATGTCTCTGACAATTAAATGTCGCCATAAGGCGGGCTGCATAGAGGTCGTCAATGTCCCTGGATCCGTGCGCGGCGCTGCCGGCGGGGCAGCTTTGCGCAAAAAGGCTGACACGCCGCAGCGCGAGGTTCTCTACCTTGAATGTCCGGACGGACACGTCGAACGGTACGAAATCGATATTCACCCTGATGGAACCGTCACTTTACCTGGGGAGTGAGCCATGGCACGGCGGGCTGGTTCCAATTCACCCACGCCTCTCGAAGAGGTAGCTTGGATGGACATACTGGTGAAGTCCTTTCCCCCGCCCGGGACGCAAGCCCTGTTCGACTGGACAAGCGGCTTGATCTTTCTCAACTGCGACGAAACGACGTATCAGTCTTACTTGAAGGGCGGCATTCACACCAATCCGGCGGAGGCGCATACGGTAACGCATGAACACGTCCATCTGATGCAGGCAGCGTCGTGCGGCTTCATGAATTTATGGATTCGACAACTGCTCCCGTTGCTAGGCAGGGCAATGAACGAACTCGGGTTGCCCAAGGAGTCGATGAAGGAGACCAAGGACATACTGAGGAATGCGGGGAAGAGACTCTCCGACGAGACGATCGGCGCGATCGAGGCCCACTGGAACATCCTGGACGAGAAAGGGCCGCTCGGACTTACCGTGAGTACGATCTTCGAGAGCCACGCATTGTTCGTTCAACTCCACCAGCATGTCGGGCCTTGGAACGAGGACATGATCCTTCGGATTGTTGAGAAATTTTCACCCGACCTGGAGTATCAGTACGCCTACGACATTGCGCGCCACTTCTTGTTGGATGCGGCATTCAGGGTCTTTCATCCTATCTGCATGACATCCTTGTGCTGCACTAGTCCCACGGACGCATTCGTGGCTCTGTGCCGGGAACTGAGGAAACGCGAATTGGTCGGCGTCGGCGAACGCCTGGACTGTGACGCATTCCTACGGTTGGCCAGAGATCTTCTTGGCGATTCCTTGATCGGTACTGCGGCAGACCTCGGGCCCGCTCCCCAACCTCATCCCATCTACTCGAAGTTCGGGGCTGGCACCAAGTTGGGAGCCCTGAGTTTCCCGGAGGCTGCACGGACCTTCGACAACCCGAGCGGATTGCTTGAGATGGCGATCGAGGAACTCGATGCGCCAAGCGTCCTTCGTCCCAGCGAGGACGGGATGCTAGTCAGGTCCGGGCGGACACCCGACGGTCGGATGAGGTACGACGAGAAGGACATTACTTTGGCCTTCCTCGTATCGGCCATCAATGCGCGCATACCCGTTTCGCGGCGCGGGTGGATGCAGGAGGCGAGAGCCAATGCCCGTTGCCGCTGGTTCCAGAATCACGAAAAGGGCATCATCGTGCTGAAGATCGCGCGACACGAGGATCCGGCCCCGACCGCGGCCAGGATCGCCGATCTGCTCTCCAGCGACCCTGACCCGAATGCGGACCCACCGATGCTTTCCCGCACCTGGGGCCGCTACATATTGCAATGGGATATCCCTCCCGGCACTGGTCTCGGCTGTGATCCGATCATGCGTAGCTTCGTCACCTCGTTGGTCGAGCGTGCGCCGTGGTTCCCATTACACCTCTGCATGGATCCAGTCCACCACGCGCCATTTATCACATGGTTCGGCAGTCTGGCCTCTCCCGACGCATGGACCGGCACCCGCTTCACCTTGACCCATCCATCCGTGATCGAAGCGCTTGTGAAGGGCATCGATGCCTGCTTCAGGCGAGGGCAAGAGATAGGGCAGGATCCAAGCGCTCAGGTGGTCGCCATGACCTCACCCTACAAGGAGAGGATGGCAGCGCGTCTCTTGGCGGGCTGCAAATATTGGCAGGAGCAACTCGGCCGGATCATCTTCGAACTCGACTTCATAGCGAACAATGCCAGGGCAGTCGAGATATCGCTAGGACACGACACAATTAACTTGAAGGTAATCGCCCGGGCGCTCGCCTTGATAGGCGATGTCAAGCACATCTTCGATCCGCCTGAGATCAACCGCGCCACCCTTGGGATGATCCTGGGCCGGCTCAAGCATGGATTCTCGGCGCTCGTCATTGATCGGCACCGGAGCAAGCTCCTGTCCGACTTCGGACACGATTGGGCTTCCTTCTGCATGGCGCCGGAAACTATGAACTTCGTGAGTTCAGATTACGAGATATCGCTTGAGGATGATAACACAGCTCTCGGATTTCTCGCGATCCTGCGGCCCGGCCCGCACCTCGATGAGAGGACGGACGCCTTCGAGTTATTGGCGATCATGGCACCGGAGGTCGAAAAATTGGAACGGCTCGGCGCGTGTTCGTTCCAGCGGGTGGACACGAACCGAATTGAGGTGGCGTGAACTGCTCCTCCATGCAGTGGAGTCTGGTCAGGTCAATTCACGGGTGCGGCCCGGAGCCGGGTTTCTGTCTTACCTGAAGTCCAAGTCGCGTTGACCGTCCAGGGCCCCTTTCCCGGGGCTGGCATTTCCAAAACCCACGCACCTTTCTTGTCGCTGGGAACGGATACGATCTTCGGAGGAATCCCTTCCCCATTGCTGACCTCGACGCGTACGTCGGCGTCCGGACCTGCGGTCCCGGAGAGAAGAAGACGCGGTTCCTCCCCCTCACGGCGGAGTATCATACCAGTCAGTTTCGGTACTACTGGCGTCTCAGCAGGGGTGGATATCGCCGTCACGATGATTGCCACCGCAACCGAAAGGACTGCAGCCGCACTGAGTAGAGCGGCGCCTACCAATCGCCGCCCAAGCCTGCGGGCTATCTCGTCGTGGGCACGCTCCACTGAACTCGGCGAATTCGGCATGAACTCCACCTGGACGTGCGACTGCGACCAGAGTGCGGCACCGTAGGCGGCCAGCAGCAGCACTGCTGGCAATGCGAGCAAAAATGACTGTGTCGCGGTGAACTGTCGGGTCGAGATCGATACGCCAACCACCGCCACCGCGGTGTACGCGCTCCAGAACCAGGCGATTCCGGTTGTCAGCGACTTTGCAGTCGCGATCCTAGACGTGACGGCTCCGCTGCGGAGTTCGATACCTCGCTGTAGCCAGAACGATTGTCCGACTACCTTGGGTCCGACTACCTTGGGTGCGCCATTCTCAGCCATGCTCAGGATCCGGCAAGGGCTGCTGCGATCTCAGAGGCCATATGAACTCCGACAGAGTATGCCATACGTGACGGTACCGCGGAATCAGAATCAAAGTGGATTTCAGCAACCAAGTGGACACATGATCGCGCTGTGAATCTAATCACAGAGCCAATCCAAGGACATAGCATCGGATAGCACGGCGACTGCCGCCTTTCCGACGTCGCATCCTCAGGGAGTCGTAGCTCCAAAAATCGAGAGTCATTTCAAGGCGATCCGCTTCTGGTGCGACCAGTCTTCTTTGGCGAGCGCCCGGTTGGGGAGACAAGCGCGACCGCTTGAGCCGCCGCCTCGGTCGGAATCCCGAGATTAGTCAGCACGCCGATCTGCTCTTTTCGCCGTTGCTCGGCGATCGCCAGGCCAGCCGCCGCATCGTCGGGAGACGGCGGTGCGCTGCCTGCCTCGCGCTACATCATGCCGAAGGATGCGTACCCATACATGTGCGCCACGGTTTCGAGCAGCTTTGAATAAAGAAGAGGACGGCCAATGTCTTTCCGGAATCGCGCGAAATCCTTGGCAACAAGTTTAGGTCGCGCAACAGAGGCAACGTGGAACATTCAACCATCTCCGATCGCTTGCCATAAAGCGCCGCCGGCTAGAACCAAGGCCGTGCATCAACCGTTCATCGCTGACTTACGTTTTAGCCACTCCGCTCGTGACTCTCTCACTCGGGACATCTCCGCTCGCGAAAGTGGCAAGCTTCGTAACCTCATGTAAAGGGTAGGTCTGCCGATCTGTCTGCAGATTGCGATGCAGCTGACCTGCTGGGGCGGCATGACAGATAGGAGAGCCCTTGCGCCATCCCCAATTTCCGACGCTATGGCCGCGTCATCTTGGACACTGATCGCGAACCTTTTCGGAGTCTTCGACTGCTTCCGCTTTCCTTGCGCAAGGATCCAATCTCGGTCCCACTTTAATAGCGATTCGTAGGCGGTTTTAGATCTTGCCTCCTTCCATTCGGCTCGCCATTGAGCGATAGGCTTTGCTTCTCGGTCGTGTCTTTCCGTAGTGCCCTTGATCAACCGACCAACAAGCTTGCGCGATAAGCCCATCCGTGCCGCGACGTAGGTAGGTGAGGGCTTCTCTTTGTATAGACGGCGCGCCTCACGTACGAAAGTCGATCCATAGCGAAACGGTTTGAGGACAATCGGGACAGTGCAATCGCGCTTGTCAGTATCTCTAAACGAGAAAGCGTAACCACAACTACAGTATGCGGCAAAGTACTCGCCACGTTCGGCTGATTTCCGGCGAACAATATCCTTTATTCTAAAATCCACAGGATGTTCTGCGTAGGGATTTGGACACCTTATGTGACTGGTCAGCCTGGGCTTGATTTGAAGATCTATCTTCCTCGACTCTAATTGTCGTTCTAGGAAAAGCTGCATAAGAATGTGGAACAACGGATGTTCCAAATGCCCGTGTAAGAGCTTCTGGACCTGAGTGAAATGAGAGGAGATCTTGATCCCAAGTTTGTTCAGAAACTCAGTGCCATAAAATTGATAGAAGTCGTCCGCGACCCGCTTTGCGTCGAGCTTCTGCACGGCAAATTCATAGCCCAGCCGAAGGGCTGCCTGTCGGTAAAGGTGCATCGGATGGGAGAGACTGAGCCATCTCGGCGAAGGCGAGGTCATCAAGCTTAGGCATCGACGGGCAACGTCGAGAGCTAATTGATGCTCACTCTCGGTCAACGTCTCGCATTCGAGTGCGTCGGGGCACCAAACCGTTGTCGCATCATACAGGTCATAGTTTGCTGAGCTGCGGGAGACGCCGTTCACCAATATTTCCTTATGCTCACTGCATAGCAGTACCCCGCTGAGTTGGTGCTGGCGCCGCCAGTATGTTTCGCCGAAGGTGTCGAGATCACGACGAACGCACGACCTGCAGTACCGTAGGTGCGTAGGCGTCGGCACGCCCACGCGGCCATTGAAGCTCTTTTGATGTCTTCGTTCTGTATAGAACTTTTGCGCAGCCTGAACTCCGCTCATCATGTAGAACGTATCATACGGATACAACGTATGCCGATCGAGAATGTCTAAAGCAGACAACTTCCACGTTGAGTACGTTCGTTGCGCAAGTTCATTTAGATTCTTGCCATACGTTACCGGGACGTACTTGGTTTCCGCGACTGTTCTGCGGAATCCGTCCTTTGAGCTTGGTTGTAAGTATGACTCGTATCGAGCAAAGACCGAGTACAATAGTTCGCCCTCATAGGGACGCGGAAGAGAGAGGTTGCACGCTTCTGGCATTCGGACTGCTATCGGATGCGGAAGTCTCTGATTGCTTTTGCAATCTAGGTGAGCATCCTCGATTAGCAGTAAGACCCTGCAGAATCCCTGTGTAGACCGTTAGAATCTGAGCATTCTAGGTTGGCCTTGGTCCGGAGCGCGTCCCGCGTTGCATTCGCATCGATGTGACCAACCGGGCTCTTGATCGTTCTTAAGATCGCTTCTCGATCGGAACGGCTTATCGCAACTGCCGACGCACGAATGAGCCAATCCGCCGCGTTGAGCGTAGGGAAGAGGACTATGCACCATTGGTCAGTGATCCGCGCCGAATACTCTGGCGGACGCCTCCAAAGTGATTGGTACGATGGGTGTTCTTGGTCGTTCTCTTGTCCCGTCGTATCCAGTCGCCGTCCCAACGAAGTAATAATTGATAGGCAGCTCTTGATTTCGTTTCTTTCCATTCTGCGCGCAAGTGGGGAATCCGCGTGGCATCGAGTTCATTCCTGCTCTTTTCGCGCTTCACCAGGCGGTCCGCAACTCTGTGAGACACTCCCATCGTCTCCGCCACATATTTGACAGATGGCTTCTTCTTGTGGAGGCGCCTTGCTTCGTTCTCCATGGCTTTCCCATACCCACTCGTCTTCAAGACGAGCGGCATGTAGAGGTCGTCTTCGCGGCTTCCCGCGAAGGCAAACATGAAGCCGCAGGAACATCTTGCGTGATAGTATTTCGCGCCGTCTTTCGTTCGCCGGAGCAATATGTCGGGAATTCTGAAGCCCTCGTCATGCCCGGCGTAAATGTTCGGACATTTCCATTCCTGCCGAGTTGTTCCGTTTACTACTTGAGGCTTAAGACCCGATCGGGATGATTCGAGTCCGCCTTCGAGAAACAGTTGAACGAGGATGTGGATCACCGGGTGATTTGTGCCAGCTCCATGCAAAATATGGCGGAGAGCACTCGAACGTTCGGATAAACGGCAACCGAGCTTCTCGAGAAAAGTCGCCCCAAAGAATCCGAGCAGATCTCTGCCGAACTTGTTGGTATTGAGTTTTGTAACGCCGAAGCCGTACCCGTTCTCGATAGCAGCTCTTTCATACCGCGAGCTAGTATTGGAGGTTAGCCAAATCCCTACACCTCCGTTCAAGAGAGCCGCCGACCGCTTCGCGATCAATCGAGCAAGAAGCACCTCGTTCGTGCTCAATGTAATGCCTGGTCCGAAAGCTGCGCTGCAATGCGCGGTCGCATCCAGCGTAGTTGCATCGGCTCTTTGCGAAAAAGGGGCGGTCGAGTCTCTCAAAAGCTCGTCATGCCGGACGCATACGAGCGTTCCGCTAAGCTGGTGTTGTCGTCGCCAATAAGTTTCGCCATAACCCTGTATATCTTCATGCAGGCAGGAGGCGCAGAATCTCAGAAATTTGGGTTCTGATACGCTCGAATTGCTCATCCCCAGCGCGGTAGGCCCGCCATGCGGGTTGTTGGTCATAAAGCACTCGGTACATTGCAAGTGTACTTCAGGCTTGAGGAACGCTCCATTAAACGGAAGCAGAGTGTGGCGATCGAGGATTTGCAGCCCCGAAAGCCCCCAAGTCAAACGTGTCTTTTCAGCGAGCCCCGCGGCACCTCTCACATATCTCATCGAAAACCACTTGTGATCATCGATCGACCGGTGGGCAGAACTAATCACCGTCGGCTGCAAATATGCGAAATGCCGGGCGAACACTGAATACATCAGCTCGTCAGGATAGGGACGAGGCAGACAAAGATTCATGCTATCGGTCATCCAATTCTGCAATGAGCCCCGCCGCTGCCAGTGCCTCGATCGGATCCACATTGGCCGCCTCGGCCTCCTGGACAGTTGCTACTAGTTTGTTGGCAGCGGAAGGAGATCGGGCGTTCTTGCTCAAGGTCGCCAATTGCTCGAACCCAATTGCGTCGGCGTTAGCGCTTGAGACGACCTTGTCAACGATAGCCCCCACCAGTTTAGGGTCTTGGCCAACATGAAGCAGATTAGATGTCAAACGTTTGCGTTGCTCGTTGACCCGCTTCTGCGCCATCTTAAGCGTTTGCGCCTGTTTTTCCGGATCCAATTGCTCGTTCAGTTGAGTGATGCCCGCAGCAAGCAAGTCCTCGAAATCGCTGATTCGCTTCTGATTGCCGCTCCGCAAAGCTTCCAGGGCAGGACGCAAGAGAGCAAATTTCTCCTTCGCCACTTTGTTGATCAAGCCCACAGTGACTCGCTCCGTCTTGCCGCGGATCGCCTGCAATTGAACTAATTGGAACAGGCGGACGACGAGTGCGCTGATCCCCTGCGTCTGCGCATAGAATGCTTCCGACAACTCGGGGCTCAGGCGCTCAGCGTTCTGTAGCCATTGGTACTTCCAGAGCGCCTTTAAGAAGAAATCCCAGTCTTGATCTCGCGCCATGCGATCCCAAGTCGTCGACCCATGGTCGCTCAATCTTCTGGCTTCGCGAAACAGCGTATCAAGGAAGCCCTTAGCTTTAGGCGTGCCTAGCACGACGAACGGAACCTTCACTTCGTTCGCGAATGTCACGAAAAAATTGAGCATCTTGGCCGGCCCAACCCCTGGGGCGGAAAGAAGATGCTGTATCTCGTCGACCACCAGCACGCCGAGGTGATGTTGAGCCGAGATCTTTGCGACATCCAGGATGAGTTTGTCGATGGTAGTGGTGCGACCAATCGACTTCGCATGGTTCGTTCCGAGGGTTGTGTCAATCTTTGCGATTATCGACAGCAGCAGTTGCTTCAAGCTGCCATCCATCGGACAGTCAACCTTCAACCAGACGAGCTGCAAAATGCCGTGGTCCACGTGGCTGAGCGCCTGGGGAAAGAAGGAAAGTGCCCGTTCGACAACGGTGCTCTTTCCTGCGCCCGACACCCCGAAAAGTGAGAAGGACGGAGCAGTCGACGGGCCGGAGGTCTCTATCGGCCGAATCTCGCCTCCCATGCTTTGCCGATAGAAGTGTACCAGCGACTTCTTGAATTCCGGTCGGACCGGATTGCGATGCACGTAGCCACTATGGATCAGCAGCCCTATCTGCTCAATGATGTGCGCATGAGCAGGCATCATGACCAAGTAGTTGTTTAGCCGGCTGACGCACAACATGCGATGGGTCTCTGGAAGTGTGCGCTCGGTCTCATCGAACCGTGGTTTGCGTCCAAAATGTGGGAGCATCTGTTCTCCCGTCCTGAGCGGGGGCAGCGCTTCGATCAACGGGTTTCCCGCACATTCTGCCAAACTCGAGGGCCTGTAGATTGCCGGAATCAATTCCAAATGCATGTTATCCTCTACGGTTCGAGATTTTTGTCGCCTGCCTCCAGGCGCTCGAGCATGTTGCGAATGTCAGCCTCATACGAATCCGATGTGTCCTCGGGCGTTTGCGGGAGTAGCGCTACCGAGGGGGCGAGGTCGGGCGACAAATCGATCTTCTCGATGGGCCGTTGAAAGGCCTTCTCTGCAGCGTGATTACTCCTGATCGCAGAGACCTGCGAAGCGATTGATGCGTTGGGGTCGTCGACTGCCCGGGCCTTGGCAAGCGCTTCCTGTTCGATCTTCTCCATCTCCAGGTCAGTTTCGATCCGCTTCGCTTGACGAAGGTCTTCGCCGGAAGCCTGCAGCACCTTTGCAGCAAGCTCCTTTTCCTCGTATTCGAAAAGGGACTTGCCCTTCAGCTCTAGGTACGGATCCAGGAGACGGCAGATCTCATAGCCTCGAGGTGTCTTCGGATCCCAGATGTAAAGTTTGTCCAGACTGCGAGGATCATAGGAAACCTTAACTGTCCATTCTCCCTTCAATCTCGCCTTAGAAAACCAGCCGGCCGCATCGGCGGTCTCAGTGGAGTAGTAGCCACCCTTAAACTTAATTCCCTTCTCCGTCACGCGTGCGGAATCCATCTGCATAACCGCCAGCGCAACGTCTTCCAAACGCAGTTCTCTCAACAATCCACTGCGGTTCTCGATTCCCCACTTCCAACGATTGAGAGGCGTTGAGGCCATCCCGTCCGTTGTCATCTCGGTCGGCGTGTCGATGCCATCGACCGTCTCGCGATTGTGCTCGAGAACCGCGAGTATGACGATCTTCGTGAAGTCCGTCAGGTCCATTGCCGAGTCGCGCCTGTAGTCGCGCGCGCCTCTAGTGCCGAAGTCCGGTTTGACATATCCGGGAGTGAACTGCTTGAAGATCGCAGGCACCACGCCGAAGCGTCTCTCAACGATGCTCTTGAGGTCTCCACGACCTGGACTGGTGTTCTCGATCTGGATTCGAAGGGAGTCCACGATCCGTCTTCCTAGCCGGACGCTCAGCAATTCCCCTCGATCGGCCAGAATTGCCCGCGGAGCGTGGTGGGAAGGCCACTGGTCGTGGTCGATCTCGATACCGAACTCACGACAGAATTCGACCTTTGGCGTGACCATATTGGTCAGCGCCATCATCGCTCCTATCCATGAAGGTCCTTCGAATCCGACGTAAATGCCGACGATGAGACGGCTCCAGACGTCAATGACGAAGTATATGACGGGGCGCCCGACGATGCGTCGACGATCGAATTGTGAGCGCAGATAGACGTCCGCGATTGTTGCATCAATCTGAAACTTGTCGCCTGGACCGCGCGCATTTTGCTCGCCTTTGCCAAGTATCTCCCGACCTTCCAGATCGAACTTCTTTTGACCGTGTCGGGCTCGGAAACGTCGATTAAGAGAATGATAGTTTCTGAGAAAATAACCGAACTGCCTCAGCGTGGGTTTCTCTTCGATGCCTGCGATCCTTCCAGCACGGACGTCCTCGAGTTGCTGCGGGAAGAACAAGCCAACGACGTAGTCCAAGGACTGTTGCTGCGAAGGCGCCTTTTCGTTGAGATAATGATCTGCGCCTACTTGCATCATCCGCCGCAAATCGTCATTTACCGAAACGCCGACGCCAGGCGTGATCGTTCGAGGGCGCCCAACCTTCCGTCCGCTGACGATGTTTCGTGGCTTGCCTGGTCCGCCGCACTTCGAGTAGTCAGGACGGATAGCGTTGAAGGTCATGCCACGCTGCCAATAGCGCATTATGGCTGTGACGACGGTAGGTCGCGTCACGCCCGTTGCAGCGGTGGTTTCATCAATCCTGCGCTTGCGCGTCGACTTGAAGAGCAGGTTTCTGCCGCCTTCGTCGCCTAATAGATGAAGGATGATGTCCCATTGGCGGTCATGGGCTCGATCAGCGGCCGAATCCGTTTCATCATCCGGCGAGAGGCGGATCGGAAAAGGTTCATCATATTCGATGGCGAAAGAGGGTGGATCGAAAAGAAAGCCAGCAATCAATGCCGCCCGGTCGTATGGGACGGGCCATGTCTTTTCGTTCACGTCGAAAAACCAGATCCTGTCGCCAGAATCGTCCACATGGACGATACGAAACAGCCGTCCGCCATCGACGGTCTCCTTGATCAGCATGCGCTCGACCAAGGTGGGGCCTCTACGTTGCAATAGTGTCACTCTATCTCTCCACGACTGAGAATCGCGAGGCCGGAAGGTTCGACAGGTTACTGACGCTCAGGTCCACGAGGAGAGCCTTCTCGCTGAGCATCCGTCTTGCCGTGCTAAGTGTACGGCCGGCCGCCAGCGCCAGTCGCCCGTCTACGACGCTGCAAACCGTGCGCAACGGAAAATCACCAAGCCCCTCGATCGCGTCGACCAGGTGCTCACGGACCGTCGGTTCATCAGGGGGTTCGGTCATTTGGTCGCGCAGGCAATCGAATATCCATTCGAGATTGAAACTTACGTTGCCTCTGAGGCTCGACCCCGGAATGATGGCCCAGGTCACGCCCTTCTTTTCCCAATAGGTCCTCTCGATATCCAGTTTCTCCATCGTACGTCTGTCGAGCAATTCGTCGTCCGGCTTCACAGCGTAGGCTCGCTCGATCGGTCCCGAAGAAGTCGAACGGGTGACGAGAAGATCGGTCGTCATGACTATGTAAACGCCGTTGATCTTCGGATGTTTCACACCGAGCTTGGTCGCGATCTCTAACGTTTCGTGGCGCGGCAGCGGAAACTGCTCCCTGATATCCAAAGTGCGGTCGTCGAAGCATTTGCGCAGAAAAGCGTAGTACTCGAGGTCGGACAGCAGATGATGCTCGCGACCGGTCACCGGCCAGAAAAGGCGGTGGCACTTGCCGAGAGAGGGGATGTCGGAGACGGTCAACCAGGGCGTGTAGCTCGCACCGATCCCCAGTCCTCGTCCCTCACGCAGGAATTTCGCGATGCGTTTTTCAGTCCATGCGTAACGTCGACGAGCCATGACGGCGACCTTAGGAAGGTGAACAAAGGATACATTCACCCGAGGTCATCACATCGAACGAATTGCGCTCAGACCGTAATGCCCTCCGGTAAAAGTGAAGTTGATGCACGACTCGCGCCGGAACTGTTCGGCTTCAAATGTGGCCGGTGGTTTCCAATAGGATAATGCGATCGGACGGATTGCGTTGATCGCCGAAGGTTCAATCTCCATAGCTAACCAACGTACGCGGACCGAGCGGCCCCGCGTTCAAATCGATCCGGACGATGCCCGCGCAGGCGAGCGCCAAAATGGCTTCTCTATTCGAACTAAAGCCGACCAGCGAGGCAAGAAGCTCATCCATGCCGACGGCTCCTCGCTTGCGAAGTTCTGCGAGAATCTGCATGCGCATATGCACCGGCACCGTTCGTCCGGCATGCCGCCAGATTTCCCTTTCATTTCCATGTCGCGGCTCTGCTGCGATTTCCGCATCCGTCATTGTCCATCGACGGATACCCATGCCTTGGGTAACTTCTATTACCTGCTGCGTCGGTCGCTTCGACGGCAGGATTTCAAGCAGATGACGTCCACTTGCGTTTCTGGCGAAGATCGAATCCGCGCGAATGCGCACATTGCCCGATACGATCTCTTCGAAGTAGTCGATCGCAACGACCGTATGATCGAGCGTCAGGTGGATGAGCGCATCTCTTATCGCCAAGTTGTTCGCAGGAACGGCTTTGATCGTCTTGACCGAATGGAAGGTGCAGAAATGCTCCACCTCGTGAGCTCCGAATTCCTGCTTCGTGCGTTGCGGAAGAGACTGAGGTGCTTCTCGGGATAGCGGAAAAATGAGATGCCAATCGGCTTCGGCGCTTCCTGATTGCAGGATGGCCGATGTCACATGCGGCGTTTTCCAAGGCTTCGATTTCGTTAACTACGGTTTCGACCCGCTACATGCTCGAAAGAGAGTCCGCCCGTCAGGTCTAAGAGCGGCCGGCATCACCTCCACCCGGGTTGCCGAGTTAGAGTTCGACGAAATCCGCCTCCATGATCTCCTCGCAAGCTTTGGCCAGCAACGCAAAGACGCTCTGCCTGCGGTCGTATGCACGTAGAGTGCAAGCCGCGTGGCGGGACTTGGCGCCGGTCAGCGGATTGGCGCTCTCTATGGCCTCTATTCGGTAGTCCGAGCGATCGGCCAGATCGCTCAAGTTTGCGATGCGCATCGATCCGATCCGGCGACGGTGGGATTCGTATCCGCCGGGAACGAGGTCGATAGTGATGACTAGCAATGAGCCCTCCTATTGGCCATTGATCGGTGGTTCTAGCTTGATCGTTTGAAAGAGCCTGGCGTCGGCGGTCTTACGAACTTCCTGTCCGGGAAGCCGGCGTCACTTTTTGCTCACTGGTATCGGCTTCGTCATTACCGCGCCCGCCAAGCAGATAGACCCGATTCCAGGTGCGCGCCCACTTCCGGCTACGGTCGAGCCAGATCAGTTGTGAAGTATAGATCCTGGTGCCGTCGGAGTGCTGGGGATGGCCGGCGACGCTTCCCACCAGAACTAGGAGCATGGCCTTAGGATCCTCCTTGCGGGCAACGTGCACGAAGACTGCGCGCCAGTGCTCAAGCAACGGTGCGCGCCCGATCTCGATCGAAGAGGGCACTTCTCCCTTCATATAGGACTCGAAGTCGCGCCTTAATTGCGCCATCGCATTCTTCTCTTTCATCGACATGTTCGAAATCCCGGTTGTGCCACGCGACTCGAGAGGCATTTAGTGTCTCACGGCGGTGGAATTGCGCGCCGCGACGGTGGGCGCCACGATTCTCTGAAGCTTACGAATACTGAATCCTGCTTTCTCCCAGGCGCGCCCCATTACCTCGATCTCGTCGTTCGCGAGGGGCCAAACGAATCCTTGCTCGCCACTCTCGAGTGCGAGCTCCTGCAGCACACTGGCCGCTAGGGCCGGGAGGTCTGGAAGTCGCGGTGCCGGCACCTTGACGATGCGATAGCGGTCCTTCAGCGGCGTCGGCAATTCCTCAACGCTGTTCGCGGTCGCGATATGCGAGATCCAGGACAGATCCAACTCAGCATCGAGTGAGACGTCGCGGTAGCAGCACGCGGTTTCGCGCTCTAGAAATGGCAGCAGGGCATCCCACAAGCGACCATTGCGCGACGATGTGCCCGCTTTGTCGATCTCGTCGACCAGCACGATGGGGTTTGAGAGCTGTGTCTGGTTGACGGCTCGCGCGGGCGCCGATGGAACCGTGTTACCCCAGCCCTTCGGGCTGCCACCAAACATGTTGTCGCTCGCACCTCCGCCGTCATAGCGGTACACTCGGACGCCAAGCAGGTCGTTGAAGAGTCTACGCACCAACCGCGACTTGCCGACCCCTGCGGGACCCGTCAACAAAATCGGCGAAAGTCGCACCGGTTCACCTTCACGAAGGTCGCGCAGCATGAGGTCGATTGCGCCAATGGCATAAGGATATTCGGCCATCAGCTTCGTGCGCACCGCCTCGATATCTGTGGCAAGCCGCAACGGCAGCTTGGCGTCCACCAGGCCCTTGAATTCGGACTGGTAGTTGTTGAGTTTGGTTGCTTTGCCGCTCGGCATGACGACGATGCCCGGTTCTTCCGGCTCGCCTCTCTGTCCACCTTCGTTCTGAACGCGCGCCGGCGGTAGACCTTCCGATGGATCGTCTCGGTCTAACATTTCGATCCGAGCAATCCAGAAGATACTGCTGTCATTATCTGCGAAATCACCCCGAGCGGCTCGCCACCAGACGCCCAGAAGCTGCAGAACATCGTGCTTAGTAGCCCTTGCCATCGGCCATTCCCACAAATGTTCGATGGCAAAGGCAAGCTGCGGCAGAACGATCTCGAAGGTCTGTGGCTTGGTCGGATCGGCCGCCAGCATCAGTGCACAAAGCGCTCTCCTTGCCGTGGCCTGCGGCGAACAACAGGTCGGCGAGATTTTTACATGCCTCTTTGCAACGCTCCTTCTCCCCAGACCAGAAATCCGCAGCGGTGTCGTCCCTTGGCACGTCGCCGATTTCTTTAATGTGCGACCAGAAAAGCCCCGCTGCGGGCGGCCAGCCGCGTTGCCAGAGGAGCTCTATCGGTAGGGGTACTGATGATAAATCTATTGACGAGCGGTTGCTTGCAGTCACGTCAGCCTCCCTCAGATTTCGACGACGAAATAGAGATCGAAGCGTGAATTGTCCCAAGCTAGGCCGGGCCTCCACGGGCCGTAGCCCTTCGGGTTCGACACCACACGCGTGTGACCGATGACGGTATCCTCGGACTCGTGCGTGTGCCCGAAGATCCAGAGATCCGCCGGCCGCAAGACGCCGCGCCCGTCGTCGGGTCCCGGCGACATCAGCAGCGTCAGGTCGCTGCGGTAGGCGGCGGTCAGGATGTCGTCCGCGGTCGGAGAGTCGGATATCCACAGCTCCACTGCATGCGGCGCATGATGAGTGACCACGACGATCGGTCCGGAATGTGCCTTGCGCAACTCGGTCTCGAGGAATGCACGCGATTCCTCATGACGCGCAAGCGCGTGCGGCGGCCGAAAGCGCTCGACGTACCGGTTGACCCGAATCTTCCTGAAATCGTTTATCCGCTCGGCGGCGATCGCCATGGCACGCCGCTGGTCGCCGAACAGGGCAAAATCAGTCCAAAGCGTCGCTCCCGCGAAGGTGACGTTGCCGATCCGAACGGTCTCGTTCTGCAGCACATGTACGTTGGTGCCGACGGCGGCTTCCTTCGCCTTCTCGACCGTGCGGTCAATGTCGACTCCATAAAATTCATGATTGCCCATGATGTATACGATGGGCCGATCCGGCACGCGCTCGCGCAACCACTTCACCCCGCGCTCCGCTCGTGGAATGAGGTCGCCGGCGATGATAAGGACATCGAAGCGCGGGCGCAGGGCCGGCGGCGGCAGGTCCCAGCCGCGCGTCAGCTCCAGATGCAGGTCGGACACGATCCACAAGCGCATTGTCTAGGTCTCGGTGTCGGGCGGGTCGCTCTCGGCAAGCTTGGCCAAGGCGGTGATCAACGGATCGTCGGCGGCGACCTCTTCGATCGAGAGCGCGAACTGGACATCGACGAAGCCGCAGCGCGGGCAGACATGCCGTCTGGCGTATACATCGTATACAAAGGTGACTTCCTCGCCGCAGGCGCGGCAGCGGAAACGGGCCATTTTCGCTACTCCTCGAGGGCTTCCGGCGGGATGGCTACGAATGTGTCGGTGGCGCGGTCGTAGGGGCGACAGAAGAAGACGCGCATATCGTGCAGCTCCGTCACGCGGATGACGTGGAAGCTCTCGAGGCCGGCCTCGATGCGAACGGGTTCGCCCTTTGCATGCGCAGGGCAGCGCGTCATCCACACCCCGCCATGTCGGTGCAGCCGGCCTGCTTCGCCGCATTCCTCGCAGGTGCAGGCAGACCGGGCCTCTGCCAGCGCGATCGCCTCCTCGATCTTCCTCCTGGACTCGTCTGAAAGCTCACCGCGCCAAGAGAAGCGAAGTGTGCCGTACCTCTCCTGGATCTCGAGGATGCGGAGCCAGCCGCCGCCCTCGGCGATTGCGGCCTCGATCCTGGTGGAGAGACGCTCCAGCAGATCGCGCCAGCCATCACCGCAAGTGGGATAACCCTGTGTCGCCTCGGGCGCGCCGACCGACGGGTGAAAGAGGTTCGAATGCGCCTCAATCAATTCGATCCGCCAATCCTTCTTGATCGGAGTCATCTCACTTCTCCTCAATTGCGAGAGTGCCTGGATCGACATCGACGAAGCTGTCGGTCGTCCGATCGTAGCGGCGATAGGTCACTCGTGACTGGCCGCCGACGATTCGTCGAACGAGATGGACGTTCTCAAACCCGGGTTTGATCGCGACGGGCTGCCCCTTAGCGTGCGCTGCGCAGCAGGTGCTCAGCACGCCGCCTGCGCGATACAGCCGACCCTCTTCGCCGCATTGCTCGCAGGCACAGGCGGACCGGGCCTCCGCCAGATCGATGGCTTCCTCGACCTTTTGCCTAGAGGCATCCGAAAGCTTGCCGCGCCAGCAGAACCGAAGCGTGCCGAACTTTTCTTTGACCTGGACCACTTGGAAGGTATCGCCGTCGGTAAGTGCGGCGGCGATCCGAAGGCAGACGCGATCGAGAAGATCACGCCAGCCTTGTCCGCAGGCCGGATAACCTTGTGCGGCCACGGGGGCCCTGGCAGGAGGATGAAATAGGTCCCGGTGGTCATTGATTAGGATGATTCGCCAATCACACCCGGAGTGGGTCATCCTATTGCTCCAAGCTTTCAGAGGTCTCGGGCACGCGTTGGAACGCTCGACAGAGCCGTTCAAGCGAACGTTCTCGCCGAAATCGTCGTACTCGTCTGAGTGCTCTTAACCGCGAGAGGTCTTACTAACGGGCATGCAGCCAGCGAAGACGAAGCCCATGGCAGATTGGATCTATCTTTGCCCTGCGCCTTAATGCCGAAAGCATCACAACTCGTGCAGCCGGATCACCTTCGAGGGCGCAGCAGAGAACAGCTGAGACGACAGCGTCCGTCAGAGGATTTCTCATCCCGTGGCTCTTGAGCCTATTTATGGCGATCCCGATGGCCGCCGCCGCATCTCCCCCAACTGCCCGAAGCCAATCGCAATCCGCCACTAGGTTGGTCTTCAAGAGCGCCTCACGTAGCGCTCTTACATCCCGCTTACTGAAGTCATGTGGGCTTCGAATACGCCACCAATGGATCGGCGGGGCCGCCAGCCGGCCGGCCAAAGCCGCTCGGACGTTCGTGCTTGGCAGCTGATTGCCCTGAACAACGCTTCCAGAGGTCATGCGCATGCGCTCCTCCAATCGCAAGGTGGTTGTCACTGAACGGTAAGTCGAATGCTTAGGTAATTCCGCACTGGCGGTGCCAACCCCGGCCCCGCCATCCCGGTCGCGCTAAGGACTCATTTGCCCACTTTCCTTGTCGGCCGAGACAGAGCCGAGCAACGTCATTTCCTTCCGGCCAAAGGACCTGGCAAGGATTGCGTTGTAGGATTCGATTGCTGGTTTGATGGCGTCTCTTATCCCGCCCGCTCAGACGCCATGCTTAACAACGTCTTAATAATAACAAATCCGAAGGCGGATAGGAATATCCGGAAGCGGGCTGGGAAGAAAAGTCCTAAGTTATGGTTAACGCCTCGGATCCGACCATCTCGCCCGCGCAGGTTAGAGCCGCGCGGGCCTGGCTAAACTGGAATCAGGACTACCTGGCGAAAAAAGCTCGCGTATCCAAGAATACCTTGAATCGCTTCGAGCAGGGGCTATCCGTGCCATATTCCGAGACGTCGGATCGTCTGCGCAAGACGCTCGAAGCGGCGGGAATTCGATTTATGTTTCTCAAGACGGTCGCGATAGGAATATCCTGCGCTCCCCCCGTTGATAACGTTTCCGAGTAGAACGACAGCGCACGCGCCAGCCGACACCAGCTTCGATGCCCGCTTCCTTTCCGCCTGCCATGATCAAGGAGCTTCGTCACCTGCTCGCGTCGGCAATTGCCGACGCCAAAGCCTATGACGTTCCGGCCTTATGCCGTCGTCTCAAGCTGGGCGACGGAGGGGAACAGGAAGCCTTCGCCAGCAAGTATAAATGGCTATCCGGATTTTCGTGTTGAAATGTCAATGCTCTTGGAATGGCCGTCCGTGTGGGCGGCTCGGCGCTCAAGGCAGCGGCCATGGCCTCATTTTCTTCTGCTTCTGGGGGATACGGCCATACCGAGGAACACCATCATCGCCTGATTGAGCCGTACCATATCCTCGTCGTCGAGACGCCCAACACGACTGCCGACCTTAGCCTTGGGAACGGTTGTGATTTTGTCTACCATCAGCCGGCATGTCGAGAGCAAGCCGTTGCGCTCCTTCGGCTCGTCGATGAGCCGGAACAACGGCGCATCGGTCGGATCGGTGGTGAAGGCGCAAATGGTGATGGAGTCGGTCGCGTCGAAACTGTCGTCCTGCACGATGACGACGGGGCGCGGCTTGCCTGCGTAATCCTTGCCGCCAGCGACGGTCCAGATTTCACCGCGTCTCATTTATCGTCCAGGTCGGACACGTCGTCGATGAAAGCCTGATCGTCGCGGGCATGGCTGCTGGCCGCAACAGCAAGTGACTGACGATGAGCCTGCTTGCGGAAGGATGAAGCCCGCACATCGGGCACCCAAAGCTGGATAGGTCGCAAGCCCTGTGCCCGCAGCCTCTTGCGATGTTCCCGCACCTTCATCCGACCAGGCTTGGGCCTTGAGGCAGTCGCCATCGGTTCCCCATGTTTGGTTACATGTAACCTAGCATAGTCGCATCCGATTGGCCAGCCATTTTGCCGACTGCCTCGAGGGCTGCCCCGGGTCCGGGCGAACATCTTCAATCTGGTCGGCGGGATGCCGTTCTGGAGCAGCATCGAGGACACCTTGCGGAAGCGGACGCTCAAAGCCCATCGAGGAGAGCGTTCTAACTACATAGCTCGGTTTCCGTTCTAGAGTTTTCCACGTTGTTGATGAAGGTGCTCAGCGCGGGATGGGGCGATGCACAGCTAATGGACCGATCGAGAGGTGGGCTAACGACCAAGATAAGTGCTTGCGTCGATACCGACGGAATTCCCGAGCTTTCTGTCCGCCTCAACGGTCGCGGCACAGGTCTGCATCTCCTTACTTCCGGCTGCGGACGAGCAACGTTGTCCGCTGCAGTGTGCAAGACTTGTCATCTCTAGGCGATGCCCAGGTGTTGTGTGATGACGTTGGATCGCACGGGAGCTCGCCCTTAGGCTCAGGCCAGGAGCGAGCCATCTCGTCGACTTAGACGAACTTGCAAGCTGGCGACCGCCTCTTGGTTCTCCTCACTCGCACTAGGCACCAACCCCGCCCTAGCGGGTGTTTCCGCCGACGGGGCGACGAAATCCTAAAGACAAATATCACCAAGCTGGCCTATGATGCCTCCTGGTTGCATTCACGTGAGTTATTTCCCGGAGGTAATACATGGTCATGGTCGAGTCTAGCCCCGACCCGCTCGAGCCTATATTCCAAAGCTTCGAGAAGCGTTCGGGTTGGAAACTGAGTCAGCAGGCGAGGATAATCCTCAAGGAGGGCTTGATCGCGGCCCAGACCGACACGCTTGGTCTTGGAGATTTTGCGACGGTCGTCGACCGTGATCCGGTTGCGGATCGAATTGTCAAGAAGATGCCCAAATTCCTGGACGATCTCCAGAAAGAAGCGGATTCGCGTGAAAAGGTCGAGAAAGTCCAGAAGACGATCGGCGGCGTCTTCGTACTCCAGAACATGGGCCGTTGGCAAAGCCTCTTCGGTTGCACCTGTTGGCCCGTCTGAGGCGATGATGAACGGTGCAGTGACGCCGCCTCCGTCGCCGCTCAAGGACACGATCGACGCGAATTCCGGTCGCTTCGAGTTCTTGAAGCAGACGCTGACCCTCGGTTTGGTCGGCATCGGCGGCGTCGCGGCCCTTTTCACGGATCCGTCGCGCATTCCTGCAGATGGTTTGGCGAAATGGATATTGGTCGTTGCCGGGGCGGGGCTTCTCGTCGTCGTGGCGTTCGCCATCATGGGATTGTCGGCCTACGCAAATTTGCTGACCGTGACGGCGCGAGACCCGAGGGACCCCGACGAGGTCGCGAAGTACGCGAACGGAGTGCGCGATCACGCGCGCATCGTCATCATCGGTCTTTCGGTAGTGCTGGTCTTCACGGCAACTTTCGCGGTGAATCGCCTCTTCGCGTCATCGGGTTCGCCAGAGAGTGCTGTTGCCGCCGCCGCCGATTTCGTCGCCAAAGAAACGAAGCTCACGACCGACAGGATCCACTTCACCGAAATGGTGACCGACAACGACGCCTACGTCGTCACATATTCGGTGCCCACGACCGGTAACGACGTCACCGTCCGTGTCGGGAAGAAGGACGGTAGCATCGCGCGAGTCACGCAACAGAAGAAGCCGTAGCTCGCTCCTATAAACCGCCGACTCCGTGGAGCGGTTTAGCGAGAGAAGCCCGCGGCGAAGCGCTGATTGGCAACCCTCAACTCATTCCGCGCTCTCGGCGCACCCCCGATCGAAACGGCACGTAGCCACTCGATCTCTGGCCACCAGCATTGCAAGAAACGAACATGACCACGTCCTCTACCGTCACGCCTGCCCAAGCGCTTCTGAAGATCTTGAATCCTGCCCCCAGAGCGCAGGCCGCTCTGCCGTCCGATGCTGCCGCAGACAAGGCGATGGCGGATTTCCTTGCCGACATAGCGGCGCTGGACCGCAAACATAATCGCGGTCAATCCCTTAGCCAGGATCAACTTGCCGAACAGATTTTTCGACAAAGCCCAACGTTCAAAAACGAGCGAGCGATTATACCCTACTTGCGATACCAGTTGCGGGTCGCGTTGGAGGAGCTCACTATCCTCGATCGCGAGATGCGCGGACAAAGTGGCGGTTCGATCACCTACGCCGTCCTCTCGAGGTACGGCCGCGTCATCATCGATTTTCTGTTCGACCTGCGCGAGATACTGCCCTTCCTTCAGCGAAAGGAGGTCGGTTGGACATTCTTCAACGGCGTAAAGAATTCGCATGCCACTAGCTGGGAGATTTTTGGACTGGCGCGTGGTTTGGCGTTCCAATCCACATACGTAGCTTCGGGGCCGCCGTTCGACCACAAGATTGCTCAGATCGCCTCGATATTCGTTCTTCGGCAGGCGATGGAGCTCCGCTTTGAGCGGTTGATCGCGGTTTATCCAAACGACCGCAAGGGCAAGCCGCCGAAACTCCGGCACGGCTTCCATCAAGAATTTATAGCTGCACATCCGGAATTCTTTCAGGCCGATGGGTTCCGTGTGAAGGAGCTTCGCCATCTGTACGATTGGTGCAGCGAGATTGTACATCAGGCGTATCAGCCCTACGCATGGCAGATCTCCATGGCGTTGCGACGTGGAGGCGATCTGCTCCGTTCGCGATCGGCGCCGCCCACCGAAGCATGGTCGATCTTTAACTCCGTTAAGGTTGCGGATGTCGAAGCGATGCAGGCCGCCTACGAAAACCATTTCCTCTCGACGTACGGTCACGGCGCCTGGCTATTCACACGCGAGAAGCCCGAAGCGTTTGTCCCGAACTGGAAAAAGGAGATGGCGTTCACCAGCACCACGTACCGAGCGGTGCTCAACCGTCCGAACCTATGGATTCGAATACGAGCGCGCATTCGACGGACGTGCTTTGGCAAGCGTTCAACTGGTGCCTGACGTTCCTACTTTCAGATCGGCAGGCCAAGTTGCGGTCCAGGCCGTCGCCCTGAAGCGAGGCGAGAGACGCCCAGAAAGCGGACCGGCTTCGCAAAAGGATTTTCATTCTCATGCCGAACTAGAACATGTCATGAACATAAGAGTCGAGTCCGCCGAACGATGTCGAAAGGCGAAATTGACCCCCTGGGAAGGGTCGGTTGGCCTGCCTAGGTTTCTGCTACCGGGCGTTGCGATCTGGCGACAATTGCTTTCTATTGGCGCCTCCGACAGCAGCCGATTCGATCGTTTGGTCCAAGTCTCGAACTGCCGGACAGGCTGAAATCTCTCCGGCAGTCCTCGGCTTTCGGCGCGGACAGTCAAGTTTCGGAGTAAAACCGTGGCCCTCGACTACAAGAAGATCAAATCCGGCCTGCCGTCGGCGAAGCCGACCGACCCCCGCAAGATCTTCACTACGCTCAAGCGCGACACCGCCAAGTTCAAGCGCCCGTCGGATGAGCAGGGCGACGTATTCGACGCCTGGTACGGCAAGCGGACGCGGGCCGACAACACCCTGAAAATGAATACCGGCTCCGGAAAGACCGTCGTCGGTCTGCTGTGCCTGCAGAGCAGCCTGAACGAAGGCGTCGGACCCGCGGTGTACGTCACGCCGGACAACTATCTTCTTCGTCAGGTCATCGCCGAAGCCGGCTCCTTGGGGGTGGCCGTGACCGAAGACGAGGGAGACGCGGCCTTTCTCTCGGGAAACGCGATCCTCGTCATCAACATCTGGAAGCTCGTAAACGGCAGATCCGTCTTCGGCGTCGGTCGCGGTGGAACCAAGATCGAGATCGGTAGTCTCGTCATCGATGACGCGCACGCCTGCCTCGCAACCGTCGCCGATCAGTTCAAGATAAGGCTTTCGTCGTCGCATCCTGCTCACGATGTCTTGCTGGAGCTTTTCAAGCCGGATCTCGAGAATCAATCGGCCTCGGCGTTCTTGGACGTCGAAGATCATGATCCGCAGATTGCCATGGCGGTACCGTTTTGGGCTTGGAAGAATAAGCAAAGTGACGTTCTTCGAATCCTTCATCCGCATCGCGGCGATGAGACGCTGAAATGGCCGTGGCGGCTGGTCGAGGACGTCCTCGAACTCTGCCAGTGCGCATTCGGAGGCGGCAACGTCGAGATCGCGCCGCGCTTCATTCCGATCGACAACATTCCTGCGTTCACCGGTGCGAAGCGGCGCATCTACATGACCGCCACGCTGGCGGACGACGGCGTTTTGGTGAGCCACTTCCAAGCCGACGCCGAACAGGTCGCCGATCCCATTCGGCCCAAGGGCGGCGGCGACATCGGCGACCGCATGATCCTCGCGCCGCAGGAGATCAACCCCGACATCACGATCGACGAGATCAAGGCGCTCGTTGCGGCAAAGGCCAAGACCATCAACGTCGCGGTCATCGTGCCTTCGAAGAAAAGGGCCGAGTTCTGGTCGGATATCGCCAACCAGACGCTTACGGCCGAGAACATCGAAGAGGGGACCGACAAGCTTCGCAAGGGGCATGTCGGCTTGACGGTGTTCGTCGGCAAATACGACGGCGTCGATCTGCCTGCGAAGGCGTGCGAGCTCCTGGTGATCGACGGTCTGCCCGAGCTCTACGGCCTGCTGGAGAGGATCGAACAGGAAGCGCTCGACGGCACGCGCCGACAGCTAGTCCGCCAAGTGCAGCGGATCGAGCAGGGGATGGGGCGCGGCGTGCGTTCGAGCCAGGATCACTGCGTCGTTCTCCTTGTGGGCGCCAAGTTGACGCAACGCCTGCATCGTCCAGATGCCCGCGCGCTGTTCTCTTCCGCGACGCGCGCGCAACTGGATCTCGGACGGGAAGTCACCGCGCAGTTGAAGGGCAAGCCTCTATCTGAGATCGCGTCGGTGATGGACCTTTGCTTGACAGGCGACGACGAATGGCTCGACGCCAGCAGATCGGCCGTCGTGAATGCCGATGCCGGCGATGCAAGCCACGTTGATGAAACCGTGGTTGCGCTGCGCAAGGCCTTCGATTTCGCGCGCTCGAAGCGTTTCGATCTCGCGGAACAGACGGTCCAGGAGGCCGTCAGGAAATTGACCGAGAAGAAGGCCCTGGGCTATCTGAAGCAGCAGTTGGCCGAATACGTCCATCACAACGATCAGATGAAGGCGCAAGAGCTCCAACTGGCCGCGGTTCAGCTCAATCCCGCGCTGGTTCGCCCGATAAGCGGCATCGCCTACAGCAAGCTGAACGTTCCCAAGGACAGTCAGGCCGCTATGGCCGTGGCCTTCATGAAGCGGTTTCTCGAGTCGAACGACCTGATCATGTGGGTCAACGCGCTCATCGAATCTTTGGCGTGGGGCGAGGAGAACAGCAAGAAGTTCGAGTCCGCGATGCTCGATCTTGGTCTTTTCCTGGGCTTCGGATCGCAGCGACCCGAACAAGATACTGGTCGCGGGCCTGATAATCTCTGGGCGCTGGGCGCTCTGCAGTACCTTGTGATCGAGTGTAAGAGCGGCGCCGTTAAGGCGGGCTCGATCAATAAGCACGACTGCAATCAGCTAAATGGTTCGATGACTTGGTTCGCCGACAAGTACGACAAGAGCTGCAGCGCGACGCCCGTCATGGTGCATCCGAAGATCACGCCCGAACACGCTGCGACCCTGCATGCCGATGCTAGGATCGTCACAGAGGAGTGCTTAGCGCGACTGGTCGAGGCGATCAGGAAGTATTCGGTGGCGATCAGTCAGAAGAACGGCTATGCGGAACCCAAGGTTGTGGCCGCTCAGTTGAACCATTTCGGCCTGACGCAAAAGGATTTCGTCACGAAATTTGCCGTCCGCTCAAAGAAATCCTGAGCGCAGGCGAGGTTTGATGAACGCGAAGCTGGGCCAGAAGAAACGCAGGCGTCTCGATCTGCTCGGCCGAGAGGCCCTATGCATCTTTTGCGGCGGGACGACGCCTGCGTCGACCATCGACCATCAGCCGGCGCGGGCGTTCTTCGACGCGAAGGTGGGACCTGAAGGCTACGAATTCCCAGCCTGTGAGCCGTGCAACAAGAAGTCCAGCGCTCACGAACATGTCCTGACCACCCTTGTCAGGCTGAATGGCGGAGGGGAGCAGAACGCGCAACGGGAGGTCGACTTAGCCAAGTTTGCGAAGGCGATGAAGAACAACTTCCCTGGTCTCCTGCGCGTGCTCGGTCCAGACGAGAAGAATGGCTTCATCAGATCCCGAGGTCTTTGGGTTCCGGTAGGAAGAGCATTCCCACAGCACCTTCCCATGGTCGCGATCGATCCGCAGATCGCCGGCACCGCCGTCGACGCCGTCTTCCGGAAGCTGATGTGTGCACTTCACTACAAGCACGCGGGCAACATTCTGCCAGCAGATGCGACGATCACCGTGAAGTGGGCGACGAACGCGGGTCTACCGGAGTTCATCACCGAGGATATGAAGGCGTTTGTTGCCGGCCTTACCGAGAAACCCCCGCTCGTCCGCAACGGCAAGGACCTGTCCGACCAGTTCGACTATCGCTACTCGAAGGCGGACGACGGCAGCGCTTCGGCCTACTTCATCAAATTCCGCCAATCGCTGTTCGGGGCGGGCGTCGAGCTATCGAAACCGGGTGTTGCTGTCGAGGAGGCTGCGGAGAGGTCCGGAGAGCAGGCCCATCCGGCTCAAGACGCAAGCGGGCTGGTGACTTGAAGAAGATATCAACGATAGATTAACCAAGACCGACCGAACGAAATCGGCAGAACAGGCCGTTCAGCGATTTCGCTCGGTCCTATGGTGCCGTTTTAGCCAGATCACGCCGCGAAGCGTGACGCACTTATGTGTGTTTTGACGCTCTTTTGAGGTGCATCACACCTAGCCAGTGATCGGGTCGATTTCAATCCGGATGCGGCTGTTTGGATCGCCGGTGGCACGCAGCATCCACATTGGCAGGACGTGCTCGCGCGACCGATCCGCCTTTCCGACGGGCTCTCCGCAGAAAATGCAATTCGACCAGCCCGGACCCTGTTCTTTTCTACTCAATCCGAAGATCCGGCAGGCATTTCCTCATCCGTTTCAGCGGATTTCGCAAAAAACTATAACCATTAGGTTGCAAATTTCGGAGCCTTCCCGGCCGAAAAACGTGACACTCTTATGTGTCCTTTGACACTCTTATGAGTCCCAGCACAGCAAAGAAGACCCCGGATGGCATAATGCGACATCACTCCCAAATGAAAGTACGGCTGCACATCTTGATAGTAGTCACCCGAAAGCCGCAGCCCACCTGGAGTCTTGGATAGATGTCAGAATGTCAGCTAGGCTGGGACGAATTCGTGAGAGCGAAAAGGATCTGATCGTCCAGGTCGGCAAAAAGCGTGGGCGCATGCATCGCATCTAACCGCAAAAGAGTTTCAGTCGCCCATTCGAACTCCAATCCGAAACGCCTAAAAAATCCTCCTCGTTGCAGATAGCGATCATGGCATAAATGGCATCTCGACAAAGTGCAGGCGAAATTCTTCGGGATAACAACGTGGCAGGTTTCAGTTTTTTATACAGCTGCGGTCCTAATTCCTGAAACGAGTGTGGGTCCATCACCGTGACCGCTCGGCGCACCAAGGCATCTGCGCAAATTTCAGATGCGTCTCGATTCGATCTAAGTTCGGCATTTGCTTCAGCGCTCGACCCGAAGGTTACCTGGAAGCCACTACGCCGAAGTTTATCGACCTCATCGTCGATGCTTTCAACTCCGTAGACAAGCGATCGGCAAGCCGCATCGCGTCTCTGGTTCGGCCGGGGACCGGGAAGATAGCGGCTGACTACATGGATATGTTCGGGTCCGGCGCTGCCGACCTCGAGCGACAGCATCGGAGTCTCCCGCGTTCCTCGGGGAACGCCAAAGTATACGGGACATCCAGCTTCAATGTAGACCAGATCGTCGCAGAACAGCGTGCGATCGGCGATCCTTTGCGGCAAACGCCATCGCTCCTCACTCGATGGGCCATCCACCTGCCGCGCGAAGATTTGTTCGAAGAAACGCTTGGCCTCCCGTCTCGGTTTCGAATAGACGGTCGCCGGCGAAAGGTTCATCATCGAAAGGAACGGGCCTTCGCTTTTGGTCGCGCTCGCCACGTACTCTTTTACAGGCATATGCCTAGGCCCGTCGGACAGCGGCCACCAAAACCTACCCTCGAACGATCTCACCGAGAATTCCGGCGTGACACCGTTCTTGCCCGGACGGACGCGGCAGACGGCGGGCGCCTGCTGGGCTGCGACGGTCCGAATCGCAACCGTCCCGTCTTCCCAGAAGATTCCACATTCCGCCTTCCTGCATCTTCGTCTGACGAATTCGATGAGAAACGGCACGCTCGCCTTGACGAGAGTGTGCTTCATGCGTCCGCTTCGCCTCCTCGCTTTTTTCAGCCGGTTCTCGCTCGACTGGCTTTCCAGGAAATTAAAAGTATGGCGCCGCCCTTACCCAGCCCCCACTCATTTTGTTCATTGATGAATGAATCCTTCCGGTTCGCAAATTGTGATCTCGCGCTCCCGATAAGCCTGAATGCGGTCCATCAAAGCGCAACTGAGAGATAGCCACTTGGAGCCCCTTGTTCCCGGAGAGGCCCAAGGACTCGCGGCCGCGGGCAAAGCCCTGCCGTTCGCAGGGGAGACCGCCTGCGCGTCTGCTTCTTGAGATCGGATAAGATTGAGGAGTTTGTGTCGCACCCCCGCTGCCCCTGAAGCCTTCGGTATGGCGGCTCGGTGGTCGAGACGAGGCGCGCGGATAGGATGTAGGTCGTGATGCTCATGACCCAACTCATGATTCGAACCCTTGAACGGTCCGTCCGCAGAATCGCTAAAAGTTCGATCGAATCCGATCTCAGTCGCACTAAGCGCAGGATCGCATGAAGGTTGAACTAGAGGCGGAGGCTGGCTGGAAGTTCTAGGTTCTCAAGGGCGGCTGGACTGAGCACGTTATGACGCCATTCGGCGACTCCACGCGGAGCGCCCATCACATGAGCCTCACGAGGGATAGATCAGGCGGCCGAAACCGCAGACCATTCCGATGGTCATGCAAATCGCGACTATGGCGGCCTCTCTAAACGAAACATCGCGCATAGCAATAGTCTCCTGCTCTCAGCTTGATACACCGAGAACAGTCAAGGCCCGCGTTTGATGGGCCGGCGTTTGGAATTCGATGGTTTGACCGACCGATAGGCCGATGAGTGCCGTCCCGGCCGGCGTAAGAACCGAGAGGCGTTTCAGCGCTATCTGGGCTTCGTGCGGATACACCAACACGACGTCCCTCACATCACCGGTCTTGTGGTCGCAATAACGCACTTGCGAGCCCATATGGACGACGCCGCGCAGATCAGCATTGTCCGGCACTACATTTGCCCGGTTCATTTCGCGCGCTAGGAAGGTAGCCTCGCGCGGAAAGAGCGTCATGTTTGAGTTTGCTAACGCGTACAAGCGACGTGCTTCGTTCGTGGCGACTACTATGGGCGGTAATACCGAGCCGGACTTGCTCTTTCTCTTAGTCATTGCATTCTTTCCTCGCACTTACGCGGCGGTTGGTCCTGGATCGTCATCGAAGGGCTCTTCGTCTCTATGGACAGGCGCGCGAAACAGCAGCGGAATAGCGTTCGGCTCTGCTCGACTCACGCGTTCGACGTTGACGATGTGTGTGCATCCTGCGGCAAAAAAGGGCATCTGGCTTCCGACCTTGAGCCCGATCAGTGCCGCGCCCAGAGGTGACAACACTGGGATTTGGGTCTCTTCGAATGTGTAATCTTCAGGGTACACCAATCGCCTAGTCTCGCGCGGGTATCCCCAATTGGTCCAAAACGTCACCCACGATCCCATAGTGACGACGGAATCCAATTGAGCGGCGCGATCCGGGATGGTTTCCGCGCGATTGATTTCACCCATCAGGCAGAGGGCGTCCGTGTCACCTTGCTCCGCGGCCGCGCGCGCTAACTTTTCCAAGCGCCGACGATCGGACGCGGACATCGTAATGGTTGGAAGAAACTGGTTGGACATAGCGTGCCTCCATCCGGGATTTCACATCGTGGTTTCTTGCAAACGACCGAGAACTCTCAGCAGGCGGACGCGAACTCCCGAACTTTAGATCATGGCTATCAAGGTTGCCGATGGCCGGTTCAATGTGACATCAGGGTTGGAGCAACCGTCGATTCGAGAATGTCGCGCGTCGCGCCACCGAGAACGAACTCACGAAGCCGCGAATGGCCATAGCCACCCATAACAATCAAATCTGCCGATTGCTGTGCCGCATGAGAACGAATCCTAAGTGACACGTCTTGGCCGTGAGCGACAATATTCCTGACTTCGACAATCACATCATGCCGAGCAAGATGATGCGCTATACACAGTCCGGCCATGCTGTCATCAGCTCTCCCATCAGTTGCAACGGTTACCACTTCGACCTGTTTGGCGCGCGTCAGGAATGGCATCGCGTCGGCTATCGCGCGCGCGGCGTTGTGGCTGCCGTCCCAGCAAACAAGAATCCGGTCATACTTGACCCCGCCTTCGGTGAAATAGGGAACGATCAAGATTGGGCGACCGGATCCCAGCAAGGCTGCTTCGATCATCACCTCTCCTGAACGTTCGTCTTCCGGGTCAGCCTGAGGAAGGATTGTCAAATCGAACCTTCGCGCTGTGCGTGCAAGGAGTTCAGGGAGGCTGACCGCTCCTGCGTTGAGGACCACCGATTCGGCAGAGATGCCTTCTCGCTTGCACGTTTCCTCGAATCGGACTTTGGCAACTTCAGCGGCGGCTTCCACTTCTCGACGATAATCATCCAGAACAATAGCCGGCGCCCAATCAAACAACGCTCCAGCGCGGGCCACGTCTTGCACAAATGCAATGCCCGTGAGGTGCGCATTGAAAGTTCTGGCGACTGCTACGGCGTAGTCCAACGCGAATGCCGGCGCATCGCCCGCCGGAAGGGTCACCAGAAGGTCCTTGATCATCATCACTCTCCACTTGTCGTCGCATATACCGCTTCGCATTAAGAGCGTCTCGGCAGGACTTGAGGATCCATCTGGCGAGGACGTTAGACAAACGAATTCTATTGACGCTTGAATACATTTTTGCGGTTGCATGAGAATGGACAGCGCCTTGTCAAAACCTTTTGGTCTGCGCACGGACTCGCACCCTTCAATAATAGCTTGAACAGCCACCCTGGCGCAAAGGCGGAGCATCGTTGACGCGCGGGATCGGAGGAGGCAGCCGTCGCCTATGCCTAGCCGGCGTGGCTGATTTGTAGAGCTCGTGGATTCATCTATTCAATTCGGGGCAAGACCTCAAATTGATGAAACGGCGGCGGCGAAGATAACGTCCACTCCAGCGTAGTCGCGCCAGGCCCCCACGGATTGCCTGCAGCCTTCTCCTTCCGCACGAAGGCATTGACCATGCCCACGAAGAACACGATCAGACCAACTGCGGAGATGTAGGAGCCGATCGAGGAGATCTGGTTCAGGCCTCCAAATGCATCGGGGTAATCTGCAATTCGTCGCGGCATTCCCGACAATCCGAGAAAATGCATCGGAAAAAACGCAAGATTGACACCGACAAATGTCAGCCAGAAGTGCAGCTTGCCGACGGCTTCCGAGTACATGTATCCGGTCATTTTCGGAAACCAGTAATACCAACCTGCGAAGATCGCGAACACGGCGCCAAGCGACAGCACATAATGGAAATGCGCAACGACGTAATAAGTATCCTGCAACGTCCGGTCGATGCCAGGATTGGCGAGCACAACACCAGTGACGCCGCCGACTGTAAACACGAAGATGAACCCGATCGCCCACAGCATCGGAGTTTTAAATGTTATGGAGCCGCCCCACATGGTGGCTATCCACGAAAAGATCTTGATGCCGGTCGGTACCGCAATCACCATGCTGGCGAGCGCAAAATAAGCCTGGGCGCTGCTTGACATCCCGACCGTGTACATATGATGGGCCCAGACGAGAAATCCGATAAATCCGATCGCAACCAGTGCATAGACCATTCCGAGATAGCCGAAGATCGGCTTGCGGCTGAATGTGGAAACGACGTGGCTGACGATGCCGAAGCCCGGTAGAATCATAATGTAAACCTCGGGATGACCGAAGAACCAGAAAAGATGTTGATACAACACCGGATCTCCGCCGCCCTCCGCCGCGAAAAACGTGGTTCCGAAATTGCGATCCGTCAGAAGCATGGTAATGGCGCCGGCGAGCACAGGCAGCGACAGCAACAACAGGAAGGCCGTCACGAGGACCGACCAGGCGAATAACGGCATTTTATGCAGGCTCATACCCGGCGCCCGCATATTGAATATGGTGGTGATGAAATTGATCGAGCCGAGGATCGAGGACGCACCCGCGATATGCATCGACAGGATCACGAAATCGACGGCTGGCCCCGGATGACCCGAGGTCGACAACGGCGCGTAGAGCGTCCAGCCCGTACCAGCGCCGTTCGAGCCAGGCGCACCTTCGACGAACATCGAGATGATAAGCAGTGCGAACGACGCTGGCAGCAGCCAAAACGATATGTTGTTCATGCGCGGAAACGCCATGTCCGGCGCGCCGATCATCAGCGGCACCATCCAGTTGCCAAATCCACCCATCATCGCCGGCATGAGCGTGAAAAAGATCATGATCAGGCCGTGGCCGGTTACGAATACGTTGTAGGTGTGCGTGTTCGTGAAAATCTGCAAGCCGGCCTGCTGCAATTCCATCCGAATCACAACTGAAATGATTCCACCGATGAGACCTGCACAGATTGCGAACACGAAGTACATCGTGCCGATGTCTTTGTGGTTGGTTGAGTAGAGATAGCGACGCCAGCCGCTCGGATATGCGTGATCTCTCCCGTGCGCGTAGTTAACTCTCGACATAGCCGGCATCACTAGCTCCGATCAAGCAGTTCACCCGCGAGTGATACAAGCACCGAATGCTCCCACGGCGTTTCAGACGGTTAGACCGACTTCAGCTCGATGCTCGTTACACCGGCTGTCAGAGCAAGTCTGCTATCTGTGTCTCATCGGAGGATGCATACGACAATCGAATTTAATTGTAGTTTGAGTGCATGATTCTTGATCAATCCGACCGGCAGCGTTCTCACAAATCAACACCGGTCGCCCCCGGGAGGGCTCACAGTTCATTTGACTGCGTAGACCCACGATCAAAAGAAATGAACAGTCGCGCTCCCCAATCGCCGACCACGCTTTCCCACATCGCGAAAGTCATCAGGGGCTCTTCCCATCGATACTCAGGATGTTAGATGAGCCCTTAGGATGTACGGAGAGTCGAATGACGAAGCTGGACCCTCGTCGGCATCTGGGCGTCTAATCTGTTTAGTCTTAACGAACCGCTCTATCCACCACGTAGCGAGACTTCAGGCCACTAGCCTTCTACTCTTGAAGTGAAGCGAGCTGCCTTGTGATCAGTGCAGCAGCCAGCTGATGCAGTTGGCGCCCACCGTTGGTGATGTTTCGTTAGCAGCCAACAATTCCAGCGCGGACGATCCTTGCTAACCGTTCGCCTATCTTCTACCTAAGACCGCCTTGAATATCTGGGGGTTACCACCGGATACATCTCGTGGATCTTCCGGAACTCGCGTGCGACCTCTCCATAGCCGACTGCATCGAGGAAGCCGCAGAGAACCGTCTCAGCGTTCGCGTGCACGTTGGAGCCTTCGCCGTTCCGTTGTAGCGATTTAAGTTCATTAATCGCGTCTTGCTTGGCCATGGCGTGCTCGTTTTCTGGTTTAGGCGGAACTAGCAACTCAACCTGCCTTCCTTCCGACTTGATACGAAACTGTGTCATCGCGGCCAGTTATGGCATCGGACAGACGTTACTCTCTACAGACGCCCCCAGGATGATGTCTTTTGTAGCGACCGAACCTGACGGCATCGTAAAGGATGCGGCCAATAGCAATAGGGCTGACAGACTAGAGGTTTTCGACACGAGGTTCATCTTTTCCCCCGCGCCTTCAGTTGCTGAATCGGCGTGACGTTACTCGCCCTTTGCTCGGACTTTACGGCAACGAGCACGCTGCATGGCGGTTGATGCAAGATTGATTCGCCTACCGAGCCGTTCAACCAGCGCGCAAGCGTGCCTTGATCCCGATGACCAACGACGATTAAGTCCGCGTGTATCTCTTTCGCGGACAGAATTATCTGGTCTGTTGGCTTGCCGTACTTGAGTTCGCTGGTTGCAGCGCATCCGGCGCGTCGTACACGCCTCACGCCCTCATCAAGCACTGCCTGGATTGCAAAACGTTGATTATCGGGGATGAAAGACATGGTCTCCACGATAAGCATGCTTTCGGACGGGTCTATGACCGCAACAAGATGAACCGTCGCACCACACGCTGATGCCAACTTCTCAGCTTGAGCCAGGGCTTCGCGACCATCGGGTGAGCCGTCGAAAGCTAAGAGAATTTTTTGATACATGCGAGATCTCCCTTCTGACATTCGGACACTGAGCCGACGACCGGCGCATGCGCCGCCCGAGGTCTGAGGCTCCGCCCTGCGTCGGCACTAAGGGAATCGCGTTTACTCACGAGCCTGCCATCGATACTAAGGACGCCCGAAGCAAGGCTGTTGCACCCTCTGTTAGGGTCGCCGGCGGCTACTGCGAATGCGTATTAGTCCAGGCCGTAGGCGTTCTAAGCCGTTGAGGCGACGACCGATCGTGCCGAGAATTTCAGGACTAACAATACGCGAGCGAGCGTCCATCACCCGGCTTAGCGTTCTGAGACGAGAAGTCGCCAGCTCAACCTCCCGAAACGATGCCGGTATCCATCCGGGTCTCCTATTGTTGCGAGTCGCAGCCGGTGCACCGATCACCGATCGTCGTGCGAACGTTGCCATCAACGTATGCCCGCAATGAATTTTGACAAACGAAAAGTACTGCCACTTAGTATCGATTTTATTGATGGGAGGTTCTCGCGTGGACACGGAGCTGACAAGGACCTCTCGTTGTTATCGCGAGTGGAGGATCATCAGCGCCACTAACCGGTTCACGTCAGCCAGTCGACGGTCAGCACGCGCATTCACAAGACCAATTGGGTTGCACATTCTTTGTCCGCAACAAGGCTGGCACGCTCACGTCTGCCGGTCGACAATTTCAAAGGCACGTCCCGCCACGCGCGTTCGAACGATAGAGCAGGCGCGCCATGACATTGGAATTCCTGACGGCTTGAGCGGTACCTTGGTCGTCGGTGGACGGATTGGCCTGTGGGAAGAATTCCTGCTGAAGTGGCTTCAGAACTGATGCGCGAAGCCAGGTCGGAGATATCCGTTCGCGCCGATAGCGGTCTCGAGCCGGAACTCATGCATGGCGTCTCATCGAGGGGCGCATTGATATCGACGTCATGTACACCCCCAGAGTCGGCCCGGTTTGAAACCTGAGCATGGTTCGAGGAAAAGCTCGTCATGGTTTCGACAAATCCAAAGGGGAATCCGGAGCCTCACCCCGGCTATGTGCATGTGGGTTGGGGACCCGAGTTTTATACGAGGCTCGGCATCGCGTGCGAGATCATGCACGGGTCGCACAGCCGAAAACAACAGTAAGAGGGTTGGAAAAACTTCCGAAGCGATCGAGAAGAACGCGCTAGTGCAGGCGCAATGCAGGATGTGACAAATGGGAGGCTCGGTCCACGCGCTCCACCCTCGAAGTGGACGAAGGAGCCAGCGCGCGCATACCAAACGACAAACTGAGCCATTTCGAACTTTTCCGACGTAACAACTTTCTTGATGCAAATCGACAATATTTCTCGCTTGTGAAATTGGACCAAAGGGCGAGAGTTGGATGCAGCCCATAAGCAATAGACGACCTGACGGAAAGCAGGAGGGCTGCCGCTCCTCATCTCGTTCTCGCAGGGAAACGAAATCATGCAGAAGGCTCGGTTACTAAAACAAGCTGACTTAGACGACACCATCAAGGAGCCCACATCCACTCCGTGTGGAATGAATAGCGGCGATCCCGCTTACTTCGACTGTTGGTCTAAGGAAGAAGTACTCAGTTTTCTAACGGAGCTTCTTGAAAGGGAGCGCATCGGCGTCAAGGCGTTTGCAGCAATCGGACGCATGGCTGCCTTTCATATTGCAGATACAGACCTGGTTTTCGAGTCTGAACTGGCGCAAGCGGCGATCTGCCTTTTACTCAAGAAAGAGATTGCCATGCGAGGAGGCGCTGACGCGGTTCGCAGCAAAGACACAACTGCTATGCCTAGCGCAAAATGCAGCCTGCTGCGTGTGATTGCATTCGCAAGCTGCAATCAGACCGGATTGGCCGATATGATTGAGGAAGCCGTTATGAACATCTTCGATTCAACGCTGAATGCAAAGCTCATGTATCTGCTTCTGCTGCACCGTAAACAGGTCGAGCAACTTGAAATCCTTCACCTAAACGCCTCGGATGCGACTTCCTGATCTCTGTCAAATTCGTCGTGGGCAGCCGGGAGAACGCCTTCGTGCCGAGCTTTGAAACTAACAATTACAGACCAATGGTTGTTTGATGAATGTTCTCCACGCTGACAGCGCCGGCTCTGACATTGCTACTTATGGCCATTGTTGTCGGCCTGGGCATCGCCTTCGTGTGGATGCTCTGGGAGATCGAGCAGGCGTCCAAACCGCGACGCGGCAACGATCGCTTGGATTAGGCCACAGTCATGCAGCGCCACATGTATGAAGATGGAGGATCCTAATGGCCGCAAGAGAGACTTTTGCGCAACGGAAAAAGAGGGAGCTCGACCTTCAGTTGGATGAGGAACTGGAGGGCACGTTTCCAGCAAGTGATCCGCCTAAGATTACTCGCTTTCCCGTCAAATCCCACCGCGCTGCGGACCGAGCACAGGAAAACGTCACGGTACCAAAGAGTGGTTGAGTTCTCTTGAGCAGGCAGTCGCGGCTCCATCCGTGTTTGGGGATCGTCTTGATGCACTCACCTGAAGAGTTTTGATTTTGTAGAGAAGCACGCGATGGTGGACTCCAAACGGAAGAGAACAGCGAGCGTACCGCACGGTCTTATCGAGGCGATTCTCGGGACAGTTTCGGATGCGGTCATTGCCACCGACGCCGACGGCCGTATCAGCTTTTGGAACCCTGGGGCGGTTCGAGTATTCGGCTTTAACTCAGAGGAAGCGGTCGGGAGTTCTCTTGATTTGATCATTCCGGAAAGTCTCAGAGCACGCCATTGGGCGGGATACAATCGGGTAATGGCGACCGGCGAAAGTCATTACACCCAGGGCGACCTCTTGTCCGTGCCGGGATTGACCAAGGATGGCCGGCGCATTTCTGTCGAATTCACGATTGTTTTGTTACACGACGAAGGGAGAAAGCCCATTGGGGCTGCAGCCATCCTCCGTGACGTAACAAAGCGCTTTGAGGAGGCCCGCGAACTGAGGCGTCGGCTCACCGAATCCAGGGATCGAGATGCAAAGGATTTGGGGAAACAGCTAACAATGCAGGAAGCCGACTGTGGGGTGAACGAGATCACTCAAGGTGTAATGGTCAAGCACGCCCATCGGCGCATCAGACAAGATGTTGGAATATCCGATTGCTGCAACGACGCCGCAACGTTTGCCAACACGGCGTCTTCCTCATCGAGAGTGGGAGTGTGAAATGACCAAACTTTCTCGTCCCGAGTCCCAGTACGATGCTTTTCTATACGCGTCGGTTTGCGAGACAGATGAGATGACATTGAGCGTCTTGTCCCTACTCGCGTGTCAGGACGTCGATCCTTGGCAAGAGGCCGCACGCTTGACCCAGCTTTCCAGGGATCAGGCGATAAACAGCCTTGCTTCGACGATAGGGAAATCGAATAGCGACCGGTGGTCGCCGTCGGAAGCAAGCATACTGGCGGTTCGTTTGATCGAGCTTCTTCCTTCACATAGCCGCCCCCGTTCCAGCCCACCCTCGACGGATGACGGCAACGGCAGGCTGACGTTTTGGGTGGTCGCTGGGATGCTATTTATGTCAATCACCATATCGGGAAACAGCATGCAGAAATTGGCCAAGGACTCCAGCGTCTCGACCCATAGCGTGAGCATGGCTGTCCAGGGTGATGCCTTGACACGATCGTCCCGCGGGATTGGAACAGATTAAGACATCGGAGATACAGGAGGATATCGATGAGCAAGAGAATTGTTGCCGAGAACATCAAACTGAAACGGGCATACGATTCGGCTGGCTCGGGCGATGGCACTCGAATACTGATCGACCGTCTGTGGCCCCGTGGGGTCAGAAAAGCAGATGCTGCGATTGATCTGTGGGCCAAGGACATTGCCCCCAGCACCGCGCTGCGGAGGTGGTTCGGACATGATCCTGCTCGCTGGCACGAGTTTCGACGGCGCTACTCGGAGGAGATACATCGGCATCGCGACCGGCTCGGCGAACTACGCAGCATCGCTCAAAGAGGACGGATTACACTCGTTTTTGCAGCGCATGATGAGGCTCATAATGACGCCGTTGTTTTGAGAGAGATCCTACTTGGTCGGAGCATCCCGCGAGGGGCGCATCTTCGACGATCTGGCGCAGTGCATCCGACGTGACAAGGAAGTCCCGCCGATACAAAAAACCCAGTATCGTCCTCCACGTCAACGGAAACACGTCGCTCCGGCGCAATCCGCGCCAGATCGTGTCCAGTCGCTGAACCCCTTCAATCGTGGGGTTGCCCGCATAGTAAGCACCATTCAGTGCGCCGACGCTTGAGCCGACGACCATATCGGCGGCAATGCTGCGGCTCGCCAGCGAATGCAGCATGCCGACGTGAATGGCACCAAAGCTGCCACCGCCCGCGAACACAAATGCGGTTCTCGATCGCTCGTCATAGCTGGACATGGGGTGCCGGCTCCTATGTTCGGAGGGGGGGCGCTGCAACGTTGTGCGGCCGCGAAGCCGCGAATTGGCAGTAGAGAGCGACATCTTGCGTCACGCTCTGCATGCTGAATTGCCCGGAACGATTCTGAAGCGCGGCGTGATAGCGCGGACACGCCCGCGGCAACAGTCAGGGGACTTCAGCGCATCACGTTTCGCTCCATGGCCAGTTCGGCCTGCAGGCTGGCAAGGTCGCGGTAGATCGAGGCGACCGCAAGCACGCGGCCCTTGCGTTTGTATTCCAGCAGGCAATCCCGGGCCGCGATGCTACTGTCGAGAACAATCTCATCCCACGTCTCGGCGTGACCGACGTAGTTGATCCTTACGTCGTAATGCGTACTCCAAAAAAATGGCACCGCATCGAACGCCTCACGCTGTCCCAGCATGTTCCGAGCGGCGGTTTGTCCCTGGCGCTCCGCCACTACCCAATGCTCGACTCGGATACTTTCGCCTGAATGCGGATCGGGCCAGCGCGCGATATCACCCGCCGCATAGATCCCGGCGACGCTGGTTTCAAGATAGGCGTTCACGGTAACTCCGCGCTCCAGCGAAAGCCCAGCCCGTTCGGCTAGGCCGAGCCGCGGACGCACGCCGACGCCGACGACCACAACGTCGGCCTCCAACACGCCACCGCTTTTCAGTATCGCCCGTTTGCCATCGATCTCGGCCACGGTATCACCGAGATGGAAGATAACGCCCTGCTCTTCGTGCAGCGCGCGTACGAATTCCCCCATATCGGACCCAAGCACGCGCTCCATCGGCCGTTGCTCCGGCGCAACGACGTGGACCTCGATATCTCGTGCACGCAATGCCGCCGCGGCCTCAAGGCCGATGAAGCTGGCGCCGATCACGATTGCGCGGCGAGCGCCGTTCAGGGACGCAATGATCGCCCGGCAATCCGCAAGCGAGCGCAGCGTATGGACATGCGGCTGGTCAGCACCCGGGATCGGCAGCCTCACCGGCTCCGCACCTGTCGCCAGCAGTAAACGGTCGAAGGGAATATCGCCGCCACCTGCGATGACGACGTTGCACGCCTTGGTATCGATCGAGAGGACCTCTGTATTGAGCCGCAGATCGATACCGGCTTCAGCGTAGAAGCTGCCTGGACCCAACGGCAACCATTCTTCCGGAGCGCTGCCAGCGAGATAATCCTTTGACAGGTTCGGCCGATCGACTGGCGACGCGGTATCGTTGCTCAGCATGACAATGCTGCCGCGAAACTCCTGCCGCCTCAGCATCTCCGCCGCAGCGAATCCCGCTGCTCCGCCGCCGACGATCACGATCTTGCCGGGCGCATCAACGGGTCCCTTGCCGCGCGGTTTCGGCTGTTTGCGCTTTTGCCGAACGAAGATGCGATCGCCTTCGTACTCGATTTGCCAGACCGCAAGCGGGGTAAGCGCCGGCGCGCGGGTTGCTTCGCCGGTCCGCAAATCAAAACAGGCGTGGTGCCAAGGGCAGCGGATGCTCTCGCCGACCACAAGTCCTTCGGCGAGCGGTCCGTGATAGTGGCTGCAATGCGCGTCGACGGCAAAGATCTCCGGGCCGAAGCGTACCAGCAGAACATCCTGATCGCCGACATGCCCGAGAAGGGTTTCGCTCGTGAACGCGCTCAGCGCGATGCCCTGCGCCAGATCCGGACCACTAGGCTCCGCTTTTTCTTCTGTCATGTTCCCCTCCTTCAGAGGTTGCACTTTGCATCAAACAGCCATGCCGAGGAATTCCTGGCGCGTCAGCGCGCTGTCGCGAAAGCACCCCAACATCCGGCTGGTGACCAGATCGGTGCCGGGCTTGTGAACGCCGCGGGTGGTCATGCAGTGATGCGTCGCCTTGACGATCACGCCAACGCCCTGCGGCTTCAGCACATCGTTGATGGTGTTGGCGATTTGCGCGGTCATCTTCTCCTGGATTTGCAGGCGCTTCGCGTAAGCGTCCACCACCCGGGCTAGTTTGGAAATGCCGACCACGCGGCCATCCGGAATGTAGGCCACCCAGGCCCGGCCGATGATCGGCGCAATGTGGTGCTCGCAATGGCTTTCGAAGCGAATGTCCCGAAGCACGATCATTTCGTCGTACCCTTCGATCTCCTCGAAGGTCTTTTCCAGAATCTGAGCCGGATCCTGACCGTAGCCCGAGAAAAACTCCTCGAACGAACGGGTCACGCGAGCGGGCGTTTCGATCAGGCCGTCTCGGTCCGGATCTTCGCCGGTCCATCGGATGATGGTTCGTACCGCTGCTTCGACTTCCGTTCGGCTCGGCCTTTGAGTTTCCGGTTGCGACGCTCGTGGGTCCAGCATATGCACGTTCGGATTCATCGGTATGCCCTTCTTTGGCCGAGGTCGAAGCGACCGGCTCACGTTGAGCCGGATGGATGATCCGTGAGCAGAACGGTTCCCGAGCTCACGCAGGCAGGCCGAGCGAAGCGAAGCAGTGGTGTTCACAAGCTCGACCACCCGCAAACTGAAGAGCATTTGTCCACAGGAAGCCGATCAGTTTTGTCCAATTGCTCGCGGACTCGATGTAGCTTGGCCTGACGACTGAGCTACTTTCCTTATGGCAGCACCGATTGCTGTCAGACGGTCCTTGGTACCGTGAGCCTAACGCTCACTCCAGACAAACGAATTTACCTGACACTTAAGAACACACTTCATGCTGCGTGGTTGATGGCGGACAGGGCGAAGTGCGCGTCATCTACGCGTTCTGTGTAGCGCTCGACTTAGGTGCCTGGAACTCTACGGACTCCACCGTGTTGAGCCCTTATAGGGGGGACCGCAACGGAGGGAATTTATGGGAAAACGGTTCGCGGTTGGCGATCACGTGACCTGGAATTCGGAAGCGGGATATGTGAGCGGCACGATTATCAGGGTTCACGTCAAGGACGTGAATTACAAAGGCCATATGCACCGTGCCAGCAACGATGAACCGCAGTATGAAATCCAGAGCGATAAGACGGACCACATCGCGATGCACAAGGGCGCGGCCCTGCGTAAGACCAAAGGTTGAGAGCCGTCGCGATCACCGAACCAACCGTTACTTTCCGCTAGTTTAGTGAGATTGGACGGCGGCCACTCGTCGCGCGCACTGCCACTTTACTGAGCTCGCGAAGCGACAGCACCGAACTTGCTATCGCCATGCAGTACAGCCAGTCGCTGAGGTTCAGTCCGACGGTCGAAAACGCCTCTTGCAGAAACGGCACATAGATCGCCGCTGCATGCAGAACGAGCGATAATGCGACCGCTGCCCATAGCCAGCCATTCTCAAATAGTCCTTCGAAAGCGCTCCGCTCGTCGGAACGTGCGTTGAAGACGTTGAATAGCTGAAACAGCACGAGAGTCGTAAAAGCCATTGTCTGCCCATAACGCACATTGCCGGAGCCTTCGATCAGGCCACCGGGAAGCGACGCATCAAGTATGGTGAGCGTTCCCGTTGCCATCACCGAGCCAACGAAAAAGATGCCGGCCCACATGCGACCCGTGATCACACCTTCTCCATGAGGGCGCGGAGGCTGGCTCATCGTTCCCGGGTCCGCGGGATCGACGCCGAGGGCGAGCGCGGGCGCTCCGTCGGTGACAAGGTTTATCCAGAGAATCTGCGTCGCCAGCAACGGAAGCACAACGCCGCTACTGTCTGCCATAGCCAATCCGAGCGGCCCTGCCAACAGCACGCCAAAGAACATCGTCATGACTTCCCCGACGTTCGACGACAGCAGGTAACGCAAGAACCTCCGGATATTCGAGAAAGTCGCGCGTCCCTCTTCGACTGCGGCTACGATAGAAGCAAAATTGTCGTCGACGAGCACAATGTCTGCTGCTTCCTTGGAAACATCCGTCCCGGTAACCCCCATCGCGATACCGATATCAGCCGTCTTCAGAGCCGGCGCGTCGTTGACGCCGTCGCCGGTCATCGCAACCGTCATCCCGTCGCGCTGCAACGCCTTCACGATTCGTAACTTGTGTTCGGAATTGACCCGCGCAAAGACGGACACGTCGTGAACCGTCCGATAGAGCGCTTCGTCCGACATCGTCTCTAGCTCGGCGCCCGTGACGGCACGGCCGTCAACTGCGATACCCAGCTCGTTAGCAATGACCGCAGCCGTTTTCGGGTGATCGCCCGTTATCATGATGGTCCGAATGCCGGCGCCCCTCGCGCGCGCGACCGCGCCTTTCGCTTCGGCGCGCGGTGGGTCGATCATGCCGACGAGGCCAAGAAAGACGAGATCCTGTTCCGCGTCCTCATCAAATGCTTCGCGCGAGGAAACGGTTTTTAGCGAGCGGAAGGCGACTCCAAGTGTTCGCAAGGCCTCTCCGGCGAGTTCCTCGTTGTGCGCAAGGATCTCTGCGCGACGCGCCCCCGTCAAAGGGGTCGCTTCCTCGCCTACCAACTCGTGCGAACAAAGCATCAGCAGAATGTCCGGTGCGCCCTTGGTAAAGACGAGCAAACGTTCAGGCTGCTCGGCGTCGGTGTGAATCGTGCTCATCAACTTCCGCTCGGAAGAGAAAGGAACTTCACCAATGCGCGAGAAGCGGGCGTCAAGCAGTCTTGCCTTAAGACCAATCTTGCGTGCGGCGACGATTAGCGCTCCTTCCGTCGGATCGCCCTGTACCGTCCATCGCTGGTCGTGTTCCTGCAGTACAGCGTTGTTGGCGCGATCGGCGGCGACGAGCGCGCGTCGCAGTTCGAACCGCAGAGCGCCGTTGATTGGCCGTCCCCCATGGGCGTACGCTTCACCTTGCGGTGAGTAACCCGCACCGCTCAGGGTTACGCGGCCGCTTGCTGTATCAACCACGCGCACAGTCATCTCGTTCTTAGTGAGCGTTCCGGTCTTGTCAGACCCGATGATGTTCGCCGAGCCGAGCGTCTCGACTGCCGCTAGATGGCGTATGATGGCGTTCCTTTTCGCCATGCGCTGCACGCCAAGGGACAGCACGGCCGTCACGATCGCCGGCAAGCCTTCCGGCACTGCCGCAACCGCGAGCGCCACGCCCAGGATGAGCACATCAAAGATGGCGGGGAAGCCCCTCACATCCTCGACAAGCATGATGGTCGCGATCATTGCGACAGCGATGACCGAGACGATCACCCCGAGCAATTTGCCGACGCGGTCGAGTTCCTCTTGCAGGGGCGTGATGTCGTCCGGCACTTCCTCCAGCATGCTGGCGATGCGCCCCATTTGCGTCCGCATCCCGGTTGCCGTGATCACCGCGTGTCCGTGGCCATAAGTCGCTGCCGTGCCGCTAAAGATCATATTGTGGCGGTCACCAAGTCCGACCTCACCCGCGATCACAGCAACATCCTTTGCCACCGGCACACTTTCTCCCGTGAGCGGCGCCTCTGCCATCTGCAGCGAAATGGATTCGATCAGTCGCGCGTCAGCCGGCGCTGTATCGCCCTCTTCGAGGAGAATGATGTCGCCCGGCACGAGCGCAGTCGCTGGGATGCTCTGTTGAACGCCGTCTCGAATGACATTGGCGTGTGCCGCCGACATCCGGCGCAACTCAGCCACCGCCTGCTCCGCGCGGGCCTGTTGGAAGTAGCCCATGAGCGCATTGAGAATAACAATAGCGACAATGGCCAATGCTTCGTAAGGCAAGGCAGATTCGCGTTCGTATAGCCATAAGCCTGCAGAAATAAGGGCTGCTACGAGCAGTAGGACAACAAGGACATTCGTGAACTGCTTAAAAAGCCGCCACCATGCGGACACCGGCTTTGTCGTCGTCAGCTCGTTCTTGCCATATCGCACTAGCCTCTCGCGCACCTGTTTCTGGCTCAAGCCGAACTGTGCGTCGGACCCGAGCGCGGACAAAAGGCCGTCAACGGTCTGCCGATGAGGTTCCAATTCGCTTGGCTCGAAAGACTGGCTCTGCATATTCAAACGACCTAATCCTGCGAATTCGCTGCCCAACACGGAAACTGGCGCATTTCCCGGAGATGGCGACTGGAGCCTCGGACGATCTCACACATTTCGCAAGGTAAGAAACTGGTACAGATCCTTATTCTATTCCGACGGGACATCGCCGCATGCGCCGAAGAGGCAAGGCAGTTCATAGTCCGCGGTCGGGATTTGGCAGCATCGGCTTCGGTTCTTTCTCGAGAACATTTATGTTGCATTGAACCGACAACTAAATTCGTTTGTCTGACGATTAGTTGGTGAGTATGAATCACCGTTAGTTACCCTCGATAGCAAGCGCAAGAAGCGCCTGGTCACGGTTCGTTTCCGCCAAAGCTGCGATTCGACATTTCCCACGCTGTACGATGTCACGATCGAAGAGTTCGAACGACCTGCTGTTCACGCGGGCCGACACTTCGTGCACTCGGTGATCAAAAATGACAGTTGAAAAAACGCAGCCATGAGCAGCTGAGCGAAGTAATCTCGACGCGCGCGGCCTCAGATTAAGCTTCTAGTTTTGGGTAATGCATGACTTTTCGATCGTGCTTCAAGCCTGCGGTAATTGGTCCGCTTGATTTTCCAGGTCTCGGACTTAACTCAATCTTATGATCTGGAAAACGCAACGATCACACCTTCGCACGGGTCTCTTGCACGCTGGCAGGTAGCCCGGACGGTTTCGCGCCGGCCGGGATTTCATTTCTTCTCACTGACAGTTGAGCTGAAAAGCGCTGAGCGCCGCACGACGCCGTGTGCAAGAAGCGCATGCCGGTGGCGACTCTAGGAGTAACGTTATGATTATGGCCGGAACACTGATCATCTTGGCTCTGTGGCTGGCGTTCGTTTGGTTTGTCGATCCCGACGGCTATCGCAACGCGCGACGTGCAGTCAGCGACAGGCGGGACGGTCCATCCTCACAAAAGCGCTTTGAATGCACCTCAGCTAAAAGCCGAAGGAACAATAATGGTCTTACGCAGGGACACAGGCGCGGGGCGGCTGCATGAAGGCATCGCACTCGCGTGCAAAGCCAACGTTATGCACCAGAACGGGCGCCGCAGCACGATAACCGAGAGAGAAAAACAAGCACGACCGCGCCGAGGTGACTCGCGCACCAACTCGCAGTCAGAATTCGAAATCGAAATTAGATCGCCTAATCCATGGAGAAGAAGGTATGGCTGACTTTACTAGTCGCAGGATGGCATTCGAAAACAAATTCGCGCATGATGAGGCATTGCGTTTTAAGGCCCGCCGGAACAGGCTCCTTGGGCTGTGGGCTGCGCGGCAGCTCGGCAAATCAGGCGCAGAAGCCGCAACCTATGCCGGCACAGTGGTCATGGCCGATCTCGAGGAAGCCGGAGACGAGGACGTCATTCGCAAGGTCGTCAGTGATCTCGATGGGGCAGGTGTCCCCGCTGACGAGGGCCAGGTGCGCTGCGTCTTGGAGGGCTTCATGGACCGTGCAACCGAAGAGATCAAAGCCGGCACATGAGCTTTCCTAGCCGGCATGTGGCTGAAATCCAGCGGGTGCGTATTGAAAAGGGAGCTGTCGTGCGATGTATCGAAGACGCTTCGAACGGTAGAAAAAGGCGAAGCCTTATCCCAACGCCTTTTGCAAGGGTGATGCTCTGTGTCTCAACGCCATGTCGATCAGCATGCGTTGCGGCACTATTTTCACTACCCGATCCATAGGAAAGTCGTTGAATGAGATCAATCCGCCGTCGGCTCTGTCCGACGGGCTTCGCCCGCGAGCGCCCTCAATGGAGGGAGGCTGCGGCTCAACCAGTCTTCTCGTCGCCGGTGGCCGGCTTCGGCGTGATTTGGGTGCCTGGGATGCTACGCGTGACTTTTGGTGGATCGCTGGCCGGGAATGTTTCCTCAAGCTGACGGTTCAACTCGTCGTCAACTTCTCGTTTTTCGCGCCGCTCGCGCGTCTCATTGTCCTTTGGCACTGCGCGACCTCCGTTTTGAGCTCCGTGACTGGGCCGCGACGATACGACCTCACGTCCCGGAGGGAGAATTGCATCCGCTGGCCGAGCGGCGGCGGTTACCTGGCCACAAGCAGCGCGCCTTTGTGGCTCCAGGCGCGTTCCTCTCGGCTTCGGCGAGCCGTTTTCCCGCGTTCCGTGCAGCGGGAGAGCGACTGGAGAGACTATGGATGCCGATATCTGGGCCGGCTAGAGCCAATATGACGCCGTGGCGAATGCAGCGGCGAGGATGGCCGCAAGCGCGCTAAGCAGAACGTAATACGCGTAGAAACCGGCGAGCCTCCAGGAGCGCATTTAATGTCGAGATCTGTCTTTATGCAACACCGGGTCGATCTCCTTGGAAGCATTCATATTGCATTGAACGAACAATGAAATTCGCTTGTCTGATGTATCAATCGGTGGGTATGAGTCGCAGCTCGTTGCAATATCCGGATATCAAACGACAGATGCGTACAATCGTGACGCAGTCTGTGGCGGAAGCGCGCCGGAACCCAAGTACGCCGCCCTGTACGATGTCACGGCCGAACGCTCTGAACCAGCTTCTGTTCGCACGCTGCCGCTTCGTGCACTGAGGGTAAAATGTCGGCAGGAAAGACGTGGGCATGAGCAACATTGAGCGAAGTCATCCCGAGCAACGGCCGCCCATCGTCTTGACGGCATTGGACCGTGAAAGGTTGTTCGCGTTGCTTGGCGACGCGCCAGCGACAGTGGACAAGGAGACTGTTTGTTTTCTTCGCGAGGAGATCGATCGCGCGGATATCGCGCCAGACGATGTCGCGCCGAATTCGGTCGTCAGACTCGGTTGTGACGTGAAATTCGTCGATCACGCAGATGCGCGTATTCGACGAGCTCAACTCGTTTTTCCAGAAGAGGCTCAATGCAATCGCTGTATTTCAGTCTTAAGTCCAATCGGAAGTGCGCTGATCGGCCTTGGACCGGGGCAGTCGATCCGTTGGACGGAGCAAGGTAGAGAGCGAAGCCTCGCGGTTCTCGAAGTGCGCGCGAGCGGGCGTCGATCAAGCGATTTGAGGAGGAACGTGCGCTAAAGCGTAAGTTGCGAAGGAGCGCAGTAATCCGACGGCAGGCCTGGAACATGACGCATCGATTTTTTACAGTTGGGCACTCGACCCGCGCCGTCGGTGAGTTCGTGGACTTGTTGAGGCCGCAAGAGGTCAAGCTCGTTGTCGATGTTCGGGCCATTCCGCGATCGCGGACCAACCCCCAGTACAATGCCGCGAAGCTCGCCAAGGCTCTGTCCGAGTTTGAAATCGGCTATGAGCATATCGCCGAGCTCGGGGGACTCCGCGGCAAGAAGCAGGATGTGCCGGCGGACGTGAATGCGTTTTGGGAAAACCAGAGTTTTCACAGTTATGCGGACTACGCCATGAGCGACGAGTTTCGATCCGGCATGGCCAGGCTGCGTCAACTCGGGCACGGAACGACAGCTGCAATAATGTGTGCTGAGGCCGTCTGGTGGCGGTGCCATAGAAGGATAATTACTGACTATCTCATCACGGCGGGCGAGACGGTATTCCATATTTTGGGGACCAATCACGTCGCGCCAGCATCTCTCACTCCAGGGGCTGTACTGACAGCGGGTGGCACGTTGTCCTATCCCGATCGTCTTCTTTCCCAGAACAGGAAAGTTGTAGCAAAGCGATAATTAAATTCGTTTGTCTGGCCCGAAAGCCAAGCCTACCTCTCTCTTAACGCTCCATCCCGATTTGGAATTGTCGGCAACGAGAGCGTTATGGAGGCATCATGTCTACCCGACAGAGAAGCAGGCCTGCAGTTGCATCGGCTGTGCACATCGAATGGCCACATGTGGTCTCGACGTTCCTCTTATTGGCCGTCACGGTCCCGCCCTCCGGTTTTTTACTTCTGGCTCGAACACCTCTCTTGCTTCCATCAATGAGTTTGATCGCACTCACAATCTCAGCCATCGTCGCACTGGCCGCGTGGTGCTTGTCGTCCGACCGTCACGGCGCCGGCATTACCCTGTGGGATGTCTCGGGTGCATATGCGTTCATTGGGTTTGCAGCCGGGATGCTCAGCGATCCTCAACAAGTGCTTGAGTTCTGATCCGTGTCAGCGGAGCCAGTTCGATAATCGTATCCGATCAGTTCGCCCAACAGACCCGGATCACGCAACCCCATCGGAAGTCAGAACCGTCGGCCATGCTCCATTTCGTTTCAAACGAGGTCGCAGCACTCCTTCAGGTCATCATGATCGACCTGGTCCTGGCCGGTGACAACGTTATTGTCATCGGCTTGGCCGCAGCCGGGCTACCACTGCAGCAACGCACGAAAGCTGTCCTGGTGGGTATCATCGCTGGGACGGTCCTGCGGATAACGTTCGCCGCAGCCACCACCCAGCTGTTGCAGGTGGTGGGGCTGGTGCTTGCGGGGGGCATTCTCCTGCTTTGGGTGAGCTGGAAAATGTTCCGAGAATTGCAGCTCTCCGCAGAGCGGAAGGGAGACGCAATCGAAGCAATGAGCAATATGGACATCAATGCGGACGGGACAATTGCAAGGCATGCCCCGCGGAAGTCCTTTGCTCAGGCCGCAAGTCAGATCGTCGTGGCGGACGTATCAATGTCCCTCGACAATGTGCTGGCCGTTGCGGGCGCCGCGCGAGAGCATCTCACTGTTCTGATCATTGGGCTCGGCTTGTCGGTTGCGCTCATGGGCATCGCGGCGGGTTATATCGCTCGGCTGTTGCACAGGCGTCGGTGGATCGCCTATGTGGGATTGCTCGTGATCCTGTATGTCGCCGCAGAGATGGTCTACCGCGGGATGGGCGAGGTTTGGCCTCTGATGACCCATTCGTGACGTCGAAATCTGAATGCTGGATGAAAGATCGTGGCATAGTTAGGAAACAATGACGACGTCGTTGATCCACAACTCGCACGACGACTTCAGCGACTCCGGTGCGCAACAATTTTCAAACATAAATCCTGTACTCAAACGACAATTAAATTCGTTTGCTGGATGCCGCCGTTGATGAGATACCAAAATGGTGTTGCGGCGCTCGTCACAGACGTGATCAGGAAATCGGCGCCGATATAGGAGGACGTGATGTCACAAACCTTAACTCCAAAGGACGTCGCCAATCGTCGAAGTTTCCTCGCGCTGGCGGTCGCCACTGCGGCGATCGTTCCGATTTCGGAAAGCGCTTTCGCGCGCGATAGGCACGATCATAGCAAGGCCGCGACTGCGGTATCTGAAACACAGAAGAATGCTGCACGTGATCAAAAGACTTTTCAAACCGCAGTGGCTCTTCGAGATCTTTGGCTTGGTCACATTTTTTGGGTGCGGAACGTTTCGGTTGCAGCGATCGACAAAAATGATTCGGCGATCAAGGCCGCGGAAAAGCAAGCAGTTGCAAACGCGCAAGCTATCGCCGCCTCAATTGAACCCTTTTATGGTGCAGCAGCAAAGGATAAGTGTTTCAAGCTGCTCGCTGGCCACTATGGCGCGGTGAAAGCCTATCTGGTAGCCGCCGTAGCCGGTGATGTTTCTGCTCAAGCAAAGGCAACTCAGTCCCTTACTTCAAACGCCGACGAGATCGCGACCTTCTTGAGCCAAGCGAATCCCTATTTGCCGAAAGACGCAGTGCAAGGCCTTCTTCTGGCGCATGGCGGCCATCACATCCAGCAAATCCAGCAGTTGAGGGACCGCAATTACGACGCCGAGGCCAAGACCTGGGAAGAAATGAAGACGCATGTCTATCAAATAGCAGACGCGACAGCGGACGCCCTGGCTAAGCAATTCACTAAGAAGTTCTCCTGACGTTTTTGCTGGTTCGCATCCAGCGGCTCATCTCGTCTTTGACAGAGCGCTCCAAGGTTGCTGATCCGAGTTGAAAAACTGATGCAAAACAGGGTGGCGCATCGTGGAATCGCTATGACGATGTCCTTCTCGACTGCGGTAACGATCGCGCAAATTATGCCATTTGGCCCGACGAGCTGTGAGGTATCAAGCCGAGCTTTCGATTATTCGACTTCCGCCTTGGCGACCGCGCGCAACACGGTGAGCGCTGCACCCAATGTAGCAGCCTCTACGTTCGTTGAGTGCGCGGCATAGACCGGGAACGAGAAGCGGGGCGCGCCGGGGACTAGATGTAGTTTTCCCGATGCTAGATGGCGCTGAACTGCATGCATTCGGAAGTAACCAGAACCACCCTCCAACAGAACATAGTTGAGGGCCAAGGGACCAAGATTGGCCACCAGGCTGGGGGTCGTATCCGGAAAACTTACCGCATGATGAAGGGCAAAGTCCGGTCCCCATTCGACGTGAACGTATCTGGGATCATTTGCGCGATACGTCTTGAGGTCGGTTGTTACCAGTACGAGCTCTTCCTCAATCAGCAAGTCTACCTCTAAACCAGGTCTATGCTGGGGCGCGTACATGATCGCGATATCCACGAGTCCGGCCGCTACGTGCGTGATTAGATCTTGAGGAACGTCGACATGAACGCGAAGCGCTATGTCCGGATGCGAATGCCGCATCATCCTGACCCACTCGAGCAGAAGCGGCTGCCACAAGCTGACCTCGCTTCCAATCGTCAAAACTGCGCGGTGTCCTTCAGGTACCGCGACCTGCTGTTTTGCGCGCTGCCACAGTTGTACGAATGTCGGAGCGTAACGAAGGAATTGTTCACCCGCCGGGGTGAGGCTCGCGCCGGCCTTATTGCGAACGAAAAGCGGTCGTCCGAGCTGCTGCTCAAGGAGGCGCACGCGTGCGCTAACCGTCGTTTGCGCGACATGCAAACGGTCGGCGGCTTTGATGAAGCTTCCGGTAGAGACGATTTCTAAAAAAGTCCTGGCAAGCTCAATATCCATGCGTTGATAGCATAATTAGTGAGGTCAAATGTCAATGAAATTCGTTTGTCTGCACTGTTGTTCGATGAGAGGCTAATCGCATCATTGGTGACAAGAGAACCTGGTGCTCAACTCTACCTCGTCACCGAGGGAGCAGCTAACGCAAAACGGGTTAGCTTCGATTTAGGTACAGAGAGAAGAACTTGAATCCGATCTCAATGCTAGTGCTTGCTCTAACCTCGCTCGCGGTCGGCCCAGCTCGAGGCCAGGATGCCATGCCTGCTGGGCGCCCTGACGCCGGTGCGATAGTGTTTAAGAAATGCATGGCCTGTCACCAGATAGGCCCTAATGCTCAAAACGGAATTGCGCCGGTGCTAAACGGCGTCGTTAACCGGCCAGCGGGCCAATATCCGAACTATAGCTACTCATCAGCGAACAAAAATTCAGGTTTGGTGTGGGACGAGCGGACATTGTTCGTCTATCTCCGCGCGCCAGCGAAAGTCGTGCCGGGCACAAAGATGATCTTCTCTGGTCTGAAGAGAGATCAGGAAATATCGGACCTGATCGCTTATCTGAAGCAATTCGCTGCGGACGGCAGACAATCGAAGTCGAGGTGAGATGGACGGCTGTACGCCGGCCAATTCACACGGACAGGGACGTCCCAAGAAGATGAAACCTGCCTGTCAAACTTGCATAGGCTAAAGTCGTAACTCGCGGAGGTAAAGCGTATGGGTTCGCCGAACGATCGTCCGCTTTGTCCCGTCTGCAAGCATAAGATGGCGCTGGCGCGCATTTCGGCTGGCCGGCGGGGGTTTGAGATGCGTACGTTCGAATGCTCGACCTGCGATCGGACGGAAAATATCTCGCTCGCCGTGGATCCCATGAAGACGGACGCTGTGGGTTGGTTTGCCAGCGGACTTTCCTGACACAAAGCTGATCTTCTCCGATCTGACGAGATCAGGAAATAGCGAACGATCGCTTACCTGAAGCAATTCGTTGCCGATGACAGACAGGTTCGCCGATGAAAGACACCCAATGCGCCTACACTAACGAAAGAACTTGCCATGGGCGAGAAGCCAGACACTATTCGCGAAGCAGTCGGCGTCTTTGGGAGCGCGAATGATCTTCAGGCGGCAATCGACGAACTCCTGAGTTCCGGCTTCCACCGGGCCGATTTGAGTTTGCTCGCCAGTGAAGAGGCGGTGAATGAAAAGCTCGGCGGCGGCTTTGCGAACGTGCGCGCCGTCGAAGACAATCCGGTTGTCCCGCGAACAGCATATGTCTCGCCTGAGGCCATCGGGGACGCTCAAGGCGGCATAGTGGGTGGCCTTGTATATGCAACCGCAACCGTTGCTGCAGGCGTAGTCGTCATTTCCGGCGGAACTATCGCTGCTGCCATAGTCGCGGCAACATTCGTCGGCGGGGCGGGAGCCATTGTCGGCGCGCTCCTGGCTAAGTGGCTGGGTGATAACCACGCGCAGTATCTGCAGACGCAAGTCTCTCATGGAGGCCTGCTGCTATGGGTGCGAACCAGGGATACCAAAGCCGAAGAACGTGCAACAGACATCCTGAAGAGACATTCGTCACGAGATGTTCACGTGCACACGTTGCCGTCGCAAGCTGCGCGAGTGTAATTGGAAGTGAAGAAGAACTGTTATTGTCAGAGGGGGCGCGGCTGGCTTTGCAGCAGCTGAATGCTGCGGCGTGAGAGCTTTGCAGCCAGTATCGTGATGTTGAGTAGCGACGCTGCCGCGCCCGTGGACTGCCCGAGTCTGTCAAAGGATTATCTCGCCGGCAACGTCTCAGAGGACGGGGTGCCGCTCCGGCCGGCATCATTCTACTCAGAAAGCGCCATCGACCTGCGAGTCGCGACGGAGGTTGTTCGCCTTGATCCCGGCTCGCGGGAAATCGCGTCCTCAGACGGACAGAGTATTCGCTATCATCGATTGCTGCTTGCCACCGGGGCTGAGCCGGTTCGTCACTGGATCCCCAGGAGCGACCAGGCACGTTCATTCTCTTCGTTCGCTTGCGGATTGCCGTGCCATCATCGGACGCGCACAAACGCGCGCAGGGCAATCATTCTTGGTGCGAATTTTATCAGGCTTGAGGTTACGGCTGCGTAGCCGCGGCATCAAGGTTCATGAGACGGCAGTAGCAATCGTCAGGAAGCAAATCGCCTTAAAGGGCGGCAGCATTCTCGATGGAGACGTTGTTGTTGCTGGTATCAGTGTCCGCCCCCGAATTGACCTTCCAGTAAGAGCGGGGATTGCCGTCGAGCGCGGAGTCGTCGTGAATCCCTGTCTTGAAACAAGTGCGAAGGGAGTCGTTGCAGCTGGCGATATTGCACGCTGGCCAGACCCGCACTCTGGCGGCAGAGTTGAACACTGGATCGTCGCGGAGCGTCAGGGACAAGCCGCAGCACTCAACATGATGGGACATCGCAAGGCCGAGTTCCCCACGGAGAGGGATCAGGCAGGCGGATCCTCATAACCAGTAAGCGCCCGCAACCGCACGCCGCGTCCGGTCAGATCAACCTGCGCGACGTTGATGTTTGGCAGACGCTCGCCACCAAGCCATCGATCAGGTCTCCGGGCTTGACCCGGAATTGACCTTGCAGCCTGAAGCGATATCTTCTTATTACTGAAGCGGGTCACACCGAATTCCCACCACATTCCGGACGACACGACGCGCAGCGTTGTTCTCAGGCGCAGTGCCGGTCGGCCGGCGGCTGTGCCGGCGCTGTGGTTGCGGAAGCCTTCGCATGGGACTTGTCGACATCCTTAGACCAGGAACGGTAGTAAGCGAGCACTGTCATCAATGCGATGCCGACGACGCTGACCAGTATCTGCATCCATATATCATTCGAGACTTCGACGAGCGCGACGTGCGCCAAGACCGCAAGGAAAACACCGAAGCAGAACACTTCAAGCGATCGTTGGCCGCATTTGATGGCCGGCCGGAACGCCAGCCAGTGCAGGCCCTGCCAGTCGCGCGGCATGAACCGCGTGATGAAGAAAGCCAGGATGATGAAATGAATGAGGCGGTAGGGCGCGAGATTGGTCTTGTCATTGGGGTTGAACGCATCAACGAGCCACGCCGGCATCATGTGGGCGAGCTCGGGGAATCGTCCCCCCATCGTCATGACCAGTGCGAACACGAGGTAGGCGCTCCCTAGCACGAGCAGCGCACGCGACCGGATCAGCGGCCTGGACTCGATTGAACCGCTGAGCGCGAACCAGCCGCCGAGGATGAACAAAAGCTGCCAACAAAGCGGGTTGAAATACCACGAACCGATCGGATAGGCGGGTAAGTTCCAGCTGAAGTAACGTGCGGCAAGATAGAGCAAAAAAGATGCCGCGAGCGTCAGGTTCGGTCGCCGCAGCATCGCCCACAGCACCGGAGGGAAGACCAACATCAGCACGATGAAAAGTGGCAGCACGTCCATATTGACAGGTTTGAACGAGAGGATAAGACCCTGGTAGAGTGTCTCAGCCGGGTTACGCATAAAGTTGGCGACGTTGAACTCGTTCTCCAGGTTCGGATTGTTGTAGTGCTGAGCGAGGTACCCGATCTCGGCGATGTAGATCACGAACAGGAGCACGTGCGCCACGTAGATCTGCCAGGCATGCTTGATGAGGCGGGTGCCGCCGACCACGAACCCGCGCTCGAGCATGATGCGCGCGTAGACGAACGAAGCCGTGTAGCCTGAGATGAAAACGAACAGATCGGCCGCGTCGCTGAACCCGTAATTGCGCAGGGTGATCCAATTGACCGAATTGTTGGGAATGTGGTCGAGATAGATCGCCCAGATGGCAAATCCACGCAGCAGATCGAGGCGATAGTCGCGGCCCTTCGGCGGCAGGCGGGCGGCTGCGATCAAGCGATGCGTTCGAGATCGGCGAACACCCGATACCGCCGCTTCTCCTGTAGCCGGACCAGAGCCTGCACGAAAAGGACGCTGTAATCCATGGACCAATCTTTGCTCTGGGCGCGTTGGTATGTGTGTTGCGTTCATATCCCTTTCAGATACTCGATCAGATCCTTCTTGTTTGAATCGCTGAGATTCAGCTTGCCATCCTGGATGGGATTCTTTGGCGGGCGTCCGAGGTCCACGATTAATTTTCGTAATCGATATTCCCAGTGCTGCGATCAATTGTCATGTGTTGGACAAGCGAGTTGTCAACGGTGACAATCTCGGCGGCGATGGTGCCGCCAACCGCATTGATGTTTCCAATCTTTAGCCGCTTGTTGCCGAGACGATCAAGTTGCGCAGTGAAATAGCCGCGCACGTCATCTACGGATAAATTCATCGCCGGTACTACGTGCGATCCGAACAGCGCACTCATGCCGCCGGTGCTGCCACGCATCATATTGGGGCCCATAATTCCAGAGGCCATCATGCTTTGGCCACCTTGCATCACACCGCTCATCATTGGGCAGATCATGGCCCCACCGCCCTGCGTCGTGCCCCGACCCATCATGCCTTGATTAGTGTCGTCTTGCTTCATGCAGGGGCCCATCATACCTTGACCGGTGCCGCCGATTGTTCCCTGCGCAGTAGCTGAACCAGCGGATGCGATCCCAATGCCGAGCACCAGAGATACAGAAATAATTGTGCTTCTAGTGCTCATGGGGCGTCACTCCTATCTCCGGTTAGATTGGGCCAACGCCGAACTCGACGAGCATTAGCCGACTAGTCTAGTAACTCTATTCTGCAAGTACTTCACACAAGTCGGCTCAGCGGATTTCTCGAATGTTCAATCATTCCGCAGGAGTGGCGGCCGGCTGTCGCTGCGTCTCGTCCGACCCGGTCCTCGCCTTTTCCTCTTCGAGCCATAGATTATGGTGTTCCTTGGCCCAATTGAGATCGACGGTGCCGGTCCCCATGGCTTCAAACGCACCTTCCATGCCCATTGTACCGATATAGATGTGTGCGATCATGGCGGCGATGAATAGAACAGCTACGATAGCATGCGTGATTTGAGCGGCCTGCATACTGGCGATGTCTGTGCCATAGAAGGGGAACATCAACACATAGCCACTAACTGCGACGGCAGTGCCGCCGAGAACGACGATCCAATAGATCATCTTCTGGCCGGCGTTGAATCGGTAGGCCGGCGGGTGATCATGACCGACGATGCCGCCGCCCCGCTTCAGCCATTCCACATCGACCCGATTGGGGATATTTCCCGCGATCCACATGAGAAATATCAAGAACACACCGATCGTGAACGGGAAGCTCAGATAGTTATGGGCATATTTTGCCAATTGCGACCAGGCTGTAAACGGCTCGGGACCGATGAGAGGCAACAGTAGAGGCTTGCCGAAGGTTATGTTGAGCCCCGAAAGGGCGAGAATGATGAAACAGGTCGCCGTCATCCAATGCACGAACCGTTCGAAGCCGTTGAAACGCACGATGGCGCGTCCTGACCGTCCACTTTCGATTTTCACCATGCCGCGCCAGAGATAGAAGGCGACGAGTACGGCCAGAATACCAACGATCACGAGGCCACCGATCCAACGGAGCGTCACCTCGTGGAAATGGCGCCAATCACGGCCGGCGGGCTGCTCGATCGTGCAGGCTTTCTGATCGGGTACAGTGCAGCGACCGGAGATGCGATTCAGCTCATCGAAGAGTTGACCTTCCTTCACGGCGCTCGCCTGGGGGTTGACCATCGTAGGCTGCTGAGCACTCGCTGGCTGTACACCTAACGCCATTACGAGGAACGCCAGCGCCCCGACGATGACGCGGAATTTGGCGATAACAATTATCATGCCATATCCTCCTGGTGAGGCTCTTTCTCGAACCCCTGTGAGACTCGTTTCGAGCGTAATCGAGCCTTGACGGCCGCAGGCTCGTACTAAGTTGCGATAGTCTCTTGATACGCAGTCTTCCAGCCCCAGGCTCCAGATCCGTAGCCGCGTTTCATCACGCGTTCTTTGTAGATCTGCGCGATGATCTCGCCGTCACCGGCGAGCAGCGATTTGGTCGAGCACATCTCCGCGCATAGCGGCAGCTTGCCTTCGGCCAGCCGGTTGGCGCCGTATTTCGCATACTCTTCCTTTGAGCCATCTGCTTCAGGACCTCCGGCGCAGTAGGTGCACTTGTCCATCTTTCCGCGCGAGCCGAAGTTTCCGACGCGGGGATATTGCGGCGCGCCGAACGGGCAGGCATAGAAGCAATAGCCACAGCCGATGCAAAGATCCTTGGAGTGCAGCACGACGCCATCGGCAGTGGTGATAAAGCAGTTCACCGGGCACACCGCCTGGCAAGGTGCATCCGTGCAATGCATGCAGGCCATCGAGACCGATCTCTCGCCCGGCTTGCCGTCGTTGATGGTTACGACGCGCCGACGGTTGATCCCCCATGGGACGTCGTGCTCGTTCTTGCAGGCGGTAACGCAAGCGTTGCACTCGATGCAACGGTCGGCGTCGCAGAGGAATTTCACACGAGCCATGGTATCGCCTCCTTATGCCGCACTGATCTGACACAAACTGACCTTGGGCTCCTGCATGCCGGTTGCCGGGTCGTAGCCGTATGTCATGATCGTGTTGGCGCTTTCGCCGAGCACTATCGGATCGGACCCTTGCGGATATCTGGATCGCAGATCCTCACCGGCGAACCAGCCACCAAAATGGAAGGGCATCCAGGTCACGCCTTTGCCGACACGTTCGGTTACCAGCGCTTTCATCTTCGCCCTGGCGCTGTTCTCAGCTCCTGTGACCCAGACCCAACCGCCATCCTTGATACCGCGCTCGGCCGCATCCGCCGGGCTGATCTCGATAAACATGTCCTGCTGCAACTCGGCGAGCCACCTGTTGGAGCGAGTTTCCTCGCCGCCGCCTTCGTACTCGACGAGGCGACCCGACGAAACGATCAGCGGGAACGCCCTGGCAATGCCTCTGTCGACGGCACTCTTCTGTACCGAGAAGCCGATATTCGGAAGTCTGAACTGCTTCGCGTCGGGCAACGTAGGATATTGTGCGATCAAATCGACGCGCGGCGAATAAATCGGCTCGCGGTGCACCGGGATTGGATCGGGCAAATTCCAGGCAACCGTCCGCGCCTTGCCGTTGCCGTAGGGCGAACAACCGTGCTTGATCGCGACGCGCTGGATGCCGCCGGAAAGATCGGTCGACCAAGACACCGTGTCAATATTACCAGGGTTGCCTGCGACTTTTTCAATGGTCGCCAGTTCTGCGGCCGTAAGATCCTTGTCCCAGCCCAGTTTCTTGAAAACACCCATCGTGAATTCAGGATAGCCGTCCTTGATCTCCGAGCCCGGCAGATATGAACCTTCGGCCAGCAGCGTCTGGCCGTTGCGCTCCACTCCAAAGCGCGCACGGAATCCATTTCCGCCATCCATGACAGCAGCGTCGCTGTTGTAGAGGATGGGGGAGCCGGGATGCCTGAGCTCCGGCGTGCCCCAACATGGCCAGGGCAGACCGTAGAAGTCGCCGCCAACCTCCGGATCGTCCTTGGGCGCGCGCAGGGTCACCAGATCGAACTTGTGCTGGTTCCTCATGTGTGCCTTCAGCCGCTCCGGCGACTGGCCGGTGTAGCCCGTGCTCCAGCTTCCCCGATTCATTTCGCGCAGGACGTCCTCGGGCACCGGACGGTCGCCTTCAACCTTGATGTTCTTGAACATCTGGTCGGCGAAGCCGAGCTTCTTCGCTATTAAGTACAGAACCTGATAATCGTCCTTGGACTCGAAGCTTGGTTTAACGATTGGCTCGCCCCACTGCAGCGAGCGATTGGACGCAACGCGCGAACCGGAGGTTTCGAACTGGGTGCAAATCGGCAGCAGGTACATGTTGTCCTTGCGCCCGGCCGCCACGGCAAGCGAGGCCCAGGTGGTGGGATGCGGATCGGCGACGACCAGCAGATCAAGCTGCGGCAACGCTTTCATTGATTCCGGGATACGCGTGATGCTGTTGCTTGCGTGTCCTTGTACGAACATGCCTCGCACATTGTCCTTCTGATCAACCTGGTCCCTAGGCAGAAGTACGGCATCAAACCAGCGCGTCAGGGGAATGCCCGCAGTTTCCATCATCTTTTTGGAATCGAAGCGGGAGACCAGATAATCGTACCCGACCTCCCAGACACGACTCCAATGCTTCCATGCACCTTCGCTGAGACCGTAGTAAAACGGGGTCGTGACGGTATCGACACCAATGTCGGTCGCGCCCTGCACATTGTCATGCCCGCGGATGATGTTGGCGCCCGTCCCCGGCTTGCCGACGTTACCCGTCGCCAATAATAACATGCAGCTGGCGCGAACGTTGGCGGTGCCGACCGTATGATGGGTCTGGCCCATGGACCAAAGCAGGGTTGACGGCTTCTCGGTCGCGAATAATTTGGCGACGCGCTCGAGCTGTGCGCCGGGAACCCCACTGACGCGTTCGACCTCTTCAGGATTCCACTTGTCGATTTCCTTGCGCGCCTCTTCGAAACCGTGGACGCGCTGCTTGATGAACTCCTTGTCCTCCCAGCCATTCTTGAAGATGTGCCACATCATCCCCATCAGCACGGGAATGTCGGTGCCGGGACGAATGCGGACAAACTCGTTCGCATGAGCGGCAGTGCGTGTCATCCGCGGATCGATGACGATGAAGTTCGCCCTGTTGAGCTCTTTGCCTTCAAGCATGTGTTGCAGCGAGACGGGGTGCGCCTCCGCCGGGTTGCAGCCCATGAAGACCATGGTCTTGGAGTTGCGGACGTCATTGAAGCTGTTGGTCATCGCACCGTAGCCCCAGGTGTTGGCTACACCGGTGACGGTGGTCGAATGACAGATGCGCGCCTGATGGTCGTTGTTGTTGGTGCCCCAGAACGCCGCCATTTTTCGGAAAAGATAAGCACCTTCGTTGGAGAACTTCGCCGATCCCATCCAATAGAGTGATTCCGGCCCGGATTTCTGACGGATCTCCAGCATCTTGTTGCCGATCTCATCAATGGCCTGATCCCATCCGATGCGAGTCCACTCACCATTGACGAGTTTCATCGGATACTTTAGCCGGCGCTCGCTGTGCACCAGCTCACGCACCGAGGCCCCCTTGGCGCAATGCGAGCCCCTATTGATCGGGCTGTCCCAACTCGGCTCCTGGCCGATCCATACGCCATTGGATACTTCCGCAGTAACCGTGCAGCCAACGGCGCAATGCGTACAGATGTTCTTGTGGATGGTGACCGCAGCGCCCGGCGCGGCAGGTGGGCCGGCCTTCGCTTTGCGCACGCTCGTGAGCGGCAAGGGTCCCAAGGCGGCGAGGCCGCTGGCGGCAAGGCCCGAGCGGCGCAAGAAGGCGCGGCGATCGAGATGCTTGTTCGAGCCACTGGCGAAGGCGGCGAACGAGCCGCGGTACTTTTCGCGTTCGGTCCTCTTGATCAGCACGGTCGCCTCCCTTAGCTCGGATAACGGTTGACGCGGTAATAGGTTTTCACGTGGTCGCTTTCCTTGTAGCGAGACTTGCGTTTTTCATCGTTGCTCTCGCTATCGGCTTTCGCCTCCAGAGCAAGCGGCGACGCGGCGGCGACCGCCGCTCCCGCACCAAGCGCACGAAGGAACTGACGACGTTCTAGTGACGTCTTGTCTACCGTATGCATCACGTGTCCTCCCGGTTACGCGCTTCGGCCCTCCTTGGCAGCCTGAACGCTTCTGTCTCTGTCTCCACGAAGAGCCGGCCGAGCTTTCCCACCTGATGATAAAACTCGCCTGCCTCGGCTCGCTCCAAATCGACGAAGAAGCGACCAATCCAAGTGGCGAGATGTTTCTCGAAGAACTGCTGCTGAATCTGAACGGTTACCGGAAATTGACCACTGGCCATACCAGACATGATCTCGCAAAGAATGGCGGCGTGGTCCTCGGGTTCCGCTTGTCCCTTGGCGCGTTGGATGCCGTGCGCGCGGAGATCTTCGCGCAATCGCGCCAGCGGCCGTTCGTTGAGAAAGCCGGTGAGATAGTATGATCCGTAGGGAAGCAACTCGCCGCGTCCAACTCCAATGAAAAGGGTGAAGTACTCGCGCGCGATCCTTTCGGCGCTCGCATTGCCGGCTGCCAGCGCAAGGGCCTGATGCGCGAGGCCAAGCGGGGTCGCATCACCGCCGAGCTTTGCAATCCGATTGAGCGTGGCTGCATCTGGCGAGCGGCTCAACAGCGTGGCGAGAAGTGAATATTCCTGGGCACGGTGCGCATCGAACTCGTCGATCTCGACGGGTTGTTCATGGCCGACTTCCGGCCACAAGATCTCGCTCGCGAGATCCATCACGGCTTCAACCGACAGCGTACGCGCCGGGGCCTTAGACAACTTCGACACGGGAAGCTGAGGCGATTCGATCAGATCTGCGGGGTTGAGAACACAACCAATTGCCGGAATAGCTTCCGCAGGTCTCCGGTCGCTCGCTTCATTTTCTTTTTTTGGAGTGCCAGTGCGGATAAGCACAGTCATACCGTTAGCCTCTCACCAAATGCGCAGGTTGTGCGCTCCGTCGCTCGCTTGTGCAGAATTGCTCACTTGATGCACATGCGTAACTACACGACGTAGGGAGCGTCTCATCGAGGGAGCGATGAGACAACCGAAAATTCTTGAGAATTAAGTGCAGCTTTCTTGTTGGAGATATTCCGGGCGCCGAGCTGGAAATACTTCTTTGAGACTGCTTCCCACGGTCGCCTGCTACGTGCAGCGGACCGGCCGAATTTGGCTAGATCAGCGCGGTGTGCATTCCGTCAATGCGGATGATGCGAGCCGGTCGGCAATTTCGGCTCTTCGTCTATGCCCAAGGGATGGAGACTCACTCGCTATTGTCCGTCCCCTTCCTCCCACACCAGAGTTGGGGCGAAGCGCCGCCATGACCTCGGCGCAAAATTGGCGAGAGGCATTCTGATGGGGCGAGTTCAGATTGCGGAGCAGTGGCTCTGCCCTGTTGCGCCACGTCGCCGGCGACGTCGATCTCATCGAAGAGCTGACCTTTGGCAGATACCAGAGCCACCGATTCCGCGTTGGTTGCTTGATTCTCGATCGGATCGGATTCGCCTGCTGGCTTCTGAGAGTCTTCTGCCGGCGGCGATATGACAGGCGGGTGCACCGCAGCGGCTATTGTGTCCGGCTCTCCTAACAGCCGCGTCAAAAGCCGCCCGACTTCCTCGCCGTCGATTGGTCCGAAGCCCGCCATCGCACCAGGCGCGTTGAAGTCCCAGGAGTTCTCCGACAGACCGACAAAGTCGCGGATCGCAGGGTCTAACGACCACACGCGGCGAAGCGCCGCACGCGCCAAATCGCCAGGCACCCCGGCTTCGAGGAAGGCGCGGATATTAGTTTCGGCACCGATGGATTCGATTGTAGGCAAACTCGCAGGGTCGAATGGCAGTCCATTTTCGCCCTGCGCAAGAGCAGCCGAAGTTCCGGAGACAATGTCATCAGGGGTACTCTCCGATCTCGATTGCCTGATCTTGTCTGTAGCCGCGTCATGCTTGCGACGGGACCATCGCGCGAGAAAATCCGTGTCATTACGCATCGCCGCTCCTGTATTGCGGGCCACGCCGCGCCAACGCTTCCGGATCCGCACGATTGCGCTTACGCTTCTCGAAGGTCCGCTCGACATGGTGTTCGGAGATAAACGAGGCAATGGTATCACGCACCGAGGTGGGCATCGGCACGGCTTCAACAATTCCTTGGCCCGGTTCTGTCAAAGCCTCCCCTTCTGCTGGGTCCGCGGTGGCGGCGGCAATCTCATACGGGGGGTCGCCTGCGGTTGAGAGCAGTGCGACCCACACTGAGGGCGCGGCCGAGACGAGATTATCGCGGTAGTTTTCCGTTTCGGTGCGATAAAGCTCGATCTCCGCCGCACCGGCGTAAAAGGTCACGGTTTCTTCTTCGCTCGCAAGCTGCGTCCACGGATCTGCGTCCGGGAGGCCGCCAAGCACGGCTGTCGGGCGCCAGGTAAATTCAGACCACGGCGAACTTGCCTTGCATCGTTCGACAATGACGCCGATGGGAATCCGCACGAGTGGCGCTATTACGTTCACGCGACTGCCTCCAAGTTCTGGATCGGATGTCGGATAAAGAGATTCTGCCGTTTCGCGCGCAGCACTTTCCGCGACGTGACTGCCGGATGAGAAAGGTCGCTACGCGTGCATCCTGGAATGTCAGCCAGTGGAGACGCTGGACTGGTTCGCTGAGAGGGCAGTGTCGTCGCCTACGCATTCGTCTCCGCTGTAGCCCTTTCCATTTCCTCAATTGCGAGAACAGAATGCGCATAGGCTCCTCCGGCTCGCATTTCAGCAGCGACCCAGATCGCTTCCATCAACTCCTCCTGCGAGGCGCCGTGCCGTAACGCCGCCTTGGTGTGCCCCTTAATACAATATGGGCATTGGGTGACATGTGCTACCGCGACGGCGATAATCTGCTTGGCCTTAGCGGGTAACGCACCATCTGCGAAGACGGTCTGGCTGAACGTTTGAAAGGCAGCTTCGGTGTTAGGCGATAATTTCTTGCGTTTCTGCGCGAGCCGTTTTGCAGGCGATTGGATGTCGGGCATATGCTTCCCTCTCGCTTTCCGAGATTATCGATCCGATCTCACGCGTCCTTTACGCTTTCGTGAGCGGCTTTTCGTCCAACTCCGCATGTCAGGTTAAATCGGCGTCTGCTCTAACTCGGTGCCCTCAACGCCGGGGCTTGCCAGTCCTGCAGCAGAGGAGATTTCAGCGAAGACTCCCTGTCGATCACGAGCGACGGCTCCCGGGCGATAACCGCCGTTCGCAACTTAGCTTCACTTTTTGAGTTGGCGACAGCATCCCACAACCGCCACTCAACTTTCACATAGGTCTTTAGCTCTCTTTTCCTCGCAGGCAGGCGTGCTCTTTTAGGCCAGGGTATGCGGGTGGGCGCTTTTTACAAACGATAAATGTCGCCAGTTGATATCACTTTTTTTGATAGAATAGGGAAGCAACCATGCTGCTCCACTTTCAGCGACGGACCGACAGCCAGCGAACTTCACGCTCTACCAACGTGAACATCGGCTTGGTCGTCTGGCCGTGCGCTTATCCGCTGACCTCTGCGAGGTGCCCCTTTTTGAGGCCGGCGGCCCAAGGTCGATCTGATCTTTCCAATTTATCTGACCAGATTGTGCCCGGGATCACCGACGCGCACGCCGATCGTCGAAAACGCAACATCGACGGTCTCCTGTTGTGTATGGAGCAAATAAGATGCCCCGACCCCAATCGCTGCCGAACAGACTATCGCGGCAATAAAAGATCTCATGACGCTTCCTCCACGGACGGATGCCCTCACAAGCTAGGGTAAACAATGCACAATGCAAGATGAAGCGTTTCTGGATTCCAGTCGGCGGGGATTTGCAACGTGCGCGACCGTTCTAGCAATAAAGTTGATATCAATTGCTGACTTTTATCATTTGCCAAACTGACCTGTAGTCCTAGCGTGATCTGGAAAATCGCTCCTCACGCGTGACTATTAATCCATCAACGAACCGTCTTGAGATAGCGACTTTCGTGCGAAATGAAATGGGCGGCAACGCCGCCATCTTCCGATTTCGTAAGCCAAGCCAAGTGGTGATGCTCCAGATGTTCGCTAACGCGTTCGCCTATTCGTGGCGTGTCGATACTCGGAAGCAAGGCTCCAGTTATGCCCCTCGAAACTCTGGTCATGCCGTAGTCCCGCGGGAGGAAAACGATGACGGTCGATACCGCGCCTCATCTGATGATCTGCAACTGCGAGAAAACGATGCCGGTGGACGCGCGAGCGATTGCCCGTGCCTGTTCGGGTCAGATCACGCAGGCCAACCAGCTCTGCGGACTCGACATCGACCGGTTCAAAGCGGCACTCGCCGATAGCGTACCTATTACCGTCGCCTGCACCCAGGAAGCACCCTTGTTCCGGGAAATGGCGGAAGATCTCGCCCCCTCCCCAGCGCTCACCTTCGTCAACATTCGAGAGACCGCGGGATGGTCGAAGGACGCGGCCGCGGCTGGCCCAAAGGCCGCAGCGCTGATTGCGGCGGCAAGCGAAGATACGCCGCCCATCGCGCTGGTCACGCTCGAGAGCCGCGGCGTCGCCCTGATCTATGGCCGCGACGAGGAAGCGATCGAGGTCGGTCGCCGACTCGCCGACCGTCTCGACATCACGGTGCTTCTGACCAAACCTGGCGACGTGACTCCTCGCCACATAAACGAGTTTCCGGTCCTGAAGGGCAGCGTGCGCAATGCTCGTGGGTATCTCGGCCAATTTGAACTCACGATCGACGATTATGCATTTCCCGCGCCTTCGTCGCGCCGCCGGCTGGAGTTCGGAGTCCCGCGCAATGGCGCGGTCTCGGCTTGCGATATCGTGCTGGATATCAGCGGCGGCCGGCCGCTATTTCCCGCACATGAATTGCGGCCCGGCTATCTATGCGCCGATCCCCGCGACCGCGCCGCAGTTGAAAAAATGATCGCGGACGCCGGCCATCTGGTCGGCACCTTTGACAAACCGCGCTTTATACAGTTCGACGAATCGCTCTGTGCCCATTCGCGCTCGGGAATCACGGGCTGCACGCGTTGTCTTGACCTCTGTCCGACAGGCGCGATCACGCCGAACGGCAACGCAGTGGCAATCGACCCTGCCGTCTGTGCAGGCTGTGGCCACTGCGCTGCGGCCTGCCCGACCGGAGCCGCGTCCTATGCGCTGCCGGCCGCGGATGTGCTGATGCGGCGGTTACGCACGCTTATGCAGGCTTATCGCAAGGCTGGCGGCAGCAATGCAGTCGTGCTGTTTCACGACGGCGACCATGGCGAGCCCTTGATCGACGCGCTGGCGCGGTTCGGCGACGGTCTACCGGCAAATGTGCTCCCCGTCCGGGTCAACGAAGTCACGCAGATTGGGCTCGAGGCGATTGCTGCGCTGTTCGCTTACGGCGCAGCCGGGGCCGCGTTGCTGACGCGTGCAAAACCCAGTCACGATCCTCTCAGCCTGCGGCGGGTTGTTGAGACGTCGGGAAGCATCGTCGCAGCGCTCGGCTTCGGCGATGGGCTGGTGCGCATCATCGAGACCGATGATCCTGATCAACTACTTGCCATGCTGGAGGCGGCGCCGGCTGGCGTTGCAACGCCGAAACCCGCGAACTTCGTTCCGCGCGGCGCCAAGCGCGGGCTGCTCGAAACCGCTTTTCGCGAACTGCACCTAGCTGCGCCAGCGCCCGTCGATGTCGTGGCGCTTACGCTCGGGGCGCCATTCGGTGGCGTGTTGTTGAATGTCGATAGCTGCACGCTCTGTCACTCTTGTGTGAACGCTTGTCCGACCGGCGCGCTGTCGGACAATCCAGACCGCGCAATGCTGCGCTTCACTGAAAGCATCTGCGTACAATGCGGGCTGTGTGAAGCGACCTGTCCCGAGGACGCCATTGCGCTGCAACCGCGGCTCGATTTCCAGGCGTGGAATGCGCCGCAGCGGGTCTTGAAGGAAGAGGATCCCTTCCATTGCATCGGATGTGGCAAGCCGTTCGGCACGAAAAGTACAATCGAACGCGTAGTCGCCGCACTTGAGAAAAAGCACTGGATGTTTACCGGCGCTAATGCTCGGCGCATCGACGTCGTAAAGATGTGTGAAGACTGCCGTGTTGAGGCCGTCGTCAACGAAAGCTTCGATCCTCATGCGGTGCCGCGCCCACCGACTATGACCACCGAGGATTACTTACGCACCCGTGAGACGAGCAAAAACGATCCAATCAGGTAGTCACAAACGCCATCAACCCCGAGGCCGCTTCAACCAGATTACCCGCGAGCCGGCAATTGGTTTCTCGACTCCGTGCAGGTGGTAGTAAAGACCACCATGCCCGAAATCTGTCTTGCTGGAAACTGCAGCATGCACATTCCAGCGCTCCGGTCTGACCGCTGCATTGTTGAAGGCATCTAAAGCGGCCGACGACGTCATGAAGCACCAACCTTCATAACCTGGAAGGTCGTTTAACCAAGGCACTTCGGAGATTTGATAGGTCGCGGACGCCTCGAGTCCCGCAGGGGGATCTGCCATGAGGTCTGCGTGGAAACCCAGCAGTGCCTTCTCATACTCGAGTACTTCGATATCGACGTTGGGTGCGCGCCAAAAAATGTAAACGAGCATTGTTACCTCGTTCTGAACCGCAAAAACGGCCGCGACCATGCGTCGATGCGACAAATCGCCTAATCGCGGAGCCGTTCAGGATCTGAATGCCGCTGCTTCACCAGCGCTGCTTGGTCGCCTTCGGCGGCGATGGCCTAAGCTTCGACGTCTCTGCCCGCTTTGAGCGCAGCCCGCCGATCGGACGATTTGACTGCCTCAATCCTTGATCACGCGCTGCACAGCCCCTCGCAGCTGAGGTATGACCTCCTGTTCAAACCAGGGCTGTCTTTGCATCCAGATTCCACTTCGCCAACTCGGATGTGGAAGTGGGAAGAATTTCGGACCATATTCTGGAAATGCCTTTACCGTCTCCGTCATCGAACTCTTCCGACTTGATCCCAGATAGCGTTTTTGGGAATATTGACCAACTAACAGCGTCAATTGAAGATTTGGCAGGTGATCAAGTACGCGTCCGTGCCAGAGAGGAGCGCATTCCGGACGAGGCGGCTTATCACCGCCGTTCGCGGCCGCGCCGGGGTAACAAAAACCAATGGGAAGGATCGCGATTTTTCTCTGGTCGTAAAAGATCGAGCGGTTCAAATCCGTCCAATCCCTCAGGCGATCGCCGCTTGCGTCGTTCCACGGGATACCAGTCTCATGGACCTTGCTGCCTGGCGCCTGACTGATGATCAATAGTCGTGCACTTCCTGATGCGCGCAAAATCGGCCGGGCGCCGTGCGGAAGCTTGGCTTCGCACATCCGACAAGCACTAATTTCGTGCAAGATGCGTGATAAGGACACTCGAAGAGCACCTCAATTTGCCAGTTTGATATGGTGGACCAAAGGAGCACTGCAAGTGACAAATAGCCGACGCCGGCATATTCGCTAGTTCCAGTCGAGCGCGAGATCAATGCATCGGCATCGTGGCAAGATTGCCGCTGACCAGGCTGAAGGAGACGCCACGCTAGTCAGGACAACGACCAATCACCAAATCGCATCCTGCCAACTAGCGTGAAGCAGCACGATATCCATTACAATAGCTGACGCTGACATGAGAACGATAAGCGCGATGCTTGCCAAAACCCGCAAGCGCATCACGCGTTCGGGTCGCCGGCATTAGGATAGAGCAGTTGCTCGCCACCGATCTCGTAGTTGGCGATCACTTTTTGACCCTCGGGCGACACCAGCCAGTCGATGAACTGCTGGCCAAGTTGCGTTTTCACGCTCGGATGCTTCTGCGGATTTACCAGCATGACGCCGTACTGGTTGAATAAACGTTTGTCGCCTTCGACCGCGATCACGAGGTCGCCATCAGACGAGCAGTTCCCTGGCGATGAACTTCCTTGCCTCGCCGGTGCGTGGTGTGTTGAAGAAGGACGTTGCCGCGCCGGTTTCGATCACGCCGCCCCGGTGGAGCATGACAATTTCGCCCGCCAACCGTCGGGCTTCACCGAGATCATGGGTCGACATCACGACCTTGATGCCGCGCTGGCTGACGGCGTGGAGGACATCCTCGATCGCCTTTGCGGCGGCAGGATCGAGATTCGCGGTTGGCTCGTCAAGGAACAGCACGGCGGGGTCACGGGCGAGCGCACGCGCCAGCGCGAGGCGTTGCTGTTCGCCCCCCGACAATCGGCGAGCGGGACGATCGCTCAGGTGTTCGAGGCCGACCATTCCGAGAAGCTCCCCAATTCGATTTTTCTGTTCTGCACGCGCGATGCCTGCCGCACGTAATGCATACCGGATATTGGCGCCTGCACTGCGCCTGAGCATCGCCGGGCGCTGGAATACGATGGCGCGCCGTATCGGCGGGACGTCTTCCCGTCCACCCCATGTTATGCGTCCACGCGAAGGAGTCGTGAGACCCATCGCAATTCGCAGCAATGTCGTCTTTCCGGAGCCGTTCGGGCCGATCAAAACGGTCGGCCCACCTGGGTTCAGCGTGAGAGTGATCCGGTCAAGAATTGTTACTGCACCGGCTGCGACCGTGACGTTATCGAATGCAATCGGCAGATCGGCAGCGGGGGCGCGCATGTTCATCCCGCCAATCGCTCGCCTGCACGCCGTGAGGTCCAAGCAAGTGCGTTGACCACGACCACTATCGAGATCAGCACCATACCGAGCCCAACGGCGAGCGGCAGGTCACCTTTGGAGGTCTCCAGCGCAATTGCTGTCGTCATCGTGCGAGTAAATCCTTCGATATTGCCGCCGACAATGATGATGGCGCCGACTTCCGCTGCCGCGCGGCCAAAGCCGGCAAGCAGTGCGGTGACCAGGCTGAAGCGAGCATCCCAAATCAGAGTCGCCACCCGGCCGGCCGGCCCGATATTCATTGCGGTGAGTTCGTCACTGTATTCGATCAACAGATCCTGGATGGTCTGGCGCGTGAGCGCAGCGACGATCGGCGCGACCAGCACCGTCTGTGCGATGACCATGGCCTGCGGCGTGAACAACAGCCCCAAGGAGCCGAGCGGGCCCGACCGCGAGAGCATCAGATAGACCGCCAAACCAACCACGACCGGTGGCAGCCCCATCGACGCATTGAGTAAAACGATTACGACCTGGCGGCCGGGAAAGTGGGTGATTGCGATCGTAGCTCCGAGCGGAACACCAATGAGGGCGGCAACGAACACCGCGGACAAGCTCACGATCAGTGACAGCCGCACAATGGCGATGAGCGCGGGGTCGCCAGTAAGTACGAGCTTGAGGGCGGAAACGTTGTCCAACATGGAAAATCCTTTGTCGGACCATCTTGGGCACATGGTACGGCTTGGTCAATGATCCTTTGTTGGAATGGGCACCGCGAAATCGGCTGCGGATATGACGCGGATTGGATCAGGCGGTCAGCGCTCCTAATGACACTCCGTGTTGAGAAAATCTCGGGAAAGGGTTCTAGCAAGCTCGATGCGCAATCTCATACATCCGCAAAAATGCATTTAAGTGACAATAAAATTCGTTTGTCTAACGTCCTTGCAAGATGGATTGTCAGATCCTCGCTGACGTGACGCGCAGCGGCGAAAGTGTGCGGTGATCAATCGAAAAGGCCGTCCGTGTCTCTGCGTGAAGTTGCGGTTACGGAGGCATCATGTGAGACTTATACAAAAAGCGAAACACAGCTGATTGCCGTGACTTGAAATTGGTCGGAGTCGTCGGAGTCGCAGTGAACAGACGTCGCTAACGATCGAGGGCTATCCTCCAGAGCTTCGAAGACTACGACATTGCGCATGCACCACTGCGTTCAATGGATGGTCTTGACGCGGATTACCAGCTTCTCATCGATATCAGAAGTTTCCAAATCAAGGGCGATCCGGATGCGTCCGCCGTGATCGGATTTTCAGCACGGATTCTCACCAAAAATGAGCGCTTGGTCGCGTCTCGCGTGTTCCTGCAAAGCAGAAAGCTCGACAAGGTCGATCCGCTTTCTGGGGTCGCTGCCCTCAATAACGCATTCGACAGCATCGGAACCGAGCTGATTACTTGGACGGCTGATGCGCTTTAGCGCGCTTTGTGATCACGCGCGCAACCTCAGCACTAATGGAGCCCGCTGCCATGTTTTTCCAGCAGACCAAACGATCTCCTCTAGACAGATACGAGCGTTTCGAACTTGGCCCGACGCCGTCGGAGCAGATGCTGTGAACAGGCAGCGCGACATCCGTCTCCTGTTGGCCGACGTTGACGGGACACTGGTTACCCGCGACAAGGTTCTCACCGAAGCGACAAAGGCAGCAGCAGCGGAACTGCATGACGCCGGCCTTGCGCTTGCCATCACCAGCGGCCGCCCTCCACGCGGCATGAGCATGCTTATCGAGCCACTCAATCTGCAGGGAGCTATCGCCGGCTTCAACGGCGGCGTGTTCGTTAATCCCGATCTCTCTGTCATCGAGAGCCACACGCTTGATCTCGCGACCGCCAGACAGGCCCTCGAATTGATGCTCGACCGCGATCTTGATGCTTGGATCTACACTGCGGATGACTGGTTCATCCGCTTCAAGAATGCGCCTCATGTTGCGCGCGAGACGTCGACGGTAAAGTTCGACGCGAAAGTCGTAGCGTCCTTCACCGACGAACATTTAGCTCAGGCGGTGAAGATAGTCGGTGTCTCCGATGATCTTGACCTGGTGGCCGATTGCGAAAAAGCGGCTCAACGCATTCTGGGTAGGACTGCAAGCGCGGCGCGCTCGCAGTCCTACTATCTTGATGTGACTCACCCAAAGGCTAACAAGGGAACAGTCGTGACCACCTTATCCAAATTTTTCGATGTTCGACCTGTCCAGATTGCGACGATTGGGGACATGCCGAATGACGTATTCATGTTTCGTAAAGGCGGTTTTTCCATTGCTATGGGCAATTCCAGCGACGAGGTGAAGGCGCACGCGAGCGTGGTGACGGACAGCAACGAGAACGAAGGCTTCGCCAAAGCGCTGCGGAAGTTCGTTTTGAGGTCCGCCATGACCGGACGTGGTAGATAAAGTGGCGCGTTTGAAGGGCATATGGAGAGATCTCGTCGAGCGCACGATGGAGATACCGAGGCCACTTTTTGGTCGGCTCGATGTGGCCATTCGGCCCGCTCATGCGTTCAGTTCCCTAACTTCACCGCATAAACGGAGCTGACTTATGCCAGAAACTGCCACACACGCTCCTCTTTCGGACGAAAACGCGAAGGAATACAGCCTGCTCGACCGATATTGGCGTGCGGCAAATTATCTGTCGGTCGGTCAGATCTATCTTCTCGGCAATCCATTGCTCCGAGAGCCGCTTCGCCCGGAGCACATCAAGCCGCGATTGCTGGGTCACTGGGGGACAACGCCCGGTCTTAATTTTATCTACGCGCATCTCAACTGCGCAATTCGCAGGCGTGATCTGAATGTAATTTACATATGCGGACCAGGTCATGGCGGGCCCGGGATGATCGCCAACACCTATCTTGAAGGCACCTATAGCGAGATCTATCCAGACATTTCCCGCGACGCCGACGGTATGCGGAAGCTCTTCAGGCAATTTTCATTCCCAGGCGGAATTCCGAGCCATGCGGCTCCGGAAACGCCAGGTTCGATCAACGAGGGTGGCGAGCTGGGCTATGCGCTAGTGCATGCGTATGGCGCCGTCTTTGACAATCCAGACCTCATCGCTGCCTGCGTGGTCGGCGACGGGGAGTCCGAGACGGGACCGCTTGCTGCATCCTGGCATTCCAATAAGTTCCTGAACCCGACGCATGACGGGGCCGTTCTGCCGATCCTTCACCTGAACGGGTACAAGATTGCCAACCCCACGATCCTTGGCCGAATGAGCGACGAGGAGATCAAGCACCTTTTCCTTGGATACGGGCACGAATTGCTTTTCGTTGAGGGCGACGATCCACGAGAGATGCATCGGTTGATGGCTGACTCGCTGGAAACGGCGTTTGACCGCATTCGCACGATTCAGAAGACTGCGCGTGAAGGTAATGCAATTGGACCGCGGCCGGCCTGGCCAATGATCGTGCTGCGCAGTCCCAAGGGATGGACAGGCCCGAAAGAAGTTGACGGCCTCAAGGTCGAAGGTTTCTGGCGCGCGCACCAAGTCCCGATCGCAGACCCGCGCGGTAATCCCGATCATCTGGCATTGCTTGAGCGATGGATGCGCAGTTATGGACCCGAGACACTCTTTGACGAAGCCGGAAGTCTGCGGCCGGAATTGCAGGAACTGACGCCAAAAGGCGAGCGGCGTATGGGTGCCAACCCTCACGCCAATGGGGGACTTCTGAAGCGCGAACTCAAGTTGCCGGATTATCGCGATTACGCCATCGAGGTACCGCATGCTGGCGGTACCATGGGCGAAGCAACACGCGTAATGGGCGAATTCCTGCGGGATGTGGTGAGGCTCAACGAAGAGGCCCGGAACTTCAGGATCATGGGGCCGGACGAGACGGCGTCAAATCGGCTTGATGCAGTGTTCGAGGTCACTGAGCGGATCTGGATGGAATCCATCGAACCCTACGATGTCCACCTCGGTCAGGACGGCCGCGTTATGGAAGTTCTCAGCGAGCACCTCTGCCAGGGCTGGCTCGAGGGTTACCTGCTCACCGGGCGGCACGGCTTTTTCAGTTGCTACGAAGCTTTCGTCCACATCGTCGATTCGATGTTCAACCAGCATGCAAAATGGTTGAAAGTCTCGCGAAGTCTGCCGTGGCGGAGGCCGATCGCTTCGCTCAACTACCTGTTGACCTCGCACGTTTGGCGTCAGGACCACAACGGATTCAGTCATCAAGATCCCGGCTTCGTTGATCTCGTCGTCAACAAGAAGGCCGACATCGTCCGCGTATATTTCGCGCCTGACGTTAACACACTACTCTGGATCACCGACCATTGCCTGCGAACCTACGACCGCATCAACGTCATCGTTGCAGGCAAGCAGCCTTCACCGCAATGGTTGACCATGCAGGAAGCAGCGACTCATTGCGACGCCGGCATCGGCATATGGAGGTGGGCCGGCAGCGAGGCGATCGGTGCGGAGCCCGACGTCGTGATGGCCTGCGCCGGCGACGTCCCGACGTTGGAAACGCTTGCCGCGGTCGACCTTCTCCGAAAGGCGCTGCCAGACCTCAAGATTCGTGTGGTCAACGTCGTCGACCTCATGACACTTCAGCCAAAAGATCAGCATCCGCATGGAATTAGCGATAGCGATTTCGACGGCATATTTACGCGGGACAAGCCGGTGATCTTTGCCTATCACGGCTATCCCTACCTGATCCACCGTCTCACCTATAACCGCACCAACCACTCCGAGATGCATGTTCATGGGTTCCAGGAGGAAGGGACGACCACGACGCCGTTCGACATGGTCGTTCTCAACAGGCTCGACCGATACCATCTTGCTATCGATGCCGTCGACCGCGTCCCTGACCTTGCGGTGGCCAATGCACACGTCAAGCAGCAGTTTCGCGACAAGCTGCTCGAACACACCCGTTATGTGCGTGAACACGGCGAGGACATGCCCGAGATTCGAGCGTGGAGCTGGCCGTACAAGACGGCTGCTGAAGTCGGCGACTAACGCGTTCGCTTCACCAATCTTGTTAGCTGCCGCGGATGAAAGCGATGTCAAAAGCAATACTCGTCCTGAATGCCGGATCTTCGAGCATCAAGTTTGGTCTGTTCGCTACTGCCGGCGCCGAACCCAGGCACCTGTTCGCAGGTGAAGTCGAGAACATCAACGATAAGCCATATCTGACAGTCAAGGACATGCATGACAAGGTAGTCCTGGACCTCTGCTGGACCTCACCTAGGAAGCAGGAAGATATTCTGAAAGATATCCTGGGTTGGACAGAGCAGAATACGGGAAGCGGCGGCCTATCTGCTGTGGGACATCGCATAGTGCACGGCGGCCCGCTTTTTGTTGCCCCGACCCGGTTGACCCGAGAGACGATCGACGAACTCGCCCGCTTGACACCGATGGCTCCGCTGCATCAGGAAGCATGCCTGTCGCCTGCCAGGACATTGATCTCGTTACGTCCAGAACTGATGCAGATCGGATGCTTCGATACGGCCTTTCACGCTTCCCTTTCCCCTCCGGTTAGCCGCTTCGCGATCCCCCGCAACTACGAGGCAAGCGGTATTCGTCGCTACGGTTTCCATGGGCTTTCCTACGAATTCATTGCGGGAAAACTTCAGGAAATCTCGCCGGTCCTAGTCAGCAAACGCACCGTTGTTGCACATCTCGGCAGCGGCGCAAGCCTGTGTGCAATGCGTGGCGGCCAGAGCGTCGATACGACTATGGGCTTCACCCCGCTCGATGGGCTGATGATGGGCACCCGCTGCGGGGCAATCGACCCCGGCATCCTGCTTTATCTTCAGCGCGAGCGGGGCATGTCGACGGACGATTTAGAACAACTTCTCTATCACAAGTCGGGCTTACTGGGTGTCTCGGGCATCTCTGGCGACATGCGTTCGCTTCTGTCGAGCAGCGATCCGCGAGCAGCCGAGGCCATCGAACTCTTTACGTTCGAAGTGGCGAAAACCGTTTGCGGCATGGCCTTCACACTGGGGGGCATTGAGTGTCTTGTGTTCACCGGGGGCATCGGCGAACACGCTGCGAAAGTGCGCGCCATGATCTGCACAAGGCTCCATTGGCTGGGTCTCGAACTCGATCCAAAAGCAAACGACGACGGTGCCGATCTTGTAAGCCTCGATTCTAGTTCCGTCGAAGTTCGCGTAATTCGCACAAGCGAAGAAACAACCATCGCCCGTCACGTCCTCTCACTTATTTTTTCATCCTAGAATAAGATCACCGAGTTATCCCAAAAGTCGAAAATTGGCTCGGTTCGCCTCGGTCAGAAGCGACCGCATGCAAGTCTGCTTTGCGTCGATTGTGTTGAGAAACTCCGGCTTGTGAGCGGTTAGAAGAGCTGATTCACTCCGGCAACCATTGCCGCGAGCCTCAGGCAAGCGGGGGCTCGCGGACATTGAGGACGGTCAATTGCCGAAGTTCTCCGGTCCGTGTTTCCCAGGTGATGGAATCTTCGGCGCTGAGGCCGATCAGCGCGGCCCCGACGGGGGTGAGAACGGATATCCTTGCCTGCGAAATGTCCGCATCGCCCGGGTAGACGAGCATCACGGTCTGGACCTTTCCCGTCGTGTCATCACGGAACTCGACTTCGCTACCCATGCACACGGTCTGAGCTGACAGGCCGTCTGCAAGAACGTGCGCCCGCTCGAGCTCCTCGGTAAGGACCGACACTAGCTCCGGCATCCTGATCGCTGCCGCTCGCGCGAGTCGCGAAATTCTTTCGTAATCCTTGGCCGTGAGCGTTATGCGCGGCTTGATCTCACCGCTAACGGCTAACGCCTTGCGTTGTGTTGTCATGATCGTCTCCTATTCCTGTTCGAAATCTGCCGTTCAGGCAGCGGTCGGACCCGGATCGTCATCGTTGTCGCCCCAGTGACGCCGGCTTGCTTGATTGGCTCGGGGTCCCTGGAGTTTCCGAGCGGTCTCTCCCGGCCGCATCGGCTCTGGCTGTCGCTCCTCACGCGAAACGAGCCGAAAATTGGTTCGAGGCGGCTGTGCGTCCGTCCTTGGATTTTTGGAGAGCGTTTCGTCCGATCTGCCGTTCATAGCGCACCTCCTCCGCAGCGGATTTAGTCCGGCGGCTCTTGGATTTCAGATACGCGCCAGCACCGCTGTGCGGCCCGGAGCGGGTGAACAAGCTTTCTGAAGAATGCGCCGTATCGGCTACTGGGCGGCCGACCACCAAAGTGGCGACCCGCTACAGTCAGCTTGGTGTGATGGTCCCCGAGCTCGGGGTACGACGGCGCCCACTGAGCTCGGGGCTAAATGCCCGCGATCAGATTGCCTGCGTGACACAGGCCTCGACGAAATGTCGCAAAGCTCAACATGATGATGCAAGACTTAGGCATTCGCTGCGGAAAGTCAATGACGACATTCGCGGCGACAATCAGGCCGTGTGCTTCCAATCCGGTTGCGGGTCGTGTCCCCGCCAGGAATGCGGGTCGTGTCCGCGCCATGAATCGGTAATCAGGATGACATGCGCTGCCTCTGAGCTGGTTTCTGCACGCAGGCGCTTGGCGACTTCGCGGCCGCGCAGCCGTCGAATCACGCAGGAAAGCGCACGCAAGTCTATGGCGCGCGTAAAGGATCATGAGCATGCAATGGCGTTGCATTGAAGCGCTAATAGTTTTCGTTTGTGCGCAGCATGTTTCGACGGATAAAACGAGTTGGGACCGGCCTGCAGCAATTGAGTTGGGGCGGGCCTGTAGCAATGTCGTGTGGCACGCAGACGAAGCCGCCCAACTCCGCGGGAGCGAGAGGGTAATGACGAGATCGGGTATAAAGCGTATTAGCTTGAAAAAGTCTGCACCAGGAATGGCAAGGTTCTTCAGCCGGTCGAACCTTGATCGCTATCGCAAGTTGGCAAGCGGCAAGATCGGCCAGGCCGAACAACACCAACTATTGGAGGACCTCGCGGAAGAAATGAGCGCATTCAAGCGCGAGGCTCTCGCTGCTGGTTCTCACCGTGCAGCCGAGAGGAGCATCGTTTCTCAATCTCGTGACCGGATATGACCGGCTACAACCCAAGGAGGTTGTGATGAATGCCGACCACACTACTCAATACCATGAACCCTCGGTGAAACTGCCGCCAGTTACGATTTCGGAGACCGATCAAGAAAGACTGGTCGCTGTCGCGACCTCCGCACTGGCGGATAGGCGCGTGTCGCCGGCCGCCTCAAATCTATTAAGGGAGGTTCACCGCGCCACCATTGTCCCAGACGACCAGCTCCCAACGAATGTTGTGGCCGTCCACTCATGCGTGGATGTGCACGACAATCTCACCGGCACGAACAGCCAAATAGTCCTCGTCTTTCCAGGCGAGATACATACCACACCAGATGCGGTTTCAGTGTTGACGCCGCTGGGAGCTGCCTTAATCGGACTATCTGAGGGCGCTTCGGTCGACTGGTGCACAGCCAGCGGAGATCGAAGCAGCAAAACGGTTCTTCGTTGCAGGCAGACTCCAGCGCATTTGTCGAGGATCTTGTCACGCAGGCATTTGAAGGACGGTCCGTGCGCAAGAGAATCGTTGCCGCAAACATAATGCTAAGCGGGCATACGAGTCGCAAGGGGATCCAGCGGCGGCTCTTGCATCGGCGTTCTCAAATCGGTTGTGGGCTTCCTTGCCATTCCATTTTGACCGATCGATGTCTTGGCGCGCAGTGCCGTATCATGCATCACATGATGCGCGCCTCGCATCGCCTGAGATTTTGGGCCAAGCCCAATTCGGAGGACAACGTGGCTGCGTCACGTATGGACGCCGTGCTCAATTCGAACCAGGTAATCTTCCACCAGCTTAACGCCAGCCGGCGTCGCCAACAGATCAATCGGTTTGTGCTGGTCCAGGCCGACGGCGGGACGTTCCAGCCATTGTGCGGCTTGCTGCTTGGATCCGAAGACTAACATGGCTTTCGCCAATATTGCCGCGCGTCTTCGCCGATCTATACCTGTTAATGGCGTCGCCAAATTTGTCACCTTCAATCTCGTATTGTCCAAAGCTCGGGCGATCACGTGAGCGCCCTCGACTTCAAACGTTTCGTCCCGACCCTGTTGTCAGACTTCGTTGCCGACAGGTGGCCCCCAATCGATCTCTTCATGACGGTTATCCGGCGATATACCGGCAACCAGCTTGTCGAGGGTATAGCGACGCCTTAGCGGCGACCGCGCGATCTCGATCACCAGTTTGCCATCGCTCACGGTCATTTCGGCGGCCTTGCCGTCGCTGGCACCGATTTCATCGGCGAATGCTTTTGGCACTCGCAGTGCCAGGCTGCTGCCCCACTTCTGAAATGCCACCTTCATGTTCAGGCTCCGACATTGATGATTCAATGTTGATACGAGCCGACAATTGGTCAAGTGGTGTGCCCCCTGGGTCTGAGGGCACAAAGCCGGAACGCGATCGGTCACACTCCAACACAATAATCCGAAACTCGATTGATCTCGACGAACCCGGATCAACACGACATTCCAAAAAATGAGGGCGCGGTTTGTCGGCCGCGAAATCAGGCCGCGGACCTTCCGAGTGGCGCGTATCCTTCCGGTATCCACGGCCTCGTCGCATCCCAATAGCCCTTGCCGTTGAATCTCACGATTTCCGGCCTCCTGATCGCCATGTGAGCTCGTCCTGATCGAGGGAGAGCCCTCCAGAATGCGTTGGACCGGGCACTTGGCTGCGACGTCGATCAAGCTTGCACGCTGCTCATCGGTGAGCTGAGGGTCCGCGCTCTCACTCTAGGGGGCGTTGCGGGGTCTCCCCGCAGACGGTCCGCAGACGGGGTCGGCCGAGACCAAAGGCTCGGCCGGAGGGGAAGGCTTTCCCCTCAAAGGCAGCGCCGATTTGCTAACGAATACCGGGGGGTTCTGATCGAACAGCTTGTGTTAATCGTAATGTTGACGAACGAGCGCTCGCGCCGAAGGCGGGAGAACGCAAGTCCATCCCTGTCCGATGGGGTGCATTTGACTTAGAAGAATTTGTTCTGGGGGGTGTCGTGCAGATTGCAAAATTAGAAATCGAAAATTTCCGCGGCATCCGTGAAGGTGTAGTCCGCTTTTCGCCTCACACCGTACTCGTTGGTCCCAACAACTGCGGCAAGACTACTGTCATTGAGGCGCTGGCGCTGTTGTTCGGTCGAGACCGGATGATCCGCCAACTCACTGAGCATGATTTCTACGGCAGCAACCCGCAGCCCGCGGATCGCATTCGGCTTGTCGCGACGGTGATCGGCTTCGAGGGCGACGATCCGGCACAGCACATGGACTGGTTTCGCGAGGACCGCGGGATCGTCAAATGGTGGAATTCGGCGGACGGCACGGTGATGCCGGCGCGAAACGATCCGGCGTGGCAGCTCGCGTGCCAAGTCGCCTTTGCCGCTCGATTCCATCGACCGTCGCTCGAAGTGGAGACGCTTCGCTATTTTCACGACGACGATGCCGTCGGTGACGTTTTCGCAGAGGAGAGCGCCACAGCCTTTTCGGCGCGGCTGATACGCGACATCGGGTTTTTCCTCGTACCAGCCGCAAGGACGTGGGACCGGACGGTATCCTTCGGGTCAGAGCTTTTCCGCAGGGTCATCGCAGCCGGCGACGGCCAGCCTTCTGAATCGGTTCTGACCGAGCGGGACAGGTTGCGGGCGCCGCAGGCGAGCCTGGAGCAGGACGAGCGCCTGGCGCCTATCGTTGATCGGCTGAATCAGGAATTGCGCGGCTTCTTCCGCACCGCGCCGACCCTTCATCTTCGAGTCACGGCGACAGATAGCGACGGGCTCCTCGAGTCGGTTGTCTCGCACTACGCCCATGAGGGCGGCAATCTTCCTCTCCCCGCGCGGCGGCACGGGAGCGGCCTGCTGTCGCTCCAGCACCTTCTTCTGCTCCTGCAGTTCGGCCGGATGCGAGCCGAGTCGCACGAAGGTTTCTGGATGGCGCTGGAGGAGCCGGAATTGCATGTGCCGCCGCCGTTGCAGCGACGCCTCGTTCACCGCATCCAGGCTCTTTCGCGACAGACGTTCGTTTCGACGCATTCGCCAATGGTGGCGGCTCTTGCCGATCCCAAAGGTGTCGCGGTGCTGCGCAATGAGAATGGAGCGCTGATATCGGTCTCGTTGCTCACGTCAACTTTGCCCGCTGCGACGCCGAACAGCGTTCGAAAGCTGTTTCAGGTCAACCGCGTCGAGACAATCGCCGCCGTGATGCACGAGTTCGTCTTGGTTCCCGAGGGACGCACCGACTACGAATGGTTGGGGCTGTTGGTCCGCGCGGTCGATCTTCACCAAACCTGGGCGGCAGCGGACGAGTGCCGGTTCGACTCCTTCATCGGCGTGATCCCGACGCACGACGGTGCGGTGGTCAGAACAGTCGATGCCGTCGCGGCGCTGCACCCTCGTGTGCTCGCGATAGTCGATGGAGATGCCGAGGGTGTCGGCTATACCGCCGAGCTTGTCGCTGCAGGTGCGCCGAACTCGGGCGTGATCTTCCGGTGGCCGAACGGACAAATGCTGGAGGACATCGTTGGGTGGATCATCGAGGCGGATGCGAACGCTTGTCTCGCTGCGATCCATCTCGATCAACCGGCGGCAACCGTCGCCGACCTAGTCACGAGGCTGAAAAGCGACGTTCGAGCGACCCATGGCCTGAAGAAGGACACGTCCTCTTACGAGATCATCGCAGGCGCAATCGGAGCGAACGACGTCTGCTGCGCGCGCGCTCGATCGCTTCTCAATGCGATCACCGACGTCGCGAAGGGGATTGCCAACCCGTTGTTTGCCGCTGACGCGGCGAACCCGACTGTGAAGGTGTTTCAACCGTGACTGTGCGCGCGGTCGAAGGCGCCGCTGGATGTGGGAAGACGTTTCGGCTGATGGAGATGTTATCCGAAACGTTGGCCGCGCACCCGTTGATGGATGGGCAGCGCGTTCTCGCGCTGACCTTCATGCACGGGGCTCGTCGTCGGTTAGCCGACCGGCTTCGCGCCGTACCCGGACTCCTCGGGCGGGTGGAATGTTGCACGGTCGATAGCTTTGCCTGGCGGATCTATCGGCGCTGGCGTGGACTTGCCACAGCGCTCGGTATTCCGGTGCGGAGCGAGGGTGAATTTGATGCGGTCTGCGATGCCGCAGGAATGCTTCTCGAGCAGGCGCAGGTCCGGAGTTGGACGGCTGCGAGCTTCCCGATCGTGTTGGTCGACGAGGGCCAAGACCTAAGGCCTCAACGGTTGCGAATGTTGGCCGCGCTGTCGGCCGCGACGCGCACGCTTATTGCGGCCGACGAATTCCAGTGTCTCGACCAGGCGCTTCGTCCGAATCCGCTCGTGGCATGGATGCAAGGCGCGGCAGAGCCTGAGACGCTTGTCCAGGTGCGTCGGACCAATGTCGGAGGGCTTCTCGCGGCGGCGACGGCTATCCGCGGAGGACAGGCGCCGGTCAACGGACAAGGGTTCCGAATCTTGCAGCCGGGCGTGAGCGTCCCACTTGCCGCGACCTTGCTCGCCAATGCCATCGCGTGGCGCCAGGGCGGCAACGTCGCGGTGATCACCCCTGCTTTGCAGGGTGGATTCGCTCAGAATGTTGTGGCCCGTGTCGGTCAGGGTCCGTGTGGGCAGCAGGGAAACGGTCCGTATTCGATCCATTGGGAGGGAACGGACCGCGATGAGACGCAGGTCATCATCGGTGGCCTGCAACTCGGTGCGAATTCGGCCGGCATGGCTGCTCTCGCCGCGCTTCGTGCGCTTCCGCCCTCTGGGCCGGTGCGCGCGGCAATCTTATGGGTTGAAAACCAAATCCATGCTTTGGGACGGGCCGAGTTTGTCCGAGCGGACATCGAGGCGGTGATCGCCCGGAACGTAGCGCTTCGCCGACAGCATGGTGGTAACGCCACGCACCTGTTTACTGCATTGACGGTGCAGCAAGCCAAGAACCGCGAGTTCGACGGCGTCGTGATCATATGGCCGTATCAGGTGGGCGGCGATGTCGAGCACAAGCGACGGCTGCTTTACAATGCTGTGACGCGGGCTAGGCGATGGTGCAACGTCATTGTCCAGGGGCAGAACATCCTCGCGGCCCCGCCGTTTAGTTAGATCACTTGGCGGCGCGGACACTTCCACAATAGAGTTTGTGGAATAGACTACGCCAAAAGGGAAAAAGCCGTACAGCCAATGTTTGCACGAACAGCATTGCGAGAGACCTAGCGTATCCGAGGTGCATGAGGTTCTACCGTTGAGCGTCGATATTACCCCGCAAGAGGCGATGAAGCGCCTAGAGGAGCATTTTGGCTCTCGCGAAGGAATGCTGACACACACGCTGACGATGTTGTCGACGTCGGGGCAGCCAGCGGACGTCACGTTCTATCGGCGGAAACCAATCGTGGATGTCCGTGTGAGCACAAAGCTGGGAGCCGCTCGGCTGTATGGACTGGAGAGCCGTCTTCCAAGACTGCTGAGGCGCATCGAGTTTTCGAACGGAGCTGTTGCGGGCCTCAACGAGATCTGGACAGTGAATCCGATGCCGATGGAAGGATTTTCCCAGGCGGAACTGGACGCCGTTGACCTTGCGCAAGGGGAAGAACGGATGGGACCTGGCGGCGAGACGCTGAGGAAGATGATCCGCAAAACGTATCACTGTAAAAGCAGGTCGGAAGTCGACTACTACTTGCGCCGGTGGATCGCCTCCTAGCGGGGCGATGGGATGCTCAAGGCTGAGGCAGCTCGCCTCGATTTCGATTGATCTGGTCGCGGAGCTGAGCCGGCATCTGCCACTGCGGCGGCGGCGGATTCAGTTTCAACTCTGCGATTAGGGCGCGCTGATCCTGCAGCTCCTTCTGGCCGCGTGGATCGAGCCCGCTTTCGTAGGGCAGTAGGCGGGCCATCTCGGCCTCGGCCTCCTCGAAGGCGCCGCAGTAAGCAAGAACCACAGCATACTGACTGCGGACGGGAATGACGCGACCCGCCAGCTTCAGACCGAGGATGGTAGGCATCAGGTTTCGCTCGATGACGTCCCGCGCGCCGATGTAGTCATGTCGTCCTACGAAGTCGTCAACCAACTCCTGGCCGACTCTGACAAATGAATCCAACGAATGCGCCATCGAATAGAATTTTAGCGCATGGACATGAGCAAGGCCGGGATGCTTCCCCATTGCCTTGATCGCTTTCGCTTGCAGGTCGAGGGCATCGGCCAGATGCTTGAGATCGTCGGTATGGCTCTGATCGCCCTTCAGCAGCGGGAAAATCTTGTCAGGATTGTTTCCCATCACATCGCCGAGCCTGAGGTCAAGCAGGTCATAGTATTCAACGATCAGGTCGAGCGTCGCGGTGACGCAATCGTCCATGATTCCTAGCTCGAAAAGCGCGTGTGCGTAGTTGTACTTCGCCACGCGAAGGTGCTGCGGGGTTTGCGGCAGAACGCGGCTCAATTCGTTCATCGTCGCCTTGACGGCGACAACATCCTTGGCACGGGCGGCAAAGACCATGCGCTTCATGCCGACGGCGAGACGTTCTGATAGTCCGAGATCATTCCGGCGAACCAGCTCGTCCATGCGATCGAGCTTGGCACGGATGTCGGCGTCGTCTCCTACCTTGAAGTGCGCAAAGACGAGCCCGTCTAGGGCCCAAAAGCGGTCCTCTGCCGGGACCTCGTCTGATGCCGCAACTTGATTGAGGTACTCGGTGATCTCTTCCATATAGCCCAGCTCATGGAAGATTTCGTCCGTCGCCATTTCGACGAGCGGTTTGATGTTGCCCAGCGCGACGAACATGCGGAGCAGCAGGAAGACGCGCTGACGATCATGATTTCTGGGGAGCGCCGTCATGAGCAGATCGCGGATCGCTCCCTGCGCTTTCTTCACGGTCTCCGCTCCGCAGCTATCGAGATGAACGCGACCCAGCGGCCTCATAGCGTCGTGGACTTTGAAGCGATCCACGCCGAAAATCTGTATCGCTCCGGTCAGGCGCAATCGTCGGAAAGCGGCGGCCGCGGCGGGTTTCTCAAGCGCGAACGTCGCATTCAGAACGTCGCTGGCTTCGGACTGACTGAGAGGAACATCACTGAGACTGAGCGCAGCGACGACCCAGCGCTCATCGTCACTATAACCCTCGAACACCTCGGCGAGGATCAGTTCCTGAGCGGTCTCGACGATGTGCGTCCGCTCCTCGAGCGCGTTGCAGAGCCGAATGACCTCTCCATCATAATTGTTGGTCGCGATCTTCAGCGCGTTCTGCATATAGAGCGGCAGTCCACTCGTAAGCTTGAGCAGGCGCACATAGGTCGCATAGTCACCCCGGCACCCGAGCGATGAGCCTTCGGCGGCCGCGGTTTCATTGGTCCAGCCGAGAAGCGGTTCCGCTTGAACGCCCAGTGTCGCCTCGATGCGAGCTACCGCAGCGTTGGGCTGCGCCAGCAAAACGAAATGGAGGTGGGACGAGGCTTCGATGAGCGAAACCAAGTCGGTGGCAGGTACGCGATGTGCGTTGTCCAGCACCAGGGTCGCAGTGAGCCCGTTTTCCGCAAGGTGGCGCCCGATAGCGAAGAGGATCTCCGTCCCCGTCGCTCCGGGCAACAGAATCTCGCCTAATTTGCCGCCGGTTTTCCCAAAGAGGCGCGCCGCGAGTTCGCGGGCGACTGAGCTGGCCAAGGCCGGCCCCGAGATGTCAGCGACGTCGTAGTAGGCAAGCCTGTCGCTTGTGTGCAGGGCTGTCTGCGAGACCCAAGAGGTTTTGCCGGCTCCGGAGAAGCCGGTGACCAGTCGCACTCGATGCGAGGTGACGAGCGGCGGTTCTTTGTCCTGGGGTCGGTATCGAAGGGGCGGAGCCGGAAAGTCCTGCAGTTGAACCACCAATTGCTCAAAAAGCGCCGGAAGGTCCTGCACGACGAACGTGTGGTTGGGATTCGGCTCGATCCCCGCTGCGGCGGCCATGATCCTGCCCGCGAGTTTCCAGACAAGCGTTTCCGGTGCCAAAATTGAAAACGGCAAAGTGCTCGCTGCTGCGCGGCAGGCGGTGAAGCCATCGGAGACGCTGCTCCATGGCGCGGGCAGCGCATGCTCATTCGAGGATCTATTGCCGGGCCAAAGCAAGGCGACGTCAGCCGGCCAGACTTTGTGCCTAAGGCGATCAGATAGTTCCGGACCTGGGGCGCTGTTTGAGATGATGGCGAACGCGGCCGTTCCGCTTCGTCGACCATCCGCATGCTCGGTCCGAATCGCATCGAACCGCGAAAGAGCGCCCTCGATGTCGCCAAAAATGAGATGAGAGCTGCGTGTTTTAATCTGCGCGTAGATGCGTTTGTCGGAGAGCACCAACTCCACATCTTCGTCATTTTCGACCACGACGTGGGTCACGCCGGCGTTGGCAGCCTGAAACAGGCAGGACGCGGCATAGAGATGTTGGTAGAGAAAGCCCCGATGAACAGATTCGATCCGGGCGAGCTGACGGCTGTCCAGATTAAAGGTCTCTATATCGCCCGCGCTCGCCATGCCTGTCAGTCCCTCCGCGTCTCGTCAGCGGGGGCAGACCCACGCAGCGGATTGACGATCTCGATGCCTGCGAAATCGCGCTCGTTGTCCGTGACGACGATGCAGTCGTTGGCCTGGGCGATGGCGGCGATGATGGTGTCCAGGCCGCTGCGCGGACGCCCCTTGGCTTTGCCATCGGCCATGAGCTGGCCCCACACGAGGCCCGCACGTTCGTCGAAGGACAAGATTCGCCCTGCGAATAGAGCTTGCGGGCCTTGGGGACCTTTGAACCAGGCGTCGTCGAGTTGATCGCGCCGCTTGCCGACGGGCTTCTCCAGAACGCCTCTATGGATTTCGGCGAATTGGCTCTCGATTGCTGGCTTGAACTTGTTATGGCTGCGCAAAGGGTCGGCCCTCGTGATCACATCATAACGAACGGATTACCCTCCCTCTTGCGTAAGGTGCTATCTGACGGTCGCCCGCCTTGGCGGGTCTCATCAGAAGGACCCTGGGCCTCGACGGTGTCATACTACCGAATTGGTGACGCGCGGTCTCATCTTGAAGGAACATTATTGTCTAGGAAGAACTATTTTGTCCAAGACGAACTATATTGTCCCCAGACAACCCGTAGGATCTACGGCATCACGCCTAGATCTGGCGCTCGACCATCTTCAGCTTGAGTTCGGCGATGGCTTCCGACGGGTTCAGGCCCTTCGGGCAGGCCTTGGCGCAGTTCATGATGGTGTGGCAGCGGTAGAGCCGGAACGGGTCTTCGAGGTTGTCGAGCCGTTCGCCGGTGGCCTCATCGCGGGAATCCTTCACCCAGCGCGTCGCCTGCAGCAGCGCGGCGGGCCCGAGGAAGCGTTCGCTGTTCCACCAGTAGCTCGGGCAGGAAGTCGAGCAGCAGGCGCACAGGATGCACTCGTAAAGGCCGTCGAGCTTTTCGCGGTCCTCGTGGCTTTGCTTCCATTCCTTCTGCGGCGTCGGCGTCGTGGTTTTCAGCCACGGTTCGATCGAGGCATATTGCGCGTAGAAGTTCGTCAGGTCGGGCACCAGGTCCTTCACGACCGGCTGATGCGGCAGCGGATTGACTTTCACCGCGCCACCTGCGGCCACGTCGTGCATCGACTTGGTGCAGGCCAGCGTGTTCTGGCCGTCGATGTTCATGGCGCAGGAGCCGCAGACGCCTTCGCGGCAGGAGCGGCGGAAGGTCAGCGTCGGGTCGATGTTGTTCTTGATCCAGATCAGGCCGTCGAGCACCATCGGCCCGCAATCGTTGATGTCGACATGATAGGTGTCGACGCTCGGGTTCTTGCCGTCGTCCGGATTCCAGCGATAGACCCGGAACTCGCGCGTCTCGGTCGCGCCGGCCGGCTTCGGCCAGGCCTTGCCGCCGGTGATTTTCGAATTTTTCGGAAGCGTGAATTCAGCCATGCTTGCAAGCCTTCGCTGTCGTCATCAATACACCCGCGCCTTCGGCGGGATGTACTGGACGTCGTTCGTCATCGTGTAGTCGTGCACCGGGCGGTAATCGATCACGGTCTTGCCGTTCGGATCGATCCAGGCCAGCGTGTGCTTCATCCAGTTCTTGTCGTCGCGCTCGGCAAAGTCCTCGCGCGCATGGGCGCCGCGGCTTTCGGTGCGGTTCGCCGCCGAATCCATGGTGACCACCGCCTGCACGATCAGATTATCGAATTCGAGCGTCTCGATCAGGTCGGAATTCCACACCAGGGAGCGGTCGGTGGTCGCGATGTCGCCGATGCCGCCATGCACCTTGTGAATCAGGTTCTGGCCTTCGTGAAGGATTTCGCCGGTGCGGAACACCGCGCAATTGTTCTGCATCACGTGCTGCATGCTGTCCCGCAGCTTCGCGGTCGGCGTGCCGCCGGAAGCATGGCGGTAATGATCGAGCCGTCCGAGCGCCATGTCGGCGGAATCCTTCGGCAGTTCGGGCTGCTTGCCGTTCGGCGTCAGCTTTTCCGCGAGCCGCAGCGCAGCAGCGCGGCCGAACACGACGAGGTCGATCAGCGAGTTGGAGCCGAGCCGGTTGGCGCCGTGCACGGACACGCAGGCCGCTTCGCCGATCGCCATCAGGCCCGGCACCACGGCATTGTCGTCGCCGTCCTTCTTGGTCAGGACTTCGGCGTGATAATTGGTGGGAATGCCGCCCATGTTGTAGTGCACGGTCGGCACGATCGGAATCGGCTCACGGGTGACGTCGACATTGGCGAAGATCTTCGCCGATTCGGAAATGCCGGGCAGCCGTTCCTGCAGCACCTTCGGATCGAGATGATCGAGGTGCAGGTAGATGTGGTCTTTCTTCTTGCCGACGCCGCGGCCTTCGCGAATCTCGATGGTCATCGAGCGCGAGACCACGTCGCGGGAGGCGAGGTCCTTGGCGGAGGGCGCATAGCGCTCCATGAAGCGCTCGCCCTCGGAATTGACGAGATAGCCGCCTTCACCGCGCGCGCCCTCGGTGACGAGACAGCCGGCGCCGTAAATCCCGGTCGGGTGGAACTGGACGAACTCCATGTCCTGCAACGGCAGGCCGGCGCGCAGTACCATGCCGCCGCCGTCGCCGGTGCAGGTATGCGCCGAGGTGCAGGAGGCATAGGCGCGGCCGTAGCCGCCGGTGGCGAGAATCGTGGTCTGGGCGCGGAAGCGGTGCAACGTGCCGTCGTCGAGCTTGAGCGCGATGACGCCGCGGCAGACGCCCTGGTCGTCCATGATCAGATCGATGGCGAAGAACTCGATATAGAACTCGGCCGAGTGGCGCAGCGCCTGGCCGTACATCGTGTGCAGCATGGCGTGACCGGTGCGGTCGGCGGCGGCGCAGGTGCGCTGCGCCTGGCCCTTACCGTAGTCCATCGTCATGCCGCCGAACGGACGCTGGTAGATCTTGCCGTCCTCGGTGCGCGAGAACGGCACGCCCCAATGCTCCAGCTCGTAGACGGCTTCCGGCGCGTTGCGCACCATGTATTCGATCGCGTCCTGGTCGCCGAGCCAGTCCGACCCCTTGACGGTGTCGTACATGTGCCAGCGCCAGTCGTCCTGATGCATATTGCCGAGCGAAGCCGATATGCCGCCTTGGGCCGCGACCGTATGCGAGCGCGTCGGGAACACTTTTGTAATACAGGCGGTACGCAGGCCAGCCTCGCTGCAACCGACCACGGCGCGCAGGCCCGCGCCGCCGGCGCCGACGACCACGACGTCGTAGGTGTGGTCCTCGATCGGATAGGCTTTTCCGTTGCTGGCCGGGCCACTGCCGCTCGTGGCCTTGCCGTTACCTTCAGCAGCCATGGGCTACACTCCCGATGACAATTTGACGATCGCGTAGATCGACGCCAAGGCGACCGCGATACAAAAGAAATTATTGGCCATTACGCTGGCGAGCTTCAGCGTCTCGTTGTGCACATAGTCCTCGATGATGATCTGCATGCCGATCTTCATGTGCCAGGCGCTGGCGATGATGAAGAGGACCAGGATGATGGCGATCGGAAGCGAGCCGAGGATTTGCGCCGCGCCGGCCTGATTGCGGCCGATGAGCATCAGCACGATCACGATGACGGGCACGATCAGCAGCGTCATCGCCACCGCCGTGAGGCGCTGGCGCCAGAAATCGGTGGTGCCGGAATGTGAGGAACCGAGATTGCGGACGCGGCCGAGCGGCGTGCGCATCGAGGAGGGGCGGCTCATCGTCCGCCTCCGACCGTGTAGGCGATGATCCAGACCAGGACAGTCAGCGAAATGCCCGCGATCAGCGCGCCCCAGGTGAGGGCCTCGCGCTCGTTGGCCTTGAAGCCGTAGCCGAGGTCCCAGAAGAAGTAGCGGATACCGCTGACCAGATGGTGCAGCAGTGCCCAAGTGTAGCCGAACACGATCAGCTTACCGATGATGCTGCCGGTGAAGGCCTGGACATTGGCATACGCCCCGGGGCCGGACGCCGCTGCAATCAGCCACCAGGCGAGCAGCAGCGTGCCGAAATAGAGCGCAATCCCGGTGGCGCGGTGGACGACGGAAAGCGCCATCGTCAGGGTGACGCGATAGGTCTGCAAATGGGGCGATAGCGGTCGTTCGATCCTGGCGGTCATTCGGCGGCTTTTTTACGTTGTATGGGACCGCGGCCGGGCCCATCGGGGAACGCGGTAGACGAATTCTATTTACGGAGTCGAGTCAGTCCGCGCAACGATCAAATCGCTTGGAATGAAATCATCGTTCATTGCTATAGAGCTACGAAACGCGACTATTCAGCGGCTTGGTATACCACGGACGTTGGCCTAGCCGAAGAATTGAATGAGTATTCTGTTCATGGAGGAGCGCAGCGGGCGGGCATCGGCTCGTAACAGGCGAGCAATCGCTCCAGCAGGTGGCAGGCGGGCCAGATCGGCTCGGCCAGCCACGAGGGCGATGCCAGCGCCTCCTTCGCGGCGGTGGCGACCATCGAGGCTATTCATCCAGAGCCGACCGGATATGCGGTTTCTGCGGCCCGCTTTTCTGCCGCCGGCGAAGCGCCGCACTGCCAGGTGCATCCGCGCGACAGTGCCGATAGCACCGGTGCCTGCGAGAGATAATGGATACTCCCGCATTTCAGAAGCAGCTATGTCTCTCTGGCGATCGCCATCGCGGTCTGCCAGCGGCCGTACAGATGCGCGGGTCACAGGCGCTAACGTGGGATGCTTAGGACATGGCGGCCGGCCTCGATCCGAAGGAGCTCATCGAACTCGCCCTGCTGCTGATTGCGGTCGGCGCACTGTCGGGTTTTCTGGCCGGATTGTTCGGCATCGGCGGCGGCGCCATCCTGGTGCCGGTGTTTTACGAATGCTTCCGGCTCGCCGGCGTGCCGCTCGAGGTGCGGATGCCGCTCTGTATCGGCACCTCGCTTGCGATCATCATCCCGACCTCGCTCTCCTCGTTTCGCGCCCATTACAACAGGGGCGCGGTCGACATGGAAATCCTCAAGCGCTGGTGGCTGCCGATTGTGATCGGCGTGATCGCCGGCAGCGTCACCGCACGTTTCGCGCCGGAGCGCCTGTTCAAGATCGTGTTCGTGATGGTGGCGTGGTCGGCGGCGGCGCGGCTGTTACTGGCGCGGGAAACCTGGAAGTTCGGCGACGACGTTCCGAAGGGTTTTCTGATGCGCGTCTACGGCTTCTTCGTCGGGCTATTGTCGACCTTGATGGGGATCGGCGGAGGCCTGTTCGCGAATTTGCTGATGACGTTCTACGGCCGGCCGATCCACCAGGCGGTCGCGACCTCGTCGGCGCTGGCGGTGTTGATCTCGATCCCCGGCGCGATCGGCTATGTCTATGCCGGCTGGCCCGCCGCCGCGCGCTTTCCCGATGTGGCCGCGCTGCAGGTGCCGTTCGCGTTCGGCTATGTGTCGTTGATCGGAGCCCTGCTGGTGATGCCGACCACGCTTATTACGGCGCCGCTCGGGGTGAAGGCGGCGCATGCCCTGTCGAAACGCGCGCTTGAAATGGCGTTCGGGACGTACCTGTTCATCGTCGGTGGCAGGTTCGTGGTCAGTCTTCTGAACGGCCAGTAGCAGCTGCACGTCAGTTAGGACGGGTCGCCGTCCCTTCAGCCTTCAATCGCACCTCGCTATGTCGCCATTTGCGGACATCGCCCTGTTTTTCGAGGCGGCCGGCTTCAACCAAGGCGTGAATGCGGGCAGCGAACATTTCGTCCGTAACGCCGAGGCCGTGTTCTTGGCCTTGTTGTACGGCATCCCAGATGATGCGCGCCATTTTATGCCAGCTAGGCGCAACGACCGAGAAGATGATCTGATCGACCTGCGTCTCTGATACGGATGGCGGAAGTCGGACCTGGTTCCATCGCAGCGAGCTGCTAATGGCGGGAAACTCGTCAAACGGAAGCAAATCGGGAAAGCGCTGAAACATCGTTTGCAGCAGCTCCGAATTGAGCTTGATGACGAGATCCCTGACCGAGGCGGCATCCTTATCATGGTCTGCAAGAATGTCCGCAGCCGCCCTCGCTTCTTCAAGTTCGCGGGCTGCTGTGAGCAAGTATTCGACGATCTCGGCCGCCTGGTCTTCATCCATCTCTGCCCCCGAAGCCGCCGCGCGCCTATCTCTACGTATAGATATCCTTATACGTATCCCGCAAAATGTTCTTCTGCACCTTGCCCATGGCGTTGCGCGGCAATTCGTCGACGACGAAGACGCGCTTCGGCATCTTGAATTTGGCAAGTCTTCCGTCGAGCGCCTTCAGCACGCCCGCCTCGGTGACGTCTGCGCCCTTGTTGCAGACCAGCACCGCGGTGACGCCTTCGCCGAAATCGGCATGCGGCACGCCGATCACGGCGGATTCGATCACGCCCGGCATGGCGTCGATCTCGCTCTCGATTTCCTTGGGGTAGACGTTGAAGCCGCCTGAAATCACCAGATCCTTGCCGCGGCCCAGGATGTGCACGTAGCCCTTGGCGTCGATCTTGCCGAGGTCGCCGGTGATGAAGAAGCCGTCGTCGCGAAATTCGGCTTTTGTCTTCTCCGGCATCCGCCAGTAGCCCTTGAACACATTCGGGCCTTTCACCTCGATCATGCCGATCTCGTCGCGCGCGAGCTCCTGGCCGGTCTCGGGATCAGTGACGCGGACGGAAACGCCGGGCAGGGGATGGCCGACGGCGCCGGGAACGCGCTCGCCATCATAGGGGTTGGAGGTGTTCATGTTGGTTTCGGTCATGCCGTAGCGTTCCAGCACGGCGTGGCCGGTGCGCGCGGCCCATTCGCGATGGGTGTCGGCGAGCAGCGGCGCGGAACCCGAAATGAACAGCCGCATGTGGCTGGTCGATTCCTTCGACAGCGCCGGGCTCTGCAACAGCCGCGTGTAGAAGGTCGGCACGCCCATCAGCACGGTGGCGCGCGCCATCAGCTTGATGATCATTTCAGGATCGAATTTCGGCAGGAAGATCATCGAGGCGCGGGCGAACAGCGTAACGTTGCTCGCCACGAACAGGCCGTGGGTGTGATAGATCGGCAGCGCGTGGATCAGCACGTCCTTGTCGGTGAAGCGCCAATAGTCGACCAGGCTGTAGGAGTTCGACGCCAGATTGTCGTGCGTCAGCATCGCTCCCTTGGAGCGGCCGGTGGTGCCCGAGGTGTAGAGAATGGCAGCCAGATCGTCATTGCCGCGGACGACCGTCGCGAAGGCGGCATCGGCCTTGGCGGCGGCGTCCGTCAGTGACCCCTTGCCGTCGGGCCCAAGCGTTTCGACCTTTGCCTTCACCTTCGCCGCGATGGCGCCGATGCCCTCGGCCTTGGACGGATCGCAGACGACCAGCGCGGGCTCGGCGTCGGAGATGAAGTAGTCGAGCTCGTTCAGCGTATAGGCGGTGTTGAGCGGCAAATAGACCGCGCCTGCGCGTACGGTTGCGAGATAGAGTACCAGCGCCGGCACGGACTTTTCGGTCTGGGCTGCGACGCGGTCGCCGGGCTTGACGCCGCGCGACACCAGCACGTTCGCGATCTGGCCGGCGCGGGCGATCAGATCGCCATAGCTGATACGCGTGCCGTCGAGCATCTCGATCGCGAGCCGGTTCGGATCGTCGAGCGTGTCGAACAGGCGGGAAAACAGGTTGGCGTTGGCGGTCGTGTTCATGCAAAACTTCCCCAAGAGGGCGCTGGCCTGCGAATTTCGCAGGCTGGAATAGCAAGAACGCCCTTCAAAAAGCAACGGAGACAGTTTGCATGACAACAAATAGCGGGAAACGCGTGGCCTGGGTGACGGGCGGCGGCAGCGGGATCGGCGAGGCCGGCGCCGAGGCGCTGGCAGCCGATGGCTGGACGGTTGTGGTCTCGGGGCGGCGGAAAGATGCCCTCGACAAGGTCGTGGCCAATATCACCCAAAAGGGCGGCAAGGCCGAGGCGATCGCGCTCGATGTCAGCAACAAGGCCGATGTCGACAAGGTAGCGGAGCAGATCCTCAGTCGACACGGCCGGATCGACCTCTTGGTCAACAGTGCCGGCATCAACGTGCCGAAGCGAAGCTGGGCCGACATGGAACTGGAGGGCTGGGACAAGGTCGTCGATATCAACCTCAACGGCGTGCTCTACTGCATGCGCGCGGTGCTGCCGGCGATGCGCAAACAGAAGGACGGCTGCATCATCAACGTCGCGTCCTGGGCCGGCCGTCACGTGTCGAAGATGCCGGGACCGGCCTACACCACGACAAAACATGCGGTGCTGGCGCTGACCCATTCCTTCAACATGGACGAATGCGTCAATGGCTTGCGCGCCTGCTGCCTGTCGCCGGGCGAGGTCGCGACCCCGATCCTGAAGCTGCGTCCGGTGGTGCCCTCGGATGAAGAGCAAGCCAAAATGCTGCAGCCGGAGGATTGCGGCCGCACCATCGCCTTCGTCGCGAGCCTGCCGCCGCGGGTCTGCGTCAACGAGATACTGATCAGCCCGACGCATAATCGCGGCTTCATCCAGACGCCGGCGAATAGGGATTGAATTCGGCGCCGCTGCTGCCCCGTCATTGCGAGCGCAGCGAAGCAATCCAGCGCGCCGCAAGGGGAGATATGGATTGCTTCGTCGCTAACGCTCCTCGCAATGACGGGCGGCAAGGATTGCGCGCCGCTCCATCCAGCCCGCGCCCGACCGCCACACGGACGACGCCCGCGAAAGTTTCAAGCATCACGATAAATTATTCCCCGAAACCGGCCCAAAAACCTCCCGTAGCTCGGGCCAACGACGACGAAATCAACCGGTCCATCGACCAGCGTCGTTGTTTTCAGCACCGGCGGATGACCCGCCGGCCACAGCAATCCTCGGGAGAAGATTCATGTCGAAACGTATTGCACTTCTGTCCGCCGCCGTGTTCAGCGCGCTGGCTTTCACCGCCACCATCACCGCGCCAGTTAGCGCAGAAGAAAAGACCGTGATGGTCGGAGGTGCGGCGATGTTCCCATCCAAGAACATCATCCAGAACGCCGTCAATTCGAAGGACCACACCACGCTGGTTGCCGCGGTGAAGGCCGCCGGCTTGGTCGCGACCCTCGAAGGCAAGGGCCCGTTCACGGTGTTCGCGCCGACCAACACGGCCTTCGGCAAGCTGCCGGCCGGCACAGTCGAGACGCTGGTGAAGCCGGAGAACAAGGCGACGCTGACCAAGATCCTCACCTACCACGTCGTGCCGGGCAAGCTCGCCGCGTCCGACCTGAAGGATGGCATGAAGCTCAAGACCGCCGAAGGCGAACAGCTCTCGGTTAAGCTCCAGGAGGGCAAGGTCTGGATCGTCGACGCGAAGGGCGGAACCTCCATGGTCACGATCTCGAACGTCAATCAGTCGAACGGCGTGATCCATGTGGTCGACACCGTGCTGATGCCGGCGTCCTGAGCTCCCCGCGCGCCCCTGACTGGTCCCAACAGGGGCGTGTGGGATTGGCGGGCCGGGGCAACCCGGCTCGCTTTTTCGTGAAGGTCGATACGCGCCATGCATCGTTCTGATAGAATCATGGCAGTAACGAAACCCGGTTCCGGGCGTATATTCGATAACGAATTGCAAGCGGGGATGAGCCATGTCGGCCGTAACAGTCAGCGACCAACACGCCGCGTCAACCAAGGCAAAAGTCATTCAGCCGGCCTGGGTGCGGGCGCTGCATTGGACCAACGCGTTTGCGATGGTCCTGATGATCATGTCGGGATGGCAGATCTATAACGCCTCGCCGCTGTTCGGCTTTACGTTCCCCCGTTCGATCACGCTGGGCGGCTGGCTCGCCGGAGCGCTGCTCTGGCATTTCGCCGCGATGTGGCTGTTGATGGTCAACGGGCTGATCTACCTGGTGATGGGCTTTGTTACCGGCCGCTTCCGCAAGAAGCTGCTGCCGATCACGCCGGAGGGCGTGATTTCAGATACGAAAGCTGCGCTGACCGGCAAGCTGTCGCACGACGACCTTAGCCGATACAATTATGTGCAGAAGCTGCTCTACGCCGGCATCATCGTCGTCGGCATCCTCATCGTGCTGTCAGGTCTGGCGCTCTGGAAGCCGGTGCAACTGCAATACCTGGCGGCGTTGTTCGGCGGCTACGAGGGCGCCCGTTATGTCCATTTCTTCTGCATGGCGGCGATTGTCGCCTTCATGGTGGTTCATGTCGCGCTCGCCCTCCTGGTGCCGAAGAGCCTGCGCGCCATGATCATCGGCCGCTAGCTAGAGCATGATCCGGACCGGCACGGCCGCGTAGCGCAACGTGGGTACCGGTTTTCCGATAAGATCATGCGCAAGATATAATCACGGAGTACGACCATGGGCCGCATGCGCAAGCTTTTGATCCCCGGCGTCGACAAGACGCTTCTCGTCAGAGATGCCGTCAAGTCCGTGCCGGATCTCACGCGCCGGCGCTTCATCTCGGGCGGCGCGAGCCTCGGCGCGCTGACGCTTCTGACCGGCTGCGACGTGACGGACAGTTTCTCGGCCGAGGAGATGCTGAAGCAGGTCTCGAAATTCAATGACGGCGTGCAGGCATTGATGTTCAATCCCAATGCGATGGCGCCGACGTTCCCGGAAAGCGCAATCACAAAGCCGTTCCCGTTCAACGCCTATTACGACCTCGACGAGGCGCCCGAAGTCGACGGCAAGACCTGGAAGCTTGAGGTGAGCGGCCTCGTCGAGAACAAGAAGTCCTGGACGCTGGACGAGCTCTATCAACTGCCGCAGGTCAAGCAGGTGACGCGCCATATCTGCGTCGAAGGCTGGAGCGCGATCGGAAGCTGGACCGGTACGCCGTTGCGCGATTTCCTCAAACTGGTCGGCGCGGATACACGGGCGAAATATGTCTGGTTCCAGTGCGCCGACAAGGACGGCTACAATTCGCCGCTCGACATGCCGAGCGCGCTGCATGCGCAGACCCAGATGACGTTCAAATTCGGCGACGAAATCCTGCCGCGCGCCTATGGTTTCCCGATGAAGATCAGGGTGCCGACCAAGCTCGGCTTCAAGAACCCGAAATACGTGATCTCGATGGAAGTCACCAACGACTACAAAGGCGGCTTCTGGGAAGACCAGGGGTATAATTCGTTCAGTGGGAGTTAGTCGCCGCGGCGTCATTGCGCGACACCGGGTCGCGCGAATGCGTGCCCGATGGTAGACTTCCGCGAAGCAATCCACTTCTCCGCTTGCTGAGGCATGGACTGCTTCGCCGCTTCGCCCTCAGCGCGCGACCTCAGGACGATCCAGCCTCTTGATGCAGCTCGCCACCCCGCATCAAGCGGCGGGCGATATCGGCTGTCTGCAGTGAAGCGCGTTCTGTGGGTGAATGCGCCGCCAGATAGCGGGCAACCGCGATGAGGATGTGTCGGCCCTCGTCCGTGTCGCCCCACGCAACGAACTGCCGGACTCCCGCCTCCAGCATCTGATACGCATGGAAGCCTGCATCTTCTCGCAGCACCGCATGCGCGAGCGTGGCGATCAGCGCCTGCGGCGAATGGCCGAGCGTGAGATGCCGTGCCACCAGGCTCGCGGCGAGATCGACCTGTCTCTGCCGGTCGAAGGCATCGAGCAAGGCGGCGGCGGCGCTGATCGTCTGTGGATCCGCGGGCAGCTCATCGAGCTGCTCGCTGCTGTCGCCCGGGATGCGCGCCGGCGGCACATTGAGATAGCGAGCAAGGTAGAGTGAAGCGCGTTCTGTGGGTGAATGCGCGGGCAACCGCGATGAGGATGTGTCGGCCCTCGTCCGTGTCGCCCCACGCAACGAACTGCCGGACTCCCGCCTCCAGCATCTGATACGCATGGAAGCCTGCATCTTCTCGCAGCACCGCATGCGCGAGCGTGGCGATCAGCGCCTGCGGCGAATGGCCGAGCGTGAGATGCCGTGCCACCAGGCTCGCGGCGAGATCGACCTGTCTCTGCCGGTCGAAGGCATCGAGCAAGGCGGCGCTGATCGTCTGTGGATCCGCGGGCAGCTCATCGAGCTGCTCGCTGCTGTCGCCCGGGATGCGCGCCGGCGGCACATTGAGATAGCGAGCAAGGTAGAGCGCCATCGCTCCGTGCAATACGCCGCGCACCGCCGTGACGTGAGTGTCGATGTTGGCAGTCCCGATGCGGATCAGCATCTGGTGGACTGCATTGGCGTAGGTGAAGACGTGATGCGCCGTCTCCCAGTCGGCGTGCTCATTGGCATTGCCGAAGCGCGCCACCCTGAGCGCTGCCGCGTAGGCGAGGGATTGGCCAAGGTCGGCAGGAGCGGCACCGGCGCGGATCGCCCCCTTGAGCGCGTCAACGATTCTGGCCGGATCGTCACCGAGCAGCTCTTGAGCAAGTGCGGCGTGGCCCGACCAGTCACGCGAGCCGCGTCCGGCAGCGAGCAGGTCCGCGAGCTCGCCGGTTGATTCTTCACATAACGCAACGAGGTCAACGGGCTGGCGCCAGGCAGTCGATTCCTCGGCGCCACGGGCCGCTACCATCTGACCGACGACAGTCGGCAGCAGAGCCGCCGCGTGTTGCCAGCCGATCAGGTCGAGGCACTCGAATGCCTTGTTGATGAAGTCGAGCGAGTGCCCGGTGTCGGCGAACGCCCGCTCGGTCTCGGCGGCGAACAGGGCATCGGCGAGTTCAGCCGGGGAGAAGCCGGCAGCAATCGCCGTGAGCAGGGTCCGCTCGGCCGCCTCGCGATGGCGTACGTTTGTCCAACGCCGCAGCCAGCGTTTGAGTGCGGCCGGATCCGGCCGGCTTCCAAGCGGCGCGCGTTCCCGCCGCGGCGCCTCGCCGTCGCAGTCCGCCGCCACGCGGCGTGCGCCGTGGAATAGAGCGAGATAGGCTTCCTGCTCCGGCAGCAAAGGCAGGATATTGGCGAGTGCCGTAAGGATCGTAAGACCGACGCCCCAGCCGTCGCGATTTTGCGCCCCGAACAGCGCCACCTCCCGTACGATTTCGGTCTGCGGTACGCCGGCCGCGAGCTGACCATGTGTGGCCTTGGCAATGACGAGGCCAAGATTGTGGGCAAGGCCGTTCGCAAGCCGCTGACGCCAGTGCGCGGCGAGATCGGCATGTGTGAACGTGGTCTTCACCCAGACGTCACCATTGCGCACCTCGACCGGGCAGATCGGCACGTCGTCCGCCCACAGGTCGAAGGTGCAGCCGCTTTCGAGATCGAAGCGCGCGTGGTGCCAGTGACAGGTCAGGATGCCATCCTCGACGCTGCCGCGCTCGAGCGGGAAGCCCATATGCGGGCACCGATTGTCGAGGGCGAAGACGCGCCCGCGGTCGTAGATGACAAGGATCGGACGATGGTCACCGCGCACAACGAGCCGCCCCTTGAGCTTCAGCTCCTCAAGGCTGCCCGCAAGCGCAAATTCCTTGCTCGGCGCGTCCATGAGCATACCTCCCATTGTCGCTTTGGGGGCGCTGCAGGTACTCCGCAACATAGGCATCCTCTCGCGCAAAGGCGAGAGGATGCGGTGGTGTTGGGGCTGCGCGAAAGGAACCGCACTGGATCACGCGTTACCTCAACGCGCGCTGAAGGTGAGGCCGGCGCGCTCCGCCAGACGCTTGCGCAACGCCGGACCCATCAGCGCGCCCGGCGTCCAGGCGCCGCCTTCGCCCTGCACGTCGCGCACGAGGCAGAGAGCGCTCTCGGCGATCATCTTGCTGGTCGAGCCGTAGCCCGGATCGCGGTCGCCCCTGACGACCGTCTCGACCCGTCCGCCATCCGGCAGCTCGCCCAGGAAAAGGATGTCGTAGAAGCCCTTCTCGCGCTCTTCCCGGGACGGGCCCGCGCCGGGTTTGAGACCGCCGGTCCTGAACAAGGAAAACACCGTGGCGAACGTCTCCGTCGTCACGCCGGCGATTTCCCCCAATCCCGGCGCGACCATCATCTCGTCGTAGACGAAATCCCTGCCGTAGAGATGACCCAACAGGAAATTCGTGCGGTGCACGTTCTTGGTGTTGACCGGCGCCATGGGGAACGGCACGAGCCACGCGTTCATGTGCGGGTCGTATTCGGGGATGAGTCCCGACGGCTGAGACGGCCCGGTGAATCCCGGCGTCAATGCGAAGGGGTCGGTCAGCAGCCCGATCAGGGCCGGGTCGCGCGCGGCGGCGGCCAATGTCGCCTGGGCGCTCGCCGCGGTGCCGCCAGACATGCCGCCTTTCACCTTGCGCAGGCGGGCTTTGACCCGCCGCGCCGGGCGTCCGAATTTCTCGCGCGCCTTCTCCTGCACCGTGAGCACGCCGAGGTCGAACGGGATGGAATCGAAGCCGCAGGAGAAGACGATGCGCGCGCCGGTTCGTTTCGCCTCTTCGTGATAGGCGTCGATCATGCGCCGCATCCAAACCGGTTCGCCGCAGAGATCAACATAGGCCGTTCCCGTGGCCGCGCAGGCCGCCACCAGCCCGGGACCGTGGAGCTGATAGGGCCCGACAGTCGTGATGACCACGGCGGCACGCTCGCACATCGAACGCAGGCTGGCCGGCTCGTCGGCATCCGCCTTGATCAACGGCAAATCATCCGGTGCGCCGATGTCGACACGCACCTTCTGGAGTTTGTCGGTCGAGCGCCCCGCGATCGCCCAGGACGGAGCATCGTCGCCGCGATAGGACGTCGCCAGATACTCGGCGATGAGCCGGCCGGTGTAACCCGTCGCGCCATAGACGATGAGGTCGAATTCCCGCTTCACGACGTTGGTCCTCCTCGAGTTCCCGCTGCCGAGCTGACACCTTACCATCAGGCGACGCCACTTTATGCCGCAAACTGCTGCACTCCCGTCATCCCTCGCAGGGACGACCCGCCGATGGAGAACGCATCACGTCGAGGGTTTCCGCACTACCTTCCTCTGAAAAGCCGAGAGCATCGCGCCCAGCGCCAGCATCGCCGCGGAAACATTCAGCGCAAACGACAGGCTGCCCAGCGCATCCGTGATCGCGCCGACCACGATCGGGCCCAGCGTCTGGCCGATGCCGAATGAAATCGTCATCGCCGCAATTGCGGTGGGCCAGGCTTGCGGTGGGTAGTTGAAGCGGACGAAGGCGGTGGTGGAGCCGACCACGGCGAAGAACGCGACGCCGAATACCAGCGCCGATGCGGCGAGCAACCACACCGAGTGCCCAAAGATCGGCATCGCCGCGCCGATGGCGTTGACGCCGAGAATGATCGTGGTGGCGAGGCCGCCGCGGTCGAGCGCCAGCACGCGCCGCCATACCCAGGGCGTGATGAAAGCGCTGACACCGATCAGGCTCCAGAACGCGCTCTGCGCCGCGGCACCGCCACCGGCGTCGCGGATATAGGCGATCATGAAGGTCATGTAGGCGATGTAGCCGGCGCCAAACAGAAAGTAGCCAGCGAGATAGATCACGACCGGCGCGACGGCGAATTTGGCTGCCGTCGTTTCGGTCAGCGCTGCACCGGCATGAAACGGTGCGAGCAGGACCGGGATCGTCATGACGACAGCCAGCGCGGTCATCGCCCACCAGACCATCCACCACGAGCCCGGCCCAAAGCCCTCTAGCACGAACGGCGCCACCAGTCCGGACGCCAGGATGCCGATCCCGGGGCCGGCATAGAACAGGCTGAGCAGAAAATTCGCCCGCTCGGGGCGCGACTGCGCAATCGTCGCCGCCAGCGTGCCGCCGCCGACGAAACCGGCCGCGGCGCCGACGCCCGCCAGAAGCCGCGCAAAACTCAGGACGTAGAAATTGCCTGTGGTGGCGCAGAGCGCCAATGACAACACGCAGGCCAGCGTGCCCCATCGAACCGAAGCGGCCAGCCCAAAACGCCGGATCATCCGCGAGGCGAGCAGGGCGCCCGCGAGATAGCCGGCGGCATTGACGGTGTTCATGAAACCGGCCGCGGAATAGCTCCAGGCCAGGGTGTCGCGCATGTCAGGCAGCACCAGCGCATAGGCAAAGCGGCCGATGCCGAGACCGACGGTCGGCGCCAGCGACAGAATGAGGATCAGCCGTGCGGGATGCGCGTAACTCGCGGGACGGTCGGGGGCGTGCAAGGATTTGCTCCGGCGGAACGGCATTGTGGCAGGCCGCCAGGGGCATGCACAGGCCCTGCGGCCGCAATGGTGTCTTGCCAATCGCGCAATGCCGCTCTAGCACTCCCGCCGACCCGTCATTCCGGGCGCGGCAAAGCCGCGAACCTCAGATGCGCAATTGCGCATCGGGGAATCGCGTTGCATCCAATCTCGGGATTCCGGGTCCGGCGCGCTGCGCCGTCCCGGAATGACGAACATAGCAAGGATCTTCCATGGCGACCCATAAACTGCTGCTTCTCCCCGGCGATGGTATCGGCCCCGAAGTGATGGGGGAGGTGCAGCGCCTGATCGACTGGCTGAACGCGGCAGGCATCGCGTCATTCGAGACCGAGCAGGGACTGGTCGGCGGCTCCGCCTATGACGCGCACAAGGTGTCGATCTCGGAAGGCGACATGGCCAAGGCAACGGCCGCGGACGCCATTATCTTCGGCGCGGTCGGTGGTCCCAAATGGGACAGCGTTCCCTACGAGGTGCGCCCCGAGGCAGGTCTCCTGCGGCTGCGCAAGGATCTCGGCCTGTTCGCCAATCTCCGTCCCGCCGTCTGCTACCCGGCGCTCGCGGATGCCTCCAGCCTGAAGCGCGAGGCGGTCGAAGGCCTCGACATCATGATCGTGCGCGAACTGACCGGCGGCGTCTATTTCGGCGAGCCCAAAACCATCACCGATCTCGGTAACGGTCAGAAGCGCGCCATCGATACCCAGGTCTACGACACCTATGAGATCGAGCGCATCGGCCGGGTCGCCTTCGATTTGGCGCGCAAGCGCCGCAACAAGGTGACGTCGATGGAAAAGCGCAACGTCATGAAGTCGGGCGTGCTCTGGAACGAGGTCATGACGGCCGTCCACGCGCGCGAATACAACGACGTGACGCTGGAGCATCAGCTCGCCGATTCCGGCGGCATGATGCTGGTGAAGGCGCCAAAGCAATTCGACGTCATCGTGACCGACAATCTGTTCGGCGACATGCTGTCCGATATCGCGGCGATGCTCACGGGATCGCTCGGCATGCTGCCCTCGGCCTCGCTCGGCGAGATCGACGCCAAGACCAAAAAGCGCCGTTCGCTGTTCGAGCCGGTGCACGGCTCGGCGCCCGATATTGCCGGCAAGGGGCTGGCCAATCCGATCGCGATGATTTCGTCGTTCGGGATGGCGCTGCGCTATTCCTTCGATATGGGCGCGCTGGCCGACAAGGTCGACGCGGCGATCGCGGCGGTGCTGGCGAGTGGATTGCGTACGGCGGATATCAAGTCCGAGGGCACGACGGCAGCCTCAACCACGCAGATGGGCGAAGCGATTTTGAAGGAATTGCAGAAGCTGCACGCGTAAGCGCGCAACAAATTCGGTGTCGTCCCTGCGAACGCAGGGACCCATAACCACAGCCGTTGGTCGTGAAGCGAAAGCCGTCGACCGGCGTTCCTGGATCGAGAAGCCGCGGCGTATGGGCCCCTGCGTTCGCAGGGGCGACGGCGTGGTTATTCGATCTAAATCAATACAGCGGGAAGCGCTGAGGATAGCCACCCATATCCGACGGCGGGTTGAGCGGCTGGCGGTCGATCGGCCGGTTGAGGTTCTCGCGCGCGAACGACGGATATCCCAGATCCGGCGGGAAGGCGTAGTCCTGGAACTTGCGGTCGCCCGGCAGCACTTCGGTGCCGGCATCGAGCCAGGAGCGGGTGGTGACGTAGACGCGGGTGCGCGGGCCCTGCTGGTAGGAACGGTTGGGACCGCTCGGGCCGTAATAGGGGCGGCCGTCGCGGTCGTATTGCTGCCTGGACTGGGCGTCGGCCGAGGTCGTACCAATGGCGACGAGGGCGGCCGCGGCAAGCAACATCGCGAGCTTGCTCGCAGCAGGGAATTTTCGGGTCATTGCATCCTCGTCATTAGCTGCCCCCGCGGGGCCTGGCGGATCGCCAAATCTGTCTGGTCGCATTGTAGCCTCGGCGGGACCATCGTCACTAGGTCAATTGCGCCACACCGCGGCCGAATAATGCGGTGTGAAGCGAAAAAGTTTCATGAAAACCAGTGTCTTGGTCGCTTGTTGCCACAATTGTAAGGGGCAGCCGAAAACCAGCGGCGCGAACGATGGATTAAAGAGCGCCGCGCAGCCGCGGGTTATCGGCGCGCGTCACCCAATCGGCCGATAGCGGCGGCGCGCCTGATACGCAATCGCTGCGCCGAAGCTCGGCCCGGGCGAACAATTCGGCGAGTTTGGTATCATTGCCGGCTGTCAGCAGGATCAGCCGGTTCAGCATGCAGCCGATCTCGGCGCGGCGGGCCGGCACATCCTCGCCCAGGCAGGACCAGCCGGAGAGACGGAATTTCGGCTCGTCAACGTGCTTGAAAAACCGGAGGCAGGCGTGGGCGGCCTCCGAGCCACCGATCCGGCGAAACAGGGTCACGGCGCCGAATTTGCTGTCGATGATTCCGGCCGCATCCAATTCGCGGACCCCAGCCGGGTCCAGCCTAGCGGCAAGGTAGCCAGCGGCCGAGCCGACCTGATCGATCTCTTCGCCCGGACGATAGATTTCGAGTTCGGCGACCGGCGTGCCGCCGAGCCCGCTCCAGCGGAACACGTCCTTGCGACCACCCTCGGGATGCCGAAAAGCCTCGTAAGTCTCTATCTTGCCTGGAAAAATGAACTGGCTTACGGCGAACGCCGGTGCCATGCGCCCAGCCGGGCTCCAGGCCTTCGGCGCCGTTTCCATCGCCGTGATATCGGGCAAATGCTGCCATAGCGCGATACCGCCAATGGCCATCAGCGCCAGCGTCATCAGATAGGCGCAGAGCCGTGCCAGCGTGCCGCAGACCTCGTCCACGAAGCTTACCAGCGCCGGGTGAATTGTTGTCCTATAATGGGAATCGGCCGAACCGGCCGGAAACGAATGCATCAAACGCCCAAACGCAAACCGCCAAACGTTGTCATATCGGCGTTTCTCGCATAGAAGCGCTGCCTTCTCCCTTTCCGCTTGACGCGGCAGGGCGGCATTTTTCCTCGGAGAGTGAACGATGGGTTACAAAGTCGCTGTCGTCGGTGCGACCGGCAATGTCGGGCGCGAAATGCTCAATATTCTCGACGAGCGCAAGTTCCCCGCCGACGAGGTCGTGGTGCTGGCCTCGCGCCGCAGCGTCGGCGTCGAAGTTTCCTATGGCGACCGCACCCTGAAGGTCAAAGCGCTCGAGCACTACGACTTCTCCGACGTCGATATCTGCCTGATGTCGGCAGGCGGCTCGGTGTCGAAGGAATGGTCGCCCAGGATCGGCGCGGCTGGTGCGGTCGTGATCGACAATTCGTCGGCCTGGCGGATGGACCCGGATGTGCCGCTGATTGTGCCGGAAGTGAACGCCGATGCGGCCGCGGGCTTTGCCAAGAAGAACATCATCGCCAACCCGAACTGCTCGACCGCGCAGCTCGTGGTGGCGCTGAAGCCGCTGCATGACAAGGCCATCATCAAGCGGGTCGTGGTCGCGACCTATCAATCGGTCTCCGGCGCCGGCAAGGACGCGATGGACGAGCTGTTCTCGCAGACCAAGGCCGTCTACACCAATGACGAGCTGATCAACAAGAAATTCCCCAAGCGTATCGCCTTCAACGTCATCCCCGAGATCGACGTGTTCATGGAGGACGGCTACACCAAGGAAGAATGGAAGATGATGGCGGAGACCAAGAAGATTCTTGATCCCAAGATCAAGCTTTCCGCCACCTGCGTGCGGGTGCCGGTGTTCGTCGGCCATTCGGAGGCCGTCAACATCGAATTCGAGAATCCGATCACGGCCGATGAAGCGCGCAACATCCTGCGCAACGCGCCGGGTTGCCTCGTGATCGACAAGCACGAGCCCGGCGGCTACGTCACGCCCTACGAGGCGGCCGGCGAGGACGCCACCTATATCAGCCGCATCCGCGAGGACGCGACGGTGGAGAACGGCCTCGCACTGTGGTGCGTCTCCGACAATCTGCGCAAGGGCGCAGCCCTGAACGCGGTGCAGATCGCCGAATCCTTGATCAACCGCAAGCTGATCACCGCGAAGAAGAAGGCGGCGTAGGATTTGTAGGGTGGGCAAAGGCGCCTTGGCGCCGTGCCCACCGATCCTGTTCATTGCGTTGAGGGATGGTGGGCACGCTTCGCTTTGCCCACCCTACGACTACGCCGCGTCTGTCACGCTGCGAAACTCCTTCGCCTTCTGATCGAGCACGAACAGCGAACCCTCGGCGACGCCGAAATAGGCGCCGTGCAATTCCATCTCGCCGCGCTCGACGCGGGCGCGCACGAACGGGAACGTCATCAGATTTTCCAGTGAGCGGAAGATCGCGGCTTTCTCGATCCTGATCGTGAACTCCTGCATCGTCTCGCGCTCGCGCTGTTCGACGACCTCGCCCGGCTTGATGAACATCGCCATCCAGCGGCCGATGAAGTCGCCCGGGGACAGCGGGTCGATCTTGTCGATGAAGGCGCGAATGCCGCCGCACTGGGCATGGCCGAGCACGACGATATGCTTGATGCGCAGCACATTGATCGCATATTCCAGCGCCGCGGAGACGCCATGGGCGCCGCCGTCCGGCTGATACACCGGCACCAGGTTGGCGACGTTGCGCACCACGAAGAGCTCGCCGGGGCCGGCATCGAAAATCACTTCCGGTGAGACGCGGGAATCGCAGCAGCCGATCACCATCACGGCGGGCGACTGGCCGCGCTCGGAGAGTTCCCGGTAGCGCGTCTGTTCGGTCGGCAGCCGTTGCGAGGTGAAGGACCTATAACCGTCGAGCAGATGTTGCGGGAAAGAGGTCATGGTGCCATGCCTAACCACAAGCCGATGACGGGAACAAGGCTTTCAGGCCGCCGTGCGAGATGATATCGCGGAGGCCTCAAGGTCATCCAAGGAAACCAGCCCATGATCCGTCCGCGCCGCAGCCTGTTGTTCATGCCGGGATCTAACGCGCGGGCGCTGGAAAAGGCGCGCAACCTGCCGGCCGACGGAATCATCCTCGACCTCGAGGATTCGGTGGCGCCGGACGCCAAGGCAACGGCCCGCGACCAGATCGCCAAAGCGATTGCGGTGGGCGGGTTCGGCAAGCGCGAGGTGCTGATCCGGGTCAACAGCCTCGATACGCCCTGGTGGGTCGAGGACGTCACCATGGCCGGCAAGGCGCGGCCCGACGGCATTCTGGTTCCCAAGATCTCCACCGTCGACGATCTCAACGCGATCGCCAATCGCCTCAGCGACATCAATGCGCCCACCTCGATCCGGGTCTGGGCCATGATCGAAACCGCGCGCGCGGTGCTGGACGCCGACAAGCTCGCCGCGGCATCGCGGGATTCTGAAACCAGGCTTACCGGATTCGTGTTCGGGCCGAACGACATTTCGCGGGAAACGCGGATCCGCATGCAGCCGGGCCGCGCCACGATGATTCCGATGATCACGCACTGCATCCTGGCGACGCGCGCGCACGGGCTGGAAATTCTCGACGGTCCCTATAGCGACATCAGCAATATCGACGGCTTTGCGACCGAATGCGCGCAAGGCCGCGATCTCGGCTTCGACGGCAAGACGCTGATCCATCCGAGCCACATCGAGGCCTGCAACGCCATCTTCACGCCGCCGGCCGAGGAGGTCGAGCAGGCGCGCAAGATCATTGCTGCTTTCGAAAAACCGGAAAACGCCTCGCGCGGGGCCATCCAGCTCGACGGGCGGATGGTGGAACGGCTGCATGCCGACATGGCGCGGCGGACGATCGCGATTGCAGACGCAATCGCGGCCATGGGGCATTGATCCTCCCTTCTCTCACAAGCGAGAAGGGAACCGGGCGCCTACGAGTCGATCCGCTTGCCGAGGCCGTCGATCGTATCGGCGTTGCCGCAATATTCCTGGTAATGCGCAGCGGCGGTGCCGGCGGCGAGATCGCGGTCGCATCGGCGCTTCTGGATGCACATGGAGCAGACGCGCTCCATGTCGCGCAGCACAAGCGGTTCGGTACGCGCCAGATCGGCCTGATCGACGCCGAGCGCGGTCAGCATTTTCGGCAATTCATCGGCGGCATGCGGTCCCTGGCGGACCAGCGCTTCCAGATCGGCGGAAGACATCCGCAAATCGCTCGCGATCTGGCCGAAATTGGCGGCGTCCAGCTCGCGCATTTCCCGCAGCTCGCGCCGGTGTTTCAGCCATTCGCCGAAGATATCGACCATGCGGCTGACGGTGGGATAGGGCTTGTCCTGAACGGTCATGGCACGGCTCCCATGGTGGCTGGAATGGCCAGCGTGAGGGAGGCCGAAGCGCACGTCATTGCGCTGGATCAAAATGGGGCGCGAGAGGCCGCCGATCTTACCCTCCCCTGGAGGGGGAGGGTCGACGCTCATGAAATGAGCGGCGGGGTGGGGTGACGGTCTCTCCACATCCAACAGTGCCCGAGCGGAGAGATCACCCCACCCCGTCTCGCACTCGCTGCGCTCATGCGAGCCGACCCTCCCCCTCCAGGGGAGGGTATCGCGAGCCAAACTTCTCCGCCGCCCAGGCGTAAAGGCTGCCGGGGATCGGCTTTTCACCGCCTCGGCCCTTTGGCGAGATGTGCAGGCCGATGATCTCGGGATTGTTGAGCAGGCCCGAAAAATCCGTCGGCTCGAAGAACAGCTTCGGCTCGGCGTGCACCGCGTAGAACGACTGCTTGGGCAGCGCGTGCTGCAACTCGTTCGCGCGGCGCGCCAGCGCGGTGAGCGCGGCGGGGCCGTAGATGGCGACGCGGATGTCGGAGAGACGGCTCGATCGGCGACGTAACCGGCGCAGCATGAAGGTGAGACGATGACGCAGCGCCAGCCAGTCCGGCGTCAGATCCTCCTGCTCCATCAGGCCTTCGAACGCCCGCACGATCGGATGGTTCGCCGGCAGATACAAAACCGAATTGCCGAGCTGGCGTGGCCGCTCCCAGGCGAAATAGGGTTTTGCCGGATCGATCTCGATCGGTTTGAGCAGCAGCACGTCGGCGTCGAGCCACAGTCCGGTGTTTTCTGCCATCAGCCGCATGCGGAAGAAATCGCTGAACTGCAAAATGGTCCAGTCGCGCCAGCTTCCGTCAGCCTCGGGCGGGCGCAGCCGCTCGGCAAAGGAATGCGGCAGGATCGCTTCGGCTTCGGCGTTGCCGATGCCGTCAGGCAGGCCGGGCAGTGGATCGAAACTGTAGACGGTGACCTTGTGGCCTGCGGCAATCTGCGATCTGAGGCAGGTCAGTCGCAGCCCGTCGAGGCGGCCGTGCCAGAAGGTGACGACGTCAGGCCGCATTCGCGCCGCCTCCTTAAACAAAAGAGCCCCGATTTTTGTCGGGGCTCTCGTAGCACGATCAGGCCCAGGCGCGCTCTTTCTTAAGCTTGGCCTCGTAATCGTCGATTGACGATTTCTTTTCCATGGTGAGACCGATGTCGTCGAGGCCGTTCATCAGGCAGTGCTTGCGGAACGGATCGATCTCGAACTTCACCTTGCCGCCGTCAGGGCCGCGGATCTCCTGGTTGGCGAGATCGATGGTCAGCGTGGCGTTGGCGCCGCGCTCGGCGTCGTCGAACAGCTTGTCGAGGTCTTCCTGCGAGACGCGGATCGGCAAAATGCCATTCTTGAAGCAGTTGTTGTAAAAGATGTCGCCGAATGAGGTCGATATCACGCAGCGGATGCCGAAGTCGAGCAGCGCCCACGGCGCGTGCTCGCGGCTGGAGCCGCAGCCGAAATTGTCGCCGGCGACCAGCACCTTGGCGTTGCGATAGGCCGGCTGGTTGAGGACGAAGTCCGGGTTCTCGCTGCCGTCGTCCTTGTAGCGTTGCTCCGAGAAAAGGCCCTTGCCAAGGCCGGTGCGCTTGATGGTCTTCAGGTACTGCTTCGGAATGATCATGTCGGTGTCGACATTGATGATCTTCAAGGGCGCCGCGACGCCTTCCAGTGTGGTGAACTTTTCCATCGATCGCACTTCCCGGTTGAAAAGGTGGGACGGCCGGTGATTTATCGCGAATATGGCCCCGGCAAAAGGCCAATTTGCGCATAGGCCGCCTGTTTTGGCAGAACCGGCCTAGTCTGCGGCGGCCTCGATCGCCTCCATATCGGCGTCCGACAGCCCGAAATGGTGTCCGATTTCGTGGATCAGGACGTGGCGGACGATATGGCCCAGCGTTTCCTCATGCTCGGCCCAGTAGTCGAGGATCGGGCGGCGGTAGAGCCAAATCATGTTGGGAAGGCGGGCTATGTCCTGGTTGCTCTGCTGCGGCAGGCCGACGCCCTGGAATAGGCCGAGCAGGTCGAACTCGCTCTCGGCCTGCATCTCGTCCAGGACCTCGTCGGTCGGAAAATCGTCCACGCGGATGATCACGCCCTCGCACAGGGTACGAAATCCCTTGGGAAGGCGCTCGAACACCTCATGCGCCATGGCTTCCATTTCGGCGAGCGAGGGGGCTTTTGCTTCGGTCCACATCACGTCGTATTTAGCGTGTGTTATGCCCAGGCGCATACTAGTTTTGCGAGTTGATTTTGACGCGCCAATCGGTGACCGTACCGGGGGATCAGTTTTGGGTGGACTTCAATGAAGCGGATTGTGACGGTCGCCATATCGGCTGCCTTCTCGGCTGTCCTGGCCGGGCTTTTGCTCCCTGACGTGGCGGCTGCGGAGGCGCAGACGGCATCATCAGCGCTGCGGATCGCGCAGGCGCCGCAGCCGATCGTCACGGATGTATCCGCCCAGCGCCGGCGCCCACTGCGGCGCGTGCCGATCTATCGCAGCGAGCCGTGGGCTCCCAGTGTCTATCCGCGCTACAACCCCGGCCCCAACGCCGTGCGCGATTGCACCGCACATTACGTGCAGGAGTACCGGCCGAGCGGCACGGTGATCACCCCGCGCATGAATTGCTGGTGGCGGCCGGGCTAGATTCGTCCCCTCTCTATTTTCTGTCGAGCATTTTCTGACAGACGCCGAGTCGGGCTCTGTGGACAAACGCTGTTGCTGACGATGGTCTGCTCAAACTGCGTGCGCGAGCTTGCGGCAAGCAGCATCCGTTCATGTTCGTGGCGCATTCTTCATGTTCATGGCGCACTCATTCACACCTCATTCAAGTCACTTGCTTCAGTCTGTGCACGTGTCGCGGCGATGCCGTTAGTTGATGCAAGCCATTCGGCGCAGACGTGCATCCGACGACCCGAGGAGACTGGATATGCAGGTAGTGAAGTTTTTTGGGCTCGCGGCCGTTGGCGCCTTGCTGGCGTTTGCCGCTCCGGCCGAGCGCGCCAATGCGCTGTCGCTCAGCAATCCCGGCGCCGCCGCGGCGGTTCAGGAGGATGCCAGGTTGGCGACGACGGAAGTGCATTGGCGACATCACCATCACCGATACCACCACCATCATTATCGGTGGCATCGCTGGCACCACCACCATCATCGCCATCACCACCATCATCATCGTCACTGGCACCGCTGGTGATTGCGGCAGCTTGGCGCAGATGCCGACAGGCCCGCTTGATCGCGGGCCTGTTTCGATTTCAGCGCTCGCCTTGAAACTGGCGAGATTACCGCCCGTTATCTCTGACATCAGCATCAGCAAGAGGAGTCCATCATGAGGAGCTTGATCTCGGCAGCCATTGTCGTCGGCGCGCTCGCGGTCGCCGGGCCGGCGGCGGCGATTGATAGGGCCGCCGCGGCGCCGCAGGTGAAGGCGCAAAGCGCCGGCACATCCGACGCTACCGATTTAAGCGCGCAACGGCGCTACTATCGTCACTATGGCTATTATCGTCCGTACTACCGCCCGTACTATCGCCCTTATTACTACCGGCCCTATTATGCGCGGCCCGTCTACTATCGGCCGTATCCTTATTACGCGCCCGCGCCGTTCACCTTCGGCATCGGGTTTGGGCCATTCTGGTAGTAAGCGTGCACAACTTCTGTCAGCCGCAGAAATCTCTTCAACGCACTTTCCTGCGCATTCATCGCTGAGGTCGGCGCATTCATGGCGCGTTCACGTGTCTGTCTCTAACGTCATGTTGGGAGCGATCGCAGAGGACGCGACGCGAGCCAGCCGCAGAGCAGCGCGCGTCGCCGGTTAGGGAGGATAAATCCATGACAACATCCGATCCTGGACGCGGCCTGGTCCGCCGTCTGGGTGTTACGGCTGCGGCAGTATTCGCGCTCGCAGCGGCATCACAACAGCGCGCCGAGGCGCTTTCGCTAGCGACCCCCGGAACGGCGCCGTCAGCGAAATATGCAACCGACGGACTGACGACCGAGGTTCAACACCGCGGCGGGATGGGCGGCGGTGGCTTCCGCGGCGGTGGCGGCGGTGGCGGTTTCCATGGCGGCGGCTTTCGCGGCGGTGGCGGCGGCGGTTTCCATGGCGGTGGCTTCCGCGGCGGCGGAGCGGCCTTTCATGGTGGCGGCTTCCGCGGTGGCGGCGCGGCCTTTCACGGGGGTGGGTTCAGAGGTGGTGGGATGGCGATCCACCGTGGCGGTTTTCGTGCGGGTCCCGCCTTCCATGGCGGCGGACACCGCTTCGTACATCGTCACGCGTTCCACCGGCCTCACGTCTTCCATCGGCCGCACTTCCACCACCGGCGTCACTTCCACAGCCGCTTCTACATCGCGCCGGCCTACTACCCGGCCTACTATTATCCGCGGCGCTGCCGCGTGATCTGGACCTATTATGGGCCGCGCAAGATCTGCAGGCCCTGGTGGCGCCACCACCGCTACTATGCCTATTGGTGAGACAGGTTGAAATGAAACAGGCGCCCGAAAGGGCGCCTGTTTTCAGGTAACGCTACTGGTTAGAGCCATTTCGGTTCTGATTGAATCAGAACCGGACTCCAGGTTTTTGTTTGACGCGTTTTCTTGATGCGAACCGGTGTCCACTTCGCTGGAAAACGCTCTAGTCCCAATCCTTGCCCCGCCACGGCTTGAGCTTCCAAGGCGTCAGCGTCTCCATTCGCCATTGCTGCCAATGCTCCGGCGGCCAGTGGCTGAGGCGCGAGGCTTCCTTGGCGGAGACAGGCTGGAGGTCGACGATGCGCGGCGTCGTGCGCCGCCGCACCTGCCGCGTCGCCTCGCTGATCATATCGACAAATTCAGACTTGTCGGTCATGGCCAAAGTCCCTCGCGAAAGCGCTTCGCAAGGAACCAGTGTGCGCTTTGCCTGTTAACGGGCCGTTTCCGGAACGTCTCGCTATCTAGACAAAGGAAGCGTTATCGCCAGTCCCGGACGTCGACGAAGTGTCCGGCAATCGCCGCAGCCGCAGCCATCGCCGGCGACACCAGGTGGGTGCGGCCCTTGAAACCTTGGCGGCCTTCGAAATTGCGGTTGGAGGTCGAGGCGCAGCGCTCTTCCGGCCTCAGCTTGTCCGGGTTCATCGCAAGGCACATCGAGCAGCCCGGCTCGCGCCACTCGAAGCCGGCCTTGATGAAGATCTTGTCGAGGCCTTCGGCTTCCGCCTGCTCCTTCACGATGCCGGAGCCGGGCACGATCATCGCGTTGACGTTGGCGCTGACGGTCTTGCCCTCGGCGATCTTTGCGGCGGCGCGCAGATCCTCGATGCGGCCGTTGGTGCAGGAGCCGATGAAGACGCGATCGAGCTTGATGTCGGTGATCTTCGTTCCCGCCGTCAGGCCCATATACTTCAGCGCACGGTGCTTTGAGAGCCGCTTGGCCTCGTCCTCGATCTTGTCGGGATCGGGCACGAAGCCCGAGATCGACACCACGTCCTCGGGCGAGGTGCCCCAGGTCACGATCGGCGGCAGTTTTGCCGCGTCCAGCCGGATCTCGTGATCGAAATGCGCGCCCTCGTCGGAACGCAGCTTTTCCCAATAGCGCATCGCGGCGTCCCAATCGGCGCCCTTGGGCGATTTCGGGCGGCCTTTCAGGAATTCGAACGCCTTTTCATCTGGCGCGACCAGGCCGGCGCGGGCGCCGCCTTCGATCGACATGTTGCAGACGGTCATGCGGCCTTCCATCGTCAGCGCACGGATGGCATCGCCGGCATATTCCAGCACGTAGCCGGTACCGCCCGCGGTGCCGATCTCGCCGATGATCGCGAGGATGATGTCCTTGCCGGTGACGCCGTCGGGCAACTTGCCGTCGACCACCGCGCGCATGTTCTTCGCCTTCTTCTGGATCAGCGTCTGCGTCGCCAGCACGTGCTCGACTTCGGACGTGCCGATGCCATGCGCCAGCGCACCGAACGCGCCGTGGGTGGAGGTGTGGCTGTCACCGCAGACGATGGTGGTGCCGGGCAGGGTAAAGCCCTGCTCGGGGCCGATCACGTGCACGATGCCCTGGCGCTTGTCGAACTCGTTGTAATATTCGATGCCGAATTCCTTCGCGTTCTCCGCCAGCGCCTTGATCTGCTCGGCGCTCTCAGGATCGGGATTGGGTTTTGTGCGGTCGGTCGTTGGAACGTTGTGGTCGACGACAGCGAGCGTCTTCTCCGGCGCGCGAACCTTGCGCCCCGTCGCGCGCAGGCCTTCGAACGCCTGCGGCGAAGTCACTTCATGCACCAGATGGCGGTCGATATAGAGCAGACAGGTGCCGTCTTCGGCTTCGTGCACCAGATGGTCGTTCCAGATCTTGTCGTACAGCGTGGTCGGTTTGGACATGAGCGTAAGCTCCAAAGGAAATTCTGTGTGAGCGGTTAAGCGCGAAAAGGCGCAAGCAACAGACGTCGCAGCGTCAAGCTGCGCGCGTAAGCTCGGACGTGGCCGACGTCGCGAACCGCCCGAAGAAGCGGCCAGGCAGCCGCGAGCGGTCGTCGATGACGACGAGCTGAGCGGTGCCGAAGGCGGCGCTGGTGCGATCTAGAACCATTCCAGTCTCATATCACATGGCACATCTAAGTGCGATATGCGTTTGTTGCCACCGTCATTGCGAGGAGTGGGTCCGGCCTTGGTCTCTCCCCGTCATTGCGAGCGCAGCGAAGCAATCCATTTCTCGGAACGGGGATAGATGGATTGCTTCGCTGCGCTCGCAATTGTGCAAGTTCACTAATTCGCTGATTGGATCGCTCCTCTGGAGGACGATCCGATGCGCGATAACAGCTATGACCGGACGATTGAACGCAATTACCTGCAGAAGTGGCGGTTTCTGATCCCGGAATATGAGGCGGTCAAGGCGGGCCGATCGGCGGTGTTCAAGAGTGTTGGGGATTTCTACCGCCATCACGGAACCTGTTCGCAGACCTTCCGCAAGTATTACAACCGCTATCTGCAGAGCGGCGATGAAGCCGACCTGTTGCCGCGTCGTCGTGGGCCCAAATGGCGGGAACGGCGCGAGCCGAACGGGATCGAGGCCGAGATCATCGCTCAGCGCCAACGGGGGATGAACCGCTACGAGATCCATGCCGTCTTGCGTGAGCAGCGCGCCACAGTACCTTCGCCATCGACCATCTACCGGGTGCTGAAGCGCCATCAACTGAACCGCCGCACGCCGGCGATGCGCGAGGAGAAACGCCGCATTATCAAGGACAAGCTCGGGGAGCTCGGCCACGTCGATCTGCATCAATTGCCGCGCGACATGTTCCTCGCGCCACCCCCTGTCACGCCCTACATCATCTGCCTGATCGACAGCTGCTCGCGCCTGGCCTGGGCCGAGGTGCTGACCTCCAAGAAGGCGCTTCCGGTGATGTTCAAGACGCTGAAGATGATCAATACTCTCAACGTCACTTACGGACTGATCTTCGCCGAGATTCTGTCCGACAACGGGGCCGAGTTCGCCTCCCGCAACACCCCTCAGGAGCATCCCTTCGAGGCCATGCTGCTCGAACTCGGCATCAAGCATCGCTACACCAGGCCCTACCGGCCGCAAACCAATGGCAAGGTCGAGCGCTTCTGGCGAACCCTCGAAGAGGACGTCATCGAGGGCGCAACCTTCGACAATCTCGACCACTTCGCCAAAGAGCTGTTCGAGTACCTGATCTACTACAATAACCACAGGCCTCATCAGGCCCTTGCAGGGCTGACCCCGAAGGCCTTTGCAGCCACCAAGACCACCGCGATCCAATCAGCGAATTAGTGAACATCGACAGCAATGACGCGGAGGCGCAACAAAAAAGCGCGGGGCAAGACCCCGCGCTTTTGTCACATCCCGTTCGGGAAAAGTTACTCGCCGACGGCGGCGGCGCGGTCCTGCTTCTCGACGATGCGGGCCGACTTGCCGCGCAGGCTGCGCAGGTAATACAGCTTGGCGCGGCGCACCTTGCCGCGGCGCACCACCTTGATCGAGTCGATCATCGGCGACATCACCGGGAACACGCGCTCCACGCCTTCGCCATAGGAAATCTTGCGGACGGTGAAACTCTCGTTGAGCCCGCCGCCGGAACGGCCGATGCAGACGCCTTCATAGGCCTGCACGCGGGTGCGCTCGCCTTCGACCACCTTGACGTTGACGATCACGGTATCGCCGGGGCCGAACTCCGGGATCGACTTGGTCGCCGACAGTTTTTCGAATTGCTCTTTTTCGAGCTGTTGAATGAGGTTCATTGAAATCTCCATCGGCGGCGCGCCCAGCCTTTCGGGGGCTGCGCAAACGTCCATCTATCCTGCGCGTGTGCGGATTTGGCGCCCGTATAAGGCATCGGGCCACGCTTGTCACCCGTCTGTCGTGCTTTTTGTGCCTTTTTGGCCGCCCCGCGCGGCCCATAAATCCGGCCGCCGCGTCCGGGTCAAGGCCTTGGCCTCGGCCCTTCGCCACGCCGCCACCTTGGCGTGATCGCCCGAGATGAGGACTTCCGGGATGCCGCGGCCCTCGAACTCCTGCGGGCGGGTGTATTGGGGGTATTCGAGTAGTCCTTCGGAAAAGCTTTCGTCTACACCCGAGGCCTGCTTGCCCATCACCCCCGGCAAAAGCCGTACGCAGGCGTCGATCAGGGCCATCGCGGCGATCTCACCGCCCGACAGCACGTAATCCCCGATCGAGACCTCCTCGAGGTTCCGTGCCTCGATCACCCGCTGATCGACCCCTTCGAACCGGCCGCAGATGATCAGCGGCCCGGCCCCCGCCGCAAATTTGGCAACCATGGGCTGGGTCAATGGCCGACCCCTTGGGCTCATCAGGAGGCGCGGTCGATTTTGGTCGATGGCCGCAGCGTCGATTGCCGCGGCCAGCACGTCGGCCCGCAGCACCATGCCGGGGCCGCCGCCGGCCGGCGTATCATCGACGCTGCGGTGGCGATCGGTCGCTGAATCCCTGATGTCGCGCGCCTCCAGCACCCACAGGCCGGAAGCCAGCGCCTTGCCGGCCAGGCTGACGCCGAGCGGCCCGGGAAACATCTCGGGGAACAGGGTGAGAACGGTGGCGCGCCAAGCGGTAGTCATGCGCCCTGCATCGCGCGTCGGGCGTCAGAAATCAAATTTGCAATATGGTTGACTAGGAAACTAATTTTTTGATAGTTTCCTAGTCAACCAATGGGACCGTCATGAGAAAAGCACGTCGCGTCAGCAACCTCGAAGACCATCTCGGCTACTGGCTCCGCTACGTCTCCAACCAGGTCTCTCACGCCTTCAGCCTCAAGGTCGAGGGGCGTGGCGTGACGGTCGCCGAGTGGGTGATATTGCGCGAACTTTACGGGCAGGATTCCGTCGCGCCAAGCGCACTCGCAGACCGGCTCGGCATGACGCGAGGCGCGATCTCAAAGCTTGCCGACCGGCTCCAGGTCAAGACGTTGGTAACGCGCACGGCCGGCAAGGCCGATCGCCGCTATCAAGAACTCGCGCTTACAGCAGCCGGCCGTACGCTGGTTCCGGAACTGTCTGATCTCGCCGACGAGAACGATGCCGAATTTTTCGGAAGCTTGAGATCAGCAGATCGCGCGACCCTTGAACGCATCATGCAGGAAATCGTGCGCCAGCGCGGCCTGCGCACGGTGCCGATCAATTAGTTCATCCGCAATCCAACAGGAGAAGTCATGCAAGAGAATGTCATCCGAACTATGCAGGAATGCACCGATGGGTCGGATCACGAACGCATCAGCTTTCCCGAAGTGGTGATGAAACTGATGCAGGCTGGCGTCGAGCGCTATCATGCTGACCTGCTCCGTGCCGAGAAGATCTACTATCTGCCGTCGGGTGAATCGCATCGTGTTCAGGCCGCGCAAATAGAAGCAGTACCAGCGATGGTGTTCACGGCAGATGGCGTTGCAGCCGCGGTGCGGGCGATCCAGACGCAGCAAATCAAGTACCGTGAATTCTGCGAGCGCATCGCGCAGGCTGGGTGCGTCGGCTACATGGTGTCGCTCACGGGCCGGCGCGCGGTGTACTACGGCCGAAGCGGCGACAGTTACGTCGAGCCATTTCCTGCGGCGGCCTGATCGTCGCCTTCGATTTCCTGCGGCAGTTCGATCACCACGCGGCCATTAGCCAGATCGACCGTCGGCACGACTGCATTGGTGAACGGCAGCAGCATAGTGACGCCTTGCAGAGGCGCGATCTCGATAATGTCGCCGGCCCCGAAATTGTGAATCGCGATCACGCGGCCGAGCGGCTCGCCCGCGGCGTTGACGGCGGCAAGTCCGATCAGGTCGGCGTGGTAATACTCGCCCTCGTCGGTCTCAGGCAATTTGTCGCGGGCGACATAGAGTTCAAGGCCATTGAGCCGCTCGGCGTCCTCGCGGGTGGCGATGCCCTTCAGCGTCGCCACCAGATGGTCTTTGGCCTCGCGGACATGCGTCACCTCGAACTGGCGCGCGCCGTCTTTGGTCGTCAGCGGGCCGTATTGCTTTACGGCCAGCGGATCCTCGGTGAACGTCCACAGTTTCACCGCGCCGCGCACGCCATGCGCGGCGCCGATACGGGCGACGCAAATCGGCGTTTTCACCGTCGCGCGCCGCTAAGGCTTACGCCTTCGCGGCGGCTTCGGCGCGAGCCTTGCGCTCCTTGCGCGGCACGGCCTTTTCCGGGTTGTTGCGGGCGGCGCGCTTGACGACACCGGCCGCATCCAGGAAGCGCGTCACGCGATCCGACGGCTGCGCGCCCTTGGCGAGCCAGGACTTCACCTTGTCCATGTCGAGCTTCAGCCGCGATTCATTGTCCTTCGGCAGCAGCGGATTGAAGTGGCCGAGACGCTCGATGAAGCGGCCGTCGCGGGGGAAGCGCGAGTCGGCGACGACGACGTGATAGACCGGACGCTTCTTGGTGCCTGCGCGAGCGAGGCGGATAACGACTGACATTTAGTTCTCCTGAGTGCGGGTTTAATTGAAAGCCTGGTGGTTGTTAGTTCGTCATTGCGAGGAGCGAAGCGACGCGGCAATCCATTCTTTCTTTTCGCGGATCGATGGATTGCTTCGCTACGCTCGCAATGACGGTGTCCTCATTTCTTCTTTCCCGGAAAGCCGCCGAGGCCCGGAAGCGTCGGCTTGCCGCTGAGGCCCGTAAGGCCCGGCAGATTCGGCAGTCCCTGGCGCAGACCGGTGGGAAGATCCTTCGGCAAATTCGGCAGGCTGCCCGGACCAGCGCCGCCCTGCATCTTGTCCGCCAGCGCCTTCATCTCTTCCGGCGAGGGCGGCTTCATGCCACCGCCAAAACCCATCGCCTGCGCGATGCCGGCGAGCGGGCCGCGCTTGCCTGAGCCCATCGCCTTCATCATGTCGGCCATGTTCCGGTGCATCTTCAGGAGCTTATTGACCTGCTCGACGTTCTGGCCGGCGCCGGCAGCGATGCGCTTCTTGCGGCTGGCTTTCAAAATGTCGGGGTTCTTGCGCTCAGCCCGCGTCATCGAATCGATGATCGCGACCTGGCGCTTCAAAATCTTGTCGTCGATGCCGGCTGCCGCAATCTGGTTTTTCATCTTGGCGATGCCGGGCATCATGCCCATCAAGCCGCTGATGCCGCCCATGTTCGCCATCTGCAGCAATTGCTCGCGCATGTCGTTGAGGTCGAACTGGCCTTTGCGCATCCGCTCGGCGGTGCGCGCAGCCTTTTCGGCGTCGATATTTGCCGCCGCGCGTTCGACCAGCGACACCACGTCGCCCATGCCGAGGATGCGGCCGGCGATGCGGCTGGGGTGAAAGTCTTCCAGCGCGTCGGTCTTTTCGCCGGTGCCGATCAGCTTGATCGGCTTTCCCGTGACCGCACGCATCGACAGCGCGGCGCCGCCGCGGCCGTCGCCGTCAACGCGCGTCAGCACGATGCCGGTGAGGCCGACACGCTGATCGAACGCGCGCGCGAGGTTGACCGCGTCCTGGCCGGTCAGGGAGTCCGCGACCAGCAGCACTTCATGCGGGTTGGCCGTGGCTTTGATCTCGGCCGCCTCGCTCATCATCTCTTCGTCGAGCGTGGTGCGGCCGGCGGTGTCGAGCAGCACCACGTCGTAGCCGCCGAGCTTGCCGGCTTCGAGTGCGCGTTTGGCAATTTGCGCCGGCTTTTGCCCCGTCACGATCGGCAGCGTCGGAATGTCGAGGTCGCGCCCCAGCACGGCCAGTTGCTCCATCGCCGCCGGGCGGTAGATGTCGAGCGAGGCCATCAGCACCTTGCGCTTGTCGCGCTGGGTCATGCGGCGGGCGAGTTTTGCGGTGGTGGTGGTTTTGCCGGAGCCTTGCAGGCCGACCATCATGATCGCGACCGGCGGCACCGCGTTGAGATCGATGGTCTGGCCGTCCGCGCCGAGGGTGGCGACCAGCTCGTCGTGGACGATCTTGACCACCATCTGGCCGGGCGTGACCGACTTGACGACGGTGGCGCCGACCGCCTGCTCGCGGACGCGCTCAGTGAAGCTTCGGACCACCTCAAGCGCAACGTCGGCTTCCAGCAGCGCGCGACGCACCTCGCGCATAGCGGCGTCGACGTCGGCCTCCGACAGCGAGCCGCGGCCCGTCAGCCGATCGAGTATCCCACCAAGCTTTTCCGACAGATTGTCGAACAATGCCGTTGTCCTGTTGCTGCCCTTACGGGCGCTGCGTCGATCCACCAATGCTGTCGTCACCCGCGAAAGCGGGTGATCCAGTATTCCAGAGCAGCTCGTTTTGATCGAGAAGCCGTGGCGTACTGGATACCCCGCCTTCGCGGGGTATGACGTCCTAGATATGTCCCGGCGCAAAACGCCAAAACGATATGTCCCGGCGCAAAACGCCAAAACGATATTCCAAACACTTTCGCGCCCGAGGGCGCATCGCGCTGTCGGGCGTTGGCCTCCGGTCTCATGGGCCGGGCGGCGGGTCGAAAAGAACGTCTTTCCGAGAAAGTGGGCGGGTTAAACCCTCGGATCGGGTGAAAGTCAAGGAGAAACTAGGGCGCAATGCCCTGCGATTGAGGCGTAAGGCTTTGACATGGTTGTGTTTTTGAGATGAAGGAGGTTGGCGATCAAGCTTCCTTTCGTCGCATGTTCCAAGTTGAACCGGCGCACGCCATATAACGCCCCATGTCTCCTGTTCTCTCCCTTCTGTCGTGATGCCCATCACCCGCCGCCGCGTCTTTGCATTGCTCGCCGGGGCCGCCACGGCCGTCGGCGTGCCGTCTGTCTGGATCAGCAATATGAAAACCTATGAGGGTCCCGTCTCTGATCATTTCGACGGCATGCGCTTCTTCGATCCCGACGGCGCGCCGCCAAAATCATTGGCGGAGGTGCTGCGCTGGCAGTTCGGCACCGACCGCAAGCGCGCGAGCTGGCCGGATTGGGTGCCGAATGGGCACAGCGATACGCCGCCGCCGCGCGTTTCCGGCGACAAGGTGCGGCTGTCCTTTGTCGGCCATGTCTCCTGGCTGATCCAGACGCGGGATCTCAATATTCTCGTCGATCCCGTGTGGTCGCTGCGTGCCTCGCCGGTTTCATGGGCCGGGCCGCACCGGCACAACGATCCCGGCATTGCATTCGACGCGCTGCCCAAGATCGACGTGGTGCTGGTCTCACATGGCCATTACGATCATCTCGATGTCGCGACGCTGTCAAAACTCGCCGAAAAGTTTTCGCCGCGCATGATCACGCCGCTCGGCAACGACGTCACCATGCGCGATGCGGATGCGGCGATCAAAGCCGAGGGGTTCGACTGGCAGGATCGCGTCGAGCTCGGTAATGGCATCGCGGTGACGCTGGTGCCGACGCGGCACTGGTCGGCGCGCGGCCTGTTCGACCGCAACAAGGCGCTGTGGGCGAGTTTTGTGCTGGAGACGCCGGCCGGCAAACTCTACATCGTCTGCGATTCCGGCTATGGCGAAGGTAAGCATTTCCGCCGCGTGGCCGAGCAGCACGGCCCGCTGCGGCTGGCGATACTACCGATCGGTGCCTATGAACCGCGCTGGTTCATGAAGGATCAGCACATGAATCCGGCTGATGCGGTGAAGGCGCTGGCCGATTGCGGCGCGCAAGAAGCGCTGGCGCATCATCACGGCACGTTCCAGCTCACCGATGAGGCGATCGACGCGCCGGTCAATGCATTGGCCGATGCGCTGAAGGAAGCGAAGATTCCGCCGGAGCGGTTCGCGGCGCTGAAGCCGGGGCAGATCTACGAGATCTAACCGTGTTGTCCCTGCGTTCGCAGGGACGACGGCAATTCTCGCAAGGACGACGGGAATTACTATTCTTTTCCCTTGATCGCCCAGGACACGAGCACCATCACCGAGAGCGTCTCCTCGCCTTGCGCCACTGGAGCGCCGGCGGCCATCGGGGCTGCCATCTTGCCGCGGAAGAGCGGCGTAGGTGCGCCTTCCTCGGTAATGCTGATGGGTTCGCCGAGCGTCACGCCGGCAGTCTTGGCGTAAATCTCGGCCTTGCGGCGGGCGTCCGCGACTGCCTTCTCGCGGGCCTCGTCGAGATATTTGGATGCCTGCGTCACGCTGAAGTGGATGCCGCCGATGTCATTGGCGCCGGCGGCGACCAGCACGTCGATTACGTTCGCAACTTTGGTCACGTCGCGGATCTTGACCGTGACGCGGTTGCTGGCGCGATAGCCGACGATGGGCGAGGGGCCGGCGCGATTTGGCGCAGATTGCGGCTGCAGCGACAGCCGCGAGGTCTGGTAGTCCTTCTCGTCGATGCCGGCGCCCTTCAGCGCCAGCAGCACCTTGCCCATCGCCGCGTTGTTGGCGTCCGACGCCTCGCGCGCGGTCTTGGCGTCCGACGTCACGCCGCCGTCGATCTGGGCCTGGTCGGGCGCCACCGATACGTTCGCCTCGCCGGTCACGGAGATCGCGGGCGGCGGCACCGTCTGCGCCAATGCCGGCGCGGCGAGGCACGTAGCGGCAACGACGGCAAGGGCAAGGGGATGTTTCATCCCGATCACCTCAGCGGCACATAGACGTTGATCACCAGCTTGTCCTCCGCCGTCTTCAGGGGATCGGTGATGTATTCCTCGATGAAGGTGTCTTTGGCTTCCAGTTTCTTGTCATCGAGGTGGTTGGTGATCGCCTCATAGGTGTTGTCCATGTTGTCGTAGGAGCCGCGATGGACGAACTTCAGCGCCTTGCCCTCGGGCGACTTGCCCATGCTGAGGTCCTTGGTCAGGTTCTTGACGTCCTGGTCGACCGGAATCTGCGCCAGGAACGTAAAGCCGGTATCGTCGGTCGAGGTGTAGACGATCATCGAATTGCCCGTGGCCTTGATGCCCTGCTTGTCGAGCAGTGCGGTCAGCGCCTTGAACGAATCGATCAGGGTGTCGAACGCCGCATCCCAGTTGGCGGTGCCCTTCATCACCAAGACTTTCTTGGGCTCCAGCGTGAACTCCTCGCCGAAGGGGTCGGCGTTCTGGACGCTGGCGGCCGGCGGCGGGGGTACGGGCGTCGGGGCTTTCTCTGCGGTCGGGGCATCCGCCGGGGACTTGGTTTCGGCCGGCGGCGGGACCGGCACCACCGATGGTGCGGGGCTGGGCGTCGCCGCCGGGCTTGTGGCCGGAGGGGCTGAGGGCGCCGGCGATTGCGCCAGTGCGGTCCCGCCAAGCGCAACCATGGCGAGCGCGGCCACGGCCGCACGGAAAGTGCTGATACGGTTCATTTCAGGTATTCTCCATCCACCCCACCTGGCGGCGGCATGTCCCGGTCCGCGCCCGCCAGGATGGGCGTATTCCTAACACGCGAGGGCCGTTTTCGTCCCATGACAGATGCGTCATGGGCCCTTGCACTGGTCAACGCGCCATCATTCGCCATATAAGGCAGGCATAAATTGGGAAATTCCATGAGCGCGCTGGCCAACCACGCATTTGCCAAAATGAACGGCATCGGCAACGAAATCGTCGTGGTCGACCTGCGTGACTCCAATGCTGGTTCGAAGGCCGCCGTGACGCCGGAAGACGCCCGCGCCGTGGCTTCGCCCGCGGGCGTGCCCTATGACCAGTTGATGGTATTGCAGCCGCCGCGGCTTGCGGGCACCGAGGCCTTCATCCGCATCTACAACAATGACGGCTCGGAAGCGGGCGCCTGCGGCAATGGCATGCGTTGCGTGGTGCGCCGCCTGTTCGAGAAGACCGGCCAAACCGCTGTGACGTTTGAGACCCGCGCCGGGCTGTTGAATTGCTGGCAGGGCCCGGCGCCTGATCTCTACACCGTCGACATGGGGGCGCCGAAGTTCGGCTGGCAGGATATTCCGCTGGCCGAGGAATTTCGCGATACCCGCTACATCGAGTTGCAGGTCGGGCCGATCGATGCGCCGGTGCTGCATTCGCCGTCGGTGGTCTCGATGGGCAATCCGCATGCGATCTTCTGGGTCGACGACGTCAACGCCTACGATCTCGAGCGCTTCGGGCCGCTATTGGAAAACCACCCGATCTTTCCGGAGCGCGCCAACATCACGCTCGCCCATATCGTCGATCGCGATCACATCACGATCCGCACCTGGGAGCGTGGCGTCGGCTTGACCAAGGCCTGCGGCTCGGCCGCTTGCGCGACCGCGGTCGCCGCCGCCCGGCTGAAGCGCGCCAATCGGTCGGTCGAGATCACGCTGCCCGGCGGCAAGCTTGCAATCGAATGGCGCGAGCACGACGACCACGTGCTGATGACCGGCACCGCCGATTTCGAATATGAAGGTCGCTTCGATCCGGCGCTGTTCGCCAACGTCGCCTGAGCGCCATGAGCGTCGACGTCCTCACGTTCGGCTGCCGCCTCAACGCCTTCGAATCCGAGGTGATCGCCCGCGAGGCGGAGCGCGCCGGGCTTTCCGATACCGTCGTTATCAATAGCTGCGCGGTCACCAATGAGGCCGTGGCGCAGGCGCGGCAATCGATCCGCCGGCTGAAACGCGAACGGCCGGATGTGCGCATCGTCGTCACCGGCTGCGCGGCGCAGACGCAAGCAGAAATGTTTGCCGAAATGGCCGAGGTCGATCGCGTTGTCGGCAATGACGACAAGATGCGGGGCGAAGCCTGGCGCGATGCGCGCGCGGCGTTCGACCTGGGCCTTGGCGTCGAGACAAGCGAAAAGATCGCGGTCGCCGACATCATGGCTGTCAAGGAAATGGCGCCGCATCTGCTTGACGGGTTCAAGGCCGGCCTGCCGCGCGTCTTCGTGCAGGTGCAGAACGGCTGCGACCATCGCTGCACCTTCTGCATCATTCCCTACGGCCGCGGCAATTCGCGCTCGGTGCCGATGGGGGCGGTGGTGGATCAGGTGCGGGCGCTCGCCGAACGCGGTCATGCCGAGATCGTGCTCACGGGCGTGGACTTGACGAGCTACGGCGCCGATCTGCCGGGTGCGCCGAAGCTCGGGCAACTGACAAAACAGATTTTGCGCCACGTGCCGGAGTTGAAGCGCCTGCGGATTTCGTCGATCGACTCCATCGAGGCCGACCGCGATCTGCTCGATGTCATTGCCGAGGATGAGCGGCTGATGCCGCATCTGCATCTATCGCTGCAATCCGGCGACGACCTCATTTTGAAGCGGATGAAGCGACGGCATTCGCGGCAGGATGCGATCGAATTCTGCGCGCAGGTGCGGCGATTGCGTCCGGACATTACGCTCGGCGCCGATATCATCGCGGGTTTTCCGACCGAGACGGAAGAAATGTTCGCGCGCTCGCAGGACCTGGTGGAGGCATGCGATCTTACCTTCCTGCACGTGTTTCCTTACTCCAAGCGCCCGGGTACGCCGGCCGCGCGGATGCCGCAGGTGGCGGGTGAGGTTATCAAGGCGCGGGCGAAGCGGTTGCGCACGCTGGGCGAGGCCGCATTGCAGCGACGCTTGGCCGCAGAGGTCGGCGCGATGCGTCAGGTCTTGATCGAAAGCGCGACGCAGGGGCGTACGGAGCATTTTCTGCCGGTTGCGATATCAGGCGAAAAGCCGGGAGAGGTGATGCAGTTCGCGATCAAGGGGCATGATGGCGCGCGGCTTACGGTGTGAGCTTCTTTCCTTCTCCCCTTGCGGGAGAAGGTGGCCCAGCTCTCGCTTCTGCTTGCCGTACTTGTCGCTGGCTGGACTTTTTTGCTTACCCTCCCCTGGAGGGGGAGGGTCGGCTCACATTGAGCGCAGCGAAATGTGAGGCGGGGTGGGGTGATCTCTCCACTCGGGCACTGTTGGATGTGGAGAGACCGTCACCCCACCCCGCCGCTCATTGCATGAGCGGCGACCTACGAGCGAGCTTCGCTCGTCTCGGACCCCTCCAGGGGAGGGTGACAGCGCGATGACCTGCTCCGCAAGGGGAGAAGGGAAGTAAGCGCGGCCTTCACGCCCCATTCCACCCACATTTCCGCAACCGCTCGCGCATATGCTCCGGCGCCGGCGCTGTCACCCGCACCGGCTCTTTGTTCTTCGAAATCGAAACCACGATCTCGCGGGAATGCAGGTGCAGGATCGGCTCGCCGAACCTTGGGCCATTACCGTAGATATTGTCGCCGACGATCGGCCAGCCCATCGCTGAGGTGTGCACGCGCAGTTGATGCGTTCGGCCAGTCACCGGTTCCAGCGCCAGCCAGGCGAGGCCGTCGCCGCGGCCGAGCACTTTCCAGGTGGTGATAGCCTTCTGGCCCTCCGGGTCCGGCTTCTGCCACCAGCCGCGCTCGGCGTTCAGCCGTCCGAGCGGCATGTCGATGGTGCCTTCATCTTCGGCAGGTCCGCCTTCGACTACGGCCCAATAGGTCTTTCCGACCTTGCCGTGCTTGAACAAGAGGCCGAGCGAGGCGGTGGCCTTGCGGTGGCGTCCCAGTACGAGACAGCCTGAGGTGTCCTTGTCGAGCCGGTGGGCCAGCACCGGCGGGCGCGGCAGGCCGAATCGCAAGGCATCGAAGGAAGCTTCCAGATTGGCGCCGCCCTTGGGGCCGCGATGCACCGGCAGGCCGGCCGGTTTGTCGATGACCAGCATCAGCCCGTCGCGATGGAGCACGCGGGCCAGGATTTCGTCTGCCGTTAATCCCTGGACATCAATTGATGTGCTGGGAACATCAAAGGATGTCCCGGGCACATCGAGGGATGGCCCGGGCACATCAAGAGATGGCCCGGGAACAGCAAAGGATTTGTTGTGACTTCCGCTCATGGCGCGAAACCGCTAACACGTCCCCGACATGAGCGATACCACTCCTGGAACCCCCAAACTGAGCTGGTGGCGGCGGCTTTCGAGCGGCCTGAAGCGGACGTCGAGTTCGCTCGGCACGGCCGTCGCCGATCTCGTCACCAAGCGCAAGCTCGACCGCGCCATGCTCGACGATATCGAGGATGTGCTGCTGCGCGCCGATCTCGGCACCGCGGTCGCGGTGCGGATCGCGGATGCCGTCGGCGCCGGCCGCTATGACAAGGCGATTTCCGCCGACGAAGTGAAGACGGTCGTCGCGACCGAGGTCGAGAAGGTGTTGGCGCCGGTGGCGAAGCCGCTGGAGATCGACCTGGCGCAAAAGCCGTTCGTCATCCTCGTGGTCGGCGTCAACGGCTCCGGCAAGACCACCACCATCGGCAAGCTTGCCGCGAAACTGAGCGCCGAGGGCCGCAAGGTAATGCTGGCGGCGGGCGATACGTTTCGTGCCGCCGCAATCGAACAGCTCAAGGTCTGGGGTGAGCGCACCAAATCGCCGGTCGTTGCGGGTGCGCAGGGTTCTGATTCGGCGAGCCTCGCCTTCAACGCGCTGAGCGCAGCGAAGGAACAAAAGCTCGATGTGCTGCTGGTCGATACGGCGGGACGGCTGCAGAACAAGGCCGAACTGATGAACGAGCTGGAAAAGGTCGTTCGCGTCATCAAGAAGGTCGACGCGTCGGCGCCGCATGCGGTGCTGCTCGTGCTCGATGCGACGGTGGGACAAAATGCGCTGTCGCAGGTCGAAGCGTTTCATCGTACCGCTGGCGTCACCGGGCTTGTGATGACGAAACTCGACGGCACCGCGCGCGGCGGCATTCTGGTGGCGCTGGCGGAGAAATTCAAACTGCCGGTGCACTTCATCGGCGTCGGCGAAGGCATCGACGATCTCGCGCCGTTCACGGCACGGGACTTTGCGAACGCGATTGCAGGAATCGAGTAATGGACAAGAAAGTACCGCATCCGCTGTTCAAGCTTGCGACCGAACTCGGTCCCTTGCTCATCTTCTTCGTCGCCAATGCCAAGTCCAACCTGTTCGTCGCCACCGGCGCATTCATGGTGGCGGTGGTGGCTGCGATGGTCGCGTCTTACATGGTGACGCGGCATGTGCCCATGATGGCGATCGTCACTGCGGTCGTGGTCGTCGTGTTCGGCGCGCTGACGCTGATCCTGCATGACGAGACCTTCATCAAGATGAAGCCGACAATCGTCTACACGCTGTTCGCCGCCATTCTCGGTGGCGGCTTGCTGTTCGGCCGCTCCTTCATCGCCATCATGTTCGACCAGATGTTCAATCTCACCCCGCACGGCTGGCGCATCCTGACCGCGCGCTGGGCGTTATGGTTCTTCGCGATGGCGGTTCTGAACGAGATCATCTGGCGCACGCAAAGCACCGACTTCTGGGTTACCTTCAAGGTCTTCGGCATGGTGCCGCTGACGATGCTGTTTGCCGTAACACAGATGCCGCTGATCAAGCGCTATCATCTGGAACCGGCTTCGCTGGAGGTCAGCGAAGCGGAAGCCGGGGATGTAAGCAAGGGCTAGGTAGCGTGTCCCGGACGCGGTGCAGCGTTCTTTACGATGCACCGCAGAGCCGGGACCCATATCTCCGCTCGAGCGTGGGCCCCGGCTCTGCAGCGCACCGCTATCGCGCTGCGCCGCGTCCGGGGCACGAGATCAGCTCTTCTGCTTGGCGATGATCTTGTCCTTGATCTTGTCGTAGGTCGCCTGCGGGACGATGCTCTTCTGCACCAGCTCGTCCTTGCCCTTGTACGGGCGGCCCTTGATGATCTTCTCCGAATAGGCCTTCCCCACGCCCGGCAGCGCATCGAGCTGCTCGGCGGTCGCCGAATTGATGTCCAGCAGCTCGGCCTTCGGCGCCGGCGCCATCTTCGACTCCGAGGCCTTTGGCGCGGGAGCCATCTTGCTGTCGGACTTGGCCGCGGGCTGCGCGGTCTGGGCCATCGACGGCGTCGCCGTCAGCATGCCCAGCGTGAGCGCGGTGGCGAGAAGAGAAGCGAGCGTGAAATGACGCATATGGGTGTCCCTCCCAAGGACGGTTTTGGTAACACCCTAAAGCTAGCTGCGAATTAGTGGCGGCGCCATGGCTGCGAAATGAACGATAGATAAAAGCGGGAGATTATTTGAGCGCAATTGCTGCGATTGTCATTCCGGGGCATCGCGCAGCGATGAACCCGGAATCTCGAGATTCCGGGTCTGGTCCTTCGGACCATCCCGGAATGACATCGTCGTCACTTGAGCGCCTTCTCGATTTCGACTTTCAGCACGCTATCGAGATTGGCCGGCGTCACCGGCCCGACCAGCTTGTAGCGGATAGTGCCGTCGCGGCCGACCACGAAGGTTTCGGGCACGCCATAGACGCCCCATTCGATCGAGGCCCGGCCGTTGGCATCGGCGCCGACGGCGGTGAACGGATTGCCGTAGCGGCCGAGGAAGCGGCGGGCGTTATCAGGGGAATCCTTGTAGTTGATGCCGACGATCTGCAGCCGCGTGTCCTTCGCCAGCGCGGTAAACAGCGGCGCCTCGTCATGGCAGGGCACGCACCAGGATGCCCAGACATTGACGACGGAGACCTTGCCCTTGAACACGGCCGGGTCGAGCCCGGGCACAGGGTTCCCATTATGGACGAGTCCCTCCAGCGCCGGCAGCGTGGTTTGCGGCGCCGGCCGACCGATCAGGGCGGAAGGGATCCTGGAGGGGTCACCGCCGTAAAGCCGCAACAGGAACAGTCCGGCGACCGCCAGAAAGCCGATCAGCGGCAGCGCCACCACCCAGCGCCGGCTGCGCGGTCGATCCGATGTTGCGGGCGCGCTCATCAAATGTCCGTCGCCTGGCGGCCAGAGCGCCGGGTCACGCCGGAGGCCTCGAGTTCGCGCAGGCGCTCCTTCTGATGACGATAGTCGAGCGCGATCCAGCCGATCAGGATCAGCACGATCGCCGCGACCAGCGCGTAGGAGGTCACGATAAACGAGGCATAGGGGCCGAGCGACATCGTCAAGCCGCCTGTTGGCTGGCTTGCATCATCTGCAAGCTGCGCACGCGGCGGCGCAGGATCTCGTTGCGCATCGCCGCCACATGCAGCGTCACGAACAGCAGCGAGAAACCGACCGCCATCACGAGCAATGGAATCAGGAACGCGTTGTCGAGCGAAGGTCCGCCCATCCGCATCACCGATGCCGGTTGATGCAGCGTGTTCCACCAGTCGACCGAGAACTTGATGATCGGCAGGTTGATCGCGCCGACCAGCGTCAGCACGGCGGCGGCCCGCGCCGCCCGCGACGTGTCCTCCACCGCACGCCATAGCGCCATCAGGCCGAGATACATCAGGAACAGGACCAGCACCGATGTGAGTCGCGCGTCCCATTCCCAATAGGTGCCCCACATCGGCCGCCCCCACAGTGAACCCGTGACCAGCGCCAGAAACGTGAACGCCGCGCCGATCGGAGCGGCGGCCTTGGCCGCGACGTCGGCGAGCGGATGCCGCCATACCAGCGTGCCCAGCGCGGCAATGCTCATAACGCCCCAGACGAACATCGAAAGCCACGCGTTCGGCACGTGGATGAACATGATCTTCACGGTGGCGCCCTGCTGGTAATCGTCGGGGGCCATCGCCGCCTGATAGAAACCGACCAGCAAAAGGATCGCGGTCGCGCCCGCAAGCCACGGCAGCACGCGCGCCGTCAGCGCGAGAAATTTCGAGGGATTGGCGAGGTCGATCAGCGTCATGGCATCCTGATAGTCGTCAGCGGCGGAGCAGGCAATGCGGCATGGTTTGTTTCGCATCCCCTCCGCCAGAGTTGATCGGTGTCAACAAGTTCAGTCCAGACCGTGCCGCAGGCTGGTCGCAGCGGCAAACGGTCCGACCACGAAACTGACCAGCGAGAGCGCGCAAAGGATCGAAAACGGAGTTCCAAACGATAGCGGGCCGGTAATGGCCGCCTGTGACGCCGCAACGCCGAAGATCAGCACCGGGATCGACAGCGGCAGCACCAGCACCGCGAGCAGGAGGCCCCCGCGATGCAATGTCACGGCGAGCGCCGCGCCGATCATGCCCGTGAACGTCAGTGCCGGCGTCCCCACCAGCAGGGTCAGCGCCACCGCCGAGGTCGCCGCGGCGTCCAGGTTGAGCAACAGCCCGAGGACGGGCGTGGCCGCGATCAGCGGCACACCGGCCGCGAGCCAATGCGCCAGCGCTTTCGCGGCACAAGCGAGTTCCAGCGGCGTCCGGCCCATCACGATCAGGTCGAGTGAGCCGTCCTCATGATCGGCCGTGAACAGCCGGTCGAGCGTGAGCAGGCTGGCCAACAGCGCGCCGAGCCAGAGGATCGCAGGACCGAGCCGGGCCAAGAGTGGCAGGTCCGGTCCGATCGCGAACGGCATCAGCACCGTGACGGTGAGGAAGAACAGCACGCCGATCAGCGCGCCGCCGCCGACGCGGAGTGCGATTTTGATGTCCCGGCGAATCAGTGCGGCGAGCGCGGTCATGCGAGGCGCCCCAAGTGTGTGCTTTGTGCACTCCACTGGAGCCGCGTATGCAGCTCGCTCGCTCCCCCCTTGCGGGGGAGGGCGGGGGAGAGGGGTGGCCCAGGAAAAGGTGTTTGGGAAAGGCGCTTGTCGTTAGAGACCCAATCGAGAGAGCGCGTCGTGTGGCACCCCTCTCCCTGACCTCGAGAGCGAGCTTCGCTCGCCTCGGACCCCGCAAGGGGGGAGGGAACGGAGAGAGTGGTGACAAGTGGCTCCAAGCCGCCCACGTTCGCGAAATACGGCGTCACTTCCCGCCCCCCATCCGCAGTTCCCTCGCTTCGATCCCGAGCGGGGTGTGGGTTGCCGCAACAATGATGCCGCCGCTGGCGAGATGCTCGCGCATCACGCCCACGAATAGTTCCTGTCCGGCGGTGTCGAGCGCCGAGGTCGGCTCGTCCAACAGCCAGAGCGGCCGCCGCACCACGAGCAGCCGCGCGATCGACAGCCGGCGCCGCTGACCGGCCGAGAGAAAGGCCGCCGGCAGATAAGTGGCGTGGCCGAGCCCCACGGCGGTGAGGCACTCTTTGACGTCGCCGGTCGCCCCACCCAGAAAATCCCGCCAGAACAACAGGTTTTCCGCAACGCTCAGCGCAGGCTTCAATGCATCGCGGTGACCCAGATAGTGGGATTGCTCCGGCAGGGTCAGCTCGGCCTCGCCGCCTTCCAGGCCGATCGATCCGCCCCCCGGCACCAGGAGACCCGCGATCAGGCGCAGCAGCGAGGTCTTGCCCGAGCCGTTCGGGCCGACCACGGCCAGCACTTCGCCGGAAGCGGCCTCGAAATCGAGGCCCGAGAACACCTCTCGGCCGCCTCTGACACAACTGATTTGGCGTCCCGAGAGCCGCATTTTGCTTCGTCACAGCCCTCTGAAATTGATGGGTACCGCGTCAGAATTTGTGGGTACCGCATTGCTGCAGCACGTTTGTCGCTGTGGCGGCGCTTCTAGAAAGATTCTATAAGCCCGGAACTTGATGCAGCACACAATCGGCGGCTGCAAGCCAAGAAGCCAGCCTTCCGCTGACGGTGTTTAAATACCCTTGCTGGGTATAACTAGAATTTGGGATTTCCTGACATGACCTCGCTCGACAGCTTCAAATGCCGCAAGACCCTCAAGGTTGGCAGCAAGACCTATGTTTATTACAGCCTGCCCGCCGCCGAGAAGAACGGTCTGAAGGGAATTTCCAAGCTGCCTTATTCGATGAAGGTGCTGCTCGAAAACCTGCTGCGCAACGAGGACGACCGCACGGTCAAGAAGGCTGACATCGTCGCGGTTTCGAAATGGCTCCGGAAGCGCAAGCTCGAGCACGAGGTCGCGTTCCGCCCGGCGCGCGTGTTGATGCAGGATTTCACCGGCGTGCCGGCGGTGGTCGATCTCGCCGCGATGCGTAACGCGATGCAGGCGCTCGGCGGCGATGCCGAGAAGATCAACCCGCTGGTGCCAGTCGATCTCGTCATCGACCACTCCGTCATCGTCAACTTCTTCGGTGACAACAAGGCGTTCGGCAAGAACGTCGTCGAGGAATACAAGCAGAACCAGGAACGCTACGAATTCCTGAAGTGGGGCCAGAAGGCGTTCTCGAATTTCTCCGTCGTGCCGCCCGGCACCGGCATCTGCCACCAGGTCAATCTCGAATATCTCGCGCAGACGGTGTGGACCAAGAAGGAGAAGATGACGGTCGGCAAGAAGACCGGCACCTTCGAGGTCGCCTACCCGGATTCGCTTGTCGGTACCGATTCGCACACCACCATGGTCAACGGCCTCGCCGTGCTCGGCTGGGGCGTCGGCGGCATCGAGGCGGAAGCCTGCATGCTCGGCCAGCCGCTATCGATGCTGCTGCCGGAAGTCGTCGGTTTCAAGCTCAAGGGCCAGCTCAAGGAAGGCGTAACCGCGACCGACCTGGTGCTGACCGTGACGCAGATGCTGCGCAAGCAGGGCGTGGTCGGCAAATTCGTCGAATTCTTCGGCCCCGGTCTCGACTATCTCTCGGTGGCGGACAAGGCGACGATCGGCAACATGGCGCCGGAATACGGCGCGACCTGCGGCTTCTTCCCAGTCGATGCCGCGACCATCGATTATCTCAAGACCTCGGGCCGCAAGGCCGACCGCGTCGCGCTGGTGGCTGCCTACGCCAAGGCGCAGGGCCTGTTCCGCACGGCGAAATCGGCCGATCCGGTGTTCACGGAAACCCTGACGCTTGACCTCAAGGACGTCGTGCCGTCGATGGCGGGCCCGAAACGCCCCGAAGGCCGTGTTGCGCTGCCGGCGGTTTCCACTGGCTTCGCGACCGCACTTACCAGCGAGTACAAGAAGCCCGACGCAGCTGCGAGCCGCTATCCGGTCGAGAGCCGGGATTTCGATCTCGGCCATGGCGACGTGGTGATCGCCGCGATCACCTCCTGCACCAACACCTCCAATCCGAGCGTCCTGATCGGCGCGGGCCTGTTGGCGCGCAACGCCGCCGCCAAGGGTTTGAAGGCCAAGCCGTGGGTGAAGACCTCGCTCGCGCCCGGAAGCCAGGTGGTTGCGGAATATCTTTCCAATTCCGGCCTGCAGAAAGAGCTCGACAAGGTCGGCTTTAACCTGATCGGCTTCGGCTGTACCACCTGCATCGGCAACTCGGGTCCGCTGCCGGAGGAGATTTCGAAGTCGATCAACGACAATGGCATCGTTGCCGCGGCCGTGCTGTCGGGCAACCGCAACTTTGAAGGCCGCGTCAGCCCGGACGTGCAGGCAAACTATCTGGCGTCGCCGCCGCTGGTCGTCGCCTATGCGCTGGCGGGCACGGTGACCAAGGACCTCGCGGTCGAGCCGATCGGTACCGGCAAGGACGGCAAGCCGGTGTATCTGAAGGATATCTGGCCGACCGCCAAGGAGATCAATGCTTTCATGAAGAAGTTCGTGACAGCCACGATCTTCAAGAAGCGCTACGCCGATGTGTTCAAGGGCGACACCAACTGGCGCAAGATCAAGACGGTCGAGAGCGAGACCTATCGCTGGAACATGAGCTCGACCTATGTGCAGAACCCGCCCTATTTCGAAGGCATGAAGAAGCAGCCCGATCCGATCTCAGACGTGGTCGACGCGCGGATTCTGGCGATGTTCGGCGACAAGATCACCACCGACCACATCTCGCCGGCCGGCTCGATCAAGCTGACTTCGCCGGCTGGAAAATTCCTGAGCGAGCACCAGGTGCGCCCCGCCGACTTCAACCAGTACGGCACGCGGCGCGGCAATCACGAGATCATGATGCGCGGCACCTTCGCCAACATCCGCATCAAGAACTTCATGCTGAAGGGCGCTGACGGCAATATTCCGGAGGGCGGATTAACCAAGCACTGGCCCGACGGCGAGCAGATGTCGATCTACGACGCGGCAATGAAGTATCAGCAGGAAAGCGTGCCGCTGGTGGTGTTCGCGGGCGCCGAATACGGCAACGGCTCCTCGCGCGATTGGGCGGCGAAAGGCACCCGTCTGCTCGGCGTCCGCGCCGTGATCTGCCAGAGCTTCGAGCGCATCCATCGCTCCAACCTGGTCGGCATGGGCGTGTTGCCGCTGACCTTCGAAGACGGCACGTCGTGGACATCGCTCGGCCTCAAGGGCGACGAGACGGTGACGATTCGCGGGCTCCAGGGTGATTTGAAGCCGCGCCAGACCCTGACGGCCGAGGTCGTGTCCGGCGACGGTTCGCTGCAGCGCGTGCCGCTACTCTGTCGCATCGATACCCTCGATGAGCTCGAGTACTACCGAAACGGCGGCATTCTGCATTACGTGCTGCGCAGACTCGCGGCTTAACGCGGATTTGTGATCGGTGCCTCACTTCGAAGTGAGTAGCGAGCAAGGAGAAGGCGGCCTATGACAGGGCCGCTTTCGTGCGTCTGGGGCACGCCTTTGGGATATTAAATCATGCCCCGTACAATTACGGATGGAAAACGCTACGCCTGGTTCGCACGATGACAGCGATGATGGCCTACAACTGCATATCGCGATGGTCTGGTGCGCTCGGCGTCTGCGCGATCATCGCCATCATCCGCCCGGCTCATGCCGATCCGCGCACCGTGGTCGAATTGTTCACCTCGCAAGGCTGTTCGTCGTGCCCGCCGGCCGACCAGATCGTCGGCGAGCTCGCACAGGATCCGTCCATCATCGCGCTGAGCATGCCGATCGACTACTGGGACTATCTTGGCTGGAAGGACACGCTGGCGGACTCGCGTTTCAGCGCGCGTCAGAAGGCCTATTCGCATGTGCGTGGCGATCGTAACCTCTACACGCCACAGATGATCGTCAACGGCTCGGCGCAGGTGATCGGCAGCGATCGCGCCGCTATCGAAAGCGCCATCAAGAACACCAGCAAGACTGAAGGCGTGATGTCGGTGCCGGTAAAGATGACGTTGTCCGGCAAGCTGCTCAATGTCTCGGTAGAGGCGAGCAAGGTGCCGACGGCGGGCCGCGGCGAAGTCTGGATCTGCTCGGTCTCGAAGGCGGTGCCGATCTCGATCGGGCGCGGTGAGAATCGCGGCCAGCAACTCACCTACTACAACGTGGTACGCAACCTCGTGAAGGTTGGCGACTGGAACGGCGGTTCGGGAAGCTGGACCATTCCGCTTGAAAATATTTCCCGCGACGGCGTGGACGCCGCGGTCGTCTACGTCCAGGACGGCAGTCGCGACAAGCCGGGCGCGATGCTCGGCGCCGCCATGACGGCGCTGCGCTGATTGGCTCCGGGCTACCGGGGCTAACTTTGTCTCTGAGTTAGCTTCGCGTAATCGGCAAAGTCTGAGCCGCGCGCGGCATCCGCGAGAACAGTCCCCCAAACGAAAAAGGACCAACTTTCGTTGGCCCAGTATCGGGATTAACTCCCTCCTGCGAACAGGCCCGATCCCGACGGCCCCGGGGGGCTGGGGGCTGAGGAATCCGGAACCGAAAGGACCGGGCCAACGCAGGATTTTCTTTTCGCAATTTAGCGGGGCGGACGGTTGGCGGAAGTAGGGCAGCAATAAGATTCCGCTAACGATCCCGTGAATCGATATTTCCTGGGATATCGGGGCATCCGCCGCAGTTTCCTTCGTATTTACACCCCCTTGCGGCGCCCCGTGGTTAGCGCGATCATGTAAATTGGATGACAGGAGGCGCTCCATGACCCTGATATCGGAGGACACCGATCCGAGCGACAGCCGCGCAGTGGCGCGCGTCGCCACTGCGAGCACGCCGCCGAATCGCATCACGTTCAATCGTCTCGAACTCAACCGTATCCTCAATCTCTATGGGCGCATGGTCGCCGACGGCGAGTGGCGCGACTATGCCATCGACTTTCTGAAAGACCGCGCGGTGTTCTCCGTATTCCGCCGCGCTTCCGAAGTTCCGATCTATCGCATCGAGAAAGATCCGCGGCTCGCGCGCAAGCAGGGCATGTACAGCGTGATCTCGGCGACCGGACTGATCCTGCGCCGCGGCCATGAACTCGAGCGCGTGCTGCTGGTGATCGACCGCAAGCTGGCGGTGGTTTAATCGGCCGGGCTACTGCGAGCCGGGGGGCCCATTCTACTTTGCATGGGGTTGTTTTCGCGATTTTGAGTCTGGGCCCCGCGGTGTACCGCCCATAGCGCGTCGAAGACGCGCGTGAACGCGCTGGCGGAGGCGCTACGCCTTATCCAGACTACGAACTGGGGACTGTCGTGCTGCCTTCGCCGAGCGCACGCTGCATCATGACCGTGTCAAGCCAGCGTCCAAATTTGAAGCCGACGCTCGGATGGGTTCCGATCATCTGGAAGCCAGTCTTGGTGTGAACCCCGATCGAACCGGCATTGGCGGAATCGCCGATCACGGCGATCATCTGCCGGTAGCCCCGCGCCTCGCATTCGGCGATCAGCCGCTGCATCAACTGCAGGCCAATGCCGCGGCGGTGAGTCGATGGTTTCAGGTAAACCGAGTTCTCTACGGTGAAGCGATAGGCCGGCCGCGGCCGGTATGGCCCGGCATAGGCGTATCCGACCACCTGGCCTTCGATGGCTGCGACGAAATAGGGAAAGCCGCCATCCGACAGCGCCCTGAACCGCCGGGTCATCTCAGTGAGATCGGGTGGGATCAGCTCGAACGTCGCGGTGCCGTAGCGTACCGCGTGCTCGTAGATTTCGGTGATGGCGGGGAGGTCGGCCTCGGTGGCGGGCCGGATTTCGGGAGCGGACATGCGGGTAGAATATTTTTGTCGCGGGCAAAAGAAAAGCCCCGGCCGCGAGGCCGGGGCTTTAGCTCTTGAACCTGTACGGCCGCGGCTAGTCGCGCTGGCCGAGGAGCTGCAGGAGCAGCGTGAACAGGTTGATGAAGTTCAGGTAGAGCGACAGTGCACCGGTAATCGCCGCGCGCTCTTCAACGTCAGCGCCTCCCGAAGCGTAGCCGTAGATGTACTCGTTCTTCAGCCGCTGGGTATCCCAGGCGGTGAGGCCCGCGAACACCAGCACGCCGACCACCGAGACGATGAACTGCAGCATCGAGCTCGCCAGGAACAGGTTGACCAGGCTCGCGATGATGACGCCGATCAGGCCCATGAACAGGAACGACCCCATGCCGCTCATGTCACGCTTGGTGGTGTAGCCGTAGAGGCTCAGCGCACCGAAGGTCGCAGCGGTGATGAAGAACACCCGAACGATCGAGGTGTGCGTATACACCAGGAAGATCGACGACAGCGAAATGCCCATCAGCGCCGAGAACACCCAGAACAGCATCTGGGCGGTCGCGGGCCGCAGCCGGTTGATGCCGGCCGAGATCGCGAACACCATCGCCAGCGGCGCGAGGATGAACAGCCACTTCAACGGGCTGACATACATCGCGTAGCCGAACTGCGTCAGGTAGGCGTTGCCGAACCTGGCGGCGGCCCCGGCCTGGTCGGTCGTCACCGCGGCCATGTAGACGCCGAGCGCCGCAAGGCCGGTGATCGCCAGGCCGATGCTCATGTAGTTGTAGATGCGCAGCATGTAGGCGCGCAGACCGGCATCGACGGCCGCGGCGTCAACGCGTCCGGCAGCCCGGCCGAAAGGAGATACGTAGTTACGGTCTAGGTCCGACATGGTCGAATTCCCGTTGGTTGCCCGGCGGAGCGCAAGGGGTTTGCGGCGCCGGTTGGATTTCTATCTCAGATGTCCCGATCTGCCGACGTTTATCTGTTTATCTAACGTCATCAACCCGGCCACTGATCTTGGCTGGTATGTGGGAAACTAACACATTCGACGCAAGCTTCCACGCGCGGCTGAATGTCGCTTCTGCCAGCTATTTCCGGGTAAAAGCAGTGTTAACCCCTGCCTTCCGCCGCTACAAATTGTCACAAATTCCGTAACACGGTGGCCGGCTTTTGGTTCAGGGCCAACAACGTTCCGGCGAGCCCCAGCCCCACCGTGACGATCAGGGCGGCTGCGACCACCCCGGCCGCGCTGCCGGCCTGCCAGATGAAGCTGAGCGTCATCAGCCTGGTCACGATCAGCCACGCGGCGATCGATCCCGCGATCACGCCGAATATGGCGGTCGCGAGGCCGATCATGAGGTACTCGAGCGCATAGGCCCCGAGCAGACGCACCCGGGTTGCGCCGAGCGTCTTCAGGATGACCGCGTCATAGACCCGGTGGCGATGGCCGGCGGCGAGCGCGCCGCCGAGCACCAGGATCGCCGAGATCAGCGTCACCGCGCTGGCGCCGCGGATGGCGAGCACGAGGTTGGTAACGACGGTGCCGACGGTCTCGAGCGCCTCGCGGACCCGAACGCTGGTCACCATCGGAAAGGCGTCCGCCACCTGCTTGATGATTCGGGCGTCGCCTGCCGGGTCGGGGTGGATCTCGGATAGGGTCGCGACATGGCTGTGCGGCGCGCCCTTGAAGGCGTTGGGTGAGAACACCAGTACGAAATTGATGCCGAGCCCCTGCCAGTCGACATTGCGCAGATTGCTGATCTTGGCCGAAATGTCGCGGCCGAGTACGTTGACGACGATGTCGTCGCCGATCTTGAGCTTCAGCCCGTCGGCGATCTTCTTCTCCAGCGAGACCAGCGGCGGCCCCTTATAGTCCGCGCTCCACCATTCGCCTTCGACCACCTTCGAGCCTTTTGGAACTTCGCCGGTATAGGTCAGGCCGCGGTCACTCTGCAGCACCCATTCGGTATCCTGCGAAGGCTTGAGTTCGTCCGCTTTGACGCCGCGGGCGGCAACTATGCGCCCGCGCAGCATCGGCACGTCGTCGACGGTGGATTGCGGCGCGATCTGCTTGAGGAAGGCGCCGAAGCGGTCGGCGTCGGCGGTCGGAATGTCGATGAAGTAGAACGAGGGCGCGCGCTCCGGCAGCGCGGCCAGGAACTGCCGGCGCAGATTGCCGTCGATCTGGGTAATGGTGACGAGGACCGCGAGCCCAAGCCCGAGCGACATCACAACCGACGGCGTCAGTGCGCCGGGCCGGTAGATATTGGCAATCGCCAGCCGCAGCATGGTGATGCTGGACCGTGGCAGGCGCCGCGCCAGCGCCATCAGGCCGGCGGCGACGCCGCGCAACAGCGCAAACACCGCAACCGAAGCGACGACGAACACGGCGGCGACCCGCTTGTCATAGGCCAGTCCGATCGCGACCGCGACAAGGAGCACGATCACCACAGCCATGAGCGCGAGATAGCTCCAGCGCGGGCGGTGCCATTCGCGGGCAACCTCTTCGCGGAACAATGCCGCGACCGGGACATCATGGACCCGGCCGAGCGGCCACAGCCCGAAGGCGAGCGCGGTGAGCAGGCCGTAGAGGAACGACAGCGCCAGTTCGTCGGCGTGCAGGGCAGGGATCACCGGCAGCGGCAACAGCTTGCCGAACAGGCCGACGATGACAAACGGCAAGGCCGCGCCGGCGGCAAGCCCGATTATCGAGCCGATCCCGGCGAGCACGATCACCTGAGTCAGGTAGATGGTGAAGACGTCGCGCCCGGTGGCGCCAAGCGCCTTGAACGAGGCGATGACGTCGCGTCGGCGATCGATATGGCTCTTGACGGCGTTGGCGACGCCGACGCCGCCGACCAGAAGGGCCGCGAGGCCAACCAGCGTCAGGAATTGGGTGAAGCGGTTGATGGTGCGTTCGAGCTGCGGCGAGGCATTGTCGCGGCTGCGGATCCACCAGCCGGCTTCCGGCAAGGCGCTCCGGGCGCTGTTGACCAACTGGGCGGCGGCGCGTTCGTCGGCCGCATTGTCCGGCAATTTTACCCGGTACATCCAGCGCACCAGGCTGCCCGGCTGCAGCAATCCGCTGGCGCGCAGGCCCTGCTCGCTGACCAGAACCCGCGGGCCCAGGCCGACATTGCCGGCGAGCTTATCCGGCTCGGCGCCAACCACGCTGCGAATCTGGATCGTGGCATTGCCGATGCCGATGCGGTCGCCAACTTTGAGATCGAGCCGCGCCAGCAGGGTGGAATCGACCGCCGCGCCGAACGCGCCATCGCGTTCAGCCAGCAGATCCGACATCGGCATTTGGGGATCAAGCGTCAACTGTCCGAGCATCGGATAATTGCCATCGACCGCCTTGAGCTCGACCAGCGCCAGCTTGCCGTCGCTGGCGCGGGCCATCACCCGCAGCGCGGCCGCAACCGACACTTGGCCGCGCGCGCGCAGGAAAGCGAATTCCTCCGGCTTGGCTTCGCGCTGGATCAGCGAGAATGCGACATCGCCGCCGAGCAATGTTCGGCCCTCGCGGGTCAGACCTTCGCTAAGGCTTGCCGCCACCGAGCCGACGCCGGCAATTGCCATGACGCCGAGCGCGATGCAGGCGATAAAGACGTAAAAGCCACGCAGGCCGCCGCGCAATTCGCGAAGCGCGTAACGCAGCGCCAGCGAGGATGCGCGGCTCTTGTAGACCGGCTCGGAAATCGCGGTCATGAGTGCCCGTCGATCCGGCCTGAGCGCAGCCGCACCACGCGGTCGCAGCGCTGCGCCAGCGAGCTGTCGTGCGTCACCAGCACCAGCGTCATGCCGCGCTCGGCATGTTTGGTGAAGAGCATGTCGACGATCTGCTTGCCGGTGGTTTCATCGAGATTGCCGGTCGGCTCGTCCGCGACGAGAATGGCGGGATCAGGTGCCAGGGCGCGAGCCAGCGCCACGCGCTGCTGTTCGCCACCGGACAATTGGGTCGGGTAATGATGCAGGCGCTCGCCGAGGCCGACCGACGCCAGCTCCTTCGCCGCGCGCTCCGCCGCGTCGGGACTACCGGCAAGCTCCAGCGGCACGGCTACGTTTTCCAGCGCCGTCATGGTCGGGATCAGGTGAAACGACTGGAATACGATGCCGACCTGGCGGCCGCGGAAGCGGGCGAGGGCGTCCTCGTCGAGGGCATTGAACGGGGTGCCGTTGACCACCACCTCTCCGCTGTCAGGACGTTCCAACCCCGCCATCACCATCAGCAAGGTCGATTTGCCCGAACCTGACGGCCCGATCAGGCCGATCGCCTCGCCGGATGCCACACGAAGGCTGATATCTTTCAAGATATGAACGCGGGCGGCGCCTGTGCCGAGCGAGAGGTTGACGTTGGAGATGGAAATGGTGTCCGGCCCGACGCCGGTCAGTGAAGAGGGTTCGATGAGACTGTCCATGGCTCGGTCATATGGCACTTCCACCGCTCGGGTCGAGGGCTTGAAACGGATGTTTGCGCACATACGCGTGTTGATTGTGGCTTTGATGACGGCCGGGCCGGTTTTGGCTCAGACTCAAGCCCCGGCCACGGCGCCCGCCAAACCGGTCAAAATGGTCGTCCTCGGTGATTCCTTGAGCGCTGGCCTCGGCCTGTCTGCGCCGGCAGCGTTCCCCGCCCGCCTACAAAAAGCGTTAAGCGACAAGGGGATAAAGGTCGATATGGTCAACGCGGGGGTGTCCGGCGATACCACGTCCGGCGGCCGCGACCGGCTGGACTGGTCGATCCCGGAGGGAACCGAGGCGGTGATTCTCGAGCTCGGCGCCAACGATGCGCTCCGCGGGATCGATCCCGCGGTCACCCGTGCGGCGCTGAGCGACATCCTGACCCGGCTGAAGACGCGCAAGATCGCGGTTCTGTTGTGCGGGATGCTGGCGCCGCCCAATTACGGCAGCGAATATGCGGCGCGCTTTAACGCCATCTATCCGGAGCTATCCAAATCGTTCGGCGTGCCGCTCTACCCATTCTTCCTGGAGGGGGTTGCGAGTGAGGCCAAGCTCAACCAGGCCGACGGAATTCATCCGACCGCCGAGGGTGTCGATATCATCGTGAAGAATATTCTGCCCATGGTGGAGGCATTTATCGGCACGATCTCCGGGCAGCGGAGTTGAAAAAGCAGCAACGAATGAGGTTACCCCAAGGTTTTCCCGTAGCATTGCGGAGTGCTCGCCCCGCGCGCTTCGCAGAGTCACATAAGTCGGATAGAAAATAACTATCGGTGATTCGTCACCGGGCGCTGTTACAGGACATGGTCCTTTTCAAGGTCATGCCCAAGCATCGGGAGTCATGCGATGCCGCGTTTGTTTGCTGGACTGGAAATTCCGGCCGAGATCGGCCAGAGCCTTTCCAATTTGCGTGGCGGCCTTCCCGGCGCACGCTGGATCGATCCCGAAAATTATCACGTCACCTTGCGCTTCATCGGCGATATCGACGGCATGTCGGCGAATGAAATCGCCTCGATGCTGTTTCGGGTCAACCGCAAGCCGTTCGAGGTCAAGGTGCAGGGCCTGCAGAGCTTTGGCGGCAAGAAACCGCGCGCAGTGGTCGCCTCCGTCGAGCCGAGTCGACCGCTGATCGAGCTGCAGGCCGAACTCGAAAGGCTGATGCAGCGGCTCGGGCTCGATCCGGAGGGACGCAAATTCATTCCCCATGTGACGCTGGCGCGGCTGCATGACGCTTCCAGCCAGGACGTTGCCGATTATCTCTCGGTGCGCGGCTATTTCCCGAGCCGCACGTTCTGGGCTTCGCGCTTCGTGCTGTTCTCCTCCCGCGCGTCCACCGGCGGCGGGCCTTATGTGGTCGAGGATTCCTATGCGCTGAGCGCGTGAGGGCGGGCGCTGTCCGCCTCTCCGCTGTCATCGTCCGCCAACGGGTCGGCGCTTTGCGCCGCCCGATGACAGGCTCCAGCGGATGATCACGTATACCAGAGACGCTGACGGGCTGTGTTTGCATACCCCCAGCACCAATTCACGGCTTGCAATTTCCGCACGCTTGAGGCCGAAAGGGGCCATGCTGTCGACTGACCCCACCTCGTTCCGCGCACAGTATCAGGCTCTGGTTTCCTCCGGCGCGATCGAGGCCGATCCCGCGCAGGCGGATGCTGCCGAGGCGTTTGCCAGCCTTGAGGAGCGGCTGTCGAGCTACAAGCCGGCGCGCAAGTTGAGCCTGCTCGGCCGGTTGTTCGGCGACAAAAGCGAGCCGCCGCCGCGCGGGCTTTACATTCACGGCGAGGTCGGCCGCGGCAAGACCATGCTGATGGACCTGTTCTTTCAGCAGTGCCCGGTCCAGCGCAAGCGCCGCGCCCATTTCCACGAATTCATGGCCGAGGCGCATGAGAAGATCTACGCCTACCGCCAGAACATCGCGCGCGGTGAAATCCCAGACGGCGACGTGATCGAGCTGACGGCCAACGCGATCTTCGACGAGGCATGGCTACTGTGCTTCGACGAATTCCACGTCACCGACATCGCGGATGCCATGATCCTGGGGCGGCTGTTCTCAAAACTGTTCGAACTCGGCACCGTCGTGGTCGCGACTTCGAACGTCGCGCCCAAAGACCTCTACAAGGGCGGGCTCAACCGCGCGCTGTTCCTGCCGTTCATTTCGCAGATCGAAGACCGCATGGATGTGCTGCGGCTCGATGCCCGCACCGATTTCCGGCTGGAAAAACTGACCGGCGTGAAGATGTGGCTGGTGCCGCCGGATGATGAAGCTGGCGCCGCGCTCGACCGCGCCTGGGGCAAGATGACCGGCAACGCGCCGTGCAAGCCGCGCGACATTGCGATCAAGGGCCGCGTCCTGCGCGTGCCCTGTTCGGCGCACGGCGTGGCGCGATTTTCCTTTGCCGATATCTGCGAAAAGCCGCTGGCCGCGTCGGACTATCTGCGGCTGGCGCACGACTATCACACCATCCTGATCGATCGCATTCCAGTGATGGATTACGCCGAGCGCAACGCCGCCAAGCGCTTCATCTCGCTGATCGACACGCTCTACGATAATGCCGTGAAGCTGATGGCCTCGGCCGAGGCCGATCCGGTGTCGCTGTATGTCGCTGCCGAGGGCGTTGAATCCAACGAGTTCAAGCGGACCGCGTCGCGGCTGATCGAAATGAGTTCTGAGTCCTACCTCGCGCTGCCGCACGGACGGAAGGATTCCGCGGCCAGCGGATCGAGCACGGGATTGGTGGAGACGTAGTCTCTTCCGTCATTGGTTTTTCCCCGTCATTGCGAGGAGCAAAGCGACGAAGCAATCCATCTATCCCCGAGTGGAGAGGTGGATTGCTTCGCTTCGCTCGCAATGACGGGGATGGCGGTCGTGGCATACCTGATCGAAATCCAGGCGCGGCCTTAGAATCGGGCATGCCCCGGCTTGAACCGGCCATTCGAAAGGGATAACCAGCCATCCGACTGATTATCCACCCCTCACTCTTCGTCTCAGAAGGACAAATTTCCCATGGCGCGCGACAAGATTGCTTTGATTGGCTCCGGTCAGATCGGCGGAACGCTGGCTCACCTCGTCGGCCTGAAGGAGCTTGGCGACGTCGTGATGTTCGACATCGCCGAGGGCGTCCCCCAGGGTAAAGCGCTCGATATCGCGCAATCTTCGCCGGTCGACGGTTTCGACGCTCATCTCACTGGGGCCAATTCCTATGAGGCGCTCGATGGCGCCAAGGTCTGCATCGTCACCGCCGGTGTGCCGCGCAAGCCCGGCATGAGCCGCGACGATCTCTTGAGCATCAACCTCAAGGTCATGGAGCAGGTCGGCGCCGGCATCAAGAAGTATGCGCCCGATGCGTTCGTCATCTGCATCACCAACCCGCTGGATGCGATGGTGTGGGCGCTGCAGAAGGCTTCCGGTCTGCCGCACAAGAAGGTGGTCGGCATGGCTGGCGTGCTCGACTCCGCGCGGTTCCGCTATTTCCTGGCCGACGAATTCCACGTCTCGGTCGAGGACGTCACCGCCTTCGTGCTCGGCGGCCATGGCGACACCATGGTGCCGCTGACGCGCTACTCCACGGTCGCTGGCATTCCGCTGCCCGACCTCGTCAAGATGGGCTGGACCTCGCAGACGCGCATCGACGAGATCGTCGACCGCACCCGCAACGGCGGCGCCGAGATCGTCAATCTCCTGAAAACCGGTTCGGCGTTCTACGCGCCGGCCGCTTCGGCAATCGCGATGGCCGAGAGCTATCTGAAGGACAAGAAGCGCGTGCTGCCCTGCGCCGCCTATCTCAACGGCGAGTACAGCGTGAAGGACATGTATGTCGGCGTCCCCGTCGTGATCGGCTCGAAGGGCGTCGAGCGCATCGTCGAGATCGAGCTGGCCGGCAAGGATCGCGAAGCCTTCGACAAGTCGGTCGGCGCGGTTCAAGGCCTGGTCGACGCCTGCAAGAAGATCGCGCCCGACCTTCTCGGTCGTTGATTTTACTCGGCTTTCGCCCCTTGCTGGGGCGAAAGCGTTTTCAGGGTTGCAGTTATCTTGGTATATGGTATGCCAACTACCAATGCCGGTGAACTGTAGAACTCGCCGCTAGGGATTTTGGGGAGCGTCCAAATGAATATCCACGAATACCAGGCCAAGGCTCTGCTGCATGAATTCGGCGTGCCGATTTCGCGTGGCGTGCCTGTCTTGAAGGCCTCGGATTCGGAAGCCGCCGCCAAACAGCTTCCCGGCCCGATCTGGGTGGTGAAGAGCCAGATCCATGCCGGCGGCCGCGGCAAGGGCAAATTCAAGGAAGCTTCCGCCGGCGACAAGGGCGGCGTCCGCATCGCGAAGTCAGTCGCCGAGGTCAACGAATTCGCCAAGCAGATGCTGGGGGCGACGCTGGTCACGGTGCAGACCGGCCCGCAGGGCAAGCAGGTCAATCGCCTCTACATCGAGGAAGGCTCCGACATCGACAAGGAGTTTTATCTCTCGATCCTGGTCGATCGTGAAACTTCTAAAGTCGCGTTCGTGGTCTCGACCGAAGGCGGCGTCAATATCGAGGACGTCGCCCACAACACGCCTGAGAAGATCGTGACCTTCTCCGTCGATCCGGCAACCGGCATCATGGCTCATCACGGCCGCACGGTCGCGAAAGCCCTGAAGCTCACCGGCGATCTCGCCAAGCAGGCGGAGAAGCTGGTGACGCAGCTCTTCACGGCCTTCGTTGCCAAGGACATGGCGATGCTGGAGATCAATCCGCTCGTGGTTACCAAGCAGGGCGAACTGCGCGTGCTCGATGCCAAGGTGTCGTTCGATGACAACGCGCTGTTCCGCCATCCCGAAGTGGCGGTGGCGTTGCGCGATTTGACCGAGGAAGATGCCAAGGAAGTCGAGGCGTCGAAGTACGATCTCAACTACGTCACGCTCGACGGCACCATCGGCTGCATGGTCAACGGCGCCGGCCTTGCGATGGCGACCATGGACATCATCAAGCTCTACGGCATGGAGCCCGCCAACTTCCTCGATGTCGGCGGCGGCGCCAGCAAGGAAAAGGTGGCGGCGGCGTTCAAGATCATCACCGCGGACCCGAACGTGAAGGGCATCCTGGTCAACATCTTCGGCGGCATCATGAAATGCGATATCATCGCCGAAGGCGTGGTCGCCGCGGTGAAGGAAGTCGGCCTGAAAGTGCCGCTGGTGGTGCGGCTCGAAGGCACCAATGTCGACGCTGGCAAGCAGATCATCCGCGAATCCGGCCTCAACGTGGTGCCGGCCGACAATCTCGACGATGCCGCACAGAAAATCGTGAAAGCCGTCAAGGGAGGCTAGCGATGGCTGACCGTCTCGTCGCTCCGACACCGCTGGAAGAACACCGCAAGCTCGAGGTGTTTGCGGGCGAATGGGCCGGCGAAGAAATGGTTTATCCGTCGCGCTGGACCGCGGGCGGTCCGGCGACCTCGCATGTGGTCGCACGGATGGATCTCAACGGGTTCTACCTGATCCAGGATGCCCGCCAGATGCGCGACGGCAAGGAGACTTTCGCCACCCACGGCGTGTTCACCTATGACCGTGACGACCGGACCTACAAATTATTCTGGCACGATTCGCTCGGCTACTATTCGCCGGCACCTGCCTCCGGCGCCTGGGTCGGCAACAAGCTGACCTTGGTGCGTGGCTCGCTGCGCGGCAATGCGCGCCACGTCTATGAAGTCCTCGATGACAACAACTACACCATGAAGATCCAGTTCTCGCCTGATGCCGAAGGATGGGCCGACGTGCTCACCGGCACGTACCGGCGGATTCATTAACCCCCTCGTTCACGGTCACCGAAGAAAGCGTTCGCAATCATGTCCGTTCTGATCGACAGCAACACCAAAGTCATCTGCCAGGGTTTTACGGGCAAGAACGGCACGTTCCATTCGGAAGCCGCGATCGCTTACGGCACCAAGATGGTCGGCGGCACCTCGCCGGGCAAAGGCGGCTCGACCCATCTCGGCTTGCCCGTCTTCGACACCGTTCGTGAGGCGCGTGAGAAGACCGGCGCTGACGCCAGCGTGATCTATGTCCCGCCGCCGGGTGCGGCAGACGCGATCTGCGAAGCGATCGATGCGGAGATTCCGCTGATCGTCTGCATCACCGAGGGCGTTCCGGTGCTGGACATGGTGCGCGTGAAGCGTTCGTTGTCGGGATCGAAGTCACGCCTGATCGGGCCGAACTGCCCGGGCGTGATGACGGCGGGCGAGTGCAAGATCGGCATCATGCCGGCCAATATCTTCAAGCCGGGCAGCGTCGGGATCGTTTCCCGATCGGGCACGTTGACCTATGAGGCCGTGTTCCAGACGACCCAGGAGGGCCTCGGCCAGACCACCGCGGTCGGCATCGGCGGCGACCCGGTCAAAGGTACCGAATTCATCGACGTGCTGGAGATGTTCCTCAAGGACGAGAAAACCACCTCGATCATCATGATCGGTGAAATCGGCGGCTCGGCCGAGGAAGACGCCGCCCAGTTCATCAAGGACGAGGCCAAGCGCGGCCGGAAAAAGCCGATGGTTGGCTTCATCGCCGGCGTCACCGCCCCTCCCGGCCGCCGCATGGGGCATGCCGGCGCCATCATTTCCGGCGGCAAGGGCGACGCCGGCTCCAAGACAGCGGCCATGGAAGCGGCCGGAATTACGGTGTCTCCGTCGCCGGCACGGCTTGGACATACCCTTGCCGAAAAATTGAAGTCTTAATTCAGTCCTTGGTCCTTTTAGGCGGGAATATCCGTCTTAAATAGGGTAAAGCTTCTTACCGAGCTGGTTCGGGCCTCCCGGACCGGCTACAGCGCCGTTTTCCACGCGCAAAGCGAAACTCACCAGGACGCCATCATGTCTCGCCAGGACGCGAACGCAGCATTTGCCCTTTCCTCATTTTTGCAAGGCACCAACGCCACCTATATCGACGAGCTCTACGCCCGCTACGAGCAGGACCCCGGCTCGGTCGACAGCGACTGGCAGGAATTCTTCAAGAGCCTGAAAGACACCCCGGCCGACGTCCAGAAGAACGCCGAGGGTCCGTCCTGGCGCCGCGACAACTGGCCGATCACGCCGCAGGACGAACTGACCTCGGCGCTGGACGGTAACTGGGTCACCGTCGAGAAGGCCGTCGGTGCCAAGCTGGCCGCCAAGGCGCAGGCCAAGGGCGCCGAACTATCCCCTGCCGACGTCAATCAGGCGACGCGCGATTCGGTTCGCGCCCTGATGCTGATCCGCGCCTACCGCATGCGCGGTCATTTCCACGCCAAGCTCGATCCGCTCGGCATCGAGGCGCCGCGTGATCGCGAGGAGCTTGATCCGCGGACCTATGGCTTCACCGAGGCCGATTTCGACCGCAAGATCTTCCTCGACCATGTGCTCGGCCTCGAATACGGCAGCTTGCGCGAGATCGTCGCGATCTGTGAACGCACCTACTGCCAGACGCTCGGCGTCGAGTTCATGCACATCAGCAACGCGGCGCAGAAGGCCTGGATCCAGGAACGCATCGAGGGTCCGGACAAGGAAATCAGTTTTACGCGAGAGGGACGCCGCGCGATCCTGAACAAGCTGGTCGAGGCCGAGGGTTTTGAAAAGTTCTGCGATCTCAAGTTCACGGGCACCAAGCGCTTCGGCCTCGACGGCGCTGAATCGCTGATCCCCGCGCTGGAGCAGATCATCAAGCGCGGCGGCAATCTCGGCGTGAAGGAAATCGTTTTGGGCATGCCGCATCGCGGCCGGCTCAATGTGCTGACCCAAGTGATGGGTAAGCCGCATCGCGCGCTGTTTCACGAATTCAAGGGCGGCTCCGCCAATCCGGACGCGGTCGAAGGCTCTGGCGACGTCAAGTACCATCTGGGCGCGTCGTCCGACCGCGAATTCGACGGCAACAAGATCCATCTGTCGCTGACCGCCAACCCGTCGCATCTGGAGATCGTCGATCCCGTGGTGCTCGGCAAGGTGCGCGCCAAGCAGGACCAGCATGGCGATCCGCCGGACATGCGCATTTCCGTGCTGCCGATGCTGATGCATGGCGACGCGGCGTTCGCCGGCCAGGGCGTGGTGGCGGAATGCTTCAGCTTGTCCGACCTGAAGGGCTACCGCACCGGCGGCTCGCTGCATTTCATCGTCAACAACCAGATCGGTTTCACCACCTATCCGCGCTATTCGCGCTCCTCGCCCTATCCGTCCGACGTGGCGAAGATGATCGACGCGCCGATCTTCCATGTGAACGGCGACGATCCGGAAGCGGTGGTGTTCGCCGCCAAGGTCGCGATCGAGTTCCGGCAGAAATTCCACAAGCCGGTCGTGATCGACATGTTCTGCTATCGCCGCCACGGCCACAACGAGGGCGACGAGCCGGCGTTCACCCAGCCCGTGATGTACAAGCGCATCGGCTCGCATCCGTCCACGCTGGAAATCTACGCCAAGCGATTGATCGCCGACGGCGTGATGACCGAGGGCGAGGTCGATAAGACCAAGGCCGACTGGCGCGCTCGGCTCGATGCCGAGCTTGAGGCGGGCTCCGGCTACAAGCCCAACAAGGCCGACTGGCTCGACGGCAAATGGGCCGGCTTCAAATCCGCCGACCAGGAAGAAGATGCCCGCCGCGGCGTCACCGGCGTCGATGTCGGCATCCTCAAGGATATCGGGCGCAAGATCACCAAGGTGCCGGACGGTTTCCGGGTTCACCGCACGATCCAGCGTTTCCTGGAAAACCGCGCCAAGGCCATCGACAACGGTGTCGGCATCGACTGGGCGACTGGCGAAGCGCTGGCATTCTGCACGCTGATGCAGGAAGGCCACCACGTCCGGCTATCCGGCCAGGATTCCGAACGCGGCACCTTCTCGCAGCGCCATTCGGTGCTGATCGACCAGGAAGACGAGAGCCGCTACACGCCGTTCAATCACCTTGGCCACGATCAGGGCCACTACGAGGTCATCAACTCGCTGCTGTCCGAAGAGGCGGTGCTCGGCTTCGAGTACGGTTATTCGCTGGCCGAGCCGAAGGCGCTGGCGATGTGGGAAGCCCAGTTCGGCGACTTCGCCAACGGTGCGCAGGTGCTGTTCGACCAGTTCATCTCATCTGGCGAACGCAAATGGCTGCGCATGTCCGGTCTCGTCTGCTTGCTGCCACATGGCTATGAAGGGCAGGGACCGGAGCACTCCTCGGCGCGGCTCGAGCGTTTCCTGCAGATGTGCGCCGAAGACAACATGCAGGTGGTGTATCCGACCACGCCGGCGAATTACTTCCACGTGCTACGGCGCCAGTTACATCGCGAGATCCGCAAGCCGCTGATCGTGATGACGCCGAAGTCGCTGTTGCGCCACAAGCGCGCGGTTTCGCGGCTCGACGAACTCGGCAAGGACACGACCTTCCACCGCATTCTCTACGATGACGCGCAGATGCTGTCCGACGAGAAGATCAAGCTGGTGCCGGACGACAAGATCCGCCGCGTCGTGCTGTGCTCGGGCAAGGTCTATTACGATCTCTACGAGGAGCGCGAGAAGCGCGGCATCGACGACATCTACCTCCTGCGCGTCGAGCAGCTTTATCCGGTGCCGCTGAAGGCGTTGGTGCACGAGCTCGGCCGCTTCAAGAATGCCGAAGTGATCTGGTGCCAGGAAGAGCCGCGCAACATGGGTTCATGGCACTTCATCGAGCCCTATCTCGAATGGGTGCTGAACCAGATCCACGCGCCGAACCGGCGTCCGCGTTACGCCGGCCGTGCCGCCTCGGCGGCAACCGCCACCGGTTTGATGTCGAAGCATCTGGCGCAGCTCAAGGCAATGCTGGATGAGGCGCTGAACTAACGTTTTTGCCGCTGTCATGGTCCGCGAAGGCGGGGCATCCAGTACGCCGTGCCGTCCGTCTATGTCACGACCGTCCCGGAGTACTGGATCGTCCGCCCCAGTGCGCAATTGCGCACAAGGCGGACGATGACGCACCAATGATTGAGGAAAAAATACCATGACTGAAATTCGTGTTCCGACGCTCGGCGAGTCCGTGACGGAAGCCACCATCGGCCGCTGGTTCAAGAAGGCCGGTGACGCGGTGGCGGTGGATGAGCCGTTGGTCGAGCTCGAGACCGACAAGGTCACCATCGAAGTGCCGGCGCCATCCGCCGGCGTGCTCGGCGAGATCGCGGCCAAGGACGGCGAGACCGTCGCCGTCGGCGCGCTGCTCGGACAGATCAATGAAGGTGCCGCCGGCGCCGCCAAGCCGGCCGCGGCCGCCAAGGCCGCTGCCCCGGCTGCAGCGGCTGCAGCGCCCGCCGCCGCGCCTGCGGCGGCTCCGAAGGCTGCGGCAGCCGATGCGCCGCTGGCGCCGTCGGTCCGCAAACTCTCCGCCGAGAGCGGCATCGATGCCGCGACCGTGCCCGGCTCGGGCAAGGACGGCCGCGTCACCAAGGGCGACATGCTGGCCGCGATCGAGAAGGCGGCGTCGGCGCCGACCCCGGTCAATCAGCCGGCCGCGTCCGTGCAGGTGCGTGCGCCGTCGCCGGCCGACGATGCGGCACGCGAGGAGCGGATGAAGATGACGCGGCTGCGCCAGACCATCGCGCGGCGGCTCAAGGACGTGCAGAACACGGCCGCGATGCTCACGACCTTCAACGAGGTCGACATGAGCCACATCATGGCGATGCGCGCGCAGTACAAGGACGTGTTCGAGAAGAAGCATGGCTCGAAGCTCGGCTTCATGGGCTTCTTCACCAAGGCGGTCGTGCAGGCGCTGAAGGACATTCCGGCCGTCAACGCCGAGATCGACGGCACCGATTTGATCTACAAGAACTACTACCACATCGGCGTCGCCGTCGGCACCGACAAGGGCCTTGTCGTGCCCGTGGTGCGCGACTGCGACCACAAGTCGATCTCCGACATCGAGAAATCGATCGCCGATTTCGGCCGCCGAGCCCGCGACGGCCAGCTCAAGATCGACGAGATGCAGGGCGGCACCTTCACCATTACCAATGGCGGCATCTACGGTTCGCTGATGTCGACGCCGATCCTCAACGCCCCGCAATCCGGCATCTTGGGCATGCACAAAATCCAGGAGCGGCCGATGGTGGTCGGCGGCAAGATCGAGGTCCGCCCGATGATGTATCTGGCGCTGTCCTACGATCACCGCGTGATCGACGGCAAGGAAGCGGTGACGTTCCTGGTGCGCGTCAAGGAGAGCCTGGAGGATCCGGCGCGGCTGGTGCTGGATCTCTGACACAACATGCTTGCCGGCGTCGGCACTCACGCCTGCGTCGCAAGCCGTGGATCGATGCACGTTGATTTGTGGGGCCTGATGTGACGGACAAGGTTGTTGTGATCACCGGCGGCAGCCGCGGCATCGGCCGTGCTGCCGCCATCGCCGCCGCGGCGCGCGGTTTTCGCGTCGTGGTCGGCTACGCCAGCAATGAAGCCGCGGCCAAGGACGTCGTCGCGCAGATCGAGCGCAAGAACGGCAAGGCGATCGCCGTGAAATGCGACGTCGGCAGCGAGGCGGACATTCTCGCGCTGTTCAAGGCCGCCGACGCATTCGGAACGCTTGGCGCGCTCGTCAACAATGCCGGCATTGTCGGTCCGTCGATACGAGTCGAGGACATGTCGGCCGAGCGCATTCAGCGCATGATGGCGGTCAACGTCACCGGCAGCATTTTATGCGCGCGCGAAGCCGTGAAGCGGATGTCGACCCGCAACGGCGGCGCGGGCGGCGTCATCGTCAATCTTTCCTCGGTCGCGGCGAAACTCGGCTCGCCCAATACGTATGTCGATTATGCGGCGTCCAAGGGCGCGGTGGATTCCTTCACCATTGGCCTTGGCTATGAGGTTGCCGGCGAGGGCATTCGCGTCGCCGCGATCCGGCCTGGACTGATCGATACGGATATTCACGCGTCCGGCGGCGAGCCCGATCGCGCGCATCGGCTCGCGCATATGGTGCCGATGAAGCGCGTCGGCACTGCGGAAGAAATCGCCAATGCCATCGTCTGGCTGATCTCGGACGAGGCGTCCTACGTCACCAGCGCCATCCTTGATGTATCGGGCGGCCGGTAATACCTGACACCTTTCTTAAGCTAACAGGACTTCATCATGGCTTCCTACGATCTCGTCGTCATCGGCACCGGCCCGGGCGGATATGTCTGCGCCGTGCGCGCGGCGCAACTCGGCATGAAGGTGGCCGTCGTCGAGAAGAATCCAACGCTAGGCGGCACCTGCCTCAATGTCGGCTGCATGCCGTCGAAGGCGCTGCTGCATGCCTCCGAAATGTTCGAGGAGGCCGCGCATTCCTTTGCCAAGATGGGCGTCAGCATTTCCGCGCCAAAGCTCGATCTACCGGCGATGATGAATTTCAAGCAGCAGGGCATCGACGGCAACGTCAAGGGCGTCGAGTTCCTGATGAAGAAGAACAAGATCGACGTCCTCTACGGCGCCGGCAAGATTCTCGGCACCGGCAAGGTTGAAGTCAGCGCTAACGGCAAGTCGCAGACGGTCGAGACCAAGAACATCGTCATCGCTACCGGCTCCGACATCGCGCGGCTGAAGGGCATCGAGATCGACGAGAAGCGCATCGTGTCGTCGACCGGCGCGCTGTCGCTTGAGAAGGTGCCGGAGAGGCTTCTGATCATCGGCGCAGGCGTGATCGGGCTGGAGCTCGGCTCGGTCTGGAAACGGCTGGGCGCTGAGGTCATGGTCGTCGAATTCCTCGATCGCATTCTGCCCGGCATGGATGGGGAAGTCGCCAAGCAATTCCAGCGCATCCTCGAAAAGCAGGGCTTTGTATTCAAGCTCGGCGCCAAGGTGACGGCGGTCGACGCGTCCGGCAAGACGTTGAAGGCAACGGTGGAGCCGGCGGCTGGCGGCACAGCGGAGACGATCGAGACTGACGTGGTGCTGGTCTGCATCGGCCGCGTGCCCTACACCGACGGGCTCGGCTGCAAGGAAGCCGGCATTGCACTCGACAACCGCGGCCGTGTGCAGATCGACGCGCATTTCGCTACCAGCCTGAAAGGCGTCTATGCGATCGGCGACGTGGTGGCGGGGCCGATGCTCGCGCACAAGGCCGAGGACGAAGGCGTCGCCTGTGCCGAAATCATCGCAGGGCAGGCGGGCCACGTGAACTACGATGTCATCCCTGGCGTCGTCTATACCACTCCGGAAGTGTCGTCGGTCGGCAAGACCGAGGAAGAGCTGAAGCAGGCCGGCGTCGCCTACACCTCAGGCAAATTCCCGTTCACCGCCAACGGCCGCTCCAAGGTCAACCAGACCACTGACGGCTTTGTGAAGGTCCTCGCAGATGCGAAGACCGATCGCGTGCTTGGCGTACACATTGTCGGCCGCGAAGCCGGCGAAATGATCCAGGAGGCCGCGGTTCTCATGGAGTTTGGCGGTTCTGCCGAGGATCTGGCGCGGACTTGTCATGCGCATCCGACCCGCTCGGAAGCGATCAAGGAAGCCGCGCTTGCGGTCGGCAAACGCGCCATTCATATGTGATCGGAACCTGGTTAAAGGAGCGGCTATCCCATTCTCGAAAGGCCATGCCTTGAACAAAGAGATCGAGCGGAGCGACCAATCAAGGACGTCATTCCGCTCTAGAGATCACGATCGATGATGCGCCGCCTGTTACAGCCGTTCTGGGTCCTGCTTGCGGTCATCTTCCTGATCGAAGCATGGCTGTGGGATCATCTCGAGCCGATCGTCGAGCGCATCGTTGCGCTGATTCCGCTTCGCGCCTCCAAGCAATGGCTGTCCGATCGGGTCGATGCGCTGTCGCCGGCGATGACGCTGATCGTATTTGCCGTGCCGGTGATTCTGCTGTTTCCGCTCAAGCTGGTCGGCTTGTGGCTGCTGGCGAATGAATATTGGGTGAGCGCCGCCATCGTCATCGTATCAGGCAAATTCCTCGGCGTCGGCGTCACCGCGTTCATCTTCGACGTGACGCGGCCGAAGCTGCTGCAAATGGCGTGGTTCAAGAACATCTATGAATTCATCATGACGATGCGCGCCAAGGCGGCCGCCCTAGTCGATCCAATCAAGCAGCGCATCCGGGAAATTTTGCGCGGCGACGGCAATAGCTGGTCATCGCGCATGCTGCGCACGATCGCGAGCTTCCGCAAGAGCGTACACGAAGCGCGGTAGTTCTTCACTGTCATTGCCCGGCTTGAACCGGGCAATCCAGTATCCCAGAGAAGGTCGTGCTTGAGCTGACCGGCGGCGTACTGGATCACCCGCCCCAGTGCGCAATTGCGCACAAGGCGGGTGATGACGAGAGGGACGCGCGCTCAATGCAAATGCAGCAGATGCGGCGCGTAGAGGCCGAGCGCGGTGATGCCGATGCCGGCGATCGCCAATATGCCGGAGACCCAGGCCAGCACGATCATGCCGGTGATGATGGTGGCGGATGCCAGCACGATGCCGATCTGGAAGGCGGCTGACGCGATTTCGTAGTGGTGATATTTTGCGGTCGCCTCGTCGCGCTCGTGCTCGGCGTGCTTGGCGCGTTTTGCCAACTCTTCCGAACCTTCGCCGGTCTCCGGCTCCGAGCGATAGCGCTGCGCAGTCTTGTTCCAGTCGTCGATCTGCTTCTGCAGCGCCGCCTTTGCGGTATCGTCGCCGACGGTGCCGAGGCTGAGCTTGGCGTGTTCGGCGGTCGCCTGCACCACGGTGCGGCGAATGCTCTTGGCCTGGAAGAATGCCCAGAGATTCGAAGCCTCGACATTCTTGCTGATGGCTTCGGTCTGTGCGCCCTTGCCGAGCGTTTCCGACAGCGCCAGAAACAGGGCGATTACCGCGATCAGCAGCGCGATCTTCTTGTTCGATCCCGAAGCGTGCTCGGCATGCTCCGCATGCTCCATGCTTTCATGTGCGCCCATTTATTCCCCTCCTGTCGGTTGGCGCGCGCACGATTGCCGGAACCGCAACATGAGCGCAAGAGGCAAGCTAAGAGGCCATCGATGTGACGGGAGTATGTCGGCGCCGAGCGCTGAAACTCATCGGCGCGGATGCGCGGTGCGGTACACTTCCAGGAGCCGCTCGCTGTCGATCCCGGTGTAGATCTGCGTGGTCGAGAGCGAGGCGTGGCCGAGCAACTCCTGGATCGCGCGCAGATCGCCGCCGCGGCTGAGCAGATGGGTGGCAAAGGAATGCCGCAGCGCGTGCGGGGTGGCGCTGTCGGGCAGGCCGAGCGCGCCGCGCAGCCGCTCCATGGTGAGCTGGATGATGCGCGGTGAAAGCGGCCCGCCGCGCGCGCCGACGAAGATCGGGCCGCCCAGCGGCAATGAATGCGGACACATCGCAACGTAATCGGCAATCAGCGCCAGCACGTTTTGCAGCACCGGCACCATGCGGGTCTTGTTGCCCTTGCCGGTGACGATAATGACGTCGCCTTCGCCGGGTCTTGGCACGTCCTGGCGCTTCAGTCCCAGCGCTTCGGAAATGCGCAGGCCTGATCCATAAAGCAGCGCCATCACCGCGGCGTCGCGCGCCAGAATCCAGGGATCGCGTTCCTCGCCGGCGCGCTCGTCGGCATCGGCAAAGCGCTTGGCGGCGGCCATCTGGATCGGCTTCGGCAGGCTTTTTGCAATTTTGGGCGCGCGGATCGCGGACAGAGCTCCGACCTTGCCTTTGCCCTCCCGTTCGAGGTAGCGGCCGAACGAACGCAGGCCAGCCAGCGCCCGCATCAGCGAGCGCCCGGCGATGTCGTCGGCACGACGCATCGCCATGAAAGCCCTGACGTCGGTAGCTTCCAGCGCCGCAAATCGTTTCAGCGTGACCTTCTCGCCCCAATGCTCGGCAAGGAAGGTGAGGCATTGGCGGAGGTCGCGGGCGTAGGCTTCGAGCGTCTTCGGCGAGAGCCGCCGCTCGGCGCGCAGATGCGTCAGCCAGCGCGTCATCTCCCGCGCGAGGCCGTCGTCGGCGCATTCGAGCTCGATCGCTTGCAGTGCCGGAACTTCCCTGGCCATCATCCTTGCCTTCGAAAGCCTGTCTTGAGAGCTTGTCTTGAGAACCTGCCTTGGAGACGGTGACTCAGCGCATTATATCGCACCTCTTTCGTTTACCGTTCGCTAACCGGCCGGAGCGGCGCTAGCTTCGCTCCGGATACCTCAAGCCCTGATTCCCCTGATGGACCACGCCACCCGCCAAACCAGCTCATCGGCCTCGTCGACCCGCGTCGTCGACGTGCTGGTGCCGGTCGCGCTCAATCAGAACTATTCCTACCGCGTGCCGCGCGGCCTGGAGCTGAAGGCGGGCGATGTCGTTTGCGTGCCGCTCGGGCCGCGAGAGGTGGTGGCGGTGGTGTGGGCGGAGAATGCCAATCCCGATCCGCGCCTGCACAACCGCCTGAAGGACGTCGGCGAAAAGCTCGACGTGCCGCCGCTCAAAGAGGAATTGCGCAGCCTCGTCGATTGGGTCGCCAACTACACGCTGTCCGCGCGCGGCATGGTGCTGCGCATGGCCTTGCGGATGGGCGAAAATCTCGGGCCCGAACGGATGCGCCTCGGCGTGCGGCTGGTAGGCCCAGCGCCACAGCGCCTGACGCCAGCGCGGCGGCGGCTGATCGAGGTGCTGTCGGACGGCCTGCTGCACGGCAAGTCGGATGCGGCGCGGGAGGCGGGCGTCAGCTCAGGCGTGGTCGACGGCCTTGTCGATGAGGGAACCCTCGCCATAGAGGCGATGCCGCCGCCACTGGCGCCGCCTGCGCCCGATCCGTCCTTTGCCCAGCCGGAGTTTTCCCACCAGCAGCGCGCGGCGGTCGACATGATGCGCACGCTCGCCGCCAACGGCACGTTCCACGTCGCGCTGCTCGACGGCGTCACCGGATCGGGCAAGACGGAAGTCTATTTCGAGGCGATCGCGGAAGCTGTCCGGCGCGGCAAGCAGACGCTGATCCTGATGCCGGAGATCGCGCTGACCGGACAATTCCTCGACCGCTTCGCCCAACGTTTCGGCGTTCGTCCACTGGAATGGCACTCCGAACTGACGCCGCGCACACGGCAGCGCAATTGGGCGGCGATATCGGCGGGTGAAGCTCCGGTCGTGGTCGGCGCGCGCTCGGCGCTGTTTCTGCCCTATGCGGACCTGGGTCTCATCATTGTCGATGAGGAGCACGATCAGGCCTACAAGCAGGATGACGGCGCGCATTACCACGCTCGCGACATGGCAGTGGTGCGCGCGCATATCGCCAAGATCCCGATCGTGCTGGCGTCCGCGACGCCGTCGGTCGAGAGCGAGGTCAACGCGCGCAAGGGGCGCTATCAGCGCGTTGCGCTGCCGTCCCGCTTCGGCGGCCAACACATGCCGCATATCGAAGCGATCGATTTGCGCCGTGCTCCGCCGCCGCGAGGCCGCTTCATCTCGCCGCCGCTCGCCGAGCAAATTCGGTTCGCGATCGAGAAACGCGAACAGGCGCTGTTGTTCCTGAACCGCCGCGGTTACGCGCCGCTGACGCTATGCCGCGCCTGCGGCCATCGCTTTGCCTGCACGATCTGCGACGCCTGGCTGGTGGACCACCGGTTTCGCCAGCGCCTGGTCTGCCACCATTGCGGTTTCTCGATGCCGCGCCCGAATATCTGCCCGCACTGCCATGCCGAGGAATCGCTGGTCGCGGTCGGTCCGGGCGTGGAGCGGCTGCAGGAGGAGGCGGCTGCGCTGTTTCCGCAAGCGCGCACCATGGTGCTGTCGAGCGATCTCATCACCTCGATCGAGACCATGCGCAGCGAGCTGAACGAAATCGCCGAAGGTCGCGTCGACATCATCATCGGCACGCAACTGGTCGCGAAGGGTCATAATTTCCCGCGGCTCAACCTGGTCGGCGTGGTCGATGCGGATCTGGGGCTCGGCAATGGTGATCCGCGCGCTGCCGAGCGCACGTTCCAACTGCTCAATCAGGTGATCGGGCGTGCGGGGCGCGATCAGGGACGCGGCGTCGGGTACTTGCAGACCCATCAGCCCGAACATCCCGTGATGAAGGCCTTGGTCGCTAACGACCGTGAGGCGTTTTACGCCAGCGAAATCGACTCCCGCGAGCGCACCGGCTATCCGCCGTTCGGCCGGCTCGCCAGCCTGATCATTTCAGCAGGCGACCGGCCGACCGCGGAAGGCTTTGCGCGCCGCCTTGCCGCTGTGGCGCCGATCGACGAGCGCATCCAGGTGCTGGGACCTGCCGAAGCGCCGCTTGCAGTGATCAAGGGCCGCTATCGGTTCCGGATCCTGGTGAAGTCGCTGCGCAATGTCGACCTCTCGGAATATTTGCGCGAGTGGCTCGCCGCTGGTCCGAAGACCAAGGGCAATCTCAAACTCGAAGTCGACGTCGATCCGCAGAGCTTTTTGTGAGCCTGTCTGCACCCTCCACTGGAGGGGTCCGAGACGAGCAAAGCTCGCTCGTGGGTCGACGCGCGTGTAACGCGCGGCGGGGTGGGGTGACGGTCCATCCCCTCGATCAGTGCCCGAGTGGAGAGATCACCCCACCCCGTCACCGATCTCGCTTCGCTCGATCCGTGCCGACCCTCCCCCTCCAGGGGAGGGTAAACAAAAAAGCCTGCCGTCATTTGCGACGGCAGGCCTTTGTTGCCGCGGAAAGTTCCGCGACGGTTACGCAACGCTTACGCGATCTGATGGACCGGAAAACGGCGCGCGATCGCGCGCCTTAGATGACCTCGGCGGTAACGTGGCCGACGCCGGCGCCGGTCAGGCCGATGGCCCGGGCAGCACCCGTGGACAGGTCGAGCACGCGTCCCCTGATGAAGGGGCCACGGTCGTTGATCGTGACGATCACGCTCTGGCCGCGATGGGTGACGCGGAGCTTGGTGCCGAACGGCAGCGAGCGGTGGGCCGCGGTCATGGCGTTCTGGTTGAAGCGCTGACCGGATGCGGTCTTGCTGCCGGATTCATTGCCGTAAAAGGAGGCCTTTCCCGAGAAGCCGCGCCCGGCGCTCTGGGAGCCGATCGAGGCATTGGCGTCCAGCCAGTTGCCGGCGGCCTTGGCCTTGCTGGCGTGATGGTGGTGATGACGATGATGCCTGGATTTTGCAGAAGCTTCGGTGACGGCGCCACCGACCAGGAGAGTTGCGGCGATCAAGGCGAGCGCCGTACGCGACCGGGTTAGAGTTCCCGGCACCACATTATTGGTATGCAACATTAAACTAGTCCCTCAGATAGTATTTGCCACATACGTGACAAATGGAACCCCCGTCCCAACTTCAGGGGGCCGTTTGATGAGGCAATGAGGCATGAATTGGGCAGTAAATCGGGAATGTATCGGGCGGACATATCTTGTTACCGTTGAACGATATTCCGTAATCTTGCAAGTTAATAGACTTTTAACCAATTCAATACTCATTATTACTTAACAATACAGTCATCACACATCGAGTAAAGATTTGCGCAAGTAATGATCAAATGGAGGCGAGCTGCCGGATTCGTTCCGAACGCCACCGGTCATAGCGGCCATGCAAATACGGGTGGAACAAATCGGCTGGTCGGGGACCGCTCCAGATCGCTGCAACCGCCGGAGTCAAAATTCCGGCGCGCTGATCCCCCATCAAGCTGCATTCGACCGGGCCTGAAAATTGACGTGCGACAAGGCATCGCCCGCATGCGCCGTCATGTTGCACCTGCGCGCTTGCTATGTTAGCAAAGCCGCGATTTTAACGATCCCGGCACCTCTCGTGCCGGTCGAAAATCGAAGTCCCGCTTGAATTCCAAGGGCTTGGATCGCTAGGCGCCGCTACCCGTGGCGACGGTTTTTCCCTTGCGAGTTTGACATCTGAAAAGAGCGACTCTGTGGCTGCTGAAGATCCGTCCGTTTCGGGAGTGTCCGGCCGTTATGCTACGGCCTTGTTCGAGTTGGCGCGCGAGGAGAAATCCGTCGACGCGGTAAGAACCGATCTCGATAAATTCGAGGCCATGCTGAACGAAAGCGCCGATCTCAAGCGCCTCGTCCGCAGTCCGGTCTTTTCGGCAGATGCGCAGGCCAAGGCACTCAATGCCCTGCTCGACAAGGCCGGAATTACCGGCACTACCGCCAAATTCCTTAAAGTGTTGACCGCCAACCGCCGGCTGTTCGCCGTGGCCGATGTGATCCGCGCCTTCCGCGCGCTGGTGGCCAAGTTCAAGGGCGAGGCGACCGCCGACGTCACCGTCGCCGAACAGCTCAGTGACAAGAATCTCGACGCGCTGAAGACCGCACTGAAATCGGTGACGGGCAAGGACGTCGCGCTCAACGTGAAAGTCGATCCCTCCATCATTGGCGGCCTTGTGGTCAAGCTCGGCAGCCGCATGGTGGATAGCTCGCTTCGCACCAAACTCAATTCGATCAAGCACGCGATGAAAGAGGCAGGCTGATGGACATCCGCGCCGCGGAAATTTCCGCGATCCTCAAGGACCAGATCAAGAATTTCGGCCAGGAGGCTGAGGTTACCGAAGTCGGGCAGGTGCTGTCCGTCGGTGACGGTATCGCCCGCGTCTACGGTCTGGACAATGTCCAGGCCGGTGAAATGGTCGAGTTCGAGAACGGCACCCGCGGCATGGCGCTGAACCTCGAAACCGACAACGTCGGTATCGTGATCTTCGGCGCCGACCGCGAGATCAAGGAAGGCCAGACCGTCAAGCGTACCCGCGCCATCGTCGACACGCCGGTCGGCAAGGGTCTGCTCGGTCGCGTCGTCGACGCGCTCGGTAACCCGATCGACGGCAAGGGCCCGATCCAGGCCGCCGAACGCAAGCGCGTAGACGTCAAGGCGCCCGGCATCATTCCGCGCAAGTCGGTGAGCGAGCCGATGGCGACCGGCCTCAAGGCGATCGATGCGCTGATCCCGGTCGGCCGCGGCCAGCGCGAGCTGATCATCGGCGACCGTCAGACCGGCAAGACCGCGATCGCGCTCGACACTATCCTGAACCAAAAGCCGCTCAACGCGCAGCCGGACGAGAACATCAAGCTGTATTGCGTCTACGTCGCGATCGGCCAGAAGCGCTCGACCGTTGCCCAGTTCGTCAAGGTGCTGGAAGAGCAGGGCGCGCTGGAATATTCGATCGTCGTCGCCGCCACCGCCTCCGACCCGGCGCCGATGCAGTACATCGCACCGTTCACCGGCTGCACGATGGGCGAGTACTTCCGTGACAACGGCATGCACGCGGTCATCATCTATGACGACTTGTCCAAGCAGGCCGTCGCCTACCGCCAGATGTCGCTGCTGCTGCGCCGCCCGCCGGGCCGCGAGGCCTATCCGGGCGACGTGTTCTACCTGCACTCCCGCCTGCTCGAGCGCGCGGCGAAGCTCAACAAGGACCAGGGCTCGGGCTCGCTGACGGCGCTACCGGTCATCGAAACCCAGGCCAACGACGTGTCGGCCTACATTCCGACCAACGTGATTTCGATTACCGACGGTCAGATCTTCCTGGAAACTGACCTGTTCTTCCAAGGCATCCGTCCGGCGGTGAACGTCGGTCTGTCGGTGTCGCGCGTGGGCTCCTCGGCGCAGACCAAGGCGATGAAGAAGGTCGCCGGCAAGATCAAGGGCGAGCTGGCGCAGTACCGCGAAATGGCGGCGTTCGCGCAGTTCGGCTCCGACCTCGACGCCTCGACGCAACGCCTGCTCAACCGCGGCTCGCGCCTGACCGAACTGCTGAAGCAGCCGCAGTTCTCGCCGCTGAAGATGGAAGAGCAGGTCTGCGTGATCTGGGCCGGCACCAACGGCTATCTCGATCCGCTTCCGCTCAACAAGGTGCGCGCCTTCGAGGACGGCCTGTTGTCGCTGCTGCGCGGCAAGAACGCCGATATCCTCAACGGCATCCGCGACAGCCGCGATCTTTCCGACGATCTCGCCGGCAAGCTGAAGAGCGTGGTCGAAGGTTTCGCCAAGACGTTTTCTTGATGATTTGCCGTTGCGGCCCGGCGGATAGTCGGGCCCGACGAAAGAGTGGCTTGCGGTCGGGTGCCAGACACCGGATCGCCGGGGTGAACTGAGAATGGCTTCACTTAAAGACATGCGGGTCCGCATCGCCTCGACCAAGGCGACGCAGAAGATCACCAAGGCCATGCAAATGGTCGCGGCGTCGAAGCTGCGGCGCGCGCAGAGCGCCGCCGAAGCGGCCCGGCCCTACGCCGAAAAGATGGATGCGGTGATTTCCAACATTGCCGCTGCTGCTGCCGCCTCGCCCGGCGCTCCGGCGCTGTTGGCCGGCACTGGCAGGGATCAGGTGCATCTGCTGCTCGTCTGCACCGGCGAGCGCGGCCTGTGTGGCGCGTTCAATTCGGCGATCGTGCGTCTGGTCCGTGAGCGCGCGCTCTCCCTGATCAACCAGGGCAAGGACGTCAAGATTTTCTGCGTCGGCCGCAAAGGCTACGACCAGCTCCGCCGCACCTTCGAGAAGCAGATCGTCGAGCACGTCGATCTGCGCGGGGTTCGCCAGCTCGGCTTCGTCAACGCCGAAGATATCGCCAAGAAGATCCTGGCACGGTTCGAAGCCGGAGAGTTTGACGTCTGCACGCTGTTCTATTCGCGCTTCAAGTCCGTCATCGCGCAGATCCCGACCGCCCAGCAGGTCATTCCGTTGGTGGTCGAAGAACCGGCCGCCAATGCCGGTCCGTCGACCGCTTACGAATATGAGCCGGAAGAAGACGAGATTCTGGCGCGGCTGTTGCCGCGCAATCTTGCGGTGCAGATCTTCCGCGCGCTCCTGGAAAACAACGCCTCTTTCTACGGCGCGCAGATGAGCGCGATGGACAACGCCACCCGCAACGCCGGCGAAATGATCCGCAAGCAAACCCTAGTCTACAACCGAACCCGTCAAGCCCAGATCACCAAGGAGTTGATCGAGATCATCTCCGGCGCCGAGGCGGTCTAGCGCACGAACCAACCGACGGTCGTTCAAGTACAGAATTTCGAAGGAGAGCAATTCATGGCCACCGCAGCTAACCAGATCGGTCGTGTCACCCAAGTCATGGGCGCCGTTGTCGACGTGCAGTTCGAAGGTCACCTGCCGGCCATTCTCAATTCGCTCGAGACCAAGAACGGGGGCAACCGTCTGGTGCTGGAAGTCGCGCAGCACCTCGGTGAGTCCACCGTGCGAACGATTGCGATGGACGCTACCGAAGGTCTGGTGCGCGGTCAGGAAGTGACCGATACCGGCGAGCCCATCGCAATTCCGGTCGGTGATGGCACGCTCGGGCGCATCATGAACGTCATCGGCGAACCGATCGACGAAGCCGGTCCGATCAAGTCCGAAGGCAAGCGCGCCATCCATCAGGAAGCGCCGACCTACACTGACCAGTCCACCGAAGCTGAAATCCTTGTGACCGGCATCAAGGTCGTCGACCTGCTCGCGCCCTACGCCAAGGGCGGCAAGATCGGCCTGTTCGGCGGCGCCGGCGTCGGCAAGACCGTGCTGATTCAGGAATTGATCAACAACGTCGCCAAGGCGCATGGCGGTTACTCGGTGTTCGCCGGCGTCGGCGAGCGTACCCGCGAAGGCAACGACCTCTATCACGAGTTCATCGAGTCCAAGGTCAACGCCGATCCGCGCAATCCCGATCCGAGCGTGAAGTCAAAATGCGCGCTGGTGTTCGGCCAGATGAACGAACCGCCGGGCGCCCGCGCCCGCGTCGGCCTCACGGGTCTGACGGTCGCCGAGCACTTCCGCGACCAGGGCCAGGACGTGCTGTTCTTCGTCGATAACATCTTCCGCTTCACGCAGGCCGGCTCGGAAGTGTCGGCGCTGCTCGGCCGTATCCCCTCGGCGGTGGGCTATCAGCCGACGCTCGCCACCGACATGGGCGCGCTGCAGGAGCGCATCACCACTACGCACAAGGGCTCGATCACTTCGGTGCAGGCGATTTACGTGCCGGCCGACGACTTGACCGACCCGGCGCCCGCCACCTCGTTCGCCCATCTGGACGCGACCACGGTGCTGAGCCGCGCGATTTCGGAAAAGGGCATCTACCCGGCGGTGGACCCGCTCGACTCCACCTCGCGCATGCTCTCCCCGCTCGTCGTCGGAGAGGAGCACTATCAGACCGCGCGCATGGTTCAGCAGGTGCTGCAGAAGTACAAGTCGCTGCAGGACATCATCGCCATTCTCGGCATGGACGAACTGTCGGAAGAGGACAAGATCGCGGTGGCCCGCGCCCGCAAGATCGAGCGCTTTCTGTCGCAGCCGTTCCACGTCGCCGAAGTCTTCACCGGCTCGCCGGGTAAGTTCGTCGATCTCGCCGACACCATCAAGGGCTTCCGCGGTCTCTGCGAAGGCAAGTACGACCATCTGCCGGAAGCGGCGTTCTACATGGTCGGCACCATCGAGGAAGCCGTCGAGAAGGGCAAGAAGCTGGCTGCCGAGGCAGCTTAAGAGGCGAATGGCGAATAGGGAGTAGCGAATAGTTAAGCGCTACTTCCTGCACCCTTCGCTACTCGCCATTCGCCATTCGCTATTCGCAGGTTCTCCATGGCTACCTTTCATTTCGATCTCGTCTCGCCCGAAAAGCTCGCCTTCTCCGGCGAGGTCGATCAGGTTGACGTTCCCGGCGTGGAAGGCGATTTCGGCGTGCTGGCCGGTCACGCGCCGGTCGTGGCGGCGATCCGCCCGGGTATCCTGACCGTCACGTCAGGCGGCGCGCATCAGAAGATCATCGTGCTCGGTGGGCTCGCCGAGATGTCGGAAAACGGACTGACCGTGCTGGCCGACGTCGCTACCTCGATGGCCGAGGTCGACCGCGCGCAGTTCGCCGAAACCATTGCCGAGATGGAAGCCAAGCTCGCCGAGAAGGAAGGCACCGAACTCGATCACGCCATCGAGCGGCTGGACCACTTCAAGAGCATCCAGATCGAGCTCAACGCCACCGCTATGCACTAAGCCCCGGGGCACCGCTCCGGGGCGCAATGAAGGCCCCGATAACGCCAGCGCTCGTCACCCCGTGACGGGCGCTGGGCTTTTTGGGCATCTGTCTTTTCATGCGGCACACGGCGCCGCCGCCATTCTCGTCACTGATTGACGATGGGGATGCGCTTGACGGCCGAACGGGCTTGTTCGGATTTCGGCAGCGTGATGGTCAAGACGCCGTCATGGAATTTGGCTTCAGCCTTGTCCTCGACGACGCCATCGAGCGGGATTTGCCGCTCGAACGCACCATAATAGCGCTCGGTGAAATATCTTCCGCCATTGTCGGTTCGTTCGGATTTCTTCTCGCCGCGCAGCGTCAGAACGCCATTGGCGATCTCGACCTGAACGTCTTTCTCCGCCATCCCGGGCAACTCAGCCGAGACCTTCAGCTCCTTGTCGGTTTCGTTGAGCTCGATGCTTGGCCATCCGAAGCGACCTTCCATCAGCGGACTGCCGAAACGGGCAGGCGTCGCGAAGCCGCGGAAAACGTCGTCGAAGAGCCGGTTCATCTCCCGGTGCAGGGTGAAGAAGGGATCGAAGCTGTCGCGCGTAGGCGCAAGCTCCTGGTTTCTCGACCAAGGAATCAGATTACGAAAAGCCATGGTGTCCTCCTTACAGAGATTGCTGATGTTGCTTGCATCGGCCCGCGCGCGGCCGGTTATCCACGCGCCGAGCCGGTATTGCCGAAGCGGCTCAAGCCGCCTTCTGCTCGATCTGGTGGGAAGCGCCGGCGTTGCCGATCGGGATGCGCCGCGGCTTCATCGCGTCAGGCACTTCGCGAACGAGATCGACGATCAAGAGACCATCCTTGAACGAGGCCTGCTTGACCAGGCTGGCGTCCGGCACCGCTGTCCGCGGCAGAAATCGAATTAGAACAAGGCAAAAAAGTTTCAAGAGGAGTTCAAGAATTTTGGGCTGGCCCAACGGACCGAAGGCTTAATCGGGGGTGAAGCCGTCCAGTGTTCGTCCGTCCGGCGCTGCTCCGACGTTCCGATCAGAGCGAACGCGAGCGATCACTGGTTCGCGGTTCTGGCCCAAATGGAGAGCTTGCGGGGCGCCCGGCCTCTGGCCGACCGACAGCAGCATGAAAAGGGTCCGATAACCCTGATACCGGGCGGCCGGACGGGTGCGCTCCCGTCCCCTCATGATCACCCTGCCATTCTGGTCCTGCACGCGCCATTCCCAACTCCGGCGGCGCTTGGTCACGATCACGTCTTTCATGCGAGGCGACACATCAGGCGTTGCAATCTATTCCAAGGCCAACTCGGCTGCAGCGGCAGTCGCTGTCAGTGGGTAAGTCGCGCGACCGCCTGAAGTTGTTCAGCCGCGGACGCAACATCTTGGGCTATCGCAAGTGGCGGCGTGTACGGAACGCTAGCGGGCGAATTCCGCGAACTGCTGCACCACCATCCGGTACACGTCGCGCCGGAACGGCACCACGAGGTCCGCGACACGGTCGAGCCGTTCCCAGCGCCAGGAATCGAATTCGGCCGGCTGGCCGTTGCGCTGCGTCAGCGGGTCGATCTCGTCGTCGCGGCCGGTGAACTGCAATGCGAACCATTTCTGCCGCTGGCCGCGGAATTTAGCCAAGCGATGGTCGACCGGCCCATCATACGGCGGAAATTCGTAATTCATCCAATCGGTCTCGCCGAGGTATTCGGCGTTGACCGCCCCGGTCTCTTCCCAGAGTTCGCGCATGACGGCATCGCGCGGGTTCTCGTCGGCGTCGATGCCGCCCTGCGGCATCTGCCATTCCAGACCCGGCAAGATGATTTCCGGCCCGTCGTCACGGAAGCGGCGGCCGATCAGCACCTGACCCGAGGTGTTGAAGAGCGCGATTCCCACGTTGGGGCGATAGGGTTTGTCGGACATCTCGGTCGCCGTCATTCCAGGTTCATGCTTCGCAAGCCCGGAATGACGGAACATCGTGGAAGACCCGCCACACTAAGCGCCCGCAAGGCTGGCGAATTCCTTGACCACGCGCTCATAGACCGGCCGCTTGAACGGAACGATCAGGTTCGGGAGATTCTTCATCGGCTCCCAGCGCCAGCTAACGAATTCGGCCTTGTGCCCGCCGCCGGGGCTGGCGACGTTGATCTCATTATCTTTGCCGGTGAAACGCACCGCGTACCATTTCTGCCGTTGCCCGCGATAACGGCCCTTCCAGGCGCGGCCGGCCACCGTGCGTGGGATGTCGTAGATCAGCCAATCCGGGACTTCGCCAAGCTTCTCCACCGAACGAACGCTGGTTTCCTCGTAAAGCTCGCGCTTGGCGGCCTCCCAAGTATCCTCGCCGGGATCGACCCCGCCCTGCGGCATCTGCCAGACGTGGGACTCGTCGACATGTTCGATGCCGCCAGCGCGCCGGCCAATGAAAACCAGCCCGGCTGCATTGATCAGCATCATGCCGACGCAGGTCCGGTAGGGCAGGTCCTCGTAGCGCGCCATTTCCGTCAGGACTCCTATAGCTACAGCAAGTCACCCGCAAACCGGTCGGGGCGGCGCAATCCGAGGGAGCCCGGATTGCTGCCATCAGGTTGATGTCTAGCCTGATTTTGATTTCAGCATCGCCGTTGTCAATGGCACAAGCATGATGCCGCGGGCCTCGAGAGTCTTGATCCAGGCGGCAATCCGCTCGATCGAAACCGGCAGCGCCGAGGCGACGCCCACGGCCAGTCCGCGCTCCTTGGCGAGCGTCTCCAGTTTCACCAGCGTCCGGTCGATTTCGGCCGAGGTCGGCACGGCATCGATGGTGAAATCGGCCTTGGCGAAGGGCATCGATTGGGCTGCCGTCAGGGACGGCGCGGCGCTCCGCGGCGAGGAGCCGTCATCGAGATAGCCGAGGCCGCGCTTGGCTGCCTCCCGGATAATCGGCTGCATCACCGTGTCGGTGGCCGTGAAACGCGCCCCCATGAAATTGGCGATCCCGGCATAGCCCTGGAACCGGCTGAGGTGCCAGTACAGCCGGTCGATGTTCTGCTCTGACGTCAGCGTCGTGAGCAGGGTCTGCGGGCCGGGGTCGTTATCGGGATAATCGAACGGCTCCATTGGAACCTGCAGCAGGATCTCGTGGCGCTGCGCGCGGGCCCGCTCAGTCAGCTTGGCGGGATCCGCCCCATAAGGCGTAAACGCCAGGGTCACGGCCGGCGGCAGTTTCATGATGGCATCGGTCGTCTTGGCAGCGCCGACGCCGAGGCCACCGATGACGATGGCGACCACCGGCATCTTCGCGGCCTTGGTGCGGTCGGCGTCGGCCGCGTAGACAGTGAAGGGTTTCAGCCCGTCGACAACCGCCGGGATCATGCCGTAGCGCGACTTTTCGAGGAGCCGCTGATCAATGCCGGCCATCGCGGTTGCCGGCGCGGAGTCTGAGCCGGACTTGTCGGCGGCATCGCTGCCGATCACGACGTCCTGGCGCTTGCCGCTGGAGCCATCGATGATGGTGACGGTCTTATTATCACCCTTATTGTCGCCGGCCGGGGCCTGCTGTAACGGACTTCTTGCGGCCTGTTCGGTGTGGCTGGAAGCCGCCGGCCGCTTGTCGTCCCCCGCAGGCCCGCGCAATGCGACGCGGGCGACGGGCTCACCACCCAGCGGATTGTCGGTAAACAGAGCGATCGTCAGGAAGGCAACCAGGAACAGGCCGAGCAGCATGGCCAGCGCCTGCACCGCGGTGAACGGCAGCCGAAACCGCCGCTTCTGGCGCTCCGTCTTCTGTCCAAGCGGCGTGCTCAGTTCGTCGGCCGTTTCCGTCATAGACCTCCCCGAATCAACCTCGCCGACGATACCACGAGGAGTCGGATTCGAGCGCTGCGCCGCGCGTAAAAGCCGCTTCGCCGGGCCAGCGGACGGGCCAGAACCGCAACAAAAAGGCGGCCCGGAGGCCGCCTTTTCTTCACGGAAATTTACGGGGCTATGATCAGTTCGCCGCCTTGGCTGGCTTGTCGACTGCTGCCTTGTCGCCGGGCGCCGGTGCGCTGCTTGCCGTCGACTTGATGCCGTGCAGCAGGTCAGCGGCGGTCTTCAGCGCCTTGTCGTCCTTGGCGTCCGGCGGCACGTAGGACTGCGAGCCGGTCTTCTCGTCGCCGTCGGTCTTCAGATGGCCACGCAGCGAGGCCTCGCCCTTGGTGTCGGTGCGCGCCTTCAATTCGTCCGGCACGTCCTGCAGGACCTCGATATCGGGCACGATGCCCTTGGCCTGGATCGACTTGCCTGACGGCGTGAAGTAGCGCGCGGTGGTGAGGCGCAGCGCGCCGTTGCCGCTGCCGAGCGGGATGATGGTCTGCACCGAGCCCTTGCCGAACGAGCGCGTGCCGACAAGCGTCGCGCGCTTGTGGTCCTGCAGCGCGCCGGCGACGATTTCGGAAGCCGAAGCCGAGCCGCCGTTGACCAGCACGATGATCGGCTTGCCCTTGGTCAGATCGCCCGAATGAGCGGCGCGGCGCTGGGTCTCCTCGGCATTGCGGCCGCGGGTCGAGACGATCTCGCCGCGCTCCAGGAAGCTATCGGAAACGGTGACCGCTTCCTCCAGCAAGCCGCCGGGATTATTGCGCAAGTCGATGATGTAGCCCTTCAGCTTGTCGCCGATCTGGTTCGAGAGGTTGCCGATCTCGCGCTTCAGCCCTTCGGTGGTCTGCTCGTTGAAGGTGGTGACGCGGATATAGGCGATGTCGTCCTGTTCGACCCGCGCACGGACGGAGCGGACGCGGATGTTGTCGCGCACCAGCGTCACCTCGATCGGATTTTCCTGGCCCTTGCGGATGATCTTGAGACGGATCTTGGTGTTGACCGGTCCGCGCATCTTCTCGACTGCCTGGTTGAGGGTGAGACCCTGCACAGCTTCGTCGTCGAGATTGGTGATGATGTCGTTGGCCATGACGCCGGCCTTCGACGCCGGCGTGTCGTCGATCGGCGAGACGACCTTGATCAGCCCGTCTTCCATCGTGACCTCGATGCCGAGCCCGCCGAATTCACCGCGGGTCTGCACCTGCATGTCACGGAAACTCTTGGCATCCATGTAGCTGGAATGCGGATCGAGGCCGGTCAGCATGCCCGAGATCGCCGATTCGACCAGCTTGGAGTCGTCGGGCTTCTCGACATAGTCGCTGCGTACGCGCTCGAACACATCGCCGAACAGATTAAGCTGGCGGTAGGTGTCCGACGTCGCAGCACGCGCACTCGATCCCATCAGCACGGAACGAGGCTGCGTGACGAAGAGCGTCAAAGCCGCACCGGTGGCGGCGCTGAGAAGAATTACAGAAGTCTTGCGCATCATCCGCGAACCTTTTCGCCTTCACTTGCGGCCCACCATGGGCCTGAGTCGATTGGAGTGCCGTCCTTGCGGAACTCGACGTAGAGCACCGGCTGGCTCGCGGTCGTCGCGAGAATGGATGCGACTTGGGACGTCGTTCCCATGGTCGCGACCGGCTCTCCCGTAAGTACAAACTGGCCGATGTTTACCGAAATCCGCTCCATCCCGGCGATCAGGACATGATACCCGCCCCCGGCATTGAGGATCAAGAGTTGTCCGTAGCTGCGGAAGGGTCCGGCGTAAACAACCCAGCCGTCACACGGTGTTGTGACCTGAGCCCCGGCGCGCGTCGCCAAAGAAATGCCTTTTTCCACGCCCCCCGCGCCGTCGGAACCGCCAAAATTGCGAATCTTGCGGCCATTGACCGGAAAGGCGAACAGGCCCTTGGCGGAGGCAAAGGCGATCGCCGGGCTCAGCCGGGCGGGATCTTTCAATGCTCCCAGATTGGGCTTGCCGCCCGGGGCAGCCGGGGCGCCCTGCAGGCTGGCGGTCGCGGCCGCCTTGGCGGCGCTCTTCAGATCCTGTTCCATTTTCCCGATCAGACCCTGCAGGCTGTCGACCTGCCTGGACAGGTTGATGGCGCGTGCGCCTTCGGCCTCCATGTCCTTTTCGATCGCGCTCTGCTTGCGCTGTCGTTCTTCCACCAGCGCCGCCAGTCGGATGGAATCGTCCTTCAGCCTGTCGCGGTCCCGCGCAAGTATGTCGCGCTCGGTGGCGATGTTCTTGCGCAGGGTCACGAGCTCGCCGAGATCGGCGGCAAGCTTCTCCGCGCGGCCGCGCAATTCGGGGACGACCGCGCCGAGCAGCATGGCGGTGCGCAGCGACTGCAGCGCGTCCTCGGGCCTGACCAGCAGCGCCGGCGGCGTGCGCCGGCCGGCGCGCTGCAAGGCCGCCAGCACCTCGATAATTTCAGCGCGGCGTGAATCGAGCGAGGCGCGGGCCTGCTGCTCGCGCGCGTCCAGCGGGCGCAGCCGCCCCTCGGTCTCGCCGATGCGGGTTTCAATGCTGCGCACCTGGGTAGCGATGTCGATCAGTTGCTGGTTGAGCTTGGAGCGGTCCTGCCCGATCGCGGCGATGTCGGCCTTTAGCTTCTGTTGCAATTCGGCCGCCTTGCGCTGCTCCTCGCGCGCGGCTTCCAGCTCCTGCTCGCGCTGCTTGATGGCATCAGGCGAAACGGCAGTTGCTTGCTGCGCGATTGCGGCGGGTTGCGCGGCCGCCGGCAAAAGCGACGTCACGGCAAGGCTTGCGGACAGCAGGATCAGGGGAAGCGAGACGGCTGACATCAGCGCGCTGCGCTCGGCGGTGCCAGGGTATGAATGAATGTGCTGCGTTGAATGCATCCGGCCTATTCAGCGTTCTCTGTATTCACGTCACCGTGCCTTACGCGCGGTGGTAGGGGTGACCGGCCAGAATGGTGGCGGCCCGATAAATCTGTTCAAGAAGCATGACGCGAACCATTTGATGCGGCCAGGTCGCCGAGCCGAACGCAATGCGTAATTTAGCCTTGCGCTGCAAATCGGGCGAAAGTCCGTCCGCGCCACCGATAGCGAAAATTGTATTGGCAATCCCTTCATCCCGCCAATCGCCGAGCTGCCGGGCGAAGGTCGCGCTATCTATGTTCTTGCCGTGCTCGTCCAGCGCCACCAGCATGGATTTCTCCGGTATCGCCGCCGAAATCGCGGCGGCCTCCTCCGATATCCGGGTCGCAGTGTCGCGTGCGCGGCTTTCGGGAATTTCATGGATCGAAAGCCCGCGAAAACCGAGCTTGCGGCCGATGTCCTCGAAGCGCTCGCGGTAGCGTTCGGCCAGCTCCTGCTCCGGGCCCTGCTTCAGCCGGCCTATTGAAACCACGACGAGGCGCATGAATGCTGTTTCTAGCGTGCACTTTCCTGCACGCGCGCTTTTCGCGCGCGCTGGCAAACTACATGCGCCTTAGCCGATTCGCATCGGCCGAGGTTTCAGATCGCTGCCGCCGCCGGGTTTTGCGTCCACAACCTTTCAAGATTGTAGAATTCGCGCACTTCGGGTCTGAACACGTGCACGACCACATCGCCGGAATCGATCAGCACCCAGTCGCAATTGGGCAAGCCCTCGACATGGATGTTCTTGATGCCGGTTTCCTTCAGGGCTTTCGTGACGTTTTCCGCGATCGCGCCGACATGCCGGTTGGCCCGGCCTGACGTGACGATCATGTAGTCGGAAAAGGCGGATTTGCCGCGAAGGTCGATGGTGATCGTTTCTTCCGCCTTCATATCGTCGAGGCGGGAGAGGATCATATTCAGCGTCTTGTCGGCGTCGGGTTGCGCCTTCAAGGCCGCAGCTTGTGTCGATGTTTTACCCGCGGTCTTGGCGGACTTGCCAGAAGTCTTGCTAGTTGCCTTGGGTAAAACAGACTTGGACTTGGACAATACAGATGTGGCCAGGGACCATTCCTTTCACTGTATCGCGAACGCCGAATCCTTAACGTCCGCGGACCATATTAGGCATGTGGGGTTAATGGTTTCAATATTCCAGTGACCCCACCCGCCGGTTCAGACCGAACTGTCACTTCTTTTTTGCCTTCCAGCTCCCGTCGGAGTTCCGCAGGCCCGTCGACGACAGGTTCAATTTCATGCCGGTGAGGAAAACCCAGGCTGGCGCCTGCTGATCGGCCAGCCGGGCCGCCTGATTCTCGGGCAACCTATACCGCGCCAGCGCCTGGGCAGCCGGCGCAGCGAGCGCCCGGAAACTCTGCGGCGGACGATCGATCACGGCGAGCGGCACCTCGGCAGCGATGCGCCGCCAATCCTTCCAGCGATGGAACTGCGCGAGATTGTCGGCGCCCATGATCCAGACGAAGCGCACGCCGGAAACGCGGCGGCGCAAATGAATGATCGTGTCGACAGTGTACCTGGTGCCGATGACAGCTTCGAGACAACTGATATCGATGCGCGGATCGTCGGCGACGTCGCGCGCGGCACGCGCCCGTTCGCCAAGGCCGTGCAACCGGCCGGTATCCTTGAGCGGATTACCGGGGGTCAGCAGCCACCACACGCGATCGAGCTTCAAGCGCTTCAGCGCAAACAGGCTGATGGCGCGATGCGCCGCGTGCGGCGGATTGAATGAGCCGCCGAGCAGGCCGACGCGCATGCCATTGGTATGGAAGGGAATGGCTTGCGCAGCGGATTGCAATTTCATCGGGCGGGTCACCGCGGGCGCGGGCTTGCGTTCACGGCCGCGTCTGCCCGGTGCCGTGAACGCGGTATTTGAAGCTGGTCAGTTGCTCGGCTCCGACCGGCCCGCGGGCGTGGAATTTGCCGGTGGCAATCCCGATCTCCGCGCCGAAGCCGAACTCGCCGCCGTCGGCGAACTGCGTCGAAGCGTTATGCAGCACGATCGCCGAATCGACCTCTCTGAGGAATTTCTCGGCCGCTTTGGCATCCTCGGCCACGATCGCATCGGTGTGGCGCGAGCCGTGATTCCGGATGTGCGTGATGGCCCCGTCAACGCCGTCGACGACCCGCGCGGCGATGATGGCGTCGAGATATTCGGTATCCCAGTCATCGTCGGATGCCGGCTTCACCCGCGCGTCGATTTTCTGCACGGCGTCGTCGCCGCGCACCTCGCAGCCGGATTCGATCAGCATCTCGATCAACGGCTTCAGATTGGCGGCGGCGCCCGCGCGATCGACCAGCAGCGTCTCGGCGGCGCCGCAGACGCCGGTCCGGCGCATCTTGGCGTTCAACACGATCGACCTGGCCATATCGAGCTTGGCGGTGCGGTCGACATAGACGTGGTTGACGCCTTCGAGATGCGCAAACACCGGCACACGCGCTTCCGCTTCAACCCGCGCCACCAGGCTCTTGCCGCCGCGCGGCACGATGACGTCGATGCCGCCGTTGAGGCCTGACAGCATCAGCCCGACCGCCGCGCGGTCGCGCGTCGGCACCAGCGTAATCGCGGCTTCCGGCAGGCCGGCCTCGCGCAGGCCCTGTACCAGGGCTTCGTGAATCGCCCGGCAGGAGCGGAAGCTGTCGGAGCCGCCGCGCAGGATCACCGCATTGCCGGACTTCAGGCACAGCACGCCGGCGTCGGCCGCGACATTGGGGCGGCTCTCGAAGATCACGCCGATCACGCCGAGCGGCACGCGCACGCGCTCGATGGTCATACCGTTCGGCCGCTGCCAGCGTTCGGTGACCGCGCCGACCGGATCGGGGATGCCGCGCACGGTCGCAACGCCATCGGCCATCGCGTCGATGCGGGCAGGTGTCAGCGTCAGGCGGTCGATGAAGGCGGAGGTCGCGCCTGTGGCGCGGACGTCTGCGACGTCCTCGGCATTGGCCGCGAGGATCTTTGCCGCGTTGGCGCGAATCGCCCGCTCGATCGCCTCCAGCGCCCGGTCCTTCTGCTCCGGCGGCGCCAGCGCCAGCATCCGCGCGGCTTCGCGCGCATGGGAGGCGAGGTCGGTCATCAAAGCGGGCAGATCGGCGTTACCGTCGATAGCCTTGAGAGGGGCAGTCATCGGAGGTCCCAGGGTAAGAATTAAGCCCATGGCCTAGCACGAAAATCCCGCTTTTGCGAGGTCCGGAACCGGCATGGCTGGCTGCCGGTACCGGCAAACGGCCACTCGGCCAATGGCCTACTTCGCCGGAATTGCCCCGGCCGGGCCCACCACCAGATCATCGCGGTGGATCATCTCCGCGCGGCCGCTGATGCCAAGGATCGCCATCACATCCGGTGAAGAACGGCCCTTGATCTTCTCCGCATCCTCGGCGTCGTAGGCGACGAGGCCGCGGCCGATCTCGTGGGTATCAGGGCCGCGCACCACCACCGCATCGCCGCGGGCGAACTGGCCGTCGATCCGGATCACGCCGGCCGGCAGCAAACTCTTTCCCGCACGCAAGGCGGCGACCGCGCCGGCGTCGATGGTCAGCGTGCCCTTCGGCTCCAGCGAGCCCGCGATCCAGCGTTTTCGCGCGGTGATGGGATTGGCGGGTGTTAGGAACCATGTGCAGCGGCCGCCATCTGATATCGCCTGCAACGGATGCTCGATCTTGCCCGACGCGATCAGCATATGCGTTCCTGATGTCGTCGCGATTTTCGCCGCCTCGATCTTGGTGAACATGCCGCCGCGCGACAGTTCGGATTCGGCGGCGCCCGCCATGCCCTCGATCTCCGAGGTGACGGACTCGACAATCGGAATCAGCTTTGCGTTGGGATTGGCGCCGGGCGGCGCGTCATAGAGGCCGTCGATGTCGGACAACAGAACCAGCAGATCGGCGCTCGTCATGGTGGCGACGCGTGCGGCAAGACGATCATTGTCGCCATAGCGGATCTCGTTGGTGGCGACCGTGTCGTTCTCGTTGATCACGGGTACTGCACGCCACTCCAGCAGTTTGGCGATGGTGGAGCGTGCGTTCAGATAACGGCGGCGCTCCTCGGTGTCCTGCAGCGTTACCAGGATCTGCCCGGCGCCGATGCCATGAGCGCCGAGCACTTCCGACCATATCCGCGCCAGCGCGATCTGCCCGACGGCGGCAGCGCCCTGGCTTTCTTCCAGCTTCAGCGGGCCACGCGGAAGTTTCAATCGGCTGCGTCCGAGCGCGATCGAGCCCGATGAGACCACCAGAACATCGCGGCCTTCGCCGTGCAGCTTGGCGATATCGGCGGCCAGCGCCGACAGCCATGCCGAACGGACTTCGCCAGCATTGGAGTCGATCAGCAGCGAGGAGCCGACCTTGACGACGATGCGGCGGAAGTTTTTGAGCGCGGGACGTTTCATGATGCGGTCGGCTGATGCGGATGGTCGGAAGCAATACGCGCCAGTCCCCTGATTTGGAAGTGGCGCGGCCGCCGGAAGGCTAACTTTGTATCAGCCCTGCGGCGGCGGGACCGGCGCCCACGGGTCCTGACCGCCCTTGGCCTTCAGGGAAACCGGGGCCTCGCCGATGACTTCGACCAGCGCTTTCAGCGCTTCCGGCACGCCTTCGCCGGTGGCGGCGGAGAGCAACAGCGGCGTCTTCTTCGCCGCGCGTTTCAGCCGGTCTTTCTGCTTCTTCAGTTCATCCGGCGCGACGGCGTCGATCTTGTTGAGCGCGACGATCTCGATCTTCTCGGCGAGATGCCCCTCATAAGCCTCGAGCTCGGTCCGCACCGTCTTGTAGGCCTTGCCGGCGTGTTCGCAGGTCGCGTCGATCAAATGCAGCAGCACGCGGCAGCGCTCGACATGGCCGAGGAAGCGGTCGCCGAGGCCGGCGCCTTCATGCGCGCCCTCGATCAGGCCGGGAATGTCGGCGAGCACGAATTCGCGGCCCTGCGCGTTCACGACGCCGAGCTGCGGATGCAGCGTGGTGAAGGGATAGTCGGCGATCTTCGGCTTGGCCGCGCTGACGACGGAAAGGAAGGTCGACTTGCCGGCATTGGGCAGGCCGACGAGGCCGGCGTCCGCAATCAGTTTCAGCCGCAGCCAGATCCAGCGCTCCTCGCCTTCCTGGCCGGGATTGGCGTTGCGCGGGGCACGGTTGGTGGAGGATTTGAAATGCGCGTTGCCAAAACCGCCATTGCCGCCTTCGGCAAGCACGAATTTTTCGCCGAGCTCGGTGAAGTCGTGGATCAGCGTCTCGCGGTCCTCGTCGAATATCTGCGTGCCGACCGGCACCTTGAGCACGATCGGTTTGCCGTTGGCGCCATGGCGGTCCTTGCCCATGCCATTGGTGCCCTTCTGCGCCTTGAAGTGCTGCTGGTAGCGATAGTCGATCAGCGTGTTCAGCCCATCGACCACCTCGACGATGACGTCGCCGCCGCGGCCGCCATTGCCGCCGGAGGGCCCGCCGAACTCGATGAACTTCTCGCGGCGGAACGCCACGCAGCCGTTGCCGCCGTCGCCGGAGCGGATATAGACCTTTGCCTCGTCAAGGAATTTCATGATTTGTACTAGTTAGGGCAGGGGCTCCCGTGCGGCAACCCTCAAGACTCGCAACATCGGCGAAAAGCCTTAATTTTCGGGCCTTTTTCGGAACCGGAAGCCACGGCCTCCTATGAGGCCGGTCGCCGGCGAACCAGGAATTTCTGCGTTCCTTCCAGCACGAGCTCCTTGCGCTGGTTGAACACCGTCGAGCGCAGCGTCACGACGCCGGTGGTGCGGCCGGGGACGAGTTCGATCACTTCGAGCGCCGGATAAAGGGTGTCGCCGGCATAGACCGGTTTCAGGAACTTGCTCGATTGCTCAAGGAAGCCGACCAGCGATTCCTCGACGAGATAGGGAAACAGGCCTGCACCCGGCGCGGTGTGGACCAGGGTTTGGAAGCCATGCGCGAGCAGGTCCGGCATGCCGCGGGCGCGGCAATATTCGACATCATAGTGGATCGGATGGGTATCGCCGCTCGCGGTCTGGAACGCTGCGAACACCGCCGAGGTTTGCGTCCGGCTCGGAATCACGAAGCGTTCGCCGAGCACAAAATCCTCGAACCAGCGCTGTTCGCTCACCATGCGATGCTGGGCGGGGTCGAACTCGGTCATCTCGGTTTCCTGCCGATTTTGGAGCGATACCGGTATCGCAGCGCTGTGGCTGCGGCAATCGAGCCGTCTCAATTGGTCATACCCGGGCAATAGCGCGAAGCGCGTCTTCGCGCTAAAGGTCCCCGGGCATCCACGTCTCTACAACGTGGCTAGCACAAAAAGTGGATGGCCGGACGCGCTGGCCATGACGAAGAGCAACAAGCAGGAAACGTCATGAGCCTGTTCGGCAAAATCTCGACCTATGACGAGCGCTCCGCGCGCCTGGCCGGCATTGGATTGATGCTGCTGTCAATCTTCATGTTCTCGTTCGGCGATGCGCTTGGGAAATTCATGGTCGCGACCTATTCGGTCGGGCAGTTGCTGTGGCTGCGCGCCTGCGCGGCGCTGCTGGTGCTGTTGCCGGTGATCTGGAAGCAGCGCGCCGAGTTCTCGCGCCTCGAGCGGCCGTGGCTGCAGCTATTGCGCGTGACGCTCTCGACGCTCGAAGTCGCGGCGTTCTTTCTCGCCACCGTCTATCTGCCCCTTGCCGACGTCATCACCTATTATCTGGCCTCGCCGATTTTCGTCACCGCGCTTTCCGGCATCGTGCTCGGCGAACGGGTCGGCTGGCGGCGCTGGACCGCGATCCTGGTCGGATTCTGCGGCGTCCTGATTGCGCTGCGCCCGTCCACGCAAACAGTAAGCTGGCCGGCGATGATCGCACTCGGCGGCAGCCTGTCGTTCGCGTTCCTGATGCTGATCACGCGCTCGCTGCGGGAGACGCCGGATATCGTCCTGACGACCACGCAGTTCGGCGGCACGTTCCTGCTCGGCGCGCTAATGTCGCCGATCGGCTGGGTGACGCCGAGCGCCGGCAGTCTCGGCCTGTTTGCCGCGGCGGGTGTGGTTTCCGTCGTTGCACTCTTGTGCATCAACCGGTCGCTGAAACTTGCGCCGGCCAGCGTCGTGGTGCCGTATCAATATTCGATGATCGTGTGGGCGGTGATCTTCGGCTTCGTCGTGTTCGGCGACGTGCCGTCAATCTCGACCCTCATCGGCGCTGCCATCATCATCGGCGCGGGCATTTATATCTTCCTGCGAGAACAGAAGCTCGGACGTGAAGAAGCGGTGGTCAATCCGCCGGCGTGAGATCCTTCTTCACCCTCCCCTGGAGGGGGAGGGTCGCCGCTCATGAAATGAGCGGCGGGGTGGGGTGACGGTCTCTCCACACCCAACAGTGCCCGAGTGGAGAGATCACCCCACCCCGTCTCACATTCCGCTGCGCTCCATGTGAGTCGACCCTGCCCCTCCAGGGGAGGGTACGAACTACCGCTCTCTCCTCGTCGAACTTCCCCAGTTCTTCAGCGATGCCCACACGCTGCGCGTCAGGCGGAAGCGGTCGACCGGGGTCGAGCATCCCAGCGCTTCGAAGCGGTGCAACTCGACGCCGCTCCACTGGAAGCCGCATTTCTCCAGGATGTTTCGCGAGCCCGGGTTGGCGACGCGGGCACCCGAAATGAGGTGTTCGGCATCGAACTCCTCGAAGAAAAAATCGATCACGGCGCGTGCGGCTTCGGTGCCAAAACCCTGGCCCCAATGCGCGACGCCAAGCCAGTAGCCGAGTTCCGGTGCATCCGGGTCAGTGCGGTCGATGCCGACCATGCCGATCGGCGAATAGTTGTGTTCGATCAGAAACACCGTCTCGCTGTTGTCGGTGGCATTCGCTCGCACGAACTCGACCGCGTGGTCCGGCAGGTAGGGATGCGGCAGGCGGCGGGTGTTTTCCGCAATGCGGCGATCATTGGCGAGATGCGCAATCGCTTTTACGTCCGCGAGCGTCGGCCGGCGCAGCGTCAGCCGTTCGGTCTCGAGGACGCAGCTACTCGTCTGACGCAGCGTCGGGGTCTGGATCGGGATGTCCTGCAACATGTCGGGCTCCTGATTGCGAATATGCGCAAATTAAAAAGGGGAGGCCGGTTTCCCGCCTCCCCTGGAGCCCATTTCGACTCCGCCGGTTCAACAGGATCCGGCAGACTCGAATTTTGTCCACCGTCTACTCGGCCGCCTCCGTCATCGGAACTACCGATACGAAGGTGCGGCCATTGGCTTTTGCACGGAATTCGACATGACCTTCGACTTTGGCAAACAGAGTATGGTCAGTGCCCATGCCGACATTAAGGCCGGGATGCCAGGTGGTGCCGCGTTGACGCGCGATAATGTTGCCGGGAATCACGTGTTCGCCGCCATACGCCTTGATGCCAAGGCGCTTGCCCGCTGAATCGCGTCCGTTTCGCGATGAACCGCCTGCTTTTTTGTGAGCCATGGCCCGTCTCCGATTTCTCGAATATTTCTAGATCAATTCCTTGACGGAATCATTTCACTTTTTCTCACGCCTCAACTTTCGTCGAGGCGCATCACTTCTGGTCGCTAGCCGTTCGCGCGGCTTCTTGGCCGGAGCCTTACTTCTTGGCGGCCTTCGGCGCCTAGTCGTCCTTGGCAGCCGGTGCGGCGACCTTTTCCCTCTTCGGCCGCGGGCCGATCGAAGGTTTGGCGCTATCGGTCAGTATCTCGGTGATGCGAAGCACCGTGATCTCGTCGCGATAGCCGCGCTTGCGGCGCGAATTCTTGCGGCGACGCTTCTTGAACGCGATCACCTTGGGGCCGCGCTTGTGGTCCAGCACTTCGGCTGCAACGGAAGCGCCTGCCACCGTCGGCGCGCCCAGCACCGGCGTATCACCGCCGACCACCAGAACTTCACCAAGCTGCACGATCGTGCCGACTTCGCCGGCGATCTTGCCTATCTCGAGCACATCATCCGGAACGACGCGGTACTGCCGGCCGCCGGTTTTGATGACTGCGAACATCGTTTTTTTCCTTCGTGTTCGATCCCGGCCTCGGACGTATTCCCCGATAGGGCTGTCCGGGTCGGCTTTTTGGTCAGTCGTTATGGGTACGATTTTCGCGCGGCCGGGGAGCAATCCCCTTAAGATTTCGCGCAAAAACAAGCGGCGCGAGAAATCCCGCGCCGGATGCGGGGACTTATAGCCCGAGAATGCCCTGAGTCAAGGCAAAAGGGTCTGAAAACCGGCCAAAAATGAAGGATTTGGCCGGGAAAAGGCGAATGGCGAGTGGCGAATAGCGAGTAAAGGGGGCCTTACTTGCCACCTCCATTCGCTATTTGCCACTCGCCATTCGCTCCTTGTGAAACCAACGGGTTCCCCGTCCGTTGTCGCCAGCGAGATCCGGCAGGGCAAGGGCAATGGCAGAAGACATCGTTACGAATACCGGCATCGCGCACCACGGCGCCACCCGCCTGCCGTCAGTCGAGGTCGATAGTTTCAATGTCGAACTGAAGGACGACGAAGGCTTTCTCGGGGACCGCGCCAGCAAGGGGGCCTTCCGCAAGATCCTGGACGACTTACGCAGGCCGCTGAAGAAAAACGGCGACGATCCCTTGGGCAAGAAATCCGCCGACGAGATCGCCAAGGGCGAACTCGACGAGGCGCTGGTCGGCGACGATGTCGGTGCCGCCGCGCTGGTGCACGGCGCGATCGAGGAGTTCGCGCAGGAATTGGCCTATGTGACGCGCCGCTTCCTCAAGACCAAGGCCTGGGCCGATACCGAGCGCATCGTGGTCGGCGGCGGCTTCCGGCAGAGCCGGGTCGGCGAGATAGCCATCGCCCGCACCGACCTCATCCTCAAGGGCGAAGAATTCGAAGTCGATCTGTTGCCGATCCGCTTTCATCCCGATGACGCCGGCCTGATCGGCACGCTGCATCTGGCGCCGTCCTGGATCTTCGAGGGCCACGACAGCATCCTCGCGGTCGATATCGGCGGCACCAACATCCGCTGCGGCATCGTGGAAACGCGCTGGAAGCAGGCGCCAGATCTCTCCAAGGCGGACGTCTGGAGGTCCGAGCTGTGGCGGCATGCCGACGATGAGCCGACGCGCGAAGGCGCGGTGAAACGGCTGGTGAAGATGCTGAAGGACCTGATTGCCGCGGCAGAAGTGGAAGGCCTGAAACTTGCGCCCTTTATCGGGATCGCGTGCCCTGGCGTCATTGACGAGGACGGCTCGATCGAGAAGGGCGCGCAGAACCTGCCGGGTAATTGGGAAAGCAGCAAGTTCAATCTGCCGGCAAGCCTGGTGGAGGCGATTCCCAAGATAGGTACGCACGACACCGCCGTGCTGATGCACAACGACGGCGTGGTGCAGGGCCTTTCCGAAGTTCCCTTCATGCAGGATGTCGAGCGCTGGGGCGTGTTGACCATCGGCACCGGGCTCGGCAATGCGCGCTTCACTAACAGGCGGAAGGACGACGGCAAGGACGAGAGGAAGGCGAAAAAAGGCCGGTAGTGATCGTTTTCGCCGGAGGTAAGGTTGACTGGTTAGGTTAAAAACGGGATCGCGTTGCCGTTTCCGCAGCCGTTGCTACCGTCATTTTGTCGCTCCGGCTGACCGGCGAAGCCGCACTTCCCGGCCAGGATTTCAAAGCAGCGGCACGGGACCGCCAGTTTTTGTCGCGTCTGGCGGTCCCACCTCTTTTCCAACAGCCGCCCGGCCCGCTTTTGGCGAATTTCTCCGCCGCGCGCCTTGTCTGCCCCGGCTTCCTCGCCTAGAACACGGCCCGACCGCAGGGCCGAATCCGGCCCGCCTTGGCGCCTGGAGAGGTGGCAGAGTGGTTGAATGCACCGCACTCGAAATGCGGCATAGGTGCAAGCCTATCGGGGGTTCGAATCCCTCCCTCTCCGCCAGCAGTGAATTGTCCGGCCCGGACACATAGGTGACAGGTCGTACCTAAGACATGGGTGACAACCTTCGGCGCGGCGAGCCACGGTAGGCTGCTTCCGACTAACTCACCGCCTCACAAACCAACTCGCCTCCGTCCCGTCCCGTGATCTCCGCGACCTTGCCATCAACGATATGGATGCGGCGGTCGGCGCGGGCGGCGAGCGCTGGATCGTGGGTTACCACGACCACGGTCTGGCCCTGGTCGGCGATGTCGCGGAGGATCGAAAACACCTGTTCCGTCGATGCTGTGTCGAGGGCGCCTGTCGGCTCGTCGGCGACGATGATCTCGGGGCGGTTGGCAAGCGCGCGGGCGATCGCGACGCGCTGGCGCTGGCCGCCGGAGAGCTGGTTGGGACGTTTGTTGGCGTGCTCGCCAAGCCCAAGCGAGCCCAGCAGCGCAAGGCCGCGCTCGCGCATCTCGCCTTCGGTCATCCTGCCGGCTGCGCGCATCGGCAGCAGCACATTGTCGAGCGAGGTGAACTCCGGCAGCAGGAAATGAAACTGGAATACAAAACCGCATTTGGTCAGGCGAACGTCGGCTCGCTCCGTCTCCGACAATTTGGAGGTCGGCTGGCCGCAGATCATGATCTCGCCTTCGCTGGGAGCATCGAGCAGGCCCAGGAGATAGAGCAGCGACGATTTGCCCGATCCCGAAGGCCCGGTAATGGCGACGAATTCGCCCTTGTTCACGGCAAGATCAATGCCGTTGACGAGGGTGTGCGAAACGACACCTTCGATGCGACGAACCAGCTCGACTGCTTGCAAAGCGACTTCGGTCATGATGCCCCCCGGATGATGTCGACTGGATGCACGCGCGTTGCCTTGCGTGCCGGGAAATAGGCCGCACCTGCGCAGCAGAGCAGCGAAATGCCGCCGGCGACCACATAGTGCATCGCAGAGTAATAGATCTGCAGCGGAACGGTCGTGCCGGTCAGCGGATTGAAGATCGTGATCTTCGACCAACCGTAGCAGAGCAGGTAACCGAGGATCCACCCGAACAGGATGCCGACCACGCCGATAATGATGGATTCGATGATGAAGATCCGCCGCACCGCATATTCGCGCATGCCCAGCGATTTCATGATCGCGATGTCCTGACGCTTCTCGTGCGTGATCGTCGAGATGATGTTGTAGGTGGCAAAGGACGATGTCAGCAGCATCGCGCCCATCACCGTGAGCACGATGAAATCACGCACGGTAAAGGTCGACAGCAAGTCGGCATTGGCTTCCTGCCAGGACACCGACCTGTAACCGGTCTGCGCTTCGACCTGGGCGGCGACCTTTTGCGCCGACATCGGATCGTTCAGCCGCAGCCGTAACTGGTTCACGACCCCGCTTTGCCCCATCATGAGCTGCGCCGTCCCGGCCAGCGAATAGATCTGGCTCTCGTCGACGCGCTTCAAGCCGGAGCGAAACAGCCCGGCCACCGTCGAATTCAGTCGGGTGCCCTGGCCGCCGACCAGGAGGACGGTGTTGCCGGTTTTCACGCCGAGTTTTTCGGCGAGCGCCTCGCCGACGATGATGCCGTTCGGCGCGCGTGAAAGATCGTCGAGCTTTCCCTCGCGCATTTGCGATCCGAGTTTCGAGACCTGAACCTCACGGCGGGGGTCGATGCCGGTCAAGGTGATGCCGATGCGGGCGCCGCCATGATCGATGATCGCACTGGTCCCCACCGAGGGAGCCACGTCGCCGGGTATCCAGGAGCGCAGCGAGTTCATCACCGATTCCGGATATTTGATGCCGGGACGCTTGCCGACATTGGCGATGTCGGCCATTTGGACCGCCGCATATTCCTGCTCGGCGGGTTGCGTCGGCACGGAGCGCCGTTCATCATCGACCGTGATGTGCGGCATGGTGTCGACGAGCTGGCGCAGGAAATCGATCTGCGAGCCCTGCATCAGGCCGGCCATCATGATGGTGAAGCCGACGCCCATGGCGACGCCGGCCATACCCACCAGAGTCTGGCGTACCCGGGCGCTGACATGGGTCCATGCGATGTTGAACAGAAGCTTCACGGCACTTACCGGCTGTTGCTGATGAGGTTGCGACGGGCGTCGTTGACGACGGAATCGATGTGGGCGGTCATGGCTGCCGAAATCACCGCATCATCGGGATCCGAAGGAGCTGTGGTGGCCGAGGCGACCGCGATAGATTCGGGTGTAGCGGCTGGCTGATCGGTCGGTTCACTCGTGGCCGCCGGCTCCACAGCTTTGGCTGGACTGCTGTCGATGCGAATCCTGGCGCCGTCGGCAAGGTCCGTGCGGGCGGGCGAAAGCACAGGGGTGCCCTTGGATATGTCGCCGAGGATCTCGATGTTGCGGTTGCCGCGGACGCCGACCGTCACCGGCACACGTTTGATGCGGCCGTCATCGACCATCTGAACCGAACCGGCTGCGACGGCCTCTGCCGGCACGACGATGGCCGCCTGCTTCTCGCGGAAGATGATGTTGACCTCTGCCGACATGCCAATTCGCAGCGGCGTATCCTCTGGCAGCCGCAGATAAACGCGGAAGGTCTTGCGGGTCGGGTCGCCCTTCGGCGTGATCTGGGAGACCGTGGCCCGCAGGGCCCTTCCGGGGAAAGCCTCGCTTCGCAGAAAAGCCTTCTGGCCGGTTGCGATGCGGTTGATCTCCTCCTCATTGATTTCGGCGACGACTTGCATCGGCGCAGGCGGTCCGACCCAGAACAAGACGTCGGTGGGGCCGGCGATCTCGCCAACCTCGCCGTCGCGCCGCAGGACCATGCCGTCGAGCGGAGCTCTCAGCAGCAGCGAATCGAGCCGTACCTTCTGCGCGGCGATCCGCGATTTCGTTTCCTCGAGCTTGGTCCAGCGCTGCTCGTAATCGGTGCGCGCGGCGTCGCTCTTGTCGCGATCCTTCTCGGCGCGCGCCAGATCGCGTTCGAGCTGGCCGCGATTGATCTCCATCTGATCCAGCGCGCTGCGCTCCTCGGCATCGTCCTGGCGGCCGAGGACCTGGCCGGCCTTCACGACCTGTCCCTCGCATCGACAAAGCTCGACCAGCCGGCGGCGCTGCAGCGGCACCACTTTGGCCCAGCGCTCGGGCTCGACGGTGCCGGTTCCGTAAACCGCTTCGGAAACCGGCGCGAGGCCCGCAATGCTGGTGGTCACCAACGGTGCACGAAGCAAATGGGGATAGGCGTAATAGCCAGCCCCTGCGGTGGCGACGGCCAGAATGCCGGTTGCGATCAGATGCTGCAATTTCATGGCGCGTCCCCTCACTCAGAAGCCAAACCGTTTGCGCAGGCCCGATGGAACCTGGTCGAGCAGATCACGAACATCTTCTTTCCTTGCATTCTTCATTGGAGCTGCCGACGTGGTCTTGGGAGATGCCTGCAACACCGTGGTGTTGGATGGCGCCGGCTGCGGGGTAGCAGGCGACGGCGTGGCGGCTGGCGCTGGCTGCACGGCGGCGGGTGCAGGTGGGGGCGCAGCCGGCGCGGGTTGGTCCGGGCTGTCCAGTGCTCTTTCGATTTTCGAAGCCTTGTCGGAAGCCTTGACGGAGTCCTTAGGCGCGCCAGCAACCCGAACGGCGCGCCATTCTCTTGCAGCCACCACGGCACGGCCGATCTCATCGCTCGTCATCTTCTTCATAAGAAGGGACATCAGTTGTCGCGCACCGTTGCGGTCCTCGTCGAGCTTGCTCGCGGAAGCGACGATGTGGGCCCAGGAATAGGCCTTCACATTATCCTTCGCTACGCCGCGCCCGCTCGCGTAGAGGCCGGCGACGATCAGCATGGCGTGGGCATGCCCCTGATCGGTCGCGCGCAAGAACCAGCGAAATGCCTCCTGGTCGCTGCGCGGACGACCGACGCCTGACGAATAGAGCGCCCCGAGATAGAACTGGGCCTCATCATCGCCCGCTTGCGCCGCCTGCTCGTAGCGAGTGGCCATGTCCCGATCGGACGCGGCGTCGGCAAGAGCGGCATGGGGGGCCGTCAGCACAGCGAGGCAGCAAGCCATAACGACGACGGCTCGCTTCATGGGCCCCGAAATCGCGTCACGAACGCCCGGCCGACATGAGCGGGTTGAGACTGGATTGATCGATGGGAAATTCAGAATGCGCCACATTGCGTACACGCCTTCAGCTTGTGTCTTTCGCCCCAGAAGCGTCTAAGCCGCGCTTGGCCACAGCACCTCTCGCGAACAAAAGCCTAGCTCATTCGTGCGCTGACAAATGTGCGACCCATCACATATCCAGCTCGCTGCTGCTGGAACCGGCGTGGCCTGTCGTGAATGCATCTGGGGCAACTGCGGCCAAGATGGTCGACTTCAGGACGCAGTATTGGCAGGATTGCTCCTGGAGCTGCCACCATGCCCATCGGCGAACTCTTCATTCTCGGCTTCTTCGGCAAGATCGTTCCGGATTGGCTGAAGGAATTTGCAGCCCGCTACGGTCTCGGTGGGGTGATCCTGTTCGATTATTCCTGCCGGACGCGAGAATACGACAACAACATTGAATCGCCTGAACAGGTGCAGCGCCTCTGCGCGGAGATTTCCGCGTTGCCGTCGGGGCCGATGGTGTTCATCGACCAGGAAGGTGGATTGGTGCGGCGGCTGAAGCAAAGCCGCGGGTTTGCGCCGCTTCCCAGTGCGAGGGAATTCAATCTGCTGGCACCGGATCAAAAGCACGCGATCCTCACCACGAGCTTTGCCGAGATGCGGCGGCTCGGCATCCACTATGATTTCGCGCCGGTCATCGACGTCGACTACAATCCCGACAACCCCAATATCGGGAAGATCGAGCGTTCCTACTCCGCCGACATCGCCGAGGTGGAATCCAATGCGTTGCTGGCAAGCGAGGTGGCGCGGGCGCAGCGCATCGGCCTGTGCCTGAAGCATTTCCCCGGCATCGGCGGCGCGGTGGTGGATTCGCATCAGGAATTCATGGATATCTCCAAAACCCTTCGCGGTGAGCAGGAAGAGCTATTCTATTCGCTTGCGCCAACAATGTTCGGCGATGCGGTGCTGGTCAGCCACGCCATCGTCAGACAATGGGACGACCATTGCCCGATGACGCTGTCCGCGGCGGGGCTTGGTCGCTTGCGCAAGCGCCTTCCGGATACGCTCTTGATCACCGACGACATGCAGATGCAGGGATTGCAGAAGGCGTTGGGCACGCGGGAAGCTAGCCTGCAATCGCTCAAAGCCGGCATGGACATGCTCTGCATCAGCAACAATTTGTTCGACCAGGAACACGAGATGGCCGGGATTGCCGAATACATCGCAGACAGCCTGCGCGAGGGAACCTTGTCCGGTTCGGCGATCGAGAAATCGATCGCGCGTGTCGGCAAGCGAAAGGCGCTCCTGACGGCCTGACGCGGTGGACCCCAAAATCCGAAGCACATCAGGCGGACAATGTGTTGCGTTGCCAGGCCGTTGAGACTACAAGCGCTTTTTCAGCGGAAAGACCGACGATGGCCCATAATTTCGCGATCAACGACGACGTCCATCACCAGCAGCAGGGGCCGCAGGGCCGCGCCGTGGCGAAGGAACGAAGCGTCTACACCATCGTATCCTGCCTGCCGATCGAAGCCGACGGCCGCCCGCGCTATCGCATCAGGAGCAAATCCGAGAATGTCGAGCGCGTCGTGACCGAGGAGCAGATCTCCAGGCTCGGCTGACCTCAAGCCTACTGCGCCTTCTCGTGCGCTGCGGTGCCGATCGCCTTGTAGTCGTAGGTCGGATAGAACTCGGTGCGGTAGCTGCCCCAGGCCGTGTTCTCGAGGATGCGGTTGACCTCGCGCAATCGGGACGCCGGCAGCCGCAGCGTGACCACCTGTCCGATCCCCATCATGACATACCAGCTCACGACTTCGACGCCGTCAGGCGGGAAAGCCTTGTAATATCCCTGCCGCTGAAGCTGCGCGTTGAGTTCGCTCAGGGGCCGCGACTGGCCATGTTTGAGGAATACGGTGAGCATCACCGCGTTGTCGGTCGTCGGCGGGGCGTTCTCCGCCGCCGGTGCGGTTTGCGCCGCCACGCCCGAGCTGAACGTCAGGACGCCGGCCAGCGCGGCCATCGCTATCCATGATCCCTTTGCCTGCGACATCGCGGTCTCCTTTTTTGGATTCGTTGCGGGATGATTTGGGCTTCGATCATTGCGGGACTGCCGGCGCATGTAATCAGGGCGATGCCGCGAGCAAGCCGTCGCGCGGAACGGGCGTCGGGGGGAAGGGACACTCCGGCTTGGGGCGCCGACGGGAAACACATCGAGAAGCGGTTGAGATCTATTAACAAAGCAAATGCCATCACCGTTAAAGTACGGGGCTGGCGCGCTACGGCATTTATGTTCGGATCACGTATTTCGGCCGAAAACATCCAATTTCGAGTGAATTCGGCTCAATCTAGTCCGGCGGCGGGACGCGCCGGCGGATTTCTCCGTATTCTTACCGGTTAAGAACTTAACCATGAAAGAGGGTGGAACCGATAAAATAGTTATATGTCGGGACAAGATCATCGCGCCGCTGATTCGCACTTCACGAAGTGGATGGAAAACGTCACACCTCTCGAAGAGAATCCTGAGATCGTCCAGCTATCCGCCGCGCGCTCGCGTGCCGCGGAAGAGGCGGGAGCGGCGATTGCCCGGCAGTTGAACGGACCGCTGACAGCGCTGCTGCTCTACATGAATGAGATCAAGCAGCACAGCCACCAGCTTTCGCAAGGATCCGGCAACCGGCTCTACCTGCAACAGGTGGTGGAGAACGCGCTTCAGCAAACCGAACGCGTCTGCGCTCTGGTGAAGCAGATGTCGGACAATCACCCGGCGTCCGACGCCGTTCGCAAGCAGGCGAGCGAGGGTCAGGCCGGCCGCTCCGCGGATGGCGCCCGCAGGCCGGGCCTGATGTTGGCCCCGGAGTCCGGCCAGAAGCCTCTGACCAGGCGCGAGCGCGAGGTGCTGAGCCTGATCAGCGAAGGTTGCTCCAACAAGCAAGGCGCCTTGCGGATGAATATCAGCCCGAGGACATTCGAGAGCCATCGCGCCGAGGCTATGCGCAAGCTTGGCGCCCGCAACACCGCGGATCTGGTTCGCAAGGCGCTGCTGCAGCCCGCCTGATTTTTCTCGAAGCGATGCTTGCGATGCGCGGCGGCGCGGCGCGGTTTTGCGCTGCCGGAATCGGGAGGCTTGCGCACCCGACAAGTCGCCGATCACGCGGCGATTGCCGACATGTCTTTGGTAAGTGTGGTCTACGCGTCGTAGTTGGCGATATGAATAGTTGTGGGGTTTGTTGGCGCGCCACGGCCGATGAAGATGGGCACTACGCGTTCGCCGTGCCGCTATGATGAAGCATCCAAATCTGCGACTAACCTCGCGGCGTGGCCGCGACTGGCCGCCTTGGCGCTGTCAACGACGGCCTGCAGCTCGTCGACGATGCGTCGCACGCCGTGCAAGAACTCGCGGCCGGCCGGGTCGGCCGCGCGCCGCCGTTAGTTCGCTCGAACAGCCGCACGCCCAGCAACCCCTCGATACGCCGGCTGCGTCAGCTGAGATTGGATTGCGTGAGCCCGAGCACATCAGCAGCCTTTCGGAAGCTGTCGTGACACGCGGCCATCTCAGCGTAGCGTAGATGCTTGAGCTTGACAGACACGCGGACGAAACGGATGAACAGTCACGGCCGCCGACGGGCCAACGCGAAGGCCCAGTCGCGGCCCTCGCCGCGTATAATGGCTTGGTTGATCCACACCATGGCCAAGGGCTCGAGCAGGCGCGCTATGCTGAGCGGACCCGCGTCCAATGGCTCAAAGCCGAGTTCGGCGACTAACGCTCGTGCAGTGTCCTTTGCGGCGGCATCATCGCCAGCGAGAAACATCGCGGGGCGCGCCGAAAGCATGGTGGTATCTCCCATCACCTCCGCGCCGGCCTGATTGAGCGTCTTCACGACGCGCGCGCCCGGAAGCCAGGCTGCCACGCGTTCCGCGCCCGACGTGTCAAATCCGCACTCAAGCCCGAGCGCCCCATCGCGCATGATGAGCGGGTTCATGCAATCGATGACGACCTTTCCGTTGAGGTCGCCCAGGCCGCGTACGGCCGGTTCCGCCTTGCCCCACGGCAACGCCAGTACGACAACGTCCGCAGCAAGCGCGGCGGCCTGGCCCGGTGCTTCGCGTCCCCCAGTCTGGGCGAGAAAAGACGCCATGTCCTTGGCGCCGGCGGTGCGCACGCCATAGACCACATCATGGCCTGCCTTGACCCAGGCGCGCCCGAGCGCGCGCCCCACTGCGCCAGCGCCGATGACTGCAACGCGCATGACCAAATCTCCTTCTCGGCTTGGCGTGCGCTGAACTACGCGCTTCTGCGATTCACACCAGCAACGATCGGCGGTGGCGTCCAGTTATGTGGGTGCGGCCAGCCGCGATCCCAAAGATAGATCGCAAGATCGAGCGAATTATCGGCCACGTCGATGCGCACGATCTTGTTCGCCTGGATGGTCAGCAACAGCGTCTCGATCGAAGTTCCCTCGCGAAAGGTGGGCATGAGCCCCATGAATTCGCGGTCGTGCTTCCAGTGGAGATTGAAGGTGATGAAGCCGCGACCGTTGCCGCGGCTGTCTAGTGCAAGGTGTTCATCGACAAGGTCGATCTGATAAGCAAGCGTGGTGGCGAAGGCTGCCGCCCACGTCTTGAGAGGGCCGATCCCCTCGATCCCCCGTCCGCCTGGGCTATTGGTCACGACATTTGGTGAAATGATCGCGTCCCATCGATCGATCTGGGCGCTTTGGAAGGCGTCATAGAGTTCGCGTGTCAGTGTCATTGGTTCAATCCCCGAGCTGGTTTTGGCAGTGGCGAGCGTGGGAACCACGATAGCGAGCGTGCTACCGGCGATAAGGAGGCATCTGTCTATTTTCGATCATGGTCCTAGCCGGCATCGTCTATTGACATGATCGATGGGGTTGCGGCTCCTGGGTCACACTTTGGCGTGGACGAGCGGAAACTGAATCAATCTGTTCAGCCCGCGCAGCAAGATAGTCTGCTCAGATCCTTGTCGAACCCCTGTGCAGCGAGCTTGAGCCCTTCGACGGTGGTCAAATAGGGGAAGATCGCGGTCGTGAGATCGTCGATCGTTAGTTTGTGCCGGAGCGCCAGCACCGCGGTCTGGATACTGTCCGCGCCTTCCGGAGCCAGGATATGCGCCCCGAGCAGCCGCCGTGACGCGCGATCGGCGATCAGCTTGATCAGACCGCGGGTGTCCCGGGCCGCCAACGCGCGCGGCACCTGGTCGAGCCGGACCGTCGAAACACGAACATCGTAACCGGCGGCGCGCGCCGCCGTTTCCGTGAGACCGACGCTTGTCCCCTGCGGGTCGGTGAACACCACGGCCGGCATCGCCGCATTGTCGTAACGCAGCGTGTCGCCGTTCAAGGCGTTCATCGCCGCAAGCTTTGCGCCGTAAGCCGCCATGTAGACAAACTGGTCGCGGTCGGTCACGTCACCGGCAGCATAGACGTCCGGCCTGGTAGTACGCATGTGGTCGTTCACGACGATCGCACCGTTGTTCGAGGCGGCGATCCCCGCTTCGGTGAGACCGAGTTGCTCGGTATTCGGCGTCCGGCCGGTGGCGATGAGCACCTTCTCAGACTCAAGAACCTGCTCCCGGCCATTGCGTGCCACGGCGAGCTCCACGCCCGCGCCGTCCTTTCGAATCGCGCGGTATGCAACACCTGCAACAATTTTGATCCCTTCGTCTGCAAGGTACTCCGTCAGCGCTTCGCTGATTTCATCGTCGGCCTTGGGCAGCAGGCGTGAACGGCAAACGAGCGTGACCGCAACGCCGGCGCGGGCAAACAACTGGGCAAGCTCCGCGCCGATGTAGCCGCCGCCGATCACGAGCAGCGACTTCGGCAGCTCCTCGAGATCCAACGCCGACGTGCTCGTAAGATAGGGAACCGTTTCGATGCCGTGAATCTCCGGCACGGCTGGTCGCGCGCCGGTGGTGATGATGATCTTTTCGGCGTGGACCTGCTCGCCCCTGACCTCGATTCCGCCATTGACGAGACGGGCCGCCCCTTCGATATACGCAACGTCTCCATAGAACGGCAGAATGTCTGTGTACCTGGCCTGCCGCTGCTCCGTGACCAGCTCGTTCTTTTGCCGAACCGTCGCGCGCCAATCCCTGAGCTTGGCCTCTGCTTCGATTCCGGCGAAACGGGCTGCAACGCCGGCGCTATGAAATGTCTCGGCCGCACGTATTAGCGTCTTGGAAGGCAGACACCCGATGTTGGTGCAGGTGCCGCCGATGACCCCGCTGCCGATGAGGGCGACCTGCGCGTTCTGCTCGCACGCAGTGATCGCAGCCGAGAAACCCGCTGAACCGGCTCCGATGACAGCCACATCGTAGCGGCCGCCATTCTTGCCGTTCGCGATCGTGTTGTTGTTCGCCATTGAACCATCTCCTGGGCGTGTCAGCCGCCGACCGAAAGAGCGTCGAGGCGTTGGGCGGAGCCGGTGCGTGCATCGATACCCGCTAAACTTGGTCCGAAAATCGCCCGGCCGGCCTCGAGCGCTTCGGCGAGCGAAAGGCGAACGCCGCGCATGTCAGCAGGTTGATCCTTGTGCCACGCTTCGAGATGGTCGTCCGTGGCGAAGAATACGGTCACCGTGCAAAGAGAGTGCGCCGCGGATCCGCCTTCATAACGCAGGCTCAACCAGACAACCGTCGTTTCAGGACGAGCAACCGCGATTGCTCGGCCGCGGTCGCGAGTTGTGATCCTAATCGCGGTGCCGCTGCGATGACAGCGCGAGTCGATCTGAATGTCGCGCCGCAACATAGCGCCGACGCCGAGCGCGTCGACGGCGCACATGGCGTTGGCCGTTCGTCCGTCCAGCTTGACCCGCTGACCGGTGTCGCGGTCGGTGAAAGGATAGGCTCCGATGATCCGCTCGCCATCGCGGGAGAGGACGACAAGATCGCGCTGCCGGAGTTCCGCAAGCTGACCCCGGGCCTCGGCCGTATCCAACCGGGCGCGCGCCGCAAGTACGTCGATGGTCGGAGCTCGACCCTGCTCCGCGTAAAGCCCGAGTAGCGCAGCACGTACGCGGTCTTCGGCGGGCGAATAACCCGACCAACGATTCAAAATGTGTTCAGACTCGAACATCGCCAGTACCGCATCCTTGACCACCGGAGATGTGACGACCGACCAATCCGGACAGGGAACGCCGGGACGCATGATGAAACTCGGCTGGGCTGTCGCCTTTGCGGATGATGGACGCGATGCGCTGCTAGCGGTCATTGTTCAGTGCTCCTGTCTGTTGCGCCGTATTTGAACTCGCGATCCATTGCCGAAATCCGATCTGCCGCCTAACTCTGGGGTCTGTAGCTGCTACAGGCTCAAGAGGGTTTTCATGATGCGCGATCACGCTGGCGTGAGGGGCCTGCAGAGGGGCGAACTTGCCAAACGGGCCCGGTGCAACATCGAGACTGTCCGCTATTACGAGAAGATCGGATTGCTGCCGCAGCCTTCACGCACGACTGCCGGCTATCGGGTGTACGACACGATATACGAGCGACGTCTCGGGTTCGTGCTCAGAGCGCGTGAGCTCGGCTTCCGCCTCGACGAGATTCGCGCGCTGCTGCGGCTCGTCGACGAGCTCGATCAACCGTGCACGGAGGCTCGCGCTGTTGCGACGGCTCACCTCGACGATGTACGTGCGAAGATCGCCGACTTGAAGCGCATGGAACGCCTACTGAAAGACGTGATTGCGCAATGCGGCAGCAGCAAGTTGCGCGAATGCGCGTTGATCGAGACATTGTTTCGCGACGATCGTCGTGCCTTGGCGAGCACCCGCGCTTGAGTGCGGGAGGTGCGGTAGATCAATGCACACTTCGTCGTCATTGCCGGGTCGAGGAAATCGCGGATTTGTATAAGCGCCGATCGGTCATTGAGCTGTTCTTCGATGGGTCAAACACACCCTGAAATCAGCGACTCTTCCGAACCTCCGACCGGCTCAATTTCATCCAAATCCCAAAGCGCATCCGTGGCGACTGCCTGCTACCTTGCATGGGGTCGTTTTCGATATTTTTGGTTGGGAGCCACAGCTACGCGACGGCAAGATATCCTGCTTGAAGCCGCACACTCTAGCGAGGCCAGCTCGTGGAGTTCAGCGGCGAGCAACGTGGCGGCTACGCGGTCGCGCCGTTCCCGCGGGCGGACTTGTTCGTCCTGCACTATGTTCCAGAAGCGGCCTGATCATCGAATGGCGGCGCAGAAAACGGACTCTTAAGCGGGTCCTGGCGTGCTGTAGCGTAATTGGCGCGCCACGGCCGATGAAGATGGGCGCTACTGCTTCGCCGTGCCACTATGGCAGAACCATGCGGATCTGCGATAGGCCGCGCTTTCGCTGCCGCGGCTCCTCGGAGCTACTCTGACGCGGTCAGGCTGCCGTCCGTTTCATTGCGCGCCGTGGTTGTTTGGGCGACGGAATCAGAAGGTCGGCCGGCGTGACGTCGGCCTCGACTGACGCATCGGGTGCAAGCGGGATACGTTCGTCCACGGCGCTCTCGACCCGATTGCGGCCAAGCGCCTTCGCCTGGTAGAGCGCCTTGTCAGCGCGTTCACATAGCGCCTCGATGTCGGCTGGCCGGTCGTTCGCATGTGCGAGCCCGATGCTGACCGTGGCGGCGATCGGGACACCGTCCACGACACGCGCCGCCGCCGCGAAGCTCTCGCGCACGCGCTCGGCAGCCGCAATCGTCGTCTGTTGGTCTGGCCCGCTGACGATCGCGGCGAACTCTTCTCCCCCAAGCCGGCCCGCGATGCTGTCCCGCGGCAAATTGGCGGAGAGCGTGTGCGCGAACAGCCGCAGCACGCGGTCGCCCATCGCATGCCCATGGCCGTCGTTGATCGCCTTGAACCAGTCGAGATCGAATATGAGGAACGCGACCGTCCCGCTCGCAGGCGCGTTCAGACGTTGCTCGGCGAATTCCATGAAGGCGCGACGGTTGGCAAGGCCAGTCAGTGCGTCCGTCATTGAAGCGCGCTTGTGTGCGAGCTCGCTCCGCTCCTTGGTGAGCGCGAGAAAGAGATAGTTGATGGCGATGAAGTAGAGCAGGGTGAACGTGCTCACGATCGCGAACCAGAACGACCGCAGCGCATCGAAGCTGGCGATCGGTGCCTCTGCGAGCGGAGACATCACGGCGAGCGGAATGCGCACGAGAAACAGGCCGCCACCGAGCGCGGTCAGCACGATCAGCGGCCAGCGCGACAGCAGCGGCTCGGCGCGGCCCCTCCACAGCACGTAGGCGCAGCCCAGCGAATAGGAGCCCACGGCGGCTGACACGATGATCATGCGCGCCGTGGCGGAATCGTACAGCGCTGGGATCTGGCAGGCCGCGATCCACACGAGAGCACCGGCAAGCAGGACGGCGGGGCTCGGGCGCTTGCCTTCGAAGCAGCGCGCCCCTTCCAGCATTAGCGCACAGGCGCTGAACAGCACCACGTAGGCGAGGTCGACCGAATAGACGTCCGGGATCGTGCCGCGCAGGCAGAGCAGGCCAAGCGCGGCCGCCATCACGAGCACTGCGCAGCTCCACCAGGCAAGCGCACGGATCGCGCGGTTTTGCAGCCAGGCGAAGAAGGTCAGCGCGCCGAGCAGCGCCATGACTGACAGCATCAGCACGTAGATTGTCGGAACATAGAGTAGCGGCATGGTTCCTGCCCGGTCGCAGGCCCTATACCAAATCCTTGCTACGATTTGCTTGCGATAGTTGGTAAACGTCGTCGTAACGGCTTCCGAATTCGGGGATGGACGTGCAGCGCCGCCGACGCCGCGTCGGGCGGCTTCATCAAATCTCGTTCCGCGAACCTGCCGTCGGAAAGCAGAGTCGGAGCTTGAGCCCTGGCGCGTTGTCGAGCAGTTCGATCCGTGCGCCGTGGAGACGGGCAACGGCGGCGACCAGGCTCAATCCGAGACCGTTGCCCTGCGCGTAGCGGCTGTGTTCGAGCCGGTAGAAGCGCTTGAACACATGCTCATGCTGATCGGCGGGAATTCCCGGGCCGTCGTCGGCGACCGAGACGGCCGGCTGACCGTCAATGGTCTCGTGCACAACCACGACCTGCCCTCCGGCACGGCCGTGCTTGATCGCATTGTCCACGAGATTGGCGATGGCATCGAAGATCAGATCGCGATCGCCGGTCACCAGCACCTCGCGATCGCCGGCAATGGTGAGGCGGGTGCCGTCCTGCTCGGCCGCGGCATCGTACAGCTCGACCACCTCGCCGGCGATCTCCGCCAAGTCCACGCGGTGGAACGCGTCTTTTCGCGCCTGGGTCTCGATCTGCGCGATCCGCGTGATGGATGCAAAGATCCGCAAGACAGCATCGAGGTCGGCGATGGCGTCGCCGATCAGCGTCTGATCGTCGTCGCCGATGCGCGGCCCGTGCCAGGCCTTCTCCAGCCGTCCGCGCATGCGCGTCAGCGGCGTCCGCAAATCGTGCGCGACATTGTCGCTCACCTGCTTGATCTCGCCCATCAAGGTTTCGATACGGTCCAGCATCAGATTGAGGTTCTCCGCCACGCGATCCCATTCGTCATGGGTCCCGCGCAGCGGGATGCGCTTGTCGGGACCGCTGAGCATGATGGCGCGGCTGGTGGCGTTGATCGACTCGATCCGCCCTACCGTCCGCCGCGTCACCAGGATGCTCGCGACGCCGCCTATCATGAACATCAAGGCAATGCTCAAGGCCACCGCCGTCTTGATGTGATCGGTAAAGCCGTCGAGGTCGCTGATATCCTTTCCGACCAGCAGACGATCGCCGTTCGGAAAGGTTTCGACCGCCGCCCGCAGCAATGGCCGGCCGTCTGCGCCGGACGGTGGCTCCACTCCGCGAAACTCGGCCCATCCCCCCGCCGCCGTGACCGCCGGTGGCCAGGTCTTGAGATTGCCGGCCAGCGCGGCCGATGCGGGATCGACCAGAAGATAGATATTGTCGGCAAAAGTCTGGTCGGCAACGCGTTGCCGGATCAGGGCGATCAGCCCATCGCGCCCGGAGCGCTCGTAAGCGCCGCGCAGGCTGACAAGCTCGATCATGATGGCGCGGTCCGACTGGCTGCGCACATAGGAGGAGGTGGCGAGATAGACGTAGGCAAAAATCGCCGACGCTATCACGCCAAAAATCCCGATCCCGAGCAGCGCCTGCTTGAACGTCGACGAGGCGAAGGTCTTAGCCAGGAGCACGGAGACAATACCCGATGCCGCGCACCGTATGGATCAGCGGATAAGCCTGCTGACCGTCGACCTTGCGGCGAACGCGCCCGACATAGACATCGATGATGTTGGTTGAGGGATCGAAATGAAGATCCCAGACTTGCTGCAGCAGCATGGCGCGTGATACGACGCGGCCTTCGTTGCGCACCAGATACTCCAGCAACTGGAATTCCCGCGGCAACAGCAAGATGTCTTTGCCACGCCGACTGGCGGTGCGAGACACCAGGTCGATCACGAGATCGCCCACCCGCAAAATGGTCTCCTTCACGATGGTGTCGCTGCGGCGCCCCAGCGCCTCGACCCGCGCCAGTAGTTCGACGAACGAAAATGGCTTCACCAGATAGTCGTCGCCGCCGGCGCGCAAGCCGCGCACCCGATCGTCGACCTCACCGAGCGCGCTGATGATCAGGACGGGCGCGGCGTTGCCATCGTCGCGCAGTTGCCGCATCACTGCGATGCCGTCGATATCCGGAAGCATGCGGTCAATGGTGATTACGGCATAGTCGCTGGCGGCGCTGCGACGCAACGCCTCATGGCCGGTGGCGGCCAGATCCACCTGGTAGCCGCTGGTCGTGAGCGAATCCACGAGCTGGCCGGCGGTTTCCGGGTCGTCCTCAACGACCAGAATACGGCGGTGACCTCCCGTCATGGCGTTTCGTCTCCGAACGACTGCTCAAAAGCCGAACCCAGTCTGGCAAGAAAGCCGGAAGTCGTTGCGCGACTCTATGGCCGAACAAACCCACGCGTCGTCCGAGGGTTGCTTGCGGAGGCGCAAATAAGCGTGAGGCCGACGGCCGATCCGACGGCCGATCCGGCGTCCGGATGGCCGTCCTCGTTGCGACCGTCACGACGTTCCGGGCCGGAGAGGCGACCGAAGTCCGCGCGTCCACTCCGAACCCATCACGCTCGATTCTTTTGTTTGGAGCATGATCTCCGCGCTAACGCGTTCCGCGTTTGTCGCGAGGGAAAACCGGTGCCCACTTTGCACGCGGTCCCGCGGATCATGCTCTAGTAATAACCGTAGTCGCCGCAGACATTGACCACCCGGAATCCACGCGGCGTCCATACCCTGCGCCAGCAATTGTCGTAAGCGGCGTAAACTGCGGGCGCGCCAATGAACGCAAAGCGGTGGAAGCGATGATGATGGCGGTGATGGAAGCCGCGATGGAATCGGCCGCCGTGGAATGCGAACCGCGGCGAGGCTCCGGCATGCGCAAAGGACGCCCCTGGGAAACGGCTGCCGCTGAAACGGGGTCCTGCGCCGGAAAAGCGCGCGCCGCCGCCGATGTTCGTGCCGCCGCCAAAGCGCGGACCGCCACCCACGGCGCCGGCACGCATCCCGCCACCGCCGCCTCCGGCGTGCATGCCACCGCCGAAACCACCGCCACCGCCGGCGCGCATGCCGCCGCCGCCTCCGATACCACCACCACCGCCCATACCGCCGCCGCCGCCCCCGACACCACCGGCGGCGTGACCGCCACCACCGCCGCCACCCATACCGCCGCCGCCACGCTGCGCGAGCGCCGGCGACGCAAGCGCCAGCGTCGTACCAAGCGCCGCCGCGATGAGGCCGTTAAGGAGCTTGCTGTTCATTTGCGATCCTCCTCCGTGATTGGACCATAGCGACGGATGCCGTCGCAGGAGGAAGACGAACAGGAGACGCAAATGATCCCGCGATGACCCATGACAAATGCGACAGTTTCTGACAGCGAAGTTAGTTTCACCGCGGAGCAGAGGCGTAGTTAAAATATGTGCGTCGATCGACCGACAGCAATGCGAAGAGTGGCACGCGAAGTTCGTCGCAATCATCGAGCGTTCCGCGGCCGGCCATGTGTGTTGGGAACCGCCACTTTCCATTTTCCCTGGCGACCGCGCACGAGGCTGACGCTGTCGATGCGGATGTGATCGCCCAGGAAGTCGATGAACGCGCGCACACGGGCGGGCAGGAGACCGCCCTGGCCTAGGTAGACGGCATGAACATCCTCGCAGTCACCTGGATTGAAATCCTCCAGAACAGGCACGAGACGGCCCGCTTCGATATCGGGACGGATATGAAACAGGGCAAGGCGCGCAAGTCCCGCGCCGCCGAGGGCGAGGAGACGCGCGGCCTCGCCATCGCTTGCCCGCGCAACAGGGGGCGCTGACCGTGACTCAATGCCTTTGCCCTTGCGAAACGGCCAGCCCTCGACCATGCGCGAGAAGGTCCAGCCGATGCCTTTATGGCGCGCAAGGTCGGCTGGACTGCGAGGAGCTGCGTGCCGCGCGAGGTAGTCCGGCGATGCCACAACAGCCATTCGGCTCGTACCGAGCTTGCGCGCCACGAGGCTCGATTCCCGAAGCGGGCCCACGCGTATGGCGATGTCGGCGCGCTCTTCCAACAGGTCGATGACCGTGTCCGAGAGCATGATGTCGAGCGTGACCTCGGGATTCTGCGCAAGGAACAGAGGCACTATCGGCATCACGTGACGCATCCCGAACGGGACGTTGCTATTGACCCGGAGATGGCCGCGGGGACAGGCGCCGGCCGATGCCTCGCGCTCGGCCTCATCCATATCGGCCAGAATGCGCATGGCCCGGTCGTAGAAAGCTTGCCCCTCGGGCGTGAGCTGTAGCTTGCGCGTTGAGCGATTGATGAGGCGTGTGCTGAGCCGCGCTTCGAGCCGCGACACAAGCTTGCTGACGCCCGAGGGCGTCAGCTTGAAGTCGCGCGCCGCCGCAGTGAAGCCGCAGAGGTCGGCGACCCGCACGAACACTTCCATCTCGGCGGCGCGGTTGGTGTCGAGGCGAGGCATAGTGAATTCATCTCATAAATGAATGGAATTGTCGCCCTCTAGTTCCAGATGGCGCGGCGCACCATTGTTGGGCCCAGTCACTGCTGATCGGGAGCCAAAATCATGCCTGTTGCCGTCCTCGCCCTTACCGCTGGCGCCTTCGGCATCGGCACGACCGAGTTCATCATCATGGGTCTGCTGTTACAGGTCGCTGCCGACATGCAGGTCTCCGTCTCGACCGCCGGCCTGCTGATTTCCGGCTACGCTCTCGGGGTTTTCGCCGGCGCACCGATCCTGACGCTCGCTACGCGCCGAATGCCGAGAAAGGCGGTGCTGCTGGGGTTGATGGCGATCTTCACGCTCGGAAATGCCGCCTGCGCAATCGCGCCCAGCTATGCCGCGTTGATGGCGGCGCGCGTTCTGACGTCGCTCGCGCACGGTACCTTCTTCGGCGTCGGGTCGGTTGTGGGGACAGGGCTTGTCGCACAAGACAAGCGGGCCTCGGCGATCGCGATGATGTTTACGGGCCTGACGGCCGCCACGCTGCTTGGTGTGCCTTTCGGTGCCTGGTTCGGCCTGTCGTTCGGCTGGCGGTCCGCGTTCTGGGCCGTGGCGGCGATCGGCGTCGTCGCGTTCATCGTGCTTGCCCTGCTTGTGCCGAACCATGTGGGCCGCAACGGCGAGAACACTTCGCTGCGCGAAGAGCTGACGGTGCTCGCCCGGCCGCAGGTGCAGCTCGGGTTGGCGATGACCGTGCTTGGCTTCGCCGGTCTTTTCACGGTATTCACCTACATTCAGCCGATCCTCACCAAGATCACCGGGTTTTCCGAAGCCGCGGTCTCGCCGATCCTCCTCGTATTCGGCGTCGGGCTGTCGATCGGCAACATCGCCGGGGGACGGCTTGCAGATCGTGGCTTGCCGCGTGCTCTGATCGCAACCCTTGCCGGTCTCGTCATCGTCCTCGTCGTGCTTGCGCTCGCGCTCTCTGCCAAGACGCCGGCCGTGCTGCTGGTCGGCCTGCTCGGCGCGGCGGCTTTTGCCACGGTCGCGCCGCTCCAGATTCGCGTGATTGAGAAGGCAGGAGCGGCCGGGCAGAACCTTGCTTCCAGCCTGAACATCGCCGCCTTCAACCTTGGCAACGCGCTTGGCGCGTGGGCTGGCGGCGTGACCATCGATCGCGGTTTCGGCCTCGCCGCCTTGCCGGTGGTCGCAGCGGTTATCACGGCCCTCGGTCTCGCGCTGGCGTTCTGGAGCCTGCGGCTCGACCGGAGGTCCGCAACGCCGATCACGTGTCCCGCAGAATAACGGCGCGTCCGAAGAAATATTGGGTGCAGCGATCAAAGGCCGCCGCGACAAGCTATTGATCTCGACAAAGACAAGTCTGCCGATGGGTGATGGTCCGTTTGACGCCGGCTCATCTTGGAAGCTGACGCCGCTCGGGCCGATCAGCAGAAGTCTTCCATCAAGGAGCGACCGCGCGCCGCGGGTCGCGACGAGCGCGTCGGCTTGGGCTCTTCCGGGATGATCGTGATGGTCCACGCCGCCGGAACGCTCGACTTGCTTTCCACGATCGATCGAACGTGGCCAGTGACCGCCGATCCGGCCGAATGCACGGTTGCAGTCCTGCCATTGAACTGGGCGATACGGAGACGCCGCACTTCTTTCTGATCGCTCGTTTCAAACGTGAACATGAGGGCACTCCCTTGGTCCACGCAACTATCCTCAGTCAACGTTATCCGGAGGTGAAAATCTCAAACCGTAGAAGTACGGCTAACCGCGCGTCTGCGGTGCGCAGCGCGCTTTCCGGGATGATGTCAGCCGGCTGCGTCGGGAAACACCGCTTCCATCTTGGTTTTCAGCGTGGCGGCGTTGAACGGCTTGACGATGTAATTGTTGACGCCGGCCTTCTTCGCGGCGATCACGTTTTCGGTCTTGGATTCAGCGGTGATCATGATGAAGGGCGTCTTGGAGAATTCCGGGCTGGCGCGGACTTCCCTAAGCAGGTCGTAGCCGGTCATCGGCTCCATGTTCCAGTCGGAGATCACGAGGCCGTATCGCTTGGTCTGCATCTTGGCGAGCGCAGCCGATCCATCGCTGGCCTCGTCGACATTCTCGAATCCGAGCTGCTTGAGAAGGTTGCGGATGATGCGGATCATGGTGCTGTAGTCATCGACCACCAGGATCGGCATCGACAGATCAAAAGCCATGTTCGTACTCCGCGCAAACAATATGCCGCCGAACACAGGTGAATGCGCGTTGCACGCGAAAGAGTCTCGAACCCGCACCCGTCAGCACCGTGACAACTATCAGGGCTCGTTGAACAGCGCGTTAATCCCCTGCGGGACCCGGAACGCCGCAGGAGCGGCGATTGGCCGTAGTAATACGGTGAGGTAGGGGACCGTCGCAATCTTCGCGCGCAACGGCGATGCGATGCGTATCGCAGATCGGGCTTGCGGCCGTGGTCGACCGCAGGAAGCGGCTACGCAGCCGCGCTGTGGATGCGCGGATGCAGCAGCCTCGTGTACTGCGCCTTGACCGTCGCGTAGCATTCGCAGGACGTCTTGATCAGGCCGTCCACGTTGGTGATTTCGATATGCCCGCGGCTGTAGTGGATGAAGTCCGCCTGCTGCAGCGTATGGGCCACCAGCGAAACGCTGTTGCGGCGTGCGCCGATCATCTGGGCCATCGCTTCCTGGGTCAGGACCAGCTTGTCGCTGCCGGAGAGGTCGCGCGTATGCAACAGGCATCGCGCCAGCCGGGATTCCACCGTATGCGAGGCATTGCAGCCGGCGGTCTGCTGTATCTGCGCATAGACGGCGAGGCCATGCCGCGTCAGTGCGGTACGCAACGTCGCGCTCTGGTCGGCGGCAGCGCGAAGCTGGTCGAGATCGATCGTCGAGGCCGCGCCCGGCACCAGCACCACGGCGGTGTTCAGCGCCACGGGGTCGCCGAGGGCAGCGAATGCACCGAAGATGCTGTCGCGGCCGATCATCGCGATCTGGACGTGCTCGCCGCGCGCGAGCTTCACGACCAGCGAGATGACGCCCTTGTGCGGAAGATACGCACGCTTGAGCGTTTCGTCGACTTCGACCAGCACCATTTCCTGGCTGAGATCAGCGGCGCGCAGATGCGGGCGGATCAATTCGAAATCGTCCGCGGTCAGCGAGGACAAGAATCCATTCGGAGAACGAGGGGCTGAATCCAAAGCAGTCTCCTGCCTTACGGCCAAGCCGGTCTCTGGCGTCTGCTGCGTACAGTCCGAACTGCAGGATGATCCTCGCACATTATATTGGCAAGAAAAACTGGCAAACGTAGATTGATGGCGCATCGGCTCGGTTAAGTGGGCTTTAACCGCTCCGACGCTTCGCGATGTAAGCACAGCGATGCGAACTCGCCGCCGGCAGTAGCTGCGAACTTCTTTCGAAGCAGCGACCGCGGCAACTTGCCGTGGGGCAGGCTAGCTACAAATTCCCCCATCCGAATCAGCCCAGGTTGTGGAACCGACCTTATACACTGTAGAGGGCAGACAGAGCGGCCTGTTTACGGCGGAAAATGCTGTAGCGCACTGATTCGCAAGAAAAACTGCCGCACGCTCAGCCGAGCGGTTCCTTTTGTGGAACTTCATGACCGTAGTGGACGGAGTGCGTCCTACGCCGCGAGGGAGGTGGATCATGCGTCGCCCCTGCGATTGCGACTGAGGAATGATTGGACTGAAAGTTCGCTATCCGCTTCCGGGGGGCTGACATGACACGCGTTCTCATCGTCGATGATGATTCCATGGTCTGCGCGGCCATCGAGGTCTATCTCGAACGTCACGGCCTTGAGGTGACGGTAGCCGATAGCGGCGAAGCCGGGCTTCGGGCGCTGGAAGACTCCGGCTTCGACCTGATGCTCGTCGATATCTTCATGCCGCACATGCGCGGCTTCGAATCGATCAGGATTTTTCACGAGCGGGCGCCGACGATCCCGCTCGTTGCAATGTCGGGATACGCCTTTGCCAATCTCGACTCGCCGGCGCCGGATTTCTTGCGCATGGCGCTCGAGCTCGGCGCCATGCGCTGCCTGCGCAAGCCGTTCACGCCGGGCGCGCTCCTGGCGGTCGTCAACGAATGTCTCGCCGAAGCGCGCTCCCGTTTCAGCGGCGTCGCCCAGTCGAACTAGCGGCTGGCGAATTTCTCAGCCCAGCAATCGCCGGAATTTTTGCGAGCCGCGGTCACGGCCACTTAACCGTACTTTTACGGTTTGCTGCTTAGGTCAGCTTTAACCATCGGCACTCCAGTGTCCAATTGCTGCAAATCAGAGCCGTCAAGTTGAGGCATTGTTAAATCTCGCTCTGTATTGCTGGCATGGCCAAAGAAATGGCTTCGAAACCAGAAGGAAATAGACATGTCAGGCATTGTCCTCTCCGCGTCGGTTCGCCAGAACCTCCTCTCCCTCCAGTCGACCGCTGATCTGCTCGCCACCACGCAGAACCGCCTTGCCACCGGCAAGAAGGTCAACACGGCCCTCGACAACCCCACCAATTTCTTCACCGCGCAGTCGCTCGATTCGCGCGCTTCCGACATCAACAATCTCTTGGACGGCATCGGCAACGGCGTGCAGGTGCTGCAGGAGGCCAACAACGGCATCACCTCGCTGCAGAAGCTGGTCGACACCGCGAAGTCGATCGCCAACCAGGCGCTGCAGAGCGCGGTCGGCTACTCCACCAAGTCGAACGTCTCCACGACGATCGCCGGCGCCACCGCCACCGACCTGCGCGGCACCACGACCTACACCAGCGCGACCGCGTCCTCCAACGTACTGTTCGACGGTACGGCTGGCGGCACGACTGCGGCCACTTCGGCGGACAAGCTGGGCGGCACGCTCGCCACATATACGGGAACCGCGATCGACGGGGCGACCACCGCAGCCAGCCTTCTGAACGGTGCGGCTGTGAGCGACGCCCAGGCTGGCGTTGTGGCAGGCGACACGCTTACCGTCGATGGCAAGACGATTACCTTTGCTGCGGGTGACGCTCCCCTCACAGCGCCGACGGGATACACCCAGGTAACTGCGGGCGGCATCACCACGGGAGCCGTCCACTCTGACGCGAATGGAAACTCGATCGTCTATATCGGCGCGGCCGCCGGCGGCACGGCGACGCTCGGCGACGTGCTGACCGCGATTGACATCGCAAGTGGCGTGCAGAGGAACGTTGCTGGCACGCTGACGCCGAATGCCGGCCAGACCGTTTCGAGCGTCAACGGCAGCGGCCAATTGCTGGTCAGGAGCTCGACGGGCGCCGATCTCAGCGTGACGGGCAAGTCGGACATCCTGCAGGCGCTGGGTCTGACCACCGCTACCGGCTCCGGCAATACCACCATCACGGCGGCCCGCACGACCAGCGCCGGCAGCCTCGGTACTCTGGTTCAGGATGGCTCCACGCTGAACGTGAATGGCAAGATCATCACGTTCAAGAACGGTGGTACGCCTGGCGCGGGAGAAGTTGCGACCGGATCGGGCGTGACCGGCAACGTTGTGACCGATGGCAGCGGTAACTCGACCGTCTATCTCAACCAGGCCAGCCTCGCCGACGTGTTGACCGCGATCGACCTCGCCACTGGCGTCCAGACTGCATCTAACGCCGCCGGCGCCGCGACGCTGAGCACGGCGTCTGGTCAGACCAACTCCTCGCTCGTCGCCGGTTCGTTGAACATCTCGACCGGTTCGAATGCCGACCTGTCGATCATCGGTACGGGCAATGCGCTGTCGGCGCTCGGCCTCACCGGCAACACCGGCACGGGGACCAACTTCACCGCCGGCCGCACTGCCGCAGCCGGCAGCATCTCCGGCAAGACCTTGACCTTCTCCTCCTTCAACGGCGGCGCGGCGGTCAACGTCACCTTCGGCGACGGCACCAACGGCACGGTCAAGACCCTCGATCAGCTCAACGCGGCGCTGCTCGCCAACAACCTGAGCGCGACGGTCGACTCGACCGGCAAGCTCACGATTGCGGCGACCAACGAATACGCTTCGTCGACTCTCGGCTCAGCGGCGGCGGGTGGCACGATCGGCGGCACGCTGACCACCACCGTCGCCTTCACGACCGCGACGGCGCCGGTGGTCGATGCTTCGGCGCAGACCGTCCGCAGCGGCCTGGTCAACCAGTTCAACGGCATCCTGGCCCAGATCACCAGCACCGCGCAGGACTCCTCCTTCAACGGCGTCAACCTGCTCGGCGGCGATACGCTGAAGCTGACCTTCAACGAGACCGGCAAGTCGACCCTGAGCATCACCGGCGCCAACTTTGATGCCGCCGGCCTCGGCCTGGCGAACCTGACGAGCGGCGTCGACTTCATCGACAACTCCGCGACCAACAGGGTGATCTCCGACCTGAGCTCGGCTTCGACGCTGCTGCGCTCACAGGCGTCTGCCTTGGGTTCGAACCTGTCGATCGTGCAGATCCGTCAGGACTTCTCGAAGAACCTGATCAACGTGCTGCAGACCGGCTCGTCGAACCTGACGCTGGCCGACACCAACGAGGAAGCGGCGAACAGCCAGGCGCTGTCGACCCGCCAGTCGATCGCGGTGTCCGCGCTGGCGCTGGCCAACCAGAGCCAGCAGAGCGTGCTGCAGCTCCTGCGCTAATAAGCGCCACATACAAGATCAAAACGGCGGGGATCTCCCCGCCGTTTTTTTATTGTGAACTCGACTCTCGAGATCTTCGGATCCGCTGCGACCGGTTCATCACGACATTATTCACCATATCCGTATTAGCACGGACGGTGAAATTAATTAGCCGTGAAATCCGAAGCGTTACTTCTGGAGAAGATCAGTATCCGAATTTCTAAAGGGCGCGCTCATATGGATGATCTGTTGCGGGAGTTCCTGACGGAGACCAGCGAGAGCCTGGATACGGTCGACAATCAGTTGGTGCGGTTCGAGCAGGATCCGAGCGACGCGAAGATCCTGGATAACATCTTCCGCCTGGTCCACACCATCAAGGGCACCTGCGGCTTTCCTAGGGCTGCCGCGGCTGGAAGCGCTCGCCCATGCCGGCGAAACCTTGATGGGCAAGTTCCGCGACGGCATGCCGGTCAAGGCCGAAGCCGTGACGCTGATCCTGTCGAGCATCGACCGCATCAAGGAAATCCTCGCAGGTCTGGAAGCCACCGAGACCGAGCCCGAGGGCACCGACGAAGACCTGATCGAGAAGCTGCATGCGATGGCCGAAGGCGGTCACCATGCGGCGGAAGCGCAGCCTGAACCCGCGCCCGCGCCCGTCGTGGCGGCGCCGCCGGTCGCGCCCGCGATGACCAAGGGCACGCTGGTCGAGCAGGTGCTGGAGCGTCCGTTGCGTCCGGGCGAGGTCTCGCTCGACGACCTCGAGCGCGCCTTCCGCGAGACCGCGACCGAAGCCGCGCCGGCACCCGTCGCCAAGGCTGCGCCGGCGCCGGAAGCCAAGGAAACTGCCAAGGAAACGGCGAAGGCAAAGCCGGCCAAGCGCGCCGCCGCCGTCGAGGTCGACGGCGAGGTCGCCGACAAGATCGCCAACCAGTCGATCCGCGTCAACGTCGACACCCTCGAACATCTGATGACGATGGTCTCCGAGCTGGTCTTGACCCGCAACCAGCTTTTGGAAATCTCCCGCCGCAACGAGGACACCGAGTTCAAGGTGCCGCTGCAGCGGCTCTCCAACGTCACCGCCGAGCTGCAGGAAGGCGTCATGAAGACGCGGATGCAGCCGATCGGCAACGCCTGGCAGAAGCTGCCGCGCATCGTGCGCGACCTCTCGGGCGAACTCGGCAAGCAAATTGAATTGGAAATGCACGGCGCCGACACCGAGCTCGACCGCCAGGTGCTCGATCTGATCAAGGATCCGTTGACGCACATGGTGCGCAACTCCGCCGACCACGGCCTGGAGACCCCGGCCGAGCGGCTCGCGGCCGGCAAGGGCGAGCAGGGCACCATCCGGCTCTCCGCCTATCACGAGGGCGGCCATATCATCATCTGCATTGCCGATAACGGCAGAGGTCTCAACACCGAGCGGATCAAGGCCAAGGCGCTGCAGAACGGCCTCGTCACCGAGGCCGAACTGGAGAAGATGACCGAGGCCCAGATCCACAAGTTCATCTTCGCGCCGGGCTTCTCCACCGCCGCCACCGTCACCTCGGTGTCCGGCCGCGGCGTCGGCATGGACGTGGTGCGCACCAATATCGACCAGATCGGCGGCACCATCGACATCAAGAGCGTGGCCGGCGAAGGTTCTTCCGTCACCATCAAGATCCCGCTGACGCTCGCGATCGTTTCGGCCCTGATCGTGGAAGCCGCCGGCGACCGCTTTGCGATCCCGCAATTGTCTGTGGTCGAGCTGGTGCGCGCCCGCGCCAACTCCGAGCACCGCATCGAGCGCATCAAGGACACCGCGGTCTTGCGGTTGCGCAACAAGCTGTTGCCGCTGATGCACCTGAAGAAGCTGTTGAAGATCGACGACGGCTCGTCCTCAGACCCCGAGAACGGCTTCATCGTGGTCACCCAGGTCGGCAGCCAGACCTTTGGCATCGTGGTCGACGGCGTGTTCCACACCGAAGAAATCGTGGTCAAGCCGATGTCGACCAAGCTGCGGCACATCGACATGTTCTCCGGCAACACCATTTTGGGCGATGGCGCCGTGATCATGATCATCGACCCCAACGGCATTGCCAAAGCGCTCGGCGCCTCCGGCGCCTCGGCCCATGAGATGGCCGATGAGGCCGCCGCGGCGCATGCGATGTCCGGCGAACAGCTCACCTCGCTGCTCGTGTTCCGCGCCGGCTCAAGCCAGCCCAAGGCGGTGCCGCTCGGCCTCGTCACCCGGCTGGAAGAGATCGCCACCGACAAGATCGAGCTCTCTAACGGCCGCTACATGGTGCAGTACCGCGACCAGCTCATGCCGCTGGTGCAGATGGCCGGGGTCACTGTCCAGACTACCGGCTCGCAGCCGATCCTGGTGTTTGCCGACGACGGCCGCTCGATGGGGCTCGTGGTCGACGAGATCATCGACATCGTCGAGGAGCGGCTGCACATCGAGGTCGCCGGCCAGCAGGACGGCATTCTGGGTTCCGCCGTGATCAAGGGCCAGGCCACCGAGGTGATCGACGTCGGCCACTTCCTGCCGATGGCGTTTGCCGACTGGTTCTCGCGCAAGGAGATGCGGGCCTCCTCGACCGCGCAATCGGTGCTCTTGGTCGACGACTCCGCCTTCTTCCGCAACATGCTGGCGCCGGTCTTGAAAGCCGCCGGCTACAAGGTGCGGGTCGCCGTCAACGCGCAGGAGGGGCTCTCGGCGCTGCGCTCGGGCCAGACCTTCGACGTGGTGCTGACCGACATCGAGATGCCCGACATGAACGGCTTCGAATTCGCCGAGACGATCCGCGCCGACAACAATCTGGGCCAGTTGCCGATCATCGCGCTGTCCTCGCTGGTGTCGCCGGCGGCGATCGAGCGCGGGCGGCAGGCCGGCTTCCACGACTACGTCGCCAAGTTCGACCGCCCCGGCCTGATCGCGGCGCTGAAGGAACAGACCGCCGACACCCGGCGCGCGGCTTAAGGAAGCCTGGCCGGGGCATTAAGGAAGTTAGACCATGACAACCAAGACCGAGACCATCGAGGGCACCGTGGCCGAATACGTCACCGCCGTGATCGGCGGGCAATTGTTCGGCCTGCCGATCTCGCGGGTGCAGGACGTGTTCATGCCGGAACGGCTGACCCGGGTGCCGCTGTCCTCCGCCGAGATCGCCGGCGTGCTCAATCTGCGCGGCCGCATCGTCACGGTGGTCGACATGCGCGCCCGGCTCGGCCTGCCGAAGAACGACGACGGCAAGCCGCCGATGGCGGTCGGCGTCGACCTGCGCGGCGAGTCCTATGGCCTTTTGATCGACCAGATCGGCGAGGTGCTGCGGTTACCCGACAATGGCCGCGAGGAAAACCCCGTCAACCTCGACCCCCGCTTCGCCAAGCTCGCCGGCGGCGTGCACCGCCTCGACGGCCAGCTCATGGTCGTCCTCGACGTCGATCGCGTTCTCGAAATCATACCGAAAACAACCCTCGCGGCGTAGCACCGCTCGTCAAGCAAGGACGCCAATAATGAAAACCTGTCTTGTCGTCGATGACTCCAGCGTCGTGCGAAAGAGCGCGCGCCGCATCCTCGAAGAAATGGATTTCCAGATTATCGAAGCCGAGGACGGCGAGAAGGCGCTTGAAGTCTGCAAGCGCGCGATGCCCGAGGCGGTTCTGCTCGACTGGAACATGCCTGTCATGGACGGCTACGAATTCCTCGGCAATCTGCGCCGCCTGCCCGGCGGCGACGCGCCCAAGGTGGTGTTCTGCACCACCGAGAACGGCATGGACCATATCGCGCGTGCGCTGCATGCCGGTGCCGACGAATACATCATGAAGCCGTTCGACAAGGACATCGTCGCGGCAAAATTCCAGGAAGTCGGCCTGGTCGCGATCGCGGAACAGAGCCCGATCTAAATCTTATCGCTTGCCCCTGAGAGGCTCCCGTGACCCCGCCAGACTATGAGTATCTGCGTAAGCTCCTGAAGGATCATTCCGGTCTCGACCTGTCCGCAGACAAGCAATACCTGATCGAAAGCCGCCTGCTTCCGCTGTCGCGCAAGTGCGGTGTGCCCGGCATCGGCGAACTCGTGCAGAAAATGAAGGGCGGATCGTCATCGATCATCGCCCAGGTGGTCGAGGCCATGACCACCAACGAGACCTTCTTCTTCCGCGACAAGGTGCCGTTCGAACACTTCCGCGATACGATCGTGCCGGAGCTGTTGAAGGCCCGCGCCGGCCGCAGGAGCATCAGGATATGGTGTGCCGCCGGCTCGACCGGCCAGGAGCCGTATTCGCTTGCGATGTCGCTGAAGGAAATGGGCGCGGCGCTTGCCGGCTGGCGGATCGAGATCGTCGCGACCGACCTGTCGCAGGAAGTGCTCGAAAAATCGAAGTCGGGCGTCTACAGCCAGTTCGAGGTCCAGCGCGGCCTTCCGATTCAGCTTCTCGTCAAATACTTCAAGCAGAACGGCGAATTGTGGCAGATCAGCCCGGAGCTGCGCGGCATGGTGCAGCATCGCCAGCTTAATCTGCTGCACGATTTCTCCCAGCTCGGCACCTTCGACGTCATCTTCTGCCGGAACGTCCTGATCTATTTCGATCAGGAGACCAAGATCAATATCTTTGGCCGCCTCGCCAAGGCAATGGAAGGCGATGGCTTCCTGGTGCTGGGGGCGGCGGAAACGGTCGTCGGCCTGACTGATGTCTTCAAGCCGTTCCCGGACAAGCGCGGCCTCTATCGGCCGAGCGGTGCGCGTGCCGCATCTCCGCAGGGCGCAGCGGCAATGCCAAAAATGGCGGCAATGGCGGGACGGTGAGCGATGACAGAGGACGGCAAGGGCGCGGAGCGGGTTACGTTCAGCAGGGGCTATGACGTCTGCATCATGGCGATCGACGGGACCTGGCGCAGGGACTGCCAGCTCAACGCGATCTCGGACACCGACGCCGAACTGACCGTGGAAGGCTCCATTCAGGGCCTCAATCTCAAGGAGTTCTTCCTGCTGCTGTCCTCGACCGGCCTCGCCTATCGCCGGTGCGAGCTCGTTCGTGTCAACGGCACGGAAATGGACATCCGCTTCCTGAGAGGCAAGCACGGCAAGAAAAAGTCGGGCGCGTCGTCAAAGGCCGAAGAGGCAATGCACTGAGGCCGATCGCGGGCCAGGTGGAGTTCTTTCGGCGTAGCAAAGGGACTTGGCCGGCTCAACGGGCGCGGATGGCGCTCTCGCGCGCGGTGGCAAGACCCGCTATCAGATGCCGGTAATGCGCGATCGGCTCCGGCCGGCCGATCAGATAGCCCTGAACCTGACAGCCTTCCCGCGCGAGGAAAGTCCGTTGCTCTTCGGTCTCGACGCCCTCCGCGATGACCGGCAGCGCGAGCGTGCGCCCCAGTCTCACGATGGATTGGATGATGGCGCCGGCCTGAAAACTGTCGCCGATCCTGGAAACGAATGTCTGGTCGATCTTGATCTTGTCGAAGGGAAAGTCCTGCGGGTAGGACAGCGATGAATAGCCGGTGCCGAAATCGTCCATCGCGATGCGTACGCCAAAGCCCTTGATCCGGCGCAGGATGGAGAGGGCGCGGTCGAAATCCCAAAACAGCACGCCCTCGGTGATTTCGACTTCAAGGCGTTGTGGATCGAGACCGGTTTCGAGCAGGGTCGCAAGAATCATCGCCGGCACGTCGCTGCGCCGGAAGTCGACCGTCGACAGGTTGACCGCGATCGTCAGCGGCCGTCGCCAGGATGCGGCTTCCCGGCAGGCTTCGCGCAGCACCCATTCATCGATCGGGCCGATCGCGCCGGTCTCTTCCGCCAGCGGAATGAACAGCCCCGGCGGCACCAGGCCGCGCAGGGGGTGCCGCCAGTGCAGCAACGCTTCGAAACCGAAGACCCTTCCATTGGGCAGCGCCTGTGGCTGGTAATACAATTCCAGTTCGTTCTTCGCCAGTGCTGCGCGGATGTCGTGCTGCAGCGCGCGCTTTTCGCGCATCTGGCGGCCCATCTCAGGTTCGAAAAAGCGTGTGCTGCCGCGCTGGTCGGCCTTGACACGATAAAGCGCGGTCTCGGCATTGGCGACCAGGGTATCCGCATCGGCGCCGTCGCGGGGGTAGATGCTGGCCCCGATCGTGAGGCTGCCCTCAATCGCATGGCCTTCGATGCAAACCGGCTGGTCGAGGGCGGTGCCGAGCTGGGCGCAGAGATCTCGCGCCATCGCCGGTTGCGGGCCGTCGGGCGAGACGACAATGAATTCGTCAGCCCGAGCCGCGCCAGGAACGATCCGTTGCAGGCCGACGTCAGCCTGTGGCCGACCTCCACCAGAAACTTGTCGCCGGTCGAATGGCCGTAGACGTCGTTGATCTCCCTGAACTGATCGATGTCGACGCACAGCACGGCAAACGAGGCATTGCCGCCCGCGCCGCGCCAAGCACTTGCGATGCGCTCGTTGAACGCCGCCCGGTTCGGCAGGCCGGTGAGCTGGTCGTGAAATGCCAGACGCGCGATCCTTGCCTCGTTCTGCGCGCGCTCGGTAATATCCTCGTGGGTCGAAACCCAACAGCCGTTCTGCGTCGGCCGGTACGAAACATTGACGATACGGCCGTCGTCGAGCTCGGCGACGAGGTTATCGGGGTTGCGCGTGGTCATCGCTGTCAGCAGTTTCGATCCGTATTGTCCGAGGTCGCGATAGCAGGTGCCTGCCGCCTTGCGCGCCTCGAGCATTTCGTCGGTCGTGCATCCGACACGCAGGTGGTCGGGCGCCAGTCCGTACATTTTTTGACGTAGCGATCGTTCCATAGCAGCAGGCGATTGTCCGGCCCGAACATGCAGAGGCCATGGCTCATATTGTTCAGCGCCGCGTCGAGCTTCTCCATCGTGGTGGCAGTGTCCGGGTCCGGCGGCGCGGGCGTGGCATGCCGGATGCCGGGCAGCGAACGCAGCAGGTGGCTAACAGCGCGAGAAAGTCCCGGAGAAAATTTGCGGCGAGGGAACATCGTACGCTCCAGCAGGACGGCGCCGTGTCGGCCTTACGCCACTACGAGCGAAAGCGCCGGCAGGCTGGCGGCGTAAGGATCATCATTGCCGGAATCCAGCAGGGAGCGCAGGGCAATGCCAAGATTGACATTGCAGGCATGCATCGCGGCCGCGGACTTTGTGTAGCGGGGAGATGCGTCGTCAAGCACGATGACGTTGATGGAACTCTCGGGAGCGCCGGGCGAAACTTCCCAGGCAATCATTTGTTCAATCGGTCGCAGGCTGTTCTGGACGTGTTCGACCAAGTTGATGAGGTCTGAAACCACGTGGGGCGCCTGTGCGACGCTGTCGCCTGCTGTGTTTTGCATACGAGCACTCCTTAGTTACTTTATTAGGTGCGCGTTGCTACTTGTGCGTTAAGCCGTGGTCCCGTACAAATACGGTTCGGTATGAAGTGAATACCGTTATCCGAGTGTGCGTCACATTCAACCACGCATGGACGATGGAACATGGCTGAAAAAGCCCCCTCCCGCGGGGAGATTTTCGTAGTCGATGACGACCCTGCCGTTCGCGACACGCTTTCGATGGTGCTGTCGGCAGCCGGCTATCAGGTCATCTGTTTCGCCGACGGCGCCGCGCTGCTGGCGATTGCACGAACACGGACGCCAGCCTGCATCCTGCTCGACGTGCATATCCCCGGTAAGTCCGGCCTCGATATTCTGAAAGAGCTTCATGGTGAGGATTACCCTGCACCGATCTTCATGGTCTCAGGGCAGGGCGATATCGCCATGGCGGTCAGCGCCATCAAGAACGGCGCGCTGGACTTCATCGAAAAGCCGTTTCGCGGCAGCGAAATCGTGGCAAGACTCGATGAGGCGATCGAGGCCTATGCTCGCCGGCAGGCGCAAAGTACGTCGTCGCGCATCGCGGCCCTGCATTTTCCGGGACGGGAACCGCTCACGCGACGGGAACGCGAGGTGCTGGAGCAGTTCACCGCCGGCGCTTCCAACAAGGAAGCGGGGCGGCATCTCGGGATCAGCCCGCGCACGATTGAGGACCACCGCGCCAATATCATGAAGAAACTCGGCGCGCGGAATGCCGCCGACCTGGTTCGCATCGTGATGACCACCCAGCGACAGGGCCAGATCTGATCCAAGGGTGATCAAGGGTGATCAAGGCTGATCGCAGGCAGGCCGGATCCGGCGCAGCCTTGCGCTGGATGCAGACGCCGCCGTTGCGATCAATCGGCAAGCGCTTTGCGGATCATGATCGCCATATCCGATTTCCGATAGGGCTTGGCGAGCAGCAATACGCCTTCGTCGAGTCGCCCGTGATGAATGATGGCATTCTCGGTATAGCCCGAGGTGAACAGAACCCTTAATCCGGGCCTGGCCTTCGCTATCTCGTCGGCGAGCTGGCGGCCATTCATGCCGGGCATGATCACGTCGGTGAACAGCAGATCAAACGGACGGCCGGTATGGACCAACGCGAGGGCTTCAGTGGCGTTCGCCGCATCCAGCGTGACGTAACCGAGTGAATGCAGTTGCGCCAGCACATAGTCGCGCACCAGCTTGTCGTCCTCCACCACCAGAATTGTTTCATGGCCGCCCTCGACAGCCGGCGCCAGTGTAGCCTCGGTCGCCGGCAATGCGCCCGTGGCCGGCGGCAGATACATCTTGATCGTCGTGCCATGGCCTTCTTCGCTGTAGATCATGATGTGGCCGGCCGATTGTTTGATGAAGCCGTACACCATGCTCAGCCCGAGGCCGGTACCTTTGCCGGGTCCCTTCGAGGTGAAGAACGGATTGAATACTTTGTCGAGTATTGCAGCCGGAATGCCGGTTCCGGTATCGCTTACCGCAATCATGGCGTAGCGACCGGACCGCACGTCGCTGTGCATCTTCGCATAATTGTCGTCGAGCATGACGAAGCCGGTTTCGATGATGAGCTTGCCGCCATCGGGCATCGCGTCGCGGGCGTTAAGCGCCAGATTGAGGATCGCGGTGGCGAGCTGATTGGGGTCGACGATCGCGGGGCACGTTTCGTCTTCGAATACGGATTCGATCTCGACATGCTCGCCGAGCGTCCGCTGCAGCAGTTTCGCCGTATCGATGATCAGCGTGTTGACATCGGTTATCTTCGGCTCCAGCGGCTGCTTACGCGCGAAGGCGAGCAGGTGCTGGGTGAGGTCGGCGCCGCGTGAGGCCGCCTCGTCGATCATTCGCGTGATGGCGGCAAGCTGCGGTTCGCCCTTGACGGCGTCGGCCAGAATTTCGATCGTTCCCGTGATCACCGTCAGGATATTGTTGAAGTCGTGCGCGATGCCGCCGGTGAGCTGCCCCATCGCCTCCATCTTCTCGGCCTGCCGGATCCTGTCCTCGGCCGCGATCTGGTCGGTGAGATCGCGCATGAAGCCGTTGAACACGAATCCATTGCGCCGCCGAAGTGCGGTAATGCTGAGCTCGACCTTGATTTCCTCTCCATCTCGCCGCATCGCCTCGATTTCGAAGCGGCGGCCGAGGATGGCGGCCTCGCCGGTGCGCAGAAACCGCTCCAGGCCGGCCTTGTGCGCGGCGCGACGGACGTCGGGAACGATCAGCTCGCTCAGCTTGGTGCCGATCGCTTCCGCGCGCGACCAGCCGAATATCTTCTCCGCCTGCGAGTTCCAGTCGGTGACGATGCCCTGATCGTCCATCTGCACGAAGGCATCGAGCGCGGTGTCGATGATGCCGCGCGCAAGCTGCTCGCTCTCGCGCAACGTCTCTTGCGCCAACCGGCCCTCGGTCATGTCACGGCCGACGAAGAAGAAGCGCTTGACCGGCTCGGACCATGTCCCGAGCCATGACAACCACACCTCTCGTCCATCCTTGTGAATGCAGCGCGTATCAGACATCTTCGGGCGCAGCCCGCGTCGTGCCGCACGCATTTCCTGGCGCGAGGTCTCGAGATGATCGGGGTGGATAAAATCCTCGCCGCTGCGGCCGATCATTTCTTCCGGCCGATAACCCAATATGGCCTCGCAGCTCGGGCTGATCTGAACCAGGAATCCCCGGGAATCCATCACCATGATCAGATCCTGCGAGGTCTCGAAGATGCGGCGAAGCTCTTCGGTCTGTTGCCGCAGCACCTGCCTGGTCTTGTTGGCTTCGGTGATGTCGCGTGCCACCTTCGAGATGCCGATGGTCGCGCCTGAGGGGGCCTTGATCGGGGAGACGCTGAGCGAGACTTCAATCCGGCTGCCATCTTTTTTCAGGCGGACGGTTTCATGTTGCTCGATGCGTTCGCCCGAGTCGATCCGGCGCAACGTGTCATGCACCTCGGGCAGCCGGTCCATCGGAACGACAAGAGTAATGCTCTTGCCCACAGTTTCCGCAGCCGTGTACCCGTACAGCCGCTCCGCGGCCGAATTCCAGCCGGTGATCGTGCCATTGAGCGACGTCGTGACGATGGCGTCACTGGAGGACTCGACCGCTGCGCTGAACAGCCGTTCCCGTTCCGCGTGATGATCGCGCGCAGCTACGGTGCGGCGATGCTCCTCGACCTCCTGTTGGAGCGCTGCGGTTTTTGCATTGATCTCCTCGATCGCGTACGCAAAGGCGCGCGCGAGCACGCCGGTCTCGCCGCCCGCATCGACCGGGATGGCTGCCTTTCCCTTGCTGGTCACGCCCTGAACGGCTTCGGTGAGGCGGACAATCGGCCGGGTCAGCGACCTCGCGATCAGCAGCGCCAGCACTGCCGCGCACAACACCGCGATCGCCCCGACCAGAAACGAGGTATTTCGGATGCTCGCAGCCGGCGCCATGATCACGGCGTTCGGGGTGGTCTCGATGATCCCAGCCCATTCGGAACCGGCCAGAACGGCGGGAGCAAACGCGATCCCGTTGGACCGCCCAGTTTGGTCCGCAACGATTTCGGCGCTGCCTTGCTTTGCTCCGGCCTGCGAAGCCAGATGCGGGAAGTCAGCTTTCCAGTCGTTGGGTTTGCCAAGCAACGCGCCGAATTCGCGCGACCGGTCGGGGTGAATGAGATAGTCGCCCTGCCGGTTGACGACGTAGATCGTCTCGCCCGGCCACGCCGATGCTCTGATACGGTCGAACGCGCGCCGCATGTCGACATTGATCATGAAAATGCCGAACGGCTTGCCGTCGGTCGTGAAAATCGGCGTCGCGACGCGAAGTGTCGGCCGGTGCACCTCTTCGATCAGGCCGTTGAAGCGGCCGAGATCGAGCGGCGAGACGTAAAGCTGTTTAGGACCGAGCCGGGTCGTTTCCTGGAAATAGCCGCGATCGCCTCGCTTCTGCAGGCCCGCTTCAGGGACGATCCGAACCGTGCCGTTCGGTCCATTGCGGTCGACGCGGACCAGCTCGCGACCGTCATCGTCGAGGCCGATAATCCGAAACATCGCGTATGTCGGCTTGGCTTCGAGTTCCGCCGCGAAACGTGACGCTATCCGGTCGCGCCAGATCTTTTCGGAGACGCCATCGACCGGATCGATGCCGCCCGCCTGGCGGGCACGGACCAGCCCGTGCAGCGCCACCGCCGAGCGAAAGCCCGCAACATCTCCGGTCGCGCTCGCTGCGTAATATTCCAGATCGGTCGCGAGCTGCCGTGAATGCGTCTCGATGCGGTCGCGGGCGCGCTGCAGGAGCGCCTGTTCCAGGTTGTGATAGCTCAGCCATCCGACCGCGGTAACCGCGAGCGCGACCAACGCAATCATCGCGATGGCTAGCCTGGTTGTGAGCGTCATGTCGGTGTTCGCTCGCCCTCGCGCTCCGGTCCGGCAATCCACCGGACGAATCGGATGCTATGGTGCATTACGGGGAGCACGCAACACCGCGGGGCGTGGCGGCGAGCCACGTTCGGCGGCTTCCAGGCAGCCCGTGACGGCAGCCAGAAGGTCGGCCGGCCGGAACGGCTTCTGCAGACTGGAAATCGCTCCGAGCTTGGTCGCCATGGTCAGAAAGTCGGGCGCCGAGTCCGCTTCGGACGAGATCGGCCGGCCGGAGATGACGATAATCGGCATGTACGGCCGCTGCTGACGAACCATCCGCATGGTTTCAAATCCGTCCATTCCAGGCATAAAAATGTCGAGGAACAGCAAATCGAAATCTCCGCTCTGGCACAATGCCAAGCCCTGTCGCCCGCCACCAGCAGTGACCACGCTATGCCCGGCGCGTTCCAGCAGCAGACGGATGGTCACCTGGACCGCCACATCGTCATCCACGACGAGTATCTTTGCCAAATTAAGAGGTTCTCCGGGCCGCGCTGGAATCAAGTCACGGCAAGTTACGAGTTTTGCCGAATCCTCGTATTGCCGCAACTGCTTCCCCGGGCAGGACGTTCCGGTTGGGCGGTCAAAAGCCGGTAAGATGCCGCATCCGCATGTTTCCGGGCAGACGGATCCGGAACTCCGACTGCGAGCGTGATTCTCCCCGCGCGCATGCGGTTTAGTTAGCCGAGATCAGTTGCTGAGATATTCCGGATAGCGCGAGCGGATTTGGTCGAGTTCGCTCAGTGTTCCCGACAGATGGGTACGCAAGTGCTTCTGCGCCTCTGCGGGTTGGCCGGCCTCGATCGCTTTTGCAATCAGCTTGTGATGCCGCAGGATATCCTGCGCCTTGCCGGGGGAGGGCAGATGCAGCCGGCGCAGCCGGTCGATATGTCCGCTGCGGCTGCGCACCAGCGACCAGATGTCCTGCTTGTCGGTGGCGGCGTAGAGCTGGGCATGGAACTCGTTGTCGGCGGCCATGAACTTTTCGAAGTCGCCGGCTTTCGCGAATTGCTGTTGGCGGACGATGGTCGCATGGAGCTCGGCCGCGAGGGCTTCGTCATGGCGTATTGCCAGCATGCGGACAATTTCGAGCTCGACCGCCTGCCGCAGGAAATGCGCCTGCTGCGCCAGCCGCACGTCAACCCGGCTGACTACCGTGGCATATTGCGGAAAGACGTCGACCAGCCCTTCCTCCTCGAGCCGCATCAGCGCATCGCGGATCGGTGTCGAACTCACCCCGAACTGTCCGGCCAGCGCAGCGCGCGATAGCGGCGATCCCGGCGGCAGCTCCAGCGAAATGATCATGCCGCGCAGGCGCTCGAACACCTGCGGCGCGGCCTGACGATCGCGATCGAGCCGATCGGCGGAGCGCGGCACGGTCCGGCGGGAAACGATCTGGGATGCAGCCATCGAACGAATCGGCCTCAGAAGGCGCTTGCTTCAAATGCACTAATACATTAGTGCATTTCCGTCGAAGCGTCAATGAAACGCCGGAGGAGATGCACAATGAGAAACAGAATGTGGAGCGCCTGCGCAGGCGCCGTCGCGGCCCTTGCCATGGTGCTGCCGGGCTCTCAGGCCGCGGCCCAGCAGAAGACGGAGATTTCGCTGTCGCGCCAGCCGGGTATTTTCTACATGCCCTCGCACATCATGGAAAAACACAAGCTGATCGAGAAGCACGCTGCTTCGCTCGGCGTGCCAGGCGTCACCACCAAGTGGATCAACTTAAGCGGCGGCGGCGCCCAGACCGATGCGCTCTTGGCTGGCAGCGTCGACATCCTGAACACCGGGACCGGCAATCTCTTATTGCTGTGGGATCGCACCCGTGGCGGCGTCAAGGGCATCGTCGCCACCTCGGCGCAGCCGATGACGCTGATCAGCCGCGATCCGAATATCAAGTCGATCAAGGATTTTGGCCCGAACGACAAGATCGCCGTGCCGACGGTGAAGGTCTCGACGCAGGCGATCGTGCTGCAGATCGCGGCAAGCGAAACCTTCGGCGCCGACCAGTGGTCGAAGCTCGATGCCAGCACGGTACAGCTCGGCCATCCCGACGCCTATGTGGCGATGACCAATGCCCAGCACGAGGTCCGCAACCATTTTGCGATCCCGCCGTTCACGTTCCTCGAAATGAAGAACGTGCCCGGCGCGCATGTGGTGTTGTCGTCGCCCGACGTGATGGGCGGGCCGCTCAGCCAGGCGCAGTTCTTCACCACGACCAAATTCGCCGACGCCAATCCGAAGATCGTGCAGGCGGTGCGCGACGCCACCAAGGAAGCGCAGGATCTGATCCGCGGCGATACCAAGGCCGCGGTTGAGATCTACAAGGAAGTCACCGGCGACAAGACCAGCGTCGAGGACCTGCTGGCCTGGCTGAAGGAGCCCGGCATGATGGAGTGGAACCTGCAGCCGCAGGGCACCATGAAGTTCGCCACCCATCTGCACAAGGTCGGCACGCTGAAGAGCATGCCCAAGGCGTGGACCGATTATTACCTGCCGGTCGCGCACGACCTGAAGGGCAATTGATCGACATGGCCGCGCTTCTCGACGTCAGTGACGTAACACTGCGCTACAAGACCTCGAGCGCGGTCGTGACCGCGACCGAGCGGGTCAGCTTCACGGTCGATCGTTCCGATCGCTTCGTGCTGCTCGGCCCCTCCGGTTGCGGCAAGTCGACGCTGTTGAAAGCCGTCGGCGGCTACATGAAGCCGAGCGAGGGCAAGATGCGGATCTCAGGCCGGGAAATATCCGAGCCCGGCGCCGACCGCATGATGATCTTCCAGGAGTTCGATCAGCTTCTGCCGTGGAAGACGGTGCTCGAAAACGTGATGTTTCCGCTGCTGATGACGCGGAAACTGCCGCGCAAGGAAGCGGAGACGCGCGCGCGGGCCTATATCGAAAAAGTCAGCCTCACCCGCGTCGTCGATGCCTATCCGCACACGCTGTCCGGCGGCATGAAGCAGCGCGTCGCGATCGCGCGCGGCATGGCGATGGAGCCGGACATTTTGCTGATGGACGAGCCGTTCGCAGCCCTCGATGCGCTGACGCGGCGCACCTGCCAGGACGAATTGCTGCAGCTCTGGGCGGAGACCAAATTCACCGTCCTGTTTGTCACCCATTCGATCGCCGAGGCGATCAAGATCGGCAACCGTATCCTGCTGCTGTCGCCGCATCCCGGCCGGGTCAAGGCCGAGGTGATCGACGTCGACAAGGTTTCCGGCGAGGACGGCAGCGCGGCGCGGTTGGAAAAGCAGATCCATGATCTCTTGTTCGCCGATCATGCAACGGCACATTGAGGGGAGCACGATGGGCGAGGCAAAAATCCTGCTGCGCGATGCCGCCGAACTGACGGCGGCGGTGCCGGCCGAGGTCGAGCGCAAGCTCACGGTGCTGGAGCTGTTGTGGAACGACGGTTTTGTGCGCAAGGCCGTGATCATCATCTTCCTCGCCGCGGCCTGGGAGACCTACGGCACTATCCTCAACAATCCGCTGCTGTTCCCCACCTTCCACGACACTATCGTCACCATGTTCGACAAGGTGCGCGACGGCACCATTCCCTTGCGCGCCTGGGCGTCGCTAAAGGTGCTGTTCATGGGCTATGCCGCCGGCATTGCGCTCGCCGCCATCTTTACCATCCTGGCGATCTCGACCCGGATCGGCACGGATTTCCTCGAAACCATCACGGCGATGTTCAATCCCTTGCCGGCAATCGCGCTGCTGCCGTTGGCGCTGATATGGTTCGGGCTGGGTAACGGCAGTCTCGTCTTCGTGCTGATCCATTCGGTGCTGTGGCCGGTTGCGCTCAACACCCATTCCGGCTTCAAGAGCGTCTCGAACACGCTGCGCATGGTCGGCCGCAATTACGGCCTGCGCGGATTGCCCTACGTGTTCCGCATCCTGATTCCCGCGGCCTTCGCCTCGATCCTGACGGGCCTGAAGATCGGCTGGGCGTTTGCCTGGCGAACGCTGATCGCCGCCGAACTGGTGTTCGGCGTGTCGTCGGGGCAGGGCGGCCTCGGCTGGTTCATCTTCGAGAATCGTAACTTGCTGGATATCCCCGCCGTGTTCGCCGGCCTGTTGACCGTGATCGTCATTGGCCTGATCGTGGAGAACCTGATCTTCCGTACGATCGAGCGCAACACCGTCCAGAAATGGGGTACGCAGTCATGAGCAACAAGAAGAACCCCGCTGATCTCCGCAGCGCGCGCTGGTTCGCGCCTGATGATCTCCGCGCCTTCGGCCACCGCTCGCGCGCCATGCAGATGGGCTACGCGCCGGAGGAATGGAAGGGCCGGCCCCTCATCGCGATCCTCAACACCTGGTCGGATGCGCAGCCCTGTCACATGCATTTCAAGAGCCGCGTCGACGACGTCAAGCGCGGCATCCTGATGGCGGGCGGTTTCCCGATGGAGCTGCCGGCGCTGTCGCTGTCGGAATCGTTTCTGAAGCCGACCACCATGCTCTACCGCAACATGCTGGCGATGGATGCCGAGGAACTGCTGCGCGGCCATCCGATCGATGGCGTGGTGCTGATGGGTGGCTGCGACAAAACCACGCCCGGCCTGCTGCTCGGTGCTACCAGCATGAACCTGCCGACGATCTATCTGCCGGCCGGGCCGATGCTGCGCGGCAACTGGAAGGGCAAGACGCTGGGTTCGGGCTCGGACGCCTGGAAATACTGGGACGAGCGCCGCGCCGGAAAAATCTCCGACAAGGACTGGGTTGACGTCGAGGCCGGCATCGCCCGCAGCTACGGCACCTGCATGACCATGGGCACCGCGTCGACCATGACGGCGATTGCGGAATCGATCGGCATGACGCTGCCGGGCGCGTCCTCGATTCCGGCCGCCGACGCCGGCCACATCCGCATGGCCTCCGAATGCGGCCGCCGCATCGTCGAGATGGTGTGGGAGGACCTGACGCCGGAGAAGGTCCAGACCCGAAAAGCCTTCGAGAACGCGATCACGGTGGCGATGGCGATGGGCTGCTCGACCAATGCGATCATCCATCTGATCGCGCAGGCGCGCCGCGCCGGCCAGGACATCGGGCTCGACGATTTCGAAACGGCGAGCCGCAAGGTGCCCGTGATCGCCAATGTGCGCCCGAGCGGCGACAAATATCTGATGGAAGATTTCTTCTACGCCGGCGGCCTGCCGGGGCTGATGAGCCGCATCAAGCAGCATCTGCATCTCGACGTCATGACGGTCACCGGTCAGACGCTCGGCGAGAACATCGCACGCGCCGAAGTCTATAATGACGACGTTATCCGCACCATCGAGAACCCGATCTACAAGGAAGGTGCGCTTGCGGTGCTCAAGGGCAATCTCGCGCCTGATGGCTGCGTCATCAAGCCGAGTGCCTGTGAGCCGCGCTTCCTCAAGCACACCGGGCCGGCGCTGGTGTTCGACGATTATCCTTCGCTGAAGAAGGCGATCGACGATCCCAATCTCGACGTCACGGCGGATCACGTGCTGATCCTGCGCAATGCCGGTCCGCAGGGAGGGCCGGGCATGCCGGAATGGGGCATGCTGCCGATCCCGACCAAACTGGTGAAGCAGGGCGTGCGCGACATGGTGCGGCTGTCGGATGCGCGCATGAGCGGCACCAGCTACGGCGCCTGCATCCTGCATGTGTCGCCGGAATCCTACATCGGCGGCCCGCTGGCGCTGGTGCGAACCGGCGACAAGATCACGCTCGACGTCAACGCCCGCACCATCAACCTCGATGTGCCGGAGGCCGAGCTCGCAATGCGCCGCGCCGAATGGAAGGCGCCGGAGCCGCGTTACGAGCGCGGCTATGGCTGGATGTTCACCCGCCACATCAAGCAGGCCAATGAAGGCTGCGACTTCGATTTTCTGGAGACCGGATTTGGAGCGCCGGTGAGTGAGCCGCCGATTTACTGACTGTCGTTCCGGGGCGCGCAGAGCGCGAACCCGGAACCTCGAGATTCCGGGTTCACGCTTCGCGCGCCCCGGAATGACAAACGAGAGGCCGGTGCGGAGCGCGGCGGTCAAACAAAAAGCATCACAGGGGAGGACGACAAATGACCATCACCCGACGCAACCTGCTCGCTGGCGCCGGCGCCGCTGCCGCCACGACGCTGCTCGCGCGCACCGCCCTCGCGCAATCGTTCCCGTTTACGCCGAACCAGCGCTATCCCGATCCCGCCGTGCAGATCCTCGATCCCAGCTTTGCAAAGTACCGGATCTATTCCTCGACCATTGAACAGGTCGCGACCGGCATGCGCTGGGCCGAAGGGCCGGCGTATTTTCCGGAGGGAGGCTATCTCTTGTTCTCCGACATTCCCAACAACCGCATCATGAAGTTCGACGAGAAGACCAACCAGACCTCGGTCTTCCGCGCCAATGCCAACTACGCCAACGGCAACGCGCGCGATCGTCAGGGCCGCCTCGTCACCTGCGAGCATTCGGTCACCCGCCGCGTCACCCGCACCGAGAAGGACGGCAAGATCACCGTGCTGGCCGACAAGTTCGAGGGCAAGCGGCTGAACGCGCCGAACGACATCGTGGTGAAATCCGACGACACCATCTGGTTCACCGATCCCCTGTTCGGCATCAACGGCGAGTGGGAAGGCAAGAAGGAAAAGCCCGAGCAGGCGACTACCAACGTCTATCGCCTGACCAAGGACGGCAAGCTCACCGCCGTTATCACCGACATTTTCAATCCCAACGGGCTCGCCTTCTCGCCGGACGAGAAGAAACTCTATGTCGTGGAATGGAAGGGCACGCCAAACCGCAGCATCTGGAGCTTTGATGTCAACGACGATGGCACGGTCGCTAACAAGACCAAGCTGATCGACGCCGCGGATCAGGGCGCGCTCGACGGTTTTCGCGTCGACCGCGACGGCAATCTGTGGTGCGGCTGGGGATCCAACGGCGCGCTGCAGCCCGAGCCGACGGAGGTCGGCGGCCGCCGGGTGTTTCAGCTCAAGGGCAAGCCGGAGGATCTCGACGGCGTGATGGTGTTCAGCCCGGCCGGCAAGCCGCTCGCGCATATCCGCCTGCCCGAGCGCTGCGCCAATCTCACCTTCGGCGGCCCGAAGAACAACCGCCTCTACATGACAAGCTGCCACTCGGTCTATGCGCTGTATGTGGAAGCGCATGGGGCGGTGTGATTGATCCCGTCATTCCGGGATGGCCTGAAGGACCAGACCCGGAATCTCGAGATTCCGGATTCGCTCGCTGACGCGAGCGCTCCGGAATGACGACCCAGAAAGCGAGAACACGATGACAAAACTGAGCGACGCCACCCGCAACAAACTCAAAACCGTCTCCACGGCCACCGTCGCCACCGCGCTGTTCAAGCGCGGCTTTCGCATCCAGATGATCCAGGATGTGCACCCCTTAGGGCCCGATCAACCGGTGTTGGTCGGCGAGGCTTTTACCTTGCGCTACATGCCGGCGCGCGAGGACCTCAACAAGATCGACGTGTTCCGCGACCGCAGCCACCCGCAGCGCAAGGCGATCGAGGATTGCCCGCCCGGCGCGGTGCTGGTGATGGACAGCCGCAAGGACGCCCGCGCCGCGTCCGCCGGCGCCATCCTGGTGACGCGGCTGATGCAGCGCGGCTGCGCCGGCGTCATCACCGATGGCGGCTTTCGGGATTCCGCGGAGATCGCAAGACTCGGCTTCCCCGCCTATCACCACCGCCCGAGCGCGCCGACCAATCTCACGCTGCATCAGGCGATCGAGATCAACGTCCCGATCGGTTGCGGCGACGCGCCGGTGTTTCCCGGCGACGTCATTCTCGGCGATGCCGACGGCGTGATCGTGATCCCTGCGCATCTGGCCGACGAGATCGCCGACGAGGCGGTCGAGATGACCGCGTTCGAGGATTTCGTCACCGAGCAGGTCCAGAACGGCCGCAGTATCCTCGGCCTATATCCAGCGACCGACCCGCAGACGATGACCGATTTCGCCGAGTGGCGAAAGAAGAACGGGCGGTGATTGCGTGCCCCGGACGCAGCGCAGCGCGAAGCGTTGCGCTGCAGAGCCGGGGCCCATCTATCCGGTCGGCATCAGTTGACATGGGTCCCGGCTCTGCGATGCAGCGTTGCACGCCGCATCGCGTCCGGGACACGAGCGCCTCACGCCTCACCCTTCTCCGCCAGTCCCACCGCCCACAGCGCGAACGCATAGGCGATCGCGACTTCATCGAGCCGATTGAAGCGGCCCGATGCGCCGCCGTGGCCAGCGCCCATGTTGGTGCGCAGCAGCACCGGCCCGCCGCCGGTCATGGTTGCGCGCAACCGCGCGATCCACTTCGCCGGCTCCCAATAGGTGACGCGCGGATCGGTCAGGCCGCCCATCGCGAGCACGGCGGGATATTCCTTCGCCGCGATATTGTCGTAGGGCGAATACGACAAAATGGTGCGAAAATCCTTTTCGCTCTCGATCGGGTTGCCCCATTCCGGCCATTCCGGTGGCGTCAGCGGCAGCGTGTCGTCGAGCATGGTGTTGAGGACGTCGACGAACGGCACTTCGGCGACGATGCCGGCAAACAATTCGCCCGCCCGGTTAGCGCTAGCTCCCATCAGCATGCCGCCGGCGCTGCCGCCATGGCCGACGAGGCGTTTGGCGCTGGTGTATTTTGCTTCGATCAGGGCGCGGCCCGCGGCGGCGAAATCGTCGAATGAATTGGTCTTCTTCTCGCGCTTGCCGTCGAGATACCAGCCCCAGCCCTTGTCCGCGCCGCCGCGGATATGCGCGATCGCATAGACAAAGCCGCGATCGACCAGCGACAGCCGGTTGGTTGAGAACGAGGCCGGCATTGCCATGCCGTAGGAGCCGTAGCCGTAGAGCAAGAGCGGCGCGCGACCGTCGCGCACGAGGTCCTTGCGGTGCAGGACCGAGACCGGCACTAACGCACCGTCATGCGACGTCGCCATGATCCGCGTGGTGACATAGTCGGCCGGGTCATGGCCTGACGGGATCTCCTGCCGCTTGCGCAGGACGCGCGTTCGCTTGGCCATGTCGTAGTCATAGACTTCCGACGGCGTCGTCATTGACGAATAGGAAAACCGCAGGTTGGTGGTTTCGAATTCGTAGCTGCCCATGGTGTCGAGCGAATACGCCGCCTCGTCAAAGGCGATGGCATGTTCCTCGTTGTTGCCGAGATCGCGGATAATGATCGAGGGCAGCGCATTGGCGCGCTCCAGCCGCACCATGTGGCCGGCATAGAGTTCGACATCGAGCACATAGATGCCGGCGCGATGCGGAATCAAATCGCGCCAGTTGGCGCGCTCGGGCGAGGCGAGCGGCGCGGTGACGACCTTGAAGTCGATCGCGTCATCCGCATTGGTGAGAATGAACAATTCATCGCCGCGGTCGGCGATCGAATACTGCACGCCTTCCTCGCGTTCCGCCACCAGTCGCGGCGGCGCTTCGGGGTTGGCGAGATCGATCAGCCGCTGTTCCGAGGTCTCATGATCGCCGCCGGCGATCACGCAGAAGCGCCCCGAAGAGCTCTCGTGCAGATGGGTGAACCAGCCGGAATCCTTTTCTTCATAGACCAGCGTGTCGTCGGCCTGCTTGGTGCCCATCCGGTGCCGCCACACCTGCATCGGGCGATGGTTGTCGTCGAGTTTGACATAGAAGAAGCTTTGGCAATCCTTGCTCCAGACGATGCCGCCGTCGGTCTCCTCGACAAGATCGTCGCGGTCGATCCCCGTCTCCCAGTCGCGCACGCGGATCGAGAAGTATTCCGAGCCCTTGGTATCGGCGCTCCACGCGTGCAGTCGATGGTCAGGCGAATGCCGCGCGCCGCCGAACTTGAAATATTCATGGTCCTTGGCGAGGGCGTCGCCGTCGAGCACGATTCTTACCGCGCCGCCATCGCGCCGCGTGCGGCCGAACATTTCATGCTGCCCGCCCTCGCGGAATTTTCGCAAATAGGCGAACGGGCCGTCCGGCGACGGCACGCTGGAATCGTCCTCCTTGATCCGTCCGCGCATTTCCGCGACCAGCTTCTTCTGCAGGACGGCGGTGTGGCCGAGCAGGCTCTCGGTGTAATCGTTCTCGGCTTCCAGATATTTGCGGATGTCCGGATCGAGGATCGAGGGGTCGCGCAGCACTTCCTGCCATTTCGGGTCCTTCAGCCAGGCATAGTCGTCCTGCACGGTGATGCCGTGCGTGGTGAAAGTATGCGGCCGGCGCGGGGCGACCGGCGGCGAGAGGGCGGGCTTCTTGGCGGCAGCTTGTGTCACGCGGTCCTCGTATGGCTCAATGATTGTGCCTTATATCGGGGTGAATGGCCGGATTACCAGATGCGATCCGTAGGGTGGGCAAAGCCACCGGGTCGCGCGAATGCGCGCCCGATGACAGGCTCCGCGTGCCCACCATCTATCCCCGCGGTCGGTTTGAATGGTGGGCACGCTGCGCTTTGCCCACCCTACGACTCTCTAACTATTCCGCAACTTCGCCCCGGCGCCGCCGCCGAACATCGGGATCCGGTTCACCGCGAGCACCACCGTAAAGGTGATCACCAGCATCGCGATGCCGAGCACCGAGATCGCGGCGAGGTCGCCGCTTTCGTTGAGGTCGTAGATCAAAACCGACAGCACCTTGGTCTGCGAGGTGAACAGCACGATCGCCGCGGATAACTCCCGCATCACGCCGATGAAGATGAAGCACCAGGTCGCGATCACGCCGGTGCGCAACAAGGGTGCGGTGATCTGGCGCAGCGACTGCAGCCGACTCGCGCCGAGAATGCGGCTGGCGTCCTCCAGTTCGGGATGAATGGTCGCGAACGCCGCCTGCAATTGCTGATAGGCCGAAGGGAGGTTGATGGTGAGAAACGCCAGCAGCAGGATCCACAGCGTGCCATAGAGCACGAAGGGCGGTCGCGTGTAGCTCAAGAACAATCCGACGCCGAGCACGATGCCGGGCACGGCCACCGGGGCGGTGGCGAGAAAGCCGAGCATGCGATGGCTCGCGATCACGCGGCGGGTCGTGACATAGGCGACCACGAGCGCGAGAATCGTGCCGATCGTCGCCGTCGATGCACCCAGGATCACCGTGTTCTTCAGGGCAAGCTGGGTCGACGACAATTCGGTGAAAACGAAGACGACGTTATGCAGCGTCGCCGTCGACGGCATCACCAGCGTGGTCGCGTTCGGCGAGAACGCCGCGTTGAGCAGCGCGAAATAGGGCAGGAACACCGGGTTGAGCAGCACGAGGAGGCAGAACGCCAGCGCGGCCCAACGCCATAGCCCCATTTCGATCGGCCGCGGCGGGCCATATTTGCCGCCGAGCACGGAGTAGCCGCGGCGGCCGAGCAAAAATTTCTGGCCCTGCAGCAGCAGGATCGTCAGCAGCAATAGCGGCACGGCGGCGGCAGCAGCTAGTTCGAGCTTTGGCGGATACTGGAACAGGCTCCAGATCTTCGTCGTCATGGTGTGGAAGCCGGCCGGCAGCGCCAGAATTGCCGGCGACCCGAATAGCGTCATCGCCTGCAGGAACGCGATCAGCGCGCCGGCGACCAGCGCCGGCAGTGCCAAAGGAATCGTGACGCGCCGCGCCGTGGTCCAGGCCTTGCCGCCGAGAATGGCGGAAGCGTCTTCCAGTTCGCCCGGCATGTTGTCGAGCGCATTGGCGACCAGCACGAACACAAATGGAAAGGTGTAGCAGGAGATCACAAAGATCAGCCCGGTCAGCGAATAGATGTCGAACAAGGGATCTTCGGCGCCGGTGAGGTAACGATAGAACTGATTCAGCATGCCGCTATTGGGCGCCGCCAGCAGTTCCCAGGCCACCGCGCCCAGAAACGGCGGTGTCACGAAGGAAGCCGTCACCAGCGCGCGGATGATCTGCCGCCCCGGCATGTCCGTCCGCGATACCAGCCAGCCGATCGGGGCGGCGACAAGGCAGCAGGCCACCGCCGAAGTGGTGGCGATGATCGCCGTCGTCAGCAATGGATCGAGGAAAGCGGGGTCGGTGAACAGCGTGACGAAATTCTGCAGCGTCGGATGCCGCGCCTTATCGGTGAATGCAAAGACCGCCAGCCACGACAGCGGCAGCACGATCAGCACGATCATGAAGGCTGCGAACAGCCACAGGATCGGGCGGGTGAGGTCGATGCGCGATCTTGGGGTGTCGGTGGTGGTGATGGTGGTCATGCCGATTTTCTCTCCGTCATTCAGGCGTGGTCCGAAGGACCCCTCGCCCCGCGCTTGCGGGGAGACCCGGCATGACGGCGGTAGATGGGACGGGCAGCATCCTCAAACCCTGAACAGCCGCGCATAGCGCGTCTTGATTTCTTCCGTCATCTTCTCCACGCCCTCGGCATCCTCCTTCATCAGCTTGATGTCGGAGATCTTCCGCCGGCCTGGCTTCGACTGCACCTGTGCGTGCACCGAATATTGCGCGCTGAAGTCGATGAAGAATTGTTGCGTCTCGCGCGTATGTAGCCAAGCCTGAAACAACTTCGCGGCATTGGGATGCTGCGCGCTCTTGAAGATGCCGGTCGGTCCCGAAATCGTCGGCGTACCCTCGGTCGGGTAGATCGGCTCGACCGGCTGGCCGGCTTCCTTCAACAGCACGATGCCGTATTCGTTGCCGTCGGCCATCACCGCGCGCTCGCCGAGCGACAGCTTCTTCGGCGGATCGGTCGACGACTGCACCTGCATCACCCGCTGCTTCGCCAGTTTCTCCATGTATTCCCAGCCGAGTTCGCGAACGAGCTGAAACGTCGCGGTCATGATGGTGCCGCTATAGGCCGGGTGGGCCTTGACCATCTTGCCCGCCCATTTGGCGTCGAGCAGGTCGGCAAAACTCTTCGGCGCGTCTTCCGCTTTGACGAGATTGGTGTTGTAGGCGATCGACGACAGCCACACCCGCGAGGTCGCAAACATGCCGTCGGGATCGCGATAGCTCTCCGGAAAGTGTTTTGCGACGTCCTCCGGCACGAACGGCATCAGCCAGCCGTTCTTCTTCCAACTGATGAAGTGCGAGGCGTCGGAGGAGTTGACGATGTCGGCGGCGCGAATATTGCTCGCAAATTCCTGGTCGATACGTTGAAACAGTCGCTCCGAACCGGAACGCTCGATCTGGATGGTTACGCCCGGAAAGGTGGCCTCAAATGCCTTGCCGAGCTTTTCTCCGACCGGCAGGTCCATCGACGAATAAAAGATCAGCTTGCCCTCCTTCTTCGCCGCCTCCACCAGCGCCGGCGTGATCGCGACCGGCTCCGGCGCCTGGGCGCGAACAAGGGAGGCGAATGCCGTGCTAACCGCCAGCGCCGCCGAGCCTTGCAGGATGTCGCGCCTTGAAAGCTTTCGTCCCCTCATCGCGTCCTCCCGTCTCGTTTCGTGGCTATCGGCTCAGCGCCCGGCAGCGCTCGGACGGCAGCGTCAGCCAGACCTCGCTGCCCTTTTGCACGTTGGTTTCGGTCGGCGTGGTAGTGCGCAAACTGGTGCCGTCGGCCACCTCGACCATGTAGTCCCGCACCGCGCCGAGATAGACCTGCCTCGTGACGACCGCCTTGACCGCATTCTCTGGTGAAGCCGGCGCCTGCGTCGAAAGCCCGATATCGTGCTGGCGGATCGCGACAACGGCGTCCTGGCCTGCCGTGAGCGGTGCGCCGACCACCTTCAGCGTCGCGCCCGCGAAGGCAACATGGTTGGCGTCGCGCGCGGTGCCCTTGATGACATTGCTGGCGCCGATAAAGCGGGCGACGAATTCGGACTCCGGCCGTGCGTAGATGTCTTCGGGCGTGCCGAGCTGGTCGATCTTGCCGCCGTTCATGACCGCGATCAGGTCTGCCGTGGTCATGGCCTCGGACTGGTCGTGGGTGACGTAGACGGTGGTGTAGCGATATTCGTCGTGCAGGCGGCGGATTTCGAACCGCATTTCTTCGCGCAAATTAGCGTCGAGATTCGAAAGCGGCTCGTCGAGCAGCAGCGTCTCGGGCTCGACGATCAGCGCGCGCGCCAGCGCCACGCGCTGCTGCTGCCCGCCGGAGAGCTCGCCGGGATAGCGCTGCGCCAGCGCCTCGAGTTTTGTCGTGGCGAGGATCGCTGCCAGTTTTTTCGCGATGGTGTCGCGGTCGAGTTTGCGCAGCCGCAGGCCGTAGACGATGTTTTCGGTCACCGTCATGTGCGGCCACAGCGCATAGCTCTGAAAGATCATCGACATGTTGCGCTGTTCGGGCGGCAGCGTGCGCGCGCGTGACGACACCAGCCGCTCGCCGACATGGATCTCGCCGTCGGAAGGTTCCAGAAAGCCCGCGATCAGCCGCAGCGTGGTGGTCTTGCCGCAGCCCGACGGCCCCAGCAGGCAGACCAGTTGTCCGTGATCGATTTTCAGGGAGACTTTATCGACCACCGCAAGCGAGCCAAATCGCTTGGTCAGGCCGCGCAAATCAACGGACGCCAATCGCCTCACTCCCACTCTTGTTCTTGCACGGATCAGCGCCCGGCTTGGTATGCCAGTATACGCACTAATGCGGCTTGGAAAAGAGAGTTGGGTTGGGAAAGAAATAGCGATGTTGTCGTCGCTGCGAACGCAGGGACGACGGGATAGAGGCGAGAACCGCTCAACATGTCGCCCCTGCGAACGCAGGGGCCCATACACCGCGGCCCGCGCAAAGGACACAAGGGGCGGCGACGGCTGTGCTTCAACAATGTAGGCTGGTGGTTATGGGTCCCTGCGTTCGCAGGGACGACAACTTTTACGCCCCCACGTTCTCGCCGAGATACTCGATCGCGGCTTCGGTTCCGCCCTTGCCGTGCGGAATGCTGAGCGCATTGAGGCCGACCTCGACGACGCCAAGCGTGCCCAGGATCATCGGCGCATTGACATGGCCCATATGGGCGATGCGGAACGCCTGGCCGGACAAATCGCCGATGCCGGTGCCGAGCACCACGCCGCATTTCTCCTTGCAGTAGCGCTGCAGCGCGGCCGGATCGTGGCCGTTCATGGTCACCGTCGTCACCGTGTTCGAGCGCTCATTGGCCTCCGCGATGTTGAAGCCAATCACCTGGCCCTCGCCCCACACCGCCACGGCGCGACGCACGGCCTCAGCAAGCAAACGATGGCGCTGAAACGCGTTCTCCAGCCCTTCCGTCTGCAGCATGTCGATCGCCTTGCGCAGCGCGAACAATAGATGCACCGGGGCAGTACCGGCATATTTGCGGTAATGCTCGCTGCCCTCGCGCTCGGTCCAATCCCAATACGGCGTGCGCAGGTTGGCCTTTTTATGCACCTCGCGGGCGCGGTCATTGGCGGCGACAAAGCCTAAGCCGGGCGGCGTCATCAGGCCCTTCTGTGAGCCGGACATCGCGACATCGATACCCCACGCGTCCATCTCGAACGGCATGCAGCCGAGCGAAGCCACCGTATCGACCATGAACAGCGCCGGATGACCCGTCGATTTGATCGCCTTGCCGATCGCCTCGATGTCGTTATAGGCGCCGGAAGCCGTATCGACCTGCACGGCGACGATGGCCTTGATGGTGTGATCCTTGTCTTGCCGCAGCCGCGCCTCGACCTCGCTCGCGCGGATCGCGCGGCGCCAGTCGCCCCTGAGCACCTCGACCTCGGCGCCCATCGCAGCCGCCGCCTGGCCCCAGCCGATCGCAAAGCGTCCGCTTTCCAGGACCAGCAGCTTGTCGCCACGCGACAACACGTTGGAAAGCGTCGCCTCCCACGCGCCATGCCCGTTGGCAATGTAGATGTAGGATTTGCCTTTGGTGGCGAACAGCTTTGAGAGATCGGCGAGCAGGCCGTCGGTCAATTCCAGCATCTGGTCGGAATAGATGTCGAGCGCCGGGCGATGCATCGCCTGCAGCACTTCGTCGGGCATGGTGGTAGGTCCCGGGATGGCCAGAAATTCCCGGCCCGCGCGAACGGTCATTTGTTGGTTTTCCTTATTCGGCAGATACGCGAAATCGAAGCGTGGGGTTTGGTTAGGAATAATATTCGATCGGAACCGTCATTGCGAGCGCAGCGAAGCAATCCAGAGCCGCAAAAAGAGTTGATTGCTCTCATTGCTCCGCTCCCCACAATCATCGCGGGTCATTTCCCCACCGCATTCGCGATCGCGCGCCAGATCTGATCCTTGAGCTCGGTCGCCGGCGGGCTCGGGATCGTCACTGCAGGCCCCTCGCGCTTCCTGCAGGCTTCGACCAGCCGCAGCACCCAGATTTCGCCGTCGGTGTAATAGGCGTCGCCGCCGCCGTTCCGCCCTGCGATCGTGGGGCCGATGCCGGTGACCTGGTATTTCGCGTCCACCATGCCGGCATTTTCCAGATCGGCTGCAAGCAGCGCGCGCTCGGCGTCGAGATCGGGCGAGATGTGGTGCGTGACGGCGGCGGTGTATCGGCTGACGCCGACGCCGCGATCCTCCGTCGCAGCTCCCAGCCAGACCGGTCGCTTCTCCTCGCCGCTCTCCAGCACCTTCCAATAGCGCACATGGTTGCGGCGGTCGGCGCTGCTCCCGATTGGTTTTTCATAGGCGAGATCCTCGCGGCGGCCGAGGTAATAGAGGTTGCTCACCGGCGCCTCCTTGTAGGGGCGGTCGAGCAGCACGCTGCCGATGATCTCGATCGAGGATTTCAGCGTAATCCGGTCGGCCGGATACCAGCCCGCAGCATGCATCGCGCAGACCACGTCGCGCTGGTCTCCGATCAGCCCGACATTCATGGGATCGCCGGGAATGCCCTGCGCGGTCCGCGTCACCATCGGCATGCTGGTCAGCCCGCGCTGATGCTCGTAATGCGTCCAGAAGCCCGGCAGCACCAGATAGGCGAGCAGGCCGTAACCGCCGAGGATGACGAGCGTGAGCAACATTGCCCGCCGCAAGCCGCGTCGTCGCCGCATTTGTTTTTCGATGCGTTGATCGGACACCGTAGATGCCGCTCCCTCTGCCCGCAAGCGGGGCGCGGTTGAAGAGCACCGCTACCGCCGCGTCTCCCGACAACCCGCAGCTTCGGCCTCCTCGACCGAGCAGAACCAGCGCGTGCCTTTTGAGATCTTCATCTCGATCTTCGCATACCAGCGGCTTGTCGGCTGGTGATAGATGCACTCGCCGGAGCGATTAACGTTGCCCTTGATGGTGCAGTCGGGCGAGGGCGCCACCGGTCCTGATGCCGAGGCCAAGAGGACCGCCCGGGCATTCTCCGGCGGCGTGACTGCGCCGAGAACGGCGGTTTTCTTGTTGCGGATGCGCCAGTCCCACGGTGCGATGAACGCGCCCTGCCACATCCCGGCTTTGGCTTCGCGCGCGGCCTTCTCGTCTGCCTCGTAGTCGCGCGAGAGGCGCGTCAGCGCCAGTGCCCAGCCGTTCGACACCAGCCATTTCTGGATGTCCTCACCGTCGGCCTCGCAGCGCGCCACCGTGCGGCCGCGGCGATCTGCCACCGCCCGTGTATGACAGGTCCAGCTCTTGGCCCCGAAGCGTTTGATCAGCTCGTCGCGCGCGGCGGCGCCGCAGGTCCAGCGCTCGCCCTTGGTGTTGAGGCAGAGCTGATCGACGGCAGGCGCGTCGATGCCGCCGAGGCGAATGCGCGTGTGGCCGATCTGGAGCTGATCGCCCTCGCGGATTTTTGGAATGCCGGTGATGTCGGCCGCGTGCGAGGTGGCGGGCAGTAGCAATAGCAGAAGGGCGGGCAGCAATGTCCGTGGTTTCATCAGCAATCCTGATAGCGGAACGATGCGAAATAATGCGGCGGATTGTGCGGACAATGCGGCCGCCTTGCCAGAGCGGCGGTGTCGCATGGCTTTCAACTTCCCGCGAGATGTTTACCCTCCCCCTCCAGGGGAGGGTAAGCACCGTGTCACGCATTGCCCTTCGTCATCACCCGCCGCGCCAGCGCCAGGCCCATCAGCACAAACGCCGACGTCACTTCCGGCCCGCCGACCAGAATCCGCGTCGGTGTCTTCATCTTGTTCCACTCGTACGCCCGATACGGCCCGTGCCTGCCGCCCTCGCCGAGACTTGCGACGATGACATGCAGCGCCGGCGCGAATGTCGAGACGTCGGCGCCGAGATGCGCCAGCGCCATCAGCGCCAGCGCGGCGTCGAACGGGTTCATCTCGCGCGCGATCAGTTCACCCTCGACATAGGCCAGCACCTTCTCGCGGATCAGCGCGAACGTGCCGTCCGGATCGATCGCCTGCCGCGCGGGCTCGGGCAATGCCATGAACGCGGCATGGCAGCGGCCGAAATAGGCGGAGTACAGTTCCGGCAGATAATAGATATGCGAGCGCGGATTTTTGAACGCGCCGCTTTCGGCGAGCCGCCGCTGGAAGCCCAGGATGCGATGCACCGTCTCCAGCCGCTGCGGCGTCTCGAGGATCTTCCAGCGCGTCAGATTGCGGAAAGAGACCTCGAGAATATCGAGGTTGAGCGTCGGATCGAGATCGTTGCCATACGGGCGGTCGCCCGCGAGATTGTCGATCCAGGTGACGACGCCGCCCTCGTAATCGATATTGTCGTTCAAGGGCACGGTGACGCGCGGCTCGTTGGCGCCCTCGCGCACCTGATAGCCGCGATAGAAATCCAGCAGCGGCTGATCGAGGATCGGATCGGTGCAGCCGGCTTGTGTAGCGGCCGAGAACGAGCACGCCGTGGTGTCGCAGTCCGGCACGTAGATGCCGAAACCTAAATCCTGCTTGATCTGCGAGAAGAATTTTGAGAACCGCGGATGCGGCAGCGGCGCCAGGGCCGTGATCACGTTCACGGTGGTGCCATTATGCGCGGGCACTTCCTCGACTGAGGTCTTGAGGCAAAAATCGACCATTTCCGAAATCGCGCGCCTTGAGGCCGTGGCCTCGTCCGAAGACGCCAGCCCGGTCTCGACGTAACTGAGCAGCGCCTCGGTGAAGAAGGCGTCGTAATAGGCCGAGCGGTGGCGGATCTGCATCGGCTCCCACATCGGCTCGGCGATCCCTCGCCAGGGCGGGTTGATCAGCGCACGCGCCGGCGAATGCGCGATGAAGATCCGCGCCAGGTTGAACAGCAGCGTCGAGTTCTTGTAGCCGCGCGAGTTCAGCCCGGTCAGCGCCATCAGCATCTCGCGCCCGCCCATGTCGGCATCGCCGATCAGGTTGAAGGCGGCATAGGTCGGGATGAAGCCGTTCTTGGCGAACGAGCCGAGCAGATGCGCGCCGCAGCGGCGGATCACTTTGTCGATCTCGCTTCGATCGGGCGGGCGGCCCAGTGCCGCCACCGGTCCGGGGGCGGGGTGGCGGACATTGATATCGGCCATCAGTTCGGCGATCGGCTGCCCCACCGCGGCCCAGTCCGGCTCGGCATCGTCGCGCGCCCGTCGCAGCGCCTCCTGCAGGGCGCCGAGCCGCTTCTGGTCGCGCAACGCCGGGTGCCCGGTCCGCCGGAGCAGCGGCCGCAGCGCCGGGTTGCCCAGCGCGGTGCGATAGAATTTTCCCAGATGGGGGTCGCCGCCGCGGTATTTCAGCAGCACGGGGTCGCAGATGTCGTAGAGCGACGGGCCGTCTTTCCGCGCGGTCAGCGCCCGAAATGCGGCGCCGGCGATGGTAGAAAAGCCCATGCAGTTTCTTTCCGCCGGAACGGTGAAGGGAGGGCCACGTTGAGCACGATCCGTAAAACCCCGGTAGTCCCGGGGCTTCTGTACGGGCTCGATGGGAGTCTACGCAGCCACCGCCGGCCGGATGGGCCTGCAAGCCCTTGAGAACTAACCAAATCTAGCGAGGAACACAATGTGATATGGGTCACTTACCTGGCGTTAACCCTCCTCCATAATCGGCTGCAATTGGTTCCATGCGTCGAATGAGGTTGTCCGGAAGGGCCCGACAGGCTAAAAGACCGTTGTTGCGGTGCCGCAAATTGAGCGCAATTAGACGGCACACACCCGGCAACCCCATCAAACCTGAACGGTCCTCACGCGACTAACCGGCGCGGTCTTGTTTGGCGCTGTGGACAAACTTGGGAATGGAAACGCGAATGAACCTTGGTCAGCTCTGCATTTCCCGCCGCACCGTTACCATTGCGGTGGCGTTTGTCGGCCTGGTGTCGCTGGCGATCGGGGCCCATGCCGCGCTGAACAAGCGTTCGCTCGACGCCGCCAAGGCGATCGGCACCGAGCAGACCGGTGCGATCGGCACCTCCGCCCGCGTCGCCCTGGTGATCGGCAACGGCCATTATCCGGATGCCGCAGCGCCTTTGTCCCAGCCGATCAACGACGCCCGCGGCCTCACCGCCGCGCTGCGCGCCAAGGGGTTTGACGTCGACGTGGTCGAAGACGCCACCAAGGACGACATGGCCCGCGCCGTCGCCCGCCTGAAAGACAAGATCAAGCCGGACACAGTCGCGATGCTGTTCTTCGGCGGCTATGGCGTCCAGGTCGGCCGCGAGAGCTTTATGATCCCGGTCGATGCCGCGATCTGGAAGGAAGCCGATGTGCGCCGCGACGGCGTCAGCATCGAGCAGGTGCTTGATACGATGACCGAGAAGGGCGCCAGCGCCAAGCTCGTCGTCGTCGATGCCTCCCGCCGCAATCCTTACGAGCGCCGCTTCCGCTCCTACTCCCATGGCCTCGCCCCGATCTCCACGCCGGAGAACGCGCTGATCCTGACCTCGGCCACGCCGGGCAAGGTGGCCGACGACGGCAAGGGCCAGTACAGCGTGCTGGTCACCGAGCTGCTCAACAATCTGAATTCGCAGCCCGGCGTCGCCAGCGCCTTCAACAAGACCCGCATCTCCATCTCCCGCGCCTCCGACGGCGAGCAGGTGCCGCAGGTGTCCTCGTCCTTGCTGGAAGACGTCCGCCTCGGCGGGTAAGGCGCTTTTCGCGCACAACATCTCCCCGTCGTCCCTGCGAACGCAGGGACCCATACGCCGCGGCCCGCGGAAATGGCACACGGGGAGACGGCTTTGCTTCAACGACTGAGTGCGGTGGTTATGGGCCCCTGCGTTCGCAGGGGCGACGGACACCTACTTCCCGTCCGCGCTCGCCGTTACCGCCCGCACCGGATCGCCTTCGCGCAAGAGCGCGCCGGCGCGCGCCACCACGATGTCGCCTTCCTGCAGGCCCGAGGTGATCTCGACCTGGCCGGCCGACATCAGCCCGGTCTCCACCCGCCGCGTTTCGACGCGGGCGCGCCGCACCACCTGCACCACGGTGCCGGCGGTGCCATAGAGGATCGCGGTCAGCGGCACCGCGACGCCGCAGCTCTGTCCGGTCCTGATCTGCGCGCGGCCACTTGAATTGACGAGCAGCCGCCGGGGGGTGGTGACGCCGACGAACACCTGCGCGAGCTGGCTGTTCGGCTCCACCGTGGTCGAGAGACGCCGCACCCGCCCGTCGACCTCGCCGGCGCCGATCACCTTGATCCGCGCGGTCTGGTTCACCTGCAGTTTGGCGATATCGCGCGTCGGCACCATGCCGACCAGGTCGAACTCGCCGCGCGCGATGATCGAGAACAGCGCTTCGCCCTTGGCCCCCGCCATCGCGCCGACCGACGCCGTTGTGGCCGAGATCACGCCCGCCACCGGCGCCTGCACCGTGATCTGCCCGCCTTCCGGCAAGTTCAGCCGCGCCAGCACCGCGCCTGCGGTGACGCTGTCGCCCGCATCCACCATCACCTCGGCCACCTTCAGCCCCATCCGCTCGGGCCGCACCTGCGTCTCCTCGCGCGCAATGATGGTGCCGGACACCTCGACGATATTGGCAAAACAGGACTTCGCGGCCTTGAGCACGGTGACCGCGGCGCCCTTGGGGGCGGTAGGGTCGGTGTCGTCGGCGGCGGAAGCGGGCAAGGTGGAAAGGCAGATCAAGCCTGCGGCAATCAGGGGGGCCAGCGTCAGTGAAAGGCCGCGTGCGCGGAAGATGGTCATCTGCGTTTCGTTCCCGGTTTCGGCCTTACCGATACCAGAAGGCCGGCGGGAGAGCCAAGCGCCAAGAATGTCACCCCTCCGCCCGGCTGCCGGCCTCCGCCGGCGCCGTTTCGAGCGCAAGCGGAACGCCGGCCAGTTCGTCCGCGCGGCCGATATGCCTCGCGATCGCGGGATTGACGGATGACGCGTGCGTCACCGGGAGCATATGGCCGGCGGCCGGCAAATGCCGGATCTCGGCGCAGTCGATGATCGCGCCGAGCCGCTGCACGATGCGTTGGGTGAGATAGGGCGACAGCCCTCCCGAAAACAATAGCGTCGGCACGCGAAGCGAGGCCGCCGCGGTGGCGACATTTTCTTCGGCGAACGCCGCCGTGAAATCGAACGCAAGCTTGTCGGCGCGCTCGATCATGCGCAGGCGCGCGCTGGCCGGTAGCGGATCCTGCGGACCGGAGCCGTTCCAGAATTCGATGAACATGTCGATCGCTTCCAGCGCCGATCCATTCCAGAGATCCTCGGAAACGTCACGGGCGACCTGCGCGAAACGCGCGTGCAGCCGCCGGTCCGCGTCACTCTCGCACAGCAGCGTCGGCAGCACCGGCTCGATCAGCGTCAGGCTGCGCAGGCGATGCGCGAAACGGGAGCAGGTCGCGATCTTGAACGCAATCGCGCCGCCGTAGGAATGGCCGACGAGGTGGATGGGGCCGTCCGCATCGTGGAGCTGGCCGCTCAGGCATCGAACTTCCTCCGCGAGCGTCAGCGGCAGATCCGCCGCGCAGCAGCTATTGGTGCCATAGCCCGCGATGTCAGGAGCGAAGAATGGATGCTCGCGCCCGAGTTCATCGGCGAGCGTCTTCCATTGGCGGCCTGAGCCCAGCGAGCAATGCAGCGCCACGACGCAAGCCTTCTCGCGATATGCGCGCGAGATTTCAATCACATTGGTCATCGAAATGCTCCTGATTCTTATGCGGGACGCCACCGGCGGAGCCACGCCAACGGCTCCGCTAATCCTGCTGGCGGAGCATGATCCGGAAAAGTGGACACCGGTTTTCTCTCGCGACAACGCGGAACGCGTTTGCGCGGAGATCATGCTCAAATCAACGAGCCAGAGCGGGATGACGATTCGAAGAAACATCATCCCGCTCGGTTTCACCGCTTGGTGATGACGACCTCGAGATATTCGCTGGGCACGACCATCGTGCCGTCGCCGGAGCGGTTCATGCGAACGATCAGGGCATGCAGGTCGTTATGCAGCTCTTCCTGTTTCGCCGGCTCGAGGGCTGCGAACGCTTTCAGCACCGGGCCGTAATACGTCTTGAACACGTCGAGGAAGTGCGCCGGCGAGCGATAGCGGAACCTGAAGATGCGCGATTCCGCTCTGATCGAGCGTGCGTCCGCGTCGAACATTTCGGTCAGCCGTGCGCTCGTTCCCCACTGCGCGGGCGATTTGGCCCCAGTGGGCGGCGGCAGATATTTGCCGAGCGTCCTGAAGACCTGTCCGATAAAACCGTCCGGCGTCCAGTTCGCCAGGCCGATCCGGCCCTTGGGCTTGCAGACCCGCATCAGCTCGGCGGCCGCGCGGTCCTGGTTCGGCGTGAACATGACGCCGAAGGTGGAGAGCACCGTGTCAAAACTGTTATCATCGAACGGCAGGTTTTCCGCGTCAGCTTCCCTGAATTCGATTTGCATGCCTTCCGCCGCGGCGCGTGCCCGACCGCGCTCCAGCAACGCCGGCACGTAGTCGGTCGAGGTGACGTCGCACCACCGCCGAGCCGCAGCGAGGCTCGCCATGCCGTTGCCGGCGGCTACATCGAGCACCTTTGAGCCGGCCTTGAGATCGAGCGCCTCGCAGAGTTCTTCGCCGACGATCTGCAGCGTCGAGCCGACAATGGCGTAATTGCCTGACGACCATGCGGCTTGTTGACGCGTCTTGAGGGCTGCAAGGTCGGGGGCAGGTTGGGCAGAATCGGCTTGGGTGTGGGTCGTTGCGATCGCGCTCTGGGCGGCCATCGACGTCTCCTTTTTGGGATGCTGCGGCCACGGAAGAGGGCCGCGATGAACCAAACATGGCCTTGGGCGGACCTAAAGACTGTGATGCGGGGCTGATTTTGCCTTGAGGGGACCCTGATTTTTCAGTGAGATGCCCGTTTCTGTGAGATTTTTCACAAGGACCCGCCGGGAAATTCGCTCTACCTCTTCCGGGAGCATGATCCGGAAAAGTCGATACCGGTTTTCCCTTGGGACAAACGCGGAGCGTTTGCCCGGAGATCATGCTCAAACAAGAAGTGCGGGACAAAGTGACCGGAAATTACGTGCCGATCCGAAATGACTATGACGATTTAACCGGGATTGAAGCCGTGCAATTTCGCTTTTCCAACCATGTGCTGGACGTCGACCTTCGCGAGCTGACGCGCGGCGGCGAGAGCGTGGCGGTCGAACCGCAGGTGTTCGATCTATTGGTTCATCTGATCGAAAACCGCGACCGCGTCGTCACCAAGGACGATCTGATCGAGAAGGTGTGGGATGGCCGCATCGTCTCCGAATCCACGCTGACGAGCCGGATCAACGCCGCGCGCAAGGCGGTCGGCGACAGTGGCAAGGATCAAATCATGATCCGCACGCTCGCGCGAAAAGGTTTTCGTTTCGTCGGCGACGTGCAGCCGAAAGCCGCGAACGGCCGCGAAGCGCGTGCCGGTGCGCCCCAGCCGCTCGATCTCGCGGGCGAACCGCTGCACCCGCCCCTCCCGGCGCTCGATCGCACCGCGATTGCAGTGCTGCCGTTTGCCAATCTCTCTGGCGAGCCGGGGCAGGAATATTTTTCCGAAGGCATCAGCGAGGACATCATCACCGCGCTGTCGAAGCTGCGCTGGTTCTATGTGATCGCGCGAAATTCCTCGTTCATCTACCGGGGGAAATCCGTCCACCACCAGCAGATCGGCGAGGAGCTCGGCGTCGGCTATGTCGTCGAAGGCAGCGTGCGCAAGGACGGCGACCATGTGCGCATCACGGCCCAGCTCGTCGACGTGGCGAGCGGCAGTCACCTCTGGGCGGAACGCTACGACCGCAATCTCGCCGACGTGTTCGCCGTGCAGGACGAAATCACGCAGGCAGTCGTCGCGGCGATCGAGCCGCAACTCTACGCTGCCGAAGATTTCCGGGCCCGGCGCAAGACGCCTGACAACATGGATGCCTGGGATCTGGTGATGCGGGCGCTATCGCATTATTGGCGCGTGACGCGGCAGGACAATCTGGTCGCGCAGGCGCTCTTGGAAAAGGCGATCAGTGTCGATCCTGCTTACGGCCAGGCGCTCAGCCTGCTGGCTGCCTGCCACACGTTCGGCGCCCATATGGGCTGGCAGGAAATGTCCAGGGCCGTACCAACGGCGGAGCGCGCGGCGCTGGCGGCGATCCGGGCCGACAGCGAGGACGCGTGGGCGCATTATGCGCTGGCCAGCGTCTATCTGTTCAACCGGCGCTTCGATGATTGCATCGCCGAATTCGAGCTGGCGCTGCGGCTCAATCCGAATTTTTCGCCCGCGCGCGGCATCTATGGTGTTGCGCTGTCCTATCGCGGGCGCTGGGAAGACGGTGATCGCGCGGCGCGCGAGGCGCTGAAACTCTCACCCCGCGATCCCTTTGCCGCGATCTATTGCGGCGTCGCCGCCTATTGCCAGTATGTCGGCAAAAATTACGCAGAGGCGATCCGCCTGTCGCGTGAAGCGCTGCGGCAGCGCACCGACTTCGTCGGCGCCCACCGCGTGCTGACGGCCTCCCTCGGCATGGCCGGCGACACTGACGCCGCTAAAGCAGCCATCGAGGGCCTCCGCGGCGTCCAGCCCAACATCTCGCTCGCCTGGCTGGCCAGCGGACTGCCGTTCGAGCACGAGGCTGACAAGGCACATTATCTGGAAGGGTTTCGGCGCGCCGGTCTGCAATAGCTTCGCGGCGATATCTCAAGCGAGTCTGGACAGTAAATCAGAGCGGTCTGAAAGTCTTGGCCGGTCGTAACGGGCATGTTGACGCTGCCCTCGCTGCTGCGAGGTCTAGAGCGTTTTCGAGCGAAGCATGCCCTCGGACTTGATCCGGGGTGGATGCCGGTTCGCGTGAAGAAAACGCGTAAAAAATAGGAGCAGGAGAACTGCATGCCATTGATAGAGGTTCACGTCATCGAGAACGTGTTCAATTCCGAGCAGAAGAGCCAGATGATCAGGAAGCTTACGGACGCCATGGTGTCGATCGAAGGCGAGAACATGCGCGGCGTTACCTGGGTCAAGATTTCCGAAGTCGCGAGCGGCGATTGGGGCGTCGGCGGTCAGCCGCTGACCACCGAAGCCGTCAAGGATCTCGCGGCCGGACGAAAGGTGGCCTGACGAGCTTCGTCTTGCATCACCGGCGGGCTGGCCCTGCCGGCGGTGCGGTTCATCGTTTCCTCATTTTGGATCCTTGATCCAGCCGGGTCCGGTGCTCGTCGCGCGTTCAGGCGTACGTACCGAAGCCTGCTGACACCATGCTGGCAGCAGGCCTTCGATAGAAAGGACGCCCGGCAAGCTCACAGGGTTCCGGCTACGGTTTGAAAGAAAACAGCCATGACTATGCTGACCACCATTCCGACCTCCGCCACCAGGCCATTTGCCTGGCGAACTGCGGTTTGGCTCGCGCGCCTGCGCCGTCTCGTCAACCGCTTCCTCGCAGCGGTCATTGCGCGCCACGAACGGCACGCCATGCGCGAGGCCCTGCGCAAGCTCGACGATCGCCATCTCGAGGACATCGGCATGTACCGCACGCAGATCGACAGCAGCCTCGAAGAATTGGCACAGACCCGCGCGCGAATGCAGCAGCCCGGTTGGCACTGACAGGCGGGTGCGTCGAGCACCCAGTCTTCCCTGTGCCCTCTTGTTTTCATGGGGCGGTGAATGAAGCAAATCCTCGGGCGCAACGGCGCTGCGGGAGGTTTTGGTGTGTGTGGCTATTTGAAAATTGAATCAGGCGCTAGCTTCACCCTCCCCTGGAGGGCAGGGCTATCGCATGTGAGCAATGAGTTCGAAGAGGAAGGCATCGTTCCAGCCAGCCCGCTTGAGCTTGAGGCGCAAGGAGCTGGTTGTGTCGGGATGGGCTCTGGCAACATTGAGGGCAAGGCGCCTGAGTACGGCAAGGTTGGCCGGGCCGTTGTCCTTGCGATTGCGGGCCAGATCCTCGTCGAGGATGACATCGAGCGGCCAGTGCAGGCCGTTTTCGATGGTCCAATGGGTGCGAACGATGCGCAGAACCTGCGTGCGGCTGTAGTTTTGGCTCATCAGGAAGTAGCGCTCGACGGTTTTGTCCTTGCCGCGCTTGCTGCTGATCCGTGCGACGGCTTTGAGGCCCGGAAAGTTGTGCTTCCGCTCCATATCCTTGACGGGCACGACAAGCACACTGCGCTTTTCCTTTCGGCCATGATCTGCCTCGGTGGTGGAAACCGGCTTCTTGCCCTTGCGCACCGCTGCGGCAATCGCCGCCCTGGCGTCGGCCAACAGCGCTGGCTGGTTCTCCTTCACCGCCAGCACGTAATCGCCGCCCCGCGCCACGATCTCCTTGGCCATGCCGCGATGGCAGTGCAGCGCATCGGCCGTCACCACGCAGCCTTTGAGCTGCAGAAGTTCGATCAACTGCAACGCGCCAGCAGCTTCGTTGTTGTTCGGCGCCTGCACGTTGGCCAGCGCCATGCGGGTCTGCGCCGCCCAAGCGGTCACCATGACCGGCGGCATGTGGCTCCTGCCGCGCTCGTAGCCGCGCCGCAGCGCCTTGCCGTCGAGCGCGATCACGCCTTTTGGCCGTTCGATCTTCGCGCCTTCGGCAAAGGCTTTCATGAAGCGCTGGAAGGCTTTCTCGAACGCTTTCGGATCGAGCATGCGGAACACGCGGCTGAACGTGTCGTGGCTCGGCAGACCATGCTCGAGCACCAGCACGCCCTCCCAAAGATAGGCCTTCATTCGCGCAAACAAGGCCATGTCGGTGCAACTCGTTGCCCCGCACAGCGTCGCCATCAAGGCGATGAACAAAATCTCCGTCAGATCGTGCCGCGCATTGTCCGCGCGCGGGTCCGGCAGTTCCTCGAAGCACTCCGCAAATCGATTCATCGGCCGCTCCATCCGAATCAGGAGCTACCTTCAGAATCAATTTCTCGCCGCTGCGCAATAACTTACGGAATTGAACATGCGATTCCCCTGCCCTGGAGGGGGAGGGTCGGCACGGATCGAGCGAAGCGAGATGCGTGACGGGGTGGGGTGATCTCTCAGCTCGGGCACCGTTCGAGTGGAGAGACCGTCACCCCACCCCGCCGCTTCGCGTCGACCCTCCCCTCCAGGGGAGGGTAAGCACCCGCGCATTACGACTTCTTCTTCATCCGCGCCGCCGCCGCGGCGGCATCGACCACGTTGTCGACCGACTCGCGCCAGGCGGTGATCTCCGCGGCCAGAATCGGATGGTTGAATCCCTTCAAATTCAAATCATCGATCGGCCGGCCCTCGGTCCACGGCTCGACCATGCCATAGACGCGCCGGCTCACCACGATCTGGTTGGCCTTGGCCTCGTCGCAGAGTCTCGACGCAAGATTGGTCACGCTGCCGATCGCGGCGTATTCCAGGCGCTGCTCAAAACCGATCTGGCCGAGGGTGGCGTAGCCGAGCGCGATGCCGATGCCGAAGCCGAGATTGTGGCCGCGGTTGCGCCACTTCTCGGTCAGCCCGCCAATGGTGTCGCGCATCTCCACCGCCATCCGCACCGCGCGCGCGGTGTGGTCCTCGAACTGGATCGGCGCGTTGAACAGGATCATCACGCCGTCGCCGGCATAGCGGTCGAGCGTGCCCTCGTACTTGAAGATCAGTTCGCCGAGCGCGGCGTGATATTCGCGCAGCACGTTCATCGCCTCTTCCGGCTCGGTGGTCTCGGTGAACGCCGTAAAGCCGCGCAAATCGCAGAACACCACCGTCACCTCACGGCGGTGGCTGTCGAGCAGGCCCTCATGACCGTCGGAGGAGGCGATGAGCTGCGCCACCTGCGGCGCCAGGAAACGCTCCAGCCGTCGGATGCGCTCGATCTCGCCGAGCTGCGTCTCCACCCGCTCCTCCAGCGAGCGATTCCAGTCGCGGAGCTGGTCGGTCTGCTCCTGCAGCTTGCTCGCCTGCTCGCGCACGATGTCGTTGGCGTCGAGCAGCTCGCGGCTCTTGTGGTCCACTTCGGTAAACAGCCGCGCATTGCGCATTGCCAGCACCGCCTGGTGCGCAAACGTCTTCATCAGGCCGATCAGATTGGCGGAGAATTCGCCCTCGTTCCGCCGCAGCACCACCAGCGATCCCAAAATGCCGGTCTGGTCGACCAGCGGCACCACCAGCACCGAGTGGAAGCCGGCTTCCATCGCGACATCGCGCAGCGGATGCTCGGCCGTCGCGCCGAGCTGGGGGATCGCGATCGGCTCGCCGCTGGTTGCGGCCTCGCCAAGCGGCGAATGGTCGGCGTCGATGGCGCGATGGCGGCCTTCGGCCGCCTTGTCGATGCCGATGGCCTCGGTCAGGCTGAATTGGTGATTGCCGGCGTCATAGCCGTAGATCAGCACGGCATCGGCATGGGTGATCTCCAGCGCGCGCGCGGCGACCGTCGGCAGTACGGCGTTGAGATCGAGCGAGGAGGCGACCGCGCGGCCGACCTCCTCGAGCACCTTGAGCTCGTTGATCGATTGCGCGAGATCCCGCGTGCGCTCGTTCACCTTGGTTTCGAGGTTCGAATAGGTCTCGGCGAGCTGCCCGGCCATGCCGTTGAACTGGTTGGCGAGCTCCTCCAATTCGTCGGAGGTCTTCACCTCGATACGGTGGCCGAAATCGCCGGCGCCGAGCCGCCGCGCGCCGGCCTGCAGCGCCGTGATCGGCACCAGCAGGCGCCGCGCCATGATGGTGCCGGCGATGATCGCGACCACGAGGCCAAGCGCGATCAAAAGCGCGATCCGCACCAACTGGTCGCGGATCGGCGTCAGCGCCTGCGCCGTCGGCTGTTCGAAGAACACGCGCCAGCCGAGTTTCGGCACCAGGCTCGAGGTCGTCAGCACGGCATCGCCATTGGCATCGGTACCCGACGCCGGCGCCACGCCGCCGGGCTTGCTGACGGCAGCGACCTGCGGCAGCGCCGACAGATTCTTGCCGACCTCGGGCCCGTTCGAGGACCTGGCCAGCACCTCGCCCTTGGCGTCAGTGACATAGGCATACGCCACCTTGCCGACCTGGGCGTCGATCAAAAATTCGGAGAGGAAATCGAGGTCGATTTCGGCAATCGTGATGCTGCCGTCGGCATGCGACAGCGCGATCGACATGAACGGCTGCTGGTCGCGCAGATAGGCCGGCGCAAAGCTGGTGCCGCGCGAAACGGTTTCGGTGAAGCGGACATCGCGGGAAAAATCGGCGTTGCTGCCGAGCGTGACAGTCTGCCGCGTCAGGCGGAGCTGCTCGCGGCCGTTGCTGCCAAGCAGCGAGAGCTGGCTGACCTGCGGCACCTGCCGCAGCAATTGGGTGTAGTCGGCGCGGCGCAGGTCCAGCGTGTTGGAGGAGGCGCGCGTCACCCAGGAGATCTGCCGCTCCAGCTCGGAGATCGATTGCGCGATCCGCTTCGCGGTCGCCTCCGCCTTGTCGGACATGCCGTCGTGGAGCGAGCTCTTGATGCCGCGATAGGTGATCCAGATTTCCATCGCGCCGTTGATGGCCAGCACGAACACGACAAGCCCGACCAGCGCGACGACGTATTTGGCAAACAGTCCCTCGCGCAGAAATCTTGCTCTGTCGTTGCCCTCGCTCATCCGGACCCTCGTGCGCCACGCCTTAGAGCATGCGCATCCGTTCGTCGCTTGCTGCGGGGCCGGCCGCTATCGGGGGCCCCGGATGAGGGCCTGTTTAGCACGAATTGAGGGAGCCGGCGGGCCCTCCGCCAGCATGGTTAGCCCCGATTTAGGCAGGAAACGGGGCCGTGGGCCTCACCGATTGAACAACTGCCGCAACACCTCGTTCATCGGCTGGCTGTCCTGCTGCGCCGTCGTATCGCTCGGCGGTGCGGGAGTTGCCGGCTCGGCCGGCGCGGCTTGGGTCGGCGCATCGGCGGGCGAGGTCGGCGTCAGGCTCCGTTGACCGCCCGGGCGCGTGCCGCCTTGCGGCTGATTCTGGCCCAATCCACCCAATCCCTGAATGAGATTGCCGATGGTCTCACCAAGCTGACCGCCGAGCGGATCATTCGGCTTGCCGCCCGTCTGGCCGGTGCCGGGCGTAGTGCCCTGTCCGCCGGCCGCACCTTGTTGTCCGCCGCCGAGCAGGTTGCCGATCGCAGCGCCAAGCCCGGCGCCGTTCTGGCCGAACAGGCCCTTGCCCATTTCGCGCAGCTTGGCATAGGCCCCCTCCGGATTGTCGAGGATGCCCTGCATCTCCGGATAGATCCGTGGGCTCCCCCACGGTCCCTCGATCATCACGGGAATGCCGAGCCCGACCGGATCGCTGGCGCGGCCCTGGCCTTCGGTGGTCATCACCAGTTTCGGCTCGACACGGAAGCCGATCTGCTTGGTGCCGAGATCGATGGTGCCGACGCCGGTCATCTTCACCAGCGGGCCGACCAGATTGAGATCGGTAGTCTGCGCCTGCCCCTTGTCGATTTTGAACGACGCCGACAACTGCGACAGATCCGTCGCCTTCTCATCGCTCGCCTGCCACCCGGACAAGGTGCTCGCCGTGAGCGAGCGGATCATCTGCGCGACGTTGAGCCCCTTGATCGCGCCGTCCTGGAACACGACGAAGGCGGTGCCCGCCATGTTCGACATGATCGCGCGCTGGCTCGTGCCGTTGGAGCGCACGCTGATCTTCGCCTGCATCCTGCCGTCGATCCTGTCGAAATCGGCAAGGCCATCCAGCAGCGGCAGCGCGCGCACGCTGGTGAGATCGGCCCGCATCGCATAAGTGGGATTGGCGGTGGAGACATCGACAGTCAGGTCGCCATTGGCGTTGCCGTCATAGGCGCCGACATTGGCAACCTGCGCCTTCAAGACGCCGCTTGCGAGCGTGGCGTCGATCGCGGCAGGGGTGAAGCGCGCGTCGCCGATTTTGAGTTCGGCCGCGGAAATGCGCGCCTGCACGTCGACGTAGTTGAGCCCATTGACGTCGATCGTCGCGTTGCTCCAGGGCTGGCCTGAGGAAGAATCGGTGCTACGCGACATCGGGACCGTGAGCTTCTGGAAATCGAGGTCGAGCTTGACCAGCGGCTTGCTCGACAGATCGACCGAGGCCCAGCCGTTGAACGCGCCGTCGCCGAGCGCGCCGGTGACGCCGTTGATCATCACGACCGAGCCGTTGAGCCGGGCTTCGGCCTTCGCCATGAGCTGCGCGTGCAACAGGCCCGGCGCGTCGATCTTGATCTCGGCCGGAATATTCTGCCGTTCGATCGGGGCCGCGGGCAGCGCCGCCTTGCCCTCGAATTTCAGCGGATGGCCGCCGCTGCGCGCACTGCCGGTCAGCGTAACCTTGCGGTCGGCATCAATCGTAATGTCGGCGTTGACGGTCTCGATCCTGTTCTCGACGCGGTCGCGCAAATTGGAGAACACGATGGTGCCGCCGGTGACGCTGACATGCTCGATCGAAAAGGCGTCCGCCGTCTTGCCGCCGGCGGGCTTCGAGGGAGGATTGGCCTCCCTCACGCGCTCGCGCTTCAGGGGCAAATTCACCACCGGGCGAATGATGACGAGTTCGGTGATCTGCGGCCGGCCGGCCCACAGGCTCGCCAGCGTCACGTCCGCCTCGATGCTCGAGGCCGTGAAACGATGGTTGATGTCGCGATCCCTGGGATCCTGCAGCGTGACATCGTTCAGCCGGATGTTGACCTGTGGCCACAGGCCGATCTTGGCGCCGCCATTAATGGCGAGCTTGTAGCCGGTCTCGCGCTCGATCCGCTCCTGGATCTCGGCCTTCAGGTAGCCCGAGGGGATGCCGATCACCAGCAGCAGCGCGATGACGACGATCACGGCGGCAATGATGGCGCCGGCAATTTTCAGTGCTCTCATATCGACATTCCAGACCGCGCAAACGGCTCTTATTTCGGTGGCTCGACACGCCGTCGCAACCGGTCGGGCGAGCTTATCCCGGAAAGGGATAGCGCCCAAAGCAGCCAAAAATAATCCGGGCGTACTGCAAAGTTATGTGACTTATGACACACTTGCGGGCAGGGGAATCCTGCTAACGGCGTTCGGGGGCGGTGGAGCCGATCTGGAAGGCAATACAAATGACTAAACAGGCCGAATTTGCGGTCATTTTGAAAATGAACCCGATGTTCGCGGATTTGGGCGCCGACGAATTGCAGCGCATCTCCGGCCTTTGCCATACCCAGCAGCTCGGCGTCGGCGAAATGTTGTTCCAGAAGGGCGATCCCGGCGACGCCCTGTACGGCGTCCGCCGCGGCCAGATCCGGATCGAAACCGGCGCCTCCGACGGCAGCCGCCTGACGTTGAATTTCATGGGCTCCGGCGATCTCTTCGGCGAAGTCGCCGTGCTCGACGGCCAAAGCCGCACCGCGGACGCCACCGCCGGCGAGCCGTCGGAACTGTTCGTGCTGCGGCGCGAGGATTTCCTCGCCTTCCTGGAGCGCGAGCCCAAGGTCGCGATCAAGATCATCACGCTCTTGTGCCAACGCATCCGCTGGCAGAGCGAACGGATGGAAGAATCCGTGCTGCAGCCGCTGCCGGTCCGGCTGGCGCGCCGGCTCTGCGCGCTCTCGGACGACTTCGGCTCGGAGGTGCACATTTCGCAGGAGCAACTCGGCGTCTTCGTCGGCGCCGCCCGCGAAAGCGTCAACCGGCAACTGCAGCTCTGGCGCAAGGACGGCATCTTGGACCTGCAGCGCGGGCGGATTTTGCTGCAGAACATGACCAAGCTGACAGCGGTGGCGAGGAACGAGTAACGTAGTCGCTGAGCTCAGGCCACTTCGGGAACGTAGTGCAGGGTGAGCAATTCTGCGCGCGGGCAGGGGACGACGGCGTAGGCTTGGCCCTGCTCGTCACTGAACTCCACAAGCGAAGTGCCATCGTCCAAGAGTTCCACCACCGTGCCAACTTGCCCACGTGTAAGCTGCTGCGCCGGGATGTCCGATAGCAGCGCGACAACGTCGAGCAAGGAGGGGCCTTCGTTCTTATCTTTCGAAGTCATCATCGTACCCAACAGGTAACGAACATAGGCCGGTCTTCACCGGCTCGCACGATCCAGATCGTTCTTACCACAACATCTTTGCCATGTCGCCTGACCTGGCGTCCAGACGCCAATGAGTACCCCAAGCATCGACTGCAACTTCGGAAGCCTCGCTGGTGCGGGCTGCTGCCAGCAGGGCATCTCGTAACCAAGGAGCATCCGCGCGCTGCAGGCCAAGAGCCTCGCGGAATACGCGGGCCTTGTGACGACCGCGTGGGTGCGACGGACTGAGGCAATAATCCTCGATCTTACGGATGTCGAGGATTGCCTCGTCGGAGTTTGGCAGCCGGATAGCCGTGGCGCTAGTCTCCCGGCCCGTCCGTTTTACCTACTCCGCCGCAGGCGATATCGCGGGCGGGCCCTTGGCCGGCGGCTTGCCGTGATGATCCGATCCGTGGCTGGCATCCTCCGTCTCCGCGCTGGAGACGATCAGCTTCTTGCCGAGGCGCCAGCACAGGGCGCCGAAATCGTCCATCACCATGAACATCGCGGGCACGAACACCAGCGACAGGATGGTGGAGAAGATCAGGCCGCCGATCACCGCGAGCGCCATCGGCGAGCGGAATTCACCGCCGGCGCCGAACGCCAGCGCTGACGGCATCATGCCGGCGGCCATTGCGATCGTCGTCATCACGATCGGGCGGGCGCGCTTCATGCCGGCGTCGATCATGGCGTCTTCGCGCTTCCTGCCCTCGCGGATCGCCGCACTCGCGAATTCGACCAGCATGATGGCGTTCTTGGTGACGATGCCCATCAGCATCAGGATGCCGATCCACACCGGCGTGGTGAGCTGCTTCCCGGTCAGCAGCAATGCCGCGATCGCGCCGCCGATCGAGAGCGGCAGCGAGAACAGGATGGTGATCGGTTGCAGGAAGGTGCCGAACAACAGCACCAGCACCGCATAGACCATCATTAGGCCGGCGGTGATTGCAGTCGCAAAGCCTTCCGACAATTCGTTGAGGCTTTCGGCGTCGCCCGACGGACTTACCCTCACGCCCTTCGGCAGGCTCTTCATGACCGGAAGATCGTAGATCAACTTGGTGGCGTCGCCGAGCGCGGCGGTGCCGACGAGGTCGGCGGCAACGGTTGCCTGCCGTTCGCGGTCGTAACGATTGATGCTGGTCGGGCCCTGATCGAGCTGGATGTCGGCGACGACAGACAGCGGCACGCCGCCGCGTTCGCCGCGTTGGCCGAGCGGCACCCGCAACTGCTGCAGCATCTGCAGGTCGCTGCGCGCACTGTCTTCGAGTTGGACTCGGATCGGCACCTGACGGTCGCCGGCGTCGAACTTTGCCAATGCCGGGCCGACGTCACCGATGGTGGCGACGCGGATCGTTTGCGACAGGCTCTCCGTCGAAACGCCCAGCCGTGCCGCCAGTTCGGCGCGCGGCCGGATGCGAAGCTCGGGGCGGTCGAGCGCGGTTTCCGAGATCACGTTGGCGATGATCGGGATCCGCTTCATCTGCGTCGCCAGCTCGCTGGCGACGTTGTTGACGATGTTGCTGTCGGTGCCGGTCACGACCAGCGAAATCGCTCGCAGGCCGTTTTCGTCTAGGAACCAGAAGCGGATATCGGGAACGTTTTCCAGCTCCTGGCCGATCTCGAGTTCGAGCTGCCGCTGCGTAATCTTGCGATCGGCCTTCGGCGTGTAGTTGATGATCAGCGCGGCGCGGCGGACTTCCTGCGTTCCCGGCGGCACCCGGCCGCCATCGACGAAGATGCTCTTCACCTCGGGACGCTTGCGCAGCCGGGCGACGATTTCTTCAGTGACCTTTTCGGTATAGGCGAGCTGCGAGCCCGGCGGCAATTCCATTGCCAGCAGCGAGCGCGCGGTGTCCTGCGCCGGCAGGAAGCCTTGCGGCAGCAGCGTAATGCTCCAGATCGAGGCGGCGAAGACGCCGAAGCCGATCAGCACCGTGATGAAGTAGTGCTTCACTGACCAGGTCACGAGTTTGGCGTAGGTCTGCAGGATGCGCCCGGGCGGCGGGTCTTCGTGCGGGTGATCCTTCAGGAAGTAAGCGGCGAGCACCGGCGTGACGAAGCGCGCCGCCAGGAGCGAGAAGAACACCTGCACCGACACGGTGATGCCGAACTGCTTGAAGAACTGTCCCGCGATACCGGACATGAAGCTGGCGGGAGCAAAAATCGCAATAATCGTCAGCGAAATCGCGATCACCGCGAGACCGATTTCGTCGGCGGCCTCCAGCGCGGCGCGATAGGGCGATTTGCCCATGCGCATGTGGCGCACGATGTTCTCGATCTCGACGATGGCGTCGTCGACCAGAATGCCCGTCGACAGCGTAATAGCGAGGAAGGAGACGAGGTTCAGCGAGAAGCCGAGCAGGTCCATCGCCCAGAACGCCGGAAAGATCGACAGCGGCAATGAGATCGCGGCGATGATGGTGGCTCTGATATCGCGCAGGAACAGCAGCACGACGATCACCGCGAGGATCGCGCCTTCGAACAAGGTCGAGATCGCCGCATCGTAATTGCCCTTGGTGAAGTTGACCGAGGTGTCGATCAGTTTCAGGTCGACGTCGGGATAGGCGACCTTCAGCGCATCGATGCGCTTCTGCACGGCCTCCGCCACCACCACGTCGCTGGCGCCCTTGGAGCGCTTGATGCCGAGCGCCACCACCGGTTCGCCGTTGAAGCGGGCAAAGGTCCGGCGATCGGCAATTGTATCGGTGACGGTGCCGAGGTCGTCGAGCCGGACCTCGCCGCCGCCGAACAGCGGGATCATCGTGCCGGCGAGTTCGTTCAGCGTCTTGGCGCCCGCCAGTGTGCGGATCGCCTGGTCATTCTTGCCGATTTCAGCACGGCCGCCAGCGAGGTCGACATTGGTGCCGCGAAGGATCTGGCTGACATTAACGGCGGTGAGCCCCGCTGCCTGCAGCCGGTCGGGATCGAGCGAAACGAGAATTTCGCGCTCGACACCGCCGATGCGCTCGACCTGCGCGACACCGCGCACGCCCTGCAGCGCGCGCTTGACGACGTCGTCGACGAAATAGGAAAGCTGCTCCGGCGTCTTGCCCGGCGAGATCGCGGCATAGGTGACGATCGGCAGGCCGATCACGTCGACGCGCTGGATCAGCGGCTCGTTGACGTTCTGCGGCAGGTTGGCCCGAACGCGCGTGACCGCGTCCTTGACGTCGTTGAGCGCGCGATCGGTGTTGGTTTCGAGCGCGAACTGGATCGTCGTCACCGACAGGCCGTCGGTTATCGAGGATGAAATATGCCGCACGCCTTCGACGCCGGATACGCCGTCCTCGATGGTCTTGGTGACCTGCGCTTCCAGTTCAGCGGGAGCGGCGCCGAATTGCGCGACCGCGACCGAAATCACGGGGATGTCGGCGCTCGGCAACCGCGTCACCGCGAGCTTGGTGAAGCTGACCCAGCCCAAGACCAGGAGAATGATTGAAAAGACGATCGAAGGAAGCGGGTTCCGGATCGACCAAGCCGAGATGTTCAAAGCCATTAGCGTGCCCGCGTGCGCTCGAGTTCGTCGGCGAACATGGTCTTGACCTGGTCGCCGTCATGTAGCGAGGTGCCAGCATCGGCCACGACGATTTCGCCGACGTCGAGGCCTTCAAGAATTTCGGTTGAGGTTTCGGAGGTCAGGCCGACCCGCACTTTTCGTGTTTCGATGGTGTTGCCTTTGACCACCTGCAGGGTCAGACGGTCGATAGCGGTGCGCGGGACGGCGACGCCGCAGGAGCGCTTGGCATCGATATTGGCGCGGGCAAACATGCCGACCTTGAGCGAGGGGTTGTTGTTCAGCGAAATCCGGACCTTGCCGAGTTGGGTGGTGCGGTCGATCTGCGGCGAGATCTGCCGGACCTTGCCGACGACATCGGGCGCATCGTCACGGCTGATGCGTACCGTCGCACCCGGATTGAGCTTGAGCAGATGAACGCTCGGCACTTCGGCTTCGAGCTCGATTTCATTGTTCACGGAGACACGGAACATCGGCCCGGCCTGGGGCGAAGCCGGCGCGCCGACCGCAGTCCTGACTTCGGTGACGAGACCGGCAGCCGGCGCACGAAGCGATATCGGTCCAGATCGGCCTCCCGGGGCTCCCGGCTGTTGCGGCGGCGGGGTGAGGCGCGCCATCTCCTGATTTTCGGTAACCGTATCGCCTTCCTTGACGAACAGATCAGTGACCCTGGAGCCTTCCTGATCGACGCCGATCTGGGCCTCGCGCCGCGGCACGATAAAGCCGGTGACGCGGACCATGTCGGAGAAACAGGCATTGGTGGATTTGGTCACGATCACCAGCGCCTGTCCCGGCGTTTCCTTTTCTTCCGCGCGCGGACGGTGCTCGAACCAGTAATAGCCGATGGCGAGAGCGGCAACGAAGGCCACTCCGAGCGCAGGTTTAAGGTATTCGGAGAATTTCATCGCCGGATCAATCCAGACTCGAAGTCAAATCAAAGCAGAGCTCATTTGGTCGGCCGAAGGCCTGCCATGGCGCCCAAAACGAATACGTCCCGCATTTGTGCTGCGGGACGTATTGTAGCCGGAAACTATTGCTCGGCGCCACGCCCTTACTTGGCGTTCGACGCCGTGGCCTTGTTTTCCATGTTGACGACCTGGACGCGGCGATTCACTTCCGCCATCGGCTGGCTCGGATCCTTGAGCTTGCTCTCACCGTATCCGACGGTGACAAGATCGGTGCCGTTGATGCCGTATTTGTCGACGAGATAGCGCTTGATTGCGTCGGCGCGGCGCTCGGACAGATCCTGGTTGTAGGCGTCGCCGCCGGCCGCGTCGGTGTGGCCCGCGACCACGAAGGTCGAGCCCCTCAGATCATTGTTGGTGAGCGCGCGGCCGAGCGCCTGAACCGACGGCAGCGACTTCGCGCTGATGTCGGCCGAGTTGTAGTCGAAATTGATCTCCAGATCGATCTTCGGCTTGTCCTTGACGATGGCGGCGATTTCCTCGCGCTCGGCGGTCGAGAGCGACCGCGTGGAGCGGCCGCGGATCTTCTGGACGAATTTGCTTTCGGTAGCGGCCGCGGTCGGATCGACGGTTTGGTGCGGGCCGACCGAAAGGCCGCGGGTGAGCGGCTTCTTCTCCGGCGCCAGCGCGCGGACGATCTGATCCTCGGTGACGTTCCTCTCCTGCGCGAGGGCAGTTCCCGCACTCAAACAGGTTGCTGCGCCGAGCGCTACAACCGAGACGATTGCGGCTAGGGTTTTCGTTGCTGAGAAAGTTGCCATTGCCAGTCCCCCTCCTGCGGGCTTCCCACGCGGTTCTAAGGTCATCCAAATGAGCTGCCGGACCCCTTGGTTTGGGCCGGCTGGTTTTCTTTAGTCTGGGCGCCCGCCGCAGGGTTCGAGGCGTCGCCAGCCTTCTACCTAAAAAATCGTCACTGCACCCCGTAATCGGCGAATTCCTTGACGATATTGGGGTCCATCGCCTTCGCATTGTTAATATCGAGATCACCTTCCGAAATCGAGCCGTTGCGCTTCTTGGCAAGGCCGCGGCCGTACAGCGATGACGTCAATCTCGGGTTGATCTTGAGGGCCGCGTCGAAATCAGCAATTGCATTTTTGTTCTGGCCGCTTTTCAGATTGACGAGGCCGCGGCTGTCGAGCGCGTCGACGAAATTCGGCCGCAGCCGCAACGCCTCGTTGCAATCCTTCAGCGCTGCCTGCAGGTCCCCGATCACCGTGCGGGCCCAGCAGCGGTTGTTGTAAGCTTCCACATCCTTCGGATTCAGGCGCAGCGAATTGTTGAAGTCCTTGATGGCGAGCTCGTAGGCGCCCTTGCTCGCATAGACCTGTCCGCGCCGGTACAGCGCGGCGGCATCGTCCGGATTGTCGTTGAGCCTGGTGGTCAGGTTCTTGATGGTCGGGTCGTCGGCCAGCGCAACCGCGGTCGGGCTGGGGCTCTCGGCCGGCTTGGCCGGCGGAGGAGGCGGAGGAATCGCGGCTTCAACCGCCGGCTTCGGCGGTGCCGGAGGAGGCGGTGGCGGAGCAGGCGCGGCCACCTGGGGCGCGGCAGGTGCGGGAGCAGGGGGAGGAGCGGGGGCAGGCGCGGGAGTCGTTGGCGCTGCGGCCACCGGAGCCGGCGGCGGGCTCGCCGGCCGCGGACCGCCGCTGGGAATAAAGGAGAAATCCTCGGCCAGCGACGACGAGATCCACGGCACCTGCTCCTGGCGCGAGGCGCGGGTGACGCCGACGCGCGTGCGGTTCAGCGTTTCCTCCGCCATCAAATCGGGGGTGCGGATTTCCTTCAGCAGCTCTTTCACAAACAGACTGCGGTCGCTGCCATTGTCGGAAACGACCGACGAGAGCGCGGCCGAATACATCACCAGCGTGCCGTTCGGCGCGATAACCGGCGCAAGGCCGGCGGAAAAGCTGCGGAACCGGCGCTCGAACGGATTGCGCCTGCTGGCGTCGATCAGCGCGATCTTGACGCCCGCGCCGCGGCTGTTGATCTCCCCCAGCACGGTTTCGAGGCTGAAACCGTCGCGGCGAACGTCGGCCTCGGTCCAGATCTGCGCATCGACAGGGATCATGTAGCTCTGGCGGCTCGACTGCACGCCAAAGCCCGAAAAGAAGATCAGCGCAACCGAGCCGGGCTTGACCTTGCCGTACAGCCGCTCGAAGGCGCGGCGCATCTGCTCCCCGGTCAGGTTCTCGCCGATATCGACATTGAAGCCGTCACGCTTGAGCTCTTCGGCGATGTCGCGCGCATCATTGATCGGCTCCTTCAGGGGCGCCTCGGCGTCCGGATATTTCGCGTTGCCGATTACCAGCGCATAGCGTTCGCCGGCTGCGAGCGACGGGGCTACCGACGCGACCGCAAAAATCAGGGAAAGGAGCAATACAAGGCGGGTTTTCATATTGACGGCAATCCAGCCAAAATGGCGCCGATACCAGCTTGCGCCGCGGCGACCTTACTCTACGCACTCTGCATTATCAAACCGCGCGCACATCCCGTCAACTGCTTGCGATCTCGTCACTAATTGCGACAATTAACCGCGACCGCACCGCGTGGGTGAAGGGGAATAAACGATGTTGACGGGCGGCAACACTTCGGCGCGCGGACTTGGTCCGTGCAATCGGTTCCCGATCTGCCCGACCACCCTTTCGTCCGTACCCGGCTGCGTCGAATACGACGGTCATACCCGGGTCACCCGCGGGTGACGACCACCATGGAAATGTGACCCCTCTCACATAATGCTCTGCAATGCAACGCGATCGTCATTCGCGCACCGCGTTTGACCTTTGTAGGTGACAATGGCTTGCTGCCGGCATCGGCCAAGTTCAGCACAAAAGAAAAGTGACACCGATGGGAAACGCCTACGAGATCTACGCCCTGCGCTATGCGACGATGTCGCCCCGCACTCCCCATTTGAATTTTCTGATCCCCGATCCGCACGAAACCGCGGCGCAGGATCTGGATTACTTCGTCTGGCTGATTAGAGGGGGCGGCCGCGACATCCTGGTCGACACCGGCTTCAACGCCGAGGAGGCGAAGGCGCGTTCGCGCAAACTCACGCTCAATCCGGTTGACGCACTGGCCGATTTTGGCGTCGCCGCCGATACGATTCGTGACGTGATCGTCACCCATCTGCATTACGATCACGCCGGCAATCTCGACCGATTCCCCAATGCTCGGTTTCATCTGCAGGACCGCGAGATGAGCTACGCGACCGGGCGCTGCATGTGCAACGGCATGCTACGGCATCCGTTTTCGGTCGAGCACGTCACCACGATGGTGCGCCACGTCTATGGCGAGCGCGTTACCTTTCATTCCGGCGACGGCGAGATCGCTCCCGGCGTGACGGTGCATCGCGTCGGCGGCCATTCCGATGGGTTGCAGGTGGTGCGCGTGGAAACCGCGCGCGGACCGGTGGTGCTGGCGTCGGACGCTTCGCATTACTACGCCAATTTGCACAAGCGCAGCCCGTTTCCGATCGTCTACAATGTCGGCGACATGGCGCAGGGCTGGGAAATCGTCGAGCGGCTGGCCGGCCATCCCGACCGTTTCATTCCCGGCCACGATCCGATCGTGAGCGAGATCTATCCGCGCGCCAGCGACAAGGTCGATGCGTTCGCGCTGCACCTGGCGCCGTCGCGTTCCTTTGCAAAATAGGCTCAAGAAAAACAATGTTGGAATACAACACGATCGGCTTCATCGGCCTCGGCGTGATGGGCGAGCCGATCTGCCGCAATCTCGTGAAGAAGATCGGCAAGCGCGTGATCGCGTTCGATCTTGCGGCCGAGCCGCTGGCGCGGCTGCATGCCGAGGGCGCGGAGGCCGCAGGCTCCGTCGCCGACGTCGTCAGGCAAAGCGACCTGCTGTTCCTCTGCCTGCCCAGCGCCAAGCATGTGCGCGCGGTGTTCGAGGGCGACGGCATCTTGAAGAACATCCGCAGCCGCCAGGTCGTCATCGATCTCGGTACGTCGTCAGTCGGCCAAACCCGTGAGTTTGCCAAGCTGCTGCAGGCCAAGGGTGCGTCCTGGGCCGACGCGCCGATCGCGCGCACGCGCCAGGCGGCGCAGGACGGCACGCTCAGCGTGATGGTTGGAACAACGCCTTCGCTTTACGCCGAGATCGAGCCCTTGATCCGCTGCTTTGCCACTGATGTCACTCATTGCGGCGACGTTGGCGCGGGGCAGGTGACGAAGATTCTCAACAACATGGTGCTGTTCGAAACCGTCAACGCGCTCGCCGAAGCGGTCGCTGTCGCGAAGCATAATGGTGTCGACCCAAAGCTGTTGCTCGATACGCTATCCAAGGGCTCGGCCGACAGTTTTGCGCTGCGCAATCACGGCATGAAGGCGATCGTGCCGGGCAATTTTCCGGAGCGCGCGTTCTCGACCGAATATGCGCTGAAGGATCTTTCCTATGCGCTGGAGTTCGCGGCCGATGCGGGGTTGAAAATCCGCGGTGCGGAGCTGGTCGGCACGGTATTGCAGGAAGCGATCGATGCCGGCTCGGGGGATAATTATTTCCCTGTCATCGCGAAACATATTGGCGGCCGCTAATCGGAGACGATCATGATTCAACGCTTTGCCGGGCTTACACCAACCCGCAGCCGCGCCGTCGCGCACGACGATCTGGTGTTCACGGTGGCTGTCGCGCCCGACCCGGTCACCCCGTCGATGTACGAGCAGAGCGTAAGGGCGCTCGCCCGGATCGACGAAAGCCTCGCATTATGCGGCACGGACAAGAGCAAGATTCTCTCGGCCATCGTCTACATCGCCGACATCAAGCGGAAGGGCGAGATGAACCGTGCCTGGGATGAATGGGTCGATACCAAAAATCCGCCAATGCGCGCCTGCATCGGCGTCGATCTCGAGCCGCCGCATATCGTGGAGATCGTGGTGACGGCCGTGAAGTGAGCCTCGGCACAGCGCTCAAGCCGGTCAGTAAGCCTCCTTCGCGTCCGCCTCCTCGCTGGTCTGCACCAGGTCGAGGCTCGCCTCGACTTTCCCCAGCAGCCGCGCGAAATCCTTGCGCTCCTGCGCGGACAGGCAGGAGAGAATCTCGTGTTCCCTGCGCAGCAGGCGTGGGATCAACTCCTCATAGAGCGCTTCGCCCTTGTGTGTCAGGCGGAGGCGGAATTCGCGGCGGTCATCCTCGTTCTCGACGCGCTCGATGATCTCTCGCTTCATCAACGAGGTGACCGCGCGGCTGATGGTGGATTTGTGGGTGCGGGTGCAGTGGGCGATGTATTGCGCGCTGCAGGCATCGTGGCGGAAGCCGAGCGTCGCCAGCACGCGCCATTCCGGAATATCGAGCCCATAGCGCTCCGCATACTCGGCCGAGAGTGCGGAACTGACTTCCGCCGCCAGCCGGTTGAGCCGGAACGGCACGAACTTGAAGAGGTCCAGTCGCGCGGCCCTTTTCGGCGCGCTCTCTTCCCGCGGACCGACCGCCATTTCGCCTGATATCGCTTTTGGCAAGAATCGCCTCGATTTGAGTTGACGCCGGACCCGGCCGGGGGTTTAAGATAGTTGCATGTGAGACTAATTAGCAGGGTCGCAGGCCGCTAGCCAGCGTTTTCGAGCGAAGTGGAATACCGTTCGCGTTAAGAAAACGCGTCAAAACAGAATCTAGTCCGGTTCTGATCCAATCAGAACCGATAAGGCTCTAGTCACGGGTTGACCCGCATGGCGCTGACTAAAACCCAATTCGGCTATCGTCGCCACTCCGACCAGGATCGGGCTGGTGCGAACGTGGCCGAGCACGCGATCGTCGTGGTCGGCGCAGGTCCGGTAGGGCTGTCGCTGGCGATCGATCTGGCGCAGCGCGGGCAAGCGGTCGTGCTGCTCGACGACGCTGATCGGATCGGCGAGGGCTCGCGGGCGATCTGCTTCTCCAAGCGCTCGCTCGAATTCTGGGACCGGCTCGGCATCGGCCAGCGCATGGTCGACAAGGGCGTGGTGTGGAGCGTCGGCAAGATCTTTCACGGCGATTCCCAGCTCTATCAGTTCAACCTGCTGCCGGAGGAGGGCCACAAGCGGCCGGCCTTCATCAACCTGCAGCAATTCTACGCTGAGGCCTATCTGGTCGATCGTGTCGAGGAACTCCCCAAGATCGACCTGCGCTGGCGCAACAAGGTGACCGGGCTCGAGCCGCACAACGACCATGTGGTGCTGTCGATCCAGACGCCGGACGGCCCCTATCGGCTGGCGGCGCAATACGTGATCGCCTGCGACGGCGCCCGATCGTCGCTGCGACAAATGGTGGGAGCGGAGTTTGCCGGCCAGGTGTTCGAAGACCAGTTCCTGATCGCCGACGTCAAGATGACTGCGGCATTTCCAACCGAGCGCTGGTTCTGGTTTGATCCGCCGTTCCACGCTGGACGCTCCGCACTTCTGCACAAGCAGCCCGATGATATCTGGCGGATCGACCTGCAGCTCAGCCGGGATGCCGATCCGGCGGTGGAAAAGCTGCCGGAAAACGTGCGGCCGCGCATCGCCCGCATGCTCGGTCACGACAAGTTCGATTTCGAATGGATCTCGCTGTACAAATTCCAGTGCCGGCGCATGAATAAGTTCATCCATGGCCGCGTGATCTTTGCCGGCGATGCTGCGCATCAGGTCTCACCGTTCGGCGCGCGTGGCGCCAATTCCGGGCTCGAGGACGCCGAGAATCTGGCATGGAAACTCGATCGCGTGCTGCGGGGTATCTCGCCCGAGGCGCTGCTTGAGAGCTACCACATCGAACGAAGCGCCGCGGCCGACGAGAACATCCGCGAATCCACCCGCTCGACCGATTTCATGGCGCCGAACTCCCACCAGGAGGCGCGGTTGCGCAAGGCGGTGCTATCGCTCGCCCGGGAAACCGAATTCGGTAAGCGGATGGTGAATGCGGGGCGTCTCTCGACGCCCTCAATCTACGAAACGCCGCTTTCGACCGCCGATAGCGCTTCCTGGCGCGGCGGCCCGCGTCCCGGCGCCTCGATGCCGGACGCGCCGGTTGCAGGTCGGAACGGCGAACCGATGTATCTCACCGATGCTTTCATCGGGGCGGGAACGGGGTTCACGCTGCTGGAATTTAGCAATGGTGCTGCGCCGGAGCTGCCTGAGGAAATAGCCACGGTCCGCATTGGCGGCAAAGGCAGTCTGGCCGATTCTGCAGGTCTTGCCGCCAGTCGCTACGACGCCGAGCCCGGCACGGCCTATCTGCTGCGTCCCGATGGCTACGTTGCGGCGCGCTTTCGGCATCCGACCCGGCCGGCACTCGACGCCGCGCTCGCGCGTGCCGCCGGCTACAACTGAGGTTTCGTCATGGCGCTATCGACCAGTTCGAACTTTGCCAAGCCTGATGACGCGTTCCGCGCCATCGTCGAGGCACATCGTGGACTGAACGACGAGCAAAGCGCCGATCTCGATGCGGCACTGGTTCTCATCCTCGCCAATCACATCGGCGACCTCGATGTGCTGAAGGAGGCGATTGCGCTTGCCGCCCGGCGGATGCTCGATGCGGGCCAACAGCAACAGCAGCAACAGCAACAATAATTCGCGTCTTAAACGAAGTCAGGAATCGAATTGATGGCTAAAGGTTTCGCGTCCACCACCGATCTCGCGGAGAAGAAGATCACCTTCTCCGAAATCGGCACCGATCTCTACGCGTTCACTGCCGAGGGCGATCCGAACTCCGCGATCATTGTCGGCGACGATGGCTGCCTTGTGTTCGACGCACAGGCGACGCCGGCGATGGCGAACAAGGTGATCGAGCGCGTTCGCACCGTCACCGATAAGCCGATCAAGTATGTCGTGCTGTCGCATTATCACGCCGTGCGCGTGCTCGGCGCTTCCGCCTACAAGGCGCAGGGCATCGTGGCGTCGGCCGAAACCTATCGGCTGATCGAGGAGCGCGGCCAGCAGGATTGGGATTCCGAATACGGCCGCTTTCCCCGCCTGTTCCAGGATGCGCAGAGCATTCCCGGGCTGACCTGGCCGACGCTGACCTTTGAAGGCGAGATGTCGATCTATTTGGGAAAACGCGAGGTGCGGCTGATGCAACTCGGCGCGGGGCATACGTCGGGCGACATCGTGGCCTGGGTGCCGGATGCCGAAGTGATGTTTTCCGGCGACCTCATCGAATATCACTCGGCCTGCTATTGCGGCGACGCGCACTTGCGCGAATGGCCGGGTACCCTGAACGAAGTCCGCGCCTTCAATCCGAAGGCGATCGCGCCGGGCCGCGGCGACGCACTGAAGGGACTTTCAACCGGGCGCGACGCGATCGCGATGACGCGCGACTTCGTCACGACGCTCTATGGCGCCGCGGAAAGCTCGGTTGCCAAGGGCCGCACGCTGAAGGAGACCTTTGCCGCGACGCGCGAGATGATGGACCCGAAATTTTCCAGCTTCGCCATTTACGAACACTGCCTGCCGTTCAACGTCTCGCGCGCGTTCGACGAGGCTTCGGGAATAGACGATCCCGTGATCTGGACCGACAAGCGCGACCAGGAAATGTGGGCCGCCCTGCAAGGAGGAGGATAGACCATGAATATCAACACCTCGCCTGATCAGATCGTTCGCAGCACCGCACAACTGACGCCGGGCTATATGTCCGGTTTCGGCAACAGTTTTGAAACCGAGGCCTTGCCCGGCGCGCTGCCGATGGGTCGCAACTCGCCGCAGCGCTGCGCCTACGGCCTCTATGCCGAACAGCTTTCCGGCTCGCCGTTCACCGCGCCGCGCGGCAGCAATGAGCGCTCCTGGCTCTATCGCATCCGCCCGTCGGTGAAGCATTCGGGCCGCTTTGCGAAAGTTGATGCCGGGCTGTGGCGCACCGCGCCGTGCCACGAATATGACTTGCCGATCGCGCAACTGCGCTGGGATCCGGCGCCGATCCCGAAGGAAGACAAGACTTTTCTGCAGGGCGTCCAGACCATGACGACGGCGGGCGACGCCAATACACAAGTAGGCATGGCCGCGCACGTCTATCTCATCACCAAGTCAATGGTCGATCAGCATTTTTACAATGCCGACGGCGAGATGATGTTCGTGGCCCAGCAGGGCAACCTGCGTCTCGTCACCGAATTCGGCCGCATCGACATCGAGCCGGGCGAGATCGCGGTGATTCCGCGCGGCGTGAAATTCCGGGTGGAGATTCCGAATGGACCTGCGCGCGGCTATCTCTGCGAGAATTACGGCGGCGCCTTCACGCTGCCGGAACGCGGGCCGATCGGCGCCAACTGCCTCGCCAATTCGCGCGACTTCCTGACGCCGGTTGCTAGCTATGAGGACAAGGACACGCCGACGGAACTGTACGTGAAATGGGGCGGCTCGCTGTTCAAGACGACGCTGCCGCATTCGCCGATCGACGTGGTGGCCTGGCACGGCAATTACGCGCCCTACAAATACGATCTTCGCACCTTCTCGCCGGTCGGCGCCATCGGCTTCGACCATCCCGATCCCTCGATCTTCACGGTGCTGACCTCGCCGTCGGAAACGGCCGGCACCGCGAATATCGATTTCGTCATCTTCCCGGAGCGCTGGGCGGTCGCTGAAAACACTTTCCGCCCGCCCTGGTATCACATGAACATCATGAGTGAGTTCATGGGGCTGATCTACGGCGTCTACGACGCCAAGCCGCAAGGTTTTGTTCCCGGCGGCATCAGCTTGCACAACTGCATGCTGCCGCACGGCCCCGACCGCGAAGCCTTCGATCACGCCAGCAATGGCGAACTGAAGCCGGTAAAGCTGACGGGCACCATGGCCTTCATGTTCGAAACGCGCTTTCCGCAGCGGGTGACGCAGCACGCGGCGACGTCGGCGACCTTGCAGGACGACTACGCCGATTGCTGGAAGGGCCTTGAGAAACGGTTCGATCCGAACAAGCCTTGACCTTTACCCTCCCCTGGAGGGGGAGGGTCGACGCGCGTGCAACGCGCGGCGGGGCGGGGTGACGGTCTCTCCTCGCGAACAGTGCCCGAGTGGAGAGATCACCCCACCCCGTCTCGCATTTCGCTGCGCTCCATGCGAGCCGACCCTCCCCCTCCAGGGCCCCTCCAGGGGAGGGTGAAAGAAACTGCCCCACCGATATTCAAGCTGCATCGGGAAAGCCATGCCCCACCCCAACGATCCCAAACTCCGCTCCTTCATCGACGTCGCGCCCGATTCCCATTTCCCGATCCAGAATCTCCCTTACGGCGTGTTCTCCGCCAAGGACGGGCTCGCCCCGCGGGTCGGCGTCGCGATCGGCGACTACGTGCTCGATCTCTGGCAACTCGCGCAGGACTGCCGCTTCGATCTCGTCGAGCCGGCGGTGTTCGCCGCGCCGCAGCTCAATGCGTTCATGGCGCTGGGGCCAAAGGTCTGGTCGAGCACGCGGGCGCGCATCAGCGAACTCTTACGGCACGACTATCCCGAGCTGCGCGACAACGAAGCCTTGCGCAAGCGCGCGCTGGTGCCGATGGCGGACGTGAAGTTGCACATGCCGTTCGCCGTCTCCGGCTACACCGATTTCTATTCGTCCAAGGAGCACGCCACCAATGTCGGCGTGATGTTCCGCGGCAAGGACAATGCGCTGCAGCCGAACTGGCTGCACATGCCGATCGGCTACAACGGCCGCGCGTCCACGGTTGTCGTCAGCGGCACGCCGGTGCGCCGGCCGCGCGGCCAATTGAAGCCGCCGACGGCCGACATGCCGAGTTTCGGCCCCTGCAAGCGGCTCGATTTCGAACTCGAAATGGGCGTGGTGGTCGGCCAGCCGTCGGTGATGGGCGAAATGCTCACCGAGAAGCAGGCCGAAGAGATGATCTTCGGTTTCGTCATCCTGAACGACTGGAGCGCGCGCGATATTCAGCAGTGGGAATATGTCCCGCTCGGCCCGTTCCAGGCCAAGGTGTTCGCGACCTCGATCAGCCCGTGGGTGGTGACGCGCGAGGCGCTGGAGCCGTTCCGCCTCAACGGCCCTGCGCAGGATCCGAAGCCGCTGCCATACTTGCAGCAGACGCAGCCGAACAATTACGACATGGCGCTGGAGGTGGACTTGCGCGCTGCGCCGATGAACGCGCCGAAAAATATCAGCCGCACCAATTTCAAATACATGTACTGGTCGTCGGTGCAGCAACTCGTGCACCATGCGTCTTCAGGCTGCGCCATGAATGTCGGCGATCTCTTAGGGTCCGGCACCATCTCCGGTCCGGAGAAGGACCAGCGCGGCAGTCTGTTAGAGATAAGCTGGAACGGCACCGAGCCGGTCGAACTGGCCGAGGGCGTGAAGCGTTCGTTCCTGGAGGATGGCGACTCGCTCGTGCTGCGCGGCTGGTGCCAGGGCAACGGCTATCGCGTTGGGTTCGGCGAGGTCGAGGGGACGATTTTGGCGGCGGAGTGATGCTCTCCCCCGTCATTGCGAGGAGGCCGTAGGGTGGGCAAAGGCGCGTAGCGCCGTGCCCACCATTCTCCATCCGCGCAAGCTCGCAGAGACGGTGGGCACGCTGCGCTTTGCCCACCCTACGCAGCCTCGCAATGACGACTTGATAGTTTAGCGCTCCTGCGGCGGAATATCCCGAAGCTTCGCCGAATGCGCAGCAACGTCCTCGACGCTGTACTTCAAATGCACCCGCTTGTCCGACGGCGGGTGCTTCACGACGCACACGCCCGGCCGTCGCTCGGTCGCGGGCCGGATCGGCCGCCGCTCAAAACCGCCGCCGCAGTTCGGGCAGACATTATGCAGCTTGGTCTCGACGCAATCCGCGCAGAACGTGCATTCGTAGGAACAGATCCGCGCGTCGATCGCATTCGGCGGCAGGTCCTTGTCGCAATATTCGCAGTTCGGTCGGAGTTGCAGCGCCATGCGTGGTCTCGTGGGGTGATTCTTACAGATCATCGCAAATGGGATCGGGAACGCGAATGACGAATTTCCCTCGATTTGGGCCATGCGGCCCCAGTGCCTCATCGAACCGCTTCACTTCAACGGCAACCTCGCGCTCTCCTTCAGCCGGTCCAGCACGACCGACGAGCGCACATGTGCGACGCTCTGATGCGGCATCAGCACGTTGTTGACGAGATCGGAGAGGTCCTTGAGGTCGCGCAGCACCACTTTCAGCACGTAGTCGGCGTCGCCCGTAAGCGAATAGGCCTCCTGGATGTCGTCGACGCGATTGACCAGGGCGCGGAATTTCTTGGCGTTGTCGGGCGAATGCGTCGCCAGCGTGATGTGGACGAAGGCGATCAGGTTGAAGCCGAGCGCCTCGCCGGCGAGGTCGGCGTGGTAGCCGGCGATCACCTTTTCCTCCTCGAGCCGCATCCGCCGCCGCGAGCATTGCGAGGCGGACAGGCCGACGCGGTCGGCGAGTTGCTGGTTGGTCAGCCGGCCGTCATCCTGTAGCGCGGCCAGTATTTTGAGGTCGAAGGCATCTGTCGATATCATGCGCAAATCACCGATTCTATGCACGGTTCATGCGTCATGATAGCCCAATGCGGGACTATTTGCATGCACTTTGCGCCCGTTTCGCCCGATATTGATCCAGATCAATTTACGGGAGTTTAGCCATGGGTCCGTTTCCGCATGACGCGCCGGCCGCCACCATCAGCGCCGACAACCCGATGGGCACCGACGGCTTCGAGTTCGTCGAGTATGCGCATCCGAACCCGGAAGAGCTGCACGCGCTGTTCAAGCTGATGGGCTATGCGCCTGTCGCTCGCCACAAGACCAAGAAGATCACGGTCTATCGCCAGGGTGACATCAATTATCTCGTCAACGAGGAGCCTGGCACTCATGGCCATGGCTTCGTCGCCGCGCATGGGCCTTGCGCGCCGTCGATGGCGTTCCGCGTGGTCGACGCCAAGCAGGCCTACGAGCGCGCGCTCTCGCTCGGCGCGGAGCCAGCCGATGTTTCGTCCGCTCAGAAGACGCTCGACGTCCCCGCCATCAAGGGCATTGGCGGCAGCCTGCTCTATTTCGTCGATCGTTACGGCGCCAAGGGATCGGCCTTTGATCTGGAGTTCGAATGGCTTGATACCCGCGATCCTCGGCCCGCCGGCGCCGGGCTCTATTACATCGATCACCTCACCCACAACGTCCATCGCGGCCGCATGGATGTCTGGACCGGCTTCTACGAAAAACTGTTCAACTTCCGCCAGATCCGTTTCTTCGACATCGAGGGCCGGGCGTCAGGCCTGTTCTCGCGTGCGCTGACCAGCCCGGATGGCAAGATCCGGATCCCGATCAACGAGGATGCCGGTGACTCCGGACAGATCGAGGAATATCTCAACATCTATCGCGGCGAGGGCATCCAGCACATCGCCTGCGGCGCGCGGGATATCTACCGCACCGTCGAGACGCTGCGTGAGGCGGGACTACCATTCATGCCGTCGCCGCCGGATACCTATTTCGAGAAGATCGACGCGCGCCTGCCGCGGCATGGCGAGGACGTCGCGCGGCTGCAGCGCGATGGCATTCTCATTGACGGCGAGGGCGTCGTCGACGGCGGCCACACCAAGGTGCTCTTGCAGATCTTTTCCGCGAACGCGATCGGGCCGATCTTCTTCGAATTCATCCAGCGCAAGGGGGATGACGGCTTTGGCGAGGGTAACTTCAAGGCGCTGTTCGAATCGATCGAGGAGGATCAGATTCGGCGGGGTGTGTTGAAGGTGGATACCGCGGCGTAGCGCACTCTCGTGTCCCGGACGCGCTGCAGCGTGTTAACGCTGCTGCGCAGAGCCGGGACCCAGCCGCTATGGGCCCCGGCTCTGCAGTGCATCGCTACGCGCTGCACTGCGTCCGGGGCACGAGATCTTTACCGCCCCGCCTTCCACGCGCTCGTCAATTCCGCAATCTCCGCGTTCTCCGCATCCCTGATCGCCGACGGCGTGCGCGAGAAGCGTGGCGCGGGCGCCGGCTGCGTCACGCCATGACGCTCGACGAAAATCTTTCGCGCCGCCATGTGCGGATGCTTTGGCGCTTCCGCCATGGTCAGGATCGGCGCAAAGCAGATGTCGGTGCCTTCCATGATCCTGCACCAGTCTTCGCGCGTCTTACTCTTGAATATCTTCGTCAGCTTCTCCTTCAGCGCCGGCCAGGCCTTGCGGTCCATCTGGGCGTCGAAATCGGCGTCGGTGAGGCCGGCATGCTGGCGCAACAGCGCGTAGAACTGCGGTTCGATCGAGCCGATCGAAACGAAATTGCCGCAGGAACATTCATAGACGCCGTAGAAATGCGCGCCGCCGTCGAGAAAATTCTGCTCGCGGCCTTCCACCCAGCGGCCGATCGCGGTCATGTCGAAGAACATCGACATCAGCGACGCCGCGCCGTCGCACATCGCGGCATCCACCACCTGGCCCTTGCCGGACTTCGACGCTTCCAATAGCGCCGCCAGCACGCCGACCACGAGATAGAGTGCGCCGCCGCCGAAATCGCCGACCAGGTTGAGCGGCGGCACCGGCTTTTCCTTCGTGCCGATCGCCGCAAGCGCGCCGGTGACCGAGATGTAATTGATGTCGTGGCCGGCCGCGTGCGCCAGCGGGCCTTCCTGGCCCCAGCCGGTCATCCGGCCGAACACCAGCCGCGGGTTGCGCGCCATCACCACATCGGGTCCGAGGCCCAGCCGCTCCATCACGCCGGGGCGAAAGCCTTCGATCAGCGCGTCGGCATGGCTAAGCAGATCGAGCACCTGCGCGACCGCGGCCTTGTCCTTGAGGTCAAGCTCGACCACCTTCCGGCCGCGCCCCGCCACCGACTTCAAATTCTTCTTCGCGCCGACGCGATCAAGCGTCACGACTTCCGCGCCCATGTCGGCCAGCATCATGCAGGCGAACGGGCCGGGGCCGATGCCGGCGAATTCGACGATGCGGAAGCCTGTGAGCGGGCCGGAGGTTCGGGTGGCGGATTGGGTGGCTGGTTGATCGAGCACGTTGTTTTCTCTCCCAAGGGAAACGTCTTAATTAGTTGATTAGCTAAATTGTCCCGCCGAAGCGAGGCCCTGGCAAGTCTCTTTTGTCGAGAATCGAGCCAAAATACGAAAGCGGCGCGCATCGCTGCGCGCCGCTCCCTATCAAAGTCGCGTCCAGGCGCTGATCAGCCCGCCGCAGTCACCGCGCGCTGCGCCATCACCTTAACTAGGTTGGCGCGATAGTCCGAGGTACCGTGAATGTCGTTCATCAGGCCGTCGGCGGAAATCTTGACATTATCGAGCGCGGCGGCGGACCAGTTGGCCTTCAGCGCCGCCTCGATCGCGGGCACCCGCATGACGCCGTTTTGCGATGCGCCGGTGGCTGCGACGCGGACGTCACCCGCCGGGGTTTTTGCGACGAACACGCCGGTCAGGGCGAAGCGCGACGCCGGATGGTTGAACTTCGCGTAGCCTGCTTTGTCCTGAACCGGGAACGATACCGCAGTGATGATTTCGCCATCTTCCAGCGCCGTGGAGAACAGGCCCTTGAAGAAATCATCCGCCGATATCGAACGCTTGTTGGTCTTCACGGTGGCGCCGCACGCCAGCACCGCCGCCGGATAGTCCGCCGCGGGATCGTTGTTGGCGAGCGAGCCGCCGATGGTGCCGCGATGTCGCACGGCGGGATCGCCGATCAGCGAGGCAAGGTAGGCCAGCGCCGGGATCGCTTTTTGCACCGTTTCGCTCGAGGCCACGTCGTGATGGGTCGTCGCCGCCTTGATCATTATTCCGTCACCGGTTGGCTCGATGCCGATCAGTTCCTTGATCTTGCCGAGATCGATGACGTCGGATGGCGAGGCCAGCCGCTGCTTCATCACAGGAATCAGCGTGTGGCCGCCGGCCAGATATTTCGCGTCGGAACCCTTGGTGAACAGGCTTGCTGCTTCGTCGACCGAAGAGGGGCGGTGATAGGTTGTCTGATACATGATGCTTCTCCCTCTCAGCCGTGGATCGCATGCCAGACGCGATCGGGCGTCGCCGGCATTTCGAGCTTGTTGTTGTCGATTGCATCCGTGATGGCGTTGATGACGGCAGCCGAAGCGCCGATCGCGCCCGCTTCGCCGCAACCCTTGACGCCGAGCGGATTGCCCGGACATAGCGTCGTCGTGTGCGACAGCTTGAAGGAGGGCAGGTCATCCGCGCGCGGCATGGTGTAATCCATGAACGACGCGGTCACGAGCTGGCCGGATGAGTCGTACACCACGCCCTCCAGCAGTGCCTGGCCTATGCCCTGGGCAAGGCCGCCATGGACCTGGCCTTCGACGATCATCGGATTGATCAACCGGCCGAAATCATCCGCAGCCACGAAGTTGACGAAGGTGCTTTTTCCGGTGCCTGCATCGACTTCCATTTCGCAGATATAAGCGCCGGCCGGGAAGGTGAAGTTGGTCGGGTCGTAGAACGCGCCCTCCTTCAGGCCCGGCTCCATGCCGTCGGGCAGGTTGTGCGCGGTGTAGGCGGCGAGCGCGACCATCGGCAGCGCCAGCGACTTGTCGGTGCCGGCGACTTTGAACTCGCCGTTCTCGATGACGATGTCGTTCTCGGAGGCCTCGAGCTGGTGTGCTGCGATCTTCTTGGCCTTCGCCTCGACCTTTTCCATCGCCTTCAGGATCGCGGTGAGACCGACAGCCGCCGAGCGCGAGCCGTAGGTACCCATGCCGAACTGCACCTTGTCGGTGTCGCCATGGACGATCTGGACCTGGCTGATGGGCACGCCGAGCCGCTCGGCAATGAGCTGGCAGAACGTGGTCTCGTGGCCCTGGCCGTGGCTGTGCGATCCCGTGAGGATCTCGATGGTCCCCACGGGATTGACGCGCACTTCCGCCGATTCCCATAAGCCGACGCCGGCGCCGAGGCTGCCGACCGCCTTTGACGGCGCAATGCCGCAGGCCTCGATGTAGCAGGAAATGCCGATGCCGCGCAGCTTGCCTTCGGATTTGGCCTTCGCCTTGCGTGCCGGGAAACCGGCGTAATCGATCGCCTTCATCGCTGCATCTAGCGAGGCGTGGAAGTCGCCGATGTCATAGGCCATGATCACAGGCGTCTGATGCGGAAATTGCGTGATGAAATTCTTCTTCCGCAAATCGGCCGGATCGACCTTCAACTGCCGCGCCGCCGTCTCCATCAGCCGTTCCACCACAAAACTTGCTTCTGGCCGGCCCGCGCCGCGATAGGCGTCGACCGGAACGGTGTTGGTGTAGACGCTGATCACTTCGGCGAAGATGTTGGGGATGTTGTACTGGCCCGACAGCAGCGTCGCATAAAGATAGGTCGGCACCGAGGAGGAGAACAGCGACATGTAGCCGCCGAGATTGGCGTAGGTCTTGACGCGCAAGGCGGTGACCTTGTTGTCCTTGTCGAGCGCCATCTCCGCCTTGGTGAGGTGATCGCGGCCATGCGCGTCGGTCAGGAAGGCTTCGGTGCGGTCGCCGGTCCACTTCACCGGACGACCGACCTTCTTGGAGGCCCACAGCGCCACCATCTCCTCGGGGTAGATGAAGATCTTTGAGCCGAAGCCGCCGCCGACGTCGGGCGCCACCACCCGCAGCTTGTGCTCCTGCGCGATGTTGTAGAACGCCGACAGCACGAGTCGGGCGACATGCGGATTTTGCGAGGTCGTGTAGAGCGTGAAATGCTCTTCAGGTTCGTTATATTCCGCGATCGCCGCGCGCGGCTCCATCGCGTTCGGCACCAGGCGATTGTTGGTGATGTCGAGCGAGACGACGTTGGCTGCTGATTTGAAGGCGGCATCGGTCGCGCCTTCGTCGCCGATGGTCCAGTCGTAGATCACGTTGCCCGGCGCTTCCGGGTGCAGTTGCGGTGCGCCCGGCGCGATCGCGGCGCGGATGTCCGGAACGGCCGGCAATTCCTCATAGTTGACGACCACGGCTTCAGCCGCGTCGCGGGCCTGGTTCTTGGTTTCAGCGATCACCACCGCGACCGCCTGGCCGACGAAGCGCACGGTCTCTGGCGCCATTGCCGGCCATGCACCCATCTTCATGCCGGTGCCGTCCTTGGAGGTAATGGCCCAGCCGCAGATCAGATTGCCGATCTTGTCGTCGACGACCTGCTGGCCGGTCAGCACGCCGACCACGCCCGGCATCTCCATCGCCGCCGAGGTGTCGACGCTCTTGATCTTCGCATGTGCATGCGGGCTGCGGATGAAGTGTGCGTGGGTCATGCCCACCAGCTTGATATCGTCGACGTAACGGCCCTTGCCTGTGATGAAACGGCGGTCTTCCTTGCGCACGACGCTTGCGCCAATGCCTTCAACGCCCATGTCCTGTCCTCCCGACCGGAATTGTTGTTTCCGCGATTTCTTTCGAATCGCGGGGTTGAATTCGGAAAAATGCTGGCCTGCGGCGGCTATTCTGCCGCCTGCGCGACCTTCATGCGTCCGGCCGCATCGAGCACCGCCTTGACGATGTTGTGGTAGCCGGTGCAGCGGCAGATATTGCCTTCCAGCTCGTGCCGGACGGTTGCCTCGTCGAGATTGCCGCTATGGCGGTGCACAATATCGATCGCCGACATGATCATGCCCGGGGTACAGTAACCGCACTGCAGGCCGTGATTGTCACGGAACGCAGCCTGCATCGGGTGCAGTTCGCCGCCCTTGGCGATGCCCTCGATCGTGGTCACGTTGGAGCCGGCGGCCTGGCCGGCCAGTACGGTGCAGGATTTCACCGCCCGGCCGTCGATATGGACGACGCAGGCGCCGCACTGGCTGGTGTCGCAGCCGACATGCGTGCCGGTCAGGTTCAAATGGTCGCGAAGGAGATGGACGAGAAGGGTCCGGTCTTCGACCTCGGCCGAGACGGCCTTGCCGTTTACCGTCAGCTTGACTGTAGACACGCGTGGTACCTCCCGATGTTTTATAATTATTCCAATTAGAAACAGCGGCGAAGGAACTTGCAACTAGGATTTTGGTCGGCGCTGTCATTGTGATGACATTGGCGAGAAGCGTGCGCGTGCCGAAGACTCTCGACGCGAATTTTTCTTACCCTCCCCTGGAGGGGGAGGGTCGACGCGCGTGCAACGCGCGGCGGGGCGGGGTGAAGGTCTCTCCTCATCCACAGTGCCCGAGTGGAGAGATCACCCCACCCCGTTTCGCATTTCGCTTCGCTCCACGCGAACCGACCCTCCCCCTCCAGGGGAGGGTAAGCCTGGCACCCCTGCAAGTTTTGCCCAGATTTACCCGCCCTTATCCATTCTGCCTTAACTTTGCGCACCGGATCGGGGGCTGGGCCGCCGATGCCTGTTTTTCAGAACGAAAACGGGGTGTGACGTGCGATTTTTGAAGCGTGGCGGCTCGTCTTTCAAGCTCCCGACCCTGCGGTTCCGCGCCAAGATCATGCTCGGCTTTGCCGTCGTGCTGGCGATTTCGGCCGCCAGCATGGGGTTTGCCTATCTCGGGTTCGAGCGGGTTTCGGCCGGCGTGGAGTCCTACCGGCGTAGCGTGCTGGAGGCCGACCTGTCGCGCGACATCGACCGCGAGCTGATTTCCTACCGCTCGCTCGCCCGCTATTTCGTGGCGACCGGAAAGGAAGAGGACGGCAAGGCGGCGCTGGCAGCCGAAGCCGGCCTGAAGGACGCAATCATTGCCTCGATGAAGGGGACCACCAATCCGACGCGGCTCGAGCAGGTCGCGAAACTGGAGCGGGAGTTCCGCGCCTTCACCAAGATTTTCGCCGACATCGTCAAGGTCAAGGACGAGAGTGCGCGCATCACGCAGAACCAGCTCACCCGCACCGGCAACTCGCTGCGCTACAAGCTGGACGATCTCCCGAGCAATGCCGACGATGACGAAATGCCGGTGATCACGCTCGGCGCGAAGAAGGTGACCGAACAGTTTCAGGCGGTCACTGCGCTTGCCAATACGTTCGTGGTCAATTCCGACAAGACGGTCGCTGCCAGTGCAATGGCGCGCCTGAAATTCGTCGAGAACGCGCTCAAGGCGATTTCGTCGAACAACGAAAAGGTCCGCGAGGGGATCAAGGCAATCTCCGCCATGCTGGAGGAGTACCAGAGGTCGCTCGCCAAGCTGGTCGACAATTCCAAGGAGATCGACGAGCTGACGTTGGAAATGACGGAATCGGCCGCCGCTATCAACAAGGGCTCGGGCGCCATGAAGTCGGACCTCTTGGCCGATCAGAAGCGGCTCGAAGCCGAGTCGGACGCGACCATCGGCGAGACCGAGCGGCTGATCCTGATCCTTGCCGCCGGCGGCTTTCTGCTCGGCTGTGTCTGGGCCTTCTTCCTCGGCAAGGGTATTTCCCGTCCGATGATTGCGATGTGCAACGCGATGCGCGAACTCGCCGCCGGCAATTTCGAAGTCGTGCTGCCCGGCCTCGGCCGCAAGGACGAACTGGGCGAAATGGCAAGTGCGGTCGAGGAGTTCAAGGTGCAGGCGATCGCCCGCGCCGAGCGCGACGCCGCCACCCAGGAAGCGCAGAACAAGGCGGCGAGTGCCGCGCGCCGCGCCGAACTCATTCGCTTCGCCGACGAGTTCGAAGCCGCGGTCGGCGCCATCGTTTCCAACGTGTCGTCCTCGGCCGTGCAGCTCGAATCCGCCGCCGGCAAACTGACGCGGACGGCGGAAACCACCCAGAGCCTCTCAAGCCAGGTCGCCGACGCTTCGGAAGAAGCCTCCACCAACATGCAGTCGGTGGCGTCCGCGACCGAGGAATTGTCGACTTCCGTCGACGAGATCGGCCGGCACGTCAAGGAATCCAGCCAGATTGCAGAGGCCGCGGTCCGTCAGGCCGAGCAGACCGACGGGCGGATCGGCAAGCTGTCGCGAGCCGCGCAGGAGATCGGCGACGTGGTCAAGCTGATCACGGCGATTGCCGAGCAGACCAACCTTTTGGCGCTGAACGCCACCATCGAGGCCGCCCGCGCGGGCGATGCCGGCCGCGGCTTTGCCGTGGTTGCATCCGAAGTCAAATCGCTCGCCAGCCAGACGGCGAAGGCGACCGACGAGATTTCCAATCACATCTCGGGCATGCAGGGCGCGACGCAGGAATCGGTCGTCGCGATCAAGGAGATCGGCGGCACCATCGGCAGGATCTCCGACATCGCCGCGACGATCGCGAGCGCCGTCGAGCAGCAGAGCGCGGCAACGCAGGAAATTGCGCGCAGCGTCCAGAACGTCGCGGAAGGCACGCAGGAGGCCGCCACCAACGTCATGCACGTCAATCGCGGCGCCACCGAAACCGGATCGGCGTCCGAGGAAGTGCTGAATTCGGCCCGCACGCTATCCAGCGAAAGCACGCGCCTTCGCGAAGAGCTCGACCGCTTCATGGCGAATATCAGGGCGGCGTGAACGAGGATCGTGGTCTATCGTTTCGCCACGGTGCATCCCATCCAATGCTGTCGTCGTCCGGCCTTGTGCGCAATTGCGCACTGGGACCGGACGATCCAGTATTCCAGAGACGGCTGTACTTAGCCGAGAGGCCGCGGCGTACTGGATACCCCACATTCGCGGGGTATGACGATCGGAGTGATTTGGCTCGCACATGCCAGCAGCACGAAGCCTCTCACTCCCTCCCGAACTGGTGCTTCAGCTCCACCTTCGCGCGCTCCAGCCGCGCGCGCTGCGTCTTCGGCAACGTCTTGCCGGCGCGGTTGATGTAGAAGGTCAGCATCGAGAGCGCCGAGCGATAGGCGCCTGACTTGCGGCGCGTACTGTGCTCGGCGGAGCGCTTGAGCGATGCCGCGATCTTCTTCGCGCTGGTTTGCTTGAAGACGCCGCGCTTCAGATCGAGCGCGTCGCTTTCCTGTGTCACGCGTTGCGACCACCGTTTCGGCGATGATTTCTTCGCCGGTGTCGTGCGGCTGCTCTTCCGGGCTGCGGTCTTCCGTGGCGCGGTTTTTCGCCGTTCGGCCATGTTCGACTCCATTGCTGTTTTGCCGAAAACGGCCACCCGATTGTTCGGTTCCCTGCGCGCTCTGATTGGAGAGGGCGGGAAGTTTCAGGCAAAGCTCGAACATTTCAAATGTCGCGAGATCGCGAACGCATATTCCGCTGTCGTCGCCCGCCAACGGGTCGCGCGAATGCGCGCCCGATGACAGGCTCTGGCGGGTGACCCAGTATCCCAGAGACAGCAGTGATTGAACCGATAAGCCGCGGCGTACTGATCCCCCGCTTTCGCGTGGGATGACAGCTTGTGGTGTCTCGGCACTCGCCGTCATTACGAGTGCAGCGAAGAAAAGAACGAATGGATTGCTTCGCTTCGCCCGCAATGACGTGGCGAGCCCGCGTGAAACCTCGCGCATGCACAGTACACGGCAACAGCTATGCAATTTCGCCGTGCGAAAGTCTCCGGAACCGCACCCTCTGAGAGGCGTTATCTTCACGGCGGGCATCAAGTTTGCCGCAATTGAGCGTGAAAACCCTGGGGCTGGGGCGTTCCGGGGTGTTTTTTCATTGGCTAAATCCGATGGATGTGAAAGCGATATGGCGGGGGGCGGCAGTGGCTGAAAGCGCGTCCATTACGTCGCTGGAGCAGGACAATGCTCGTGTCGTCGAGACCAGCATACCGGCGCGGCTCGATTGCCTGCGCTGGGGCGGCTTTCACACCCGCGTCGTGGCCGCACTCGGCATCACCTGGATTCTGGACGGGCTGGAAGTCACGCTGGCGGGCGCCCTGTCGGGCGCGCTGAAGGAAAGCCCGACGCTGCAATTTTCGAATTTCGATGTCGGCCTTGCCAACAGCGCCTATCTGGCCGGCGCTGTGCTCGGCGCCCTCGGCTTCGGTTGGCTGACGGACCGGATCGGGCGCAAGAAACTGTTCTTCATCACGCTCGCGGTCTATCTCAGCGCGACCGCCGCCACCGCGCTGTCGTGGAACATCGCGAGTTACGCGCTGTTTCGTTTCCTGACCGGGGCGGGCATCGGCGGCGAATATACCGCGATCAACTCGACGATTCAGGAACTGGTGCCGGCGCGCTACCGCGGCTGGACCGATCTCGTGATCAACGGCAGTTTCTGGATTGGGGCTGCGGTCGGCGCGGTCGCGGCCATCGTGTTGCTCGATCCCAACGTGCTGGCGCCGGATCTCGGCTGGCGGATGGCCTACTTCATTGGCGCCGCACTCGGCCTGGTCATTTTCGTGATGCGGATGTGGATTCCGGAAAGCCCGCGTTGGCTGATGATCCATGGCCGTCCCGAGGAGGCGCACGCGATTGTCGACGGCATCGAGAGGTCGTCGAAGAGACATCCTGATCATGAGGCCGACGAAATATTCCCGAAGATCCGCTTACGGATGCGCAGCCACACGCCGCTTGGCGAGGTGGCGCGAACGCTGTTCACGACCTATCGGCAGCGTTCGCTGGTTGGACTGGTGCTGATGGCCTCGCAGGCGTTCTTCTACAACGCCATCTTCTTCACCTTCGCGCTGGTGCTGACCGATTTCTTCGGCATTCCGTCAAACGATGTCGGCTGGTACATCCTGCCCTTTGCGGCGGGCAATTTCCTCGGGCCGTTGTTGCTTGGCCGGCTGTTCGATACGCTCGGCCGCCGCGCGATGATCGCGGCGACCTATGGCATTTCCGGCCTGTTGCTCGCGCTGTCGGGCTACCTGTTCTCGATTGGCGCCTTGAGCGCGCAGACCCAGACCATCGCCTGGATGGTGATCTTCTTCTTTGCCTCGCCGGCGGCGAGTGCGGCCTATCTGACCGTCAGCGAGACGTTTCCGCTGGAGGTGCGCGCGCTCGCGATTGCGCTGTTCTACGCGATTGGAACGGGCATCGGCGGCGTGGCCGGACCGGCGCTGTTCGGTGCGCTGATCGATACCGGATCGCGCAACAGCGTTTTCGCCGGCTACCTGTTCGGGTCGGCATTGATGATCGTGGCCGCCGCTGTCGCGTGGCGGTATGCCGTTGCGGCCGAGCGCAAATCGCTCGAATCTGTCGCACGGCCGCTCGCATGTGTGGAGTAGGATGAGATGGACGACATGAATCAGGATCTGGCCGAAATGTCATTGGAAGACGATATCGCCCGCGAAGACGATGCCGCGCTGGAAACAGTTCCGGTGCCACGCTCGATGGTGCCGCACTTAAGCGAGTCCGCCATTCTGCTCGACATTGACGGCACGCTGCTCGATCTGATGCCGACGCCGCGCGAAGTCTGGGTGCCGCCGGGGCTGGCGAAGACATTGAACCGCCTGCTGGTCAGGACCAACGGCGCGCTGGCGCTGGTCAGCGGCCGCTCGCTCAACGATATCGACCTGATTTTCGCGCCCGATCAATTCCCGGCCGTCGGCGGCCACGGCGCCGAAATGCGGATCGAGCCGGACAGCGAGGCGGTGGCCGCCCACGCCCCGCCGATGGACAAGGAGTTGAAGCGCCGGCTGGCGGCGATCGCAAAGCTGAGCCCGGGAATATTGCTGGAGGACAAGGGGTACTCGCTGGCGCTTCACTATCGCCTCGCGCCGCATGCCGAGAAGGCGATCTATGCCGCGGTGTCGCTGATCAGGGCCGATCTACCCAATGCGCCGATCGAAGTGTTGCCTGGCAAATGTGTCTGCGAGATCAAGCACTCCGGCTTCACCAAGGCGAGCGGCGTGCGCGAATTGATGACGCGCGAGCCGTTCAAGGGGCGCCGTCCGTTCTTCATCGGCGACGATGTTACCGACGAGAGCGTCTTTGCGATCATGCCCGACCTCGATGGCCTGGCCTTCTCGGTCGGCCGCCGTGCCAAAGGCGTGGCCGGGCATTTCGATGCGCCGAGCGACGTCAGGGAATTCCTTACACACCTGCTTGATGACGAAAGGGACGCATCTCTGCCATAATGTCTTTCGTCCCGTCGAGTTTCGAACATAGATTCTCGCGCTTCACGCCGAGGTTCGCGGCAAATTTTATTTTTCGTGAGTTCCGGTGAGTTCCTGCACGCTGCAGCCCGAATTTGGTTTCAATTCGTTGAAAGGGTGATCAGGAACCATATTGATGAACGGTTGTTAACGCGAGCGTACCAACGGGAGGGGACCTGTGAACCTCGTCGTCGTTTCTAACCGCGTTTCGCGCGGAAAACCCAACGAACCCATGACGGGGGGACTCGCTGCGGCGTTACTGCCGATCGTCGAGAAGTCGGGCGCTATCTGGGTTGGTTCCAGCGGCCGGGTTCGCGACGGGAACCTGAAGGAACCATTTGCCGAGATCGAAGCGCTTGGCGCCGGCGCACTGGCGATGCTGGACCTGCCGGCCGCGCATTACGGCGGCTATTACGAAGGTTTTGCGAATTCCGCATTATGGCCGGCGCTGCATTCGCGCGCCGATCTGATCCGCGCGTCACATGAGGACTATCTCAGCTATCGCGAAGTGAACGCCTTCATGGCGCGCGCGCTGTTGCGATTCCGAAAAGCGGATTCGGCGTTCTGGATTCAGGACTACCATTTCCTCGCGCTCGGCGCCGAACTGCGCGATCTCCGCGTCACCGAGCCGATCGGCTTCTTCCTCCATACGCCGTGGCCGGCCCGTTCGGTGATCGGCGGCGTGCCGCACCATCGCGAGCTGGTCGAGGCGATGCTGGCCTATGATTTGATCGGCTTCCAGACTGAGGAAGACTGCGAGAACTTCCTGGCTTACGCTCAGTCCGACCTCGGCCTCGTCGTGCATGACGGCGTCATCATTTCGCGCTACGGTCGAACGCGCGCTGCGGTATTTCCGATCGGCATCGATCCTCAGCTATTCGCGCAGTTGGCAACGAAGGCGTCGACCCATCCGGATGTCTCGCGGCTGCGGCGCAGCCTGAATGGCGAGAAGCTCGCGATCGGGGTCGACCGCCTGGATTATTCCAAGGGCCTGATCAACCGCATCAAGGCGTTCGACCGGATGTGGACCTTGCATCCGTCACTGGCGCGCACGGTGTCGTTGCTGCAGATCGCAACGCCGTCGCGCGGTGCGATCGAGGCCTACGGCAATCTGCAGAGCGAGGTCGCAAGGTTGGTCAGCGACGTCAACGGCGTTCACGGTGAAGTCGACTGGACGCCGATCCGTTATCTCAACAAGGGCTACGGCCAGGCCGTGCTCGCCGGCCTCTATCGCACTGCGCAGGTCGGCGTGGTCACGCCGCTGCAGGACGGCATGAATCTCGTCGCCAAGGAATATGTCGCCGCGCAAAACCCGGTCGACCCCGGCGTGCTCGTGCTGTCGAAATTCGCCGGCGCCGCCAACGAACTCGACACTGCGCTATTGGTCAATCCGCACGACATCGACGGCATGGCGCGCACCATTGCGATCGCACTGTCGATGCCGCTAACCGAGCGGCGGATGCGCTGGGAGGCGATGATGGCGAAGCTGCGCGGCCATACTATCCAGCAGTGGTTCGCCGACTTCACCGACGCGCTGCGCGAAAGCCAGCTCGAGCGCAGCGAACTGGCGCCTGTCCTGGCGGAGCCCCCGCTATGGCCGCTTCGTTCCGCCAGCAACAACAACGCGCGGTATCATTAGAGTCGTGTAGCAATTCCAGAGCTATCCCCTCACCATGAGGGTTCCTGGCAGGGTGCGCCGATAGCCCGTGCCGCGCCTCAATAGCAATACGACACGCCATCCAGCACCGGGCAGCGCGCCTTGTTCGGCGCGCTCGGATTTTCCATCGGCACCATGCCGCCGCCCTTGCCTGAACCGGCGAACACGCCGGGGCCGATGACGACGGACGACTTGTTGCCGATGATGACGCTCGGATGCGGCGAGGCCAATCTCGATCGCGAGCCGTCGGCCCACACGATGGCGTCGCCCGCGAAGATGCCGCGCCGGCCGTCATCGCAGCTTACATCCGTGCCCTGACGCGTGCAGGCCTGCGCCATCGCCGGGCCCGCCGCGGCGCCCGCACACGCCGATAAAAGGATAGCGAACAGAAGCGCCCGCGCGATGATCATGCCGTCCTCCACCGATTTCGTTGCCACCATGGTCGTCGATCGTGGCCGGATTCCGGTTCAAGGGTCCGGAAAGCGCTGATGATCCGACGCTGGACGTGCCAAATTGCCAAATAAATTCAAGGAATTGGGGAAATTTCGACGGCTATGCCCGGCGTCCCTTGCAAAATCAGTGCTGCCCCTTCAAGAGAGGGCCTCCGGAGAGATGGCCGAGTGGCTTAAGGCGCACGCTTGGAAAGCGTGTGTGCGGGAAACCGTACCGTGGGTTCGAATCCCACTCTCTCCGCCATCGCTCAAAAACCGCGGTCGTTATGCGAAAATCACCGCGATCGAAGCTGATAACGCTAGATCTTAATCAACCAGCGTTGTCACCATATTTCTCCGAGGAATCGGCCGACAAGAGGCGCAGCGTGAGTCAAATCGACTCAGTGAAATCGCTTGATAGCGCCCCGCTTGCTCGCGGTTGATCTGCAAAGGCATGCGAGCAATCCCGGCTGAACGGACCGTGTTCAAAAATTGCCCCGGGGCGGGGGGAGCGCCGCAAACCGCTGACAGGAGGTCACGTCTCAAATTTGTGGGCCCCAAAGAAATTGGAGCCGGGCTCGCCGTGCGACCCGCTTAAATCTAAGCCGGATGCCCGCCAGAATCGATATTATGGGTCAGTGCAACTCAACCGATTCGCCTCCTATGCGCCGCCCACGATATGGATATCTCGTCGAAAAAGCGACCCAAGCCGCTATTGCTTCAATCGAGGTCTACAATAAGCCCGGCTTCAAATATCGAGAAGAAACCTTCGCGATTTTGATGCTCAATGCGTGGGAGCTGCTGCTCAAGGCTCGCATTCTGAAGGCAAACCGCAACAAGCTTCGGTCGATTGAGGTCTGGGAGCCCAAGGCCACCAGGAAGGGCAGAGGCAAGCGGCTTTCGCCAAAGAAGAACCGCGCTGGCAACACGATGACGATCGGAGTGATGCCCGCGGCAAACATCGTACGCGAATATACACAGGACTCGATTGACGACCATGCAATCGAGAACATCTCTCTGCTCATGGAGGTCAGAGACAACGCGATTCACTTCCATAATGTCGGTCGCGATCTACATAAGCGCGTTCAGGAGATCGGGGCTGCCGCTTTGCGGAACTTCGCGTTCGCCGCCAGGAAATGGTTTGATTGCGATCTGTCGGAGTACCAATTCGCGTTAATGCCCGTCGCGTTCGAAACCCCGGCCGGCATTATCCAGACCGTGTTTGGCGGAGATACGAAAGGCGCCGCTGGCAAAGTAGCAAAGCTGCTTGCGGATCAAGAGCGAAAATTTCCGTTCGAGGCCAGCAAGCCTTTCAATGTCGGCGTAGAGGTCGAACTGAAGTTTGTCAGGAAAGCCGATGCTCAGGCGATCCCCGTGATCGTCGCTCCTAATGATCCCAACGCCATCAAGGTAACGCTAACTGAGGAAGATATTCTGAAGCGATACCCGTGGGACTATCGAAGGCTGTGTAAAGAACTGAAGAAGACGCCCAACTTCAAAGAGAACGCGCAATTTCACAAACTTCGTAGACCTCTCGAAGATAATCCCAGCTTCTGCCGAGTTCGTCTTCTGGACCCTCGAAACAGCAAGAGTTCAAAGCAGCGATTCTACAATCCAAATATCGTCGAGGAGATCGCGAAGCACTACCGTCAGCCCTGAAGACGGAACATCAAGGTTGTCGCGGGCCCGATGATCTAGTAGAACAGATTGGGAACATCGGAGCGCCGGATGGCTCACGACGGCCGAGCAATTGCGAACTTCGTTTTAGACGAGTGCGACAAGCAGGGCGTAGAGGTAACGAACCTCTCGCTCCAAAAGATTGTCTATTTCTGCCATGTTTGGTCGCTGATCGAGCTGAAGGCTCCCTTAGTCGCACAGCGGTTTGAGGCTTGGGAGTTCGGCCCAGTTCTTCCGTATCTATACAGGGAGTTCAAGGGTTTCGATCGCTCGCCGATTCGGAGCCGAGCCAAGCGAATCGATGTGCTCACGGGCCAGAGTCAAGTTGTGAGTTACAAGTTTGACGGATCGACCGCCGATATACTCACAAAAATTATTGCGTTCTATTCGCGCCTTCGACCGGGTGATCTGGTTGAGCTAACCCACGCGCAGGGCGGTCCGTGGTATAAGGTTTGGAATCACCGAGGTTCGGTGAATCCCGGCATGAAGATCGCCGATGAGGAAATTGTCCGGTTTTATTCAAAGCGCGTAGCACCATACATTTTGCAATGAGAGGTCAACGTGTCAAAACTGAAGGTGCCGTCCGTTCAGCATCTCGCGCGGAATTGGCAAAGCACACCTGAGCGCACCTGCAAGAAGCTGGTGACGCTTGCAAACAGTCCACCGACATTCAATTACAATGCTTTGTTCTTTGCTGCCCGCGACATGCTGGTCTTCAAGCAGCCCTATGACGAGATCGTCGAAGGTATTAAGCGGGCGGTGAAGCGGGCAGATGTTCGCCAGAATTTGTTGGGAGTGTTGCCGCTGATCCGGGATCACTTTGCTGAGGTCTCGCCGGATTTCGTCCAATCAATCGACCGTCGATACTATTCCATCGGTCGAGGGCTTAGGGTGCCTTTCGATCCTCCGCTGTTGTACGGTGTAGGCGGACAGCTTACCTTTCCTTGGTTTAGTTTTTGGCGACAAAATCCGCTCGCAAAAGAGCGTTTGTCCCTCTTCGTAACGCTCGTTGATGATCTATTGTCGGATGATCCCGATCTTGGAGCAGCGAAGTTCCAGATCTTGGATTTCAGCGTACCGAAGGTGAAGGGCCGTGAGCCAGACCGGGAACTGCGCATCATTGACGCCCGTGACATCCCGCGTGTGAATGACAGCACGAAGGTTGAAATGCTCCGTATCTTTGCCGAGGGTTACCTCATGGCAGAGGCCGAACTTGCTGGGCGTCCAGCAGCCGCCGAAGGCCGCGAGCGGCGCGATCCAATGCAGGGTGAGCTCTTCGATGATGAGCCGCGGAATCCCTGATTGAGGAGCGGGCGACTTTGAAGTTGTGCCGATACAAGTTGTCCCGGGACGATGAGGCTGGCGTATGCGCGGAAGCCTTTCACCGAGGCAACAAGCCTGTGTAACATTCTTGAGTTCTCAAAAATAAACTGCAATAAAAGCAATGACCTAGCAGTCTAGCCAGCCAATCCTTTCCTGGGCACCCTGTGCGGGCCGCTCAAGAAAGTTCCATAACCCCCAATACGTGTCCGATCAGAGTTACCGTGATAGCGCCCAAGCTTTCACGTTCAGCCTCCGGTCATGGGTGATGATGCCAGGCTTGGTCTGCTGATGACCCGTCGTCGCACAAGAGCTTAGCACCGGCCCGACGGGAAGCTGGCGCGCGCCGCATCACACACAACCGGTTTGGAGAACGACGTACCAAACCATTTGCTCGTCAACGAGCCGTCATTGTCGATCCAGGGGATCGGTGGCAATTGCGGCAGGTAGGATGCATACGGCATCACTTTCGCAAGCGTCACCCGGCCCGGAAATTTTGCGAGGAAAGCCTTGTTCATTCCGCCGTCAAGTCCGCTGTAGATCGGGGCAACCGGTACGTTATCTTCAAGCAATTGCGCGTACGCGCGCTCGTCGGCGCGCTGTTTTTCCTGCGCCCGCCGCGCGATTGCCGGATTGACGACGAAGGGCGGACATTTTTCGTTCGGGTTGAACACGAGAGGGTGCGGCGAATTCGGCGGAGGTTGCGCATCGAATACATAGCGGCGGTTGCACACGTCCACCTTGGGTTCGCGTCCCGTCGTCTCGAAATGATCGTTGCCGACCTTGAGCATTTTCCAGAAGGCCAGGTTGGGACTGTTTCGATGCCGCGCCAGGTTCGCCGGCGTCAGGCGGAACGGATAGGCCTGGACCTGGAACGACGGCCGGCCGCGGAGTGAGTCGCGCGCCAGCGAATAGATTTCGCTGATCTGTTCGTCGGTCATGGCATAGCAACCGCTCGACCAGCAATCGCCGTGGATCATGAGGAAGCTGCCGTTGCGCTTGTTCGCCTTGTCGAAGCTGTTGGGGTAGCCGAGGTTGATCGACAGATAAAAGCTGGAGTTGGGATTCATCAACTCGGGCGTAACCGTATAAAACCCTTCCGGAGCCTGTCGGTCGCCCTCGTACAACTTCGGCCCGAGATCGCCCGACCACCGGCAGATCGGATAGGTCTTGAGGATCTGGAAACGGCCGGTCGTGTCCTGTTTCCAGACTTCGAGCTCCGCCTCTTCCTTGAAGAGACGCACGACGATAGGTGAATATTTTGGCATCTTCTTCTGTTCGAGCAGCGCGAGCAGCTCGGCCGGTAATTCCTGTGTCGCCTTGGCCGGCAACGGCTTGCTGCTTTCGCCAAGGCACATGACCGGCGTCAAGGCAGCGGCAAAAGCCGCCGCCAGCACGAGAGCCTTAGCCGTTCCGATTGAATCGAAACGGGGCTCTCGCTTCTTGTTTTGACGCGTTTTCTTGACGCGAACCGGTACCCACTTCGCTGGAAAACGCTCTAGTGCACGTCGGACCATGGCGCGGATCACTGCTATGCCTCCAGCCCTTCCGCCCGCGCGCCGCTACTTCTCAAACCCGACGAACACCGTAGCTTCCTCGACAGACTTCCGCTCCGACACGACCGCATTCGCCGGAAAAGTTTCATCCGGCCAGCCCAGCGCGATACTTTTCATGATGACCTGATCGTCGGCAATCCCTGCGTGCTCGCGCACCACGGGGGACTGCATGATGCCCTGGCTGTTGATCACGGCGCCGAGCCCACGAGACCAGGCGGCATTGACCAGGGCGGTCGCCACGGCGCCGCAGTCGAAGGGCGTATCGTCGCTGCCGTCGAGCACGCGGTCATAGGTAATGATCACGCAGACGGGCGCGTCGAACTGGCGGAAGCCGCGCAGCACCCAGTCCTGGCGCTTGTCCTTGTTGTCGCGCTCGATTCCCATCGCGGAGAATAATTGCTTGGCGACACCGACCTGCCGGTCGCGGTGCTTGCCGGCAAAGGGCTGGCCCGTGCGGAACTCGCGCGACTGCGGGATGCCCGCCACCATCCGTTCGGTGTTGCCGGCGCGGATGCGATCCAGCGGTTCGCCTGATATGACGTAGAAATTCCAGGGCTGGGTGTTCATCGACGACGGGGCGCGTATCGCCAAACCAATGATTTCCGCAATCAGCGCCTTGGGTACCGGATCGGGTTTGTAACCCCGGATACTCCGGCGACCGAGAATAACGTCATCAAACTGCATCTGTGTGGGATTCCCTGACACTTCTAAACCAGCCTGGATTTTCGTGGTTTCTGCACCCTCGTGCAAGCGACGAGCCGCCTGCGTGGGCCTTTCTCACTTGGTGGTCACTTCCGACTCGCGTCGGTGACGCGTCCTCAACGAGGTACTCACGCGGATGGAAGCTGTCACGACGCAGCATCCGATCACAGGCAGGGGACGTCTGACGCCACAACAGACAGAGTCCGTTGCGTGCCCGTGGTCGTTTAGCGGATTTCGTGATGGTGAAATTGTGCCGCTGATTTGCCCGACGTGTCAAATTTTCGGTCCAGACCGTCGGTTGCGGCGGCCGCCGGCTACTTTGCATGGGGTTGTTTTCGATATTTTTGGTGGAGCCGCGGCGACCCGGCGCGACGGCACCGCTCTTCAGGCTGTTGCTCAAATCGTGGGTTTTGGTCCAGGAAGGTCGAAAATGCTTTGTCTTTCAATGGGGATTGACTGACACTCTCTCCGCCAGCCCCGAAATGTCCGACCTATCTATTCGAACAGCTTCGCCGCTGCCCGGAGGGCCCTTTTTGCCGCCGCAAGCGGCTGTCTAGCCTAATCACGAAACGGGGTAGCCGGACGGCTGTTTTAACGGCCTGCGGGTTCATCTTACTGGCGGCTTACGAAGCCAAAGGGCCGCACTGGCTGACAGCACCTCACCGCTGTAGGCTATTCGTGTGCTGGCCGCCCCTGGGTCGCCCGCACTCTGCCAAAAGGGAGAAAAAGCAAAAGGGAGGGAGACGTCCGATGAAAATGAGTTCGCTTAGGAAAGTCGCTCTGTTCGCAGTAACCTCCGCCACGTTGGCGTTCGCCGGCACAGCGCTCGCCCAACAGCCTCGGGTCCTCAAGATACAATCGGCGGTTCCGCCGTCATCCACCACGCACGATGCTCTCAAGTTTTTTGCCGAGCGCGTCGACAAGCTAACCGGCGGCAATCTCAAGATCGAGGCGCTGCCGGGCGGCGCGGTCGTTCCGCCGTTCGAGATCCTGGATGCCACGCACAAGAAGGTGATCGACGGCGCCTATGGCATCTCCTACTGGTGGTACGGCAAGAGCGTCACCGCGACGCTGTTCGCCAATACACCGGCCGGCATCTTCGGCATGGATGCTGTCGACTTCATTGGATGGGTTTACGAGGGCGGCGGCCTCGATCTGTGGAACGAGTTCTATCAGAAGGAGCTCAAGCTCAATCTGGTGGCGTTTCCGAGCATTCCGCCGAGCCCGCAGGCACTCGGCTGGTTCAAGCGTCCGATCAAGGATCTGCCCGACTTCAAGGGAATGAAGTGCCGCCAGACCGGCATCGTCTCGCAGCTCTATGCCAAGATGGGCATGGCGGTCGTCAACATGCCGGGCGGCGAGATCCTGCCCGCCGCAGAGCGCGGAACGATCGATTGTGCCGAGTGGGTCGGCGGTATCGAGGATCTGCGACTCGGCCTGCATACGGTCTGGAAATACCACTATACACCCGGCATGCATGAGAGCGCCTCGGTCGCCGAGATCGCGATCAACAAGGACGTGTGGGACAGCCTGCCGCCGCAGAACCAGGAGGCCATCAAGTCGGCCACAACAGAGACGTTCCTGCGCCTGGTGGGCCAGCTTCCAGCGACAAAACGCGGACGCGATCGCAGAGTTTAAGGAGAAGCACGGAGTTAAGCTCCTGACGACACCGCCTGAGGTCAATCAGGCCTTCCTTAAAACCTGGGACGAATTTGCTGCGGCGGAGGCCGCGAAGAATCCGTTCTTCAAGAAAGTCTACGAATCCCAGAAGGCCTATGCCTCAAAGGTCGTGCCCGCCAAGCGCTTCATGTTTCCGTCCTACGCATTGCAGGCGGACCATTATTGGCCCGCTAAAGAATAAGACGGCCTTGAACGCGATGGGATTCGCCGTCGCGCTCCAGGTTTTTGATTGAGCATGATCTCGGGGCAAACGCTTCGCGTTTGTCCCGAGGGGGAACCGGTGCCCACCCATCGGGTCGTGGCCCCGAGGGCATGCTTTTCCGGATCATGCTCTGGCGAAGGGATGACATAGCTGGAAAGGCGGCCTCGACCGCCCTTCTTGATATGAATAAGCAGCCCATCGCGCTTACCTGACAATGTTCGGCAACCACAGTGCGATTTGCGGGAACAACAGCAGCAGCGCCAGGACTATGACCTGAATCACCATATAGTCGGACATGCCCCTGTAAATTGTGCCCAAGCTCCATTGCGGAACGACGTTCCGCAGGTAGTACGCCGACATTGCAACGGGCGGGCTCAAGTACGACGTCTGCATGTTGACGGCGGTCAGTGCGCCAAACCAAATCAGCAGGTCCAGCTTGTTCAAACCGAACTGAAGCTTTTCGACCACCGGCAAAACAATTGGAAGAAAGACCAGGATGATCACGGGCCATTCGAATGGCCAGCCGAGGACGAAAAAGATCACCATGATCAATGCCAGCTTCCACCAGTCACTCAACGGAAGGGCGAGCAGATAATTGGTAATCAGGTTCGCCGTACCCAGCTTGGTGAAGACAGCGCCGAACACCGTCGAGGCCACCGCCAGAAACAGCACCATGGCCGAAGTCACCATCGTGCCGATGGCCGCGTTGGTGATCGATTGCATGCTGAGCCGGCCGTAAGAGAATGCAAGGAGGACAGCGCCGAAAGCCCCGCACGAGGCTGCCTCGGTCGGTGTGGCGATTCCACCGACGATGGTTCCGAGGGTAAATCCGATCAGTGCGCTGAGAGGCGCAATGCCGAGCATGATGGCGCGGAAGTAGGCGTTCCGGAAGTAGGGGTAAGCCGTCAGAATCGCTAACACCGAAGCGATGGCCGATAGGCTAAACGGCCCGATCGCAAACGACAGACGCGGTACACGCGCTTGGCTCAACAACAAATCGAGCAGCAGATACGCCAATGCGACCAGGCACGCGAGGCCCAATCCGACTACAGGAGCGCCTACCTTTTCCGTCGTCATCGCGTCATAGGTGGCTGTGCGCTCCTCCATGGTCATGGCTGGACCGAGCTTCGGATTGATTAAGCTACGGACGAGCGTATAGGCAATATAGGAACCAGCGAGCAGAAAGCCCGGGCCGAACGCCGCTGAATAAAGAAGATTGACGGGCACGCCCATGACCGGGCCCATGACTACCAGCATTACGCTCGGAGGGACCAGAATGCCGAGCGTGCCGCCGGCGGCGATTGCACCCGCTGACAGCCGCGCGTCATAGCCGGTTTTGATCATCATCGATCCGGCCATGATGCCGAGCACGGTCACCGCGGCGCCCACGATGCCGGTCGCCATCGCAAAAATAGTCGCCGTTAGAATCACGGCCAAATAGAGCGATCCGCGCACCGGCGCGAGAACGCTGCGCAAAGCCACGAACAGCCGCTCCATGAGTCCGGCCTGTTCGGTCATGTAGCCCATGAAGATGAACAGCGGCACGGCGGGAAAGATCTCGTCTTTCATCGTGCCCCAGATTTGCAGGTAGGCGAGATTGAAAGTCTGCTCCCACCCGAGGCCAATTGCACCAAACACAAGGGCAAGAAACAGCAGCGTGAAGGAAATCGGAAAACCGATGAAAATGACGAGGACCATACCGACGAGCATGGCAATTCCGAGAGCTTCGGCGGCGGTCATGGTTCTTCAGACCTCGATCTTCTCGTGCCTGGCCAAGAATGCGCCGGTTCGCCAAGCCCAGAGGCTCTTCATCAGCTCCGAGATACCTTGCAAGAACAGCATGAACGCCGTCAGCGGAATAACCCCGCGCAGCGGCCACAGGACCGGCGTCCACGCGCCGGAGCTTCCGCGTTCGTCGATCGAGAGCGAGTACAGGAAATCGTCTATCGAGAGGAAGAACAGCACGACCATTGTCGGCAGGAAGAACAGCAGGAACGCCAGGCTGTCGATCATGCCTTTCGTGCGATCCGAGAATGCTTCCCACAGTACATCGGTGCGGATGTGAGCGCCCTTCAGGAGCGCCAATGCCGAGCCCAGCATGAACAAGGTCGCGTAGGACATCGTCGTCACATCCAGGGCCCAGACCGTGGGATCCCCCAGGACGTAGCGGGCAAAAACCTCGACGACATTGGCGAAAATCAGGGGAATGATCGAGAGGACGAAGAGATACCCGGTCAATTCCGTGAACTTGTCGATGCTACGGATGACGGCCAAATAGCCGCGGGATGGCATGGGCTTTGGCGAAGCAGATATGTTGGCCATTGCAGTATGCCCAGACGGTGCCCGCCTTGGACTTCCCTATTGGAGTGCGCGCCACCGCTCCACTCAAATGATCCCGATGCTAGCTTAGCGGCCGTCTGGGTGCCAGCGGATGAATGGCCGCGGCGATCGGTCAGGATTGCGATGCACAATTAGGCGAAAAGCAATCCCACGGCGACAAACAGATAGGCGCCGGGGACCGAATGTCTGGTGGGCACTTCTCAGACTCACACGTTTCGCCAGCTCGGTCTCTGCCGGGGGCTGATAGACGAGCGCCCACGGGTGCCGCGCCATAGCTGCGAAGCAGCGACGGCGGGCGGGTCGGACCGCTGGCTGATCTACCCCATCTGTTGAACAGCCGCGTCATACGCCTCGATCGTCGCCCTGCGGCGCGTGTGGCTACTTCCGCAACGGCGAGAAAAATCCGCAGGTCATCCCATTGGAGGTCCACGTTCACTCCTCTCAGCTAGCGGCCATTCATTTATGTATGGCTATATAGGAATTTAGACGATTGCTATTCTACCCGTCCAGGGCAAAAGCGGCAGCAGAAATGAGGAAAACATCATGCTCCGTAAGTCTGGACTGCTTTTCATTGGCGCCCTTGCCATCTCGGCGCTTTCGGCATGCACGCAGACGACCCATCCGGCGAAGCCCGCAGATATCGGCAAGCCAATCAGCTCGGCCGCCATGGAGGCTTTGATTGATCAGCCGGGACCAATTGAACTCAAGACGGTCGTCGGCGCGGATTGGGTTGCCGATCTTTCGGGACTGCTCAATCTGAAAGATCCAAAAGCCGTTGAAGCGGGGCTCAAGGATCGCGAGGAGCCGATCAAGATCTATGCGCATCTCTTGCGGCACCCGACGCAGGGATTGTTCCTGATCGACACAGGTGTTTCAAAGCGGTTGGTGGAGAATCCCGCGGGTGTCGGGGTCGGATGGGTGCTGAGAACGTTCGCTAAAATAGACAAGATGCAAGTCCGGCAAGACACTTTGTCGGTTATCAAATCGGCAGGTATGCCCCTCAAAGGTGTCTTTATGACCCATCTCCATTTCGACCATATCTCCGGATGCCGGATATTCCCAAGGACGTTCCGATTTACACGGGACCCGGCGAACCTGAGTACTCGAACTTCGAGAACATGTTCGTCCAGGGGATGGAAGATCGCTTCCTTGAGGGAAGACCCGCACTTCAGGAATTCCAGTTCTCGAAAGACCCGGGCGGGAAGCTCGAAGGGGTGATCGACGTCTTCGGTGACGGTTCGTTCTTTGCGATCCAGAGTCCGGGACACACTCCGGGCCACATGGCGTTTGTCGCGCGCACCACGACAGGTCCGGTGCTCCTGACCGGCGACACTTGCCACACGCGCTGGGGTTGGGAGAACGGCGTTGAGCCGGGAAGCTTCATTGACGACCGGGAACGCAATCGGAAGAGTTTGCTCGCGTTGAAGGCCTTGAGCGAACGTCATCCGAAGATGATCGTGAAGTTGGGTCATCAGCCTTGAGTCTGGCCTAGTTGGATCGAGGCGATACGGGAGTCCTTTCGACGACTGACACTCTCTCCGTCAGCCCGCCGTCGCGTGCGCTTCGGCACGCGGCATGTCCGCGACGGAGGGCAGGCGACGGCGGGCGGGTCGGACCGCTGGCTGATCTACCCCATCTGTTGAACAGCCGCGTCATACGCCTCGATCGTCGCCCTGGCGCGTGTGGCTACTTCCGCCGCCGTCATGCCGGGCTTGAAGAGGCTGCTGCCGAGGCCGAACGCCAGAATGCCGGCCCGCGTGTAATCCGCGAAGTTCTTGTCGGAGACGCCGCCGACGGCGGCGATCATCAGGTCTGGTGGAAGCACGGCGCGGATCGCGGTGATACCTGCTGCGCCAAGCACGCTCGCGGGGAAGAATTTGAGGCTCGAGGCGCCAGCCTTGGCGGCAAGCAGCGCCTCCGTTGGACTAAAGACGCCGGGCATCGTGACCATGCCGCGCGCCCGGGCGCCGGCAATGATTTCGGGATCGACATTGGGAGTTACGAGGAGCCGGCCGCCCACGTCGTGGAGCCGGGCAACATCGTCCAGCGTCAAGACCGTGCCCGCCCCAACCAGGATTCCGGCGGGCGCCTTCCTGACGGCGATCTCGATTGAGCGGAATGGATCCGGCGAGTTGAGCGGGATCTCGATCGCCGTCATGCCGCTCTCGATCAGCACGCTGACGATACCCTCTGCCTCCTCGGGCCTCACGCCGCGCAGGATTGCGACCAGCGGACGCTTCATCGGGGGAAATGGGACAACGCTCATCGTCTGATCCTTCATACGTTCCAAATCGAGTGAGCGGCCATTGCAAGGCCGCGACGGACCGCATCCTCGGCACCGATTGATCGGACAGGAACGGAGACCGTGTCAAACGCCAATTGGTAGAGCATCTGGAGTCGTCCTGAGGCCACCAGTGTGATGCCCGACTTGGGAGCTTCCTTGGGAGCTTCGCCGGCGAGCCCCGCCGCCAGTTCAAGACCGATGAGCGTGCCCGATATTTTTTCGCGGGCCGAGGATGGCTTGCCGCCGTAGAGGAGTTGACCCGATCGCACCTGGAACAACAGATTGGCAGCGAACGCTGGCGCCTCAAAGGCGGCAACGACCGCTGACTTGAATGTCTCGACATCTTCCGCTTCATCGGCGCCGGCCACCGCGTGGGACAGGATCGTTTCGCGCGACACGACGTCGAACAGTTCGCCCGTCATGAACGTGGCGAAGCGCTCGACGGTCCCTCCACTCGCCCTGACCCATTTCGAATGGGTGCCCGGCATGCAGACGAGCGCGTCGTCAGCCGCGTCCACGCCCAAGGCGCCGAGCAACTGTGTTTCCTCGCCCCGCATGACGTCCGGCGCCTTGGGGTCTCGTTGTGCTATTCCCGGGAGGATGCGGATGTCACGGTCCTGTCCCGGTACCACGACGGCCTGCTTCAGGATCGATGCAAGCCGCGCCGGCGTCTCGACATAGCCGGCTTCGACCCACCCCTGCCGCGCGCCGGCCATGCCGCAAATGACAACGGGCAACCCATCCGCGGCACCGACGGCTTTTAGATGCGATTGCAGTACGGTTGCGAAGCCAAGCTTGCCTGCCGCCATCATGCCTTCGTGGCTGCGCCGCTCCCCCAGCACGTTGCCGGCCCGGTCGACCAGCCAAAGCCGAAAACTGCTCGTGCCCCAATCGACCGCAACATATGCAGCCTCGCTCATTTCATATCCGTCCCGATGCTATCTGCGCCTTGAGGACATGGTATCACGCCGATCAGCCGGCGAGCTACGTTCGCTTTCCATTTGATTTGCGGAAGCGCAATCAGCATGATCCGAGGTCATGTGAAGCCAGGCCGTTGCTGCGGCGTGGCTTTGCCAACGAGCACACGTCCGCGACAACGCGGCATGACAACAAAAAGAATGACTTGGGAGGACGCCGTCGTGATCAATTTACCCTTCAGACGTGCAATCGTGGGCCTTGGCCTGCTGATTGCGGCACTCTCGCCGCAGGCGCACGCGCAATCGTCCGCCAAGACGGTGACGCTGGTGGTGCCCTTTGCGGCCGGCGGCGGCACCGACACCGTCGCGCGTCTGATCGGCGAGCGGATGGCGCGCACGCTCGGCCAGACCGTCATTATCGAGAACGTGGTCGGAGGCGGCAGCACGCTGGCCAATGATCGCGTGGCCCGATCGGCGCCTGACGGCACCACGATCCTCATTAATCACGTCGCGTTGCTTGCGGCGCCCAGCCTGTTCACCAACCTGCGCTACGATACCAAAACCGCGTTTGAGCCGGTCGGCCTCGTCAACAACGCACCGATGGTTCTAATCGGCCGCAAGTCGATCCCCGGCGCGGGACCAAAGGACTTTGTGGACTGGATCAAGGCGCAACGCGACAAGGCGAACTTCGCGCATGGCGGCCTCGGGACCAACAGTCATTTGTGCGCTGTGATGATGGGCAATGTGCTCGGCTTCAAGCCCACAGTCGCAGCCTATCGCGGATCGGCGCCGGCCATTTCCGATCTGCTGGCGGGGCAGATCGATCTGTTGTGGGATCAGGTGACCAACGCGCTGCCGCAGATTCAGGCCGGAACGCTTCACGGCATCGCCATCACCTCGCCGGAACGGCTTGAACAGTTGAAGGACGTGCCAACCACCGCCGAGCTTGGCATGCCCGAGGTCAGCTATTCGATGTGGCATGGGCTCTACGTTGCGAAGGGCACGCCCAAGGAAACCGTCGGCGCGCTGAATTCAGCGCTCCGTGCGGCACTGGCCGACCCGCCCCTGCTGGAGAAGCTGAAGCAGCTTGGAACTCTGCCGTTTCCCGAAAACGAGCTGTCGCCCGAGGCGCACGCGCGCCTGTTCGCCAGCGATCTGACGCGGGTGGCCAAGCTCGTTGAAAGCTCGGGAATCAAGGCGAGCGAAGCGAAGTAAGCGCACCTTGTGCGGCGTGGAGTGGTTGCGCTGAAATCAGCGCACCGTCTATCACACGATCAGATCATGCGGCGCGTGGGTGCCGGCGCCGCTCCACGCATGGTCCGCATTGTTATCGAAGCTATCAAACCAGTGAGACTTCAAATTGTCCGACGAATGATGCTTTGACGAAGTGATTTCAGTCGCTTGTGCTGACTCTGGGATCGCCGACGGCTCGCTGGTTGGTGCGCCGTGTCCGTGGTGACCGAGCTTGAAGTGGAAGGAGTGTTCATGCGTGTGCACCGCTGAGCCAAATGCTACATAGGCAGCTAGCGGTTCACCGTCAGAGGCTCCGTGCTTGGACCCAGTATCATGCTTGCCTGAACTCGAATGGTGACCGTGTCCGTTGCCCTTCCAGGCGTCCTTCGTGTGATCGTCGTGCCGCCCGTGATCTTCGCTGCTCCACTGGGCGCTGAAGTGGCTTTTGGTATTGAAAGACCAATCGTTGTGAGATGGTGCGAACCAGTCGTCGCCGTTCGACGTTCGATGGTAGTCGGTCCGCTGCGAAGCGTCGCTATTGTCGTTCAGCACGACGCACGTATTGTGCACGCTGGTGTCGATCGCCTCGGTCTGATCCAGCGTGAGGCCATGGTCCGCTGATGCTGTAACATGAACCCGCTGGGGTTCGATCGAAGGTCCGCTTGTCGGGGCGATCGCTTCATCGTCACCGGGGCTGCTTGCCGCTTGCGTCGGCGATTCATCCAAGCGGGAAAAGTCGAAGCTGTCGCTTCCGGCTGTTCGCAGCGTCCAGCCTTCGATGTTGTTCTGCGCGCCGTCGTCATCGGCCCCGTCTAGTGAAGCATCGGCGGCGAGCGTCGTGACAGCCGCGTCGGTTTCCGCCGTCGCAACCAACTCGGGACTGATAGCCTCGGTGGCGATCACGACCGGCGCCTCCGTCGGCTCCGGGACGAAATCCGATGCCTGAATGGTTACAAATCCCTCCAGGCGAATTTCCAGCAGAGTGGAATCGCCGATATCGAGGGTCTGATCGGTCGGATTGACGTACAGAATGGTTTGATTCGTCGCGCTATCGTAGAACCAGGCGATCGTATGTGCCGGTACGGCTTGGCTTGTGGACGTCAGCGCCAGAAAAGCAAGCGCTCCGAGAGCCGTGAGATCGATCCTGTCAGACCCCGATCTGAAATCGGTGATAACGTCGAACCGGCCTGCACGGGAATCCGCTGCGGACAAATAAATGAAACAATCCCCACCATTGCCGCCTGTGAGTTTGTCCGCGCCATATCCGCCGATAATGGTGTCGCAGCCATTGTTGGCGTTGATCGTATCGCTTCCCGAGCCTCCGTAGATCCTGTCGTCCCCATCGTTGCCCTTGACCGTATCATCGCCGGAGCCGGCGTAGATAAGGTCGCATTTGCCGGTGCCGTTGATGGTGTCGTTACCAGCGCCTCCATAAACGATCTGACCATGATGGCCGCCGCCCGCAATGCTGTCGCTTCCGGGAGTTCCGTAGACATACGGCGGATCGCATATCACGGCTTTCCCCGTAGCGAGGTAGTCGAAATCATTAGGGTCGGCATCGCTGGCGCCGTGGATGGTGACCGTTATCACTTGTTCCGTGCCATCGATGGTGGTCACCGTGAAGGTGTCGGTCAGCGTGTCGCCTTCGTCGAGCGCCTGCACCGCGCAGTTGCTCTCATCTAGCTCATACGTCCACACGCCGTCCGCCGTCATCGTGAAGGTGCCGTAGCCGGCATCGCTGGCCGTCGGGCAGTTGACCGCCGCAAAACCAGGCGCGTTGTCGACATCGGTAGCGGTGAGTGTGCCGGTTACCGTAGGCTCGTCGCATTTGGCGCCGCTGTCCTCGATCACGGAGCCCGTTGTGGCCCCGGAAATGACTGCCGCGTCGTTGGCGCCGTTGATGGTGACCGTGACCACCTGCGCGGTGCCGTCGATGGTGGTAACTGTGAAGGTGTCGGTCAGCGTGTCGCCTACATTGAGCGCCTGCACCGTGCTGTTGGCCTGGTCGATGGAATAGGCCCACACGCCAGCCGTCGTCATCGTGAATGTACCAAAGCCGCGCGTGCTCGCGGTCGGAGTACTGACCGCGGTGAAAGTATCGGGCGCATTGTCGACGTCGGCGCTGGTGAGCGTGCCGGTGGCGCTCGGCGTGCCGGGCGCAGTGTTGGCGAGGCCGCTGGCCTCGGTCACCGTGCCGTTGGTCGCGCCGGAGATGGTGGCCGCGTCGTTGGCGCCGTTGATGGCAATCGTGAAAGTTTGATTGGCCGAGAGCGTCCCGTCGGAAACAGTGATCGTGAAGTCCGTGGTCGTGGGCTCTGTAAGCGCATTGATCGCGTCATTGTGGGGAACGAACGTATAGGCGCCGGTCGTGCTGTCGACGTAAAGCGTGCCGTAGGGACCAGCGTTCGATACATCGTACGTCACCCCGTCGATGACGGTGCCGCCGGGCGTTCCCCCGCTAATGCCGAATGTCAAAGTAGCGTCTGGGTTGGGACTGCTGGCAACGAAAGCGCCGCTTGTCGCGGTGAAGACGTCAAAGACCGTGGTGTCGATTTCGGTCGGTCCGGCCACTGCGTTCAGCGTCGGTGGAGTCGGCGGCGGGGGCGGAAGTTGTCCGATAATCATCTCCGGGGCTGATGCGAGGATCACCGCGGGCAAAGGAGGCAAATCCTGCTTCGGGGTAGAGCCATCGATCTGAATGAAATTGATCGGTTGCACCGGCAGCCGCTCGAGGGGAGGCGGCGTGCCCGATCCCGTCGACCCCAGACCCTTCTCGTAGGTGGCAAGCGCCTCCTGCTGGGCTGCCTGCAGTTCGGCCATTCGAGCAGCGGAGTTCGTGCTCTGATTGACGCTGATCGTGGACCCCTGCGAACGCAGGATGATGGTCTGTCCGGGATCGTCGACGAGGAAGCGTCGAGGGATCACCTCCTTGGTGACCAGCTCGAATGCGCCATGCTCGAGGTCCTTGTATGCGATATTGCCGTCGTCCAGGAACGTGACGTCAGGGTCGGCGGCCTTGACCTCCTTCACAAGCGAGAAAGTCAGTGCCGTGAGCCACAGCATGCCGAACCTGCCGGCATGCGCGCGAGTTTGCGGATCGCCGACTGTGGCTTGAGCGGAAGTGCAGGTCGCGCGCCTGAGGGTGCCGAAGCCGGCCGCGGTCTGAACGTTGCCAATAGCTTGGGGAAGCGGGGCCGCAGCGGCCTTACGTTCGTTCCCAGTTTCGGCGTGGGACCCGACGAGCATAGCTTCAACCCCCGCCCTCGTGCGAAATTTTCGTGGTCTGGCCTCGCGCAGCCCAAAAAGTCAAAATACTCTAGCGCGGCCAGCCGAAGGCTAGCCGCCAAGGCCTCTAGGCTATCCAATCCATGGGCGTTAGGCTCTAGGCTCAAAAGGAGTAATCCTTTTGAACGGTGGGCAGATGATGCCTTCTCCCGACATCGGGTCTAATGTTGGGGTCTAATGTCGCCTTGGCCGCCGGTTCAATGGCCAGTGAGCGGTCTCTCGGACAAGATCTTCTCAGAAAGGGGGGATCATGTGCACGCGTGCGATTGCCATATTGGCGACAGGTCTCGTGCTGGCGACAGCCGGGCTTTGCGCCGGGCCGGCTCACGCGCAACGCGATTCCGCCAGGCCCGCCGTTCAGGATCTCGCGTCAAAACCAATTGGAAAAATTGTCGTCGCGACGGGTTCGGTCACCATTGAACGTGCGGGTGCAGCGGTCATTCAGGCGAGCACCGCAGGTCAGCCTGGTGAGGCGAAGGTCGGTGATCTCGTCTATCAGGGCGATGTCGTTGCGACCGGTGCCGACGGGCGGGTCGGTATCAACTTCACTGACGGCACTTCCTTCAATTTGTCGAACAACGCGCGCATGGCGTTGAACGAGTTCGTGTACGATCAAAAGAGTGCGTCCAACTCGACCTTGTTCAGTCTGACCAAGGGCACCTTCACTTTTGTCGCGGGCCAAGTCGCGAAAACCGGGGATATGAAGGTCGATACCCCGGTTGCGACCATGGGTATTCGCGGCACCACGCCACGCGTCGAAATTTCGGATGACGGGACAGTCAGATTCTCGACCCTCATTGAAGAAGGCAAGAGCAAGGGCCCACGAAAGCCGGGAGCGCCAGCGGCACAGCGACCCGAGCAACAGCCGTATCCAAAATCAAATCTGAACATCTGTCGCGGATGCTAGGTCCGTTCGCGTTGCGGGCGACTGCTCAGCCAGCCAGGTCCCGGAATTCAAATCGAGGGCAGCCCATTCGCCAGTGCCAAGGTCGGAGAGCCTGACATGGAATTTGGTGCGAGCCGGCGCGTCATTCGGGGGCTCGCGCCTGGTTTTGCTTTGTTGCTGCTCGGGTCACTGGCTGCCGCGCAGAGTCCCAAGAAGAGCGACTATCTCGAGAACGTTACGTTGTGCAACGGTTCGGATCGCACGTCGCTTGCGGTCCGGATCAATGGTTGTACCGCACTCATCGATTCCGGCCAGGGCACGACGAAGGCCCTTGCGATTGCCTATAACAATCGTGGCAACGCCCATACGGCAAAAGGAGACCTTGACCGCGCTCTCCCGGATTTCGATCAATCCATCAAGCTTGATCCGACTTATGCAAAACCCTTCAACAACCGCGGCGCAGCTTACTTGAGGAAGGGCGAGTACGACCTCGCCCTCAAATCTCTTGACGAAGCGATCAAGCTCGACCCGAATTACGCCAGAGCTTTCGTCAACAGGGCCGGGGTCTTCCTGAAAAAACACGAGTACGATCGCGCGGCGCGAGATTACGACGAGGCAATTCGTCTTGAGCCCAATCTGGAAGCCGCGTGGAGCGGACGCTGCTGGACGCGGGCCATCCTCGGCTCGTTGCAGGCGGCGCTTGAGGACTGCAACAAGGTGCTTCAGTCATGGCCGAACGACGCCGCCACATATGACTCGCGCGGACTGATTCACTTGAAGATGGGGGAAGCTGCCGCGGCGATCAATGATTTCAGTGCCGCGCTACGCTTCGATTCCAAGTTGGCGAGTGCGTTCTATGGGCGCGGGCTTGCCAGGCTCAAGAGCGGCGACAAGGCTGGCGGCGACGCCGATATTTCCGCAGCGAAGACGCTACGGGCCGGAATCGATGACGACTTCATGCGTTATGGCGTGCGCGGCGGCAACTAGCCGGCAAGCCCGGCGCGGCGAACTCGTCATGAAACGGTGCCGCGCCCAGGCTGCCGGGCTAATCCAGCTTCACGTTCGCTTCGGTCGCGACCTTGCGCCAGCGTTCGACTTCCGACGACACCATTTTCGCGAACGCAGGGCCGGCGACATCAGGAACGTCGGAGCCGTTGCGCTCCCAGGCTTCCTTGATGGCGGGCGTCTGCATGGCCTTCTGCACCTCCTTGGCCATCTGCTCGACAATCGCCGGCGGCGTGTTCTTCGGCGCGAACAGGCCGTACCAGGTCGATACTTCATAGCCGGGAAGGCCCGCTTCGGCGGCGGTCGGAAGATCCGGGAATGCGGGCACGCGTTTTGGCGCAGCGACGGCCAGCGCCCGCAACTGCCCGGCCCTCATCGGTCCTGCCGACGAGCCGAGCCCGTCGAAGACAACAGGCACGTGGCCGGCGATGAGATCCTGCATCGCGGGGCCGGCCCCGCGATACGGGACGTGCTGAAGGTTGGTCTTGGTCAGAATCTTGAACAGTTCGCCCGCGAGATGATGCGTGGTGCCGGCGCCTGCGGAGCCATAGTTCAATTTGCCCGGATTGGCTTTGGCGAAAGTGATGAACTCGGCCAGCGTTTTGGCGGCAACCTTTTCCGGATTGACGACCACTACCTGCGGCGGCCGCGCGACCAGCGCCACCGCAATAAAATCCTTCTCGAAGTTGTAGTCGAGGTTGGGATAGAGCGAGGGGGCGATGGCGTGATGCGCCGCGCCCATGAAGAAGGTGTAGCCGTCGGGCGCCGCCTTCGACGCCGCGGAAGCGCCGACGGTGCCGCCGGCGCCGGCGCGGTTTTCGATCAGCACGCGCTTGCCCAATTGGGTGTCGAGCTGAGCCGCGAGCGGGCGGGCAAAGGCGTCGGTACCGCCGCCGGCCGCGAACGGCACGATGAAGGTGATCGGCTTCTCCGGCCATGACTGGGCTTGGGCCTGGCCGGCCACGGCGGATACCACCGCCAGAACCGTAAACAGGGCGTACCGGATAACTCTTGACTTCACGGTATTCTCCTCCGGGTATTGCAAATTGGCATCCGCCCTCGGCGGCGCGATTGTCTTTTACGTCCCTGATTCCGGCTTTATTCCGGAAGCGGCCAGGGCAACGAGCCCGCACCGTATGCAAGATGCCAGGCGCGATCCATCAAAATGAGCGGCCGGCCGGGGGAAAATGGTCGTAGTCCCTGGGGCGTATGGTCGTTCCCATGGGCGCCGGCACCGCTCGTTCCCGTACGGCCGCGCCAAAGGGTACCAAAAAAGCCCGGACTGCCGCTATCGCGCCGGTGCCGGGGCGGTCGAAACCCCCGGACGAAGCATAAGCACCATCAGCATCACAGGAAAGAGCGGGCGATCCGCTCCCCTGAGAGGAAATTTGGTCCCCCTGCGCCAGTCCAAATGGACACTGGTTGCAAAGCAAAATATGCTCGCCCTGGGAATGTGGGGAAATGCGCTTATGGCTTGCCGTGCTGCTGCGGTTGCAGCCTTGTTGTGGTCGATTTTTTGCCAATTCGAACGCAGAGGCGCGTGGGCCCTACGGCTCGATCAGCGTCGGCAACTGGAAGGGCGGGGCCTACACCCACGATCAGACCGGATCGTTCTCGCACTGTGCAGCAGGCGCCCAATACGCCAGCGGCGTCTATTTTGTCGTGATGATCGACGGCAATGGCGGATGGAGCCTCGGCTTCATGCACGAACAATGGAGACTGAGGACCGGGGAAGCCTTTCCGCTGACCCTGACATTCGATGGTCAGCAACCGTTCAACGTCCATGGCGTCCCGATTGCCGACAAGCTGGTTCGGGTGCCGATGCCGAACAACTCCGCGCTGATCAGCCAGTTCCGGCGGGCCAAGGCCATGACCGCCTACACGCAGGGACAGCTCTTCCAGTTCAACCTCGACCAGACCGGCCAGCTATTGCCGGTATTGGCGAATTGCGTCGCCAAGATCAGGCAATCGGGATTGGCCAGTGCCGGCGATTTCTCGGTCCTGCCCGCCGCCAAGCCGGTCGCCGCAGCGGCGGCGCCGGATGCTGGGCCCGCCAAGCCCGACCGACTGTTCGACCAGACCGGCACCGGCTTTCTGGTGAGCACGAACGGACATCTCGTGACCAATGCGCATGTCGTGCACGGATGCGTCGGCGACATTTTGGGCAATCTGTCCGGCGAGGCGCCCGCCAAATTGCGCCTGGTGTCGAGCGATGAGACCAATGATCTGGCGCTGCTGCAGGTGACGGGCTCGTTCAAGGACGTCGCCAAGATCCGTGACAAGGCGATCCAGTCCGGCGACAGCGTGGTGGCGATCGGCTATCCCTTTCATGGCTTGCTGACATCCGATTTCACGGTGACGACCGGGATCGTGAGCTCGCTCAGCGGAATCCTGAACGATACACGCTTCCTGCAGATCAGTGCGGCCGTTCAACCCGGCAATAGCGGTGGGCCGCTATTGGCCGCAAGCGGTGACGTGGTCGGCGTCGTCGCGGCGAAACTGAATGCCATCAAGTTCGCGAGGGCGACGGGCAACATTCCCGAGAACATCAATTTCGCCATCAAGACGGGAGCCTTGCGGGATTTTCTCGACAACAGCGTGGTGCCGTATCAGATCTCGGACGCCAAGGCCGAGTTGAAGACGGCCGAAATCGCCCGCAATGCGCGGGGATTTACGTTCTTAATTTCCTGCAAGGCGAAGGCAAAGGCAAAGGAGAAAGAGACGGCAAAGAACTAGAAACTGCGCCCCTAGTCCCTTCAACGCCTACTGCGAATTGCGGCCGCAGTCTGGGCGTTCCAGGCGCTCCAGCTCACACTGGCGAGGCTTCGCTGGTCGGTCGCAAGCGGCCGCCGGGTCTGCCGCTCATAGGCGGCGATGATGTGCTGCGACTGCCGGATTTTCTGCTCGAGCTCGGCAATGGTCTTCTGGGTCTTGCCAGTCCTGCTCGATTGTGCGGACTCGCCCACCGTGAACCTGGCGGTCTCGATGCCCCTCAATGTCTCGCGAAGCTTCTTGAGCTGGGCGCGGTGCCACGCAATGGCGCTGTCACTATCTACCGGCATGCAAACCCTCCTGATTCGTGGCCGAATCTAGCACGCATGGGGCAAGTTGGGCCAAGGGGGGGCCCGGCGGGGGCATCGGGCCCCACTGGTTTCGCACGGCGGGAGACGGCCGTTTCCCGATTTCGACCCTTTTTTTGCCATCGAAGCGACCGCGGGCGAGCCTTCTAACAACAAACTTGCATGGCGATCTGTGGACAGCGCGGTCCCTCTTATCGTCCAGGCGGCAGAATGCCGGCCCGGTGCAATGGAGCGTGCGATGAGCGAAGTTGAGTTCGATCGAATTGTCGATGCCGTGCGGAAGGAAATCGCGTTGGCGCCGCCGGCGAGTTCGTTGACGGGGTTGCGGGCCTCCGAGGTGCGAGCGAAGACCATGGGCGACAAGTCAGCGTCCCGGCGCCACGCCTCGTTCGCCAGAATTCGCCGCGTCGGCGAGGGGCGGAAGCGATACAGGTGACGCGTATAGGAGACCACATGGAGCGATCAGTGTTCGAAGTCGTGAAGGCGCCGCTGGGCTGGTCGGTGTTTGCCGACAACGTCAAGATCGGCGGCGTCTACGATTCGCGGGGCGCCGCCCTCGAGGCCGCCGTGCTGGCCGCCTCCTATACCGTCAGCGACGGCGGTGGCGTTCAGATCAACGTGCCCGGCGCGGAGGAAGAAAAGCCGAGATGGGCGATCGCGTTTGATATCGCAGCCGCCATTCTGCCGCCGCGGAGCGGGGGCGAGCGAGGCAGGGCACGGTAAAGTCCGCGCAGTCGCGGGCCATGCGTGGACCGACACTGGCCGCGGTTTTCCGCTGGCGGCCTTTCATTTTACATCGTCGAACGGCGACACCGCGGGACGGCCAACGCGCGTCCGCTTGATGCGGCGCACTGCCATCGGCGCGCCGTCGGACTGATACTGCAGCTCGTATGTCTTGCCGTTCTTGTCGCTCGCGGTGCAGGAAATGCTGGAGACTTCCAGCGTCACGAAGTTTCCGACCTGCTTGCAGAGGCCGGCCGTCAATTCGACCGATGGTATCGGCAGTCCGTCGGCCTTCGGCCTGTCCTTGGATTTCAGCAGCATCCGGTCAATCGGCAGTTCGTACAGGTTGGCCTCCGGCCTTCGCCCGTTGTCACCGGAGAACGTGATGGTGTGACTGCCGTCGCTGGGATCGTCGAGCGCTACGGTAAAATTGGCGCGGCCTTCCTCGGTCTGGAAGAACGCCACGGCCCGGCAGGCAAAGTCCCGTCCGGCAACCTTCAGCGTGCTGCACTTGCCGGACATCAGCGCGAAGATGATGGTATCGGGCTCGTCCGAGGCGAGCGCCGGCGTTGTCGTGAGAAGGATGGCAAGGGCGAAAGCCCGACGGCCAGGGCGCGTGGTCATGTTCGGTTGATACGACATCGAGCGCCGTGTTGGCCAGACCGGCGGAGGTTTCGGACATCGGAAGAGGATAGCGCCGGTTTTGTGATACCTCAGGCCATCAGAAGTCGAGCGGCGCGTTGTCGACTACTTCCTTCATGACGAAGAAGGTCCGGGTCTGGCGAACGCCCGGCAGCGCGATCAATTGTTCGCCGTGGATGCGGTTGAAATCCTCCATGTCGCCGACGCGGATCTTGAGGAAATAGTCGAAATCGCCCGCCACCAGATGACAATCGAGCACGAATTTGAGTTGCGCTATCGCCCGCTCGAAGGCGGCAAAGCTTTCCGGCGTCGAGCGGTCGAGCACGACACCGACCATGACGAGCGCGCCCTTGCCGACCTTTCGCGGCGCCACCATCGCCCTGACCCCTGCTATGAACCCCTCGTCGAACAGGCGCTGGGTTCGGCGGTGACAGGTTGCGGCACTGACACCGGCCGTTTCGGCCAGCTCGGCATTGGTCAGCCGGCCGCTATTTTGCAGCAAACGCAATATCTTAAGGTCGACACGGTCGAGTCTGCCGGGCATGAAGGAATATTCCGTATTTGTGCCAAGTGACGGTACATAATGCGTCACAGTCCCTGAATGGTGCAATAACAGCGCTAGCTACGTGTCGATTTTGAAAACACCTCTCGGGAGCGTGGTGGTAGGCATTCCCCCGACATCAGACCATCAACGGGGATGACCATGTTGGAGAAATTCGAACGCTATCCGCTCACTTTCGGGCCGACTCACATCGAAAAGCTGGAGCGGCTGTCGCAGCATCTCGGCGGCCAGGTCGAGCTCTATGCCAAGCGCGAGGATTGCAATTCCGGCCTCGCCTTCGGCGGCAACAAGCTGCGCAAGCTCGAATACATCGTGCCCGACGCGATCGCTTCCAACGCGGACACGCTGGTCTCGATCGGCGGCGTGCAGTCCAACCATACCCGCATGGTCGCGGCCGTTGCAGCCAAGATCGGCATGAAGTGCCGCCTGGTGCAGGAAAGCTGGGTACCGCATGAGGACGCGGTCTACGACCGCGTCGGCAACATCCTGCTCAGCCGCGTGATGGGCGCGGACGTGCGGCTGGTGGATGAAGGTTTCGACATCGGCATCCGCCAGAGCTGGGAAGAGGCGATCGCGGACGTGAAGGCCAAGGGCGGCAAGCCCTATGCGATTCCCGCCGGCGCCTCCGTGCACAAATATGGCGGGCTCGGCTATGTCGGTTTTGCGGAAGAAGTCCGCGCGCAGGAGAAAGAGCTTGGCTTTGCCTTCGATTACATCGTGGTCTGCACGGTCACCGGCTCGACCCATGCCGGCATGCTGGTGGGATTTGCCAAGGACGGCCGCGCGCGCAAGGTGATCGGCATCGACGCATCCTTCACCCCGGCCCAGACCAAGGCCCAGGTGCTCGAGATCGCTCGCAATACCGCAAAGCTCGTCGAGCTGGGTAACGAGATCGTCGAGGACGACGTCGTCCTGATCGAGGACTACGCCTATCCGGCTTATGGCGTTCCGTCGGAAGAGACCAAGGAGGCCATCCGGCTCTGCGCGCGTCTCGAAGGCATGATCACCGATCCCGTCTACGAGGGAAAATCCATGCAGGGCATGATCGACCTCGTGAACAAGGGCTATTTCCCGAAGGGATCGAAGGTGCTCTACGCCCATCTTGGCGGCGCGCCCGCGATCAACGGATACGCTTACACCTTCCGCAATGGATGAGGTCGAGACTTACGCGTCGGCTGCCCGCACCACCGCCAGCAGTTCGTCGCCGTAATGTTCGAGCTTTTTGTCGCCGATGCCGGGGATGTTGCGAAGCGCGTTCAGCGTCGCCGGCCGCGCGGCGGCGATGCCGTCGAGCGTGGAATCATGCAGCACGACATAGGCCGGCACGTTTCGCTGGCGCGCGATCTCCGAGCGCCACGCGCGAAGCGCGGCCTGAAGAGGGGCGTCGGCGGGCCTCGCCTCGGCGCGTGGCGCGAGATCGCCGCGCCTTGATTTGGCGCGGCTGGCGCGAATGCGCGTGCCCGGCGCCGCCTCGCGCAGCATCACTTCGGTCTCACCCTTCAGGACGCCGCGCGCGCTTTCCGTCAGTTTTAGCGCACCAAAGGCTTCGCTGTCGGCCTGAAGGTGGCCCATCGCGACCAATTGCCGGATCACGGCGCGCCACTGCTTTTCGTTGAGCTCACGGCCGATGCCGAACACGGACAACTTGTCGTGGCCGAACTGCGTGACCTTCTCGGTCATGCGGCCGACCAGCACGTCGATCAGGTGCATGGCGCCGAAGCGTTGTCCGGTGCGGTAGGCGCAGGACAACAGTTTTTGCGCGGCGACTTTGCCGTCGCGAAGCTGCGGCGGCGACAGGCAGTTGTCGCAATTGCCGCAATTGCCGTCGGTGACTTCCTCGCCGAAATAGCCGAGCAGGCGGCTGCGCCGGCAGCCCGCGGTTTCCGCCAGCGCCACCAGTGCGTCGAGCTTGCCGATCGAGACGCGCTTGAACGTATCGGAGCCGGTGGATTCATCGATCATGCGGCGCTGCTGCACGATGTCGGTCAGGCCATAGGCCATCCAGGCGCTGGACGGCTTGCCGTCGCGCCCGGCGCGGCCGGTTTCCTGATAGTAGGCCTCGATGCTTTTCGGCAGATCGAGATGCGCCACGAAGCGCACGTCCGGTTTGTCGATCCCCATGCCGAACGCGATGGTGGCGACGATCACGACGCCATCCTCGTTGATGAAACGATCCTGGTTGCGGGCGCGGACGCCGGCGTCGAGACCGGCGTGATAGGGCAGGGCCGGAATGCCGGCGTTGCTCAGCGCTTCGGCGGTATCCTCGACCTTGGCGCGCGACAGGCAGTACACGATGCCAGCGTCACCCGCGTGCCGCTCGCTGATGAAGGCCTTGAGCTGGGCCGGGGCATTCTGCTTCTCGACGATCTCGTAGCGGATATTCGGGCGATCGAAACTCGAGATGAAGCTCGGTGCGCCTGATAGCCCCAGCCGGGTCACGATCTCCTTGCGCGTCATCTCGTCGGCGGTCGCCGTCAGCGCAATGCGCGGCACGTCGGGAAAGCGCTCGGCGATCGCGGACAGGCCGATATATTCGGGGCGGAAATCGTGCCCCCATTGCGACACGCAATGCGCCTCGTCGATCGCAAACAGCGCGATATTGGCTTGGCCGAGCAGGGAAAGGCAGCGCGGCGTCAAGAGCCGTTCCGGCGCGACATAGAGCAGGTCGAGGTCGCCGGCCAATAGCCGCCGCTCGACTTCCGACGCCTCGTCGAATGACAGCGTCGAGTTCAGCACGGCCGCGTTGACGCCGGCCTCCAGAAGTCCCGCGACCTGGTCGCGCATCAGCGCGATCAGCGGCGACACCACGATGCCGCAGCCCTCGCGCAGCAGCGACGGCAACTGATAGCACAGCGACTTGCCGCCGCCGGTCGGCATCAGCACCAGGCAGTTGCCGCCCTCGGTCACGTGCCGGACGATCTCTTCCTGCGCGCCGCGAAAGGCGGGCAGGCCGAACACGGAATTCAGGACGGACAGCGCATCGGGGGCATTGCCGGGTTCATCGTACCGGGCTGCAGGGGCAGGCATGGGAGTGAGGTCGTCCGGTTGAAGGCGTATGGGGGTAGGCACCGCGGAATTGAGGGATCAATAGGCCAAAAACATCGTGGCAAGTCCATGCCTGATTTTGATGTTCCCGCGGCGTGTTTCGGCAACGGCAGCAAAGGGGTCAACTGCCGGTGATCGGCGCGTCCGGGGGCGAACGACGGAGGGAGATTTGTGTTAGAAGGCAACCCAAGCAACAAAAACCCGAGGCGAGAGCATGCGGGCATCGACGCGGATTATCGCGGGCATCGTTGCCGTCGTGCTGATCGCTGCCGCGGTCGCAGCCTTTGCAGTTGCGTGGCGCCCGGCAATCGCGGCAATCGATCCTCCCGACCCGCAATCCTTCGATGCCGCCCTCGTCAAGCGAGGCCGCGACCTGGCGGCGATCGGCAATTGCAGCGATTGCCATACGCCGCGCGGGGCTAAGAACTTTGCAGGCGGTCTGCCGGTGCCGACCCCGTTCGGCACAATTTTTTCCACCAACATCACGCCGGATCCGGAGACGGGAATCGGCCGATGGTCGGAAGCGGCATTCCGCCGCGCGATGCGGTCCGGCGTCAACCGTGAAGGTCAGCACCTTTATCCGACATTCCCATACGACCACTTCACCAACGTCAGCGATGAGGACGACCGGGCGCTCTATGCCTTCCTGATGACGCGGCAGCCGGTTCGCGCAGCGGCACGCGAAAACCAGCTTGCTTTCCCGTTCGACCAGCGGCTCGCCATCGCGGGATGGAAATTGCTTTTCCTTCGCCACGACACCTATCGGCCCGATCCCAAACAGAGCGCCGAGTGGAACCGCGGCGCCTATCTGGTCGAAGGGCTCGCCCATTGCGGCGCCTGCCATACGCCGCGAAATGCGCTGGGCGCGGAACGCGTCAGCGCGCGGTTTGCCGGCGGCGATGTCGACGACTGGCACGCCTATGCGATCAACGACCAGTCCCGCTCACCCGTGCCCTGGACCGCCGATGCATTGTTCACCTATTTGCGCGAAGGCTGGCATCCCGATCACGGCACCGCGCGCGGGCCGATGGCGAAGGTGGTGAGCAACCTGTCCTCGGTGCCGGCAAGCGACGTCCACGCCATCGCGGTCTATATGGCCGGCGTATCCGGTACACCGTCGTCTGGCCGCGCCGGACCAAGCGAGGATGCCTTGGCGCGCGCCAGGACGGCTTCGCAGACAAACCCCGTTGGCGCGTCAATGTATACTGCCGCCTGCGCGTCATGCCACGAGGGCGGCAGGCCGCTTCCTTATGGCGGGGTCGATCTTGGCCTCAGCACCGCGATCTCAAGCCCCGATCCGCGCAATCTCGCCAACATCGTCCTTTCCGGCATTGATGCGGTGGAAGGCGAGCGTAGCCCGATCATGCCGGGCTTTGCCGCCAGCATGAACGATGATCAGGCTTCGGCCTTGCTCAACTATTTGCGGGCGCGGTTCAGCGACCAGCCGGCATGGATCGACCTCAAGAAAACCATCGCGGACGCGCGCCGCACGCAGACCGTATTTCTCCAGACGTCGCCCGCGCCGCGCAACGCGCCTGCCGACCCTCAGCAGCGAGAAAAGCCATGATGACATTGAAGGTCAACGGCCGCGAGCATCAGGTCGACGCGGAGGCGGATACGCCGCTGCTCTACGTGCTGCGTGACGACCTCAAGCTCAATGCCGCCAAGTACGGCTGCGGGTTGGGACAATGCGGCTCGTGCACGGTAATCGTGGACGGCAAGGCGGTGCTGTCCTGCGTCGTGCCGATGGTGCTGCTCGAAGGCAAGCAGGTAACGACGCTGGAGGGTCTCGGCACGATCGCCGAGCCCGCGCCGATCCAGCGGGCGTTCATGGAAGAGCAGGCAGCACAATGCGGCTATTGCATCCCGGGAATGATGATGCGGGCGCAGGCCTTGCTGCAGAAGAATTCGAAGCCGACCGACGAGCAGATTCGCGCCGAGCTCGAACCGCATCTATGCCGCTGCGGCACCCATATGCGGATTCTGCGTGCGATACATCGGGCGGCGCGGCTGATGGACACGGCGGAAGCGTCGCCGACAGCCAACGGGAGCGCCCGATGAACGCCCCCCTGATTATCGATCGCCGTCGCGTGCTGGCAGGCGGCGGCGCGCTGATCGTCAGCTTCTCGCTCGGCAGTGCTTTGGCGCAGCAACAAGAGGCGCCCGCGGCTGCCGCGCCGACCCCGCCCGGCAGCCTGAAAACCGCGCCCTATCTCGACGCATGGATCCGCATAGATGCCAATGGTGTCGAGGTGTTCACCGGCAAGGCCGAACTCGGCCAGGGCTTCAAGACGGCGTTCCAGCAGATCGCGGCCGAGGAGCTCGATGTTGCCTTTGATTCTCTGAAGGTGACGACGGCGGACACGCGCCTGACCGCGAACGAAGGTTATACCGCCGGCAGCAACTCCATGAAAGACAGCGGCACCGCGATCCAGAACGCGGCGGCACAGGTCCGCGCGCTGCTGATCGCGGAAGCGGCGCGGCGGCTTGATCTGTCGGCCGAGAGCCTGCGGACGGCAGACGGCGCGGTGATCGCGCCGGATGGCAAGCGCCTGTCGTATGGTGAACTCGTCGTAGGCGAGATGTTGCATGTTCAGGCGCAGCCAACGTCCAGACTGAAGGACCCGGCGACATTCAAGGTGATCGGCCGGCCTGTCCCGCGCGTCGATATCCCTGCCAAGGTGACCGGTGCGGAGGCCTATGTTCAAGACATGCGGCTGCCCGGGATGGTGCATGCCCGCGTCGTGCGGCCACCGAGCTACGGCGCGCAACTGACCGAATGCGATACCGCCGCCGTCGAGAAACTGCCCGGCGTCGTCAAGATCGTGCGTGACGGCAATTTCCTGGCCGTCGTTGCGGAAAAGGAATTCCAGTCGATCAAGGCGATGAACGCGCTTGCCGCTGCCGCGAAGTGGAAGGAAGCCGCACGCCTGCCTAAGCAGGATGATCTGCTTAACGTGTTGACCAGCCTGCCCTCGCAGAACACGACGATCTTCGAGCGCAGCAATCCCGCCGTCACGGCCCACAGGACCATCGAGGCGACCTACACGCGGCCCTATCAGGCGCACGGATCGATCGGGCCGTCCTGCGCGGTGGCACAATTCGTCGATGGCGCGATGACGGTGTGGACGCATACGCAAGGCGTTTTTCCCGACCGTCAGGGTATCGCCGAAATGTTGCGTATGCCGCCGGCCAGCGTTCACCTGATCCATGTCGAAGGCTCTGGCTGCTATGGCCATAACGGTGCTGATGATGCCGCCGCCGACGCCGCGCTGATCGCCCGTGCACTACCCGGCCGACCTGTTCGCGTGCACTGGATGCGCGAACAGGAACATGCCTGGGAGCCGTTCGGCCCGGCGATGGTGACGAAGCTCAAGGCCTCACTCGACGGCAATGGCAGGATTGCCGACTGGAATTTCGATGTCTGGAGCAATACGCATTCGATGCGGCCGGGCGGCGCCGGGTCGATGCTGGCGGCGCAGCACATGGCGCAACCGTTTGCCGTGCCGGCTCCCAGGCCGTTGCCGTTGCCGGAAGGCGGCGGCGACCGCAACGCGATCCCGTTCTACAATTTCCCCAATGCGCGCGTGGTGCATCACTTCATTTCCGCGATGCCGCTGCGGATTTCAGCGATGCGGGCGCTCGGCGCCTACCACAATGTGTTCTCGATCGAGAGCTTTATCGATGAGCTCGCCATTCTCGCCGGCGCCGATCCGGTCGAGTTCAGATTGAAACATCTCGACGATCGGCGCGGCCGCGACGTGATCGAAAGGGCCGCGCAAGCCTTCGGATGGAAACCTGATCAGAAGCCGCCGCCGGATCGCGGTTACGGCTTTGCCTTTGCGCGTTACAAGAATCTGGCAGCCTATTGCGCCGTCGCTTCCGAAGTGGAGGTGAACCGCGAAACCGGTCGCCCGCGCCTGGTCCGCGCGGCGGCGGCGGTTGATAGCGGCCAGGTGGTCAATCCGGACGGGTTGATCAACCAGATCGAAGGCGCAATCGTGCAGTCGATGAGCTGGACGCTGTATGAAAGCGTAACGTTTGACGACACCAGGATCACTAGCATCGACTGGCAGACCTATCCGATCCTGCGTTTCAATTCAGTGCCCGAAAGTATCGAGGTTCACATCATCGACCGGCCGGGGCAGCCGTTTCTCGGCAGCGGCGAAACCGGGCAGGGTCCGGCGGCGGCCTCGATTGCCAACGCCATCGCCAATGCTACGGGAAAGCGACTGCGGAATTTGCCGCTCACGCGCAAGCGCATCAAGGAAGCGATCGATGCGTGAACGGGGCTACTGATAGCTCGCCACGATGTCAGACACCGCGCGTTCGAGCTGTTTGGCGGTCGCGCATTGGCGGACAACGGTGCAGAAGGTCGAATAGCGCGGCATTTCGGAATCGCCCCAGCCCCAGGCCATGCGTCCCTCGGGATTGAGCCAGACCAGCCGTTTCGACCGTTCGGCAATTCGACGAAGGATGTCCGCACGCGGATCGAGGTTGTTGCTGCGGGCATCGCCGAGCACGATCACCGTGGTTTGCGGCGTGATCGCGCTCATCCACTCATCCTCAAAGTCAGCAAGCGAACTGCCGTAGTCGGAGGAGCCGAAGCCGACCTTGGACATGATCTCGGCCATTGCCTCTTCCGGCGATTTGGATTCCAGGATGTCGCTGACTTCGATGAGGTGTCCTGAAAATGCAAACGAGCGGGCATCGTCCACGACCTCGTGCAGGCTATGGATCAACAGCAGGAAGAAATCCGAAACCCGCGCCACCGAGCCCGAAACGTCGCACAACGCCACGATCTTCGGCTTGTCGCGATGCCGTCGCTTCCACGCGGTGAGAAACGGCACGCCGCCCCATGCGGCGTTGCGGCGGATGGTGCGGCGGACGTCGAGATGGCCGCGGCGCTGGCGCTTGCGCGGCTTGGAATAGCGCTCGCGCAGGCGGCGCGCGATCTGGCGGATCAGATGCCGCATCTGTTCGACCTGCCGCGGCTCGATCCGCGACAATGGCGCGTTGCGCAGGATCTCGTTGCGCAGGCTCTCCGCCTCTTCGCGGCCGTACAGCATCAGGGCCTGCGAGACGGTATCGCGCACCGTGCCGCGTAGCCCGTCCAGCGCGTTGGTCAACCGCTCTGCCAGCGCCGGGTTGGTGGCGGCGAGGTTGTCGAGATCGTCGCGCAGGCGCTGGATGCCCATCTGGTCGAGGATGCGGCCGGAGAAGATGCCACGCTGGGTGAAGTAGCGGATGTCGGACAGCGAGGCCGCGCTTGCCGCATTGGCAATCGCAGCCGATATCTGGTTGCGATCCTGCGCCAGCAGCATTTGCGCGAGTTCGCCAAGCCCTTCGGCTTGCTCGTCCCCGCCGCTTGTCTCGCTCGGTGAATCGGATGCCGCGTTGGATCCGTCCGCATTCTGCTCGTTCGGCTTGCCATCTTCGGGCGGCGATTGCGGCTCGGGCTGATCGAAGAACAGATCGAAGCAATCGCCGAGCGCCTTCTTCTCATCCTGCGTCTTGGCGAGCGTCAGCAGAAATGTGTCGCGCAGGATGGTGCGGTCGGTAAAGCCGACCTTGGAGACGGCCCGCATCGCGTCGATGCTTTCCGCCGGCGAGAGCCTGACGCCTGCGCCCCGCGCCGCACGAAAGAAGCGATGCAGGTTCTCGCGCATTCGCGCCTCACCCGAAGACGTTTTGACGCGAGGCCTTGGCGATGAAGGTGGAGACCTGCGGCATGGTGGCCTCGATATCCGCCTCGTATTTCAGAAGAACGTTGAGCGTGTCCTTGACCATCTCATGGCCGAGCTCGGGCGCCTGCAGCAGCACCAGCACGCGCGCCCAGTCGATGGTCTCGCTGACCGACGGCAGCTTCTTCAGGTCGAGCGTGCGGACCTCGTGGATGAAACCGACCATCTGCCTGCGCAGCGTCTGCGAAATGCCGGGCACCCGGCTCTCGACGATCCGCTCCTCCAACTTTTGTTCGGGGAAGCCGATATGCAGGTGCAGACAGCGCCGCTTCAGCGCGTCGCCGAGGTCGCGCTCGCTGTTCGAGGTCAGGATCACGGTCGGCGGCGCGACCGCGACCACCGTCCCGAGTTCCGGAATCGTGACCTGGAAATCGCTGAGGATTTCCAAGAGCAGCGATTCGAATTCGGCGTCGGATTTATCGATTTCGTCGATCAGCAATACGCAGCCCGCGGGCTGCTCCAGCGCTTGCAACAACGGCCGCGGTTCGACGAACTCCTTGGAGAAGAACACGTCGCCGAAATCGTGAAGCTGGGTTCAGCGCCGCCTCCAGCGTCGGCGCGCCGCCGAGCACCTCGCCGAGCTTGTCCTTCAGGATCTGCGTGTACAGAAGCTGCTTGGCATATTTCCACTCGTACAGCGCTTTCGCCTCGTCGAGCCCCTCATAGCATTGCAGGCGGATCATCTTCATGCCGCGCCAGGCGGCGATCGCTTTGGCCAGCTCGGTCTTGCCGACGCCGGCCGGGCCTTCGACCAGAATGGGCTTTTCGATCTGTTGCGACAGATAGACCGCGGTCGCGATCTGGCGGCTCGCAATATAGCCTTGCGCCGCAAGACCGCTTTCCACTGCCTCGATCGAGGCCGAAGGCCTGATATCAGCCACGGGGTTTCAACTCCGAATTCGGTAGATTTCGGAATGTTCTGCCTGCGTTCCCGGCAAAGAACAAGCGCCGTTTGGACATAACGAGGGCGCAAGTTCCGGTATTTTCCGCCTAGCGCAATGCCAGCCCGGTGGCCGCCTCAAGCTCGGTGATCGCCTGCGCCGCACTAACCACCTTGATTGTGGTCATGCCCATCTCGCGCGCCGGCTTCAGATTGACGCCGAGGTCGTCGAGATAGACGCAGTTCTTGGGATCGACCTTTAGCGTCTCAACCATCATCCGGTAGATGCGCGGATCGGGTTTCCGAAGGCCGATTTTTGCTGACTCGATGACATGGTCGAACAGCGCCATCACTTCGGCGACATAGAGTGTGCGGCCGCTGTGGCTGCCGATCGCGTTGGCGGGCAGGTTGTTGGTGATGCAGCCGGTCTTGAACATTGCCTTGACGCGCTTCAGCGCCTCGACCATTTCGGGCCGCAGATCGCCGGACAATAGCGGCAGCACGTCCTTGCCGCGAACCGCCGCGCCCAACGCCAGCGATTCGGCCGCAAACAATTCGTCGAAGGCCTCGATGTCGACCTCGGCGCGCTCGAATTTTGCCCAGGCATTCTCCAAATGATTGGCGGCGTTGGTGCGTCGGATGATGTCGGCCGGCAGCCCGCGCTCGGTCTCGAACCGCGTGAATGCCTCGAATGGCGAGGTGGTGAGCACTCCGCCGAAATCCCAGATCACTGCCTCGATCATCATGTCCTGCCTAAAGTAACGCTCCGGGGAGCGGCTAACACGGATTGACTGCCCGAACCAGCCCGATCGCTGCGCTTGGCGATGCGCGCCGCACAAGCTATTGCTGCGCCGATGAAGATCCTGCCTCGAATGATTGCCGGCCTGGTGCTGCTGCTCTCCGTTCCCGCCCATGCCATCGTCGGCGGTGGTGCGCCATCCACCGAAGGTGTGGCTCGCTCTATCATCACCATCGTCGGATCGCGCGGTAATTTCTGCACCGGGGCCTTGATTGCGCCAAGGCTGGTGTTGACGGCGGCGCACTGCGTGCAGCCCAGCGCGGAATACAAGATCGTCGAATATGGTGCAGACAGGCAACCCTCGCTGCACGACGTGAAGAGCATCGCCATTCATCCTGGCTTCAACATGCAGGCGATGTCAGGACATCGCGCGACGGCGGATGTCGCGTTGCTGCAATTAGCGGCGCCGCCTAGGGGAAAGACGCCGGCCGTGCTCGGATTGCCTGATATCCCGATCAACGTCGGCAGCCGTTTTACGATCGCGGGCATCGGCGTAACCGTCCGCGGCGACGGCAAGAGCGGCGGCACCATCCGCCTCGCCAGCCTGGTCGCGACCGGCAGGCCGGGAACGTTGCAGATCAGGCTGGTCGATCCGGTGGGGCAGGGCACGCGTGACGGGCTCGGCGCTTGCACGGGAGATTCCGGCGCGCCTGTATTTGAGGACAAGCCAAGCGGTCCCGTCATTATCGGCGTGGTGAGCTGGTCGACCGGGCCGAACGGCAGTGCAGGTTGCGGCGGCATGACCGGCGTCACGCCGCTGACGCTGTATCGGGATTGGATAGTGCAGACGGCGCAGAAGTGGGGCGCGGGGTTGTAGCTTGCTCGGTGCAGTAGGGTGGGCAAAGGCGCGTTAGCGCCGTGCCCACCATCAACCACTCCGCTCCCGATGGTGGGCACGCTTCGCTTTGCCCACCCTACGGATTTCCGTGACTCACTGCCCCGCCGCCTTGTTCGCGGCGGCGTTGTTGAGCACGATCAGGCCATCCACGGCCACGCCGAGTTTGCTGTTGATCAAAAACGGATTGACGTCGATCGACGCGATGCGGTTGCCGGCGTCCGCCATCAGGTTGGAGAGACCGACCAGCGCCTTGACGGCGGAAGGCTCGTGCAGTGCTGGCTTGCCGCGATAGCCCTTCATCTTCACACCGGCCTTGGTCTTGGCGATCAATTGTTTTGCTTCGGCCTCGTCCAGCGGCGCGCCGGCAAGCGCAACATCCTTCATCAGTTCGATGTCGACGCCGCCGGTGCCGAACAGCACGACGGGACCCATCTCGGCGTCGAGCGAGGCGCCGACCACGAGTTCGAGATCGGCCTTGACCTGCTGCGCGATCAGAATGCCCTCCAGCTTCGGCTTGCTCTTGATCCTCTTCACCCGCGCGGTGATGCCGTTGAACGCCTTCTTCACCTCCGCGGCGCTGTTGAGGTTCAGCACCACGCCGCCGATGTCCGACTTGTGCAGGATGTCGGCGCTGACCACCTTTGCGACGACGGGGAAGCCGATCTTCTTGGCGATCTTGACGGCTTCTGCCGCGGTCTGCGCAATCTCTTCCTTCGAAACCGGGATGCCGTAGGCTTTTAGCAGTTTCTTCGACGCGACCTCGTCCAGCGCGGCGGCGCCGTTGGCGGCCTTGAGCGTCCTCTCCAGCATTGCGCGCGCGGAAGCTTTCGAGCTCGATACGATGTCAGGCACTTCCTTGCGCAAGGACGCATATTCGATCAGCGACTTGATTGCCCCGACGGCGCGATCGAGGCCCTGCATGACCGCGATGTTCGGCAGCGACTTGCGCAGGGCCTTGGTGAATTCGGTAAATCCGATCGACATCGCGCTGATGTAGACCACGGGCTTATTGGCGGTTCCCGCCATCTCGTTGACGAGGCGCAGGTTGCGCTCGCGCAATTCGTGCGGCGCCTTCGGCAGCTCAGCGTCGATGATGACGATGTCGGTGTCGGGATCGTCGATCATGATCTTGATCGACTTGATGTAGACGGAGGGGTCGACAACGGCGGCAAAGCCGGCATCGAGCGGATTGCCGACAATACTGCCGGGCCCGAGCATTTGCGTCAGTTGCGCCGTCGCGTTCGGGCTCAGCGGCGCGAAGTTCAGGCCGGCCGAATAGAACGCGTCGATCAATAGCCCGCGCTTGCCGCCAGACAGCGATACCGCGGCGAGCCGGTTGCCCTTCGGCGGATCGGCATGGACGAAACATTCGGTAGTCTCGATCAGATCGTCCAATCCGCGCACGCGGATCACGCCTTCGCGCGTCGAGATCGCATCGAACGTTTCGATCGAGCCCGCGAGCGCGCCGGTATGCGCCATCGCGGCGGCGCGGCCGCCTTCGGAGGCGCCAAGCTTGAGCGCGATCACCGGCTTGCCGGCAGCCCGCGCGGCCTTGCAGGCCTCGCGGAACACTTTTGTGTTCCGGACGCCTTCGAGATAGACGACGATAGCGCGGATCGAGGGATCGGCTGCGAAATAGGTCATCAGGTCCGGCGTCTCGAGCCCGGTCTCATTGCCGGTCGTCACCATGTAGCCGACGCCGACGCCGCGATCTTCCAGCGTCTGCCGGATCGCCATCACGATCGCGCCGGATTGGCCAACAATTGCCACCGGTCCAGCCTCCATCGTGACGATACGATCGTCGATATTGGTGAACAGCTTTTCGCCCGCGCTCAAATTGCCGAGGCAGTTCGGCCCGGTGACCGCAAGACCGGTCTCGCGCACCGCCTCCTTCAATTCAACCGCTAGCCGCTGACTTTCCTCGTCCTGCAACTCGCTGAAGCCCGAGGTGACGATGGTGGCGGAACGCGCGCCGGCCGCCGCGGCATCGCGGATCACCTGCACGGCGAAGCGCGCCGGCACCAGCACCAGCACGTGATCAGGATTTTCGGGGAGGCTCGCAAAATCCTTGTAGCAGGGCACACCCCAGATCGTTTCGCGCTTGGCATTGACTGGAAACAGTCCGCCTTCGTAGCCGTACTTGATCAGATTGTTCCAGATGCGCTCGGCATAGTTGCCGGGCTTGTCGGTAGCGCCGACCAGCACGATATTGCGCGGGTGCAGCATCGCATGGATGCTCTTGACGATGTCGCTGGCGTCAGGCGATGGCGACCATTTTTCGACCGTGTGCGATGCGGTGCTTGCCTGAGCGTCCATGGACATCCCTAACTCTGTTGTTCCTGGCCGCGGCGATCGAGAATGATCGTCCCGCCATGGTTTTTCTTTTCATTAGGGCCCTTTTATTGAGCCTTGGCGAGGGTGGCAACACGCGTTGCGCGATGAGCGCCATTCGCGCTGCGCAAGATTTCCCGGCTCACAGAATTCAGCGCGTATTTGATATGGGTCCGATCATCGTGGCGTGCACAAGATAGCGCTCCGGCCCCTGTGTCAGCGCGTCGAACGGCCAGCAGGTGGACAGCACCAGTTCATGCCCGCCCGCGAGCGGATCGATGCCGGAGGTATCGAAGCGCACGACCGAGGTGGCATCCACCCGATAGCGGAACGTCCGCCCGTCACGTCTTGTGACGTCGATTTCGTCACCGACAATGACATTCTTCAGGAAGGCAAAATGTGTATCGCGATGCGCCGAATAGACGGCGATGCCGCGTTCGCCGGCGTCGGGTGTCTGTTCGACATGACCCGGGCCGAAGGCGAGCGCCTGGCCGCTGCTGCCCGCGAGCACGATGGCGCGGGCACCGAGCCGCTTTACCTCGATACGCGCAACCGGCCAGGTGTCGGCCCACGACCACGGCTTTGTCTCGCGCCCCGTGGTGATGGTTTTCTCGAAGGCCCGCTCCAGCAGCACCTGTGCGAGCAGCGCCTTGGCGTGGATGTAGGCGCCTTGGCCGAACAGGATCAGGCCGATGAGGGCGAGAAGGAGAGGGAGGATAAAGCGGGGCACCGGGATACTCTCCCCGTCATTGCGAGCGAAGCGAAGCAATCCAGCTCTCCACGCGGGGATAGATGGATTGCTTCGTCGCTTTGCTCCTCGCAATGACGGTGGTTGGAGAAAAAAGCGGCGCGCGCGGCTCTGGGGGGACGGGTGGAAGCCGCGCGCGCTCTGGAAAGAGGAGGTCGGGGGTCCCTCCACCTTTCAGCCGACGTCAACGAAGTGACATCTGACGTCGATTGAACACCAAGACGATCAGGCTGAACGTGAGCAGGATCACGCTCGCAATCATCTTCAGTTCGGCGTCGGTCGCCGTCCTAGGCAGCGTGACCGTGCTGGGCGCTTGGGTGGCGACAGGCTGGGCCCGCTTCAGCGCCGCGATCTGCACCCGCGCCTCCTCCGTGTCCGCGCGCCGTTCCATAGGCGTTGCGGGGACGCGTGGGCGCTCGCCGAACACCTTCTCAAAATCCCAACCCGCCGGCAGGTTGATCGGCAGTTCCGAGACCTTGAGCGGCTCTCCTTGCGGACGGCTCGGCGTCTTGTCGACTGCGACCAGGCTGGTCAGCCGCGTGACGAGTTGATGCTCGAGCGCCAGCGCCAGAATCGCCTTATCCGCATCTTCCGGGGTCGCCTGCCGCGTGGTGCGCGCGACTTCGGCGTTCGCGATCTTGCGGCGTGCCCAGAGTTTCGAGAGGCCTTTGCCTTCGGCTGCGTTTGCCAGCGGCAGGGTGACGGTCCACGGGCGATCGCCAATGCGGCCCCTGATCTCGACCGAGCCCGCGAGCTTGTCGAGTTTTGCCGCGAGCACCAGCGGCTCGTCGCGATAGACGTCGGGAATCGCGGCCGGCGTTATGTCGGCACTGGCTTCGGAGAAATTTGCGACCAGGTTGGTCACCGCGGGATTCTCCAGCTTGGCGAACAGCCCGCGCATGCGCTCTTCGACCTGCTCGACCGAACCGATATGGGTGAAGGTGCCACGGCCGAGTTCGGCGGCGCGCGTCATCAGATAGGTGTTCGGCGCCGAGCCGATGCCGACCATGAAGACACGAGAGCGGCCGCGCAGCGCGCTGATGGTTTCGAACAATTGCTGCTCGTTGCCGATGGCGCCGTCGGTGAGGAACACGACCTGCCGGACGTAGTTGGTATCGCCAGCCTTGTCGGCGAGCGCCGCGCGCATCGCGGGCACCATTTCGGTGCCGCCATTGGCTTGCAGTGCGCCGACGAATGAGGTGGCCCGGCCGATATGCTCGCTGTCGGCCGGCACGGCTGACGGAAACAACAGGTCCATGGTGTGGTCGAAGCGGATCACATTGAAACGGTCATTGGGCTGCAGGCGGCCGAGCGCGTAGATGAGGCTCGCTTTGGCCTGGATGATCGAGACGCCGCCCATCGAACCGGAATTGTCGATCACGAAAATCACCTCGCGCGGCAGCGGCTTCTGCTGCGCCTGCTCGACCGACGGTGGCGTGACGAAGGCGAGCAGATAGTCGCTGTCGCCGACGCGCTCGCGGAACAATCCGACCGAGGGCGCCGTCTCGGCCACGGGCTTCCAGGTCAGTTCGAAATCGCGATCCGCCGGCACCGGGCCTTCGGCCAATCGAAGAATGCTCGTATTCGCGTCCGGCTTCTCGGTCTTGATCGCGTGATGGTGGCTCTTGATTTCGCTGAGCGGGAAGCCGGCCTGCAGCCGCACCGTGATGCGGGTCGGGTTGACCGGTGCGTTGGTCGCGGGGTCGAGCACTTCGGGCGAGATGCGGTCGCGATCCGGAACGGGATCGGACTTGATCGCCCCCCAGCCGCCGCCTAGCTTGAAATCGACGCTCTGCACGACGGGCGCGGGATTGTAGCGCGGAGCCACCACCATTGGCACCCGCAGCGAGAACGCGCCGCCGGATTGTTGGACCGGCTCCTGATACTCGATCTGCACCAGCACGGTTTCGCCGGGGCCGATATTGGCGACGGAGTTGGTGAAGATGTTCGGCCGCTCCTGTTCGGTCAGCGCCGCCTTCTGCCCGTTCTGCTTCGCCTGCTCGTAGATAGCCTTCGCCTGCTGGCGCTCCTTGATGTCGCCGACCACGACGCGATCGCCGATCACCATCTTCAGCGAATCGACCGCGCCGCCGGCCGGCAGCGGGTAGACATAGACCGCCTCGACCCAGTCTTTCGAAGGGTTGCGGAAAATCTGGGTGACGCGGGCGCGGACGGTGGGGCCGGATACGGTGAGGTCGACATCTATGCCGAGCCGCGACGCATCGGCGTAACCTTCTTTGTTCTTTATGAGCAACGAACCAGAGCGCGCGTCGCCCGGCTTGAGGTAGTTTGCCGACAGGCGCTCTGCCGACCAGACCGGCTCAAAACTCAAAAATAATGCCGCAAACCCGACCAGGATTACGGCAACGCCTTGCATCACAAAGAACAGCACCAGCCTGACCAGGCTGGGCTGTTCGCTGCGTTTGTCAGCCTCAATTTCGTCGCATGTCGTCATGTCGCTCACTCCCAAACGGCGATTTTGCCGCGTGAGAGGGTGTGGAATTCAGCGATTTGGCGCGAGCGGAATGATCGGCCTTGTTCGGCCACCGACCAGCGTGGCACGCCGCGACCCGGGCTGCTTTGTGCGGGTTTGTGATGGATTGTGCGTCTGCTAAACTGACAGGAGAAGGACAGAGGTGACGATGCCAGCGCCGGACAAGCAGCTTTCCGCCGAACAAAGCCGGCAGATTGCCGACACGATTCGTGAGGAGATCGCCCGCCGCCGCATCTCCCGGCAGTCTCTGGCAGAACTTGCAAAACTCAGCCTATCGACGCTGGAAAAAGTGCTGGGCGGTCGCCGCCCGTTCACCCTCGCCACCACCGTCCGGCTCGAGCAGGCGCTCGGCGTTTCACTGCGCAAGACGCCGGAGGCGCCAGCGCCCCTGCCTGCTGTCAACGGCGAGGTTGCGCCCGATAGCTTGGGTGCCTATTCGCGCCGCGCGGTGGCGTGGATCGAGGGGACCTATGTCACGGTGCGTCCGTCGTTCGGCGACAAGGACGCGATCTTCGCCTACCGCACCGAGATCACCTGGGATCCGACCGCGTCTTCGCTGGTGTTTCACGAAAGCGAGCGGCAGGACGCGGCGTTCACCCAGTTCGGCGAAGTGGCGGTGCCGAACCAGTCCGGCCACATCTACCTCGTCACCAACCGGCACGGCCAGCATCGCCTGATCACGGTGGCGCGGCTGGCGATTTCGGGCGAGATGTACGGCATCATCACGACGCTGCTGGCCGGCCGCGGCTCATCGTTGACGCCGATCGCGGCCCCAATCGCCTATCTGCCGATCAAGATGGTCGCGAACCCGACCTTTGGCAGGGTTTCGTCTGACGATGCCAACTACGTGTTGTACCGCCAGCATCTGCGGCGGACGACGGAAGAACCGTTCGCGCTGTTCTTGCCGGGGTAGCGCCCACCGGCCTTGCATTCCCGGCGAGACAGACCATATAAGCCCTATTCGAATTATCACTCTGCCTTGTTGACCACGCCGAACCGGCTCCAATCCCCAAGACATCGTTGAAATCGGATCAAGCCTGCGCGGAGGTCGTGCGGGCAAAAGCGCTTTCGCGCATCTTGGAGATAGTTACATGGCTACCGGAACAGTTAAGTGGTTCAACGCGACCAAGGGTTTTGGCTTCATTCAGCCCGATGATGGCAGCACCGACGTTTTCGTCCACATCAGCGCCGTCGAACGTGCAGGTCTGAGCTCGCTCAATGAAGGACAAAAGCTTTCATATGAAGCGACGGTCGACCGCATGCGCGGCAAGACCAGCGCGGAAAACCTTCGCGTCGGTTAAGGCGATCGATGGGGGATCACCACGGATGTACTGGGATCCTTCGATCGGCCTCTGAGCAATCAAGCCCGCTGGCGATGAGCCGGCGGGTTTTCTCTTTCTGCTTCGCCTGGTGCGCCATTGCGCACTGGAGCGGATGATCCAGCAAGCCGCAGCGTTCGGTTCAATCACTACCACTAGCGTCTACTGGATGCCCCGCCGGAGCCTGTCATCCGGCCGGCCGAAGGCCGGACCGGGTGCGACTTGCTACTTTGCATGGGGTTGTTTTCTATATTTCGCGGGGCATGACGATGTGGGCACGGTCCTGTCACGAAGCCAGCTTGTCCGTCGCCTTCGGCGCGTTGAACTGCTGTCGCAGTGTCGGCTTGTGAATCTTGCCCGTCGCGTTGCGGGGCAAGGCATCGACGAACTCGATCAGCCTGGGACATTTGAACCGCGCCAGATTGGCCGCGCAATGCGCGTGAATATCGGCAGGCGTCAGCGTATGGCCCGGCTTGATCGCCACGATCGCCATGCCGACCTCGCCCCATTGCTCGTTCGGAACGCCGATGACGGCAGCCTCCGCGATGGCGGTGAGCTGATGCAGCACGCTTTCGACTTCGGCTGGATAGACGTTTTCGCCGCCGGAAATGTACATGTCCTTCCAGCGGTCGACGATGTAGTAGAAGCCTTCCTCATCGACACGCGTGGCGTCGCCGGTGTGCAGCCAGCCGTCGGTGAAGGATGATTGATTGGCGTCCGGCCGGTTCCAGTAGCCGGGCGTGACGTTCGGCCCCCTGACCCAGAGTTCGCCGAGCTCGCCGACATCGGCGTCCGTCCCGTCGGGACGGACGATCCGCACTTCCGTATGCAGCACCGGCTTGCCGGACGAGCCGGCCTTGCGCGCCGCGTCCTCGCGGTCGAGCGCCAGCACGGCCGGCGACGTCTCGGTCATGCCATAGCCCTGCTGAAGGGCGACGCCGCGCTCTTCCCATACTTTCAGGAGCGGCACCGGCATCGGCGCGCCACCGACGCCGCCGATCACCAGGCGGCTGAAATCGGCTGTCGCGAACGAGGGATGCTGCGCCATGAACTGGTAGATCGACGGCACGCCGAAGAATTGCGTAATGCCGTAGGATGGATCGCTGATCAGTTGCAGCGCCTGGCCTGGATCGAACGCGCGCATGATCAGCACGGTGCCGCCGGCATGCAGCACGGGATTGGTGTAGCAATTGAGCCCGCCGGTATGGAACAGCGGCAGCACCGTGAGCAGAACCGTCGACGGCGAGACATAGGCAGGGCCGCCGAGATTGACGCAATTCCAGAAGGTCATGCCATGGGTGATGATCGCGCCCTTGGGCAGGCCTGTCGTGCCCGAGGTGTACATGATGGTCGAGATGTCGTCGTGCGTGACGTATTCGAACCGGTCGAGCGGTTTGGATGCCGCGATCGCCGCTTCATAGGAGCCGCCGGGACCAAGCAGCAGCGCCGATGGAACGTTGCAGAGCTTGGCGACCGTCAGCGCGACTTCCGCGAGGTCGGTGTCGTGGATCATGACCGTCGGCGAGGAATCGCCGACAATGAACTGCAGCTCGGGAACCGTAAGCCGTGTATTCAGTGGCAGGAAGACCGCGCCTAACCGGCCGCAGGCGAACTGCACTTCAAGCGTATCGGTGGTGTTCAGTGCCAGCACGGCGACGCGGTCGCCGCGCTTGATGCCGAGCGCATCGCGCAGATGCGTGGCAAGGCGCGAAATGCGGTCGTCGAACTCTGCGTAGGAGAGGCGGCGGTCACTCGCGAGGTCGATGGCCGCGATCTTGCCCGGCGTGCGGCGGCCGAAATGGACGATCCAGTCGTAATAACGAACCGAGGGCATGCTTCCTCCAGGGTAGAACGGTCCTGCGCCGCTCGATACCGGCGATCTTATCTCGTTTTATCTGATGAAGCCGGCATATCGGTGTAATGTCTTGCGTTGTGTGGCTGGCCGGATCGCCAAGTGGGTCGCAGCCGCTCAACGCAAGTTTGCGCAGGCCAAATCGGGGCATCGTAATCCTTGCGGAGAAAAAGCATGCTGGAGCGCACAGGGGTGCAAAGCCCGTTCTACAAGGCGGATCACGAAGCGTTCCGCGACGTGATGCGCCGCTTCGTGGCGCGCGAGATCGAGCCCTATGCCCATGAATGGGATGAAGCCGGCGAGTTTCCGCGCGAGCTGTATCGCAAGGCGTCCGAGATCGGGCTGCTTGGGCTGGGCTTTCCGGAAGAATATGGCGGTGTGCCCGCCGACCAGTTCATGAAGATCGTGGCGTCGCAGGAACTGGCGCGCGCCGGCGCCGGCGGGGTCAGCTCAAGCCTGATGAGCCACACCATCGGCTCGCCGCCGATTGCGCGTGCCGCGCGGCCCGAGGTCAAGGCGAGGGTGTTGCCGCAGGTGCTGTCGGGCGAGAAGATTTCGGCGCTCGCGATCACCGAGCCCAGCGGCGGCTCCGACGTCGCCAATCTGCGCACCAAGGCGCGAATCGACGGTGACCATTATGTCGTCAGCGGCGAGAAGACCTTTATCACGTCGGGCATGCGGGCCGACTATCTGACGGTCGCGGTGCGCACCGGCGGCGAGGGACCGGGCGGCGTCAGCCTGCTGTTGATCGAGGGCGATACGCCGGGCCTGTCGCGGACCAAACTGAAGAAGATGGGCTGGTGGGCCTCCGATACCGCCACGCTGCATTTCGACGAGTGCCGCGTCCCCATCGAGAACCTGATCGGCGAGGAAGGTCAGGGCTTCAAGATCATCATGCACAATTTCAACAGCGAGCGTATGGGCATGGCGGCGAGTTGCACGGCTTACGCTCGCGTCTGCGTCGAGGAAGCGATGGCATATGCCAAGGAGCGCAAGACCTTCGGCAAGCCGATTGCCCAGCACCAGGTGATCCGTCACAAGATCGTCGACATGGCGCAGAAGGTCGCGGCCTCGCAGGCGATGCTGGAAATGCTGGCGTGGCGGCTCGGGCAGGGCGAGAGCCCGGTCGCCGAAATCTGCATGATGAAGAACCAGGCCACGCAAACCATGGCGTTCTGCGCCTCCGAGGCCGTCCAGATTTTCGGCGGCGCCGGCTTCATGCGCGGCGTCAAGGTCGAGCGCATCTATCGCGAGGTCAAGGTCAACGCCATAGGTGGCGGCACCGAGGAGATCATGAAGGATCTCGCCTCAAGGCAAATGGGGCTCTAGCCGTCATTTCCGGGGGCGCGCGTAGCGCGAACTACGATGTGCAATTGCACATCGGAGAATCTGGAGATGAGTACAATAAAATCGAGATTCTCAGGTGCGCAATTGCGCACCATAGTTCGCGCTACGCGCGCCCGGAATGACAGGGAAACAAACATGCTCTTCACCGCCGACCACGACGAACCCCGCCGCATCCTGCAAAAATTCATCGCGGCCGAGATCAACCCGTTCGTTGACGAATGGGAGAAGAACGACATTTTCCCGGCGCACGAGCTGTTCAAGAAGCTCGGCGATCTCGGCTTTCTCGGCCTCAACAAACCAGTCGAGTTCGGCGGCCAGGGACTCGATTATTCCTACGCGCTGATGATGGCGGAAGAGCTTGGTGCCATCAAATGCGGCGGCGTGCCGATGGCGATCGGGGTGCAGACCGATATGGCTACTCCCGCGCTGGCGCGGTTCGGTTCTGATGAGGTGCGCCGCGAATTTCTCGCGCCCGCGATTGCCGGCGATGCAGTGGCCTGCGTTGGCGTCTCGGAGCCGGGCGCCGGTTCCGACGTCGCCTCGATCAAGACGAGTGCGCGTTCCGACGGCGACGATTACGTCATCAACGGCGGCAAGATGTGGATCACCAACGGCGTGCAGGCCGACTGGATCTGTCTGCTCGCCAATACCAGCGACGGCCAGGTCCATCGCAACAAGTCGCTGATCTGCGTACCCATGAAAACCAAGGGCGTGCAGGTCGCGCGCAAGCTCGACAAGATGGGCATGCGCTCGTCCGACACCGCGCAGATCTTCTTCGATAATGTTCGGGTGCCCAAGCGCAACCGGATCGGTGAGGAAGGCAAGGGCTTTACCTACCAGATGGTGCAGTTTCAGGAGGAGCGGCTGTGGGGCGCGGCGGCCTGCCTCAAGGCGCATGAGTTCATCATATCAGAGACGATCGAATACACCCGCGGCCGCAAGGCGTTTGGGAAGTCGATCCTCGACAATCAGACCGTTCATTTCAAGCTTGCGGAGATGCAGACCGAGGTCGAGCTGTTGCGCGCGCTGGTCTACCGCGCCGCCGAGGCGTTGATCGCGGGCGAGGATGTGACGCGGCTTGCCACCATGGCCAAGCTCAAGGCGGGGCGGCTGGGGCGCGAACTCACGGATGCCTGCCTGCAGTTCTGGGGCGGCATGGGTTTTATGAACGAAACGCCGGTCAGCCGGGCCTATCGCGACAGCCGCCTGACCTCGATCGGTGGCGGCGCCGACGAGGTGATGCTGACGGTGTTATGCAAGATGATGGGCACGCTGCCCGGCATGAAACAGAAATAGCGGCGAAACGCGATTGGCGGGTTTACCGCGGTCCCTCAAGCATGAACGGAAATCGGTATGCTCTATCAGGAGAGCCAGAAAGTCGTCGAACTGAAACACCGTCTTCAGTCCTTCATGGACCGCTATGTCTATCCCAATGAGGACCGCTATTACCGCGAGGCGGAAGAGCTGGGTCCCTGGAAAATTTTTCCCGTGGTCGAGGAACTGAAGCCCAAAGCCAGGGAGGAGGGACTTTGGAACCTCTTCCTGCCGGAGAGCGAGCACGGCGCCGGTTTGACCAACCTGGAATACGCGCCGCTATGCGAAATCATGGGGCGGTCGCACCTCGCGCCTGAGCTGTTCAATTGCTCGGCGCCCGATACCGGCAATATGGAAGTGTTGGCGCGCTATGGCACCAGGGAGCATCAGGAGCGGTGGCTGAAGCCACTCCTCGAAGGCGAAATCCGCTCCTGCTTTGCGATGACCGAGCCGGCCGTTGCCTCGAGTGACGCTACCAATATCGAAAGCTCGATCGTCCGCGACGGCGATCATTATGTCATCAATGGCCGCAAATGGTACACGACCAACGCGACGGACCCGCGCTGCAAGATATGTATCTTCATGGGCAAAACCGATCCGGACAATCCGGACCGTCATCGCCAGCAGTCGATGATTCTGGTGCCGATGGATACGCCCGGCATTCAGGTTCTTCGTCCGCTTCCTGTGTTCGGGTTCTATGGGGTGCCCGACCGCGCCTCGGAAGTCGTGTTCGAGAACGTGCGCGTTCTCGCAGCGAACATGCTGCTCGGCGAGGGGCGGGGCTTTGAAATCGCGCAGGGGCGTCTCGGCCCCGGCCGCATCCATCATTGCATGCGGCTGATTGGGCTCGCCGAACGCACGCTGGAGAAGATGTGCGTTCGTACCCGCAGCCGCGTTGCCTTCGGCAAGCCGGTTTCAGAGCAAACCGTCACCCAGGAGCGGATCGCGGAATCGCGCATCATGATCGAGCAGGCGCGGCTCTTGACCCTGAATGCGGCCCACATGATGGATAGCGTCGGCAACCGCGCGGCGAAGGCCGAAATCGCGATGATCAAGGTGGCGGTTCCGAACATGGCTTGCCAGGTCATCGATTGGGCCATTCAGGCGCACGGCGGCGGTGGCACCAGCAATGACTTCGGCCTGGCTGCGGCCTACGCCACCGCGCGTCTGCTTCGGCTGGCTGACGGCCCGGACGAAGTCCACCGCAATCAGATTGCTCGCCTTGAATTGCGGAAACACAGCAACGCTTAAGACGGATGTCTGTTCGCCGCTGCGCCTGCGGTCAGGCGGGCGTGCCATAGCGCTTCAGTTATCTGCGCGCCCAAGCTACGACAGGGCAACCAGCGCTTAGACGCAAGACCCGGAACCTGGTCCTCCTACATTCTATCCAACGCCTGCGCAAAGCAGCGAGATTCAACATAGTGTGGGAGGAAGGCATGACCTCGCTCGACCGTCGTACGTTACTGGCTGGTTCGGCGGCGGCAGGTGTCGTGGCGCTTGCGGGCCCTTCTCGTGCCGAAGACACTCCCGGCGTTACCGCGACCGAGATCAAGATCGGTTGCACCACTTCGCTGAGTGGTCCGGTGTCGGCGTTGGGCACGATCGCGAAATGCTCGGACGCTTATTTCCGCATGATCAACGATCAGGGCGGCATCGCCGGCCGCAAGATCAACTTCATCTACTATGACGATGCATTCAATCCGGCGAAAACCGTCGAGCAAACCAGAAAGCTGATCGAAAGCGACAATGTCGCCTTTCTGTTTTCGATGCTCGGCACGGCACCGAACTCCGCCGTGGTTAAGTATGTCAACTCGAAGAAGGTGCCGCATCTGTTCCTGTCGGTGAACGGCGACAAATGGGGGGATTACCAGAACTATCCCTGGACCATGGGCTTTGCGCCGAGTTCACGAACCGAGGCGCAGATTTTTGCTAAGTACGCGCTGAGCCAGAAACCCGATGCGAAGTTTGCCTTGCTCTACCAGAACGACGACCTCGGCAAGGATTTCGTCAACGGCCTGCGCGACGTGCTGGGGCCGCGCTACGATTCCATGGTGAAGGCGGTGTCCTACGAAGTCACCGATCCGACGATCGATTCCCAAGTCGTCGCACTGCGCGCCAGCAACGCCGATGTTCTGATCTCGGGCGTCACGGCGAAGTTTGCGGCGCAGTCGATCCGGAAGGTCTTCGAACTCGACTGGAAACCGATGCATTTCGTCACCAGCGGCGCCGCCTCGGTGGCCTCGACCATCATGCCGGTCGGGCCCGAGCGCGCGGTCGGCGTCATCACCTCGGTGTACATCAAGGATCCGTCCGATCCGGCGTGGGCGGAAGATCCCGCGATCAAGGATTACTTGAAGTTCATGGCGAAGTATTACAGCGAAGGGAATCCGAAGGAGTTCCTCAACGCGTATGGGTATACGGTCACATCAGTGCTGCGCGTATTGCTGGAGCAGTGCAAGGGGAATTTCAGTCGCGACAGCATCATGCGTGAGGCGAACAACCTCAGGAACGTCGAGGTCCCGACCCTGTTGCCGGGCGTGCGTGTCAACACCAGCCCTGCCAACCACCATCCGTTGCGCCAGATGCAGTTGCAGCGCTGGGACGGAAAAGGCTATGTCCGGTTCGGCAATATCATCGAGGGGGCAGATCTCTGATGCGGCACACGCCGGACGCATGAGGATGTCGTTGCGGACGGCCCGCCGGCGTTCCAGACTGCCAACCAAGAAAACAGGGAACGCCTGATGATCACGCTCTACCACTGCGACGGCGCCCGCTCGTTCCGCCCGCTCTGGATGCTGGAAGAGATGGGCTTGCCCTATGAACTGAAGATGCTGCCGTTCCCGCCGCGGGTGCTGGCCAAGGAATATCTCGCGATCAATCCGCTCGGCACCATTCCGTTCATGATCGACGGCGAGACCAAAATGACGGAATCCTCCGGTATCTGTTATTATCTCGGCACCAAGTACGGGCCGAGCCCGCTGGTCGTCGGGGTCGACGATCCGGCCTACGGCGCCTTCCTGAACTGGATGTATTTCAGCGATGCCACGCTGACCTTTCCGCAAACGCTGGTGCTGAGATACAGCCAGCTCGAGCCGGAGGAACGGCGGAACCCGCAAGTTGCCGGCGATTACGCGAAATGGTTCCTGGGCCGGCTGCGCGCGGTCGAGGCAGCGACCGCCAATGCCGAAAACCTGTGCGCCGGCCGCTTCACCGCGGCCGATATCGTCAACGGCTATGCGCTGCGGTTGGCCGACAACATCGGCCTGGCCAAGGATTTCGGGCCGAATGTCAGGGCCTATTGGGCCCGGCTGCAGGAACGCGAGGGCTATCAGCGCGCAGTTGCGGCGGAGCGGAAGGCAGGCATCGAGCAAAACGTCGCGCCGCGCGTCCGGGCTTGAAGGGCCGCGTCATTCCGGGATGGTGCGTGAGCACCAGACCCGGAATCTCGAGATTCCGGGTTCGCTTCGCGCCCCGGAATGACGGCCCTAGGCGTCTAGTCAGTCCTCAAATTTCCGCTATGGTTGATCCCATCGCAGCGGCCAGAGAGCCGCGCGAGGAGGACGAGCCATGGACGATACCGGCCACAAATCCGGCCATCTGATGCTTATCACCCCGGAACGCGTGTTCTACGCCGGCCTGCTCGGTCGGCCCCGGCAACGCTGCTCGGGCGCCTTCAACATCTATGTCGCGATCGAGGGCGGGCTCTGGCTCACCACTGCCGATGGCCGCGAAACCCATGGCGAGATGGTCGCTCTGTTACCGAACGTCAGGCATACCATCGCGAGCGAACATCGCTCGGTGCTCAGTGTCGTGATCGAACCGGAGAGCGTTCGGCCCGGTGTGCTCGACGATCTCGCGACACGCCTGGAGGGGCCCGAGGGCGCGGCTTTCGCCAGCCGGATTCGGGCCGCCTATCACGAACTGCGCGAGCATCACGCCGGCAATGATTTCCCCAGCACCGAGTTCGATCGCATGTGCCTCGGCGAAGTCCTGCCACAGCGCGAACTCGATCCCCGCGTGGCAAACGCGATCGTGCAGATCGGAAAATTCTCCGGCGAGCCGGTGACGGCGGCAAGCTGCGCCGCCGAGGCGGGATTGTCGCCGTCGCGCTTTCTGCATCTGTTCAAGGAAGAGACCGGAATTTCGTTCCGCTCGTTCCGCGCCTGGAAGCGCGCGCGGCATTTGCTGCATTTCGCCAACCAGGACATCAACCTTGCGCATCTCGCGCAGGATATCGGCTATCCCGATTCGACGCATTTTAGCCACTCGATCCGCCGCTTCTACGGGCTGAAGCCGCGCGCGATCTTTTCCGGCTCGCGCGATCTTGCGATCTATAGCCACCGCCACGCGAGTGCCGGATAGCGGGTGGACGCAAGAAGCCGGCTGATGCGGCACGCATGATCGCGCTGGATGTTCGCGATCTCTCGCGTCCCGTTTCGAAGGTTGATCCATGGGCGACAAGGCCGTCATTACCTGCGCGCTGAACGGCGTGTTGACCGATCCGAAGCAGCACAACGTGCCGGTGACGCCGGAGCAGATGGCGCGTGAGGCCAAGGCCGCCTTCAACGCCGGCGCTAGCATCATGCACATCCATCTGCGCCAGCAGGAGCCGAACAAGGGGCATCTGCCGTCCTGGGATGTCAGTGTGTCCAGGGAGATTCAGCAGGCGATCCGCGAGGCCTGCCCCGGCGTCATCATCAATCACACGACAGGCACGTCAGGTCCGAAATATCAGGGAGCGCTCGACTGCGTGCGTGAGACCCGGCCCGAGATCGCGGCCTGCAACGCGGGTTCGTTGAACTATCTCAAGGTGAAATCCGACAACACCTGGGCCTGGCCGCCGATGATGTTCGATAACGCGGTCGAGAAGGTGCAGGACTATCTCGACGTCATGAAACAAGCGGGTACGATTCCGGAGTTCGAATGTTTCGACGTCGGCATCGTACGCTGTGTCGGCATGTACGTGCAAACCGGCATGTATTCCGGACCGCTCGAATATAATTTCGTGATGGGCGTGGCGTCAGGCATGCCGGCGGATCCGGAGTTGCTGCCGATCTTGCTAAAGCTGAAACTGCCGGAATCGCACTGGCAGGTCACCGCGATCGGCCGCGCCGAAATCTGGCCGCTGCACCAGCGCTGCGCCGAACTCGGCGGTCACCTGCGCACCGGGCTGGAGGATACCTTTTATCTCGCCGACGGCACCAAGGTGACCTCGAACGGGCAGCTCATCGAAGCCATCGCCGCCTGCGCGCGGCGCGCGGGCCGCGAGATCGCAAGCCCGGCTGAAGCGCGGCAGATTTTCGGGACCAGGCATTGAAGCTGTCATTCCGGGACACGCGAAGCGTGAACCCGGAATCTCGAGATTCCGGGTCTGGTCCTTCGGACCATCCCGGAATGACGGAGTAGGTTAGTTTATGGCAACGATTGAATCCACCATCTCCCCTTCCAGCGCCGCCTACAAGGCCAACCGCGACGGCATGCTGGCGCTGATCGCGCGCATGCGCTCGCTGGAAGATCGCACGCGCGCAGCATCGGCCCAAGCCAAAGATCGCTTCCACAAACGCGGGCAATTGCTGCCGCGCGAGCGCGTGGCGCTGGTGCTCGACCCCGGTTCGCCCTTCATCGAACTATCGACGCTCGCCGGCTATATGTTCGACGTGCCGGACGCGGAGAAGAGCGTTCCCGGCGGCGGCGTGATCGCAGGGATAGGCTTCGTCTCCGGCATCCGCTGCATGGTCAGCGCCAATGATTCCGGCATTGACGCCGGCGCATTGCAGCCGTTCGGCCTCGACAAGACGCTGCGGGTGCAGGAACTGGCGCTGGAGAACAAGCTGCCCTACGTGCAACTGGTTGAAAGCGCCGGCGCCAATCTGCTGCGCTACCGCGTCGAGGATTTTATCCGCGGCGGCAACATCTTTCGAAATCTCGCGCGGCTGTCGGCCGCCGGTCTGCCCGTCGTCACCGTGACGCATGGATCGTCAACGGCGGGCGGCGCCTACCAGACCGGGCTCTCCGATTACATCGTCATGGTCCGCGGCCGTACCCGCGCATTCCTGGCCGGCCCGCCACTGCTGAAGGCGGCAACGGGAGAGATCGCGACCGAGGAGGAACTCGGCGGCGCCGAGATGCACACATCTATTTCCGGACTTGGCGACTATCTCGCCGAAGACGATCGCGACGCGCTCCGCATCGCGCGCGATATCATGGCCAACCTGGAATGGGATCGACCGAAGCCTGCGGCATCGTCCTTCAAGCCGCCACGCTATGACGCCGAGGAACTGCTCGGCATCATGCCGATGGACCACAAGCGTCCCGTCGATATGCGCCAGGCCATCGCGCGCTTCGTCGACGATTCCGATTTCACCGAGTTCGGTGCGAATTACGGCCCGGCGACGGTCTGTGGCCACGCCCGCATCGAAGGACAGGCGATCGGGATCATCACCAACAACGGCCCGCTCGACGTGCCCGGCGCCAACAAGGCGACGCATTTCATCCAGGCCTGCTGCCAGTCGCGCACACCGCTGCTCTACATGAACAACACCACCGGCTACATGGTAGGCCGTGCCTACGAGGAAGCCGGCATGATCAAGCACGGCTCCAAGATGATTCAGGCGGTGACGTCAGCAACCGTGCCGCAGATCACGATCTATTGCGGGGCGTCGTTCGGGGCCGGCAATTACGGCATGTGCGGGCGCGGCTTCCACCCGCGCTTCTGCTTCTCCTGGCCCAATGCCAAGACCGCCGTGATGGGCGGCGAGCAGGCCGCCGAAACCATGGCGATCGTGACCGAGGCTGCGGCGGCGCGGCGGGGCAAGCCGATCGAGAAGGAAAAGCTGGAGGCGATGAAGGCGCAGATCACGGGTGTGTTCGACGGCCAGATGGACGTGTTCTCGACCAGCGCGCGGGTGCTCGACGACGGCGTGATCGATCCCCGCGATACCCGCAGCGTGCTTGCCGAAGTGCTGGCGATCTGCCGCGAGGCCGAGGCCCGCACGCCGCAGCGCATGCAATTCTCGGTCGCCCGGCCATGAGCGGAATCGAGATGAAGCGAACGCCATTCTTCAGGATTCTCGTCGCCAATCGCGGTGAGATCGCGCTGCGGGTCATGCGCACCGCGCGCCGGCTCGGCTATGGCGTGGCTGCCGTCTATTCCGATGCCGATCGTGATGCGCTGCACGTGCGGGAGGCGGACCAGGCGGTGCGGATCGGGGAGGCGCTGCCGGCGCAATCCTACCTGCGGATCGACGCGATCATCGCCGCAGCTAAAGCCAGCGGGGCCGGCGCGGTGCATCCGGGCTACGGCTTCCTCGCCGAGAACGAGGATTTTGCGCAGGCCTGCCGCGACGCCGGGCTGGTCTTCATCGGGCCATCACCCGAAGCGATTCGGGCGATGGGCAACAAGGCCGGCGCCAAGGACATTATGCGGAGGGCCGGCGTGCCTGTCGTGCCCGGCTATCAAGGCGCGGACCAGAGCGACGCAGTGATGCTGGCGGAGGCCAGGAAGATCGGCTTCCCCGTGATGATCAAGGCGGTTGCCGGCGGTGGCGGGCGCGGCATGCGGCTGGTCGAGGACGCCGCGGCATTTCCGGATGCGCTGCGCAGCGCAAGGTCGGAGGCGCAGGGCGCGTTCGGTGATCCCACGGTGATCCTGGAGCGCGCCATCGTCGATCCCCGCCACATCGAGATTCAGGTGTTCGGCGATCGCTACGGCAATGCCATCCATCTCGGCGAGCGCGACTGCTCGGTGCAACGCCGGCACCAGAAGCTGATCGAGGAGGCGCCCTCGCCAAAGGTGACGCCGGACTTGCGGGCGCGCATGGGCGCCGTCGCGGTCGCTGCCGTCAAATCGATCGGCTATGAGGGCGCGGGTACGCTGGAGTTCCTGCTCGATGAGAGCGGCGAGTTCTATTTCATGGAAATGAACACGCGCCTGCAGGTCGAGCATCCCGTCACCGAAGCGATCACCGGGCTCGATCTGGTCGAGCTGCAGTTGCGCATTGCCGCCGGCCAGCCGCTCGGGCTCAAGCAGGAAGACGTCAAATTCTCCGGCCACGCCATCGAGGTGCGGCTGTGCTCGGAGGACGCGGACCATGACTTCATGCCGCAATCGGGACGCATGGCGTTGTGGCAGATGCCCGACGGCATCCGCGTCGAGCACGCGCTGCGATCGGGTTCGGAGATTCCGCCGTTCTACGATTCGATGATCGCCAAGATCATCAGCCTTGGTGCCGACCGCAACGAGGCCCGCGGGCGGCTGATTTGCGGCCTGGAGCAGACCGCGGCGTTCGGCGTCACCACCAATCAGGGATTTCTGATTTCCTGCCTGCGCCATCCTGCCTTTGCGAAGGGCGAAGCGACCACGGCCTTCATCGGCAATCACCGCGACGAATTACTGGCGCCGCGCGTTAATGACAAGGCGGAAGCTGCGCTGGCAGCGCTGCTGCTCTATGTCACCAACCCGCACGCGCCGCCCTGGCGCAGTGGCCGGTCGCTGGCAGCTACTTTTCCGCTGACGATGCGGATCGACGTTGGCCACGGTGCGTTCGAGGTTGATATCGTTCGGAACCGCGACGGGAGTTATGTCGCCGGCCTCGAGGGCAACGAGCGGCGTTTCGAGATCGACGAGCTCGGCCCCGACACGATCCGCTTCCGTGCCGACGGCATGATGGAGTCAGCGAGATTCCTGCGCGATGGCGGTCGTCTGTACATCCTGCATCGTGGAGCCTCGATTGCCGCCCGCGATCTGACGCTGGCCGCACCGGCCTCCGCTGCGGCGGCGGACGGCGACGGCAAGGTGCGCGCGACGATGAACGGCCGCGTGGTGGCGGTGCTGGTCAAGCCCGGCGAGCAGGTTGCCGTCGGCCAGCCGGTGATGACGCTGGAAGCGATGAAGATGGAGCACGTGCATATGGCAGGTGTTGCTGGCACGGTTTCGTCGATCGATGTCGCCGAGGGCGAGCAGGTGACGACGGGGCGGATCGTCGTGGAGATTGCGGCGGGCTGACTGCGTAGGGTGGGCAAAGGAGCGTAGCGACGTGCCCACCGTCTAGCATTCCGTTGTGATGGTGGGCACGCTTCGCTTTGCCCACCCTACGAATTCTCCGGTCGCCCTGTCCCATCATTCAGCCAACACGCCACCTGATGTCCTTCACCCGCCTCCACCAGCGCTGGCCGCTCCGCCTTGCAGCGGTCCATGACATAGCGGCAGCGGGTGTGGAAGGCACATCCCGAGGGTGGGTTGATCGGGCTCGGGACGTCGCCGTCGACCATGGGCGCAAGGCGCTTTGCCTTGGGATCAGCGATCGGGACTGACGCCAGCAGCGCTTGCGTATACGGATGCCGCGGGTTGGCGAACAATTCCGACTTGTCCGCGATTTCGACAATGCGTCCGAGATACATCACGGCAACGCGATGGCTGATATGGGCGACGACGGCGAGATCATGGGCGATGAACAGGTAGGAAAAATCGTTCTTGCGCTGCAGGTCGATCAACAGGTTGATCACCTGCGCCTGGATCGAGACGTCGAGCGCCGAGACCGGTTCGTCGCACACGATCAGGCTCGGCCCGAGCGACAGTGCGCGTGCAATGCAGATGCGCTGCCGCTGGCCGCCGGAGAATTGGTGCGGGTAGTTCTTCATCTGATCGGGCCGCAATCCCACCTGCGCGAACAGTTCCGCGACGCGTTCTTGCTGCGCGCGGCCGGTTGCCAGCCCATGCACGGCGAGTGGCTCGCCGACGATATCGCCCGCGGTCATGCGCGGATTGAGCGAGGCGAACGGATCCTGGAATACGATCTGCATGGAGCGACGGTGCGGCCGCATCTCGGCCTTGCTGAGCCCGGTGATGTCGGTGCCGTTCAGCTTGATGGCGCCGCTGGACGGCTCCACCAGCCGTAGCACGCTGCGCGCGACCGTCGATTTACCGCAGCCGGATTCGCCGACCAGCCCGAGCGTCTCGCCTTTGGCGACCGAGAAGCTGACACCGTCGACTGCATGCACGGTGCCGACGCGCCGGCGCAGGACGCCGCCGCGCACCGCGTAATGCTTGACGAGATCGGTGACTTCAAGGAGGGGGCGTTGGTCGCTCATGGCGCGCCTGCCAATTCGGTTGCGCGCCAGCATGCCGCGAGATGATTGGCATCGACTTCCTGCAGCGGTGGATACTCGGCGCGGCATCGGTCCACGGCAAGGCGGCAGCGCGGTGCAAAGGCGCAGCCTGGCGGCAAGTTGGTCAACGACGGCACCATGCCGGGAATCTCATTCAGCCGCGCATCGGTCTTGGCACCGAACGAGATCACCGCGGGCATCGAGGCCATCAGCCCGCGCGTGTAGGGATGCTTTGGATTTTCGAACAGGTCCTCTACCGTCGCTTCCTCGACCTTCTTGCCGGCATACATCACGATGACGCGCTGCGCGGTCTGCGCCACCACGCCGAGATCGTGCGTGATCAGGATCAAGCCGGTGCCGAGCCTCTTTTGTAGATCGACGATCAGCGCCAGGATTTGCGCCTGGATCGTCACGTCGAGCGCTGTAGTCGGCTCGTCCGCAATCAACAGCGCCGGCCGGCACGCCAGGGCCATCGCGATCATCGCGCGCTGCCGCATGCCGCCGGAGAGCTGGTGCGGATATTCCTGCGCACGGCGTTCCGGCTCGGGGATGCGGACCAGGCGCAACATCTCGACCGCCTTGGCCCAGGCCTCCTTCGCGGTCATTTCCTGGTGCAGGCGTAGCACCTCGGTGATCTGGTCGCCAATCCGCATCACCGGATTGAGCGAGGTCATCGGCTCCTGAAAGATCATCGAGATCCGATTGCCGCGGATGTCGCGCATCTCGGCCTCGTCGAGGCTGAGCAGATCGGTGCCTTCCAGCGTCACCGAGCCGCCGACCACGCGGCCCGGCGGGTCCGGCACCAGCCGCATCACCGACAGCGCGGTCACGCTTTTGCCGCAGCCGGATTCGCCGACGATCGCGAGCGTCTCGCCGCGGCGCACGGTGAACGAGACGTCGTCGACCGCGCGGAACAGCCCGGAATTGGTGAAGAACACCGTCTGCAGGTTCTTCACTTCGAGAATAGTGTCGTCCTTGCGCGCCTCGCTCATCAGCCGCGCTGCCTCGGATCGAGGATGTCACGGAGCGCGTCGCCGAACAGATTGGTGCCGAATACCGCAAGGGAGATGGCGACGCCCGGGAAAATCACCAGCCACGGCGCGGTGCGGACATATTCGGCCGCGGACTCTGACAGCATGCGGCCCCACGACGGATAGGGCTCGGGAATGCCGAGGCCGAGGAACGACAGCGAGGCCTCGGTGAGGATGGTGGAGCCGAGCTGCGCGGTCGCCAGCACGATCAAGGGCGCGAGCGTGTTCGGCAGCACGTGGCGGAGCGCGATGCGGGTCTCGCTCATGCCGATCGATTTTGCGGCCTCGACGAAGGGCTGCTCGCGCAGCGCCAGCGTATTGGCGCGGATCACGCGGGCGACCGTCGGGATCAACGGGATCGCGATCGCGATGATCACGTTCGGCAGCGATGGCCCCAGCGCCGCGGTCATCACCAGCGCCAGCACCAGCAAGGGCAGGGCCTGCAGAACGTCGGTGACCCGCTGGAACAGCAGATCGACCCAGCCGGACAGATAGCCGGATACGAGGCCGACGATGACGCCGATCGACGATCCGAGCGCGGTGGCGCCGATACCGACGGCGAGCGAGATGCGCGCGCCGTGAATGATCCGGCTCCAGACGTCACGGCCGAACGAATCGGTTCCCATCCAGTGCGCTGCGCTCGGCGCCGCCAGCCGCTGCGCCGAATCGACGCTGAGCGGGTCATAGCGGGCGATCAGGTCGGCCGAGATCGCCATCCAGACGAACATCACCATGATAACAAGGCCGATCGTGCCGAGCAGATAACGTTGCGCCAGGAACACCAGCCGGCGCCAGCCATGCGTCGAATGGGCGCCGGCCCGCCTCAACTCGCTTTCGAAGTTAATCGTGGTCACGCGGCTAGTCTCCATACCGGATGCGCGGATCGATCGCGGCGTAAAGCATGTCGACGGTGAAGTTCGCGACCACCACGACCACGGCGATCAGCATCACGAGATTCTGCACGATCGGGTAATCGCGCCAGCGCAGCGCCTCGACCAGGAAGCGGGCCACACCTGGAATATTGAACACGGTTTCGGTGACGATCAGCCCGCCGATCAGGAACGCCGCCTCGATGCCGATCACGGTGATAACAGGGAGAATGGCGTTCTTCAGCGCGTGGCGATAATTGACCGATGCCTCCGAGGCACCCTTGGCGCGCGCGGTGCGGATATAATCCTGCCGCAGAATTTCGAGCATCGAGGAACGCGTGATCCGCATGGTCAGCGCGGCGCTGCGAAAACCGACCGCCATCGCCGGAACGGCATAGATCGCGAAAGCCTCAGTCCAGGTTGCCGGGTTCGGATTGTAGATGGGCATGTGACCGAACAGGGAAACCGACGCCATCAGGATCAGCAGTCCAAGCCAGAACGAAGGCAGCGACAGGCCGCTCAGGCTGACGACACGGAGCGTATAGTCCAGCCGCGAGCCTTGGTGGACTGCGCTGAGAACGCCTAAGGGAATGCCGATCGAGGCCGAGAACAACAGCGCCAGCGCCGCCAGCCGGGCGGTGATCGGAATGCGCGGCAGGATCTCCTGCAACGCCGGCTTTTCCGAGACGTAGGAATAGCCGAGATCGCCGTGCAGCAGCCCGCCGATCCAGTTCAGATATTGCTGGTAGATCGGCAGGTTGAGGCCGAGTTCCTTTTCCAGGTTGGCCTTGTCGGTGGGATCGACGAAGCCGGCGGCGTCGAACAGGATGTCGACGATGTTGCCGGGGACGACCCGCAGCAACACGAAGATGATGATCGATATCCCTATCAGGGTCACGAGCATCAAGGCGAGGCGTCGCACGATATAAGCAAACACCCGGCTACTCTCCCTGACCCATCCGCCAGAGCCCCTTCGGTTCTGATAAATCAGAACCGGGCTCTCGTTTTTTGTTTTGACGCGTTTTCTTCACGCGAACCGGGATCCACTTCGCTTGAAAACGCTATCGCGATTGGACGTTACTTGTCCATCCAGACGTCTTCGTAACGGTAGCCGTTGTAGGAGCTGTTCACCATGATGGTGATGCCCTTGACATAAGGCTGCCAGCACGAGCCCTGGCGGGCGTGCAAGATGATCGGCCGCGCCACGTCTTCCTGCAGCTTCTTGTCGATCTCCCAGACCAACTTCTTGCGCTTGGCGACATCCTTCTCCATCGACTGCTCGTCGAACAGCTTCTCGATTTCCCTGTTGCAGTAGTTGGTATAGTTGCGCTCCGAGCCGCAAGAATAGTTTTCGTAGAATGACTGGTCGGGATCGTCGACCGCATTGCCGGTGAGGTTGAGGCCGAGCGAGTAATCCTTGCGGGCGACCTTCGGGAACCATTGTGCGGTATCAACGACGTCGAGATCGCCGTCGATATAGATGCTCTTCATCTGATCGATCAGGATGACGGCGGGATCGCGGTAGATCGGGATGTTGCGCGTGGCGACCTTGACGGCGAGGCGCTTGTCCGGTCCATAGCCTGCCTTCTGCATCAGCTTGCGCGCCTCTTCCCGATTGGCGTTGACGTCGAGACCGTAACCCGGAATCGATTCCAGCATTTCCTTCGGCATCGCCCACAAGCCGCCCGGTGCGGGGAGCATGGTGCCGCCGATGTCGGCCTGTCCCTCGTACAGTATCGAGACGAAGGCCTTGCGGTCGAGCACCAGTGCCAGCGCGCGGCGAATGTCGATATTGTCGAACGGCGGGGCGGACGAGTTGACGATGATGTTGGTCGAGACGTTGACTGGCTCGACCACGCACACTGCGTTCGGTGCCTGCGACTTGACCTCCTTCAAGAGCGGGATTGACACTTCGGTCGGGAAAGTCATGTCGAATTTCCCGGAGACAAATCCGAGAATGGCCGTCGAACGGTTCGTGATGATGGTGAACTCGATGCCGTCGAGGTGCGGCAGACCCTTCTTGAAGTAGTCGGGATTCTTGGTGAGCTTGATCGATTCGTTGGCCTTGAACTCGACGAATTTGAACGGGCCGGTGCCGACCGGCTTGGTACGCATGTCGGCCGGGGAGACGTGGCAGGGGTAAACCGGAGTGTAGCCGGAGGCGAGTAACGACAACAACGCCGGCTGCGGCCGCTTCAGGCTGAACGATGCCTCGAAATCGCCGCTTGTCGTCACGTCCTCGACCTGGTTGTACCAGGACTTTCGCGGGTTCTGGCGAAACTTCTGTTGCGACTTGCCCATCAGCATGTCGAACGTGCATTTGACGTCGGCTGAGGTGAACGGCTTGCCGTCATGCCACTTGACGCCCTGCTTCAATTTGAAAGTGAGTTTCTTGCCGTCGTCGCTCCAGGCCCAGCTCTCCGCCAGATCCGGGACGATGGAGTCTGCGCTGTTCTGCGCGACGTCCTGCTTGAACATGACCAGGTTGTTGAAAACCGGCATAAAGGGAACGTTGATCGAGAAGGTCGCGCCTTCGTGGATCGAGGCGCTGCCCGGACTGTCGCGATGATAGACTCTGAGGATGCCGCCCTGTTTCGGTTCGCCGGCCGATGCAACATCATAAGCCGGCAGCAGCAACAACGCCGCGGCAGCAAGCGCATAAACGCTCCGCATGATCCCCTCCCACATTTTGCTCGGTCTCGAAACGGCCGATTGCATCAGACGATAGCATGACCGCGCGTCCGGGCAACCGGCCAGGACGATGCACAGATCGGCAATTCGAACTAATCGAAATCCGCGGGGCGGAACATGCGCGCCAACACGGCCGTTCGCTGCGAAAGCGGCAGATTCGTTGCAGCGTAGCCGTTATGTTGCGGCTTGCGCTGGAATGTCTCGCCGGATGATGCACCGCACCACCAGATGTCGCGACGTCTGTGTTCGAGTTCGCCATCTCACATCGTCGCATGCTCACACGATCCGCGAGGTCTTGTTGCCCCAATAGCGATCGCGCAACAGGCGCTTGTAGAGCTTGCCGGTCGGCAGCCGCGGCAGTTCGGCCTCGAAATCGATCGAGCGCGGCACTTTCTGGCGCGACAGCGACTGGCTGCAGAAGGCGATCAGTTCGTCGGCCAGTTCCTGTCCCGGCGAAACACCCGGCATCGGCTGTACCACCGCCTTCACTTCCTCGCCGAGGTCGGGATTCGGCACCCCGAACACTGCGGCGTCGGCGATCTTGGGGTGAGTGATCAGGAGGTTCTCGCATTCCTGCGGGTAGATGTTGACGCCGCCGGAGATGATCATGAAGGTCGCGCGATCAGTCAGGTAGAGAAATCCGTCCTCGTCGACATAGCCGACGTCGCCGACCGTGCTCATGCTGCCATCGGGCGAGCGGGCCTCCTTGGTCTTGGCCGGGTCGTTGAAATATTCAAACGGAGTTGCGGTCTTGAACCACACCGTGCCGGGCGTGCCGACGGGGCAGGGTTGCATGTTCTCGTCGAGAATATGGAGGTCGCCGAGCAGCACCCGGCCGACGGTGCCACGGTGTGCCAGCCATTCCTCGCTGTTGCAGGCGGTGAAGCCGAGCCCTTCGGTGGCGCCGTAATATTCATGGATGATCGGTCCCCACCATTTGATGATGTCGTCCTTCACCGCAGCAGGGCAGGGCGCGGCGGCGTGGATCGCGATCTCAAGCGATGAGAGGTCGTAACGCTTGCGGACATCCTCCGGCAGCTTCAGTATGCGCGAGAACATCGTCGGCACAAGCTGGGTGTGGGTGATGCCCCATCTTTGAACCAGTTCCAGATATCTTTCCGGATCAAAACTTTCCATGATGATGACAGTGCCGCCGGCGCGGATCGTCAAATTGACCGCCGCCTGCGGCGCCGAATGGTACAGCGGTGCGGGCGAAAGGTAGACCATGCCTTCGCGGTAGTGCCAGACGCCGTGCAGGAAATCGAAAATCGCCAGGTTCTGAAGCGGAGGTTGTTCGGGCAGCGGCCGCAGGATGCCCTTGGGTCGGCCGGTGGTGCCGGACGAATAGAGCATCGCGGTGCCGATGCATTCGTCCGATATCGGCGTCTTCGGCAGGCCTGACGTCGCCTGCTCAAGCCCGACGATACGGTCGCTCTCGCCGTCGCCGTCTGCGACAATGCATAATTCGACATTGGGGCATTCCTTCAGCGCCTCGCGGGCGACGTCGAGCTTTGCCTTCGAGGTGATGAGAATGCGCGACTGGCTGTTGGTGAGGATGTAGGCGAGTTCGCCCGCGGTCAGGTAGGAGTTCACGCAGGTATAATAAAGCCCGCTCCGTTCGCCGGCGCCGCAGGCCTCGAGGTAGCGGCTGTTGTTCTCCATGAAGATCGAATAGTGGTCGAGGCGCTTGAGTCCGCGGTTGCGAAACAAGTGCGCCAGCCGGTTCGTGCGCGCCTCCAGTTCACGATAGGTTACGGCCTCTCCGGTGGAAGCCATGATGAAGGCGGGTTGCAGCGGACGAAGATGAGCATGTGTGCCGGTGTACATGTTGGCTTCGGTCTCCTTACGCGGTCATGTCCAGAATCTCGCGCACCTGCGCCGGTCCCTCGATCTTGCGCGGATTGCGTGGCACCCAGGGCGTTGCCATCGCTTGTTGCGCGATGCGGTCGAAATGCTCAGGCGCAACCTTGACCTCGCGCAGGCTGCGCGGCATGCCGAGGTTGCGAATGAAGCGGTCGAGCACGTCGCCGGCGTCATCGTTCGGATGGCCCATGGCGGCTCCAACCAACGCCTGACGTTCGGCATTGGCTGACTTGTTCCAGCGCATCACCGACGGCAGCATCACGCAGGAGGTGTAGCCGTGTGGCACGCCGAATTCGGCGCCGAGCACGTAGCCGATGCCATGGCTGGCGCCCATCGGCACGCCGGAAGCGAGCGGCCCGGTCGAAAGCCAGGTCCCGATCTGGCAATCCATTCGCGCCTCGACGTCGCCGGCCGCGGCCTTCACCCGCGGCAGTGCCCGCGCCAGCATCGATAGGCCCCTCAGCGCCTGCGCGTCGCCATATGGGTGAGCCTCGCGCGAGCAGATGCCTTCGACGCAATGGTCGACGGCGCGGATGCCGGTCGACAGCCACAGCCATTCCGGTGTGTGCTGGGCAAGCCAGGGGTCGAGAATCACGGCGCGTGGCATTGTCAGCGGATGGCGCAGTGCCTCCTTGACCTTCGTCTTCTCGTTGGTGACGCCGGCCGTGGAGGAGAATTCGCCGCCGGCGATCGTCGTCGGCACGCTGATCTGGCGCACCGTCGGCGCGGCAAGTTGCGGTGAGCCGCCGCGGCCGGCCTTGATCCGGTCGATGTCATCTGCGCTGCGGATATCGTTGGCGAGGCAGAGCTGCACGGCCTTGGCGCCGTCGGTGATCGAACCGCCGCCGATCGTGACGATGAGATCGGCATCCGCTGCGCGGGCCTGTTCGCTGGCGGCGATCACGGCCGAGCGCGGCGTGTGCGGCGGCATCGCGTCGAACGTGCCGACGCAACGCGGTCCCAGCGCACGGCGGATGGTGTCGATCACATCGGTTTCGCGGTTGAGCGTGCCGCTGACCATCAGGAAGGCGCGCCTCGTGCCGAGCCGATCCAACTGCGCGACAAGCGCCTCGGACGCTGGCCGCCCGAACACGACCTCGTCCATGGCGCCGAATACGACACGCCCTCTGTGCACGCTTGTCCTCCCCGGACATTTTTTCTGGCCCTTGTGGTGGGCCTTGCGGCGAGGTTAGCCGAGGAAATCGGCGACGTCATGCCCGGAGACGATACTGCTTGCGGACAGTCTCGCCCCGCAAGCGGTCGGCTCCCTCCCCCCTTGCGGGTGTTCAGACCGGAGACATGGTGGACGGGTGTTCGGAGACATCGTGGACACTTTCGAGAGCGAGCTTCGCTCGCCTCGAGGGCGGGGCGTGCGAGACGTCTTTGCGCGATGTCACGTTTTCGTCATCAGGCGGCGATTAGCTGGACCATGCGTCGCGACGGTTCCGCTTTCATCGCAGTGCGAAAACGCGAAAATCCGCGTTGCGAAGAGCGTTGACTACACCTGCATAACGATTGTGCTTGATCCCAGCCGGTTCTTGACGAGACTGGGAACCAATCACATCTGTGGCCTCCGCCACTAAGTTCCACGGCAAGCTTTTTCCATCAATCAGGATGTTGAGGATGCAGGGGGAGATGGGATTGAGCACGACTGAGCCATTGAAACGTCCGGCTGCGACAAGCCGTGATGGTCACTCACTTCGCGGTCTCAAATGGTTGCCCCCATTGCTCGCGCTTGCGCTGTCTGCCTGTGGCGACAAGCCGCCGCAACAGCCGGCTGCGGCGGCGCCATCGGTCACGGTCTCGCAGCCGGTGAAACGTACCGTCACCGATTGGGATGAATTCACCGGCCGCTTCGAGGCAATCCAGGAGGTCCAGGTTCGCGCCCGCGTCGGCGGGTTCGTGACCAGCGTCGAATTCCGCGACGGCGCGATCGTGCGCTCAGGCGATCTGCTGTACGTGATCGACGCGCGTCCGTTCGAGGCGGTCGCCGAACAGGCCGATGGGCAGTTGTCCGATGCGCGCGCGAGAGCGGAGCTCGCCAAGCGCGAACTCGACCGCGCGCTGACATTGAATCAAACCCAGGCGGTGTCCGATTCCGTCGTGGACCAGCGCCGCCAGACCCTGCAGGCGGCGCGCGCCGCGGAGATGCAGGCCGAAGGCGCACTCAAGGCCGCCAAGCTCAACATCGAGTTCACCCATGTGATGGCGCCGATCACCGGCCGCGTCAGCCGCCATCTCGTGACGCCTGGCAATCTCGTGCAGGGCTCCGAGGGCGGCGCCACGCTGCTCACCTCGATCGTCTCGCTCGACCCGATCTACATCTATTTCGATGTCGACGAGGCGACTTACTTACGAAACAGCCGGCTCTGGTTCGAAGGCAGGCGGCCGAGTTCGCGCGACACGCCGAACCCGGTCCAGGTGACGCTGACCGGCGAGACCAAGCCCTCGCATGAGGGCAAGATGGATTTCCTCGATAACCGCCTGGACGTCTCGACGGGTACGTTGCGCAGCCGCGCCGTGATCCCGAACAAGGATCTCTCGATCCTACCCGGACAGTTCGGCCGCGTCCGGATCGTCGGCAGCGGGCCTTATGAGGCGCTGCTGCTGCCGGACACGGCTGTCGCGACCGACCAGTCGCGCAAGATCGTTTTTGTCGTCAAGGACGACAATACGGTCGAGGCGAAGCCGGTGACGCTCGGACCGCTCGACGAAGGCCTGCGCGTGATCCGTGAGGGCTTGAAGCCGGAAGACCGCGTCATTATCGACGGCCTGCAACGGGCACGGGTGGGGGCAAAGGTCAGCCCACAGCCGGGCGACATCAAGCCGGCCGGTGCCAAGACATGAATCTCGGCCGCCTCTCCATCAACCAGCCCATCCTGGCGATGGTGTTGTCGATCGTGCTTCTGATCGTCGGCGCGATCGCCTACACCACGCTGCCGGTCTCCGAATATCCGCAAGTGGTGCCGCCGACGGTGACGGTCACCACGCAATATCCCGGCGCCTCCGCACAAACCGTGTCCGACACCGTCGCCGCTCCGATCGAGCAGGAGATCAACGGCGTCGAGGACATGCTGTATCTCTACAGCCAGGCCACCTCGAACGGGCAGTTGACGATCACGGTCACCTTCAAGCTCGGCACCGATCTCGACAAGGCCCAGGTGCTGGTGCAGAACCGCGTCGCGATCGCGCAGCCGCGGTTGCCCGAAGAGGTGCAGCGCAACGGCGTCATTACCCGCAAGAACAGCCCCGACATCCTGATGGTCGTGTTCATGCTGTCGCCGGACGACACGTTCGACCAGCTCTACATCTCCAACTACGCGCTGTTGCAGGTCCGCGACGAGTTGCTTCGGCTCGACGGCGTCGGTGACATTCAGATCTTCGGCGCGCGCGACTATTCGATGCGGCTGTGGCTCGACCCCGACAAGATCTCTACGCTCGGCCTGACGGCGGGCGAGGTGGTGGCGGCGATCCGCTCGCAAAACGTGCAGATCGCGGGCGGTCAGATCGCGGAGCCGCCGATCGGCGACCGCGCCTTTTCGCCGAATCTCACCTTTACCGGCCGTCTGAAAGACCCGAAACAATTCGAGGAGATCGTGGTCAAGGCCGGTGCCGACGGGCGCACGGTCAAGCTGCGCGATGTCGCGCGGATCGAACTTGGTGCTTTGGCGTATTCGACCAACAGTTTTCTGCTGCGCAAATCCGCGGTCGCCATGCTGGTGACGCAGCGGCCGGGCTCGAATGCGCTGGCGACGGCCGAGAATATTTCCAAGACGATGGAGAAACTGAAGGCGAGCTTCCCGAAGGGACTCGACTACAACATCGGCTACAACCCGACCGAATTCATCGCGCAGTCCGTCAGCGAGCTGATCAAGACGATCTACGAGGCGATGGCGCTGGTCGTGATCGTGGTGCTGGTATTTTTGCAAGGCTGGCGCCCGGCGATCATCCCGATTATCGCGATTCCGGTTTCGCTGGTCGGCACCTTTGCGGTGATGGCGGCGCTCGGGTTCTCGATCAACAATCTGACGCTGTTCGGCCTTGTGCTGGCGGTCGGCATCGTGGTCGACGACGCGATCGTGGTGGTCGAAAACGTCGAGCGTCACCTCGAACATGGCATGAGCCGGCGCGACGCCGCGCTCCGCACCATGCAGGAGGTCGGCAGCGCTCTGGTGTCGATCGCGCTGGTTCTGTGCGCCGTGTTCGTGCCGACCGCGTTCCTTGGCGGCATCTCCGGGCAGTTCTTCCAGCAGTTCGCCGTCACCATTGCGGTCGCGACCGCGATTTCCTGCTTCTGTTCGCTGACGCTGTCGCCGGCGCTGGCCTCGTTGATCCTGCAGCCGCACGAAGACAAGAGGCCGCCGGCGCGCTGGAATTTCATCGCCCGCGGCTGGGGCGCCTTTACTGGCGTGTTCAATCGCGGCTTCGATCGGTTGGCGCATGGCTATGCCAGCACCGCCGATTTCGTGATCCGGCATTCGGTGGTGATGTTGCTGGTGTACGTGGCGCTGATCGGCGGCGCCGGATGGCTGTTGATGACGACGCCGCAAGGCTTCATTCCGGCGCAGGACCGTGGCTACGTCATCGTCTCCGTGCAATTGCCGGGCGCCGCCTCGCTGGCGCGAACGACCGAAGTGGTCAGGGAGATCGAAAAGATCGCACTGGATACGCCGGGCGTCGTTCGCGCGCCGGCCTTCGCCGGCTTCTCGGGCGCAACCCGGACGCAGGCGAGCAACGCCGCGGCACTGTTTCCAGTGTTTGACGACCCGGCGGCCAGGGCGAAGAAGGGACTTTCGTCCGCCTCGATTGCGAACGAATTGCGCAAGCGGCTGGCAAGCATCCAGGGCGCCTTCATCATCGTGATTCCGCCGCCCGCGGTGCCCGGCATCGGCACCGGCGGCGGCTTCACCATGCGGATCCAGGACCGCCAGGGCCGTGGCTCGGAAATGCTCGCGGCCACGACCGACGAATTGATCGGTGCCGCGCGCAAGGCACCCGGACTGACCCAGGTGTTCTCCACCTTTGCCGCCAACACGCCGCAACTGTTCGTCGACATCGACCGCGTCAAGGCGCAGAAGCTCGGCGTGCCGATCGCCAATATCAACGATACGATCCAGACCTATTTCGGCTCGTCCTATATCAACGACTTCAACCTGTTCGGCCGCACCTACCGCGTCACGGCGCAGGCCGACCTGCCGTTCCGCAAGGAGACGTCCGATCTCTCACGCCTGCGCACCCGCAATGCCGCCGGCGACATGGTGATGCTCGGCAGCGTTGTGAGCTTCAGCGACATCTCCGGTCCCGACCGCGTCGCGCGCTACAATCTCTATCCCGCATCCGAACTGCAGGGCGATACGTTGCCCGGGACTAGTTCGGCGACCGCAATCGAGACCATGAAGAAGCTGGCCGAGGAAACGTTGCCGAGCGGCTTCTCGTTCGAATGGACCGATCTGTCCTATCAGCAGGTCACCGGCGGCCAAGCCGGCCTCCTCGTGTTCCCGATCTGCGTGCTGTTCGTGTATCTGGTGCTGGCGGCGCAGTATGGCTCGTGGAGCCTGCCGTTTGCAGTCATCCTGATCGTGCCGATGTGCCTGCTCGCCGCCACCGTCGGCGTGCGCATCATGGGACAGGACGTCAACATCCTGACTCAGATCGGCTTCGTGGTGCTGGTCGGGCTGGCGGCCAAGAACGCCATTCTCATCGTCGAGTTCGCGCGCGACATCGAGCTCGAGGGCAAAGCGCGGCTGGAGGCCGTGATCGAAGCCTGCCGGTTGCGGTTGCGACCGATCCTGATGACGTCATTCGCTTTCATTCTCGGCGTGCTGCCGCTGGTGATCTCGTCGGGCTCGGGCTCGGAGATGCGGCAGGCGGTGGGCGTCGCCGTGTTCTTCGGCATGATTGGCGTCACGCTGTTCGGCCTGGTGTTCACGCCGATCTTCTACGTCATCGTGCGCAACCTCGCCGAAGGCAAGGGTAAGAAGCCGACGGCGGTGTGAGTGCGGCAGGTCCATTCACCACGGTCGTCATTCCGGGGCGCGCGAAGCGCGAACTATGATGTGCAATTGCACATCTGAGAATCCATCTCACCACAGGTTATGCGGGCCAATGGATTCCGGGTTCGCGCTTTGCGCGCCCCGGAATGACGGAGGAAGTCTGGCGCGTCCAGCTTCACAAGTTCCCCAATACTTTTGGCTGATCTGAAATGCATGGGCACTCGTGGGGTTATTGAATAGTGTTGCCAGGTTCCTCTGACAAAAAGTTCCGGGAGAAAAGAATGAAGTCGGGATTGTTGGCCGCCGTTGCGGCAGTTGGTCTTTTGCTCGCCGCGCCGGCGTCGGCGCAGGGCGTCAAGATCGGCATTCTGAACGACCAGTCCGGGGTCTACGCCGATTACGGCGGCAAGTGGTCGTTCGAGGCGGCCAAGATGGCGATCGAGGATTTTGGCGGCGAGGTGCTCGGCCACAAGATCGAAATCGTCTCCGCCGACCATCAAAACAAGCCGGATCTCGCCACCGCGATCGCGCGACGCTGGTATGAGGTCGAGGGCGTCGACATGATCACGGAGCTGACGACCTCTTCGGTTGCGCTCGCGATTCACGATCTCTCCAGGCAGATGAAGAAGATCGACATCGTCGTGGGTGCTGCGACCTCGCGCCTCACCGGCGACGCCTGCCAGCCTTACGGCTTCCATTGGGCCTACGACACCCACGCGCTCGCCTACGGCACCGGCGGTGCGCTGGTGGAATCCGGCGGCGATAGCTGGTTCTTCATGACCGCCGACTACGCCTTCGGCCACGCGCTGGAAAAAGACACCGGCGATTTCGTCAGGGCGAAGGGCGGCAAGGTGCTCGGCGCGGTCCGCATTCCCCTGAACTCGTCGGACTTCTCTTCCTTCCTGCTGCAGGCGCAGAGTTCGAAAGCCAAGATCATCGGCCTTGCCAATGCCGGCCTCGACACCACCAACTCGATCAAGCAGGCGGCGGAATTCGGCATCGTCAAGAGCGGCCAGAAGCTCGCCGGCCTGTTGCTGACGCTGGCCGAAGTTCACGGCCTCGGCCTCGACGCCGCCCAGGGCTTGGTGCTGACCGAAGGCTACTACTGGGACCGCGACGCCAAGAGCCGCAACCTCGCCGAACGCTTCTTCAAGCGCACCGGCCGCATGCCGAACATGATCCAGGCCGGCACCTATTCGGCGACGCTGCAATACCTCAAGGCAGTCAAGGCCGCGGGCACCAAGGATACCGAGGCGGTGGCGAAGAAGCTGAAGGAGCTCCCGGTCGACGACGATTTTGCGCAAGGCGGCAAGGTGCTGGAAAACGGCCGCATGGTGCACGACCTCTATCTGTTCGAGGTCAAGAAGCCGTCCGAATCGAAGAAGCCGTGGGACTACTACAAGCAGCTCGCCGTGGTGCCGGGCGACAAGGCGTTCCCGGCGGCAAAGGATTCCGGCTGCCCGCTGGTGAAGTGATTCCAACTAGCGTGCCCCGGACGCGGTGCAGCGTCTCTTCGACGGTGCACCGCAGAGCCGGGGCCCACCCTGGCTGGCATGGACCCCGGACCAGCAGCGCACCGCAAGAGCGCTGCGCAGCATCCGGGGAACGCTGGCCGGCATTCGCGCGCTCCCTCACTGCACCAGCCGCCACAGGATCGCGCCGAATGCGCCGACCCACAGCGCGATCGTCGTCAGCGCCTGAGTCGCAAAGCCGGGGCTGCGTTGTGGGACCGACTTGGCGTAGCCGAATATGTAGAGAATGCGACCGACGACCCAGACCAGCCCCAGCGCAGCGGCGATGCCGTCGCTGATATAGATCGCGAACAGCCATAGCGCCGGCAAAAACATCGGCAGCCATTCCAGCGTGTTCATCTGCGCGCGAAACACGCGCTCGAAATCTTCATTGCCCGAGATCGCCGGCAGCTTGACGCCGAATTTGCCGCGCGCCTGTGCCACACGAACGGACGAATAGAAGTAGACCAGGATCGCCAGCAAGCTGACGAGCGCGGTGAGATGATACATCGCTGAGACTCCCCTGTTTCGTGCGCGCGCTTAATAGCCCGTCATTTCCAGATAGCCCACCCCCGTGTGGCTGCCTGCGAAGCGAATCGGGCCTTCCCAATAGGGGAAGCTCGTGCCCATCCAGCTCCGGGGATTGAGCGGCGTGCACTCGATCTTGAGCGCCTTGCTCGGAACCTCGATGCGCCATGTGGTCGGAATTTTTCGCGCCCCAATCTCGGTGAACGCGAGCGGCGTCATGGCGATATCCGCGGAGGCGAGTTGCTCGGCCGTGCCGTCGGGCGCGATCCATTTGCCCGAGCCATAATGCTGGCCGTCGGTCTGGCGCATCCGGTACAGCATCAATTTGTCGCCGGCGTTGAAATGCAGCGAGAGCCAGTCCCATCCGCTTTGATCCGCGGCGAGCGGCTGGCTGCTCCACTCGCGATCGAGCCAGGCCGTGCCGGTGACGTCGATAGGCCTGTCGTCAATGGTGAGGATGCCCGTCGCCGCATAATGCGGCTGGCTGTAGTAATAGGAGGCCTGTTCGCGCAGCGATTTGCGGCTGTAGCCGCCATCGCCCTGCAGCACCAGCGGCCGATCCGCATCCAGGCGCAGCGTGTAGCTGAAGTCGGCGCCCGATGCTTTCAGTTCCAGCGCGATATTGTCGTCATTCACGGAATCGAGGGCGCGCATCTCCCAGGCATCGATCCAGGCGTGAAACGGGTTGGCCTCGACGCCGGCCTGGCCGACACCGCCGCGCGCGAACGTCTGGCTGAAGCGATGGGCATCTTCGCGCGTGACGGCGGCATGGCCCATCCATATCTGCTGGTTGGCCCAGCCCTGCTGCGGCCCGCCTGGCGCGATCGCCTGGCGAAACAGCGTCCATTGGGCGCCGTAGGCCGCTCCGCGTACGTCAGTGAGATTGGCCGTCACATACCACCACTCGACGCGGAATTCCGGGTGCGGTCCGTGGTCGGCGGGAAAAGCAAATGTCCTGCCCGGCACGACCGGTGCAAATCCATCCGCGCTTTCGCCAAGACCGGCAAAGCCCTGCGCGAGTGCCTCGCCGCCGAATCCGGCTAAGAGTGTGCCGCCAATGAAACCGCGGCGGGTAATGAGGCCGCTACCGCTCATTGGCAAAGATCCTGATCAGGCTGGTCGGCTGCATGCGCGCCAGTCTGATGACGGGGAGCGCTGAGGCCGCAACCGCCGCCGTCATCGCGACGCCGGTGAGCCAGAGCAATTGCATCGGAAAGACATGAAACGGCAACCGCCAACCGAACGCCTTGACGTTGACGATCGCGAGCAGGCACCACGCGACCAGCAAACCCAGCGGAAGCGCAAAGATGGTGGTGATGAGCGCCACCGAGGTCGTCTTCAGCAGTTCGATGGCCGCGAGCCGCCGCCGCGTAACGCCGATCGCCCATAATGGGGCCAGTTGCGGCAGGCGGGAATTGGCAAGCGTCAAGAGGCTCGTCAACAGCGCCACGCCGGCGACGCCGAGCGTAAAGGCGTTCAGCGCCGCCGTGACCGAGAAAGTGCGGTTGAAGATCCGCGTCGATTCCGCCTTCATCGTCGCCTGGTCGGCGACATTGCGATCGTCGAGGCCGAACTTCTCCTGCAGGGCCGAGATCAACGCCGGGATCTTTGGCGGGGCGACCCGCAGTCCCATGCGCGTCAGCGGGATTTCCGGAAAGCGCCGCGTCAGCGCGGCGAAGTTCACCGCGATCTGACTCTTGGGGTTGCCGTAATCGGCATAGATGCCGACCACGTTGAGCGTCCAGTTTCCGCCCGAGGCGGGCACCTCGATACGGTCGCCGAGGGAGAGGTGCAGCCGTCGCGCCAGTTGTTCGCTGACGAGCGCCGCATCGCCGGGGCGAAGCTTGACCCAGGCATCGTCAGTCGATTGCAGCAGCGGCCAGTTGTCGCGATAGGTGGCGTGATCGGACAGGCCCAGCACCTCGAGCGGCGCGCCCGCCAATTGCGTATCGGCGCGGCCACCGGGCAGGATCGCCTCGACCTCGGGGCGTTCGCGCAGCCACGCCTTGATCTCATGTGCCTGCGCGTCGTTGGCGGCGTTTACATAAATTTCTGCCGCGAGCCGCCCGTCCAGCCAGACCAGAAACGTGCGGGAAAAACTCTCGACCATGGTGGAGACGCCGACATTCACCGCCAACGCGAGCAACAGCGCCATCAAAGCGAGCGACAATCCCGACAATTGCTGGCGGCTATCGGCCCAGAACCAGATTCCGAGCGGGGCTCGTGCATAGCGCTGGCCAAGCGACAGCACGATTTCCAGAAACATCGGCAGGATCAGCGCTGCGCCAAGCATCAATGCAGCGAGCACGGCAAAGCCCGAAATCAGGGAATCGCCAAACCACAAAAAGCCGCCAGCCGCTGCGAACGCCGCGAGTGCCAGCGCGCTCTGGTAAGTCAGCCAGCGCCGCTGCGCCTGTTGCCAGGCGAAGGGCTGGGCGGCGGCGAGCAGCGGCAGCCGCAGCGCCTTGGTCAGGCTGGCGGCGGCCGCTGCGAGCGCGCCCAAAATGCTGATGGCGATGCCCGCGATCCACCATTGCGGCTTGAGCGTCAGATATCCCGGAATCTGCGCGCCATAGAGCCCGCGCAGCGATGCGGCGACGTCAGGCAGCAGCGCACCGGCGATGAAGTAACCGCACACGAGTCCGATCAGCCCCGCGGCCAGCGCCAGCGACACCAGCTCAAGCACCAGCACGGCGTTCATCATCCGCGCCGAGACACCGCAGGCGCGCAAGGTGCGTAAGGTCGGCAGCCGCTGCTCGAAGGCGAGCCCGATCGCCGAATTGACGATGAACAGGCCGACAAAGAACGACAGCAACCCGAACGCGGTCAGGTTCAGGTGAAAACTGTCGGTGAGGCGTTCGAGGTCGGTTTCCGCATCGGCTTCGACCAGCCGAAGCTTGTCGCCGGCAACGCTTTCGAGCGGCGGGTGCCGCCCTGTCGCCTTGCCGATCAGGAGCCGCGAAAGTTGGTCCGGCATCTTTAGGAGGTTCTGCGCAATGCCGATGTCGACGACCAGCACGCCGGGCACCAGGTTTGGCTGCACGCGAAGCGGTGGCAGCGGTGCGCCGCCATCGCCCTGTGGGCGGGCGCCCTCCGCGAGCTTGAGGTCGGAAAGCGTTTCCGGTGCCACCAGCATCTCGCCCGGCGGCGTCATGAAGGTTTGCAGGCTGGCTTTGCCGATCGTCGGCGCGTTGCCGACTTCGGCGGGCAGCGTAACGGGTTCGATGCCGAGCAGCCGGAATGACCGTCCCTCGATCTGGATGCGGCCTTCCAGCACCGGCGAGACCGGCCAGCCGGCGCGGCGCAACTCGACAAAAAGTTCTTGCGGAAAGCTTACGCCGTTGCGGGCGACCAGCATGGCGGTGCGCGTACCGCCAAACGTAGCGGCAGCGCGATCGTAGGAGGTGCGCGCCTGCTGATTGAGCGCCTGTACGCCGCTCCATAGCGCGGTCGCCGAGATCAACCCGATCAGCAGGGTCGCCAACTGCATCGGATGACGCCGCCAATGGCTCAGCAGCACGGCCAGCGTCCACAGTGCGCGTTTCACGCGATCACCCCGGCATGGAGGTTGACCTGGCGGTCGAGCGTTGCGGCGAGCCGCGCGCTGTGCGTCACCAACAGAAAACCGCAGCCGCTGCGCGTCACCAGGTCGCGCGCCAGAGCCAGCACTTCGTCCGCCGTGTCCTCGTCGAGATTGCCGGTCGGCTCGTCTGCGAGCAGCAATAGCGGCTTGACCGCCAATGCCCGGCCGATTGCGACGCGTTGTTGCTGACCGCCGGACAATTGCTCGGGATAGCGCTTCAGGAAGCGGCCGAGCCCGAGCCGCTCCACCAGTTCGTGGTGCCAGGCCGCATCGTGACGGCCGGCGATGCGAGCCTGGAAAACGAGGTTGTCTTCCACCGTGAGGCTTGGGACCAGGTTGAATTGCTGAAACACCAGGCCGAGCCGGTCGCGGCGCATTTCCGCCCGGCCGGCATCCGTGAGTTCGGAGACCTGCGCATCTGCCAGCGTGATCTCGCCGCCGTCGGCCGCATCGAGCCCGGCGATCAGGTGCAAGAGCGTGCTCTTGCCGCTGCCGGATTCGCCGGTGAGTGCGACGCTCTCACCGGCAGCGACCGTCAGGTTCACGCCGCGCAGCACCGCGACCTCTTCGCCGGCGGTGCGGTAGCTCTTGGTCAGGCCGGTCACGTGCAGCACGGGGCCGGTCGCACTGGGATTGTATTTAGTCATGCGCGATGATGGACCGATCTGACCATGAAACTCCCCCGACGCGATGGCATGCAACATATCAGGGCACGCGTCCCCGATCACGGCCTCAATCGCGTCGCGCCGCGATCGTGATCCGGTTGTGGCGTGCGCCTGTCGCACCAGCCGGCAGTTGCACGGCGGGCATTTGCGAAAATCGCGGTTGCCTTGCCCGCAAGCCGCCTTGTAGCATTGGAACCGGCCGATCCTACAGAGCCAGCAAAGATAAACGGGGAAAGCAGCCATGACCGCGCAAGCGACGCCCAAGGGTACGCCCAAGGGCGCTTGGAAAATCACCTTCCTGCTGTTTCTGTTCATGCTGGTGAACTTTGCCGACAAGATCGTCGTCGGGCTCGCCGGCGCCCCGATCATGGATGAGCTGAAGCTCTCGCCAGAACAGTTCGGTTTTCTCGGCTCCTCGTTCTTTTTCCTGTTTTCCATCTCGGCCATCGTCGTCGGCTTCATCGTCAACCGCATCGATACCCGCTGGGTGCTGCTCGCGATGGCGGTGATCTGGTCGGTGGCGCAGTTTCCGATGGTCGGCACGGTCGGTTTTACGACGCTCGTGATCTGCCGCATCATCCTTGGTGCCGGGGAGGGGCCTGCGTTCGCGGTAGCGGCGCACGCGGTCTACAAGTGGTTTCCTGACGAAAAGCGGACGCTACCCACCGCGATCCTTTCGCAGGGTTCGGCGTTCGGGGTGATCCTCGCGGTGCCCGCACTGAACTGGATCATCGTCAATCATAGCTGGCACTATGCGTTCGGCGCGCTCGGTATCGTCGGCCTGATGTGGGCTGCGGCGTGGCTGGTCATGGGCAAGGAAGGGCCGCTGGTTCACACCGTTACAACGGCTGCAACCGATCCGCGCGTTCCGTATTTGCAGCTCCTGACTTCGCGCACATTCATCGGCTGCGTCGCCGCGACCTTCGGCGCCTATTGGGCGCTGTCGCTCGGGCTCACCTGGTTCACGCCGTTCATCGTCAAGGGGCTCGGCTTCTCGCAGACGGATGCAGGCTGGATTTCGGTTTTACCCTGGGTGTTCGGCGCGGCCGTCGTGCTGCTGACCGGCTGGGTTTCGCAGGTGATGCTGACGCGCGGTTACACGACGCGCGGTGCGCGCGGTGTGCTCGGCTCGGTGCCGCTGATCGTCGGCGGGGCCATCCTTACCGTGCTGCCCTATGTCAATGGCGCTGGATGGCAGATTGCGTTCCTCGTGGTCGGGTCCGGGCTGTGCGGCTCGATCTATGTGGTCTGCCCGCCGATGCTCGGCGAGTTCACACCGGTGAAACAGCGCGGCGCCGTGATCGCAATCTATGGCGCGATCTATACAGTGGCGGGAATGATCGCGCCGTTCGTGATGGGCGCCGTGATTCAGAATGCGGCGGTGCCGCTCGACGGTTACATGACCGGCTTCACCATCAACGCCGTGATCATGGCGGGTTCTGGGTTGCTCGGCCTGTTGCTGCTGTGGCCGAACACGGAACGCGCAAGGCTGATGGCGCAAGCCGCGGCACAGCCGAAATTCGCGTGACGCAAATGGCGCGCTACCGGCTTCATTGCATTGGCGCCTCCGGCAATTCCTACAAGCTGGCGCTCTATATGAATTGCGCCGGCCTCGACTGGGAGCCGGTGGGGGTGGATTTTGCCGGCGGCCAGACCCGCGATCCGGCTGGCGGGCAACTACGAACGCCATGGGCGAGGTCCCGGTGCTCGAAGTCGACGGGCAGCTTATGTCGCAGTCGGGCGCGATCCTGATTTGGCTCGCGGAAACCACCGGCAAGTTTGCGCCCAGCGCTGACCAGCGATACGAGGCCTTGCGCTGGATCATGTTCGATAATCACAAGTTCACGAACAACCATGCGATGCACCGGTTTCAGAGGTCATTCATGCCGGAGCCGGTGCATCCGGCCATCCTGTCGTTCCTGCGCTCGCGTACCGAGGCGAGCTTTGCGATCGCCGAAAAGCATCTCGCCGATCGCGCCTTCATGCTCGGAGACAAGCCCACCATCGTGGATTTTTCGATGGCGGGATATGTGTATTACCCCAAGGAGGAGACCGGCTTCGACATCGCGGCGGATTTTCCGGCGCTCCATGCCTGGCGCGAGCGCCTCGCGGCGCTGCCGGGCTGGAAGCCGCCTTACGAACTGATGCCGGTGGGATCGGATCTGCGGCTCTCGATGCTCCGACCCGCATAACCCTGCAGAGTTTCGTAGCCCGGATCGAGCGAAGCGCAATCCGGGTTCAGCCGATCCGCGTGTGAGGTCCCCGGGGTTACGCTTCGCTCCGCCCGGGGCCACGCTCAACTCGCCGCCGCGTCGAACTGCGGCTTTGAGCCCTGCGTGCCGCGCACCAGTTTGCCCGGGCGGGCGTCGGTGGCTTTACCGGCGCGCTGCGTCACCACGCCGGAGACGATGGTGGCGTCGTAGCCGTCGACCTGCTGCATCAGGCGGCGGCCACCGACCGGCAGGTCGTAATGCACTTTTGGCGGATGCAGATGCAGGCGGTCGTAATCGATCACGTTGACGTCGGCCTTGAAGCCGGGCGCGATTACACCGCGGTCGTAGAGGCCGACCGAGAGCGCGGTCTTGCGCGATTGCGCGGCGACCACGAACGGGATCGACAGTTTTTCACCGCGGGTGCGGTCGCGCGTCCAGTGCGTCAAGAGATAGGTCGGGAAACTGGCGTCGCAGATGATGCCGCAGTGGGCGCCGCCGTCGGATAGCCCCGGCACGGCATTGGGATCGCGCAGCATCTCGCTGACAGCATCGAGATTGCCGTCGGCATAGTTGAGGAACGGCACGTAGAGCATGCCGCGGCCGTCATCCGTCAGCATCGCATCATAGGCGAGTTCTTCCGGTTGCTTGCCCTGGCGGCGGGCCTGCGCACCCAACGTATTCTCCGGCGGCTGCTCGTAGTCCGGCGGATTTCCGAGCAGGTACATCTTGTCGTAGTTCGGCCGGAAGAACAGCGGATCGTCGGTCGCGGTGGCGTGCTCGCTCAGGATTGCCTTGCGCACTTCGGGCTGGCGCAGGCGGGCGAGCCGCTCGGCGAGCGGCAGATGCGCGATCGCCTGATAACTCGGGTGGTCTGGAACGGATTGCGCGACAGTTCGAGTCCGAGCATCAGTCCGACCGGGCGGGCGGCGATCTGCGCGGTGATCGACAGGCCGCGCACCGAGGCCTCCCTGATGGTGTCGAGCGTCTGGCGCCAGCGCTGCGGCGCCTTGTCGTTCTGGGTGATCGAGAACGACACCGGGATTTTGGTGTTCTCGGCGACCCGCAGCATCATCGGCAGGTCTTCGTCGATGCCGGAGAGATCGAGCACGAACTGAAAGACGCTGCGGCCCTGCGCATGCATCGCCGCCGCGATCGCGGTCAGTTCGTCCTCACCGGCTTTCAGCGTCGGCGTGAAATCGCCGGTCGAGGTGCGGTGGTTGAGCGTGCGCGAGGTCGAGAAGCCGAGCGCGCCGGCCCGCACGGCATCGGCAGCCAAGGCCGCCATCGCCTTGTTGTCGTCTGATGTCGAGGGATCGCGGCGCGCGCCGCGCTCGCCCATCACATAGACGCGCAAGGCCGCGTGCGGCAGTTGCGCGCCGATGTCCATGTCGAAGCTTCTTTTCGACAGCCACTCCATGTAATCCGGAAAGCTTTCCCACGCCCATGGAATGCCGGCGCTCAGCACCGGCTCGGGAATATCCTCGACGCCTTCCATCAATTGAATCAGCCGGACATGGTCGGCCGGACGGCACGGCGCAAAACCGACGCCGCAATTTCCCATGATCGCTGTGGTGACGCCGTTCTGCGAGGAGGGCGTGATGTCCTGGCTCCAGGTGACCTGGCCGTCATAATGGGTGTGGACGTCGACGAAGCCCGGCGTGACCAGCTTGCCGCGGGCGTCGATTTCCTCCTTGCCCTTCGCGGCGACCTTGCCGACTTCGGTGATGCGGCCGCCTGCAATCGCCACGTCGGCTTCGAACAAGTCGCCACCCTTGCCATCGGCAATTGTGCCGCTGCGGATCACGAGGTCGGGGGTCGAGGTCATGGCTTCCATCCCGCTTTTTGGTTTTGTTGCCGCATCATCCGACCTCATCGGATGCTGTCAACCGGCGGGGATGACGCTCAGGAATGCATTACAGCGGCTTCGGGACCGCCGGTTTGCGGTCGGTCACCAGCGCCAGCAGCACCGTCAGCACCATGAAGGCGACTGAGGCGCCGAATACCCAATGTGGCAAGCTCTGGTCCATGATCCAGCCGAACAATAACGGGGAGAGTATGCCGCTGAAATTAAAGCCTGTGGAGACGATGCCGAAGGCGCGGCCCGCGGCGCCCGCAGGAGCCGCGTTGCGCACCAGCATGTCGCGCGAGGGGGCGATGACGCCGCCGAGGAATCCGGCCAGCCCCATCGCAGCGGTCAGCACCACCGATGGCAAATTGATCGTCGCAATGATTGTAATGATGATGGCGTTGATGGCAAAGCACGCAGCGGCGACATTGCCATGCCGCTTGGTGCGGTCGGCGAGATAGCCGCCGGCGAGCACGCCGGCCGCGCTGGCGCCGAGATAGGCGGTCAGCGCGACGTTGGCGGCCGAGATCGTCACGCCATAGCCGCTCATCAGCGCAACGACGCCGAAATTGCTGATGCCGGCGCTGGACAGGCCGAGCAGCATGAAGAAGATCGTCAGCACGATGATCGCAGGCGTCACGATGCTCTGCTGCGGCGCTGCAGGGTCATCGGCCTTGCGATCGGCCGAACTGGCATCGGGAATTCTGACCGCGATCAATAGCAGTGCCGCCACTGGTCCCACCGCGCCGGCCACGATCAGCGCGCCGAGCCCGCCGACGGCTGTCACCAGCATGAGCATGATCGTGGGTGCCACCGCACCGCCAAGAAAACCCGCAAAGGTATGGACCGAAAACGCCCGGCCCATCCGCGCTTCATCCATATGTGTCGACAGGATCGCATAGTCGCAGGGGTGATAAACGCTGTTGGCAAGGCCAAGCAGCGCGGCCGAGATGATCAGCGAGACGTAGCTCAGGTGCAGGCCGAGCATGATCAGCGCGAGGCCGCCGACGGTCAGGCCGATAAGCAGCACTTTTCGTGCGCCAATGTGGTCGGCGAGATAGCCGATCGGGGCCTGCGTCAGGCCGGAGACGACGCCGAACACCGTGAGCGCGAAGCCGAGCTCAATGTAGCCGACGCCCAACTGCTCCTTCAGGAACGGAAACAGCATCGGCAACACAAACAGATGGAAATGGCTGACCCAATGGGCGACCGAAATCGCCGCGAGCGTGCGCAGCGAAGTGTCCGCTTTGGCTTGTTGCGGTGCGGCCAGAATATCGACCATGTCAGCTCAAAAATCCTGTGTAACTTTGGGCCCGGCTGGGCGGGGGCCGAAAATATAGGCAGGCGGTTATTTGTCCATGAATGCCGCTGCATGGCTGCCCCGGCGCAGGGCAGGGCGCACGAATGCCACTACTAAATCGGGAGACAAGGCGGGTCCACGTGGCAATGATCCGGCATGCCTGATCCCGCAAAACCGCTCCGGGTATTGGTCTCCGAAGGTTCCTCGACCTCGGCCCGGGAGGCCATTACGATTCTCGGTCTTTCGGGCCATCACGTCGAGGTCTGCGATCCCTCGCCCTGGTGCCTGTCGCGGTTCTCGCGCTTCGTCCGCAAGTTTCACCGCTGCCCTGGGCTGCGGGACGATCCCGCCGGTTACCTGGCCTTTGTCGAGCAGCGACTGGCCGGCGGGAAGTTCGACGTGCTGCTGCCGACGCATGAGCAGGGATTTTTGTTTGCGCGGGTTGCGCAGCGCATCGAAGGCCCCGCCGGTCTCGCGCTGCCGGACTTCGAGAGCTATCGCGAGGCGCATAGCAAGGCTGGCTTCAGCCGGCTGCTCGATCGGTTGGGATTGCCGCAGCCGCCGACGCGCATCGTGAAATCCGCGCAAGGGTTGCGCGATGCGGTTCGCTTTCCGGCCGTCGTGAAGACTTCTGTCGGCACCGCCAGCCGCGGCATCTGGTTTGTGCGCAGCGCGGACGACCTGATGCGCGCGCTGCACGATCTCGGCGGCGGCGATGCATTCGCCGGTGAGGTGCTGGTGCAAGACCTCGTCGCAGGCACCACCGAGAAGGCGCAATCGGTATTCTGCCGTGGCCGGATGCTCGGCTTTCATGCCTATCGGCAGATCGCGGCGGGCGTTGGCGGCGGCGAGGCGATCAAGCAGAGCGTGAGCCGGCCGGTCGTTCGCGCTTACGTCGAGCAGATCGGCCGGGCGCTCGATTGGCACGGCGCGCTGTCGGTCGATTACATCATGCCGGACGTCGATACCGCGCCATTGCTGATCGATTGCAATCCGCGGCTGGTCGAGCCGATGAATGCCTATCGTTCCGGCGTCGACCTCGTCGGACTTTTGCTTCTGATCTCGCTGGGCGAGACGCCGGCTCCGTTGCTCGCAAGCCGCGAGGGCGTGCTCACGCACCTGGCGATGCAGGCGTTGCTCGGATGTGCGGCGCGCGGCGGAACGCGGCCCGACATTCTCAGGGAATGTTTGCATCTCGCTGCGGCGCGCGGGCCTTATGCCGGCAGCAGCGAAGAACTCACACCGGTGCAGTCGGACTGGATCAGCGCCGTGCCGCTGGCGATGACGGCAGCCGTGCTGCTGGTTTCGCCGAAGCTGGCGGTCAAACTGGCGCGCGGCGGCTTTAGCGCGCATCTGCTCGATGCAGCGAGTATTCGGGTGATTGAAAGCGAAGGCTTCTACCAACACCGCTCGTCATCGCCAGCGAAGTGAACCGTAGGGTGGGCAAAGGCGCCCTTCGCGCCGTGCCCACCATTTGTACCGCGATCTCGTCTTGAATGGTGGGCACGCGCAGCCTGTCATCACTCCGCGAGCGCCCTTGCGCTCGTCGCTGGGCGCGCATTCGCGCGACCCGTTGGCTTAGCCCTACTGAGTCAGAGGGTCGCGGGCGATCGACTAGAAGAATCAGATAATTGCGAGATTCAAGCTCAGCGTGGAGGCTAAGATGAATCTCGATATCCGGTTTGCGTCCTATGTTGAGGAACTTGCGAGCGCGATGGGTCAGGCGGATCGGGCTCGACCGCTGCGCGACTACTGCACCGGGCTGATCCTGCCGGGCGAGCGCAAGAGCGTAGAGCCGATGGCGGCGCGGACCGATCCAGCGCGTGTCTCTGCGCAACACCAGTCGTTGCTGCACTTTGTCGGTGCTGGCGGTTGGTCGGACGAGAAGGTGCTGGCCAAGATCAGCGAACTGGTGGTTCCGGCAATCACGAAGCACGGGCCGATCGAGGCCTGGATCATCGATGACACCGGCATCCCGAAGAAGGGCCGACATTCGGTTGGGGTGAAGCCGCAGTATTGCGGGCAGCTTGGCAAGGAAGCCAATTGCCAAGTGGCAGTGTCGCTGTCGATTGCGAACCACTTTGCCAGCTTGCCGGTCGGGTATCGGCTCTATTTGCCGAAAGAGTGGGCCGAGGATCGCGCGCGTCGGGATCGGGCCGGGGTGCCTGAGGACATCCGCTTCAAGACCAAACAGCAGATTGCGCTCGAGTTGATCCAACGGGCGCACGCGGCAGGCCTTCCGCTGGGAGTGCTGTTGATGGACCTCGACTACGGCCGTGACTCGCGATTGCGCACGAGCGTGTCTGCCCTGGGATTGAGCTATGTGGCGGGCATTCAGCCGAACGTGTTGATGTGGGCGCCTGGCACCGGTCCGAAGCGGCCCGACAAATCGCTCAACAATAACGGCCGACGCAATGAGCCCGATCTGATCTCGGCCCAAGAAGTGGTGCGTGCTCTACCTGAGCACGCCTGGCGCACGATCCGCTGGCGCGAAGGCTCGGCCGATTGGCTGTCCTCGCGCTTTGCACGGGTGCGCGTACGCGTCGGCTACAATGGTGCAATCCCCGGGCAGGTCGCAGAGGAGTGGCTGCTGATCGAGTGGCCGGAGGGCGAAACAAAGCTCAGCAAATACAAATACTGGCTCTCCACACTGCCGGCAGAGATCAGCTTCCGCCAGCTCGTCGATATCACCAAGATGCGCTGGCGGATCGAGCGCGACTATCAGGAACTCAAGCAGGAGGTCGGGCTTGGGCACTACGAAGGGCGCGGATGGCGTGGCTTCCATCATCACGCAACGCTCTGCATCGCGGCCTATGGGTTCCTGGTCTCCGAGCGAGCCGCGATTCCCCCCTCAGGACCTCGTTCCCCCGCGCTGCTCTCGACGCCTGCATTACCCGACGGTTATCGACCCCGCGGATCCGCCCTTGCGGCCTGAACGCCACATTCCAAACTCGATCGCGACCATGCGTGCACGCTTGATCAAAGCGCTTACAAAGTGGCTCCCGCGATGCCCCTGTTGCGGAGCCCGTGCCGCTCGATATGTCAGAAAGCGCTCGTGACGCAGTAGGATTAGCCCACCCTACGGGCTACCAACTTTTATGAGGCTACAACGGCTCATCATCAGGACCATAACGGTCCCGCTTCGGCGTAGCGATGTCGCCGTCCTCGTGGTCCTCCTCCTCCTCAACCGGCGGGCGCGGCGGCTTCTTCGGTTTGGCATCGCCTTGTTTCGGAGGCTCGCTGTTCTTCCTGCCTGTTCCGCCCATATGATTTCACCAAAGTGATGCTTCTTCGCCGGATCAATCGGCGTTTGCGCTGCATGCCGACTCAGGGTAACGGCATGACCTCAATCTAATCGCGGCCGGAAGGTATCCTAGCGCCGGTCAAACGATTCTTCCCGCCCTTTTTTCGGCTTCAGCTCGAAGGGCATCACATGGAGCCAGTATGAAGAAGCCCCGCATTGCGCTCGATGAACCGCAACAGCGCAAGATCCTCCGCGCCGACAAGGCTCCGACCACCGGTTATTCGCTGGTCGTCGATGGCCACTTCAAGTCGCACCACGATACGGTGGAGGCGGCCGAGGAAGCGGGCATGGCGTTGAAGAACCGCTTCCAGATGCTTCAGGTGCAGGTTTACGATGCCGAGAACAAGACGCGATCGATGATCGATTGGCCGGGGCCGGCGTAACGCCGGATCTTTGAGCTCGATCGGCCGATCTCAGGTTCGTCGTCCGCCGTTCTGCTGGCTCGCCAGCCACTCGGACAGGGCCACCGGCTTCTCGTCGGGCCGCTTTGCGCTGCTGCGCGCCTTCTTTGCGGCCTTTGTGGCGGGCGCACGTTTCGGCTCGGCTGCTTCGCGCGCGAGCCGCAATGCCTTCAGCTTCGCCATATTGTCGAGCACGGCTTTCGCCGCTGCGTCGCGTTCGGCCTTGCCGGACTTTGCGTCCTGAGCCGCCTTGGCAGCCTTGTCGAAGCGCGCCTGGGCGCGATCGCGATCCTCTTTCGTCATTTCAAGTCAGCCTCTTTTCGCAATCCTGGCTCTGGTCTTGCCCTTGACTTTCGATTCCGGCGGATTTGCGCGGTCTGCCGCTTCCTTCGCCAGACGCAGCGCGCGCAGCTTCTCGGTTCGCTTGCGGATCGCGATATCGGCAGCCGCGATCTCGGCCATTGCCTTGATGCCATCGACTTCCTGGGCGCGCTTGCGGTTGAGCCTCATTTCTTTCAGCTCGGCGGCGCTCTTCGGCTCATCATTCATGTCATACCTCTGAAATCACGACTGATATCGTCGAGCGGTCTGTGGCCCATTTACCACGGATCGGCGCGCAGAGGACGTTATTTTCGGTCGAAAATGGCGCAGTTTCTGACAGAATCTGCCTTGATATGAAAGGCTGGCGGGGAACACGGCAGGTCGAGCCGGTCCGGCAGCAAGCCGAACCGGCTGTATCGGTCAGAACGTCGCGCCGGCCTTCACCATGAAGGTGCGGCCCGGGAGTGGATAGGCCGCGAAGCGGCCAGGCGTGAACGAGCTCGCGATCGCGTAGTCGTAATAGAGCGCGTTGAACAGATTATTCACGCCGACAGACCAGAAGAAGCGGTCGTAGGCGCCGCTCAGTTTCAAATCGACGGTGGCGTCCGCCGGAATGCGGTGCTGGGTATTGGCCTGGTCATTGTCCATGATGCGTTCGCTCCAGGCCCGCACCGTGGCGTCGAACACCAGATAGTTCTGCCAGATGTTCCAGGTCACGCCGCCGCTTGCGGTGTAACGCGACACCAGCGGCACGTCATTGCCGGCGAATGCACCCTCGCGGAAGACAGCGCGGGTGTAGGCCACGCCGCCGCGGAGCGTCACCGTGTCACTGACACGCAGCGAAGCGCTGGTCTCCGAGCCGTAGCGGCGGGTCGGACCGAGGTTGACGTTGAAAAACAGCGCCGGGATGAAATGGATCTCGTTCTCGAGGTCCATGTTGTAGATGCTCGATTGCATCTGGAAGCCACCGCTCTTGATGCGGAAGCCGCCCTCGATGTCGTGGGAGGTCTGCGTCTTCAACTCGAAAGTCCCTGGAACGAAGAAGGGGCCGCTGGAGACGCGCTCGTCGACGGTCGGGGTACGGAATGCGCGCGCGGCGCGGCCGAATACCGAGAACACGCTATTGAATCGATGCTCGAGCCCAGCATGCAGCGCGTATTGTGTTTCGTTGCTGTCCAACGGAGAGGCCGCTGGGCTGCAATTGAAGAACATGGCGCAACCGGGCGCATTGGGATCAAACCGATCCCGGGCACTCAGGCTGGTGTTTTGAATCCTGGCGCCATAGGAGAAATCCGTCGTCGGCAACAGACCGACGGTTTGCTGCCAATAGCCCGCCACCGTCTGTTGCGACAGATCGTAGATGTGGGTAGGCGGAAGGCCTTTGAACGCCCCGCGTTCCTGGTTGAACGTCGCATCGTAATAATCGATGCCGGTCAGGATCTGTGAGGGCATCCCGAGGATCGAGTTCTTGACGCTCAGTCGCGGCGTGATCGACCAGGTCTGCAGTGCCGCATCGTTATAGGTCGAGGAGAAGCTCGGCAGCGGCGACGCAAACGGTACCGCACCGAAGAAACCGCTTTGCGTGTCCTTCTTCCGAAAGCCGCCGTCGACGATGAGGTCGACGCCGTTCATGATCGTCTTGGTAAAGCCGGTGGTTGCGCTGGCGCCCTGCTGATTGCCGTAGTCGAACGGCGTATTGGTGCCCCTGCGATCAGTGACGAGTTGATTGAGTCCGATTGAGGGATCGACGGTGCGTCCGCCCGGGAAGCCGAGCTTCTGGTCGTCACCGGTCACTGTAAGGAAGGCCTTGAGGTCCGGTGTGGTATAATTGAGATTGCCGACCCCGTTGCGCTGGTCGAGGGCGTTGTTGACCCGGTAACCATCAGACTTGATGGCGTTGCCATAGAAGGACGTCGACCAAGGTCCGTAGTTGGTCGCGGTCGAAATGTTCGCAAGCCGCTGGTTGAACGAGCCGACGCCGGCTTCGCTGCGAATCGCGACAGGCGGGCCGCCGGCGCCGTCCTTCAGGACGATGTTGACGACGCCGCCGACCGCGTTGTCGCCGTAGAGCACCGCGCCGCTGTTGCCACGGGTGATTTCGATCCGTTCGATCGAATTGAGCGGAATGGTCGAAAGATCGACGCCGGCCATATCGATATCGTTGAGCCTGCGGCCATTGATCAGGACGAGGCTATTGGCCGTCGCGAAGGCGCCGAAGCCGCGGAGGTCGACGGACGTCTTGGCGCCGTTCACACCGCCGTAAAGGCTGGTCAATTGCACGCCCGGCACCTGCGCGATGATGTCGGGCAAGGTCTGCGCCGGCGAATGCGCAATGTCGTCCGCGGTAATGACGGTTGCGGACGTGCCGACGATGCCGGAGAACTGCCGTCCGCCGCCTGCGCCTTGCGGGGCCCTTTGCGATGCGACGTTCGAGCCGGTCCCCGCCGCAGGTCGCGTGCCGGTCGACGGTGCAGCCGCGGGCACGATGCGGCGCGAGGTCGATGGTTCATCATAGGTCGGCTTGGCGCGGGTCCGGTTCGGGTCGGTAGGCGAAGTTACCTCGATCGGCGGCAATGGCTCCGGCGTCTGCGCGTGCGCGCCGGAAATGCCGAGCGACACGATGGGAACGAGAAAACTGGAAGCGAGCCAAAAGCGGCGGCGCCTTGCGGCTCTGTTGGTGAAAGACATGACTTGGACCTCGGTATGACGTCAGTGGCACGTCACAGCGAACCAAGTCTCACCATGTGCTTTGAGCAGCTCTGGTGAAGCTAATGTCTGTACTCCCCGACCGACATCTTCGCGTGTGACCACGGCTGACGGCAGGTCTCCTGGCTCGCGGGTCGTTACCCCATCGTCGCCTTCCCAGGACCGAGATGCCCAGTGGCTTATGACGAAGGATTCGCCGCTTACAGTTGCGGGGGCAGCCGCGGAATTGGGGGATTTCCCCGCACCGCATTCCCTTTTGATCCCCAAACGGGAACCGTCGGGAACTATGGTAGAAGTTTGTCAAAGTCCGAGTCAATGCGCCCCGGGGCGTCCGGCGATCCTCACTGGACGAGTGCGCTATTTTTGCCGCATGAGCACGCCTGCCCGCCGTCTGTACCGGGGCGGGTAAACCTGCTTTAGGACGATCGATGAGTGTTGAGGCCGTAACCCTGACCAATGAGGAAGCCGCGCGCCGGCGGATCGGCGCGACCGCGGCGCTTGCCGCCCTCGTTGCGCTCTTGATGCTGATCTCGCTCGGCATCGGGCCGGTGCGGCTGTCGCCGCTTGCGGTGGCGGAAGCGCTGTTCGGCGGCGGCAGCGAGGTGGCGCAGGTCATCGTGCGGGAAATCCGCCTGCCGCGCACGCTGCTGGCGCTCGCAATCGGTGCCATTCTCGGGCTGTCAGGCGCGTCGCTGCAGGGTTTGCTCCGCAATCCGCTGGCTTCGCCCTCGCTGTTCGGCGCGCCGCAATCGGCCGCGTTCGGCGCAGTGCTGGTGATCGCGCTCGGGCTGGCCGACGTGCGCTCCTATGCGCTCCCGGTCGCGGCGATCGTTGCGGCATTCGCTTCGGTGTTCGTGCTGCTCTCGATCGCCGGCCGCAATGCGGGTTTGCTGATCCTCATTCTGTCGGGACTGGCGATTTCGAGCTTTGCGGGCGCTGCCACCGCGCTGGTGATGAACCTCTCCAGCAATCCCTTCGTGGTGCTGGAGATCGCATTCTGGCTGCTCGGCTCGCTGGAGGACCGCAGCTTTCAGCATGTGATGCTGGCGTTTCCCTTCATCATTGCCGGCGCGCTGATGCTGTTCAGCCAGCGCCATGCCTTTCGGGCGCTGAGCCTGGGCGAGGAAACCGCGCAGAGCCTCGGCGTCGATGTCGGGCGCTTACGGTTATTCGTGATTTCGGGCGTCGCGCTCGGTGTCGGCGGCGCGGTCGCCGTCACCGGCACCATCGGTTTCATCGGCCTGGTCGCGCCGCATCTGATGCGGCCGTTGATCGGCCACGATCCCGGGCGGCTGTTGGTGCCGAGCGCACTCGCAGGCTCGGCGCTATTGCTAGCTGCCGATATTGCGGTGCGCATCATTCCCTCGACGTCGGACATCAAGGTCGGCGTGCTGACCTCGATCATCGGCGTGCCGTTCTTCCTCTATCTGATCATGCGCGAACGCCGCGCGCTCGGCGGAGGCGTCGCATGAGCGAGGCTGCGCTGCTGATCGCAAGGAGACTCGGCGTGCGGCTCGCCGGCCGCGTCGTGCTGAGGGACGTTTCGCTGGCGCTATCGGCGGGACACCTGGTGGCGCTGGTCGGCCCGAACGGCGCCGGTAAGACGACGTTGTTGCGGGCGCTGGCCGGGCTAATCCCCTCCGAAGGCGAGATCGCGGTCGGCGGCGATGCGCTGGCCTCGCTGCCGCTGCGCGAGCGCGCCAAACGTTTCGGTTATCTGCCGCAGGGGCATCTCGTGCATTGGCCGCTGCCGGCGCGCGATATCGTGGCGCTCGGCCGCTACCCGCATGGCGCAACCGATCCGGCGCGGCTGTCGCCGAAAGACGCCGAGGCCGTGCTGCGCGCGATGCAGGCGGTCGACGTGATGGAGTTCAGCGATCGCCGCGTCACCGAGTTGTCCGGCGGCGAGCGCAGCCGCGTGGCGCTGGCGCGTGCGCTCGCGGTGGAGGCGCCGATCATCCTGGCCGACGAGCCGACCGCCTCGCTCGATCCGCGGCACCAGATCGACGTCATGAAGAACTTGCGCGCGACCGCGGACAAGGGCGTGCTGGTCATCGTGGTGACGCACGATCTCGGGCTTGCTGCGCGGTTTGCCGACCATGTGCTGGTGCTGAAGGAAGGCAATCTAGTGTCGTGGGGCACGCCGAGCGAGGGGTTATCGGAGCAGGTGATGGCGGACGTGTTTCGGATCAGCGCCTACCGCGCGGAATATCAGCGCGAGGCGGTCATCGTGCCCTGGGCGGATATCTGATGCCACGGTTCGGCTTTCTTGTCGCGATCGTCGCGTTGGCGATGTCAAGCGGCGCGGCATTCGCGGCCAGCCTTCCGCGTATGGTGTCGATGAATGTCTGCAGCGATCAGCTGCTGCTGACGCTGGCCGACCCCGAGCAGATTTTGGGCCTCAGCCGCTTCGCGCGCGACGGCCGGCAATCGCAGGCGGGCGACATCAGCCGCTATCCGGTATTATCAGGCGCGGCCGAGGACGTGCTCTTGCTCAAGCCGGACCTGGTCATCGCCAGTGCGTTTGACAAGCGCTCGACGCGGGAGCTGTTGAAGACGAAGGGCCTTCATCTTGCCGAGCTCGCCGTGCCGCGAAACCTCGACGAAGCCCGCGCGCAGATCCGCGAGGTCGGCGATAGGACTGGACACCCCGATCGCGCGGCCGCCGAAATCGCGCGGCTCGACGCTGCATTGGCGCGCGCCCGCCGTGCCGCCGCCGAGCGGCATTATCGCGTGCTGCCGCTGTCGCGGCGCGGCTGGGTAGCGGGCAGCGACAGTTTTCTCGGTTCGATGCTGCGCGAAGTCGGGCTGCGCAGCGCCGCCGGCGATCTCGGCTTTACCTTCGGCGGCTTTGCCTCGCTGGAAGCGGTCGTGTCCTTGAGGCCCGATTTCATCGTGGTTTCGCAAGCCGGCGATTATGCGCGAGACGACGGCCAGGCGTTTCTGGTCCATCCGGCGCTGGAGCGCTTCTACCCGCGGGAGCGGCGCATCGTAATTCCGGAGCGCCTGACCGAATGCGGCGGCGTGATGCTGGCCGACGCGCTCGATGCGCTGACGGCGGAATTGGCGCGGGTGGGGCGGTGAGGCTTGCTCGATTTTGTAGGGTGGGCAAAGCGAAGCGTGCCCACCATCCAGAGTCGATGTGCTGATAGATGGTGGGCACGGCGCTTGCGCCTTTGCCCACCCTGCGATCTTCACCCTTGAACCACCGGGCCACCTACCTTCTTCCACGCGTCCAGCCCGCCTTCGATATGGGCGGTGTTGGCGAGCCCCGCGTTCTTCGCCGCGGCCACCGCCATCGCGGAGCGTTCGCCGAAGGCGCAGAAGAACACCACCCGGCGGCCGGTCGCGGCGGCGACTTCGCGCAGCATACCGCCGGGCTTGAGGCTCTCGGCGATGCCGGGATAGGGCGCATGGAGCGCGCCCGAGATCGTGCCGTGCTTAGCGCGCTCGCCGGTCTCGCGCAAATCGACGAGCAGGATATCGGGCCGGCCGAGACTGTTGATCGCATCGCGGGCAGACAGCGCGAGCCCCTGCTTGGTAAGCTCCTCCTGGTGCAGGCCGACATGCATGTTGGCGGGCACCGCGACGTCCATCATCTTCGGGTTCGGCAGCTTCAGGTTCGCCATCAACTCAATGTATTCGTCAACGTTGCGTACCTGCAGCCGCGGATTATAGCGGCGCTCCTCGCCGATGGTGGAAACCGTGTCGCCCTTGTAGTCATGGGCGGGGAATACCAGCGTCTCGTCCGGCAGTTTCAGAAGCCGGTTGAAGATCGATTCATATTGCGCCCGGGAGGAGCCGTTCTGGAAATCGGTACGCCCGGTGCCGCGGATCAACAGCGTGTCGCCGGTGAAGACGCGGTCGCCCATCAAATAGCTATAGGAATCGTCGGTGTGGCCGGGCGTGTACATGACATCCAGGCTCAACCCCTCGATCGTCACCTTGTCGCCGTCGGACACCCGCATCGAGACCACGTCGGCCTTGCTCTGCTCGCCCATGATGGTGATGCACTGGGTGCGGTCGCGCAGTTCGCCGAGGCCGGTGACGTGGTCGGCGTGCAGATGGGTGTCGACCGCCTTCACCAGCCGCAGATCGAGCTCCCGCAGGAGCTGGCAGTAGCGATCGGCCTTTTCCAGCACGGGATCGAGGATCAACGCCTCGCCGCCGGCGCGGCTCGCCAGCAGATAACTGTAGGTACCGGACACGCTGTCGAAGAGTTGACGAAAGATCATGGCTACACGTCCGCGTTAACTCAGGTTGGATCAAGGCCGGACGTAGTTCCAGCCCTGCTCCTGCAATTTCATCAACTCTACCACGCCTGAGGGCGCGATGAAATTACGACAACTCTCTCCCCGTCATTGCGAGGAGTGCGCGCAATGAATTCACGGCCGCACCAACGTATACCCGTTCTCCGTCAGAAACAGGATCTGCGCGACGCCGACCTGCACAGGCGTTGCCGCGGCGATGAATTCCGGCCGCTTGCCGGCCTCGCGTTCGAGCGTGTCGACGGTGTTGAGGCAGACGTCGAAACGCGCGCCTTGCGCGACCAGGCTCTCGACCATCTTGCGGTTGGGATTTTCCGGGCGCAGCAGGTCGATACCGGGGCCGAATGCCACGACCTCGATCGCGACCTTGTCAGGATCGTAATGCTTCATCAGGTTGCTGGCGACGCTGAGCACGAGGCCCTGCTTGCGCGGATCGCTGTCGGAGAGCTGCAGCACGATTTTGTGCTCCGCGAACGGCTTGTCCTGCAGCGGCGCCTGCTGGGCGCGGGCGTGTGGCGCGGCGGCTGTGATCAGAAGCGCCGCGGCGGTTGCGCGAAGCATGGTCGAAAAGCCCGTCATGCCTGTCCCGCAATGCCCGGATTGCCTTCAACGCCTTTCAGCGTCACGCCCGGCAGCGAGCGGTTCGGCGGTTTGCCCGACCTCAGATGCCTTGCGACCACATCCCATACCGGCGCGCCGGTCTGCTCGTTGACGGAAGCCCAGCCCGCCACTCTGTAGTGCTTGTCGGCTTCCAGCGCGCGGCCATTGTCGAGCTTGAGCTCGGAAATCCGTTTTCCCACGGTTTCAGTCGGCGTGCAGGTGTAGGCGAGCCCGCCGACGCGGACCATGTCGCCGCCCTGCTGGTAATAGGGGTCGGTGTTGAAGAGATTGTCGCAGATGTCTTCCAGCACGTCCTTGATCTGACCGCCGGTCATGGTCTGGACATAGGTTTCCGGATAGGTGACGGCGGTCTGCGCCATCACTTCCTCCATCGTAAGCGGCTGGCCGGCCAGCGCGGTGGTGCCCCAGCGAAAACCCGGCGACAGCGCGATCTCCGCGTTCAATTCGCCGAGCAGCGCGTCGCAAATGAGTTGGTCCATGCTGCCGCTGAAATTGCCGCGGCGATAGAGCAGACGGTCGGCTACACCGAGCTTCTCGCTAAGCGCAACTGCCTGCGGCTCGCGGATCTCATCGATCAGCGCCTGCATCGCCGGATCGGGCTTCAGCAATTCGGAAAACACCGGCAGTAGCCGGTAGCGCACTTCCTTGATTTTGCCCTTGCCGATGTCGAGGTCGAGCACCGCCAGAAATTTTCCGTTCGAGCCGGCATTGGTGACGAGCGTGGTGCCGCTCGCGTTGGTGACGGCAATCGGCTGCGGCACGGCGTCATGGGTGTGGCCGCCGAGAATGACGTCGATGCCGGTGACGCGGCTGGCGAGCTTGAGGTCGACATCCATGCCGTTGTGCGAGAGCAGAATGACGGCGTCGACCTTGTCGGTGTTGCGATGCGTATCGACGAGTTTCTGCAGTTCATCGTCGCGGATGCCGAACTTCCAGTCCGGTGTGAAGCGCTTCGGATGGGCGATCGGCACGTAGGGGAACGCCTGTCCGATCACGGCAACGCGATAGCTACCGATTTCCTTGATGACGGACGGCTTGAACACGCGCCCCGATGCCGGGTCGAACGCCTTGGCGTCGTTGAAGGCGGCTTCCTCGGTGAGATAGACGTTCTGCGCCAGGAACTCGCCCTTGAAGCGTTCGAGGTTGGCGCGCAGCGCCTTCTCGCCATAGGTGAATTCCCAATGGCCGGTCATCGCCTCGATGCCGAGCAGATTGGCGGCCTCCACCATGTCGACGCCACGCATGGTATTGGCAAGACCGGTGCCCTGCCAGAGATCGCCGCCGTCCAGCAGCAGCGAGCGGCCGGAGCCGGCTTCGCTTCGCATGCGATCAATCAACGTCTTCAGATGCGCGAAGCCGCCGAGCTTGCCGAACCGGCCGGCGGCCTTCTCGAACTCGACGTAGGTGAAAGCATAGGCATCGGCACTGTCCGGGCGGATGCCGAAGCGATCGAGAAAGGCGTGTCCGACCAGATGCGGCGGGTTGCCCTGCATCGGTCCAACGCCGAGATTGACGCTCGGCTCGCGGAAGAACACCGGCCGAAGCTGCGCGTGCGTATCCGTGATGTGCAGGATACGTGCATTGCCGAAGCGCTCGAGATCGTAAACGCCCCCATTATCGGCGCCGCGCGCCAACCGTGGCAGGCTGCCGGACAGGGCGGCAGCGCCCGCTAGCGTCAGAAAATCGCGGCGGCGGATGGTCATGCGGGTCTCCGCGCGTCGTAACGGTGTCAGCGTATTTCCAGATCCTTCCAGCGGGTCTTCTCGCTGGTGGCCTGGAAGATCGAAGCCTTGGCCAGCGCCTCCGCTTCCTTGGCCGATGCGGCGGCCTTATCGAAATCACCCGCGTCCGCTGCCTTCTTCGCCGCCGCCAGCGTGTTCGCCGTGGTGGTCCATTGGTTGCGTAGCTTGCCGGCCTCCTTGTTGGCGGCTTCAGCCGCGGCGTAGGCCGCCTTGAATTCCTCCTCGGAGCCTGCGGCGAGCGCGGGTACAGCATCCGCGGCAAATAGCGCCAGAACTAATGCGGATTTCTGCATCAAGTTCCTCATGGCCGCGCTCCTGGACCTGAAATCGGCAGTCCGTTGCTGACATAGGACAGGTAATATTCGACGTTGCGATATTCGTCGTCCTGCGGGCTGAGCGGCACTGCGCGGATCTGGCTGTTGCAGGTGGTGAAGCGCCGGCTGGTGGTGCCCATGCCGCTCCATTCCGAGCGGTAGATCGGCATTGCGTTGACGATGCCGAGCGCGGGCGCGAGGATTTCGGCGCGGATGCGCTCGCCCGGGCTCTGCACGTGGCAGGTGGCGCAGGAGAAATTGAGCTGGCCGCGGCGCGTGTAGAAATATTCCTTGCCGTTTTCGTAAGCCGCGAGCGCGCGCGGATCGTTCGGGATCTTGATGTCCATCGGCTTGCCGCGCGAGGTGAAGGCCATGTAGGCGGTCAGCGCCGCCATTTCGTCCTTCACATAGGAGAACGGCGGCTCGCCATTGGCCTCACGGCAGCGGTTCAAGGCCAATTCAAGCGTGATGACCTTGCCTTCCTTCTCGTCGAAGTAAGGGTAGTTCTGACGGATGCCGATGCCGCCGTTCGGGAAGCAGTCGGCATAGGTCTTGCCGTTCTTGAACGGCTTGGAGAACATCTCCTTGCCCATTTCGAGCGAGAACTCGTAGGGCGGGAATTGCTCCTTGTCCTGCCACTGCCGATAAAGGTCCTCGTTCATCGAATAGGGGCCGTTGACGAAGTCCTCGAACTTTACCTTGGGAAATTTGTCTCTGAAGAACTTCTGGAACGCCTTGGCGTCGGCGACAGGATCGATCTTGTCGTCGGCTGCCAACAGCGGCGCGGCCGCCAGCGTCAGCGCGGCGAGCGCAATCGCGGCAGATGCCAGGAGGATCGCGGATCGCAGCTTCATTGGATCTTCGCCATGGTGGTGTCGGTCGCGCCCTTGTTGTCGACCCAACTGATCTTCAGCTCGTCGCCCTTCTTGGCTCCCTTGAACGCGAACTTCACATAGGGGTCCTTGGAGATACCACCGCCCCAATCGGCGGCGAACACGTTCTTGCCGTCATGCTCGAAGGTGAGCTGCTGGATGAAGTGCGGCGGAATGGTCTCGCCCTTGGCGTTCTTGACGAAGCCGGAATCCATCGGATGCTGGATCAGCGCCTGCACCTCGGTGATGTCGCCGTTCGAAGAAGCGCGCACGCGAATGGTGGATGCCATGTGAGTTCTCCCTGCCTTAACCGCCGCAACCGCCGACGGTGACTTTGACTTCCTTGGACGCGCTGTAGAGCTTGCCGCCGGCTTCCACCAGCACGGTCACGTTGCTGGTCTTGGCCATCTTGATGCGGTTGGCGACGCTCGGCAGCGTGCCGGCCGGGATGTTGTACTTTGCGATCAGCACGTTCGGATTCTCACTGACGAGGAACGCAACCGAGGTTACGTCGGCAAGGGTTGTAGAGACCGAGATCGGCACGACGGCGCCGTTCTCGGCGATTTCGGGCGCGTCCATCTTGACCTTGTCCGATGGCTCGGCGGTCTTGCCGTAGAGCGTCTTGATGACGTCGGCGTCACTCTTCTGCTTGAACGCCTCTTCCGGATATTTGTCGTTGGCCGCGGCGAGCGCCGGCGTCAGGCCGAAGGGAAGGTTGCCGAGGCCGATGAGCGCGACTGCGCCGGCACCCTGCAGGATCAGTCGCCGCGTGGTCGAAAATCCAACATCAATCTTATTCATCGAAAATCTCCTAAAACCTGCGTTGGCACGTCACAGGCTTGATCTCTCGTCTTGCGTTTAAAGCGTCTGCAGGAAATCCACCACTGCGTCGATTTCCTTTTCGGTCAGGATCCGGTTGCGTCCGAACGGCGGCATCACGGTGAGCGGATTGCGCAGGGTCTCGTCATGGAGAATGGCGACGAGATCCTCGCGCTTCGGATATTTGCTCTTGATGTCGACCAGTTCGGGCCCGATCGTGCCGGGGAGGTTGCCGCCCTTGATGACATGACAGGTCAGGCAGTTGCCCTTGCTGCGGTCGAAGGCCAGCTTGCGGCCTTCATCCACCGCGGACTGCGCCTGCGCGGCGCCCGCGGACGCCAGAGCGACGAGCAGCGCCAACGCCGGAAGCTTTGCGGATTTCGTCGGGAAATGATCGGTCACAGGCGTTTCCGTAATTTCTACTTCTGTTGCATCGTATCGAGTGGCCCGGTCGTGCGCGGCGTCAGATTCCTGCCCTCAGCCGTCGACGATATCCTGACATCGGCGGCGTTAACGCAATCGTTCATGCAGGGTTTTGTCATCGTATCGGGGCGCGGATCGGTCCAGATGAAATTGTCGCGATTGCGCATTTTGACTTTCGGCAAACTGTTGCGATCGGCAACGAATTCAGGGGGAACGAGATCGTTAAGGTTCAGAATATAGGCGGTCAAAGCATAAACGTCATCCGCTGACAATGTGTGCGGCGCCTGCATCGGCATGGCGCGGTTAATATAGTCCCACAGGGTCGGGGCGAATGGCCAGTAGCTGCCGACCGTCGGCTCCGGGCGCTCGTCCCGGAGCGATCCGACGCCGCCCACCAGCTTCGGAAACCGGCCTTCGCCCTCGCCGAAGGTTCCATGGCACGCCGCGCATTGCTCGGCATAAACCTCGGCGCCCCGGTCGACCGTGCCCTTGCCGGGCGGCAGGCCCGTTCCGTCCTCGCCGCGCACGTCGATGTCCCATCCGGCGATCTGCGCCGGCGTGGCTACGCTGCCGTAACCGAACGAGCCGGGTTCGGCCGCGCCGGCGAGACTTGCGGCGCAGGCAAGCAGGATGGCCATGATCGGCAGGCAAATCTTACGCGAGCTGTACATTGAAGACGCTTCCGTCGGGCTTGACCTGCCAGGTCTGGATCGAATTGTTGTGGTAGACCGAGTTTGAGCCGCGTTGTGCGCGCAGTTGTGCAATTGTCGGCTGCACATAGCCGGTCTCGTCGATAACGCGGGATGCGACCAGCGCGGGCCGGCCGTCCCAGCGCCAGGGCAGGGTGAATTTCGTCAGCGCCTTCGACAGCACCGGTTCGTGCAGCCGCGCGGTCTGCCAGTTGATGCCGCCGTCCATGGAGACATCGACGCGCTTGACCCTGCCGTTGCCGGTCCAGGCCAGTCCCCGGATTTCATAGAGGCCGGGCCCATCGAGTGGCTTTTCCGGGCAGGGAAAGGTGACGACCGATTTGGCGTCGATCAGCCAGGTGAAGCCGCGCGAGGTGCCGTCCGGCATCAGGTCGGTATATTTCGAGGTTTCCTCGCGGGTATGCCACGGCTTTTCGCCGAGCTTGATCCGGCGCAGCCACTTGATGTTGACGTTGCCTTCCCAGCCCGGCACCACCAGTCGCAGTGGGTAGCCCTGTTCGGGCCGCAGCGCCTCGCCGTTCTGCGCATAGACCACGAGGCAATCGTCGAGGCATTTGTCGAGCGGCAGGCTGCGGTTCATATGCGCGCCGTCGGCGCCTTCGACCATCGCCCACTTCGCCTGCTTTTTGATGCCGACCTCCTCCAGCAGCGTCGACAGTTTGACCCCGGTCCATTCCGCGCAACTGACCATGCCGTGGCTAAACTGCAGCGAATTCATCTGCGCCGCGCGCCAGTTCATGCCGCCATTGGCCGGGCATTCGATGAAATGGATGCGCGACACGGACGGGAAGCGCATCATGTCCTTCATGGTGAGAAGTAGAGGACGCTCGACGAGGCCGTGGATCATGAGTTTGTGCTGCGCCGGGTCGATATCGGGGCGGCCGGCGTGATGGCGCTCGAAGAACAATCCGTTCGGCGTGATGATGCCGTGCATATCCTGCAGCGGCGAAAAGCTCACTGACGATTCCGCGCTCGCGGTCAACCAGGGCACGTTGCGGCGGATGACGGAGGCTTCGGTATCGGCGGGGCGGCCATAGGGCCGGTCGACCACGCCGGCGCCGATCGATTGCGACCAGGGCGCGTCCGCGGGAGGAGACTCCTGCGCGGGGTTCGCTATAGCCTGTTTGCCGCCAACGGCGAGGCTGCCGGTCAGGACTGCGCCGAGGCCAAGGAAGCGGCGGCGGCCCATCGGGGTATCCGGGGCGGCGGGATCAGAAAGAACAGCTTTGCTGCGCAACGGGTCTGGCCGCACGTTTTCTTCCCCTCGCGGCCGCATCGCCGCATAATTTCTTGCTTTTTTGAACCGGTATCCACATTTACTAATTTAGTCAATGCTAAAGAAGGGCCGGCGCGCTAGTATGGTATGTCTGCTTCGCAGGCGCGGAAAACGATATCGGATCTGCAGTGATGAGAGCAGCCGCCCCGGCAGCCCAAGAAACTGAACAACAGACTACGCAAGAGACCGCCCCCGGCGCCGATGACGCGGCGGCGCTGAAGAAGCTGGCGAAGCAGGCCGGCGATGCCGCGCAGCTCCTGAAAATGCTCGCCAATGAAAAGCGTCTGCTGATCCTCTGCTTTCTTGCCGTGCGCGGCGAGATGACGGTGGGCGAGTTGGTCGCCATCGTGAATCTCAGTCAGTCCGCATTGTCGCAGCATCTGGCGAAATTGCGCGCCGACGGCCTGGTCGAATTCCGGCGAACCTCGCAGACGCTGCACTATCGCGTCGCCGACCAGCGCACATTGCGTCTGCTTGGGGTGTTGAAGGAGATCTTCTGCGGCGATCTGAAGTGATGGCTGCGCCACTGATTTTTTCGGGACCGAACTGCGATGGCTGAGCATGTGGCGGAATTCGGCAAGGATGGCCGGCCGGTCGAGTCCGATGGCCGGCTCGACGCGGCGGCATTCCACCGCAACCACGAACCGATCTGGGCGGTGCTGCAAAAATTCCTCACCGGCAAATCCGGCGACGTGCTGGAAGCCGGCAGCGGTACCGGCCAGCATGTGGTGCATTTTGCAAAGCGCACGCCCGACATCACCTGGTGGCCGAGCGATCTCAATGAACGACATCTCAAGAGCATCGAAGCGTGGCGCACGCATGCCGGTCTGCCGAACATTCGCTCAGTGCTGCGGGTCGATCTCGCTGACCCGGCCTGGTGTCCGGCGATGCATGACGGCAGCGGGCCGGGCAACCTGCTCGCGGTGTTCTGCGCCAACGTGATCCACATCGCGCCCTGGCGCGTCGCCGAGGGCCTGTTCGCCGGCGCGGCGCGTTATCTGCGCGATGATGGGCGGCTGTTTCTCTATGGCCCGTTCAAGCGCGACGGCAAGCACACCGCGATAAGCAACGCCGTGTTCGACACCAGCCTTCGCGAGCAGGACGCCGAATGGGGCGTGCGCGACATCGGAGAACTCAGTACATTGGCTGAGAGCGTCGGCCTTTCACTGATCGAAACCGTAGCAATGCCGGCCAACAACATGATTGTGGTCTTCGCGCGCGCCATCCACCAAAGGTGACGTCGGCGCATAGCGCGCGCCCGTTTGCGTCGGTTGATCGCGCCGCCCCGTGTCTTCATAGTTGCTGCGGAATCAATCAACGAGGCTCCCGGCCCGGGGCCTGCCGGGCGGGAATGCCGATGCTGGATACGACAGCCACCGAAGAGATATCGAACGACGCCCGCGCGCGCGCCAACGTGCTGCGGCTCGCCGCGGCGCAGGCGCTGACCGGCGCCAATTCGGCGGTGATTTTCGCCACCGGCTCGATCGTCGGCGCGACGCTGGCGCCGACCATATCGCTCGCCACCGTCCCGCTGTCGATGTACGTGCTGGGGCTCGCCGCCGGCACGCTGCCGACAGGTGCGATCTCGCGCGCCTATGGCCGCCGTGTCGCGTTCATCATTGGCACCTTCTGCGGAATCCTCACCGGTGCGCTCGCCGCCGCCGCCGTTCTCTACGCCTCGTTCTGGCTGTTCTGCTTCGCGACTTTCCTCGGCGGCCTCTACGGCGCAGTCGCACAGTCCTATCGTTTTGCCGCCGCTGACGGCGCCAGCACAGCGTTCCGGCCGAAAGCCGTGTCCTGGGTAATGGCCGGCGGCGTGTTCGCCGGCGTGCTCGGTCCGCAGCTCGTGCAGTGGACCATGGATATCTGGCCGCCTTATCTGTTTGCGTTCAGCTTCGTGGTGCAGGCGTTCGTCGCGCTGGTGGCGACGGCGGTGCTGTGGGGCGTCGACGCGCCGAAGCCGGCACCGTCGGACATGCATGGCGGGCGGCCGCTGTTCGAGATTGCACGGCAACCGCGCTTCATTGCCGCGGCGCTGTGCGGTGTGATTGCCTACCCCATGATGAATCTCGTCATGACTTCTGCGCCGCTCGCCATGAAGATGTGCGGGCTCACGGTGAGCGATTCCAATTTCGGCATCCAGTGGCACATCGTGGCGATGTATGGCCCGAGCTTCTTCACGGGAACGCTGATCGCGCGTTTCGGCGCACCGACAATCGTGGCACTTGGCCTGACCCTGGAAGCCGCCGCTGCCGCGATCGGCCTTTCCGGCATCACCGCGCTGCATTTCTGGGCGACACTGATCGTGCTCGGCGTCGGCTGGAATTTCGCCTTCATCGGCGCCTCGGCATTGGTACTGGAGACGCACCGGCCGCAGGAGCGCAACAAGGTGCAGGCGTTCAACGATTTCCTGATCTTCGGGATGATGGCGCTGGGGTCTTTTTCGTCCGGTCAGTTGCTGGCGCATTACGGCTGGTCGATGGTAAACATGGTGGTGTTCCCGCCGGTGCTGCTCGGCCTTGCAGTGCTGTCGTTTGCGTCATTTGCAAAGCGTCGCGCGAAGCTGCAGGCGGTCGACGAGATTCCAGGTCCGAGTGTCTAATTGCCGGAGGTCCCATGCCGTCGCGCGCCCGTCTCGATGAGTTCATCGCCGCCGTCGTCTCCGGCGATCACGCCGGCGCGATCGAGCGCTTCTACACCGAGGACGCCAGCATGCAGGAGAACGCCGCTCCGCCACGGGTCGGCCGCGACGTACTCGTGGCGCATGAGCGCGCGGTGTTGGAGCGGGTCAAAAGCGTGACCTCGACCTGCGTGACCTCGATCGTCGAGGGCGACCATGTCGCGATCCACTGGATTTTCGACTTTGTCTTTCATTCAGGCAAGACCGGGCGGTTCGACGAAGTCGCGCTGCAGGAATGGCGCGGCGACAAGGTTTGGCGCGAACGATTCTTCTACGATCCGTCGAAGCCGGCCTAGCTGCCACGTGCTGACAGTTCGGCCGGCACCGAAGCAATTGGCTTGCGGGTCTGCTAACCTTCTCCGTCATGGCCGGGCTTGTCCCGGCCATCCACGTCTTTGACCGCCGCAGGAAGGACGTGGATGCCCGGGGCAAGCCCGGGCATGACGATGTGAGAAATAGCAAAGAGAAGCAAACGACGTTGGACGCTCGCAACTACGCCACCATCGACGAGACCTCGATCCGCTACGACGGCTGGCGCATCGTCGTCGTGTGCTTCCTGCTGGCAACCTTCGGCTGGGGGCTCGGCTTCTACGGCCAGAGCGTCTATGTCGCCGAGCTGCAGCGGCTGCACGGCTGGCCGGCGTCGCTGATTTCGTCCGGCACCACGTTCTTCTATCTGTTCGGCGCGCTGCTGGTCGCCTTCGTCAGCGAGGCGATCAAAGCGTTCGGTCCGCGCAGTTGCCTGATCGCGGGGACATTCGCGATGGCCGCGGCCGCGATCTCGATCGGTCAGGTGCGCGAACCCTGGCAGCTTTACCTTGCGAACGCCGTGCTGGCGTTCGGCTGGGCCGGCACCAGCCTTGGCATCATCACCAACACGCTGGGGCTGTGGTTCGACAACAAGCGCGGCATGGCGATTAGCCTGGCGCTGAACGGCGCGAGCTTTGGCGGCATCGTCGGCGTGCCGCTGCTGGTGACCGCGATCGGCTATTTTGGTTTCCCTGGCGCTATGATGGCGTCGGCCGTCGTATTGGTTGCGTTGATGGTGCCGGTGATCCTGCTCTTGGTCGGGCGCCCCCCGCTTCACCTGAGTGCGGGCGGGTTAGAGGCTGCCGACGCGCCGTCGCCGACGCAAATTCGCGCACGTGCCTTTCGCGACATCGGCTTTCTCTCGGTGTCGTCGGCGTTCGCACTGGTGCTGTTCGCGCAGGTCGGCTTCATCGTCCACCTGATCGCATTTCTGGATTCCGTGATCGGCCGGCAGCGCGCGGCGATTGCGGTGGCGCTGTTGACGGCGATGGCGGTGGTCGGCCGTGTGCTGTTTTCCTTCGTGATCGACCGGATGAACCAGCGGCTGGCGTCCTCGCTGTCCTTTGTCAGCCAGGCGGTGGCGTTGCTCATTGTCATCAATGTGCATAACGATTACGTGCTGATCGCAGCCTGCGCGCTGTTCGGCTTTTCCGTCGGCAATCTCATCACATTGCCGGCGCTGATCGTGCAGCGCGAATTCGATCCGCGTTCATTCGGCGTGCTGGTCAGTTTGATCACGGCGATCAACCAGATCACGTATGCGTTCGGTCCCGGCGTAGTGGGATTGTTGCGGGATCTGTCCGGCAGCTACGCGCTGCCGTTCTACGGGTGCATCGGCGTGGAGTTGACGGCCGCAGTGTTGATCATGATCCGTGGTAGCCGCGCAAACACCTCATCCTGAGGAACTGCCGCCAGGCTGCGTCTCGAAGGATGGGCCGCGGGCCTCGTGGTTCGAGACGGCGCTGGCGCGCCTCCTCACCATGAGGGTCAGCTTTCCCGCTGCCGCAGCAAATCCTCCAGATCCAGCCGCTTGGTGAACATCGCGAGCGATCCGTCGGGCGCGTGGGGCCATTCTTCTTTCGGCCGGTCGCGATAGAGTTCGACGCCGTTCTGATCGGGATCGCGCAAATAGAGCGCCTCGCTGACGCCATGGTCGCTGGCGCCGTCGAGCTCGATGCCGGCCTGGATCACACGATACAGCGCATCCGCCAGCGCCGGGCGGGTGGGATAGAGAATGGCGGTGTGAAACAGGCCGGTGGTGCCTGGCGGCGGCGGATGGCCGCCCTTGCTTTCCCAGGTGTTGAGGCCGATGTGATGGTGATAACCGCCGGCCGAAATGAATGCCGCGCCAGAACCCATCCGCTGCATCACCTCAAAGCCGAGCACGCCGCAATAAAAGCCGAGCGCCCGTTCGAGATCGGCGACCTTGAGATGGACATGCCCGATCCGCGTGCCGGCGACGATGGGTGGGGATTGGGGCATGTGTTGTCTCCATTCGGAAGGTGACGTGCCCCGGATGCTGCGCAGCGCGAAGCGGTGCGCTGCTAAGCCGGGGCCTATGGCGCACGCCCGCATGGGTCCCGGCTCTGCAGTGCACCGCTGAAGAAGCGCTGCACTGCGTCCGGGACACGTAGGCGCGGATTCTCGTCACACAAGATCCGATACCTCGCCGTCCGGCAGCCCGAACTCAAACGTGTTCAGCGTCATCGACACCATCGTGTAATAGCCGCACAGCCCGATCACCTCGACAATCCCGCGTTCGGTGAGCACTTTTACCGCTTCGTCATACAGCGCTTGCGACACGCCGTGGCCCTCATGCAGCGATTTGGCGAGATCATAGATCATCCGGCCCTTGGGATCATCGAAGACGGGCGTGCGGCGGTCGCGGATGTCCTCGATGATTTTCGGATCCATGCCGCCCTTCAGCGCCAGGCGCTTGTGCGCATACCATTCGTAATGCGACGTCCAGTGCCGCGCAGTGACGAGGATCGCGATCTCGGAAAGTTTTGCGGGAAACATCGTGTTGAAACGAAGCTGCTCGCCGAGCCGCGTGGCGTGCCGCGCCATCTCCGGGCTGTTGAGCCAGGCCATCATCGGTGCCGGCGGGGCGCCGCGCTTGCCGGCGATGGCCTCGTCATAGGTTTCTTTTTGCGCGGCGCTCATTTCGCCTGGCGAAAGCAACTTCAGCCGCATGCCTGTTTCCCCTTGTTTTTCAATTGTTATCGTCTAGCGCATACACCCGATCGGGCATCGTGACCACCGCCAGAGCGGCATGGGCTGATGTCAGACATATATTGAATTCCGCAACGCGAGGGCTAAGGTCACTTCCAAACATTCCCACATGGAAGCGCCTGATATGTCCGACCTGGAAACATTCCGCCGTGAAACCCGCGCCTGGCTGGAGGCCAATTGCCCGCCGGAAATGCGACGGCCGATGACCTCCGAAAGCGATACCTACTGGGGCGGTCGCAACGCCAAATTCTCCTCCGAGCCGCAGCGCGTCTGGTTTGAGCGGATGCGCGACAAGGGCTGGACCGTGCCGGATTGGCCGAAGGAATATGGTGGCGGAGGGCTGGAGCCCGCCGAGCACAAGGTGCTGCGTGAAGAAATGGCGGCGATGGGCGTGCGCTCGCCGCTTTCGAGCTTCGGCATCTGGATGCTTGGGCCGGCGCTGTTGAAGTACGGCACCAAGGCGCAGAAGAAAGAGCACCTGCCTGACATCGCCGCGGGACTGATCCGCTGGTGCCAGGGCTATTCCGAGCCGAACGCCGGATCGGACCTCGCCTCGCTGCAAACCCGCGCCGATAGCGACGGCGACGACTACATCATCAACGGCCAGAAGATCTGGACGTCGTATGCGAACTACGCCGACTGGATTTTCTGCCTGGTGCGTACCGATCCCACCGCGAAGAAGCATGACGGCATCAGCTTCATCCTGTTCGACATGGCCTCGAAGGGCGTGTCGACCAAGCCCATTCTTCTGATCTCCGGTTATTCGCCGTTCTGCGAAACCTTCTTCGACAATGTGCGGGTGCCGAAATCGCATGTGGTCGGCCAGGTCAACCGCGGCTGGGATGTTGCAAAATATCTGCTGCAGCATGAGCGCGCGATGATCTCGGGCACTGGAGAGCGCGGTATCGGCCGTCCGCTCGGACAGGTCGCAGCCGACTCCGTCGGCAGCGATGATTCCGGCCGGCTCGACGATGCCGTGCTGCGCGGCCAGATTGCGGCGTTCGATATCGACGAGGCGGCGTTTGCGGCCGTGGCTGAGCGCGCCGTTGATCTCGCGAAAGCCGGGCAATCGCATCCGGCGTTCTCCTCGGCGATGAAGTATTACGGCACCGAGCTCAACAAGCGCCGCCACGAGATCCTGATGTCGGCCGGTGGCATCGACGCGCTGGAATGGGAAAGCGAGCGCTCGAAAGGCGGCGCCCGTCCGCGCGCCTGGCTGCGCACCAAGGCCAACTCGATCGAGGGCGGCACCAGCGAGGTGATGCTCGGCATCGTCGCCAAGCGCATCCTCGATCTGCCGGGGGCGTGAGTTTCTCTCGGTCGTTCCGGGGCACGCGAAGCGTGAACCCGGAACCTCGAGATTCCGGGTTCGGTGCTTTCGCATCGCCCCGGAATGACGCCTCAAAAGTCACGCGTTATTTTTAAACCCGGAATTACCTCCATGCCCCTCGTCCTCACCGAAGAACAATCCATGCTGCGCGACAGCGCGCGCGGCCTCATCAGCGACAAGGCGCCGGTGTCGCATCTGCGCAGCTTGCGCGACAGCAAGGACGAAACGGGCTTTTCCCGCGAGCTCTGGAAGGTGTTTGCCGAGATGGGCTTTTCCGGCCTGCTGGTGCCCGAAAATTTTGGCGGCAGCGGGCTCGGCTGCGTCGAGGCCGGCATCGTGATGGAGGAAATCGGCCGCACCCTGATGCCGTCGCCGTTCCTGTCGACTGCGGTGCTGGCGGCGTCGGCACTGTCGCGCAGTGGAAGTGACGCGCAAAAGTCCGCACATCTGCCGAAGATTGCGGACGGATCGCTGCTGGCGGCGCTCGCGATCGATGAAGGCGCAAAACATCGCCCGCTGCAGATCAATTTGCAGGCGGTGCGCTCCGGCAACGGCTTCAAGCTGAACGGTGCCAAGGCGTTGGTGGTCGACGGCCACACGGCCGATCTCCTGATCGTCGCGGCGCGCACTGGCGGCGCGGCCGGCGAACGCGATGGGTTGACGCTGTTTCTGGTCGATCCCAAGGCCAAGGGCATTGCGATCGAACGCACGGTGATGGTCGACGCACATAACGCTGCGCGGATCGAATTCAGCAATGTCGAGGTCAATGCCGATCAGGTGCTCGGCGAGGTCGATCAGGGCGGCGCGTTATTGGAGGGCGTGCTCAATATCGGCCGCGGCGCGGTAGCTTCCGAAATGGTGGGCTTGAGCGAGGAGGTGTTCGGCCGCACTGTCACGTATCTGAAGGAGCGCAAGCAGTTCGGCAAATTGATCGGCGAATTCCAGGCGCTGCAGCACCGCGCCTCCCAGCTCTATATTGATATCGAGATCACCCGCGCGGCCGTGCTGAAGGCGCTGCAGACCCTCGACGGCGATTTCGAGCACGCCGGCGCGGCGGTCGCGGTCGCCAAGGCACGCGCCGGCACCACGGCGACGCTGGCGGTACAAGAGGGCGTGCAGATGCACGGCGGCATGGGCATGACCGACCAGTTCGATATCGGCTTCTTCATGAAGCGCGCCCGCGTCTGCCAGGAATTGTTCGGCGACAGCAATTACCACGCCGATCAGTTGGCGCGGATGAAGAACTACTAGCCGCTGTCATTCCGGGGCGCGCAAAGCGCGAGCCCGGAATCCATTTCTCCACGGCGACTGCGGCACGATGGATTCCGGGCCTGCGCCTGTCGGCGCATCCCGGAATGACGCGGAGAGAGACCTACCTAATCGGTGGTGCGTACTGAATCCCGCCGTTGCTCCACAGCGAATTCAGGCCGCGCGGGATCTTCAGCTTCGATCCTTCGCCGACGTTGCGTTCGTAGACCTCGCCGTAATTGCCGACATGGCGGATGATGCGGGCGGCCCAGTCCTTGGGCAGGCCGAGATCTTCGCCATAGGCGCCTTCGGTGCCAACCAGTCGCATCACGTCGGGCTTCTTCGACTTCAGCGCCTCGTCGATGTTCTTCGAGGTGATGCCGAGTTCCTCGGCGTTGATCATCGCATACAGCGTCCACTTCACGAGCATCATCCAGTCGTCGTCGCGCTGGCGCACCACGGGCGCGAGCGGCTCCTTGGAAATCACGTCGGGCAGGATGACGTGATCGCTCGGCTGGATCAGGTTCAAGCGGAGCGCGTAGAGCTGAGAGACGTCGGCGGTGAAGGTGTCGCACTTGCCGCCCTCATAGGCCTTGAGCACGTCTTCCAGCTTGGGAAACTTGACCTCGGTATATTTCATATTGTTGGCGCGGAAATGGTCGGCGACATTGAGCACCGTCGTCGTCCCTTCCTGCACGCAAACCTTGCTGTTGTTGAGGTCCAGCGCGGAATCGATGTTGCGCGAGCGCGGCAGCATGAAACCCTGGCCGTCATAATAGGCGACCGCCGGGAAATAGAGGGCGTAGTTGCTCTCGCGGGACATGCTCCAGGTCGTGTTGCGCGAGAGGATGTCGACCTTGCGGCTCTGCAACTCCTTGAAGCGCTCGTTGGCATCCAGCGCCACGAATTTCGCCTTCTTGGGATCATCGAAGATCGCCGAGGCAACCGCGCGACAGAAATCGACGTCGAAGCCGGTCCAGTCGCCCTTGTCGTCGGGGATCGAGAATCCGGGCAGGCCCTTGTTGACGCCGCACAGCACTTCGCCGCGGCGGATGGTCCGCTTCAGCGTCTTGGTGTCGTAACGTTCATAGGTGATTGCAGCGGCCGCGACCGCGATTGCGACCGCCAGCCCGATGAGCAGGCCGCCTCGAAATGTCCGTAGCATTTTCTAACTCACGATTTCAGGAGAATGGACCGTCTGAACAGACAGCGGCGGGATTAGAGCTCCGGCTTCTGCCGGATAATCACCTTGGTGCCGACAGGCACGCGCTCATAGAGATCGGTGACGTCGGCGTTGACCAGCCGGAAGCAGCCGGAGGAGACGGCGGTGCCGATGGTGTCGGGCCGGTTGGTGCCGTGGATACGGTAGACGGTGGTGCCGAGATACATCGCGCGCGCACCGAGCGGGTTGCCGGGGCCGCCAGCCATGAAACGCGGCAGATAGGGCTGGCGCGCGATCATCTCGGGCGGCGGCGTCCAGTCCGGCCACTCGGCCTTGCGGGTAATGTTCACCAGTCCCTGCCATTGAAATCCTTCGCGGCCGACACCGATGCCGTAGCGCAGCGCGCGGCCGTTGCCCTGGATCAGGTAGAGGTGGCGCTCGGCGGTGACGACGATGATGGTGCCCGGCGCTTCGTTGGTGCGATAGAGCACCGCGGTCTTCCTGAACTGCGGATCGAGCTCGACGGATTCGTCGGGAAGCACGCCGGGCTGGTCGCCGACGTCGGGTTGCCGCAACTGCGCCTGGCTCTGAGAGGCTGAAAGGATCAGACCGCCGGCGGCGATCACCATCCAGATCAGGTGCCGAAATTTTGTCATCGCAGAAATTCTCCTTGTTGGCGCGGCGGCCAAATGGTTGGCGCTTTGGCAAATCAGCGGAACCATCAAATCTCAGGGCTGGCTTGATGGCAAGTTTAGGGCGAATGCGGCGGATACGTGACTGAAATGTCGTCCATTTTCGTCGTCCACCAAATTCATGGGATATCCCGCCTGCCTTATTTCGGCGCGATCCACAGCCGCAGGCAAAACGAAATCAGCGCGACGGTGCCGACGCCGCCGAGCCAGAGCGCGGCAAACCACAGCAGGCGCTGCATCAGAGGGCGAGGGGCCGGCTTGTTGGGCTTCAATGGTATCCACTCTCGGGTTTGACCTTGCCGCGGAACACCCAATAGGCCCAGGCGGTATAGCCGAGGATCAGCGGGATCAGACCGGCGACGCCGACCAGCATGAAGAGCTGGCTGTTTTCCGGTGCCGCCGCCTGCCAGATCGTGATGCTCTGCGGCACGATATAGGGATACATGCTGATGCCGAGGCCGGCATAGGACAGCGTAAACAGCGCCAGCGTCAGGAAGAACGGCTGGTAGTCGTATTTGTTAGCAAGACTGCGCAGCAACAGGGCGGTGACTACAGCAACCGAAATCGGTACCTGTGCCGTCATGAGGACGTTCGGCCAGGCGAACCAGCGCTCGGTGTACTGTATATGGAGGAACGGCGTCGCGATGCTGACCGCGGCGATGGCCCCGAGCATCGCGAGCAACAGGACCCAGCTCAGGTGATAGGCGCGGTCGCGCAACTCGCCTTCCGTCTTCATGACCAGCCACGTTGCGCCGAGCAGCGAATAGCCGATCACCAGCGATACGCCGGTCAGCATGCTGAACGGCGTCAGCCAGTCCCACCAGCCGCCGGCATAGTGCCGCCCCTCGACATGCACGCCCTGCAGGATGGCGCCGAGCGCGATGCCCTGTGCCAGCGTCGCCAGCAACGACCCGCCGAAAAAGGCGATATCCCATCGGTTGCGCGCGCGCGTCGTGCGCCAACGGAATTCGAAGGCGACGCCGCGGAACACGAGGCCGAGCAGCATCGCAATCATCGGCGTGTACAGCGCCGGCATCAGCACGGCATAGGCGAGCGGGAAGGCCGCCATCAGGCCGCCACCGCCGAGCACCAGCCAGGTTTCGTTGCCGTCCCACACCGGGGCGACGCTGTTCATGATGACGTCGCGGTCGCGCTTCTCCGGAAACAGCGGAAACAGAATGCCAAGCCCGAGATCGAAGCCGTCCATCACGACATAGACGAACACGGCAAAGGCGATGATGAAGGCCCAGACGGTGGCGAGGTCGACCGCGATGTTCATGAGCTGACCCCCTGGGCAGCCGGCGTGATGCCGGCGGTGCGGATCGGCGCCTCGTGCGACGACGGTCCCTCTTCGCCCGGATGCGGCGGCGCTGCCATCAGGCGCAGCAGGTAGATCACGCCGGCCGCGAACACCGCGAAATAAACGATGATGAAGGCGATCAGCGAGGAGGCGACGGCTGGTGCTGCCAGCGGCGAGGCGGATTCAACCGTGCGCAGCAATCCATAGACCGTGAACGGCTGGCGGCCGACTTCGGTGGTGATCCAGCCTGCGAGCACGGCGATGAAGCCCGCGGGAGCCATTGCGACCGCGAACATGTGCAACAGCCGGGAATCGTAGAGCTTGCCCTGAACACGCATCAACAGGCTGAACAGGCCGAGCGCCAGCATGAGCAATCCCATGCCGACCATGATCCGGAACGACCAGAACGTGATCGCCACCGGCGGCCAGTTTTCGCGCGGGACCGTGTCGAGGCCGGCCATCGGCGCATCCGTCGAGTGTTTGAGAATCAGCGAACCGAGCTTCGGCACTTCGACCGCGTAGTCGACCCTGCCGGCGCTCTGATTGGGCAAGCCGAACAGGATCAGGGGCGCGCCGTGCTTGTGGCTCTCGAAGTGGCCTTCCATCGCCATGATCTTCACCGGCTGGTGCTCCAGCGTGTTGAGTCCGTGCTGATCGCCGGCGATGATCTGAATCGGTGCCACCAGCGTCGCCATCCACATCGCCATCGAGAACATCACGCGCGGACCGGCGAGGTGGCGGTCTCGCAGGAGATGCCATGCGCCGACCGCACCGACCACCAGCGCGGTGGTCAGATATGCCGCCAGCACCATGTGCACGAGACGGTATGGGAACGACGGATTGAAGATCACTTTCAGCCAGTCGGCGGCGATAAACTGACCGGCCTCGTTGACGGTGTGGCCGGTCGGCGTCTGCATCCAGGAATTGGCCGACAGAATCCAGAACGCCGAAATCAGCGTGCCGACCGCGACCATCAGCGTCGCCAGAAAATGCAGCTTTGGGCCGACTCGGTTCAGGCCGAACAGCATCACACCGAGGAAGCCCGCCTCGAGGAAGAATGCGGTGAGCACCTCATAGGCCATCAACGGCCCGATCACCGGGCCGGTCTTGTCGGAAAAGGCCGACCAGTTGGTGCCGAACTGGTAGGACATCACGATGCCCGACACCACGCCCATCGCGAAGGCGACGGCGAAAATCTTCAGCCAGTAATTGAACAGGTTGATGTAGACCTCGCGCCCGGTCGCGAGCCACAGCGCTTCGAGCACGGCGAGATAGCTGGCGAGCCCGATCGAGAAGGCGGGAAATATGATGTGGAACGACATCGTGAAAGCAAATTGCGCCCGGGCCAATACGACCGCATCCCAGCCTTCGAACATCGGCACCACCTGTCGCAATTCCACCGGGCGCGATATCTTTCAAAAACGGAACTAGAGTTTTCGAAATTGCGTCCGAACCAGGCGTGTACCCTACCACGCCCGATGCGACGATTGTACCTGCGTGCCGCGCGGAACAGGCGTGCAAGCCTATCCGCTACGCGATGAATTCAATCCGAGCCGCCTGCTGATTTCGGCCCGCACCGCGCGGGTCTGGTCCTTGCCGACCAGCACCGGACTGCGGATCTTCTTGCCCGTGCGGAGCCGGACCGCGATGACGTACTGGCTGCCCCTCCGGCCGCCGCTTTCGACGTCGATGCGCTCGACATCGTCACCGGCGACGGTATCCGTCTCTATCGTACCCTTCAACGACAGGCGTTCAAATCTGATGGCGCCATCGCGGACAATCCAGAACGCAGTGGCCCGATAGATATGTCTGATCAGCAAGAAGGCGATGATCGCGCCGAGCAACCAAACTGCGATCCCTAGGGCAGACAATTTGCCGCTCCAGAGCGCATAGATGAATGGAAGGCTCAACGAGCAGGCCAGCAGCACGAGAAGAGCCCTGTACGCCCGGACACGTTTGGAACTAGCCGGCTTGCCCAGTCGTATCGCGGCATTGGCGGCGTCGAATGGGTTCTCGGCCGATTCGGGAGCAGGCAACCGAAGCAGCCGCGCGATCTGCGCGGTGGTTTTTTGCACCTGGGTCACATCAGGAAGCGGGGGTGCGGTGAGCGTGTCGCCCGATTCGGTCTCGATGATGAGGGTGAACTCCACCGATTTGCCGATGCTCTTTCGGAGACGCATCCCGGATATTTCGTCATCCCGGATCAATCTTGGGCGCACCTTCCCGAATGGACGCTGTTCGCCGATCAGGATTTCGCCTGGCGTAATGATCCAGACGACGTTGCGATCAAAGAGGGCGGCGCCCAGCAGGAGACACCCGAACAGCAACGCAAAGAGGGCGGCGATGCCAAGCCATTGGCCGTTTGCGAGGTAATCGAGGCCGGGCAGGGCCATCAAACACAAGACTACGGCGATGCCTGCAAGAACCAGCCGCTCGTTGAGCGACGTGCCCTTGCGTAGCCTGACTTCATTCTCGTTTGCCGCAGCGTCCATCGCCGGCGGCAAGCATCACGACCGGTGCGGTCTCGTCAAGCGGCAAATAGCGTGGCTGTACCGTGACAAGCCTGAGGTGCTTGATCTCAGCTCGCACCGTTCAGGAGCCCGGCGACCGCGCGGTCGATCTGCTGGTACTGGCCCTCGCCGTCGTGCTGGAACACGATCCTTCCGTTCTGGTCGACAATATATTGCGCCGGCCAATAGCGGTTGCGGTAAGCGTTCCAGGTTCGCGAGTCATTATCTTGCGCCACCGGATAAGTGATGCCGTGCCGCTTCAGCGCGGCCTGAACGTTGGACGCAGACCGCTCGAACGGAAATTCCGGCGTGTGGATGCCGACGACGACGAACCCGCGGTCCCTGTATTTGGCGTACAGGGCAGTGACATGCGGGAGCGTGTTGACGCAGTTGACGCAGCCATAGGTCCAGAAATTCACCAGCACGACCTTGCCGCGGAGATCGACGAGTTTCAGCGGCGCTGAGTTGAACCAATCGCCGAGACCGACGAACTCCGGCGCTGTGGTCTGCGTCGCGGCGACCGTGAACGGCTTTTCTAGCGCGCGTGGCGCGTCGCCGCTGAAGGCAGGTAACGCTGAACCCGCGAGAGAAGCTGCAGCGATGGCAGCGGATGCGGCAAGCAGACGTACGTTCATGGCAGTCTCCATTGGAATCAGAGGCCGATCTGGCCATTGGGGTAAAATCCGGTCAGCCACGCCACGATCAGCGTGTCGTATTGGAAGTAAGACAGCAGCGCGAAGGCTATGACGACGACGCCGAATCCCTGCTGCAGCCGCGGCGCGATCCGCGCGACGCTGCGAACGCGGGTGGTGACGGCCTGGCCGCCATAAGCGATCGCGAGCATCGGCAAGCCTGCGCCGATCGCGTAGACGACCAGCAGCAGGCTGGCCCAGGCGGTGTCTTTCGATGTGGCGATGACGGTCAGGATCGAGCCCAGCACCGGACCGGCGCAAGGTGTCCAGACCAGGCCGAGTGTCGTGCCGAGCACGAAGCCGCCGAGCATTCCCTGCCGGGAGGCCGTAGCGCCGGTGAAGCCGCCGATGCGGACCGACAGCCATTCGAACGGCGCCGGCCAGATCATCAATAATCCAAAGCCGACAAGAAGAATCGCGGCCGCGTTGCGCAGATGATTGGGATCGAAATCGAAGGCGCGCGTGATCGCGCCCAGCAGCAATGCCACCATCGAGAATGACATCACAAAGCCGAGCGCGATCATTGCCGGCCGCGCCTTGCCGGTCTGGCCGACCGATGCCCCGAGGAGGATGGGCAGCATCGGCAGCGTGCAAGGCGCGGCCACAGTGACGACACCTGCGAGCAGCGCGAGTACGAGATTGAGCATCGAAAGCATCCATCACCGGTCCCGGCGAGACATTGCCGGGTGCTTGATGGACTTCGCGGTGATGGGGCAGGGCGTTACGCCGGCGGCGCTTCAGGCGGCGTCACGTCCGTGTGAGACTCTTTCGGCCCGCGTACACGGAATCCGGAGCCAAAAACAGAGCGACCCGGCTGGGGGGCATCCCGGCCGGGTCGTTGGAGGTCGCTTGGGGTCTACAACTTGGGAGGTGAGAGGAAATTCAGCGGGGGGTCTCGCTGTCGTAGGAGATCACACAGACCTCCTTGGGACTCTTGGTGCCGCAATCGACCACCTGTTCGCGCACGAACGTCGAACCGGCGTCGCGCTGGGCGCGGGGCTGGACGTTCTGGGCCGACAGAGTGGCCAGGGTCGCGACGGCGCCGAGCGGGACGATGAAAAAGCGGAAGGACGGCTTCAGCATGTTCGCTCTCCTGTTCGGCGTTGGCGTTTAAGTCGATGCTGATCGGTATAGGGAGTGAGTTTTTCCGGGTGATGTCGTGAAATGTTTCATTTGTTTCGTCGGAAGTAATCTTTGTCCGTCGAAATCGCCCCGTTTTTCCGCCCCTATCTCCAATCTAACTGTTTGAAATCACTTGTCTTTAGGCGGCGATGCTGTCCACGCCGGCGCCCTTAAGCAACTCGGCCAATTGTTTGCGGGCATAGAACATGCGGGTCTTCACCGTGCTCTGGGGAATACCGATGATCGCGCCGGCCTCTTCCACCGACTTCTCGTGGTAGTAGACCAGGTTGATGATTTCGCGATGCGCCGGCGACAGCTTGGCGACGCAGGCGCGCAGGATCGCGCTGGTGTTGCTGCGGTCGAGCGAAGCTTCGGGCGTGTCGGCCTCGTCGGCGATCTCCAGCACGTCTTCCTGCTCGATATCCTCATGCTTGCGCTGGCGCAGCGCGGTCAGCGCCTTGAAGCGGGCGATCGACAGCAGCCAGGTCGATACCTGCGAGCGGCCCTCGAACTGGGCGGCGGTCCGCCACACGTCGAGAAACACCTGGCTGACGAGGTCTTCGGCCACGGTGGTGTCACGCACCATGCGCAGCACGAAGCGGTAAACCCGGACGTTATGACGGGAGTAAAGCACATGCATCGCCGTGCGGTCGCCCTTGGCAATACTCTGCAGCAGCATTTCGTCCGATGTCGCGCGGGCGGCGGCAATCGACTTCTTGGCTGCGGCGTTGATGGCGATGACGTTCGACATGACAGGCTCCCCTTGCGCCACGAGGTGCGGCGTTCCGTTGGGAGAATTGTTAATGAACCTCCGTTTCGGGATGTCTGCTCGAAAAGGGGAAAATGGTTTCGTGCGGCAGAGAATTGTTTCGTCGCGGGACCCGCGACGAAACATTCGGGGATAAAAGGCCAGTAATTTCAATATGCGGAAAATTGGAGAGACGAGATTTGGTCCCCGGAACAAGTCCCGTCGTCCCGGACAAGCGAGCGTAGCGAGCGCGATCCGGGGCCCATAACCACCGATGTTGATTGTAGAAATACGCTGGAGCCGCAGCCAGGCGAGATTACGAACGCCTGTGGTTATGGGTCCCTGCGTTCGCAGGGACGACGGAGAAAGCTCTAACCTTTCTCACCGGTCGGCGAGAACAAATAGCCGCCGCCTCTGATCGTGCGGATCACGGCGGGCTTGGTGGGATCGATCTCGATCTTGCGGCGGATACGCATGATGCGCAGATCGACGGCGCGGTCGAAGGCTTCGGCGTCTCGCGCATTGGCCAATTCCAACAGCCGCTCGCGCGACAACACGCGCTTCGGGTTCGCCGCGAACACTTTCAGAAGGCCGAATTCGGACGCCGTCAGCGGATGCTCGTTGCCTTCGTCGTCGCGCAGCGCCTGGGCTTCGAGGTCGAGCCATTTGGTGCCGAAGCGCACCAGTTGTTCCTTCTCTGCCTTGGCCGTCGCGGGCTCGGGCGTCGCCGCCTTGGGCGGCGTGCTGCGGCGAAGCACGGAGCGGATGCGCGCCATCAGCTCGCGCAGCTCGCAGGGCTTTGCGATGTAGTCGTCGGCGCCGAGCTCGAGGCCGACGACACGGTCGATCGGGCTCGCGGTCGCCGTCAGCATGATGACGGGGACGTTGATGCGGCTCTTGAGGTCGCGAATGATCGAAAGCCCGTCTTCCTCGGGCATGTTGAGGTCGAGCACGACGAGGTCGGGCACGGCGTTCTCGATCGCCTTGCGCAGGCTCTTCCCGCCGTCGCACAAGGTGACGCCGAAGCCGTGCATCTTGAGGTAATCGCCGACCATCTCGCGGGCCGGCGCCTCGTCGTCGACGATGAAGATATGCGGGCTCTGGGTCATGTCGTCTCTGTCGCAGGCAGTGTAACCGTAAATGTCGATCCCTGCCCGGGTCCGGCACTTTCCGCAGTCACATGGCCGCCATGCATGTCGATAATACGTTTGACGATCGACAGACCAAGGCCGGTCGAGCTTTCGCCGGCGGTCGGCTTGGCCGAGAGCCGCTGGAAGCGGCCGAACAGCCGGCCGAGATCCTCCGGCGAAAGACCGGCGCCCTGGTCGGCGATGCGGATCACCGTGTCGCTGCCTTCATGGCTCACAGTGACCGTGATCTTGCCGCCGATCGGCGAATATTTGATGGCGTTGCTGACGAGGTTGTCGATCGCCTCGCGAATCCGGTCGGCGTCGCACATGGTAACGATGTTCGGCGGGGCTGATACCGTGACGGCCTGCTGCTTGTTCACGGCCGAGGGCAGGTTGGAATCAGCGACCTCAGTCACGAGCGCGGCGACATCGACCGGTTCGCGGCGGATCGTGATGTCGAAGGCATCCGCCATCGCATCCGAAATCAGGTGGTCGACCATCGAGGTCAGGCGCTTGGTGGCGTCGCGGATATGTTCGACCTGTGCGGTGACGTTCTCCTTCGGCGAGCCCGCGCCGATCAATTCGGTCAGCATCTCGGTGCGGCCGAGGATCACCCCGAGCGGGTTCTTCAAATCGTGCGCCACGGTGCCGAGAATTTCGTTCTTGAAGCCGTTGGCGCGCTGCAGCCGCAGCCATTGCGCCGAAAGGCGGCGGTTGGCCTGCATCAGCGCGCGGGTGCGCTGGGCGACGCGGTCCTCGAGCTGGGTGTTGGCCTCATGCAGTTGGCGATAGAGGATGACGTTGTCGAATGCGATCGACAACCGGCTGGAGAAAATCTCGACCAGCGCGCGGTCGGTGTCGGAAAGCTGGCGCTCGGCTTGCAACAGCACCACCACTTCGCGGCCAGAGCCGGTGCGCAAATACAGCACGCTGCGGTGATCGGCGAATTCGTTCTTGCGGCGCTGGAAGGCGGCCTCCACCATTTGCCGCAAGTCTGGATCGAGCGCCTTCGAGCTCGTCGTGCCGATGAACCGGCTGTAACAGCCCGAGCCGGCCAGCACCGAGAATTCGCTGCCGGGCGCGCCGTCGTCGCGCAGCACCAGAATGCCGGCGCAGTCGACATTGAGCAACGAGGCGAGCTGCGTCAGCACGCCCTCCGCCAGCCGCTGCATCGATTTGAAATCGTAGAGCGTCGAGGCGGCGTCGATGATGATTTCGAGCCCGCGCCTTGTCTGCACCATGCGCTCGAGCTGCTGGTAGCTGCGCAGCGCCGCGGTCAGCGAGGTGAACAGCTTGTCGGCTGTCAGCTCGGTTTTGGCCTTGTAGTCGTTGATGTCGTACTGGACGATGACGCGGCGCTCGGGCGCCTGTCCGGGCTGGCCGGTGCGCAGGATGATGCGGACGGTTTCGTTCTTGATCTCGTTGCGGATGTATTCGACCAGCTCCAGGCCCGCGACGTCGGTCTCCATGATGACGTCGAGCAGCACGGCCGCGACGTCCGGATTGTCGCGCATCAAGATGCGGCCTTCGGCCGCGGAGTAGGCCGACAGGATCTCCAGCGTCGCGCCGTTGAGACTGTAGTCGCTGAGCGCGAAGCGCGTGCCCTCGTGCACGGCGGCATCGTCGTCGATGACGGCGATCTTCCACTTGCGCGCGGACGAGTCCTCCGGGGCTATGCCGGTATCGTCGATCAGGTGGAGGACATCGTCCTGTTCGGCCATTGCGAAGTTCCGTCGGCTGCTGTCTGGTCTGTACTCGTGGATCCGCCTGTCGATCCGCCCTTGGCGACTTTTGGCATGATAATGCGGAAGGTGGTGCCTTGTCCCAGCCTTGACTCCAGCATCATCCGGCCGCCGAGCTGTTGAGTGACAAGATTATAGACGATATGCAAGCCCAGTCCGGTGCCGCCCTCGTTGCGGCGGGTCGTAAAGAACGGGTCGAATGCCTGCCGTTGCACGTCCGGCGTCATTCCGGCCCCGTTATCGGCAAAGATGATCTCGACATCGTCGCTGCCGCGCGCCCGGGCCGAGATCGTGATCGCCCCGGACCGGCCATCGGCAAAGGCATGATTGGCGGCATTGAGGAAAAGATTGGTTAATATCTGGCCGTAGGAGCCGGGATAGCCGTCGATCACAAGCCCTTCCGGCACCTCGACCGACAGCGTGATCGCCGCCTTCTTCAATACCGGCTTCAAGCTCGCGACGATCTGGTCGGTGGCTTCGCTCAGGTTGAATTGCCGGCGCTCGGCGTGCGAGCGGTCGACCGCCACCTGCTTGAACGACTGGATCAGCTCGCCGGCGCGATGCAGGTTCGCCACCAGTTGCCCTGCTGCGTCACGCGAGCTCTTGACGAACTCGTCGAGCTTGGAGCGACGGAGCGGCTCGGTCCGCAACTCGGATTCGAAGGTTTCAGCCCGGCGCGCAAAGCTCGACGCCACCGTCAGGCTGATGCCGATCGGGTTGTTCACCTCGTGGGCGACGCCGGCGACCAGCCCGCCGAGCGCCGCCAGCCGCTCGGCGTCGATCAGGTTCTGCTGTGCGGTGTTGAGCTCGAGCAGCGCGCTCTCGGCTCTTTCCTTCGAGGCGCGCAGTTCGTCCTCGGTCTCGCGCTTGGCGATGGCGTTCTCGCGGAAGACATCCACCGCGCGCGCCATGGCGCCGACCTCGTCTCTCGCAGTGGTGCCCTGTACCCTGCGATCGTAATTGCCGGACGTGATCGCGTGCATCGCCGCCAGGATCTGCTGCAGCGGCAGGCGGATCGAGAGCGCGATCAGGACGCCGGCGGACAGGATGATGCCGAGGAACATCACGGCGATCGACAGCACGCGGCGCGAGATGCCCGACAGCGTCTTGTCGAAAGTCTCCTGCGCCTTTTGCTCGCGCCGGCGCATCTTGTCCGATAGCTCGTCGATGACCGCAATGGCCTCGGCCTGGCTGGCATCGATGGTATTGCGCAACAGTTCGGTCCGGACCGCGAGTTGTTCGGTCAGCTTGGCCATGCCCTCGCGCAGCGCCACCGTCCGCGCCTGCAGCCGCGTCAGCGCCATGCGCTGCAAATCATTATCCGCCAGATCGGTCATCACCGGGATGGTCTTCTCGATCGTCTCGGTATTCCTGCGGGCGTCCTCGGCGGAGCCTGAGGCGGGCGACAGGTAATAGGCGTTGGCGGCAACCAGCATGGCCGTAAACGCCTCGCGCGACTTTCCGAGCGCGGGCCAGATCTGCGCGTCGCGATGTCCGGTGGCGCCCTCGATGATCGAATACAGCCCGGCCATCTCCCGGGCCGGGCCCAGCACCTGCTGCTCATAGGTCTTGGTGATGGTGGCCTGCACGGCGCGCAGTTCGCCGAAGCCGTTGAGGAAGCGGTCGGTGACCTGTTCGAGTCGCTCCACCGACCCCGATAGCATCGGGTCGTTCGAGGCGCGCGTTGTGAGCGTGCCCAGTACGGCCTCTCGCAGCAGCAGGATCTCGGCGAACAGCTCGGGGCTCGGCTGGTTGATGTAGCGATGGATCAGGTTCTGCAGCCGGCTGGTTTCGCTTTCGAGGTGCGCCAGGATCTTGTCCGACTCCCGCACCTGCCGGACGTCGTCCCATGCAGAGCCCAGCACGTTGGCGCCGTTCCAGATCAGGACGGCGAGCACCATGACGACGGCGGAGTTCAATCCCGCGATCGACAGAATGCGCCATCGGATGGGCACCGCGCGGAGCCATTGGACGACGCGAAAGCGCCCGCGCGCGGCGAAGCTCGCCGGCCGTTGCGCTGGTCGCTGCTGTTGCGGCGCGCCGGTCAAATCCACTCCAATCTGCGAAGGCGCCCGACCAATAGCGGCGCCACCGTCCCGATCAATGCAACGTTGGTACGGTGGAGATCGATCGCACCGGTCCAGATCTGTCCGGGACGGTCCTGTTCCGCGCCGAACGGGCGGGAATGGAACATTTCGATCCGATGCCTGTCGGTTCGGGGATCGGCGGCAGGAAATCCGCGCGCAAAAACGCCCGTTGAGACCGCCGTAAGCAACAGCGCGACAACAAGCACCAAGGTCCGCGAAATGTTGGCGCGGCGATACACAGGCGACAAATCCCCTTAGAGATGGAGTCTGCGGCGGCGAGAAAAGGTTCAACGCAATTTTTAGCAGAATTTGCCGATGCTTGGCTATTGGTAGCATGGCGGGACGGGGGCTAGCCTGGGGTTATCCTGATGCGCTGGTCGCAATCTTTAATTGTGCATTGCAGTGATGTCGGCGGATTGAAACCGCGGTCGCAGGGATTTATGAGGGCGCGGCGAACGGGTACATCGCTCGTGCGGCAGAGCAGGGTGATCACCGGTGAAATCGGCATTGAGGTTCTTGCAATTCGCAGCGCTCGCCGCCATGGCGCTCGCGTCCCCCGCCCACGCCGCCACCGAGATCATGTGGTGGCACGCGATGTCGGGGGAACTGGGCAAGCAGCTCGAAAAGCTAGCGGCCGATTTCAATGCGTCGCAGTCCGACTACCGGATCGTGCCGACCTACAAGGGCAACTACACCGCGACGGTGACGGCGGCGATCTTCGCGTTCCGATCGCGAAGCCAGCCGGCCGTCGTTCAGGTCAACGAGATCGCCACCGCAACCATGATGGCGGCAAAGGGCGCGATCTATCCGGTGTTCGAATTGATGCGCGACCAGTCGGAGCCATTCTCGCCGGAGGCGTATCTGCCGGCCGTCACCGGCTACTATTCCGATGTTGCCGGCAACATGCTCTCGTTCCCGTTCAATGTCTCGACCCCGATCCTCTACTACAACAAGGATCTGTTCCGCGCCGCGGGCCTCGACCCCGAGGTGGCGCCGAAAACCTGGGCCGAGGTCGGCGCCGCGGCGAAGCGCCTGCGTGCGGCCGGCTCGCCCTGCGGGCTCACCACATCCTGGCCGTCCTGGGTCCATGTCGAGAATTTTTCCGCCTTCCACAATCTGGCGCTGGCAACCCGGGGCAATGGCTTTGGCGGTCTCGATGCAGAGCTGACCTTCAACAATCCGGACGTGGTTCGGCACATCGCGCAACTCGCGGAATGGCAGACAACGAAAGTTTTCGACTATAGCGGCCGCGGGGAATTGGCCGAGCCGCGCTTTCAAAAGGGCGAATGCGCCATCTTCATCGGCTCGTCCGGGACACGCGCCGACATCAAGGCCAATTCCAAATTCGAGGTCGGGTACGGCATGATCCCGTACCGGCCCGACATCGCCCCGCAAAACTCGATCATCGGCGGCGCCACGCTATGGGTGCTGCGCGACCGGCCGCGCGCCGAATACGCCGGCGTTGCGCGGTTCTTCGCCTATCTCTCCAAGCCCGAGATTCAGGCCGCCTGGCATCAGAACACCGGCTATCTGCCGATCACCCGCGCCGCTTTCGATCTCACCCGCACGCAGGGATTCTACGATCGCAATCCGGGCACTGCGATCGGAATCGAGCAGATGACCCTGAAGCCGCCGACCGAGAATTCGAAGGGAATCCGGCTTGGGTCCTTTGTGCTGATCCGCGACGCCATCGAGGACGAGCTGGAGCAGGTCTTCAGCGGCAAGCGCACTGCGCAGGCGGCCCTCGACGCCGCCGTCGAGCGCGGCAACCGCCTGCTGCGCCAGTTCGAGCGGGCCAATCCGGATCGGTGATCTCACAGTGTCAGTGCGAGCGCAGTGAAGCAATAGCCCGTCATTCCGGGGCGATGCGAAGCATCGAACTACGGTGCACACTTGCGCACCTGAGAATCTCGAGATTCCGGGTCTGGTGCTAACGCACCATCCCGGAATGACGGCGTTTCCATTTCGCTTCGCTCGCAATGATGGATAAAGTCGTTCCTTGCATGACCGCGTCACTTCCCGCCTTCACCGACTACGAAGCCTTTAGCCCCTTTCGCGCGGACCCCTCACAATGGCTGCCGATCGCGCGCGACATCGCTCACAGCCATGGCCTCGCATGCACGGCGCCGCACGTTTTTGCCACCGGCACCAATCTCGTCCTCGCCCTCGACGAAGAGCTGATCCTAAAAATCTTCCCGCCGTTTCTTCGCGGCCAATTCGCCTCGGAACGCAGCACGCTCGCGCAGCTTCGCGGACGACTTCGTGTCGCGATTCCCGAAATCGTCGTCGAGGGCGAGCGCGACGGTTGGCCATATCTCGTCATCACGCGGCTATCGGGCGTGTTGGGTGTGGATGCCTGGCCGTCGCTGCCGGAAGCGGATAAGGAGCGCGTGCTTGCCGAGATTGGCGAGACCATCGCCGAGGTGCAGCGCGTCCCCATTGGACCGCTCGGGCAGATCGAGCCGGGCTGGGACGTTTTCATGCGCGGACAGATCGAAGGGTGCCGCGCCCGGCACGCGCGTCTCGGATTGCCGCAGAATTTTCTCGACGGCCTGGACGATTTGCTCAGCGATGCGGCCACATTGGTCGCGCTGGAGGGGCCAGCGGTGATCCTGACCGGCGAATACATCCCGGAAAACTTCCTGCTGAGCCGCAGCGGTTCGGGTTGGCATCTCGCCGGGCTGATCGATTTCGGCGACGTGATGACGGGCAGGCGCGAGTATGACCTGCTTGGCCCCAGCGCCTTCATGACCGCAGGCATGCCGCGGCGGCTGCGAAGCCTGTTCGAGGGTTTTGGATATTCAGCCGCGGATATCACGCCCGAGCTGAAGCGGCGGCTGCTGGCGCTGATGCTGCTGCATCGGGCCAGCGATCCGGTCAGGCACATTTGTATTGAGGGTTGGCAGGAGAAGGTCGCTAACCTCGGTGAATTGCAGGATCTACTCTGGCCAATCTGAGTGCCGCCCAGCAACGGAGCGCACAGAATTTCTGCATATTTTATGAGCAAATATGCATCTTTGTATGCAATCCGTCAGCGCGTCGCGTTCCCCGACGCCGTTCGCTTCGGGTGCATTCTCCAGCAACATCAATGGATTGGCGTGAAAGTAAGCTTTCCTTAAGGGTTGGCACGAACCTTGCGATTCCAGTTCCAAAGCCGTTTTCCCTCGGGCGTTGGAGCATCACCATGAAGCGTCGCGATTTCCTCAAATCCGTGTCGGGGCTGGCGGCTGCCGGCGCGCTCACACCGGCGCCGGCGATCTGGTCCTCCGCCAAGGCGCAAGCGCGGTCGGAAACCTTGCTGATCGTCTCGGAAAGCGGCCCCAACAATCTCGACATTCACGGCGTCGGCACCAACGTGCCCGGCTATGAGGTGTCGTGGAATTGCTACGACCGCCTGATCAGCCACGAGATGAAGAGCGGTCCGGGCGGCGTGCCGTATTACGACCGCGACAAGTTCAAGCCCGAGCTCGCCGAGGACATGAAGGTCGGCGACATGTCGGTGACCTTCAAATTGAAGAAGAACGCGAAATTCCACGACGGCGCGCCGGTCACGGCGAAGGACGTCAAATGGTCGCTCGATCGCGCCGTCAGCGTCGGCGGCTTTCCGACCTTTCAGATGGGCGCGGGCTCGCTGACCAAGACCGAGCAGTTCGTCGTCGTCGACGACAGCACGGTGCGGGTCGATTTCGCCAAGAAGGACCGCCTCACCATCCCCGATCTCGCCGTCATCGTGCCATGCATCGTCAATTCCGAGCTGGTGAAGAAGAACGCCACCGAGAAGGATCCGTGGGGCCTCGAATACACCAAGCAGCAGACCGCGGGCTCCGGCGCTTATAAGGTGGTGAAGTGGACGGCCGGCACCGAAGTCATCATGGAGCGCAATGACGCGTGGGCCGGCGGTCCCCTGCCGAAGGTCAAGCGCGTGATCTGGCGCATGGTGCCGCAGGCCGGCAACCGGCGCGCGCTGCTGGAACGCGGCGACGCCGACATCTCCTATGATCTGCCGAACAAGGATTTCGTCGAGCTGAAGGACAGCGGCAAGCTCAACATCGTCTCGGTGCCGTATTCCAACGGCGTCCAGTATATCGGCATGAACGTGAAGATCGCGCCGTTCGACAACGTCAAGGTCCGCGAGGCCGTCGCCTGCGCGATTCCCTATCAGAAGATCATGGATGCGGTGCTGTTCGGCCTGGCCAAGCCGATGTTCGGCGCCGCAGCCGACAAAGCGACCGAGGTAGCCTGGCCGCAGCCGACCAAATACGTCACCGATATCGCAAAAGCCAAGGCATTGCTGGCGGAGGCCGGCTATCCCAACGGCTTCGAGACCACGCTGTCCTTCGACTTGGGCTTTGCCGGCGTCAACGAGCCGCTCTGCATTCTGGTGCAGGAGAGCCTGGCGCAAATCGGCATCAAGACCACGATCAACAAGATTCCCGGCGCCAATTGGCGCACCGAACTGAACAAGAAGGTGCTGCCGCTCTACACCAACGTGTTCTCGGGCTGGCTCGACTATCCCGAATATTTCTTCATCTGGTGCTACGATGGCAAGAACTCGATCTTCAACACCATGAGCTACCAGTCGAAGCCGATGGACGAATTCATTCACGGCGCCGTCGACGCGCCGCGGCAATCGGCAACACCGCGAAGTACGATACCGACGTCAAAGGCTTCGTCGATCTCGCCTTCAAGGACATCCCGCGCATCCCGCTGTATCAGCCCTACGTCAACGTCGCGATGCAGAAGAACGTGTCCGGCTATCAATACTGGTTCCACCGCAGGCTGGATTATCGCGCGCTGGTGAAGGCGTGATGCGCCATGCTGCGTGCGGGCGAAATATCGACTTGCTCCGCTCCGATTGGTGAGGGACGCGCAACTCTCTCACTCCCTCCCCCCTTGCGGGGTCCGAGGCGAGCGAAGCTCGCTCTCGAGGGCGGGGAGAGGGGTAAGCCACACGCACTGCCGTTGCCGCTACCCCTCTCCCCAGCCCTCCCCCGCAGGGGGGGAGGGAGCCGAGCAGTGCGTGTGGCAGCGCCTTCTTCCATCACCGGGAGCGGATCATGCTGACCATGATCGGCAAGCGGTTGATGTTTGCGATTCCCTCTCTCATCGGGGTCGTGATCGTCACGTTCCTGCTGACGCGCGCGCTGCCGGGCGACCCGGCCGCCTATTTCGCCGGGCCTGCGGCGAGCAAGGAAGCGATCGAGCAGATCCGCAAGAAACTCGGCTTCGACAAGCCGCTGATCGAGCAGTTCTTCCGCTACACCAACGATCTCGCGCATGGCGATTTCGGCACTTCGCTGACGACGGGCCAGCCGGTCGCGACCGAAATCCGCAACCGCCTGCCGGCGTCCGCCGAATTGACGCTGCTTGGTCTTATGGTTTCGATCGGAATCGCGATTCCCCTGGGCGTGCTGGCGGCGACACGGCCGGGCTCGTGGATCGACCATCTGTGCCGGATCACGACAACGGCCGGCGTATCGCTGCCGGTGTTCTTCACCGGTCTCGTGCTGGTCTACGTGTTCTATTTCAGGCTCGGCTGGTCGCCCGCGCCGCTCGGCCGGTTAGATGTGTTCTACAGCGCGCCGCCGACTGTGACCGGTCTATACCTGATCGACGCCCTGATCGCGCGCGAGTTCGAGACGTTTCGTTCGGCGTTGAGCCAACTCATCCTGCCGGCGGCGACGCTGGCGATCTTCTCGCTGGCGCCGATCGCGCGCATGACGCGCGCCTCGATGCTGGCGGTACTTGCTTCCGACTTCGTCCGCACCGCGCGCGCCAGCGGGCTTTCGCCGTCGACCGTGATCGTCACCTACGCGTTCCGTAACGCGATGCTGCCGGTCATCACCACGCTCAGCATGGTGTTCTCGTTTTTGCTCGGGGCCAACGTGCTGGTCGAGAAGGTGTTCGCCTGGCCCGGCATCGGCTCCTACGCGGTGGAAGCGCTGATCTCCTCGGACTTCGCGCCGGTGCAGGGTTTCGTGCTGACCATGGCGGTCATGTACGTGCTGCTCAATCTGGTCATCGACATTCTCTACGGCGTGATCGATCCGCGCGTGCGGCTTGAAGGGTGAGGTTGGAAGATGAGTAGCGTTGCACCTGCCGTTGAACCTGCCGCTCCCACGCGTACCTCCGGCGTGGCTGCGATGTTCGAGCATGTCAGCTACGTGCTCGGCGAGAACCGCGTCACCGCCTTTGCTTTCGGTTTGCTCGTCATCATCCTGTTTGCCGCGATCTTCGGCCCCTACATCGTTCCCTACGATCCGCTCGCCAGCGACACCGCCGCGGCGCTGAAGCCGCCGTCGGCGGCGCACTGGTTCGGCACTGACCAATTGGGCCGCGATATCTTCAGCCGCGTCATCGTCGCCACAAGGCTCGATACCTTCATCGCAGTCGCCTCGGTGGCGCTGGTGTTCCTGATGGGGGGACTGGCCGGCATCGCCGCCGGCTATTTCGGCGGCTGGACCGATCGCATCGTCGGGCGCATCGCCGATACCATCATGGCGTTTCCGCTGTTCGTGCTGGCGATGGGCATCGTGGCGGCGCTCGGCAATACCGTGCAGAACATCATTATCGCCACCGCGATCGTGAACTTTCCGCTCTATGCCCGCGTGGCGCGGGCCGAGGCCAATGTCCGCCGCAACGCCGGCTTCGTGCAGGCGGCGCGGCTGTCCGGCAATGGCGAGATGCGGATTCTGCTGGTCCACATCCTCCCCAACATCATGCCGATCATGATCGTGCAGATGTCGCTGACCATGGGCTACGCCATCCTCAACGCGGCCGGCCTCTCCTTCATCGGCCTCGGTGTGCGGCCGCCGACGGCGGAATGGGGCATCATGGTCGCGGAAGGCGCCACCTTCATGGTGTCGGGCGAATGGTGGATCGCGCTGTTTCCGGGCCTTGCGCTGATGATCGCGGTGTTCTGCTTCAACCTGCTCGGCGACGGTCTGCGCGACATCGTCGATCCGCAGCGGAGGACGTGATGGCTGTCTCCACGCTCGCTGCTGCGCTCCCTCCCCCCTTGCGGGGGAGGGTTGGGGAGAGGGGTGGCCGCGGGAGAGATGGGAGTTTGTGGCTACCCCTCTCCCTGCCCCTCCCCCGCAAGGGGGGAGGGAATGAGAGAATTGTGCCCAACTTACCGAATCTCTCCCGAAAATTATCCAATGAATTCAACCTCGTTCTACTTTGCATGGGGTTGTTTTCGAGATTTTTGCGGAGGTCGTCATGACGGCCCAGCCTCTTCTCGACGTCAACGATCTCACCGTCGAATTCACCACCCGGCGCGGCATCGTCAAGGCGGTGCAGCACGTCAACATCGCCGTAGCCAAGGGCGAGACGCTCGGCATTGTCGGCGAATCCGGCTCCGGCAAGTCGGTGACATCCTATGCCGTGATGCGGATCCTCGACCGCGCCGGCAGGATCGCCGACGGCTCAGTGATGTTTTCCGGCATCGACGTCAAGGCCGCGAGCGAGAATGAGATGCGCGATTTGCGCGGTCGCGAAATCTCGATGATTTTCCAGAACCCGCGTGCGGCGCTGAATCCGATCCGGAAAGTCGGCGACCAGATCGAGGACGTGCTGCGCCAACACGTGCAAAGCGCGGCGAGCGACCGCGGCGAGAAGGCGATCGAGGCGCTGGAGCAGGTCAAGATCGCACGGCCCCGCGAGCGCTATCATGCCTATCCGTTCGAGCTTTCGGGCGGCATGTGCCAGCGCGTCGTGATCGCGCTGGCGCTGGCCTGCAATCCGCAGCTCCTGATCGCGGACGAGCCGACGACGGGACTCGACGTCACCACGCAGAAGGCGGTGATGGATCTGATCGTCGAACTCACCAAGCGCCGGCATATGTCGACGATCCTGATCACGCACGACCTCGGGCTTGCCGCCGCCTACTGCGACCGCGTTGTCGTCATGGAGAAGGGCCGCGTGGTCGAGACCGCGAAGTCGGCGGATATTTTTGCAAAACCCGAGCACGCCTATACGAAGAAATTGATGCGCGCGACGCCGAGGCTCGGGGTGTCGTTGCGGGATCTGCTTCTGGAGGAGGAGACCTTAGCCTCTCCCCGACCATCCGCTGTCATGGCCGGGCTTGCCCAGAGTGCGAAGCCTCTTCTCCTCGTCGAAAAACTCGTCAAGGAATACCCGCGCCAGGGCGCAAGCGCGGTGCTGTCAAAACTGTTCTCCCGCAAGCCGCCGGTGGAAGCGGAGGTATTTCGCGCCGTTGACGGCATCAGCTTCACCGTCGGTCATGGCGAGAGCGTCGGCCTCGTCGGCGAATCCGGCTGCGGCAAATCGACCACGTCGATGATGGTGATGCGGCTATTGGACCAGACCTCGGGCCGCATCGTCTTCGACGGTGAGGAGATCGGCGCCATCCTGCCCCAGGCCTTTGCGCGGTTGCCGTTGCGCAAGAGCATCCAGATGGTGTTCCAGGATCCGACCGACAGCCTCAACCCGCGCTTCACCGCAGCACGCGCCATTGCCGATCCGCTTCTGCAGCTCGGCGACATCAGGGGACGCGATGCGTTGCGCGCCCGCTGCGAGGAACTCGCCGGCCTGGTCGGCCTTCCCGTCAATCTGCTCGATCGCTTTCCGCATCAATTGTCCGGCGGCCAGAAGGCGCGCGTCGGCATCGCGCGCGCGATCGCGCTGCATCCCAAACTCGTGATCCTTGACGAGCCGACGGCGGCGCTCGACGTCTCCGTTCAAGCCGTCGTGCTCAATCTGCTGCAGGATCTGAAAGCGTCGATGGGCATGAGCTATTTGTTCGTCTCGCATGATCTGAATGTGGTGCGTCTGCTCTGCGATCGTGTCATCGTGATGCGGGCGGGGCGAATCGTCGAGCAGGGTCCATCCGAACGCGTGCTCGGCGATCCGCAGGACGCCTATACAAAGGAATTGCTGACGGCGATCCCGCATCCGCCGTTGCCGGTTCACTAGAAACTAGAATGGAAGCGAAATGGCCGCCGATCCCCTGGACAATTACATCGACGCCGTCGCCAAGGCGCTGGCGCTGCCGGTCGAGGAAGCCTGGCGTCCCGCTGTGCGGGCGAACCTCGAAGTGTCGCTGAGGCTGGCGCGGTTGGTCGATGAATTCCCGCTGCCGGACGAGACCGAGCCGGCCAGCGTCTACACAGCGTGATAAGGCCATGACTGTAAACAGTGACGGGCTATCGGCCCAACAAATCGCGCAGGCCGTCGCAGGCGGCAAGCTATCCGCCATCGACGCGACCGAAGCCGCGCTAGCGCGAATCGCTAAGTATGATTCCGTGCTGAACTCGTTTACCGACATCACTGCGGATCGCGCACGCGCAAAAGCCCGCGCGGTCGATGCCGCCATCGCCGCCGGCCAGAACGCCGGACCGCTCGCCGGCGTGCCGTTCGGGGTGAAGAACCTGTTCGACGTAAAAGGTCTCGCCACCCGCGCCGGATCGAAGATCAACCGCGATCTCGCCCCGTCACCGCGCGACGCCACGCTGATCGAGCGCATGGAAGCGGCCGGCGCCGTGCTGGTCGGCGCGCTCAACATGGGCGAATATGCCTATGACTTTACCGGCGAGAACGTGCATGACGGCCCGTCGCGCAATCCGCACGATCCGACGCGGATGACCGGCGGCTCGTCGGGCGGCTCTGGCAGTGCGGTCGGCGGTGCGCTCGTTCCGATCGCGTTGGGGTCGGACACCAACGGATCGATCCGCGTGCCGTCGTCGTTCTGCGGCGTCTTCGGCCTGAAGCCGACCTATGGCCGGCTGTCGCGCGCGCGCTCGTTTCCCTTTGTCGCAAGCCTCGATCATGTGGGTCCCTTGGCGCGCGATGTCGGCGATCTCGCGCTGGCCTATGATGCGATGCAGGGCGCCGACGCTGACGACGCCGCCTGCACGATGCGGCCGGTCGAACCGGTTACGCCGCTATTGGCCCAGGGTATCGACGGCCTGCGGGTCGCGGTAGCCGGCGGGTATTTTCAGAAGAACGTCTTTCCGGAAGCGATCGAGGCGGTGGCGCGCATCGCCAAGGCGCTGAACGCGACCAGGACGATCGAGATCCCCGAGGCCGCGCGCGCCCGCGCCGCGGCCTATGTCATCACCACGACCGAGGGTGCGTCGCTGCATCTTGATCGCCTGCGCCAGCGCCCAAACGATTTCGATCCCGCGGTGCGCGACCGGCTCATCGCCGGCGCCATGGTTCCGGCGCCGCTGGTCGATCGCGCGCAAAAATTCCGCCGCTGGTATCGGGCAAGGGTGCTGGAGCTGTTCAAGTCGGTGGACGTGATCATCGCACCGGCGACGCCCTGCATCGCGCCGAGGCTCGGCCAGGTAACCTTTACGCTCGACGGCGTCGAACTGCCGGTGCGCGCCAATATCGGCATCCACACCCAGCCGATTTCGTTCATCGGCCTGCCGGTGGTGGCAGTGCCGGTGCCGCTGGAGCCGATGCCGATCGGCGTGCAGATCATCGCCGCGCCGTGGCGGGAAGATATCGCCTTGCGGGTAGCGCATGCGCTGGAGCGGATGGGTGCCGCCGCAGCGCCTGCGCCGAGAGGATTGTAACCATGGAGATCGATCTTCCCGACGTGCTCGCCGAAGTCACCGCGCAGTTCGAACGTTACGAAAAGGCGCTGGTGTCGAACGACGTGGCGGTGCTGGACGAATTGTTCCGTAACGATCCCCGCACGCTGCGCTATGGCATCGGCGAAAATCTCTACGGCTACGATGCCATCATGGCGTTCCGCGCTGCACGCTCGCCGGTCGGGTTGATGCGGCGAACCGATAAGATGGTGATCACGACCTATGGCCGCGATACGGCCGTGGCCTCCACGCTGTTCTATCGCGACGGCGCACCCGGAAAGGTCGGGCGGCAGATGCAAACCTGGATACGGTTTCCCGAAGGTTGGAAGATCGTCGCGGCCCATGTCAGCATCATCGACGAGCCCAAATCTTCCAAGCAAATGGATCAAAAGGCATGAGTCTGGAAGATCTGCCGGAAGCCACGGTTCGCCGCGTCGATCGCCCTTCGTCGCAGCGGGACAAGGTCACGCGCGCCGAAGAACTGCGGCTGCAGCTCGCCGATGAGATCGTGCGCGGCGTGCTGCCGCCGGGATCGGCGCTCGACGAGAGCGATATCGCCCGGCGCTTTGCCGTGTCGCGCACGCCGGTGCGCGAGGCGCTGCGACAGCTCGTGGCAAGCGGCCTGGTCGAAGCCCGCGCACATCGCGGCGCCGTGGTGGCGCAGCCCTCACTGGACCGCCTGACCGAGATGTTCGAAGCGATGGCGGAGCTGGAAGCGCTGTGCGCGGGGCTCGCGGCCGAACGGATGCCGCCGGGGGATCGCCAGAAGCTGGAAGCGATCCACGAGGAATTGCGGGTGCTGAGCCATGCCGGCAATCCGGAACGCTTTCACGCGGTCAACGAGCGCTTTCACAACGCGATCTATGCCGGTTCGCAGAACAGCTACATCGCCGAGATGACGCTGGCGACGCGGGTGCGCGTGCAGCCATTCCGCCGCGCCCAATTCCGCAATCTCGGGCGGCTGGCAAAGTCCCATGCTGAGCACGACCGCGTGGTGGTCGCGATCATGCGCGGCGACAAGGCCGGCGCGGCGGCGGCGATGCGCGCGCATATCGAACTGGTGCGCGGGGAGTATGAAATTTACGCGGTGTCGGTGTAGGTATTTCGTCGGAGTGCGTTCCCCGGACGCAGCGCTACACGCTGCACCGCGTCTGGGACACGAGAGCTACACCGCCGCCTTCTCCGCCATGAACGCGCGCCAGCCGCCATAGGCTGAAATATCGCGCGCGCCGTTGATGGCTGCCGGCTCGACCAGAAATCCCTTCACGCCCCTTCCGTTGGCGAGCCGTATCGTGCCGATGCCGAGTGGCGGCGGGATCGCGGCGACGAATTTGCCGAAGGCTCTCGCCGACAGCGCCCATAGCTCCAGCTTGATCGAATGTCCCGCGCCGCCGTCCACGCGCAGCATGCCGGGTTTCGGCGGCACCGTGTCGAGCGCGTAGAGCTTGTAGTCCGGCGCGGTCGTGGTCGTCTCGATCAGGCGTCCACCGAGGGCCTGCAGCTCGCCGTTGAGCGCCATGCCGGAGAGATGCGCGCCGACCACTGCGAGGGTGATCTCGTCGCCATCCGCGGCTGCCGGCAATGGAGCGAGCGGTGGCGGCGTCAACCCCTTGGCTCCCATCTTCAATTTGGTATCGGCATGAAACACGCGGCCGATGCTGGCGAGCTGTGCGTCGCGTCCTGCGGGCGCCAATAGCGTGATGCCGAACGGGATGCCATCCGCGCGCATCGCTGCCGGCAGCGCGAGGCCGCAGAGGTCGAGCAGGTTGACGAAATTGGTGTAAGTGCCGAGCCGGCTGTTGAGCTCGATCGGATTGGCCAGCACCTGCGCGGTCGAATAGGCGGTCGGCGCCGTCGGCAGCACCATCGCGTCGAAATTGGCAAAGCTGCGCTCGGCTGTGCGCCGCAGCGCTTGCAGCCGATAGAGCGCGGCGAAGGTTTCAGCCGCGGTCAGCCGCGCGCCGGCGGCGGTGATTTCGCGGGTCACCGGATGGATCGAATCCGGCGATGACGTGAGCAGATCGCGGATGACCAGATAGCGTTCAGCAACCCAGGGTCCCTCATAGAGCAGCCGCGCGGTCTCATAAAACGGCTCGAGGTCGAATTCGACCAGCGTGGCGCCAAGCTGCGTCCAGCGCTTGAGCGCCTCGCCATAGGATTTCTCGGAAGCCGCGTCGCCAAAGAAGATCAATTGGCCATTGCGCGGCACGCCAAGCCGGAGTGTTTCGGGAAATGCGGACATCGATCCTAGTGGCCGATCGCGCGAATATGGATCGGCGCCATCGGCGCCCACCATCGCAGCCAGCGCGGTCATTGCGTCGTCGACCGTGAGCGAGAATACCGAAATGCAGTCCAGCGTGCGGCAGGCCGGGACGAGCCCGGCGTTGGAGATCATGCCGAGGCTCGGCTTCAGCCCTACGATGTTGTTAAGCATCGCCGGCACGCGGCCAGAACCCGCGGTGTCGGTGCCGAGCGCCAGCGGCACCAAGCCGGCGGAAACCGCGACTGCCGAGCCCGAACTCGACCCGCCTGGAACGAGATCGGCGCGGATCGGATTGACGGGAATGCCGTAGGGCGAGCGGACGCCGACCAGGCCGGTCGCGAACTGGTCGAGATTGGTCTTGCCGATGATGATGGCGCCGGCCGCCCGCAGTTTTGCGACCGCCGTCGAGTCCTGCACGGGCAAATAGGAAAAGGCCGGGCAGGCGGCCGTAGTCGCTAAGCCCAGCGCGTCGATATTGTCCTTCACTGCAACCGGGACGCCGAGCAGCGGAAGCGATGCCGCATCTTTCGAGGCCAGTGCTTCGGCCTCCGCCACCGCATCCTTCTCGTCGCGCAAGCTGATGAACACGGCGGGATCGTTATGGGTGCGGATACGTTGATAGCTGCGCGCGATGGTTTGCGCCGGGGTGATCGCGCCGGCGCGGTGCGCGGCGACGATGGCGGCAACGGTTTCGGGCGCGTCGGACCCCATGGCGGCAAAACTCCAGCGAGCAAAGGTTACCCCGACTGAAGCAAGCGATGTGCCATTGTGTACAATCGCTTGGTCGAGCCAACGCTCAAATATAGATTCGTAATTTCATGTGCTTACGAGGCGACTGCGCATGCCATGAGCGCCGGCCATAGCCGGCGACTGCCTAAAACTTAGGCGATTCAGCCCAAGGCGCGGCGCCGGCCGCGCTCAGGTGAAGTTCGAGAGTATCTGCAGCAGTTTCTCCCGGTTCTCCTTGCCGATCTTCTCGGCCACATGGCGCTCATGTTCGGCAGCAAGCCGCTTGAACTGCGCCAGCGCCGTCCGGCCGCGGGCGGTCAGGTGCAGCGCGTGGGAGCGCCGGTCGGCGGCGGATTTGACGCGGCTGACGAGATCGCGCTCTTCAAGGCTGTCCAGGAGGTGCACCAGTCGGGCGCGCTCGATGCCGAGTCGTTTTGCAACAGCCATCTGGCTCAGCCCTGGATTGGCGCCGATCACCGTCATCACGGAATACTGCGTCGGCCGGATATCGACGGCGCTGAGCGTGCGAATGAAATCCTGGAAAATCCAGATCTGAAAGCGCCGCACCGCGTAGCCGGCGTGGCCCGCCAGCGCATCGAGGCCGATTTCGCCGTTCATCAGATCGCTGTGCGCGTTGCCGTTTTCACTTCGCGTGCGGCCGGGGCGCGGCCGGATACCAGCGCGTGACTTGGCTATTCGTGACTTGGCAATTCTGGGTGCCTGACTGTTCCTCGCCATCGTTCCCTTCTAGCGCTTCGCCTGGCCAAGGGGAAGATTGTTGTTGACGACAACAATTGTTGCGCCCAACATTAGCATCAAGCCAGCCCTTTCGAGGCGGCAGGAGGAAGCCCATGACCATCGCCGCCATCAGCGGTGCCGATTCCCAAAATCTATTCGCGACGCCCGCGATCGTTGCCGATCGCCGGACCGATGGTAGCATCTTGGTGAGGTCGACCACGCCGCTGCGGCCGAGTGCGCGCTGCACCGGCGACTGGCTGGAGCATTGGGCGCGGCAGGCGCCGGACCGAATCTTTCTCGCCGATCGCGCCAGCGTTGATACGCCGTGGACCACCGTCACCTACAAGGATGCGTTGCAGCGGGTGCGCTCGGCCGCCGCCTGGATCCTCGCGCAGGGGCTAAGCGCCGAGCGGCCATTGGTGATCCTGTCCGACAACAGCGTCGAGCACGCGCTGTTCGCGCTCGCCGCCCAGCATGTCGGCGTGCCGTCGGCCGCGATCTCGCCGGCCTATTCGCTGATGTCCACGGATTTCGACAAGCTCAAGAGCATGGTCACACTGCTCGGGCCGGGCGCGATCTATGTGTCCGACACAAAGCCGTTTGCGGCGGCGCTGGCGGCGATCAAGCCGCTGCATTCGGCCGCCATCGTCAGCGGCGGTGCGGGTGATGACAGCGCGATCTCCTTCCGCGCCATCACGGCGACGCCGGAAACGCCTGATGTCGAAAAGGCCTTTGCCGCGGTCACGCCGGATACCATCGCAAAATTCCTGTTCACCTCGGGCTCGACCGGCACGCCAAAGGCCGTCATCAACACCCAGCGCATGCTGACCTCGAGCCAGCAGGCCAAGGCGCAGACCTGGACGTTCCTCGAAGATATCGGCGAGGATCTCGTGATCCTCGACTGGCTGCCGTGGAGCCATACCTTCGGCGCCAACCACAATTTCAATCTGGTGCTGCGCAACGGCGGCACGCTTTATGTTGACGGTGGCAAGCCGGCGCCGGGGCTGTTCGCGACCTCGCTCGCCAATCTGCGCAGTGTGATGCCATCAGTCTACTTCAACGTGCCGCGCGGTTTTGACATGCTGATCGCGGCGCTGCGCGGCGACGACGAACTGCGCAAAAAATTTTTCAGCGAGGTGAAGTTCGCCTTCTACGCCGGCGCAGCATTGCCGCAGAATCTCTGGGACGCGCTGGAAGAACTCTCGATCAAGACGGTTGGCCGTGCGCTGCCGATGGTGTCGGCCTGGGGCTCGACTGAAACCTCGCCGCTCGCTACCGACTGCCACTTTCAGGCCAAGCGCTCCGGCAATATCGGCGTGCCGATCCCGGGCACCGAACTGAAGCTGGTGCCATCAGGCGACAAGCTCGAGGTGCGGGTGCGCGGTCCGAATGTTACGCCCGGTTACTGGAAGGCGCCGGAATTGACCGCGCAGGCGTTCGACGAAGAGGGTTTTTATCTGATCGGCGACGCCGTGACCTTTGCCGATCCGGCGCGTCCCGAACTCGGACTGTTCTTCGACGGCCGCGTCGCCGAGGACTTCAAGCTCAATTCGGGCACCTGGGTCAGCGTCGGCACCTTGCGCGTCGCCGGCATCGCCGCTCTGGCGCCGCTGGCGCAGGACATTGTCGTGACCGGCCATGGCGGCGACGAGGTTCGCTTCCTGGTATTTCCGAATATTGCGGCCTGCCGTGCACATGCCGGCTTGCCCGACAGCGCCGACGTAAAAGATGTAATCGGCCACGACAGGGTTCGAAGTGCGATTGCCCAGGGGCTCGCGAGGCTGAAGGCGCAGGCTGGCAACTCGTCCGGTCACGCAACGCGCGCGCTGCTGCTGGCCGAACCGGCGTCCGTCGACGGCGGCGAGATCACCGACAAGGGCTATATCAACCAGCGTGCGGTGCTGACGCGGCGCGCGAGTGCAGTGGCAACGCTGGACGACGACGCCTCGTCCGAATGGATCGGCTGCGCCGGCTGAAACGCCAGACTAGGCGCGTCGGGACGCCGCGTGCTTATGCGCCTCGACCAGCCGCACCAGCATCTGGAGAAATGCGGTCTGCTCGCTCTTGCTGAGCGCGGAAAGCGTCTGCGCATTGAAGCTCTCGCCAAGCCGGCTGGCCTCGTCAGCGCGCCTCTCGCCCGCCGCACTGAGGCTGAGCTCGACCGCGCGCTTGTCCCGCGCGGATCGCTTCCGCTTCAAGACGCCGGTCTCCTCCATGCGTGACAGGATTTTCACGAGGTTTGGGAGCTGCATCTTCAACACGGCGGCGAGTTCGCTCTGCGTCACCGTCTTGTTGTCCCGCACCGTAACCAGGATGGCGTATTCGAGCGGTGAAAGGTTTAAGGACTCGAAATACGGATAGAACGCCTCGAAGTTCTCCAACTGCAGGATCCGGATCATGAATCCCGGGGTCTGCTGCAGCGCGGTGAGATCGAGTTTTCGCGCCGAGTCCGGCTCGGCCGGTCTGGCCGCTCCGTTGTCCTTGCGCGTCGAAATTTTTCCGATTCTTTCCATGGGCAAAAGCTCGCACGGCATCACGTGAATTGACAATCCTCAAAATGCTTATAAGTTATAAGTAATTTCGAAGCGGTCGCGAAGGCCGCCTTTTCCATACAGGAGGGAACGCATGCGACAGCTTTTTCGCACAGGAATGCTCGTGGTCGCGCTCGGCGGAATCTTCGCAGGCGCTTCCCAAGTCCAAGCCCAGGACCGCGTCCGGATCGGCGTGCTCAACGACCAGTCGGGCGTGTTCTCGACTTACCAGGGCATCGGCTCTGTCATCGCTGCGCAAATGGCAGTCGAGGACTATGGCGGCAAGGCCGCTGGCAAGCCGGTCGACGTCATCACCGCCGACCATCAGAACAAGACCGACGTCGGCGTCGGCATCGCGCGGCGCTGGTACGACACCGAAAGCATCGACGCCATCTTCGACCTGCCGAACTCGGCAATTGCGCTCGCGGTTGCCAATATGAGCGAACAGAAGAACAAGGTCTTCATCGGCTCGGGCGCCGGCACCGCGCTGCTCACCGGCGAAAAGTGCACGCCGAATACCGTGCACTGGACCTACGATACCTATGCCTATGGCCGCGGCCTCGGCAAAGCCGTGGTGGCCCAAGGCGGCAAGAAATGGTTCTTTTTGACCGCCGATTACGCCTTCGGCCACGACCTGGAGAAGCAGGCGATGGAAGGCGTCAAAGCCTCCGGCGGCGAAGTGCTCGGCGCCGTGCGCCATCCGCTCGGCACCGCCGACTATGCTTCCTTCTTGCTGCAGGCGCAGGCCTCGGGCGCCGACATCGTCGGCGTGGCGAATGCCGGTGACGACACCATCACCTCGATCAAGCAGGCGGCGGAGTTCGGGCTAACGCAAAAGCAGAAGTTGGTCGGATTGATCCTCGGCATGAACGGAATTCCTGCGCTCGGCCTGAAGGCAGCCCAGGGTGCGCAGATCATGAATCCGTTCTACTGGGATTTGAACGACGGCACGCGCGCTTTTGCAAAACGGTTTGCCGAACGCCATCCGCAAAAGAATTATCCGAACGACATGCAGGCCGGCGTCTATGCTTCGGTGCTGCATTATCTGAAGGCCGTCGACAAGATCGGCGGCGCCACCGACGGCAAGGCCGTGGTGTCGGCGATGAAGGCGATGCCGACCGACGATCCGCTGTTCGGCAAGGGAACCATCCGCGCAGACGGGCGTAAGATTCACCCGCTGTTTCTGCTCGAGGTGAAGAAGCCTGACGAATCCACGTCGAAATGGGATCTGTTGAAGGTCGTCGCTACGATCCCGGGCGATCAGGCATTTCGTCCCGAAAGCGAGGGCAACTGCCCACTGGTCAAAAGGTGACCTGACCGGCGGCGGCCGGCAGGAATCGGCCGGGTCCGAAAATCGATCGTCGAGGCTTGTCGTATATGTTGCCAAGGCAACTAATTTGTGCGAGCGTATTTGCACAAAGCGGCCGATAGCAGAGCACGGGAGTGCCGGGCCGCACAGGGAGAAACGGATGTTCGGGCGTGTCGGATCGTCACGACGCAATGCGATGTCGCGTGCGCAGTGTGGGGGCCGCGGTGTAGCTAATAGACGCCACTCAGCTCTTCGTATCGACTTCGCCCGCGCCCTTCACGGCGTCGAGATTGCCGTGCACCCGCAGCAGCAGCGCGATCAGGGTCTCCCGCTCCGGCTTGCTCAGGCAGGAGAGCAGGCGGCGCTCGCGTTCGAGCGCGACCGCGATGACCTGGTCGTGGGTGGCATAGCCCTTCGGGGTCAGCGAGATCGAATGGGTGCGACCGTCCTCGCGATCGGCCCTGATGCTGACCAGTCCGCGTTCTTCCATGCCGGCCAGCGTCCGGCTCACGGGTCCCTTGTCGAAACCGATCACGTGGCAGATCCGCGCCGCGGAAATTTCCGGCTCGATTGCGAGCAGCGACAAGATCCGCCATTCCGTGACGTTGACCCCAAAGCGCTTCTGATAGACCACGGTCGCGCTGCGCGACAATTTGTTGGCGATGAAGGTGATGAGGGCCGGAACGTAACGGTCGAGGTCGAGCACCTGTTCGGCCCTTCCGCTCCTGCCTGCCGCGCCCGCACGGGGGGCGCGCGCCTGTCTGTTCCTGCTCATGCTTTTCCGACGCTGCTCCAGCGTTCCAGACATAGAGACAGCGGATACCGCTCTGCAAGAACATTATGCAGGAGACCCACATGAGCGCGACATCCCGGATAGATTCTGCAACCCCGGAGCGGAGTGCGCCGGCCGGCGTGCCCCATCTGGACGTGGACCCGTTCTCGACCGAGTTTTTCGAGGATCCGCACCGGATCCACGACGTCCTCCGCGAGGCCGGGCCGGTGGTCTGGCTCGAGAAGTGGGGCGTCTATGGCGTCGCCCGCTATGCCGAGGTGCACGCCGTCCTCAACGATCCCCTGACCTTCTGTTCGAGCCGCGGCGTTGGCTTGAGCGATTTCGCCAAGGAAAAGCCGTGGCGGCCGCAAAGCATCATCCTTGAAGCGGACCCGCCGGCGCATACCAGGACACGCGCGGTGCTCTCCCAGGTGCTGTCACCGACCGCCATGAAGCAGGTCCGCGAACATTTCACGACGATGGCCGCAGCCAAGATCGACGAATTGCTTGATCGCGGCAGCTTCGATGCGGTTGCCGATCTCGCGGAGGCCTATCCGCTCTCGGTATTTCCTGATGCGATGGGCCTGAAGCAGGAGGGGCGGGAGAATCTGCTGCCGTATGCGAGCCTGGTGTTCAACGCGTTCGGGCCGCCGAACCAGTTGCGCCAGGAGGCGATCGAGCGCTCCGCGCCACATCAGGCCTATGTCGCCGCTCAGTGCCAGCGCGAAAATCTTGCGCCCGGCGGCTTCGGCGCCTGCATCCATGCGCGCGCCGACGCCGGCGACATCACGGCGGAAGAGGCGCCGCTGTTGGTGCGCTCGCTGCTTTCGGCCGGGCTCGACACCACCGTCAACGGAATCGGCGCCGCGATGTACTGCCTGGCGCGCTTCCCCGATCAGCTTGCGCGGCTGCGCAGCGATCCGACGCTGGCGCGCAATGCCTTCGAGGAGGCGATCCGTTTCGAAAGCCCGGTGCAGACCTTTTTCCGCACCACGACGCGGGAGGTCGAACTCGCGGGCCATCGTATCGGCGAAGGCGAAAAGGTGCTGATGTTCCTCGGCGCCGCCAACCGCGATCCGCGGCGTTGGGAAAATCCTGATCGCTACGACATCACCCGCCGCACCTCCGGCCATGTCGGGTTCGGTTCGGGCATTCACATGTGCGTCGGCCAGCTCCTCGCGCGCCTCGAAGGCGAGGTGATGCTGGCGGCGATCGCGCGCAAGGTTGCAAGTATCGAGATATCAGGCCCGGTGAAGCGCCGCTACAACAACACGCTGCGCGGCCTCGAAAGTCTCCCCATCACCATTTCTCCGGCCTGACGGACCGCCCATGCCGAGCATCACGTTTGTTCATCCTGACGGCCGGGCGCAGCGCATCGACGCCCGCGATGGCGAAAGCGCAATGCAGGCGGCGACGCGCCACGATGTCGGTGGAATTCTGGCCGAATGCGGCGGCAACGCGATGTGCGCCACCTGCCACGTCTATGTCGACGAGGGCTGGCTCGCCCGCCTGCCGGCCATGGGCGACGACGAGGACGCGTTGCTGGACGGCGCCGCGGCCGAACGGCGAGCCAACAGCCGGCTGTCCTGCCAGATCAAGTTGGCTGCCGATCTCGATGGTTTGGTTCTCAATCTGCCGGACCGACAATTGTGACGGCCTGATCACCTGAACTGAAGTCAAACCCGGCGAAGTCCGGGAACGCTCAAGATCAAAATTCAAAAAGGGAGAGAACAATGAGGGGTTTAAGGTTAGGTCTCGCGCTTGCCTTGTCTTGCATGGCGTCGGGCGCGGTGTGCGCGGAGATTTCCGAAAATGTCGTGCGCATCGGCGTGCTGAACGACATTTCCGGTATCTTCCAGGACACCAACGGCATGGGCTCGGTAGAAGCCGCGCGCATGGCAGCGGAGGATTTCAACGGCGGCGGCAAGGGTATCAAGGTCGAGATCGTCTATGCCGATCACCAGAACAAGGCCGACGTCGGTTCGGCGATCGTGCGCAAATGGCTCGACGTCGATGGCGTCGATGCCGTGGTCGACGTGCCGAATTCCGCCGTTGGGCTCACCATCAACTCGCTGCTGCGTGACAGCCGCATGACGTTTCTTGCGTCGTCGACGGCGAGCTCCGACCTGACCGGCAAGGCCTGCTCTCCCAACACCATCCAGTGGGTCAATGACGCCTGGGCGACCGGCAACTCGACCGCGGCGGCGATGATGGCGCGGGGCGGCAAGGAATGGTACTTCATCACGGTGAATTTTGCGCTCGGCCAGGGCATCGAGGCCGAGGCCACCAACTACATCGAGAAGCACGGCGGCAAGGTGCTGGGCTCGGCTAAGCATCCACTCAACACGCCGGACTTTGCCTCGCTTCTGCTCCAGGCGCAGAATTCCAAGGCCAAGGTCATCGGCCTTGCCAATGCCGGCGGCGACACCGTCAACGCGGTGAAGCAGGCGGCAGAGTTCGGGCTTCAGCAAAGCGGGCAGACGATGGTGGCATTCCTGCTGTTCATCAACGACGTCCATGGCATGGGGCTTAAGGTAGGCCAGGGCCTGCAACTGTTCGAGGCGTTTTACTGGGACATGGATGAAAACACCCGCGCGTTTGCAAAGCGCTTCGCGGCGCGGCCGGGCGTGAACGGCAAGATGCCAAGCGGCAATCAGGCCGGCGTCTATGCTTCCACGCTCGCCTATCTCAACGCAGTGGCCGCGACCGGCAGCGATCACGCCAAGGATGCGGTGCCTGAGATGAAGAAGTTCAAGGGCAAGGACAAGCTGTTCGGCGACGTCACCATCCGCCAGGACGGCCGCGTCATCCACCCGATGTACCTGTTCGAGGTGAAAAAGCCGGAAGAGTCGAAATATCCTTACGATTACTACAAGCTGGTCTCGACCATTCCGGCCGACCAGGCCTTCCGCCCACTCGCCGACGGCGGCTGCTCACTGGTGAAATGAAAGTGCTCTCCCTCTCCCGCTTGCGGGGGAGGGGCCGGGGTGGGGGTATCGCCGCATAAAGAACCCGAGACGTTGGCGTCGTTCTTGCCTCGTCTTATTTCTGATTGACGCCCGCTTCGCCTGCACCACCATTGTAGGCCAGACGGCTGGTCAAAAACGCTGCTGCGACAGCGAAGGGGGAAACGATGCAACGCCTCAGATTCCATATTCGCACGTCGATCCAGTTGGCCTCGCTGCTCGCTGCGACCTCATTTCTTCCCGCAGACGCGACGGCCGCAAAGATGGTCGGCGATCCCGCCGCGACCTGCAGCGATTTGATCCGGCCGGCCGACAATGCCGTGCGGATCGATTCTGCGACCATGGTTGCGCCGTCGCCGCTTGCCGTAGCCGAAAGAGCACCGACGCCGGCGGCGCGCATCACGCCGGCCAATCCGGAATTCTGCAAGGTCCTCGGCCAGATCGCGCCGGCCGATCCCAAGGCGCCGCCGATCAAATTTCAGGTGAATCTTCCGGTCGAGTGGAACGGCCGCTCGCTGCAATATGGTGGTGGCGGCTTCAACGGCGTGCTGATCACCGGGCTTGCCTTGCCGCCGGCGTATCCGTTCGGCGCGCCGTCGCCGCTGGCGCGCGGCTTCGTCACCTATGGCACGGATTCCGGCCACGAGACCAAGCCGGGCGAGCCGCCGCAGACGTTTGCGCTCAACGACGAGGCCTTTGAGAATTTCGCCCATCGTTCCTACAAGCGCGTGCGCGACGCCGCGGTTGCGCTGATGCTGCGCGCCTACGGTAACCCGCCGGCCAAACTGTATTTCATGGGATCGTCGGAAGGCGGGCGCGAGGGGTTGACGATGGCGCAGCGCTATCCCGACGATTTTGACGGCATCTTTGCCCGCGTGCCCGTCATCAACTGGGTCGGATTGCAGCATGCCGGGACGCGGTCGGGGCTTGCAACGATGGGTGAGGGCTGGATCCGTCCCGCGCAGGTCGAGCTCGTGGCCAAGGCGGTGCTTGCTGCCTGCGACAAGGCGGACGGCGCCGAGGACTCGCTGGTGCTGGACCCGGTTGGCTGCAAGGCGAAATTCCAGCCGGACACACTGCGTTGTGCGCCGGGCCAAAGCGGCGACCAGTGTCTGAGCGAGACGCAGATCGCGGCGATCAAGACGCTGCATTCGACGTATAAGTTCCCGTTCTCCCTGGAGAACGGTCTTGACGATTATCCGGGCTGGGGCGTCTCCGGCGAAAACACCCCTGCGTTCGGTCCGACCGGCGGCTGGGTCGCCTGGTGGCTCGGCAAGGCGGCGCCGGCGCAGCCGCCGCTGCCTGCCAACGGCATCGCCTGGATCTACGGTGCGGGCGGCATCCAATATGTCTTCGCGCGCAATCCGAAGCTCGACGTCACGACCTACAAGCCCGAGGATCACAAGGAGCGCCTGCTGCAGGTATCGCGGTTGATGGATTCGACCAATCCCGACCTCAGCCGCTTTGCCTCCCGCGGCGGCAAGCTCGTGATCCTCGAAAACATGGCTGATTATGCCCAGAGCCCTTACGCAGGGATACGCTACTTCGAAAACGTGCAGCGCACCTTGGGCCGCGAGAAGACCGCAGAGTTCGCCCGCCTCTATACCGCGCCCGGTGTCGACCATGTCGGCTCCGGCGCGCCTGCCAATGTCGACATGCTGGCCGTGCTGGTCGACTGGGTCGAGAACGGCAAGGCGCCCGGCGACCTCGAGGTGATCGAGCAGAAGGTCGAAGCGCCGGCGTTTGAGACCACGCGCTCGCTGCCATTGTGCCAATGGCCGGCATGGCCGCATTACAAATCGGGGCCGACGAGTAGCGCGGCCAGTTTTGCCTGCGCGCGGTGAGGGGCTCCGCCCGCACGATCCCTGCGAAGCGAGCCTATCCCGTGACCTTGCTCGAGCCCTGCGTGATCAGCCGCGCCGCGCGCTGGTCGCGGGCGTGGATCCACAGCCAGCTCAAGGCGACGCTGAGCCGGTTGCGCAGGCCGATCAGGAAGTAGATGTGGGCGATGCCCCAGATCCACCAGGCGAGGTTGCCGCGCAGCTTGATGCGGCCGAAATCGATCACGGCCTTCTTCTTGCCGATCTGCGCGAGACTGCCGGCATGCTTGTAGCGGAACGGCGGCAGCGTGCCGCCGCTCAAGCGTGCCTTTATCAGCGCCGCCACGTAGCGCCCCTGTTGCTTGGCCGCCGGCGCGATGCCGGGCACGGGATTGCCGTCGGGGCCGGCGATCGTCACGGTATCGCCGATGGCAAACACGTCGGGATGGCCGGGCACGGTCAGATCAGGCTCGACCTTCAGGCGGTAGGCGCGGTCGGCGGGCGCCTTCAGCCATTCCGCTGCGCGCGAGGCGCGCACGCCGGCCGCCCAGACGATGGTCCTGGCCTCCAGCCTGTTGCCGCCATAGACGACGCCGTCGATCGCACATTCCGTGACCGGCTGCCCCAACACCACTTCGACGCCGAGTTCCCCCAGCGCGCGCTGCGCATAGGAAGAGAGGTCTTCGGGAAAGCCCGCGAGCACGCGCGGGCCGGCCTCGATCAGCACAACGCGGGTCTTGTGGGTGTCGATGTTGCGAAAGTCCGGCGGCAGCGTGTCCTTGGCGAGGTCGGCGATGGTCCCGGCCATTTCGACGCCGGTCGGGCCCGCGCCAATGATGACGAAGGTGAGTAGCGCCGCGCGGCGTGCCGGATCCTTTTCGCGCTCGGCGCGCTCGAAGGCGACGAGGATGCGCCGCCGTAGCGTCGTGGCATCCTCCAGCGTCTTCAGGCCTGGTGCGAACGGCTCCCATTCATCGTGGCCGAAATAGGCATGGCGGGCGCCGGTGGCGAGGATCAGCGTGTCGTAGGAAATCGTCTCGCCGTCTTCGAGCAGCACGCGCTTTCCCTCGGCATCGACGCCATTCACATTGGCAAACAGCGTCGTCACTTCGGGGCGGTCACGCAGCAGATAGCGGATCGGCCAGGCGATTTCCGACGTCGCCAGCGAAGCGGTCGCGACCTGGTAGAGCAGCGGCTGGAACAGATGATGGTTGCGGCGGTCGATCAGCGTGATCCGGACCGGCGCACCGGCGAGGCCAAAGGCGGCTTCCAGTCCGCCAAAACCGGCGCCGACGATCACGACGTGATGGGGTTCTTTCGGCACGGTCGTCATGGAACGGGACCCCCGGTTTCAGATGTCTCAACGCATTGGATTATGTAGCCATTTGCGGCTCCGCTCCAATACGTCTTTGTCAATCGACCGATAGCGAAAGTGCATCGTGCTGTCGTCCCGGCCCTTATGCGCAATTGCGCATCAGGAGCCGGGACCCATAACCACAGAAGATTATTGTTGAGAACGCTGGAGCCACAGCACAGCGCAACAACAAAAATCCTGTGGTTATGGGTCCCTGCGTTCGCAGGGACGACGGCAAAATAAATTTCCTGCCACCGCATCCTTTGCCCAATCCCAAACGTCCTTTGGGCTCGAGATGGCCGCAGAACAGGAGAAAGCCATGAGACGAACCGTGATCAGGTACAAGACCAAGCCGGAAATGAGCGACAGGAACGCCGAACTGGTGGCGGCGGTGTTTGCCGAATTGCAGGCGGCCCAGCCGGAGGGCTTTCGCTATCTGTCGCTGCGGCTGGAGGATGATACGTTCATCCATTTCGTCGAGACCGCAGCCGATGACGGCTCCAGCGCTTTGCCGAAACTGGCGGCGTTTCAGGCGTTCCAAAGCGGCATTCGCGAGCGTTGCGCCGAACCGCCGCTGCCGAAAGGCGTGACCATCGTCGGCAATTATCGCATGTTGCGCGAGACCGAGAACGCGCTTGCCGGAGTTTGAATGACAGTGGGTCCCGAGACGTCCGGCGCGTTCGACATCGAGCGCCTGCTGGTGGCGATGCGCCCAAGGCTGCATCGCTACTGCGCGCGCATGGTGGGCTCCGTCATCGACGGCGAGGACGTGCTGCAGGATGCCATGATCAAGGCGGTGGAGGCGCATGCCTCCGCCGGCACGCTCGGCAATCCCGAAGGCTGGCTGTTCCGCATTGCGCACAACACCGCGCTGGATTTTCTGCGCCGGCGCAAGCGCCAGGAGGCGTTCCGGGGACCAGCGGAGGTGGACATGATCGTTGACCAGCTCGATGCCGTGGCAAGCCGCCAGATCGCCGCGACCTCCTTGCGCACCTTCATGCGGTTGCCGGTGCCACAGCGTGCGAGTGTCATCCTGATGGACGTGCTCGGCTGCTCGCTGAAGGAAATCTGCGACGTAATGGATTGCAGCCTGCCCGCGGCCAAGGCCGCGCTGCATCGCGGCCGCGCGCAATTGCGTGAAATTGCCGACGAGCCGGACGACACGCCGCAGCAAAAACTATCGGACGCCGATCGTGAGCGGCTCGGCGCCTATGTCGCCCATTTCAACGCGCGCGATTTCGATGCCATCCGCGCCATGATCTCGGACGATGTCAGGCTCGATCTCGTCAGCAGGACCCACTTGCGTGGCAAGGCCGAAGTGTCGCGCTATTTCGGCAATTACGACAAGGTCAGCGACTGGCGCCTGGTGGCGGGCCTGGTGGAGGGGCGTCCCGCCATCCTGGTGTTCGATCCCAACGAAGGCGATGCAAAGCCGAAATATTTCGTGCTGCTGGGCTGGTCGGCCGGCAAGGTCGCGACCATCCGGGATTTCCGCCACGCGCCTTACGTCATCGATGGCGCGGAATACCTGATCTGAACGAGTGCTTCCTGGAAGGTGAAGGTGGGAATGCGCGATTCCACCCTTGCGAAAAATTGTTTTAAGCCTAAAATGATTTGTGTGAGACGGCGCTGCCGGGCGCCCTCGGTATTGATCTCGAGCCTTTCATGGATGGAAGCGAGGGGAGATTGAAAATGTCAGGTAGCCCCCTAGCCGGTCCCTTGGTCCGTCTGGGGCAACCGGCATTATATTTCTTGCCATCCCCGCCATCCGCGAATTATGGTGCAGGTGGCTTAAGCATGCGCCGAAGGTTCTAACCGGAGCCTTGGGTTCATGCTTGCCGCTGACCGGCGATTTCGCGCACAAAATACCTCACAGATAAGAGGCGCGCGGAGCAAGCGTTGCCGGTCGCCCGGTTGACCGGGTTTTGAGTGATAAACAGGAGGGGAGTGATTATGAAAAAGGCATTCTGGCTGGCAGGCGCAACAATTCTGGCGCTGGCGCAGCCCGCGCTCGCTGGCGACACCATCAAAATCGGCTTTGTCTCGACCTTCAGCGGCCCGACCGCTGTGATCGGCAACGACATGCGCAACTCGTTCGAGCTGGCGCTCGACCATCTCGGCCGCAAGATGGGCGGCAAACCGGTCGAGGTGATCTATGAAGATGACGGCCAGAAGCCTGATGTCGGCAAGCAGAAGACCGAAAAGCTGATCCAGTCCGACAAGGTCGATTTCATCGCCGGCTATATCTGGTCGAACGTGCTGCTGGCCTCGCTGAAGACCGCAGTGGATTCAAGGACCTTCCTGATCTCGGCCAACGCCGGTCCCTCGCAGCTCGCCGGCGATCTCTGCTCGCCTTACGTGTTCTCGACCTCCTGGCAGAACGATCAGACCCCGCAGGCGGTCGGCACCTACATGAACCAGAAGGGCGTGAAATCAGTGTTCCTGATCGGCCCGAACTACGCCGCCGGCAAGGACATGCTGGCCGGCGTCAAGAGCACCTTCAAGGGCCAGGTCGTCGGCGAGGAATACACGGTGTGGCCGAGCCAGCTCGACTTCTCCGCCGAGCTCACCAAGGCCAAGAATTCCAAGGCCGAGTCGATCTTCGTGTTCTATCCCGGCGCAGCCGGTGTCCAGTTCCTCAATCAATACGCCCAGGCCGGACTGAAGGGGCAGATCCCGCTCTATACGGCGTTCACGATCGACGAATTGTCGCTGCCGCTGCAGAAGGAAAACGCGATCGGTGTGCCCGGCGCGCAGCAATGGGTCAACGATTTGCCGTTCCCGGAGAACAAGAAGTTCGTCGAGGACTATCGCAAGAAGTATACCGGCCTGCGCCCGACCTTCTACGGCGCGCAGTCCTATGACGCCGCGAACCTGATCAACAGTGCGGTGGTTGCGGTGAAGGGCGATACCTCGAAGAAGGACGAGATGAAGGCCGAGATGGAGAAGGCCAACTTCAAGTCCGTGCGCGGCCCGTTCAAATACGGCAACAACCACATTCCGATCCAGAACTTCTACCTGCAGGATGTGGTCAAGGACGCCGACGGCCAGCTCTCGCTGAAGACAGTGGCGACCATCGTCAAGGACGACCAGGATCGCTTCCACGACAAATGTCCGATGAAGAAGTGATTGTTGGCATGGCCGGTGCATGATCGCCGGAGCGCGCCCTCGGGCTTGACCCGGGGGCGGTTAACGACAGATCATCCGCCCAACAAGAAAAATGGCGGCGGCGCAGATGTGCTGCCGCTGTTTTGTTAGGGCATGATCCGGACCCGGAGGGCCACGTTAGTGCAAAGTGGGAACCGGTTTTCCGAAAAGATCATGCCCAAAAATATAAAGATAGAGCGGGATGACGCGTCATCACGCTCTAGGTCCAGAGTTTAGGATTCATGCTCGTCCTTATCGAACAATCGCTGAACGGCCTGCAGTTCGGCCTGTTGCTGTTCCTGCTGGCGGCCGGCTTGACGCTGGTGTTCGGCATCATGGACTTCGTCAATCTGGCGCACGGCTCGCTCTACATGATGGGCGCCTATTTCGCCGCGACCTTCGTGGCGTGGACGAATAGTTTTGTGCTCGGCATATTGCTCGCGCTCGGTGCCACGCTGTTACTGGGCATCGCGCTCGAATTCATCGCACTGAGACACCTCTACGGCCGCGACCATCTCGATCAGGTGCTGGCGACCTTCGGGCTGATCCTGTTCTTCAATGACGCGGTGCGGCTGATCTGGGGTCCCGCCGGCCTGTCGCTGCCGCTTCCGCCCTGGCTGACCGTTCCGGTACAGATCGTCCCCGGCGTGTTCTATCCGGCCTACCGGCTGTCGATCATCGTGGTCGCGCTGGCGGTCGCGGCATTGCTTTATATCGTGGTGATGCGGACCAAAATCGGCATGCTGATCCGCGCCGGCGCCTCCAACCGTGAAATGATCGGCGCGCTCGGCATCAACATCAAGCTGCTGTTCACGCTGGTGTTCGGGCTTGGCGCGGCGCTCGCAGGCCTTGCCGGGCTGATGCAGGCACCGATCCTCACCGTGCAGATCGGCATGGGCGAGAACATCCTCATCCTTGCTTTCGTCATTATCGTGATCGGCGGCATCGGCTCGATCCGCGGCGCCTTCATGGCCGCGATCTTCGTCGGCATGATCGATACGCTCGGCCGCGCCTTCCTGCCCGATCTCCTGCGCACCGTGCTGAGTTCCGCCGCCGCTTCCACCGCCGCACCCGCGCTGTCATCGATGCTGATCTATCTCCTGATGGCCATCGTCCTCGTCGTGCGGCCGGAGGGGCTGTTTCCGGCTGCCAAGCGATGAAATCTCACATCAACGCCCGCAACGTCATCGTGGCGCTCGTCGCGCTTGCCCTCACCTTGCTGCCGGCCTATTCGGCACTGACCGGCAACATCTTCATCCTGACGCTGTTCACCCGCATCGTCATTTTCGCGCTGGCGGCCGCGAGCCTCAATCTCATCATGGGCTATGGCGGCATGATGAGCTTTGGCCACGCCGCCTATCTCGGCATCGGCGGTTACGCGGTGGGCATCCTCGCCCACGAAGGCGTCGGCTCCGGCTTCATCCAGTGGCCGGTCGCGCTCGCCGCGTCCGCCCTCTATGCGCTCGTGATCGGCGCGCTCTCGCTTCGCACCCGCGGCGTCTATTTCATCATGATCACGCTCGCCTTCGCGCAGATGGCCTATTACATCGCCTCGGGCCTCTCTCGCTATGGCGGCGACGACGGCCTCACCATCTACAAGCGCAGCACTTTCGGTGGCCTGATCGACCTGTCGAACCGGGTGCAGTTCTACTATCTCTGCCTCGGCTGCCTGTTCGGTGGCGTCTATCTGATCTGGCGCATCGTCAATTCCCGGTTCGGTATGGTGGTGCAGGGCGTGCGCTCCAACGAGCAGCGCATGCAGGCGATCGGCTTTCACGCCAACAGATATCGTCTCGTCTGCTTCGTGATCTCAGGCACGATCTGTGGCCTGGCCGGCGCGCTGCTCGCCAACAACACCGATTTCATCAGCCCGGCTGGGATGTACTGGACCCGCTCCGGCGAACTCATGGTGATGGTGGTCTTCGGCGGCATGGGCTCGCTGTTCGGTCCCGTCCTGGGCACCATCGTGTTCCTCCTGCTGGAAGAAGTCCTGTCGCAATTCACCGAATATTGGGCGCTGATCATGGGCCCGCTATTGCTGCTGATCGTGCTGTTCGCGCGCGGCGGCATCATGGGCCTGCTCGGGAGGTTGAGCCGTGGCTGATCCTCTGCTCCGTGTAGAAAACCTGGTCCGAAGTTTTGGTGGCATCAAAGCCACCGACAATCTGTCGCTCGATGTCGTGCCGGGCGAACTGCATGCCATCATCGGTCCCAACGGCGCCGGCAAGACCACGCTGATCAGCCAGTTGACCGGACAGTTGATGCCGAATTCCGGCACCATTCACTTCGCCGGCCGCGAGATCACGCGGCTGCCGTCCTATCAGCGCAGCCGGCTTGGCCTGGCGCGCTCGTTCCAGATCACCTGCCTGCTGCCGGATTTTACCGCAGCCGATAATGTCGCGCTGGCGGCGCAAGCGCATGACGGCCACTCGTTCCGCTTCTGGGGCTCGGCGCGCAAGGAGAGGCATCTGCGCGACGCGGCGCAGGCGGCGCTCGCGCGAGTAGGGCTCGCCAGGCGCGCCGACGTGCTGGTGTCGGAGTTGAGCCACGGCGAACAGCGCGAGCTCGAACTTGCGGTGGCGCTCGCCACCAAGCCGCAATTGCTGCTGCTCGACGAGCCGATGGCCGGCCTCGGGATCACCGAATCCGCGCGCATGGTGGCGCTGCTCAAGGAATTGCGCAAGGAAGTCACCATCGTGCTGGTCGAGCACGACATGGAAGCGGTGTTCGCGCTGGCCGACCGCATCACGGTGCTGGTCTATGGCCGCGTGATCGCCTCGGGCGATCCAGACGCCATCCGAAATAATGAAGAAGTCAAGCGCGCCTATCTCGGCGACCAGCACGTGGTGGTGAGCCATGGCTGAATCAAAAACCGCCGAAACCCTGCTCGAAGTTGAAGGGATCGAGACCCGCTACGGTCTCAGCCAGGTGCTGTTCGGCCTGTCGCTGAAGGTTCAATCGGGCGAGATGGTCGCCCTGATGGGCCGCAACGGCATGGGCAAGACCACCACCATCCGCTCCATCATGGGCATGACGCCGGCCCGCGCGGGCACGATCCGCTTCGCCGGTGAGCAAGTGCGCAGCCTGCCGTCCTACAGAATAGCAAAACTCGGCATCGGCCTGGTGCCGGAAGGCCGCCAGATCTTTCCGAACCTGACAGTCTACGAGAATCTGGTGGCGGCTTCGGGCAACCGCTCCGGCAATCCCGATCCCTGGACCATCGACAAGATCCACGCGCTGTTCCCGCGGCTTGCCGAGCGCGGCAACAACATGGGCGTGACCTTGTCGGGCGGCGAGCAGCAGATGCTGGCGATCGGCCGCGCGCTGATGACCAACCCGAAGCTTCTGATCCTCGACGAAGCCACCGAAGGCCTCGCACCGCTGATCCGCGAGGAAATCTGGAACTGCCTGTCAATGCTGAAGGGCCGCGGCCAATCCGTGCTGGTGATCGACAAGAACGTCGCCAACCTCTCCCGCATCGCCGATCGCCACTACATCATCGAGCGCGGGCGGACGGTGTGGACGGGGACATCAGAGCAGTTGATTGCCGAGCCTGATCTGCAGCACCGGTATCTCGGGATTTGAGGGCGCCGTAGGGTGGGCAAAGGCGCACCAGCGCCGTGCCCACCATCCATCCCGTCGGACGCCCGATGGTGGGCACGCTTCCGCCTTCGCTCGTTGAGCTACGGCGGACAAGTCGCTTTGCCCACCCTACGATTCCGGAGATTGGGGCACGGCCGATCCGCCCGTCATTGCGAGCGCAGCGAAGCAATCCATGCTTCCGCTTGCTGATTGATGGATTGCTTCGCTGCGCTCGCAATGACGACTGAGAGAGCGGAGTTTCCCAGCCTCAAAACATCTCGAAATATTCGCGGTGCTCCCAGTCCGACACTTCGGCCTGAAACCGCTCGATCTCGGCGTTCTTGATGTGGACGTAATAGTCCACGAACTCCGCCCCCAGCGCCTGCCGGAAGAACGGATCGTCCTGCAGCGCGAACACCGCCTCGCGCAAACTCTTCGGCAACAACGCCGCCTTGGTCTCGTACGGTGCATCCGCTGACGGTCCCGGATCGAGCTTGCGGTCGACGCCGTCCAGGCCTGAGAGAATCTGCGAGGCCATGTAAAGATACGGGTTCGCCGCAGGCTCGCCGATGCGGTTTTCCAGCCGTGTGGCCGCATCGCCCGGACCGCCGAGCACGCGGATCATGACGCCGCGGTTGTCGCGGCCCCAGATCGCGCGATCCGGCGCCAGCGAATAGGAGCGGTAGCGCTTGTAGCCGTTGATGGTCGGCGTCGTGAACACGGTGGATGCGCGGGCGTGCTCCAGCAGTCCCGCGAGATAGGCGCGTCCAAACGAGCTCAGCACCTCATCCTTTTCGCCGGCCATGAACGCATTCTCGCCGCTTGCGCGCGACACCAGCGATTGATGCAGGTGCCAGCCTGAGGCGAAGACATTGGGCAGTTTTGGCCGGCACATGAAGGTGGCGTGATAGCCGTGGCGGCGCGCGATCTGTTTTACGGCCGATCTGAACAGCACCATGTTATCGGCGGGCGCGAGGCCCCTGGTCGGTTGGAAGGTGAATTCGCACTGGCTCGGACCGAACTCGACCTCGACCGATCGCAAGGGAAGCCCGAGCGCCAGCACGTCGCGGCGGATGATTTCCAGCGCCGGCTCCATCTGGTCGTAGCGCTGCTCGGTGAGATATTGGTAGCCGTGCGACAGCAGACTGACGGAAGGCGGCCGACCCGGCTGGCCGGCATCCTCCGGCGCCATATGCGCGTCGTCGAGCTTGAAGAGATGGAATTCGACTTCGAGCCCAGCCACGAAATCGTAGCCGCGCTGCCCGAGCTGATCGATCACCTTGCGATAGAGATGCCGCGTGGCGAACGGCACCGGACGGCCATCGTTGAAGTAGAGATCGCACAGCAGCCAGCCGGTGGTCGGCGCCCACGGCAGCACCCGAAACGTGGTGGGGTCGGCGACCATCAAGACGTCGGCGGCGCCCTCCATCTCCTTCATCCCGAACCCGCCGCCGGCGGTGAACACCGGGAACACCGTCTTGTGCGAGGTGTCCTTGGCCAGCATCGTGGTGGTAATGGAGCAGCCGCTTTCTAGCGAGGCGATCGCTTCGCTGGCGACCAGCGTCTTGCCGCGCAGGATGCCATGTTGATCGGGGAAGGACAGGCGGATGACTTCGAGATTTTTCTCCTCGACGATCCTGCGCAGGCGGCTCGCGGCCTCCTGCTGCTCGTTCGACCACAGCCCGTGACGTTCTACGAAACTCAACGTCTATCCCCCATCTTCCGTCATTCCGGGGCGATGCGCAGCATCGAACCCGGAATCTCGAGATTCCGGGTTCGGCTCTGCGAGCCGCCCCGGAATGACGGTGCTAAATCACTCTGCCGCCGTAAGGTGGGGCACCTTGCCGGAAATCTCCGCCGGCACCGGCGCGGCCCAGGGCGCGCCGCGGCGGCGCTTGACGTCGATTTCCATCCAGTAGATTTCCCAGCCCTGCGTGGGCCCGATGCCGTCCATCGTGGCAGGCCCCTGGATCGAGCGCGCATGTGCCGCGTCGAGGAACAGCATAGGCTTCTCGCCGCCGACCACCTTCTCGATCTCCTGCCGCAGCAGGCGGCGATACTGCACGATCGCCTTGTCGGATTGTCCCAGATGCTCGTTGGTGCGGTCCTGGATCGGGCCCATCGACTCCACCGCCCATTGATCGTGGACGTTGATGTCGGTCCCCATGCCGGTATAGGTCGCGGTCGCCTGTTCGTGCGGATCGAAACCGTAATCGTTCGACTTGTTCTTGCGCGACTTGTAGTCCGGCAGCTCATAGAGCTCGAGACGCTGGTCGCGCATCTTCGTCTTGTCGACCGGCGTCGTGTAAGAGGTGAAGATCGCGTACCAGTAGCAGTTCTCGTCATCGATCGGCACGTGCCACTGCGTGATCGTCATCTCCGTGCTCATCGGGATGACGAAGCCGTGCGGGAAAAGCTGGTTGGTGACGCGCACATGGGTGCGCTCTTCGTCAATCTCGCGCAGCGCGATCAGGCGCAGGCCATATTCGGTGTGCTCGACATTGATGATCGGGTTGTCGTATTCGCGCAAAATCTTCGTCATCGGCATGTCGCTGCCGGCGGATGCGCCGCGGAACTGCTTGCCGTAGGCAGTGGAAGTGTCTTCGTCCTCGAAGAAGCGGTGCAGGAAGGAGGCGTGCGCCGGATCGATGCCGACTTCCAGCGCCTGCAGCCAGTTGCAATTCATGTGGCCCTTGAACGCAAAGGTATGGCTGTCGGGCGCCACAAAACAGTCGATCTCCGGAAACGCCGGCGGTTCGCCTTCGCCGAGATAGGCCCAGAGGATGCCGCTCTTCTCGACCACGGGGTAAGAGCGCTGCTTGATGCCCTGGCACAGCTTTGAGTCTTTTGGCTCGGCCGGCGTTTCCAGGCATTGGCCGGAGACATCGAACAGCCAGCCGTGGAAGGCGCAACGCAACCCGCCATTCTCCAGCCGCCCGAACGCGAGGTCGGCGCCGCGATGCGCGCAGTGGCGGTCGATCAGGCCGTAGCGGCCTTGCTCGTCGCGAAACAGCACGAGGTTTTCGCCGAGCAGCTTTACGGGGCGAACCGGCCGCGATCCCTGCAGCTCGTCGACCAGCGCCGCCGGCTGCCAGTACATCCGCATCAGCTTGCCGCACGGGTCCTTGCGGCCGGTGCGGGTGATCAGGTCGTTCGCTTCCTGGCTCATCATGGCGAGGCCTCCGATATCAGATTTGTTCGCCTATTGAACTTTTGTGCGATTTTAACGTAGGCTTGGCGCGAGGCAAGCGGATTATGGAGGCAGCGATGCCGAAGCTTAAGCGCGCGGCGGACGCAGACAACCGCGGCGCGACCGATTTCATCGAAAGCCTCGATCGCGGCCTGCGGGTGCTGGAGATATTCGGCGGCAGCCGGCAGCCGATGACGCTGAGCGACCTCGCCAAGGCGGCTGAGCTGCCGCGCGCGACCGCGCGGCGCATCCTCTTCACGCTCGAACGCGCCGGCTTCGTCGTAACTGACGGCAAGCTATTCCGCCTGACACCGCGCGTGCTGGTGCTGGCGTCAAGCTTTCTCGCCTCCAACCATGTCGTCTCGGTGTTGCAGCCGGCGCTGGATAGACTGTCAAGCGAAGCGCAGGAAATCTCCTCGATGGCGATCCTCGACGGCAACGATGTCGTCTTCATCGCGCGCGCCAGCCCGACACGAATCTTCTCGTCAGGCATCGATATCGGCTACCGGCTGCCGGCGTTTTGTACTTCGGTCGGCCGTGTCCTGCTGTCGCGCCTGGCTGATGACGAAGTGGCCGCTGCGCTCGACCGGATGGAGCTTGCGCCGCTGACGCCGTTCACCGTCACCGACAAGAAGCGGCTCCTGAAGACGATCGTCGCCGATCGCGCGCAGGGCTATTCGCTGGTCGATCGCGAAGCCGAGCCGGGTTTCCGCTCGGTCTCGGTGCCGGTCCGCCGCTACGACGGCGCGATCGTCGCCGCCATCAACATGGGCGCGCATGTCGACCGCGTGTCCGCGGAAGAGATGGTCGAACGCTTTCTGCCCCGCCTGCGCGAGGCGGCGGCGTCGGTCAAATCGATGCTGGTGTGAGTCCGAAATGGCGGACGATGTTCTGCGCGATTGCCTCCGCCGAATTCAGTTCGGTATCCAGCCGGACACAATCGGGCCGCGGCACTGCCGTGAAGTCGTAGCTGTCGAGAAATCTGGTGAGGGCTTCGCCTGAAGCCATCTTGCGTCGCGCTACCCGGTCGGGATTGCCGACCCGCTTCATCGCTTCTTCGCGCGAACAATGCAGGAAGACCGGCAGCAAATCGCCGCCGTACCGTTGTACGATCTCCTCGAAATTCGCGAACTGGACGCGATCGTCGGGCTCGGCGTAGCAGAACGTCATCACCAGCAACGGTACGCCGTTCGCTGCCGCGGCATTGAGCGCCGACGATCTGACGTCGTGGACAAGCTCCCAGAATCCGGGCGCGTCGAAGTCGAAGATCGTACGTGCAAGATCGATCGCCGCGTGATTGTCCATCAGCCGGCCCGGCACCATCCGGAGCAGAGCGTTGGCGACCGTCAGCTTGCCGACCGCGGGTGAGCCATGGAGGAAAACGAGCTTCATGCGCCATCAGTATCGCGAACAGGCCCGAAGTTCGAGGGCACCCGGGCTAGTGCTTGAACGCCGCGGCGATCGCCTCGAACTGGGCGACGACCTTCGGCGTCACCAGATAGTGCAGGATGCCCGCAACCGAGAGGCTGACGGCCATGGCGACGAGCGTGTATTGCGCGGTGAACACGGCCAGAAGGATCGTGCGCAGGCGGCGTCGGCGCACCTTCGGTGCCCGGGCGACGGCAAGGATGGCGTCGTCTTCGCCTTCAACGCTGCTCATGCGTTCTAATGCTCGGACAGAAGCTGATCGAGACGCGACTGCAGCCGCCGGTTGGCCCGTTCGGTCGCGCGCAGCTTGCGTGCCCGTTCCAGCGGAATGACGTCGCTCGTCTCTTCTACATCTGAAAACGCCAGCCCGGCCGCGTTGTGGTCGCGCCAGACGAGGCGGGCCGGGCAGGAGAGGCCCCTGCGCCCGATCTCGAAATCGATCCGGTCGGGGACGATGGCAGAGTTCTCGAATTCGATCTTCGCGCCACGCCTGCTGAAATTACGCACGACACAGGCAAGCGTCGAATTGCGCGCGTTGAACGCGACCATCCCGCCGTAATAGACGCGGGCTCTTTGGTGTTGACGGCGCTCCAGCATGATAGTCCCCCATGCGATTAACGCTTTAGTAACACTCCTTCAGCGTGTGTTACAGCCGTCGCTCGCATGGAACTTGTGCGGTGGTTAACGGTCGCGCTTGCCATCGGATGCAACCGTCGAGCGCGTACCTTCGGCCTGGCCGAAACAGCCGTTACGAATGGCGCTTTCGTAGAAGCGGTCAGGACGCTGCGCTGCGCAGGCCGAACGCGTGCTTGTCATGCAGCACCGGCGCGACCGCATCGCTCAGCCGCGCCGCCGCCGCGTCGACGGAGAGCCCTGCGGTATCGACCACGGCTGACGCCCGTGCATAGAGCGGTTCGCGGCTGACCAGGATGTTGCGCAATTCCGCCATCGCGGAACGGTCGTCGGCCATCGGGCGCAAATCGCCCTGGCGGCGGACGCGGGCCATGTGCTCTTCCGGCTCGGCCTTGAGCCAGATGGTGTAGAACGACGACAGGATCAGGTCGAAGGTCAACGGCTCGGAGACGATGCCGCCACCGGTCGCCAGCACCATCAATTCCTTGCGCGCCAGCAATTGCGTCAGTGCCGCCTGCTCCATGCGGCGAAAGCCTTCCTGGCCGTAGAGCGCGATGATCTCGGCGACGGACAAGCCGTTCTGCGCCTCGACCTCCTTTGTTGAGCTCGACGAATTTCCAGCCGATCTTCTTCGCCAGCATCCTGCCGAGGGTGGATTTGCCGGCGCCGCGCAGGCCGATCAGGGCGATGCCGGCAAAGGAAATCCGCCGCTGCGCCGATAGGCCGCCGCCGGCCAGCGCATCCTTGGCCTGCGCAATCTGCGCCGGCGTTGCCTTGCGCAAGAGATCGCGGATCACGGCCCAATCCGGCGCGGGCTCGGCTGAGGGAATGAGATCTTCGAGATGCGCGCCCATCGCGTTCGATACGCGTCTGAGCAGCACGATCGAGACGTTGCCCTTGCCGCTTTCGAGCTGCGCGATGTAGCGCTCCGAAATTCCAGAAACTTTTGCGAGCACTTTTCGCGACATGCCGCGAAGGGCGCGCATGGTGCGCACACGCTGGCCAAGCTGCTCGAGAAAGCCGGATTCGGGGTCGCTGGCCTCGGTCATTTCCCTCGTTCGGCATTGCGTCGGGGTGAACGGATTTCGGAAACATAATGCCGATGAGGATTGACAGCAAGCGTAGCCGGTGTCTTTGTATGAATTATAATTCTTAAAAACTCAGGGGAGAAGTGTCGTGAGCGGCACGTCCGGTTCGTACAATGCGGTGACCTGGCTGCTCGACCGCAATGTCGAGGAGGGGCGCGGCGCCAAGCTCGCCTTCACCGATACCGTCACCGAACTCACCTATGGCGAGCTGCAGCGGCGGACCCGCCGCGTCGCCAACATGCTGCGCCGGCTCGGCGTCCGCCGCGAAGAGCGCGTGGCGATGATCATGCTCGACACAGTGGACTTTCCCGCGGTGTTTCTCGGCGCGATCCGCGCCGGCGTCGTGCCGGCGCCGCTCAATACGCTGCTGACGTCGGAGCAGTACGCCTACATTCTCGGAGATTGCCGCGCGCGCGTGCTGTTCGTTTCCGAAGCGCTGCTGCCGGTCGTCAAAGATGTCGTCGCGCGGATGCCGGACCTCGAGCATGTTGTCGTGTCGGGCAAGGACGCCCACGGCCACAAAAAACTCTCCGATGAACTCGCACGCGAGAGCGATACGTTCGCGACCGCGGCGACGCATCCCGACGAGCCGGCGTTCTGGCTCTATTCGTCGGGCTCGACCGGCATGCCGAAGGGCGTGCGGCATCTGCATTCCAACCTCGCCGCGACGGCCGACACCTACGCCAAGCAGGTGCTCAGCATTCGCGGGGACGATGTTTGTCTCTCGGCGGCAAAACTGTTCTTTGCCTATGGCCTCGGCAATGCGCTGACGTTTCCGATGTCGGTCGGTGCTTCCACGGTGTTGCACACGGAACGGCCGACGCCGGCTGCGATGTTCGCGCTGATGAACAAGTACAACCCGACTATCTTCTACGGCGTGCCGACGCTGTTCGCCGCGATGCTCAACGACGAGACGCTGAAGGACGCGCGCGCCGGCAATCGCTTGCGCATCTGCACTTCCGCCGGCGAAGCGCTGCCGGAATCGGTCGGCAACGCCTGGAAGGCGCGCTTCGGTGTCGACATTCTCGACGGCGTTGGCTCGACCGAGCTGCTGCACATCTTCCTCTCCAATGCGCCCGGCGACATCAAATACGGCTCCTCCGGCCGTCCGGTGCCCGGCTACAAGGTGCGGCTGGTCAATGAGGCCGGCGCCGAAGTGGCCGATGGCGAGGTCGGCGAATTGCTGGTGGATGCGCCCTCGGCCGGCGAGGGCTACTGGAACCAGCGCGCCAAGAGCCGTTCGACCTTTGAGGGCCACTGGACCCGCACCGGCGACAAATACACTCGCGACGCCGATGGCCGCTACACCTTCTGCGGCAGAAGCGACGACATGTTCAAGGTTTCCGGCATCTGGGTCTCGCCGTTCGAGGTCGAGAGCGCGCTGATCACCCATCCGGCCGTGCTCGAGGCCGCCGTCGTCCCCGAAGCCGATCCTGAAGGACTGTTGAAGCCGAAAGCCTTTGTCGTGCTGCGCGCCGGCGCCAGGACGGATGATCTGCATGAAGCATTGAAGGAACACGTCAAGCAGAAGATCGGCCCATGGAAATATCCGCGCTGGATCGACGTGGTGGACAGCCTGCCGAAGACGGCCACGGGGAAGATTCAGCGGTTCAAGCTGCGGGATGGCGAAACGGCGAAGGCATGATGGACTTGTCATTCGAAGTGCAAAGTGTTGCCGCAAGTGGCGCTCGTTCCCTCCCCCCTTGCGGGGGAGGGCTAGGGAGAGGGGTAAGCCGCAACGGCGGTGCGCGTGGCTACCCCTCTCCCCAACCCTCCCCCGCAAGGGGGGAGGGAGCTCACCGCGCCGTGTTGTGAGGGGAGCGGTTACAATGACAACCCTAACCCCCTCAGGCTTCCTCACGGTCGGCGCCTCCCATCTCGAATACCGCATGATCGGTCCGTCGCCCGAGCACGCGCCTGTTATCGTGATGCTGCATGAGGGGCTCGGGTCGACAGGCCTGTGGGGCGACTTTCCGGACAAGTTGCAGGCCGCGACCGGCGCGGGCGTGTTCGTCTATTCGCGCGCGGGCTACGGCGCATCGACGCCGGTAAAACTGCCGCGGCCGCTCGACTACATGCATGTCGAGGCGCTCGACGTGTTGCCAAAACTGCTCGACAAGATCGGCTTTCGCCGCGGCCTGCTGCTCGGCCATTCCGATGGCGCTTCGATCGCGGCGATCTATGCGGGCTCGCATCAGGATCACCGCGTGCAGGGCCTCGCGCTGATCGCCCCGCATTTCATCGTCGAGGATATTTCGGTGGCGTCGATTGCGGCGATCCGGACCGCCTACGAGACCACGAACCTGAAGGGCAAGCTTTCGCGCTGGCACAGGGACGTCGACAACGCCTTCTATGGCTGGAACGGCGCATGGCTCGATCCTGATTTCCGCAACTGGGATATTTCCGAATACCTCGCCTATATCCGCGTGCCGGTGGCGATCGTGCAGGGCGTGGACGACCAATATGGGACCATGCGCCAGGTCGAGATCGCGCAGGAAGAATGCTATTGTCCGGTCGATGTGACTGTGATTCCGGGCGCGGGACATCAGCCGCATCGCGAAACGCCGGAGGCGACGCTCGATGCGATTTCGGAATTCGCAAAGGCGGTGTTGCACACAGGTAGCGGCTCGCAGGGACGGGCCGCGTAAGGCTTTTGTTCATGCGCTTGCCGAGGCGCCGTTCCGATGACCGCGCCGCCCGCAGGCATCGGTCATCTGCCGCTGCCGCGATGGGCTTATGTGCCCGGCCAGTCCAAGGAAGCCGCCGCCGATTACGAAACGCTGGCACAGATCGCAGCGCTGGTGCCGGCGCGCTTCCAGGGCTACGTGCCGGCGCGCCACCCGGCGCTGCGCTACGGCATGGCGCTCAACGACCACGGCTACTTCTGGGAGTCGCAGGAGATCCTGGAAGCGGTATGGGCGGCGGCGCCGCAGGGCGGCCGCGAGCGGATTTTGCTGCGAGCCTGCATCCTGATCACGACCGCCAACCTGCGGCTGCGCATGCAAAAGCCGCACGTCGCGGTGCGGCTATTCGGTGAAGCGTTCGGCGAACTCGAGGCGCTTGGTATGCGCAATGTCGGCGGCGACGGCTTTGCCGACAGCTTTCCGGTTGCGGCGCTGGCCGGCATCATCAAGGCCAAACTGGAGCAGCCGCAGCTCGCCAAGGCCGATTGCGTGGCCTTTGCGGCCGCCGGCCGAACATGAAACAAAATGCATGTTCCGGCGTTTTAGGCTAGACTCATTCAAGAACATGAACTATTGTGCATGCAACGAACCAAACAAATCCTGAGAAAACGACAGAGGGTGGCTCATGGCCGGTGAAGATCGCGTCCTTGCGGGGGGAGCGAAATACATCGATTTTCAAACCGATCCGTCGCGCTACCGTCACTGGAAGTTGGCGGTGGAGGGCGTGGTCGCAACCCTCACCATGGACGTCGACGAGAATGCCGGCCTGTTCGAGGGTTATCAGCTCAAGCTGAACTCCTACGATCTCGGGGTCGACATCGAACTCGCCGACGCCGTGCAGCGGCTGCGCTTCGAACATCCTGAAGTGAAGGTGGTGGTGATGCGTTCCGGCAAGAACCGCGTGTTCTGCGCCGGCGCCAACATCCGCATGCTGGCGGGTGCGACCCACGCCCACAAGGTCAATTTCTGCAAATTCACCAACGAGACTCGCAACGGTCTGGAAGATTCATCGGAAAACTCCGGGCAGCGCTTCATCACCGTCGTCAACGGCACCGCGGCCGGCGGCGGCTATGAGCTGGCGCTCGCGACCGATCACATCGTCATGGCCGATGACGGCGCCGCCGCCGTGGCGCTGCCGGAAGTGCCGCTGCTCGCGGTGCTGCCGGGCACCGGCGGACTGACGCGCGTGGTCGACAAGCGCAAGGTGCGCCGCGACCATGCCGACTTCTTCTGCACCATCGAGGAAGGAATTAAAGGCAAGCGCGCCGTCGCCTGGCGGCTGGTCGATGAAATCGCGCCGAACAGTAAGCTGGAGGCCAAGGTTGCCGAGCGCGCCAAGGAATTTGCCGCCAGCTCGAAGCGCAACGGCAGTGGCAAGGGCATCACGCTTGCGCCGCTCAATCGCACCATCGACGAGGCCGGCATCCGCTACGGCTTCGTCAGCGTCGATATCGACCGCGCGGCGCGCATTGCGACCATTTCGATCAAGGCGCCGGAGGCCGCGCCGCCCGCCGATATCGACGGCCTGATCGCGCAGGGCGCGTCGTTCTGGCCGCTCCAGGTGGCGCGCGAACTCGATGATGCAATCCTTCACTTGCGTATCAACGAACTCGAAATCGCGATGCTGGTGTTCAAGTCGCACGGCGACCCGGCCACTGTGGTCGCTTGCGACGCCTTCCTCGAAGCCAACAAGGCGCACTGGCTGGTCAACGAGATCAGGCATTATTGGAAACGGGTGTTGAAGCGCATCGACGTTACCTCGCGCACGCTGGTGACGCTGGTCGAGCCCGGCTCCTGCTTTGCCGGCACGCTCGCCGAACTCGTGTTCGCCGCCGACCGCTCCTACATGCTGATCGGCTCACGCCAGGGCGACAACCGCCCGCCGCCGGCGATCCAGCTCACCGCGCTGAATTTCGGCCCCTACCCGATGAGCCACGGCCTGACCCGCCTGCAATCGCGCTTCCAGGCCGATCCGTCCGATCTGGAACGCGCGGAGGTCACCATCGGCACCACTCTCGACGCGGAGGAAGCCGAAGAGCTTGGCCTGGTCACCTTCGCGCTCGACGACATCGATTGGGACGACGAGGTGCGGGTGTTCCTGGAAGAGCGCACATCCTTCTCGCCCGACGGCCTCACCGGCATGGAAGCGAATTTGCGCTTCGTTGGTCCCGAGACCATGGAATCGAAAATCTTCTCGCGCCTCACGGCGTGGCAGAACTGGATCTTCCAGCGCCCCAACGCGGTCGGCGAAGAAGGCGCGCTGCGCCGCTACGGCACCGGCCAAAAGGCGCAATTCGATATGACGAGAGTTTAGGCCCGTGTCCCGGGCGCTGCGCGGCACGCTTGTGACGCGCTGCAGAACCGGGACCCACCTTAGCCACCGAAATAGGTCCCGGCTCTGCGGTGCATCGTGAAGAACGCTGCACCGCGTCCGGGACACGAGACCGAACCACGGGAGGCCCCAATGAATTACATGAACGTCGACTATTCGACCAAAATCCCCAACAACGTGAATCTCAGCGAAGACCGCCAAGTGCTGAAGGCGCTGGAGGGCTGGCATCCCGGTTACATGGACTGGTGGGGCGACATGGGGCCGGAAGGTTTTCAGCAGTCGCTGGTTTACCTGCGCACCGCCTATTCGGTCGATCCGCGCGGTTGGGCCAAGTTCGACTACGTCAAGATGCCGGAATATCGCTGGGGTATCCTTCTTGCTCCCCAGGAAGAGAACCGCGTCATTCCCTTCGGCGAAAACTACGGCAAGCCGGCCTGGCAGGAGGTCCCCGGCGAACATCGCGCCACGCTGCGCCGCCTGATCGTGATCCAGGGCGACACTGAGCCTGCCTCCGTCGAGCAGCAGCGCCATCTCGGCAAGACCGCGCCCTCGCTCTACGACCTGCGCAACCTGTTCCAGGTCAATGTCGAGGAAGGCCGCCATCTCTGGGCGATGGTCTATCTCCTGCAGAAATATTTCGGCCGCGACGGCCGCGAGGAGGCCGACGATTTGTTGCGTCGCCGCTCGGGCGACGCGGATTCCCCGCGCATGCTCGGTGCCTTCAATGAGGCGACGCCGGACTGGCTGTCGTTCTTCATGTTCACCTATTTCACCGACCGCGACGGCAAGATGCAGTTGCACTCGCTCGCGCAATCCGGCTTCGATCCGCTGTCGCGCACCTGCCGCTTCATGCTGACCGAAGAGGCGCATCACATGTTCGTCGGCGAGACCGGCATCAGCCGCGTCGTGCAGCGCACCTGCGAGGCGATGAAGGCGGCCGGCATCACCGATCCGACCGATGTCACCAAGGTCCGCGCGCTCGGCGTGATTGACCTGCCGACCATCCAGAAGAAGCTGAACCTGCACTATTCGCTGTCGCTCGATCTCTTTGGTTCGGAAGTCTCGACCAACGCGGCGAATGCCTTCAATGCCGGCATCAAGGGCCGTTACAAGGAAACCCAGATCGACGACGACCACCAGCTCAAGAACGCCACCTATCCGGTACTCAAGCTGATCGACGGCGTGATCAAGCGGGTCGACGAGCCGGCGCTGACCGCGCTCAACATGCGGCTGCGCGACGACTACACGCAAGATTGCGTCAAGGGCATGCTGCGCTGGAACAAGGTGATCTCGACTGCGGGCTATCAGTACAAGCTGACCCTGCCGAACGTCGCGTTCCACCGCCAGATCGGCGAGTTCAAGGACGTCCATGCGACGCCCGACGGCGTCCTGATCGACGACGCCACCTGGAACCAACGCAAGGGCGAATGGTTGCCTTCGTCGCAGGACGGCGACTTCATCGCCTCGCTGATGAAGCCGGTCACCGAAGCCGGCCAGTACGCCTCCTGGATCTCGCCGCCGAAAGTCGGCATCGACAACAAGCCCGGCGATTTCGAGTACGTGAAGATCGAAACCTGAAGCATGATCCGGAAAAGTGGAAACCGGTTTTCCGAAAAGATCATGCTCAAATCAAAGAGATGGAGGGGGATGACATTTCGAAGAAAAGTCATCCCGCTCTAATCCCCGCAATCGGGGAGCAGTAACATGGACCCCGACCGCGACCTCGAACAACTAAGCCGCGACCAATTGGTCGCGGAGGTGAAGCGCCTCAGAGCAGGCATCCGCGCGCACCGCGACAGCACCGGTCACGACCTGTGCTGGCATCATCCCAATCTCTGGGGCCTGTTGCCCGAGCGCGTCACGCCCGAAGTGGCTGTCCCGCCTTGGCCGAAATTCCTGCGCGGCTGCGTGCGCTATCGCGAAGCGCTGGAGCGCGAACTGCCCAACGCGCCGAAGGCTGATGTCGAATATGATAAGGACGAGCCGTGAGGGCACGAAAGTCGCGCCTTCCATGCAAGCTGTCATCACCCGCGAAAGCGGGTGATCCAGTAAACTCCGACTTTAATTGCAGAAACACTGTGGCAACCAATTGAGGCCGCGCCGTACTGGATACCCCGCCTTCGCGGGGTATGATCGCTGCTGGTCTGTTGGCGCCTACCCCGCAATCTCACTTCCCGCCGTGGCATACACCACGCCGCCATCCACCGCGATCGTATTGCCGACGACATAATCCCCCGCGCGCGAGGCGAGATAGATCGCGACACCCGCCATGTCCTCATCGGTGCCGATGCGCCGCGCCGGAACGCGTTTTGCCACCGCGTCGGCCTGGTCGCGCGCGGCGCGGTTCATGTCCGATGCGAAGGCGCCCGGCGCGATCGCGGTGACATTGATATTGTCCTTGATCAGCTTGGCCGCCATGCGCCGCGTCAGATGAATCACCGCAGCCTTGCTTGCCGCATAGGAATAGGTTTCCGTCGGGTTGACGAAGATGCCGTCGATGGAGGCGATGTTGATCACCTTGGCGGGACGATCGGGCGAGGCCGCCGCGCGCAGCGGTTTCGCCAGCGCCTTGGTCAGGAAGAACAGCGACTTGACGTTGAGGTTCATCACCTTGTCCCAGCCACTTTCGGGAAACTCGTCGAATTCCGCGCCCCACGCCGCGCCGGCATTGTTGACGAGGATGTCGAGCTTCGGCTCGAGCTTGATGATTTCACCAGCCAGCTTTTCGCAGCCTTCGACCGTCGAGATGTCGATCGGCAGCGCGATGCATTCGCCGTCATAGGCGGCGGTGAGTTCTTTGGCAGTCGCCTCGCAGGGACCTGCCTTGCGCGCGGTGATGTAAACCTTCGCCGCGCCCTGCGCGAGAAATCCGGCCGCGATCATCTTGCCGATGCCGCGCGAGCCGCCTGTCACCAGCGCGACGCGGCCGTTGAGCGAGAAAAGATTCTTGGACATTGCGTTCCTCCATTTGCTTTGCCGGAGGTTTTGGGCGTGGGAGCAGAGCGAGTCAAGAAAGGTGTGTCCTTCCTTCTCCCCTTGTGGGAGAAGGTGGCGCGAAGCGCCGGATGAGGGGTTCTCTCCGCGGAAAGAACCCCTCATCCGTCTCGCTGCCGCTTCGCGCCAACGATCCACCTTCTCCCACAGGGGGAGAAGGGAAGTAAGGACTACGCCGCGTCGATGCGGCGAAAACCGTTCCACATCGCGGTGGCGGCGCCGGAGGTCAGGACGGGGATGATCCGTTCGTCCTGGTAGTTGCCGTTCAGCGAGATCCGCTGCAGCGCCGTGAGGTGGCCGGCGCTTTCGGGGAAGATCATGCCCGGCCGCGTCGTGACTGCCGTCTTGAATCCCGCCGCCTTCGCCAGGGCGAATTCGCGCTGGCCCGCGGCGATCCGGTCGCCATAGGGATAGGCGAGATGAAGCACCGGCCGCTGCAACTTAGCTTCGATCCGCGCGCGGCTTTCGGTCAGTTCGAGCCAAACGGTCTCTTCGCTCTGCCGCGCCAGATTGCAATGCGTGATCGTATGCGCGCCGATCGTCACCAAGGAATCGTCCGCGAACGCCTTCAATTCTTCCCAGGACATACAGAGATCGCGGGCGATGAGAGACTCGTCGACGTCATGGCGCGTGCATAGCGCGGAGATTTCGCGCTGCAGGTCGTGCTCGCCCGGCAATCGACGCAGCCAGTCGTGCACGCGGTCAAAGGCGGCCTGCTTGGCTGCCGGCGTCGAGGTATCGAGGCGGATTGCTGTGTCGCCGATCGGGACTTCGATCGAGGTAGTCTTGGCGATCGCCTTTTCGAGCGCGACCCACCACAACCTTCCGGTGCCTTCGACGAAATCGCTCGTGACGTAAACGGTGAGGGGCGCGTCAAACTCACGCATCACCGGCAAAGCGTAATCGCGGTTGTCACGATAGCCATCGTCGAGGGTGAAGCAGGCAAAGCGCCGCGCGAAATTCCGCTTCTGGAGTCGCTGACGCACCTCGTCCATGGTGACGATGTCGACGTCGAGCGCGCGAAGATGCGCGAGCATCGCGCGCAAGAACTCCGGCTCGACTTCGAGATGATGATTGGGCTGAAACTCGCCGTCGCGGCGCGGACGGACGTGGTGCAGCATGAAAATGATGCCGACTCCTGCGAAGATTGGTCGCAGCAGGTGGTGCGCTCCGGAGAAGTACAGCGCTTCCAGCCCGGCCCGAATGACGGTGTTGCGAAGCAGTTTCATCGAGATGCAGGGCTGCCCGGTTAATTACGGGGACGAAACTAGCGACAGACGGCTGAAGAAACTGTTAGCCGGACCGATTTCCGTCTCCTTTCGCGCCTGCGACATTTCGGGTTTGACAGCCCCGCAAGGGTTTGTTTTCTCTCCGTTCCGGACCCGGCGGGAACTCGAATGCGCGGACTTTTCAAGTGGAGTAGCAAATGGTGGCCGGGTGTCATTCCGTTGGTCATCTGTTGGGCTATCGCGGCCTGGACGAGCACCGAACCGCTGGAAATCGATCTGGCGCAGCGTTCGGCCGCAGCCCTCAAGGGCACCATCCTCGATAAACGGCGGATCTCGGTCGAAGGCCGCGACGTGACCCTGGCCGCAGACGCATTCTCGGAAGACGGCCGGCAGAGTGCGGTGGCTTCGGTGGAAGCGGTGCCGGGCGTGCGTTTGGTTAACGACGAAACCCGGCTCGTTCCCGAAGCCAGGCCGTTCGTCTGGTCGGCTGAACGCGACGTCGTCCGGGTAACGCTATCGGGTAGTTCGCCCCTGCCGGCGAGCAAGGGCCGGCTGATGGAGGCGGCTCGCGCCAGCCTCGGCGGCGTCGAAGTGGTCGACCGGACGAATTTGTCGCGCGGGGCGCCGCCTCGTTTCGATAATGCCGCGCTGTTGCTGATCGACCAGATCGGCAAGCTGAAGGACGGCAAGATCACGCTGTCGGACACCACGGTCAGCCTGTCCGGCATGGCACGCGAACTCGGCGGCCGCGAAGCCATTGCCGCCGCGCTGAAAAATCTGCCCGAGGGCTTTTCGATCGCGGCCAACGAGGTCAAGGCACCGCCTTACATTTTCCAGGCCTACAAGGATCCCGTCGCGGTAACGCTGACGCTGACCGGCAACGTGCCCGACAACAACGTCCACGCCGCGCTGGTGGCGGCGGCGGGGCGCAAGTTCTTCAGCGAAAAAGTCGTCGATAACCTCAAGACGAGCATCGGCGCGCCCGCAGGCTTCGCCAACGCGGTGGTACCAGCGCTCGGCGCGCTGTCGCGGCTGTCGACCGGTACGCTCGTCGTCTCCGACCGCGAGGTGAAGCTGTCGGGCGATGCGCTCTATGAAGCCGCCGCCAGTCAGATCCGCGCCGGCCTCGGCAAGGACTTTCCGCAGGGCTGGCAGTTCAAGCCGGAAATCTCGGTCAAGCCGGCCGCGGCGCCGGTGGATGCGACGGTCTGCCAGCAATTGTTTACCGAGCTGCTCGGCAAGGCCCGGATCCGCTTCGAATCCGGCAAGGCCGACATCGTCGCCGATTCCGCCGGTCTGCTCGATCGCCTGATCGAAACCGCGTTGCGCTGTCCGGCCGCCAATATCGAAATCGCCGGACATACCGATACCGACGGCGACGAGGCGGCCAACCAGGCGCTGTCCGAAAGGCGCGCGCAGGCGGTCGCCGACTATCTGGTCAAGGCGGGATTACCCGCCAACCGCTTCAGTGCGGTCGGCTACGGCTCGACGCAGCCGATTGCGCGCAACGAGACCGACCAGGGCAAGGCGCAGAACCGCCGTATCGATTTCGTGGTGAAGTGAGCATGGCCTATCTGACCACATTCTACTGGGGCTGGCTCCTGGCATCGGTGCTGCTCGGCTTCGGCATGGGCTGGATATCCGTGGTTCAGCACGGCGAAGGCATCTCGCGGAAATGGCGGTGGGCGCTTTCGGCTTTGGTCGCGGCGCTGGTCGCAGCCGCGCTCGCTCGCATTGTGCCCGGCCGTTTCGGCTACTGGCTCGATCTCGGCCTGATCATGTTCGCACTCTATCTCTGCGGTTGTGCGATCGGATCATTGTTGCGCAACTGGGTGGTCTCGCGCACCGCGCCGCCGGCCTGACTGCATCATGAGCCGGCCAGCATCACCGCCGTCATCGTCACGGGTTGTTGACCGGTCCCGGCTATGGTCCGAAACTCCCATCGGGCGGCGGGAATGCAGAAAAACTGTGCTACCGCCGTCATCAACTTCGCCTAATATGTTGAAGAAGCGCGTTTTATTGTCGTCAGACGAATTCCACTTCGGCCCAAAACGCGCTACCAGAGGGGCAAGGGAGCCGCGTAGCGGCGGCGGGGTTCGCGCCATTGCCGTCGTCGCAGAAGCGCAATTCGAGGTGTAGATGCTGGAAGCAATACGCAGGGCAACTTCGTTTCTGCGCCAGAAACAGGTCCTGCATAAGCTCGGGGTCCTTATCAGCATCACGGTCATCGCCGTTGCGTGCTACGTGCTCTATCACATGCTCCGCGGCATCGACACCAACGAGGTGATCGACGCCATCAAGGGCACCGAGCCGCGCCGGATCGCGCTGGCGGCCCTGTTCGTGGCAGCAGGCTATTTCACGCTGACCTTCTATGATTGGTTCGCCGTCCACGCCATCGGCCAGCACCACATACCCTACCGCATCAACGCGCTGGCTGCATTCACCTCCTATTCGATCGGGCACAATGTCGGCGCCAGCGTCTTCACCGGCGGCGCGGTGCGCTACCGGATTTATTCGGCCTGGGGGTTGAACGCGATCGACGTCGCCAAGATCTGCTTCCTGGCCGGACTCACCTTCTGGCTCGGCAATGCCGCGGTATTGGGACTGGGCATCGCCTACCACCCGGAAGCCGCCGCCTCGATCGATCAACTGCCGGCCTGGCTCAACCGCGTTGCGGCGTTCGGAATCATCATCGCCCTGGTCGGCTATGTCGCCTGGGTCTGGGCCCAGCCGCGCGGGGTCGGCCGCGGACCGTGGACGGTCACCCTGCCGGGCGGCCCGCTGACGCTCCTGCAGATCGCCATCGGCATCGTCGATCTCGGCTTCTGTGCGCTGGCGATGTACATGCTGGTGCCGGACGAGCCCGATATCGGCTTTGTCGTCGTCGCGGTCATCTTCGTCTCGGCCACGCTGTTGGGATTCGCCAGCCATTCGCCGGGCGGGCTCGGCGTCTTCGATGCCGCCATGCTGGTCGGCCTCTGGCAGATGGACCGGGAGGAACTGCTCGCCGGCATGCTGCTGTTCCGTGTCCTCTATTATATCGGCCCTTTTGTCATATCTGTAATCTTGCTGACGCTTCGGGAGATTATCATCGGCGCGCGATCGAAGCGCCTGCGCCAGTTGGCGTCTGCCGCCGACCCCGAGCCGAGGCATGAGGCCCCCGTCTATGTGCGCGAGCGTGGAGACACCGGCGCCTGATGATGTGGCGGGCGCCTCGCGAATAGCGGAAGGAAAGCCTGCGTCCATGGCGATAGACGATTCGAACTCCTCCTCCTTCTTTGCACCGTGGCCGGACCGGTTGCGGCATTCGGCCATCATCCTGTTGGCCGCCGGGCTGGCGCTGTGCGCGCTGGTGCTGTTGGCCGATCTCTCGCTGGCGCGTGCGGTAGCGGTCTTCATCTGCATTGCCGCCGCAGCACTGGTGCCGTGGCGGCTGCATGATACCGCCGGTTCCCGCGAGGATGTCCGCGCCGTCAGTCCGGTTGAATCTGCTGCCGTCAGCGCGGTCGTTGCCGGCATGCCGGACCCGGCCGTGCTGCTCGACCGCGCCGGCCGCGTCATTCATCTCAATGCGGCGGCGGCCCAGCTCGCGCCAGCGCTGCGCAAGAACGAACTCGCCCAGTTCGCGCTGCGCTCTCCCGAGATCATCACCGCATTGCGCGAGGCGATCGCGACCAGCGAGCCGCGCCGCGCCAACTATCTCGATCAGGTGCCGGTCGACCGCTGGATGGAACTGGTCATCACCCCGGTGCCGGTGCCGACGCTGTTCGGCGGCACCGAACGATGCATGCTGATGACCTTCCACGACCAGACGCCGCTGCGGCGGGTCGAGGAAATGCGCGCCGATTTTGTCGCCAATGCCAGCCATGAGCTGCGCACGCCGCTCGCCGCCTTGTCGGGCTTCATCGATACGCTGCAGGGCCCGGCCAGGGATGATGCCAAGGCGCGCGAGCGCTTTCTCTCCATCATGCATGCGCAGGCAACGCGGATGGCGCGGCTGATCGACGACCTGCTGTCGCTGTCGCGGGTCGAGCTGTCGGCGCATGTCCGCCCGGAAGCTTGTGTCGATATCGTGCCGATCATTCGCCAGGTCGCCGACGGGCTGGAGCCGTTGGCCAGGGAACGCCAGGTCGCGATCGAGATCGCCCTGCCGGAGGCGCCGGTCGCGATTGCGGGCGATCGCGAGGAACTGCTGCGGCTGTTCGAGAACCTGATCGAGAATGCGCTCAAATATGGCGCCTCCGGCGGGAGGGTGATCGTCTCGCTGAATCAGGTCGCCTCGGGCGAGGGCGCGCCGGAAGTGCGCGTCACGGTCCGCGATTTCGGGCCGGGCATTGCGCCCGAACACCTGCCGCGGCTGACCGAACGTTTCTACCGCGTCGATGTCGGCGACAGCCGCGCGCAGGGTGGAACCGGGCTCGGTTTATCCTTGGTGAAACACATTCTTAACCGCCATCGCGGCCGGCTGTTGATCGAAAGCGTGCCGAAAAATGGCGCCACCTTCACCGCCTGTTTTCCCCCGGCGAAGCCGCTCGCTGAGCGCTAGGGGGTAGTGCCTCGGTTTGAAATCTGTCCGGCTGAAGGTCGCTCGTCTAACTAGACGTTGGGGCACATTTTACGGAAAGCGCGGGACACGCGATGGAGCTTCAATCAACTCTGACTTGCCCAGCCTGCGGACATCAGTCCACCGAGACCATGCCAACGAACGCCTGCCAGTTCTTCTACGACTGCAGCGGCTGCGGAGAGAGGCTTCAGCCGCTTCCCGGTGATTGCTGCGTTTTCTGCTCATACGGCACAGTGCCGTGCCCGCCGATCCAGGAAAATAACAGGGGCGCTTGCTGTAGCTGAGGCTGAACGTCGGCACAGATCGGGCGGCTGAGCGCATAGTCAGCAAAGCGTGTCGCATCTGGCCACATTAGCTGGAAACCTCGATGCGCGCTCGCGCGAGCGGATGCCAAAGAAGCGCGCGTATGATGAGCGGTATGCCGAATGCGAGAGGTATCGCCCAGTACATAAAATGTGGCAATTCTTTCCAGATCGGCAGTTGCTTTCCGTTATCGACGTAAAAAGCAATAACCATCAGGGTATACGACATACCCATGCCTGCGATGTGGAGCTTAACCCAGCCTCGCCACCGCTGCCTGAGCGCTTCGCGCCCGCCCCAAGCGAAGGCGAACGACATCGCTCCAAGAATAAACAAGTGATAATTTTCGTCCCAGCGCATAAGCGACAGGAATGTCGCAGACGCGAACAGCGCCAGTAGACACCAGAAATAGATCGTTCCTAACTTCGAATGACGGCCGCGACGCTTCTCGCTCAACATCGCGATGGCGCCAATACCAACACACGCAAGGCCAAGGGGGATATGCAATCTGAAAATGACTGTCAGAAAGACAGGATCGGTCGAGGGAATCTCGATGCCCGCCACAACGGTTGTTTCCTGTGCCGTCATGACATTCGCTCGGTCATCGGAGATGGAATCGCCATCGTATTTGCCGTCGCTGACGGGCAACTGACGACGAAAGCTGCCGCCCCGCACATGAGGGAGAGCCCGCAGCAGATCGTCAGCACGGCTACGTAGCTTTCCGTCCAGTCGATACTTGCAGCGAAGGGAAGGGGCCCCAATGCTGCACCCGCGACACCGAACACAAACGAAGTTCCTCTGATTGCGCCCAGATGATCACGGCCAAAATACTGTGCGTAGCCGGCGGCGTTGATCGCCTGCTGCGAACCGTATGCGCCACCCAGGCTCAATGCGTAGAGCCAGCTCACCGCAACGCCGCCGCCGAACGCCGGTAGGGCGGACGCGAGCGCAAGCATGCCCATCGCCAGCGGAACCAGACGTCGTGGTTCATAGCGATCCACCAGAAATCCGGTGCCAATGGTAGCGACAGCCTGTACGCCGCCAGCAAGCGCCAGCAGTGTCAGCGCATCGATGTAGGCTACTCCGGCGGTCTGCATGATCGAGAAGTGATTGAGCAAGAGTGCCGTGCCGACCGCATTGGTCAGGAAACCGGCGGCGCACAACAGCCAAAATACGCCCGTGCGAAGCGCCTGTTGCCGCGAAAACGACGGCTCCGGCCGCGCGTCCTTCACTGGCGGTGCGAGGCCGGCATCCGGGTTGAGGCCAAATTTCTCCGGGCGATCCCAAAACAGCAGAGCGGCAACGGGCAGCATGGTCAGCGCGACAAATCCGGCCAGTGCAAGGTAGGCGCCTCGCCAGCCGAACGACGAAATGAGGAAATCGATTCCTTGCGGAAAGACCATTGATCCCGCCGCGAGCCCGAGACTGGCGGCGGCAGCCGCGATGCCGCGCCGTCGCACAAACCATAGATTGACAACTTGCTGACTCACGAGACTGAGGCCGCCAATGGCAGCGCCACGCAGGAATGCAAAGCCGATCAGCAGCATGAGCACGGACTGAACGCACGCCATGAATGCGCAGGCCAAAGCAAGTCCACCGGCGATGAGGGTGGCAGTGGTCCGTGGTCCTTGCCGATCAATCCAGCGGCCGATCACTGGCGCTGGCAGAATTCCTGCGAGCGTACCGGCGGCATAAGCGATCGAGGCCGTCGTGCGTGAAATGCCGAGTTCGGTAGTGATCGGATCGAAGAAAACGGAGACGCCCGCCGTCTGGCCGGGCACCGTCATGAAGGAGCCGAAAGCGCCGGCCCCCAATATGACCCAGCCGCAGTGAATAGTAGGCAGCTTCGAACGGACCTGCTGCGGTAGGTCAACCCGCACGGCGCGCGGCCTCTGCCGCCAAATCGTCCGCAAACCCTTCGCAACAATGCTCCCGCAAGAACTCGATGATGGAGTCGATGCGATGATATTGGGCGCGGCAAATCACCTGCCGCCCGATCTTTTCCTGAGCGACGAGGCCTGCGGCAACCAGGCCTCGCAGATGAAAGGCCAAAGTCGATGCCGCCAGATCGAGACGGGTTTGTATTTCGCTGATGTTGAGCCCTGGTGGGCCGGCGCGAACGAGCAGCCGATAGATGTCCAGACGAGTCAGGTTGCCTAGTTCGGCGAGGCAGCGTGCGGCGAGCTCTCGGTCCATGGCTCTTCATACTGCTCAGGCACAGAGATTGCAACCATAATACTAGTTTTATGGTGACGTTGGGGGGCAAGCGCAGATCGAATCGCGCGAGCTTTATCGCCTGTTTTCCCAAGTGAAGCCGAGGCCCGACGCCTGAAATCCAGCGATTACCTCTTTCGGGCGCGGGCCGCCGATTGCATCCTTTTTGGCTTCCTCCGGGCTGTGGCCTTGCTTGGTGAAGGCGCGCAGCAAGCGCCCTCAGTCGGTCCATCAAACATGTTGCAAAGCTCGGGATGACCATTGCAGCAATCGTTGACCAGGAATTGGAGAAGCGACTGCATTCCCTCGACATCCGAGCGGTAAACGATGGTGCGACCATCCCGGGCCGCACGCAGCAATCCCGCCCGCACCAAAATGGCCAGGTGCGTGGAGAGCGTATTGTGCGGTGCACCGATCGTTTCGGCGATCACGCCTGCCGTAATGCCAACTGGCTCGTGTTTGATCAGCAGCTTGAAGATAGCAAGACGTGTCGGCTGCGCCAGCGCAGCGAGCGCGGAGATGGCGTGGGGTTCGGTCAGTTGGCTGCCGGTGGGGACGAAGCTGGCGTGACTTGCGGCAGCCAGCATGGATTTGCGCATTGCTTCCTGCTTTCGAACGAGTCGGAATCTTAAACTTTTACCGAATGGTCTGGTGACAGGCTAGAACAATTCCATTATTGAATATGTCGAGATGTCTCGACAGATGGGTTTTTGGCTTCGTGCCGAAAGCGAGAAAGGTCCCACGAGGCATCAGCCGGCCGTGTTACCGGCTGACTGAGGAAACCCGCCGATAGGCGTATCGGCGTAGCCGAGGAGTGAATTACCATGTCGCGATGCGATCGCATGGTCGATGTCGGCCGCCGAAAATTCCTGGGCGGCGCAGGTCTTGCCGCCGCCGGTGCGGCCGCCACCACAATCGTTTCGACGCAAGCCAAAGCCGCCCCGCCCGCCGCGCGCGTCGACTATCCCTCAAACCGGCTCGCCAATGTCGGTGATCTCAAGCTCAACGAGCCAGTGAACGTCTCCTATCCCGACGGAGATGCGCCGGGCGTACTTTTGAAGCTTGGCAAGAAAGTACCGGGCGGCGTCGGTGCGGATGGCGACATCGTGGGCTTCTCGATCGTATGCCCGCACAAGGGATTTCCGCTCAGCTACAATGCGGCCGACAAAACGATGAACTGCCCAGGGCATTACTCCCGCTTCGACTGCGAGGCTGGCGGCCAGCAGGTCTGGGGCCAGGCAACGCAGAATCTCCCGCAATACGTGCTTCGTGTGGACGGCAAGGGTGACATCTACGCCGAAGGCGTGGATGAGCTGCTCTACGGCCGTCTTTCCAATGTGCTCTGAGGGGGAGAAACGTTCATGGCCTACAAGCGTCAAATCGATCGGCTCCCAATCATCCCCGCGGACGCCAAGGAATTCAACGTTACCTGCCATTACTGCATCGTGGGATGCGGCTACAAGGCCTACACCTGGCCCGCCAACAAACAGGGCGGCGTGGCTCCGGGGCAGAATAAATTCGGCACCGACCTCGCCAAGCAGCAGCCTGCCGAAACTGACGCATGGTACGCACCCTCGATGTACAACGTCGTTCGCCAGAATGGCCAGGACGTTCACATCGTCATCAAGCCGGACAAGAACTGCGTTGTGAATTCAGGATTGGGGTCAGTGCGGGGCGCCCGCATGGCGGAGATGAGCTATTCGCAGCAGCGCAACACGCAACTTCAGCGCCTTACCGATCCCATGGTCTGGCGCTACGGGCAAATGCAGCCCACAGGCTGGGACGACGCACTCGATCTGGTGGCGCGGGTTACCGTGGCCGTAATGAACGATATGGGCGAAGATGGAATATTCGTCTCAGCTTTCGACCACGGAGGTGCAGGTGGTGGTTACGAAAACACCTGGGGTACGGGGAAACTCTATTTTGGGGCGATGAAGATCAAGAACATCCGCATCCACAACCGGCCGGCTTACAATTCCGAAGTCCATGCAACCCGCGACATGGGCGTGGGCGAGCTCAACAACTGCTACGAAGATGCCGAACTTGCAGATACGATCGTGGCGGTCGGGACCAATGCCCTGGAAACGCAGACCAACTACTTCCTCAATCACTGGGTGCCGAACCTGCGCGGAGCTTCGCTTGACAAGAAGAAGGCGCAGTTTGGTTCGGAGCCGGTAGATCGGGCAAAAGTCATCATCGTCGATCCACGTCGGACTGTGACGGTCAATGCCTGCGAAGTCGAAGCCGGCAAAGACAACGTCATGCATCTGGCGATCAATTCCGGCACGGACCTGGCTCTGTTCAATGCCTGGATGACCTATATCGCGGAGAAGGGCTGGCTCGACAAAGCCTTCATTGATACGTCGACAACCAACTTCGAGCAGATGAAGGCTGCGAACAAGATCAGCCTGGAGGACGCTGCCAAGATCACTGGCTTAAGCGCTGATCAAATTCGCAGATCGGCAGAATGGATCGCGCAGCCCAAGCCAGGCAACGCCCGTCGTCGAACGATGTTTGCGTACGAAAAGGGACTGATCTGGGGCAACGACAATTACCGGACCAACGGCGCGCTGGTAAACGTCGCGCTGGCGACCGGAAATGTCGGGCGCCCCGGGGGCGGTTGCGTCCGCATGGGTGGCCATCAGGAAGGCTATTCGCGGCCTGCGGATGCCCATGTCGGCCGGCCCGCCGCCTACGTTGATAAGCTCTTGATGGAAGGCAAGGGCGGCGTGCATCACATCTGGGGATGCGACCATTACAAGACGACGCTGAACGCCTTCAAATTCAAGCAGAGCTACAAGAAGCGCACCGACATGGTGAAGGACGCAATGATGACCGCTCCCTATGGGGACCGGCCCGCCATGATCAATGCCATTGTCGGGGCGATCAAGAAGGGCGGACTCTTCGCGGTCGACGTCGACATCGTGCCAACCAAGATCGGTGAAGCGTGCCACGTGTGGCTGCCGGCAGCCACATCGGGAGAAGCCAATCTTACTTCAATGAATGGCGAGCGGCGCATGCGCCTCACCGAGAAATACATGGATCCGCCAGGGCAGGCGATGCCCGATTGCCTGATCGCGGCACGCATCGCCAACCACATGGAGCGGGTGCTGCGTGAGCAAGGCAAGGCCGATATCGCCGACCGCTTCAAGGGCTTCGATTGGAAAACCGAAGAAGACGCCTTCATGGATGGTTATCACAAGCATGAAAAGGGCGGCCAGTTCGTTACCTATGAGCGCCTGCGCGCGGTGGGTACCAACGGTTTCCAGGAACCCGCCGTCGATTTCAAGGACGACAAGATCATTGGCACCAAGCGACTGTTCACCGATGGAAAGTTCGGTACGAAGGATGGCAAGGCTAAGTTCATGGAAACGGCATGGCGTGGCTTGCAAGCGCCGGGCAAGGAAGCCGAGAGCAAGAAATTCCCGTTCCTCATCAATAATGGCCGCGCCAATGTTATCTGGCAGAACGCGTATCTCGACCAGGACAACGAGTTCGTCATGGACCAGATGCCGTATCCCTACATCCAGATGAACCCGAAGGACATGGAGGATCTCAAGCTCAAACAGGGTGATCTCGTTGAAGTCTACAACGACAACGGCTCGACGCAGGCTATGGTCTATCCCACGCCGACTGCCAAGCCGAAGCAAACCTTTATGCTGTTCGCCTATCCGACCGGCGTGCAAGGCAACGTGGTATCGGACGGCGTGAACGAATTCATCATCCCCAATTACAAGCAGACATGGGGAAGCATTCGTAAGCTCGCTGACGCGCCGGAAGGCGTCAAGCATCTCAGCTTCAAGTCGCTCGACTACACGGCCTAGAATTTCGATGTTGATTCCGAGATCAAAGCACGGTCGCTAACAGGGTAGCGACCGTGAGTATCCAGGCTGCGTCCTAACCAGACGAAGCGATGCTCCTGCAAGCCTGTTGCTCCGAGATGAGCACCGAGGAGGCCGGGAACAAATTTGCCTGTTTCCCCAGGCGAACCGCCCTTGCGCTTTTGTAATCCAAAGTAAAATCCAGGTAGGACGCCCTAAACGGATCAGCGCGCGGGCCCGGTGCTTCGTTCGCCAGATGGAGATCCAACATGACTTTCGTCAGGACAGTCGTCGCTGCCGGCTTGGTCGCCGCGTCGACGTCGGCCTTTGCGGCCGACATCACCGGCGCGGGCGCCACCTTCCCGTTCCCGCTCTATTCGAAGTGGGCCGACGCCTACAAGAAGGAGACCGGCAACGGCCTGAACTACCAGTCGATCGGCTCCGGTGCCGGCATCAAGCAGATCGTGGCCAAGACGGTGACGTTCGGCGCGAGCGACATGCCGCTCGAGCCGGAGCAGCTTGAAAAGTATGGCATGATCCAGTGGCCGCAGGCCATGGGCGCCTTGGTGCCCGTCGTCAATCTTGAAGGCATCGAGCCGGGTGAACTGGTGTTCTCGGGCGACCTGCTCGGCGACATCTATCTCGGGAAGGTCAGGAAGTGGGACGATCCCGCGATCGCCAAGCTCAATCCGAAACTGAAACTGCCGAGCGAGGCCATCACCGTGGTTCGCCGCTCCGACGGATCGGGCACGACCTTCATCTGGACCGACTATCTCTCCAAGACGAATGCCGAATGGAAGGCCAAAGCCGGCTCCGGCACTGCCGTGGAATGGCCGACCGGCGTCGGCGCCAAGGGCAACGAAGGTGTTGCCGGCAACGTCAGCCAGACCAGGAACTCGATCGGCTACGTCGAATACGCCTACGCCAAGCAGAACAAGCTGACCCATGGCGCCGTCATCAACAAGGCCGGCAAGGCGGTGCGACCGACCATTGCGGCGTTCCAGGCTGCAGCATCGAATGCTGACTGGGCCGGTGCCAAGAACTACTACGTGATCCTGACCGACCAACCGGGTGAGGCGTCGTGGCCGATCACGGGTGCGACCTTCATCCTGATGCACAGGGAACCCGCGAACAAGGCAGCTTCAGCCGAAGCCATCAGGTTCTTCAAATGGGCGTTCGAGAAGGGCGCCAAGATGGCTGAGGAACTCGACTACATCCCGATGCCGGATTCGGTCGTCAGGCTGATCGAGAAGACCTGGTCGGCCGGCATCAAGAGCTGAGCAACCCACGCTCATTTCCCAGTGTGCAATGGCACATTGCGAGGGCGTAAAACGAACCAGCCGGCCTGCGCGATCTCGCGAGCACACGGGGAACCGGGCTCGGTTTTATCCCTGATGAAACATATTCTTAGCCGTTATCGCGGCCGGCTTTTGATTGAAGCGTGCCTAAAAACGGGGCGACTTTTACCGCCTGTTTTCCCCCAGACCAAGATCCCGACAGCGCACTAAACCTGAGCGATTTCAATCGCTTGATGCTGTCATCCAACTGTCATCTAACCTTCGTAAAAGCTCTATCGACCGCTCCTAAACGGGGCGGCGTGAGCGCGATCGGGCGCATTCCGGCGCTTCGCTCACCAGATGGAGACCACCATGAAATTTTTCAAAACACTCGGTGCTACCGGCCCGATCGCTACATCGCTGGTAGCCCTGGCTTGCGCGTCGAGCCTGTCCACGTCAGCGTCCGCCCAGACCAAGACCATCACCATTGACGGTTCGAGCACCGTATTCCCGGTTTCCGAAGCGGTCGCCGAGGAGTTCCAGAAACAGAAGAAGAACGAGGTGCGCGTGACCGTCGGTATTTCCGGTACCGGTGGTGGGTTCAAGAAGTTCTGCCGTGGCGAAACCGATATTTCCAACGGATCGCGGCCGATCCTGCGCCAGGAAATGGACGAGTGCGCCAAGAATGGCGTCAAGTTCATTGAAATGCCGATCGCCTTTGATGCGCTCACCGTGGCGGTCAGCCCAAAGAACAAAACCCTCGAATGCGTCAAGGTTGCCGAGCTGAAGAAGATGTGGGAGCCCGCCGCCCAGGGCAAGGTCATGAACTTCAGCGACGTCAATCCGGCATGGCCGAACAAGAAGATGACGCTGTTCGGCGCGGGCGCCGATTCCGGCACCTTCGACTATTTCACCGAAGCCGTGAACGGCAAGGCCAAGGCTACCCGGGCCGACTTCACCGCCAGTGAAGATGATAACGTTCTCGTAACCGGCATCGAGCGTGACGAGAATGCGCTCGGCTACATCCCGTTCGCTTATTACGAGCCGCACAAGGACAAGCTGAAGGCGCTGGGTATTGATGAAGGCAAAGGCAAGGGCTGCGTGAAGCCGTCGCTCGAAGCGGTTACCGCCGGCACCTACAATCCGCTCGCGCGTCCGCTCTTCATCTATGTCAGCACCAAGGCCGCCGATAAGCCCGAGGTGAAGGAGTATGTCGAGTTCCTGATGACCAAGGGTCCGGCGCTGGTGAAGGAAGTGAAGTACCTGCCGCTTCCTCCCGCCGCCTATGCGACGGCGCACAAGCATTTCAAGGAAGGTCGGGTAGGCACCGTGTTCGGGGGAGTCCCCGAAGTTGGTGTCTCGATCGACGACCTGATGAAGCGTGACGCGAAGACCTGATCGAACGCAGTGAGCAACTAAGCCGGAGAAGCAATGGCTTCTCCGGCGCCGTCTGATACGAGCTGGTGGGGGATACTATGGCGTCAGCGTTAACTGTCGGGGAGCGCCGCAGGCAACGATTGCGCGAGCGGGCGATTGAATTCGTTCTTCTTGTCGCTGCCGCGTCTTCAGTCTTTGTGACACTCTCTATCGTCGGCGTCCTCATCTTTGAATCGATAGGCTTCTTCAGGTCTGTACCGATCACGGAGTTCCTGTTCGGGACGGTATGGACGCCGCTGTTCGCAAATCCTCGATACGGTATTCTTCCTCTTCTTGGCGGCACGCTTTTGAGCACCGTGGTTGCGCTGCTATTCGTTGCGCCAATCGGGCTTATAACGGCTATCTATCTGAGTGAATTCGCGTCACCCAGAACCCGTGAAATCATCAAGCCGATCCTGGAACTGCTGAGCGGCGTGCCGACGGTGGTGTATGGCTTTTTTGCCCTCTTGTTCATGACGCCGTTTCTGCAGACCTTTGTGCCGGACTTGCCGGGCTTCAACATCTTGAGTGCGGGCATTGTCATCGGCATCATGATCATCCCGTACGTCGCTTCGCTGTCGGAAGACGCCATGCGCGCTGTTCCGAACAATCTTCGCGACGGTTCGTTGGCGATGGGAGCGACGAGGCTGGAGACCGCCGTCAAGGTCGTGCTTCCTGCTGCGACCTCGGGCGTGGCGGCCGCCTTTATTCTCGGAATCTCGCGTGCCGTCGGCGAAACGATGATCGTCGCGATCGCTGCCGGGCAGCAACCAAATCTCACGATCGATCCGCGCGAGCCCGCCGCGACAATCACAGCGTATATCGTTCAAGTCGCCCTTGGTGACCTGCCGCACGGCAGCCTCGCCTATCAGACGATTTTTGCGACCGGGCTGGCGCTCCTGCTGCTCACCCTCGTCTTTAACATCGCCGGCTTCTGGCTCCGCCACAAATTCCGTGAGGTCTACTGATGTCCATTGCATCGACCATGACCGACGAAACGGTGCCGAGCCAGGCAGTCGACAACGAGTTTATCGATCGCCTCAAGCGTCGCCGGAGGAACGAAATAATATTCATTTGTTTCGGACTCGCGGCGACATCCATCGGATTGATTGCTCTGGCGGCGCTGATGGTCGACCTGGCGGTTTCCGGCTATCCGCGGCTGACGGCTGAATTCTTCACCAATTTTCCGTCCCGGCGCGCCGGCCAGGCAGGAATCCTGTCAGCTTGGGTCGGATCGCTTCTGGTGATTTCGGTTACTGCCTTTATCGGCGTTCCTCTCGGTGTGGCCGCAGGCATTTATCTCGAAGAGTATGCACCCAAAAACATCTGGACAAACATCATCGAAATCAACGTCAGCAATCTTGCGGGCGTTCCGTCCATTGTTTTCGGCCTTCTGGCACTTGGACTCTTCGTTTATGGCTTCGGCACGGGACGCAGCATATTTACGGCGGGCCTCACACTGGCTTTGCTGATCCTGCCCATCATCATCGTTGCCACCCGTGAATCGATCCGGGCCGTGCCATGGAGCTTGCGCGAGGCGGCCTACGGGATTGGTGCAACGAAGTGGCAAGTCACCCAGGATCACGTCTTGCCGGCGGCAATTCCGGGCGTCCTGACCGGCGTCATCATCGGTATTTCGCGCGCGCTCGGCGAGACCGCGCCGCTGGTCACTATCGGTGCGCTTTCGTTCATCGCGTTCTTGCCGCCGGCCCCGATCAACGGTGAGTTTCCCTTCGTATCATTTGCCTGGTTGTTCGAAGGCTTCACCGTCCTGCCGATTCAGGCGTTCAATTGGGTGTCGCGTCCGGGCGCTGATTTCCATTCAAACGCGGCCGCCGCGGGCCTCGTTTTGATGGCGATCACGCTTATTTTGAATGGGGTCGCCATCTACTTCCGCTACCGGCTCCGAAAGAAACTGCAATGGTAAAACTCGATTGGCGCGCGCGTCCGGCAAATCCAGAGTTACGGAGTTTTCAATGAATACCCATAGCGCTCCAGCCATGTCGTCGGTGACGATTCCCGTATCCGGCGAAATGCCGGTGGGTCGGTCGAAAATCACCGCAAAGAACGTCAACGTCCATTACGGAGAGAAGCAGGCGCTCTTCGACGTTACGGTGAACATTCCGGAGAAATCCGTCACTTCGTTCATTGGCCCGTCGGGCTGCGGCAAATCGACGTTCTTGCGCTGCCTCAATCGAATGAACGATACTATCTTGACATGCCGCGTTACCGGCGACATTGAGATCGACAATACGAACATTTACGAGCGCGGGCTCGACGTAGTCCAGCTTCGTGCTCGCGTGGGTATGGTGTTCCAGAAACCCAACCCGTTTCCTAAATCAATCTACGATAATATTGCTTATGGACCTCGCATTCACGGGCTGGCGCGGAGTAAAAGCGACCTCGATCACATCGTTGAGACCAGTCTGAAGAGGGCGGGGCTTTTCGAGGAAGTGAAGGATCGGCTCCATGAAGCCGGTACCGGACTGTCGGGCGGCCAACAGCAGCGGTTGTGTATCGCTCGGGCCATTGCTGTCGGTCCGGAAGTCATTCTCATGGATGAGCCTTGCTCCGCGCTTGATCCGATCGCGACCGCTCGCATCGAGGAACTGATCGACGACCTGAAGGAAAACTTCACGATCATCATCGTCACTCACTCGATGCAGCAGGCCGCGCGCGTCTCGCAACGCACGGCGTTCTTTCATCTCGGCGTTCTGGTGGAAGAAGGTGTAACGCAGACGATCTTTACCAATCCGCGCGACAAGCGCACCCAGGACTACATCACGGGCCGGTTCGGCTAAGGAGAACAAGGATGGCGTCTGAACACACGGCCAAGGCATTCGACAGCGACCTCCAGGAATTGACTCGTCTGGTCGCCGAGATGGGCGGTCTGGCCGAGCGCATGATCACCGAATCCGTCGACGCGCTGGTGCGCCGCGACGTCGCGCTCGGCAAACGCGTCGTCGCCAACGACCTCGAGGTCGATCGTCTACAGCATCTGATCGAGGAGCGCGCGGTGCTGACCATCGCCCGCCGCCAGCCAATGGCGATCGATCTGCGCGAGATCGTCGGCGCGATGCGCGTTGCCACCGATCTGGAGCGGATCGGCGACCTCGCCAAGAACATGGGCAAGCGGGTCGCGGCGCTGGAGAACGATTTCCAGCCGCTGAAACTGATGCGTGGCCTCGAGCACATGACCGATCTGGTGCAGTCGCAGGTCAAGTCAGTGCTGGACGCCTATGCCGCGCACGATCTGCCGGCGGCGATGGCGGTGTGGAAGGGCGACGAGGAAGTCGACGCCATCTGCACCTCGCTGTTCCGCGAGCTCCTCACGTACATGATGGAGGATCCGCGCAACATCTCGTTCTGTATTCATTTGATGTTCTGCGCCAAGAATATCGAGCGGATCGGCGACCACGCCACCAACATCGCCGAAACCGTGTTCTACATGATCGAGGGACAGCAGATGCTCGACAAGCGCCCGAAGGGCGACATGACGACGTTTGCCACCACGGTGCCGAATACCTGACAAAGCGTTTTCAAGCGAAGTGGAGACCTGTTCGCGTGAAGATAACGCGTCAAATAGAAGAGGCTGATGCAAGATGAGCGCGCGCATAATGGTGGTCGAGGACGAGGAAGCGCTGACCACGTTGTTGCGCTACAACCTCGACGCCGAAGGCTATGATGTCGAAACCGTCGCCCGCGGCGACGATGCGGATACGCGGCTGAAGGAGCGCGTGCCCGATCTCGTCGTGCTCGACTGGATGCTGCCGGGGCTCTCCGGCATCGAGCTGTGCCGCCGCTTGAGGGCGCGCCCTGAAACCAAGCAATTGCCGATCATCATGCTGACCGCGCGCGGCGAGGAGAGCGAGCGGGTGCGGGGGCTTGCGACCGGCGCCGACGATTACATCGTCAAGCCGTTCTCGGTGCCGGAACTGCTGGCGCGCGTGAAGGGCCTGCTGCGCCGGGCGAGCCCCGAGCGGCTCGCCACCGTGCTGACCTATGGCGACATCGAACTCGACCGCGAAAAGCGCCGCGTCGCGCGCTCGGGCCGTCAGATCGATCTCGGCCCGACCGAGTATCGCCTGCTGGAATTTTTCCTCGAGCATCCCGGCCGCGTCTTCAGCCGCGAGCAGTTGCTCGACAGCGTCTGGGGTCGCGACATCTATATCGACGAGCGCACCGTCGACGTCCACATCGGCCGCCTGCGCAAACTGCTCAACCCCGGCCGCGAGCAGGATCCGATCCGCACCGTCCGTGGCGCCGGTTACGCGCTGGATGACCGGTTTGCGAAAGTGGAGCCGTAGCTGCGTTCGCTGCTATTTCCGCAAACTCCGGCGTCGTCCCCGCCTAGTGCGCAATTGCGCACGGGGCGCGGGGACCCATAACCACAAATCTCGATTGTTGAAATGCGCTGGAGCTCCAGCTCAGCATAACCACAGACACCTGTGGTTATGGGTCCCTGCGTTCGCAGGGACGACAACGTTGAGATAATCCCGCCCCTTACCTCGTCTGCTTCGGCTGCTGCCTCCGCCGATCGGCGGCGGGCTGGTAGGCGATGCGCGAGTGGTGGGCGCAATAGGGCAGGCCGGTGAGCGCCTTGCCGCCGCAGAAGAAGAATTCCGGGCTCGAGGGATCGCCGACCGGCCAGTGGCAGGTGGCCTCGTTCAGTTCGAGCAGCGACAGCCGCTGGCTCATCGGCACGACGTTGTCGAAGGCGATCGGATCCGGCTCCATCTCGACTTCGAAGGCGTGTGCCAGCGCGGTGTTGCCGCGCGAGACCGGGCGCGACACCCGCATCATCGGCTGGGCGGGGCGTGCCTTGCGCTGCCGCGGGGCGGCCGAGGAGGGGCTCTTGGCACGGCCGGAAAGGCCCAGCCGGTGCACTTTGCCGATCACGGCGTTTCGCGTCACATTTCCGAGTTCCGCGGCGATCTGGCTCGCCGACAATCCGGCTTCCCAGAGCTTCTTAAGCTGTTCGACGCGATCGTCGGACCAGGTCAAAACGGTCATCGTAATCTTCCCTTCGCATCGCGCCGGCCAATCGGGGGCAGCGCTGGCGAGTCATTCGTCTCAAAAATCCCTGCGGTCAGAATCCCTTAGCCCTCGCCGGACGCGCTAACCGCGCCGAACGTTTACGCCTGCACAAAAGGACTCTAAGGGATCAGAACTGCCGCACGAGATGTCGTACCCGACAGCCCAAAAGCTACAATATGGCGTGACTCGGGCGCAAGAGTCCGGGCCCGAACGTCCACATGTTCTGACAATCTAGGCATTTCACTGCGTGTTTTCCACCACACCGCAATCTTACGGATTTCAGCATCTTGCACTGCAGGAAAGGCCGTTCCGTGCGTGTTGACAGCGCTCCCCACCCACATAGAATACCTCTCACGTGCCGCCCTTAAGAGGCGGCACGTTTCGTTTTCGCAAGACCGGCTGTTGCCGCGTTCGCGCCAATGCACGCCCGCGGCAGGTCTCAAAGGCAGGTCTCAAACCTCAGTGATTGCCATGACCAATAGCGCCACGTCGCATCTGCTCCCCGTCTTCGCCAGGGTCGATCTCGGCTTCGAACGCGGCGAGGGCTGCTGGCTGACCGCCACCAATGGCGAGCGCTATTTGGACTTCACCTCGGGCGTCGCGGTGAATGCGCTCGGTCACTGCCATCCGCACCTGATCGCGGCGCTGCAGGAACAGTCGACGAAACTCTGGCACATGTCGAACCTGTTCAAGTCGCCGGATGGCGAGAAGCTCGCCGCGCGGCTCTGCGAGCAGAGTTTTGCCGACCTCGTGTTCTTCTGCAATTCCGGCGCGGAGGCGATGGAGGGCGTGATCAAGGTCGTGCGCCGCTATCAATTCTCCAAGGGCCATCCTGAACGCTATCGCCTCGTCACCTTCGAGGGCGCATTCCACGGCCGCACCCTGGGCACGCTCGCAGCAACCGGCTCCGCCAAATATCTCGAAGGCTTTGGGCCGCCGATGGACGGTTTCGACCAGGTGCCGCATGGCGATCTCGAAGCGGTCAAGAAAGCGATCGGCCCGCAGACCGCGGGTATCCTGATCGAGCCGGTGCAGGGCGAGGGCGGCGTCCGCTCCGCGCCGCAATCTTTCTTCAAGGCGCTGCGCCAGCTCTGCGACGAGAAGGGCCTGTTGCTTGCGTTCGACGAGGTGCAGACCGGAATGGGCCGCACCGGTGATCTCTTCGCCTATAAGCGCGTCGGCGTCACACCGGATGTGATGTCGCTGGCCAAAGCGCTGGGCGGCGGTTTCCCGATCGGCGCGGTGCTGGCGACGGCGGAAGCAGCAAGCGGCATGACGCCGGGCTCGCACGGCTCGACCTTCGGCGGCAATCCGCTGGCGATCGCAGCGGCGAATGCCGTGCTCGACGTGATGCTGAAGCCCGGCTTCTTCGATCACGTGCAGAAGATGTCGCTGCTGTTGAAACAGAAACTGGCCTCCGTCGTCGACCGCTATCCCGCCGTGCTGTCGGAAGTGCGCGGCGAGGGGCTTCTGGTCGGCGTCAAGGCCGTGGTGCCGTCGGGCGATCTCGTCAACGCATTGCGCGACGAGAAATTGCTCACCGTGGGCGCCGGCGACAATGTGGTGCGGTTCCTGGCGCCGCTGATCGTCACCGAAACCGAGATCGAGGAATCCGTGCAAAGGTTGGAGCGCGCCTGTGTCGCGCTGTCGGCTGGCCAGTTGAAGAAGGCGGCGGGATGATGAGCAAGTCCGTCCGTCACTTCCTCGACATCAACGAACTGCCGTTGGATGAATTGCGCAGCATGCTGGCGTTAAGCGCCACCATGAAGGCGAAGCTGAAAGCACATGAGAAGGGCAAGAAGCCGCTCGAAGGCAAGACGCTGGCGATGATCTTCGAACGTCCCTCGACCCGCACCCGGGTGTCGTTCGACGTCGGCATGCGCCAGCTCGGCGGCGAATCCATCATGCTGACCGGCGCCGAGATGCAGCTCGGCCGCGGCGAGACCATCGCCGACACCGCGCGCGTGTTGTCGCGCTATGTCGATGCGATCATGATCCGCATCCTCAATCACGACGCGCTCTTGGAATTGGCCGCGCACGCCACCGTGCCCGTGATCAACGGCCTGACGCGGCGCTCGCATCCCTGCCAGGTGATGGCCGACCTGATGACCTTCGAGGAGCATCGCGGGCCGATCGAGGGCAGGACCGTGGCCTGGACCGGCGACGACAACAACGTGCTGGCCTCCTGGGCGCATGCAGCCGAGCGTTTCAAGTTCAAGCTCAATGTCGCAACCCCGCCGCAGCTTGCGCCGAACAAGGCGATGAAGGACTGGATCAAGGCGACGCAGGCGCCGATCGTGCTCGGCACCGATCCCGAAGCTGCCGTGCGCGGCGCCGATTGCGTCGTTACCGATACCTGGGTGTCGATGGGCGACAAGGACGGCGAACATCGCCACAATGTGCTGAAGCCTTATCAGGTCAATGCGAAGCTGATGTCGCTGGCCAAGCCGGACGCGATCTTCATGCACTGCCTGCCCGCCCATCGCGGCGAGGAGGTCACCGATGAAGTGATCGACGGTCCGCAATCGGTCGTGTTCGACGAAGCCGAAAACCGCCTGCACGCGCAAAAGGGCATTCTGGCCTGGTGTTTTGACGCGGCGGGATAACTCTCCGTCGTCCCTGCGGCTCCGTCGTCCCTGCGAACGCACTAGGGTTTCTACACGTCTGGCGCGACAGATTGACTCGGTGCGTCATGATGTTATCCCGCTTTGCGGTTTGTATGATTCTGTTTCTGACGCTTTGATTCGAAGGAGCGTCGGAGATGCAGCGAGAGCCGGATTTATCACTTGGCGAGTTTGGCGACGTTCGCCTCGATAAAAGGGGGCGGCGTTTGTTCAGGCTATGCTTTGCACGCGCAGCGTCTGCTTGCGCCAGATGGCGCAGGGTGACTGGGCCGCGTACATGGCGTACTGGCGGTTCGTGAACAATCCGCAAGTCACGACCGATCAACTGATTGAAGGCTGGAGCAGGCAGACGGCGACCGTGGTCAGCGGGCGTCATGTGCTGGCGATCCAGGACACCAGCGAGGTCAAGTTTCAAACGCGGCAGGGACGTCGGCGTAGACTGGGCAAAGTCGGCAAAGGCAATGCCCGCGGCGTGTTGCTGCATGCCATGATGGCGGTCGATGCCGACAGCGGGGCCTGCCTCGGCCTCACCGGCGGCAAGGTGTGGACGCGCAGGGGCACGGTTAAGACCCCTCACGACGAGCGTGAGTTGGCCAACAAGGAATCGGCGCGCTGGGTGACGACGGCCGAGCAGGGCTGCGAGGTTTTGGCTGCAGCGCGCATGATCACTGTCATCAATGACCGTGAGGGGGAGTTCTTTGCGCACTGGGCGTTGACGCCCGGCGACAACGTCCACCTGCTGACGCGGGCCATGCATGATCATGCGCTGGCCGACGGCAGAACACTTTATCAAGCGGTGGAGCGAGCCCGCTTCTGCAACAAGGCGGTGATCGATCTGCCGCAGCGGATGGATCGTCGCGGTCGCCAAGCCCACCTCTCGCTGCGCTTCGGAACCATCGTGCTCAAGCGGCCGGCGCGCCCCGGCGTGAAGGACCTGCCGGAGCGTGTCGAAGTCAGCTTCGTGGAAGTCGTCGAGTTGCACCCCCCGAAGGGGGCTGAGCCCGTTCATTGGCTGCTCTCTTGACCACTCATTCGATCGCCAATGCGGCCGATGCCTGGCGGATCGTCTCCTGGTACAAGCAGCGCTGGATCATCGAACAGTTGTTTCGCTCGCTGAAGAACCAGGGTCTGCGTATCGAGGACAGTCAGCTCGAAAGCGCCGAAGCCCTGATCAAGCTCGTGGCGATCGCCACTAAAGCAGCATGTATCGTCATTCAGCTCGTTCAGGCCCGCAATGGTGGTGGACAATTGCCGGTCAAATGCGCCTTCACGCCAGAAGAAATCGAAACACTTGCCGCCATCAACAGAACCATGAAAGGCAGGACCGAGCTTCAGAAGAACCCGCATCACCCCTACACTCTTCAGTGGGCGGCATGGATCATCGCCAAGCTCGGCGGATGGACCGGCTACGCCTCGCATCGGCCACCCGGACCAATCACCTTCCACAACGGAATGGCTCGCTTCCAAATCATCGTCGCTGGCAGAGCCCTCGAAAATGCGTAGAAACCCTAGTGCGTTCGCAGGGACCCATACGCCGCGGCCCTGATGATTGAAGGCAGCGGCTGACGCTCTGCCTGACTCACGACGCCCTGTGGTTATGGGTCCCTGCGTTCGCAGGGGCGACGGGTGGAGATAGTTTCGCTGCTCTCAAACCCCTTCCGTTTTGCATTCCGAACCCCCAGATAGAGCGCCATGGTTTCAGATTCCCCCGACATCAAAATCACCACCGAGGCGCCGATCCGCGCGCCCTCGTCCGTTCCCGTCGATGATGCGGTGCTGCCGTTCGAGGTCGCCTCGCTCGATCTGCGCGGACGGCTGACCCGGCTCGGCCCCGCGCTCGACGACATCCTGACCAAGCATGATTATCCGGCGCCGGTCGGCAAACTGCTTGGAGAGGCGATCGTGCTGGCGACGCTGCTCGGCACGGCGCTGAAATTCGAGGGCCGCTTCATCCTGCAGACGCAGACCGATGGGCCGGTGTCGTTCCTGATCGTGGATTTCCAGTCGCCGGATCGGTTGCGCGCCTATGCGCGCTATGACGCAAGGCGGCTGAAGGACGGCCAGGATTCAGGCGCCCTGCTCGGCAAGGGCCATCTCGCCATGACCATCGACCAGGGCGCGGACATGAGCCGCTATCAGGGCCTGGTGGCGCTCGACGGTGGCAGCCTGGAAGACGCGGCGCATGAGTATTTCCTGCGCTCCGAGCAGATCCCGACCCGCGTGCGGCTTGCGGTCGGCGAGGAGTGGCGCGGCGGCGACGGCGGCAAGCATCGCTGGCGCGCCGGCGGCATGCTGCTGCAATTCCTGCCGAAGTCGCCCGAGCGCGCGCGGCAGGCCGACCTGCATCCGGGCGATGCGCCGGAAGGCGCGGTCACGCATCAGGTGGCGGAAGACGACGCATGGGTGGAAGGTCAGTCGCTGATCGGCACCGTCGAGGATGTCGAACTGATCGATCCCGATCTGTCGGGCGAGCGGCTGCTGTATCGCCTGTTTCACGAGCGCGGCGTGCGCGTGTTCACGTCGCTGCCCTTGCGCGCGCAATGCTCCTGCTCGCGTGAGGCGGTCTCGGCGATGCTGAAGAGTTTTGCGCCCAAGGATCGCGCCGAGATGGTCAAGGACGACAAGGTGGTGGTGACCTGCGAGTTCTGCTCCTCGGTCTACCAGTTCACCCCACATGAAGCGGGCGTGGAGGAGTAGCCGGTGTTCGTAGGGTGGGCAAAGGCGCGATAGCGCCGTGCCCACCATCGATCATCGAGCGCGCGGTTAGATGGTGGTGGGCACGCTACGCTCTGCCCACCCTACGGGGCAAATCACTTCTGATTTTCAGAAATCGTGTCAAGTTCCGGAATCAAAAATAATCCGCTTTCGTTCTCACCCAAATCAGTCGCATAACTCCGCCCGTCTCACCCATTGAGGGGCGCTCGCGATCGTCACGAACGTGCGGTGAGATGCGATGGACGCTGAATGCGCGATAGACGTACGCGCAGGAGGCGTACGGCGAAGTCGTGTGGTTCGGGCGTCGCGGTGCTGGCGTTAAGTTCATTGAGAAGCGAAGCTTCTCAGGGGCGACGGAGGCAAGAAAGCCGTTCTCCGGGAAGAGCACGAAGTAAGCCGTAAAGCCATTGCGCAGGGAAGGCCGGAGTGTTTCCGCTGTACCTGTATGCTCGTGTGCGTTTCCTTTATGCGCAACGGCACACGAGACCTCGGGTGCAGCCAGCACCCGGTCTTCCCTGCGCCCTTGATTGGAAGAGGGCGGGAAGTTCTCAGAGCAAACCTCGGGCAGATGATGCCGCGAGGTCGCGAAGTCGTATTCGAAACCGTAGTATGGGTAGAGCGCAGCGAAACCCATCATCGCATGTGCCCGCCGGTATTGATGGGTATCGCTTCGCTCCACCCATCCTACGGTTTCGCTCCGCTCGACAGCAATGACGAACGATTTTATCGCCGCGAGTACACTGCGTTCCCTCCCCCCTTGCGGGGGAGGGTTAGGGAGAGGGGTGGCGGCATCGGCAGTGTTCGTGGAGAGAACCCCTCTCCCCAGCCCTCCCCCGCAAGGGGGGAGGGAGCCGACCGCCCGAGCGGTGAGACTGTTCGTTCGCATGACCGGGAGGGGGCGATGCCCCCAGATCCGCGCTACGAAATCAGAAGACGAAATCCCTGCCCCTAATTCAACACCCGCTTATTATCCGGGCTGTCCAGCGAGAACGTCGGCACGTCGATCTCGAAACGCTCGCCGCTTTCGCTGACCATTTGATAGCGCCCGGTCATGAAGCCCGATGCGGTCGGCAGCGGCACGCCGCTGGTATATTCGAAGCGTTCGCCCGGCGCCAAAACAGGCTGCTCGCCGACCACGCCCTCGCCGCGGACTTCCTGCTTGCGGCCGGTGGCGTCGGTGATGATCCAGTGCCGGGTACGAAGCTGCACGGTCTCGGCGCCGGTATTGGTGATGACGATGGTGTAGGACCAGAAATACTGGCCCTTGTCGACCGACGAGCGCTCGGGGAGGAAGTTCGGCTCGACGGTGACTTCGATCTGGCGGGTGACGGCGCGGTACATGCGGGCAAGCTTCCGGAAATCCTGTGTCGCATCATAGCCGGGAATGCCGGGGGAACCAATCTCCGCCGCGCCGGGTTGCCGCTTGCTTCATCGCGGTTTCAACATAGTTCCGTTCTAGAGCGCAGCCGCGCTGCCCGGCCCCGGACCTTCCGCTTGCGTATTCCTTGCGTATCTGGTGTGCAAGTTGCGGGCGGATATTACCATTTCCGGACAGTGCACGCGCAAAAGCTCAACTGCCCAAACGGTGCCAGATGTCGTCCATTGCCGATCCAGTCGCCGGAACGCCTCGCGGCGATGCCAAGGCCAGCGATACCAAGGCCGCCGCTGCATCTTCCGCGCCGGCGATTGCGTTCCCGGTGGCCGGCGAGCGCGAATTGCGGCTCGACCTGTTTCGCGGCATGGCGCTGTGGCTGATCTTCATCGACCATCTGCCGACCAACATCCTGACCTGGTTCACGATCCGCAACTACGGATTTTCCGACGCTACCGAGATCTTCATCTTCATCTCCGGATACACCGCCGCCTTCGTCTACGGTCGCGCGATGCTCGAGGCCGGCTTCGTGGTGGCGACCGCGCGCATCATGCGGCGCGTGTGGCAGATCTACGTCGCGCATGTGTTCCTGTTCACGATCTTCCTGGCGGAAATCTCCTACGTCGCCACCCGTTTCGAGAACCCGCTCTATAGCGAGGAAATGGGCATCATGGATTTCCTCAAGCAGCCGGATGTCACGATCGTCCAGGCGCTGCTGCTGCGATTTCGGCCCGTCAACATGGACGTGCTGCCGCTCTATATCGTGCTGATGCTGTTTCTGCCGATCATCCTGTGGCTGATGAAGTGGCGGCCGGACGTGTCGCTGGGTCTATCGGTGTTGCTGTACGCGCTGACGTGGCACTTCGACTGGTATCTGACGGCCTATCCGAGCGGCTTCTGGATTTTCAATCCGTTCGCCTGGCAATTGCTGTTCGTGTTCGGCGCGTGGTGTGCGCTGGGCGGTGCGCAGCGGATGTCCCGCATCCTGTCGTCGCCGGTGACGATGTGGATCTGCATCACCTACCTGGTGGCCGCATTCTTCGTCACGCTGACCTGGCACGTGCCGCAACTCGGCCACTTCATGCCCAAGCGGATCGAACAGTGGATGTACCCGATCACCAAGACCGATCTGGACGTGCTGCGGTTTGCCCATTTCCTGGCGCTGGCCGCGCTCACCGTGCGCTTCCTGCGTAAGGATTGGTCGGGCCTCAAGTCGCGCTGGCTGCGACCATTGATCCTGTGTGGCCAGCATTCGCTCGAGATATTCTGTCTCGGCGTCTTCCTGGCCTTTGCAGGACACTTCGTGCTGGCCGAAATCGGTGGGGGTGCCTTCACGCACGCCCTGGTCAGTCTTGCCGGTATCCTCATCATGTGGGGCATGGCGTCGGTGATTTCGTGGTACAAGCATTCGGCCGACAAGGGAGCCTCGAAAACGAAAAGCACGGCAATCAACGCCGATATGGCGGGAGGAAGCGCATGACGCCCGGCTCGGGAGCTGTGCTGGTCCTGACACTGCTTGCGGGTCTTGCGGCGGCCGGATTGGCTCGTGCCCAGGACGCCGCCCCCCAGGCTTGCGAAGTTCCCTCCTACCTCCTCTCCACCGAGAGCACGCTTCCGAAGGTGGCCGAGGCCGTCAAGAACGCCCGGCCGCTGACCGTCCTGGTGGTGGGGAGCCGCTCATCGACCATCCTGTCCTCCGAAAACAGCGCCTATCCGGCCAGGCTGCAGGCGGCGTTGAAGGAGAAGCTGCCCTCCACCCCAATCAACCTCTCCGTAGAACTACAGACCGGCAAGACCGCCGAGGAGGTGGATGCCGGCCTCGTTAAGCTGGTGGAAGCAAAAAGGCCTACTTTGGTCATCTGGCAGACGGGAACCGTCGATGCTATGCGATCCGTCGATCCCGACGATTTTCGTGGCGCCGTCGACGAGGGCGTTGCTGCGATGCAAAATGCGGGAGCCGACGTGGTTTTGGTCAATCTGCAATACAGCCCGCGTACGGAAACGATGATTTCGGCGCCGCCATACCTAGATAATATGCGCGTGGTGGCGCAGCAGCATAATGTTCCGCTGTTCGATCGGTTCGCCATCATGCGCCACTGGAACGACGCCGGAGATTTCGATCTGTTCAGTACTTTTCATGGCACCGACATGGCCAAGAGAGTTCATGCCTGCCTCGGCCGCGCGCTGTCGAAATTCGTGCTCGATGCGGCCCGCCTCGATCAGGCGCAGCAGAATTAGGGGCTAGCGTTAATGAGTTCTCACTGCCCTTTTCGTTTGTCGACATTGCTGACCGTCTTCGCCGCGGGCCTCGCGCTGTTGATGCCTGCCTCGGTGGTGCCGCTGCATGCCCAGACGGCTTCACAACAAGCCGGCCAACAGGCGGCGCTGTCCGATGGCGCCAAAGCCGAAAACAACCCGGAAAAGAAACCCGCGGCTGAAAGCGCCCCGCCGCAGGCTGCGCCGGCGGCCACCGGCAATCCGGCCGCGCAGAAGGGCGTCACCGGCAAAGCGATCGACAAGGTGAAGGAAGTCGCGAAATCGGCCGGCGACATCTTCAGCCGCGTTCCCTGCCTGCCGCCGAAGGGCGCTTCCAAATCGATGGGATCGCTGCCGCGTGTCGCGAACAAGCTCGTCGCGGGTCAGCCAGTGGTGATCATAGCTTTCGGATCGTCATCGACCCAGGGGTACGGCTCCAGTTCACCGGAATTCACCTATCCGAACCGGCTGGCGGCGCAGCTACGCCGCAAATATCCGACAGCCGACATCTCCGTGGTCAATGCCGGCAAGGGCGGCGAGGACGCGCCGGAAATGATGAAGCGACTGCAGACCTCCGTGATCGACTTGCATCCGGATCTGGTGATCTGGCAGGTCGGCACCAATGCGGTGCTGCGCAACCTCGATCCCGCCGAGACCGCCAAGCTCGTCGACGAAGGCATCGCACGCATTCAGGCTGCGGGCTCCGACGTCGTGCTGATCGATCCGCAATATTCGCCGCGGGTCAACGAGCACGCCGAAAGCGCCGGCAAGATGATGAAGCTCTTGAACAAGGCGGCCGAGCTTCGCAAGGTCGGCGTCTTCCCGCGCTTCGCGGTGATGAAGGACTGGCACGAGCGGCAGGCGATTCCGATCGAGAATTTCGTGATCGCCGACGGCCTGCATATGAGCGACTGGGGCTATGCCTGCTTCGCCCAACTGCTCGGCGACGACATCATCAAGTCGGTCGGCCAGATCAAGCTCGGCGTCGCCGTGCCGTCGGACGTCCGGGCCTATCGGCCGATGTGATCTCTCACCCTCCCCTGGAGGGGGAGGGTCGGCACGGATCGAGCGAAGCGAGATGCGTGACGGGGTGGGGTGATCTCTCCACTCGGGCACTGTTGGATGTGGAGAGACCGTCACCCCACCCCGCCGCGCGTTACACGCGCGTCGACCCTCCGCCCTCCAGGGGAGGGTAAGCGGCAGGCGCCTCACGCCTTCTCCAGCGCCTGCGCAAAATCCTCGATCAGATCATCCGCATGCTCGAGCCCGGCCGAGAAGCGGATAAAGCCTTCGCTGATGCCGAGCTCGGCGCGCGCCTCCGGCGTCAGCCGTTGATGCGTCGTCGTCGCGGGATGGGTGACGAGGCTCTTGCTATCGCCGAGATTGTTGGAGATGCGCGAGATCTGCAACGCATTGAGGACGCGGAAGGCGGCGGCTTTGCCGCCCTTGACCTCGAAGCCGATCAGCGTCGAGCCGCCGCGCATCTGCTTCTTCACCAGCTCCGCTTGCGGATGATCGGCGCGGCCAGGATAGATCAATCGCGCAATCTTCGGATGGCTTGCCAACGCCTCGGCGATTTTCGCCGCGTTGTCGGTCTGCGCGCGTACCCGCACGCCCAGCGTCTCCAGTCCCTTGAGCAGGACCCACGCGTTGAAGGGCGAGAGCGATGGCCCGGTCTGGCGCATGAAGTTGTGAATGTGCTCTGCGATGAAGGCTTCGGACGAGAGAATAATGCCGCCGAGGCAGCGCCCTTGACCGTCGATGTGTTTGGTCGCGGAGTAGACCACGACATCGGCGCCGAGCGAAAGCGGGCTCTGCCAGATCGGCGTGGCAAAGACGTTATCGACGACCAGCCGCGCGCCGCCCTTGTGCGCGATCTCGGCGATCGCCGGAATATCGAGCACATCGAGCGTCGGGTTGGTCGGGCTCTCCAGGAAGAAGGTCTTGGTGTTGGGCCGCAATGCGCGCTGCCATTGGTCGAGATCGAGGCCGTCGACCAGCGTCGTTTCGATCCCGTAGCGCGGCAGGAGGTCCTGCACGACGTAAAGGCACGAGCCGAACAGGGCTTTCGAGGCCACCACATGGTCGCCGGCTCTGAGCGGCGCGAGGATCGCGGTCGTCACCGCGGCCATGCCGGTGGCGGTGGAGCGTGCCGCTTCCGCGCCTTCGAGCTCGATCATTCGGCGCTCGAACATTGAAATCGTGGGATTGGAATAGCGCGAATAGATAAAGCCGGGATCCTCGCCCTTGAAGCGCGCCTCGCACTGCTCCGCGCTATCGTAGACATAGCCTTGGGTGAGAAACAGCGCTTCCGACGTCTCGCCGAATTGCGAGCGCAGCGTGCCGCCATGGACGAGGCGGGTTTCGGGACGAAAACGCTTGGTAGAACCAACTTCAGACATGTGACCTCCGCCGTGACCAGTAAGAAAATGGTCACAAAAAAACCGGCCTGGAAAAATCTCCACAGGCCGGGATCACACGTGTCCCCGGCCTGTTTAGCTACTTATTTAACGTGGCTGCAAGCCGGCCGGCTCAAATCACCACGGGATAAGTCATGCTGATATTCGCTTGCGCCCTTTCAGTCAAGGCGGCCATCGGATAACCCCTAAAAGCCCATATTTACGAGGTTTGGATGACATTTGGGCATCCAGGGCCACCTCAGAGGACCGCGCCGTGTCGTTCACGCTTCCGCCCGACGGTAACGGAATTCTACCCGACCGCATGATCGCGGCGATGGCGGATGCGGGCCTCATCTTGCCGGCCTATCCGTTTGTCGAGAGCCAGATCCAGCCCGCAAGCCTCGATTTGCGCCTCGGCGACGTTGCCTACCGGGTGCGCGCGAGCTTCCTGCCTGGGCCGGGCGCGACCGTCGCCGAGCGCATCGACGAATTGAAGCTGCATGAAATAAATCTCTCCGACGGCGCGGTGCTGGAGACCAATTGCGTCTATATCGTGCCGCTCCTGGAAAGCCTCGCGCTGCCGCCGGAGATCGTGGCCGCTGCCAACCCGAAAAGTTCGACCGGACGGCTCGACGTCTTCACCCGCGTGATTGCCGACGGCACCCGCCGCTTCGATATGATCGGCGCGGGCTATCACGGCCCGCTCTATGCCGAGATCAGCCCAAAGACGTTTCCGGTGCTGCTGCGCGAGGGCTCGCGGCTATCACAAGTGCGTTTCCGCACCGGCGACGCCATCCTCAATGCCGACGAACTCGACGCGCTGCATGGCGCCGAGCGCCTGGTCGATATCGATGACGCCGATCTCGCCAATGGCGTGGCGCTGTCGGTCGATCTCTCCGGCGAGAACACCAGTGGCTTCGTCGGCTACCGCGCCAAGCGCCATACTGGTGTGGTCGATATCGACCGCCGCGGCGGCTATGCGGTCGATGAATTCTGGGAACCGATCCCGGCTCGATCAGACGGCAGCCTCATCCTCGATCCCGGCGAGTTCTACATCCTGGCCTCGAAGGAGGCCGTGCAGGTGCCGCCGGATTACGCCGCCGAAATGGTGCCATTCGATCCCCTGGTCGGCGAATTCCGCGTGCATTACGCCGGATTCTTCGATCCCGGCTTCGGCTATGCCGGCGCTGGCGGGCAGGGCGCGCGCGCCGTGCTCGAAGTGCGCTCGCGCGAGGTGCCGTTCATCCTCGAGCACGGCCAGATCGTCGGGCGCCTGGTCTACGAGAAAATGCTGTCGCGGCCCGATGCGATGTACGGCCAGCGCATCGGCTCGAACTATCAGGCGCAGGGGTTGAAGCTCTCCAAGCACTTCCGGGTCTGACCGCCTGCGCCAGACCGCGCCTCAGTCGCGCACGTCAGAGATAAACTCGCCGATCTGCGCAATCGCGCGATGGGCCTCAGGCAACACCGGCACGAACAATTGCCAGACGTGCGGCATCCGCCGCCAGACCTCGAGCTTGCTGCGCGGATTGTGTGACCGAAGATTCTCCACCATTCGGACAGCGTCGTCCCTGAGAATTTCGTCGCTGCCGACCTGAATAAGCACCGGCGGCAATCCGGCGGGATCGCCGTAGAGCGGCGAAGCATAGGGCGTACGCGGATCGGCTCCACCGAGATAGAGCTTCGCCAGATCGGGAAGATCCTCGACGTTCAGCATCGGATCGGCCGCTGCATGCGTCTTCAGCGAAGCGCCGGTGAGGGCCAGATCGGTCCAGGGCGACAAGGCGACGGCCGCGGCAGGAAGCGGCTTGCCATCGTCACGGAGCCTCAATAGCAAGCCCAGCGCCAGGCCGCCGCCGGCCGAATCTCCCGCTACGAACAACTGGCGGCGATCTGGCGTGTTATCGACGAGCCAACGATAGCCCTCCACGGCATCCCCTAGCGCTGCCGGAAAAGCGTGTTCCGGAGCAAGGCGGTATTTAAGCGCCCAGACGCGCGCTTGCAAGGCGTCGGCAATCCGCCAGAGGAAGTGCCGGTAATAGACCGGCGCGCCGGAAACATAGGCGCCGCCGTGGAGATAGAGCACGTTGCGTTCGGGTCGGGATGCCGGCGTGGTAACCCGGTGAAACCGCACCCGACCGGCCTCGATCTCGACCGTTGCGCTCCGGGCGGGCGGATGCGGCACAAACCGCTCCATCGCACGCATGTTCCGCCGCCATTGCTCGACATCGAGACTTCCGCCGCGCCGCTTGAGCAACATGCGAATACCGATGCGCAAGAGTTCGGCTCGCAGGCTCATGGCGGCCCTGCGCTCAGGCTCTGAACGGCACGGCTGTGGGCATGCGCGGGCGGTCGGTACGCTCCTGCACGATTAGACCGTCCTCGATCTCGACGATGCGATCGGCGTAGGGGACGACGCGCGGATCGTGGGTGACGACCAGCACCGCCCGCTCACGCTCATGGGCGGTATCGGCGAGAATACGCATGATGCTCTGGCCGTTTTTTCCGTCCAGTGCCCCGGTAGGCTCGTCGGCAAGAACGACGGAGGGGTTTGCGACGAGAGCCCGCGCGATGGCGACCCTTTGCTGCTCGCCGCCGCTGAGCCCGCCCGGCAAACTGTCCACCTTTTGCTCGAGCCCGACCATTGCAAGGGCCTCCCGCGACTTCTGCGCGGCGCGCCTGCCGTGCTCGCCGCGGATATCCAGCGCCAACTGCACGTTCTGGGTCGCAGTCAGCGTCGGGAACAAATGATAGGACTGGAATACGAAACCAACATGCTCGCGCCGAATCCTGGCGAGCGATTCCTTGTCGGCGTTGGCTGTCGGCGTACCGCATACGGTGACGCTGCCCGAACTCGGCGTCAGCATGCATCCGAGGACTAGAAGCAGCGTAGTCTTGCCGCTCCCCGAAGGGCCCATCAGCAATGTCAACTCGCCCCGCCGCAGCGCGAGATCGATGCCACGCAACGCGTGCACCTCGCCGGCGCCGCGACCCAGCGTCTTCTCGACCGACTTGGCCTCGACTACATGGTCATTCATCGCATGAACACCGTGGCTGGATCGATACGAACGACACGGATGATTGCCCCAATGCCGGATGCTACGCACATCACCACCGTCAGCGCGAACAACGCCGCCATCAGCCATGGCGTGATGACAATCGGCAACGCGCTTTTGGCGGTCATCTGGACGACGATCGAGCCGATTCCGGCGGCGATCGCAAATCCGATCACGGCGTTGATGAGTGCCTGATAGATGATCACGGTGTAGATATAGGCGTTCGAGGAACCCATCGCGCGCAGGGTGGCGAATTCGGTCAGATGATCCTTGGTGCTGGAGTAAAGCGTCTGCGCGACGATCACGGTGCCGACGATCACTCCGAGCAATGCGCCGGCAAACAGCGCGGCTCCGGCCCCCGTGCCAAACAGCCAGAACGACCGGCTGCGGCCGCGGAAATCGTCCGACGTGAGAACCTCTGCATCGCCGACCTGAGCGCGAATGGCGCTGAGCGCCTTCTCCCGATCGGCATCGCTTTTCAGCCGAACCAGAACGCTGCTGGCGCGATCGCGCGGCGTTCCAGTGTAGTTGCGCGCGTTTTTCAAGTCCACAAACACGTACGGCGTCGTGGCGAACGAGCGGATGCCGTCGGTGATCGCGACCACGCGTACTTTGCGTCCGCGGATTTCTGCCGTCGAGCCGACGCCGCTGACACCGAGCCGGTCAAAATAGGAGCGGTCGACCGCAACGTTTGCTCCTTGCGTCAACGTCTGCACGTTGCCGTCCACCACGTTGAACGGTTGCAGGCTGCCGTCGCGCAGGTCCGCGCTCACAATGAAGACCGGCGTCACTTCGCCGCTTTCCAGGCGCCAGTCCGAGAAGCCGATCACGAGTGGGACGGCCCAACTAACGCCTTCCATGGTGGCAACGCGGTCGCGCAGCTTGACGTCGAGCAGCGAAGGGTCCTCGAAGCATTTGGCGCCCTTGGGCAGGATCCACAAATCGGCCGAGGCATGGTCGATCATCGTCGTGACCATTCGGCCGAACCCGAGGAACAGGCCCATCTGGATCATGACGAGGACGACCGAGAAGACAATTCCGACCATGGTTGCGACGAAGCGAAGCCGATCGTGGAACAGGTTGCGGGACGCAAGTGTCAGTACCAGCGACATGTCGGCATCCGTTATCGCGGTTGATTGGCGATGGCTCTCTCGTCTCGTGGCTCGGAATGGCGCGAAACGAGAGCTCTCACGCCGATTCTTGTTCCGGCGCTTGCAGCCAGACTTATGGCGAGCGCAGCGGCAAAAACGATCGTCGCCTTGCCGATCGCGTTGAGATCGACATCAAGCAACGCGTATTGCAGCCACACGACCACGACGTAATGCAACAGATAGATGCTGTAGGCATTGCTGGAGAGGTTATCGAGCAGGCGGTCGCGCGATTGCAGTAGCCGAAGGCAGATCGCGAGCAGACACAGGGCGGCGGCCGCGGAAGCAACTGGAAACGCCAGTGCCGAAGCCAGACGAAAGAGCGGGGCGCTCGCCTGCCACTCCGGCAAGGTCAGCGACGTGAGCCCGCCCCATACGGACATGCTGGCGATGGCGGCCGCAAGCCAGGCCAGCCAGTGACGTGCAAGCGGTCCATCGGGACGCAGCAAGCTGTGCTCGGGGCCGTAGCTGCCGATCGCAAATCCGGCGAAGAAATAGACCACGTAGTGCAGTGGCCGGCTGAGCTGAAATGAAAATGGGCCGAGAAAAGTCCACTCCCACGGCGTGAAGACCATCGCCAGCGGCACATAGGCCAGCGCGGAGAGCGCCGCCAGCCCAATGAAGAACATTAGCGGGCGATCGGCAACGCGGGCGACGAGCGCGCTCAATGCCCGAAGCCAATGCGGCGCGAACGCGTGGAGGGCGGCCGCAACGGCGCCCAGCAGAAAGATCTGCCACAAAAACCATTGCGGCCCTGCAGGCCACATCGGAAGCGCGCGCCAGTGTTGCCAAAAGGTGCCGAAGGAGGGATCGGCCGCGGTCAGCCGATAGGACGCGAAGTAGGCGAGAGGGCTAAGAACGCCGACGGCAAAAACGAACGGCAGGCCGATCCGCCACGAGCGCTCCAAGGTGTAGGTGCGAGGCCCCTTGCGGCCAAGGCTGGACGGCGTGAACAGACCGGCCAGCAAAAACATCAGCGACATCAGGCTGACATCCTGCCACGCGCAAAACAGATCGAAGCCGAACCAGCGCTGGCTATCGAGGATTGGGAATGCAATCCAGCGATAGGGCGGTGCGTCGAACGGAAAGGGATCAGCCGGTTGCGATGCGAGGTACGGCAGCACGGAGTGAAACGCGACCACGATGACGATGGTAATCGCGCGCAGGTTGCTGAGGGGTACGTTGACCTGTGGTAACACGGCCATTCGTCCACGCCGCCATCCCACTGATTTGGGAACCGGCAGGGGTTCAACGTGGAGCCGGCGCGCTCGTTCCCGCTAACGTGCGGAACTCCGCCCCTTTCGGGAGTGTGGTCCCGCAGCCGGGTCGGCCTTGGGAGACCGTGTTGCTGTTACCGCGATGCCGACCTCGCCGCCGGCGTCACGCGCCAGATCGTGTTGCCGACATCGTCAGCCACCAGCACCGCGCCCTGCTTGTCGAGCCGCAGCCCGACCGGGCGGCCCTGCGCCTGGCCCTTGTCGTTGAGGAAACCGGTGAGCACGTCCTGCGGCGGTCCGGATGGCCTGCCATCCTTGAAGGGGACAAAGATCACCTTGTAGCCCGAGGGGGGCTTGCGATTCCACGAGCCGTGCTGGCCGATGAAGGCGCCATTGGTCATTTCGGGCGGGAACAGATTGCCAGTGTTGAAGGTGAGCCCGAGCGAGGCGGTATGCGCGCCGAGCGCATAATCCGGGGCCATCGCCTTCTGCACGAGATCGGGCCGCCGCGGCTCGACGCGGGTGTCGACATGGTCGCCAAAATAGCTGTATGGCCAACCGTAGAACGCGCCGTCCTTCACCGACGTCATGTAATCGGGCACCAGGTCGTTACCGATCTCGTCGCGCTCGTTGACCACGACCCAGAGTTCGCCGGTCACTGGATTCCAGGCCGGGCCATTCGGATTGCGCAGGCCCGAAGCGAACACGCGCCATTGACCGGTTGCTCGATCGACCTCCAGTATCGCCGCGCGATCCTTTTCGGCATCCATGCCGTTTTCACCGACATTGCTGTTGGAGCCGACCGTTGCATAGAGCTTGGTGCCGCCAGGGCTGGCGGTGAGATCCTTGGTCCAGTGATGGTTGAGGGTGCCGGCCGGCAGGTCGGCAAGCTTGACGCCGGGCCCGCCGATCTTGGTGTCGCCTTCGCGATAAGGGAATTTCATGATCGCGTCGGTATTGGCGACATAGAGCGCGTCGCCGACCAGCACCATGCCGAAGGGCGAATTCAGCCCGCTGATGAAGGTGCTTCTCAGCTCGGCAACGCCGTCGCCGTCGGCATCGCGGAGCAGCGTGATGCGGTTGGCGCTGGGAACGCCGGCGCCGGCCCAGTTCTGCGCCTGCTTGTAGATGAAGCCCTTGATGCTCATGCCGCCGCCCTGCTTCGGCGGCGCGTTGCTCTCGGCGACCAGCACGTCGCCGTTCGGCAGTGTGTAGACGGTACGCGGATGTTCAAGGTCGAGGGCAAAGGCGCTGACCGTCATGCCGTTTGCGGCGGTCGGCGTGGCGCCGTTCGGCCAGCGCTTGACGGTTGCGATGTCCACCGTCGGGATCCAGGAATGTTCCGGTGGCGGCAGGTTGGGCGAAGGACCATAGCTCTGCGCCACGGTCGCGGTCTCCTTGGGGTCGCTGCAGGCGGCCAGTGGCAGCGCCAACGCGCCGACGCAGATGGCCAGAAGGAGGGGCTTGCGCATGGCAGGGTTCTCCGGGATATCGCCCGTACAATGCAGTGCCGGCCCGAACGTTCGTGTTCCGGCATGAATTCCCTGTGAAACGGCCGGCCGAAGGCCCGCCACGCAATCCCGCAGGCCCCCATTGCGCCCCGTGCACGTGGAATCAGGCTTCGCCATGCTAGGAAGCAGCGCGCCGCGGCTTGGCTAAGTTCGCGCGCGGGGAGCAGAAATGTCCGATCTCGGCGTTGCCGAAATTCCCGTAGACGAGGCTGAGCGTCCGCTTCCGCCACCGGCAGCGCCGGCGAAAAACGCGCTGCTCGACGGTCCGATCCTGCGCACGCTTTTGTGGCTGGCCTGGCCGAACGTGATCGCGCTCACCGCGGGCACCTGCGTCGTCATCGCCGAGACCTCCTATATCGGCCGTCTGGGCGTGGAAGCGCTCGCCGCGATGGCGCTGGTGTTTCCAACCGTGATCCTGACCATGACCATGTCGGGCGGCGCCATGGGCGGCGGCGTGGCATCCGCGATCGCGCGTGCGCTCGGCGCCGGAGACCTCGACCGCGCCTCCACCCTTGCCGCGCACGCGCTGCTGATCGGCCTCTGTTTCGGGTTGGCCTTCATGCTGGGCATGCTGATCTTCGGCCCCAAACTGTTCGAACTGCTCGGCGGCCGCGGCAACGTGCTGACCCAGGCGGTGGCCTATGCACAAATCTTCTTCGGCGGCGCCGTGGTGCCGTGGCTGATGAACACGATGTCGGGCATTCTGCGCGGCACTGGCAACATGAAACTGCCGTCGCTGCTGATGCTGTCGTCGGCGATTTGCCAGATCATTCTCGGCGGCACGCTGGGCTTGGGGCTCGGCCCGATCCCGCAATTCGGCATGCGCGGCGTCGCGGCCGGTTCGTTGATTGCTTACCTGATCAGCATCGCCGTGATGTCCTGGTATCTGTTTTCCGGCCGCGCGCGCGTCGTTCCCAAGGTCAGGGGCCTTCGTATTCAGTGGTCGATGTTCATCGACATCCTGAAGGTCGGGGCCATCGCCTGCTTCTCGCCGCTTCAGTCGGTGCTGACGATCAGTATCTTCACCCACATGCTGGCGAGTTTTGGCACCGAAGTCCTCGCCGGCTACGGCATCGGCGCGCGGCTCGAATTCATGCTGACCTCGATCTCATTTGCGGTCGGCATAGCCTCGGTTCCGATGGTCGGTATGGCCGTCGGCGCGCAGCGCATCGCGCGGGCCCGCAAGATTGCCTGGACGGCGGGGCTCGTCGCATTCGCCTCGGTCGGCACATTCGCGACCTTCATCGCAATCTTCCCCGACATCTGGGTCAACCTCTTCACCGACGATGCGGCCGTGCGTGCCGCGAGCCGTCAATATCTTTCGACAGCGGCGCCGATGTACGCCTTCCTCGGCCTTGCCACCGCGATGTACTTCTCCTCGCAGGGCGCGGCCAAGGTGATCGGCCCGGTGATGGCGCAGACCGCGCGGCTGTTGTTCATCGGCGCCGGTGGCTGGTGGCTGTTGACGCACGACGCCACCGCGCAGAGCTTCTTCATGCTGGCGGCGGCCTCCATGGTGCTGCTCGGCGTGCTCTCATGCGCGAGCGTGGTGCTGACGCGCTGGGGGCCGAAGCAGCGGGTGCCCGCGGTTAGTCCGGCGCTGTCGTAACGATCGTCATTGCGAGCGAAGCGAAGCAATCCATCTTTCCGCTAGCGGAGATATGGATTGCTTCGTCGCTTGCGCTCCTCGCAATGACGGTGACGACTACCGCCGCCGGTGACGCCGGCCCGATCGGCCGCCGCCGACATTGGCCATGCGCATCAGTTGCGGGACCATGCTCATCAGCTCGCCGCCGCCAGCGCCACCGAGCATGCCCATCAAATCGCCGCCGCCCGCGCCGCCCAGATTCATGCCGCCAGCGTTCACACCGTAACCCTCGGGCACGTAGCCGCCGCCAAAGCCGCCGGGGATACCACCGCCCATCATGCCGCCGAGCCTACTGCCACCGCCTTCCATCATGCGGCTCATCATCGGGCCCATGGTCTGCATCATCATGGCAAAGCGGCGCTTGCCCATCTTCGCCTTCATCATTTCCAGCATCGGCGCCATCTGCGTCATCATGTCTGAGCCGTCACCGCCGCCGCCGAAGCCGGCAAATTGCGCCTTTGCCGGCGTCGACGTCAGGGCGAACAGCAACAGCAGCGTGGCCGCCTGGCACACCACCTTGTCAGCTCCCGTCACGGTCCTGCTCCTCATGCGCCGGCGGCCGCGGACGCGGCGCCATTCGGACGCACGCGCCGAGGCTAGGAGTGGGCAGGGAGCCAATCTGTGAGAAGGATCACGCCAGCTAGCTAGTGCCGGTAATGCATCATGCCGCGCTTCGTCCGAACGCCTTCTGCATGGCAAGCACGCCCTGGTCCATCTGTGAGGAGACGTAGGGCGCGATCTCGTTCGGCAATACGTCGACGATCCAGACCAATCGGCTGCGCGCGTCGCCATCAGCGAACACCTGGGCGGACGCGCTATAATGCTTCACACGCTCGCTGTTGATCGCATAGACCAGCCGCATTCGCTCGTCGTCGCAATCGACCAGCGTCTCGCGCGCGACGGTGCCGTTGGCGAAGGTGACGATGCGCGCATCGCCGTCGAGCTTGGTGTCGGTGACGAACCCCGGCACCAGCCGGGTATGCAGCGCGCCGAAATCGCGCAATGCGTCCCAGACGTCGTTGGGGGAAGCGTCGAGGGCGATGTCTTTGTGGATGGAGGCCATGTTCAAATCCGTTGTTGGGGTGTCGTAGGGTGGGCAAAGGCGCTTGCGCCGTGCCCACCATCTCTCGAAGGCTCGTGCATGCGGTGGTGGGCACGCTTCGCTTTGCCCACCCTACGCACTGCCGATGGCGCGCTACGTACAAACCGCCTCGACATTGTTGCCATCGGGGTCGATCAAAAACGCAGCGTAATAGGTTGGGCTGTAATCCGCGCGCAGTCCGGCGCCGCCATTGTCGCGGCCGCCGGCCTTCAGGCCTTCGGCGTGGAATTGCTTGATCGCCGCATGATCCTTGGCGCGGAACGCGACATGCGCGGCGGAGCCTGAAGATCCCTTGTGCAGATGCAGCCAGAGCGCGGGCGCGCCCTTCGGGCCGAAGCCTGCGCCGGAATCATCCCGCGAGCACAGCACGAAGCCGAGGGGCGCGAGCGCTGCCGTATAGAAGCGCACGCTGGCGTCGAGATCGCCGACGCGCAATCCGATGTGGTCGTACATGACATTCTCCAGCAAAAAAATGCCGCGAGCTCGCGCGGCCTGGAGAAAGCCTAATCAGTGGAGGGCCAGCCGTTCTTGGAAAATCTTGCGCATGCCCCGCGAGGCCTGGCGGAATTTCAGCGGCGAGGCTCCCGCGGCGCGATGGAAGGTGCGCACGAAATTCGAGAGGTCGGCAAAACCGACGTCATAGGCGATGTCGGTGATCGGGCTGTCGTCGTCGGCCAGGCGCCGCGCAGCATGGCGCAGCCGCGAGCGCACCAGATATTGGTGCGGGGTGACGCCGAGCGCTTGCGAGAACAGCCGCAGGAAGTGGAACGGGCTGATCCCGGCCTCGGCCGCAGCATCCTCCAGGTTGATCTGACGGTGCGAATTGGCATCGATCCACAGCGCGGTTTCCACCGCGCGGCGGCGGTCGCGCGCCGCATCAGGACCGGATTTGCGGGCCTTGCCGGAAACCACCTCGACAAAGCGGCTCGCCAGCACCTGACCGATCTCGTCGAGGCCGATGTCGCTGCTGCCATCTGCTGCCGACTGTGCCAGTTCGCCAAGCACGACGAGCTCCGGCAGCGGCGGCGCGGAGCCGATCTGCCATGGCGACCGGCTGTCGCCGATGGTTTCCACCAGCTCGGGGGCAAAGAAGAACGACAGGCACTCGTCACCGCAGACGTGCTCGTGGGTACAGGTATATTCGTCGCCGGGATGGCCGATCAGCACCGATCCCACCACCAGTTCGCTGCATTTGCCGCGGCTGCGCAGGCCGAAACTGCCTTTGCCCACATAGGAAATCGAATGACCGCCATGCTGCTCCGCGAACGGCTTGTCGCCCGGTCCCGCGGTGCAGCGAAAGTCGAAGACGGATATGGATTTGCGTTCAAGAAGCGTGGTCGCGATCATCCCGCCTACTTAAGGATGCGGGCGCGGCGGTGCAACCGGCAGCAGCACGTCGAACAATGTCTTGCCGGAGGTCTGGCTGGCGCCCTCGATCGAGAGCAGCCGCCGCTTGGAGATCGCCCCGCCAAAGGCTGAGATCTTGTCGGCATAATTGCCGGCTTCAAGCACGCGATGGCACGGCACGATGATCATGAAGGGGTTGCGGCCGACCGCTCGCGCCACCGAATAGACCGCGCCTGAAGCGCGAAGGCTGGCGGCCACTTCCGCATAGGTCCGCGTCTCGCCGCGCGGGATCGCGCGCGTATAGGCATAGACGCGCTGGTTGAAGGCGGGAATGCCGGTCATATCGAGCGCAACGTCGGACAGATCGCGCGCCGCCCCGCGCGACAGCGCGATGATGCCTTCGATCGCGACCTGGACATTTGCCGGCGGGCGAAGCTCGCGGGCATCAGGATAGAGCTGATAAAGCCGCCGCCGCGTGTCGATCTCGCGAACTTCCGGGAGCTGCACGCCGATAATGCCCGCCGGGCTCCATGCGACCCCGCAGCGGCCGATCGCCGTATCAAAAATGCTGTAGCCACGCCCCGTCATACGCCACCAATCCCAAACGCGAATCATACCACCGCCCGGACGAATCGCATGGAATTTTGGCGAAGTCGACAGCGAGCAAGACGGCCAATGGAACAGCTTGGCGAATGGCGCGCGGTCGGCTAATCATGGCAGCATGATCCGGAAAAGTCGTCGCCGGTTTTCCGACAAGATCATGCTCGATACGAAAGTGCGGCCCGCGGGCGTAGTTCAATGGTAGAACGGCAGCTTCCCAAGCTGCATACGAGGGTTCGATTCCCTTCGCCCGCTCCAATTCCCGGCCCTGCCGGCTACGGATTGCGCCAGGCTGTCGTTAGAACAGCACGCTGTCAGGCTCGCGATGATCTTGCGGCGGTCCTGAAGCCTTGAGCCTTCCATTCATCAATAAAGCAGAGTCCTGATCGCCGTCGGGATAGCCGCACCACGACATTTGAGACGCTAACCCCGTAATACTACCGGCCTCGATTTAAGCCGGCCTTAGTCCGTTCTGCCTACGTTGCCCGCTTCTCCCTGGCAGAGTGGAAACAAGAAATGCGGATCGGTCGGCTATTTGCACTATCGATGCTTTCGGTGACGGTCCTGGCGGTCGTCCTCGGCGCCGGGGTCCTTGTCCCGCAATACCGCACCTTTGCCAGCAAGAGCGAGGCGATCAAGACCGTGGAGGCCTATGGCGCGGTGCTGGCGGTTGGCCAGCAGGTCGCCGGCTATCGGGCGCCCTATGTCGGCCCGCTGTTCAAGGAAACGGCCGCGACACCCGAGCAGATGGAGACCGTCGCGAAAGCGGTGCAGGCGGCCGATGCAGCGTTCGCCAGGGCGCGAACGGTGGTTGGCGCGCTCAACGATGGCGCAGCGATTGTCCAGAGCCTGAACCTGGCGGCGGCCAAGCTTGCCGAGGTTCGCGCGGCGAGCGATCGCGCGCTGAGCCTGCCGATGAGCGGGCGCGACCCGGCCGCGGTCAAGGGCTTTCTGCCGGGCATTGCCGCCGTTGTCGGAATCCTCGAGCCGCTGTCGAACCGGCTGGAAAACCAGGTGGCGATGGCGGATGCGTCGCTGACGGCGCTGCTGAATGTCGCCCGCACCGCGCAGGATCTGCGGATCTCCGCCGGCGGCCGCGCCGCCACCATGTCGCTTGCGATCAGCACGCGTCGCCCGCTCACGGCGGCTGAAATTTCCATCACCGACCGCGCCCAGGGCCGCGTCGATCTCGACCGCGAGCGGATCGAGGCCGGCGTCGATCAGATCGGCAGTCCGCCGCGGCTTGCCAAAGCGATGAACGATGCCATCGAGGGCTATTTCGCTAAGGCCGCGCCATGGCTTGAAAAGGAGATGGCGGCTGGGCGCGCCGACGGCAACTACGGTATCAATTCGGATCAGCTTGCCAGAACGATCGTGCCTGCGGTGCAGGCCTTCTTCGCGGTGCGCGATGCGGCGCTCGCGGAAGCCGCGGAGCGTGCAGGGGCCGCGCGCGATGGCGCGCTGACGATGCTGGCGCTTGCGGGTATCGCCGTCGTGGCGTTGCTCGCCGTGCTTGCCGGCGTCACCGTGATGCTGCGGCGGCGCGTGATCACGCCGCTGGCAAACTTGACCGGCGTGGTCGGCGAACTCGCAGCCGGCCGGCATGACGTCACGATCCCGACCATCGAGCGTGCCGACGAAATCGGCGCCATGGCGGGCTCGCTGCAGGTTTTCAAGGACGCCCTTATCGCCAAACAGGCCGCCGACGAGGCGGCCGCGGTGGAAGCCGATGTAAAAATCCAGCGCGGCCAGCGCGTCGACCGGATCACCAGCGATTTCGAGGCGATGATCGGCGAGATCATCGAGATCGTGTCGCAGGCGTCGACCGAGCTGGAAGCCTCCGCCGGCACGCTGACGGCAACTGCGGAGCGTTCCGAAGAGCTGACCACCGTGGTTGCGGCGGCATCCGAAGAAGCCTCCACCAACGTGCAATCGGTGGCATCCGCCACCGAAGAGATGGCATCGTCGGTCAACGAGATCAGCCGTCAGGTCCAGGGCTCGGCGCGCATCGCCAGCGAGGCGGTGGAGCAGGCGCAGAAGACCAATGACCGTGTTGCCGAACTCGCCAAGGCTGCCGCCCGCATCGGCGACGTGGTGGAGCTGATCAACACCATCGCGGGCCAGACCAACCTGCTGGCGCTGAATGCCACCATCGAAGCGGCGCGAGCCGGCGAGGCGGGGCGCGGTTTTGCGGTGGTCGCCTCCGAAGTGAAGGCGTTGGCCGAGCAGACCGCGAAAGCGACCGGCGAGATCAGCCAGCAGATATCGGGCATCCAGGCGGCGACGCAGGAATCGGTCGGCGCCATCAAGGAGATCGGCGATACCATCGGACGGATGTCGGAGATTGCCGCCACCATCGCCGCCGCCGTCGAGGAGCAGGGCGCGGCGACCCAGGAAATATCCCGCAACGTGCAGCAGGCCGCGAACGGCACGCAGCAGGTCTCCGCCAACATCACGGACGTGCAGCGCGGTGCCAGCGAGACAGGCTCCGCCTCCGCCCAGGTGCTATCAGCGGCAAGATCGCTGTCCGGCGAAAACGACCGGCTGAAGCGCGAGGTCGGCAAATTCCTCAGCTCGGTGCGCGCCGCCTGAGCCGCGCTAGCGAGGGGGAAATAGCGGACGACTCTCGGTCCTCGTCATTCCGGGGCGTGCGAAGCACGAGCTACGATGTGCAATTGCACATCTGAGAATCCATCTCACCTCGGCCATGCGGCTCAATGGATTCCGGGCTCGCGCCAAGAGGCGCGCCCCGGAATGACGGCCGTGTTACGGCGCAATCGTCAGCACCGCCTTCATGTTCGGATGATAGCGGCAGTAATATTCGACGCTGCCGGCCTTCTTCAGCACCGACGTCACTGTCTTCTTCGGCGGCGTGGGGACATCGAAATCGCCGTTGCGCGCGGTCGCGGTGTGCGCGAACACGTCCTTGTTGATCCATTCGATGGTGTCGCCGACCTTGGCGGACACCTCGGCCGGCGCGAACACCAGATTGTCGATCGTGATCTGGATCGTCGCTGCATGCGCCGGGACGGCCGCCGCGCCAAGCAGCAGGGCGGCGACGAGGGGCAGATATCGTCCCGGACGCATGGCGGCCTCCTACTTCAGCTTGGCGGCGACTTGTTCGGCGTGCTGCTGGTGGCCTTGAAAAATCTTTAGGCCGGTTTGCAGCAGGCTCTTCAGCTCGGCATTGCTGGCCGACGGAATCAATTGCGTCTCCAGCGCGCTGTTGACGGCCTTGTGGTAGGCGACCTCGTTGGCGAGATAGGCCTTGTCGTAGTCGGCGCCTTTCAGCTTGTCGAGTTCGGCGAGTTTCTCGGTGGCCTGCTTCGACAGCGTCTTGCTGGTGTCGTTGTCCTCCGGCGTCACCTTCAGCTTCTTGACGAGGTCAAGCGCCTGCTTGTTCACGGCCTCATGGTCGCGCACCATGTCTTGCGCGAATGCCTTGACGTCCTTGTTGCGGGCTTTCGCGATCGCCTGCTTGGCGGCGTTGATGTCGATGACGCCCGCCGTGTAGGCGATATGCGCTATCTGGGGATCGGTGGGCTTTGCGCCTTGCGCCAGCGCGGCGCTGCCAAGAAGGCTCAATGCGGCGATCGCCGCGCTCAATCGTATGAACATGGCTTGATACTCCTGTGGCGCGGCGGGCCGCGCGTTGTGGATGCACAGGCGTTGGATGGTCGGAACGCGCGGAGGTTCCCAAGAAACTTACGTTCGGCAGCAGCCGGGCCTACATGGCCCCTAGCTAATACCCCAGCCGCTTCAGCACGGCGTCCGTCAGCCGTTCGCAACGACGGCCGGCAAAGGGGAACGCCTCCAGCACCACGGGGCCGATCTTGTTCTCGACGATATCGCGCAGCATGGTGCGGGCGCGGTGCAGTCGGGTTTTTACGGTCTCCGGCTTCAGCCCAAGAATTTCTGCGGTCTCTTCCACATTCATCCCCTCGATTACGCGAGTGATGAAGACGAGACGGAACGCTTCCGGCAATTCATCGATGGCGTGTTCGACGACATGCTGAATTTCACGCTGGGCCATGGATTTTTCCGGATCGTCGGCGGCAAGAGGAAACTGGATGATCTGGGCCTCCAGCGCGCCCTGCGGCAATGAGTCCAGTTCGACGGCGGGCCTCTGGCGGCGCAGCCGGCCGAGCGCCTCGTTCACGGCGATCCGCGACAACCACGTCGACAGGCTGGAATCACCGCGAAAGTTTTCCAGATGGGTGAAGGCACGGACATAGGCTTCCTGCACGACGTCCTCGGCCTCGCCATCGTTGCGCAGAATGCCGCGGGCAAGGCGATAGAGCCTGCGATTATTCGCCTGCATGATCGCCCGCACCGCCGCCTCGTCGCGGGCCAGCGCGCGGCGCACCAACTCGGCGTCGCCGGCATCGAGAGGCGCGATGTCCGGTATGTGGGCCTGGTGCATGATATCTACCAATAACAGGGTATTGGGATTGGATGCTGCAGGAGCCAGCAGGTTCCCGAAATAATTTCGGCTGCATAGGCGGGCCAAACGTCAGCGTGCCAGCCATTCGGCATGACGCATTGGCTGCACCGAGCCTTTCAATTTTGCGATAGAAGCCATGTCCACATTCAAATTCCTCGAACCCTCGCCGCGATCTATTCTGCACGTCAATCAACCCTTGGAATCGCGGAGGAAATTGAGCCCAATGGCGGAAGCAGCAAAATCACGCGCCGAGGCCGCACCGGCGCTGCCGACGTGGCCGGACGAGATCTACCGCGTGCTCAAGGACGCCGGCATTCGCCAGGTCGCGATGGTTCCGGACGCCGGCCACAGCCGCCTGATCCGCTCCTTCGAGGCCGATCCCGAGACTCGCGTCGTCACCCTGACGACGGAGGAAGAGGGCGTGGCGATGCTGGCGGGCGCGTGGCTCGGCGGCGAGCGCGGCGTTCTCCTGCTGCAGTCGAGCGGCGTCGGCAATTGCATCAACATGCTGTCGCTGCCCGTCATCTGCCATATGCCGCTGTTGATGATCGTCACCATGCGCGGCGATTGGGGCGAGTTCAATCCGTGGCAGATTCCGATGGGGCAGGGCACGCGGCCCTCGCTGGAGGCCATGGGCGTGATCGTGAACAAGGTCGATGAGCCTGATCTCGTCGCCTCCACCGTCCAGGGCGCGGCGAACCTCGCCTTCAACACCTGGAAGCCGGTGGCGGTCCTGATCGGCCAGCGCGTGCTTGGCGCCAAGAATTTCAAGGAGCTTGCCCGCAAATGAGCAATCCGAACGCACTTCTGCATCGCCGCGATGTCGTCAACGAATTGTTGCGCGACCGCGCCGATCTTCTCGTCATCGCCGGCCTCGGCGCGCCGAACTGGGACGTCTCCGCCGCCGGCGACCACCCGAACAATTTTCCACTCTGGGGCGCCATGGGCGCCGCCTCGATGATCGGGCTTGGGCTGGCGCTGGCGCAGCCCAAGCGCAAGGTGCTCGTCATCACCGGCGACGGCGAGATGCTAATGAATATCGGCTCGCTTGCCACGATCGCGGTGGAGGCGCCGAAGAATCTCACGATTGCCGTTCTCGACAACGAGCGCTTCGGCGAGACCGGCATGCAGAAAACCCCCACCGCCTCCGGCGTCGATCTTGCCGCCATCGCAACCGCTTGCGGCATCCGCACCTCGCGCATTGTTCGCACGATGGCGGAAGTCACCGAATTGCGCGATCTCGCGCATGAGGGACGCGGAACGGCCTTTGCGCAGATCAAGATCAATCCCGAGGCGCTGGTGTTCGTGATGCCGCCGGCGGACGGCGTCATCCTGACGACGCGATTCCGGCAATCGGTGTTGGGAGACGAGGCGCTTTTTAATTGAGGCGCGGTTACGCCGTCATGCTGATCTTCCAAAGCCCTTCCCTGGAGAGCTGTTGAATCTCGGATACGATCAACGTCGCGATCGTCGTCGTTGCGATCGACGGCGGGTGGGCGATCGGCGAGGCCAGAATCAGTTCGCGCGACACGGCGGGATTGACGGCGGCCATCTCCAGCCGTTTCGCCGCCACCTCGGTGCGGATCGCCGAGGGCGGCAGCAGCGTGTAGCCAAGCCCTTCCTCCATCAGGCTGATCTGGGCGCGGTAGGAATCGACCTCGATCATGGCCTCTAACTTCAGTTTTTCGCGCGCCAGCGCCTTCTCCAAGAGCGCCCGCAAGCCATGCGAGATGCTCGGCAGGATCAGCTTCTGCTTCACCAGCCACTTCAGATCGACCTGCTTGCGCTTGTTCAGCCCCGACCCCGGTGGCCCGACGGCGACGATATCCTCACGACCGATCGACTGGACCTGAAGATGGAGGTCGACCGCCGGACCATAGATGATCGCGAGATCCATCTCGCCGCGGTGCAGCCATTCGACCAGGTGTCCGCCATAGCTCTCCACCATGCGCAGCGAGACATCGGGAAACTCGTTGAGGACGCGGCGGGCAAACCGTCCGGACAGGACGGCGCTGACCGTCGGCACCAGCCCGAGAATGACCCGGCCCGACGGATTGCCGTTCGCCGATTTGAGGTCGTCGCTGACCTGCTCGATCTGGCGGATCAGGCCGGTGGTGCGGTCGAGCAGCATCCGGCCTGCGCTGGTCAAGAGCATGCCGCGCCCGTTGCGGACGAACAGCTCGACGCGAAGCTCATGCTCGAGCAGCTTGATATGCCGGCTCAGCGCCGGCTGCGCGGCACGCAGCCGGTCCGCGGCCTTGCTCAGGCTTCCAAGTTCGGCTACGGCCCGGAAAGTCCGCAATTGTTTGAGATCCATCGGGTGTCCAGAGTGTCCATTATGCAAGCGATCATAGGCCGTTTTCGGAATCTCCGTCCATGACCGTACCCTCAGTTACCCCCTCGCAAGTTCGCGCCGCGCTGCTGCTGCGCGAGGAAATCGCGCTGCTCGATGTCAGGCACGAGGCCGTGTTCGCCACCGGCCATCCTCTGTTTGCCGCCAACATGGCAGCCGACCGGATCGCGCTCGAAGCGGAGACGCGGCTGCCGCGCAAGGACGTGCCGATCGTGATCTATGACGCCGGTGAAGGCGTCGTCAGCGCAGCGGCGGACCACCTGAAAGCGTTGCGCTACACTAATGTCCGCCAGCTCGACGGCGGGCTGCAGGGCTGGAAGTTGGCGGGCTATGAGGTGTTCGAGGACGTCAATTCCTATGCCAAGGCGTTCGGCGAACTGGTCGAGTCGCGGCGGCACACGCCTTCGCTCGCCGCCGAGGAAGTCGGCGCCCTGATTGCGAGCGGCGCCAATATCCAAATCCTCGATGTCCGTCGCTTCGATGAATACGCCACCATGAACATCCCGGGCTCCATCAGCGTGCCCGGTGCGGAACTGGTATTGCGCGCCGGGCGCGCCGCACCGGATCCCGAGACCACCATCATCGTCAATTGCGCAGGCCGCACCCGCTCGATCATCGGCGCCCAGTCGCTGATCAATGCCGGCGTCGCGAACAAGGTGCGGGCGCTGCGCAACGGCACGATCGGCTGGACGCTGGCCAAACAACATCTCGAACATGGCAGTGACAGGTGCGGCGAGGTCGGTGCTATCAAAGACAGCGAAGCCAATGCCCGCGACGTCGCCTATCGCGCCGGCGTCCGGCACATCGGGCTTGAGGAAATGGCGGCGTTGCAGGCGCAGGCCAACCGTACGCTCTACTGCTTCGACGTCCGCTCGGAGGAGGAATACACGGCTGGCCATCTCAAGGGCTTCCGCCATTACGCCGGCGGGCAACTGGTGCAGGAAATCGATATGGCGGCGCCGGTGCGCGGCGCCCGGATCGTGCTGACGGACAGTATGAGCGTGCGTGCCGACATGACGGCGTCCTGGCTGGCGCAAATGGGCTGGGAAACTTACGTGCTCGAAGGGGGCTACGACGCCACGCTGGAAATCGGACCGCCGCGCCTGATCCCAAAACCCGATCCGTCACACCGCTATCGCCGGCCCTATGAGGGCACCGATGTCAAGGAAAGCGCCATGCAGGCTTATCTCGATTGGGAATACGGTCTCGTCGAGCAGCTCCGCCGCGACGGCACGCACGGATTTTTCGTCATATAATTCGAAGCGCTTGTCGCGCCGTAGCTCAAAGAGCGAAGGCGGATCATTCATCCGCGCCGAAACTGGCCAACTTCTCCGCCGAATAATTCTCGCCGATCGATAGCGCACAAATCCGAGAGATATGCACGTAGGGAAGGCCGGTCTCCTCCGCCCAGGCGTTGAACTGCGCCTGCACCTTCGCGAGATCGCGCTTGGAGGTAACCGTCTCCGCAATGTCGAGCCCGGCATCGCGTAGGCACAGCACGACGTCTCTGGAGGTGACGAATCCGTCCCAGCCGAGGAAACGCAGCATCATCTGCCCGGTATTGCCGCCGAGCCGGCTGCCGCGCTTGGCCAGCAGTTCCAGCAAGCCGGCCTGGTCCGACCGCGGCCAGTTCGCAAGGAACTTGCCGAAACTACCGTGCTCCTTGGCTACGTCGCGGACGAAGCCGGCATTGGCGCGCACCGACATGATCTTGGCGCCGTTGCGGACAATGCGGGTGTCCTTCATCAGGTCGTCCCAGAAATCATCCGGCTGCAGCGTCAGCGGCCCGGGCTTGAAGCCGAGAAACGCCTTCTCGAAGCCCGGCCATTTGCTCTCGATCACGCTCCAGGCAAAGCCCGCGCAGAACACCCGCTTGGTCATTTCGGCGAGAATCCGGTCGTCGCCGAGCTTGACGAGCGCCTTCGGGTCCGGCTTGGCCGGCAGCAGCTTGGCGAGTGCCTTCGGCCCGCCCTTGCGCTTCTCGGCGCGGGCGCGGATGGTTTTGAACGCGGTCACGGTGCATGGCCCCATATGGCTAAGTTGAAAACCACGGCTGAAATACCCGGAAAGCCGCAGTGTAGCGGATCATCCCGAAAATCCCAGCCGGCAGCCTGGAAGGTTAACCGTCGCAGAAGTGATCGGCTGACCTGCAAAGAATGGATGGCGTTCTGGCTGGATTTCGCCTAAAGCATCCCCACCTCATTCAAATCCGTCAGGCCGTGCGGCTGCGCGTCGTCAATGCGCAGCTTTTTAAGTCATTTCGGTTCGAGGCGCCCTTTTCATATTCCCGGCCGACAACGCCAACCAAGGTCTGACATCTCGTGACATTACTGCCCGCAAATGCGCCGCTCGCCCGAGCTTTGGCGGAACGCAACTATGATCGGCTGACGCCGGTGCAGACGGCGGTGCTGGCCGACGATGCTGATGGCCGTGACCTGCTCGTTTCTGCGCAAACCGGTTCCGGCAAAACGGTCGCCTATGGTCTGGCGATTGGAACGAACCTGCTGGATGGCGCCGAACGATTCGAGCGGGCTGCCGCGCCCCTTGCATTGATTGTCGCGCCGACCCGCGAGCTTGCGCTTCAGGTTCACCGCGAACTCGGCTGGCTTTATCAGCATGCGAACGCCCGCGTTGTTTCCTGCGTCGGCGGCATGGATCCGCGCCGCGAGCAGCGCGAACTGGCCGCGGGCGCCCATATCGTGGTCGGCACGCCGGGGCGACTCTGCGATCACTTGCGGCGTGGCCGGCTTGACGTCAGCGAGTTGAAGGCAATCGTGCTCGACGAGGCTGACGAGATGCTCGATCTCGGCTTCCGTGAGGATATGGAATTCATCCTGCAGGCCACACCCGACGATCGCCGCACGCTGTTGTTCTCGGCGACCCTGCCGCCCGGCATCGTCGCGCTGGCAAAGGAATATCAGCAGCAGGCCTTCCGCGTCGAAGTCGCCGGCGACGAAGGCGGTCATGCCGATATCGAGTATCGCGCCATCCGGATCGCCGCCGGCGATGTCGAGCACGCCGTCGTCAACATCCTCCGCTACTTCGAATCGCCGGGCACCCTGGTGTTCTGCAACACGCGCGAGGCCGTGCGACATCTGCAGGCAACGCTGCTGGAGCGCGGCTTCTCCGTGGTGGCGCTGTCGGGCGAGTTGACCCAGAACGAGCGAACGCTGGCGCTGCAGGCCTTGCGCGACGGCCGCGCCCGCGTTTGCGTTGCGACCGACGTTGCCGCGCGCGGCATCGATTTGCCGAACCTCGACCTCGTCATCCACGCCGATCTGCCGAACGATCCGGAAGTCATGCAGCATCGCTCCGGCCGCACCGGGCGAGCCGGTCGCAAGGGCGTCAGCATCTTGCTGGTGCCGCCGGCGCGGCGGCGTCGCGCGGACATGTTGCTCAAGCTCGCCGGCATTGACGCGGCCTGGGGCTTGGCGCCGCAGCCGGATGAAATCCGCAAGCTCGATCAGGAGCGGCTGCTGCGCGATGATGTGTTCGCAGGCGAAATAACTGCAGAGGATGAGGCACTCGCGCAAACCTTGCTTGCGGAACGGTCGTCGCAAGAGATCGCCACTGCACTAGCACGGCTCTATCGCGCGCGATTGCCCTCTCCCGAGGACATCGTCGATCCCGGCGAGGAGCGCGTCAAATCTCGTGCCGAGCGCGCCCGCGAGCGGGCCGATCGCGAGGCCGAGCGGGGATCGAAGCCTGCAAAATCGTCCGCGCGTCACCGCATGGGGGAGGACACCGTGTGGTTCAGCGCCGCGATCGGACGCCGGAAGAACGCGGAAGCGCGTTGGCTGCTGCCGATGTTGTGCCGCCGCGGCAGCATCAAGAAGGAAGATATCGGCACCATCCGTATTCTGGACACCGTCACCGAGTTCGAGATTTCCGCGCGTGTCGCCAGCCGCTTCGCCGCCAGAGTTCGCCGTCCCGACAAGGAAGACAGCATTCGCATCGAGGCGATGACGAATGCCCCGCCGCGCGAGGAGGCACGGCCCTCGAAGCCGCACGGCAAAACCGCAAAGAGCCCTGACCGGGCAGGGTTTGACAAGGAAGTGCGTTACGATAGGAAGAAACCGCATCGGGACAGGCCGGCTCACGCCGGAAAACCGCGGCATGAACGCGAGGCGCCCGCGGCGTCTGCATTCGCTACGAAGAAAAAGAAGAAGTTTCGCGGCTGACCGGCATGACCGAGACCTCAACGGCCCCGCCGCGCAATCCGCAAATGAGGAGTCGTCATGAGCGTCTACATCATCGCCCAGTTGAAGTTTACCCGCCGCGAACTCTACGATCGCTATCAGGCGCGCTTTATGGGCGTGTTCAATAAGTTCAGGGGCAAGCTCCTGGTGGCAGATGCGCATCCAGCGGTACTGGAAGGCGAATGGCCGCGCGACAAGGTCGTGATCATGGAATTTCCTGACAACGCCGCGGCAAAGGAATTTCAGAATTCGCCGGAATATCAGGAGATCTCGGTCGATCGTAAAGCCGGCGCCGACGCCATCGTGCTGGCGGTAAGGGGTTTGTAGGATGCCCGCCTTGCCACGTTGACTTGATCCGAGCCGGGGTTCCCGGCTTGGCATTGTTGCATTCCGGAACATCAACGAGGCCGGCTTTCGCCGGGCAATTCTTGTGCTATTGCTGCTGTCGCGCGCTTCGCTCGCGTTGACATGATTGCGCCATCATGGCCGAATGTTGCGAAGCCCTAAAAATCCTTCAACGTTGGCCGAAAGAATCATGACCGCACCTGAGCGAAACGCTTCCGTCTCGATTGATCCCGTAAAGCTCGACCGCCTCGCCGAAGTCGCGGTCAAGGTCGGCTTGCGGCTACAGCCGGGGCAGGACCTGCTGCTGACCGCGCCCTCGGTCGCGCTGCCGCTGGTGCGCCGGATTGCCGTACATGCCTACCAGGCCGGCGCGGGCTTGGTGACCCCGTTACTGTCGGACGAAGCGATCACGCTGGCGCGCTACCGCTACGGCCACGAAGCCGGTTTCGATCGTGCCGCCAACTGGCTCTACGAGGGCATGGCGAAGGCGTTCGGCGCCAACACCGCGCGCCTGGCCATCGTCGGCGACAATCCGATGCTGCTGTCGGGCGAGGATCCGGTGAAGGTGGCGCGCGCCAGCAAGGCCAATTCGATCGCCTATCAGCCGGCGCTGGAGAAGATCGTCAATTTCGATACCAACTGGAACATCATCGCCTATCCGAGCCCGTCCTGGGCCAAACAGGTTTTCCCTGACGTCCCCGAGGACGTCGCGGTGGCAAAACTGGCGGATGCGATTTTTGCGGCGTCCCGCGTCGATCAGGATGGCGCCGTCGCCGCCTGGGAAAAACACAACGCCGTGCTGCGCGAGCGGACCGAATGGCTGAACGGCCAGCGCTTCCACGCGCTGAAATATTCCGGCCCGGGCACCGATCTGACGATCGGTCTTGCCGACGGCCACGAATGGGAAGGCGGCGCCTCGACCGCGAAGAACGGCATTACCTGCAACGCCAACATCCCGACCGAGGAAGTCTTCACCACACCGCATTGCCGGCGCGTCAGCGGCCATGTCGTCTCCTCCAAGCCACTGTCCTATCAGGGCTCGCTGATCGACAACATCGCGGTCAGGTTCGAGGAAGGCCGCATCGTCGATGCTAGGGCCTCGCGCGGCGAGGAGGTGCTCAAGAAGGTGCTCGACACCGACGAGGGCGCGGCGCGTCTCGGCGAAGTGGCGCTGGTGCCGCATTCCTCGCCGATCTCGAAAAGCGGGCTGTTGTTCTTCAACACGCTGTTCGACGAGAACGCTGCTTCCCATATCGCGCTCGGCCAGTGCTACTCGAAATGCTTCGTTGGCGGCGACAAGCTGACGCCGCAGCAGATCGCCGAACAAGGCGGCAACAAGAGCCTCATTCACATCGACTGGATGATCGGATCGGCCGAGACCGACATCGACGGTATACACGCCGACGGAAGCCGCGTGCCGGTATTCCGCAAGGGCGAGTGGGCGTAGCTAGCCCAGCGTCAGCCTGTAGAAGTCGGTCGCTGTCTTCGAAAACAGCGCCGTCTTCTCGGCCTCGCTGTATTGCGCGGCCAGCCGCTTGAAGGCGTTGAAGATCACCTGATAGCTACACTGGCCCTTGTCGGGCGGAAAATTGCTTTCGAACATGCATCGTTTCGGTCCGAACGCCTCGATGCACGTTTCGATATAGGGGCGCCAGGCGGCCGCGGCCTCCTCGGAAGACGGCGGCTTCGGCCGCAGATGAAAGTCGTAGCCGAGCAGGCACATCGCGAGCCCGCCGAGCTTCACCACGACGTTCGGGCATCGCGCGATTTCCTGGATCGAGGCCTTCCATTCCGGTAACACCTCCTCGCGCCGGCCGGCAAAGCGGCCGATGCCGACCGGGCCGCCGCAATGATCGAGCACGATTTTGGTGTCGGGAAAAGCGCGGGCGAGATCGGTGAGTTCGCCGATCTGCGGATGAAACAGCCAGGCGTCGAAGCTCAGGCCCAATGGCGCGAGGCAGGCAAAGCCCCTGCGAAACGTGCTGTCGAGTAACAGCCCCTGCGGCCGCGTCGCATACATGCCGGCGACGTTGGGATCGGCATCCCACGCCGAGGAATGCCGGATGCCGCGGAAGCGGCCGTTGCCGGCAGCGATCTCCGCTTCCATCACGGCTCTTGCGCCTTCGCCGAGCAGCAGGTTGACGTGGCTGACGATGCCGGCGCAGATCGCGGCCTTGCCATAGCCGCCGCTCGCCGCCATCGCCGCAACGCCATTGGCGAACTCGACCTCGCCGACCGGGCGAAACGCTTCCGGCCCCTGCGCGCGGTACATCGAGCGGCAATCGACATAAACGGTCGCGATGATGTTGTGACCGGAGGCGATGTCGGCCGCCATCTCCTCGATCATGTAGCGCAGGCCGCCGCGGTCCCAGAGATGGTGATGCGGATCGACGATCGGACGGGCGGGATCGATGATCTCTTCGGTGTGCTGCGCCAGCCAGTCTTCGCGCGGATCGGCGTAGAGCCCGCTTCTGGAGGCGGGTGCAGTGCTGGCCATGGAGGTCGCTCCCTTGAATCGCTGATTCTTGTTTTACGTCATTGCGAGCGCAGCGAAGCAATCCATCCGTCCGCTTGCGGCACCATGGATTGCTTCGCTGCGCTCGCAATGACGGCGCTACTAGCGATGCGCTTATACCCCCTCCAGAATGATCACCGTCGGCGTGCCCGGCAGCGTCTCCCGCGAAATCTTCAGGGTCCGCTCGGTTCGCTGGTCGATGGTGAATTGCTGGCCGATCAGGCGCATGAATTCGTCGAGCGGGGTGGCGAAGCGGTGCATCGGCAGCACGATGGAGGAACGTAGCCGCCGGGTGATCTCGGAAACGCCGTCGAGCGACATCGTATAGGTGCCGTCGATCGGCACCATCACGATGTCGAGCCGGCCGATCGCCGCAAAATGCGTCTCGTCGAGTTTGTGATGCAGATGTCCGAGATGGCCGATGCAGAGGCCGGCGACTTCGAAGATGAAGATGGAGTTGCCATCCTTGATCATCCCGCCGCCGGAGCCCTCGCCATAGTAGCGGCGGATGTCGGTCGACACGTTGCGAATATAGACGTCGCCGACGCGCGTTGAGATATGCGCCGCCTGTCCATTCTCGCCCCAGCCATGCAGGACGTGCGGAATTTTTGGATCAGGAAACAGCGTGTAATGCGTCGAGTGGGCGCGGTTCATGGTAACGACATCAGGCAGGCGGCCGGTCCGGTAGGCGCCGTTGAAGTCAGTCCCGATCCGCACGCCGTCGGGCGTGTCGATGTAATAGGTGGAATGTCCGACATAGGTAATCGCGACCTCTTCCACCTTGGCGGCGGTACGGCGCAGGCTGACCGGAACGGCGCGTGGCGGCGCGTTCGCCATCGCCAGGCACTCGCTGCGTAAAGGCTGCTGTTGGGCGGCCGCCGGGACGATCAGCGAACCGAGGAAGGCGAGGGCGACAGCAAGGGATCGCAACATGGCATGACCCGTCAGCGGTGAAGGCCGTGGGCGACACTGTATCGCCGAATTCGGGAGACGTCATGGCATTCGCCCACGGCAGCGCGCCGGATTTGCTTCATCGGGGCCGGGCTATGACATATTGTAAGAAATAACCTGGGAGTTCGCCGTGACTGAAGAACCCGCCGCCCCGGCCTCGCGTGCCCCGTCATCGAAGCGGCTGGAGCCGCTGCGGCAGGTCGATGCCGGCCCGCTCAGCATCGCCTATTACGAGGCGGGCCCGGCGGATGGCCCCGCCGTGATGCTCATGCATGGCTTTCCCTATGACATTCATTCCTATGTCGACGTCGCGCCGCAACTGGCTGCCCAGGGCTGCCGTGTCATCGTTCCCTATCTGCGCGGCTATGGCCCGACCCGGTTTCGCGATGCCGCGACGCCGCGCTCGGGCGAGCAGGCGGCGGTCGGCGCGGACATGATGGCGCTGATGGATGCGCTCGGCATAAGCCACGCGGTGTTTGCCGGCTACGACTGGGGTGGCCGCGCGGCCTGCGTCGGCGCCGCCTTATGGCCGGCGCGTTGCCTCGGCCTCGTCTGCGTCAATTCCTATCTGATCCAGGATATTGCCAACGCCATGGTGCCAATGCGCCCCGAACGCGAGGTGGCGCTGTGGTACCAGTATTACTTCCAGCTCGAGCGCGGCCGCGCCGGTCTTGCCGCCAACCGACGCGAGATCGCCCGAATATTGTGGACGCAGTGGTCGCCGAACTGGTCGTTCGACGATGCCTGTTTCGAGCGAACTGCGAGCGCCCACGACAATCCCGACTACGTCGATGTGGTGATCCACAGCTATCGCCACCGCTTTGGTCTGGCCGAAGGAGATCCGCAATATGCCGACATCCAGCGCAGGCTGGCGGCACTTCCTCCCATCACCGTGCCGTCAATCACGCTGGACGGCGCTGGCGATGGCGTGGCGCCCGCGAGCGATGGCGCTGCCAGCGCGTCGAAATTCACCGGCCGCCGCGTCCATCGCGTGGTGCCGCGCGTCGGGCACAATCTGCCGCAGGAAGCGCCGGTGGAGTTTGCGGCGGCTGTGATGGAGCTGGTTCGCGGATAAGTCGAGGGAGATCAAACGCTGGGGCGACGTGAGCAGGAGGGTCGGAGAGGCAGTAGCGAAGCAGCCTATGGCTTTCGTTGACCGGCCCAGCTCAAAGCGGCTGCTTCGTTGATCTCGTCGATCGATAGGGAGGGACTGCCTTCCCTTCGCAGAAAACCGAACGTGTCCGAAATGCTTCCCTTTGGTCGACAGGCCTTGATCGCGAGACGGCCGTCGGAAAGCTTTTCAACACTAACTTGCTGACCGCACTGAACTCCAAGGTGCTCGAGCAAATCCTTGTCGAGCGCAATTTGTCCTTCCGCGGAAACAATAAGCGTAGCCATGGCGATCACGCCTTTTCTAGTTTCCCGAAGACACCTAGCACAAACGACCAACGGTGTCCGCTATTCTCGCCGTGGGCCGACCTTCCACGTCGCAGCCAGAATCGCCGCGGTCAGCGCGCCGCTGATCACGGCGGCAATCGGGATGGTGACGGCGAGAACTGACGTCGCAGCCCAGCCGATCGAGCAGAAGGCTTCCGCGAAGGTCGCCAGTCGCGACGAGGTCTGGCGGCGGCGGAACTGGGAGCGTTTGGCCTGCACGCGGAACCAGAGCTGGATCGCGGCGGCGGAGACGGTCGCGATAATGACGCCGAGCGCGGTGACGATCGCCTGCGTCAAGGAGGCAAACACAAGGGCTGCGATCAGCGGCGTGAAGATGGCGCCGATTGAGATCAGCACCACTTCAACCTTGGCGCGGATCACGCGCGAGGGCGGCAGCGGTGCGGTTGCGACCAGGTCGGCGGCATCTTCGCCTGATATCGTCAGCCATGCGAGGCCGCCGGCAAGCTGGCCCGCCGCCATCACGATCACGGGCGTGATCAGCACGATCGCGTCAGAGCTTTCGGAAAAACTTCGCCACAGCATCAGGGCCGGCGGCACCAGATACAGCAATTGCATCAGGCTTTGCGATAGCAGCCACGGGTCGCGCCGCAGCAGCAGGAACTCCTTGGTGCGTAGCGCCCGTTGCCGCGAGCCGCCGCGAAATGCCGTGGCGCGCGGCCCGCGACGGACAGAGCGCGTGGTTGCGGCGACACGGACGACGGTATCGGCAAATCGCGGCGAAAAGACCGCCATCACGGCGCCGAGCAGCAGGAGCCCGCCGGCCATGAGCCATGACAGCACCATGCCGTCGCCGATCGCCGCACGCGCCGGCCACCACAGCGGACTGTCGAGATCAGGCGCATAGGCTGAAGCGGCATCGGAGGTCAGCACGGCGAAGCGAGACAACGTACCGTAGGAAAGAATGGCCGCGACCTGGAGCGCGATGACGAAGCCGGCGCCGATGACGGCGGCCACGATCTGTGCGACGAGGCGGGTGCGGCTCGGGCCGATCAGCCTGAACAGCAGCACGGTGACCGCGATCGCTACCGCTGCAGCCGAAAGGCCGATGGCGACGACGACGCCGAACGCCGAGAGCCAGCGCACGCCGCCGCCGATCACGAGAACGTCTACAAAGGGCGTCGACAGCAGCAGCGCCATTCCGATGACGGATAGCGCGATCGCTGCGATCCGCACTGAGAACACGTTGGCGAGGTTGGCCGGCGACGACATCAGGAGGTCAAGATCGGCGCGGGCGTAAAACACCCGCGTCACGGATTCGATCGCCTGCGACAGCATCAAAGCCCAGGCGAGAAAGATAGTCGCGGTGATGACGATCAGTTCGGATTTGCCTAGCGGTGCCTGCAGATCGGCGAAGCGGCCGATTACGGCATAGGCCGGCAAATGCATGATGGCAGCGAACACGACCAGGGCGATGATGGCGCGCTTTCGTTTTCCCCGGCTGCCGGTCATCATGGCCAGCCATTCGCGCCAGGCCAGCCGGATCTCGTGCCGGGCAAACCAGGTGAGCGCCGCGGCCGAACTCATGCGGCGGCCGCATCGGCGTCGACGAGCGCGATGAACATGTCTTCGAGACTGGTGTCGCCGCGGCCATTCTGCTGGCGCAGCTCGCTGAGCGTACCCTCGGCCACCAGCCGTCCGGCGGCGATGACGCCGATCCGGTCGGCCATCCGCTCGGCGACTTCGAGAATATGCGTCGTCATGATCACGGTGCAGCCGGAGCGGACGCGCTCCTGCAGCAATCCCTTGACGTGCCGCGCGGACAGCGCGTCGAGCCCGGTCAGCGGCTCGTCCAGGATGATCAGCCGGGGATTGTGAACCAGTGCGCCGGCGAGCGCCACCTTCTGCCGCATGCCCTTGGAAAATCCCTCGCAGCGTTCGTGCAGATGCGGCTCCAGTCCGAGCGACGCCAGAAGCTGGTGAGCGGAAGTTTCGGAAGTTGCAGGATCGATGCCCCACAGGCCAGCGACGAATTCGAGATATTCCAGCGGCGTCAGCTTGTCGTAGATCATGGGCTCGTCGGAAACCCAGGCCATGATCTGCTTGGCGGCGACGGGATCGGCGAGCGCATCGATGCCCGATATCGCGACAGAGCCTGCGTCGGGCTTGAGCAGACCGGCGACCATGCGCAAGGTCGTGGTCTTGCCGGCGCCGTTGGGGCCGAGCAGGGCGTAGAACTCGCCGGTGCGAACGGTGAGGTCGAGCGCATCGACCGCCGGGCGGCGGTCAAAACGCTTCGTTAACCCTTGCACCTCGAGCGCCGATACATCCGCTTTCATGATTTCGGAACGATCCATTTGTTCGTCGCGGACCATGAACCGAAGAACTTTCGGCGCGGTGAATCTGGTGGACCAAATCGCGCCGACCCCCGCAACTTCCCGGGCTGCGGCATTTCTCCGCAATTGTTAACGGCGCCGCTCGCAGCGCTTTGTTGACAGCGGTCGGCGCTTTGGGCTCAATGCGACGGGACATATGCGGCTGCAGGCGTCGTCGATGCCGGGCAGCGTGTAGACACAAGATGCGAAGGAGGCGATCGACAGAATCGCCCGGCATCGGGGAGGGAAATGATGCTGGACTTCGTTCAGCAGCTCGTGAGTGGCATCGCGCTCGGCTGCGTTTATGGCCTGATCGCGCTCGGTTTCGTGCTCATTTACAAGGCAACCGAGGTCGTCAATTTCGCCCAGGGCGATTTGATGATGCTGGGCGGATTCTTCGCCTTCACATTCATCGGCATGCTTGGTCTCAATTACTGGCTCGGATTCGCCGGTGCCGTCATCGCCATGGCCCTGTTCGGCATGTTGGCCGAACGCGTCGTCGTGCGCCCGATTCTCGGTTATCCGCAGTTTTCCATCATCATGGCAACGATCGGGCTCGGATACTTCCTGCGCTCCGTCGTCGGCATGATCTGGGGCACCGACGATTTCAAGATCGAGACGCCGTTCAGCGACGGTGTGCTGCGAATCGGCTCGCTGGTGCTCGCATACGACAAGCTGTCGGTGATCGCCGCCACCATCATCCTCTGCGCGCTGCTGTACCTGTTCTTCAACCGTACCACGCTCGGCACCGCGATGCGCGCCAGTTCGGAGAACATGCTGGCTGCCTACTACATGGGCATTCCGGTCAAGCGCGTGGTCTCGATCGTGTGGGCGATCGCTGCGGCGGTCGCGACCGCAGCCGGCGTGCTGCTGGCGCCCATCACCTTCATTCACTCCAATGTCGGACTGGTGCTCGGCCTGAAAGCATTTCCCGCCGCCGTGCTCGGCGGTTTCGGCTCGATTCCGGGTGCCGTGGTCGGCGGCGTGCTGATCGGCGTGATCGAGAGCATGGCCGGCTTCTACCTGCCGCAGGGCTGGAAAGACGTCGCGCCCTACATCGTCCTTCTGGTGGTGCTGCTGCTCAAGCCCGAAGGCCTGTTCGGTGTTCACATGCGGAAGAAGGTCTAATGCGTTTTCTCTTCAAGACGGAATACGAAGACGACATCAAACTTTTTCCGCACAGCGGCTACGTCGTCTCCTACGGTATCCTGCTGGCGTTTCTGCTGATCGCGCCGTTCGTGCTTTCCAGCTATCTCGTCAGCCAACTGGTGTTCGTCTGCATCTATGCGACGGTTGGCGTGGGACTGATGATTCTCACCGGCTTCACCGGGCAGGCCTCGCTCGGGCACGCCGCCTTTCTGGCGATCGGCGCCTACACGGCGGCCTATCTGCAGCAGTTCAACGTGCCGTTTCCGGTCTACTTCCTGGCCGGCGGCCTGTTGACCGGCGTGGTCGGTGCGCTGGTCGGATTCCCGGCGCTGCGGCTGACGGGCATTTATCTCGTCATCGCGACGATTTCCTTTGCCTTCATCGTCGAGGAGGTGCTGGCTCGCTGGGAAAGCGTAACCCACGGCAACGAGGGCATGCGGGTCAAGACGCTGAGCCTGTTCGGGCAGGCGGTGCCGCAAAACGGCCCGACCTTCTACTATCTCTGTCTTGCCGTACTGATCCTGACCATCGTCGGCGCGCTCAATCTGCTGCGCTCGCCGACAGGACGCGCCTTCGTCGCGATCCGCGACAGCGAAACGGCGGCGCGCAGCATGGGCGTCAACGTGTCGCTCTACAAGGTGAAGTCGTTTGCGATCAGTGCGGCGATCACAGGCCTCGCCGGCGTGCTGTTCGCGCACAAGCTCTCCTTCATCTCGCCGGAAATGTTCACGCTGCAGCTCTCGATTGAGTTCATCATCGTGATCCTGATTGGCGGCGCCTTCAGCCTGCACGGCGCGGTGTTAGGTGCAATCTTTCTGGTCATGATCGACCCGTTCCTGACGTACCTGAAGGACGACCTGCCCGGCATCATCGCCGGCATCGCAGCGACCTTCGGCGCTGACAGCATTACGGCCGGGAAAATTCACGGCAACGTCGCCGCCATTGCGTCCGCCAACGGTCTGAAGGGCGCCATCTACGGGGTAATCATCGTGCTGTTCGTGCTGTTCGAGCCGCTCGGTCTCTACGGCCGCTGGCTGAAGATAAAACTCTTCTTCCAGCTCTTCCCGCTCTACAAGCGCGCCACCTTCAAACGCCAGAAGATCTACGTGAAATCGGAGCGGAACCGATGAGCTATTTCCGTGCGGAAAATCTCTCTCTGCACTTCGGCGGCCTCAAAGCTGTCGATTCCGTCAGCTTCGCTGTGGAAAAGGGCGAGATACTCTCGATCATCGGCCCGAACGGCGCCGGCAAGAGTTCAATCTTCAACCTGATCTCGCGGATTTATCCGCCGACCTCGGGCAGGATCTTCTTCGAAGACCAGGATATTACCAATCAGCCGGCCTACGATATCGCAGGCCTCGGCATCGCCCGCACCTTCCAGAACATCGAATTGTTCGAGAACGCGACCATGCTGAGCAATCTCCTGGTCGGCCGCCACCGCCACTCCACCACGCGGCTCTGGCAGGAATTGTTGTTCCTGCCGAGCGTGCGCGCCGGCGAAAAGATGCATCGCCGCCGTGTCGAGCAGGTAATCGAATTCCTCGATCTCGAAGCCTATCGCGACAAGCTGATCTCGGGACTGCCTTACGGCGTCCGCAAGGTGATCGAGCTGGCACGCGCGCTGTGTTCCGAGCCGAAGCTGATCCTGCTGGACGAGCCGTCCTCCGGCCTCAATGTCGAGGAGACCGAGGACATGTCGTTCTGGATCCGCGACATGAAGACCGAGCTTGGCATCACCGTCTTGATGGTCGAGCACGACATGACGCTGGTCAATCGCGTCTCCGACCGCGTGATTGCGCTTAACTATGGCCGAGTGCTCGCGATGGGCTCGCCGTCCGAGGTGCAGCGCCATCCCGATGTCGTCGCCGCCTATCTCGGCGCATGAGGATGATGCCATGAGCGCTTCCGACATCATCCTCAAGCTCAGCAATATCGAGAGCTATTACGGGCCGATCATGGCCATCCGCGGCATCAGCCTGGAGGTGCCGCGCGGCCGCATCGTCACCCTGCTCGGCGCCAACGGCGCCGGCAAGACCACCGTGCTCAAGACCATCTCCGGCATTCTCGATCCGCAAAAAGGCTCGATCGAGTTTCTGGGCAAGCCGATCCAGCGCATGGAAGCCGACAAGATCGTCCGGCTGGGCTTGAGCCACGTGCCGGAGGGGCGCGAGGTGTTTCCGTTCCTCTCGGTACGCGAGAACCTGATGATGGGTGCCTATCCGCGCAAGGATCGGGCCGGCGTCGCCGAGGACCTCGATCGCGTCTACGGCTATTTCCCGCGGCTGAAGGAACGCATCAACCAGCCGGCCGGGCAGCTTTCCGGCGGCGAGCAGCAGATGCTGGCGATCGGGCGGGCTCTGATGAACCGGCCGACCCTACTACTTTTGGACGAGCCCTCACTCGGCTTGTCGCCGATCCTGGTGAAAGAGATCTTCGCCATCATCAAGCGCGTCAACGAGGAGCAGGGCATGTCGATCCTGCTGGTCGAGCAGAACGCCAAGGTGGCGCTGGAGACCGCGCATTACGGCTACGTGCTGGAAATTGGCCGGGTCGTGATGAACGACACCTGCGAGCGGCTGATGAATTCAAAGGACATCCAGGAATTCTATCTCGGCGCCAAGGAGGAGGGCGCCCGCGGCGAACGGCGCTGGAAAAAGAAGAAGACGTGGCGTTAGAAAACTTGGCGTTAGAAAACCTGGCGTCAGAAGATCTGGCGTTAACCGTCGCAGTCAAAAGCATGGCGTTAAGAACGAGTTAGAGCTAAATTCGAGCCCTGCTTCGAAAACCAAGACCGGTTCAAACACCGGCACCCGAGGCAGGCGACAGAGGGAGGAGATGCGCATGGCCAGACCGGCAGTGCTGACGGTCGCCGACACGATCGCGAAGAGCTTCTTGCTGTCCGTGGAAACACGCGGCGACCGGCCGGCGATCCGCGAGAAGAAATTCGGCATCTGGCAGCCGACCAGTTGGCGCGAGTGGCTGCAGATATCCAAGGACGTGGCCTATGGCCTGCATGCCAGCGGGTTCCGCCCCGGGGACGTCGCCTCGATCATCGCCAACGCCGTGCCGGAATGGGTCTATGCCGACATGGGCATCCTCTGCGCCGGCGGCGTTTCGTCCGGCATCTACCCGACCGACTCCTCGTCGCAGGTCGAATATCTCATCAACGATTCCTCGACCAAGGTAATCTTCGCCGAGGACGAGGAGCAGCTCGACAAGATCCTCGCCTGCCGTTCGCGTTGTCCGACGCTGCAGAAGATCGTCGTGTTCGACATGGAAGGTCTGACCGGCTTTACCGACCCGATGGTGCTGTCGCTGGCCGAATTCATGGCGCTCGGTCGCAACCACGCGCAAGGCAACGAGGCGCTGTGGGACGAGATGATCGGAAGCCGAAGCGCAGGCGATCTCGCCATCCTCGTCTACACCTCGGGCACTACCGGCCCGCCCAAGGGCGCCATGCACTCCAACCGCAGCGTGACGCACCAGATGCGCCATGCCAATGACCTGTTTCCGTCGACCGACAACGAGGAACGGTTGGTGTTCCTGCCGCTCTGCCACGTCGCCGAGCGGATCGGCGGCTATTACGTCTCGCTTGCGCTGGGATCGGTGATGAATTTCGCCGAGAGTCCGGAGACCGTGCCGGATAATCTGCGCGAGGTGCAGCCGACCGCTTTCCTCGCGGTGCCGAGAATCTGGGAAAAGTTCTATTCCGGAATCACGATCGCGCTGAAGGATGCGACCACGTTTCAGAACTGGATGTACCGCAACGCCCTCGCCATCGGCAATCGGATGACCGAGTACAAGCTACAGGGCGATACGCCGCCACTGTCCTTGCGGCTGGCCAACCGCGCCGCCTATTGGCTGGTGTTCCGCAACATTCGCCGCATGCTCGGGCTCGATCGGTGCCGGCTGGCCTTTACCGGCGCAGCCCCGATCGCGCCGGACCTGATCCGCTGGTATCTCGCGCTCGGCCTCGACATGCGCGAAGTCTACGGCCAGACCGAGAATTGCGGCGTCGCGACCATCATGCCGCCCGACCGCATCAAGCTCGGGTCGGTCGGCAAGGCCGCGCCGTGGGGCGAGGTTGCGATCTCGCCGCAGGGCGAAATCCTGATCCGCGGCGATTTCCTGTTCATGGGCTATCTGAACCAGCCGGAGAAGACCGCCGAGACCATCGACGCCAAGGGATGGCTGCACACCGGCGATGTCGGCTCGATCGACAATGAAGGCTTCGTCAAGATCACTGACCGCATGAAGGACATCATCATCACCTCGGGCGGCAAGAACATCACGCCGTCGGAGATCGAGAACCAGCTAAAATTCTCGCCTTACGTTTCGGACGCCGTGGTGATCGGCGACAAGCGTCCGTATTTGACCTGCCTCGTGATGATCGACCAGGAGAACGTCGAGAAATACGCGCAGGACCACGATATTCCGTTTACCAATTATGCCAGCCTGTGCCGTGCGCAGGAGATCCAGGACTTGATCCAGCGCGAGATCGAGGCGGTCAACGCCAACTTCGCGCGTGTCGAGACCATCAAGAAGTTCTACCTGATCGAACGTCAGCTCACGCCCGAGGACGAGGAGCTGACGCCGACCATGAAGCTGAAGCGCAGCTTCGTGAACAAGCGCTATGCGGCCGAGATCGAAGCGATGTATCGCGAGAAGGCGGTGGCGTAGGCGACATTTGGAACCAAGCTATTTGAAAACGGCGAAGGACTGAGAAGGCCCCACCCTTCGCGCAACACGGGCCAAGGAAGAGGAGACTGCAATGTCGAAATCGTTCAAGGCGCTGGGCCTTGCGGTGAGCGCCCTTGCGCTGACCCAATTGCCGGCCGCAGCCCAAACCAAGGTTACCGATCAAGGCATCTCGGCCAATGAGATCGTCATCGGTACCCATCAGGATCTGTCCGGTCCGATCAAGGTCTGGGGCGTGCCGGTATCCAACGGCATGAAGATGGCAGCCGAAGAGATCAATACCGCAGGCGGCATCCACGGTCGCAAGGTCAAGCTGATCATCGAGGACAGCGGCTACGATCCGAAGCGCGCCGTGCTGGCCTCGCAGAAGATGGTCGAGCGCGACAAGGTCTTTGCCATGGTCGGCCCGATGGGGTCGCCCACTGTGCTCGCCGCGCAGGACATCCTGTTCGACGCCGGTGTCATGCAGCTCTTCCCGCTGACGGCGGCCGAATTCACCTTCAAGTTCGATCCGGCGAAGCCGCAGGAGAGGCTGAAGTTCAACAACCTGTTGCCTTACGTCGAGAGCACCCGCGCCGCCGTCAAGTACATGCTGGAGACCAAGGGTTTCAAGAAGCCCTGCATCCTGCATCAGGACGACGAGTACGGAAAGAACGTGCTTGACGGCTTCACGCAGCAGGTCAAGGCGATGAAGCTGGAGCCGGCCTCGGTGACGAGCTACAAGCGCGGCGCTTCCGACTTCAGCGCGCAGATCGCCAAGATGAAGTCCGATGGCTGCGACGTCGTCGTGCTCGGCACGGTGATCCGCGAGACCATCGGCGCGATGGGCGAGGCCAAGAAGCTTGGTTGGGACGTCACCTTCCTCGGCGCCACGCCGACCAACGTTCTGGAAGTGCCGGCGCTCGGCAAGGACGCGGTGGAAGGCCTCTACGCGGCCTCCGGCTTCGAAATTCCGTACGAAGACACCGCCAAGGGCAAGGTCAAGGATTGGCTCGCCAACTACAAGAAGATGTTCGGCTCGGATGCCAACACCCAGGCGATCATCGGCTACAACGCCATGATGACGTTTGCGTTCTACGCCGAGAAGGCCGGCAAGGACCTGACCGGCCAGAAGATGATGAGCGCGCTGGAGTCAGGCGAGCAGTTCCGCGACATCTTCAACTCGCCGCCGACCAAGTTCTCCAAGACCGACCATCTGGCCAACACCATCACTCAGGTCCAGCAGATCAAGAACGGCCGCTGGGTGCTGGTCAAGGAAGGCTTGATGTTCTGAGGGGCGCTTCGCTCTAACGACAGGGCTTCAACGAGAAGGGCTGCGCGATCATCTCGCGCAGCCCTCTTTATTTGCGCATCTGAGGTCTGGTGCTTGCGCACCATCCCGGGATGACTTCGTCACTTCGGCCTTATCGCGTCCGCGGTGCCCTGGATAAAGGCCTGGATCTTCACCACGTCGGCTTCGGTCAGCTTGCCGGTGAAGTCGGGCATGCCCTGATCGTGGAACGGGCCCTTGAACACGAAGTTCTTCAAGTTCTCGATGGTCTCCTTGGAGACATAGCCGAGATTCCTGACATTGCCGCCCTTGTCGACGCCGGGCACGCCATGGCACTGGGCGCAGGCGGTGACGTAGAGCGCAGTGCCTTCGGGAACGTCCTTCGGATCGTACTTGACGCCGGCGAGCAGGCCTTCGGTCTGGTACTTCACGAAGGCCGGCGGCGGCGCTTTGCCATCGATCGCGAAGGTGTAGACCGTGCCAGGGCTCTGCAGTTCGGTGGCGCGCGCGGCAATCCCGAACACGCCGCCCCAGCCGACCGCGATCGAGACATATTGCTTGCCGTCGATCAGATAGGTCGAGGCGGCCGCAACCACGCCGCTACCGACCGGCGTCTCCCAGAGCTTTTCGCCCGTCGTGGCGTTGTAGGCGATGAAGCGGCCGTCCGCAGTGCCCTGGAAAACGAGGTTGCCCGCGGTGGTGAGCGTGCCGCCGTTCCACGGCGCCACATATTCCGCGCGCCAGGCTTCCTTCTGCTTCACCGGGTCCCACGCGAGCAGGCGGCCGAACGGCGCGCTCTTCGGCGGCGTCGCGTTCAGCATGAAGCCGACGTTCCAGCCCGCCGCGGAAGCGAATTTGCCGGGCTCCTGTGCGTTGTGCTTGACCGCCTTTTCCGGCGTGAGGTTCACCGGAATGTTCTGCGCCGGCAGATAGACGAGGCCGGTCTGAGGATTGAACGACATCGGATGCCAGTTATGGGCGCCGTACGGGCCCGGGATGCTGTCATACTGTTCCCTCCCGCGCGCCTCCTTCACCTCGATCGGCCGGCCGTTGGCGTCGTAGCCGGTCGCCCAGTTCACATCGACGAAGTTCTTGGCCGAGATGAACTTGCCGTTGGTGCGGTCGACGACGAAGAAGAAGCCATTCTTCGGCGCGTGCAGGATCACCTTGCGTGGCGTTCCATCGATAGTGAGATCGGCGAGGATCATAGGCTGGGTGGAGGTGTAGTCCCAGTGATCGCCGGGCGTCTCCTGATAGTGCCAGACGTATTTTCCGGTGTCGGCGTTCAGCGCGACCAGCGAGGCCAGATAGAGGTTGTCGCCGCCGGACGGGCTGCGCACATCCCGATTCCACGGTGAGCCGTTGCCGGTGCCGATATAGACGAGGTTGAGGTCTGGATCGAAGGTAATGGTGTCCCACGCCGTTCCGCCGCCGCCGTTGATCCAGTATTTGCCGGCGGGGTCCCAGGTCTTGGCGGCGGCCGCCATTGATTCATCTTCGAACGGTTTTGACGGATCGCCCGGCACCGTGAACCAGCGCCAGGCCTGATTGCCGGTTTCGGCGTCGTAAGCGGTGACGTAGCCGCGGGCGCCGTATTCCGCACCGCCATTGCCGATCACGACCTTGCCGTTGAACACGCGCGGCGCGCCGGTGATGGTGTAGGAATGCTCCTTGTCGATCAGCGTGTCCTTTTCCCAGACCACTTTGCCGGTGACGGCGTCGAGCGCGATCAGCCGCCCGTCATAGACGCCGACGAACACCTTGCCTTTCCAGAGCGCAACGCCGCGATTGACCACGTCGCAGCAGCCTTTGTAGCCCTTTGTGCGATCGACCTTCGGATCGTATGTCCAGAGCCGCTTGCCGGTGCGGGCATCGATGGCATGCACCACACTCCAGGACGCGGTCTGATACATGACGCCGTCGACAACGACCGGCGTCGCCTCGACGCCGCGGGAGGATTCCAGCGGATAGCTCCACACCAGTCCGAGCTTCTTCACGTTGTCGGCGTTGATCTGGTTGAGCTTGGAAAAGCGCGTCTCGGCATAGTCGAGGCCGATGGTCGGCCAGTCGCTCGAGGTCGCGGTGTTGGCCTTGATCGATGCGCCGTCGACCGCCGAGGTAACCGCCTTGATGTGCTCGGGCGATCCCTTGGCGGGTGTCTGCGCAAGGGCTGTGCTGCAGCCCAGCGTCAGGCCCAGCCCGATTGCGATCACGGCCTGCGCAAAGCGCGCCGGCCGACGCGAAGTGACGGCAATTTCAGGAAATAAAAGGCAAGCGGAATCAACGCGCGGCAAACGTGTCATCTCATTCCCTCCCAGTGATCTCTAGCGGATCTGGTGGAATGCTATGCCGGTGAGAAGGATCGCGTCAATCAACGCGATGCGCGAAACGAAAAAGAGAAAATTTGTCTCGCATATTTTGCGCGAGCGCTTTCGCCGAACGAATGCAAGCTGGCATGCCGGCTGCAGCGCACCATTGGCCGTGAGGCAGGGAAGATCAGGTAAGGAAAGCAGGTTGCTGCCTGCCGTCGCCGCGCAACAATTGCGCGCCGTCATTCCGTTGGCACGTTCGAATGACCGGTCGGCGGAGCGGCCAGAGAACTCAAGACAAGCGGAGCCGCAAGCGTACTGCCCGAGGCGTCGGCGAGCAGCGGGGTATCGGCATATCGCATCACGCCGTGCTGACCGATCACGAATGTCGGCCGAAAGTTTCTGACGTCGACGTCCTCGACCATCGCCATGCGGCGGTTATCGAGCGTCAGCCAGCGCCCCTCCAGCCGCGCGGCGGCCACCGCATGGTCCTCGCCGCGGATGGTATCGTGCAGGACCACAATCCTGAGATCGTCGGGCGCGAGGCCGGCGCGGCGCAAGGCTATGAATTTCGCAATTGCATAATCCTCGCAGTCGCCACCGCCGCGCGCGAGCGTCGCGAGCGGCGGCGTCCAGACGTCGATCTGGCCGTGCTGGGCGAGGTCGCTCATCGGCCGGATGGCGAGATTGACGGCGCGGTTGATTTCGCCGAGCCGCGCGCGGCCTTCGCGCAAGCGCGCGGCGTCGACAATGTCGAGGAATTTCAGTGCGGCCGGAGACACGCAGCCGTCACGGTCGCCTTCGCAGAGCGCAAGTTGCACCATTTCGTCGTCGAGCCGGCGCTGCAGGCCAAGCCATTTGTCCCGCAGCCCGCCGCCGGCGAGGGGAGAAGCGGTAAGCCCGAACGGCTCGGCCGACCGCCGGACCAGCTCCGCCGGCGCGGATAGCTCGCCCGTCTCCGCGCGCAGGTCGGCCGGCCCGAACCAGGCCAGGCCGCACGCGACGATGCCCGCACGCCATGCGCGTGCATAGACTGACAACCCCATCTGACACCCCTTGTCCGGGCATCGGCGGGCTTGCTCTGCCTGCTCGTGCCCAGATCATTTCAGAACGGGCAGGATGGGCAACGGCGCTTTTGATCCGTTTAAAACGAGGGGAGGCCTATCGGAAGTTTGCGAAGCAGCGTGAACGCGGCCTTGCCGGTTTGCAGAGGATTTTATCGATCCACTCAGATCGGCGCTCATCGGGGCCGCTTGGCCATCCGAGACAGGAGGCGGACACGGCGCAAAAGTTTACGGTTGCGGAAGGGTTACAGGTCACCGAATTAACCTTACCCACGGGATCGCTCGGTGCGCGATTGCAACCTGTCCCGGACGCCTTGAAGGCGATGACGGCTTCGAATGGATCCGCGAGGTGATCAGTCTTAAGGCGACTAGGAAGCGGCATTCGCTGCGCTGCGGCAGAGATAAATTATTATGGCTGCTTATCTTTATGCCGTGGGAGGCCATGCCCATTTTTCGATCAGTCCGAGTAAGTTCCGGCCTTTTCCTTGCCACACTTTCGCCGGACACTTTGTTTCGGACCTTTTCGGTCCTGTTGCAGACATACCCCATATCGAGGGTATTCGCGGCATGCCTGCTTTTGTGTTCCTTACCTGCGTGGTATGAAAATCCCGCAGGGAAATTTCATAATTCTTAACCATTTAAATCGGTGCCCCATTGAATTATGCCGGCAAATTCGGATCGGGAGACCTCGACCCTTTTTCCGGCGCGGATGTCGGCCTTGGACCTCTGCTGTCATCGCACGGCCATCTTCCGTCTTCCGGCAAGTTCAATGTCGACAAAGTTTCGACACATGCGCCGTCCGACGCCATAATCATTTCTGATGCTGATCTGCTCTTCAGCGGCGACTTCAAGCGATCGGGCGTCGACCTGATCCTCAGTAGCGCCGACCGCGAGGTCGTGCTGCGCGACTACTTCAGGGGCGAGAAGCGCGCTGCGCTGGCCTCGCCCGATGGCGCCCATCTCACCGGCGACATCGTCAACGCGCTGAGCGGGCACACCCAGTTCGCGCAAGCGGACGGCAGTCCGAGCGTCGCGCCGCCTGTGATCGGGCACGTCACCAAGCTGACGGGGAATGCGACCGCGATCCGCAACGGCGTCTCGATCATCCTGAACCAGGGCGAAACCGTCCATAAAGGTGACGTCGTCCAGTCCGGCTCCGATTCGACGCTCGGCATCACCTTCATCGACGGCACCGTGTTCGGTCTCGCATCGAATGCCAGGATGGTGCTGAACGAAATGGTCTACGACCCCAACGGGTCGGACAACAGGTCGCTGCTTAGCCTGGTGCAGGGCACGATCTCGTTCGTCGCCGGCGCCACCGCCAAGAAAGGCGACATGAAGGTCGACACCCCGGTCGCGACCATGGGCATCCGCGGCACCGCGGTGCTGGTCGAGATCGACTTCGAAGTGCCGGGCCAAGGCGGTGCGCCGCCGGCGAAATTCCAGGTGCTGGTCGAGCCCGACGGCACCACCGGCTCCTACATCCTGTTCGACAAGACTACGCTGACGCCGATTGCGACCGTCAACCGGGCCGGAACGCAGACGATCGTCAGCGGCCAGGGCACGGTCAGCTTCCAATCGTCGGTGCAGCTATCGCCCGACGCGCAGAAGATCATCAGCGACGTGTTCTCGCTGAAGTTCACCGACCTGAACAACCCGAACACCAAGCTCACCAACAATTTTACTGATTCGATCGTTCCGGAAACGTTGTTCGTCAAGCTGGCCGGCGGGGAGTTCATTCCCGTGACGCTTCAGCTACTCAACATCCCGAGCGGGGCTACTCCCCCCGTGGATCCGGGGCCGCCCCCCAGGCTTGTGCATATTCCGGGGCCGCCGCTGGCAGCGGCGCACGGCGGCGCCGTTACCGAACGGATCGATGTGACCGCGAGCTCCGCGCTCGACAGCATATCGAGTGTCGTCAACTATATCGATGTCAACGTCGGCGACACTCCGACCGTCAGTACGCAGTTTTCTTCCTTCATTTATCAGAACGCGCAGGGCGCCGACGTCACCGCTACGCTGACGGCGCAGCAACTGGCCGCGATCAAAGCGGTCGAAGTGCCGCTGTCCGTGGTGCAGGATCCCAACGGCAAGAACATCGGTACGGCGACCTGGACGTACAACATTGCCGACGGCGCGTTCGACTTCCTCGCCGCCGGCGAGACGCTGAAGCTGACCTACATGGCGCGGGTCGACAACAATTACGCGCCGAGCAACGAGACGACGTTTGTGCCGTTTACGATCGTCATCACTGGCACCAATGACAAGCCGACGATCTCTGCGACCGGCGGCGAGATCACGGAGCGGATCGGCACCGGCAATACGGTGATCGATACCGTGTCCGGCACCGTTACCTTCGGCGATGTCGATCTGACCGACCGTCCCATCGTCAGCGCGGCGATCTCCACGACCGATCCGTTCCGCTATTACGACGCACAGGGCAACGACATCACAGCGACGCTGACGCCGGAACAGTTGGCGGCGATCCTGGCCGTCGAGGTGCCGCTGACGGTGGTGCCGGCTCCCGGAAACAGCAACAACGGCACGGCAACCTGGACCTACAGCATCGAGGACAGCAAGTTCGACTTTATCGCCAAGGGCGAGACGCTGACCCTCAATTACGTCGCGCAAGTCGATGACGGCCATGGCGGTGTCATCTCCACGCCGATCACGGTTTCGATCCAGGGCGCCGACGTCGTCGTCATCGGTACCAACGACGTTCCGACCATCGCGGCAACGAGCGCTGCGTTCCCCGAGCTGGAGAATCCCAGCCAGCCCAATCCGACCGGATCCACGGCGCTTCATACGGTATCGGGCAAGATCAGTTTCACCGACGTCGACCTGACCGATCGCCCGGTGGCGAGCGCGGCGTTCACGTCTTTCACCTACAAAAACGCCGCCCTGACCGACATCACCTCATCTCTCACTGCAGCCCAGCTCGCCGCGATCGCGGCTGTCGATGTGCCGCTGACGGTGGTGCAGGCGAACGGCAATACCAACAACGGTTCGGCAAGCTGGAGTTACAGCGCGCTCGACGGAGCGTTCGATTTCCTCGCCAACGGCGAAATCCTGACGCTGACCTATACGGCCACGGTCGATGATCGCCATGGCGGTGTGGTGACCAAGCCGTTTACCGTCACCGTCACCGGCAGCAACGATACGGCTGATATCACCAGCGACCCGCAGACCGCGACCATTGCCGAACGTGCTGACGCCCACAATTCAGCGACGCCGGATACCGCCAGCGGCGCGATCACGTTCACCGATGCCGATCTGACCGACACGCACGACGTCAAGATCACCGGCGTCAGCGCCTCCGGCGTGATGACCGGCCTCGCCAACGGAACGGTCCAGCTAAGCTGGCTGTCGCTGGGGTCGTTGACCGATTCCACCGATGGCGTGCAGGGCTCGAAGAGTTGGTCGTTCTCGGCGCCGGATAGTTATTTCGACTACCTCGCCGATGGCGAGATGGTCACGCTGACCTACACGGTGGAGGTCGACGACCACCATAGCGGCGTCACGTGGCAGGATGTCGTCGTCACGATCAAGGGCAGCAACGACGCGCCTGAAATCGCTGATATCGCACAGCAGGGCCTCACCGAGCCAACCGACACCGCGGCGCTGACGAAGACGATTCCTGTTACGTTCACCGATCTCGACCTGTCCGACGTCGGCCACACCGCAACCGTCACTGGCGCGGTGGCGTCCGGTACCACCGCGGGCCTTGCGCTCGATCAGGCGGCGCTGATCGCGCTGGTCACGCCGGGTGCTGTGGCCAAGAATTCCGGCTCCTCGGCCGGATCGGTCAATCTGTCATTCTCGGCGGCCTCGACCGCGTTCGATTATCTGGCGAAGGGCGAAGTCCTGACGCTGACCTATACGGTCGCGATCAACGATGGCGATGGCGGCGTGACGCCGAAGACCTTTGTCGTCACGGTTACCGGCACCGACGACGCGCCTGAAATCGGCAACATAGCGCAGAAGAATCTGACCGAGCAGACCGATACCTCGGCGCTGACGGCGGCGATCCCGGTCACCTTCACCGACGTCGATCTGGCCGATGTCGGTCACGCCGCCAGCATCACCGGCGTGGCGGTGTCGGGCACCACCACCGGCCTTGCGCTCGATGACGCCGCGCTGATCGCGCTGGTGAAGCCGGGCGCTGTGGCCAAGAATTCCGGCTCCTCCACCGGCTCGGTCGATCTCAACTTCTCGGCCGCATCGTCTGCTTTCGACTATCTCACGGCCGGCGAGCAACTGACGCTCACCTACACGGTTTCGATCGACGATGGCGATGGCGGGGTAGCCGCGCAGACCTTCGTCGTTACCGTCACCGGCACCAACGATGCGCCGATGTTCACCGGCGCCAATCTCGCGCGGACCTATCAGGCGGGCGGTGCGGCCGTCGCTCTGGCCGGCAGTGTCTCGGCCAGCGACGTCGATAGCAGCAGCTACGCCGGCGGATCGTTCACCGCGACAGTGACGGCTGGCGGAAACCAGGGTGACACGCTTGCCATTGCCAACGGCGGCCTCATCTCGCTCAGCGGCACCAACATCATGTACGACGCGGACGGCGCCGCCGGCCCAGGCAGCGCCAAGATCGTCGGAACGCTCTCGGATTACGACACCAACAGCCTGACGGTGACGCTGAACGGCAATGCCGATGATGCGGCCGTCGCGGCGCTGGCGCAGGCGATCGAGTTTTCGAACTCCAAGTCCGCGCCCGTCGCCGGCGAGCGCACCGTGACGTTCACACTGAGGGATGGCGGCGGCACCGCCAATGGCGGCCAGGACTCCGACTTCTTCACTGCGACGGTCAACGTCACGTCCAATAACCACGCGGCAACGATCGGCGGGAACACCACCGGCAGGGTGTTCGAGGATGAGCACTACACCGACGCCAGCGGTCATCTAGTCGCCAATGACATGGATGACGGCACGCTGACTGTGGAGGACGTCGACAGCGGCGAGAGCTATTTCCAGCCGGTGGAGCAGGCAGCGCTGACAGGCACCTACGGCGACTTCACCTTCGACGAGACCACCGGACACTGGACCTATGCTCTGGTCCACCAACGAGTGGACAACCTCGCTGCGGATGAGATCAAACACGATACCCTGACCGTGACGACTGCGGATGGCACGACGCAGGTGATCGATATCACCGTCAACGGCACCAACGACGCACCTGTGCTCGAAGCTGAGGACATTACGGCAATCTACGGAGTAAATGGGCCCGCCGTTGCGGTAGCAACCAATGTGTCGGTAAGCGATATCGACAGCACCACCGACTACAACGGCGGATCGTTGACCGTATGGCTGGACGACGGGCGCCCCGGCGATATTCTGTCGATCTGGCAAAGCAATTACATCTCGGTTACCGGCACCACCGTCATGTTCGATGCCGACGGTGACGGCGATCTTTCTGACGCTGTCGAGATCGGCACCAAGACCGACGCCATCGACATTTTGGCAATTGACCTGAACGGCAACGCCACCGATGAGGCCATAGCGCATCTGACTGAGGCGATCCGGTTCCAGAGCATCGCGCAGAATCCGGAGGCCGGCACGCGTAGCGTGGTGTTCGAACTCAGCGACGGCGACGGCACCGAGCACAACGGCAAGGATACAGGCTTGCTGTATACGACGGTCAACGTCACCGCGCCGTCGCCTGACAATCAGGCGCCGCTGATCTCGACCGACAATCTGCATATTGAAGAGGATGGCGAGACTACGACGGTTACCGGACTTTCAGTTTCCGACGCGGATGTCACCTCCAATGAAACCTTCACCATCAACGTGGTAACCCAAGCTGCCGGTTCGGGTAGCAGCATGACGCCCTCGACGGGCACCGGTTCCCTGGACGATATCAACACCACACTGGACAACGGCCTGGCTTACGATCCGGGGTCACCTGCTCCGTTGACCGACAAGGTTACCATTACCGTCACCGATGGGTTCGGCGCCACCGGCACCGTGAACTTCATCTTCAACGAGGCCGGCGAGGGCCCGAATATCACGCTCCAGGGGACAGACGGCAAGGACGTGATTTTTGCGACCGGCCATACCGACACCCTCACGGGTGGTGCGGGCGCCGATCAATTCGTGTTCAGCGCCGGCTCCGGTGACGACATCATCACCGACTTCATGTCCGGCCAGGACAGGATTGATCTGCTAGACCACTTGCCGTTCGATGCGGGCGATACCGACTCGTTCAACGCGTGGATCAATGACGATGCGGAGGTCAAGCAACCGGCCAGCGGCACGCTGATTCACCTCGATGGCGGCGACTCGATTCTGCTTTCGAATGTCAACCGCGCGAGCCTCCAGCTCAACGACTTCATCCTGCATCCCAGCGGCGTCTGATCGCCTGTGTCTCCCGCATCAGGTCGCAGAATCCTACGAGAGGCGCGGAATACCCAGCCGGTCGACCTCGGCGAGCACGGCGGCGAGGTTCTGGTGGCCGGCGCCGAAATGACCTTTGCGCTCTCCGAGTGGGAGCGTGTGAACGCCGGGTAGCCGGTAATGTCTGTCGTGGACCAAGCATCGGTTGCGGATCAGCGGCCACAGCATCAGGCCGAGCATGCGTTGGTCGTGGCCGTACTTCGCCGTTGGCCCGAACTTGAAATAGCGCCGCATCAACTCGACCATGTCGATTCCGCAATCGGTGCGGCCGGCCCACGTGCACCCGATCATCAGTTCGTTGTGCATGACGTGATCGCGCACGGCGTGAAAGGGATAGCCGCTCTCGATCCATTGCTGCACCAGATCGGCCTCCGCTGCGGAGAGCCGTGCGTCGCAATCCCGCACAAGAAAGCGCCCGACGGTGCGATCGTTCATGACCAGGAAACGCTGAAACAGGCCGACACTCGGATACTCGTCCTCAATGCTGCGGACGTCGCCGCCGTTTTCACGCAGGAAGGCGACGCAGGCCGGCGCGACGGTGGCGTCGACATAGAATCGGCAGGTCCAGCCGGGATATACCGTCTGGCTGAGCACGAGGTTGATCATGGCTCCGTAACTGTAGAAAGGCGCGGTTCCCCAGAGCGAAAATGAAATGACGTTCGTTCCCGATGGCGGGGCCATCGGGCTCCTTCAGGGCGAAGGGAGGGGGACTGTGGCAGGCCTCGGCGTCCCGCAGGTCGAGCGCGCGTTGCCCGTAACGGATCGCCTCATTGGTCCTCCCGGTGTAGTAGGTCGCGACCTTGAGCGTGTCGAGGATGGTGAGATCCTCGCCGTGGCGCTCGAGGTACCGCGACGCCTGCACGATCGTCTCGTCGTAGCGTTTCAGATTGGTCAGCGTCGCGATCCGCGCCTTCTCCAGCCGAGCATTGCCCGGCTGGTGCCGGTTCAACTCTTCGGCGAGGACCAGTGCCGGCTCCCAATCGCGTTTTTGAAAGAACGCATCGAACAGCAATTCCCTGGCAACGAGATCCTGCGGATCGCTGACGGTGATGGCGCACAATTGGACGATCGCTTCATCGTTTTTGCCGGCCCGCAGCAGCGCGCGAATGGTGTCATAACGTCCCGTCGGCTGCGGAAGCGTCCCGCTCAAAGGGTTGGACATCGGCGGCTGTGGTCCGGGTTCGGCGCCATTTTTAAGTGATGCGGCGTCATTTAATAGACGAACCGGCATCCGTGTTGAATAGTCAAATTCTTATGGTTCGGATCATTAATAATGTGCCTTATTGGAAACCGGTGCCGTCATTCGGCTGAGCGTGATATCCAGACGCCATGAAGCGACTACGGGCCTTACCGAAGTGGTTCAAGCGGCGCATCGGCTACGCCCGACTGCTGTGCCTTGTGCTGCTGATCGGGTTCGCCATGCTTCGCGTTGCAGATCCGGCGCCGGTTGAGGAAATCCGCGTCCGGACCTTTGATGCCTTCCAGCGCATCGACCCTCGCAAGAAAACGGCAAGGCCGGTAACCATCGTCGACATCGACGAGAAGAGCCAGGCAAAGCTCGGGCAGTGGCCGTGGCCGCGCACCCGGCTTGCTGACCTCATCACCGAACTGACCCGGCTCGGCGCGGTCGTGATCGCGTTCGACGCGGTGTTCCCGGAGCCCGACCGTCTCAATCCCGCCTTGGCGGCGGACACCTTCCGCAATCTCGACGAGGAAACCCGCGCCAGGCTGCGCGCGCTGCCGAGCAACGATCAGATCTTCGCCGACGCCGTCCGGCAGTCGCGCGTCGTGCTCGGTGAATCCGGCCTGCCGGAGGAAATCGCAGCCCTCGACAAGACGCTGCCGGTCACCGGGCTTGCGATGCTCGGCGAGGAGCCGCAGCGCTTCATGTTTGACTTCCCCGGTCTCCTGCGCAACGTGCCGGTGCTTGAGCACGCCGCTGCCGGGCGCGGCCTGTTCACCATCAAGCCGGAACGCGACGGCATCGTGCGGCGGGTGCCGATGATCATGCTGGCGCAGGGCCAGACCATGCCCTCGCTGACATTCGAGATGCTGCGGGTCGCTAGCGGATCGGGGACCATCCTGATCAAGGCCGAAAAGGCCGGCATCAAGAGCCTCCGCGTCAAGGATTTCCAGATCCCGACCGACCATAACGGCCAGCTCTGGGTTCACTATGCCCGCAACGATGCCTCAATCTACGTCCCCGCGATCAACGTGCTGGAGAAAAACGTCGCCCCCGACATGATCGCGGGCAAGCTGGTGCTGATCGGCACCTCCGCGGTCGGCCTCACCGACATCAAGACCACGCCGGTGTCCCCCGCCATGCCCGGGGTCGAAATCCATGCCCAGGTGCTCGAAAGCGCGCTGACCGGCGCGGTGATCTCGCAGCCGAACTATGGCATCGGCGTTGAATTGGCAGCAGCGATGTTGCTCGGGCTTCTCGTGATTGTGTTTGCGCCTCTGTTCGGTCCGGTCTCGCTTGTGATCGTCGGGGGCGCGTTTGCATCCGTGCTGGTCGGAACGTCGGCGTATTTCTACGCCCAGCACCGCCTGCTGATCGACTTCACCTATCCGTTGTTGTCGACCACGTCGATCTACCTGACGCTGATCTTTTCCGCCTTCGTGCGCGAGCAGGCGCAGCGCCGCCAAATCCGCTCCGCCTTCGGCCAGTATCTGTCGCCGGCTTTGGTCGAACAGCTCGCGCAGTCGCCGGAAAAGCTGGTGCTCGGCGGCGAGGAGCGCGAGATGACCATCATGTTCTCCGACATGCGCGGCTTTACCTCGATCTCCGAGACCTACAAGAACGACCCGCAGGGCCTCACGGCGCTGATGAACCGTTTCCTGACGCCGCTGACCAACGCCATCCTCGACCGCAAGGGCACCATCGACAAGTATATGGGCGACGCCATCATGGCGTTCTGGAACGCGCCGCTGGACGACAAGGACCACGAGCTCAATGCCTGCGAAGCAGCGCTCGACATGCTGGAGCGCGTCGACGAGCTCAATCAGGCGCGCGAGCAGGAGGCCAAGCAAGAGGGGCGTCCGTTCATTCCGCTCAATGCCGGCATCGGGCTGAATACCGGCATCTGCGTGGTCGGCAACATGGGTTCCGACCAGCGCTTCGACTATTCGGTGTTCGGCGACAGCGTCAATCTCGCCTCGCGCCTCGAAGGGCAGTCGAAAGAATATGGTTTTCCGATCATTGTCGGCTCCAAGACCGCGCTCGCGGTCAAGGACAAGTTCGCCATTCTCGAGCTCGACTTCATCATGGTGAAAGGCAAGAAGGAGCCGGAGGTGATCTACGCCATCGCCGGCCGCGAGGACACCGCGCAGTCCGGCCGCTTCCAGCGCCTGCGCAACCTGACGATCGAGATGCTCGCCTGCTATCGCAACCGCGACTGGGACGGCGCGCTCGCAGCCATCGCGCGTGGCCGCAAGACCGACGAGGCAAATTCGCTGGAGCTGCTCTACAATCTCTACGAAGCGCGCATCCGCGGCTATCTCGAAAATCCGCCGCCGGAAGACTGGAACGGCGCCTTCGCGCTGCTGACGAAGTAGCTTTCGTAGGGTGGGCAGCCCGCAGAAGTAGGATGGGTGGAGCGAAGCGATACCCATCTGATCTTGCACGAAAGGTGATGGGTTTCGCTGCGCTCTACCCATTCTACGGACTCGTCATGCGCGGGCTTGACCCGCGCATCCATCACTCTTCAGAAGAATCTTGCGAAGGAGATGGATTGCCGGGTCAAGCCCGGCAATGACGGCGGGGCCTACTCCAGCCCGATCTGTGTCAGATCCTGGAACCAGTGCTGCGCCTGCACGAACTTCTTCATCTTCGGCGACAGCGCATGCGGGTTGGTGTCGTGCACAACCCATACCAGCGTGGCGTCGTCGACGATCTGCGCGTGCGCCTGCGCCAGTAGCTCGTCCTGCTTGGCGACATCAAAAGTCTGCTTGGCCTCATCGATCAGCGCGTCGACCTTCGCACTTCTGTAGCCGCCCCAGTTGACGCCGACAGGCGCAATCTGGCCGGAGTGGAAGAAGCGGACGATGGCGTAGAGCGGGTCTGAGGTGACATAGGCGATGTTGTTGGAGGTGATGCCGGCGTTCATCTCGTCGGCCGCGCCCTTGCGCCAGGCTGTGTATAGCGTCTCGAGTTCGACCACCTTGAAGTCGATCTCGATGCCGATTTCCTTAAAACTCTGCTGCAGGAATTCGTTCATCGGCAGCGACAGCATCTGTCCGGTGCCGCCCTGCGCGATGACGAAGGTGGTCTTCAGCGGCTTCTCCTTCGAATAGCCGGCCTCCTGCACCAGCTTCTTCGCCGATGCGACATCATATTTGAGCTCGAAGGACGGCTTGCCGAACCAGGGGCTCGACGGGTCGACCTGGCCCTTGGCGGGTTTCGCCAGACCGTTCATCAGCCCGACCACCGCCTCGCGGTCGATCGCCAGGTTGAGCGCCTTGCGCAGGCGGATGTCGGTCCAGGGCGAGCCGGGCAACACGCTCAAATGATAGTTCCAGACATGCGGCGTGACGTTGTCGACGATCTTCATGCCGGCGGATTTGAGTTGCGGCACCGCGTCCGGCGCCGGGGTCTCGATCAGGTCGACCTGGCCGGCCAATAGCGCGTTGGTGCGCGTCAGCGCTTCCGGCATCGGGATCAGTACGATCTTGTCGGCCTTCGGAAGCCGCTTCTTGTCCCAATAGTCCGCATTCCTGGTCAGCTCGGCGAGTTCGCGCGGCACCAGTTTTGTCAGTTTGAACGGCCCGGTGCCGGAGGGCTGGCTGGCGAACTTGTCCCAATCCTTGCCGAGCTTTTCATATTGCGCCGGGCTGGAAACCAGAAACCACAGCATCTGGTACGGAAAGAAGGAGTCGACCGCCTTGGTCGTGATCTCGATAGTGGCGTCGTCGATCTTGGCGTAGCTCGCGACCGAGGGCAGGCGGGTCTTCACCTGCGCGCTCTGCCGCTTGTCGAATTGCGGTGCCTTGTCGTTGAGCACCTTGTCGAGATTCCAGATCACCGCGTCGGCATTGAATTCGCTGCCGTCGTGAAACTTGACGCCCTTGCGGAGCGAAAAGCGCCATTTCTTCTTGTCTTGCTCGTCCACCTTCCATTCGGCCGCGAGCCCCGGCACCAGCTTGCCGGGCCGGTCGGCCACGTCCATTTCCCAGGAGACCAGCGGATCGTAGATCGTATAGGCAGAAAACTGGTAGGCGCCGGCGCCGCGGTCGGGCTGACCTGTGGTCAGCGGGATGTCCGCCATCGAAATGCCGTAGCGCACAACGGTCTCGGCCTGCGCTGAAATCGCGGAGATGCCAAGAGCCAAACCTGCGGCTAGAGTTGCGGCAGGAAGAAGCATCGAATTTCGGGTGCGCATGAATTAGGCTCCATCGGGCAGGGTTTGGAGCTAAAAATGCAAGCTTGGTGCCAGCTTAGGCATCCGACATGACTTGCATGCGCGCTTCACAAGGAGTTGTGCAGTCAAACGCATAGCCCGGAGGGAAGCTTGCCGTTTGGCACAGGCGTTGCATACGGTTGCATAAGAATTAGTCACCAGGCGTTGAAAAGGGGATTGCTGCAGATGCGTAACGACAGATCGAAGAAGACGGCCACCGCGTGGCTGCTGGCAACGGCGCTGGTGGTCGGGTTGCCGCAACTCGCAAGCGCCGAGACGGTGCTGCGGATCGGCATGACGGCTGCCGATATTCCGCGCACGCTCGGCCAGCCCGATCAGGGTTTCGAGGGCAACCGCTTCACCGGGTTGACCATGTATGACGGCCTGACGATGTGGGACCTCTCGTCCCGCGACAAGGCAAGCGTCATGATTCCGGGCCTCGCGACCGAGTGGAAGGTAGACGAGGCCGACAAGAAGAAGTGGACCTTCAAGCTGCGCCCCGGCGTCAAATTTCATGACGGCAGCGCCTTCAATGCCGACGCCGTGGTCTGGAACGTCGAGAAGGTGCTGAAGCAGGATGCGCCGCATTTCGACGCCAGCCAGGTCGGCGTCACCGCCTCGCGCATGCCGACGCTGGCCTCGGCGCGCAAGATCGACGACATGACGGTGGAACTGACCACCAAGGAGCCGGACAGCTTTCTGCCGATCAACCTGACCAACCTGTTCATTGCGAGCCCCGCCAAGTGGCAGGCGTTCTATGACAAGGCGGAAGGCGCCGACGCCAAGGCGAAATCGCAGGCCGCCTGGGCCGCGTTCGCCAGGGACGCCTCGGGCACCGGCCCGTGGAAGATGTCGAAGTTCACGCCGCGCGAGCGGCTCGAACTCGTGAAGAACGAAGGCTATTGGGACAAGGGCCGCGTGCCCAAGGTCGACCGGATGGTGCTGCTGCCGATGCCGGAGGCCAATGCCCGCACCGCGGCCTTGCTGTCCGGCCAGGTCGACTGGGTCGAGGCGCCCGCGCCCGACGCGGTCAGGGAGATCAAGCAGCGCGGCTTCCAGCTCCAGGCCAATGAATCGCCGCACGTCTGGCCATGGCAGTTTTCGCGTATTGAAGGCTCGCCCTGGAACGATATCCGCGTCCGCAAGGCCGCCAATCTCTGCGTCGACCGCGAAGGGCTCAAGGAGGGCCTGCTTGCCGGCCTGATGGTGCCGGCGACCGGCACGTTCGAGCCCGGCCATCCCTGGCGCGGAAAGCCGACCTTCGAGATCAAATATGACCTGAAGGCCGCTCAGAAGCTGATGCAAGAGGCGGGCTACGGCCCGAACAAGAAGCTGACGGTGAAGACGCAGACTTCGGCGTCGGGCTCGGGCCAGATGCAGCCGCTGCCGATGAACGAATATCTGCAGCAGGCATTGGCGGAATGCTATTTCGATGTCCAGCTCGACGTCATCGAGTGGAACACGCTGTTCACCAACTGGCGCCGCGGCGCCAAGGATCCGACCGCCAACGGCGCCAACGCCACCAACGTCACCTACGCGGCGATGGATCCGTTCTTCGCACTGGTGCGCTTCCTGCAATCGTCGATGGCGCCTCCCGTCTCGAACAATTGGGGCTACATCAACAATCCCAAGTTCGACGAGCTGGTGACCAAGGCGCGCCAGACCTTCGATCCGGCCGCACGTGACGCGGCCCTGGCCGAACTGCACGCGGCCTCGGTGGACGATGCGGCATTCCTCTACGTCGCCCACGACGTCTCTCCGCGCGCGATGAGCCAGAAGGTGAAAGGCTTCGTGCAGCCGAAGAGCTGGTTCGTCGACTTCTCGCCGGTGTCGATGGCGCCGTGAGGTGAGCACACTGGTAGGGCTCCCCTCCCCCTTGCGGGGAGGGGTTGGGGGAAGGGGTTCACACGGGCAGTCCCGGTGTGGCCACCACTCTCCCTAACCCTCCCCCACAAGGGGGGAGGGAACCCTCGCATCGTGCGTCCCTTACTGTAACCTGCGCATTCTTGTGCTGTATCAAGTCAGGTAACCCGTGTTCGCTTACATTGCCCGGCGTATCGTCTACGTCATTCCGATCGTGATCAGCGTGGCGCTGGTGTGCTTCCTGCTGGTGCACATCACGCCCGGCGATCCCCTGGTCGCGGTGCTGCCGGCGGATGCGTCGCAGGAACTCGCCGCGCAAATGCGCACCGCTTACGGCTTCGACCGGCCGCTGCCGGTGCAATTCGGCCTTTGGCTATGGCGCGCGCTCCATGGCGATCTTGGCAGCTCGATCGCGACCGGCCGCCCGGTGCTGTCGGAAGTCCTGCGCGCTGTCGGCAACACCGTCACGCTTGCGGTTGCCGCCGCGCTGATCGGCTTCACGCTCGGGCTGATGTTCGGCCTGATCGCTGGCTATTTCCGCGACACCTGGATCGACAAGGTCGCGACCTCCATCGCGATCGCCGGCGTCTCGGTGCCGCATTACTGGCTCGGCATGGTGATGGTCATCATTTTCTCGGTGCAGCTCAACTGGCTGCCCGCGGTCGGCGCCGGTCCCGGCGGCTCCGGTTCGTGGGGCTGGGACTGGGAGCACATGAAATACCTGATCCTGCCGGCGATCACGACCGCGGTGATCCCGATGGGCATCATCACCCGCACCGTCCGGGCGCTGACCGGCGACATCCTGAGCCAGGATTTTGTCGAAGCGTTGCGCGCCAAAGGGATGCGCGAATTGGACGTGTTCCGCCACGTCATCAAGAACGCCGCGCCCACCGCGCTTGCGGTGATGGGCCTGCAATTGGGTTACATGCTCGGCGGCTCGATCCTGATCGAGACCGTGTTCTCGTGGCCTGGCTCGGGCTTGCTGCTCAATTCCGCGATCTTCCAGCGCGACCTGCCGCTGCTGCAGGGCACGATTTTGGTGCTGGCGCTGTTCTTCGTCACGCTCAATCTGCTGGTCGATATCGCGCAGGCCGCGATCGACCCGCGCATCAAGCGGGGTTAGAGCATGATCCGGAAAAGTGGACACCAGTTTTCCGAAAAGATCATGCTCCAGCAAAGAGTCTTTGCATGACCGTGATGTCGGATACCGCCCTGCAAGCCGCGCCCGCGACCAAGGCGCGTGGCTATTGGGCCACCGTCGGCCGCCGCATCGCGCGCGACAAGGTCAGCATGGTCTGCGCCTTCGTGCTGGTGCTGATCTTCGCCTCCGCACTTCTTGCGCCGTGGCTCGGCCTTGCCGACCCCTATCAGGGCTCGATGATTCGCCGGCTTCGCCATATCGGCACGCCGAACTATCCGCTCGGCACCGACGAGCTCGGCCGCGACATGCTGGCGCGGCTGATCTATGGCGGAAGGCTGTCGCTGATCATCGGCATCCTGCCGGTAATTTTAGCCTTCGTGATTGGCACCTCGCTCGGTCTCGTCGCCGGCTATGTCGGCGGCCGGCTCAACACCGCGATCATGCGCACCATCGACGTGTTTTATGCCTTCCCCTCGGTGCTGCTGGCAATCGCGATCTCGGGTGCGCTGGGCGCGGGTATCGTCAATTCCATCGTCTCGCTGACCATCGTGTTCGTACCGCAGATCACCCGCGTCGCCGAAAGCGTGACCACCGGCGTGCGCAACATGGATTTTGTGGAAGCCGCGCGCGCGTCCGGCGCCGGACCTTTGACCATCATGCGCGTGCATATGCTCGGAAACGTTCTCGGCCCGATCTTCGTCTACGCAACAGGCTTGATCTCGGTGTCGATGATCCTCGCCGCTGGACTGTCATTCCTCGGCCTCGGCACAAAACCGCCGGAGCCGGAATGGGGCTTGATGCTGAACACGCTGCGCACCGCGATCTATATCAATCCCTGGGTTGCGGCGCTGCCGGGCGTGATGATCTTTGCGGTATCGATCTGCTTCAATCTTTTGAGCGACGGCATGCGCAGCGCCATGGACATCAGGAACTGACGCAATGAGTGAGACGAGCCCGTCAGTTGGACATCTGGAACAGGTCGAAGACGTCGGCGGCGCGGCGCAACCACTGCTGCAGGTCACCGGCCTGACAAAGCATTTCCCGGTGCGCGGCGATCTGTTCAGCCCTCGTAAAACGGTGCGCGCTGTCGATGATGTGTCGTTCTCGATCGCCAAGGGCGAAACGGTCGGCATCGTCGGTGAATCCGGTTGCGGCAAGTCGACCACGGCGCGGCTTCTGATGCACCTGATGAAGCGCGATGCCGGCGACATCGTCTATAACGGCTTGCAAGTCGGTCGCGCGCTGTCCTTGCGGGAATTGCGCCGCGGCATGCAGATGGTGTTCCAGGACAGCTACGCCTCGCTCAATCCGCGCCTCACCATCGAGGAATCGATCGCCTTCGGCCCCAAGGTGCATGGCATGGCGGACGCCGCCGCGCGCACGCTGGCGCGCGAGCTCCTCGGCAAAGTTGGCTTGCGGCCCGAAACCTTCGCCAACCGCTACCCGCACGAGATTTCCGGCGGCCAGCGCCAGCGCGTCAACATTGCGCGTGCGCTGGCGTTGTCGCCGCGGCTGGTGATCCTCGATGAAGCGGTGTCTGCGCTCGACAAATCTGTCGAAGCCCAGGTGCTCAATCTGCTGGCTGATCTGAAGCGCGAATTCGGCCTGACTTATCTCTTCATCAGCCACGATCTCAACGTGGTTCGCTACATCTCGGACCGCGTGCTGGTGATGTATCTCGGCGAGGTGGTCGAACTCGGCCCGGTCGACAAGGTCTGGGATGCGCCGGCACATCCCTACACGCGGGCGCTCTTGGCGGCCATGCCGTCGTCCGACCCTGATAACCGCACCGAGACGCCGCCGATCTCCGGCGATCCGCCCAATCCGATCGACCCGCCGTCGGGGTGCCGGTTTCACACCCGTTGTCCGTTTGCGGAGCCGCTCTGCGCAAATGCGACGCCAAAACTCAGCGATGTCGATACAATGGGCCATCAGGCGGCGTGCTACATGGCCATACCCGGCTCCGGGCACAGCCGCGCACCGGCCAAAGAAAATACCAAGAAAAGTGACATGGGAGTTACTGCTGCATGACAAGACCCGATCCCAAGCAGGTCAAGGTAATGACCGACGTCGCCGGCGTGCCGCAGGATGCGGAGGTTTCCGCGCGCATCGCCAATTCCATCGGGCCGGCTTTTGACGGCTTTGCGCCCGTTGCTGGCACACTGCCGATGGATCTTGAGCCGGCGAGCTTCCTGCTGGTGCAGAACGCAAAGGTGTCGAAATGAGCGGCGAACCGGCCTTGATGTCAGCGGTCGCGGTCGCCAAGGCGATCGCCGGCAAGAAGTTGTCCTCGCGCGAAGTGACGCAATCCTGCCTCGACCGCATCGCGCAATGGCAACCACGCGTCAACGCCTTCATGGCGCTCGAGGCGGAGGAGGCACTTGCCGCGGCTGATGCCGCCGACGCCGCGCTCGCCAAAGGCAAGAATTTTGGCCCGCTGCATGGCGTCCCGATGGCGCACAAGGACATGTATTACGAGGCCGGCAAGGTCGTCACCTGCGGCTCCAAAATCCGGCGCGATTTCGTCGCGACGACGACCTCGACCGCGCTGCAGCGCCTGAAGGACGCCGGCTCCGTCAGGCTCGGCTCGCTGCAGATGGTCGAGTTCGCCTACGGGCCGACCGGCCACAACGTGCATTACGGCGCGGTGCGCAACCCCTGGAATGTCGATCACATCACCGGCGGCTCGTCGTCCGGCTCGGGCTCCGCGGTCGCGGCGCGGCTGACCTTTGCTGCACTGGGCTCCGATACTGGCGGCTCGATCCGGATGCCCGCGCATTTCTGCGGCGTCACCGGTTTCAAGAGCACCGTCGGCCTGATCAGCCGCGCCGGCGCGATGCCGCTGTCGCAATCGCTCGACACCGTCGGCCCGCTGGCGCAAACCGTGGAGGACTGCGCGCTGCTCGTAGGGCTGATGGCGGGCGCCGATCCCGAGGACCCGACCACGTCCACGCGGCCGGTGCCGAACTACATGGCCGCGACCACAGGCTCGCTCAAGGGATTGAAGGTCGGCGTACCGACCGCTTTCTATGTCGACGATCTCGATTCCGAAGTGGCGCGGGTGCTGGACGAGACTATCGCCACCCTCAAAAAAGAGGGCGCCGAAATCGTCAAGGTCGAACTGCCGGACCAGCGCCAGCTCACGGCGGCCTGCCAGATCGTGCTCGCCACCGAGGCGGCCGCCTTCCACAAGCGCTGGATGATCGAGCGTCCCCAGGATTACGGCAGTCAGGTGTTGATGCGGCTGCAGAACGGGCTCGCCATTCCGGCCGTGACCTATCTCGAAGCGATGCGCTGGCGCGGTCCGGCGCTGGCCGCCCACCTCGCGGCGGTGGAAGGCACCGACGCCGTGATCGCGCCGGTGGCCCCGATGCCCGCCGCGACCATTGCCGAGAGCGATGTCGGCAACAGCCTGGAGGCGGAAGCCGTGATCCAGCGCATCACGCGCTTCACCCGCCCGATCAATTATCTCGGCCTACCGTCGCTTTCGATTCCCGCGGGCTTCACCAAGAAGCGGCTGCCGGTCGGCATGCAGTTGATCGGCCGCCCCTTCGACGAGGCCGGGCTGGTGCGGATCGGCGCGGCGTTCCAGCGCGTCACCGACTATCACCAGCAGGTACCCGAACTGGCATGAGCAACCCCGTCGATATCCGCGACCTCAACATCCGCTTCACCGGCGAACGTACGGTTCATGCCGTCAACGACATTTCGCTCTCGCTCGGTGAGGGCGAGGTGCTCGGCCTGCTCGGCGAATCCGGCTCGGGAAAAAGCGTGACGCTGCGCGCGCTGATGCGGTTGTTGCCGAAGAAGCGGACGCAGATTTCGGGCACCGTGAAGGTGTTGGGACGCGATGTGCTCGCAATGAACGACGAGGAGCTGTCGGCATTTCGCGGCCAGACCGTCTCGATGATTTTTCAGGAGCCCGCGCTGGCGCTCGACCCCGTCTACACGATCGGCCGCCAGATCGCGGAAACCGTGATCCGCCACGAAGGCAAGAGCGAAAAGGAGGGACTCGCGCGCGCGCTGGAAATGCTGGAGGTGGTGCGGATTCCCTCCGCCAAGCGCCGCTTAGAGGCCTATCCGCACGAAATGAGCGGTGGCATGCGGCAGCGCGCCATGATCGCGCTGGCGCTGGCCTGCAAGCCGAAAATACTGCTGGCGGACGAGCCGACCACGGCGCTGGACGCCACCGTGCAGATTCAGATCCTGCTGCTGCTCCGCGAATTGCAGCGCGAGTTCGGCATGTCCGTGATTTTCGTGACCCACGATATCGGCGTCGCCATCGAAATCTGCGACCGCGTCGCGGTCATGTATGCCGGCCAGATCGTAGAGCAGGGCCGCCTGCGCGACATCGTCCGCACCCCGGTGCATCCCTATGCCAAGGGGCTATTGGCCGCGACCGTCCACGGCGCTAAGCGCGGCCAGCGGCTGGAGACCATCCCGGGCACGCCGCCCTCGCTCGACAAGGCGCCCGTCAGTTGTTCGTTCGCGCCACGCTGCACGGTTGCGCAGCCGCGCTGCAGCGAGCGTCTGCCGCCGAATGTGCAGGTATCGCCGGATCGAACGGCGCGTTGTGTGCTGGCGGAGGCGGCGGAAGTTTCTGCGGCTAATTGAAGTGAAGCGGCTTCTGGCTGCGTTCCCCGGATGCTGCGCAACGCGCCGCACTTGCGGCGTGGTGCGCTGCTGATCCGGGGCCCAGTTGTTGCGGCACTGGGTCCCGGCTCAGCGTCGCATCACTGCGTGACGCGCCGCGTCCGGGACATGAGAGAATCCTACCCGCCCAATCCGGGATCGGCCCAACGCTCGATCTGCGCCGGTCCCACCACCTGCTTCGGCTGATGCGGATTGAGCGTGCCGGCGCTGGCGGACCAGCCCTTGGCCAAAATTTGCATTGCAAACAGCTTGGCGTCGATTTCAGATTTGAAGGTGCGGGTCGAGCGGGCCATGCTCTCCGCAGTATCGTCCGTCTTGTCCGGACCAAAAGTCACATACCAAATATCGCTCTGTTTCATGCCGACATAACGCGCGTGACATAAAAAAGTTCACTTCGCAGGTGCAGTTGACCGGCGCGCGGATTGCGGCTCGTCACATCGGACGATCGTGGATAGGCTGTCGTGCGGCCTGCGCCGCAAAACCCCGGGGGGCTTCACATGCAGATTTCCAACGAAGGCATTCTCGTCATTCTGTTTGTCGGCCTGGTGGCCGGTTGGCTCGCCGGCAAGATCGTGCGCGGCACCGGCTTTGGCATCATCGGCGATATTCTCGTGGGCATCGCCGGCGCGCTGCTTGCGAGCCTGCTGTTTCCCAAGGTCGGCATCCGTCTCGGCACCGGACTGGTGTCCGAGATCGTCTACTCCACCATCGGCGCCGTCATATTGCTCTTGATTGTCCGGCTGTTGCGGACCGGCGGGCGGTTTTAGCGCGGCGCTATTTCGCCTGCGCCACTGCGTCGACGACCCAGCGCCGCACTGCGGCGATCCGGCGGTCGCGCGCCTGTTCGGTGCGGGAGACGAGATAGATCGTCTCGCTATGCGTGGCCTCGAATGTAAACGGTGCAACCAGCTTCTTGCCGAAGCCGGGCCGCGCCTTGATCAGCGGCGACATCGCGAGCGTCACGCCGAGCCCGTGTTCGGCGGCCTCCAGCATCGCCGGCACGCTGTCGAGCCAAAGATGTCCGCGCGGGCTGAGGTGTTGAAGCCCGGCCTCGCGCAGCCAGACCGACCAGGCGCGCGGCTGCGTCGTCAGGTGTATCAGCACCTGCCGTGACAGATCTTCCGGCTGCTTCAATCCCGCCTTGACCAGCGCTGGCGCGCAGACCGGCAAACCCTTCACGGCGACCAGCGGCTCGAATTTCAGCCCGGCCGAATGCTCGCGGCCGTAGCGGATCGCAACATCGACGCGCGAGGCGTTGAAGTCGGCATATTGATGCGTGGCCTCGATGCGCAGCGCAAGCTGCGGATTGCGCCGCTTGAATTCCGGCAGCGCCGGAATCAGCACGGCGGAAGTAAAGAACGGCAGTGAACTGATCCACAGTTCGGCATTGGCATCGCGGCGATGGCGCAGCATGTCGCGGCTGGCATCCTGCAGCACCGCCAGCGCGGCCGAAATTTTTGCGAAATAGCGTTCGCCATCGGCTGTCAACCGCACCGAACGTGCCCCGCGCACGAACAGTTTTGTGCCGAACTGCTCTTCCAGCCCGCGGATCTGGTGGCTGATCGCGGATGGGCTGAGCGAAAGGTCGCGCGCTGCGCGGCGAAAGCTCAGTTGCGAAGCGGCGCGCTCAAATGCCAGCAATGCGGTTAGGGTTGGGATCGCGCGCAGCGGGGGAGGCGGTGCTTCAAATGATTGAATATCGTTCATCTGAGGTGAGAAAATCCCTTTTGTGGAAGGCCTTAGCTTCCATCAAGCTAGCTCAACGTTCAATATTCCTCATCTCAGGACTCCGCACCGTTGGCAATCTTCGAGCTCGTAGGCGCTAATCGCTGGCAACCCACGCCGCTCGCCGCGGGTCCCTTCGCGGGCCTGCAGGGCGGGCGGTCGCAAGCCTATTGACGGCAGAGATCGAGACGCTCGCGCCTGCGCGAAAATGGGGTACGGCGATCGCGTCGTCGGCCTGGTTTCTGCGGCCGACGCCGATGACGGGATTGCGAACCCAACTTTCGGTCGTAACCGAAGGCGGCCGCGTCAGCGTGATCGACAACACGCTGTGGCCGGTGGATGAGGATCAGCCCTGCGCCACAGTGCGGGTGACGCTATCGCGCGAACGCGCGGTCAATGTCCCCGGGTTCACCGAGCCCGTGGGCGCGGTCGCCGACCCCACTCGGTTTCCGATCCGCACCAGGCAGGCGGCACATGGCCGGCCCTGGTTCATGGAGGCGATGGAGGCGCGCGAAGGTGATGGCGTCGCCTAGTTTCGCATGAATCAGGCGGTCATTGATGGCGTAGGATCCTTGTCAAAGGCGCCATTGTCCGCGGTGCTCGGCCCGGCAGACTGGACCCATGGCATCGCCCGCCCGCTCCAGGATGTGGTGGCGGATCCGAACCCCAATCTGACGGTTCAATTGTTCCGCCAGCCGGCCGGCGAATGGGTCGGCATTCGCGCACAAGCCAGGTGGCGGCCGGCGGCCGGGTTAGGAACCGGTAGCGGCGTCCTGCTCGACATCCATGGCGAGATCGGCCGGGTCTCGATGTCGGTGATTCTGGTGCCGTTTCCGCCGCAAATGAAGCCCGCGCCCGCCGAAGGACTGGCGCCGGCGTCAAATTAGCTGCCCCAAACTCGCCAACTTCTCTCGTCACCCCCTTCATGGGGGTGAACTGGACGTAGGTTAACGTGACTTAAAATAGACGGTGTCCAAAAACACCGGTAAAACCCGCACGTACCCTATCCTTTTGAAGAGATTCGCATAAATGGCAGCCGCTCCCGTCCGGCGTTCCGAGCTCGGTGAAGCGCTGCGCGCGTGCCGCAACGCCTTTATCGGCGTCGGCGTCATGAGCTGCATGATCAATCTGCTGTATCTCACCGGCTCGATTTTCATGCTGGAGGTCTACGACCGCGTGCTGCCCAGCCGCAGCGTGCCCACCCTGGTCGGCCTCGTGATTCTTGCGGCCGGGCTCTACATCGCGCAAGGCGGTCTCGATCTGATCCGCGGGCGAATTCTCGGCCGGATCGGCACCGCGCTCGATGAGGCCATCAATGCGCGCGTGTTCGAGACCGTGGTGCGCCTGCCGCTGATGGTCGGCAGCCGCAACGAGGGCCTGCAGCCGCTGCGCGATCTCGACAATGTCAGGTCGTTCCTCGGCAGCATGGGGCCGGGCGCGTTCTTCGATCTGCCGTGGCTGCCGTTCTATCTCGCGATTTGCTTTCTGTTCCACTGGCTGCTCGGCATCACCGCTTTGGTCGGCGCCGTCATTCTGGTGGCGCTGACGCTGATCACCGAGTTTCTGTCGCGCACGCCGGCAAAGGAGGCGATGACGCTGGCCGCGCGGCGCAGCGATCTCGCCGCCACCAGCCGGCGCAACGCCGAAGTGCTGGTGGCAATGGGCATGTCCGGACGGCTGATGAAGCGCTGGAGCGAGGCCAACGAGACCTATCTGGCCGGCAATCAGCGCGCCAGCGACATCGCCGGCGGTCTCGGCGCGGTCGCCAAGGTCCTGCGCATGATGCTGCAATCGGCGGTGCTCGCGGTCGGCGCTTACCTCGTGATCCATCAGGAAGCCACCGCCGGCATCATCATCGCGGGCTCGATCCTGGCCGCCCGCGCGCTGGCCCCGGTCGACCTCGCCATCGCCCACTGGAAAGGCTTTGTGGCCGCGCGCCAGAGCTGGCACCGCCTCTCCAAACTGCTGGAGCAGATCCCGCCGGCGAACCAGCAGACCCTGCTGCAGGCGCCGACCAAGCGGCTGTCGGTCGAGGCAGTCAGCATCGTGCCGCCGGGCGACCAGCGCGTCATCGTGCAGGACGTCAGCTTCGCCGTCGAGGCCGGGTCCGGCGTCGGCGTCATCGGTCCGAGCGGCTCCGGCAAGTCGTCGCTGGTGCGCGCGCTGGTCGGCGTCTGGACGCCCGCCCGCGGCAAGGTGCGGCTCGATGGCGCGGCGCTCGACCAATGGTCGTCGGACGTGCTCGGCCGCCACATCGGCTATCTGCCGCAGGACGTAGAATTGTTCGCCGGCACAGTGGCGCAGAACATCTGCCGCTTCGACCCCGAGGCCAAATCGGAGGCGATCATTGCCGCCGCCAAGGACGCCGGCGTGCACGAGATGATCATCAAGATGCGCGAGGGCTACGATACCCAGATCGGCGAGCAGGGCACTGCGCTGTCGGCCGGGCAGGCGCAGCGCGTGGCGCTGGCGCGCGCGCTCTATGGCAATCCGTTCCTGATCGTACTCGACGAGCCGAACTCCAATCTCGACAGCGAGGGCGACGAGGCGCTGACCCGCGCTGTGCGCGCCGCCCGCGAGCGCGGCGCCATCGTGGTCGTGGTGGCGCACCGGCCGATCGGCATCGAGGCGGTCGATCAATTGTTGGTCTTGAAGGACGGCCGCATGCAGGCGTTCGGTCCGAAGGAAACCGTGCTTGGCCAGGTACTGCAGCGCGTCCCGTCGCCGCCGCCGATCAAGATCGTGTCCGAAGCAGGAGCTACGAAAAAATCATGACCGCGGAGCTGAAAGGCGCGCGCCGCTCGATACGCTCGCATCTCATCGTCGGTCTTGCGCTGATGCTGGTTCTCGCCGGCGGATTCGGCGGCTGGGCCTCGACGGTGCAGATTTCCGGCGCGCTGATCGCGCCGGGCTCGGTGGTGGTCGATTCCAACGTCAAGAAGGTACAGCACCCGACCGGCGGCGTGGTCGGCGAGGTCCGGGTGCGCGACGGCGACGTGGTCAAGGCGGGCGACGTCGTGGTGCGGCTCGACGAGACCGTAGTCAAGGCGAGCCTTGCCATCGTGGTCAAGACGCTGAACGGCTTGTGGGCGCGGGCGGCGCGGCTGGAGGCCGAGCAGCGCGGCCTCGACAAGATCAAGTTCCCGCCGCAGCTCTTCGATCGCGCCGACGACCCTGACGTCCGCGACATCATCGCGAGCGAAACCAAACTGTTCGAGGTTCGCGTGTTCGGGCGCGCCGGGCAGAAGTCGCAACTGCGCGAGCGCGTGGCCCAGCTCAATGAGGAAATCGCCGGCCTCACCGCGCAGGAACAGGCCAAGGAAAAGGAAATCGCGCTGGTCGAGAAAGAGCTGGTCGGCGTCCGCCAGCTCTACGAGCAGCGTCTGATCCAGATCTCGCGCCTGACGGTTTTGGAGCGCGATCTCGCCCGGCTGTCGGGCGAGCGTGCGCAATACATCGCCGCGCGCGCGCAGGCGAGGGGCAAGATCACTGAAACCGAGCTGCAGATCATCCAGATCGACAAGGACGTCGTCAGCGAAGTCTCCAAGGATTTGCGCGAGACCAACGACAAGATCGGCGAGTTCGTCGAGCGCAAGGTCACCGCGGAAGATCAACTGCGCCGCATCGAGATCCGCGCGCCGCAGGACGGCGTGGTGCTGCAGTCGACCGTGCACACCGTCGGCGGCGTCATCACTGCGGGCGACGCCATCATGATGATCGTGCCGAAGGCCGACGATCTCTCGGTCGAGGCCAAGGTCAATCCGCAGGACATCGACAAGCTGCAGATCGGCCAGAAGACGCTTCTGCGGCTATCCGCCTTCAACCAGCGCACCACGCCGGAACTCAACGGCGTGGTGACCCGCGTCTCCGCCGACGTCACCACCGACCAGCGCACCGGCCAGAGCTACTACACCATCCGCGTCTCGATGCCGCCGGACGAAGTCGCTCGCCTCGGCGAGGTCAAGATCATCCCGGGCATGCCGGTGGAAGCCTTCGTGCAGACCGGCGACCGCACCATGTTCTCCTACCTGATGAAGCCGTTCAGCGACCAACTGATGCGCTCGTTCCGGGAGCGGTAGTTCACAACGCCACATATGGGTCCCGGCTCTGCGTCGCGTCACTGCGTGTCGCGCCGCGTCCGGGACGCGAGAGCTTTTTGCAGTCAGAAGCCGGCCTCCGTTCCCCGGACGCTGCGCAGCGCGTAGCGGTGCGCTGCAGAGCCGGGGTCCATGTTGGCTACGATCACACCTACTTCGACAAATTCTCCAGCAACAAATTCAACGCGGTGCTCGCAAATTGTTGCATGTTCGCCTGCCGGTCGGCGCTGCCGGTTTCCAGTGTGAACACTTCGTTTTGCGGACCCGCTACCGCCACGCAGCTATGGCCCGCGGCATCGCCGTAGCGGTTGCCGGTTGGTCCCGTTGCGCCGGTTTCCGACAATCCCCAGTCGGTCGCAAAGCGCTGGCGGGCTTGGGCGGCGAGCAATTTCGCGTATGGTTCGGATGCCGAGCGAATGCCCGTCATCGCCTCGTCCGGGATATCCATCAGCAGCCGACGCGCGTCGCGGGTATAGACCACGGCGCCGCCGAGGAAATAGGCCGATGCGCCCGGCACCGATAACAGCGCCGCCGAGATCAGCCCGCCGGTGGAGGATTCCGCCACCGCAATCGTCTGTTTCCGCGCGATCAGTTGGGTCGCGATCTTTTCGGCGATCGTAACAAGCTCTTTCATTTCAACTCCTGCGCGCACGCCATTGATCCAGTCATGCCTTCCTAACACAGGAGGGTTACGCTTGCCGAGTTGCCGCGCGCGCGCCGCCCTGATTGAATGCCTCAAACAACCGCATCGACGCGGCCATACGAGGAAACACCATGACGTCGCCGATCGCGGGTGGCGTGGACTGCGACCTGCATCCCGCCGTTCCGCATCTGACCAGCCTGTTGCCTTACATGAACGACTACTGGCGCGACCAGGTGACGACGCGCGGCATGACTGACCTGGTGTCGCAATCCTATCCCACCCATTCGCCGATCTCGTCGCGGCCGGACTGGCGGCCGGCGCAGGGCAAGCCGAGCGCCGATCTGGCCGACATGCAGAAGCAGGCGCTCGACCGGTTCGGCGTTCGTTTCGGCATCTGCAATCCGCTCTATGGCGTGCAGATGGTGTTCTCCGAGGACATGCAGGACGCGTTCTGCCGCGCGCTGAACGACTGGTTGGCCAAAGAATGGCTCGACAAGGACGATCGGCTGCGCGGCTCGATCGTGATCCCGACGCAAAGCGTCGAGAAATCGGTCGCGGAGATCGAACGCTGCGCTGAGGATAAGCGCTTCGTCCAGGTGCTGATGCTGGTTATGGGCGACATGCCATTGGGCAAGCGCGCCTACTGGCCGATCTACGCCGCCGCCGAACGGCTGGGCTTGGCCGTCGGCATCCATGCCGGCAGCGCCTATCACAACCCACCGACCTCGATCGGCTGGGGCTCCTATCACATCGAGGATTACGTAGCCCAAGCGACCGCGTTCCAGACCCAGCTCACCAGCCTGATCGTGGAGGGCGTGTTCGCCCGCCACCCGAATCTGAAAATGGTGATGCTGGAATCAGGCTTCACCTGGTTGCCGGCCTATCTCTGGCGGCTGCACAAATTCTGGCGCGGCATCCGGATGGAAACGCCGTGGGTCGATCGCGCACCGCTGGAGATTGTGCGCAGCAACATCCGCTTCTCGCTGCAGCCGGTCGATGCGCCGCCGGATCCCGCAACCCTGAACCGCCTGTTTGACCATATGCAGTCGGACGAATTGCTCTTATTCTCGACCGACTATCCGCACTGGCAGTTCGACGGCGACGAGGTGCTGCCGCCGGGATTGTCGTCCGATCTGGTGCGCAAGATTATGATCGATAATCCGCTCGCGACCTACGGCCGATTGCAAGTAGCGAAGGAGACGACGCCATGAACGTCCAGTTTCGCCCAGAGCCTTCGGCATCCGTCAGCCTCAAGACCGCGATCGCCGATTGCGACATTCACCCGGCACGTGCCACCAAAGACGAACTCTATCCGTTCATGGCGAAGCGCTGGCACGAACATCTCGAGAGCTACGGCATCCAGGCCTACCACGGCATGATGGAGGGCCCGCCCTATCCGAAGGCGCAGCCCAACGCCTCGCGCCGCGATGCCTGGCCGCCGGAAGGCGGGCCACAGGGCTCCTCGCTGTCCTTCATGCAGAAGCAGCTTCTCGATCCCTACAATGTCGCACTCGGGGTGCTCAATCCGCTCGCCACCGGGCAGGGCCTGCGCAACCAGGATCTGGCAGGCGCGATCTGCTCCGCAATCAACGACTGGCAGATCGAGAAATGGACCAGCAAGGACAAGCGCCTGAAGGCTTCGATCGTCGTTCCCAATGAGGACGGTCCTGCCGCCGCCGCCGAAATCCGCAAGCGCGCGGGCGACAAAAATTTCGTTCAGGTGCTGCTGCTCAGCCGCAATGTCGAGCCGCTCGGCCAGCGCCGCTACTGGCCGGTCTACGAGGCTGCGCAGGAGATCGGGCTGCCGGTCGGCGTGCACGCCTTCGGCTTCGGCGGCAATCCGCTCACCCCTTCCGGCTGGCCAAGCTTCTACATCGAGGAGATGGTTGGCCACTCGCAGTGTCAGCAGACCGCGCTGGCGAGCCTCGTGCTCGAGGGCGTGTTCGAACGCTTCCCGAAGCTGAAGATGGTGATGATCGAGGCCGGCTTCGGCTGGGCGCCGTCGCTGGCGTGGCGGCTCGACAAGAGCTTTGAGAAGCTGCACAGCGAAGTGCCGCATCTGAAACGAAAACCGTCGGAATATATCCGCGACCATGTCTGGTGGACCACGCAGCCGATGGAAGATCCGGAGCGCCGCGATCACCTGTTCCAGACGATCGAATGGATCGGTTGGGACAGACTGTTGTTCGCCACCGATTACCCGCACTGGGACTTTGATGAGCCGTCGCGCGTGTTGCCGGCCGGCGTCAGCGATGCCAACCGCGAAGCGTTCTATCTCGGCAACGCCAAGAAGCTGTACGGAATTTCTTGATGGTTCGTCATGTCATCGCCCCGGTGGATGAGTTGCCGCCGGGGACGCGAAAGTTCCTCGACATCGACGGCAGGCCGATCGCGATCTTCAACATCAAGGGCGAGTTCTTCGGCCTGCTGAATCGCTGCCCGCATCAGGGCGCGGCCCTGTGCGAGGGCCCGTTGATTGGCCTCGCGCAGTCCTCCAATCCCGGCGAGATCGAGTATACAAAACTCGGCGAAATCATCCGCTGTCCCTGGCACGGCTGGGAATTCGACATCCGCACCGGCCAGTCCTATTGCGACCCGAAACGCTTCCGCGCCTGTGCCTATCCCGTCAACGTCGAGCCGGGATCGGCCGTGGTGAAGGGCCCGTATGTCGCCGAGACCATCGCGGTGTCGGTGGAGAGCGATTATGTGGTGGTCGATTTGTAACGGCCTTCTCTCCGGCGTGTCGAAGACAGCAATTTGCAATCATCCCGCTCCATATCTGCGCTTCGAGGTGTGCGACTGCCATGCAAACACGCTCGGCGTGCAAAGCTGGCGGCCATTGGTGCGCCTATTGGCTTCCGTGTCCTTCCGCGGAGTGATAAGCGTTGGGACCGAACCCACTCTTCTGGGGGGAAATATCGCCATGAACGAATTTGGGTGGGCTTACATTGCTCTTTCCGACCGATCTGACCTCATTTCTCGAGCTCATCCGCCAACACGGCGATGCGGCCTACAGCCTGATGTTCGCCTATGCGGCCTCGCATAGCCTGCTGCTTGCGCTGTTCGCGGGCTACGCCGCACATTCGGGCGTGCTGGGTCTTGGTAAGCTCATCGTGGTCTGCTGGTTTGGCAGCTTCTCTGGCGACGTGATTCGCTTCTGGATCGGCCGACGTTATGGCGTCCGCTGGTTCGAACGTTTTCCGCGCATCGAGCGCACGCTGCAGACCGCAGCCCGGCTGACGGACCGTCACTACGGCTGGATGATCCTGCTTCATCGGTTCCCGCACGGTATTCGCGGGGTCGCGGGTTTCGCCTACGGCATATCGCGGCTGCCCTGGTCCACTTTCCTGGTGCTCAACTTCGGCGCGGCGGGCCTTTGGTCCTGCACCGTTGTCTCGGCCGGCTATGCGTTCGGTCAATTCTCGGAGAAGTCCATCAGTAATGCCTCTTCGGGGCTGGGCATCGCGATGTTGGTCGCGTTCCTCGGCCTGTCCTGGTTGCTCAGCAGGAAGCTCGATCAGATCGCAGAGCGGTACTGAAGCAAGCTGCGCTCGCCTGTACTGATGTCGATGGGGCGTGCATACCGCCTCACGCCCCGTTAAATCCCCGTCGCAGCAACCCGGCCAGCGCGCCGCGCAGGCTGGCTTCATTGGTGATGTTGCCGCGTGATGTGCTGAAAAGCCGAACTACCAGCCGCTGATATTGTTCGGCCGTAGGTTCAAGGCGCGCCAGCACTGTCTCGCGGAATCGCGAGACCATTGATATGTCGGTCCATCCCAACCCTTCCAGGTGAATCTGGTAGCGCCAGCCCGCAAGCTCGAGCGCGTTGCCGGCCGGACCCGAAAAGCGCACCGAGGTCGGCGACACCGCGAGCAGGCGACACGACAGGATTTTCCCTTCGCCCAACAGCCAGGCGGGCTCATCCGTTTCGAACATGTCGCCAGGACGGGGCAATTCGAAGCAGACGAGAAACGCGATGAAGGCAATCAGCATCGCGATGCCGGCCCACAGCAGATTGAAGAAGTCGAGCGAGGAAATCTCGCTGGCTGCATAGGGCGAGATGAACGCCCAAATGATGCTGGCGGCAGAACTTGCGGCGATCAGTCCGAAGATCGCTGCAAGCCTCCAATGCACGCGTGGCGTCGAGCGGTCGCCGCCTTTGTCGGTGATCTTGAACGGGCGGCCGAACGGCTTGACGATGGCGCTCAAGAGCGTCGCGGTCACCGCAAAGCAGGTGACAGCGTGGGTGGCCTCCATGAACAACGGCAGCGTCCGCCCGCGCGAGATCCAGCCCATGTAGATGATTTGGCCGAGCAGCGCCGGCACGCCGTAGCGCAGGAAGGTGTGGTAGTCGGCTTCGAAGGCGGGCAGGCCGCCAAACCAGTAGATCGTCGGCGCGATCAGCAGCAGCACCATGAATGGCTTGCTGAGCCAGTTCAGCACCCCGTGAAAATAGTGCCAGCGCTGGGTGAAGCTGAAGCCGCGGCCGAACAGCGGGCCATTGCGCAGCAGGGCGACCTGTATGGTGCCAAGGCACCAGCGCGCGCGCTGGGTGATGTATTCGGGGATGCCTTCGGCCGAAAGCCCGAAGCTGAGCGGTTCGTTCAGCCACCAGGTACGGTAGCCGTGCGCGAGCATCGTGTAAGTGAGATTGATGTCTTCCGAAATCGCTTGCTGCGGGAAGCCGCCGATCTCGTTAAGCCGGTCGCGGCGAACGACAAAGGAAGTGCCGACGCAGAACGCGCAGTCCCACGCGTCCTTGGCAGGCTGAAAGACGTCGAAGAAGAAGCGTTGATCGTCGACCCAGCTCTTCCCGGCTAGCAGATTGTGCTGGATCGGGTCGGCGTTATGGTAAAACTGCGGCGTCTGCACGATCGCAACCTCCGGATCGGACAACAGCAGGCCGACCGTGCGTTTCAAAAAATCCCGCCGTGGCGCAAAATCGGCGTCGAGCACCAGGATGACGGGTGCATTGGTCTCGCGCGCGGTCGCCATCAGCCCGTTATTGAGATTGCCGGCCTTGGCGCCGTTGTTGTCCGGCCGCGTCACATGACGCGCACCGACTTTTTCGCAATACTCCCGCAGCCAGTCGCGCCTGGTGTCGTCGAGCACCCAGACCGTCGCATTGGGATAGTCGAGCGCCAGCGCGCTGAGGATCGATCGTTCGAGGATTTCGAGCGGCTCATCATAGGTGCAGATGAAGATGTCGACGGCGGGGTAGCCACGCGATACAGATAGTTTGCGTTGCGCCGCATCGGCCTGCGCGCTGCGATCGGTGCTGCGGAACAGGATCACGATCGAGATCAGCGTGTAGAGAATGGCAAGAAATTCAAACGAAATGAACAACCGAGGCCACAGGCTTTCGGCCGACAGCGTAAACGGCGGCAACGTATCGTTCCATCGCCAGAGCGCATAAAGGATCAGAAGGGCTGAAGTCGTGATGCCGAACAGGATACGGTCCTTGGCATGAAGCGGATCCAGCAGCCGCGCCATCACCAGAAGCCCAAGGAAGATTCCCATATCGATGGTGAGGATCGATAGGTCATCGCCGGCGCTCGGGAACATCATCGTATCTTTTCCCCGGTGAACGGGTTCCAGCCCGTTTCGGCCAGCGCCGCCCATGCCGTGGCGCCGAGGTGCGGTCGGCGGTAGTAGAAGAAGTCGGGCACGGTGCCGGTGGGGTCGATCGACAACCCCGTCGTCAGTCGCGCGGTGCGTGCGGCGTTGAGCAGACCGGAGCGCGTTTGATCGGCCTTCAAATTGGCCAGCAGCCGATCGCTCTGCGGTGTGTTGCCGCTGATCCGGCAGGCCAATGCCGCCTGCGCCGTTCCTTCGACCCAGACGCCGTCGCGGTCGCCGTTGAAATCGAAGCCGCCATCGACCGCTAGATGAGTTTGCGCGAAATCAAGCGTGCTTCGCCAAGCCGCAGGCGCATCCGGTACGGCCATCCATGGCCAAAGCTGAGCGTCGAGCGCGAGCAGGCCTTCATCCGCAAGACTGCCGTCGGGTTTTGTGCCGAGCAGGAAGTGATTTCCGCGGAAGGTACGGTCGAGCAGCCGCCGGGCCTGCCCGACCGCGTCGGCGTATTTCGGCTCGCCGGTCAGGCGGAACAGCCAGCTCGCGGCGGCGTGGACGTCGGCATTGTGCTCGGTCGACATCCAGGTGAGCGTGACCTGCTGCGGATCGTAGCCATGAACGCCGCCGCAGAACCCGTCGCCGCAGGCGGTCGTGGCGATGATCCAATCGATCAGGCTTCTGGCGTCGGCGAGATACTGCCGATCATGCGTTGCCTGGTGCAGCGTCAGCAGCGCCAAGGCCGCCCATGCAACGTTGCCGGTCGAGGTGCCGTCCTGCGCCGCATCCTCGGCCCAGATCCTGGCAGGCTCATCCCACCATCCCGGTAGATTCGGAGCCCCGTTGCCAACCGAGCCGGCGCGATAGGCGTTGCGAACCCGATGATCGTTAAACGTCCGGTCCTTGCGGGCCGCCCGGCTCAATGCGTTACCGATCGGTTTGGCATCCGGCACGTTGCCGCAGGCGATCAGCGCAATGACAGCGAGCGCGTTGTCATAGACAAACGCCGTTGTGGCAATGCCCGCCGGCAGGTTTGCTTCGTCAGCGCCGGGTTCATAGCTGCGGATGAAGACGGCATCGGCCTCGCCGGTCAGCGGTGCCACCGCCTTGTTCAGCCCGGCACAAAACGGACCGCTGCTCTTTTCCGGCTGCTTGCTCGCAACGGGCGTCGAAGCCAGGACCATTGCACACAACGCCATTCCGATCGCGTGCTTCATCGCGATACGAGCGTGCGAGTGCGGGACCACCAGTTTTCATCGACCTTCGACGCCTCCGGCTGGGCCATGCCGGCACGGTGTGTATCCGCATCGATCGGGTGGTTCTGCGCGGTCTCGCTGCCATCATCATGCGTCCACGAGGCCATGAGATTGCCGAGCCGCCGCCAGGTGACCGACATCGAAGGTACCATGCCGTTGTCGCGCGTGACGGTGACCCACTGGCCGACCGCGCAGGCCGCAGTATCCGAAGCCTGCGTTTCCCGCACCGGCGCGTCAGCCTCGTTCGTGGCTTCGGGCGTAATAATCGCATAGAGCTCGCGCCGCTCGGTTTGCGGAAACGGTACGGCAAAGCGCTCATCGACCTTGTCGCTGGTCTTCGGCAACACCGCGCTGACGATTCCTGTACGGAACGTACTCCCGTCGATGCGGACACGGGTGCCGGGCATCATGTTCTGTCCTTGCCGGTACGAGAAAATGGCAACCACGAAGCGCTTGTCGCAATCAACAACGGAGCTGATGGTATCGCCGGCGTTGACGTGACGCCCCATCGCTGCGCCGATGGTCAGCACCTTGCCGGAGCCGCGAGAAAGGACGTCGGCTCCTTCCAGGCTCGCAAGCCGCTTCTGCTCGGCGTCGATCAGGCGCTCCAGGTCGCCGAGGACGGCAGATTGCTGCCTTTCCTCGATCTCCATGCGCTGGGCATCGAGATCGATGTCCCGGCGCTTTTGCGCCAGATTGTTAAGCACAACCAGCTCCTCTCCGACATAGATGCCCCCGTTCAAGGCATTGAGCTGCGCAATCTTTTGATTGAGCTTGGCGCGCTCCGCGTCCGCATTGTGCATGGCCGCGGCATATTGCTGCGTGGTCGGCCTGAGCATGTCCATACTCGCCGTATTGCGCGTCACCATGTTGCTTTGCCGTTCCACCAAAACCTTCTTTTCGCCGCTCTGGGCATTGGATTGCGACACGCGGGCGCGCAGCTCCTCGATCTGCGACTGGAACTGCATCTTGAGCTGCTCAGTTTGGCTGGCGAGTTCGGCCTCGAGGGAAGCAACATAGGCGCGGTCGGATGCGCTCTTTGCCCGTGTCGCGTCGAGCTTCTGGCGCGCATCGGATGATTTTTCTTCCAACGAGATCAGCGTGCTGCGGTCGACCCTTGGATTGCTGATCTGCGCCAGTCTGTCGCCGTCGCGCACGTCGCTTCCGGGAAGCGCCGTCAGCGTGTCGATTTCGCCGCCGATCGGTGCGGTCAGCAGCGTCACCGGCGCGTTGACAACGGCGCGGTCGGATTGATCGGCGGTAATCGGCGGAGCCACGGCCGTCACCATTAATGCCGACAACAGCCCGGCGACACCGACGGCGGAAACTCTCAGGATGGTCGGGTGGCGCCGGGCTCTCGGTGGGAGGCCATGGTGCAACCCGGAGGAACGTTCAGTCGCACCGGCGTTGAATATCTGGTTCATCAGCTCTCTCTCGGTTGGTGACGCCCGAAAAAGCGCTTCCTCATGGACCGGCTCCGGTTCCTCCGGCGGCCTTGTTAATGCACTGCAAACAATGCAGGGCGCGATTGGTTCAAGTTATTTCGGGAAAAAGCTGCAGAAACCTTCGGCGGGAGATGCGCAGTGAACTCGCGTTTCCAGTGATCACGTCTGCGACATCATGATGAACGAACGCCGCGCTCCCAACATCTGTCGGTGGAAGCCGCAGCCGTAGGGTGGGCAAAGCGCAGCGTGCCCACCACTCCACGATTGCTGCATGGAGAGATGGTGGGCACGCTTCCGCCTTCGCTCATGGAGCCCCGGTGGACGTGGTCGCTTTGCTCACCCTACGGTTCTGCGACTTCAATGTTGGTTATCGGCCGCCGCCACCACCACCGCCACCGCCTCCACCGCCGCCGGCGTCACGCATCGACGCGTTTTCGCGCGGATCGAGATTCTTCATGTAGCTCAGCGAAGTGTCGCCGCGGGTGCGAAGCTGCGCCACATAGTTCATGTGATCTCCGCAAGCCTGCCGTGATACCGCCTGATCGCAGTATGGCGACGCCACGAATGCGGGAGCGGCCATGGCGCTGGTCGCGCCGACCGCGACCAAAGCAGCCGCAGACAATATTAACTTCATCGACATCTGTACTCTCCATTCCTGTTGGCGAAGCCGGAATGGCTCGCACAGGAGTTCGACGGCGCGAGATGAAAGCCGGTTCGGAAGAGTTCGTGATGTGGGTCACTCGGATAACCTGATCGTGAACGATCTCCGGCATTCCGGGCCGTCGTCACCCGCGACCTGTCCGCCGAAGCTCAACGAGCGAAGGCGGAAAGGTCGCGGGGGACGACGATCTGTGAGTGGCGCTCACAATGACGTGGAAAGACGGGCGGCCTTACTCCGCCGTCCCCTGCGCCATCGCTCTTCGCTCCATTGCATAGCGCACCAGGGCGGCGAAGCGATAGATGCCGTGCACGAATTTGCCATAGGGCATGGTGACGAACAGCGAAAACACCACGCCGAGATGCAGCGCCAGCAGCGGTCCCATCGCTGCCGTCTCGCGCAAGATCAGCAGCGCCATGCCCGTGAGACTCGTCAGGAACAGCATCGCGATGAACGCGACATCCATGCCGTAACGCGCTTCATCGACCAGGATGGAATCGCGCTTCCATCGTTCAGCGAGCAAACCTATCGGCCCGATCAACAGCCCGATGCCGCCCAGCGTGCCGAGCACCACGGGTAGATCCCACCATGCATACGGCGCCTCGCGCGCCAGCAGATAGTGATAGAGCGTTGCGACGCAGGTCGAGGCAAAGCACAGCGCAAAGCCGTAGAAGGTGAGGTGATGATAGAGCCGGCGGCGGTCGGTCGGGCGGTCGTCCTCGTTGAAGCAGCCGACGCCGCCGCCGTCGAGATAGCGTAGTTCGCCGGCGTCGCGGATGGCCTGCAACAGCGCGCGTGCATCGGTCTTCATGCCGATGGGTTCGCCGATGTCGCGCCAGAAGGCGCGCACGCCCATCGCCAGCGCCGCGATAGCGTAAAGGAACGCCGCGCCGAACAGGGCTGCCATCGCATTATGCGGCATCAATTTGTAGAACGCGCCCGGCCCGGTATGGATGCCGAACAGAATTTGTCGATCGTTCATCGCAGCAAAGCCAAAAATGAATGCGGCGACGCTGAACGCGGCAACGAGGCTGATGACAAGTCCGTTGCGCGCGAACGTGCCCGCGAAGGCGCGTGGCCATGCATAGGCCGCATAAGATTCCGCGCGCGCCACCGCGAGCGTCCTCGGCACATTGACGTTGAATTCATGCGGCGGCGAGAACTGGCAATCGGTGTAGCAGGCGCCGCAGGCGTGGCAGAGATTGGCGAGATAATTGAGATCGCCGTCGGAAAAGGCGCGGCGCATTTCCATCGCCGGAAACACCGCGCAGAGGCCCTCGCAATAGCGGCAGGAATTGCAGACCGTCATCAGGCGGTCGGCTTCCTGTAGAATCTTCGTCCCGTGCATGATGCGCTGCTTCCTGCCCTCGCGGCCAACCGGGCTATTTCGTTAGCCCCTTGCCCTCCAGCCACTTCTGGATCAGGGCGGCGACCTCGGCGTTGTTCTTGTCCATCATCACCATGTGCGAATTGCCCTTGATGCCGACTTGCGGCAGGTCGACGACATCGACGCTGCCCCCCACCGCCTTGATCGCGTCCGCAAACGCAAGGCCGTTGGCGCGAATCTTCGGCCAGCGCGAATCCTTCTCGATGTAGTCGCCATAGACGATCAGCGTCGGAATGTTCTTCAGCGCGTCGACCTTGGCGGGATCGCCGACGCCGGCCGGCTCGATCGCAATCAGCGCCTTGACCTTGTCGGGTCGCGCCTGCGCCACCTTGAAGCCGAAACTGCCTGCCTGGCTGTGGAACAGGATGATGGAAGGGCCAACGCGGTCGATCTCGGCGATATAGGCGGCGATGATGGCATCATCGGTGGTGGTCCAGCGCGGCACGTTCTGCTTGACGAAATTCTCGTAGCCTTCGTTCGGAAACTGGCTGCCGGGCATCAGCTTCCGTTTGGCCGGATCGGGATTATAGGAGCCGACGCCGTCGCCGATCCGAAACCGCTCGAACGGATTGGCTGTCGTGAGGAATACCGGCTCGCTCTTGAAGATATCTGGATACTGCGCCCAGCCAGCGCGGCCGCGCTCGACCGCGTCGGAATTGTAGACGGCCCAGCCCTTGCGCAGAAAATAGTTCAGCCAGCCCTCGCGTCCGTCGGGCGTCGTCTCGTAAGTGACGCCGGTGAGCCCGCCGCCATGCCACATCAGAAGTGGATAGGCGCCCTTTTCGGTCGCGGGCAGAAAATACTGCACATACATCTGCTCGACCTGATAGGTGCCGCTTGGGATCGACTTTTGCCGGCACACCGCCGGGGGTGAAGGTCACTTCCTTCACCGGCTTGCCGGAAATTTCGACCAGCCGGCCGCCGACATGGAACGAGCCCATGTCGCGTAGCGCGATCGGCTCGGCGGCGTGGGCCAGCGTCGCGTTCATCAGAACGACTGCAGCAGTAGTGATCGCAAGCCGCATCACAAGTCCTCCCTTCGTTGTTCTCTCCCTCTCCCCGCAAAGGGCGGGGCGAGGTGAACCGAGCGCGTATCTAATTCTTCGCATTCTTCGCCGCTTCCCGTCCCGCGACCCGACCGAACACGCTGCCGATGGTCATCCCGATACCGGCCGCATAGCCCTTGCCGAGTACATTGCCGGCCATGATCTCGCCGGCCGCGAACATGTTGGCCGAAGGCTTGCCGTCCTTCATCACCATGCGCGCCTGCCTGTTCACGCGGGTGCCGAGATAGGTGAAGGTGATGCCGGGCCGCACCGGATAGGCGAGGTAAGGCGGCGTCTCGATCCGGCGCGCCCAATGGGTCTTCGGCGGCGTGATGCCTTCAGTGCGGCAATCGTCGAGGATGGTGTGATCGAACGTGCCCGGCTTAACCGCGGCGTTGAATTCGGCGATGGTCTTCTCCAGCGCCGCCGGATCAAGCGCGAGCTTGGCGGCCAACTCGGCAATACTCCCGCCCTCGATCGGCGGAAACAGCGTCGGCATAAAACTGTTGCGAACGGAGGCATCGAAGATGATGTAGGCGATCTGGTCCGGTTGCGCGGCCACCAGCCGCCCCCAGATCGCGTAACGCTTCGGCCAGATATCCTCGCCCTCGTCGTAGAAGCGCTGCGCGTGCTTGTTGACGACGATGCCGAACACGACGGAGTCGTGGCGGGTGATGATGCCGCCGTCGAACTTCGGCGCGCGAGCGTCGATCGCGACCGCATGGCATTGCGTGGGATCGCCGATGTCCTGCACGCCCTTGTCGAGCAGCATTTTCAGGATCGAGCCGCGGTTATAGGGCGTGCCGCGGATCAGGAAATTATTCGCCGCATCGCCCCAATATTCCTTCAGCCATTCGATATTGGCTTCAAAGCCGCCGGCGGCGGCGACCAGTGCGGCAGCGCAGATTTCGCTCGTGCCGTCGATCGGCTGCTTCAGCTTGGCGGACAGGAACATGCCGTGTTCGATATCGAGGTCGATCACCTCGGCATCGTAGACGATTTCGACGCCGAGCTTTTCCGCGGTGAGATAGAGCGCGTTCAGCATCGCCCGCCCGCCGCCGAGGAAAAACGAGTTGGTGCGACCGAGGCTCAGCGTGCCGCCGAGCGAGGGTTGCCAGCGCACGCCCTGTTCGACGATCCAGTTCAGAATGTCCTTGGACTCCCTGATCATGAATTTCGCCAGTTCCTCGTCGGTCTGACCGCCGGTCAGCCGCAATAGATCGTCCCAGAACTCCTCTTCCGTGTACGGCCCGGTGAGAATGTCGGTCGCGGCATCGTGCGCGCAGCGCATGTTGCGGGTGTGGCGGGTGTTGCCGCCGCGATAAAATTTCGGAGCGCCTTCCAGCACCAGCACGGAAGCACCGGCGCGCCGGGCGCTGATGGCGGCGCAGAGTGCGGCGTTGCCGCCGCCGATCACCAGCACATCGAACTTGACTGTCAAATCGGCCATGCGCTCTTGTTGTCGTTGTTGGCCTCAAAAATCAAACCGGCGCTCGGCCAGGCAAATCCATCCGCCCCGCGATTTTCTAGCCTGATGCAACGGCCGCGTCACGCCTCTCGTGCGCCTGCATCAGTAATCAGCATGGCCGCATGCGACGATGTCGCATGCACTTGGCTATACGGAATATCCGCAAGCTCAGGGACGGTTCTGAACGGAGGCGAGCAGCCATTGCCGGAATGCCGCGAGCTTTGGCGGATCGGCTCTACCCGCCGGCGAGACCAGATAGAATCCGGCATCGACTGGGAAAGCCATCTTGAAGGGAACGACCAAACGTCCCTTGGCGATGTCTTCCTGCACATAGGCGGTGCGTCCCATCGCAACGCCGAGGCCGTCGATCGCGGCCTGCACCGTCATGAAGATCATGTCGAAGGTCACGCCGGGCTGTTTGGAAAAATCAGCCGGCAGCCCTGCCGCCGTCAGCCACAGCCGCCAGTCGTCGCTATTCGCGTTGCTGGTATGCAGCAGCACGTGATCCCGGAGGTCTTCGGGGCATTTCAGCGGCTTGTTCCCCTTGAGCAGCGCCGGACTGCACACCGGAAAAAGTTCGTCCGCCATCAGCCAGTCGGCGCGAACGCCAGGCCATTGGCCGCGGCCGTAGCGGATCGCGGCGTCGACCTTGTCGCGCTGGAAGTCGACGAGGTTGATCGAGGTCGTGATGCGAACGTCGATCCCCGGTTGCGCTTCCTGAAAAGCCGTGAGGCGCGGCAGCAGCCATTTGGCGGCCAGCGAGGCCAGCGTCGACACCGTCAGCACATGGTCGTCGTCTTTCCGCAGCAGGCGGTCGGTCGCGAGCCGGAGATCGTTGAAGGCGGCGCGGATGCCGGGAAGGTAGTCCTGCGCTTCCGCCGTCAGCGTCAGCGAGCGGTTCTGGCGGACAAAGAGGCGAACGCCGAGCTCTTCCTCCAGCCGCTTGATCTGGTGACTGATCGCGGTCTGCGTGACGTTCAGCTCGGAGGCGGCTTGCGTGAAGCTCAGATGCCGGGCGGCTGCCTCGAAGGCGCGCAGGCCATTCAGCGACGGCAGTCTGCCGGTCATTCCCGATTCTCCCTAATGCATGAGTTTATATCATCCGAAACGGTACAAAGTGTCGTTTGTGAACGGCCCCGGGAGCGCAGATATTAGCGCCAACAGATTACTACAGGAGCCGAAAATGTCCATTTACACGCATGAATCGATGATAAATCATCATGGACCGGGGATTTTGAGCCAATTGGCCGAGACCCTCCATGTCTGGCGGCAGCGCTACCAGTCCCGCCGCGAGCTGGCCAAGTGGTCCGAGCGGGAGCTGCACGACATCGGCGTCTCCTGGAGCGACGTCGCCTACGAGGCCGAGAAACCGTTCTGGCGGGCTTAAGTAGCAGCCGGCCGGCGCCGCCTCGTCTGGGGGGCGCCGGCCATTTTCATTGAGGACCGACGGGAGCGCGAGATGACCAGGCTGCGTTTCGACGATCTCAGGCAGTATTCGGATGTGCTGCTTTCGCGGCATGGCCAGGCCGTGACCGTGCGCTTCGTCGAGCCGCGCGACGCCGAGGCGCTGCAGAATTATTTCCGCGCGCTCTCGACGCGCTCCCGCTACAACCGCTTCCTCGGCGCGGCCAGCGAACTGCCGCCGTCCGAACTCGAGCGCTTCATCCATGTCGGCGAAGCGGATCGGTTTAGTGTGGTCGCGACCATGCCGGTCGACGGCCGCGAGACCATCGTCGGCGAAGCGCGCTATGCCTTCGACAGCGAGACTGCTGCAATCGAGTTCGGCCTGTCGATCGACGACCGCTGGCAGGGCCATGGCATCGGCAGGGCGCTGTTGAAAAACCTCGAATGCCGCGCGGCCGCGTTCGGCGCCGAGCGCATCTTCGGCGACACGCTGCGTTCCAACGATGCCATGATCGCGCTCGCCCGCAAGTCCGGCTACGGCTTTACCAATACGCCCGGCGACTGGAAGCTGACGCGCTTCCAGAAAGAGATCCACGTCGAACCGCAGGAAATCCCATGCGCCAGTTGGCGGCTCGCCGCCGTCTCTCCCAGCGCAATGTCCTCGCTTGCGGTTTGACCACTGAGCCCGGTTCTGGCCTCGCCAGAACCGGGCCATTTTCCGCTACCCGCGGAAAAGGAACTCAGCTTCCCCTGAACACCGGCTTGCGCTTGTCGATGAAGGCTTGCACCGCTTCCTTGTGGTCGGCGGTCGTGGTCAGGCGGACGAGGCGCTCGGCCTCGTGGTCGCGCGCGGTGGCAAAGTCAAACTGCAGCGCTTCGTCGAGATTGTCCTTGATGTAGCGCAATGCCAGCGTCGGGCCTTCGGCCATGGATTTGGCAAGCGCGAAGGCCTCAGTCTGCAGTCTGTCGTCGGGCACCACGCGGTTGACGAGGCCGATCGCCTCGCATCTTGTGGCATCGACCTTGTCGCCGGTAAACATCAGTTCGCGCGCCCGCGAGGTGCCGACCAGCCGCGTCAGCAGCCAGGCGATACCGTAGTCGCCGGAGAGCGCGACGCGGACATAGCCGGTGGAGATGAAGGCGGATTGCGCCGCTAGTCTGATATCGCAGGCCAGCGCGAGCGCGAGGCCAGCGCCGACCGCGGGACCGGGCAGCGCCGCAATCGTCGGCTTGCGCACCGAGGCCAGCGCGCCGGTAAGCAGGCGCTGCCGCTCCTGCAGGTCGGCGACCTTCTCGTCGTAGGACATCTCTAGCTTCTTCTTATCGCGATGCGCGCCCATGCCCTTGACGTTGCCGCCGGCGCAAAACGCGGTGCCCGCGCCGGTGAGCAGGAGCGCGCCGATCTCGGGGTTCTCGCCGCAGCTCTTGATCATGCTGCGAAGCGCCGGCGTCAGCGTATCCGAGAACGCGTTGCGCGCTTCGGGGCGGTTCAGCGTAATGGTGGCGACGCGGTCGCGGATCACGCAGAGCAGTTCGTCGGTGCCGGTGTCGATTTTGGTTTCGGTGGTCATGGTTTCCCCTCTGTCTATTTGGCGCCGTCATTCCGGGATGGTCCGAAGGACCAGACCCGGAATCTCGAGATTCTCAGGGGCGCAAGGGCGCCCCATGGTTCGCTTCGCGCCCCGGAATGACGGCGGTGGCCGTCTCAAAACTTCTCCACCCAGGGCCGCAGCTCCACTTCCCACGTCCAGGCGCTGCGCGGTTGCTGCAGCACGTTCCAGTAGCTCAGCGCAATCGCGTCGGGATCGAGCATCGAGTCCGGCCGATCGGCAGGCTCCGTACGCGCAGCGCTGCGGATGCCGCCATCGATGACGAAATGCGCGACATGGATGCCTTGCGGAGACAATTCGCGCGCCATGCTTTGGGCCAGCCCACGCAGCGCAAACTTGCCCATCGCGAACGGCGCCGACTGCGGATAGCCCTTCACACTGGCGGAGGCACCGGTGAACAGGATCGCGCCGTGCTTGTTCGGCAGCATGCGTGTCGCCGCCTGCTGGGCCACCAGAAAGCCGCCAAAGGCGGAGACTGCGATCGCATTCGCAACTTCGGCAGGAACCAGGTCGGTGAAGGCGCCGCGTGCGCGGCCGCTGGCGTTATAGACGACGAGATCGGGCGTGCCGATCTCGCGTTCGACCATACCAAAGAGACGTTCGACTTCCTCCGCCTCGGTAGCGTTGCAGGCAAAGGCGCGGGCGCCGGTCTCCGTGCAGAGCGCGCCAAGCTTCTCGATCTTGCGCGCGGCAAGCGCAACCTTGATGCCTTCGCGCGCGAACAGTCGCGCCAGCGATGCGCTCAATCCCTCGCCGACACCAACAATCAGGGCAATCTTGTATTTTGGCAATTCCATGGGCGCAGTCCTCGGATGGTGGGGATTAGGTAAATCTAGGAACCCGATGCCGCCTGGCAATCGGCCGCCATGGGGGCCCTCCAATTATGCTTGTTGACGGGACGTCCGCCCGCGTTATCGATAGTTGACCAATATCGGGCGGAACGAACAAGGGCTAAAAATGCATCCACTCATGCAAGACCGTGCAGCCGCGTCAGCCAATCAGCCGGGATTGCTAGCACCTGATACGACGGGGATGAATTTCTACCGCGCCGATCCGGCGTTGACGGATCTGCTTCGCCTGCATCTGCCCGACGCGCTGTTTCGCCATATCGAGCCGCATCTCGACCGGCTCGGCGAATTGGCCGGCGGCTATCTCGACGAATGCGCACGGCTTGCTGACCGGCACACACCGGTGCTGCACCAGCGCGACAAGTTTGGCCGCGATATCCAGTATATCGAATATCACCCGGCCTATCGCGAGCTGGAAAAAGCCGCGTTCGGCGAGTTCGGCATTCACGCGATGTCGATCCGCAAGGGCATCATGGGCTGGCCGGATAAATACCCCGTCGTCGCCAAGCACGCCTTCACCTTCCTGTTCAACCAGACCGAATTCGGTATGGGCTGTCCGATCAACGTCACGGATGGTTGCGCGAAACTGCTCAACAATTTCGGCAGCGACGCGTTGAAGGCAAAATATCTCGACGGCCTGACCCAGACCGACATGAGCAAGCTTACTCAGGGTGGCCAGTTCATGACCGAGAAGGAAGGCGGCTCCGACGTCGGCACGCTGACGACGCGGGCCGTGCAGGAGGGCGATCACTGGCGGCTCTATGGCGAGAAATGGTTCTGCTCCAATGCCGATGCCAAGGTGGTGATGCTGCTGGCGCGGCCGGAAGGAGCGGGGCCCGGCACGCGCGGCGTCGGCCTGTTCCTGATGCCGCGATATCTCGACGACGGCTCGCAGAATCACTACCGGATCGTCCGCTTGAAAGACAAGCTCGGCACCCGTTCGATGGCGTCGGGTGAAATCAAGTTCGAGGGCGCGATTGCCTACGCCGTCGGCAAGCTCGACCGCGGCTTCGTGCAGATGGCCGAGATGGTGAATTCGTCCAGGCTCTCCAACGGCGTCAAGTCCACCGCGCTGATGCGGCGTGCGCACCATGACGCGATGACGGTCGCGAGAAATCGCGTGGTGTTCGGCCAGAGGATCATCGACCTGCCGCTGGCTCAGCGGCAGTTGATGAAGATCATGTTGCCGACCGAGCAGGCGCTGTCGGTGAGTTTTCTCACGGCCGACGCGCTCGATCGCGCGGAAGCCGGCAGCCAGGATGCTGCTGCGCTGCTGCGCATCCTGACGCCGACGCTGAAATTCCGCGCCACGCGCGATGCACGCAAGGTTTGCGGCGATGCGCTGGAGATGCGCGGCGGCATCGGCTACATCGAGGAGTTTGCCACCGCGCGGCTGCTGCGCGACGCCCATCTCGGCTCGATCTGGGAAGGCACCGGCAACATCGTCGCGATCGATGCGTTGACCCGCGCGGTCGGCCGCCACGGCGCCGACACCGCGCTCGCGGCCGATCTGCACGCCCGCCTCGACGACAGCGCCAACGTGCCGCAGGCCTGGCGCAACCGGCTGCGTGAGCTGACCGACCGCGCGGTCGGCTTTGCCCGCGAGGTAGCCAGCCGCGCCGACAATGAGGGCGATGCACGGCGCGCCACCAGCGTGCTCTACCATGTCGCCAGCGCCGTTGCGCTGGCGTGGGAGGGCGGGCGGATTCACGAGATGCGCGGCGACGCCAGGCGGCTGTTGCTGTCGCGGATGGTGGTCGACCATCGCGTCGCGCCGAGCGACCCGTTCCGGCTTGCGGAAAATGCCACCCAGCGCGCGATATCAGGTCATCTGCTCGGCGAACGCAGCGTCGGTATGGCCGAGGTTGGCGAATTGCTTGTCGCAGCGTAGGCTGCAGCCAGTACTGGTTCAAAAAATAACAGCATTAAAGGGGAAGCACCGATGAAGGCCGCCGTCCTGCATGAAGTCAACCAGCCGCTGGTGATCGAAGAGGTCAGCGTGCCGAATCCCGGCCCGCGCGAAGTCCTGATCCGCACGCGCGTCGCCGGTTTGTGTCATTCCGACCTGCACTTCATGGAAGGGCTCTATCCCCATCCATTGCCTGCTGTGCTTGGTCATGAATCCGCCGGCGTGGTCGAAAAGGTCGGCTCCGACGTCACCTATGTAAAACCCGGCGATCACGTCGTGACCTGTCTTTCGGTGTTCTGCGGCACCTGCGACAACTGTACCACCGGCCGCACCGTGCTCTGCACCGACACGACCGTGAAGATGCTGCCCGGTCAGTCAAACCGGCTGTCCTGGGCGCGTGAGGAGAAGCTTCATCAGTTCCTCAATCTGTCGTCCTTTGCCGAGCAGATGCTGGTGCACGAAAACGCCATCGTCAAAATCCGCAAGGACATGCCGCTGGAGCTCGCGGCCTTGATCGGCTGCGGCGTCATCACCGGCTATGGCGCGGTCGTGAACACCGCAAAAGTGCAGGCCGGCGAAACAGTGGCCGTGATCGGCTGCGGCGGCGTCGGCATGGCCGCGATCAATGGTGCCGCGATCGCCGGTGCCGGCCGCATTATCGCGATCGACACCAATCCGGCCAAGCTGCAGTTGGCTACAAAACTTGGTGCCACCGACATCGTCGATCCCTCCCGCGGCGATGTGGTGCAGCAGGTGCGTGAGCTCACCAATGGTGGCGTTCATCACTCCTTCGAGGTGCTGGGCCGCAAGGAAACCGCCGAGCAGTCATTCGCGATGCTGGCGGCCGGCGGCACCGCGACCATCGTCGGCATGATCCCGTTCGGCCAGAAGATCGAGCTACACGGCTTCGATTTCCTGCGCGAGCGCCGGATTCAGGGATCGTCGATGGGCTCCAACCATTTCCGCGTCGACATGCCCCGCCTGGTCGAGTTCTACATGCGCGGCAAGCTGCATCTGGAGGACTGGATCTCGGCCAAGCTGAAACTCTCCGAAATCAACGAAGGTTTCGCCAACATGAAAGCCGGCAAGACGCTACGCAGCGTGATCGTGTTTGATAGCTGACGACAACGTCGTCATCCCGGGGCGATGCGAAGCATCGAACCCGGGATCTCGAGATTTCGGGTTCAGCCCTGGCGGGCTGCCCCGGAATGACGGCGTTGGTTCACCGCGACACATGCGCCGACACTGCAAGCCACTTGCCATTCTGCTTCGCCCAGCAATCGGTATAACGCCCATGAGCCTGCTGGCCGTCCGGCGTGGTGTAGCTCGTCGCTGCGTGGATGATGGCGAAATCGCCGAGGATTCGGATCTTCACGTCTTCCGCGCGCAGATTCTTGATCGCGACAGGCTTTGCGGTCTGTTGCAGGAACGTGGCGCGATCGACCAGCGACTTGTCGGGATTGGAGCAGCAGAAATCGGCTGCGAGGATTTCGTCAAAGCGCTTGATGTCGGAATTCTGCACGGACGCGACATAGTCGCGGTTGAGCTCTGTCAGCTCGGCGAGGTCGTTGTTCATGATTCCTCCGGTTCTTGTTCGTCACTGCAGAGCGGCTATCACGCTGTTCTCGGCGAGCGTTTGATCACGGCACGGGCGAGCGAGCCAAGCACGTAACCCGCGAGCGAGAAGGCGACGGGCGGCAAGAGCTGCTTGAGATCAAAGATGGCTCGAGACACGAGTTGTTCAAGCGCCGGCGGCACCAGCAGAAGATCCAAGTTCAGGAAAACAAGCGGCGATACCACGAGCAGCGCCAAACGGAGCCGGTGCTTGGCAAAGATGCATAGTACTGCAACGATAACCGCCGTGGCGCTGAACAGGCCATAGGCAATCTCAAAGCCGAGAGCGTGGCGGATGTTGAAAGCAGTGGCCAGCAACAGACCCCAAACAAGGCCGGCGATCAGAAGCGCTGCGTCGTCGATGCGCGAGAAAAGCGGCAGATACCCCAGTGCCAGGAATACCAGGATCGACAGGGTAGGCCAGGCAGCGACAAAGGTGCCATGCATCAGCCCCCACAAGTGGAACGTTGGCCAGCCGAGCGCGGCATAGGCATAGCCAAGCGGCCACATCAGCAGGAAGCCGGCGACGACGGCGATGACGCTTCGAATGAAAGTCCGCATGGCGCTTTCAACGATACCGCTTCACCTCCCGGCGAGGAGATGCGCTTGCGCGCAACTCCCCGGCACGAGGGATCTTCAATCATCAAACATCGGCGGCGGCTTGAAGCCGCCGAATTCGCGCTCGATCAGCTCGGCCAGTCTCAGGGTCGTGCGATCCTCCAGCCACGGCCCGACGATCTGCACGCCGACCGGCAATCCGTCCGGCGAAAAGCCGGTCGGGATCGCGGTGGAGGGCAGACCGGGCAAGGTGGCGATGCCCGGCCACGAAAGCTGATCTGGATAGACGTGCTCCTTGCCGTCGATCTTGATGCGGCGTTTTTCCTGGTCATCGGAATGGTCGTGCGGATAGGCGGGCGTCGGCATGATCGGACAGATCACAGCATCATAGGTCTTGAACAGTTCGCGCCATTGCGCTCGCAGGCGTGCGCGCGCAACGTCGTCCATCAACCAGTTACGATGGCTTTGCGCCATGCCCCGCAGGCGTTCGGCAGCGAGGCTTACATCGCTCTGCGGTAGCGCGGCGGCGGCGGCCTCTGCGCCGGCATAGACTTCCGGCGGGAAGGAGGCGGCGAGGAACGACATCAGCATCCGCATGTAGAGCCGGGATGTCTCCGCAAAGTTCGGCAGCAACGGGCTGTTGCGATCCACCCTGGTGCCGGCCTTTTCGAGGTTGGAGGCGAGCTTGTGGATCGTGCCACGCACCACCTCGTCGGTCGGCATGACCGGGTCGGTATCGACAACCAGCACGCGAAAGTCCTTCAGATCGCCGTGGCGCGGCGGCGGCAGGGCGAGTTTGTAACCCTTGCCGGCCTCGAGCGGATCGGGACCGGCGATGGTGTCGAGCAGCAGCGAGAGATCGGCGGCGCTGCGTGCCATCGGGCCGATCACGGCAAGATCGCGGTCGATCGGCAGCGGCTGGAACGGCGGCGGCGTGTGGCCGCGCCCAGGCACCAGAGCAAACGTCGGTTTGTGCGCGTAGACGCCGCAATGGAACGCCGGCACGCGCAGCGAACCGCCGATGTCTGAGCCCAGCGATAGCGGGCCATAACCCGCCGCGAGCGCGGCCGAGGAGCCGCCGGACGAGCCGCCTGGCGTCCGGCCGAGATCGAACGGGTTGTTGGTGGTGCCGTAGACTTCGTTGTAGCTCTGCCAGTCGCCGAGCCCGAACGGGACATTGGTCTTGCCGAGGATGACGCCGCCGGCGTCCTTGACGCGCGAAATCGACAGCGCGTCTTCCGTCGGCGTGAAATCCTTCTGCGTCGGAAGGCCCCAGGTCGTCGGCAGCCCCGCGATATTGTAGGACTCCTTCACGGTCAGCGGGAGGCCGAGCAGCGGCTTCTTCACGCCGCGCGCCAGTTCGGCGTCGGCGGCGCGGGCGGCCGCAAGGCCACGCTCGAAATCGCGCACGCAAATCGCGTTGATCTTCGCATCGTGCCGCTCGATCCGGCCGATTGCGTCCTCGGCCAGTTCGACGGCCGAGACCTTTTTCGCGGCAAGCGCCGCGGACAATTCAACGGCGGTCTTGAAACTCCATTGCGATTTGGCCAAGGCGTACGCTCCGCTCTGTTTCCGAGTACGGCGCGGATGATGCTCAGTTTGGGCGCGCGCGGCAAGAGCAATAGCTGTACAGCGGTGGTCCTCTCTTGCCGGTACGCTACCGGCTCGCCTTTGTCCTTGCGTCGTCCTTTGCTTCTTGCAGGAATTGCATCAGCAGCCGGCTCACTTCGCCAGGCTGCTCCTGCTGCACCCAGTGGCCGGCGCCGTCGACAAGATGGCAGCCGATCATGTTGGTGCAGGCTTTCGACTGCATCGCCTCATAGACGCCGGGGCGCTGATAGGTGCCCCAGTCCTGCTTGCCCGAGATGAAAGCGGACGGCACGTCGATGGTGCGGCCGGACCATGTCTGCAATTCCGGCACAAAAGCGGCGGAGGTGCCGCAGCGATACCATTGCAGCCCGCCCTGGAATCCGTTGCGCTCGTACTCGGCGCTGTAGAAGGCGAGCTCATTGTCGGGCAGCCATTTGTTGGCGGCGATTTCAGCGGCCGACGGCATTTCCTCGGCAACAGTGGCCGCCATGTCCCTGGCGAGGTCCATCACATAGTAAGTCGGCAGCTTTGCGATCTCTTCCGCGCTCCAGGATTTCAGCGGGTAGGGCTGGTTGGCTTTCCAGTCCGCGCTCTTGTGGTGATAGTAGGCGCGAAGGAAATCATGCACGCCCTGCGGCGCGCGGTGCATGTCGTTGTTCGCTTCGCGCGTCGAGTAATACCATTGGTAATGTTTTCGGGGGCGCGGCAGCGCGGCGAGCTGGCGGTGAATGGGATCATCGACCGGCTTGGCGGGCTCGTGCACCGTGTTGAACGGCAGCGATGGAGGCCCGCCGAACGGAGCGCTCATCATGACGACCGAGCGAAACACGTCGGGCCGTATCAGCGCGCACCAGGCCGCGACCGACGAGCCGAAATCATGCCCGATCACGGCATCGACGCTTGCGTAGCCGAACGCCGACACCAGCCCGAGCGCGTCGCGCACCAGATTGGTGAGGCGGAACGAGGCGAGATCACCGTCGTATTCCGGGTCCCATCCGCTGGTGCGGCCATAGCCGCGCTGGTCCGGCGCGATCACGTGGTAGCCGGCGCCGGCGAGAACCGGCATCACCTTGCGCCAGGAATAGGCGAGTTCGGGAAAGCCGTGCAGGAGCAGGAGGCACGGACGGCCGGGCGTTTCGAAGCCGGCTTCCAGCACGTGCATGCGGAGGCCGTTGATGTTGTCGACGGTGCGGGAGCGGATGGAGGAGGGCAGTGGGATGTCGGGGAGGGTGGGCATTACGTATCCATCGTCATGGCCGGCTCGGCCCGGGTGCACACGTTTCTCTGCTGCGAGATTGTAAAGGCGTGGATGCCTGGGACAAGCCCGGGCATGACGGCTCCGTTCGCGATGTTGTCATATCCTCCCCTGGAGGGGCAGGGGAATCGCATGTTGGATATTGCAACCTGTTGCAAAGTGAGAAGAAAATGATTCTGAAGGTTGCTCCAGATTCGGATGGAGCGGCCCATGAATCGATTTGCCGAGTGCTTTGACGATCTCCCGGACCCGCGGGCCGACAACGCGCTGCATGACCTGACGGAGATCTTGTTCATCGCGCTGATGGCGACATTGTGTGGGGCAACGAGTTGCACCGACATGGCGCTGTTTGCCCGGATGAAGGCCTATCTTTGGCGGGATGTGCTGGTGCTCGAGCACGGCCTGCCGAGCCACGACACCTTCAGTCGGGTGTTCCGGATGCTCGATCCGAAGGCATTTGAAACCGCGTTTCAGAAGTTCATGAAGGCCTTTGCTCAAGGTGCGAAGATCAAGCGGCCGCGCGGGGTGATTGCGCTCGACGGCAAAGCCTTGCGGCGCGGCTATGAGCGCGGCAAGAGCCACATGCCGCCGGTCATGGTAACGGCCTGGGCGGAGCAGACGCGCATGGCGCTCGCCAACGTGCTGGCACCGAACAACAACGAAGCCGATGGCGCCTTGCAGTTGCTTGAACTTCTGCAGCTCAAGGGCTGCGTGGTCACGGCCGACGCCCTGCATTGCCACCGTGCGATGGCCAAGCAGATCGTGGAGCGGGGCGGCGACTATGTGCTGGCGGTGAAGGCAAACCAGCCTGCTCTGTTGGAGGATGCCAAAGCCGCAATCCGCGCCGTCAAACGCGCGGGCAAGACATCGCTCACCACTACCGATGCGCAGCACGGGCGCAACGAGAAGCGCGTCGCGCTGGTTGCGCCGGTTCCCGGCATGGCCAAGAAACACAACTTCCCCGGCCTCAAAGCTGTCGCTCGCATCACCAGCAAGCGTGGCCAGGACGACACGGTCGAGCGCTACTTCCTGATGAGCCGTCTCTACAGCCGAAAAGAAGTTTTGCGCATCGTCCGCGCCCATTGGTCCATCGAAAACGGCCTTCACTGGCCGCTCGACGTTACCCTCGACGAGGACCTTGCCCGCAATCGCAAGGACAACGGACCGGTCAATCTGGCCGTACTCAGGCGCACGGCCCTCAACGTCGCCAGGGCCCATCCAGATACATCGGTCTCCTTGCGCGGTAAGCTCAAGCGCGCCGGATGGAACGATGCCTTCCTCTTCGAACTCCTCGGCCACATGCGATAGCCCTGCCTGGAGGGGGAGGATCGGTTCGCATAAAATGCGAACCGAGGTGGGGTGACAGTCTTTCGTATCGGGCGCTGCCCGTGTTGAGAGATCACCCTACCCCGCCTCACATCTCGCTTCGCTCGCTGTGAGCCGACCCTCCCCCTCCAGGGGAGGGTAAGCGAGCGCTACCCCTTCGTCGCCGCTTTCGGCCAGTACCGGTCGCGCAGGTGGCGCTTCACCAGTTTCCCCGTCGGCGTGCGCGGCAGCTCGGCTTCGAAATCGATGCTCTTCGGGCACTTTATTGGCGACAGATGTTTTCGGCAGAACACGATCAATTCGGCCTCGAGATCCTTGCCGGCTTTTGCCATGTCGTGCGGCTGCACCACGGCCTTGACCTCTTCGCCCATTTCCTCGTTCGGCACGCCGAACACGGCAACGTCGGAGACGGCAGGATGCGTGATCAGCACATCCTCGGTCTCCTGCGGGTAGATGTTCACCCCACCGGAGATGATCATGTAGCTCTTGCGGTCGGTGAGATAGAGATAGCCTTCGGCGTCTAGATAGCCGACGTCGCCGAGCGTCGACCAGCCCTTGGCGTTGTAGGCCTTCTTGGTCTTCTCGGGATCGTTGTGATAGGTGAAGACAGGCGCGTCGGCGAAATAGACCGTGCCGATTTCGCCGGTCGGTCTCTCCTGGTCGTTCTCGTCGAGGATTTTCACCTTGCCGACCACGGCGCGGCCGACGGTGCCGCGATGGGTCAGCCATTGCTGCGAAGTCGAGACGGTGACGCCGTTGCCTTCGGAGCCGGCGTAATATTCGATCAGGATCGGTCCCCACCACTCGATCATCTTCGCTTTCACGTCGACCGGGCAGGGGGCCGCGGCGTGGATCGCGCCTTTCAGCGTCGAGACGTCGTAAGCCGCGCGCACCTCGTCCGGCAGCTTCAGCATGCGCACGAACATGGTCGGCACGAGCTGCGACTGCGTGACCTTGTATTTTTCGACGAGTTTCAGAAATTCCTCGGCGTCGAAATGCTCCATGATGATGGAGGTGCCGCCGAGCGTGATTGCCATCATGTTGAAGCGCAAGGGAGCTGCGTGATAGAGCGGCGCCGGCGATAGATAGATGCTGTCGGACGACATGCCGCACATGTCGGCGCAGAGAATTTTCAACAGCGGGTTTGGCACGTCGATCGCCTTGCCCTCGAACTCCTTCTTGATGCCCTTGGGCCGGCCGGTGGTGCCGGACGAATACAGCATGTCGTAGCCGGCGACCTCATCCGCAATCGGCGTCACCGGCATCGCGATCGCTTCCTTGTCCCAGGAGCGGAATCCCGGCGCGGGCTCGTCGACCATGAAGAACAGCGGTTCGCCCGGCTCGCCCTTGATCAAGCCTTTGGCTTTGTCGGCGCATTGCGGCGTGGTGATAAGAACCTTGGCGCCGCAATCCTTCACGATATAGGCGATCTCCTCCTCGGTGAGGTAGCGGCTGATCGCGGTATAATAGAGCCCGGAACGCTGCGCGGCCCAGCAGATTTCCATGAACGCCAGGCGGTTTTCCATCAGGAACGCGATGTGGTCGCCGGCCCTCAGCCCGAGCTTGCGGAACAGTTGCGCGCCCTGGTTCGATAGCTCGTCAAGCTCGCGATAAGTGATCGCCTTGCCGGTCCCGGCCATCTGGTAGGCGATCTTGTTCGGCGTGTTGCGGGCGTGGATGGAGGGATGGGACACAAACGTTTCCTCGGGTGATGCGTCGTCCTTGCGAACGCAGGGACCCATGACCACAGTTTTGATTTGTTGAAGGGAGCTGGAGCTCCAGCTCAGCATAACCACAAACACCTGTGGTTATGGGTCCCGGCTCAAGGCCGGGACGACACCTATTGTGCGGACGCTTCTAACGGTCCTATCGCCGCTTTCTTAAAGCCTTTCCACAATCGTCACGTTCGCCATGCCGCCGCCTTCGCACATGGTCTGCAGGCCGTAGCGCTTGTTGTTCTGTTTCAGCGCATTGACCAGCGTGGTCATCAGCTTGGTGCCGGAGCCGCCGAGCGGATGGCCGAGCGCGATCGCGCCGCCATTGACGTTGAGCCGTTCGGGATCGGCGCCCGTCGTCTTCAGCCACGCCACCGGCACCGCCGCGAAGGCTTCGTTGACCTCGAACAGGTCGATGTCGTTGATCGACATGCCGGCCTTTTCCAGCGCCCGCTTGGTGGCGTGCAGCGGCGCATCCAGCATGATCACGGGATCGCCGCCCATCATGGTCATGTGATGGATGCGCGCCAACGGCTTTACGCCGAGCGACTTCAGGCCCTTCTCGTTGACCACCAGCACGCCGGAGGCGCCGTCGCAAATCTGGCTGGCGCTGGCGGCGGTGTGCTTACCGTTCTCGGCGATCAGCTTGACGCCCCTGATGCCGTCGAGGCTGGCGTCGAAGCGGATGCCTTCGTCGATATGGTGGGTGTCAGTCGAGTTGTCGGCGCGGGTGATCTGCAGCGGAACGATTTCATCCCTAAACTTGCCGGCTTGCGTCGCGGCAATCGCGCGCTGATGACTGTTGTAGGAGTATTCGTCGAGCTGGTCCTTGGAGAGCCCATACTTCTCCGCCATCATTTCCGCGCCGGTGAACTGGCTGAACACGATGTTCGGATATTTCGCCTCGATGCCCGGGCTCTTGTAATGACCAAAACCGTTCTTGGCCGGCAGCGACGAAGCAAGCCCCATCGGCACCCGCGTCATCGATTCCACGCCGGCGGCGATCACGATGTCCATCGAGCCGGCCATCACCGCCTGCGCCGCAAAGTGCAGCGCCTGCTGCGAGGAGCCGCACTGCCGGTCGACCGAGGTGGCGGGCACGCTCTCGGGCAGCTTCGAGGCCATCACCGCGTTGCGCGCGACGTTGTTGGATTGCTCGCCGGCCTGCATCACGCAGCCCATGATCACGTCCTCGATCTGGGCCGGGTCGACACCGGTGCGGTCGACCAGCGAATTGAGCACGGAAGCGGCGAGATCGGCCGGGTGCCAGCCTGCGAGACGTCCGCCCTTGCGGCCGCCGGCAGTGCGTGCGGCGGCGACGATATAGGCCTCGGCCATGTCTGTTCTCCCTGAATGTTGTTTGTGGCTTGGAAAGATGGGCCGGATTTAAGGGGGGCTGCGGGATTTAGTCAATCAATCAATTAACTCTTGAGTGCAACCGCGGCATGCGCTTATGTGCGGCCAGATTTCCCGCCCTCAGCGTGATGGGATCACCGTTGAATACCAGTGTACCGACCAGGCTCCCGAGCGGCAAAAATACCACCGCCGAGAAGCTGCTTGTGGCGGCGAGCGAGCTGATGATCGAGCGCGCCTCGATCGAGGTGTCGCTGTCCGACATCGCGCAGAAGTCGGGCGTCAATGCCGCGCTGGTAAAATACCATTTTGGCAACAAGGACGGGCTGTTGCTGGCGCTTCTGGCGCGGGACGCCGCGACCGAGATGTCGCAGCTCGAATATCTGATCAGCCAACCGATCTCGCCGACGGCAAAGCTGCGCCTGCATATCGGCGGCATCATCCGCGCCTATCACCAGTTCCCCTACATGAACCGGCTGATCCATTATCTCCTGCACGAGAGCAGCCCGGAAGCGGCCGACGAAGTCTCGCAATTCTTCGTCGCGCCCTTGCTGGATTTTCATCGCCGCCTGCTCGCGGAGGGCGTCAAGGCCGGCGAATTCCGAAATATCGATCCGGTGCTGTTCTACACCAGCCTGATCGGCGCGTGCGATCACCTGTTCTTCGGCCGCCACGCGATGTCGCGCGCGACCGGGGTCGGTCCGGTCACCGACGAAGTCTGCCGCGACTACATCAAGCATATGGAAGCGCTGATCTGCGGCGGCATGCTGGAAGAAGGGAAGGGGCGAATAGCGAGTAGCGAATGTTGACGGGCGAATAGCGAGTAGCGAATGGCGAATGGATTTCTATTCGCCACTCCCTATTCGCCATTCGCCAACTAGAGAAGAAACATCCAAGGACAGGTAGTTACAATGCAGTTGAAAGACGTTGCCGTTCTCATCACCGGCGGTGGCTCCGGCTTAGGGGCCGCGACCGCCCGCGCGATGGCCGCCAAGGGTGCCAAGATCGGCGTGCTCGACCAGAACAAGGAGAATGCCGAGAAGGTCGCGGCCGAAGTGAAGGGCGTAGCCCTTCATGCCGACGTCACCAGCGAGGAGCAGATGAAGGCGGCGATCGCCAAGGCGGAAGCAGCTCATGGTATCGCGCGCGTGCTGATGAACTGCGCCGGCATCGGCGGCTCGCAGCGCGTGGTCGGCAAGGACGGCGTCTATCCCCTGGAAAAGTTCGTCCGCATCGTCAACGTCAATCTGATCGGCACCTTCAACGCGCTGCGCCTGTTCTCCGAACGGCTTGCCACCGAGGCCCCAATCGGCGAGGAGCGCGGCGTCATCATCAACACCGCATCCGTTGCGGCCTATGAAGGCCAGATCGGACAGATCGCATACTCGGCCTCGAAGGGCGGCATCGTCGGCCTCACTTTGCCGGCGGCGCGCGATCTCGCGAGCCTGAAGATCCGCGTCAACACGATTGCCCCCGGCATCTTCTTCACGCCGCTGCTGATGGGCTTGAACGAGGAAGCCCGCAAGAGCCTTGGCGCCCAGGTGCCGCATCCGGCCCGCCTTGGCGAGCCCGACGAATATGGTGCACTTGCCGTACACATTGTCGAGAACGCGATGCTCAATGGCGAGACCATCCGCCTCGACGGCGCCATCCGCATGGCGCCGCGGTAAGGGCGGCTTCCCTTCTCCCCTTGTGGGAGAAGGTGGCTTCGCGAAGCGAAGACGGATGAGGGGTTCTCTCCGGCTGGCAACCCCTCACCGAATCGAATGCACGGCTGATGCCGATGTAGCCCTCTCCCACAAGGGGAGAGGGCGCAGCAATGCGCGCCGCAACGTGATCGCGATGGAAGACCGCAATCAGGTGCTGTGCAGCCGCTCGGAAGATTTCAACGAAGGCATCAGGGCCTTTCTCGAAAAGCGAAAGCCTGTCTATATCAGGCGATGACCACAAGATCCGCAAAGGACAAGAATTCCGGGAGACGCAATATGAGTGGGAGTGCAGCAAAGGTGCTGACCAAGCCGGCCTTCCGCAAGATCGAATGGCTGCCGCGCGACATCGTGGTGGAGCGCCATCCCGATGGCGTCATCATTCTTAAGTCGCGCATTCCGCTGCAACCCTACGAGAAGCATATTCCGGCGTCGCTTTCGAAATGGGCGAAGCAGGCGCCCGAGCGCATCTGGTTGGCGCAGCGCGCGGGGCCGGACCGGCAATGGCGCAAGGTCTGCTATGGCGAAGCCAAGCGCATCGTCGATGGGTTGACGCAGGGGCTTCTCAATCTCGGCCTCGACGAGGGCCGTCCCGTTGCGATCCTCTCGGGCAATTCGATCGAGCACGCACTAATGACGCAGGCCGCGATGCAGGCCCGCTTGCCGGCCGCGCCGGTGTCGCCGGCCTATTCGCTGATGAGCCAGGATCATCTCAAGCTCAAATATCTCTTCAACCTGATCAAGCCTGCGGTCGTGATGGTGCAGGACGGTCCGACCTTTGAGAAGGCGCTCAGGGCGATCGACCTGGCCGACGTCACTGTGGTTCACGTCGCGCGACCCTGCGAAGGCATCAAGAGCGTGTCGTTTGCCGAGCTCGCGGCAACGCCGGCTACCAAAGATGTCGAAGACTCGATTTCAAAGATCACGCCGAAAACCATCGGCAAGCTCTTGTTCACCTCGGGCTCGACCGGCATGCCGAAGGCCGTCATCAACACGCAGGAGATGATGTGCGCCAACGCGGCAATGATGATGCAGGTGCGCCCGCGCAACCCGAACGGGCCGGTTTCCACTTATCTCGACTGGATGCCCTGGAATCACACCATGGGCGGCAATGCGCTGTTCAACCCGGCGCTGATCGACGGCGGCACGCTCTACATCGACGACGGCCGCCCGATGCCCGGTCAGTTCGAGGAGACCATCCGCAATCTGCACGAGATCTCACCGACCTATTACGCCAACGTCCCCGCCGGCTATGCCGCGCTCGCTGCCGCCATGGAAAAGGACGACGCGCTGTGCCGCAGCTTCTTCAAGAATTTGACCGTGATGGCCTATGGCGGTGCGCGGCTGCCGGACGATCTTTACGACCGCATGCAGGTGCTGGCGGTGAAGACCACCGGCGAGCGCATCGTGTTCTACACCGGCTGGGGTTCGACCGAGACCGCGCCGACCTCGACCGGCACCTATTGGGACACCGAGCGCGTCGGCCTGATCGGCCTGCCGTTTCCCGGCGTCGAGCTGAAGATGGTGCCGTGCGGCTCCAAATACGAATTGCGCCTGCGCGGCATCAATGTCACGCCGGGCTATTTCGGCCAGCCTGAATTGACGAAGAAGATGTTCGACGAGGAAGGTTTCTACTGCATCGGCGACGCCGGCGTGTTCGTCGATGACAACGATCCGCTGCAGGGCATCATCTTCGCCGGCCGCGTGGTCGAGGACTTCAAGCTCACGACCGGCACCTTTGTCCATGTCGGTTCATTGCGCACCGATGCCATCGCGGCCGCGACGCCTGTGGTGCACGACGCGCTGGTCACGGGACAGGACCGTCCATTCATCGGACTTTTGGCCTGGCCCAATCTGCACGCTTGCCGGCAGATCGTGGGGAATCCCGATGCGACGTTCGAAGAGGTGGTCAAGCATCCCCAGGTGATCGCCTGCCTGAAGCGTGGCTTGGAAGCGCATAACGCGTCTGCCACCGGCAGCAGCATGCGGATTGCGCGCGCCATGCTGATGGCCGAGCCGCCCTCGATCGACGGCAATGAACTCACCGACAAGGGCTACATCAACCAACGCGCCGGCCTCGAACGCCGCGCCGCGCTGGTGGAGAAGCTGTATGCCGACAAGCCGGGAGACGACGTGATTGTGCTGCAATGAAACGACGCTCTCTCCACTCGTCATTCCGGGGCGCGCGAAGCGCGAACCCGGAATCTCGAGATTCTCAGGTGCGCAATTGCGCACCATAGTTCGAGGCTGTGCATCGCCCCGGAATGACAGCGAACAAATAACACGAAAGCAACTGAGGTAGGCCGCCATGAACTTCGATTTCTCCGACGAACAAAAACAGATGCGCGACGCCGCGCGGAAATTTCTCACTGAGAAGTGCCCGCCGAAGGCCGTGCGCGAGGTGCTCGACGGCAAGGCGCCGTATGACAAGGAATTGTGGAACGGCCTCGCCGAAATGGGCTTCCTCGGCGTCGCAATTCCCGAACAGTTCGGCGGTGCCGGCGCGGGCCATCTCGAGCTTTGCGTGATCGCGGAGGAAATGGGCCGCGCGAATGCGCCGGTGCCGTTCTCCTCCACCGTCTATCTTGCCGCCGAGGCGCTGCTGCTGGCTGGCTCCGATGCGCAGAAGCAGAAATGGCTGCCGAAGATCGCTTCCGGTGAGGCAATCGGCACGCTGGCGCTGTTCGAAGGCAAGGGAAATCCGTCGCCGAAGGCGATCAAGCTGCAGGCTTCCGGCGGCACGCTTAACGGCGTCAAGAAGCCGGTGCCGGATGGCGCGATTGCCGATTTCGCCATCGTCGCCGCGCGCACCGGTTCGACCGGTCGCGATTCCGATATCTCGCTGTTCCTGGTCGACCTCAAGGCCGGCGGCGTCGAGGCGAAGCCGCTGACCAGTATCGATCCGACGCGCGGGCAAGCCGAACTCACCTTCACGAAAGCCAAGGCCGAACCGCTGGGAGAGGCGGGCGACGGCTGGAGCATCCTCACGCAAGTGCTCGACCGCGCCGCGGTGCTGCTCGCGTTCGAGCAGGTCGGCGGCTCCGACCGCGCGCTGGAAATGGGCCGCGACTACGCGCTCGACCGTATCGCGTTCGGCCGGCCGATCGGCTCGTTCCAGGCGGTGAAGCACATGCTTGCCGACATGTATGTCTCGGCGACGCTGGCGCGCTCGAATTGCTACTACGGCGCCTGGGCGCTCTCGACCAATGCGTCGGAATTGCCAGAGGCCGCAGCGGCTGCGCGCATCAGCGCGACGCAGGCGTTCCAGCACTGCTCCAAGAACAACATCCAGGTTCACGGCGGCATGGGTTTCACCTGGGAGTTCGACTGCCACATGTACTACCGCCGCGCCAACGCCACTGCGCTGACGCTCGGCAGCCTGTCGTACTGGGAAGATCAGTTGATCGACCGCATGCGCAAGAAGAACGCGGCGTAACGTAACGAACGTCATTCCGGGGCGATGCGAAGCATCGAACCCGGAATCTCGAGATTCCGGATCGACCCGCTTCGCGGCTCGTCCGGAATGACGGACGAGAGGATTGAAACATGAACTTCGACGACACCCCGCAGGAAGCCGCATTCCGCGCTGAAGCCAAAGCGTGGATACAAGCCAACGCACCGAAGCAGCACGAGGAAGAACTTCGAAAATCCTCGCTCGGCCGCACCGTGCTGAAAGGCGCCAACATTCTCGAGGTCGCAAAGGCCTGGCAGAAGAAGAAGGCCGATGCCGGCTGGGCCTGCCTGCACTGGCCGAAGGAATATGGCGGCCGCGGCGCCTCGCCGATCGAGCGGGTGATCTGGCAGCAGGAAGAGGGGCCGTTTGGGAAGCTCAGCGGCATGTTCATCATCGGCCATGGCATGTGCGGCCCGACCATGATGGCCTATGCTGGCGAGGAGCAGAAACGCAAATATCTGCCGCCGCTTGCCTCCGGCGAAAAAATCTGGTGCCAGCTATTCTCCGAGCCCGCCGGCGGCTCCGATGTCGCCGGGCTTCGCACCCGTGCCGAGAAGAAGGGCGACGACTGGATCATCAACGGCCAGAAGATCTGGACCTCGGGCGCGCACTATTCCGATTACGGCATCCTGCTGACGCGCACCGATCCCAATGTGCCCAAGCACAAGGGCTTGACGATGTTCTTCCTGGACATGAAGAGCCCGGGCGTCGAGGTGCGGCCGATCAAGCAGGCCAGCGGCCAGTCCGACTTCAACGAGGTCTATTTTACCGACGTGAAGATCCCGGACTCGCAGCGACTTGGCGCCGTCAATGACGGCTGGAACGTCTCGCTGACCACGCTGATGAACGAGCGCATGTCGATCGGCGCCGGCGTCTCGACAGGCTTCCCGGAACTGTTCGAGTTCTGCAACAGCCTGATGCTGGAAGACGGCCCCGCAATCGAGGATCGTAGCGTTCGTTCAAGGCTGGCGAACTACGCGGTGAAGGCGAGCGGCCTGAGATACACCAGCATGCGCGCGATCTCGGCGCTCTCGAAGGGCGAGCGTCCCGGTCCGGAAAATTCCATCGGCAAGTTGGTCGCGGGATCGATGGTCCAGGAGGTCGCGATGTACGCGCTCGACCTGCAGGGCTCTGCCGGCGTGCTGAGCGGACCGGAAGACGCCGAAGTTGCCGGCAAATTCCAGGCGATGCTGCTGCGCGCGCCGGGCACCCGCGTCGAAGGCGGTACCGACGAGATCATGCGCAACATTATCGCCGAGCGCGTGCTTGGTTTGCCCGGCGACATCCGGGTCGACAAGGACGTGCCGTTCAACCAGATCCCGACCAAGGGAAGGACGTAGTTTTCGTCATTCCGGGGCGCGCGTCAGCGCGAACTATGGTGCGCAATTGCGCACCTGAGAATCCAGAAGTTATCGATCGAGATTCCGGGTTCATGCGCGTTCCGCGCACGCCCCGGAATGACAAGAAAGAAGGAAGCCGCCATGAACTTCGACGATACGCCGCAGGAAGCCGAATTCCGAGCCACGGCTCGCAAATGGATCGACGCCAACGCGCCGAAGCAATACGAGGCGGAGCTTTCAAAATCCTCGCTCGGCCGCATCCGGCTGGAGAAGGAAGATATCGTCGATGTCGGCAAGGCCTGGCAGAAGAAGAAGGCCGAGGGCGGCTGGGCCTGCCTGCATTGGCCGAAGGAATATGGCGGCCGCGGCGCCACCCCGATCGAGAAGGTGATCTGGCAGCAGGAAGAGGGCGTCTACGGCAAGTTGACGCAGCCGTTCCAGATCGGCGAGGGCATGTGCGGCCCGACGGTGATGGCGTTCGGCAGCGAGGAGCACAAGCGTCACTATTTGCCGAAGCTCGCCTCCGGCGAACATATTTGGTGCCAGCTTTTCTCCGAACCCGCCGGCGGCTCTGACGTCGCGGGGCTGCGCACGCGCGCGGAAAAGCAGGGCGACAACTGGATCGTCAACGGCCAGAAGATCTGGACCTCGGGCGCGCACTACTCCGATTACGGCCTGCTGATCACGCGCACTGATCCCAGCGTGCCCAAGCACAAGGGCCTGACGATGTTCTTCCTCGACATGAAGAGCAAGGGCGTCGAGGTGCGGCCGATCAAGCAGGCCAACGGCATGCAGGAGTTCAACGAGGTCTATTTCACCGATGTGGTGATCCCGGACAGCCAGCGCCTTGGCGCGGTCGGCGATGGCTGGAACGTGTCCCTGACCACGCTGATGAATGAGCGGATGTCGATCGGTTCGCGGCTTGCGACGGGCTTCCCCGAGATGTTCGAGTTCTGCTCCAACCTGATGACCGATGACGGGCTCGCGATCGACGATCCCGCGACGCGCTCAAAACTCGCGAACTGGGCGGTTAAGGCGAGCGGGCTGAAATACACCAGCTACCGTGCCATCTCCTCGCTGTCGAAGGGCGAACGGCCGGGCCCGGAAAACTCGATCGGCAAGCTGGTGTCGGGTTCGATGCTGCAGGATATCGCGACCTATGCGATGGATCTGCAGGGCGCGGCCGGCGCGCTCACCGGCGCGGACGAGGAAATGGCGCGCGGCCAGTTCCAGCAGATGCTGTTGTCCTCGCCGTCGATGCGCATTGCCGGCGGCACCGACGAGATCCTGCGCAACATCATCGCCGAGCGCGTGCTCGGCCTGCCCGGCGACATCAGAGTCGACAAGGACGTGCCGTTCAACAAGATCCCGACCAAGGGGCGCTGATCTCTCGTGTCCCGGACGCGGTGCAGCGTGCAGCGCTGCTCCGCAGAGCCGGGACCTACGCAGGATGGGCCCCGGTTCTGCAACGCATCACTCCGTGCTGCGTTGCGCCCGGGGAATGAAAGCGAGTTAGGCTATGGATGCTTCCGCAACGGAACAGCAAGACCGCATCGACGTGCTCGAAGAACTCTTGAACGAGCGCTACTCCGTGCGCGCGTTCCTGCCGCAGCAAGTGCCGCGCGAGACCATCGAACATATCCTTAAGGTCTCGCAGCGCACGGCGTCATGGTGCAACAGCCAGCCCTGGCAGGTGCTCATCGCCAGCGGCGAGGCCAAGGAGACTTTTCGCAATGCGATCTATGCCGAAGCCGCCTCCGGCGCGAAGGACGATCATGACTTCTCGCCGCCACGCGAATATCTCGGCGTCTATCTCGATCGCCGCCGCGAGAGCGGTTTTCAGCTCTACAACACGCTCGGCATCACCAGAGGCGACAAGATGGCCTATGCCAAACAGGCGCTGGAGAACTACAATTTCTTCGGCGCCCCGCATGTTGCGATCATCCACACCGACGAGCCGCTCGGCATCTACGGCGCGGTCGATTGCGGCGCCTATGTCTCGAATTTCATGCTCGCCGCCCAGGCGCTCGGCCTCGGCACCATTCCGCAGGCCGCATTGGCGCGGCATTCCGGATTGATCCGGCGTCACTTCAAGCTGGCGGATGATCGCCGCGTGGTCTGCGGCATTTCGTTCGGCTATGCCGACCACGCCCACAAGGTCAACAGCTACCGCACCTCGCGGGCGAGCGTGGCCGATACGGTGACGTTCGTGGACGCGTAGGTCCTTCTCCCCTTGTGGGAGAAGGTGCCCTCGCGAAGCGAGGGCGGATGAGGGGCATGTCTCCGCGGAGAGAACCCCTCACCCGTCTCGAATGAGCTTCGCTCATTCGATCCACCCTCTCCCACAAGGGGAGAGGGAATTAACCTTCAAACGTCCTGCCGCAGCAGTACCTCAGTAACCTCATCCGAAAACCGCTTCTTGCTTCCTGCGATCATCACCCATTCAGGATCGCCTGGAATCGCCGCCGCGCCCGGCATGCCGTGATCGAGCAGGGCACGCGCGCAGCCGACCCAGTCGCCGCCCGCGACCGGTTCGTTGCAGGACGCCCAACCCAGCGTGCCGCTCGCATTGTCGCCGTGGCCGTGCTGCTCGGTCCAATCAGCGCCGTGTTCAAGCAGGAAGCGCGTCAGCGCGGCATCGCCGCGGAACACCGCGAGGTTGAGCGCGGATGCATCCCAGTCGCCGCCGCGCACCGCGATCGGCCAGCCGAGCCTGACCATTAGCCTGACGACGTCATCGGCGCCGGCTGCGGCCATGTCGGGCAATAGCCGCAACTGTGCCGGTGACAACGAGGCCGGCAGGTCGGGCCGCCGCGAGCGGATCGCTCGCGCCTTCGTTTCGTCGCCGCACGCACATGCAGCGACGAAGCGTTCGTCGTCGGAGATATCAGGTTCGCCCTCGCGCAGCAGGGCTGCGATCTCGGAGAGTCCGAACTGCAGCGCCAACCTGTAGGGACTGATGCCGTCAGCGGTTGGTCGCAACCGGTCGGCGCCCGCTTCCAGCAATGCCTTCACATGGCGGGGACGCCGGCGGTAGATCGCCCATGCCAAAGGCGAGCCCCAATCGGTCAGCGGCTTGTTCCGCGCCGGCTCGTTCGGATCGCCGCCATGCTGCAGCAACAGTTTTAGCGCGGTGTCGTCTTCGAGATCGATCGCGCGGTAGATCGCGTTGCTCTCTGCGATCCGTGCGCCGTGCTCCAGCAATAGCCGCGTGCACGCCGGATTCTCCAATGAATGATAAAGCGATTCGCCGTCATTCGGATCCGCTCCTGCTTCGAGCAGCAGTTTGGTCAGCGCCGGATCATGGTTGCTGCCGGCCGCGCCATAGAGCGTCGAGAGCGGATAGCGTTGGTCAGGCTCGTTCAGCGATCCAGGCGGCCAGCGGCTGTAGATGTGCTGGTTGACGTCGGTGCCTGCCGCGATGAGCAACTGCGCGCAATGATGCAGGCGCTCGCGAAATTCTTCCACGCGCAGCAGGCTCGAATGCACGACCGCGAACAGTGGCGGCAATCGCAGCGGGCCGCCGGGACGGTTGATCCAGGCCGGATCGGCCTGTGTCGCCCGCCGCAGCGCGCTTTCGTCGCCGATCGCGCAGGCGAGATGGGAATCGCCCGCGACGAGTTCGGGATCATCGGCCAGGATGCGCAGCGCGACGCGCGGGTTGGCGCGGTTGGCCGCGCCGCTGACGTCGCCGGAATAGATGAGCTGAGCCCAGTGCAGGACCCGAGCGGCGCGCTCGTTGCGCGCAGCCATCTGCACTTCGACGTATTGCTTCAGGTCGGGCCAGGAAGCAAAGCTGTGCTCGCGCGCGATGCATGATTGCGCGTCGTGTAGGCGAAGGTCGAGGGACGCAATATCGCTATCGCTGCGGCCGGCCGCCGCCGGCAGCGCATGCCGAAACCGCGTCATCGCCGCCGCATCGCGGCTTCGATACAGGCGGATCAATTCCTTGGCTTGTTTCTTCAGATGATCGAGATTCAATCGATCGGGAGACCGGTTCATCAGACACCTCCGTGCGTGACATCGCCGACGGCCCGCAATACCGGCTGCACAAAGGCTCTAGATGTCGCTCGAAAGCTGCAAGTGGGTTCAACCCTTCCCGCGGGCCCGGGCGCGGCTTGCACCGCAGGCGCCACAATGTGGCTGCAGCGGGCAGGGGTCAACGGATCAGGCAAGCGGAAAAACCCCGGTCGCTGGCGCGGCCGGGATCTTTCTTACAAACGCTGTTCGATCAGTAGGCGCAGACGTTCACGGTGCGCAGGCGCATGCCACGGCGGGTTTCGACCCAGCGCTGCTGCAGGCAGCCGTTGAAACCGGTGTTGACGTAGACGCCGCCGAAGCCGACGCCGATGGCAGGACCCCAGCCGTAGCCATGGCCCCAATGATGGCCCCAGTGATGGCCGTGGTAAAAGCCGCCGGCGGAAGCGGGCGCTGCAGCGGCAATGGTCAGCGAGGCGGCGGCAATCAGTCCGAGGGTAACCTTGCGAAACATACTCATTTTCTCCAGTTGCTTGGCACGAGGCCGTTGTTGCGTCCCTGCCCATCAGTCGGATCACAGGCGGATTGCGTTCACGCGCAAGGGGGAGAATCGTGTTTCAGGAGTGTTTCGTGGGACGCGGTTTTCGGGCATCCTTTCGATCAGGATGTGCGCTCCGCACTGTCTGATAGCGGGCGGCCATGGCTTGTGTGAGCTCGGCCATCTTGTCGCGCAGCTCGGCTGGTGCGAGCACCTCGGCCTCCGCGCCGAGGCGGAGCAGCTCGGCGGCGGCATGCCACACCGTTTTCCCGATCGGCACGACGGCAATCCGCCAGCCGGCCGCATCGGCAGTCTCCTCGATACGGGTGCGCGTCCTCACATAGGGCTGGCTCAAGGCGTCGAGCAGTTTGACGCCAAACGGCGATAGCCGGACGGTGGCGGAGTCCGGATGCATCTCGGTTTCGAGCCGAAGCGTTGCGGCTTGCCAATAGGCACCGAGATCGAAATTGACAGGCCGCACGAAACGCTCATCCAGAACGTTGCAATCCAGAACGCGCGCGACGCGATAGGTGCGCACGCTGCCGTCGACGTGTCCGGCGAGATACCAGCTTCCGCCTTTCAGCACGAGCCCGAGCGGCGCGACGCGGCGGCGCTTCTCGGCCCTCCAGCTCTGGTAGCGGATTTCGATCAGGCGCTCACGCAGCAGCGCGCCGGCGATCGCACGCAGATGTTTGGGCTGCTCGGCCTCGCCAAACCAGCCTGGGGCATCGAGATGAAAGCGCTCCTGCATCCGGCCGGCATTCGGGCGCAGATTGGCCGGCAGCGCCGCCATCAGCTTGGTCTGCGCCGCCATCATTGCAGCGTCGAGGCCGAGCGCGGCTGCGGGCCCTGGCAGTCCCGTCAAGAACAGCGCCTCGGCCTCCGGTTGCGACAGGCCATTCAGCCGCACGCGATAGCCGTCAAGCAGGCGATAGCCGCCTTCCGCGCCGCGCTCGGCATAGATGGGGATGCCGGCGGCGGCGAGTGCATCGATGTCGCGATAGATGGTGCGCACCGAAACTTCGCAGGTATCAGCGAGTTCAGGCGCGGTGACCTGTCCCCGCGCCTGCAAGGTGGTGAGGATGGAAAGCAACCGGCTTGCGCGCATGGCCCTCTTATAAACCATACCTGACACAGGATGTCAGGTATGGCCGGGCATAGAAGGGTGTGCCCGTGGGGGCGAAAAGGAGACTGCCGATGACCAGCAAGGACCGTATCACCCTTTATTACTCGCCGCAGACCCGCGCGACCGGCACGCGGGTGCTATTGGAGGAATTGAGGGCGCCTTACGATCTTCATGTCCTGAACATGAAGGCGGGCGAGCAGCGCCAGCCGGCCTATCTCGCCATCAATCCGCTGGGCAAGGTGCCGTTGATCCGCCATGGCGAGGCGCTGGTGACCGAACAGGTCGCCATCTACATCTATCTCGCCGACCTTTTTCCGGAAGCCGGGCTGACGCCCGCGCTCGACGATCCCAGGCGTGGCCCGTGTCTGCGCTGGATCGCCTATTATGGTTCGTCCTTCGAGCCAGCTCTGATCGACAAGTTCATGAAGCACGAACCGGCGTCGCCGACGCAATCGCCCTATTCCGACTACGACTCCATGCTGGGCGTCCTGGAGACGCAGCTTTCCAGGGGGCCTTATCTGCTCGGGGACCGCATGACGGCTGCCGATATTCTCTGGGGCGTCGCGTTCCATTGGACGATGATGTTCGGCCTCGTGCCCGAAAAGGACGTGTTCAAGGCCTATGCCGAGCGCATTACGTCGCGGCCCGCCTTCCAGCGGATCAGCGCCGCCGATGATGCCATGGCGGCGGAGCACGCCGCGGCTTGCGGGTGAGTGGCGCGACGAGGTTTGATCGCTGGATGACAAAGACAGTTCACACCACCAACTGCTTCAACACCTTCATCCAGGTCGCGGAGGATTGTCCCGCGCGTACCGGCGAGGAACCGCCGGCCCGCGCGGGCAATCCAACGGTTGCCGGCCTGCAGTACAAGATGATTGCGGAAGCGCCCTACAAATACACGTCCGACGACGTGATATTCGCGACCTCCGCCCGCGGCCGGCAGCTTGGTGCCAAGGCGACGAAGCAGGAGCTAAGCCTTGCCCGCGAGGAATTCTTCTCAAAAGGGCAGGCATGCCTGAGAGCGTCAGGCCTCGGCAAGCGCTTCGGCTGGGGCGTGCACGCCGATGCCGAGGGGCGCGTCGCGATCCATGCGGTTGACAGCAAGCGCTACCAGGCGCTTGCGCGCGATCCTGCTATCCAGCAGGTCCGGGCGATGCGTACCAGGCGTGCCTGAACTTTTCGCTCAGAATTTCGGCGGCCGCTTTTCCGCGAACGCCTCGATGCCTTCCTTGATCTCGGCGCTGCGCATGCTCTCGCGATGGCGGAGGTCGGCGGCCGCTTCGTCAAGCTTGCCGCGGGCGAATTCGTTGATGGCGCGCTTCATGCCGCGCATCGCCAGCGGCGCGTTGCCGGCCAGGATAGCGGCGAGACGATCCACTTCGTCGTCCAGCATTTCCACCGGCACCATGGCAGTGAGGTAACCGATCCGCAGCATTTCCGGCGCGGCAATATTCCGCGCGGTGAGAAACAGCATTTTTGCGTTGTCGACACCGAGCCGCGAGACGTAGCGCTTAATTCCGCTCTTGTAGTAGTGCAGGCCGAGCCGCGCCGCCGGCATGAACATTTCTGCCGTATCGACCCCGATACGGAAATCGCAGGCCAGCGCCAGGTCGGTCGAGCCGCCATAGACGCCGCCATTGAGCCGGCAGATCGTTGGCACGCCGAGATCCTCCAGCCGGTCGACCACGGCTTCGAATGCCGATCCCGCGCTCGGCTGCTCCTTCTCGCTGGTCGCTCGGTCCGCGACCGAATTGAGATCATAGCCCGCGCTGAAGGCGCGGCCGGTGCCGGTCAGCACCAGCACGCGGATCGCGGGATCGGCCTCGATCCGGTCGAACAGTTTCGTGAGTTCGCCGAGGTCCTCGCTCTGCAGCCGGTTCAGATGTTTCGGCCGGTTGAGGCGGATCGTGGCGCGCGGGCCGCTGATCTCGAGGATGGGCGCGCTCGCCGCCTCGGCTGTATCGGTCATTATTCGCTCCATAGTTGAGCCGCCATTGCGAACGAAGCGTGCCTGCCGCCGGGGGAGGCCGTCAACGATGCCCTCGCGCGCGCTGCGCCAGGCGGTCGGGCTCGGGCTGCGGGCGGCTATATGGACGTGAATTTTACCCGGGAATAGTGAGAATCCCGACAAAACGTCGCCTTTTCCCCGTATACCAAAAGGGCCCTGCGGCCATTACGATAGCGGGCGCCGCAGCAGAATCGCGAAAAATCAGTCCCTGAAGAATTTGGTTGGCCTCCAATGGATACGTCTCATCTGGCACAACACGCGGGAACGGCCGGTGCGCTGTTTGCCACGATCTTCGTGGTTGCCACCACGACGATGAAGACCATGATCCCCTTGCGGGTTTTCGGCATTCTCGCCAACGTCATCCTGATTCTGACGGCGATCCCGGCCCGCAACTACCTGGTCATGGTGGTGCAACTCGCCATGCTGCTGGTCAATTCCTACCGCCTGCATCAGATGCTGCAGTTGGTGCGCGACGTGAAGAAATCGGTCAACAGCGACTTGTCGATGGAATGGCTGAAGCCGTTCATGACCGAGCGCAACTGCACGGCCGGCGAGATCCTGTTCTACAAGGACGAGAAGGCCGAGGACATGCTCTATATCGTCAGCGGCAAATTCAAGCTGGTTGAATCAGGCATCGTGCTGCCGGTCGGTGCCATCGTCGGCGAGCTCGGCATGCTGTCGCCTTCGAACACGCGAACCCAGACGCTGGAATGTATCGAGAGCGGCCTCATTCTGAGCGTCAGCTACACCAAGGTCGAGGAACTTTACGTGCAGAACCCCGCGTTCGGCTTCTACTTCCTTCGTCTTGCCAGCGCGCGTCTGTTCCAGAACCTGGAAGCGGCGGAAAAGCGGCTGGCGCAGCATGTGGCGTCCACCGCCGAACCGAAGCCCGCTTAGGAGCCGGAGCCAAGCGAGTGTCTGACCGCGGGTTTCTGTCGTCGTTGCGTTATCTGTTGGCCGATTTCATCGGCGACGATGACGACGAGCCGCCGTTCCTGCCCGAAGGACTGCCGGAGCCGGTGATGGCGGTGGCGAGCGAGGCCATCCATCTGCTCATCGACTATCAGGGTCCGAGCTACGCCCGGCTCTATGTCGACCGGCTGCGGCGGTTCATCGACAAACGAGGCGTCGACGACGTGATGCTCGGCGAAATAGCGCGGCTGATGGCGGTGCGCATGAGCTATCAGGACCCGATCCGAATCGCGCAGCTCAAGCTCGCCGAACTCAGTGGCCCGCCCGGCGCGTCGGCCGGGTCCGTGGATATCAGGAAATTCCGGCTTGAAGAGTTGATCGGTGCGCTTCCCGCCGTCATCGCCGAATACGTGCTCGATGCCATCGAATGGGTGGGGTGGGCACACAAGCGCGTCTCGATCCGCTTTAGTACGGCAAGTCGCTTTGGCATTCGCCGCCTCAAGATCGAGGCGGGCCTGCGGCGATGGCGGCTGCTTTCGGTGCGCTATGCCAGGGAGCGGGTCTGGGTCGAACGCTGGCTGCACATGATCGACCGCAGCCTGACCAAACAGCCGCAAGCCGCGCCCACGATCATCCAGACCGCGACCATGGTCGAGGGCTATGGCGACGTCTATCGGCAGGGCATAGCGGACTGGAACGCGATCATCGACGGGCTTGCCAAGCCGACCTTCGATGGCGTGCTGGCCTTAACAGATCTCGCCGGCGCGATAGCCGAAGCGCGCGCCGCCGCCTCGCCCGACCCGCGGCAGACCGCGCTCAAGCGCAAGATCGCCGAGATAAGGGCACGGGTGTCCGTTAACGTGTAGGGTGGGCAAAGGAGCGTGAGCGACGTGCCCACCATCTATCCATGCGCGAGGTCCTGATGGTGGGCACGTCGCTAGCGCTCCTTTGCCCACCCTACAAGAGCTCGGGTTTACGCGCTCTGCGCGGTCTTCACGACCACGACCTTTTCGTCTTGCGGCACGGCATGCCGCTTGAGATGTTCGCGGCGCAGGCCGATTTCGTCGCGCACGAATTCATAGCCGAGCTTGAAGGTATCCAGCCCGTCGCTACTGATGGTGCCGTCGCGCAAGCCGATCACCACGCCGCGCAGGATCGCTTCCAGCTCGTCCTGCAGTTCGTCGAGCGCGTCGAGCGAGTTGGCGTATTCGACACGTTCGCCGATATCGAGAATTGCGGTCGCGAGCTGGCTGGCCTTTTCGGGGGCGATCCGGGTGACCTTGGCGTAGATGGCGGCAAAGATCGAGCCGATGATGCTGAGCGCCAATAGCGCCACATACATCAAATCGCTGTAGCGCTCGACAAAGGATTTGGTGTCGTCGTTGATGTATTCGGCAGCGCCCGGATGCGCCACGACGAAGGCGTCCTTGTCGGTCTCTGCGGGCTCGATCTTGGAGGCGAAGCCGTCGGGTAGCGCAAGCTCGGCCTTGTTCTCGTAGATGATCCGCGCAAGGTCGCCCACAGTGGTGGTCGAGAGCTTGGATTGGGCGACCAGCAGCCATTCGAGCCCGATCGTCTCGACATCTTCCGCAGGGACAGCGGGGGAGGCGGACAGCATTCCGGTCGCCACCGTCTCCTCCGAGATCGCCGGGTACTTCCTCGCGATCGCCTTTGCCGATTCGATCGCATTCAGCGTGAAGCTGCCGCGTCTGGCATATTGCGCGTAACTCTTGTCCTTTACGATCTGCGAGGCGTGCGCGATCTTGACCACGGCGCCGAAGCCCGCGGCGAACAATTGGTCGAAGGTCGCGCCCGGCGGGGCCATCTGGACCCGCGCCGCCGCGTCCGGGGTGTCGGAGAGCTCGAGAATGTTGCGCACCAGCGCAGCCCCGCTCTCGTTGTCGGCTATGACGGCAATCTTCTTTTTCTTCAGCTCCGCGATAGATTTGATTTTCTTGCCGTTCGGGCTGATCAGCAACAGCAGGTCATGTTCGAGGATTGCCAGCGCGCGGGCGCGGGGCGGAATCCTGGCGTCGCTGCGCAAGATCGCAAGGTTGGCCTCCTTGCGGTCGAACTGCGACAACGCTTTGGCATTGTCGCCATTGGTCACAATCTTGAGCCGCAGCCGGGAGGAATTATTCTTCAGCACCGTCGCCAGCCGGGCGGCGAAGCGCGCCTCCGGGCTGTTGGTATCACCGACGGCAAACACCAGCGTCTCGGAATTGCGCAGCAGCGTCCGGCCACCCCACACCACGGCGACGGTCAGAACCAGCGTCAGGATGGAAAACAGCAGGATCTGGGTCCGGTTGCTCTTGACGGCCCGCATGCGGCGACGCGGCATTTTCGGATGCGGCGTTGGGGCTTCAGCACTCATGGCTCGTACCCGGGGGTCAGGGACGTGTTGCCGCCTGGCTGGGCGCCGCAGGCCGTCCGAATGAATTCGTAAATATATACAAAAGGATGATAATTTTGCCCGCCAGCCGATGATAGCCCTCTCCTATGGGATTGCAAACCGCGCCGGCCGGGTAACCTTACCCCCGGGCCACGCTGCGCGAGGTTGCCGCAGTATCGCAGTTCCGCCACACCGTGCGATTTTCAGACTACCCGCAGGTGCATTCCGCCGCGGGAGATGTCATAAATAATGCAACGTTCGAATAGTCCGGGTTTGACAAGAACATTGCGCTGACAGCCTAGGCCCCGGTTTTTCGCTATCTCGTCAGTCCCAGCCAAAGGGCGTCAGCTTTGTTGTTCCCTTCGATGTCGTCCTCGATCCCGGTAGGTGCGCTGATCGGATGGATGCTGCTTCTCACGGTGAAGCACGTCATTGCCGATTTCATGCTGCAAACTTCCTGGATGGCGATCGGCAAGGATCAAAAGACCGGCTGGGCGATGCCGCTGCTTGCGCATTGCCTCGTGCACCTCGCGGTATCGCTGGCGTTGATCCTGATCGTCGCGCCGCGATTCTGGTTCGTCGCGTTTATCGATTTCTTCATTCACCTCACCGTGGACCGCCTCAAGGGCATCATCGCCTCCCGGTTCGGCGTCACGCTCGAGAACGAGCATCCGTGGTTCTGGACGCTGATCGGCGTCGATCAGGCGCTGCATCATCTCACCGGTTTCGGCCTGGCGATTTTCATGGCGGCGAACTGATCCCGCGACTGGCGGCATCAGTCCAATCTCTCCGAGTTCGGAAAGGCGCATCCACGCTGGCGCGAATCACGTTCTGATTCCGGTTCATGCGTCACTGGCAAGCGCTCCGGAACACTACTGGTGCAGGTGGTTAACCCTTCATTAGAGAATTACGCGGCATCTTCCGGATAGGGAGAACCCGCAATGTTTTCAAGCCGCGACGCCTTCGAGAACGATTTCTGTCCGGTCCGGGACGAGCTGCTGGGCGAGATGTATCGCGCCAATCCGCACGGGCTGTCGCTGCTCGTGGAAAGCGTTTCATCCGACGTCCGCGCCATGCTGGCGCTGTTCTGTTACCGGCGCAGTCACCTCCACGCGTTGGCCGTCGCCATCGCGGCGAGCTGCACCGAACGCGAGCTGGTCCATTTCGGCGGCCGGGTCGGTTCTACGCTCTATGCGCTGTCGCGCGAACCCGCCGCGCGTTCCGCCTCGTCGTCATCGCACGGCGGCCGCAAGCCGATCACCCTTTCGACCAAGCCGCTCTCGACCTTCAAGCCGATCGAGGACGAGATCGACGACGAAGATTTTGCCGAAGCCGTGACGGCGTAACTTGCTCAGCCGTCGTCCCTGCGACCCGTCTTCGCCGGGGTTTGACGTTGGGCTCGCCGAAGCTTTAGCGAAGGCGGCACGCAGGGACCCATAACCACGAATCCTTGTTGCTTTAGAAAGCGTCTCCCAGATCGCGCGATCGATAGATCACGCGGTATGGGTCCCTGCGTTCGCAGGGACGACAATCAACATCACGCCAACACCGGCAATCCGTGCCGCTTTCGCGCCATCGCGCATTCCACGTCACCGGGCATGCAGGTGCGGCACACCTCGGGCCGCACCGCGTAGACCAGGCACGACGTCGCTTCGCCGACCTTGCCTGACAGCGCCGAACAGCGATCGCCGTCGCAGCGCATTCCCGACAGCCTCGCGTTGACGAATTGCTCAGGAATCAGGTCGAGCTCCGCATCGTCCTCGGTGGTGAAACGCGGCCAGTTCTGCGAGTAGCTGCAGCAGGCGCCGCAGGCTTGGCAGGGGTTTTGGTTGTCGGCGGCGATTCCTTGCATGTTTCAGCGTTTAGCCCGGAATGACGGCCGCGACCAGCGACCGGCCTCAAGTATCCTTCGGCGCTTCCCAGACCAGGCTCCGCCGCCATTTCGCCCGCAGGATATCGCGCCGTTCCGGATATCTTTCGTCGTGGTAGACTGCGTCGACGACGCGGTCGGTGCGGAAGCTGCGAAAATCCTTCCGCAGTTCGCACCACGCCGCCAATATCCGCACCGCCTCGTGATAGCCGACTGCGATCGGCCAGATCGTGCGCTGGCTGTCGCGGCCATGCTCGTCGCGATAGTTCAGCGTGATCTTCTTGCCGTCGTGGATCTGCGCCCGTGTCCGCACCATGTCGATGCGGTCGGGCTCCCGGTTCCATGCCCGTCGGGCGCGGCTGGCCGGCTCCAGCACGAATGGCCGCAAGCGCTCCGGCACCGTCTCGGCGACTTTCGCCATCAGGTCCTGGGCTGCGCGTGCCAACGCGGGATCGGCGTGGCCGACCACCCATTGCGCGCCGAGCACGCAGGCCTCGATCTCATCTGGCGTGAGCATCAAGGGCGGCAGGTCGAAGCCCTTTTCCAGGATGTAGCCAACGCCGGCTTCGCCGCGGATCGGCACGCGCTGTTCGATCAGGGTCGTTATGTCGCGGTAGATGGTTCGCTTCGAAGTCTCCAGCTCCGCTGCGATCGCGTCCGCGGTCAAGGGCTTGCGGGTGCGCCGGAGCACCTGAATGATTTGAAACAGCCGGTCGGCCCGTCTCATGGCTTGTCTCTTTTCCTGATCATGGCCCGCGATGCTGACAGCATGTTGGCAGCAGGGGTTTTGTATATCGGGACAACACCTCAATTAAAGGGAACTTGTCCATGACGATTTTCAGCGAATTCGGCTTCCGGCGAAGCCGCGGACCTCTCGTGAATGCCCACCGATTTGCATTGGAACAGCTCGTTTCCATCCACTGCGTCACCACCGACCTGCGCTGGGCGATGGTTGAGCTGGCATGGCGTTCGCTCATCGCCATGTGCGCCCTGGCGCAAGAGCAGCTTGCGTCGTGGGCGCGCAAGCCCCGTTCGCCGCGGCAGGAGGAAGGCGGCGGCCGGCACTGCTGCTGCTGACACCATGGTGGCAGCAGGGGGGCGCTAGCCTCGGGCGCGTTTTTGAGATCGGGAGACCAGCATGATTACCCTCTACGGCTTCGGTGCCGGCTTCGGCCTGCCGGAGATCAGTCCCTTTGTGACCAAGACCGAGGTCCAGCTCAAGATGGCCGGTCTTGCCTATCGCAAGGAGAAGGCCAAGCCGCCGGCTTCGCCCAAGGGGCAGTTGCCGTACGTCGTCGACGAGGCCGAGACGATCGCCGATTCCACCTTCATTCGCGCGCATCTGGAGGCCAAATATGGATTCGACTTCGATGCGCCGCTCAGCCTGCAGGCGCGGGCGCAGGCCTGGGCGTTCGAGCGGATGATCGAGCATCATATCTATTGGGCGCTGGTCGGCGCGCGCTGGGTCGATGGCGACAATTTTGCCAAGGGCCCTGCGCATTTCTTCGACAGCGCGCCGGCGCACTTACGCGAGAAGATGCGCGAGGACGCCCAGTTCCGCGTCGCCGAGAACTACCTGCTCAGCGGCCTCGGCCGCCACGCCCCCGACGAGGACATCGATCTTGCCGCCCGCTCGCTGTTTGCGCTGTCGGTCCAACTCGGCGACAAGCCGTTTCTGATGGGCGAAACACCCTGCGGCATGGACGCCACCGCATTCGGCGCGCTCGCCGGAATCCTGACACCGTTCTTCGAGTCAGCGCTGCGGCAGCGGACCGAGCAATTCGCCAATCTCACCGCCTATGTCGACCGGATGATGCTGCTGTACTACCCGGAATTCGCCTGGGCGCCGGTGCAGCAGCAAGCCGCCTGATTACGATGTTGCCGCGGGCTGGCCCTGCAAGGCGGCCAGCTCAGCTTCGAGCTCGGCGATGCGGGCGTCGCGCACAGCCAATGCCTGCGCGACATCGGCTGCATCGAACTTTTGCGGGATATGCTGCGGGCAGTTGGTGTCCCACGCCGCAATCTTGAACAGGATGACCTGCTCAGGCCGCGCTTTGTAGCCGTGCGGCATCAGCGATTTCGTCAGCGCCGGATCATCCTCCACCACGCGCGCGTCGCCCCAGATCTTCACGCGCCGGCGATGCGCGTAGTCCATCACGAAAATATGTGCCTTCGGATTCTCCGATAGATTGCCTTGGCTGATGTACTGCCGGTTGCCGCTGTAATCGGCGAACGCGATGGTGTTCTTGTCGAGAATTTTGACAAAGCCCTTCGGCCCGCCGCGGTGCTGGATGTAAGGCTGGCCGTCCGCGGAGGCGGTCGCGAGATAAAAGCTCGTGGTCTCCGCCAGGAAGCCCGCGAGGTTTTCGTCGATCTCGACGCGCCAGCCGCCGCGGGCCTCGACGCTGGCATAGGCCTCGCGCGAGCCCTTGCGGGTCTGGATCGCCTTCACCGCCGGGGTGAAGGCGACGTCGCTGGAATAGGTGTGAACGTCAGACATCCGAACCTCCCGTGGAGCGCCTAAACGGTCGTCCTTCGGGCGTTAAGATGGATGTTTCCGTAACTTAAACAATCTTTGGAATTGACACTTCACTATTGCTAGATATGCAATAACGGGATGGACCGGCTCGATGCCATGCAGGCCTTTGTCGCGGTGGCCGACCTGCGGGGCTTTGCCCCCGGGGCGCGCAAGCTCGGGCTGTCGCCATCGGGCGTGACGCGGCTGATTGCGGCGCTGGAGGATCGTCTCGGCGCGCGGCTGCTGCAGCGGACGACGCGGCAGGTGACGCTGACCGACGCCGGCTCGCGCTACCTGGAGCGGGCGCGGCGGATCTTGGCTGACGTCGAGGAGGCCGAGGGCGCCGTCGCGGGCGAGCGCACGCGCCCCGAGGGGCAGCTCGTCATCTCGGCGCCGGTCGGGTTCGGCCGGCTGCATGTCAGCGCAATCGTGACCGCCTACCTGAAGCGCTATCCCGACGTCGGCGTCGATCTCCGTTTGTCCGACCGCATGATCAACCTCGTCGAGGATGGTGTCGATCTCGCTGTTAGAATCGGCCATCTGCCCGACTCGACGCTGGTGGCGCGCCATGTCGGCGAGATGCGGCGGATCGTGGTGGCTTCGCCGGGCTACCTCCGGGCGCGCGGCGAGCCGCAGCGGCCACGGGACATCTCCGCGCATGATACGATCCAGTTCGGCGCCATGACGGCGGCGCTCGACTGGCGTTTCGTCGAGGATAACAGCGAAATCCGCGTCGCCAGCACGCCGCGTTTTGCCACCAACAGCTCGGATGCCGCCATCCAGTATGCCGAGCAGGACGGCGGGCTGACGCGGGTGATGGCCTATCAGGCCGCCGAATCCCTCAAAGCGCGGCGGCTCAGAATAGTGCTCGCGCCGTTCGAGCAGCCGGCGATGCCGATCCACATCGTCTATCCGACCTCGCGGCTATTGTCGGCCAAAGTGCGCACCTTCGTCGATCTCGTCACCGAAATGGCCGACTGGCATTTCGGGTAGTGATGTCATTCCGGGGCGATGCGAAGCATCGAACCCGGAATCTCGAGATTCCGGGTCTGGTGCTGGCGCACCATCCCGGAATGACATCATGCCTTCTTCGGCACCACCCGAAACGTCGCATTGGCCCGCGCGATCACGGCGTCGTCGGCCTTGATCAGGCTCTGCGCGAAGCAGATCGTCCTGCCGGTCTTGACCACCTCGCTCTCGACCGCGAGCCACTGCCCGACCTCTGCGGTGCCGACGAAATCGACCGCCAGCCCGATCGTCACCAGCGACGACATCCCGCCCATCACATGCGCGCAGCTATGGCCCATGGCATTATCGGCCAGCGCTGCAATCAGCCCGCCGTGAATGAGCCCCCGGCCGTTGGTGTGCGGTTTTGCCAGCCGCAGCCCGATGATCACGGCCTTGTCGGTCTTCTTCGAATACAGCGGCTCCCAGGGATCGGTGAGCGGGCTCTTGCGGGTGTGCGGTTCGAACCCTGCGGGAATGTCGGATGCGGTCATTGGCGGCTCGCGGTGTGCTGTTTTCAGTCATTGAACGCAACATGCCGCGCGAAGTCACCGCCTACAAAGTTTTAAACGTGATTTGCCAGCATGTTTGAAAAGGCATGACGGCGGAGCGACCTTGTAGGGTGGGCAAAGCGAAGCGTGCCCACCACTCTTGCGGAGTATATGATGGTGGGCACGCTGGGCTTTGCCCACCCTACGATTCCCGCCTAGAACGGCAGCCCCACGTAATTCTCCGACAGCGACGCGGACGCCGCTTTCGAGTTGACGACGTAATCCAGCTCGGCGAGCTGAATCCGTGCGCCGAATTCGCCCTGGTCGGGGAATTTGTGCAGCATCGAGGTCATCCACCAGGAGAAGCGCACCGCCTTCCAGACGCGCGACAATGCCTTGGCGGAATAGCCGTCGATGCCGGCGGACGATTTCTCGTCATAATATTCGCGCAACGCCTGCGAGAGATAATGCACGTCGCTGGCGGCGAGGTTCAGGCCCTTGGCGCCGGTCGGCGGCACAATGTGGGAGGCGTCGCCGGCCAAAAACATCCGGCCGAACCGCATCGGCTCGGCGACGAAGCTGCGCAAGGGCGCAATGCTCTTTTCGATCGAGGGGCCGGTGACGAGTTCGTCGGCCGCCTTCTGGTCGATCCGGCGCTTCAGCTCGTCCCAGAAGCGTTCATCCGGCCACTGGTCGATATGATCGTCGAGCGGACACTGCACGTAATAGCGGCTGCGCCGGGTCGAGCGCATGGTGCAGAGCGCGAATCCGCGCGCATGGTTCGAGTAGATCAGCTCGGGGCTGACCGGCGGCGTCTCCGAGAGGATGCCGAGCCAGCCGAATGGATAGATCCGTTCAAAGGTCTGGATCGCGGACGGCTTTACGCTGGCGCGGCTGACGCCATGAAAGCCGTCGCAGCCGGCGATGAAGTCGCATTCGATCTCGTGGGTGACGCCGTCCTTGACGTAGCTGACGCGCGGGCGGTCGGTGTCGAAATCGAGCGGTTTGACGTCGGCGGCCTGGTAGATGGTGGTGAGGCCAGCCGCCTTGCGCGCGTTCATCAGGTCGAGCGTCACCTCGGTCTGGCCGTAGATCATGACGGTCTTGCCGGTCGGGCCGTGCAAGTCGATGCGGTGGCGCGCGCCGCCAAACGCCAATTCCAGACCGTGGTGGACCAGCCCCTCGCGATGGGCGCGCTCGCCGGCGCCGACCTCGTCGAGCAGCGCCACCGTGCCTTCCTCGAGCAGGCCGGCGCGGATGCGGCCGAGCACATATTCGCCCGTCTGGCGCTCGAGAATGACATTATCGATGCCGTAGCGGTGAAGTAGTTGCCCAAGCAACAATCCTGCCGGACCTGCACCTATGATTGCGACTTTTGTCCTCAATACCCGCTCCTCCCGGTATTATAGGTTTCAAGCCGGCGGTTGCCCCAGGCTTGCAATGGTAGTTATCTTGCAATGGTAGTTATATCATATAACGGTTTTGGCAAAGGACATTGGCGCGAAACAGTATGGGTGCACTTCGCGGCAGTGCACATGGCGACCAGGGGAAGAGGAGACGCTGCGGCTGAACGTTCGCCTTGAAAATGGGGGCGAGTTAGATAACATGTTAATTAACGATGTCGGGCGAATGAACAGCCCGCGTGCCAAGGGAGAGGATGCCGATGAGGAAAGCATTTCTGGCGATGCTGCTGGCCGCCAGCGTGACGCCTGCGCTGGCGCAGGAAAAAACCTTCGAACTGAAACTGTCGCATTGGGTGCCGGCCTCGCATCCGCTGCAGAAGGCGCTGGAGGAATGGGGCGCGGCGGTTGAGAAGGAATCCGGCGGCACCGTCAAGTCCAAGGTGTTCCCGGCGCAGCAGCTCGGCAAGGCATTCGATCATTACGACATGGCGCGCGACGGCATCGCTGATGTCACTTACATCAACCCGGGCTATCAGCCGGGGCGGTTTCCACTCATCGGCGCCGGCGAATTGCCCTTCCTGATGTCGGACGCCAAGGGCGGCTCGATGGCGCTCGACGCCTGGTATCGCAAATATGCCGAGAAGGAGATGAAGGACGTCAAGTTCTGTCTGGCCTTCATCCATTCGCCGTCGACGTTCCATTCCCGGACGAAGAAAATCGTCACGCCCGAAGACATCAAGGGCATGAAGATCAGGCCCGCCCACGCCACCATGGCGAATTTCGTCACCCAGCTCGGCGGCACCAACGTGCAGTCCTCGGCGCCGGAGGTCCGCGACATCATCGAGCGCGGCGTCGCCGACTCCGTTACCTTCCCGTGGGGGTCGGTAGTTCTGTTCGGCATCGACAAGGTGACGAAGTATCACATCGAAGCGCCGATCTATGTCACGACCTTTGCCTTCGTGATGAACAAGGACAAGTACAACCAGATGTCCGACAAGCAAAAAAAGGCGGTCGACAACAATTGCAACACGGAAGCTGCCGGCCGCGTCGGCGAACCCTGGGGCAAGTACGAGGATGCCGGCGTCGAAAAGATCAAGGCGATGTCGGGTCACGAGGTCTACAAGCTGACGCCGGAGCAGACGGCGGCGTGGAAGAAGGCGGCCGAGCCGCTGGTCAAGACCTGGGGTGAGGGCGTCAAGAAGAACGGCGGCGATCCGGACGCGGCGCTGGCCGAGCTCAAGGCTTCGCTCACCAAGTACAACGCGCTCGCGCAGTAGAGCGTAAGCGGCTTTGACGGCGGCAGGGATCTCCTGCCGCCGTCTCCTCCCTGCCATTGCCAGCCGTTCGGAGCGGACATGAATCGCGCGTGGATGGATCGTTTCATCGACACGATCGAATGGATCGCGGCCGGTTTTGTCGGCATCGTCGCGCTCAACATCTTCATCGGCGTCCTGCTGCGCAACACGTTCAATTATGCGATCCCGGATTCGTTCGACATCGGGCGCATGCTGCTCGGCATCCTGATCTTCTGGGGAATCGCCGCCACCAGCTACCGCGGTGGCCACATCACCGTCGATCTGATCTGGGCCAATGTCGGTCCAAAGTACCAGCGCATGATCGACGTGTTCGCGACGCTGGTGCTGCTGTTCGTCGTCACCGTGCAGACCTATACCTTGTTCGACAAGGTGCGCGGCACCTACAACGACAATGTCCTGACGTATGAAGTGCATATGCCAACCTGGCCGTTCTTCGCGGTCGCCTGGGCCGGCGACGCCGCCGCGGTGCTCCTGATCGCGATCCGCACCTGGCGGCTGGTCTTCCATCCGGAAGACATCCATGACGCCAAGATCAAGACCGTGGAGTAGGGCGGGATGAGCACCGATACCGTCGCGGTCCTGGGATTTGTCGCGCTCTTCGTGCTGATGCTGCTGCGCGTGCCGGTCGGCATGGCGATGGGCCTCGTCGGTGTCTGTGGCTTCGGTTATCTGGTCGGCTTCACGCCGGCGCTCAAGATGGTCGGCCAGACCTCGATGCGCACGGTGACCGACTACACCTTCGGCGTGATTCCGATGTTCCTCTTGATGGGAGCGTTCGTCAGCAATTCCGGCATGAGCCGCGAACTGTTCCGCGCCGCCAACGGCTTTGTCGGCCATCTGCGCGGCGGGCTCGGCATTGCTACCGTCGGAGCCTGTGGTGGCTTTGCCGCGATCTGCGGCTCGTCGGTTGCGACCGCTGCGACGTTTTCGACCGTCGCCTATCCGGAAATGCGGCGCTATGGCTATCCGCAATCCTTTGCCACCGGCGTGATCGCGGCCGGCGGCACGCTGGGCGCCATGTTGCCGCCATCGACGGTGCTTGCCGTCTACGGCATCATCACTGAACAGGACATCGGCAAGCTGTTCATCGCCGGCATCATCCCCGGCCTGCTCGCCATTGCGATGTACATGCTTACGATTTCGCTGATCGGCTGGTTCCGGCCGGACTTCCTGCCGGCGGGTCCGCAAACCAAATGGCGCGAGCGCTTGGCCGGCCTCAAGAACATCTGGGCGCCGGTGCTGCTGTTCATCTTCGTGATAGGTGGGCTGTACGGCCTGCCGTTTCTGCCGCGCTTTACGCCGACGGAGGCGGGCGGCGTCGGCGCCACCGGTGCGTTCCTGATTGGCATACTGACGGGAAGGCTGGACAAGGAAAAGATCCTGGGCTCGTTGCTGCAGGCGACCCGCACCGCAGCCGCGGTGTTTACCGTGCTGATTGGCGCGCTGATCTTCGGTTATTTCCTGACGGTGACTCAGACCCCGCAGAAAGTCACGGAGCTTCTCACCGGCCTCGGGCTCGGTCCCTACGGCATCCTGGCGCTGATCATGGTGATGTATCTGGTGCTGGGCTGCTTGATGGATGCCATGGCCATGATCATCCTGACGGTGCCGATCATCTTTCCAGTGATCGTGCATCTCGGTTTCGACCCGATCTGGTTCGGCATCATCATCGTGATGACGGTAGAGCTTGGCCTCATCTCACCGCCGATCGGCATGAATGTCTTTGTCATCAAGAGCGTCGTCAAGGACGTGTCGTTCTCCACGATCTTCCGTGGCGTGATGCCCTTCGTGGTGACGGACTTGGTCCGGCTGGTGATCCTGATCGCATTTCCACTACTGGCACTGTGGCTGCCGCAACGCATGGCCGGATAGAGCATGGGTGGCGCCGATGAGCCCGCAGCTTGAGACCAGATACGTCTTCACCATCACCGTCCGGATCGGCGAGGTGACCTCGGCCGGCGAGATCGGCACCGGCGTGCGCCGGATCATTCCGATCATCGGCGGCGAGGTGAAGGGCGAAATCAACGGCAAGGTCTGCGCCTTCGGTGCCGACTTCCAGATCATCCGGCCCAACGAGCTGATCGAGCTGGAAGCCAAATACGCCTTCGAGACCGACGATGGCGCGGTGGTCTATGTCGAGAACAAGGGCCTGCGCTTCGGCCCGGTCGAACTGCTGCAGAAGCTCAAGCGCGGCGAGCCGGTCGATCCAAAACTGATCTATTTCCGTACCGTGCCGAAATTCGAGACGGGCGCAGAGAAATATCGCTGGCTGATGCAAAACCTCTTCATCGCCTCCGCCGCCCGCCACGCCGACCACGTCGTCATCGACGTGCATCAGGTGCTGTGAGCCCTTCTTACCCTCCCCTTGCGGGACCCTGGAGGGGGAGGGTCGTCACACATTGAGCGCAGCGAAATGTGAGGCGGGGTGGGGTGATCTCTCAACACGGGCACTGATCGTGAGGTGAGACCGTCACCCCACCCCGCCGCTTCGCGTCGACCCTCCCCCTCCAGGGGAGGGTGAACAGCCGCAGACATCACAGTTGTAGAGTGGGCAAAGGATCGCTAGCGACGTGCCCACCATCCATCCCTGATCGCGCTGCTTGATGGTGGGCACGCTTCCGCCTTCGCTCATGGAGCTACGGCGGACGTGGGCGCTTTGCCCACCCTACGATTTCTGTGACTTTGTCTGTGACTGCCCGACGGGGCAAATTACTTCTGATTTTCAGAAATCGTGTCAAGGCGTGGAATCAAAAATATTCTGCTTTCGTTCTCACCCAAATCAGCCGCATAACTCCGTCTGTCTCACGGCAGATGAGGGGCGTCGGCCATGTCACGAACGCGCGGTGAGATGCGATGGACGCAGATGGCGCGATAGACGTTGCGCGCCGGAGGCGTACGGTGAAGTCGTGTGGTCCTGATGTCGCGGTGCTGGCATGAAGCTGCGTGGTGTTTTCACGCAGCGACGGTGGCAAAAGAGCCGTTCGCCGGGGAGAGCACGTTATAAGCCGTAAAGCCATTGCGCAGGGAAGGCCGGGATGCTCCCGCTGTACCTGTATGCTCGTGTGCGCGTTCCTTGTGCGCAATTGCACACGAGACCGCGGGTGCAGCAAGCACCCGGTCTTCCCTGCGCCCTCAGAACAAGAGGGCGGGCAAACGAAGATGCAAAGCTCGGGCAAACATGTCGCGAGATCGCGAAACTATATCCCCGTCATTGCGAGCGCAGCGAAGCAATCCATCTATCCCCGAGCGGCGCTATGGATTGCTTCGCTGCGCTCGCAATGACGTGGAGGGAGCGCAGTCCGGGAGCGGGTTTGTCACCCTCCCCTGGAGGGGTCCGAGACGAGCGAAGCTCGCTCGTGGGTCGGCTCGCATTGAGCGCAGCGAAATGTGAGGCGGGGTGGGGTGATCTCTCAACACGGGCACCATCCGAATGGAGGGACCGTCACCCCGCCCCGCCGCTTCGCGGCGACCCCCGAGCGAGCTTCGCTCGTCCGGACCCCTCCAGGGGAGGGTAAACTTCCCTCATTGACTCCCGCCCGGCAAAATCGTTATAAAACATAACTATTCTGCGCAGGACCTAAAATTGCCCATGGGAAACGCCTCCACCGCCGCTGCGGGTCAATCCGACCTGCTCAAGATCGAGCAGAAGGGCGCGGTGCTGACCGTGGGGCTTAACCGTCCGGCCAAGCGCAATGCGCTCAACGACGGCATCATCCTTGCGATCCAGGATTGCTTCTCCAATCTGCCCGATGGCACAGGCGCGGTGGTCATCCATGGTGTCGGCGACCATTTCTCCTCCGGCCTCGACCTGTCCGAACTGACCGAGCATGACGCCACCGAGGGCCTGCGCCATTCGCAGATGTGGCACCGCGTGTTCGATCGCATCCAGTATAGCCGGGTCCCCGTGATCGCGGCGCTGAAGGGCGCGGTGATCGGCGGTGGGCTGGAGCTGGCCTGCGCCGCCCATATCCGCGTTGCCGAACCATCAGCCTACTTCGCGCTGCCCGAAGGCCAGCGCGGCATCTTCGTCGGCGGCGGCGGGTCGGTGCGGCTGCCGCGGCTGATCGGGGTGGCGCGGATGATCGACATGATGTTGACGGGGCGGGTCTATTCGGCGACCGAAGGCTCGGCCTATGGCTTCTCGCAATATCTCACCGAAGCCGGCGGCGCGCTGCCGAAGGCGCTGGAACTGGCGGAACGCGTGGCGGCGAACGCGCCGCTGACCAATTTCGCCGTGCTGCAGGCGCTGCCGATGATCGCGGAAGCCAATCCGCAAACCGGTCTCCTGATGGAATCCCTGATGGCAACCGTGGCGCAGAGCGACAAAGAGGCCAAGCGCCGCATTCGCGCGTTTCTCGACCACAAGACCGCAAAGGTGAAGCCGACCTGACATGAGCGCCAAGCCCAGCATGTCCGCCTCGACCGATTCAGCCGCGCGCGCCGATCATCCGCTGCGCCCGATCTCGTTCGGCACGCCCGCGGTGCATGTCGAGCGCCGCGACGACGGCACCATCTATCTGCGCCCGAAAGCGCAGTTGCGCGACTATCCGGCGCGCATCACCGACCGCCTGCATCATTGGGCCGCAGCGGCGCCTGATCGAGTCTTCATGGCCGAGCGCAACGCGGCACGGGGCTGGCGGCACATCACCTATGCGGAGCTGTTGACGTCGTCGCAGCACATCGCGTCTGCGCTGTTGGCGCGTGGGCTTTCGGCAGAAAAGCCAGTTGTCATCCTGTCCGGCAACTCGGTCGATCATGCGCTCGTCGCGTTCGGCGCGCTCTATGCCGGCATTCCCTTCTGTCCGGTATCGCCGGCCTATTCGCTGGTATCGCGCGACTACGGCAAGCTCAGCTATCTGATGAAGCTGTTGACGCCCGGCCTCGTGTTCGTCGACGACGCGACGAAGTTCGCCGATGCGCTCGCCGCCAATGTGTCGTTCGGGACCGAGATCGCCGCCTCGCGCGGTGCGGTGCCCGGCCGTGATGTCACGACGCTTGCAGATCTGATGGCGACGCCATTGCATCCGCGGCTCGACGCAGTGCACGAAGCGATCGGCCCGGACACGATCGCCAAATTCCTGCTGACGTCGGGCTCGACGGGCAACCCCAAGGCTGTGATCAACACCCAGCGCATGATCTGCGCCAATCAGGTGATGCTGCGCGAGACACTGGCGTTCCTGAAGGACGAGCCGCCGGTCATCGTCGACTGGCTGCCGTGGAATCACACCTTCGGCGGCAATCACAATATCGGGCTGACGCTCTATAATGGCGGCTCGATGTATCTCGACGAAGGCAAGCCGATGCCCGGCGGCATTGAAGAGACTGTGCGCAATCTTCAGGAGATTTCGCCGACGGTCTATTTCAACGTGCCCAAGGGCTATGAATCGCTATTGCCCTATCTGCGCGACGATGCGGCCTTGCGGAAAAAGTTCTTTGCGCGGCTGCAGGCGATGTTCTTCTCGGGCGCGGCGTTGTCGGCCTTCGTCTGGAACAGCCTCGACGAATTGTCGGTCCAGGAAACCGGCTATCGCGTGCCGATGCTGACCGGCCTTGGCGCCACCGAGACTGCGCCGTTCTTCATGTCGGTCAATCCGGTGACCAGCCGCTCCGGCCATGTCGGGCTGCCGGTGTTGGGCAATGATGCGAAACTCGTGCCCAATAATGGCAAGCTGGAGGTTCGCGCCAAGGGCCCGAACGTGATGCCCGGCTATTGGCGTCAGCCTGATATGACGGCGAAGTCCTTCGATGAGGAAGGCTTCTACAAGATGGGCGACGCGCTCAAGCCGGCCGTTGCAGATAATTTCGACGCCGGCTTCGATTTTGACGGCCGCATCGGTGAGGACTTCAAGCTCGCCAGCGGCACCTGGGTCAGCGTCGGCCCGTTACGGGCGCGCTTCGTCGCGGCCTGCGCGCCGCTGGTGCGGGACGTCGTCATTGCCGGCATCAACCGCGACGAAATATCGGCGCTGGTGGTGCTCGATCTCGACGGTTGCCGCCTGATCAATCCGACGCTCCCGCATGACGACCTGGCCACCGCGGCGTCCGACCCGCTGATCGTCGCAGCCTTCCGCGAACGCTTCAAGAAGCTCGTCGCGGGCGCGACGGGCTCATCGACCAGGATCACGCGCGCGGTGCTGCTCGATACGCCGCTGTCGATCGATCGCGGCGAGGTCACCGACAAGGGCTCGATCAACCAGCGCGCTGTTCTGGAGAATCGCAGCGCGCTGATCGAGGAGATCTATTCGCCCGCGCCACCGGCGCAGGTGATCACGCTGTAACCGAATTCGCGCAAAAGCTTGTCAGGGAGAGCACCATGCAGTTGAAGGACCAGGCCGCCATCGTCACCGGCGGCGCATCGGGATTGGGCGCGGCGACCGCGCGCCGCCTCGCGGCGCAGGGCGCCAAGGTCGCAGTTTGCGATCTCAACGCCAACCTGGCGGAGGCCGTCGCGGCCGAGATCGGCGGCGTCGCCGTGATCTGCGACGTTTCCGATGCTGCCTCCGCGGAGGCTGCGATCGCCAAGGCTGCGGCGGCCCATGGTCCGGCGCGCGTGCTGGTGAACTGCGCCGGCATCGGCGTCGCCAAGCGCGTGATCGGCAAGGACGGCCCGATGGCGCTCGGCGACTTCGACAAGGTGATCAGGGTCAATCTGATCGGCTCGTTCAACATGCTGCGGTTGGCGACCGCTCCGATGTCGAAGCTCGAGCCGCTTGCGACCGGCGAGCGCGGCGTGGTGATCTCGACCGCCTCGGTCGCGGCCTATGACGGCCAGATCGGTCAGTCGGCTTATTCGGCTTCCAAGGGCGGCATCGTCGCCATGACGCTGCCGATCGCGCGCGAACTGGCGCAGTTCGGGATTCGCGTGCTGACGATCGCGCCGGGCCTCTTCCTCACGCCGCTGCTCGCCAACCTGCCGCAGGAAGCGCAGGACTCACTTGCCGCCTCGATCCCGTTCCCGCGCCGCCTCGGCCAGGCCGACGAGTTTGCCTCGCTGGCGCTGCACATGATCGACAATCCGTACCTGAACGGCGAAGTGGTGCGGCTCGATGCCGCGCTTCGCATGGCACCGCGCTAGGATAACTCATCCCATGTTCGTCAACCGGCGCGACGTGCAGATCCAGTGGGGTGATTGCGACCCCGCCAATATCGTTTACTACCCGCGCTATTTCGCGATGTTCGACGATTCCACTTCGATCATGTTCGAAGCCGCCGGCTTTTCGAAACAGGACCTCATCCACAAATATGGCCTCGTCGGCATTCCCATGGTCGACACAAGGGCCAAATTTCATATCCCGTCCACCCATGGCGACTGGATCCGGATCGAAAGCCGGATCGAGAGTTTCAAGCGCTCCAGCTTCGAGGTGGTCCACAACGTGTTCAAGGGCGAGGCATTGGCGATCGAGGCGTTCGAAACCCGCGTGCTGGTCGGCAAGCACCCGGACGATCCCGCGAAGCTGAAATCGGCGCCGATGCCGCCGGAGATCATCGAGCGTTTCATGCGGGGCTGACTTACTATCCGGCATGACCTAAAGAAGGGGCTGAATTAAGGGCCCGGTTTTGCTTAAGACTGCAGATAATAATCCAAGGGAGGAATGAATGAAGAAGGCTTTTCTGTCCGCGGCGGCTGTCATCGCGGCCCTCGCCCTGCCGGGCGCGCCGGTCATTGCACAGACCAATGAAATCACGATCGGCATCACCGTCACCACGACCGGTCCCGCAGCCGCTCTCGGTATTCCCGAACGCAACTCGCTCGATTTCGTGCCGAAGGAAATCGGCGGCGTACCGATCAAGGTCATCGTGCTCGACGACGGCGGCGATCCGACCGCGGCAACCACCAATGCACGGCGCTTCGTAACTGAGTCGAAGGCCGACATCATCATGGGCTCCTCGACGACTCCTCCGACGGTTGCGGTCTCCACGGTTGCGAACGAGGCGGGGATTCCACATTTCGGCCTCGCGCCGCTCCCGATCAACGAGGCGCGCATGAAGTGGTCGGTCGCAATGCCGCAGCCGATCCCGATCATGGGCAAGGTGCTGTACGAGCACATGAAGGCGCACGGCATCAAGACCGTCGGCTACATCGGCTACTCCGATTCCTACGGTGATCTCTGGGTCAACGACTTCAAGACCCAGGCCGTGCCCATGGGCCTGACCATGGCTACCGAAGAGCGCTTTGCCCGCCCGGATACGTCGGTCGCCGGCCAGGTGCTGAAGCTGGTCGCCGCCAATCCCGACGCCGTTCTCATCGGCGCTTCCGGCACCGCAGCGGCGCTGCCGCAGACCACGTTGCGCGAGCGCGGCTACAAGGGCCTGATCTATCAGACCCACGGCGCCGCCAGCATGGACTTCATCCGCATCGCGGGTCCCGCGGCGGAAGGCGTGATCATGGCTTCCGGTCCGGTGATGTCGCCGGAGTCCCAGCCCGACAGCGCGCTGACCAAGAAGCCGGGGCTGGCGCTCAATACCGCCTACGAAGCCAAGTATGGCGCCAACAGCCGCAGCCAGTTCGCCGGCCACTCCTATGACGCCTTTGAAGTTCTCAAGCGCGTAATCCCGGTGGCGCTGAAGAAGGCCAAGCCGGGCACGCCGGAATTCCGCGAGGCGATCCGTCTGGCGCTGATCTCGGAGAAGGAAATCGCGGCGAGCCAGGGCGTCTACAACTTCACTGAAAAGGATCGCTACGGCCTCGATGACCGCTCGCGCATCATCCTGACCGTGAAGGACGGCAAGTACGTCCCGGCGAAGTGAGGGGGCGTCTGTAGGGTGGGCAAAGCGACTTGTCCGCCGTAGCTCGACGAGCGAAGGCGTAAGCGTGCCCACCATAGACCAGCGAACATGAGAGATGGTGGGCACGGCGCAAGTGCGCCTTTGCCCACCCTACGGGAGCCGAGCCTAAATCCCGCTTGCGCCCTCGTGCTGGAAGCCGAGATAGCTCGCCGCGACGCGCTGGTTGCTGGCGATATCCTTGGCCGATCCGGACAGGATGAATTCGCCGAGTTCCATGACGTAGGCGCGGTCGGCGATTTTAAGCGCCGCTTGCGCATTCTGTTCCACCAGCAGCACCGACACGCCGGCGGCGCGCAATTCGCCGATGGTGCGGAAGATGTCGGCCACGATGATCGGTGCGAGCCCGAGGCTCGGCTCGTCCAGCATCAGCAGTTTCGGCGCGCCCATCAGGGCGCGGCCCATCGCCAGCATTTGCTGCTCGCCGCCGGAGAGGGTGCCGGCCAATTGCTTGCGCCGCTCCTTGAGCCGCGGAAACAGCGTGTAGACCCGCTCGAACGACCTTGCCGCGGTTGCCTTCGGAATTCGGAAGGCGCCGAGCTGCAGATTGTCCTCGACGTTCATCGTGCCGAACAATTCGCGGTGCTCCGGCACGAGACAGAGGCCCGCCGCGACGCGATCCTCGATGTCGAGCGGGGTCATGTCGGTGCCGGCGAAGGCGGTGGCGCCCTTGAGCGGCAGCACGCCCATGATGGCGTTGAGCAGCGTGGTCTTGCCGGCGCCGTTGGCGCCGATGATGGTGACGATCTCATCGTCGGCGACGTCGAGCGAAACCGAGCGCACGGCTTCGACATTGCCGTAGGAAACGTGGGCGTCGGAGACCGATAACAGCGCGCTCATGCGGTAGCTCCGAGATAGGCCTTGATCACATCTGGATTGGTCTTGATCGCATCCGGCGTGCCCTCGGCGATCTTGGTGCCGAAATCCAGCACCACGACGCGGTCGGCGAGATCCATCACAAAACCCATGTCGTGCTCGACCAGCAGCACCGACATGCCGCCGTCGCGCAGTTGACGGAGCAGGGCAGCGAGCCGCTGTTTTTCCATGTGGCGCAGTCCCGCGGCCGGCTCGTCGAGCAGCAGCAGCAGGGGATCGACGCACAGCGCGCGTGCAATCTCGACAATGCGCTGCTGGCCGAGCGACAGGCTTCCCGCCAACTGGTCGATCTGATCGCCGAGGCCGACACGCTCGATCTGGCGGGCGGCTTCCGCCAGCAATTTCGCCTCGTCGGCCCGGTCGAGTCGGAACATGCTGGAGATCGCGCCCGCAGACCCTCGCAAATGCGCACCGATCGCGACGTTCTCCAGCACGGTCATGTCAGGGACCAGCTTGACATGCTGGAAGGTGCGCGCGACGCCGAGTTTTACAACCTCCTGCGGCGGAGCGTTGTCGACCTTGTTGCCGAGCACCGAGATGGTGCCGCCGGTCGTCGTCAGCACGCCCGTGATCAGGTTGAAGGTCGTGCTCTTGCCGGCACCGTTGGGGCCGATCAGGGCGACGATCTCGCGGGCCTGGACGTCGAAGGAGACGTCGTTGACGGCAATCACGCCGCCGAACTGCTTGCGCGCCTTCTCGATCTGCAGCAGCACGGCGGACGAAGCCTGTGCGCGCACGGGCGTGGCAAGCGGAAGCGACGCATCGGGCAGCTTGCGGCCCGGCTGGATCGGCAGTCGCGACATCAGCCAGGGCCAGACGCCGGTCGGCGCCAGTTGCAGCAGAACGACCAGCAGGATGCCGAACACGATGGTCTCGAGCTGGCTCTGGCCGCCGAAGATATAGGGCAGATAGCTCTGCAGGATCTCCTTGAGGATCACGACGATGCCAGCGCCGAGCACTGCGCCCCAGACATAGCCGGCGCCGCCGACCACGGCGATGAACAGGTATTCGATGCCGGCCTGCGCGCCGAACGGGGTCGGATTGGCGGCGCGCTGGAAATGCGCATAGAGCCAGCCGGACAAGCCCGCGAGCACAGCCGCATAGATGAATACCAGAAGCTTGGCGCGCGGCGTCTGCACGCCGAACGCTTCGCCGGCGATATGCCCGCGCCGCAGCGCGCGGATCGCGCGGCCGGTGCGGGAGTCCAGCAGGTTTATGGTCAAGAGCGCCGAGACCAGCACCGCGATCCAGATCGCGAAATAGATCGTGCCGGGATCGAGCATCCGGAAATTGCCGATCGAGAGCGGCGGGATGCCGGAGATGCCGTCATTGCGGCCGAGGAATTCCAGCTTGCTGAACAGGTAAAACAGGCCGATGCCCCAGGCGATGGTGCCGAGCGGCAGATAATGGCCGGATAGCCGCACAGTGACGATGCCGAGCAGGACCGCGGCGATGCCGCTGACCACAAGCGAGAGCGGCAGCGTGAGCCATGGCGAGAAACCGTAGGCCGTGGTCAATACCGCCGTGGTATAGGCGCCGAAGCCGCAGAAGGCGGCCTGGCCGAACGAGGTGAGGCCGCCAACACCGGTCAAGAGCACCAGCCCCATCGCCACCAGTGCGGCGAGGCCGATATTGTTGAGCAGCACGATCCAGAATGGCGGGATGCCCGGAATGAACGGGATCGCTGCCATCACGAGCGCGAAGATGATGAGGGGGGTGCGCTGGTTCATCGCCGTCAATCCTTCTCTTCCTCGACCGCGGGCGCTGCGAGCGAACGCAGCACCAGCACGGGAAGGATCAGCGTAAAGACGATGACCTCCTTGAAATTGCTGGCGTAGAACGAAGAGAACGCCTCGACGCTGCCGACCAGCAAGGCTGCGACGGCCGTCAGCGGATAGCTGACGAGTCCACCGATGATCGCGGCAATAAAACCTTTCAGGCCGATCAGGAAGCCGGTGTCGTAGTAGAGCGTGGTGATCGGCACGATCAGGATCCCGGAAATCGCGCCGATCAGGGATGCCAGGAGGAAGGCGATCTGCCCCGACAGCGTGGTGCGGATTCCGACGAGGCGGGCGCCGAGGCGGTTGACGGCGGTAGCGCGCAACGCCTTGCCCATCAGCGTGAAGCCGAAGAACAGCCACAGCGCAACGATGAAGGCGACCGTCAGCCCGTAGACCGCAAGGCTTTGGCCGGTGAAGCGCAGCGGGCCAATCGTCAGTGCCGCATTCGACAGCGCCGGCCCGCGCAGGCCCTCGGCGCCGAAGAACACGAGGCCCAGGCCCTGCAGCGCGAGATGACAGCCGACGGAGGCGATCAGCAGCACCAGCACCGAGGTATGGGCGATCGGTTGAAACGCGATGCGGTAGAGGAACAGGCCGATAGCCGCGACGATCAAAAGCGACAGCGCGATGTTGACTGCAAATCGGGGTCTTGGGACCGGCAAGGCCGTAGGTCAGGGCCAGGATCGCGGCGGGGAGAGCGATGTTGAGGGCAAAGGCGCGCGCGACCCGCTTCAGCCGCAACGATCGCCGTGCCTCAAACAGGTCGAGGCCGAACGCGACCAAGCCCATGACCATCGCCAGCTTTGCGGTGCCCGGCACCTGACCGGTTGCCAGCATGGCGTAACTCAGCGCGCCGAAGGTCACGAACTCGCCCTGCGGGATCAGGATGACGCGGGTGACGGCAAACACCAGCACCAGCGCCAGCCCGAGCAGCGCATAGATCGCGCCATTGGTGATGCCGTCCTGCAGCAGGAACAGCATGATCGTCGTATTCAAGACTGGCGCTCCCCCTAAAAGCGTCGCCGGTCCTGACCTCGCACGGTCCGCCGGCCGTCCCATATCTCGGCAGTTGAAAGGCGCCGATATTTGATATATCCAATAACAATTATCAAATATAACATCAAGGCCCGGTCATCGGCCGCGCCTTTTTCGGGGGCGAGCCTCACGCCATGACAGTTTCCAAGGCAGCGACCGATGTCGTCAAGTCGTCGCGCGGCAACGGCAAGGAAATCGCCGATGGCGCCGCGGAGAGTGCCGGGCTGCAACTGGGCGAGCTGGCCGACCTGCTCGGCTATTCGCTCAAGCGCGCGCAGCTCAAGGTATTCGAGGATTTCCTGCGCTGTGTCGCGCCGCTGCAACTGACGCCGGCGCAATTCTCGGTGCTATTGTTGCTCGACCGCAATCCCGGGCGCAACCAGACCGAAATCGCCAACACGCTCGGCATCCTCAGGCCGAATTTCGTCTCGATGCTGGATGCGCTGGAGAGCCGCGGCCTCTGTGCCCGGATGCGCTCGACCAACGACCGTCGCTCGCACATCCTGGTTCTGACCGACAAGGGCAGGGCAGTGCTGGCGCGCGCCAAGAAGCTCGTTGCCAGCAAGCACGAGGCGCGTCTCAACGAGCTGCTGGGTCCCGCCAATCGCGTCGCGCTGCTTGAAATGCTGTCGAAGATCGCGGCGGAGTTTTGAGTTGTCGTCATTCCGGGGCGGTCCGAAGGACCGAACCCGAATCTCGAGATTCCGGGTTCGATGCTGCGCATCGCCCCGGAATGACGGTGATAGTGAGCAATCACGCCGCGACGATGCGGCCTTGAGCCGCGCGCGGCCCGCGTCCCGACAGAAACTGCCGCTCGATCTCGGCGGCGGGAAGCGGCTTGCTGAACAGGAAGCCCTGCATTTCCGTGCATCCCTCGGATGCGATGCTGTGGAGTTGCTCCGCGGTTTCGACGCCCTCGGCGGTCGCCGTCATGCCCATGCCATTGGCGAGCGCGGCAACCGCGCGCACGATGTTGAGCGAGCTCGAATTCTCGGTGATGTTCTTGATGAACGAGCGGTCGATCTTGATCTTGTCGAACGGAAAGCTTTGCAGGTAGGTCAGCGACGAGTATCCGGTGCCGAAATCGTCCATGGCGATCCGGATGCCGAGCGCGCGCAATTGATGCAGCAGCGCGAGCGTCGCTTCCTTGTTGTGGAGCAACACGCTCTCGGTGATTTCGATCTCCAGCCGCGTCGGCGCGAGACCGGAGGCGGCGAGCGCGCCGACGATCACCTGCATCAGGCCGGGACTGCGAAACTGGATCGCTGAAATATTGACGGCGACGTGAAGGTTGTCGGGCCACTGCGCGGCGGTGGCACAAGCCTGCCTGATGACCCACTCGCCCATCGGCACGATGAAGCCGATCTCTTCGGCCAGCGGGATGAAGGCCGCCGGCGAGATCATTCCCTTGGTCGGATGATTCCAGCGTATCAGCGCCTCGAAGCCGCTGATTTCCTTGCTCGCCAAGTTGACGACCGGCTGGTAATGCAGCTCGAACTCGCCCGCCGGCAGAGCCTTGCGCAGATCCTGCTCCATGATGCGGCGGGTCTGCATCTGCAGGTCCATCGCAGGCTCGAAGAAGCGGAACGTGCTGCGGCCGTCGCTCTTGGCGCGGTAGAGCGCGAGGTCGGCATTGCGCAGCAATTTGTCGGGGTTCGATCCGTCGCCGGGACCGACCGAAATGCCGATGCTGACGCCGATCACGGCCTGCTGGCCGTCGATTTCATAGGGCTCGCTCAACGCATCGATGACGCCCTGCGCCAGCGAAGTGGCATCGGCAGGGTCCGAGATCGGGGCCTGCACGATGACGAATTCATCGCCGCCCATCCGCGCGATCGTGTCGGAATCGCCAACGAGCCGGCGCAACCGTTCGGCGACACTCCTGAGCAACTTGTCGCCGCAGGGGTGGCCGAGCGTATCGTTTACGGCCTTGAACTGATCGAGATCGAGGTGATGGACGGCCACCATTTCCCCGCCCGAAACTCTGCCAAGCGCATGTTCGAGCCGGTCGTTCAACAGCACCCGATTGGCAAGATCGGTCAGCGCATCGTGGTGCGCCATGTACTCTATCTTGACCTCGGACTGCCGCTGGTCGGTGATGTCCTCATGGGTCGCGACCCAGCCGCCGCCGGGCATCGGGCGGTGGCGGATCTTGAAGGTACGCCCGTTCTTCAATTCGACGATGCTGTCTTTCGCCTCATTGGAGACCGCCACGTTGGTGCGCCATTGCAGATATTCGTCGCGCGTCATGGCGGGGAAGCTGCCGGCCTCGAAGCGCAGGTCGACGATCTCGACCAGCGACATGCCGGGGCTGACGCGCTCGGGCGCAATGTCGTACATCGTAACGAAGCGCTCGTTGCAGACGATCAGGCGGTGGTCGGAATCGAAGAAGCAAAGCCCCTGCGACATGTTGTTGATCGCGGTGTCGAACTGAAAGTTCCTGACGCGCAGGGCTTCTTCCTGCTCCTTGCCGAGCTCGAATTGTTTCTTCAGCCGGGCATTGAGCTCCTCGCGCTCGGTGATGTCCTCGTGGGTCGCCATCCCGCCGCCGTCCGGCATCGGGTAGACGGTGTAGGCGACGATCCGGCCGTCGGTGAATTCCTGCACCGTGGTGTCGAGTGCGATGTCGCGACCGACGCGCTCACGGATATAATCATCGACCGCGACCTGCACCTTCAGCCCGAGTTTCAGCCGGTGCCGGATCAGTTCCTGGGTCGGTGTTCCCGGCTTCACCTGTTCAGGCGAGAGCCCGTACATTTCCCTGTAACGACGGTTGCAGAAAACGACCTCGCGCTTCTCGTCGAATACGACGATGCCGAGCGACATATGGTTGATCGCGTCCTCCAGCCGAGCGCTTAAATGCGCTGACCGCGGCGCGGATATCTGGACGTGATCTGTCATAGAGCGTTTCCCCAGCCGCCACTGGCGGCTCTCCTCCCCCAGGAGAACGGCCATTAGATGCCAAGCTGGTGAATCGCAGCTTCGAGATCGGCAAAATGCGCGCGGGTTCTTCGCAAACTGCTCAACAAAGCGTTAATGTCGCTGCGGCGCATGCGAGGCGCCGGCAGTTGCCCGGCGATCTACGCCGGGTCCACCAAGATCACCCTGACGTCGTTGACGTTGGTGAGGGTCGGGCCGATCAGCAGGAGATCGCCGGTGGCCGAAAAGAACGCGGTCGCATCGTTGTTGGCGAGGTAGGCCGCAGGATCGAGGCCGAGCGACTTCATCTTCGCGAACGTCGCCTGATCGATCAAAGCGCCGGCCGGGTCGGTCGCGCTGCCGGCACCGCCGTCGGCGCCGTCGGTGTCTGCGGCCAGCGCCACAATGCCGGACGTATCCTTCAGAAGATCCGCCAGCGCCAGCGCATATTCCTGGTTGGGACCGCCGCGGCCATTGCCACGCACGGTCACCGTGAGCTCGCCGCCCGACAGGATCGCGGTTCGTTGACCTTCGCTTTGTGCTTTCAGCGCCAGTCGCGCATGATCGGCCGCCACCTCGCGTGCCTCGCCTTCGAGATCCGCGCCGAGGCCAACAACCTCATAGCCTGCGTCCTTGGCGACCTTGATCGCCGCGTCGAGAGAAGCCTTCGGCTTTGCAATCATCTCGAATCGCGCGCGAGCAAAGGCGGGATCGCCGGGCTTGCAGCTCTCGTTCCTGGGATCGTCGAGTGCGCGCCGGACGGCATCGTCGACTGTGAGATTATACTTTGCGACCAGGGCGCGGGCGTCTGCCAGCGTGGAGGAATCGGGTACCGTCGGTCCCGATGCAATCGCGGACGGATCGTCGTGCGGTACGTCGGAGATCGCAAGCGTCACGATCTCGGCGGCGCGCTGCCCGGCGCGGGCCAGCCGGCCGCCCTTGATCCGCGACAGATGCTTGCGCACGACGTTCATCTCGCCGATCGGCGCGCCCGAACGCAACAGCGCGCGGTTTACCTGCTGCTTCTGTGCGAACGAAACGCCATCTGCGGGTGCGATCCAGTTTGCCGAGCCGCCGCCGGACAACAGCACCAGCAAAAGATCGTCCGCAGTCGCCTCCGCGGCGAGACGCAGCGTCTCGTCGGCGGCTTTCAGCCCGGCTTCGTCGGGCACGGGATGGCCGGCTTCGACAACCCTGATTCGCCGCGTCGGCACGCCGTGGCCGTGGCGCGTGGTGGCAAGGCCGGTCAGCCGCGACGGATCGAGTCCCAGCGTATCGAGGTAGTGCCGTTCCGCCGCAGCCGCCATCGCCGCCGCGCCCTTGCCTGCGGCGAGGCAGATCACCTTGCCCTTGGGCGCGGGAGGCAGATGCGCTGAGAGCACGACGTCGGGATGCGCGGCCGCGACGGCCGCATCAAAGATCGCACGCAAGAGGGGACGTCGGTCGGTCATGATCTGCAACGGGGGCTGCTAACGGGACGGGAGGTCTGGTTATCCATCCAATCGCTGCAAAAGAAAACCCCCGCGAGCGTGCCGCGAGGGCTCTTCCGGCCCGCAAATGGACCGATTACAAATTGAGATGACTAGCCGCCGGCGTCACCGGACAGGATTTCACCGAAGCGTTCCCAGGTCTCGCCCTTGAACCTGATCAGTTGCACCGACGAGATCGGCGCAAAGTCGGTCGGTGACGTGTTGACCTTGATGCCCGGCAGCAGCCCGCCGAGTTCGAGGTCCTTGATGCTGGCGGCCTGCTTCATGACGTTCTCGCGCGTGAGATTGTCGCCGCAGGCTTTCAGCACATGCACGAGACCCTGCGCCACGGTATAGCCAAACATCACCGAGGCGTCGGCGCGGTTGGCTTCCGGATAATACTTGTCCAGGAACTCGTTCCAGGCCTTCATGCCCGCATCATCCTTCCACTGCCCATCCGTCGGATCTTTCAGGTATTGCGAGGAGATGATGTCCTGAGCGTTCTCCATGCCGGCCGGCTTGATGACGCTGCCGATCGAGGCCGAGACGTTGTTGAGGAAATGCAGCGGCTTCCAGCCGATCTCGGCGTTCTTCTTGATCGCCTGCGCCGCGAATTTCGGCGTGGTGATGTTGATGAACACGTCGGCGCCGGAGGCCTTCAGCTTGACGATGTGGGAGTCAATGGTCGGCTCGGAGACCTCGTAGCTTTCCTCCAGCACGATCATCGATGCGGCCTTGGCGCCGAGACCGTCCTTGAAGCCCTTCAGGTAGTCCTTACCGTAGTCGTCGTTCTGGTAGAGGATGCCGACCTTGGCGTTCGGCTTCTCCTTCAGAATGTATTTCGCATAGATCTGCGTTTCGCTCTGGTAGTTGGGCTGCCAGCCCATCGTCCACGGAAAATTCTTCGCATCATTCCACTTGGTGGCGCCGGTGGCGACGAACAGTTGCGGCACCTTCTTGCTGTTCAGGTACTTCTGGATCGCCGTGTTCGGCGGGGTGCCAAGCGGGTTGAAGACCAGCAGGACTTCATCGCTCTCGACCAGCTTGCGCGCCTGCTCCACGGTCTTCGGCGGGCTATAGGCGTCGTCATAGCTGATGAAATTGATCTTTCGGCCGTTGATGCCGCCCTCGGCATTGATCTTTCTGAAGTAAGCTTCCTCGGTCTTGCCGATCACGCCATAGGCGGAGGCCGGTCCGCTGTAAGGCATGATGTTGCCGATCTTGATTTCGCTGTCGCTCGCACCGGAATCGTATTTCTTCTGTGCGAGAACGCCGCTCGAACTTGCCGCGAGCAATCCAAACGCGGTCGAAACCACCGCAAGTTTTTTGATTGTGGACACTTCTGTCTCTCCCTTTTCATTTCTTAATGTAACTGTCGGGCTTCTTGACGAGGCTCTTCTGACAGCGTCGTGATTAGCATCTTGCCAAAGGGGTCACAATAAAAAGGCCCCTGCGGCAAAAGCCGCAGGGGCTGCATCTTAAGCAGAGCTCGCAGCGGCGCTCAGCCGCCGACGTCGCCCGAGAGAATCTCGCCGAAGCGTTCCCAGTTCTCGCCCTTGAACCTTATCAGTTGCAATTGCGAGAGCGGAGCAAAATCGGTCGCCGACGTGTTGACCTTGACCCCAGGCAGCAGGCCGTTGAGTTCGAGGTCCTTGATGCTGGCCGCCTGCTTCATGACGTTTGCGCGGGTCAGGTCGTCGCCGCAGGCCTTTAGCACGTGCACCAAGCCTTGAGAGACGATATAGGCGTACATCACCGATGCATCGGCCCGGTTGGCTTCCGGATAATACTTATCCAGGAACTCGTTCCATGCCTTCATCGCGGCATCGTTCTTCCATTGCGCGTCGGTTGGATCCTTGAAGTATTGCGACGAGATGATGTCCTGCCCGTTCTCGAAGCCGGCCGGCTTCATCACGCTGCCGATCGATGCCGAGACGTTGTTTAGGAAATGCAGCGGCTTCCAGCCGATCTCGACATTCTTCTTGATCGCCTGCGCCGCAAACTTCGGTGTGGTGATGTTGAAGAATACGTCGGCGCCTGACGACTTCAGCTTGACGATGTGGGAGTCGATCGTCGGTTGGGAGACTTCGTAGCTCTCCTCCAGGACGATCATTGATGCGGCCTTGGCGCCAAGTCCGTCCTTGAAGCCTTTTAGATAGTCCTTACCGTAGTCGTCGTTCTGATAAAGAATACCGATCTTGGCGTTCGGATGGTTCTTCAGGATGTACTTGGCGTAGATCTGCGACTCGCTCTGGTAATTGGGCTGCCAGCCCATCGTCCAGGGGAAGTCCTTCGGATCGTTCCACTTGGTGGCGCCGGTGGCGACGAACAGTTGCGGCACCTTCTTGGTGTTCAGGTACTTCTGGATAGCCGTGTTCGGGGGAGTGCCGAGCGAGTTGAAGACGAGCAGGACCTCATCGCTCTCGACCAGCTTGCGCACCTGCTCCACGGTTTTCGGCGGGCTGTAGGCGTCGTCATAGCTGACGAAGTTGATCTTGCGGCCGTTGATGCCGCCCTCGGCGTTGATCTTCCTGAAATAGGCCTCTTCGGTTTTTCCGATCACGCCGTAAGCGGAAGCCGGTCCGCTATAGGGCATGATGTTGCCGATCTTGATTTCGGTATCGGTAGCGCCGGTGTCGTATTTCTTTTGTGCAAATGCGCCGCTGCTGGTCGCGGCAAGCAATGCGAGGGCGGCCGCAAAGGCTCCCAGTCGCAAGTTGATGGCGGACATTTTTTGATCTCCCTGGGATCGATGACTGTGTCATTGTTTTTGATTGGAGCGCTTGGCGGCTCTTGGGCTTCATTGAATACCTTTCGGCTGCGTCCAGCAACAAAAAGCCCCCCGCGACGGCGTCGCGGAGGGCGGTATTTAGTCGGATGATCCGGGAAACTACCGCCCGGCGGAATATTGGTTAACGGTCGAGTTCGCCGCTGATGATGTCGTCGAACAGATCCCGCGGCGTGAAGTTAGTTCTTCAATTTACCGAGCATCTGCTGCGCAACAATTGCGACCTGCCTTGCGCCATGCGGCACGAGGAAGATGACAATAAACAAGAGCACGCCGAACACCGCGCCGGAGAGGCCCTTGGATATGTGTTCGGCGATATTCGGCACGAAGATGATGAAGGCGCTTCCCACGATCGAGCCCGGCAGCCAGCCGACGCCGCCGACGACCATGCCGAGGAACAGCGAGATCGCGAGCGTGATGGTGTAGCCGTCAGGCGCCACGAACTGCACCGCGATGGCGCCGAGACCACCGGCAACGCCGGTGATGCCGGCTGAGACGCCGAACGCCAGCGTCTTGTACAGCGCCACGTCGACGCCCATGGCGGAGGCCGCGATCTCGTTGTCCCGGATCGCCATGAAGGCGCGGCCGGAGCGCGACCGAAGCAGGTTGACCGAGGCGATATAGATCCCGATCGAGATCACGAGGGTGAAATAGTACAGCCACCTGTCCTGCGATATCGGCAGGCCGAACGGTGCATCGGGCTTGGTTACGACCAGTCCCTGCACGCCGCCGGTCCAGTGTTCGAAGAAGCCCAGTTTCAGCAACTGCGGCATTGCTACCGCCAGCGCAAACGTCGCCAGCGCCAGATAGATGCCGCTCAGACGCAACGCCGGCTGACCGAACAAGAACCCGAAGCCAAAGCAGATGATGCCGGCAATGGGTAATGTCAGGGCGTAGTTTACGCCCATATGCTCCATCAGGATGGCGGAGGTATAAGCTCCGACCGCGTAGAAGGCACTTTGGCCCAGTGAAAACTGGCCGCTGCCGCCGGTCAGGATGTTCAGCGCCAGAACCGCCAGCGCGTAGATCAGCAACATCGTCATCTGGAAGACGAAGAAATTCTTCAAGAACATCGGTGCGATGATCAGCAACCCCAGCACCACGAGCGAGGTGCCGTAGCCGAGCGTCATGGCTCTCTTCGGGACGGCCTCGACCGCCGGTGCTTCGTTTGCGACTTCCTCAACTGCGCTCATGATCAAACTCGCTTCACGATGGGCCGGCCAAACAGGCCCGCCGGTTTGAGAACCAACACGGTGATGATCAGCGCAAGCGCGATCGGCAGTTTCAATTCGTTACCGACGCCGGGAATGTATGTCCCGGCGAGATTCTCGAATACGCCGACCAGGAAGCCGCCGACAACCGCGCCGAGCGGACTGGTCAGGCCGCCGAGGACGGCCGCGGCAAACCCGTAGATCAGCACGCCGCCCATCATGTTCGGCTCCAGGAACACCACCGGCGCTATCAGGATGCCGGCGATCGCGCCGATCGCGGACGCCATGCCCCAGCCCAGCGCGATCATCCAGCTGGTGTTGATGCCGACCAGCCGTGCCGATTCTGGCAACGAGGCGGCCGCGCGCATGGCAAGGCCGATCCGGGTGAACTGAAAGAACAGATAGAGCAGAATCAGCAGTCCCACCGTAACGCCGATCATGCCGGCCTGATGGGTCGAGATTAGCTGACTGCCAAGAAAAGGTGACGATCCGAACGGTGTCGGAAACTGCTTGATCGTGAAGTCCCAGGTCAGTCCGGCGACGCTGTTGACGATCGCAAACAATGCGATGAAACCGGCGACATTGGTCAGGATCGGCGCCTTGGCAAGCGGCTTGAACAACATGCGCTCGATGGCGATGCCGCCTGCGAACGAAAACGCCAGCGTGAGAAGGAAGGCCCACCAGTATGGCACCCCCCATTGCATCAGCTGCCAGGCGATGAATGTCGAGAACATCGCCATTTCGCCTTGGGCGAAATTGAGATGATCGATCGCCTGGTAGATCATGACGACGGCGAGCGCCATGCAGGCATAGATCGCACCTGTGGCAATGCCAGCCAGAACTTGGTTGATAAAAAGTTCCACGGCTGCGCTCCTCAATAACCGAGATAAGATTTACGGACGTCTTCGTTGTTCGCGATTTCGGCAGCGCTTCCCGACATCACGATACGTCCGGTTTCAATGACGTAGGCCTTATCCGCGAGCTCCAGCGCGAGTTGCGCGTTCTGCTCCACCACCAGAATGGTGACCTTTTCCTCACGGTTGATCTTGCCGAGAATCTTGAACAGCTCGCGCACGATCAGGGGCGCTAGGCCGAACGACGGCTCGTCCAGCAGCATCAGCCGTGGACGCAGCATCAGCGCACGCGCGACCGCGAGCATCTGCTGCTCGCCACCGGAGAGTGTGCCTGCCTGCTGGGTGTGCCGTTCCTTCAGCACCGGGAAATGCTGGTACATGCGCTCGATGTCGGCGACCACTCCCTTCTTGTCGTTGCGGGTGATGGCGCCGAGCTGCAGATTTTCTTCCACCGTCATGGTGGTGAAGGTGCCGCGGCCCTGCGGCACATGGGCGATGCCGAGGCGAACGACGTTTTCGGTCGATTGGCCGGAGAGCGGCTTGCCCTCGAACTCGATCGCTCCGGTCGAGCGCACCATGTTACAGATCGCGCGCAAGGTGGTGGTCTTGCCGGCACCGTTGGCCCCTAACAGGGTGGTCAGCGAGCCCTCGTTGAGAGCGAAGGAGAGGCCGTGAAGTGCCTGGACCTGGCCGTAATAGGCGCGGAGGTCCTTGACGTTGAGCATCGCGGTCATTGGTCCTTGCTCCCCAGATAGGCTTTGATGACATCCGGGTCGGCCTGGACCTGGGCCGGCGTTCCCTCGGCGAGCTTGCGGCCGAAGTTGAGTGCGACGACGTGGTCGGCGATCGACATCACCAGACCCATGTGGTGTTCGACCAGCAGTATGGTCATGTGGCGCTCGTCGCGGATGCGCTTGATCAGGTCGCCAAGCACGTGGACTTCTTCGTGATTGAGACCGCCGGCGGGTTCGTCGAGCAGCAGAATCTTGGGATCCGCGGCCAGTGCGCGCGCCAGTTCGACCCGTTTTTGGGTACCGAACGGCAGGCCTGACACGATGGTGTGGGCGACGTCATCAAGGCCGAGATAGGTGACGATCTCGTGGACGTGCTTGTTGAGTTCGGCCTCGCCACGGCGCACCCAGCCCAGTCGCAAGGAGTCGCTGATGATGTCGCTGTTGGAACGGGAATGGGTGCCGACGCGAACGTTGTCGAGCACCGAGAGATTGGGAAACAGCGCGACGTTCTGGAAGGTGCGCCCGATGCCGATCTCAGCGATCCGGTGTGGCGGCCGCGTCAAGATGCTGACGCCCTCCATCAGGATGTCGCCGGAAGACGGCTGGTAGAGTCTGGAGAGGCAATTGAACAGAGTCGTCTTGCCGGCGCCGTTTGGTCCGATCAGCCCGAGGATGTTTCCCTTGTGCATGTCAAAGGACACACCGTTGAGCGCGATGATGCCGCCGAACACGACGCTGACGTCGCGAACCGCGAGCAGGGGAGCATTTCCCCGCGCGAGTTGTGCCTGCGTCATCGCGTCCCGCCCGCCCTGATCACGGAGCGGGAATGACCGCGCAAATGTCTTTGCCGGTCATGGTGAAGGCTATCTGATCCCCTCGGCCAAACGTGCAACTCTTCCTCCTGCTTTCAACTTCTTGTTCTCTGATTTTTTTGATTGTGGTGCTGCGCCGCCCAGCGCTGCTTCAATGTTCCTTACCATCGTGACAAGGCGAGGTCCAATGTCGTTGACCAAACGATCTTCCGTGAAACGGAAAGCAGGCGCGCCGCAATTGAAGGCATACGGTCCGGTTCCGTCGCTGAGCTTCAGCGGCACACCTACGGCGTGCACATCGTCCTGCCATTCGCCGGCAGAGATAGTGAATCCGTGACGCGCAAGCATTTCGCCCGCGCGCTCGATGCCATCGCGCATTTTGGGCCAGCGATTGCCGTAGTGGTCGCGTAGTTCGCGCAATAGTGAGGCACGTTCGTCGTCGGGCAGGGCCCAGAGATAGGCCCGTCCCATCGCGGTGGTCGCGATCGGTACGCGTGAGCCGACGTCAAGCTGCACACCGAGCAGCCCGGTGCGGCTCTGGCCGAAATAGATCATGCTGTGACGGTCGCGTCCGCCGACCGCGACGGCGCCGCCGGTCTCGCGCATCAGCGCTTCGCGATAAGGCTCGGACAAATGCCGAACGCCGAGATTGGCAAGGGCGGCATACCCTAGCGCCATGGCTGATGGCGCGAGCTGATACTTTTCGAAGCGCGGAACGGGTGTAAGATAACCGAGTTTGGTCAGAGTGTAAGTCAGCCGGGAAATGGTTGGCTTCGGCAGTTTGGTACGGGCGGCGAGTTCTTGATTGCCGAGAAGCCCGTCATTGGGCTGGAATGCGCGCAACACATCGAGTCCGCGGGAGAGTGCGACGACGAAGCTGCGATCAGTCGCCACTTTCTTCCCTGGACGCTTCATTACCCGCTACGCTGCTGATGATCTCGTTGACAAGGGACGTGCTTCAAAATAACCCTCCCTGTCAAGGTGTGGAATTAAATTTCGCAGTGCGAAATTGGTGAAATAGCAGAAATAGCCGTAGCTACTCAACGCAAGTTGAGCGGCATCCAAGAACAAACGATCCAGGGAGAGTCCCGTGAGCGAAGTGGTAAAACTCGAGCGTCATGACGTCATCGCCATCGTCACGGTCAACAGTCCTCCCGTCAATGCGCTGAGTGCCGCGGTACGCGGCGGCATCTTCGAATGCATGAAGAGCGCGATCGCGGATTCGGAAGTGAAGGCGATCGTGCTGACCTGCGCCGGCCGCACCTTCATCGCCGGCGCCGACATCACCGAGTTCGGCAAGCCGCCGAAGCCGCCGGGCCTCGCCGAGGTGCTTGACCTCATGGAGAAGTCGCCGAAGCCGATCATTGCTGCCATTCACGGCACGGCGCTCGGCGGCGGTCTCGAAGTCGCGCTGGCATGCCACTATCGCGTCGCCACCAAGGACGCTCGCCTCGGCCTGCCCGAGGTGAAGCTCGGCCTGTTGCCGGGCGCCGGCGGCACCCAGCGGCTGCCGCGCGCGGTCGGCCCCGAACTGGCGGTCAAGATGATCGTCAGCGGCGATCCGATCAACGCGGCCGACGCGCTCAAGAACGGCCTGATCGAGGAGATCGTCGAAGGCCCCGCTTCGGGTGGCGAATCCTTTGCGCTGAAGGTGCTGGCGGAGAAGCGCCCGCTGCGCAAACTGCGCGACGATGACTCAAAGCTCGCTGCCGCCAAGGCCGACATCTCGATCTTTACCAATGCAGTCGCCGCATTGACCAAGAAGGCGCGCGGGCTGGAAGCGCCGTTCGCCGCGGCCGATGCGGTGCGTGCCGCCATCGAACTGCCGTTCGACGAAGGGTTGAAGAAGGAGCGTGAAGGTTTCCTCAAGTTGGTCTCCAGCGACCAGTCCAAGGCGCAGCGTTACGCCTTCTTCGCCGAGCGCGAAGCCGCCAAGATCGCCGGCGTGCCTGATGGCACCAAGCCGCGCCCGGTCGAACGCGTCGCCATCATCGGCGCCGGCACCATGGGCGGCGGCATCGCGATGTCCTTTGCCAATGCCGGTATCCCGGTGACGCTGATCGAGACCGGCGAAGAGCAGCTCAAGCGCGGCATGGGTGTGATGCAGAAGAACTACGAGGCGACCGCGGCGCGCGGTGGCATCCCAGCGGATGCGCCGGCCAAGCGCATGGGCTTGATCGACGGCAAGGTCGGTCTCGAGCACGTCAAGGACGCTGACCTTGTGATCGAAGCCGTCTTCGAGACCATGGCGGTCAAGAAGGAGGTATTCGAGGCGCTCGACAAATACGCCAAACCCGGCACGGTGCTGGCTTCCAACACCTCGTATCTCAACATCGACGAGATCGCGAAGGTGACAAAGCGTCCGCAGGACGTGCTCGGCATGCATTTCTTCTCGCCCGCCAACGTGATGAAGCTGTGCGAGATCGTCCGCGCCGACAAGACCGCGCCGGATGCCTTGACCACCGCCGTGTCGATTGCGCGCAAGATCGCAAAGGTGCCGGCCGTGGTCGGCGTCTGCGACGGCTTTGTCGGCAACCGCATGCTGGCCCAGCGCGGCAAGCAGTCGGAGAAGCTCTTGTTCGAAGGCGCGTTGCCGCAGCAGGTCGACGCCGTGGTGACGAAGTTCGGCATGCCGATGGGCCCGTTCGCGATGAGCGATCTTGCCGGCCTCGATATCGGCTGGCGTTCGCGAAAAGACCGCGGCATCAAGTCGGAAATCGCCGACGCGCTCTGCGAGGCGGGTCGCTTCGGCCAGAAGACCGGCAAGGGCTATTACAAGTATGAAGGCGGCTCGCGCGCGCCGCTGCCCGATCCCGAAGTCGAGAAGCTGATCGACGAGACGCTGCAGCGGTTGGGCCGCAAGAAGCGCGTCGTCAGCGACGACGAGATCCTCGAGCGCATGATGTACCCGATGATCAACGAGGGTGCGCGCATCCTGGAGGAAAGCATCGCCGCGCGGCCGAGCGACATCGACGTGATCTGGCTCTATGGCTATGGCTGGCCGATCTATCGCGGCGGCCCGATGTTCTATGCCGATCAGGTCGGGCTGAAGCATATTGCCGACCGGCTGTCGTACTATGCGAAGGAGACCAACGATCCGTCGCTCGAGCCGGCCCCGCTGCTCAAGCGCCTCGCCGCCGAAGGCAAGACGTTTGCGTCGCTGGCCGCGCAGTCGAAGGCGGCTTGATGGGAATCCTCGGCACGGCCTCTCCGTTCCCTCCCCCCTTGCGGGGGAGGGTTAGGGAGGGGGGTAGCCGCATCGGGACCGCCCGTGTGGACCCCCTTCCCCAGCCCTTCCCCGCAAGGGGGAAGGGAGCCTATCCGCTCGTGCCTGCCTCACTCGTTGCGAGGCATCCATGACCCATCCCGGCGAGCAGTTCTATCCGCAAGGCGTCCGCTGGGACGATCAGATCGCGCGCGGTACGCTGCCGGAGCTATTGTCGACAGCCGCCGCCGAGTTCGCCTCGCGGCCGGCCATCGAATTCCGCGACCGGCCGATCAGCTACGGCGAACTCGAAGCGTTGGTGGAGACCGCCGCCAGCGCCTTCCTCCGAGCGGGCTACGGCAAGAACAGTTCGGTCGCGCTGTTCCTCGGCAATTCGCCGGATCACCCGATCAATTTCTTCGGTGCGCTGAAGGCCGGTGCCCGCGTCGTGCATCTGTCGCCGCTCGACGGCGAGATCGCGCTGTCGCACAAGCTTTCGGACTCCGGCGCGCGCGTGCTGGTCACCAGCAATCTGTCGGCGCTATTGCCGACCGCGCTGAAATTTCTCGCTCACGGACTGCTCGATCGCCTGATCGTTTGCGAGGACGATCATTGGGGCAAGGTCGGCACGCCGCAAGCGGCGCTGCCGGATAATCCGAAAATCGTCACCTACAAGAAATTCACTGACGGTGCAGCAAAACCGGCGCAATGGCCCGCGATCTCGGCCGACGACGTCGCACTGCTGCAATATACCGGCGGCACCACCGGTCTGCCCAAGGGCGCGATGCTCAGCCACAGCAATCTGACCTCGGCGGTGTCGATCTACGACGTCTGGGGCAAGCCGTCGCGCGCCGAGCGCAACGCGGTCGAGCGCATGATTTGCGTGCTGCCGCTGTTTCATATCTATGCGCTGACGGTGGTGCTGCTGTCGTCGATCCGGCGCGGCAATCTGATCTCGCTGCATCAGCGTTTCGACGTCGAGGCCGTGATGCGCGACATCGAGGTCAAGCGCGCCACCGTTTTCCCCGGCGTGCCGACCATGTGGATCGCGATCGCAGCTCTGCCGGACCTCGACAAGCGCGATCTGTCTTCGCTGGTCAGCGTTGGTTCGGGCGGTGCACCGCTGCCGGTTGAAGTCGCACGGATCCTGGAGCGCAGGGTCGGCATGAAGCTGAAGAGCGGTTGGGGCATGACGGAAACCTGCTCGCCCGGCACCGCACACCCGAAGGAGGGGCCCGACAAGCCCGGCTCGATCGGCCTGACGCTGCCCGGCATCGAGATGGACGTGGTGTCGCTGGAGGATCCGACCAAATTGATGCCGGTGGGCGAAACCGGCGAAATCCGCATCCGCGGTCCGAACGTCACCAAGGGATACTGGAACCGGCCGAAGGAAACCGCGGAAGCCTTTGTTGGCGACCGTTTTCTCACCGGTGATATCGGCTACATGGACGCCGATGGCTATTTCTACCTGGTCGACCGCAAGAAGGACATGATCATCTCGGGCGGCTTCAACGTCTATCCGCAGATGATCGAGCAGGCGATCTATACGCATCCTGCCGTGCAGGAAGTGATCGTGATCGGCATCCCGGACGACTACCGCGGCGAGGCGGCAAAGGCGTTCATCAAGTTGCGCGCAGATGCAAAGCCGTTCACGCTGGATGAACTGCGCGCCTTCCTCACCGGCAAGCTCGGCAAGCACGAACTTCCCGCCGCGCTCGATTTCGTCAGCGAACTGCCGCGCACGCCGGTCGGCAAACTGTCGCGCCACGAATTGCGCATGCAGCAGCCGTCGCAGGCTGCGCCATCGAAACAACAAGCCGTATCAGGAGGTCGTTCCTAAACTCCGCCGTCGTCCCGGCCTTGAGCCGGGACCCATACGCCGCGGCCTCGCTTGGGGCGCTTGGGGAGACGGCTTTGGTCATACGACGACCGGTGGTTATGGGTCCCTGCGTTCGCAGGGACGACGAGGCAGAAAGTTCGCGTTACCAAAGAGTCTAATTCGCTCACAGGAGGATCCGATGGATCTCGCTTTCAGCAAGGAAGAAATCGCGTTTCGTGAAGAGGTGAGAGCCTTCTTCAGGGACAACGTACCGCCGGAAACGCGGCGCAAGATGGTCGAGGGCCGTCATCTCTCCAAGGACGAGATGGTCGCCTGGTGGCGCATCCTGAACAAGAAGGGCTGGGGCGTCTCGCACTGGCCGAAGGAATATGGCGGCACCGGCTGGAGCTCGGTGCAGCAGTACATTTTCAACGAAGAGCTGCAGATGCATCCGGCGCCGGCGCCGCTCGCCTTCGGCGTCAGCATGGTCGGGCCGGTCATCTACACTTTCGGCAACGAGAAGCAGAAGCAGCATTATCTGCCGCGCATCGCCAATGTCGATGACTGGTGGTGCCAGGGCTTCTCGGAGCCGGGCTCGGGATCTGACCTCGCCTCGCTGAAGACCAAGGCCGAGCGCAAGGGCGACAAGTACATCATCAACGGCCAGAAGACCTGGACCACGCTGGCCCAGCACGCCGACATGATCTTCTGCCTGTGCCGCACCGACACGTCAGCGAAGAAGCAGATGGGCATCTCCTTCATCGTGTTCAGCATGAAGTCGAAGGGCGTCACCGTGCGTCCGATCGAGACCATCGACGGTGGCCACGAGGTCAACGAAGTGTTCTTCGACGACGTCGAGGTGCCGGTCGAGAACCTGATCGGCGAGGAGAACAAGGGCTGGGATTACGCAAAATTCCTGCTCGGCAATGAGCGCACCGGCATCGCCCGCGTCGGCGTCTCCAAGGAGCGGCTGCGCCGCATCAAGGAGCTCGCCTCCAAGGTCGAATCGAACGGCAAGCCCGTGATCGAGGACCAGGCTTTCCGCGAAAAGCTGGCGGCCTGCGAGATCGAGTTGAAGGCGCTCGAACTGACGCAGCTCCGCGTCGTCGCGGACGAAGGCAAACACGGCAAGGGCAAGCCCAACCCGGCGTCTTCGGTCCTGAAGATCAAGGGCTCGGAAATCCAGCAGACCACCACCGAACTTCTGATGGAAGTGATCGGCCCGTTCGCAGCTCCCTACGACGAGCACGGCGACGACGCCTCCAACGAAACCATGGACTGGACCGCCCAGATCGCGCCGAGCTATTTCAACAACCGCAAGGTCTCGATCTACGGCGGCTCCAACGAGATCCAGCGCAACATCATCACCAAGGCGGTGCTGGGGCTGTAGGCAAGATAGCGCCACAACAACGCACGTCGTCCCCGCGAAAGCGGGGACCCAGTACGCCGCGGCGGTCGTGATTCACGAAGAACGCCGGTGAATACTGGATCCCCGCATTCGCGGGGATGACGACTGGGGGTGGGGCGCGGATGCCCGCGCATGACGACGAATTTGGTTAGCCGGAGAAAGAAACAACATGGATTTTGATTTGTCCGAGGAGCAGCGGCTTCTCAAGGAAAGCGTCGACGGTCTGCTGACCGATTCCTACGATTTCGATGCGCGCAAGAAGTACCAGAAGGAGAAGGGCGGCTGGAGCAAGGCCGTCTGGGGCAAGCTCGCCGAGCAGGGCCTGCTGGGCCTGCCGTTCGCGGAAGCCGATGGCGGCTTCGGCGCCGGCGCGGTCGAAACCATGATCGTGATGGAAGCGCTCGGCAGGGCGCTAGTGCTGGAGCCGTATCTCGCCACCGTGGTGGTCGGCGGCGGCTTCCTGCGCCATGGCGGCTCGGCCGAGCAGAAAGCCGCGCACATCCCCGGCATCATCGACGGCAGCAAGACCTTTGCTTTCGCGCAGCTCGAGAAGAACTCGCGCTACGATCTCGCCGACGTCTCGACCACAGCCAAGAGGAAGGACGGGGCTTACGTGATCGACGGTGAAAAATTCGTCGTGCTCAACGGCGAGAATGCCGACACGCTGATCGTGACCGCGCGCACCAAGGGCAACCGGCACGACAAGACCGGCATCGGCGTGTTTCTCGTGCCGGCCAACGCCAAGGGTGTCACCCGCAAGGGCTATCCGACCCAGGACGGGCTGCATGCCGCCGACATCACCTTCACCGGCGTCGAGGTTGGCAGCGACGCCGCGATCGGCGATCCCGAGAACGGCTTGCCGCTGATCGAGCGCGTGGTCGATGAAGCCCGCACCGCGATGTGCGCGGAAGCCGTTGGCGCGATGGATGAATCGCTGAAGACGACCGTCGAGTATCTCAAGACGCGAAAACAGTTCGGCGTGCCGATCGGCAGCTTCCAGACCCTGCAGCATCGCGCCGCCGACATGTTCGTCGCCCTCGAGCAGGCTCGCAGCATGTCGATGTTCGCGACCATGGCGGCCGATTTCGAAAACGCCAAGGAGCGCGCGACCGCGGTTGCCGCTGCCAAGGTGCAGATCGGGAAGTCTGGAAAGTTCATCGGCCAACAGTCGATCCAGCTCCACGGCGGCATCGGCATGACCCAGGAAGCCAAGATCGGCCACTACTTCAAGCGCCTGACCATGATCGAGAATACGTTTGGCGACACCGACTACCACCTCCGCCGCGTCGCGGAAGGTGGGTTGGTGTAACACCCTCCGTCATTCCGGGGCGCGCATTAGCGCGAACCCGGAATCTCGCGCCGACAACTTCTGGATTCCGGGTCTGCGCCTTGCGGCGCATCCCGGAATGACGTGCCAGATTCAGGGAACAACCAACAATGAAAAACACCCCGTTCGATCTCGCCGGCAAGGTCGCCGTCGTTACCGGCTCCAGCCGCGGCATCGGCCGCTCCTCCGCCGAACTGCTGGCAAAACTCGGGGCCAAGGTCGTGATCTCCAGCCGCAAGGCGGATGCCTGCCAGGAAGTGGCCGAAGGCATCAAAAAGGCCGGCGGCGACGCCCATGTCATTCCCTGCAACATCTCGCGCCGCGAGGAAGTCGAGGCGCTGATATCGGGCACGACAAAGCATTACGGCAAGGTCGATATCCTCGTCTGCAACGCCGCGGTGAACCCCTATTACGGCCCGCTGCTCGATATCAAGGACGAGGCCTTCGACAAGATCATGGGCAGTAACGTCAAGAGCAACATCTGGCTCTGCGCGCTGGCGATCCCGCAGATGGCGGAGCGCGGCAACGGCTCGGTGGTGATTATCTCGTCCATCGGCGGCATGCGCGGCTCCACCGTGATCGGCGCCTACGGCATTTCGAAAGCGGCGGATTTCGCACTCTGCCGCAGCCTTGCCGGCGAATGGGGCCCGAAGGGAGTTCGCGTCAACTGTGTGGCGCCGGGCCTCGTGAAAACCGATTTCGCCCGCGCGCTGTGGGAAGACGCCGAAAATCTCAAACGCCGCACCGCCACCACGCCGCTGCGCCGGATCGGCGAGCCGGATGAGATCGCCGGCGCGGTCGCCTATCTGGCCTCCGATGCCTCCACCTTCATGACCGGCCAGACCATCGTGGTCGACGGCGGTGTGACCACGGCGTCGGTGTGATCTCTCACCCTCCCCTGGAGGGGGAGGGTCGGCTCGTATGGAGCGAAGCGGAATGCGAGACGGGGTGGGGTGATCTCTCAACTCGGGCACTGATCGAGAGGATAGACCGTCACCCCACCCCGCCGCTCATTTCATGAGCGTCGACCCTCCCCCTCCAGGGGAGGGTGAAGTGCTATCGTCCCCATATTGACGAACCTTTCCCAATCGGATTGCCTCTCCGCACCCAACAATCCTTCGGGGAAGCAACGTCATGTCCTTTGTGCTGGCCATCGATCAGGGCACCACGTCCTCGCGCGCCATGGTGTTCCGCAGCGATATTTCCATCGCCGCCACGGCGCAGCAGGAATTCCCGCAGCATTTTCCCGCGTCGGGCTGGGTCGAGCACGAGCCGGAGGACATCTGGACTTCGACGGTGACGGTCTGCCGCGAGGCGCTGGAAAAGGCCGGCCTGAAAGCAAAAGACATCGCCGCGATCGGCATCACCAACCAGCGCGAGACCACGGTGGTGTGGGACCGCGCCACGGGGCAGGCGGTACACCGCGCCATCGTCTGGCAGGACCGCCGCACTGCTGACATCTGCGCCAGGTTGAAGAGCGAAGGCCACGAGCCCGCGATTTCGGCCAAGACCGGCCTGATCATCGATCCCTATTTTTCGGGGACAAAAGTTGCCTGGATCCTCGATCACGTCCCGGGCGCGCGCGAACGCGCCGGCCGCGGTGAACTGATGTTCGGCACCGTCGATTGCTATCTGCTGTGGCGGCTGACCGGCGGCAAGGTGCACGTCACCGACGCCACCAACGCCTCGCGCACGCTGCTGTTCAACATCCACACCGGCGACTGGGACGACGAGCTCCTGAAAATCCTGCGCGTGCCGCGCTCGATGCTGCCCGAGGTCAAGGATTCCTCCGCCAAATTCGGCGAAACCGTGCCCGACCTGTTCGGCGGCCCGATCGCAATATCCGGCATTGCCGGCGACCAGCAGGCCGCAACCATCGGCCAGGCCTGTTTCACGCCCGGCATGATCAAGTCGACCTACGGCACCGGCTGCTTTGCGCTGCTCAACACCGGCGCCACGCCGGTGGCCTCCAAAAACAAGCTGCTCACCACCATCGCCTATCAATTGAACGGCAAGCGCACCTACGCGCTCGAAGGCTCGATCTTCGTCGCGGGCTCGGCGGTGCAATGGCTGCGCGACGGCCTCGGCATCATCAAGCAGGCCTCCGAAACCGGCCCGCTCGCCGACAAGTCCGATTCCATGCAAAGCGTCTATCTGGTGCCGGCCTTCGTTGGCCTCGGCGCGCCGTACTGGAATCCGCGCGTACGTGGCGCGCTGTTCGGCCTGACCCGCAACACCGGTCCGGCCGAACTCGCCCATGCCGCCCTCGAAAGCGTCTGCTACCAGACCTTCGACCTCTGGGCCGCCATGCGCGCCGATTGGCCGGACGCAACCGTCGCCAACATCGTGCTCCGCGTCGACGGCGGCATGACGGCGTCGGACTGGACCATGCAGCGCCTCGCAGACTTGCTGGATGCACCGGTCGACCGGCCGAAGATCCAGGAGACCACAGCGTTAGGCGCTGCGTATCTCGCCGGGTTGAACGCCGGCGTCTATCCCGAGCCGGCAAGATTCGCCGACAACTGGCGGCTCGAACACCGCTTCAAACCAGCGATGAGCAAGGCGACGCGCGAGCGGAAGCTTGCGGGTTGGGCGAGGGCGGTGAAGGGCGTGCTGGCAAGCGATGAAGGGGAGTGACGTCAGTTGACAGTGCCTGACGGCTATTCGGACATCCCCGCCGGCAAGATCGCCGCTATCGTCACGCATCTGGAGATGACTGAACGGCCCGCGCCGCGTCCCGATCCCGCGGGCGCATGGTCGCTGCGTCGGGTGGAGATCCCGCCGCTCGATTGGTTTCGCGATCTCTATCGTCGCGTCGGCGAGGAATGGCTGTGGTTCTCGCGAAACCAGATGCCCGATGCCGAACTCGCGGCACGGCTCCATTCGCCGCAGCTCGAAGTCTACGCGATGATCGATGACGGCCGCGACGAGGGGTTGCTCGAACTGGATTTACGCATCCTCGGCCATTGCGAGATCGCCATGTTCGGTGTCACCGCAAAACTGGTCGGCACCGGTGCCGGCCGCTGGCTGATGAACCGCGCGCTGGAGCTGGCTTGGTCGCGGCCGGTGGAGCGCGTCTGGCTGCATACCTGCACCTTTGACCATCCGCGTGCGCTCGCGTTTTATCAGCGTTCCGGCTTTCGCCCTTTTCGCCGGCAGATCGTAAGCGGCGACGATCCCCGCCTTGACGGCACCGCGCCGCGCGATGTGGCGAAGCATGTGCCGGTGATTGAGTAGTAGGGAGGAGCCATGTCGCTTTTTTCGTTTGATTTACCGGTGGACTTCGCGGACTACGAATGGGAAGTCGAGACGAAAGGTTGGTTTTCCGAGGCACGGATCATTATTTCAGGGAAGCGATACCGCTTGAGCTTCTACGACCCTGCGCGCCTTGGCCAGGAGATAGAAGACGAACTCCAGCGTGACGGCGCGTTTTTTGAGCCGAACTTGGTGATTGTACAATCCGTAACAAGAGCAAATATGGAGCGAGCTGCGGTCCTGTTGGCGCAGTCAAGTCGGGTGGCCGGCCTTGTCGAGGAATAGCGTAACGTAATGTCTGAGGAGCCCGAATTGCGCCAGATGTTTCCGTGACCTCAAAACATTTCCTGCTTCACTCTTGCCAGCGCGAACCCGCGTCGGTCCGTGTTGAAGCACGTCACGCCCGCCTGCTCCGACTTGCATGTGAACCCGCCGCGCTGCCACACCTCGCCATAGCCCAGAACCGGCAGCGATTTTTCCATCACGGTGTCACCATGGCAGATGCGGGCGGCCGGGCCTTTGGCGTTCATCTCGAAGGCGTTGCCATAGTCGAGTTCGCAATCGGCGGGGCGACGCGGCTTGGTGTCCATCGCGCTGATGTCGCAGCGGAGCACGTTTTGCTTGTCGTAATCGAAATACTGGCAGGCGATGTTTTTCGACGGCGACTGGAAGCCAGTGGGGGCGGTTTGGGCGTGGGCTGCGTCGGCAATCATCAGGCCGGACAACGCGAGGAGGACTAGCCGCGGGCGCATGACATGACTCGTGGGTTGCATTACTGACCAGCGTACTTAGGATGGTGTGCAGCGCAACCCCCAAAGCAAACCTCGTCATGCCCGGGCTTGACCCGGGGCATCCATCACTCTTCGGAAGAATCTTTCCAAGGAGGATGGATGGCCGGGGCAAGCCCGGCCATGACGAGCGGAGAGCACAACAACCATGATCCTGATCGGCCAATTCGACTCCCCCTTCGTCCGCCGCGTCGCCATCGCGATGCGGCTGTATGGCATCGCCTTCGAGCACAAGCCGTGGTCAACCTTCGGTGATGCCGACAAGATCGCGGCCTATAATCCGCTGCGCCGGGTGCCGACGCTGGTGCTGGATAGCGGGGAAGCGCTGATCGAGAGCGCGATGATCCTGGATTATCTCGACGATCGCGTCGGCCCCGAGAAGGCGATGATCGCGCGCGGCGGCGAGGCGCGCTGGCGGCATTGGCGGATCTGCGCGCTGGCGATGGGGCTCGGCGACAAGGGCGTCAGCCTGCTCTACGAGCGCGTGCTGCGCAAGGAGCAGCTCGATCTCTGGGTCGAGCGCTGCAAGGCACAGATCGCGGGCGTGCTGGAGGTGCTGGAGAATGAGCGCGCCTCGGTCAAAACGCCGTATTGGTTCGGCGAGCGCGCCGGGCACGCGGATATCGCGGTGGCCTGCGTGCTGCGCTTCGTCGGCGAGGCGCATCCGGAGCTGTTCGACGCCAGCTATCGGGCGCTGAAAGCGCATTCTGCTACTTGCGAGGCGCTGCCGCCGTTTAAGGAAATCGTGCAGCCGCTGGCCCCGCCGAGCGGCGATTGAGCTGGACGGGGCCCGGCCACGGCCGCGGAGCCAGCCCAATCCTACTTTGCATGGGGTTGTTTTCGCGATTTTTTCAGCAGCCGCTGGCCGCGCCGAAGGGGTGAGGGGCTTTGGTGGGTGGGCAAAGCGCAGCGTGCCCACCATCAAGGATGGTCTGCCGATAAATGGTGGGCACGGCGCAAGCGCGCCTTTGCCCACCCTACTTCACCCGCATCGCCTCCGGTGTGTCCGGCTGCGCCAGCGGATGCGCTTTTTCAAATTCCGGCAGCGCCATCGCGGTCTCGAAAATGCGCTTCACGGTCGGATAGGTCGTCAGATTGACCTGCTGGTTCAGGGCAGCGGTGACATGGCCGACCATGCAGATGTCGGCGATTGTCGGCGCATCGCCATGACAGAATTTTTCGGTATCCTTGTTATCAGCAAGGTGCCCCTCCAGCGCTGCCAGCGTCTCGGCGATCCAGTGCCGCCGCCACGCCGCCTGCTGCGTATCGCGCAGATTCAGCTCGTGGTCGAGATAGCGCCGCACCCGCGGCGTCAGCAACGGATGGCCCTCGCAGGCAACCATCAGCGCCAGCGCGCGGACGCGGGCGCGGCCAGCGGGCTCGGAGGGCAGCAGCGGCGGAGAGGGATATTTCTCGTCGAGATATTCGAGGATGGCGAGCGACTGGAACAGCGTGGTGCCGTCGTCCTCGACCAGCGCCGGCAGCGCCATCTGCGGGTTGATCCGGCGATACTCGGGATCGCGATGCGCGTTGGCGTCGAGGTCGACGAAGATCACTTCGACCGGAACATTTTTCAGATTGAGCGCGATGCGAACGCGAAAGCTCGCCAGCGATCGCCAGAAGGAGAAGAATTTCATGGGGGCACTCTCCGGCGTCATGCCCGGGCGTGCCGCCTCCGCTAAAGCTTCGGCGCGCCAGCACAGGAAAGCCGCGGCGAAGCCTTGGCGGAGCCGGGATCCGGGCATCCGTCACCTCGCAAGAGGATTGTGAAGATGGATCACCGGGTCAAGCCCGGCGATGACGAGTTGTTGTTGTGACGGCGGCTCTTGCTTACCCTCCCCTGGAGGGGTCCGAGACGAGCGAAGCTCGCTCGTGGGTCGACGCTCATGCAATGAGCGGCGGGGTGGGGTGACGGTCTCTCCACGTCCAACAGTGCCCGAGCGGAGAGATCACCCCACCCCGTCTCACATTTCGCTTTGCTCAATGTGAGCCGACCCTCCCCCTCCAGGGGAGGGTGAAAGCTCAGCCCGCGCCCACGGCCTTCTTGCGCCAGGCAAGATGCACGGCGCAGGCGCATCCGGGCGGGTGCGAGGCCAAATCCTTGGAGGTCACGTCGTTGGCGGGAACGGCCGCGATCGGCGGTAGCTCTTTCGCCGCCACCCGTTCCTGCGACGGAATGTAGTTCAACACCGGGGCCAGCCAGCGCTCGGTCTCGGCGACGCTCATGCCCTTGCGCGCGGCATAGTCCTCGACCTGGTCTCGCTCGATCTTGCCGACGCCGAAATAGAAGCTTTCGGGATGGGAGAAGTAAAGCCCTGATACCGACGAGCCCGGCCACATCGCAAAGCTCTCGGTCAGCTTCACGCCGGCGGTTTTTTGAGCATCCAGCAGGCGGAACAGCGTCGCCTTCTCGGTGTGGTCGGGCTGCGCGGGATAGCCGGGCGCCGGGCGGATGCCGGCGTATTGCTCCAGGATCAACTGGTCGGAGCTCAGCGCCTCATCCGGCGCATAACCCCAGAACTCCTTGCGGACGCGCTGATGCATCCGCTCGGCGAAGGCTTCCGCGAGGCGATCGGCCAGCGCCTTGCACAGGATCGAGGAGTAATCGTCATTGGCGTTCTTGAAGCGGTCGGCGACCGCGTCCTCGCCGATTCCTGCCGTGACGACAAAGCCGCCGATATAGTCTGATACGCCCGACGACGCAGGCGCGATGAAATCCGACAATGCGGCGTTGAAGCGGCCTTCGCGCTTCTCCAACTGCTGGCGCAGCGTATGGAACGTCGCGATCTTCTGCTTGCGGCTGTCGTCGGCATAAACCGCGATATCGTCGCCCTCGGTATTGGCCGGCCAGAAGCCTATGGTCGCGCGCGCGGTGAACCATTTCTCCTTGATGATGCGATCGAGCATCTTGCGTGCGTCGTCATAGAGCGAGCGTGCGACCTCGCCGATCTTGGGATCGTCGAGAATGGCCGGGAAACGCCCGGTCAATTCCCAGGTTTGGAAGAACGGCGTCCAGTCGATGTATTCGGCAAGCTCGGCCAGATCATAGGCGTCAAAACCCTTGAGCCCCAGGAACGACGGCTTCTTCGGCGGCGTTCTCACAAAGTCGGCCTTGACCGCATTGGCGCGGGCATCCGCCAGCTTCAGCCGCTTCTTGTCGGCCTGCGCGCGCAGATGCGCCGCGGAAATCTTGGCGTATTCGGCGCGGATGTCGGCGGCATAGGCCTCGCGCTTGTCCGGCGAGAGCAGCGACGACGCGACGCCGACGGCGCGGCTCGCGTCATTGACGTGAACAACCGGCCCGCCCTTATAGTTCGGGTCGATCTTGACCGCGGTATGGACGCGGCTCGTCGTCGCGCCGCCGATCAACAGCGGCATCTTCATGCCCTGCCGTTCCATCTCGCCGGCCAGAAAGCTCATTTCGTCGAGCGAGGGCGTGATCAGGCCCGATAGCCCGATGATGTCGGCGCCTTCCGCTTTCGCCGTCTCGATGATCTTGGTCGCGGGCACCATGACGCCGAGGTCGATCACCTCGAAATTGTTACATTGCAGCACGATGCCGACGATGTTCTTGCCGATGTCGTGGACGTCGCCCTTGACAGTCGCCAGCACGATCTTGCCGGCAGCGTTGCGGCCGTCGCCGGTGACGCCATTGGCGAGGTTGCGCGCCTTCTCCTCTTCCATGAACGGCATCAGATAGGCGACCGCCTGCTTCATCACGCGTGCCGATTTCACCACCTGCGGCAGGAACATTTTGCCGTCGCCGAAGAGGTCGCCGACGATGTTCATGCCGGCCATCAGCGGCCCCTCGATGACATTCAGCGGGCGTTCGACCGTCAGCCGAGCGGCCTCGGTGTCTTCTTCGATGAATTCGGTGATGCCGTGCACCAGCGCGTGGCTCAGCCGCTTTTCGATCGGCCATTCGCGCCAGGCGAGGTCCTGCTCTTTTGTCTGCTTCTCCTTGCCGCGGAACTTTTCCGCCAGCGCCAGCAAGCGCTCGGACGCGCCGGGGTCGCGGTTGAGGATCACGTCCTCGCACACCTGCCGCAGCTCGGGATCGATATCGTCATAAACGATCATCTGCCCGGCATTGACGATGCCCATGTCCATGCCGGCGTGGATGGCGTGGTAGAGAAACACCGAATGCATCGCCTCGCGCACCGGCTCGTTGCCGCGGAACGAAAACGACAGGTTCGAGACGCCGCCGGAGACATGCGCGCCCGGCAGGTTCGTCCGGATCCAGCGCGTTGCCTCGATGAAGTCGACGCCGTAATTGTTGTGCTCTTCGAGGCCCGTCGCGATCGCAAAGATATTCGGATCGAAGATGATGTCCTCGGGCGCAAAGCCGACCTCGTTGACCAGGATGTCATAGGCGCGCTTGCAGATTTCGGTCTTGCGCGCGAACGTGTCGGCCTGGCCGATCTCGTCGAACGCCATCACCACGACGGCCGCGCCATGGCGGCGCGCGATGCGGGCTTCGTGGATGAACTTCTCCACGCCTTCCTTCATCGAGATCGAGTTCACCACCGGCTTGCCTTGAACGCATTTCAGGCCGGCCTCGATCACATGGAATTTCGAGGAGTCCACCATTACAGGCACGCGCGCGATGTCCGGCTCGGCGGCGACGAGGTTGAGGAACGTCACCATCGCGGCTTCGGAATCGAGCAGGCCCTCGTCCATGTTGACGTCGATGATCTGCGCGCCGTTCTCGACCTGGTCGCGCGCCACCTGAAGTGCCGCGGTGTAATCGCCCGCGGTGACCAGCTTGCGGAATTTCGCCGAGCCGGTGACATTGGTGCGCTCGCCGACGTTCACGAACGGAATCGCCGGCGTCAGTTCGAACGGCTCCAGCCCCGACAGCCGCAGCCGCGGCTCGATCACGGGGACGATGCGCGGCTTGTGCGGAGCGACCGCGGCCGCAATTGCGGCGATATGGTCCGGCGTGGTGCCACAGCAGCCGCCGACGATGTTGACAAGGCCCGCCTCGGCGAACTCGCCGATCAGCCGCGCCATATATTCCGGCGTCTCGTCGTACTGGCCGAATTCGTTGGGCAGGCCGGCGTTCGGATAGGCGCAGACCAGCGTGTCGGCCACGCGGCCGATATCGGCGATATGAGCGCGCAGGTCCTCGGCGCCGAGCGCGCAGTTGAAGCCGACGGTGATCGGCTTGGCGTGGCGGATCGAATTCCAGAACGCTTCCGGCAATTGGCCGGAGAGTAGGCGGCCTGATTTGTCGGTAATGGTGCCGGAGATCATCACGGGCACGTCGATGCCGCGTTCTTCGGTGATTTCCGAAATCGCGTAAAGCGCCGCCTTGGCGTTGAGCGTATCGAAAATGGTTTCGACCAGCAGCAGGTCGGCGCCGCCGTCGAGCAGGCCGTTGACCTGTTCGCCATAAGCCTTGCGCAAATCGTCGAAGGTGACGGCGCGATAGCCGGGATTGGAAACGTCGGGCGAGATCGAGGCGGTGCGATTGGTCGGGCCGAGCGCACCGGCAACGAAACGCGGTTTGCCGTCCTCGGCCGAGACGCGCTCGGCGGCGGCGCGGGCGAGTTTGGCGCCGTCACGGTTCAGCTCATAGGCGAGGTCCGACATGTCGTAGTCGGCCTGCGCGATCGAGGTGGAGGAGAACGTGTTGGTCGCGACGATGTCGGCGCCGGCGCGCAAGTAAGCGGCGTGGATATCTTCGATCGCCTCTGGCTGCGTCAGAATCAGCAAGTCGTTGTTGCCTCTGACGTCGCGATGGAAGTCCTTGAAACGCTCGCCGCGAAACGCTGTTTCGTCGAACTGCAGGCCCTGGATCATGGTGCCCATGGCGCCGTCGAGCACCAGGATGCGTTCGCGGGCGGCGGCGAGCAGGGCGGTTCGCTTCGGCGAAACCTTGGGCGAAATTGAAGAAGTCATCGGATCAGGCGGCTTTCTGTGCGCCATTGGGGCGAATGCCCAGCAGATGGCTGATCGCGAACACCAGGTCCGCGCGGTTCATGGTGTAGAAGTGAAAGGTATCGACGCCGTGCTTGGCGAGCTTTTGCACCTGGCCGGCCGCGACGGTGGCGGCGACGAGCTTGCGCGTCTCGGCGTCTTCGTCGAGGCCTTCGAACTTGTCGGCGAGCCAGTCAGGCACCGTCGTGCCGGCGCGGGTCACGAAGCTGCGCGCCTGCTTGAAATTGTGCATCGGCATGATGCCGGGGACGACCGGAATATCGATGCCGCGGGCGCGGACGCGGTCGAGGTAGCGGAAGTAGAGATCGTTATCGAAGAAAACTTGCGTAATGGCTCGCGCCGCGCCAGCGTCGACCTTGGCCTTCAGCGTGTCGATATCGGCGTCGATCGTCGGGCTCTCCGGATGTTTTTCCGGATAAGCGGACACCGAGATTTCGATATCTGGATAACGCTTCTTGATGCCTGCAATGAGATCAGGCGAACTCTGGTAGCCGTCCGGATGCGCGCGATAGGCGGTGCCGATGCCGGTGGTGGGATCGCCGCGCAACGCTACGATGTGGCGGACGCCGATCTCGTGGTAGCGCGCCACCACGTCGTCGATCTCGCCCTTGGGCGCGCCGACGCAGGTCAGGTGCGCGGCAGGCGTTAGGCGCGTCTCTTTCAGAATGCGGGCAATGGTCGAATGGGTTCGCTCGCGGGTCGATCCCCCTGCGCCATAGGTCACCGAGACGAAATTGGGGGCAAGCGGCGCCAGCCGGTTGATGGTCTCCCACAGGCTCCGCTCCATCTCTTCGGTCTTGGGCGGAAAGAACTCAAAGGAGATCTTTGGCGAATGCAGCGCGCGATGGCCGTCGAAAGCGGGGGGCGTAACCTCGGTCATGGCACTTCACAAAGCTCCGAAACGATGGGCGAACGTCAGCCGTAGCGACGATGCGCTAAAATAAGCGAAACAGGACGGGCCAAACAGCCCATTGGAGATGGGAAGTGGCCCAATATCTTAAAAATAGACGAGTTTTCTGTCTTTATCGAAGGGCTGAGTGGGCGACGCCCATGGTAAATTATGCAGCAAATACAATGGATAATAGGAGGGTTTCTGGTGAAGAGGGCGCGTTAGGTGGTGGGCACCAGTACAAATTATCAAATTTGTCACATTTCGTCCCACCCCAGCGCTGCGATATGGCGCTCTTTATCCCCACAAGCGCGGGCCTGCCCTGCGCCGGCCAGGCCTTTGTCGCCTCCCGTTGCCGCACTAGTTTAGCGCCATGATCCCGCTTTCCGTCCTCGACCTCTCCGTCGTCACCACAGGCACAAGACCCGCCGCCGCGCTGCAGAACAGCATTGATCTGGCGCGCCATGTCGATGGGCTCGGCTATGTCCGCTACTGGCTCGCCGAGCACCACAATCTGGCGTCGGTGGCGAGCCCCGCGCCTGATTTGATGATCGGGCAGATCGCCGCGGTGACCAAAAACATCCGCGTCGGCTCCGGCGGCGTGATGCTGCCCAACCATGCGCCGCTGGTGGTGGCCGAGCGTTTCAAGATGCTGGAGGCGCTGTTTCCCGGCCGCATCGATCTCGGCTTGGGCCGCGCGCCCGGCACCGATGGCGCCACCGCCCATGCGCTGCGCAGCCGGCTCGACCGCCGCGAGGGCGACGATTTTCTCGAACGGCTGAGCGAACTGGTGTTGTGGGAGACCCGCGGCTTTCCAGCCGGCCATCCCTACAACAACGTGGTGGCGATGCCGGACGATACGCCGCTGCCGCCGATCTGGCTGCTCGGCTCCTCTGACTACAGTTCGGAATTGGCGGCGCAAGTCGGCATGGGCTTCGCGTTCGCGCATCATTTTGCTTCCTACGATGCGATCGCGGCGATGACGAACTACCGCAACCATTTCAAGCCGTCCGGTTGGCGGGAGGGCCCGCACGGCATTCTGGCGGTTGCCGCAATCGCCGCCGAGACCGATGCGGAAGCCGAACAACTCGCGACCTCGATGGACCTCAACCGCCTGCGCCGCGACCGCGGACAATATCTGCCGTTGCCCAGCGTCGAGGAAGCGCTGGCTTATCCGTACACGGATGCCGAGCGCGCCTCGATCGCGCGCAACCGCTCGCGGCTGTTCGTCGGCAGCCCGGCGACCATCCTGACAAAGCTGCAGCCGATGATCGCGGCCAGCCAGCCGGATGAGCTCATGATCATCACGGCGGTCTACGACCACGACGCACGCAAGAAGTCGTATAGTTTGTTGGCCGACGCGTTCGGGTTGGGCAAGAAGGCTGCCGCGTAAAGACTGTCGTCTCTGCGAACGCAGGGACCTATAGCCACCGAATGCAATTGTTTTAGCGAACGTCAGCCACCGCGCTTCATCGATAGATCACGCGGTATGGGTCCCTGCGTTCGCAGGGACGACGCGTGGAAAGGGCCGCGCACTTACCTCAATCCAGCTTCTCGCTGAACGTCTCGCGGAAAGGGCGGGCCGGGTAGACGCCGACGATGCGCAATTGCGCACGCTTCGCGCGCCCCGGAATGACGGTTTTAGATCGTGATGACTTTTCTTCGAATCTCCTCTCATTTTTTTGAGCATACCCTGCGCTGGTTTCGGATCTTGGAAGCAACCAAACGTTGTCAAAGAGGTTGTTGAGGTCTCCAACCACGGAGACAAACCATGGAACTGAAATCTGCTATTGTTGGGTTGGCCGCCCTCGGCGGCGTTGTGCTCACCGCCGGCTCGGCTTCCGCTGCGATGCCGAACGGCCTTCCGCAGGCCGACCAGATTTCACGCCAAGCCAATGATGTCGAGCAGGTCCGCTGGGTCTGCAACGCTTGGGGCCGCTGCTGGTGGCGTCCGGGTCCAAGATGGGGCGCCTGGGGTCCGCGTCCGGGATGGCGCGGCGCCTATGCTTGGGGTGGCCCGCCAGTTTGGCGTCCGCGCCCGGTATGGGGCCCGCGCCCAGGATGGGGCCCGCGTCCAGGATGGGGGCCGCGTCCGGGATGGGGCTGGCACGGCAGGTGGTGATCGGAGAGGGGGCGTACGCCGGCTGATAATGCCGGGCGAGTACCGCTTTCAATATCCGTATCCGCTGCACCGTTGATGCCGCGCAACTCGCAGCTCGCTGGTAAGCACCCGGCTGCTGCACGTCACGAATCTGCGCTCTCCGCGCCCACGTCAGCAATCGTGCGCCGGGAGATGCGGGCAGACGTGCGCGCGTCCCTCAGTCCAGCTTCTCGCTGAAGGTGGCCCGGAACGGATGCGCCGGATAGACGCCAACGATGCGGAATTCGCGCGAGAAGAACTTCAGCTCTTCCAGCGCAAAGGCGAGGCCCTTGTCGTCGGGATGGCCGTCGACGTCGGCATAGAACTGGGTGGCGAAGAAATTGCCGTCGACCATGTAGCTTTCCAGCTTGGTCATATTGACGCCGTTAGTGGCGAAACCGCCGAGCGCCTTGTAGAGCGCGGCGGGCAGGTTGCGCACCCGAAAAACAAAAGTGGTGACCAGCGGGCCCGAGCCTTGCTTCGCCCAGTCGGCCTCGCGCGCCAGCACCACGAAGCGCGTGGTGTTGTGCGCTTCGTCCTCGACGTCCTCGGCAAGAATATCGAGGCCGTAGATTTGCGCCGCCAGCCGGGAGGCGATCGCGGCCACGCCTTTGTCCTTGCGTTCGGAAACGTCGCGCGCGCTGCCGGCGGTGTCGGCCGCGACGATCGGCTTGATGCCGAGCTTGCGGATGATGCGGCGGCACTGGCCGAGCGCATGGACGTGGCTCTCCACCGTCTTGATGTCGGCGAGCTTTGCCCCCTTCGGCGCCATCAATTGATGGCGGATCGGCAAGAACCATTCCCCGACGATGAACAGACCGGACGCCGGCAGCAAATGATGGATATCGGCGACGCGCCCCGCCACCGAATTCTCGATCGGGATCATGCCGAGATCGGCCTCGCCCGAGGCGATCGCCGACAGCGCGTCCTCGAAGGTCGCGCAGGGCAACGGCTCGGCGTCCGGATAGGCCTCGACGATGGCGATATGGGAATTGGCGCCAGGCTCGCCCTGGAATGCGATTTTGAGCTTTTTGGTCATGTTGTCTTTCCTGGCGGGCCTTTTAGCAGCCGATCAGCTATTTGCCAGTATGCGGCGGGCGGTTTCGAGGTCGGCCGGGGTATCGACGCCGCGCGGCACGCTATCGACGATGGTGATGTCGATCCGCATCCCGGCTTCCAGCGCGCGGAGCTGTTCGAGCTTTTCCTGCTGCTCCAGCGGGGAGGGGGGCAACGCCACGAACTGCTCCAGCGCGGCGCGGCGGTAGGCATAGAGGCCGATATGGTGGTAGCGCGGTCCGTCACCGTGAGGCGCGGTGGCGCGGGTGAAATAGAGCGCACGCAGCCGGTTTGGACCGATCGGCGAGCCGACCGCCTTCACCACGCTCGGCGCCCGGTCTTCCTCCTCGGTGTGGATCTGCGAGGCCAGCGTCGCGATGTCGACCGCGGGGTCGTCGAGCGGCGGCAGCGCGGCGCGGATGGTGTCCGGCATGATCGTCGGGAAATCGCCCTGCAGATTGACCACGATCTCGGCCTTGCCGGCCGGGTCGAGCGCCAGCATGGCCTCGTGGATGCGGTCGGAGCCGGAAGCGTGGGAGGCACCGGTCATCACCGCCTCGCCGCCGGCAGCCCGCACCGCGTCGGCGATCTCCGGGGTGTCGGTCGCAACCGCAACCCGGCCGATTTTGGCTTCTTCCGCCCGCCGCAGCACATGCACGATCATCGGCAGGCCGGCGATATCCAGCAGCGGCTTGCCCGGTAGCCGGGTCGCCGCCATCCGGGCGGGAATCAGCACCAAAATACGGGAATCGGTCATCGTCTGAAGGCCCGGCGGGACAGCTGGTTTTGATGGGGATGGGACGAAATTCGGCGCGTTTATACGGGTTGCCAGAGCCCGGGCAAACCGATATCTCAACCCTGCTGAGGGTGCGGCGCGAAAGGCTGATTCCTCACGCCCACCCGCGGCCGTTTTGCCGGCCTTCAGTCGACCTTTCCGGCCTGGAGCCTGATCCCGTTATGGACTCCTTCGAACTCAACAAAATTCTTGGTGCTGTCCTTGGCACCTGCATTCTTCTTCTGGTGACGAGCTTTGCCGCCCAGGCGATTTTTGCACCCGTGAAGCCGGAAAAGCCGGGCTTCGAGATCGCCGTGAAGGAAGACACCTCTCACGGTGCAGCCAAGGAAGCCGCCGCGCCGTCCGAGCCGATCGAGAAGCTCTTGCAGACCGCGTCCGTCGAGAAGGGCACCGCCGCCGCCAAGAAGTGCGCTGCCTGCCATACGTTCGAAAAGGGCGGCCCCAACCGCGTCGGCCCCAATTTGTACGGCGTCTTGAACGAGCCGAAGGGCCAGGGACGCGGCGGGTTCAACTTCTCGGCCGCCTTGAAGGGCAAGGGCGGCACCTGGACCTATGAGGACCTCAACAAGTTCCTCGCCAATCCCAAGGCCTTCGTTCCGGGCACGGCGATGGGTTTTGCCGGTATCCCGAAGGACAGCGAGCGCGCCGACGTGATCGCCTATCTGCGCAGCCTCTCGGAAAACCCGGCTCCGCTTCCGACGGCGGCGAAGTAATATTTCGTCAGTCCGGCATGGACTTGTCACGGCATGACGGCCAGGCATCGCCTGGCCGTTTCGCTATGTGGGATCGCATCGTTGTTGTCGGAGTTGTTACCGGGACTATTCGCCGCAGCGGCGGTGTTCCCAAGCTGCTATCATGAGGAAAAAGCAACGTAATTCGTCGAACCCTTGCCTTATATTGGGTCCTCACTAGCTCCGCCTTGTTGTTTGCGTAGTTCGTGTCCGGGGCCGCGGGCAGATCACCGACTTCGAAGGTATGGATACTGGGTCAGCAACAGGAATTCTGCATTTGGCAATTACCAGACGATACCTCCTTCAAAGCAGCGCCGCCGCCGCTATGGTGCCGGCGCTGGGGCTGGCCCCAGGCATCCCGGCAATTTCGTCGGCCCACGCACAATCGAGCGCGGGCGAGCCGGTCTTTCGGCATGCCCTGTCGCTGTTCGGCGACATCAAATACCCCGCCGACTTCAAGCGCTTTGACTACGTTAATCCGGACGCGCCCAAGGGTGGCACCGTCCGCAACGCTGCCTTCGGGACCTTCGACAATTTTAATATGGTGGTCGCAGGCGTGAAGGGCGCGCTCGCCGGCGCGATCCCTCTCATCTATGAAACTCTGACGACAGCGTCGCTTGATGAGGCCTCGACCGAGTATGGCGAACTCGCCGAGGCCGTCTGCCATCCCGACGATTTCTCTTGGGTAATCTATCGCCTGCGGCCGGAGGCGAAATGGCACGACGGCAAGCCGGTCAGCACCGATGACGTCATCTTCTCGCTGGAAGCTTTCAAGAAGCATCATCCGCAGTTTTCGCAATACTATCGACACGTTGTACAGACCGACAAGTTGAACGACCGAGAGGTGAAATTTGTCTTCGATGGTCCGGGCAACCGCGAGCTCCCGCTGATCGTCGGCCAGCTGTATGTCCTGCCCAAGCATTGGTGGGAAGGAACTGACGGCGAGGGACGCAAGCGCGATATCTCCACAACCACCCTGGAAGTGCCGCTCGGGTCTGGCCAATACCGGGTGAAGGAGTTTGTTGCTGGCAGGTCAATCACGTTTGAGCGTGTGAAGGACTATTGGGGCCGCAATCTTGCGGTCAATGTCGGCCGTGCCAATTTCGACGAGCTCCGGTACGACTATTTTCGAGATGCAACGGTCGCGCTTGAGGCCTTCAAAGGCGATCAGGTCGATTTTCGTGTCGAGAACAGCGCGAAGAACTGGGCGACAGCCTATGATTTTCCTGCGGTGACCGACAAGCGAGTGTTGAAGGAGGAATTCCCCAACAGGCGATCGGGGGTGATGCAGGCGTTTGTGCCGAACACTCGCCGCAGCAAGTTTGCCGATCCTCGCGTGCGACTGGCATTGAATTTCGCGTTCGACTTCGAAGAGATGAACAAGCAGATCTTCTTCGGGCAATACACGAGGATCAGCAGCTATTTCCACGGCATCGACGAATTGATGGCAACCGGGCTTCCGACCGGAAAGGAGCTGGAGATTCTCGAGTCCGTGCGGGCGGAGGTTCCGAAGGAGGTCTTCACGACCGCCTACTCCAATCCGGTTGGAGGAAGTCCGGAAGCGGTCCGCAGCAATCTGCAGCAAGCGCTAAGGCTGATGAAGGAGGCGGGCTTCGAGGTTCGTGATCGAAAGCTCGTCAACGTCGCAAGCGGTGAGCCGTTCTCAATCGAGCTGTTGTCGCGTGCCGATGATCCGGCTTTCGAACGCGTCGCGTTGTTTTACAAACCTTCTCTGGAACGGATCGGCATTTCGGTCTCTGTTCGTAGTGTCGATGCGATCCAATATCAGAACAGGCTTCGCAACTGGGATTACGACATGTTGACGATTTCGTCGTGGGGCCAGTCGCTGTCGCCGGGCAACGAGCAGCGTGAGCACTGGAGTTCGAAGTCCGCTGACCAGCCTGGATCGGACAATTACGTTGGAATCAAGAATCCGGCAATTGACAAGCTGGTTGACCGCGTCATCTTCGCTACGGATCGTCAAGACCTCATTGCGGCCACCAAAGCGCTCGACCGGGTGCTACTGTGGAATCACTACGTCGTGCCGCAGTGGACCTATCCGAAACAGCGCACGGTGCGTTGGGATCGCTTCAGCCGTCCTGCGGAAATGCCAAAATATGGCTTGTCGGCCTTCCCCGACATCTGGTGGTACGATGCAGAGAAGGCTACCCGGATCAGCAAGCGCTCTTGAAGGATATTTCGCGTATGGCGCAATTTTCCCGCCGGCACGTCCTCGGCCTTGGCGCAGGCGCGCTGAGCGTTCTGCGGCTTGGCCCCGTCCGCGCTACAGAGGAAAACGGCACTGAGATGCACGGCATCTCGGCGTTCGGCGATCTGAAATATCCGGCCGACTTCAAGAATTTCGACTATGTGAATGTCTCTGCCCCCAAGGGCGGCATGTTCTCGACCATCCCCTCGACGCGCTCCTACAATCAGTCCTACCAGACCTTCAATTCGCTCAACGCCTACATCCTCAAGGGCGAGGGCGCGCAGGGCATGGACCTGACCTTCTCAGCGCTGATGGTGCGGGCCGGCGACGAGCCGGATGCGATGTACGGGCTCGTCGCAAAGTCGGTGCGAATTTCGCCGGACAAGCTGACCTACCACTTTACGCTGCGCCCCGAGGCCAAGTTTCACGACGGCTCGAGGATCACGGCGCATGACGTCGCCTGGTCCATCAACACGCTGAAGGCCAGGGGCCATCCGCTGATCCAGGTGCAGATGCGTGACGTCAAGGGCGCCGAGGCGCTCGACGATGCGACCATGATCGTCACCTTCGCCGAGAAGCGCGCGCGCGACGTGCCGCTCTATGTCGCGGGCCTGCCGATCTTCTCGAAGAAATATTATGAGACGCGGCCCTTCGATGAATCGACGCTAGACACGCCGCTGGGCTCGGGGCCCTATAAGGTCGGCAAGTTCGAGGTCAACCGTTTCATCGAGTACGAACGCGTCAAGGACTGGTGGGGGGCGAACCTCCCGGTCTGCCGCGGCTATTACAATTACGATGTGGTCCGCTACGAATTCTATCGCGACCGCGACGTCGCCTTCGAAGGCTTTACCGGCAAGAACTACCTGTTCCGCGAAGAGTTCACCGCGCGCATCTGGGCGACGCGCTACGACTTCCCCGCCATCAAGGACGGCCGCGTCAAGCGCGAGCAAGTACCGGACGAAAGGCCGTCCGGCGCGCAGGGCTGGTTCATCAATACCCGCCGCGACAAGTTCAAGGACCCCCGCGTGCGCGAGGCGCTGATCAACGCCTTCGATTTCGAGTGGACCAACAAGACCATTATGTACGACGCCTATGCGCGTACGCATTCGCCATTCCAGAATTCAGACATGATGGCGAAGGGGCCGCCCTCACCGGAGGAGCTGAAACTGCTCGAGCCATTCCGCGGCCAAGTGCCCGACGAAGTGTTCGCCCAGCCCTACGTGCCCCCGGTTTCGGATGGCTCGGGGCAGGATCGCACCATGCTGCGCAAGGCGCAGCAATTGCTCAACGAAGCCGGCTTCGTCATCAAGGACGGCAAGCGGATGACGCCGAGCGGCGAAGTGTTTCGCATCGAATTCCTGTACGATGAGCCTTCGCTGAATCCACATCACGCGCCCTATATCAAGAATCTGGGAACGCTCGGCATCGAGGCGAGCCCGCGCATGGTCGATGCCGTGCAGTACCGCGCGAGGGTGGAAGATTTCGATTTCGACATGACTATCACGCGCTTCTCGATGTCGACGACGCCGGGCGACGCAATGCGTGCCTTCTTCTCCTCGCACGCTGCCAAAACCAAGGGCTCTTACAACCTGGCCGGTATAGAGAATCCCGCCATCGACGCGCTGATCGAAAAGATCATTGCGGCGGATACCCGCGCCGAGCTGACGGTTGCCTGCCATGCCTTCGACCGCGTTTTCCGCGCCGGCCGCTACTGGGTGCCGCAGTGGTACAACAAGACGCATCGGCTGGCCTATTGGGACACCTTCGACCGCCCGAAGAACCTGCCGCGTTATCAGATCGATGCATCGGGCTCCGGCGAGCGAGTTATCTGGTGGTATGACGCTGCCAAGGCCGGCAAACTTGAGCAGGCGAAGCAATAATGACCGCCTATATCGCCCGCCGCATCCTTTTGATGTTTCCGACCTTGCTCGGCATCCTCTTCATTTCCTTCGTGGTCGTGCAGTTCGCGCCGGGCGGCCCGGTCGAACGTGTGATCGCACAGCTTTCCGGCGCCGATACCGGCGGCTCCTCGCGCATCTCTGGCTCTTCCACCGGTGACTTTGCCGGCCGTACGCCCCAGGCGGGCGCCTCCGCCGATGCTGTCAATTCGAAATACCGCGGCGCGCAGGGCCTCGATCCGGATTTCATCAAGAACCTGGAAAAGCAATTCGGCTTCGACAAGCCGGCGCATGAGCGCTTTGCGCTGATGGTATGGAATTTCGCCCGCTTCGATTTCGGCAAGAGCTACTTTCGCGATACCACCGTGTTGCAGCTGATCAAGGAGAAGCTGCCGGTCTCGATATCGCTCGGCCTCTGGTTGACGCTGCTGACCTATTTGATCTCGATCCCGCTCGGCATCCGCAAGGCGGTCGCGGACGGAACGCGATTTGATACCTGGACTTCCGCCGCTATCATCGTCGGCTTTGCGATCCCCGGTTTCCTGTTCGCGATCCTGCTGATCATCCTGTTTGCCGGCGGCTCGTTCTTCAACTGGTTCCCGCTGCGCGGATTGACCTCGGACGGCTGGTCGCAATTCCCCTGGTACTGGAAGATCATCGACTACCTCTGGCACCTCACCCTGCCTTTGATCGCGATGGGTCTTGGCGCCTTCGCCACCATGACGCTGCTGACCAAGAACTCGTTTCTCGATGAGATCAGGAAGCAGTATGTCATGACCGCGCGTGCAAAGGGTTGCAGCGAGGGGCAGGTGCTCTACGGCCATATCTTCCGCAACGCCATGCTGATCGTAATCGCAGGCTTTCCCGGTGCGTTCATTGGTGCATTCTTCTCCGGCTCGCTGCTGATCGAGACAATCTTCTCGCTCGACGGGCTCGGGCTGCTCGGCTTCGAAAGCGTGCTCAACCGCGACTATCCGGTCGTGTTCGGCACGCTGTTCATCTTCTCCCTCGTGGGCCTTGTGGTGGGTCTGATCTCCGACCTCGCCTACATGTGGATCGATCCTCGGATCGATTTTGAGGCGAGGGAAGTCTGATGGCGCTGCTCGCTCCACAACCGGTCGAAACCACCGCGCGGTCGCCGCTTGGCGAGGTTGTGCCGGCCACGCAGCACGCGTTCGCGCCGTCGCCGCTGAACCGCCGGCGCTGGCAGAACTTCAAGGCGAACCGCCGCGGCTACTGGTCGCTCTGGATATTCCTTGCGCTGTTTATGGTCTCGCTGTTTGCCGAACTGATCGCCAACGATCGGCCGTTTCTTATCAAGTATGACGGAAAACTGTATTGGCCGGCTTTCGTCAGCTATTCCGAGACCACTTTCGGCGGCGATTTCGAAACCGCGGCCGACTACCGCGATCCCTATTTGCAAAAGCTGATCGCCGAAAAAGGCGGCACCATCATCTGGCCCTTGATCCGCTACTCCTACTCTACCCACAATCTCGATTTACCGACGCCGGCGCCGTCGAAGCCGACATGGATGCTGACTGAAGAGCAGTGCAAGCCCGTGGTGGAGAAGAAGGGCCTGAAGAGCTGTAGCGACCTCGAATACAACTGGCTCGGTACCGACGACCAGGGCCGCGACGTGGTGGCGCGACTGATCTACGGTTTTCGCATCTCGGTGCTGTTCGGCCTGACGCTGACCATCCTGTCCTCGATCATCGGCGTCATCGCCGGCGGCGTCCAAGGCTATTTCGGCGGCTGGACCGATCTGATCTTCCAGCGCATCATCGAAATCTGGAGCGCGATTCCCTCGCTCTATCTGCTGCTGATCCTGTCATCGGTGCTGGTGCCCGGCTTCTTCGTGCTGCTCGGCATTCTCCTGCTGTTCTCCTGGACCTCGCTGGTTGGCCTGGTTCGCGCGGAATTCTTGCGCGGGCGCAATTTCGAATACATTCAGGCGGCGCGCGCGCTCGGCGTCTCCAACGGCGTGATCATGTTCCGGCATCTGCTGCCGAACGCGATGGTGGCGACCATGACCTTTCTGCCGTTCATCGTGTCGTCCTCGGTGATGACGCTGACCGCGCTCGACTTCCTCGGCTTCGGCCTGCCGCCGGGTTCGCCATCGCTCGGCGAGCTGCTGTCGCAGGGCAAGTCCAACGTGCAGGCGCCCTGGCTCGGTTTTACCGGCTTCTTCTCGGTCGCGATCATGCTGTCGCTGTTGATCTTCATCGGCGAGGGCGTGCGCGACGCCTTCGATCCGCGCAAGACGTTCCGGTAAGATTTATGGTAAGCTCGACTGAATAGAGGTGAACCATGAACAAGATCGTCAAGGAGCACTATCCGGCATCGAAGCTTCCGGAAGATTTGCGTGCGGGCGTTGATCCCGCCGCTATCGTGACCGTGACTATAGTCGAGGAGCAGCCCCAACCGGAAAGAAGGGTAGCCCTGGACGAGATTTTTGCAGCTCGTCAGCCGCCATTCCGTTCCGTGGAAGACATCGATAAGGATTTGCGCCGTCAGCGAGACGAATGGAATGACTGAATCGCGCATCTATCTCGATGCAAATGTGTTCATCTATGCGGTTGAGGGAAGCCCTGACGTCGCCGGTCAGCTTCGTGATCTTTTTGAGTTGTTTGGAAACAATCGCGGCATCGGGGTCACAAGCGAACTAACGCTGGCAGAAGTGCTGCCGAAGGCATCTGCGGTGCGGAAACGATTATATCTCGACTTGATTGTCTGGAGCTGCCTTTTTGATTTGCAGCCTGTCAGTCGAGACATTCTGATTGAGACCGCCGAGTATCGAAGAATGGCCCAGATGCCCAAGCTTCCGGACGCCATTCACGTAGTGACCGCTATCCGCGCTGGTTGTCGTACGATTCTTTCAGCGGACTCGCGGCTCAAGCTACCCGAAGGACATGTGGCGCTATTGCCGAACTCTGTAAACATTGCTCGTCTTATCCGTGAGCTATCGTAATGGACGCCGTCAACCAGCCCTTGCTCGATGTGCGCGATCTCTCGGTGGCGTTTCACCAGCCGAGCGGCGCCACGATTGCGGTCGACCGCGTCTCGTTTTCCATCAAGCGCGGCGAGTGCGTGGCGCTGGTCGGCGAGTCCGGTTCCGGCAAATCGGTCAGCGCGTTGTCGGTGCTAAGACTGCTGCCCTATCCGACCGCGTCGCATCCCTCCGGCACCATCCATTTCAAGGGCCGAGAGCTGCTCAATGCCTCGGAACGCGAGATGCGCGAGATCCGCGGCAACGACATCTCGATCATCTTCCAGGAGCCGATGACCTCGCTCAATCCATTGCACACGATCGAGGCGCAGATCGGCGAAATCCTCTCGCTGCATAGAGGCATCGGCGGGCAGATGGCGCGGGCGCGCACACTCGAGCTCTTGACGCAGGTCGGCATTCCCGATCCCGAAACCAGGCTGAAGAGCTATCCGCACCAACTGTCCGGCGGCCAGCGTCAGCGCGTCATGATCGCGATGGCGCTCGCCAACGAGCCGGACCTTCTGATCGCGGACGAGCCGACCACCGCGCTCGACGTCACGGTGCAGGCCCAGATCCTGGCGCTGCTCGCGGAGATCAGGTCCCGGCTCGGCATGAGCATGCTGTTCATCACCCATGACCTCGGCATCGTCCGCCGCATCGCCGACGTGGTCTGCGTCATGAATTCGGGCAAGATCGTCGAGCAGGGCCCGGTCGAGCAGGTCTTCACCGCGCCGAAGCACGCCTATACCCGCGCGCTGCTCGCGGCCGAGCCCAAGCCCGATCCGGCGCCGCCACGGCCCAACGAGCCGGTGGTGATGTCGGCCGACAATCTCAAGGTCTGGTTTCCGATCAAGCGCGGGCTGTTGCGCTCGACCGTCGGCCACATCAAGGCGGTGGATGGCGTCAGCGTCGCGGTCCGCAAGGGGGAGACGCTCGGCGTCGTCGGCGAATCCGGCTCGGGCAAGACCACGCTGGGTCTCGCGCTGCTCCGGCTGATTTCCTCCGACGGCCCAATCGTGTTCCTCGGCAACAACATCCAGGGCCTGCGCTTCAAGGCCATGCTGCCGCACCGTCGCGACATGCAGATCGTGTTTCAGGATCCGTTCGGCGCGCTCAGCCCGCGCATGTCGGTCGGCGATATCGTCGCCGAAGGCCTGAGCGTGCATCAGAAGTCGCTGTCGCGTGAAGAGCGTGAAACGCGCGTCGTCAAGGCGCTCACAGACGTCGGTCTCGATCCGGCGACGCGATTCCGCTATCCGCATGAATTTTCCGGCGGCCAACGCCAGCGTATCTCGATAGCGCGTGCGGCGGTGCTGGAGCCGAATTTTGTCGTGCTGGACGAGCCGACCAGTGCGCTCGACATGCTGTTCCAGGCGCAGATGGTCGACCTGCTGCGCGAGCTGCAGCGCAAGCGCGATCTGACCTACATGTTCATCTCGCACGATCTGCGCGTCGTGGCCTCGCTGGCCAGCCATCTGATCGTGATGCGTCACGGCAAGGTGGTGGAGGAGGGGCCGGCCGCGGAGCTGTTCAAGAATCCGAAGAGCGACTACACCCGCGCCCTTTTCGCAGCCGCGTTCCGGATCGAGGCGGTTCCGGAGCCGCAGTAGCAGCCGTCACAAGTAACAGCCGTCAAAAATAGCGATCGTCATACCCCGCGAAGGCGCGCGAAGGCGGGGTATCCAGTACGCCGCAGCCCCTCGTTCACTCACAACTGTCTCGGAGTACTGGATCATCCGCTTTCGCGGGTGATGACAGTGGGACTTTTGGCTACAGCCGCTTGATCGCGGTCACCTCGCTACCCGCCGCCTTGATCCGCGCAATCGCGTCATGCGTGTTCTCGATCACCGTCGCCATGTGATGCGCATTGGCGTGCACGATGCTGTCGGCGTCCCGCACGATCGCGACGTGGCCCTTCCAGAAGATCAGATCGCCGCGCTGCAGCTTCGTCATCTCGGCGGGACTCAATGCCCGGCCGAGGCCTCCCTCTTGCATGTCGCTATCGCGCGGGCAGCCGGTGCCGGCGGCGTTCAGCGTCACCTGGACGAGGCCGGAGCAATCGATGCCGAGCGAGCTCTTGCCGCCCCAGAGATAGGGCGTGCCGATGAAGCGTTCGGCGACCGCGACGAAATCCTTTTCCACTTCGTCGAGGTTGCCGACATGGTGACGCGGCAGATACCAGCCTTCGCTTGTAATGGCGAACGCGCCGTCTTCGCGTATCACCGTCACTCTTGCTCCCGTCGTCAGCGTCTCGACCGGCGGCAGCTTGATCGTAGGGCCCGGAAACGCGAACGTCCGCAGCGCCGTGACCTTGTGCGTCGGTACGGCCGCTGGCTTTGCCAGCGCGGCATCCGGAATCCAGCCGACATAGCCGTCGCTCGCGAGTTGGCCCCAAGCAAATCCTTCGCCGTTGCGGTCGTAGATCGTGACGCGTTCGCCCTTCAGCGCCTGCGTCAGCATCATGGCGCCGGCAGCAGGTCGCTCCCACAGCGGGGCGATGGCCTCACACACGCAAAATTCTTCGCCGGACACATAGCGCGCGGCCTTTGCCTTGCCTTCGAGATATTTCGCGGCGATTTCGGGCCGTGCCGGCGTCAGGCGCGGATCATGCATAGCGTTCGCTCAACAGTTTGTAGATCGCGCGTGCGGCCTGGCATTCGCCGCCTTCGGGACGCGCGGGTTTTGCGGAAGGCGTCCAGCCGTAGATATCGACATGCAGCCAGCTTTTGGCATCGGTGACGAAGCGTTGCAGGAACAGCGCGCAGGTGATCGAGCCGGCAAAACCGCCCGACGGCGCGTTGTTGATGTCGGCGACCTTCGAATCTAGCCACGAATCATAGGGTGGCCACAGCGGCATTCGCCACAACGGATCGTTCTCCCGTTTCGCATGTTCTGCGACGCTTTCGGCCAGCGTCTCATCATGGGTGTAAAAGGGCGGTAAATCCGGTCCCAGCGCCACCCGCGCCGCGCCGGTCAGTGTGCCCAAGTCAATCAACAGATCCGGTTTGTCTTCGTCCGCCAAGGCCAGCGCATCCGCCAGCACCAGCCGTCCTTCGGCATCGGTGTTGCCGATCTCCACGTTAAGTCCCTTGCGCGACTTGAAGATGTCGAGCGGACGGAAGGCGTTACCGGCGACCGCATTCTCGACCGCGGGGATCAGGACGCGCAGGCGGACCTTCAGCTTCGCATCCATCACCATCTGCGCCAGCGCCAGCACGTTGGCGCCGCCGCCCATGTCCTTTTTCATGATCAGCATGCCGCTGGACGGCTTTAGGTCGAGCCCGCCGGTATCGAAGCAGACGCCCTTGCCGACCAGCGTCACTTTGGGGTGGGCGGGATCGCCCCAGCTCAGGTCGATCAGGCGCGGGGCACGCGCCGAGGCCATGCCGACGGCGTGGATCAGCGGAAAGTTCTGCTTCACGAGGTCGTCGCCGACGACGCAGTCGAAGCTGGCGCCGAAACGCGCCGCCAATGCTTTCGCGGCTTCCGCCAGTTGCTCCGGCCCCATGTCGTTCGACGGCGTATTGATCAGGTCGCGCGCCAGCGCCGCCGCTTCCGCCATCCGCGCGATGTCGGTGATATCGACGCCGTCGGGCGGCACCAGCCGGACCTCGGGCTTTTCGGCTTTGCGATAGCGGCCGAAGCGGTAGCTCCCGAGTGCAAAGGCGAGCGTCGCCAGGCGCAGGTCGTGCGGCGTGTTGGCGAAGCGATAGACGCCCGGCGGCAGCAGGCCGGGCAGCGCGCCGGGCCGGAACAGGTCGCGCGACTTGGCGGTCTCTTCATCAAGCCCGAACACGACCTGCGCAATCTTGCCGTCGGGGGCGGGGAGCGTCAGGCACTTGCCGGGCTTGGCGGTAAAATCATTGGCGAGCGCAAACTGCCGGGCCGGTTCGGGAAGGTCTTTGGCGATCGCGCTCCAGGTGGTTTTGGTGGCGAAGGTAATCGGAATGGCGGGGGCGATGGGCGCGGTCTCGAACGGCGATTGCATGCATGTCTCGCGGGGATTGGGGCGTGTCTGGCTGGCATAGCACGGCCAATTAACCGGCCGTTAGGGTTAACAGTCTATTGCTTCCTCGTACGGCTCTATTTGTTCCGCCATTCCCGTGAGTTGAAGTGCCATGCGTCGATCGTCCAGCCACGCCGGGTCTTTTGCCCGGTTCCTGACCTCAGCCGCGGTGACCGCGGTTTTGGCCGCGGGCCTTGGCGGCTGCCAGACCATGTCCGACATCACGGGATCGCTGAGCTCATCGTCACCCAAGGCGCAGGCCGTTCCCGACGATCCGCGCCGCGCGGCCGAGATATATGGCGAGCGCTATCGCGCCAATCCCAAGGATGCCGAGGCGGCGCTGGGGTATGGCCAGGCGCTCCGCGCCACCGGCCAGCGGGCACAGGCCGCTGCCGTGCTCGAACAGGCCACCATCGCCCATCCCGGCAACAAGACGCTGCTCGCCGCTTATGGTCGCGCGCTCGCCGACAACGGCAATTCGCAGGCTGCCTTCGACGTGCTTAGCCGCGCCCATACGCCCGCCAATCCCGACTGGCGCATTCTTTCGGTGCAGGGCACCACGCTCGACAAGATGGCGAAGCACGAAGAGGCCCGTCGCTATTACGCGAGTGCGCTGAAGATCGTGCCGGAAGAGCCGTCGGTGCTGTCCAATCTCGGTCTCTCCTACATGCTGACGCGGGAGCTGCCGCAAGCCGAGGAAACGCTGCGGCGCGCCTATTCCAATCCGCGTGCCGACGGAAGGGTGCGGCAGAACCTCGCGCTCGTCGTCGGCCTGCAGGGCCGTTTCGCCGAAGCCGAGACCATCGCCAAGGGCGATCTGCCCGCCGACGAGGCGGCTGCCAACGTGGCTTACCTGCGGGAAATGCTGAGCCGCAAGGACAAGGACCATTCGCGTCCCCCCGGCAACAAGGCGACCGTCCCGGTCGCCGCCCTCAACCGGCCGGACTGAGCATCGCAGCGGTCGCGCGCCGCAGCCGTGATCGCCGCGCGAAAGCACTGATTGTCCATCCACAGCTCAACGAATACTGCTCACCAGCTTTCGCGACTCATGAGGGCGGAGTTCCGGTACCTGCCGCATGGGCCCCGGATCTGCAGCGCACTGCCATAGCGCGTTGAAGACGCGCGTAAACGCGCTTTTGGCGCTGCGCAGCGTCCGGGGAACGGAGACTGTTTCCAGGTCTCAAAGCTCTCGTGTCACGGACGCGGCGCGTAGTGACGCGACGCAGAGCCGGACGACCACCGGACATATGCCCGGGAAGCGCCGGTCCGCCGCGCCGATCGCCTCATGGCAACGCCTGGATCTTGATGTAGGTCGGTCCGAGAATGACGATGAACAGGCATGGCAGGAAGAACAGGATCATCGGCACGGTCAGTTTCGGCGGCAGCGCCGCCGCCTTCTTCTCGGCCTCGTTCATGCGCATGTCGCGGTTTTCCTGCGCCATCACGCGCAGGCTCTGGCCGAGCGGGGTGCCGTAGCGCTCCGACTGCATCAGCGCCAGACAGACCGATTTCACGCCCTCCAGGCCGGTGCGCTTGGCGAGGTTCTCGTACGCCACCTTACGATCCTGCAGGTAGGACAATTCCGCCGTGGTCAGGGCGAATTCCTCCGACAGCGCGATCGATTGCGACGCGATCTCGGTAGAGACCTTGCGGAAGGCGACTTCGACCGACATGCCGGACTCGATGCAGATCAGCAGCAGGTCGAGCGCGTCGGGAAAGGCGCGCTTGATGGAGAGCTGGCGCTTGCTGATGGCGTTCTTCAGGAACAGCATCGGCGCCTGCAGCCCGAGATAGGCGGCGCCGATGCAGATGCCGAGCTTGACCGTCAGCGACTTGTCCATCTGCGTGATCACGAAGACGTAGAGGGCGGCGCCGAGAAACAGCACGACCGGCGTCACCGCGCGGGCAAACAGGAACGTGACGTAGGGCGCGTGGCCGCGGTAGCCGGCCATAATCAGCTTGTCGCGCGCGGCTTCCTGCGCCAGCCATTTGGTCAGGTTCAGGTCTTCCACAACCTTGGAAACGAGCTGCTTCGGAGTCTGGCGCAGCGACACCTTCTCCGATTTGTTGAGGCGGTCGCGCTCGCGCTGGCGGAGCCGTTCGCGCTCGCTGGCGACCGCCTTCATGCGCTTGGCAAGACCTTCGCCGGCAAACAGTGGCATGATCAGCGTATAGGCGGTGGCACTCGCCGCGATGGCGGCAAGCAGCATGGTCATGAACCGCGCGTCGTGCATCTTGGCGATCAGAAACTCAATCATAGGCGCACCGTCAGAAGTCGAAGTTGATCATTTTCTTCATCACCAGGACGCCGATCGTCATCCAGGCGACGCAGCATAGCAGCATGAACTGGCCGAGATGATGGGTCCAAAGCAGCCCGATGTAGTCGGGGGTCGTAATCCAGACCAGCAGCATCACGACCGGCGGCAACGAGCCGATGATGCCTGCGGAAGCCTTGGCTTCCATCGACATCGCCTGAATCTTCTCCGCCATCTTCTTGCGGTCGCGCAGCACCTTGGAGAGGTTGCCGAGCGCTTCCGACAGGTTGCCGCCGGACTTCTGCTGGATCGCGATCACGATGCCGAAGAAGTTGGCTTCCGGCAGCGGCATCCGCTCATACAGCCTTGCGCAGGCCTCACCCAGCGGCATGCCGATCGTCTGGGTCTCGATGATGGCCATGAACTCGCCCTTGAGTGGTTCCGGCGCGTCGGCGGCGACCACCTTGATCGATTCGAACAGCGGCAGGCCGGCCTTGATGCCGCGCACGATGACGTCGACGGCGTCAGGCAGTGCTTTCAGAAACGCCTTCTCGCGGCGTTTCCTGAGATAGCTCAAGAGCCAGCGCGGCAGGCCGAGGCCCGCGCCGAACGCCATCACGGCGGCGCCCAACAGCGAGCCGCCGACGATGAATGCGAGCGCGAAGCCCACTGCCGCGAGGATGCCGGAAGCGGTCCAGAATTTCTGAGGCGTCCAGGATCCCAGGCCGGCCTGGGTGAGGCGTGTCGAGAGCGGAACGGACTTGTCCTTCTTGCGCCGGGCGTCGAGTTCCTTGAGCGATCCTTCGACCTGCTCGCGGCGCGAGCGCTGGCTTTTCTCGGCCTGGCGCGCCGGCGCGTCGGCACGGGCGATCGAGGCGCGGCGCGATTCGGCCTTCCTCTCGCCCGACAGCGACGGATAGATGAATACCCAAGCCAGGCCGCCGATGGCGGTGGCGGCGAGGAACGCCAGTGCGAGCGCTTGCATGCTCATCGCCTCCTCACGTCTTGTCGACGACTTCGGCGGCATCGAGCGCGGCCGCAAGTCGCTTCTCTTCGTTGTAATACCGCGCGCGCTCCCAGAACCGCGGCCGTCCGATACCGGTCGAGCGGTGCCGCCCGATGATCTTGCCGTTGGCGTCTTCGCCGAGCAATTCGTAGACGAACAGGTCCTGGGTGATGATGGTGTCGCCTTCCATGCCCATCACCTCTGTGATGTGGGTGATGCGGCGCGAGCCGTCGCGCAGGCGCGCGGCCTGCACGATGACGTCGATCGAGGCGCAGATCATCTCGCGGATGGTGCGCGAGGGCAGCGAGAAGCCGCCCATCGTGATCATGGATTCGCAGCGCGACATGGCTTCGCGCGGGTTGTTGGCGTGCAGCGTTCCCATCGAGCCGTCGTGGCCGGTGTTCATGGCCTGCAGGAGGTCGAACGCCTCGGGTCCGCGGACTTCGCCGACGATGATGCGTTCGGGGCGCATACGCAGGCAGTTGCGGACCAGCTCGCGCATCGTGACCTGGCCTTCGCCCTCGATATTGGGCGGGCGGGTTTCAAGCCGCACCACGTGAGGCTGCTGCAGTTGAAGTTCGGCGGCGTCCTCGCAGGTGATGACGCGCTCGTCATGCTCGATGAACTGGGTCAGGCAGTTCAACAGCGTGGTCTTGCCGGAGCCGGTGCCGCCGGAAATCAGCACGTTGCAGCGGACCCGGCCGATGATCTGCAGGATTTCCGCGCCTTCCGGCGAGATCGCGCCGAACTTGACCAGTTGGTCGAGCGTCAGCTTGTCCTTCTTGAACTTACGAATGGTGAGTGCAGGCCCGTCGATCGCCAGCGGCGGAACGATGGCGTTGACGCGGGAGCCATCGGCGAGACGGGCGTCGCAGATCGGGGAGGATTCGTCGACGCGCCGGCCGACCTGGCTGACGATGCGCTGGCAGATGTTGAGGAGCTGCTGGTTGTCGCGGAAGCGGATGCCGGTTTTCTGAATCTTGCCGGCGACTTCGATGAACACCGTGCCGGCGCCGTTGACCATGATGTCGGCGATGTCGTCGCGCGACAATAGCGGCTCGAGCGGGCCGTAACCGAGCACGTCGTTGCAGATGTCGTCGAGCAGCTCTTCCTGCTCGGCGATCGACATCACGATGTTCTTGATCGCGATGATCTCGTTGACGATGTCGCGGATTTCCTCGCGTGCGGACTCGCCGTCGAGTTTGGCGAGTTGGGCAAGGTCGATCGCCTCGATCAGCGCGCCGAAGATGGTCGCCTTGACCTGGTAATAATTGTCGGAGCGCCGCGCCTCCATAGTGGCCGCGGGCTGCTGCTTTGCGGGGGCGAGTGGCGGCGAAGCCACCGTCGGCGCCGCGATCTCGCGCGGCGCGGCTGCGGCGCTGGAGACCGGCTCCGGCGCCTGAATGGCGGGCTTGAGTACCCGCGTATCACTATCATTTCCGCTACGCTTACCGAACACGATGGCACTCCACGCGGGCTATCTACTTCTTGGCCCGCAACTTCTCGATCAAAGGCGACAGCAACGAACTCTTCGGCTTCTTGGTCTCGCCACGGCCCGTGAGCCGTTGCGCAATCTGCAGGAACATCTCGGTGGTGCGATGCGTTGCGGAGAGCTCCGCGATCATCTGGCCGTTGTTGGCGGCCGAGCCGAAGATTTGCGGCTCGAACGGGATCGTGGCGATCGGGTGGTTTTCGATCGCCTTGGCGAACTCGGCGGCCGGGATCTCCGGCCGCTTCGGGATGCCGACCTGATTGAGGCAGTAGAGCGGCGCACGATCGTTCGGCCGCGATGCCTTCAGGAGGTCGAAGATATTCTTGGTGTTGCGCAGGTTGGCGAGATCGGGCGCGGCGACGATCAGGATGTCGTCGGCCGCGATCAAAGCACGCTTGGTCCATCCCGACCATTGATGGGGAACGTCGAGCACGATGCAGGGCATCGTGGTGCGAAGCGTATCGAAGATCGAATCGAAGGCTTCCGCGCCGAAATCGTAGACCCGGTCGAGCGTGGCCGGCGCCGCCAGCAGGCTCAAATGGTCGGTGCATTTCGCCAGCAGGCGGTCGAGGAACGCGGTATCGACCCGGTCGGGCGAGAACACCGCGTCCGCAATGCCCTGCGGCGGATCCTGGTTGTAGTCGAGGCCTGCGGTGCCGAAAGCGAGGTCGAGGTCGGCGACCACGGAATCCAGCGCCAGATCGCGCGCGATCGCCCAGGCGACGTTGTGGGCGACGGTCGATGCGCCGACACCACCCTTGGCGCCGACGACGGCGATGATGCGGCCGACGGCCTTGGCTTCCGGCGAGGAGAACAGGTTGCAGACCGAGCGCACGACGTCGATGGCGCTGACCGGGGCGATGACGTAATCGCTGACGCCACGGCGAACCAGTTCGCGATAGAGCATGACGTCGTTGACGCGCCCGATCACGATCACGCGGGTTCCGGCGTCGCAGACGGAGGCGAGTTGGTCGAGCCCGACGAGAATGTCGTTGCGGCCCTCGGTCTCCAGGATGATGACGTTCGGGGTCGGGGCCGAGCGGTAGGCCTCGATGGCAGCGGCCATGCCGCCCATCTGGATCTTGAGATGAGCTTTGCCGAGGCGGCGGTCTTCGCCCGCCGACTGCACGGCGGCCGCGGTTTCCACCGTCTCGCAGAACGCCTGCACCGACACCCGCGGCGCCGGCGCGATGTGGTCCTCGGTCGACGGCGCCGTGATTTCCGGCTGCGGTTCTGTATTCTGGCGCGAGTAAGTGATCATTTGCCGGTATCGCTGAGTTTGGCCCTGTCGCTCTCGGGATAGCTGGTCGCCGTGGTCGTACCCTTGCGATACTTGTCGAAGGCTGTGCCACGGCGCGGCGCAAAGGCTGGGGTTTCGGGACGCGGCTGCGCGAGGTCGGACGGGTTGTCGACCATCGCCGCCAGGTTGCGCTGGTTGGAGCAGCCGAAATTGTAATACTGCTTGTTGTCGAAATAGCCCTTGTTGTGGATCGACGGTCCGAGGTCCTCCGGCCACAGGCCGCACGGGCCGGCCACCGCCGAGATCTTCGGATAGTTGAGGCGGATCGCGGCCATGTGCCTGGGATCTTCGGGATGATACTGACGGACATTGATCGCGCGCGGCGGCACGCCGGCAGCGGCAAAGCTCGCCCGGATCTCGCGCAATGAATCCTCGGCTGCCCGCGCGTTCGGCGTATTGACGGGCACGTCGACGCTGATGACGCCGGTGCCTTCGCGAAGCCAGTCCTGGGCCAGGCCCATGACGTCGGCGCGCTGAGAGGCGGACAAGCCGCCGCGTCCGCGACCGACGAAAACCACGATCGAGCGGTCGGCTTCCTGGACCGCGATCGGATGGCGCTGGCGATAGTCGTCGGGCACGCCGGCTGTCGTCGCGGGATCGACGACGGTATGTTTGCAGGCGCCGAGCGCCACGGAAAGACCGATCAGCGCTGCGGTCACGCGGAGCGCGCGCTTGCGATCGGCGGGTTTTGTGTTCTGTGATGTCATCGTCCCGCCTCAGTCCGTAATAAAGCCGTAGGTGCCGCGATAATTCCGCGCCTTCTCGACGCGGCCGGGAACGCCGTAGATACGATTGATGCTGCCGAGCAGGTCAGCCTGCGGATCCGACGCGCTGGCAAAGCCGTCATCGGGACGCGACAGGTCCTTCTGCGCCACCGCGCGCACCACATAGGGTGTGACCAGAACCATCAGTTCGGTCTGGTTGTTGACGAAGTCGCGGCTGCGGAACAGCGTGCCGAGAACCGGCAGTTGCGCCAGACCCGGAAGACCGTTGATCGCCTGCTTGGTCTGGTCCTGGATCAGGCCGGCCATCGCCATCGCGCCGCCGGACGGAATTTCCAGCGTCGTCTCGGCGCGGCGGGTCTTGATCGACGGAATGGTTGTTCCATTTTGGCCGCCAGTCAGAGCGTTTTCGGTCGAGACTTCCGACACTTCGGTCATCACCCGAAGGCTGATCCGTCCCTCCGTCAGCACGACCGGCGTAAAGTTGAGGGAGATGCCGAATTTCTTGAAGCTGACGGTCTGGACGCATTGTCCGATGCCACCGGCCGTTGTTGCTTGGCAGGTCACGCCGGTCGGAATTGGAAATTCGCCGCCGGAGATAAAGGTCGCGGACTCGCCGGAAATGGCCGTGAGGTTAGGCTCGGCAAGGGTCCGGACCACGCCGGCGCTCTCCATCGCACGCAGCGTCGCCTGCACGGATGGCATCGTGCCGAAAGTCCCGGTAAGGGAGTTGCCGGGGACGAGCGGCGCACTGTTTGCGGTGAACGGGTTGTTGTTGGTGAACCTAACAACGGATGTGCCGTAGGTCATGCTGGCGCTGAGATCGATGCCCAGCTGCTTGATGACCGAGCGCTGGACTTCAGCGAGCGTGACTTTCAACATCACCTGGTCACGGCCGCGAACTACGATCGAATTGACGACCTTTTCGGCGCCGCCCACCAGGCGGGCGGCGATGTCGGCGGCCTGTTGCGCCTCGACCGGGGTCGCCGCGCTGCCGCTCAATAGCACGCCGTCACCGACTCCGTCGATCTGGATGTCCGAATTCGGCACCGACTGCTTCAGCGCGGCGCGCACGCCGTTGAGGTCGCGCTTGACGGCGATGTCGTAGGCCGCGATCTGCGCGCCGGTAGAATCGAAGAAAACGATATTGGTCTGGCCGACCGCGGCGCCGATGACATAGGCGCGCTGGGTCGAACGCACCACGGCGTTGGCGATCTTCGGATCGGCAACCAGCACGTCCTTGATCTCGTGCGGCAGGTCGATCACGATGGATTTGCCGATCCCGAGCGAAACGAAGCGCGCGTTCATCTGCCCGTCGGCGGACATCGGCGCGACGCGATAGTCGCTCGCCGCCACCGGCGTCAGCGCCGGATTGAGCGAGAGAGCAGCCACGGCCGAAAACGACAGGGCGCGGACGATGAACGTTCGCATCATCGGCTGAATTTCCCTGCACTTCATATCGTGCGTCCTTTCGGTCACTTCTGCATCGTCTGCTGGCTGGCAACGCCGTAACGAACGACGTTGAGGCTTTCGCCGGGCTTGTTGAGTTGTTCGTCCGGCTTTTCGACCGCCTTGATGTCGGCAATGCTGCGCAGCGCCAGCGTCAGCGTGCCGCTCTGGCGCGACCGCGCCAGCGTTTCGGCCTGCTCGGGCTTCACCTCGAGGGTGACTGTCCTGCCGACCAGCGAGCTGGCGCCTTCTTTTTCCTTCGGCGCCTGGTCGATCGCGAGAACGCGAATGTTGGTGAGAATGATCTCCGAATGGGAGACGTCCGGGCCCTTGGCGTCCGGATTTTTCTCGCGCTTGGTTAGAATCACGTCGACGCGGTCGTTCGGCAGGATGAAGCCGCCGGCGCCGGTTTCCGGTGAAATTTCGGTGGAAATGGCCCGGTAGCCGGCGGGCAGGATCGCCGCCATGAAACCGGAGCCGTCGGCCTTCACCAGCTTCTGCTCGCGAATCGGCTCGCCCGCGATGAACGGCGCGCGCGCGATCGAGCCGGTGATCTCCTTGACGGCGTCGGCCTTGCTGGCGCGGCTGATGAAATTGCTGCTGGCGGTCGCGGCCGGCCAGGTCTGCCATTGCAGATCGTCCGGCTTGACCGACTGGCCGAGGCCGATATCCGATTTCGCGACGAGAATATCGACGGTCTGCATCTGCACGACCGGCTGCGCCGGGGCAGACTTGTCGTCGGACCCACTGGCGAGATATGCGGCAATGCCGCCGGCGCCGATCGCGATGGCCAGGACCACAATGCGTGCGGATTTCATACGCGCTCACTTTCCACATTACGCTGCGACGCTTCCGTCGCTGTGATGGGAGTTGACCAGCTATTCGTCAAAGCATGGTTAATGAGGCGTGTGTAAATTGCCTTAACGGAAAGTTAGCGACGCCGGATCAGCGCATCGCGAGGTGAGTGAGGTCGACCGCCTTGATCCATTCGGTTTCCGGATAGACGATCAGCGCGCCGAGCGCGAGCGCTATGCCATAGGGGACTCCGCTCTGCCTGTCGTGCAGCCGGTTCAGCCAGGCTTGTCCCGTGAGCAGGGAAGGTAGCGGCCATTGCCGGAACTGAATCAGCAGGACCGTCAGCGCTCCGCCGAGCAGCGAGACATAGACGAGATAGTTGAGGAGATGGTCGAAGCCGAACCAGAGCGCCACGCTGGCCGCGACCTTGGCGTCGCCGCCGCCGACCCATCCCATCGCGAAGCAGGCAAAGGCCACGACGAGAACGGTGGCGCCGGCGCCGAAATGCAGCAGCATGTCGTGCAGACCCATGCCGCCGAACGCCGCAAGCGCAACGAAGCCCGCGATCAGCGCCAGCGACACCCGGTTCGAAATCGTCATGGTGAAAAGGTCGCTCGCGGCTGCGAACGCCATCAGGGCCGGAAACAGCAGGAGGCGGGCGGTATCGAGGATCATGGCGTAACGGCCCATTGAGTTGCGAAAGCGCTTCGCGCGTCGGCGCAGCCTATTGACGACAGGTAAACGATCGGAAAACGGCACATCAGGGTTGCGGCCGGACCCGATAGATATCGAGCGGCTGGCTGGCGTCCTGCGGCAACTTCTCGAGCCAGTCCGGCGGCTCGTCGCGGGCCAGCGCAGCGAGAAGGCCGGTGGGCGCTTGCCCGGCCAGCAGTGCGGTTTCTGCGTTGCCGCGACAGAAGACGACAAGTCCAATCCGGTTGTTCTGGACCGTGGTCAGCGCCTGCTCGGCCGTGCCCGTGAAGGCGTCGAGCGTGAGCAGGTTGCCGGTGACGTTGCGGTGATAGGGCCCAGCCAGCGCGCGGTGAGGCGAGCGCGCAAGGATCGGCGCCCCAAGGTTGGAGATCGCAAGTACGGTGGTCGGCGGCTGCGCAGCGAGAAGGGCGTAATCGGCAGGTCGCTCGCAAGTGCCCGCCGGCGAAGCCGCGCGCTCCGTCTCTCCGAGGGCCGCCGACGCCGCATGGGCGGCCGCGCTCCAGGTAACATTCAGGGAAACCAGCCAGACCAACGCCATCCGCGGCGAGGAGAACCGGTCCGACGACAACGCCGTGCGGTGTCGCCAGTCGCCGACCCAGCCTGCGAGCGCAATGGCTGCGAGCGGCAGCGAGAAAGTGGCCCCGCGCACCTGCCAAAGGCTGACAACGAAAGCTGCAGTCAGCAATGCCATCAGCATCCATCCAGCCCCGTTGCTACGACGGCGCAGCCGCAGCCCGAGCACGATCAGCGCGAGGATGGGTGTAACGTAAAAGCCGGCGGCCTTGACCCAGTTGTCGGAGAGCACGCGCCAGAACGGCTGCGCCTCAGTCACCTGATTCAACCAGAACTGCTGCAGCTTCGGATCCAATCCGGCATAGGGATCGGCGAGGCACTGTGGAAAAGCGGTCACCGCCACTGCGGCAACCGCGATACCGAGCGCAAGCAGCGCGGTGAGCCTTCTGCCGAAGCTGTGGGCGAGGATGGGAGAGACTGCAGCTACTGCCAGGCCGATTCCGGATATCGCCGCTACAGAGAATTGCGGGATCGAATAGGCGTCGCAATGCGGCAAGAGCCAGCTAATGGTCGGCACCGTGGCAACGAACGCGGCAAGGCCACCGCCGGCGAGGCCCATTCCGAAGCCGACCGCCTTGGCGGCCTCGGGGCGATCACCCAGCAGATACATTGCCGCTGCGGTCAGCCCGGCAACGGCCACATAGGGTAGCGTTTCCATGCCGACGGCCAGCATCAGCGCGCAGGCGGCGCCTGCAGCGATCCCGGCAACATAACCTCGTCCAACGATCAGGGCGGTTATGGCGGCGAGGCAGAGCGTGAGCTGGATATTGTGGTGGTCGATATTGCCGGGGGCAAAGACGCCGCTGAAGTGGGGCGCCGCGGCGCAGATGATGAACGCCGGCATGATCGTCCACTCGTCACCGACGGAGCGTGCGATCCGCAGCGAAAAAGTCAGCGCGGCCGCCATCAACGGGGTCGTCCAGGCGAACAGCGCCACGGTTTCGCCTGCCGCCAGCTTTCCGGTCAAGGCGGATACGACAAGGATAACAGCCGCGATCGGCGCATCGACAAGGCGTGACCAATGCATGACGAAGCCGCCTGGTGGGCCCATCCGGTACTGGTGCAGGTCGAACCACGCCTGCCCGCCGATGAAATCGCGAATCTCGACCAGCCGAAGCAGGCTGTCATTGTCTCCGTTGGCGACGGCGAGCGTCGGGAAACCGGCCAGCGCGTGCAGGCCGAGCGCCAGCAGAGCCCCTGCCAGTCCCAGCATGGCATCGTCGCGCCATGTACCCGGTCGGACAGCGCTTTGGAGCATCATCCTCTCGTTGACTGTCATTCGAAACTCGGACGTTGGGGAGAGGACAGGCTAGCGGCCCACTTTCAACGAAGCGTAAAGCATGCTCCGCAGCAACGCTGTCGTCCGGCGATCGGTCAAGGCCAATAACGATAAAGGCCCCGGCAATGCCGGGGCCTTTAAAGCACCTACGTGAGGCTTCGCTTACTTCAGCGAGGTCGAGATCGCGTTGAAGTTGGTCCCCAGCTTGGTACCGACGCCCTGAACGGCAGTGATGATCGCGATCGCGATGCCGGCGGCAATCAGACCGTATTCGATGGCGGTGGCGCCGGACTCATCCTTCACGAAACGCGAAACGAGATTCTTCATGATAACTCCTGTGTACACACGTGGCTGGTCGAACTTAAGTTTGGTCTGCCGGCGTTCTCAGCACCGTGACCATGGCGTCACCCTAGGGTGCGACAATTTCGGCGCAGTTAATTCGATCCCGCAAAAATGCTCGGAACTTGCAGTTCTTGAGCACAGTAAACACCGCATTAAGGCATCCGATAAAATGCAAGCGCGGCTTCGTCGACCGACGCCTTTGATTCACGGCTCCTTAAGCGCGAGCGGATACGCCTTGCGGTGTCCGATTGAACGAGGTCGTCATGTCCGGTTTGCCAATGGAAGTCATCGAGGTAGTGGGCCAGACGATAGCGAAGGTCGTTCCTGTCACGATCGCGCTCGCCCTTGTGTTCACGGTACTCTCGCATTTCTGGGCCTGCAATCCGGGCAAACCCTGGTGGCGCAAGCGCGAGCTCATCACCGACATCTGCTATTGGTTTCTCGTACCGGTGTTCGCGCGCATCTTCCGCATCGGACTATTGGTGCTCGGCGCTGCGGTCGTCTTCAACATTCACGAAGTCGACGAACTGATCGCATTCTACGACAATGGCCATGGACCGCTGGCGCAGCTTCCGCTCTGGGTGCAGGCGCTGTTGTTTCTCGTTGCATCCGATTTCATGCTGTACTGGCTGCACCGCATGTTTCACGGTGGCGGGTTCTGGAAGTATCATGCCATCCATCATTCCTCTGAAGATCTCGAGTGGATCTCGGCTGCGCGGTTTCACCCCGTCAACCTGTTCATCGGAACGATCCTGGTCGATGTCATCCTGCTGATGGCGGGCATTTCTCCCAACATCATGCTCTGGGTCGGGCCGTTCACGACCTTCCACTCCGCCTTCGTTCACGCCAACCTGAACTGGACGCTTGGACCGTTGAAGTATGTGCTTGCCACGCCGGTCTTCCATCGCTGGCATCACACATCGCTCGAGGAGGGCGGCAATACCAATTTCGCGGGCACCTTCCCGCTCTGGGACATTCTGTTCGGAACGTTCCGCATGCCGGAGAACCTGCTGCCCGAGGGCTATGGCGTAGACGATCAGGAGATCCCGACCGCGATCGGCGGACAATTGGCTTATCCATTCCGTCAATAATCCGGCCGGTCATTTCGTATGAGCACTGAAGCCGGGACGATCCAGCGGGCCAAAGCCTTCAGCCTTGGCGATGTCCCGGCATGGCTCTGGCTCGGCATCGCCGTCTACGCGCTGGTACTGATCGGTGGATGGCTTCTGAAGGATTCCGATACCTACTGGCAGATCGCCGTGGGCCAGTGGATCCTCGACCACCACGCTTTGCCACGCGTCGATATCTATTCTTTCACCAAGACCGGAGAGCCCTGGACATCATCGTCCTGGCTGTCGCAGGTACTGTATGCGGTGAGCTACAGTCTGGCGGGCTGGACCGGACCGGTGGTTCTCGCCGCGACCTCTATCGCCGTAACCTTTGCGTTGTTCGCCCATATTCTCGGCCGCCGCATTCCCGCGACCTATGCGGTCGCGGTCGCGATCGCGGCGCTGGTGCTCTCGATGGGCCATTTTCTGGCGCGCCCGCACGTGTTGGTGCTGCCGATCATGCTGGCATGGGCGTACGGGCTGATGTCGGCGAGCGAGCGCGGCCAGGCGCCGTCGCCATGGCTTTTGCTCTTGATCGCATTGTGGGCGAACCTGCACGGCGGATTCGTATTTGGCCTGGTGCTGGTCGGCGCCTTCGCGCTCGATGCGCTGTGGAACTCCGATCGGGCGCAGCAAAGGTCGCTGGCGCTGCGTTGGGCGGCATTCGGCATCGGCGCGCTGGTGGCCTGCTGCGCCACGCCTTACGGCTGGGGATCGATCCTTGCCGTACGCAAGATTCTTGATCTCGGCGAGCTGCTGCATCTGATCTATGAATGGAAGCCGGCGGACTTCAGTAAATTCGGCGCGTTCGAGATGGCGATTCTTACACTGATCGCCGGCGCGCTTCACGGCGGCGTCAAGCTCACGCCGCCACGGATCGCGCTGGTGCTCGGCCTGTTGCACATGGCGCTGTCGCACGTCCGGAACGTCGAGATCTTCGCGTTGTTGCTGCCGATCGTGGTGCTCGCGCCGGTGGCGTCGCAGTTCGCGCTGCGGCCGGCCTGGCCCGCCCGCGCCGGCGCTTCGATGTCTGTGATGGCCGCGGTAATCGTCCTGCTCAGCGGCTGGACATGGCTGCTCGCGGTCAACACCACATTTGCACCGCCGGAAAGCCAGTCGCCTTCCGCGGCCGTGGATGCGCTGAAGGCGCATAGTCCGAAGCGGGTTCTCAACGACCTTCCGTTCGGCGGCTATCTGATCTGGCGGCAGATTCCCGTATTCGTCGACGGACGCGCCGAGCTCTATGGCGAAGCCTTCGACGTGGCTTACTACCGCGCCATGCAGCTCAAGGACGTCAACCAGTTTCTCGACATTCTCAGGACCTGGGACATCGACGCCGTACTGCTGACGCCGCACACCCCGGCGGTCAGCCTGCTCGACAATATCAGCGGCTGGCGGCGCGCCTACGCCGACGAGAACGCAGTGCTGCACGTCCGCACCACTCACTGATCCGGCCGATCTCCGGGAGGCGAACTGGCGGACAAGCCGGGATTCTGGTACGCGAGCCGGATGAACCTGCCGATCGAAGTCGTGGAAATGCTGGGCCAGACCATGGCCAAGGTGGTGCCGGTCACGATCGCGCTGGCGCTCGTGTTCTCGCTGCTTTCGCATTTCTGGGCCTGCAATCCCGGCAAGCCGTGGTGGCGCAAGCGCGAACTCGTCACCGACATCTGCTACTGGTTTCTGGTGCCGCTGTTCGCGCGCGTGTTCCGCATCGGATTATTGGTGCTCGGCGCCGCTTTGTTGTTTGGAATTCACGACGCCGACGAACTGATCGCCTTCTACGACAACGGCCACGGCCCATTGTCGAGGATGCCGTTGTGGCTGCAGGCGATCCTGTTTCTGGTCGTGGCCGACTTCATGATGTACTGGCTGCACCGCATGTTTCATGGCGGCGGGTTCTGGAAATACCACGCCATTCATCATTCGTCGGAAGATGTGGACTGGATTTCGGCGGCACGCTTCCACCCCGTCAACCTGCTGTTAGGTACCATCGGGGTCGACGTCGCGCTGTTGACCGCCGGCATTTCGCCGGGCGTGATGCTCTGGCTCGGGCCGTTCAACATCTTCCATTCGGCATTCGTTCACGCCAACCTCAACTGGACGCTGGGGCCCTTCAAATACGTCGTGGCGACGCCGGTGTTTCACCGCTGGCACCACACCTCCCGCGAGGAGGGCGGGGACACCAATTTTGCCGGCACCTTTCCGCTCTGGGACATCCTGTTCGGGACCTTCCGAATGCCGTCGGATCGCCTGCCGGAGCAGTACGGCGTCGACGATCAGTCCTCGTTCCCGCGCGAAATCATTGGGCAACTGGCTTACCCGTTCCGCAAATAGGCCGGCGGCGGATTTCTTGCCGCACGGTGGCGCCTATTTGCCGTTTGTTCATGAATTGTCGTCAGATTCACCTTGTCGGGCGCCGGTTCCGCTGCGTATCGCCATCGCCGGCTTGTTGATGCCCCGGGGTAAAGTATGTCGTTCAAGTTCCCGCGTATTCGCGCACGTGCGCGTTTTGGATTGCGTTTCCTCGTTGCAGGGATGCTGTTGTGGCCGGCCGTCGGCCTGGCCTCGCCCGATCCCGACCGAATCGCCGTCTATGTCGACCAGGCGAAGCTCGTGAAGCTTCCCGCCAAGGTCTCCACCATCGTGGTTGGAAATCCGTTGATTGCGGACGTCACCCTGCAGAGCGGCGGCATCGTCGTCGTCACCGGCAAGGGCTACGGCGCGACCAATTTCATCGCCATGGACCGCAACGGCGAGGTGCTGGTGGACCGCCAGATCCAGGTCGAAGGCCCGACCGATCAGCTCGTCACCGTCTACCGCGGCGTCGAACGCGAATCCTATAGCTGCATGCCGATCTGCCAGCGCCGGGTCACCCTTGGTGACGGCGACGGCTACTTCAGGACCGCCATTGATCAGGCCGGCTCGCTCTCCAGCCAAGCCGCCGGGTCCGCGGGCGGCAAATGAACTGAACCGGTTGCGCACGGCTCGGCGTTCCGTTCGGCGGGCAGCGTAGGCGCTGGTCTTCCAGCGCGGTTAATATCCGCTTAACGGCGCAGGCCGTTCTGTCTGCATCGGACGAAACAATTCAACAATCAGTTTCGGATAGGTTTTCGCGGCAATTCCCCTCGGGTTCTGAGGTCCCTTCGATGCCGCCTTCCACAGCTTCCAAGACAAACATCCTGCGCCGGTTTGGTCGCAACCGAAGGGGGTCGGCCGTTGTCGAGTTTGCACTGGTTGCGCCGATATTCTTGGCCGTTCTGTTCGCGATCATCGAACTGGCGCTGGTGTTCTTTGCTAGCCAGATCCTCGAAACCGTGACGCAGGATACCGCCCGCCTGGTCATGACCGGCCAGGCGCAGGACATCAAATATACCAAGGAGCAGTTCAAGGATCTCGTTTGCGCCAAGCTCGTCGTGATGTTCGATTGCGCGAACGGTGTCTCGATCGATGTGCGGAGCTATCCGTCGTTTGCCGGTGTGAACATCGACGCACCGATCGACGCTGCGAAGGTCTTCATCGACGACACGAAATACTGTCCCGGCAAGGACGGCGATGTGGTTGTGGTGCGGCTGTTCTATCCATGGCCGGTGTTCGTCCCCGGGCTCGGCTTCAATCTGACGAACCTGGCCAACGGCAAGCGTCTTCTGACCGCCACCGCTGCATTCCAGAACGAGCCGTTTCCTACCCCCGGCGTTACCTGCTCATGAGCGTTTCCATGAAAACGAAAATGCTGTCATCGATATGGTTGTTGCGCCTGCGGCGCCACGTTGCCGCTCTGCGCAGGAACAACAGCGGTCTCGCCGCGATCGAATTCGCCATGATCATCCCGCTCATGGCTATGCTGTTCATTGGAACCAACGAGTTTGCCGCGGGCGTTGCCGTCGACCGCAAGGTGACGATCATGGCGCGCACGCTTTCGGACCTGACGTCGCAAAACAGCGAGGTCGACGACGCGAAGTTGACCAACTTCTTCAATGCCGGCAAGGCGATCATGACGCCCTATTCGTCGACGCCGGTGCAGGGCACAATCTCGGAACTCTGGATCCACCCGGACACGAAGAAGGCGCGGGTGCAGTGGAGCAAGGGCGCCGAAGCGCATTCGCCGGGCGACATCATCGAGATCCCGGATGCTCTCAAGATCGGCGGAACCTATCTGATCTACAGCGAGGTCAAGTACAAATACGTGCCCAGCGCCGCCTGGTTCATCAACAAGGTGAGTGGCATCACGCTCAGCGACGTCTCCTACACCCGTCCGCGCCAGGGGATTTGCGTGAAGTACAAAGAGGACTGCTCCACGAAGTGACACGCCGCGCCCGGATTGGATGAGTGCGTCGAAAAGAATCACAAAGAAAAAGGCCGCGCCAAAAGCGCGGCCTTTTGATTTATTCAGGAGCGACCTCCGGGACGCGCATGCCCCGGAAAATCGCTTATCCGGCGGCGCGCAGATTGTCGGCCGAAGATTTGCCAGAGCGGCGATCTGCCACGATTTCGTAGGAGATCTTCTGGCCTTCACGCAACGTTCCGAGGCCGGCACGCTCGACAGCGCTGATGTGCACGAACACGTCATTGCCGCCGTCATCCGGCTGGATGAAGCCATAGCCCTTGGTAGCGTTAAACCACTTCACGGTTCCCATGCTCACTGGGGTAGTCCCTTCTCAGATAGACAAGTCGTAGCCCACCTTTCGATGGGCTGGTGAGATCGAATTTTTGGAAGGGTCGTCAGCGTCTAAACCGGCTGTACCGGTGGATAGCTAATGTCGTCCGGCCGAAAATCGATACCTAATATTATTCGATAGTAGGGTTCAAAACAATCCTGACGTGCGATTTTTTGATTCGGCCGGCCAGCCGCCCCCGCTCGCGCGCGACGCGGCCGCGTCGGGCGCGATTTCGAGGGCGTTTACGATCTGTTTACCGGCGGCGGAACTGACCGCCGCGCGGCGGCCCACCACGTGGGGCGCCCGGTGTCGACGGACGCTCGTCCTTGTGTCGGAAGATCAGGCGACCCTTCTCCAGATCGTACGGCGACATCTCGATCGTCACGCGATCGCCTGCCAGCGTCTTGATCCGGTTCTTCTTCATCTTGCCCGCGGTATAGGCAACAATCTCGTGTCCGGCATCGAGCTGCACGCGATAGCGCGCGTCGGGGAGAATTTCGGTCACCAGTCCTTCGAACTGGATCAGCTCTTCTTTAGCCATGGTGGTCTCCAGGTCGATTGAGGCTAGCGCTGCGGTCGGTGGTTACGGTTCGGTTGATTATTCGGACGGCTCTCGCGATGCAAGAAGGCGACGCCTTGAATGCCTTCGCTGTGGCCGGCCTGGCTCTTGCCGCCCTGCTGCGCCGGCCGCGGCGCTTCGTGCCTGTTCGGCTGCTGCGCATTATTACCACCACCGCGGCGGTGTCGGCGAGGGCCTTTTGCGCTTGGGGCCGGTTCATGGGAACGGCTAGCATGGACACGTGTTCCGGGCCGTCCGCCCCGGTGCTGGGCGGGGGCCGGCGCCGCATCACGGTGGCCCGGCGTCCTTCGGTCTTCCCGCGGCAGCGCGATGCGAATCAGCCGCTCGATGTCGCGCAGATAGCCCATTTCCTCGGCGCCCGCGATCAGCGAGATCGCCACGCCCTCGGCGCCGGCGCGCGCGGTGCGGCCGATGCGGTGGACATAGGTTTCGGGAACATTGGGCAGGTCGAAATTCACGACATGGCTGATGCCGTCGACATCGATGCCGCGGGCGGCAATGTCGGTGGCGACCAACGTGCGGATCTCGCCGGAGCGGAACGCCGCCAGCACGCGTTCCCGGTGGTTCTGCGATTTGTTGCCGTGAATGGCATTGGCTTCGATGCCGGCCTTGGCCAGCACCTTCACCACCTTGTCGGCGCCGTGCTTGGTGCGGGTGAAGACCAGCGCGCGGTCGACCGGTTCCTGCTTCAAAAGCTGCGCCAGCACCGCCGGCTTGGCCGCGAAATCGACCTGGATGATGCGCTGGGTGATCCGGTCGGCGGTCGAGGCCACCGGCGTCACCGCCACCCGCGCAGGGTCGCGCAGCATGGATTCGGCGAGTTCCGCGATATCCTTCGGCATGGTGGCCGAGAAGAACAGCGTCTGCCGCTTGATCGGCAGCTTGGCGACGACTTTGCGGATGTCGTTGATGAAGCCCATGTCGAGCATGCGGTCGGCTTCGTCGAGCACCAGGAACTCGACCTGGTTCAGCTTCAGCCCGTTGCTTTGGACGAGGTCGAGCAGGCGGCCGGGGGTCGCCACCATCACTTCGACGCCCTGCATGACCGAGCGGACCTGGCGGCCCATCGGCACGCCGCCGATCGCCAGCGCCGAGGTCAGGCGGATGTGGCGGCCATAGGCGTTGAAGCTGTCGAGGATTTGGCCTGACAGCTCGCGGGTCGGCGACAGCACCAGCACGCGGCAGCTCTTCGGCTGCGGCCGGGTGCGGTTCTCCAGGATCCGGTGCAGGATCGGCAGCGCAAACGCCGCGGTCTTGCCGGTGCCGGTCTGGGCGATGCCGACCACGTCACGGCCGGTCAACGCGATGGGAATGGTCTGGGCCTGGATGGGCGTGGGCGTCTGGTAATTCTCTTCCTTGAGCGCGCGCGAGATGGGATCGGCAAGGCCGAAATCCTGAAAGGAGGTCAAAAGGGTGGTTCTTTCCATTAAAAAAGGCAGGCGCCCGGCGATGTCAGCCAGGTGCGCGCGAGTGTGTCAGAGACACCCGCGTGTTTGGGGCGTCGGTTTTGCTAGCTGAAAGGGGGCAAGCCAGAAACCGCAAAACGGGATCAGAACACGCGGCTCGCAGGGACCTGATGATTCTCTAGGTCACGACAGTCATATGGAGCACCTGCGCGCCGCTTTCAAGGTGAATTCGGCGCGCCTCGCCAGCGCGGTTAAAAGAAACCGATCGGCCAGATCGCGCCGTGCCGCATGGCCAACCCAAACGATCAAAATTCGTGCAAGAAATTTAGCCAAATTGCGGCATTTGCACAAAAAATAGATAGTTTGCCCCCAAAGCATACATTTCCACTGTCTAACAAATAGGCAAATTTCCCGCCGGCGGTTTTCGCGTAGCCGGAATTTCCAAGCGATTATAGGAGTTTATCCGGCCATCGAGCAATGGCATGGTTCTTGCGATTCCCTTAACGCAGGCGGCCGTGGGGCCGTTCGCAGCGTTCAACGCCTGCGTCAGGGAGATGACATTTCATGCTTACAAAATTGACTCACGATATAGCGACGCTGAGCCGCCGCCGCTGGCTGGCGGCCACTGCCGGCCTGGTTTTGGGTCTGGCTGCGTTCTCCAACGCCAAGGCGCAGGAGACCATCAAGGTCGGCGTCCTGCATTCGCTTTCCGGCACCATGGCCATCAGCGAAACCACGCTGAAGGACACCATTCTCTTCCTGATCGAGGAACAGAACAAAAAGGGCGGCGTGCTCGGCAAGAAGCTCGAGCCTGTCGTCGTCGACCCCGCCTCGAACTGGCCGCTGTTTGCGGAAAAGGCGCGCGAGCTGATCACCAAGGACAAGGTTTCGGTCGTGTTCGGCTGCTGGACCTCGGTGTCGCGCAAGTCCGTGCTGCCGGTATTCAAGGAACTGAACTCGATCCTGTTCTACCCCGTGCAATACGAGGGCGAGGAGAGCGAGCGCAACGTGTTCTACACCGGTGCTGCGCCGAACCAGCAGGCGATCCCCGCCGTCGACTATTTGATGAAGGACGAGAAGGTGAAGCGCTGGGTGCTGGCCGGCACCGACTACGTCTATCCGCGCACCACCAACAAGATCCTCGAAGCCTACTTGAAGTCGAAGGGCGTCAAGCAGGAAGACATCATGATCAACTACACGCCGTTTGGTCATAGCGACTGGCAGACGATCGTGGCCGACATCAAGAAGTTCGGCTCGGCCGGCAAGAAGACCGCGGTGGTCTCCACCATCAACGGCGACGCCAACGTTCCCTTCTACAAGGAGCTCGGCAACCAGGGCATCAAGGCGACCGACATTCCGGTGGTTGCGTTCTCGGTCGGCGAAGAAGAACTCGCCGGCATCGACACCAAGCCGCTGCTCGGCCATCTCGCCGCCTGGAACTACTTCCAGTCGATCAAGTCGCCCGAGAACGAGAAGTTCATCAAGGCCTGGCAGGCCTACACCAAGAATCCGAAGCGCGTGACCAACGATCCGATGGAAGCGCACGTCATCGGCTTCGACATGTGGGTCAAGGCGGTCGAGAAGGTGAAGTCGACCGATCCGGACAAGGTGATCGACGCGCTGCCCGGCATCGAAGCCAAGAACCTGACCGGCGGCACCTCCAAGATGCTGCCCAACCATCACATCACCAAGCCGGTGTTCATCGGCGAAATCAAAGCCAACGGCCAGTTCGACGTGGTGTGGAAGACGCCGGGCCTTGTCGCTGGTGACGCTTGGTCGAAGGAGCTCGAGGGCTCCAAGGACCTGATCGGCGACTGGGTCGGCAAGAAGTGCGGCAACTACAACACCAAGACCAATAAGTGCGGCGGTCAGGGCTCCTGATCCCTGTCTGACCTGCAACGATAACTTCCAAGAGAACTACCGAAGACCGGAGAGGGCGGCGCTGCCGCCGCCTTCTCCCACACTCCTGCCGGGGTCGTATTGTGTCTGCCAATTTCCTTGATCGCTTTCGCGCGCTCCTGCTCGCGATCCTTTTGGCTGCGGCCTTTGCGGCGCCGGCACTGGCGGGCCCGTTCGAGGACGCGGTCGCCAAGTTCGCCAACGACGATTTTTCCGACACGGATGAAGCGATCGGCGCGGTCGCAACGTCGGGCAATCCGCTGGCCTTTCCGATCATTAGCGCGCTGCAGGAAGGGCGGCTGTCGGCCGATCCGGATACCAAGAAGGTTTTCGTCACCGGGAGCGACGGCAAGGTCATCGATGCCGCGACCGGCGCTGCCGTGGACAAGCTGCCGGACAACGCCGCCGCCGTGCGCCTCAACAACCGTTTGCGCCGCGCCGTTGAGGCCGCGCTCGGCGGCTTGACGCTGCTGTCACCGGACCCGGCCAAGCGGACCGCGGCGGCGCAATCGGTGTTCAAGAGCCATGAGGAGAGCGCGCTGCCCGTAATCGACGGCGCCCTGGCGAAGGAGACCAACAAGTCCGTCAAGGCCGCCTTCGCGGAAGCCCGCGCCGCCATCCTGCTCTACAAGTCCGACGCGACCGAGGTCGAGAAGCTCGAAGCGGTCGCCGTCGTTAAGGCGCGCGGCGATCAGGAGGCGATGGCGCTCCTGACCGGGCTCGGCAGCGACCTGCCGCCCAACGTCGCGCGCGCCGTAGCAAGCGCGATTGCCTCGATCCAGAGCAATCTTGCGATGTGGTCGATGGTGCAAAACGCCTGGTACGGCCTGTCGCTGGGATCGGTGCTGCTGCTCGCCGCAATCGGCCTCGCCATCACCTTCGGCGTCATGGGCGTCATCAACATGGCCCATGGCGAGATGGTGATGCTGGGCGCCTACACCACCTTCGTGGTGCAGGAGATCATTCGCAGCAATTATCCCGGCCTGTTCGATTATTCGCTGCTGATCGCGGTGCCGCTGGCGTTCCTCGTCGCGGGCGCCGTCGGCGTGCTGATCGAGCGTGGCATCATCCGTTTCCTCTATGGCCGCCCGTTGGAAACGCTACTCGCGACCTGGGGCCTGTCGCTGGTATTGCAGCAGGCCGTGCGCACCGCGTTCGGCCCCACCAACCGCGAGGTCGGTAATCCCTCCTGGATGAGCGGCGCGTTCGAGCTCGGCCAGATCACCATCACCTATAACCGGCTCTGGATCCTTTGCTTCACGCTCGCGGTATTCGTCATCCTGCTCGCGATGCTGCGTTACACCGCTCTCGGGCTCGAGATGCGCGCGGTGACGCAGAACCGCCGCATGGCGGCCTCGATGGGCATCGCCACCTCGCGCGTCGATGCGCTGACCTTCGGCCTCGGCTCGGGCATCGCCGGGATCGCCGGCGTGGCGCTGTCGCAGATCGACAATGTCAGCCCCAATCTCGGCCAGAGCTACATCATCGACAGCTTCATGGTCGTCGTGTTTGGCGGCGTCGGCAATCTCTGGGGCACGCTGGTCGGCGCCTTCACGCTCGGCATCGCCAACAAGTTCCTGGAGCCGGTGGCCGGCGCCGTGCTCGGCAAGATCGCCATCCTCGTGCTGATCATCCTGTTCATCCAGAAACGTCCGCGCGGCCTGTTCGCGCTGAAGGGCCGGGCGGTGGAAGCATGACGCCGCACATCCTCACGCGCTCGCTCGACCGCAGCGCCACCATCTTCCTAATCGTCGTCGCCGGCCTCGGCGTGCTGATCCCGCTCTCCAATCTCCTGCTGCCTTCAGGCTCGGCGCTGCAGGTGCCGACCTATCTGGTCGCGCTGTTCGGCAAATACGCCTGCTACGCCATCCTGGCGCTCTCGATCGACCTGATCTGGGGCTATTGCGGCATTCTCTCGCTCGGCCACGGCGCGTTCTTCGCGCTCGGCGGCTACGCCATGGGCATGTACCTGATGCGCCAGATCGGCAGCCGCGGCGTCTACGGCAATCCGATCCTGCCCGACTTCATGGTGTTTCTGAACTATCCGGCGCTGCCCTGGTACTGGCACGGCTTTGATATGTTCTGGTTTGCGGCGCTGATGGTCATTCTTGTTCCCGGCCTGCTCGCGTTCTGCTTCGGTTGGCTGGCGTTCCGCTCCCGCGTCACCGGCGTCTATCTCTCGATCATCACCCAGGCCATGACATATGCGCTGCTGCTGGCGTTCTTCCGCAACGATTTCGGTTTCGGCGGTAACAACGGTCTGACCGACTTCAAGGACATCCTCGGTTTCAATGTGCAAGCCGACGGCACCCGCGCCGCCTTGTTTGCCCTGAGCTGCCTGGCGCTGATCGTCACCTTCCTGATCTGCCGGGCGGTCGTGACGTCGAAGCTCGGCAAGGTCTTGATAGCGATCCGCGATGCCGAGTCCCGCACCCGTTTCCTCGGCTACCGCGTCGAATCCTACAAGCTGTTCGTGTTCACGCTGTCGGCCTGCATGGCCGGCGTCGCCGGCGCGCTCTACGTGCCGCAGGTCGGCATCATCAATCCAAGCGAATTTGCACCGGGCAACTCCATCGAGGCGGTGATCTGGGTCGCCGTCGGTGGCCGCGGCACGCTGGCGGGCGCCGCGCTTGGCGCTGTCGTCGTCAACTACGCAAAAACCTACTTCACCTCGGGCCCGCTGGCGCCGTACTGGCTGTTCATGCTGGGCGCGCTGTTCATCCTGGTGACGCTGCTGCTGCCAAAGGGGATCGTCGGCACCTTCAACGCCTGGCGGGAGTCCCGGAAGGCAACCGAAAAAGCCAATGCCGAAAGCGCTGCGCTCGAAGACGGCGTCGGCGAACCGAAGCCGGCGGAGTGAGCGCATGAGTGTCATGGAGGGAAGGACCACTTCGGCGCTGCTCTACCTCGACGGCGTGCACGTCTCGTTCGACGGCTTTCACGCCATCAACAATCTCTCGCTCACCCTCGAGCCCGGCGAGATGCGCGCCATCATCGGCCCGAACGGCGCCGGCAAGACCACGATGATGGACATCATCACCGGCAAGACCAAACCGGACGAAGGCACGGTGCTGTTCGATGGCATGACCGACCTGACGCGGCTGGATGAGACCCATATCGCCGAACTCGGCATTGGCCGCAAATTCCAGAAGCCGACGGTGTTCGAGAGCCAGACCATCGAGGACAATCTGTTGCTGGCGCTCAATGTCGATCACAGCGTCAAGGGTACGCTGTTCTGGCGCGGCAGCAGGGACGAATCCGAACGGATCGACCGCGTGCTCGAAACCATCCGTTTGACCGATGCGCGCAATCGTCTTGCGGGCAGCCTGTCACACGGCCAGAAGCAGTGGCTGGAGATCGGCATGCTGTTGGCACAGGATCCAAAACTGCTGCTGGTCGACGAGCCGGTCGCGGGCATGACCGATGTCGAGACGCATCAGACCGCCGAGCTTCTGAAGGAAATCAACAAGGAAAAGACCGTCATGGTCGTCGAGCACGACATGACCTTCGTGCGCGAACTCGGCGTCAAGGTCACCTGCCTGCACGAAGGCACAGTGCTGGCGGAGGGGACCATCGATCAGGTCTCGTCGAACGAGCGCGTGATTGAAGTGTATCTGGGAAGATGAAGAATATGCTGACGGTTCCTCGTGAAAGCTGTCATCGTCCGCGAAAGCGGACGATCCAGTACTCCGAGACGGTGAGCTTTACCGCAGAGGCTCGGCGTACTGGATACCCCGCCTTCGCGGGGTATGACGCCACCTCTCAGCCGAAGCGAAGTGCCAAATGTTGAAGGTCGACAACATCAATCTCTACTACGGCGCAGCACAAGCCTTGCGCGGCGTCTCGCTGTCCGCCGAGCCCGGCAAGGTGACGTGCGTGCTGGGCCGCAACGGCGTCGGCAAGACCTCGCTGCTCCGCGCGATGGTCGGCCAGTATCCGATCGCGAGTGGCTCGATTGCGCTTGATGGCAACGACATCACCAGCCTCAAGCCGTACGAGCGCGCGCGGCGCGGCATCGGCTTCGTGCCGCAGGGCCGCGAAATTTTTCCGCTGCTCACGGTCGAGGAAAATCTCAAGACCGGGTTCGGGCCGCTCAAGCGCGAGGACCGCTACATCCCCGATGACGTGTTCTCGCTGTTTCCGGTGCTGAATACGATGCTGGGACGCCGCGGCGGCGACCTCTCCGGCGGGCAACAGCAGCAGCTCGCGATCGGCCGTGCGCTGGTGATGCGGCCGAAACTATTGCTGTTGGACGAGCCGACCGAAGGCATTCAGCCCTCGATCATCAAGGACATCGGCCGCGCCATCTCTTACCTGCGCAGCCTCGGCAACATCGCGATCGTGCTGGTCGAACAATATCTCGACTTTGCCTGCGAGCTCGGCGACAATTTCGCGGTCATGGACCGTGGCGCGGTGAAATATGCCTGCGACCGCGCTAATCTCGATCCCGCGGAGATCAGTCGCCAGATGGCGCTGTAACGTTTCGAGCGCGGCACATACCGTTTGGGGGACGGATGCGGACCGATATTACGCGCGCGGCTTCAGCGACGTTCGCTGCCAATCGGGCCCAGGGCGCGGTGCGGTTCGGCGTGCATCTGCAGGATGGCGTCACCCGCCGCGGGGACCTGCATGAATCTGGATCGCTGCGCGTGCGCTTTCCTTCTCCCGAGGCAGAAGGCCTGTCCGGCGTCTTCGTCAACACCGCCGGCGGCATTGCCGGCGGCGACCGTTTCGACATCGACATCGGGGCAGGCGAGGGCACCCGGCTGACGCTGACGACGGCAGCGGCCGAAAAGGTCTATCGCGCCTCCGGCGCCGCCGCCCAGCTCAGCATCGCCCTGAAGGCGAAAGCCGGTGCGCATCTCGCCTGGCTGCCGCAGGAAACCATCCTGTTCGACCGCGCGCGAATTGTCAGGCGTATCGACATCGACCTGGCCGAAGACGCCTCGCTTCTGCTCTGCGAAATCGTCGTGTTCGGCCGCGCCGCGATGGGTGAAACGATGCGGCACGGCGAGTTCGTCGACCGCTGGCGCCTGCGCCGCGGCGGCAAGCTGGTGTTTGCGGAGACCATCCGGCTCGACGGCGACATCGGCGCAAAACTGGCGCGGTCGGCTGTTGCGAAAGGCGGCGTCGCCATCGGCACCGCGCTGATCGTGCCGGGCGATGAGGCGATCGTGGAGCGGATCCGTGAAGCCTCGGAAGCGTTCGGCGGCGAGGTCGGCATCTCCTGCTGGAATGGATTTGCAATGGCGCGCTTCTGTGCCCAAGATGCGGCCCGGCTGCGCGCGGATATGATGACGGTGCTCGGCCGCGCCAGCGGCGCAGCGCTACCAAGACTTTGGCTCAATTAACCGCTGTGGCTCAACGAGAGACAATCACCAGAGTGCTCGCATGAATCTCTCCCCCCGCGAAAAGGACAAGCTCTTGATCTCGATGGCGGCCATGGTGGCGCGCCGCAGGCTCGAGCGCGGCGTCAAGCTCAACCACCCCGAGGCGGTCGCCATCATCTCCGACTTCATCGTCGAGGGCGCCCGCGACGGCCGCACCGTCGCCGAACTGATGCAGGCCGGCGCCCAGGTCCTGACCCGCGCGCAGGTGATGGATGGCATTCCCGAGATGATCCACGACATCCAGGTCGAAGCGACGTTTCCGGATGGTACAAAACTCGTCACCGTGCATGAGCCGATAAGATAGTCATCGTCATTCCGGGGCGGCCGCAAAGCGGCCGAACCCGGAATCCAGAGATTGTTGATCGAGATTCTCAGATGCGCAATTGCGCATCATAGTTCGCCCTTCGGGCGCCCCGGAATGACAGAGGAGGGTACATGATCCCCGGCGAACGCTTCATCAAGGACGGCGAGATCGAGCTTAACGCCGGCCGCAAGACCGTGACGCTGACGGTGGCGAACACCGGCGACCGTCCGATCCAGGTCGGCTCGCACTACCACTTCTTCGAGACCAACCCCGCACTGAAGTTCGACCGCAAGAAATCCCGCGGCATGCGCCTCGACATCGCCGCCGGCACCGCGGTGCGTTTCGAGCCCGGCCAGACCCGCGACGTGCAACTCGTCGCGCTCGCCGGCAAACGCACCATCTACGGCTTCCGCGGCGACGTGCAGGGGAAGCTGTGAATTGCGGGAACGCGCTGCGATGAGTTGCAGTGAGGTGAGTACACTGGCTGGGCTCCCTCCCCCCTCGTGTCCGCCGAAGCCTTGGCGAAGGCGATGCGGGGGAGGGTTGGGGAGAGGGGTGGCCGCGAATTGCCAAGCCCGCAATGGGCACGAAACGCCGAAAGCTGGAGTCCGTCATGTCTGTGAAAATCAAACGTAGCGTCTATGCCGACATGTTCGGGCCGACGACTGGCGACAGAGTGCGGCTGGCCGATACCGATCTCATCATCGAGGTGGAGAAGGATTTCACCACCTATGGCGAGGAGGTGAAGTTCGGCGGCGGCAAGGTGATCCGCGATGGCATGGGGCAGTCGCAGGTCACCAATCGACAGGGTGCGGCCGATACCGTCATCACCAATGCGCTGATCGTCGACCACTGGGGCATCGTCAAGGCTGACGTCGCGATCAAGGAGGGCATGATCGCGGCGATCGGCAAGGCCGGCAATCCCGATATCCAGCCCGGCGTCACCATCATCATCGGCCCCGGCACCGACGTCATTGCTGGCGAAGGAAAAATTCTCACTGCCGGTGGCTTCGATAGCCACATTCATTTCATCTGCCCGCAGCAGATCGAGCATGCGCTGATGTCTGGCGTCACCTCGATGCTGGGCGGCGGCACCGGGCCCTCGCACGGCACCTTTGCGACCACCTGCACGCCCGGCCCCTGGCACATGGGCCGGATGATCCAGTCGTTCGACGCCTTCCCGGTCAATCTCGGCATCTCAGGCAAGGGCAATGCCGCCCGCCCCGCTGCGCTGGTCGAGATGATCAAGGCCGGCGCCTGCGCGCTGAAGCTGCACGAGGATTGGGGCACCACGCCGGCCGCGATCGACAACTGTCTCGCCGTCGCCGACGATTACGACGTCCAGGTGATGCTGCATTCGGACACGCTGAACGAATCCGGCTTCGTCGAGGACACGGTAAAAGCCTTCAAGGGCCGCACCATCCATGCCTTCCACACCGAGGGCGCCGGCGGCGGGCACGCACCCGATATCATCAAGATCGCCGGCCTGAAGAACGTGCTGCCGTCATCGACCAATCCGACGCGTCCGTTCACGCGCAACACCATCGACGAGCATCTGGACATGCTGATGGTGTGCCACCATCTCGATCCCTCGATTGCCGAAGACCTCGCCTTTGCCGAAAGCCGCATCCGCAAAGAGACCATCGCGGCCGAAGACATCCTGCACGATCTCGGTGCGCTCTCGATGATGTCGTCGGATTCGCAGGCGATGGGTCGGTTAGGGGAAGTCATCATCCGCACCTGGCAGACCGCCGACAAGATGAAGAAGCAGCGCGGCGCGCTGCCCGAGGACAGGGGCAACGACAACGACAATTTCCGCGTCAAGCGCTACATTGCCAAATACACCATCAACCCATCGATCGCGCATGGCGTCTCGAAGCTGATTGGATCAATCGAGAAAGGCAAGCTCGCCGATCTCGTGCTGTGGTCGCCGGCGTTCTTCGGCGTCAAGCCGGACTGCATCATCAAGGGCGGCTCGATCGTGGCTGCTCCCATGGGCGATCCCAACGCCTCCATTCCCACGCCGCAGCCCGTGCATTACCAGCCGATGTTCGCAGCCTTCGGCAAATCGCTGACCGCATCCTCGGTGGTGTTCACCTCGAAGGCCGCCGTCACCGGCGGGCTGGCGCGCAAGCTCGGCATCACGAAGCAGCTCTATCCCGTCAAGAACACCCGCGGCGGCATCTCCAAGAAGAGCATGATCCATAACGGCGCCACCCCGAAGATCGAGGTCGATGCCGAGACCTATGAGGTGCGCGCAGACGGCGAGCTCCTGACATGCGCGCCCGCCGAGGTCCTGCCCATGGCGCAGAGGTATTTCATGTTCTAAGGTTGATCCCGGAACTTTAGCCAGAACAAAGTCCGGGAGGATCTAAGTGATTTACGTCGTTGCCACGCTGACCATAAAACCCGAAACGCGCGCCGATTTCATCGCCGCCGCCACCGCCTGCATCAAGGAAACCCGCAAAGAGCCGGGCAACATCGCCTATGACCTGCATGAGAGCGTCACCGATCCCTCAAAAATGGTGTTCGTCGAGCAGTGGGAAAATGCCGAGGCGCTGGTGCCGCATCGTGGCGCCGAGCACATGAAGACCTTCGGTCGCGTCGCCGTGAAATGCATGTCGGCGCCGCCGAAGATCGAAGTGATCACGCCCGAAAAGGTCGACGTCCGCTAATCAAGAAAACACGGGAACAAACCTATGATCTATGTCATCGCCACCACGCCGATGAAGCCGGAGAACAAGGACGACTTCATCAAGGGGCACAAGGCCTGCATCGCCGAAACGCGGAAGGAGAAGGGCTGCATCTCCTATGAGGGTCATGTCAGCGTGAACGATCCAAATCTATATGTGGTGGTGGAGCGCTGGGAGACCCGCGACGACCTCAATGCGCATGGCCGTGCGCCCCACATGAAGGTGTGGCGGGAATATTCCTCGCAAATGAAGACCGCGCCGACGGTGATCGAGATCATCAGCGACGGCAAGGTGGAGAAATTCTGACGTGTCTTTGAGCAGGGTGCCATGATCCGCGCGACAACAGTCCTGGGCCAGCATCGCTGGACGCAATCGGCGGCCGATACCGTCGTGCTCGATTTCGACGACCGGCACCGGCGGCGGATGGCGATGACGGGAACTCGCGGGCTGGAATTCCTGCTCGACCTGGAGAACGCGGTGGCGCTGCGCGGCGGTGACGCGCTGGTGCTGGAGGACGGCAGGCTGATCGAGGTGGTCGCGGCCGCCGAGCCCCTGATCGAGATCCGGGGCGTCGATCCCTTGCATCTGGTCCGCATCGCCTGGCATCTCGGCAACCGCCATTTGCCGACCCAGATCATGCCGAAGGGCCTGCGCATCCGCCGCGATCACGTCATCGAGGCGATGGTGAAGGGGCTGGGTGCGCGCATCATCGAGATCGAGGCGCCGTTCGATCCCGAAGGGGGCGCCTATGCGCAGGCTTCGCATGATCATGCCGCGCACCACCACGGCCACGGCCATGATCATCACCATGATGATGATCATGCGCACCATCACCATCACGACGAACATTGCGACCACGATCATCACCACCACGATCACTCCCATGCTCATGACCACAAGTGAGCCCGCGCCCGCCGACGCGAGCAGCGGAATGAATGCGGAGGAGTCAGCGGCGCTGTACCGGCTGATGACCTGGCTGTCGCCGTCCTTCCCGGTCGGTGCATTCTCTTATTCCAGCGGCATCGAATGGGCGGTGGAGGCGGGCGATATCACCGACGCCGCATCGCTGCGCGACTGGCTGGCCGCGGTGCTGGTTGATGGTTCCGGCTTCTGCGACGCCGTGTTTCTGGCGCAGGCGTATCGCGCCGCGTCCGTGCAGGAGGCCACGGCGTTGCGCGAGATTGCTGAACTCGCCGCCGCCTTCGTGCCCTCGCGCGAGCGTCAGCTCGAGACGACGACGCAGGGCCGCGCCTTCATCGATATCGCGCGCGCCGCCTGGGCTTGCGACGGGCTCGACAGCATGGTTGCCGCGAGCGGCAGCGCGATCGTTTATCCCGTCGCGGTCGGTGTCGTCAGCGCCGCCCATGCCGTTCCGCTTGCGCCGGCGATGCATGCCTTCCTGCATGCCGTGGTGTCGAACTGGATTTCCGCCGGCGCGCGCCTCGTGCCGCTCGGGCAAACCGACAGCCAGCGCATTGTCGCGAGCCTGGAAACTGAGGTCGCTGCAACGGCGAAGCGCGCGCTCGCCGCCTCGCTCGACGATCTCGGCAGCGCCACCTTCCGCGCCGATCTCGCCAGCCTCCGCCACGAGACGCAGTATACGCGGCTGTTTAGGTCATGAGGGACGTGAATTTTTCATCATCCGTCGTCCCTGCGAACGCAGGGACCCATAACCACGGGCGTTCATTTTGCGAAGGTCGTCGGCCACCGCGATTCATTGCGGGGCCGCGGCGTATGGGTCCCTGCGTTCGCAGGGACGACGACAATCGAGAGAGCTGCGCACATGTCTAATTCTCACGGCCCGCTTCGGATCGGCGTCGGCGGTCCCGTCGGCTCCGGCAAGACCGCGCTGATGGACCTGCTTTGCAAGTCGATGCGGGAGCGTTACGACATCGCCGCCATCACCAACGACATCTACACCAAATGGGACGCCGAATTCCTGGTGCGCTCGGGTTCGCTGACGCCGGATCGCATCGCCGGCGTCGAGACCGGCGGCTGCCCGCACACCGCGATCCGCGAGGATGCATCGATGAATCTCGCGGCGGTCGCCGACATGCGCGCGAAATTTCCCGATCTCGATCTGGTGCTGATCGAGTCCGGCGGCGACAATCTCGCCGCAACGTTTTCTCCCGAACTCGCCGATCTCACGATCTACGTGATCGACGTTGCCGCCGGCGACAAGATCCCTTCCAAGGGCGGCCCCGGCATCACCCGCTCGGACCTCCTTGTCATCAACAAGATCGACCTGGCGCCTTACGTCGGCGCGTCGCTGGAGAAGATGGAGACTGACGCCAAGCGGATGCGCGGCGAGCGGCCGTTCGTGATGACCAATTTGAAGAAGAGCGAGGGGCTCGATCGCATCATCGGCTTCATCGAGACCAAAGGCGGCCTGCGCCCGGCCGCAAAGGCCCGGTAGGCCCGGGGTAGCCGGCCCCGCGGGGCCCGGATGAACAGGCGGATGAACAGGCGGCCGAACGAGCGGCCAGGCCAGCGGCGCATTAACATTAATGCTCGGTCCGCCGCCGCAGCCCTCGGATTTGTCCGTCCGCGCCGGAACCAAATCGACGCTGTCAGATTATCACCTTCTGGCGCCGCCAAATCAGCGTTAACGGCTGCCGTGTTGTGTTTGCCCGCTGCCAAGCTGTCAGTTGCGTGCTGATGATCGCTCCGTCATATTCGCCGCGCTTGGCCTTCGCGCTATTGCCACGTGTCTCTGCCCCGGCAGACCTCGAAATGCTTCCAATACGTCTTCGCCAACACGTCATTCCTGAGTAAGCGAGTGGTTCGGCTGGGCTTCATTATCGGCTTTATTGCCCTGATCGGAGTTTTGCTCTCCGGTCTCGCAGCCTATCGCGTCCACGAGCAGGAACTGGCGATCGACGGCATCGCGCTATCGCGCGCCATCGACGTTCATGCCAGCCTGGTGCAGGACCGGCTGACCGAGCGCGAATTGCTCGCACGCGTTGCATCCGGCTTGTTTCGCTCACCCTCAGTAGTGAAGGCCAACATGCTGCAGCCGCTGCGCTCGGCGATCTATGCCTTCAAGACCGATTTCGTGAGCGCGTTCTGGATCGCGCGTCTCAAGCCGGGCGATCTGGCGGCCGCGCAGGCGGAGCTAAAGGGGGCCGGCTTCACCAATCCGACGATCAGGGATTTCGACGACAAGCCGCTGGATCTCCGGACCATCAACAGGCCGATCGACGTGCTGATGGATCTCGAGCCGCGCAGTCCGGACACGCTGGGTTTTCCCGGCCGCGCCTACGACCGGCACTCGGTGATCGGACCGATGCTGGCGCAGGCGGCGGCAACCGGCAAGCCGCTGGCGTCGGACCCGATCCCGCTGTTGCGCCAGCACGGGCCGATCGGTCTCGTGCTGGCGTCTCCGATTCTGCTGGAGGGCAGTTCGGAGCCGGCCGGCTTCGTCACCTTTTCCTACGAGCTGGCGCCGCTGATGCTGACCGATGACGACCGCTCGCTGTTCTCGGTGGTGTTGAAGGACCCGGATGACGCCAACGACGAATATGTCGCCAACGACCAGGGTGTCATCACCCTGCGGGCGGTGAGGCAGGGCGATCCGTTGCCGTCGGTGGTGCGGACGGTGACGTTCGGCGCCCGCGACTGGTCGCTCGCCTATTACGCCAAGAACAACGCCGCGCAGCGTGCACAGCAGACCGCGATCGTCGTGGCGGCCATTGGGCTGGCGCTCACCGGCATCGTCTGCGGCTTGTTCGGCTATGTCGCCTACAACAATCTGCGGCTCAGCCGCGAGATCCAGGTGCGGATCGGTTTCGAGCGGCGCTTGACCGCTGTCATCGACGAGCTCAACCACCGGGTCAAGAATATCCTGGCCGTGATCCAGTCGATCGTGACGCGCACGCTGCGTCACGGCTCCGACATGGATGTGGCACGCGAGCTGTTGATCGGCCGCATTCATGCGATGTCGAACGTGGTAACGCTGCTCAGCGAAAGCCAGTGGCAGGGCGTCAAGCTCAAGGGCCTGTTCGAGTCGCGCGCGATCCCGCATGCCGACCGCATCGTCGTCAACGGCCCGGATATCGCCGTCAGCGCGCGCGCCGCGCAGTCGCTCTCGCTGTTGTTTTTCGAGCTGGCCTCGCACTCCGATGAGGGCCTGTCGCTGGTCGGCAAGCACCCGCATATCGTCGCGAACTGGGAAGTCTCAGGCGAGGAGCCCGACACGATCTTTCATTTCCGCTGGGAAGAGTTCAACACCAGCGCGGCGACACGGCGCGAAGACTCGGATTTCGGCCTCATCCTGCTCGACCGCGTCGCTCCCGAAGCCCTCGGCGGCACCGCAAAGCGCTACTTCACCGATGTCAGCTATGTCTACGAACTCATCGCGCCGATGGCCACGGTGGTCGACATGACCGAGCGCGACCGCACGGGCGAGATTTCCGCGCCGGTACGGCCGGTAAAGTAGGTCACGCTCCGTTCGCCTGTCGTCCCTGGTTCGCAGGGACGACAACGTTGAAGGCATCACGTCAAGGTTTCGATAGCGACAAAAAAGGCGGCCGCTCGGGCCGCCTTTTCCGTGTCGTCTCGATCGCGTCATCAGCCGCCGTTGCCGCCGATCACGGCGCGCACGGTCTCGTCAGGTCCGAAATCCTCGGCGCCCTCGACATAGAGCAACGCGGAGAGTTTCGAGCGCGCGCGGTTGACGCGGCTCTTGATGGTGCCGACCGCGCAGCCGCAGATGGCGGCGGCGTCCTCGTAGGAGAAGCCGGAGGCGCCAACCAGGATCAACGCTTCGCGCTGGTCCTGCGGCAGCTTGTCGAGCGCTGTGCGAAACTCCTCGAACTCCAGATGCGCGTTTTGCGACGGCTGGGTCTTCAAAGTTTTCGCATAATTGCCCTCGGCGTCCTCCACCTCGCGCCGCCGCTTGCGATAGTCCGAGCGAAACAGGTTGCGCAGGATGGTGAACAACCAGGCCGGCAGGTTCGAGCCGGGCTGGAACGAGTCGATGTTGGCAATGGCGCGCAGCAACGTCTCCTGCACCAGGTCGTCCGCACGATCACCATTGCCCGAGAGCGAGATCGCGAACGCGCGCAGGCTGGGTACCGACGCCAAAATGTCGTCGCGAAGAGAGTCTGTGAGAGGCATTAGTCCCTCCCGTCTTCTTGTTTGTCGATTTGGGCCGCCGCCGCCTCCGGCCCATCGAGCTTCCGGATCAGCTCCGCAAAGCGGTCCGGCACGCCCTGTCGGACCACATCGTCGTACATGGCGCGGAGCTGATGGCCGATCCTCGATTGAATCTCGGCATTGAGCCCGCCCTGCTTTTTTGCTTCCTTCATGGTCTGATCCACGCTTCCCCGAGAGTTAATTCTCTGTGGTTTCAAGAGGTTACCTCGAAATTGGGCCTAGGCCGCCGCGTTATAGGTCAGAGGCTAATGCGAATATCTGCGGATGGTTCCGAAATCTGGGAACCTTTTTTGGAACTTTTTTGCCTTCCGCGAGTAGTCGGGGTGACAGGGGAACCGGGTCCCCCCGAATCGAGCCTTAAAAAACTTTTAAATTGGCGCCGGACGCGGCGCACGAGGTTACGTCCGCCCAGATGCGACCCTAAGTAACGGCCATGGATACGGCCCAAGACAAGGATGGAATGGGGATGTCCCGATCACAGCTCGTTGCTGAACATCTGCCGCTGTTGCGGCGCTATGCCCGTGCGCTCACCGGAAACCAGGCCTCGGGCGATGCTTATGTGGCCGCCATGCTGGAGGCCCTGCTGCAGGATGCCTCGCTGCTGGATGAACGGTACGGCCCGCGCGCCGGGCTGTTCAAGCTGTTCACCCAGATCTGGAATTCGGTCTCGCTCAACGACAATCCTGATGTCGCGACATTGGCGCTGCCGCCGGAGCGGCGGCTGTCGAACATCACGCCGCTGCCGCGGCAGGCGTTCCTCTTGCTGTCGCTCGAGGGCTTCTCCGAGGAAGAGGTAGCGTTCATTCTCAATACCGACATCGCCGAGACCCGGCAGTTGACGGATACCGCCGGCCGCGAGATGGCGGCCGAAATCGCTACCGACGTCCTGATCATCGAGGACGAGACCTTCATCGCGATGGATCTCGAGAGCCTCGTGAAGAACCTCGGTCACAATGTTATCGGCGTCGCCCGCACCCATGCCGACGCGGTCGCGCTCGCCAAGAACAAGAAGCCCGGCCTGATCCTCGCCGACATCCAGCTCGCCGACGGCTCGTCGGGCCTGGATGCGGTCAATGAATTGCTGCGCGCGTTCGAGGTGCCGGTGGTGTTCATCACCGCTTACCCCGAGCGCTTCCTGACCGGCGAACGCCCCGAGCCCGCGTTCCTGATCTCAAAACCGTTCCAGCCCGCAATGGTTTCGGCGGTCGCGAGCCAGGCGCTGTTCTTCCAGCGCAACTCGCGCAATCGCACCCCGCGCGCAGCCACCGGCTGACGGGAGCCTTGTAGCGAGAGCAGTAACGATCCGGCGCGCTCAACTAGCGCGCCGGATTTTTTGCGGTCATAAACCGCAAGGCTTGAACCGCAAGGCTTGAACCGCAAGGCTTGGGGCCGCGAATCAAATGGTGTGGGGGTAGAATTCGATGAGTATCGGGCTGATCGGCCTTCTCGACGATGTCGCTGGTATCGCGAAGGTAGCTGCAGCCTCCCTCGATGATGTCGCCAGCCAGGCCGCCAGGGCGGGCTCAAAAGCCGCAGGCGTTGTGATCGACGATACCGCGGTCACGCCCGGTTACGTGATCGGGTTCGAGCCGAAGCGCGAGCTTCCCATCGTGGGCAGGATCGCCGCAGGATCGCTGCGCAACAAGCTGTTGATTCTGCTGCCAGCCGCCTTGGTGCTGAGCTACTTCCTCCCCTGGACGATCACGCCGCTGCTGATGCTGGGCGGCGTCTATCTTTTGTTACGAAGGGGTCGAGAAAGTGCTCGAAGCGGTCATGCCCCATCAGGCACATCAGCATGAGGCCCAGCTCGGCTCGGTGGCGTTGAACGCTCAGTCGATCGAAGACGAGAAGGTCGCAAGCGCGATCAAGACCGACTTCATCCTTTCAGCCGAGATCATGGCGATCACCCTGGCGGCGCTCCCAGCGGGGAGCATTTGGAAGCAGGCGCTCGTGCTGGCGGTCGTGGCGATCGGAATCACCGTCGCCGTGTATGGCGTGGTCGCGCTGATCGTGAAGGCCGACGATGTTGGCGTTGGTCTGGCGCGGAGCGACCGCGCCTCGGCTGTTGGCCGCGCACTCGGACGCGGCATTGTTCGCAGCATGCCCGTACTGCTGAAAATCCTCAGCGTCGTCGGCACCGCCGCCATGATCTGGGTGGGCGGCGGCATCATCCTGCATGGCCTCGAGGTCTACGGCCCGCCCGCGATCGAACACGCCGTCAAGGCGGCGGCGGAGGCTGCGGCGCACGCGGTGCCGCCCATAGCCGCGATTCTCGAATGGGTGGTTGAGGCCGCCATCTCCGGTGTCATCGGATTGCTGGTCGGCGCCGCATCGATTCCGGTCGTCGGATTTGTCGTCGCGCCGGCGTGGAAATGGCTGAAGCATTTTCTGCAACGCGGTCAGAACAGGTCGGCTCAGTGAAGAGCCGCCGGTTTGCGGCGGAAGAGGTTAAACCTTCGTATAGTCGGTCCATCCGTTTCGATACCGGCGGCTTACCTCGGTACAATTGAGCTCGGCGCGCATGCACCTTAACGTTGGCGCGTCGAGGCAGGATGTATATCGACTAAACTACTGGCGCAGCGCGCGATTGTTCCTCCCGGTCGTCGGCGCCCCTGCCTCGTCACCTCGGTCAGCTTTGGTACCTAGAGCGTGCGGGCAAGCCTTTAGCGAATGCTCGCTCGATCGGCGTCCCCTTAAATGAGAGGCCAGTGTCTGATGATGCCGTCCGACAGAATTGCGCTCTTTATCGATGGCGCCAATCTATACGCGACCGCCAGGACACTCGGTTTCGACGTCGACTACCGGCGGCTGCTTGAGGAGTTCCAGGGCCGTGGCGCGTTATTGCGCGCGTTCTACTACACGACCATTGTCGAGGATCAGGAATATACATCGATCCGTCCTCTGGTCGATTGGCTCGATTATAACGGCTACACCGTCGTTACCAAGCTCAGCAAGGAATTCACTGATGCCAGTGGCCGCCGCAAGGTGAAGGGCAGCATGCATATCGAGCTTACCGTCAATGCGATGGAGCTCGCCGAGCGTATCGACAGGATGTTTCTGTTCTCCGGCGATGGGGATTTTCGCTCGCTGCTGGAGGCGGTGCAGCGCCGCGGCGTGCACGTTACTGTCGTCTCGACCCTGACCAGCCAGCCTCCGATGGTGGCTGACGAACTGCGGCGTCAGGCCGATGCCTTCATCGAGCTTGCGGAATTGAGGGCAACGATCGGGCGCGATCCGTCCGAGCGGCCGCCGGCACGCGACATCCGTCAGCAGTTGCCGCCATTCGCAACGCGCGGAGCGATCAATGGCGGCGGCATCGCGGGATGACTTCTGATTGGTCGGTTGAACCGCGGGCTGCGGACTGATCCGAGTTGTTGTTGCGTAGAGTTGGAATGCCCGCTGCACGGCCTTTCTTTTTTGTGCACGCGGTCTGTGAAGCAGTTCACCTCCGGCTTGTGAGGCCGGCGGTATGATTGCTTCTCCTGATACGCCGCGGATCCCGGAATTCCACACGCTGGGACCGGCGACCGCCGGCGTTACCGTGTTCTCGGCCGGGCACCTCCCCCTGGCTAGGGCCACCAGCTTCGATGTGTAAGCTGGTCGGACTATCCGGCGCGCCACCAGCGTGCCGGATTTTTTTTCGGACAATGCCGTGCGCGCACTGGAGGCTACCAATCGGTTCGATTGCTTGTTGAACTGCGCGCCGCGCCCGCATAGGCTCGTTGCAACGAGAAAACAAACGGAAACGTTCCTTCACCGATGCAGTCCGCCGAGCGGCCTTTCCCCCACCGCCGGGGCCTCATCATCGTTGCGACATTGGCGACCGCCTATGTCGCCAGCCATTTTTTCCGCGCCTCCAACGTCACCATCGGCCTCGATTTGATGCGCGATCTCGCGATCGGGCCGGAAGCGCTGGGGGCGCTGACCGGCGCGTTCTTCTTCGGCTTCGCCGCGATGCAGATCCCTTGCGGCTTCTTCTTCGACCGTTTCGGGCCGCGCTATACCGTGGTCGGCATGCTGATCGTGGCCTGCATCGGCGGTGCGATGTTCTCGCTGGCGCCGAGCTGGCCGGTGCTCTTGACGGGCCGCGCGCTGATGGGCGCCGGCTGCGGCGTGATGCTGATCGGCAGCATGGTGGTGATCTCGCGCTGGTTCCCGCCGGATCGTTTCTCCACGCTAACGGCGCTCGTGCTGTCGATCGGCCTGCTCGGCAACCTCGCCGCCACCACGCCGCTCGCCTGGGCATCGCAGGCGGTCGGCTGGCGGCCGGTATTCGGCGCCGTCGTCATCTTCACCGCGCTCGCCACGGTCGCGATCTTTCTGGTGGTGCGCGACGCGCCGCCCGGCCATCCCTTCCTCAGCCGCAAGGCGGAGCCGCCCGGCGAGATGCTCAACGGCCTGATCGAGGTGCTGCGCAATCCGCGCCTGAAGCCGATCCTGGCGCTGAACTTCTGCAACTACGCGTGCACCTTCACCGTGCAGGGCCTGTGGGGCGGCGCGTTTCTGCGCGAGGTGCATGGTTTGAGCCCGATCGCGGCCGGCAATGTCCTGCTCTGCGCCGTGATCGCCTACCAGGCCGGCATGCTCGCCTTCGGCCCGCTCGACCGCCGGCTCGACACCCGCAAGTGGATCGCCATCGGCGGCACCTCGGCGATCATTTTGCTGCTCGCGATTCTGGCGCTGTTCTCTCACCCGCCTGCCTGGCTACCGATCGGCGCCATCGTCGCCATGGGCTTCTTCTCCGCCTCAAGCACCATGGTGATGACCCACGGCCGCGGCATCTTCCCCGACCGCCTGATCGGCCGCGGCATCTCGACCATGAACACATCAGTGATGCTCGGCGTCGCCTGCATGCAGACGCTCTCCGGCATCATCATCGGCGCGTTCGAGCCGCTGGCGAATGGCGCGCGCACGGAGGACGCTTATCGCGCGCTGTTCGGCACGCTGACGCTGGTGCTGATCGTCGCGGTTGCGATTTACAGCCGCTCGCAGGACGTGAGGCCGAGTGAGGAGATGAAGGCGGCTGGGCGGTAGTTACAAAAAAAGCAGGGTGCGACCGGCATCACCACGGTCGCACCCTACGTCGCCGGTCAATGGGGCAGGGGGAATAACCGGCTGCCGGGATGACTCCGAGCCCCCGGAGTCGTTCCATGGTGCCGCAAATATTTTTCATACACGGTTAAGTGATCGATAAGCGCCGGACCTACGGCTACTCGGTTCGGGTTGTGTTCGTGATCGCCATGGGGCGAGGGACACAGAGCCATGTCACAGATTTTCAAAGCAATTTTTGCCCTTCTTGCCGTCTTCGTCACGTTTGGCGCCGTTCAGCTTGCTTCCGGTCACGATCTCGCCAGCCGGCTGAAACTCGCCGCGACCGCACCCGGAACAGACATCAACCGCGGGGCAGACATCAACCGCGCCGCCAAGGCCGACCGCGCGGCGGTCAAAGCCGCGGCGGGCCAGACCGAGACGATTACCATCCGGACCGTCGGCCTCGAGGACACGTCCGTGGTAGTCCGTGTTCCCGTGGTCCAAGAGGAGGCGCGGAACCGTCCGGCGCCACCAGCCAAGCCAGACAACAAGCCCGGCAAATCGAAGACAACGATCGCCTGCGAACCGCCCGTCAGCGTGTTGACCGAAGTCGCAAAACTGCTCCAGCCCGGCCGCTGCGTGACCTGAGGCATCGTATCCGCCAAACGAGATCTGTAGGGTGGGCAAAGGCGCGATAGCGCCGTGCCCACCATCTATCACCGGGCACGTTTCCCGATGATGGGCACGCTTCGCTTTGCCTCCCTGCGGCACTTGCTCACCCTCCCCTGGAGGGGGAGGGTCGGTTCGCATGAGCGTAGCGAAATGCGAAACGGGGTGGGGTGATCTCTCCACCCGGGCACTGATCGTGAGGTGAGACCGTCACCCCACCCCGCCGCTTCGCGGCGACCCTCCCCCTCCAGGGGAGGGTGAGCAAGCCGCGGCTGTCGCAGTTGTAGGGTGGGCGCTTTGCTCACCCTATGATTTCTGTGACTTTGTCTGTGACGACCCCTGACGGGGCAAATCACTTCTGATTTTCCGAAATGGTGTCAAGCCCAGGAATCAAAAATATTCCGCTTAACATGACGGGCAAATCAGTCGCATAACTCCGTCCGTCTCACCCATTGAGGGGCGCTCGCGATCGTCACGACCGTGCGGTGAGATGCGATGGACGCGGATGGCGCGCTAGACGTAGGCGCCGGAGGCGTACGGCGAAGTCGTGTGGTTCTGGCGCCGCGGTGCTGGCGTTAAGTTGGCGGGAAGTGTCCCGCCGACGACGGAGGCAAAAGAGCCGTTCTCCGGGGAGAGCACGTTATAAGCCGTAAAGCCATTGCGCAGGGAAGGCCGGGATGCTCCCGCTGTACCTGTATGCTCGTGTGCGCTTTTGCTATGCGCAATTGCACACGAGACCGCGGGTGCAGCAAGCACCCGGTCTTCCCTGCGCCCTCAGAACGAGAGGGCGGGAAGTTGATGGCAAATCTCGGGCGCCATGCGCCGCGAGAATGCGGAGTCATATTCAGTTGTCATCGCCCGGCTTGACCGGGCGACCCCAGTATCCCAGAGACGTCAGTGATAGAACCGAGAAGCCGCAGCGTACTGGATCCCCCGCCTTCGCGGGGGACGACAGTGGTGTGTGCGTCGCTATCTCCGCGTCATTGCGAGCGGAGCGAAGCAATCCATCGCGCCGCGCAAACGGAGGAATGGACTACTTCGTCGCTGACGCTCCTAGCAATGACGTGGATGGGCTGCAGCGCACTGGATGCGCCGCGTGCTCAGGATGTGACAGCTTCACGATCTCACGACACGCGAGTTCGCCTACTCCGCCGGCGCTTCGCTCTCGCCGCTGCTGGCGTTGGCGCGGCTTGCCAAAAATCCCAACGCCAGTCCGCCGATTGCGAGAATCGGGATCAGCTTCTTGACGCCGATGGCGCGGATCACCTGGATGCCGGTCGCGACCAGCACCGGATCGGACAGCACGGCCTGCGCGGTGGATTTCGCCTTCGCCGCCTGTTTGGCGCGCGCCTCGATCTGCCTCTTGCGCACCATGTACCAGCCGGCCGCGATCAGCGCGACCACGAAGAAGATGGCGGCACCGGTGAGGCAAGCCTGCACGGGACCGTACCGCTCCAGCACGAACACGAAGGCCGCTGCGCACAGAAAGGCGGCCGTGACCAGCAATGCTATAGCCGCCGCTGCCGCCAGCGAAGTCAGCCGCAACGCGGTGCCGGTCGATTCCTTGAAATCGTCGATCAGTCGCTGAAACATGGCCACGCCTCGATCTGAAAACCGCGTCAACAAAACACGCCGCAGCGCTCCGTCGCCACGGGAATGCAAGAGGCGATGCAAGGCATGGCTGCCCGGCGCCCGCGATCGGTCGCCAAACCTACCTACGCCACGCCACGCCGATCAGAAAGCCGATCCCCAGCGCCACGGCGACGGTTGCCAGCGGACGCTGCGTGATGGCGTCTTCCAGCGTCTCCTCGATCGAAGAGGCCGCGTCTTGGGCTGCGTCCATCATCGCGCTGCCGCGCTCCGACACGTCGTCGACCGCCTGTTCTGCATTGGCGCGCGCCTGCCTGTAGCCGTGCCGCGCCTGCTTGCCGGCGGTGCCGGCAAAACTGCTCAGCGCGTCGGTGATCTGCTCGGTCAGGGCTGCGATATCGTTTTTCACAGCGGTCACGTCCTTCTGCAGGCGCTCGTAGGTCGCTTTGTCCGTCAGATTCTTCATTGCGGCGTCAGACATCGAAAGCTCCCGGGTACTGAGTTCATTCGCGGAACAAACGCTCCGCCGAATGGGAAGTTCCTCGCCCTAGTCCTCCGGCAGTTGCGGCGAAGCCGGCGGCATCAAGTGCTCCTTCACGATCAGTGCGACGATCAGAAGCGGCGACGACAGGAACGCGCCCATCGGGCCCCACAACCAGGTCCAGAACGCCACCGCCAGGAATACTGCAAGCGCGTTTAGCGCCAGCCGGCGGCCGACGATCGTCGGCGTCAGGAAATGGCCTTCCAGGAAAGTCATCGCGGCGAACATGGCCGGCGCCAGCAGCCCGGCGCTGATGGTCGGGAATGCGACAAGGCCGACCACGACCAGCACGGCAAACATCGCCACCGGGCCGATGATCGGAATGAAATTCAGGATCGCCGCCAGTGCGCCGAGACTGGCCGGGTTGGGCATGCCCGTGACCGCGCAGATCAGCCCGGTGGCGATGCCGACGCCGGCATTGATCATGGTCACCACCAACAGATAGTTGCCGAGATGCTCCTCGATCTCGTTGAGGATCCGCAGCGTCCGCAGCCGCCACGCCCGCTCGCCGAAATTCAGGATCAGGGCCCGGCGCAGGTCCCGCCAGCTCGCGATGAACAGGATCAGCGTTGCGATGAACAGCAGGAATTCGGCAAAGGTCGGCGACAGGAATTCCAGCGTCGGCTGCACCCAGTCGACCTTGGGCAGATGCAATGTCGTCAGCGTATCGGGCCCGCCGAGCATGCTCTGCAGCTCCTGCCACTGAGCGAGCGGCCGGTCGAACACGCGCAGCTTGTCCCTCAAGAGCGCTCCCAGCTCCGGAAGCTTGCTGCTCCATTCGATTGCGGGCGAGGCGATCAGACCGACCATGAAAGCGGCGGCGGCGCTGGTGGCCGCCACGATCAGTACCGCGGCGACCGCGCGCGGAATGCGGTAGCGCTCCAGGAAGCTGGCGGCCGGCGACAGCATGGTCCCGACGATAAAAGCCATCGTGATCGGCAGAAGGAGCGGCTTGGCGAGATAGAGACCGGTAATGATGCAGATGACCAGGAGGCCGACGAGCGAGATCGCCACCAGTTCAGTGCGGCGGATGACCGGCGGCTGCTCTGCCTTGCTGTCGGGGATCGGCGCGCCTTCGTGCCCGTTGGGAAGCTGGCGTTCGCCGGGCAATGGCTTTGTCGGCTGAGATTTGGAAGCCAAAGGCTTGGCGGGCGAACGCTTGGGTGGCGGCGGCTTGGTGGGAATGACGCTCACAAATGGTTTTCCCTCGCCCGAAGCTGCGGTGACACGGCAACAGCGACGTCGCAAACCGGACTGGAATCAGAACGTGATGTGGAGGCGCGGGTTCCATCGCGCAGGCGTGAGCGGTGCCGCGCGTGGCGCGATGCGCAGCGGCGCCGACGGCACGGAACCGCCGGCTCGCGGCGGCGTTTGTTGGAGCAGAGCATCCAGCGATGCACAATCCCACGGGGCAGGTCCCATGACACAGTCCTCCGATCGCCGGCCTTCGTCGCGCGTGGCGAGCGCGTTTGTTCTCGTCGCCGCCGTTTTGCTGATGCCGTTGAGTGCTGCGAACGCGCAGACGCGCGACTACGCATCCACCCAGCCGAATGGCTATCCCGCCGATGAGGTGATTGCGTCCGACGAGGGCGCGACGCCCGAACGGCTTCGCCGTGCTGTCGTCCCCTTCGGTACGACGGAGGCGCCGGGCACCATCGTCATCGATACCGGCAACACCACGCTCTATTATGTGCTCGGCCAGGGCCGGGCCATCAGGTACGGCGTCGGCGTTGGCCGCGAAGGCTTTACCTGGGCCGGGATGCAGACCATCAGCCGCAAGGCGGAATGGCCGGATTGGCATCCACCCAGCCAGATGATCGCGCGCCAGCCCTATCTGCCGCGCTTCATGGCCGGCGGTCCCGGCAATCCGCTCGGCGCGCGGGCGATGTATCTCGGCACCAGCCAGTACCGCATTCACGGCACCAACGATCCCTCGACGATCGGGAAATTCGTCTCGTCCGGCTGCATCCGCCTGATCAATGAGGACGTCATCGACCTGTTCAACCGTGTCGATGTCGGCACCAAGGTCGTGGTGCTGCCGAAGAAGGCGCCGGTCATGGCGCGCGGCGGGGATTCCAGGACCGCTCGTCCGGCCGCGGCGCATTTGCGCCCGGTCGTCGCCGCGCCTTCGGGCCGCCAGGCGATGAACCTGACGCCGCCGGAGCTGAACTGAATTGATGCCTGGTATTGCGTGAGAGGAGCCCGTTGATGCGATCGGGAAAACTGGCGGCATGGGGAGCAGCCGCGCTGGCGTGCGCGTTGGCGCTGGCGCCTGCCGCGCAGGCGCAGGACTTCTTCTCGCAACTATTCGGCGGATTCGCCCGCCCGCGCCATCAGCCAAATATCCAGATGCCCTTTCCCAATGACGACGGCCAGGTGTATGCGCCGCGCGGCGAGGGGCGCACCCGTTACGGCGGTGGCGGTCAGGCGTATTGCGTGCGAACCTGCGACGGGCGCTACTTCCCGCTCACAGCGTCCGACAACGCAAGCCGGGCGGCCTCCTGCAACAAGCTATGCCCGGCGAGCGAGACCAAGGTGTTCTACGGCAGCAGCGTCGACGACGCGGCCGCCGAAAACGGAAAAGCCTATTCGGAATTGCCGAACGCGTTCCGCTATCGCAACGAACTCGTCAGCGGCTGCACCTGCAACGGCAAGGACCAGGTCGGGCTGGCGCAGGTCAAGATCGAGGACGACCCGACGCTGCGCAAGGGCGACATCGTCGCCGGCGAGAACGGCCTCCTGGTCGTGGGCCGCAGCGGCGACAGGCGCGGCACTGAGCTGAACTTCTCACCCGCATCCGGAAAGGTCCGCGCCAAGTATGGGCGCGTGCCCGTGGTGGCGCGGGATTGAGAATGATTGCCGGCAAGCCCGGGCATGACGAGTGGAGGTGAACTACGCCGCGCGGATCTTGCCGAGGAACGCGGTGACCTGATTGCCGAGTTGCTGGCTCTGCGTCTCTAGCGTCTGGGAAGCCTGCTTGACGTCCTCGGCGGCGGCCGCGGCCGCGTCGGCATCAGCCTTCACGCCGGTGATGTTGTCGGACACATTCTTGGTGCCCTGCGCGGCAAACTGGGTGCTGCGGGTGATCTCCTGGGTCGCGGCTCCCTGTTGCTGCACGGCGGCGGCAATCGCGGTCGCGACCTCATTGACCTCGCCGATGATGCTGCCGATGCCCTTGATGGCGTCGATGGCCTCGCCGGCAACGCGCTGGATGTCCGAGATCTGCTCGGAAATCTCCTCGGTCGCCTTCGCGGTCTGGCTCGCCAGCGATTTTACCTCGGAGGCGACCACCGCAAAGCCGCGGCCGGCCTCGCCGGCGCGCGCGGCCTCGATGGTGGCGTTGAGTGCCAAGAGGTTGGTCTGTGCGGCGATGGTATTGATCAGGCCGACGACTTCGCCGATCCGTCCTGCCGATTGCGCCAATCCCTGAACGGTGCCGTCGGTGTTGCGCGCCTGGCCGACCGCGCGGCTGGCGATGCTGGCGGCATGCGCCGCCTGCTGGCTGATGTCGTTGATCGAGGCGCTGAGCTCTTCGGAAGCCGCAGCGACCGTCTCGACGCTCATCGAGGCGTCGCCGGAGGCCTTCTCGGCGACCTGGACGCGCTCGTTGGTCTGGCGCGAAATCGTCGAGAGGCCAGTCGAGGTGGTCCGCATCTGGCCGGAAGCATCGCCGAGCTGGTTGAGCGTCTGGCGCACCATGCCCTCGAACTCGCCGACATAGCTCTCGATCGCCTGCTGCCGCGCCATCGCGCCAGCGTTGCGCTCGCGCTCCTGCGCCTCGATCCGCGCCTTGTCGGCGGCCTGCTGCTTGAACGTCTCCAGTGCGCCGGCCAGCGCGCCGATTTCGTCGTGGCGCGCCGCATAGCCGGTATCGACGCCGAGGTCGCCGGCTGCGACTTTCAGCATGGCGTCGCGCATGGCGTGCAGCGGCTTGATGACGCGGCGGGTAACGATCGCCATGGCACCGAACGCCAGCGCCAGCGCGCCGATCAGCAATGCGAGCTGCATCGTCAGCGAGCGTTGGGCGGTGGAGCGCAGGTGCGCGGCGTGATCCTTGGCGGCGTCAAGCGCGGCCTCGGCCACGGCGACGGCGGCAGCGAGACGCCCAACCGTGACCGGGGTCCACTGGTTGGCGGTCAGTTCCGACTTCTCGCCGGCCGCAACCTGCGTCAGCAACCGGTCGCGCAGAGCGAGATATTGCGGCTCGAAATAGGCGGTTTTGGTTGCAGCCATGGCGCTCGAAATCGCCGGGGGCAACTGCATCCCCGCTGCCGTCAATTCCAGCGCGCTCCAGGCGGCGTCGATGCCGCCGCTGTATTTCGTATAGGCGAGCCTCCCCTCGGGCGAGACCTTCCCGGTGCTGAGCCCGGTCGAGACGATCAGCGAGGCCTCGCCGGCGGTGTTGCGCAACAGCCAGGCGATCTGCTTGATCGCCAGCAACTGGTCGATGGTCGCGTCTTGGTGATTGACGGCCGCACCCAGCGCCCTGGACAGCTTCTCCAGCGTTTCCAGCATGGCGCTGGCGGCGGCCATATACTCCTTGGCCAGCTCGGGTCGGCGCGCGGCCTTCGGCTTGGCCACGGCTTCCCAGAACTCCTTCTGCAGCGCCGTCATCGTCTTGTAGAGGCGGTCGAACTCGGGGACCAGCGTCTGGTGCTGCGCGAAGTCGATGCCGCCGAGCAGGCCGAGCGCGTTGCCCATCGCCGGCATTTCGGTGTCGCGGATGTTGCGCAGATACTTCTCGATATCGGCATCCATCGGCGCATCGGAATTCAAGAGCCGGTTGGTCGTGGAGCGATCGGTGCGCAGATTGTGCATCGCCTTGAACATGTTTGCGGAGGCGTCGGCGATGACCGCAATGCGGCTCGCCACCTGCAAGCGGCCCCAGGAGTCCCAGGCGCTAAGCGAAAATCCAACCACCACGCAGAATGAGGTGACGAGGATGACGGTTTTCAGCAGTGCGGATACGGTCAGACGGTTAAACATGATGCTCCCCCGAGGCGTCGTGGCCATTTGGAGGGCAAACGGTAAATACTTATCGAGTGAGAGCCCGCGTAGTACTACGAGGATTCCTTGAAATGGCTGCGATTTTCCAAGCGGGGTCGGTTCCGTGACGCGGAACCCGGCGCGCTTGTTCACGTTAACAAAACACTACCAGCGCATTTTCCGGCCAACGCCGAAGGGGGCTTCGCATGCTTGTCAGCATACTCATCACGTTCCTGGTCGTTATCCTCGTCCTCTATCTCATCAACCTCCTGCCGATCGACGGCCGCGCCAAGCAGATCGCCCGCGTCGTGGTGATCATTCTGGGCGTGATCTCGCTGTTGAGATACATCTCGGTCTAAAACGAAAAGCCCCGACGGATGCGGGGCTTTTGGTGTTCGGAAAGCGAGGGCCTACTTCAAGGTCTTGAACCAGTCGTCCACGTCCTTGCGGATCTGGTCCTTGGCGAAGCCGTAGCGCTGCTGCAGCTTGCCTTCGAGTTGTTCGCGGCGGCCCTCGATGACGTTCAGATCGTCATCGGTAAGCTTGCCCCACTTCTCCTTGGCGGAGCCCTTGAACTGTTTCCAGTTGCCTTCAACCCTGTTCCAATCCATCGCCATCTCCTCCTCTTGGTATGGCGATCAACGGACAAAAAGCTCGGGCGTTCCGCCAGAATCGATGCGGCATCGTGACGTGTCGCGGCGGGCTCAGCCCGCCGCCTTTGCCTCGCGGCGGCGCGCGGTGAGGATGTATTCGGTGTAGCCGTTCGGCTGCTCGCGGCCCTTGAAGACGAGATCGCAGGCGGCCTGGAAGGCAACGCCGTCGAACGAAGGCGCCATCGGCTTGTAGAGCGGGTCGCCGGCATTCTGCTTGTCGACGACGACGGCCATGCGCTTCATCGATTCCATCACCTGATCCTTGCTGACGACGCCATGCGCCAGCCAGTTCGCCAGATGCTGGCTGGAAATCCGCAACGTCGCGCGGTCTTCCATCAGGCCGACATCATGGATGTCGGGTACCTTGGAGCAGCCGACGCCCTGGTCGATCCAGCGCACGACATAGCCGAGGATGCCCTGGCAGTTGTTATCGATCTCCTGCTTCACGTCATCGGGCGCCCAGTTCGACTGCGAAACCGGAATAGTGAGGATGTCGGAGAGTTTTGCGCGCTGGCCGCCCTTGGCGAGCTCTTCCTGTCGCGCGATCACGTTGACCTGATGATAATGCAGCGCGTGCAGCGTGGCAGCGGTCGGCGACGGCACCCACGCCGTGGTCGCGCCGGCCTGCGGATGGCCGAGCTTCTGGCTGAGCATGTCGGCCATCTTGTCGGGCGCCGCCCACATGCCCTTGCCGATCTGGGCATGGCCGGGCAGGCCGTCGATCAGGCCCATGTCGACGTTCCAGTCCTCATAGGCCTTGATCCAGGGCTGCGCCTTCATGTCGTTCTTGCGGATCATCGGACCCGCTTCCATCGAAGTGTGAATCTCGTCGCCGGTGCGGTCGAGGAAGCCGGTGTTGATGAAGCAGATGCGCTTCGAGGCGTTCTGAATGCAGGCCTTCAGGTTCACCGTGGTGCGGCGCTCCTCGTCCATGATGCCGACCTTCATGGTATTCTCGGGCAGTCCGAGCAGCTTTTCCACCTCGCTGAACAATTCACAGGTCAGCGCGACTTCATCGGGGCCGTGCATCTTCGGCTTGACGATGTAGACCGAGCCGGTGCGGCTGTTCCTGACCTTCGAATTGCCCTTGAGGTCGTGGATCGCGAGCAGACCGGCGACCGCAGCATCCAGAAGTCCTTCCGGAATCTCCTCGCCCTTTTCATCGAGCACGGCGTCGGTGAACATGTGATGGCCGACATTGCGCATCAGCAGCAGGCTGCGTCCGTGCAGCGTCAGCTCCTTGCCGTCGGGCGTCTTGTAGACGTGGTCAGGGTTGAGAGATCGTTGAACAGTCTTGCCGCCCTTCTCGAAATCGGCCGAAAGCGTGCCGTTCATCAGGCCGAGCGTGTTGCGATAGACCAGCACCTTGTCTTCGGCATCGACGGCGGCGACCGAATCTTCCATGTCGAGAATGGTGGAAACCGCCGATTCCAGAATCATGTCGGCGACACCGGCCGGATCGTCCTTGCCGATCGCATGATTGCGGTCGATCTTCACTTCGACATGCATACCGTTGTTGACGAGCAGGACCGCGGAAGGTTGGGCGGCATCGCCCTGGTATCCGGCGAACTGCGAGGCAGATTTTAGCGCGGTGGCGTTGCCGCTCTTCAGTTTCACCGCGAGCTGGCCGGCGATGACGCTGTACGACGTCACATCAGTGTGACTGCCGGTTGCGAGCGGCACGGCGGAATCGAGGAACGCCTTGGCCTTGGCGATCACCTTGTCGCCGCGCCCCTTGTTGTAGCCGCGGCCAGCCTCGCTCGGATCATGCGGAATCGCGTCGGTGCCGTAGAACGCGTCATAGAGCGAGCCCCAGCGGGCATTCGCCGCGTTCAGCGCGTAGCGGGCATTGGTCAGGGGAACGACGAGCTGCGGTCCGCAAATCTTGCCGATCTCCTCGTCGACATCGGATGTCTCGACCTTCTGCGTAGCCGGCTCGGGCAGGAGATAACCGATTTCCTTCAGGAACGCCGTATAGGCGTTCATGTCGAACGCCTTGCCCTTGTTGGCGCGATGCCAGCCGTCGATCTTGACCTGCAGCGCGTCGCGCAGGGCGAGCAGCTCGCGATTTTTCGGCCCGAGCTTTTTGACGATGGCGGCGACGCCGGCCCAGAATGCATCTGGGGAAATCCCGGTCTTGGGAGTTGCCTCCTTGGCGATGAAGTCGAACAGGACAGGGGCGATCTTCAATCCGTGGGCATCGACACGATTCATGACGGGCTTTCTCAGGTAAAAACTGGCGTTCAATGGCTGGTTTTCAGACGAAAACAGCAAAAAACGCGCCAAAGGGGCGGCATTGGCCGCCCTTTTAGCCCTAAAGCCGGGTCGATGAGAAGGCCCCAAAAGGAAGTGGAAGGCCTTATTTGGACGCGTTTTCTTTACGCGAACCGGTGTCCACTTCGCTCGAAAACGCTTTTAGATGTTCGCTGCTAGATCGACCAGTTCGTCGAACAGAATGCCGGTCTCCGCCAGCATTCGCTCGATCTCGTCGGTTGCGTCCGAAACCGTGCGCGCAGAGGTATCGATGCGGAGCTCCGCTTGAGCCGGCGGCTGGTAGTCGTTGCCGATGCCGGTGAAAGCCTGCAACGTGCCGGCGCGCGCCTTGGCGTAGTGGCCCTTGGGGTCGCGGCTCTCGCAGACTTCGGCCGGCGTCGCGACATAGATTTCGCGGAACGAAGCGTCGGCGATGCGGCGCGCGGCTGCGCGATCGTCGGCCGATGGCGAGACCGCCGCGACGACGGCAATGTGTCCGTTGCGCGCCAGATGAGTTGCGACTTCCGCCAGTCGCCGGATGTTTTCGGTGCGGTCCTGCGCGGAGAAGCCGAGATCGCCGTTGAGGCCGGCGCGCAGGGTGTCGCCATCGAGCAGGATGGGCGAACCACCGCGCGAAAACAGCCGTCGCTCGAGTGCGCGCGCCAGCGTCGATTTGCCCGAGCCCGGCAGGCCGGTCAGCCAGATCACTGCGCCGTTGTGGCGGTAGCGCGCCGAGCGCTCTTCGGGGCGCAATGCGGATTCCACCGGCACGATGTCGATCGGAACGGCGCGCTGTCCGGCATCGACCGACAGCACGAGGCCGCCGCCGGCGATGCGGCCGTTGACCTCGATTACCAGCCGACCGGTGCGCGAATTTTCCTGATAGGGATCGGCCGCGATCGGCTGCGCCAGCGAAATGTCGATTTCGCCGACGTGGTTGCGCGCGATCGCCGTGGTCTCCTCGTTGGAGAGTTCACCGGGATCGACCGCCTTCTCGATCGCGACAACGCTGGCGCGGGTTTCCCGCGTGCCAAGGCGGATCAGGATCTGATCGGCCTTCGACAGCGGCTTGTCGTGCAGCCAGAAAATGCGGGCGCGAATCCGCCGCGTGTCGCGCGGGGTAGCTCCCGCATGGGCGATGACGTCGCCACGCTCGATGAACAATTCGCGGTCGAGCGTGATGCCGACCGAACGGCCCGCGCCATGGCTGCCGTTGAGCGGCGTCACCGGCCAGCTCTCCACGCTCTTGATCTTCGCGATCTTGCCGGAGGGCATGATGACGATTTCATCGCCGGCACTCAGATGTCCTGACTCGATGCGGCCCGCCACGATGCGGCGGTCGTCGAACTTGTAGATCGCCTGCACCGGCAGCCGCAGCGCCAGTTGCTCCAACGGCCGCGCCGGCTCAAGCGCGTCAAGCGCTTCGACGACGGTCGGTCCCTGGTACCAGCCGATCCGTGGCGTCTGCTCCGCAACGCCGTCGCCGTCACGCGCGGAAATCGGAATCACCGCCGAGGGCGTCACGCCAAGGCCGATGAGATGCGCCGAAATTTCGTCGCTGATCGCCTTGAAGCGATCCGCGCTGAAATCGACGCGGTCCATCTTGTTGACGACGATCGCGACCTGCTTGATGCCCAACAGATGCAGCAGATAGCCGTGACGCCGGGTCTGGTCGCGCACGCCTTCCAGCGCGTCGATGATCAGCACCGCACCGTCGGCCTGCGAGGCGCCGGTGATCATGTTGCGCAGAAATTCGGCATGGCCGGGCGCGTCGATCAGTACGACGTCGCGCGAGCGGGTGCGGAAGCGGATTTGCGTGGTGTCGATGGTGATGCCCTGGTCGCGCTCGGTCTGCAGCGCATCGAGCAGGAACGACCATTCGAACGGCATGCCGCGCCGTGCGCTGACTGCTTTGAGCATCTCCAGCTTGCCCTCGGGCAGGCTGCCGGTCTCGTGCAGCAGGCGGCCGACCAGCGTGGATTTGCCGTGATCGACGTGACCGACGATGACGATGCGGACTTGCGGGCGGGTGGTGCCGTTCGGTGTTGCCGAAACGCTGGCAGGCAGGATCATGTTCATCGCAACGCTCACAGCAAATGTCCGTTAGAGATAGCCGGCGACACGCAGCCGCTCGAAAGCATCTTCGGTTTCATGATCCAGCGCGCGGCCGGCGCGCTCCGGCACCTTGGTGCCGTCGAGCTCGGCGAGGATCTCGTCGATGCTGGAAGCGGTCGACGCTACCGGATTGGTGATGTCCTGATCGCCCAGCGAGCGATAGCGCTTGCCGTCCTTCGAGAGATAGAGCGGAATGATCGGAATGTTTTCGCGCTTGGTGTAGGCCCAGATGTCGGCCTCGGTCCAATGCAGGATCGGATGGACGCGTAAATGTGCGCCTTGCGGCACTGATGCGTTGAATTGGTCCCAGAACTCCGGGGGCTGATCGCGCACGTCCCAACCGCCTTCGAGCCCGCGCGGCGAGAACACGCGCTCCTTGGCGCGCGTGGCCTCCTCATCGCGGCGGATGCCGGCAATCAATCCGTCGAAACCATATTTGGTCAGCGCCCACTTCAGCCCTTCGGTCTTGCGGGCGGCCGAACGTGCGGCCGGCGGTAGCGTTGGATCGACGGCATCGATCGACGGGCAGGGTTCGACCTTCAGATCGAGATCCCACTCCTTTCCGAAGCGGTCGCGGAAGGCGTACATCTCGGCAAATTTCTTGCCGGTATCGACGTGAAGCGCCGGAAACGGCACGCGGCCGAAGAAGGCTTTGCGCGCCAGCCAGATCATCACGTTGGAATCTTTTCCGAGCGACCACAGCAACGCGAGTTTTTTCAACCGCGCGAACGCCTCGCGCAGAATGTAGATGCTCTGCGCCTCGAGCTCGTCGAGATGATCCATCGAGGGCGGCGGCAGCCGTCCATCGGTGAAAATTTGTTCGACGGTGGCGCCGCTTTTGCGGTCGGCGCCACGCAACCGGTCTTTGGCAGAGTCGGGATTGAGAAGATGCATCTCTGGGCCTTGGCCTTGGAGGGCGAAAATTCTATAGTTGCGACGCAATAGAGAAGAAATAATTTTCTCTTTGCGGGCGTTGAACGAGACATATATAGAAAATAATTCCAGTCAACCCCGAAGTGGGGGAAGCGAGTTTCGCATGCGATTTCTGCCCGTGTTTCTCGATCTGCAAAGCGGCGTGGTGCTGCTCGTCGGAGCAGGCGAACTCGTGCGCGCGAAGCTGCGCCTCTTGGCATCGGCCGGCGCAAACATTCGCTGGTATGCGACCGACGGCAGCCATGACGTTCCGGGCCTCGATGCGGCCGCTGCCGCGCGGATCGAATGCGCAACCGGCGATCCGCTCACGGCCGATCTCGCGGGTGTCATCGCGGTGCTCTGCGCCGGCGCCGGTGATATCGGCGTCGCGATGTCAGTGCGCGCGAAGGCGGTCGGTCTGCCCGTCAACGTGATGGACGATCTCGCGCATTCCACTTTCATCTTTCCGGCGATCGTCGATCGCGGCGACGTCGTCGTCGCCGTCGGCACCGGCGGCGCGTCGCCGGTGGTCGCGCGCCGCGTGCGCGAGCGCATCGAAGCGGTGCTGCCGGCGCGCATCGGCGATCTCGCCGCCTTCATCGGCAGCTTCCGTAAATCGATGCATGCGCGCATTCCCGAATTTGCGCTGCGCCGCCGCTTCTGGGAGCGCGTGATCGACGGCCCGATCGGTGCGCTGGTTCTGGCTGGGCGCAAGGCCGAGGCGGAAACCGCGCTGAATGAAATCGCCGATCCCTCCGCCTTCGCCGGCGCGAGCAAGGACGGCAAGGCCGAGGGCAGGGTGACGCTGGTCGGCGCGGGGCCGGGCGATCCGGATCTGCTCACCATCAAGGCGCTGCGCGCGCTGCAGGATGCCGACGTCGTTTTCTACGACGAGTTGGTGTCGCCGGAAATTCTCGATCGCGTGCGCCGCGACGCTTCGCGCATTCCGGTCGGCCGCCGCGTCGGCAAGCCCGGCATCGGCCAGGATGCGATCAACAAATTGCTGATTGAAGCTGCAAAATCTGGACAGCGCGCGGTGCGGCTGAAGGGTGGCGATCCCTTCATCTTCGGCCGTGGCGGCGAGGAGATCGAAGTGTTGCGCGCAGCAGGCGTCGCCTATTCGGTGGTGCCGGGCATCACCGCAGGCCTCGGCGCTGCCGCGCAGTTCGAAGCGCCGCTGACTTACCGGCATGAGGCGCTGCGCATCACTTTCCTGACCGCGCACAAGGCAAAGGACGCCGAGAACGTCGACTGGTCGGTGCTGACAGACAAGAAGATGACCATCGTCGTCTATATGGGCATGACCGCCGCGCCGTCGGTCCGCGCGGGCCTGTTGGCTGCCGGCCGGTTGCCGCAAACGCCCGTCGGCGTGTTCGCGCGGGTGACGCGGCCGGATGCGCAGGCCGTGGTCGGGACGCTCGAAAATCTTCCCGCGCTGGTCAAAAAAATCGATGGCGGCCCCGCCATCCTCATCATCGGCGACGTCGTCGCGCATTCCGCGCCGTGGCGCCAGTCCAACCTCAACCAAGTCATCTCAAAACTATTGGATGCTGCCGAATGACCTCTCCGCTCGAACAAAAGAAAATCAGAATCACCGGGCCGTCGGTAGTGACCGCCAACCGCACCTGGGATGGCGCCGTAGTCTACCGGACCGCACAACAGGGGTGGTCGACCGCTCTGTCCGACGCTGCGATCGTGAGCACTTCGGATGACGCGCGTGCGTTACTCGCCGAAAGCGCGGCCGATGACGTCGGCGCGGTCGGTGCCTATATCGCACCGGTCGAGCTCAAAGGCGGGGTGGTCAAACCCGGCAATCTCCGTGAACACATCCGGTCGAAGGGCCTCACCATCGACCTTCTTCCGGCCTAAAGGCTGATCCATCATGTATGCATATGACGAACTCGACCGCACGCTTATCAACGAGCGTGTTTCGGAATTCCGCGATCAGGTGAAGCGCCGCCTCTCGGGCGAACTCACCGAGGACGAATTCAAGATGCTGCGGCTACAGAACGGCGTGTACCTGCAACTGCACGCCTACATGTTCCGCATCGCGATCCCCTATGGCACGCTGTCATCGAAGCAGTTGCGCCGGCTCGCCCATATTGCCCGCCGCTACGATCGCGGTTACGGCCATTTCACCACGCGGCAGAACATCCAGTTCAACTGGATCAAGCTTGCCGAGTTGCCCGATGCGCTGGCCGAGCTTGCCGAGGTCGGCATCCACGCGATGCAGACCTCGGGCAATAACATGCGCAACGTCACCTCGGACCAGTGGGCGGGCGTCGCGCCCGGCGAGGTCGAGGATCCCCGCATCTGGTCGGAGATCCTGCGTCAGCACACCACGCTGCATCCGGAATTCTCGTTCCTGCCGCGTAAGTTCAAGATTGCGATCACCGCATCCGAGCACGACCGTGCCGCGATCAAGATCCATGACATCGGCTTGCGCCTGCACAAGAACGCCGACGGCGAGACCGGTTTCGAGGTGCTGGTCGGCGGCGGCCTCGGTCGCACGCCGTTCATCGCCAAGACCATCAAACCGTTCGTAGCGGGCCGCGACATTCTCAGCTACGTCGAGGCGATCCTGCGCGTCTACAACCAGTACGGCCGCCGCGACAACATCTACAAGGCGCGCATCAAGATCCTGGTGCATGAGCTCGGCATCGAGAAGTTCGCGCGTGAGGTCGACGAGGAATGGCGGCAGATGGGCCACAGCGCTCTAACGCTCGACCATTCCGTCATTGAGGAGGTGCGTTCGCGCTTCTCCTATCCGGCCTACGAGAAGCTTCCGCACATGCCGGACGAGCTGAAGCAGGCCGCGCATGATCCACTGTTCGAGCGCTGGCGCAAGAACTCGGTGGCCCCGCACAAGGTGCAGGGTTATTCGATCGTGACGCTGTCGCTGAAGCCGGTGGGCGGCCCGCCCGGCGATGCCACCGCCGATCAGATGGATGCGGTCGCCGATCTCGCCGACAAATACTCCTTCGGCGAAATCCGCGTCGGCCACGAGCAGAATCTGGCGTTGCCGCATGTTGCCAAGCGCGACCTGCCGCAGTTGTGGAAGGCGCTCGACCGTCTCGGGCTCGCCACGCCGAACGTCAATCTGGTCACCGACATCATCGCCTGCCCGGGGCTCGACTACTGCTCGCTCGCCAATGCGCGCTCGATTCCGATCGCACAGGAATTGACCCGGCGTTTTGCCAACCACGACACCGCCGACATGATCGGCCGTCTGCACATCAACATCTCGGGCTGCATCAACGCGTGCGGCCATCACCATGTCGGCCATATCGGCATTCTCGGCGTCGAGAAAAACGGCGAGGAGTTTTACCAGATCACGATCGGCGGCCGCGCCGACGAGAACGCGCAGATGGGCGCGCTGATCGGCCCGGCCGTCCCCTATGCGGAAGTTGCCGACGTGATCGAAGACATTGTCGAAGCCTATCTCGCGCTGCGCGACCGTCCCGAAGAATTGTTCGTCGATACGGTCAAGCGTCTGGGCGTCGAGCCATTCAAGGAGCGGGTCTATGCCACTCGTTAAGCAGGGAAGAATCACCACCGACCTGTTCGTCCATGTTGCCGACGGCGCCGAATTGCCGGGCGACGGAGCGGTCCTCATTTCGGCGGCGCGGTTCCTCGAAGATCCGGAAGCCATTCTCAAGCGCGCCGGCAAAACCGGCGTGATCTGGCCGAACAGCCGCGCCGTCGACGACCTCGTGCCCTATCTCGACCGCCTGGCCGCCGTCGCGCTGGTGTTCCCGACCTTCCGCGACGGCCGTGCCTACAGCCAGGCGCGCTTGTTGCGCGAGCGGCATGGCTATGACGGCGAGCTGCGCGCCACCGGCCAGGTGCTGCGCGACCAGTTCGTGTTCATGTCGCGCGCCGGCTTCGACGCGTTCGAGGTGAAGAAGGATGCCGACGCCGATGCCTTCGCCGAGACCATGAAGCGCTATTCGGTGTTCTACCAGCCGACCGGCGACGGCCGCGTCACCGCGCTGAACCGGCGGATGCAGTTGCGTCATTCGGAGAGTGCCGGCCAGTGAGCACGATTTCACAGCAGGTGGTCGCCGCTGAAGCAGCGATCCTTCATTCGGCGCAGACGCTCGACCATACCTTGCGCGACGCTTCGCCGGCGCAAGTCATTGAAACCGCGCTGAAGACTGTCGGCCGCGAGCAGCTTGCGCTGGTGTCGTCATTCGGCACGGAATCGGCAGCGCTGTTGAAGGTGATGGCCGACGTCGATCCCGCGATTCCCGTGATCTTCCTCGATACCGGTTGGCTGTTTGAGGAGACGCTCGCCTATCGCGATACGCTGATTGCTGCGCTTGGTCTCCGCGACGTCCGCTCGATCAAGCCGCTGGCAGAAGCGCTCTCACGCCAGGATCCCGATCGCGAATTATGGTTTTCCGACCCCGACGCCTGCTGTCGTATCCGCAAAGTAGAGCCGCTGGCGCGGGCGCTCAAACCGTTCTCGGCCTGGATCAACGGACGCAAGCGTTTTCAGGGCGGCGCGCGCGCTGAGATTCCCGTTGTCGAGGACGACGGCAACAAGCTGAAATTCAATCCCTTCGCCAACGTGTCGCGCGAAGAGATCGAGGCGATCTACAAGCTCACCAAATTGCCGCCGCATCCGCTGGTCGCCTCGGGCTACCTGTCGGTCGGGTGCATGCCGTGCTCGAGCCGGACGGCGCCGGACGAGGACGCCCGCGCCGGCCGTTGGCGCGGCAGGCCCAAGACGGAATGCGGCATCCATACGACCAAAACTTCGTAGAGTCCGGACTTTATAGGACAAGGAAGCTGCGGAACCGCAAACATTGAAATGCGGTTTCGTTGACTAAGCGGCCTTCCGTCGCGACTTATGCATTCGTGGTTGATGATGTGCTTCGTCAAGCCGAATGGAGATCAACGATGATCCGTCGCATTCTGCCGCTTGTTGCCGGATTGCTCTGGGCGGGTTCGGCCTTCGCCGCCGATCATACCCTGCTCAACGTGTCCTACGATCCGACGCGCGAGCTCTACGCCGATTTCAACAAGGCGTTCGCGGCGGCTTACCAGAAAGCGAACGGCAAGAGCGTCGAGATCAAGCAGTCGCACGGCGGCTCCGGCTCGCAGGCGCGCGCGGTAATCGACGGGCTGCAGGCCGATGTCGTCACGCTGGCGCTGGCCTATGACATCGACGCCATCGCTGCGAAGGGGCTGGTGGCGTCGGATTGGCAGAAGCGCCTGTCGCTGAATGCATCGCCGTATACTTCGACGATCGTCTTCCTGGTGCGCAAGGGTAACCCCAAAGCCATCAAGGATTGGGACGATCTGATCAAGCCCGGCGTGCAGGTGATTACGCCTAACCCGAAGACCTCGGGCGGCGCGCGATGGAATTACCTGGCGGCTTGGGGCTTTGCCGAAAAGAAATTCGGTTCCGCCGAAAAGGCGAGGAAGTTCGTCGCCGATCTCTTCAAGAACGTTCCGGTGCTCGATACCGGCGCGCGCGGCTCGACGGTAACCTTCGTCGAGCGCGACGTTGGCGACGTGTTGCTGGCGTGGGAAAACGAGGCATTGCTGGCGCAGCGCGAATTCGGCAAGGGCAAATTCGCGATCGTCGCGCCGCCATTGTCGATTCTCGCCGAGCCGCCGGTTTCGGTCGTTGACAAGGTTGCCGATAAAAAAGGCACGCGAGCCGTCGCCGAAGCCTATCTGAAGTATTGGTATACCAAGGAAGGCCAGGAAATCGCCGCGCGCAACTCCTATCGTCCGCGCGATGCGGAAATTGCGAAGGAGCACGAAAAATCCTTCGCCAGGATCGAACTTTTCACAATCGACGACGTTTTCGGCGGTTGGACCAAGGCGCAGAAAGATCACTTCGGCGAAGGCGGCATTTTCGACCAGATCTACAAGAATTGATCTGGCCAACGTCAGCCGTAGCGGAAGCAGGGGGATTTGTGAGCACAGCGGTTGCACGGCGCACGAGCTTGCCCGGGTTCGGTTTGACCATGGGCCTGACGCTGACGTGGCTCTCCGTTATCATCCTCATCCCGCTCGCCGGTCTGTTCCTCAAGACGCTCGAGCTTTCGCCCGCGCAGTTCTGGGAAATTCTCACCAGCCGCCGCACGCTGAATGCGCTGAGGATTTCGTTCGGTCTCTCCTTTGCCGCAGCCTGTGTCAACCTGGTGATGGGCACCATCATCGTGTGGGCGCTGGTGCGCTACCGCTTTCCGGGCCGGCGGATATTCGATGCCATCGTCGACATTCCCTTTGCGCTGCCGACCGCGGTTGCGGGTGTGGCGCTGACGCAATTGTTCGCACAGAAGGGATGGCTCGGCGCGCCGCTGGCTGAGCTTGGCATCAAGGTGGCGTTCACGCCGATCGGGATCTTTATCGCGATGGTTTTCATCGGCATCCCCTTCGTGGTGCGCACGGTTCAGCCCGTCCTGATCGATCTCGATCCGGAGATCGAGGAAGCGGCCGCAAGCCTTGGCGCCAACCGCTGGCACACGGTGTTTCGGGTGATTTTGCCGAGCCTGATTCCGGCACTGCTGACCGGCTTCGCGCTGGCGTTCGCGCGCGCGGTCGGCGAATACGGCTCGGTGATCTTCATCGCCGGCAATCTGCCCAACGTATCGGAGATCGCGCCACTGCTGATCGTGATCCGGTTATCCGAATTCCGCTACGCCGATGCGACGGCGATTGCCGTCGTCATGCTGCTGGCTTCGTTCGTGATCATCTTAGCCGTCAATCGCCTGCAACGCTGGGCGCAAACCCGCATTCCCGCGCATTGAGGGCCGACCGATGTCGACGCAAACGAGCTTTGTCACTCCGGCGACGCCGCTAAAGGCCTACGCGTCAACGGCGGGCGCGGCCATTTCCTCGCTGTCGCGCCGCGAAGCGCGCGAGCGTCCGCGGGCGATTGCTTCACCCAAGGATTTTCGGACCGAGCCCGGGCCGGTCCGCTTTGTCATCATCGCGCTTGCCGTCAGCTTCCTCACCATCTTTGTCGTGCTGCCGCTGGTCGTGGTGTTCGCATCGGCCTTGTCGAAAGGGTTTGGCGCCTATTTCGCCGCGCTGGCCGAACCGGAGGCGCTGTCGGCAATCCGGCTGACCCTGCTGGTGGCGGCGATTTCGGTCGGTCTCAATCTCCTGTTCGGGGTGATCGCGGCTTGGGCGATCGCAAAGTTCGATTTTCCTGGCAAGACCTTCCTGGTCACGCTGATCGACCTGCCGTTCTCGGTCAGTCCGGTCATTTCGGGCCTTGTCTTCGTGCTGCTGTTCGGTGCTCAGGGCTATTGGGGCACCTGGCTGCAGGCGCACAACATCCATATTCTGTTTGCCGTGCCCGGCATTGCGCTCGCGACCATCTTCGTGACGTTTCCGTTTGTGGCCCGCTCGCTGATCCCGCTGATGCAGGAGCAGGGCACGCAGGAGGAGGAAGCCGCGATCTCGCTGGGAGCGTCAGGCCTGCAGACCTTCTTCCGCGTCACTCTGCCCAATATCAAATGGGGCCTGTTATATGGCGTACTGCTGTGCAATGCGCGCGCCATGGGCGAGTTCGGCGCGGTATCGGTGGTGTCGGGCCATATCCGCGGCGAGACCAACACCATGCCGCTACTGGTCGAGATCCTTTATAATGAGTATCAGTTCGTAGCCTCGTTTGCGATCGCCTCGCTCCTGGCGATGCTGGCCTTGATCACGCTGGTCGTGAAGACCATTCTCGAACAGCGTTTGGATGAAGGACAAACCCCAAGCGACGATCTAAGAGACGATCTAAGGGACGATCCGCGTGACCATTGAAGTCAAAAACATCGTCAAGAAATTCGGCGCGTTCGCAGCCCTCGACAACGTCGATCTGAAGGTCGGCAAGGGCGAATTGCTGGCGCTGCTTGGCCCATCCGGTTCGGGCAAGACCACGCTGCTGCGGATTATCGCCGGCCTCGACTGGCCCGATGCAGGCGAGGTGCGGATCGATGGCGAGGATGCACTCGGCCACGGCGCCAGCGAGCGCCATGTCGGATTCGTGTTTCAGCACTACGCGTTGTTCCGCCACATGACGGTGTTCGAGAACGTCGCCTTCGGCCTGCGCGTGCAGCCGCGCGCCGTTCGCAAGGATGAGGCCACGATCCGTGCCCGCGTCAAGGAATTGCTTGACCTGGTGCAGCTCGACTGGTTGGCAAACCGCTATCCCAGCCAATTGTCGGGCGGCCAGCGGCAGCGCATTGCGCTCGCGCGCGCGCTTGCGATCGAGCCGCGCATCCTCCTGCTCGACGAGCCCTTCGGCGCGCTCGACGCGAAGGTGCGGAAAGAGCTGCGGCAATGGCTGCGTTCGCTGCATTCCGAAATCCACGTCACCTCGATCTTCGTCACCCACGACCAGGAAGAGGCGCTGGAAGTCGCCAACTGCGTGGTGGTGATGGACAAGGGGCGCATCGAGCAGATCGGCACGCCCGGCGATGTCTATGACAATCCGGCGACCGCCTTCGTCCACGGCTTCATCGGCGAATCTATCGTGCTGCCGGTCGAGGTCTCAGGCGGCTCGGTGCGGCTCGGCGGCCGGCCGCTCAATATTGCCGCCGATGGTGCAGCCTCCGGCGCCTCAAAGCTGTTCGTCCGTCGCCACGACATGCAGATCGGGCCCGCCGGAACCGGCTCGCTGGAGGGCGCGGTGCGCCATGTCCGCTCGTTCGGCCCGATCCAGCGGGCGGAGATCGCGTTGACGGGCGGGGAGGACAAGACCGTGATCGAGATCGACGCCCCCCGGGACCGGGAACTCCAGGCCGGCGAAATCATCAGCCTGCAACCCCGCCGCTACCGGATTTTTGCCGCGCAGGATTGACGACGAAGTCGTCATTCCGGGGCGCGAAGCGAACTATGGGGCGCCCTTGCGCCCCTGAGAATCTCGACATTCCGGGTCTGGTGCTAGCGCACCATCCCGGAATGACGTCGAAACGACGGCCCGTTCACCATTCAGCCACGGTTGGTATGCAACAAGCGGCCATCCAGGCTTAGGGGCTTCTTCGGGGGATTCTTTCAGTGAAACGGGCGACCACCGCCATTATCGGCTTATTGCTGCTTGCCGGCTGCTCGGCAGACGTCAAGATTCCGGAACAGCCGGCCATGTATCTCGACATGGCCCAGCCGGGCGCCACGCTCGACCCCGTGGCGGCGGCGATCCTGATCTCGCAATATCGTCAGAACAACGGCCTCGGCGCTGTCGTGGTCGATCCTGATCTGATCAAACTGGCGGAGCAGCAGTCCCAGGCGATGGCGGCCCGCAACAAGATGGACCACAATGCGAAGGCCCCGCTGGAGAAGCGGCTGGGGGCCTCAGGCTATCCGGCGAAGCTTGCCGTCGAGAATATCTCGGCCGGCTATCACACGATGGCGGAAGCCTTTTCCGGTTGGCGCGACTCGCCGCCGCACAAGGCCAATATGCTCAAGAACGGTGTCACAAAATTGGGCATCGCGGCGGTTTACGCTCCAAACACCAAATACAAGGTGTTCTGGACGCTCATCCTTGCATCAACCTGAGGCAACGCCGGATGCGGGCATCGGCGTCTCACAAAGCGATAAACTCGGCGTGATCCTTGCTCGATCTTGCCTGATTGACGCCGTCGCGAACTGTCGCCACGGTGCCCCGGTCATTGTCCACTAGCCGACGGTCACGATGGATCATTACGATACCGCGCCGGCAACCACGCCCGCCAAAGCGCAGCGTGTGCTGGTCCTGCAAGGCGGCGGCGCGCTCGGCTCCTATCAGGCAGGTGCCTTTCAGGCGCTGTGCCGCTCGGGGTTCGAACCCGAATGGATCGCGGGCATTTCGATCGGCTCCGTCAATGCCGCGATCATTGCCGGCAACGAAGGCGAAAAGCGCGTCGATCGGCTGAAAGAATTTTGGGAGATGGTGTCATCTCCGGTGCCATGGAAGCCCGTCGCATCAGGCGACCGCGCGCGCTCGCTGTTCAACGAGACCAGTGCCGCGCTGATTGCGACCTTCGGCGTACCGGGCTTCTTCACGCCGCGCATTCCGCCTGCACCCTTGTGGCCGCCGGGCAGCCGGCAATCGCAAAGCTATTACGACACTGCGCCGCTGAAGAAAACGCTGGAGCGGCTGGTCGACTTCGACCGCATCAACGATCTGAAGACGCGGCTCAGCGTCGGCGCGGTCGGGGTAACCTCGGGCAATCTGAAATATTTCGACAATTTCGAGTTCAGGAGGCTCGGCAAGAGGATCGGCCCGGAGCACATCATGGCCTCCGGCGCGCTGCCGCCTGGCTTTCCTTCCATCGAGATCGAAGGCGAGCACTATTGGGATGGCGGCATCGCCTCCAACACGCCGCTCGATTATGTGCTGGGCGAGGAAACCAACCGCGATCTCCTGATCTTTCAGGTCGATTTGTTCAGCGCGCGCGGCGAATTGCCGACATCGCTGCTGGAGGCCGCAGAGCGCGAAAAGGACATCCGCTATTCCAGCCGCACCCGCATGACTACCGACAAGAACAAGCAGGTGCACAACGCGCGGAAGGCGCTGCGCGAGTTGCTCGGAAAGCTGCCCGATGATCTCAAGAGCGATCCGTCGGTGGCAGTTCTCTGCAACGCGGCCAAGGAAAACACCGTCACCGTCGTGCATCTGATTTACAAGAGCAAGAACTACGAAACGTCATCCAAGGATTACGACTTTTCGCATGTCGCCATGGTCGAACACTGGAACGCAGGCGTCCGCGACGTTCATCTGTCGATGCGTCACAAGGATGTGTTGGAGCGTCCGCAATCCGGCCAGACCATGGCGGCCTACGATATGACGGGGGATGTTTGGAAGACCGCCGCAGGCAAGCAGGAGTGAATGGAATGGGTACGTTAAAAGGCAAGACCGCTGTCGTGACCGGCTCGACAAGCGGCATCGGATTGGCTTACGCGCGCGCTTTTGCTGCCGCCGGCGCAAATGTCGTCCTCAACGGCATGGGCGTGCCGGCCGATATCGAGCGCGAGCGTTCCGGCATCGAGACCGACTTCAAGGTCCGCGCCGTGCACTCGCCCGCCGACATGACCAAGCCCGCCGAGATTGCCGAAATGGTCGCGCTTGGCGAGAAGACGTTTGGTTCGGTCGATATCCTCGTCAACAATGCCGGCATCCAGTTCGTCTCGCCGATCGAGGAGTTTCCGCCCGAGAAGTGGGAAGCCATTATCGCCATCAACCTGTCGTCGGCGTTCTACGGCGTCCGTGCCGCAGTCCCCGGCATGAAGAAGCGCGGCTGGGGCCGTATCATCAACACGGCTTCCGCGCATTCGCTGGTCGCGTCGCCGTTCAAGGCGGCCTATGTCTCGGCCAAGCACGGCATTGCCGGCCTCACCAAGACGGTGGCGCTGGAGCTTGCGACGTTCAAGATCACCTGCAACTGCATCAGTCCCGGTTACGTCTGGACGCCGCTGGTGGAAAAGCAGATTCCCGACACCATGAAGGCGCGCAGCCTGACCAAGGAGCAGGTCATCAACGACGTGTTGCTGCAGGCGCAGCCGACCAAGGAGTTCGTGACCTCCGAACAGGTCGCCGCACTGGCACTGTTTCTGTGTAGCGACGATGCCGCCCAGATCACCGGCGCCAATCTATCGATCGATGGCGGATGGACCGCGGCATAGCAATTGCGAACGAGGAATTTCGAACGGCCCTGGAAGCGCGGCTAGAGCCCGGTTCTGATTGAATCAGAGCCGGGCTCTAGGTTTTTTGTTTTGACGCGTTTTCTTGACGCGAACCGGTGTCCACCCCGGATCAAGTCCGGGGCAGGCTTTCGCTGGAAAACGCGCTAATGGGCGACGCTCCCGGTCACGGCTGCGATACTCTGGGAAAAATGCAGCTCACTGAAGCCGAGCTTGCTGGCCACCAGAATCAGGACTGAGGCCAGCACCACCCTCAGCACCGTCTCCGGGACGCGAACCGCGCAGTAGCTGCCGATCACGATGCCGGGCAACGATCCGACCAACAGCACACTCATCAGCGCCCAATCGACCGAACCCAGCGCCCAGTGTCCGATGCCGGCCACCAGCGTCAGCGGCACGGCATGTGCGATGTCGGAGCCGACAATGCTCGCCATCGGCAGGCGCGGATAGAGCAGCAACAGCGCGGTGACGCCGACTGCGCCGGCACCTACGGATGAAATCGAGACCAGCACACCGAGCGCCACGCCGACCATCACGGTCGCGCGGCCGGTCGCCGCGGCATCGAACCCTTCCATGCGCCGGCGATAGTGATCCATTATCGCCCTGCGGAAGATCAACGATGTCGCCGTAAGGAGGAGTGCGAAGCACAGCACCAGATTGACCAGGCTGCGCGCGGACTCCCCCTTGAGCTCGAGTTGCCACAGCACGAGCAATGTAACGACGCTTGCCGGGATGCTGCCGCTGGCGAGACGCATCACTGCCGGCCAGTGGATGCTGCGTGCAAAGCCATGCACCAGGCTGCCGCCCGTCTTGGTGGCCGCGGCATATAGAAGGTCGGTGCCGACAGCGGTCGACGGGTGGATGCCGAATAGCAGAATCAGCAACGGCGTCATCAGCGAGCCGCCGCCGACACCGGTCATCCCGACCAGCAGGCCGACGCCGAATCCCGAGGCAACGTAAAGTGGATCAATCATTTCCGGGTGCAAGTTCCATGTGGCGTGAGCGAGTATATATCAACGCAGGGGATAAACGTCCTATCGATGGCGGTGCATCGAGTGAAATAAGAATATTTCATACGCGCATCGGAATCCGGTGGTTATTTCCCCCAATTTGCCGGTGCAGAGCGAAACCGGTATCCTCCCTCGCCGATGCTGTCGACGCGCCTGGCGGAGCCCTACTGGTCAATCTCGTTAACGGGCCGTCGCGACGTGTGTCGGATGTGCAGGATATCGATCGTGTCCTTGCGCACACGATAGAAAAATCCGGAACGGATAACGCAGGACTGTTACGACACGAACTTGAGATCGCTGCGAGACTCTCGGAGCAGATTCAGGGACGCGGCAGATGCGCTCGATGACATCTTCCAGCCGCCGTCCCACGGAATCAGCTATCGCGGAGCTTGCGTTGGCCGCGTAATAGGCCGAAATTCCATCGAGATCAGCGAGCGCTCGTCTCGAATAGACGAGCTTCATGCTTTGCGAAACTTTGCAAAGGCTGTCTTGAGTTCAGCGTCGGTCGCGGTCTCGCCGGCGTCGATCGAGGCCATAGCCGCGTCAATGATCCGCAATTCCTCCTGAGTCGCCTGATAGTCCTGCCCTTGCAGCTCATTCTCGATCTGGTTTGCGATCGCAACAAGCTCATCCTGTGCCTCTTCAGGCCAGGCTTGAACGCGTTCCAGCAAATTCTTCAAGTCGGTCGCAGTCATGAGGAGAATATATCATGCAGGCGGCCGTCTTCCAACCGCTCCAGTGGTCTGTAGGATCAGCGCTTCCCGAACGCCAGCACATGTAGTCCGAGCCGCCGGCGCACGATCCAAAACAGCAGCACCGTCTCGAACGTCAGCGAGATCGAGGTCGCGGCCGCCGCGCCGTGGCCGCCGAAGCGGGGCACCAGGACGACACACAGCACAACGTTCATGACAAAGGCGAGCGCATAGGCCAGCGCGCAGATGTGCTGGTGGCCGAGCATGTTCAGGAGCCGCTCAACCGGTCCGATGGCGGAACGCACCACAAGGCCAATCGCTGCAATGAACATGATGTCATAGCCGACGACGAATTGCGGTCCGAACAACCACAATAGCGGCTTGCCCAGCGCCAACAGCAGAATGGTCGCGCCGAGCGACGGCCAGAACGTCCACTGGATCGCATGCGCCACATAGGCCGACAGCCGCGGCTTATCGCCCTGCGCGTGATACTCGGCAAAGCGATGCGCAGTCGAAGCCCCCATCGCGTAGTGAATGAAGGAGACCAGCGCCAGCGTCTTCACCACGGCAAAGTAGACGCCGACCTCTTCCGAGGAACGGAATTGCTGCAGCACCAGTACGTCGGTGTAGGACAACAGCAGATAAAAGCTCTCTACCAGCAGGATCGGCAGCGAGACCGCGAGCCAGCCGCGGAAGTCATAGGCCCGGGGACCGGGCTCGATGTGGCCGCCGAGCTTGCGATTGAGCACAATCATCTGGCCGATCATCGCGATCCATACCGCCGCGGCGCTGGCCCACATCGCGGCGGTGGCGCCGAGATTGAAGCCGAGCACGAAGGCGCCGGCGGTCAGGCCAATGATCAGCGACTGGCGCACGATGAACTGCGGCACCAGGCCAAGCCGCATCCAGTCGTGCGAGCGGGCGATGCCGTCCTGGGTGTTGGCGACGACGAACGCCGGCAATGTCAGGCAACCGATGTAGAGTGGAACGATCGCGTTGCCGTCGATCCACGGCGACAATCCCTTCACCATACCCGCCAGCAGCAGCGAGACGATGGAGGAGACTGCGAACGTCATCCATCGGCTGCCGGAGAGAAAGCCGCGCAGCAGCGCATGCTCGCCGCGTGTACGATATTCCGGAATGAGCTTCTGCGCGGATGCCGAGATGCCGAAATCCATCATGCTGCCGAGCAGCAGCACCCAGGTCCAGACATAGACATAGACGCCGTAGTCCGAGCCGCCCATCCAGCGCGCCAGCAGGATCTGCGAGAAATAGGCAAGCGCCGCGCTGAAGACGCGGATCACGAAGATCGTGCTGGCCAGCCGCCTTGTAACGGAGGCTTCACTGGAGCCGCCAAGCAGCGCCCGCAGGCGCGCGATCACGCCACCAGGCGAAGCGGTTGCGGATTGCGAATCCATTACGGCCACAACGGTACATCCCCGAAACGTGCCGCGAGGCGGCGGCGACGATCGGATGTATCAACCATTCGTTAAGATTCGGTTGGGTGGCCTGCTGATCGCTCTCGAATCGCATTCCGCTGAATTGCTGCCGCCCAAAACTGCGAAACGATGAAGTTCTTAGGAATAAAGTGGCTGAGCCGCCCGATGCCGATGAGGCCCGCGGGTCTCTTGGGAACTTTTCTGGCTTTTTGTAATTTTCAGCTTCGGTCGCATGGTGCGGCCGGGGAGGAAAAATATGAAACTACTGCTTGTCACCGCTGTAACGATCACCACCGCGCTGGCTGTCAGCCCGGCTTCTGCCCAGAAGGCTTCTGCCCAGAAGACGGGTTGCACAAGCGAAAACATGGCCAAGCTCGTCGCGTCCGGTAACGCTATGCCTGATAGCCCCGGCAAATTTGCGATGATGAAAGAGATGGGCGCGGCGAATGCCGCCATGTCAAAGGGCGACATGCGTAGCGCTTGCAAGAGCTATATGCGCGCTCAGCAAATGAGCGGCCAGAAGAGCTAGGAGGACAGGTTGCTTCCGAGGAGAGCCGGCGAGCGCCGGCTCTCCTCGGACTACAAAGCGTAGCTGCACCGGGGCGGAAACACGTCGCGGCATCATGGCGCGGCTGCGCACATCCGCAGGGACACTAGATTGCGTCAATTCAAGCTGACGTTGAACTCGTAGGCCCGGTCACCGCCGACCAGCGTCAGTTTGAGCGCGGCGCCTTCCGGACTGGCGCCGGGTGGCAGGCCGTCGAGTTCGAAGGCAAAGCGTTTGACGCCGGGCGGGCCTTGCTCCACGAGCTTGGGAACCGGCAACGCCCAGTCGGGCGTCGGCCCCTCGGCGAACAGGTTGACCTCCTTGGCCTCGGGCGCGGTCACGTCGACCAGCACATTCTTTCCCTCGCGCTTGACGTCGCGGATGGTCAGCGGATTGGTGTCCCCGACATTGGCCGGCTTCGGCACCGCATTGAGCGCATCGGACAATGTGCCGTCCTCGGTGCTTGCCACGCTGGCAAAAGCGAGTTCGGCATGGGCTTCGACGGGAATGCAGAGCTTTTCGCAAACCGCGTAGCTGATGTGGGTGCGCAGCGTCACCGGCTTGTCGGCATTCTTGGCGACGATCCGCAACGGCAGCACGACCTGTTGCTTGTATCCCAGCGCGGTGCCGCCTGCGCCGTCGTCGAATTTCATCGGTGCTGGCCACAGCACCGTCACAGCTTCGACATTGTCGGATTTGGAGAAGTCGAAGCGGGGTGGCACGCCGGAATCCCCGGGCGTCCGCCAATAGGTCTTCCATCCCGGCTGCAACTGGATGGCTACGCCGCCGAGCAACACCGCGCCGCTGCGTGATCCCGCCAGCAACCGTACCGCGGAATGGGCGTCGTGTTGCCACGGCGAAGCATCCTGGGCGCGAACCTCCGACGCCGCACACGCGACACTCAATGCGGCGACGCCGAGTGCGGCGCGCAGGGGAACTAGGACGCTCATGGCACGTCTTTACAGGCAAGTTTGGAGGCAAACCATTGAATTGCGTGTGATCGGCAGCCGAATGATGCCGGAAGCTTGATTGACAGAAACCGCACCCGATATCAGGATATGAACCAGCAAGAGAAAGGCCTTTGCGGATGAGCCCTGAAGGCAAGACATCGAAGCCTGTCCGCCGCAAAACCGCTGGCTTTGGCGATAATTCGTCCGGCGAGGGCTATCTGGACGGCCGGCTGCTGATCGCCATGCCGGTCATGGGCGATCCGCGCTTTGAGCGCTCCGTCATCTACATGTGCGCGCACTCGTCGGAAGGGGCGATGGGCATCATCGTCAACCGTCCGGCCGGCAGCATCGACTTTCCAGGGCTGCTGGTGCAGCTCGACATCATCGAGAAGGCCGACCAGATCACGCTGCCGGAAAACGCCGAGACCATGCAGGTGCTGAAGGGCGGCCCGGTCGATACCGGCCGCGGCTTCGTGCTGCATTCGAGCGATTTCTTCATCAAGGACGCGACGCTGAACATCGACGATGGCATCTGCCTGACCGCGACGGTGGACATCCTCAAGGCGATCGCCAAGGGCACCGGTCCGAAGCACGCCATCCTGGCGCTCGGCTACGCCGGCTGGGCACCCGGGCAACTCGAGAACGAGATCCAGCACAATGGCTGGCTGCATTGCGACGCCGACCCGGATCTGATCTTCGGCGACGACGTCGACGACAAATATCAACGGGCGTTGCGCAAGATCGGCATCGACCCCGGCATGCTGTCGAACGAGGCCGGGCACGCGTAGCTCCGATACGTAGGGTGGGCAAAGCGAAGCGTGCCCACCATTCACGACAACGGTTTGGATGGATGGTGGGCACGGCGCAAGTGCGCCTTTGCCCACCCTACGGCTTTGGCTCTCTACTCCGCGGCCTGCTGCGTCACCGTCGGCTCGGTACCGGCAACCGTGGCGCGGCGCATGTCACGGGGCTGCGACTGGTCGTAGCGCCGTACCCGGTGCATGGTCTGGCGGTTGTCCCACATCACGAGGTCATGCACGGTCCATTTATGGACGTAGACGAATTCCTTCTGCGTAGCGTGCTCGGTCAGGTCGCGCAGCAATAACCGCGCCTCGGGCATGCTCATGCCCAGAATCGCGCCCGCGTGCGATGACAGATACAGCGACTTGCGGCGATGCACCGGATGCGTCCGCACCAATCGCTGCAGCACCGGCTTGAACATCTCTTTTTCTTCATCGGTATAATCCAGGAAGCCGAGCGAGCCGCGCGAATACATCAGCGAATGTTCGCAGATCAGGTCCTCGATCTCGGCCTTGGTGTCGTCGTCCAGCGCGTCATAGGCCGCGCGCATGTCGGCGAATTCGGTGTTGCCGCCCTTCGGGTTCACCACCCGCGCCGACAAGAGCGAGAACTTCGCCGGGATCGGGCGGAACGAGCTGTCGGAATGCCACAGGCAATTGCCGAGGTTGAACAGATGCGCGCGGCTGTCGCGCGGCAATGGCTTACCGTCCTTGCCGAGATTGGAGACGTCGTTGAGGCCGGTCGAGAGGCGCGAATCCTGAGGCTTGACGATATTGCCGCCACGAGCGTCTTCGCGCTTGCCGAAATTCAGCGCAAATGCGAGTTGCTGTTCGTCCGTGATGTCCTGGTTACGGAACAGCAGCACGGCGTATTTGTCCATGCCGGCGTCGATGTCGGCGGCTTCCTGCGGCGTCAGAGGTTTTCGCAGATCAAGTCCGGATACTTCGCCGACAAAATGCGGATGCAACTGCCGGATTGCGATCGCCATGGCGTCTCTCCCGAAAGCGGCGGGCGGCTTTGCCCGCTCTGTTTGTAAGAAAAATTACTCCCCAACCTGTCCAAGTCAACGTTGCGGCGCGCATGCGGCATTGCGCCTGTCTCGTGTCCCGGACGTTGCTGATTTCTCATGCCCCGGTTCAGCAGCGCAGCACAGAGTGCTGCGCTGCTGAACCGGGGCCCAGGTCTAGCGGCGCTATGGGTCCCGGCTCTGCGGCGCAGCGTTGCCGGACGATGCTTCGCATCGCCTAGGCTGCACCGCGTCCGGGACACGTTAGCCCTCCACCCCATCTTCCAGAGTGTCAGGCATAGCTGCTGCGCAGCATCCGGGGAACGCCTCACGCATTCCGCGCCATCAAGCCGCCATCGACCGGGATCACCGCACCGGTCAGGAACGAAGCCGCCGGCAGGCACAGGCTCAGCGTCATGTGCGCCACTTCCTCAGGCTCACCGTAGCGGCCGAGTGCGGTGCGGCGCTTGGCATAGATCGTCTTGTGCTCTTCGGAAATCCGCTCGGTGATCGCGGTGCGGATCGGGCCCGGGCAAATGCAGTTCACGGTGATGCCCTCGCGGCCGAGCTCGACGGCGAGCGAGCGCGTCAAGCCGGTGACGCCGGCTTTCGCCGCCGAATAGGGACTGTGAAGTGCGGTGGCGCCGAGAGCCTCGGTCGATGCGATGTTGACGATCCGCGGATTCTTCGATCGGCGCAAATGCGGCAACGCGGCCCGGATGATGCGTGGATGCGCGGTCAGCATCACGGCCAGCGCCTTGTCCCAAGCTGCTTCATAACCTTCCTCGTCGATCGCCACGCGTACGGAGATGCCGGCATTGTTGATGACGATGTCGAGCGCGCCGAAATGTGCGGCAACGTCGTTGACCACCTTGACGATGTCGTCGGGCTTCGCGACGTCGAGCGTCCACGCTTTCGCCGTGCCGCCATTTGCTGCGATTTCGTTGGCAACCGTCTGGGTAAGCTCGGCGTTTAAGTCGGTAACCGCGACATTGGCGCCCTCGGCTGCGAACACGAGCGCGGTCGCGCGGCCCATGCCGCTGGCAGCACCGGTGACGAGAACGGTCAGACCTTTGACCGAGCGGCTGAGCTGCTTGAAATCTGACATGATGCGATCCGGACAAAGATGCGAGGTGCGCGTTGCAGGATTGACAAGGCTGGCACCGATCCGCAGACAGGTCAAACGAAGCCGAGCGAGGTGCAAACGTGACGAATATTCGCGGCCTGCAGATCCGCCGCCTGGAGCCTTCGGACGCTGCTCTGTTCAGGGATATCCGGCTGGAAGGCCTGCAGCGAAATCCGGAAGCCTTCGGCAGCACGTTTGAGAAGGAGAGCGCGCTACCGCTGTCGTGGTTCGAAGCCGTCCTTGGCCGTACCGTCATCTTCGGCGCTTTCGTCGAGGAGATGCTCGGAGGCGTCGCGGCCTATGCTGCGCAGGAAGGTACGAAGCAAGCGCATCGGGCGACCCTCTGGGGCATGTATGTTCGAGACACCGCAAGAAACTTGGGGCTCGGGAAGAAGCTCGTTGCGGCGGTCCTCGACCATGCACGCGGACGCGTGGAGATGGTTCAACTTACCGTGGTGAGTGAGAATGAGGGCGCGCGCCGCCTTTACAGCGCCGCGGGTTTCGTCGAGTACGGCTATGAAAAGAGGGGCCTCAAGCATGATGGGCGATATTACGACCAGGTTCTGATGGTCAAATTCCTCGACGAAGGATTGAACTAGAATACAAGGAAGGGATCGCAGGGATGAACGAACTGGATTTCAGCGGCAGGCAGGTGCTGGTGGTCGGCGGCTCCAGCGGGATCGGCAATGGCGTCGCGCAGGCGTTTCGTGCCAAGGGCGCGCGTGTTGCCGTCTGCGGCACCCGCGAAAGCGTCGCCGACTATTCGCCCGACGAAGGCTCGCATCTTGACGGGCTCGACTATTTCCAACTCGACGTCAGCAATGCGCAGGCCATTGAATCCTTCAAGCCATCCTTCACGAAACTGGACGTGCTGGTGTTGGCGCAAGGCGCGGTGATCTACCGCCGCGGCGAATTCGAGATGGATGGCTTTCGCAAGGTGGTTGAAGTCAACCTGATGAGCCTGATGGCCTGTGCGACAAAATTCCATGCGATGCTGAGCGCCAGCAAAGGCTCGCTCATCATCGTCAGTTCGACCGCCGCCTATCACTCGACCATGGGCAATCCGGCCTACAACGCCTCGAAGACCGGCGCGGTAGGGCTGACGCGCACGCTCGGCGAGGCGTGGGCCGGGGATGGCATCCGCGTCAACGGCATCGCGCCCGGCCTGGTCGACACCAAGATGACCAAGGCGACCACCGCCAATCCGAAACGCCTCGAAGGCGCGCTCGAGCGGATCCCGTTGAAGCGGCTCGGCACGCCGGCCGACATGGCCGGCGCCGCGCTGTTCCTGGCCTCGCCGCTTGCGTCCTACATCATCGGCCAAACCATCGTGGTCGACGGCGGGCTGATCCTGTAAGCCCGGCATCTTGATTAGAAGTGCGTTTCGATCGCGGTAGGAACCCGAACGGGGTCTCACCGGTTACTTCCGCTGAAGACAGGAGTGACCGCGATGGACAAGGATCGGATTGCAGGCTCGGCCGAGGATTTTGCGGGTAAGGTCGAAAGCACCGTCGGCGACATGGCTGGCGATGCGAAGACGCAAGCCGAGGGCCGCGTGCGCGAAGCGGCCGGCACAGTGCAAAATCTCTACGGTCAGGCCAAGGACGCCGCTCGCGACGCCACTGACACCGCCGTCAGCTACGCCAAGGACGCCATTGAGCACAGCGGCGACACCATTCGTAGCGGCCAGCAGACGGTAGCGAAAACCGTGCAGGAGAATCCGCTCGGTGCGCTGTTGGTCGCAGCCGGAATTGGCTTTGCGCTGGCGCTGTTGATGACCCGCCCGCCGCGCCGCCCGCCGCCGCGCTGGCGCTATTACGGCTAACTTCATCCTGAGGAGGCCGCAACGCGGCCGTCTCGAAGGGCGACGGCCCGACTGGGGCCGCTCATCCTTCGAGACGCGCGAAGACGCGCTCCTCACCATGAGGACTAGAGCCCCGTTCTGATTGAATCAGAACCGGGCTCTAGGTTTTTGTTTTGACGCGTTTTCTTGACGCGAACCGGTGTCCACCCCGGATCAAGTCCGGGACAGGCTTTCGCTGGAAAACGCTCTATCTAAATCATCGCGTGAAATTGCCCGGCGGAACCTCTGCCGAGCGCCCGACATTGCCTGGCGGCCGCGGTGCGCCCGGAAGAGCAGCGGGTCCACGCGGCGGTGCAGCCGCGGGCGGCGCAGGCGGCCGCGGCGCCGCACCGAAACCGCCGAAGAAGTCGCGTAGCGAGGGCCCGTTATTTTGCGCCGGGCGGATCTGCATCGGCGGCGGCAGTTGTCTCTTCTGTTGCTGCAGCGTTTGCTGCGGCGGCGGCAGTAAAAGCTGCTTCTGTGGCGGGGCGGCTGCCGCGGTTCCGCTCGGTGAGGTGGCCGCCATCGGCGTATCACCCTTCGCCGGCTCGCGGCCGATTTCGCGGCGAGGCCATATGTAGTCGTCCGCGCGGCCGGCCGGCGCGGCCAGCGCTTCACCCTTCACCAGCGTGCGTGCGGCGAGCGCATCGACCGCTGCCGGACGCGAGCCGGGACCGCCGAGCAATTGATCGGTGCCGACGGACGAGGCGACCAGCGGCATGACCGGTCCGGCCAGAGGACGCGGCGCCGGCTGGCCGGGCGCGACATTGGCCTCCGGCGTCGCCGGTTCGATCGGCACCGCGATCGGCCCGGAGCGGGCGGCCAGCAGGCGCGTCACCTCGCGCTCGACATAATGCGCGAGCTTGCGCGCGCCGGGCCTGGTGAAGAAGACGCCGTCGGCCGTGCGGAGCTGGCGGATCTGGCCTTCGAAGTCGGGACCTTTCTGCAGGAACCGGCCGGCTTCATCGACAAAGCCATCCCAGATATCGACATAGGTGATACCGGCCTTGCCGGCGCCGTCGCGATACAGCGCATCGAGGAACAGCATATCGGCCGTTCCCCTTTGCCCGCGGATCGCCGGCAGGCCGACCCACAACACCGGGACGCCCTTGGATTTCAACACGCCGATCAGCTCTTCGATCTTCTTGGTGTAGAGTTCGACCCAGCGCTCGTCGCGGAACTCGTAAAGTCCGCCGCCAGATCGCGCGGGTGCGGCGCTTTGTGGCGTGTCGTTATCGGCTGCATCGTCAGGCGACAATTCGGCGTCGGCCGGCTTATCGTCGCGCTTTGCCGTGTCAGCCGAGCCTTCCGGCTTCTTTGCGTCCGCCGGCTTGGTATCTGTCTTGCCGCGCGCGTCCTTCTTGTCTTCCTTCTTGTCGGTCTTCTTCTCGGTGACCGCCTCGCGGATGGCCTGGCGGTCGTGGAGGCCGAGCATGACGACGATGGCGTCGGGCTTTTCGGTGGCGAGGATGCCCTTGGCGGCCGCGGTCCAATCGGCGGGCTCGCCGCGCGGCTGATACTTGATCAGGCCGGAGACGGTCTTGTGCTTGCGGATCACGCCCATGTCGGGCTGCTCGGAATAGGTGTCTTCCAGGCCATAGGCGAGCCAGTCGGCCATGGCGTCGCCGAGCACCAGCACGTTACGTTCCGGCACCGTGTCTCGCTTGGCGGGCGCGGGCGCGCGGGAGAAATCCTGGCGCGGCGCCTGCGGGGCCTGCTGCTGGAATGGCGAAAAGAAATCGCCGCCGAACCAGCCGCGTTGCGGCGCTTGCCGCTGCGGCTGCCCGCCAAAGCCGCCGAAATTGAAAAACTGCGCCGACGCGGGTCCCACGATCCCGATCAGGAGCGCGATCGCAACCGCCAGCGCCACCAGTGGCCCGGTCTCGGTAAACACGCGCAAGAAGGACGTTGGCTTTCGCATCCGGCTCGGTCGCAAATGGATCGTGAAGCGTCACATATAGCAGCGGAATCGGGCCGCAAGCGGGCAGATTTCACATCCCATAAACCGGGGTTCCGGGCCCAGCGTCAAGGCTCCTGCCGAATCGTGGTTTCAGGGCCACTTTAGCGCTGAAAACGGGCCTTAACGGCCCCGCAGCCGCTCCAGTACGTCGGAAGAGGCAAACCCGTCCGCTGGCGCCCCGATCGAAGCCTGGAAGCTGCGGAGCGCCTCCCGCGTCTGGCCACCGAACTGGCCATCCGGCGTGCCCTTGTAGAAGCCGCGCTGCGCCAGGAGCTGCTGCAGTTCCAGTCGCTCCGCCCGCGACAGCACCCGTTCCTGCCGCGGCCAGGGTTGCACGAACGGCGGCCCGCCGCGCAGGCGGTCGGCAAAGTGCCCGATCGCCAGCGCATAGGCCTCCGCCGGATTGTATTTCATGATCACCCGGAAATTCTGCAGCATCAGGAAGCCGGGCCCCTGCATGCCGGCCGGCGCCAGCAGATAGGCCTTCTCGGTTGTGTCGGGAAACGGCTTGCCATCGGCCCGCTTCAGTCCCTGGCTCTGCCACTGCGCAATCGTCATCGCCTTGGACTTGTCCGCCAGCATGAAATTAAGGCCCTCCGGCAGCACCACCTCGTAACCCCAGCTCCGGCCGGTCTGCCAGCCGTCTTTCTTGAGGTTGTTGGCGGTGGATGCGATCAGATCGGCGACGTTGTCGACGACGTCGCGGCGGCCGTCGCCGTCGGCGTCGACGGCATAGCGCTTGAAGGCGGTCGGCATGAACTGCGTCGGCCCGAACGCGCCGGCCCAGGAGCCGCGCATCTGTTCGGGTCTGAGATCGCCGCGGTTGAGGATCTCGATCGCGGTGAGGAATTCATCCTTGAAATAGGCCTGGCGGCGGCCGACGCAGGCCAGTGTCGCGGTCGATCGCACGACGTTGCGGTCGCCCACTTGCGTCGAGTAGTTCGATTCGATGCCCCAGATCGATGCGATGATGTAGCGGTCGACGCCATAGGCTTTCTCCACCGCGTCGAATTGCGGCTTGTATTGGGCGAGGATCTCGCCGCCCTTGGCAAGGCGGTTGTCGTTCACGAGGATGTCGAGATAGTCCCAGATCGCCTTGGTGAATTCGGGCTGCGAATCCATCAGGTCCATGATGCGCAAATCAGGCTCGAGCCCGGCGGTGAAGCGCTCGAAATTTTGCTGGGTGACGTTGCGCCGCGCAGCATCCGGCCACATCGAGGCGACGCAATTTTGAAAATTAGCCGCCGCCTGCCGGATCGCGGACGCCGTCATCAGCGGATGGCCGGAGGCGCCGTCTTCGCCGCTCCAGGGCGGCGGACTGCCGTCCGGGCCGGGCGTGGCCTGCTGCGCCACAGCCTTCTGCCCTGAGAAGATATTGCCGAAAAAGTTCGAAACCCCGTTGCCGGAGGATTGGGCCTGGGACTGGCCGCTGGAACACAACAGCGCTGCGGCGATTAAGATCGCGCCGGTTCGATTACTCGTCACTCGTTCCAAGAGACCCATGCCGTACCCGTCCGTCGAAACCAACCCCGTGCCAGAAGGCCCTGACACGGTTTCCAATAGCTTAACAGAGGGCATTTTGTTGTCCCGCCCGGCGCGCGCAAGGGGAGGTGCAAGTCGGGCGGGAACGCCACCATACATCCGCCTTTGTTCAAGGGTGCAAACCGGCTATCAACGTGCAATCAAAGCACTTTCCTCATTTCCAAATCTCGATATCAAGGCGCCCGACATCCCATGAAAATCCGTAAAGCCGTCTTCCCGGTCGCCGGCCTCGGCACCCGCGTCCTGCCCGCCACCAAGGCAATGCCGAAGGAAATGCTGACGATCGTCGACAAGCCGCTGATTCAATACGTGGTCGACGAGGCCAAGGAGGCCGGCATCGAGCATTTCGTCTTCGTCACCGGGCGCAACAAGGGGGTGATCGAGGACCATTTCGACCGGATGTTTCGAGCTCGACACCACGCTCGCCGCGCGCGGCAAGAAGGCCGAGCAGGACATTCTGGCGCGCGACCAGCCCGAAGCCGGCGCCATGAGTTTCACCCGTCAGCAGGCGCCGCTCGGCCTCGGCCACGCGGTCTGGTGCGCACGCGATATTGTTGGCGATGAGCCGTTCGCCGTGGTGCTGCCGGACGAGCTGGTGCTCAACAGCCCGGGTTGCCTGAAGCAGATGATCGAGGCCGCGGCGAAACTCGGCGCTAAATCCAATCTGCTCGCGGTGGAGGCGGTGCCCGACGATCTCACCCACCAGTATGGCATTTGCGGCGTCGGCAAGCGCCTCGCCAAGAACATGTTCGAGGTCGACGGCATGGTGGAGAAGCCGCCGAAGGGCACCGCGCCGTCAAACCTTTCGATCACCGGGCGTTACATCCTGCAGCCGGAAATCTTCAAGATCCTCGAAACCCAGGAGCGCGGTGCGGGCAACGAGATCCAGCTCACCGATGCAATGAAAGCTCTCGCCAAGATGCAAAAGTTCTACGGCGTGGAATTCGAGGGCGAGCGGCACGACTGCGGCTCCAAGCCAGGCTTCCTGCGCGCCAACATCGCCTACGGCATGGCCCGCCCCGAGCTGCGCGAAGGCCTGCGCGCGGAGATGAAGAAGTATCTGGAGAAATGAGTGAACTTGACCATGCTACGGCATTGCCGTAGTGTAGTCCCTTGATGCAGACCGTTGTCGAGACGCCGTCGTACCTGGCCGATGCGGAACGCCTGTTTTCGTTGGACGAACGAAAAGCCATCGTGGATCGACTGGCATCCGATCCTGCCTGCGGGGTAGTCGTCCCCGGTGGTGGCGGTATTCGTAAAGTGCGATTCGGCTTCGGCGCACGCGGCAAGAGCGGTGGTGCGCGAATTGTCTATTTGTTCTCTGGAACAGACCTGCCTGTATTTATTCTGGCAGTTTTTGCCAAGAACGAGAAGGCCAATCTCTCGGCTTCTGAACGTAATGCGCTAGGCAAGATGGTTGCGACTATGATCGAAGACTATCGGAGGCGAAGGTGACAAAAGCCGCATTCGACAAGATCAAGGCAGGGCTGGGCGACGCCAAGGCCTATCTCGACGGATCCGCGAACAAGAGGACATTCGGAATTCATGTTCCTGCGCGGGTGAATGTAAAAAAAATACGTACGCAGCTCGGTATGTCGCAAGAGAGCTTCGCTCAAACCTATGGATTTGCGTTGTCGGCCGTGCGTGATTGGGAGCAAGGCCGCCGGCAGCCGGAACGCAGTGCCCGCATTTTGCTCAAGGTCGTGGAGAAAGAGCCCGACGCCGTGACGCGAGCCTTGGCGAAGAGCGCCTAAGCCACCAGCGCGAGCTGCGGGATCGCGGCGACCACGGACTGGTTGCGGCCGTTGGCCTTGGCGGCGTAGAGCGCCTTGTCGGCGGCTTCGATGAGGTCGGACCAGCTAAACGAGGCTGCAGGCGTCATGCTGGCCACGCCGACGCTGACGGTCGTCACGCCGGGATCTTCCGACCATTGTTCGACTTTCAGGCGGATGGTTTCGGCGACGGTGAGCGCTTCCACCGCCGAGAGGCCGGGCAGAAGTACCGCGAATTCCTCGCCGCCGTATCTGGCCGGACAGTCGCCGGCCCGCTTCACCGAATCCGAAATGCAGATCGCAATGCCGACCAGCACCTGGTCGCCGGCCTGATGTCCAAACGTGTCATTGTACGATTTGAAATGATCGGCATCGATCATCAACACCGCGACGGGGGTCTGGTTGCGCGTCGCCCGCCGCCATTCCAGATCGATCTCGGAATCGAATTTGCGCCGGTTCTTCAGGCCGGTGAGCGCGTCGGTGGTCGCAAGCTCTTCCAGCTTTTCCTCAGCCTCGGCGCGGCGGCCGATCTCGCGCGCGAGGAACAATGTGGTGCCGAGCACGAACAGGATCAGGGCCACCATGACCGCTCCGATCCGGATCACCTCCCGGTGCCAGAGGCTCAGGATGCTCGCCAGCGGTTTTCCGACTACGACAAAGAACAGGCTCGTATTGGCGCTTCGAACGTAAAGCCGCGGTGTCGGATCCACCGGTCCGACCCCGGCGTAGGACCCGCCTTGCTTCAGATTTGCCGGATTCCAGTTTCTTTGCTCTGCCAGATTTTTGCCGACGATGTCGAGGTCGAATGGTTTGCGCATGATGATCGTCCGGTCACGACGCAATACCGTGATCGTATCGGCGGGATCGAGTGTCAGCCGCCCGAATAAATCGTGGAAATAACTGAAGCGGATCGAGCCCACGACCACACCGAGAAAACCACCATCGGCGTCGGTGATGCGCCGGCTGAGCACGATCGAATAGGCGCTACGATGCAGCATCGGACGGCTCATGTACAAGCCCACGTCGGGCCTGTCGCGATGGACGAAGAAGTATTCCTCATCGCTGCGATCCTCCGGCACCGGATCGAGGCTTGCCGCATCGATGGTCAGCTTGCCTTGCGCGTCGAACACCTGGATCGCGCCGAAATGCCTGGCAGTCGCGGCATGATCGAACAGAATCAGATGGCGAATCTCCTTGCTGACCTTTTCGATCTCCGGCATCACCAGATTGGTGGCGACGTTACGCAGCGACAGGTCGTAGAGTTCGATATTCCGGCTGATATCGGCGTCGATGCTCGAGGCTAGATTTTCCAGTGTTTGCCGCGCCAGCTCTTCCTCGCCGCGGCGCATGTCGAGCATGACGCTGGTGCAAATCGCGGAGAAGCCGATCACGGCCGCGACCGACGATGCGATCAACAGCTTTACGGACAATCGCCAGGGGCGGCGGCCGGAGTCTTTCCTGAACCAACCCTTTCTGGCTACGTCGCTTTGCCGCTCGAATAGCATCATCCGCTCCAAGCCTTCCGGTATGCGCCGGATAAATTGTTGCGGTCTTAAGCGGCGACGGCGATATGGTAGACAGTTAACATTGGGTTGCCGGCGCCGACGGTTTTGTGCAATTCGCTTAAGAGGGCACGCGTGAACGTTTACGATCCGTTGCGGGACTATCTGAAGGCGCAGACGCGCACCGAATTCGTGCTGAGCTTCGAAGAGATCGAGGAGATCATCGATGCGGCGCTGCCGCGCGCCGCGCACCGTGCGTCATGGTGGGAGACGTTGCGCAGCCCGCAGGAGAAGATGCCGCAGCGCGAGGCCTGCCTCGAAGCCGGCTACATCGCAACGCGGCAGGCGGATGGAAAGAGCGTGAAGTTCAAGAGAATGCCTCAAGACCGCCGTCGTCCCCGCGAACGCGGGGACCTATAACCACCGGGCGTTGTTGTAGCGAAGGCAATTGGCCCCATCACTTCACGGAAAAGCCGCGGCGGATGGGCCCCTGCTTTCCGCAGGGGCGACGAAGACATTGGGCTAACGGTGCGGATTTCGGTCTCCGATCTGTGGAAGAATAGCGGGCGTTGCGGCTTCAGGCAGCATCAGCGATCACCGGCTTGATCTTTTCCAGTTGCTTGCCGAGCTCGCGCTCAGCCGTCTGCACGTCATAGGCGTTCTGTAGGTTAAGCCAGAGCAGGGCTGACGTATTGAGCGCCTTGGACAGTCTGAGAGCCGTATCCGCCGTGATGTTGGTGGTCTCGCTCGCAATGCGCTCGATCCTGGTGCGGGGAAGCCGCACGCCTTCGCCAGCGCACCTGGCGAGAGCCCGAGCGGCTTCAAGAACTCTTCCCGGAGAACTTCTCCGGGGTGCATCGGTGCCAGTTTCTTTGCCATGTGCGACTTCTCCAAGGACCTGCCCTTCGGCAGGGACTCGTGCCGCAGCGATTAGCTCGCCGCTTGCAGCCGTTCTTCGGTCAATAGCCGCATCGCGGCATCCGCATCCATCGGCTCGCCGAAGGCGAAGCCTTGCGCGTATTCGCAGCCCAATTGATAGAGCTCGACCGCATCCGAATCCGTCTCCGCGCCTTCCGCCACCACGTCCATGCCGAGGTCATGCGCCAGCGCAATGATTGATTTGAGGATCACCGGCCGTGTGCCGCGGCTGGTGGTGCGCACGAAGGACTGGTCGATCTTGATGGTGTCGAAGGGAAAGCGCTGCAGATACGCCAGCGAGGAATGGCCGGTGCCGAAATCATCCAGCGACAGTCCGGTGCCGAGTTCGCGAATGCGCGCCAGCATCTGCGCTGCATGCTCCGGATTCTCCATTACAAGCGACTCGGTGAGCTCCAGCTTAAGCGTGCCGCGCGCCACCGACGAACGCGACAGCACGGTGCGGATATCGTGGATCAAGTCATGGCGCAGCAACTGCCGCGAGGAGACGTTGACGGAGGCGAAGATCGGCTCGCGCGAGCGCATCGCGCGCTGCCATACCGAGAGCTGCCGCGCGGTCTGGTCCAGTACGAACATGCCGAGATCGACGATCAGGCCGATTTCCTCCGCAATCGTGATGAACTCGGAGGGCGACATTCTCCCGAGCTTGGGATGGTCCCAACGCGCCAGCGCCTCGAAGCCGGCGATCGAGCGATCTTCCAGCCGCACGATCGGCTGGTAAAGGATCGTGATCTCCTGCCGCTCGATGGCCCGGCGCAATTCGCTTTCCAGCGTCAGGCGGTCGGTCTTCCGGGCGCGCATCGCCGGCTTGTAGACGTCGATACGGTCGCCGCCGATCCGCTTGGAGTGATACATCGCAAGCTCGGCGTCCTTGATGATCTCGTCGGACAATTGCGTCTGCGGATCCGACAGCGCGAGCCCGATGGACGCGGTCAGGAAGATCTCGCGGTCGTTGAAGGCGATCGGTGCGCGGATGGTTTTGCGGATGGTTTCGGCGAAGGCGGTGATGCGCGCCGGGTCCTGCTCCGACATCAGGATCAGGCCGAACTGGTCGCCGGCCAGCCGCGCCAGCGTATCCTGCGGTTTCAGGATGCGCGTCAGCCGACGCGCCAGCGTCAGCAGGATAGAGTCGCCGACCGCAATGCCGACGGAATCGTTGACCTGCTTGAAGCGATCGAGGTCGATCACCATCAGCGTCGGCCGCAGGTTCGGCATGCTCTTGGCGAAATTCGCCACCGCGCCGAGGCGATCCATGAACAGTTTGCGGTTGGGCAGGCCGGTGAGGTTGTCATGCACGGAGTCGTGCAGCATGCGCTCTTCGGCGTTCTTGATTTCGGTGACGTCGGTCAGCGTTCCAACCACGCGCGAGACTTCACCGTCGGAGCCGACCACCGGGCGCGCCTTCAGCGCAAACCACATGAAGTGACCGTCAGGCGTGCGCAGGCGGAAATCCTGCACCAGCCGGCCGCGGCGCTGGTCGAGCACGCTGTCCAGCGCGGCACGGAAGCGATCCTGGTCGAGCGGGTGCAGCACCTCCAGCCATTTTGCGGCCGGACCTTCCAGCGTGCCGCGCTTCAGCCCGAGCAGGCTTTCGGTCTCCGGACTGGTGAACACCTTGTCGGCGGAGACGTCCCAGTCCCAGATCAGGTCGCCGGAGCCGGTCAGCGCCAGCGCGCGGCGCTCGATGTCGGAGACAATGCCGGTTGTCGCGCCGCCGCCGGCGAACGCGTGCTGCATCACCGTAAATCCGATCAGCATCACGATCAGCACGAGGCCGCCGAGCAGCGCCGGACCCACGATGTCGTTGGTGACGGAGCCCGCCACCGTCATGCCGGCGGCGATCACCCAGACCACCAGCAGGAACCAGGTCGGGATCAACAGCACCGCGCGATCGAAACCATGCGTCGAGAGATAGACGATCAGCGCAAAGCCGGCGAAGGCGATCAAGACCAGCGAGATGCGCGCAATGCCCGAGGCGACGGCGGGATCGAACAGCGCCAGCGCTACCAGCGAGCCGAGGAAGGCCAGCCAGCCGACGGTGATGTGGGAATAGCGCACATGCCAGCGGCTCAAGTTGAGATAGGCGAACAGGAACACCAGCAGCGTCGCCGCGAGGATCGCTTCGCCGGCCGCGCGCCAGACGCGCTCGGCGTTGTTCGACATGTCGAGCACCTTGCCCCAGAAGCCGAAATCGACGCCGATATAGACCAGCACAGCCCAGGCCAGCGCCGCAGCGGCGGGGAACATGATGCTGCCCTTCACAACGAACAGGATCGTCAGCACCAGCGCCAGCAGGCCGGAGATGCCGATCACGATGCCTTGGTAGAGCGTGAACGAGTTGACCTTGTCCTTGTAGGCGTCGGGTTCCCACAGATAGAGCTGCGGCAGCTTGTCGGTGCGCAGCTCCGCCACGAAGGTGATGACGGCGCCGGGGTCGAGCGTGATGCGGAAGATGTCGGCGGTTGCGCTTTCCTGGCGCTCGGGACGATCGCCGGTCGATGGCGTGATGGTTGCGATGCGCGACAGGCCGAGATCGGGCCACAAGAGGCCGGATGATACGATGCGATAGTGTGGCGCGACGATCAGGCGGTCGAGCTGGTCGTCGGTGTTGTTGGCCAGAGCGAACACGACCCAGTTCTGTCCGCCTTCGCGAGCGCGAACCTCGATGCGGCGGACGATGCCGTCGGTTCCTGGCGCCGTCGAAACCTGGATGCGGTCGGTCTCGCTGCGCTGATGATCGAGCACCGCGGTGAGATCAATGGCGGGCGCGTCACTGCGGACGCTGACCGCGTCGATGGCATGCGCCGCAGGCGCGGCCATAACAATCATGAGGCCCAGCGCGACTAGCGCAAGGCACCTGATCAGACGCAATGTCAGTACTCCGCGACCAACGATTCTCCCGGCCCAGCGAACGGGGTCGGCGTTGCCGCGATAAATGACATGAAAGCAAAGCAAATCAAAGGGTTTCCACCCGCGCTTCGCTCGCGATCGGCTAGACCGCCAACACAATTTTGCCAATATGTGCGGAGGTCTCCATCCGCCGGTGCGCGTCGGCCGCTTTTTCCAGCGGGAATGAGCTGTCCATCAGCGGTTTTACACGTCCCTCGCGCAATAGCGGCATCACCTTGGCCTCGATCGCGGCGACCATCGCTGCCTTATCCGCATTAGTACGGGGGCGCAGCGTGGAGCCGGTATGGGTCAGCCGCTTCACCATCACCTTGGCAATGTTGACGGTAACCTTGGGGCTATTGAGCGTTGCGATCTGCACGATACGGCCGTCGACCGCAGCAGCGTCGTAGTTGCGATCGACATAGTCGCCGGCGACCATGTCGAGGATCAGGTTGGCGCCGACATTGTTGGTCTCGGCCTTGACCACGGCGACGAAGTCTTCGGTCTTGTAGTTGATCGCGCGGTCGGCGCCGAGCTTGAGGCAGGCGTCGATCTTGTCCTGAGAGCCGACGGTCACGATCACCTTGGAGCCGAACGCTTTCGCAAGCTGGATCGCCATGGTGCCGATGCCGGACGAGCCGCCGTGGATCAGAAGCGTTTCGCCGGGCTTGAGCGCGCCGCGCTCGAACACATTGTGCCAGACGGTCATCAGCGTTTCCGGGATCGCGCCGGCTTCCTGGATCGATAGCGACGGCGGCACCGCCATCGCCTGCGCGTCTTGCGCAATGCAATACTGGGCGTAGCCACCGCCCGCGACCAGCGACATCACCTTGTCGCCGAGCTTGTGCTTTTTGGCGCCTTCGCCGAGCGCCACTACTTCGCCCGCGATTTCAAGGCCGGGCAGGTCGCTGGCGCCAGGCGGCGGCGGGTACGCGCCGGAACGCTGCGCGACGTCGGGACGGTTGACGCCGGCGGCCATCACCTTGACCAGGATTTCGCCTGGGCCGGGCGCTGGAACGCTGCGGGTTTCGGGCAACAGCACTTCGGGGCCGCCTGGCTTGCTGATGCCGATGACGGTCATTTGCGCGGGCAGCTTTTCCATGATTTGTCCTTGCGAAAGGCTGAGAATTGAAGGCGGCCCCTGATTAGCCAGCCCGGCTGCGGCTGGCAACCGCGAGAAGGGACGGCCAGACCTGCAGGGAAATGCCGAAAGGAGGAAACGCATGGCCATCGAAGACGACGACAAGCCGCGGAAGAAAATCAGCCATGAGATCGGCCAGGATCTGTCGCTGCTCTCGGTCGAGGAGCTGACGGAGCGGATTGCACTCTTGAATTCCGAAATCGCGCGGCTGCAAGAGGCCGCCACCAAAAAGCGCGCGTCAAAGGACGCCGCGAACAGTTTCTTCAAGACGTGAGTGGATCTCGTGTCCCGGACGCGGTGCAGCGCCCTTAGCGCTGCTCCGCAGTGCCGGGACCCACACTTTCGTTCCGGGCAAGATGGGCCCCGGATCAGCAGCGCATCGCTTGCGCGCTGCGCAGCATCCGGGGCACGAGACCGGCTACTCTCCAAACGATTGCAAGTCCAAAACTCGGCCAATGGCCGACATGGCAAACAATCCCTAAAGAAATTCGTTCGTTTACGGTCCGTTAAGCTTTCTCGATTATGACTGTCATCGTCCTCGTTTGGACACCGAGTGGCTCCTGTCCACTCTGTTTGACGCCTCCCTGTTATCAACTTCAAAAGCCGCCGGAAACGGCGGCTCTTTTTTGTGCTCTCCGCGGCTATTTTGTGCCCCCACGAGCTGGAAACCATAAATCCGGTTGTCGCTGGACTCTCGACTTCGCCCGAGCAATGATTTGTTCATCATAAGCCGGTGGTTCACAGCCGGTGGGGCAAATAGTGGCGTGAGGGCGTTAACCATGGCGGACCGTTCGCAAAGCGAATCCGCGCTCGTTCTGTTCAGCGAGCGGCTGACTAATTCGGCGGCGTTCGGAACTCTCTTCCGGGAAGGCATGGATCTGGTCGAGGAAACCGCCGCCTATCTCGATGGCGACGGCCGCACCGAAGCCAAGGCGCTCGAACGTTCTGTCAGCCTTACTTACGCAACCGAAAGCATGCGCCTGACCACTCGCCTGATGCAGCTTGCGTCATGGCTGTTGTTGCATCGCGCGGTCAAGGAAGGCGAGATGACGCTGACCCAGGCCAATCGGGAAAAGACCAAGGTCAAGCTCACGGCCGCCGATCCCGGGCCGGAGGACATGATCGAGAAGCTCCCGCAGCAATTGCAGGATCTGATTGCGCGATCGATGAGCCTGCAGACGCGGGTCCGTCGCCTCGACATCTCGATCCACGCGGCGCCCGCGGAACGCGCGCCGATCGGCAATCCGCTGGTGCCGCAGCTCAACAGGTTGAAGGCGGCGTTCGAGCAGTAAGTTCGGACCACTCCGTCATTCCGGGGCGATGCGCAGCATCGAACTATGGTGCGTAATTGCGCACCTGAGAATCTCGAGATTCCGGGTCTGGTCCTTCGGCCCGTCCCGGAATGACGACGGTAGACAGCAACAAAAAACGCCCCGGTAGACCGGGGCGTTTCGCATTTCTGGTCTCGAAGAGGGGGCTTGCGGCCTCAGTCCTTCTTGAGGAAGCCCGAAAACTTCTTCTGGAAGCGCGACACTCGGCCGCCGCGGTCGAGGATCTGCTGCGAGCCGCCGGTCCAGGCCGGGTGCGACTTGGGATCGATGTCGAGGTTCAGCTTGTCGCCTTCCTTGCCCCAGGTGGAGCGGGTCTGGTACTCGGTCCCGTCGGTCATCACGACCGTAATCGTATGATAATTCGGATGAATTTCGGCTTTCATGGCATATCCTTCGGCGCGCCGGCGCCCGTCTCAACTGTCAGGGGATACGGGATTTGGCGGCTCTATAGCTTAGGAAGCCTGTCAAAACAAGCTACGTATATGTCCTGATTGGGAATCTCCCGGATTTGCCAGAGGGGGGCGCGGAGGCCTATCTGGAGGCAGAAAAACGGGTCGGATTTCATGAGCGCAGTGGAACAGATTGAAGCCCCCCGCGGCACGCCGCCGCGTGACGCCCTGCTCGAGGAAGAGGCCTTCATCGAGAGCCAGTTGACGCAATCGCCGGCCAGGACCGGCGCCAGGCTGCGCCCGCTGCTGGCGCTCGCGCCCTATGTCGCGCGCTACCGCTGGCGCGCGGCGCTCGCCTTCATTTCGTTGACGGTTGCGGCGATCACCACGCTGGTCGTGCCGATCGCGGTCCGGCGCATGATCGATTTCGGCTTCAGTCCCGAAGGCATCGCCCTGATCAACAGCTATTTCAGCGTCATGATCGCGGTCGTCGCGGTGCTCGCCGCCGCCAGCGCGTCGCGTTACTACCTCGTCATGACGATCGGCGAACGCATCGTTGCCGACGTCAGGCGCGACGTGTTCGCGCATCTGATCTCACTCTCGCCCGCGTTTTTCGATTCCGCGCGTTCGGGCGAGTTGGTGTCGCGGCTGACGGCCGATACCACCCAGATCAAGTCCGCGGTCGGCGCCTCGGTATCCATCGCGCTGCGCAACATGATGCTGTTCATCGGCGCCGCCACCATGATGGTGATCACGAGCCCCAAGCTTTCAGGCTTCGTGCTGCTGGCAATTCCTGTGATCGTGATCCCGCTGGTGGCGTTCGGGCGCTGGGTGCGGCGGCTGTCGCGCAACGCGCAGGATACGCTGGCGGACGCCAGCGCCTACGCTTCCGAACTGGTCGGCGCGATCAGGACCGTGCAGGCCTATACCAGCGAGCGGATGGCCACCGCCCGCTTCGGCGGTGAGGTTGAACAGGCCTATGAGGCGGCGCGCAGCTCGACGCGGGCGCGCGCGGTGCTGACGCTGATCATCATCTTCATCGTGTTCTCCAGCGTGGTGGCGATCCTCTGGGTCGGCTCGCACGACGTACTGACCGGCCAGATCACGGCCGGTCGGCTCGGCCAGTTCGTGCTGTATGCGGCTTTCGCGGCGACCGGTCTTGGGCAGCTCAGCGAGGTCTGGGGCGAAATCTCCGCCGCCTCCGGCGCAGCCGAACGGCTGTTCGAGATCCTGCGCGTCAAGTCGCAGGTCACGGCGCCGCGGCAGCCGGTCGCCCTGCCGCAGCCGGCGCGCGGCGACGTCGGGTTCGAGAACGTCAGCTTTGCGTATCCGGCGCGGCCGGACGTGCTTGCGATCGATCAGGTTTCGCTCTCGGTCAAGGCCGGCGAGAAGGTCGCGATCGTAGGTCCCTCGGGTGCGGGCAAGAGCACGCTGTTTCATCTCCTGCTGCGGTTCTACGATCCGGCCAACGGCACGATCTCGCTCGACGGCGTGCCGGTCAAATCGGCGGATCCGCTTGACGTCCGCTCGCGCATTGCGCTGGTGCCACAGGACTCGGTGGTGTTTGCGGCCACCGCGCGCGAAAACATCCGCTTCGGCCGGCCCGATGCCACCGACGCCGAGGTCGAGCGCGCCGCCGGTCTCGCGCACGCCACCGAATTCCTGCGCAAGTTGCCCGGCGGCTTCGAGGCGCAACTCGGCGAGCGCGGCGTAACGCTGTCCGGCGGCCAGCGCCAGCGCATCGCGATCGCCCGCGCGATCCTGCGCGACGCGCCGCTACTGCTGCTCGACGAAGCGACGTCAGCGCTCGATGCCGAAAGCGAGACGCTGGTGCAGACCGCGCTGGAAGAACTGATGCGCCACCGCACCACGCTCGTCATCGCGCATCGCCTCGCCACCGTGCTGTCCTGCGACCGCATCATGGTGATGGACCAGGGCAGGATCGTCGAACAGGGCACGCATGCCGAGCTGGTCGCGGCGAACGGACTGTACGCGCGATTGGCGCGGCTGCAGTTCGAGGGCGTGTAGCCGATCTGGGTAAGGGTGTTATGCCTTCCACATCATCTTCAGCACCGGCCGGCCCGAGGTCGGGTTTACATCCTCGCCGGCATGTTCAAACCCGTTGCGCTCGTAGAAGCGGATCGCGCGCGCGTTGTCCTTATTCACGAGTAGCGTGACGCCCTTCGGCGAGATGCGCTTGGCCTCTTCGACCAACAGGTGAGCGACGCCGGAGCCCCAGTGCTCTGGCGCAACCACAAGCTGGTCGAGATAGCCTTCGCGATCGACGGTGACAAAACCGACCAGCGCGCCGCCCTCCTGTTCCGCGACCACAATCTCGGCTTTCGGTACGAGATCGTTGCGCCAGCGGCCGCGCCACCATTCCAGCCGTGAGGTGAAGTCGATCTCGGGATACGCCTCCTGCCAAGTGCGATGCCACAGCTCAATTGCCGCTGCTTCATCATCTGCACGGTAGAAGCGAGTATGATATCCCACTACCGTTCCGTCAGCTTCAGTTCGATGCGGCGGTTGCGCTTGTAGGCGTCTTCGTTGGGGGCTGAATCGAGCGGCTGGAATTCGGCAAAGCCGGCGGCGACCAGCCGCTGCGCGGGAACGCCGAGGAAAACCAGATATTGCACCACGGAGATGGCGCGCGCCGACGACAATTCCCAGTTCGACTTGAACAGCGGCGAGTTGATTGGCCGCATGTCGGTGTGGCCGTCGACCCGCAGCACCCAGCCGATCTCGCTCGGTATCTGCTTGTCCAGATCGATCAGCGCAGTGGCGAGTTTGTCGAGTTCGGAGCGGCCCTCGGGGAGCAGCACCGCCTGGCCGGTATCGAAGAACACTTCCGACTGGAATACGAAGCGGTCGCCGACGATGCGGATATCGGGGCGATTGCCCAGAATGGCGCGCAGGCGACCGAAGAATTCCGAACGGTAGCGCGACAGTTCCTGCACGCGTTGCGCCAGCGCGACGTTCAGGCGCTGGCCGAGATCGGCAATCCGTCCCTGGGATTCCTTGTCGCGCTTTTCGGAGGCTTCCAGCGCTTCCTCGAGCGCCGCAAGCTGGCGGCGCAGCGCGCTGATCTGCTGGTTCAGCACCTCGATCTGGGCGAGCGCGCGCGAGGTCACCGCCTTTTCGGATTCGAGCGCCTTGTTGAGCTCGTTGGCGCGGCCCTGGGCGTCGCCGGCACCGCTCAACCCATCGTAAAGCCCCTTGATGCGGTCGCGTTCGCCTTCCGCGGCGGCGAGGCCGGCGCGCAATTGCGCGAGCTGGTCGTCGAGCGTGATCTTGCCGAGCTTTTCCAGCGACAGCAGGTCGTTCAACTGTGCGATCTTGGCGTTGAGTTGTTCGAGCGCCTTGTCCTTGCCGGTGACCTCCTGCGACAGGAAGAATTGCACCACCAAAAACACTGACAGCAGGAACACGATCGACAGCACCAGCGTCGACAGCGCGTCGACGAAGCCTGGCCAGTAGTTGAAGCCGGATTCACTGCGGCGTGCACGGGCGAGGGCCATTTATTGTCTCCGATATCTGTCCCGGACACGGTGCGGCGTGCAACGCCGCTCCGCAGAGCCGGGATCTACTCGCCCGGCTCTGCGTCGCATCACCATAGCGTGTCGAAGACGCGCGTAAACGCGCTTTTGCGTGCTGCGCCGCGTCCGGGACACGAACTTTCCACTTCAGCTCTTCTCGGGCTGCCTGGCGATCCGCTCCAGAAGCTTCTTGATCTCGCGGTTTTGTTCGCCCTGGCCGTCGGCCCATTCGCGGATCATCTGCTGCTCGGTGCGCATATGCGCAACCAGGCCCTGGATCGCCTCGGCCAGATTGGCCATCGCCGCCGTGGTGTTGCGGCTGCCGCCGCTCTCTTCCACCACTGCGCGGATACGTTCCATCGCATGCTGCAGTTCGCCGCCGATCCCGGAACTGCCATCGCCATATTCGCGCACGGTGGAGGCGAGCCAGTCTTCAAGGTCGGTATAGAAGCGGTTCTGCGCCTGGCTCGATTGCAGGTCGAGAAAGCCCAGGATCAGGGAGCCCGCGAGGCCGAACAGCGAGGACGAGAACGAAATGCCCATGCCGCCGAGGGGCGCGGCCAATCCCTCTTTGAGGGTGTCGAACAGCGAGCCGGCATCGCCGCCGACCTTCAAGCCGTCGATCACCTTGCCGACGGAACCGACGGTTTCGATCAGGCCCCAGAAGGTGCCGAGCAAGCCGAGGAAGACCAGCAAGCCCGTCATGTAGCGGGAAATATCACGGGCTTCGTCCAGCCGTGTCGCGATCGAATCCAGCAAGTGCCGCATGGTCTGCTGCGAGATGCTCATGCGCCCCGAGCGCTCGCCGCCGAGGATCGCCGCCATCGGCGCCAGCAGCTTCGGGCGCCGGTCGATCGCGAGGCCCGGATCGGCGATGCGGAAATTGTTGACCCAGGCCACTTCCGGGTAGAGCCGAATCACCTGCCGGAACGACAGGATGATGCCGATCAGGAGCACCCCGCCGATCAGTGCGTTAAGGCCAGGATTGGCAAAGAACGCCACGATGATCTGCTTGTACAGCACGACCATGACCAGCGCGCATAGCACCAGGAACACGAGCATCCGCACCAGGAAAATCCGTGGTGAGGACAGTTTGCTCAGCTCGATCTCCATTTCGGAGCGGGAGGAGGGGCCTGAAGGCATTTGCGGGGTGTCATCCGGTTACGAAAAGCCGCGCTGGCGGCCAATATGGCACAGCGGGCTGGAGAAAAAAGCTGGCAAGCCGCGATTTCGGGCCGACGGTGGTGGAACCTCTTCCCGAAACCCGGCTTTGACATCAGCGTATTTTGGAACGGTTCGATGTCCAACCGGGATTTTTCATGACGCTCTTATATCCCGAGGCGTGGGTGCACCCACCGCCCAGCGCCCGGCAGTGGCGCTATCGCGACTGCCGGTTGCGCACCGGCCCATTCTTCCCGCGGCCGCCGCCGCCATGATCCACCCGGAGGGTCGCGTTAGTTAGCCCATAGCGGGACCGGTTCTTGAAGGATCGTGCCAAAAAGGGAGGGAGTGGTCATGAGCTTCGTCTCCACGATCATGGGCACCGCCGAGCGGGTGCCGCTGCCCGACGTCATTGTCCGGGCCGCAATCCACCAGCTCTGCTCACGCACCGCCACGAAGCTCGCCACCGGAAATGCAGAAAGCGATGCCTGGCTCGCCGACGAAATGGCGGCACGCGCCATCGAATATGCCGACGCGCTCGATATCCAGCATTACGAGGTGCCGGCCGCTTTCTTTGCCCGCGTGCTCGGTCCCAACCGGAAATATTCCTGCTGCTTCTACCGCGAAGCGGCGTCGACCCTGCAGGAGGCCGAGGAAGAGGCGCTGCGCCAGACGGTGGAGCATGCCGATCTGACGGACGGGCAGTCGATCCTCGAACTCGGCTGCGGCTGGGGTTCGCTGTCGTTGTGGATGGCGCGGCAGTTCCCGCATTCGCAAGTTACCGCGGTCTCCAACTCGAACGCGCAGCGCGAATGTATTGAGGGCGAAGCCGCAAAGCGTGGTCTGGCCAATCTGCGCATTGTCACGTCAGACGTGAACCTGTTCGCACCGGAAGCGCGATACGATCGCATCCTCGCGATCGAGATCTTCGAACATATGATGAACTGGCGCGAACTGATGATGCGTCTGCGCGTATGGCTGAAGCCCGACGGCCGCTTCTTCCTGCACATCTTCACCCACCGCTCCGGCGCCCATCTGTTCGGTCGCGCCGATGGCGAGGACTGGATCGCGCGGCATTTCTTTACCGGCGGCGTGATGCCGAGCCATCACCTGATCAGGCAATATGCCGATCTGTTCGAGGTCGAAAAGGAATGGCGCTGGAGCGGCATGCATTATCAGCGCACCGCACAGGATTGGCTGGCGAACTTCGACCGACATCGCGACGAAATCGAGCGCGTGCTTCGCAAGGTCTATGGCGGCGAGACCGCGCTGTGGATGCGGCGCTGGCGCTGGTTCCTGCTCGCCACCGCAGGCCTGTTCGGTTACGCCGGTGGCAGCGAGTGGGGCATCAGCCATTACCGGCTCAAGGCGGCGGCTTAGCCCGGCGTTAACCGATTCGTGCCGGATGCCTCCCGCGCGGTCATCTGTTGCAATCTTATGCAGCGAAACGGAATGTTCCCGGCCGTCTGTTTCCGACTCAAACTCAATGGAACCGGCTCACAATCAAGTGAGTCCTGAAAAATTGGTGGTAATTCAGTGCGATAGCGTTGTGTGACATTGGGCCGCCGCGAAACCGTATTGCGTCGCAGCACCCTGTCCCTATCCTATCTTCCATCAACCGTGAGTTCCCAAGACTACTTACGACAACGTCGCGAATGCTCAATTCGCGCCCTCCAACCTGAACTGGGGCAATGCTTTCAATGTCCGGACTACGAACGCAATCGGCATGCATCATTGTGATGTTGACTGCGATGGCGCCGCTTTTGGCTGGCTGCAATGAACCGATCGCCGCGACCGCAGCGGCAAAGCCGCCCGAGCCTGAAGTGGGCACTTTCACCGTCAGATCTCAGGCCCGCGCCATCATTCGTGAGTTGCCCGGCCGAATCGCACCCACTCGGGTCTCGGAAGTCCGTGCGCGGGTTTCGGGCATCGTCGTCGAGCGCCTGTTCCAGCAGGGCACCGAGGTGAAGGCCGGCGATCCGCTGTACCGGATCGACCCCAAACCGTTCGAAGTGGAACTGCAGGCGAGCGAAGCCGCGCTGGACAAGGCGGAAGCTGCGCTCGATCTCGCTACTCAGCACGCCCGGCGCATTGCGACCCTGACCAGCCAGCGCGCGGCGCCTGAGGCCGAGAACGAAAAGGCCATCGCAGCCCAACGCCAGGCTGAGGCTGAAGTTGGCAGCCGCAAGGCCGATGTCGCCCGCGCGAAGCTCAATCTCGACTATGCAACAATCCGTGCGCCAATCAGCGGCGTCGTCGGCGCCGCGCTGGTGAGCGAAGGCGCCCTGGTGGTGCAGAACGAAACCACAAGCCTCGCCACGATCCAGCAACTCGATCCAATCTACGCCGACTTCACCCAATCGATCGCGGAGATGAACAAGCTGCGCCGTGCGCTCGAAAGCGGCGACCTCGACCGGATCGCGCCCGACGTGGCCAAGGTCCGCCTCGTGCTCGACGATGGTCCGGTCTATCCGATCCCCGGCAAGCTTCTGTTCTCCGATGCCAAGGTCGACGCCTATACTGGGCAGGTCACGCTGCGCGGACAGTTTCCGAATCCGAATCGCGAACTGCTGCCCGGCATGTATGTCCGCGTCCTGATCGAACAGGGCATCGATTCCGATGCCATGGCCGTGCCGCAGCAGGCGATCCAGCGCGATGCCAGCGGCGGCAGCGAGGTCTTCGTGGTCAAGGACGACGGCCGCGTCGCGACGCAGCCGGTCCGCACCGGCCCGATGCAGGACGGCCTGTGGCTGATCAGCGATGGCCTCAAGGAGGGCGACCGCGTCATCGTCGACGGGTTCCAGAAGTTTGTTGCCGGCGACAAGGTCAAGGCGAAGGCGTGGATCGATGCGGATGCCTCGGTTGGTACGATACCGGCAGCACCGGCAGCGCAAGCGTCCCGCTGAGACCGGGACATGCCCTCCTTCTTCATTGACCGGCCGATCTTCGCCTGGGTGGTCGCGCTTTTCATCTGCCTGATCGGCGCGATCTCGATCCCGTTGCTGGCGGTCGCGCAATATCCGATCATCGCACCGCCCTCGATTTCGATCTCGACCAGCTATCCCGGCGCGTCGCCGGAGAACCTCTACAACAGCGTCACGCGGCTGATCGAGGAGGAGCTCAACGGCGCCTCCGGCATCCTCAATTTCGAATCTACCTCTGACTCGCTGGGGCAGGTCGAGATCATCGCCAACTTCGTGCCCGGCACGGAGACGGGTGCGGCGTCGGTCGAAGTGCAGAACCGCCTCAAGCGCGTCGAGGCGCGGCTTCCGCGCGCGGTGATCCAGCAGGGCATCCTGGTCGAGGAGGCCTCCTCTGCCGTGCTGCAGATCATTACGCTGAATTCGTCCGACGGCTCGCTCGACGAGATCGGCCTCGGCGATTTCATGATCCGCAACGTGCTCGGCGAGATCAGGCGTATTCCCGGCGTCGGCCGCGCCACGCTCTATTCCACCGAACGTTCGCTGCGGATCTGGGTCGATCCGGCCAAGCTGGTCGGCTACGGCCTCACTGCCGACGACGTCAACAAGGCGATCTCGGCGCAGAATGCCCAGGTCGCCTCGGGCAGCGTCGGCGCCGAGCCGAGCACGCCGGAGCAGAGGATTTCTGCGCTGGTGCTGGTCAAGGGGCAGCTCTCATCGCCGGATGAATTCGGCGCCATCACGCTGCGCGCCAATCCGGATGGATCGACGGTGCGGCTGCGCGACGTCGCCCGCATCGAGATTGGCGGCTTGAGCTACCAGTTCAACACGCGGCTCAACGGCAAGCCGACGGCGGGTCTTTCGGTGCTGCTGTCGCCGACCGGCAACGCGCTCGCCACCGCGAGCGCTGTCGAAGCCAAGATGCAGGAATTGTCAAAATTCTTTCCGGCCAATATCGGCTACGAAATCCCCTACAACATCACGCCCGTCGTCAAGGCCTCGATCAACAAGGTGTTGATGACGCTGGTGGAAGCGGTGGTGCTGGTATTCATCGTGATGTTCCTGTTCCTGCAGAACATCCGCTACACCATCATCCCGACCATTGTGGTGCCGGTGGCGCTGCTCGGCACCTGTGCGACGCTGATGGCGGCCGGCTATTCCATCAACATGCTGACCATGTTCGGCATGGTTCTGGCGGTCGGCATTCTCGTCGACGATGCCATCGTCGTGGTCGAGAACGTCGAGCGGATCATGGCGGAAGAGGGCCTGCCGCCGAAGGAAGCGACCCGCAAGGCGATGTCGCAGATCACCAGCGCCATCATCGGTATCACGCTGGTGCTGATGGCCGTGTTCGTGCCGATGGCGTTCTTCCCGGGATCGGTCGGCATCATCTATCGCCAGTTCTCGGTCACGATGATCTCGGCCATCGCCTTCTCCGCGCTGCTGGCGCTTTCGCTGACGCCGGCGCTGTGCGCGACGCTGTTGAAGCCGGTCGAGGCCGGCCACGGCCATGCGCGCAAGGGCGTGTTTGGCTGGTTCAATCGCGTGCTCGAGACGAGCCGTGGCGGCTATTCGCGCACCGTGCAGGGCTCGCTGAAGCGCACCGGGCGTTTGATGCTGATCTACGCCGCGCTGCTCATCGGCCTCGGCTGGGCCTTCGTCCGGCTGCCCGGCGGCTTCCTGCCGGTCGACGACCAGGGCTTCATCACGACAGACGTGCAGACGCCGTCCGACTCCTCCTACGCCCGAACCGAAGCGGCGGTCCAGGCCGTGGAGAAGTATCTGCTCAATCGCGCCGGCGTCGAGGACGTCACGTTCCTCACTGGCTTCAGCTTCCTCGGCCAGGGCATGAACACCGCGCAGGCATTCATCACGTTGAAGGACTGGTCGGAACGGGGCAAAAAGGATTCCGCCGCCGCGATCGTCGCCGACGTCAACCGCGAGCTCTCGTCGATCCGCGACGCCAGGATCTCGGCGCTGCAGCCGCCGCCGATCGACAATCTCGGCAATTCCTCCGGCTTCTCGTTCCGCCTGCAGGATCGCGGCCAGAAGGGCTATCCGGCGCTGGTCGCCGCATCCGACCGGCTGATCGCTGAAGCCAACGCCAGCCCCATCCTGCAGAAGGTCTATGTCGAGGGCCTGCCGCCCGCGCCGCAGGTCAATCTGATGATCGACCGCGAAAAAGCCGGCGCGTTCGGCGTCACCTTCGAGGACATCAACCAGACGATTTCGACCAATCTCGGCTCGAACTATATCAACGACTTTCCGAACCGCGGCAGGATGCAGCGCGTGATCGTGCAGGCCGACCGCGCCAGCCGCATGAACGCCGACGACATCCTCAATTACAACGTCAAAAACAGCCGCGGTCAGTTGGTGCCGTTCTCCGCTTTCGCCACGGTCCAGTGGTCGAAGGGGCCGACCCAGATCGCGGGCTTCAACTATTATCCCGCCGTGCGCATCTCGGGCGAAGCCAAGCCCGGCTTCACCTCCGGCGATGCCATCGCCGAGATGGAGCGGCTGGCCAACAAGCTGCCGCGCGGCTTCGGTTTCGAATGGACCGGCCAGTCGCTGCAGGAAAAGCTGTCGGGCTCGCAGGCGCCGTTCCTGCTCGGCCTCTCGGTGCTGGTGGTGTTCCTGCTGCTTGCTGCGCTCTATGAGAGCTGGACCATTCCGCTTGCGGTCTTGCTGACGGTGCCGCTCGGCATCTGCGGCGCGGTGATTGCCGCGACCATGCGGGGGCTACCGAACGACGTCTACTTCACCGTCGGCCTGATCACCATCATCGGCCTGGCGGCGAAAGACGCCATCCTCATCATCGAATTCGCCAAGGATCTGCGTGCGCAAGGTAAGCCGCTGATCGAAGCCACGGTCGAAGCCTGTTCGCTGCGCTTCCGCCCCATCCTGATGACGGGCTTAGCCTTCGTCTGCGGCGTGCTGCCGATGGCGATTGCGACCGGAGCCGGCGGCGCCAGCCAGCAGGCGCTCGGCACCAGCGTGATGGGCGGCATGATCGCGGTGGTGATCCTGGCGCTGTTGATGGTGCCGGTGTTCTTCGTCTCAGTGCAGCGCGTGCTGGCGGGGGACCGGGAGAAGGTGGAGGAGGTGGCGGGAGCCGAGGTGGCTGGCCCGCCGGCGCCGGTGAAGTCATAGACGCTGTCATGCTCCGTGACCCCGCGACGCCAGGGCTTCGCCGGGACTTGCGGTCTCGGGCCGTCGAGAAGCCTTGGCGCAGGCGGCGGCCGATGCATCCAGTCCATGAACCCATAAATTTGCCGGGGTGACGCCGCGCCAGAGTCCGCTATGCCCCGATAGCCGACGTGCTACTGCAAACAGCGAAACGACGCTATGGGCCTCTAGCGGACGCTGGACCGCTTCTTTGCCCGTTGGAATGTGCTCCGAACGGCGTGCGCGATACGAGACTGTTTAGAGCGACCCGACCGACGCGGTTGAATGCCTTCGGAAGAAGACAGACTCTGAACCAACAATTGCGCCGGTAGGCTCAGGCCTTTCTCACGCACTAAAACGACGAACTGGCGCTTGGCCCATTTATCGCTGAGGGGGATCACCTTGAGCCCTAGCGCCTGCTGAATCGCGCTCGCCTCCTCAGCGGGTACAATCGCCACTGCCAATTGGGCCGCCACGATCCGGTAAGCGGCGTCCACGGTCGAGACCTGGATGCGGTAGCGCATCTGCTTGCCGGCGGCGGCCGCAGCACTGCGCTGGGTCGTCTGCATGATGCTGCGAGCGACGATGTCGACATGCTCGTAGTCAATCGTGTCGACGAAGGAGACAGAACGTTTTCTCGCCAATGGATGGGCGGGATGGACGACTACCGCAAGATGGTCGCGGTGATATGGCAAGGTCCGCAGGCCGCGCATGTCGACGGCGTCCCAACACACTCCGATATCGGCGCGCCCTTCCTCAACGCCGCGCACCACTTCCCAGATTTCGCGCTCCTCCAGGCTGACGCGTACGTCGAGATAGCGTTGCGCGAACAGGCTGATATCTTCCGGCAGGAATTGCGCCACCGCCGATTTACTGCCGAAGACACGCACGTGACCTTGCACTCCCTCGGCAAACGCTCCCAGTTCTGCCTGCATCCGGTCGAGCAATTGCAGCGATTCCCGCGCATAGCGGCACAGCACCTCCCCCGCCGCCGTCACCGCAACGCCGCGCCTGCCGCGTTCGAGCAAGGTGACGCCTGCGGCTTCCTCCATCTGGCTGATGCGCTTGCTCACCGCGGACGGCACGATCGCCTCGCGCCGGGCGGCTGCGGCGATGTTGCGTTCCTCGCAGACCGCGATGAACAGCCGCAACGAAACGGGATCGAAATTTCGCATGATCTGTCCTGCCGTCAGATTTAGACATCTCTTATGGGAATAGCTGAGCTGATAATTTACCATTTCTGAGATGGCTGACAACTCGGCAGTTTCACCTACATTGCGTGGATCAAAAAATGATCCTGGGAGATATTCATGCGTGCGGTTGTGTGTGCTTCTTTGCTGTTCTTGACGGCGTCTGCGGCGATCGCCCAGGATTTCCCCAAGCGGCCCATCACCATGATCGTGCCTTTTGCCGCCGGAGGCCCTACCGACACCGTGGCGCGCGTGACGGCCGAGAACATGGGCCGTCTGCTCGGGCAGCAGGTGATTGTCGAGAACGTCGCCGGCGCGGGCGGCACTCTGGGCAGCAATCGGGTCGTCCGTGCTGAGCCTGACGGCTATACGCTTCTACTTCATCATCTCGGACTGGCCACAGCCGTCACGCTGTATCGGAAGCTTCCGTTCGATCCGACCACCGACCTGAAGCCTGTCGGCGTCGTGTCCGATGCCAACATGGCAATCATTGCGCGCCCGGACTACGCCCCGAATACGCTGGCCGAAGTCATTGCAGACATCAAGGCCCGAGGCGATCACGTCACCTTCGCGCATTCGGGCCTGGGTGCGGCGTCGCAGCTTTGCGGTATGCTATTCATGGCGGCTGTTCAGAAGCAGATGAACGTCGTTCCATTCCGCGGAGGCGGCCCGGTTCTTCAGGCGCTGATGGGGAAGCAGATAGATCTTGGGTGCGAACAAGCCACGACCGCCGCGCCGCTGGTCCAGGCCAACAGCGTGAAGTCTTACGCCGTCACCAGCGCCAAGCGGCTGCCATCGATGCCTAACGTGCCCACCTCGGCCGAGGCCGGCCTGACTGGCATGGAGATCAGCGTTTGGCACGGTATCTATGTGCCGGCGAAAACGCTCGATCCTATCGTGCAGGTGCTAACCAAAGCCTTGGCCGAGGCGCTCAAAAGTCCGGCGCTGGCCAGCAGGTTCGCGGATATCGCGACCGATCCGACGCCGGATAAGGCAACGCCGCAAATCCTTCGTGAAACGCTGAAGGGCGAGATTGACCGCTGGCGTCCGATGATCACCGCAGTCGGCCAATACGCCGATTAAGCTTCCGCCCTCCATCCTCCGATACGGACATCCTTCTCATGCGAATTGTCGACATCCGGGAGCGTACCGCTCCGATATCTTCTCCCATCGCCAACGCCTTCATCGACTTTTCGAAGATGACGCTGAGTCTGGTTGCCGTGGTCACCGACGTCATTCGCGATGGCCGGCCAGTCATCGGCTACGGTTTCAACTCGAACGGTCGCTACGGGCAGGGAGGGTTGATCCGCGAGCGTTTCGCGCCGCGCGTGCTGACGGCTGCGCCGGACAGCCTGCTTGACGAAGGTGGCCTTCTGGATCCTGGCAAAATCTGGGCGGCCATGTTCACTAACGAGAAGCCGGGCGGACATGGCGAGCGTTCGGTCGCCATCGGCACGATCGATATGGCGGTGTGGGACGCCGTCGCCAAGATTGCGAGCAAGCCCCTGTTTCGACTCTTGGCGGAACGCGCCAAAGTGCAGGCCAACCCGCGTGTCTTCGTCTATGCGGCCGGCGGTTACTACTATCCAGGCAAGGGCCTCGAAGGCCTGGCAGCGGAGATGCAAGGGTATCTCGACCGCGGCTACACGGTCGTGAAGATGAAGATCGGCGGTGCGCCGCTGGCTGACGACTGCAAGCGCATCGAAACCGTCTTGAAAATGTTACCTGCGGGCTGCAAGCTCGCCGTCGACGCCAACGGCCGCTTCGATCTCGATACTGCGGTGGCTTATGCGAAGGCGCTGCGCCAATACGATCTGTTTTGGTACGAGGAAGCTGGCGATCCGCTGGATTATGAGTTGCAAGCGAAGCTGGCCGAGCACTATCCTGGCCCGATGGCCACCGGCGAAAACTTGTTCTCGATGCAGGATGCTCGCAACCTGATCCGCTACGGCGGCATGCGGCCAGATCGGGACTGGCTGCAGTTCGACTGCGCGCTGAGCTACGGGCTGGTTGAGTATTTGCGCACGCTGGAAATGTTGAAGAGCTACGGCTGGTCGTGGAGCCGCTGCATTCCACACGGCGGACACCAAATGTCGCTCAACATCGCAGCGGGGCTCGGGCTCGGCGGTAATGAATCATATCCCGATCTGTTCCAACCGTATGGGGGATTCCCCGATGGGGTACGGGTGGAAGCCGGGCATATCACCATGCCGGAGCTTCCTGGCATCGGCTTCGAAGGCAAGTCCGACCTGATTACCGAAATGCGAAGCCTAGCGTCGTAAGGAGCCCCGCGAAATATGTAGCCCGCGCCCTTGGTCCGCTTTGGGTCAATCGCTACACCGGCGACCCAGCGGCAAGTCCGGCCAAGTCCGGCTATGCCTCCGAAAGCGGAAGTAAATTCAGAGCATCAGCGGCTTCGCTAGGGGCCGGTGCGGATTGATGGCGCTACCCTGGACGTCATTCAAGCTTCGAAACCGGAGCCTCGAATCATGCGCTGCGAATTCAGCGAACATGCTCAGTTTGAAAATCACTAACTTTCGGCGGCACGCGATTCAGCGTGATCCGGATGACCGCAAACGATCTTTTCGGGCCAGATCAGTTCCTCGTGAGATTCGAATACCTCACGGCCCGTAGTCACAATTATCCAGACGGCGATGGCGCCTGCGATAAGAGAATCAAAAAAGGAATAGCTTGTGAGGAGCAGGAGCACCCCTGCCACCACCGGTGCAAGCGACACCCACACGTCACCCATGTTGTGAATGCATGCGAGCCGGATGGCGGCATTGTTACGGCTCGGTTCCAACAGTAGCCGGGCGACGCCCCAATTCGCGGCAGCGGCAGCAAGTCCGACAATAATGGGGACGACTCCGTGCACGAGCACGGGATTCCACATACGCTCGACCGCCTGCCACAACAACAACCCGCTTACTGCGATCAGGCCAACTGAATTGAAGAGATTGGCGCTCCTCAGCAGCTTTTGGGACGGCCCTTGGGCGACGATGAATGCCAGGTAAAGGCAGACAAGTGCCAGTTCATCAGACAGGTTATGGACGCTGTCCATGATGAGGCTCAGGCTCGAAGCCTGATAGCCCGCGACCGCTTCAACGACGAAAATGCCGGTGTTGAGTCCAACCGCAGCAGCTATGGGCTTTCGGTAGTGGGCCATGGAAGTTACCTTCCACTCCAGTTGGTGATGTACGCAATACTATAACATCACATCTCAACATCAATCAGCTGGGGTGGCTGGCGTCCGCAACTATTCCATTAATTGGCGGTTGAGTGGGGGTATCGATTGGAGATTGAGTCGCAAGGAGTATCGACGATGGCCGAATGCACCGAGAACCACCACGACAATCACCCCCACAAGCATGGGCCGGGCTGCGGGCACACCGCGATTCGCCACGACGGCCATGTGGATTACCTTCATGATGGCCATCTCCATCACATGCACGAGGATCATGTGGATGAGCATGCGATCGCAATCAACACCACAAATCCCGTGCAGTGCACGCCGGAAGTCCGTTGCTCGCACAAACACGGTCCAAATTGCGGACACGAAGCGGTGCCGCACGGCGATCATGTCGACTATCTCGTAGACGGCCGGCTGCACCATCCGCACGGCGATCATTGCGATGATCATGGGCCCGTGCAGCTCGCTTGAGAGCCGGTCACGACGCTGGTCGAGCCGCATAAGCAGCTCATTTCAGAGTTGGTCAGAGTCGGACGAAGCCGCGTTTGAGTTCGCTTTGCCTAGGTCAACGGAGATCGCCGCGCAGTGGTGTGAGGTCCGAGTTGGGCCAACAGGTGATATTCGCGAAAATGAAAGAGGCCGCCAACAGAGGCGGCCTCAAACCATCAACACCGGTATGGCGGTGGTTGGTGACCCGGCGGAATTCCAGGATACCAAGTTCTGCACGAGCCCGGTGGCGGCAGGTGGCCGCGCGGGATTCGTTCCGCACGATGATAGCCGCGCCCACGCCGTGGTCCTTCATCCTGCCAGTTGTAAGCGCCGCGCTCGCGCCACTTTCCGCTTTCGTCCTTACCCGGATCGGCAAGCGCCGGACCTGCGAGCGCCAGAAGCGCAAAAATACCTAGTGCGTATTTCATGTCCCGTCTCCAATCGTGCGTTCGATAACACTGAGGCGTCGGGAATGTTCGACAACAAATCATGACACCCCGCAAATTCAACTTAGGACACGAGGGGTCAAAACGGACATGGAGGACGGCCACCGCGATCACGACGATCGCAAGCAGCAGGGGAACGATGACGGGCGGCAGGATCCACTCGGCCAGGCGAAATTCCGCAAGGGAATGCTCCTGCGCTTTGCGGCGGGAGCGCGACCCTCAATCACCGGTGGATGCCGTGGGAAATGCGGTGATGGCCGGCCTACGCTGTTTTTCCAGCAGCAATAGCGAGCGCCAAAACGCTTCGCACCGGCTGCGGCAAGAGCGCACAGGAAGCGACAAGGAACCGCCTCCATTCGCCGCGCGGCAAGAAAGCGATGGCTATTGCGGCGGAGGGAGCGCATGCTGCTCTGCGGGCGGCGCCGGCGTCGGCACTTTTGCGAAAGGCAGGCGCGCATGACCATCCGTTCCCGACGTGAAGTCGTCACCTTCAAACATCCGTTCCGGATCAGGGGCATCGATCGCCTGTTGCCCGCCGGCGCCTACGAGGTCGTCACCGATGAGGAGACGATCGAGGGCCTTTCGTTCGCGGCGTTCCGCCGCGTCGCCACTATAATCGAGGTGCCGGCGGAAGGCTCGCGCGGATTGGCGATGGAGGTGGTCTCGATCGGCCCGGTCGATTTGTCGGACGCCCAGCGCATCGACGCGAGCACATCCGATGACTGACGAACCACTCGACCTCGACAGCCACCGCGGCATGGCGGCGCAGAAAGCGACCGACATCCGCCGCGCGCTGGCGGAAGTCGAGACCCATGCGCGGGAGCTGCGCGAACGGCGGGCCGAGATCGAAGATCACCTGCTGGCGTTTCCCGCCGAATCGTGGCCGGAGGCGGCCGCCAAGGCGCGCTACGTCCTGAAGCTGTATGCCGCAGGACTGGCGCCGGAAGACACAAGGCATCGCGACCTCGTCGCGGCCATCCTCGAGGACTTTGCCCGGCTCACTGAGCAGGGTTGAGGCAAAAAAGGGCTGCGATCGCGGCGCCGCGTAAGGAGTAGTTACATGACGCTCACGCACGGACGCTTCATCAGTTACGAGTACGACAGGATGGTGGTGCTGTTCTCGATGCTCGACGGCAACAGGGAGATCCCTTGCGCGGTCTCGACCTCCGCCATGGATGAGCTGGATGGTGTGGTGCGCGCGGCAGCGGGCCAGCGTGAGGAGCAATTCATGCGGTTGCGCGAGCGCATCGAGGCGTGCGCAGCCGACAAATATCGGGCGACCGAGTTCGAGGGCACGCCGCCCGGAATTGTCCTGCGCAGCATCGATTTCCACAGCCGACGCGAAAAATTTCTAAGAGCGTCGGACTAGCCATAGGGTGGCTCAAGCCCCATATTACTAGTATCACCGATCGTAAAAAGGCTTCAGTGACTGAGAGACCGTACCGTGCTCCCGCCGCCCAACAGGAGGGAGTCCATGAAGTCGATCATCTATCCATTGCATTTTCAGCGAAGGTTCGAGCGCCGCTGGGCTTCTAGAATGGTCAGCGAGCTGCCCCGCTCTCCATCACGAGGGACCAATACCTGCAGCTGCGGACAACTTGTCACTGCCCCGGTCAGTTCAACCTATTTGCCCACGGGCGTTGTCAACGAATGGCGGTGTTCCGCTTGCGGCAACAACTGGGAGACGATTGCTGATCCCGGCGCGGGCTCAACGAAGCCAGCTCAATGAGCCATTGGCCTGCCTTGTGCTCGGCAGAGGCGGCGCGGCGGTGACCGAAGCCGCCCCATAAAGGCGGCTCTGACACAACGGCGAAAGAGCGCAGCGATTCGCACGGCTCGACCTGAAGCAAGGAGGCTCTTGTGAAAGGCAATATATTCAACAGCAAGGGTAGTCACGTCGGTTATAGTGGGTCGAGAAATTTTCGACCGTCGCCGGCTACTGTGCATGGGGTTGTTTTCAATATTTTGGTTGGGAGCGCCGAGGCTCCTCGTCCTTCCGCCGTCTGTGGAAGACTGCATCGCCGATCCCGGATGATGACGGCGTGCGGCTTGGAACCGTCGCTCTACTTGTCGAGCGGCCCCAATATCTTCACCAATTCGCCGTGTACGAACTCGTTGCCGCAGACGACGTGCCCGGTCTTCAGCGCATCGTCATTGCCGCCGATATCAGAGATCGTGCCGCCGGCTTCCCGCACCATGATCTGCCCCGCTGCGATATCCCACGGCGACAGGTTGCGTTCCCAGTAGCCGTCGAGGCGGCCGGCGGCGACGAAGGCGAGGTCGAGCGAGGCGGCGCCGAAGCGGCGGAAGCCGGCGACCTTGTTTTGCAGCGCGGCCATTTCCTTCAGCGCCAGCGCATGGTCGCCACGGCCGATATGCGGCAGGCCGCAGGCGACCACGCATTCGTTGAGCTGGCGGCGGCCGGCGACGCGCAGCCGCTGGTCGTTGAGGAACGCGCCCTTGCCGCGCTCCGCGATGTACAATTCGTCATTGGCGGGATTGTAGATCACGCCGGCGATGATGGTGTCTTCGCGCCGCAGGCCGATCGAGATCGCGAATTGCGGAATGCCGTGCAGGAAGTTGGTGGTGCCGTCGAGCGGATCGACGATCCAGGTGTGGGTCTTGTCGGCGCCCTCGCGCGTGCCGCCTTCCTCGCCGATGAAGCCGTAGCCGGGGCGTGCCTTGGCAAGGTCCTCATACAGCATTTCCTCGGCGCGCTTGTCGGCCTTGGTGACGAAGTTCGCCGGCCCCTTCAGCGACACCTGCAGATGCTCGATCTCACCGAGGTCGCGCTTGAGGCTGCGGCCGGCGCGGCGCGCGGCTTTCACCATGACGTTGATAAGGGCTGAATACAGCATGATGCGAGCGCTTATAGTGAGAGGGAACGGCGCAATGCCGTCAGGGTTTAGGGACTGGGTGCCCTGCTGATATGCCGCCGTCAAGGCGTGATTTGTCGGCGGTACCGGTCCATTTCCGCGCCGCCGCCTCTACCTTGGCGCGATCCTCGGGATTGAGCTCCGAGAGCCTCTCATCCAGTTCGGGATCGCCCTTGCCGGCGGTCTTGGCGACAAGGTGCCACTTCAGGCCTTCGATCTTGTCCATCTGCACCCCCAAGCCGCTCACGAGCACGCGGGCGAGGCGGTTCTGCGCGATCGGCGAGTTCTGCCGCGCTGCCTTCCGCAACAGCGCGACCGCCGCAACCTGGTTCCTCGGCGTGCCGGTGCCGTTGTAGAGCGCAATGGCATATTCGACCTCGGCATCGACATTGTCGGCCAGCGACGCCGCCTGCAACAGCCGCACCGCCTTGTCGATGTCCTTCGGCACGCCGGTGCCTTCCTTGTAGAAGGTAGCTAACGCGTATTGTGCTTCCGGACTGCCTGCGTCGGCTGCGACGCGCAGCAGTTCGGCAGCGCGCCGGACATCCTGCGGCAGTGTGTTGCCGTCGAGGTAGAGCAGCGCCAGATTGTAGGCCGCCTTCGGGTTGCCGAGCTTGGCCGCGGAGGCCAAAAGCTTGACGGCCTGTTCCCGATTGGTCGGCCCGCCGCGGCCGGACAGCCGCATCATGGCGAGCGCGAACATTCCCTCGCGGTCGCCGGCATCGGCCGCACGCTGGTACCAATCGGCGGCCTTTGCATAGTCGCGCTTGACACCGAGCCCGTTGGCGTAGAGCTCGCCCAGCATCGTCATCGCCTTTGGGTCGCCGTTATATTGCGCGCGCGTCGTCGCGAGATCGAACGCCGTCTTGTACATGCCGCGCTGATAGGCGCCGTAGACGAGATCGACGTTGGGATCCTCGAAGGCCGCCGTCGGCGAGGGCGAGGGCGCGGGCGCGGGCGTCGCCGCCGGCTTGGGCGCTGGCGCAGGCTTTGGCGGCGCGGTGGACTGCTTCGCTGCGGGCGGAGCTTTTGGCTTGGGCGGCGCTTCCTTTTTCGCCGGCGGCGGGCTGGCGGGCGGTTGCGCGGCAGGCGGCGTCAGCGAGATCTGCGCGGAGGCGCCGGCCATCGTCATCACGAGGCCCGCAAGCAGCGATATGGGACGCAGGAGTTTCATTGTCCGGCGTTATCCGTGCCCGGCCTTATCAGTGCCAGACTTATCGGTACCAGCTTTGGCTTTTCCGAACGCGGCTTCGTACGCTTGCGCGATTGCCTGCGCGGCGTCGATCAGTGCCGCCTTGGCGCCGCGCGGATCGGCCCAGATGAAATCGCCGACCAGCACGAAATCGGCGCCTGCAGCCGCAAATTCGAAAAGCTCCTCGCGCGAGGCGGCAAAACCGACGCAGGGCGGCTCGAACAGTTCATCCCACCATTGCAGGCGTTCGGCAATCGCTTCAGTCGATGGCCGCTGGCCCTTGGCATCGGGCTCGCCGAACAGCACGTAGTCGGCGCCCGCTTCGCCCGCGGCCATCGAATCGTGCCGCGTGGCAAGGCCGCCGATGCCGGCGATGCGGTCCGGCTTCAGCGACGGCCAGGCATCTTCCAGGGCGGCGAGGCCGGTCAGATGCGCGCCGTCGGCGCCGGCACGCGCCACCAACTCGACGTGGCCGTCGAGCAACAACGCCGCGCCGCCGTTCTGGACCGCGGGCGCAAGTGCTTTCACGCGCGCGATCATCGTGCGCTGGTCGGTCTGCTTCAGCCGCAGCAGCACCGCCGCGATGTCGGCCGCAGCCAACAGCTCCGGAAGCTGGTTTGCGAGCTGCGATGGATCGTCCACCTCGGGCGTCGCGAGATAGAGGCGCGGCGCCGGGCGCGGCGGAACGGGTTTGTTGGACAAGTCTAGGCGACCTTCTTTTCCAGGCCCGTGTCCCACTCGCCCTTGCTCGCCAGCGCGTTCATCCGCGCACGGTGTGTGAACGCGCGCTGGCCTGCGGCGACGTTCTCGGCCTTACCCGACCACGCCTTCTGCGGCGCCGCCTGCAGCGCCCGGCCATAGGAGAAGGTCAGCCGCCAGGGCAGGCCGCCGATCCGGTTCATGGCGTTCAGATGCGCAGTTGCTTCCTCATCGGATTGTCCGCCGGAGAGGAAGGCGATGCCGGGCACGGCCGCGGGAACGCACGCCTTCAGGAGACGGACGGTTTTCTCCGCAACTTCGTCGACGGAAGCCTGCTTTCCGCACTTCTTGCCTGAAATGGCCATGTTGGGCTTCAGCACCATGCCCTCGAGCTCGACACGCTGGACCCGCAATTCCTGGAATGTCTTGTTCAGTACACGCTGGGTCACGTCGTAGCAGCGGTCGATATCGTGATCGCCGTCCATCAGCACTTCCGGTTCGACGATCGGCACGATCTGCGCCGTCTGGCACAGCGCGGCGTAGCGCGCCAGCGCATGCGCGTTGACGTGGATCGCCGTCTGTGTGGGGATGCCGCTGCCGATATCGATCACCGCGCGCCACTTGGCGAAGCGCGCGCCGCGCTCGTAATATTTTTTCAGGCGCTCGGCGAGCTTGTCGAGGCCGACGGTCACCAGTTCGCCCGGACACTGCGGCAGCACTTGCGTTCCTTCATCGACCTTGATGCCGGGGATGGCGCCGGACTGCTCGATCAGCTTGACCAGCGGCGTGCCGTCCTTGGCGTTCTGCCAGATGGTTTCGTCGTAGAGGATGACGCCCGAGACGTACTTGCTCATCGCCTCGGTGGAGCGGAACAGCATTTCACGGTAGTCGCGGCGATTATCCTCCGTGGATTCGACCTTGATGGCGTCAAAACGCTTCTTGATCGTGCCCGAGGATTCGTCGGCGGCGAGAATGCCCTTGCCTGGGGTGACCATGGCGAGGGCAACCTTGTTGAGGTCAGCAAGATTCATGGGAACGTTCTCCGAAAACATCATGCCCTTGCGCACCAAAATAGGCGGTTCTCGGGCAATTGCCTAGAAAACGTTCGTCGCACCCTGGGTGTTTGCAAGGCGCGGGGCGCCGGCTCAGGCGACCCGCGGGTCCAGCTCACCCTTGCCGTACCGCTTGGCCATTTCCGCCGTCGTCAGCACTTTCTTGATCTTGCTGGCCTGGCCTGCGGTATTGAATTCCTGCAGCCGCTGCTTGCACAGCTTGGCCATCGCTTCCATCGCGGGCTTGAGGTATTTGCGCGGGTCGAATTCTTCCGGATTGTCCTTGAAGACTTTGCGGATCTGCCCGGTCATCGCCATGCGGTTGTCGGTATCGATGTTGATCTTGCGCACGCCGTTCTTGATGCCGCGCTGAATCTCGGACACCGGCACACCCCAGGTCGGCTTCATCTTTCCGCCATTGGCATTGATGATTTCCTGCAAGTCCTGCGGCACCGAGGACGAGCCGTGCATCACCAGATGCGTGTTCGGCAGCTTGCGATGGATTTCCTCGATCACGTTCATGGCGAGGATGTCGCCATCCGGCTTGCGGGTGAACTTGTAGGCGCCGTGCGAGGTGCCCATCGCGATCGCCAGCGCGTCGACCTTGGTCTCCTTGACGAACTTCACGGCTTCGTCGGGGTTGGTGAGCAACTGGTCGTGCGACAGCTTGCCTTCGGCGCCGTGGCCGTCTTCCTTGTCGCCCATGCCGGTCTCCAGCGAGCCGAGCACGCCGAGCTCGCCTTCTACCGAGATGCCGCCGAGATGGGCCATGTCCGTGACCGTCCTGGTCACGCCGACATTGTAGTCCCAGTCGCCGGGGGTCTTGCCGTCGGCCTTGAGCGAGCCGTCCATCATGACCGAGGTGAAGCCGGCCTGGATCGCGGTCATGCAGGTCGCGGGCTCGTTACCGTGGTCGAGATGCACGCAGACCGGGATCTGCGGATAGATTTCGGTGACGGCGTCCATCATGTGCTTGAGCATCACGTCATTGGCGTAGGAACGCGCGCCGCGCGAGGCCTGGATAATGACGGGCGCGTCGACCGAGGAGGCGGCCTCCATGATGGCGAGCGCCTGCTCCATGTTGTTGATGTTGAACGCCGGCACCCCGTAATCGTGCTCTGCCGCGTGATCGAGCAGTTGACGCAAGGTAATGCGAGCCATTCAAATTCTCCTGTATTTGCCGCGCCTTCGGCGCTTCATTAAGTCGTGGTCTAACTCAGTTTGAGAACTTCGACGCCGGGAAGCGGTTTGCCTTCCATCCATTCGAGAAACGCGCCGCCTGCCGTCGATACGTAGGAAAAATCGTCGGCCGCGCCGGCCTGGTTCAGCGCCGCGACCGTGTCGCCGCCGCCGGCGACAGAGATCAGCTTCTTCGCCTTGGTACGCTCCGCTGCGTGTTTGGCCGCAACGACCGTACCGCGGTCGAATGGCGTCATCTCGAACGCGCCGAGCGGGCCGTTCCAGACCAGCGTCGCGGCGTCGTCGATCGCGGCGTGAATCCGCGCGATCGATTGCGGCCCGACGTCGAGGATCATGCCGTCGGTGGGAATGGCGTCGAGGCCATAGGCGTGCGAGGGCGAGTTGGCGGCGAAGTGATAGGCGACCACGGCATCGACGGGGAGGATGATGGCGCAGTTCGCAGCGGTGGCCTTTTCCAGGATACGCAGCGCGGTCGCGGCGAGGTCCTTTTCCGCCAGCGATTTGCCGACGCCGACGCCCTGCGCGTGCAGGAAGGTGTTGGCCATGCCGCCGCCGATCACGAGCGCATCGACTTTCGTCACCAGGTTTTCGAGCAGATCGATCTTGGTGGATACCTTGGCGCCGCCAATGATCGCGATAACCGGCTTGGTCGGCGCTTCCAGCGCCTTGCCAAGCGCGTCGAGTTCGGCCTGCATGGTGCGGCCGGCATAGGCGGGCAGCTTGTGGCCAAGGCCTTCGGTCGTAGCGTGCGCACGATGCGCCGCCGAAAAGGCGTCGTTGACCCAGATGTCGCCGAGCTTTGCCAGTTCGGTTACGAACGTCGGATCGTTCTTCTCTTCCTCTTTATGGAAACGGGTGTTTTCCAGGCAGAGGACCTCGCCGTCCTTCATCGCGGCCACGGCCTTGGCGGCAGCCTCGCCGATGCAGTCGTCGGCAAACGCAACCGGCTTCTTGATGACATGGCTGAGCGCCGCTGCCACGGGCTTCAGCGAATCCTTGGCGTCGCGCCCCTTCGGCCGGCCGAAATGCGCAAGCAGGATGACCTTGCCGCCCTTGTCCGCGATCTCGGCAATGGTCGGCGCGACACGCTCGAGCCTTGTCGCGTCGGTGACGCGGCCGTTCTCCATCGGCACATTGAGGTCGACGCGCAGCAGCACGCGCTTGCCCTTCACGTCGACGTCATCGAGGGTTCGGAATGTTTTCGGCATTTGCGCTCTCTTGTCCCGGGCGCACTGCGCCGCCAAGCGCCGCTGTGCAGAACCGGGACCTCTACGCTGGAGTGGGTCCCGGCTCTGCGTCGCGTCACTTCGTGCCGCGCCGCGTCCGGGACACGAGACTTACAGCAACTTCCCCATCGCCACGGCGGTGTCCGCCATGCGGTTGGAGAAACCCCATTCATTGTCGTACCAGGACATCACGCGCACCAGCGTGCCGTTCTGCACCTTGGTCTGATCCTCGTGGAACGTCGACGAGTGGGGATCGTGGTTGAAGTCGATCGAGACATTCGGCGCGGTGGTGTAGCCGAGGATGCCCTTGAGCTGCTGCTCGGAGGCGCGCTTCATCGCCGCGTTGATTTCCTTGGCATCGGTTGCGCGCTTGGCGACGATCTTGAGATCGACGACCGAGACGTTCGGCGTCGGCACGCGGATCGCGACGCCGTCGAGCTTGCCCTTCAGTTCGGGGAGCACGAGGCCGATGGCCTTCGCCGCACCGGTCGAGGTCGGGATCATCGACATCGCCGCCGCACGGCCGCGATAGAGATCCTTGTGCAGGGTGTCGAGGGTCGGCTGGTCGCCGGTGTAAGCGTGGATCGTGGTCATGAAGCCGGTCTCGATGCCGACGGTGTCGTTCAAGACCTTGGCGAGCGGCGCCAGGCAGTTGGTGGTGCAGGAGCCGTTGGAGACGACCAGGTGATCCTTGGTCAGCGTGTCATGGTTGACGCCGTAGACGATGGTGGCATCGGCGTTGTCGGCGGGCGCCGAGACCAGCACGCGCTTGGCGCCGGCGGTCAGATGCGCGGAAGCCTTGTCCTTGGCGGTGAAGATGCCGGTGCATTCCAGCGCAATGTCGACGCCGAGCGCCTTCCACGGCAGCTTCGACGGGTCGCGCTCGGCGGAAACCTTGATCTTGCCGTTGCCGAGGCTGATCGAGTCGCCGTCGACAGTCACAGTGCCGGGGAAGCGGCCGTGCACGGAATCGAAGCGCAGCAGGTGGGCGTTGGTCTCGACCGGGCCGAGATCGTTAATGCCGACCACTTCGATATCCTTGCGGCCGGATTCTGCGATGGCGCGCAAGATATTGCGGCCGATGCGGCCAAATCCGTTGATCCCGATGCGGACTGCCATGCTGGTTTCTCCTCTGATAGCCGGTGCCCGCCCCGCGGAGACGTTCCACGGAGGTGCTGACGGCGGAACGCCCGGTTCGGCCGGGCGGGAACGGTCAAGATGGGGGTCTAGGTAGTCCTTTTTCCCCCGGACCTCAACCGTCAGCCCAAGCGCTTCAGGACAGCGTTAACCGCAGCCTCGGCAGTAATTCCGAAGTGCTTGAAAAGGTCCTTGGCGGGAGCGCTAGCCCCGAAACCGTGCATGCCGATGAATTCCCCATCCTGGCCGATCACGGCGTCCCAGCCCCAGCGTACCGCGGCCTCGATGGCGACCTTGACCGGCGCATTGCCGATAATGGCTGCCTTTCGGTCTGCCGGCTGCGCCAGCAGGAGTTCGAGCGAGGGCACCGAGACGACCCGCGACGGGATGCCACGCTCGCTCAGTTGCTTTTGGGCAGCCACCGCGATCTCGACCTCAGAGCCCGAGGCGAACAGCGACACTTTTGCCTCGCCCTGCGCCGCGACCAACTCATAGGCGCCATGCGCGCAAGGATTATCGTTGGGCGCATTGGTGCGAAGCTGCGGCAGGTTCTGGCGGGTCAGCGCCAGCACCGTCGGGCCGTCGACACGGTTGAGCGCCAGTTCCCAGCATTCCGCGACCTCGACGGCGTCGCACGGGCGGAACACGCGCATGTTGGGAATGGCGCGAAGCGCCGCGAGATGCTCGACCGGCTGATGCGTCGGCCCGTCCTCGCCGAGCCCGATCGAATCATGGGTCATCACGTAGACGACGCCCGCGCCCATCAGCGCGGCGATCCGCATCGCAGGCCGCGCGTAGTCCGTGAACACCAGGAAGGTCGCGCCGTTCGGCGCGAAGCCGCCATGCAGGAAGATGCCGTTCAGCGCCGCGGCCATGCCGTGCTCGCGGATCCCGTAGTGGATGAAGCGGCCCTTCGGCGTCTTGGCCGAGAACGCCACTGCCGACTTCGCCTTGTTGTTGTTGGAGCCGGTGAGGTCGGCCGAGCCCGCCAAAAATTCCATCGGCATCGCGGCGGCGATCGCCTCGATCGCAGCTTCGGAAGATTTCCGCGTGGCAACATTCAGCGGCGATTCCAATAGCGCCTTCTTGTGCACCCGCAGCGCCTTCGACAGCGCGGCCGGCCGCTCGTGCCGCATTCGCCGCTCGAACTCGGCGCGCTTGCGGGGGCCGAGCTCGGCGAAAACGCCTTCCCATTCCTCGCGCGCGGCAGCGCCGCGGCTGCCGGCGGCACGCCATGCCTTCAGCACATCGTCAGGCACCGAGAAGGCGTCGAGCGAAATGCCGAGCTTTTCCTTGGCGCCCTTGAGCTCATCGGCGCCGAGCGCCTCGCCATGGGCCTTCGCCGTGCCGGCCCGCGTCGGCGCGCCGTAACCGATCGTGGTCTTGCAGGAGATCAGCGACGGCTTGTTGGATTTTTGCGCGCGGGCGATCGCGGCGGCAATCGCCTTCGGATCCTGGCCGTCGATCAGTTCGGCCGCCCAGCCCGCGGACTTGAAGCGCTTCACCTGATCGACCGAATCGGCGAGCGAGGTCGGGCCATCGATCGAGATGCCGTTGTTGTCATACAGCACGATCAGCTTGTTCAGCTTCCAGTGCCCGGCCATCGCGATCGCTTCCTGCGACACGCCTTCCATCAGGTCGCCGTCGGAAGCGAGCACGTAGGTGTGGTGGCTCACCACCTTCTTGCCGAATTCGGCGGCCAGCATCTTTTCCGCCAGCGCCATGCCGATCGAGGTGGCGATGCCCTGGCCGAGCGGGCCGGTGGTGGTCTCGACGCCGCTGGTCTCGAAATTCTCCGGATGTCCCGGCGTCTTGGAGCCGAGCTGACGGAAATTCCGGATCTGATCGAGCGTCATGTCCTTGTTGCCGGTCAGGTACAGCAGGGCATAGAGCAGCATCGAGCCGTGTCCGGCCGACAGCACGAAGCGGTCGCGGTCGGGCCAGGTCGGAGCCGCCGCGTCGAATTTGAGGAACTGTGTGAACAGCACGGTCGCGATGTCGGCGGCGCCCATCGGCAGGCCGGGATGGCCGGATTTCGCCTTTTCGACGGCATCCATGGCAAGCCCGCGAATCGCATTGGCCATACGGGTATGATCGACCTGCGTCATGATGAAAATCCGCCTGAAATGAGGTGCTTGGTTAGGGGTATGTACCGGGCGAAGGCCGCAATACGGGCGTGTTTGAGGGAAAGTGCGGGCTGGATAGCACCTCAATCCCCGGGAGTCCAAGGCGTGGAAACGCCCTTGCCATGCGAAAAGGTGCTTAGCAGTGCATAGCTTCGCGCGGGCGTTGCGCTCGGCTCGCTTGCCACGTAAATTTCGTGCTCTAACCGCTTGCCGAACCGCGGATTTTGCTGCCGTGCGGCGGGCCTACCGCGAAGGTGCGCGCTGTCTTTCATGGGCGATCGTCACACCAACGGGGCCGGCAATGCCGAGCCGGTCTATGCCGACATCGACGCCGCTACGCGGCGCCTGATGATGGCGCTCGATGCGCTCGAGGCTGCGGCCGAGCGGCGGCGCGACGCCGACCGCGACGAGAACGAGCTGGCGAGCCGGATCCAGGCGCTCGGCGCCGATCGCTCGCGGCTCGCCGACGAACTCGACGGTTCGCTGGTGAAGACGCGGCGGCTGGAGCGCACCAACCGCGAGATATCAGAAAAGCTGGATGCCGCGATCGGCACCATCCGTGCGGTGCTCGATGCCGACGCCGGGGAGAGTGAATGAGTCACATCAACGTCACCATCAACGGCCGGCAGTATCGCATGGCCTGCGAGGAAGGGCAGGAGGTGCGGCTGTTGAAGCTCGCCGAGAGCCTGGAATCGCGGGTCGGAGAGTTGCGCGGCAAGTTCGGCGAGATCGGCGATGCGCGCCTCACCGTGATGGCCGCGCTCACCGTGTGCGACGAACTGCTGGATGCCAACGCGCGCATCCGTGCGCTGGAGGGCGAACTTGAAACCCTGCGCAACGTCCGCACCGCCGCCGCCGACCGCGCCAAGGCCACCCAGGTCGCCGTCGCCAACGCGCTCAACGCCGCCGCCGACCGCATCGAGAAAACCACGCAGGTCATCAACCGCACCATCGGCAGCGGCGTCGCGATCGGGTGATAGACCGCGCCAATTCTTCACCCTCCCCTGGAGGGGTCCGAGACGAGCGAAGCTCGCTCGTGGGTCGGCTCACAGCGAGCGAAGCGAGATGTGAGGCGGGGTGGGGTGATCTCTCAACACGGGCAGCGCCCGATACGAAAGACTGTCGCCCCACCTCGGTTCGCATTTCATGCGAACCGATCCTCCCCCTCCAGGGGAGGATAAGGGGCGCGCTACGATGGCGCGAATGTCTGCGACAAGTCGCGAATGATTGACGCGCGCTCGCTCTACCCTCCCCTGGAGGGGGAGGGTCGCCGCGCAGCGGCGGGGCGGGGTGACAGTCTATCGTCGTCGGCGGTGCTTCAGTGGCAGTGCGTCAGCCTCTCTCGACCCATACACTTCCACGTAAATCTTCTCCATCACCGCTCTGAGATCAGAGGCCACATCCGAATTCCAGAAGCGAATAACACGGTACCCTTCCTGCTCCAGCCAGGCTTGCCGTTCGCTATCGCGCTTGGCCGTCGCATCGTCGTTATGGTGCCCGCCATCAAGCTCAATGACGAGACGTTTTGCGGGACAGAAGAAGTCCACGACATAACGGCCGATCGGCGCCTGTCGCCGGAAATGTGTGCCTTCCATCGGCAGCTCTTTCAAAGCACGCCAGAGAGCGCGTTCATGCGGCGTAGTATTCGCCCGCAGCTTCTTCGCTGCGGCGCGTCGGATTGCCGTTGAAATCATATCTATCTCGCTCGTGGATAGATCACCCCACCCCGCTCGCATCGGACGATGCTGCGCATCGCCCGAGTGCGAACGACCCTCCCCCTCCAGGGGAGGGTGAATTGGAGTGCAATCTTAACGCGAGTGCAACTGGCCATTTCGAAAGTTGTGTTCATGTCGCGCGGCCCGTCTTCCGCGTTAGGGGACGGGAAAGCTAAGCGGTAACCGCTGGCGGACTCGCCTCGTAGCGCTTACATTGGCTTCGCGAAGCTGCGTCGTGCGTCAGGAGCCATATATCCCCGGGGCCTTATCGATCCTTTAGGGAACTGTCCCTGGCCGGGTCCGTGGATCCGGACATATGGTGCCCACCTACTTTCGTAGGGAACTCCGGGATCGAGTGCTTCAACGGCGTTCGCGGCCTCGCACTTTCGTTTTGTTGCTTGCGACCTCGTCCTACCCGCGCACGTCCCGTCATACCCCGCGCATGCGGGGTATCCAGTACGCCGCGGCGTCTCGGTTGAATCACTGAAGTCTCTTGAATACTGGATCACCCGCCTTCCGCCTTCGCTCGTTGAGCTTCGGCGGACAGGTCGCGGGTGATGACGGCGGAAAGATACTGCATGACGGCAACCCTGTCGAAAGCCGATCTCCGCGCCGCAGCTCTGGCGAAACGCGATGCGTTGAGCGACGAGCAGCGCGCGGCTGCGGCGCAGGCGATGGCGAAGCGCGGCCTGCCGTTCGAGGTCGAGCCAGGGCTCGTCGTGTCGGGATATTCGCCGATCCGCAGCGAGATCGATCCGGCACCCCTGATGCGCAAGCTCGCCGAACAGGGCGCGAAGCTCGCGCTGCCCGCAGTGCTGTCGCGTGGCAAATCGCTCGCGTTTCGCGCGTGGGCGCCCGATGACCGGCTGATGATGGGGCCGCTCGGCATTCTCGAGCCGTCGCCGGCGGCGGCCGAACTCGTGCCCGATATCATGCTGGTGCCGCTGGCGGCGTTCGATCGCGCCGGCCACCGCATCGGTTATGGCGCAGGACACTACGACTTCACACTCGCCCACTTGCGCAAGGCGAAGGCCATTACGGCCATCGGCACCGGCTTTTCCGTGCAGGAAATAAAAGCCGTTCCCGCGCTGCCGCACGACGTGGCGCTGGATTATGTGCTAACGGAAAAGAAAGTGTTCGATTTCCGGAGCTGAACTTTGCGTATTCTCTTCGTTGGTGACGTGGTCGGCCGAGCAGGGCGCACCGCGGTCGCGGCATATCTGCCCGGCATGATCAGGGACTGGGCGCTCGACCTCGTCGTCGTCAATGGCGAGAATTCCGCCGGCGGGTTCGGCATTACCGAGGCGATCTATCAGGAATTGCTCGACGCCGGGGCGGATGCCATCACGCTCGGCAATCACGCCTGGGATCAGCGCGAGGCGCTGGTGTTCATCGAGCGCGCGCCAAAACTGGTCCGGCCCGCGAACTATCCAAAAGGCACGCCGGGCCGGGGAGCGGCGCTGGTCGATACCAAGAACGGCAAGCGCGCGCTGGTTATCAACGCGATCGGCCGCGTCTTCATGACGCCGTTCGACGATCCCTTCGCGGTGCTCAATCAGGAACTCGAGGCCTGTCCGCTGCGCGAAGCCGCGGATGCGATCGTGGTCGATTTCCATGGCGAGGCGACGAGCGAGAAACAAGGCATCGGCTATTTCTGCGATGGCCGCGCCAGCCTCGTCGTCGGCACGCATACCCATGTGCCGACCGCCGATCATCAGATCCTCGCCGGCGGCACCGCCTACATGACAGACGCCGGCATGACCGGCGATTATGATTCCATCATCGGCATGCAGAAGGAAGAGCCGCTACGGCGCTTTACGACGGGTATCCCATCAGCCCGCTTCGAACCGGCCGCAGGGGCGGCGACACTCAGCGGTGTCGCGGTCGAGACCGATGATGCCACCGGTCTCGCGCTGCGTGTTGCGCCGGTGCGGGCCGGCGGCAGGCTCGAGCCGGCCGTGCCGGCGTTTTGGGCGTGAGGCGATACAAACGCCGGCGAGCGTCGATGCCGAGGCTGCTGGCTCCGTTCCCCGGACGCAGCGCAGCACGCAGTGATGCGCTGCTGAGCCGGGGTCCAGAGATGATATGCGGAAAGATGGGTCCCGGCTCTGCGGAGCAGCGCTGCGCGCTGCACCGCGTCCGGGACACGGACCTCGCTTCAATTGAACTGAACCACCTTGTCGAGCGTAATCGGCAGGTCGCGGACGCGCTTTCCCGTCGCGTGATAGACCGCGTTGGCGATCGCCGCCGCCACGCCGGCAATGCCGATCTCGCCGAGGCCCTTGATACCGAGTGGATTGACGATCTGGTCGGGCTCGTCGACGAAGATCACCTTGATGTCGTGCACGTCGGCATTCACGGGCACGTGGTATTCAGCGATATTGGCGTTCATGACGCGTCCGAAGCGATGGTCGAACAGCGTTTCCTCGTGCAGCGCCATGCCGATTCCCCAGACCACGCCACCCATGACCTGGCTGTGGGCGGTCTTCGGGTTGAGGATGCGGCCGGCGGCGACGGCATTGACCACGCGGGTCACGCGGATGACGCCAAGCTGTTCGTCCACCTTGACCTCCGCGAAGATGGCGGAGTGGACATTGCGCGCGTGAGACTTGTCTTCGGCAACCTTGTTGGCCTCCTCGCGCGTGATGCGATCGGCATTGCCGGATTGCATCGCGCTGGCAATCGAGACTGCGCGGGTCGCATCGCGCTTGCTGACGATCTTGCCGTCAATCAGCGCGGCGTCGTCCACGCCGGCGCCTGCCAGCGGCGAATCCTTCATGCCGATTGCAAGCTTCAGCAAGTCGCCGCGAACCGCGCGGGCGGTATTGGCAATCGCGTTGCACACTGAGGACGCGATCCACGAACCGCCTTCGAGCGGACATTGTGGCAGCGTGGAATCGCCGAGCTTGACGCTGATATTGTCGATCGGCAGGCCGAGCATGTCGGCCGCGACCTGGGCCATGATCGTGTAGGTCCCGGTGCCGATATCGGATGCGGCGGTCGCCACTTCCGCATGACCGTTCGCCGTCAGCACGATGCGCACCGTGGTCGGCATCTGCAGCGCCTCCCATACGCCGGATGCCATGCCCCAGCCGACCAGGTCGCTGCCCTCGCGCATGGAGCGCGGCTCGGGCGTGCGCTTGTCCCAGCCAAACGCCGCCGCGCCCTGCCGGTAGCATTCACGCAGTTGCTTGCTGGTATAGGGAATATCCGCGCCTTGATCGCGGTCGGAATAGCATTGCAGCCGCAACTGCACCGGATCCGTCTTGAGCGCGACGGCGAGTTCGTCCATCGCGCATTCGAGCGCATAGACGCCGGTCGCAGCCCCCGGCGCGCGCATGTCGCAGGAGGTCGGCAGATCGAGCTTTACCAGTCTGTGCCCGAATTCCGCATTCGGACTCTTGTAGAGCAGGTTTCCCCAGCCAGTATCGTTGCGCGCGAACTCCTCAAACTGCGAGGTCACAGTGATGGCTTCATGTTGCATTGCTTCGAGCGCGCCCTCGCTGCTGGCGCCAAGTGCAAGCCGTTCGATGCTCGCCGGCCGGTAGCCGAGTGCATACATCTGCGCCCTCGTCAGCATGACGCGAACCGGACGTTTGAGCGCACGCGCCGCCAGCACCGCCAGCACGACCTGATATTGCGGGCGCAGGCCGGAGCCGAAACCGCCGCCCATGTACGGCGACATGACGCGAACCGCGTCCGGCTTCATCTTGAACACGCCACAGAGATATTGCTGGACGTTCTGCACGCCCTGCGTCTTGTCGTAGACGGTGAGCTGGCCGTCATCCCAGATCGCCGTCGAAGCGAACAATTCCATCGGATTGTGGTGCTCGGTCGGAATGAAATATTCGGCCGCATGGCGCACGGCGGCGGACGCAAATGCCTTTTCGGCATCGCCGCGCGGCTTCTCCGGCTTATCGATGGCAAAGGCGCGGGTGCGCTCCGCGTGCAGATCGGTGACGTGAAGCGCCTTCTGGTACTCGACCTTTATCAGCGAAGCGGCGACGCGCGCGGTTTCCCAATCCTCGGCCAGTACCAGCGCGAGCGGTTGTCCGCTGAAATGGATCATGTCGTCGTAGAGCGGGCGATAGGGTGAGCCTTTTTCCGGCGCGACTTCGTCCTTGTAGGCGTCATCCTTGTCGGGCATCTGCGGTCGATTCCGATGGGTCAGCACGTCGATCACGCCATCAACCTCCAGCGCCCCGCTGGTGTCGATGCGCACGATCCGCCCCTTCGGTATCGTCGATTCGACGACATAGCCATGGACGAGGCCGGCGACGTTGAAATCGCCGGCATATTTGGCTTCGCCGGTGACCTTGGCCCTGCCGTCGACGCGGGATGTCGCTGATCCGATATAGCTTGCCATGGCGCTCACCGTATTTTCTTGTCGGAGACCGACTGCGGCGTGCCTCGCGCGGCCTGATCGAGCGTGCGAATGATAGCGCGCCGCGCCAGGCCGATCTTGAAATCGTTGTGCCCGTAGCCTTTGGCGCCGTGCAGCAGCCAATCCGCGGCTTTCGCAAATGCGGTCGCGTCAGTGCGTTGTCCGAGCAGGGCCGCTTCGGCCGCGGTACTGCGCCATGGCTTGTGTGCGACGCCGCCGAGCGCCAGGCGGGCTTCCTTGATCGTGTCGCCGTCGAGTTCGAGCGCTGCCGCCACCGATACCAGCGCGAACGCGTACGATAGACGATCGCGGATCTTCAGGTAGGAATAGTTTGCGCTAAACCCTTTTGGCGGAAGCTCGATGGCCGTGATGATCTCATCGGGTTCCAGATTGGTGTCGCGCTGCGGCGTGTTGCCGGGCAGGCGATGGAAATCCGCAAACGCGATGGTGCGCGCCCCAGCTGGACCCGTGACATGCACGGTGGCTTCGAGCGCTGCGAGTGCCACGCACATGTCGGAAGGATGCGTAGCGATGCAGGCCGCGCTGGTTCCGAGGATCGCATTGATGCGGTTGACGCCATCGATCGCCGAGCAGCCGCTACCCGGCTCACGTTTGTTGCACGGCGTCGCCGTGTCGTAATAGTAGAAGCAGCGCGTCCGCTGCAGCAGGTTGCCGCCGGTCGAGGCCATGTTGCGCAACTGCTGCGACGCGCCTGATAGTATCGCGCGCGAGAGCAGTGGATAGCGCTGTTCGATCAGGGGGTGGTAGGCGAGGTCGGTGTTCGGCACCATCGCGCCGATCAGAACGCCACCGGCGGAGGTTGGTTCGACGCTCCTGAGCGGCAGGTGCGAAATATCGATCAGCCGGCTCGGACCCTCGACATCATATTTGATCAGGTCGATCAGGTTGGTGCCGCCCGCAATGAATTTTGCCGAAGGATCCGTGGCAATCTGCTTGATGGCATCGGCGACGTCGTTTGCGCGCGCATATTGGAACGGGGTCATGATCGCTCCATCGCCTGCTGGATCGCCGCCACGATGTTCGGATAGGCGCCGCAGCGGCAGATGTTGCCGCTCATGAGTTCGCGAATCTCGTCGGCCGTTTTGGCCTTGCCCTCGGCGATCAGCCCGGCGGCCGAGCAGATCTGTCCCGACGTGCAGTAGCCGCACTGAAATGCATCATGATCGATAAAGGCCTGCTGCAGCGGATGCAGCTCGCCGTCATGTGCAAGGCCCTCGACGGTGATGATTTCGGCGCCTTGCTTCATCACCGCCAGCGTCAGGCAGGAATTGATCCGCCGCCCGTCGACCAGAACGGTACACGCGCCGCATTGTCCGTGGTCGCAGCCCTTCTTGGTGCCCGTCAGGTCGAGATGATCGCGTAGCGCGTCGAGTAACGTCGTCCACGGGGCGGCCGTCAGTTCCATGCGGTTGCCGTTGACGGTCAGCCTGATCGGAATTTTCTCCGGCACGGTGACCATCCGCGTTGCACGCCTTGCTGCGCCAGATCGGGCCATTTTTGACCTCCGCCTGCTTGATCTCCGCCTGTCTTATCTCGACCTGCCTTGGCTGGTGCGCGAGGGGCCTGCGCGGGGACGATCCAGCCTGCTTGACCTGGCGCGCTGAGGGAGCCGTCAGCCGCGGTTCCACGCCTGCCTATCAACGAGTTCGAACAAGGAAGGTTCAGGGCGAAAGCGCGATAGCCGCAACCGCTTCACGGCACGCTTTTCAGGCAGCCATCGGCGCAATCGCGCGAAACGGCGCATGCCATTTGATGCGATATGCGCGGTGAGGGCGAGTGTGGCTAAAGCCGGTAGGCCGTGCGGAAGCCGCCCCAGTGGCGGCCCTTGACGCGGATCGGCACGTCGATCTCGCGCATCATCACGGTGTTGCCGTTGCCCATGTCGCGGGCGTAGCTCTGGATCAGATAGGCGCGCTGATTGCGCCCGGCGGCGAGTCCGGCCGGATCGTTGAAGATACGGCGGTTGCGGCTGTTGGCGGTATTCCAGGTGACGTCGCCCGGGCGCTGTGGGTGCGAATAGATTTTGTTGTGCACCGGCAAATAGCCGTTGGTGTCGATCATGGCGCAGAACGCCATCCGCTTGTCCTTGGCAAGGAACGCTTCCTGGAACGGCGGCAGCGCGCGATCGGCCCAGTCCAGGATTTTGGTGCGATATTGCACCGGGTTGCTGCCTGGTATCTCGACGTAGTTGGTGTCGAACATGTCTTCCATTGAGATGGCGCCGCTATCGATCCCGTTCTCGAAGATTTTCTTCAGCGCGGCGCCGGCTTCCATCGCGCGGGTGACCGCCTCGGTGTTGTCGTCCTGGATCGACCACAGCTTGTCTTCGATCTTCTCGATCAGCGCGGCATTCGTCCGCTCGAACCGGGCCTGCGTGCCGGCCTTCGAGCGCTCACTGACGCGAATGCGGCAAGCGCCGATATCCTGCAACGTCGCCTCAAAACTCTGGCCCTGCGCCAGCCTTTCGGCGTCTGGCCCGCTGACCAGGATGCCATCGATCGAAATCTCATAGACCGGCGCCGATATCACGCCGCGCGGCGTCTGGATTTCGATCTTGAGGCTGCACGGTAGTTTTTGCTGTTCGCGGCGCTCGGTGCGATCACCCTGGCGCAGCAGCACTGCGCAACGCGCCTTGAGCTTCTGCGCAAACGCGGTGACGGCCCGTCCGGCCTTGGCGACGCTTTCGCCATGGGCCTCGGCTTCCTTGGTGGCGCTGTCGATTTCGGTGGCGCTGGCGCCGACGGAAGCGATGAAGCTCGAAGCGGAGGCCGCATTGTCGGCCATCTCGCCGGTGGTCGCGCTCTGCTCGGCGACCGCGCCGTTGACGTTCTCGAACACCGGGCGGATCGCCTCGATCGACTGCGTGATGCGATGCACGGCATCGACCGAGCCCGCGGCATCCCGCTGCAGTGCCTCGATCTTCTTCGTGATTTCCTCCGTCGCGCTTTGGGTCTGCACCGCGAGCGCCTTCACTTCGGTGGCGACGACGGCAAAGCCGCGCCCGGCTTCGCCGGCGCGTGCGGCCTCGATGGTGGAATTGAGCGCCAAGAGCGTGGTTTGCCGCGCGATCTGCGCGATCAGGTTGACCACGTTGCCGATCGCGGCCGATGATTCCCTCAGGCGGTCGACATTGGCGCCGGCTTCGCGGGCGGCCTCACTGGCTTGGTCGGCGAGCTTGCCGGCGTCGCGCACCTGGGAGCCGATCCCTTGCGCCGATTGGGTGAACTTGTCGGCGGCGTGCGAAAACGTCGTCGCCGTGCCCTGTGCAGCGCTGGTGCGGCTCGTCAGGGCGTCGGTGCGCTGGCGAATGGTGGAGAGCGTCGCAGCGGTCGCCTCGGCGCCGCCGGCGACCGAATTGGCCGCCCGCTCGAGCTGGCGGATCATCGCGCCGAGTTCGAGTTCCAGAAGTTCGAGGATGGCCTGGGCCGAGTCGCCATCGCCCGAGACGGCCTCCGTCACGGCGCCGGCCGTCTGAACCTTGGGCTGGACGGCAGGCAAAGCCGGTTCCGCCACCTGCTTTTTGAACAAACCGAAGGCCATGGAGTCCCTTAAAAGTTGAGGGCGCGTGCGAAATCCTCTCATCCGAGCATGAAATCATGGTTAACAACTGCCTGATATTTCGGCGCGCGGCAGTACCGGCATACCCGGATGGGACGTAAATCTTTGATTTCAGCCGGTTGCCGGCCTATAAGGCCGCGCTTCACCCCTACACCCCGGATGAATCCAAGAGACTCCGCATGGCCGGCCATTCCCAATTCAAGAACATCATGCACCGCAAGGGCCGGCAGGATGCCCAGAAGTCCAAGCTGTTCAGCAAGCTGGCGCGCGAAATCACCGTTGCCGCCAAATTGGGAACCCCGGACCCGGCCATGAACCCCCGGCTCCGCGCGGCCGTGATCGCGGCGCGGCAGGAAAACATGCCGAAGGACAATATCGAGCGCGCCATCAAGAAGGCGATCGGCGGCGAAAGCGAGAGCTATGACGAGATCCGCTACGAGGGCTACGGCCCCGGCGGCGTCGCCATCATCGTCGAGGCGCTGACGGACAACCGCAACCGCGCCGCCTCCGACATCCGCTCCTATTTCACCAAGTCCGGTGGCAATCTCGGCGAAACCGGCTCGGTCGCCTTCATGTTCGACCGCACCGGCATCATCGAATACGACGCCAGCAAGGCCTCCGACGACGCGATGCTGGAAGCCGCGATCGAGGCCGGCGCCGACGACGTTGTATCCAGCGAAAGCGGCCACGAGATCTACGCCTCGCAGGAAACCTTTCGCGAGGTTGCGAAAGCGCTGGAAGCCAAGTTCGGCGAAGCCCGCAAGGCAGCGCTGACCTGGAAGCCGCAGAACACGGTCGCGGTGGATGACGAGACCGGCGAGAAGCTGTTGAAGCTGATGGACCTGTTGAACGAGCACGACGACGTGCAGAACGTCTACGCCAATTTCGAGGTTTCCGACGCGCTGGTCGCCAAGATGGGCGGGTAGGGTGTCACGTGTCCCGGACGCGGTGCAGCCTAGGCGATGCGAAGCATCGTCCGGTAGCGCTGCTCAGTAGAGCCGGGACCCATGCTGCTGAGTACCGTGCGGATAGATGGGCTCCGGCTCTGCGTCGCGTCACTTCGTGTCGCGCCGCGTCCGGGGCACGGCCAGCCTCATCCAGGGGATTTCCGTTCTCTTTATGTTTCGTTCATCCGGCTCTGGCGTTATCACTACGCCATGACATCCCCACCGATTCGCCACCCCGTCCGGATTATCGGCATCGACCCCGGCCTGCGCCGTACCGGCTGGGGCGTGATCGAGACCGAGGGCAACCGGCTCGTCTTCATCGGCTGCGGCTCGGTGGAGCCGCCGGACAACCTGCCTATAGCGAGCCGCCTGCTGGCGATCCATGAAGGGCTTGCCACAGTCCTCGGCGATTTCAAGCCGGCGGAAGCCGCAGTGGAGCAGACTTTTGTCAACAAGGACGGCGTCGCCACCCTGAAGCTAGGCCAGGCCCGCGGCGTCGCCATGTTGGCGCCCGCGATGTTCGGCATATCGGTTGCGGAATACGCGCCCAATCAAGTGAAGAAGACCGTGGTCGGAGCGGGCCACGCCGACAAGAACCAGATCGCGGTGATGCTGAAGATATTGCTGCCGAAGGCCGAGCCCAAATCCGCCGACGCCGCCGACGCGCTGGCGATCGCGATTACGCACGCCCATCACCGCCAGGGCGCAGCACTGCGGATGAAAGTGGCGAGCGCATGATGGGCTGCCGCCGCGTCAGGCCAAGTGAGGGAAGCACACTCGTCAGGCTCCCTCCCCCCTTGCGGGGGAGGGTTGGGGAGAGGGGTAAGCCGCGGGTTCCGACCGAAGATGCGCGACGACAATGTATCAACGAACTTAGCTACACAGTCGATGAGGGAAGCGCTGGCCTCGCTGTACGTCAGGCAATCGAGCAAGCGGCACCCCTCTCCCTAACCCTCCCCCGCAAGGGGGGAGGGAACCCCTTAGCCGGTGCGTCCCTCACTTTTGTCGGCGCCGCCATCGCCTTCGAATCCGGGACGTCACAATGATCGGTAAACTCAAAGGCCTGATCGATTCCTACGGCGAGGATTTTGTCATCCTCGACGTCGGAGGCGTCGGTTATCAGGTGCATTGCTCGTCGCGCACGCTGCAGGCGCTGCCGTCGCCCGGCGAGGCTGCGGTGCTCTCGATCGAAACCTATGTCCGCGAGGATCAAATCAAGCTGTTCGGCTTCCGCACCGATACCGAGCGCGAATGGTTCCGCCTCTTGCAGACCGTGCAGGGCGTCGGCGCCAAGGTCGCGTTGGCAGTGCTGTCGACGCTGCCGCCGGCCGAACTCGCCAATGCGATTGCGCTGCGCGACAAGGCCGCGGTGTCGCGCACGCCGGGCGTCGGCCCCAAGGTCGCCGAGCGCATCGTGTCTGAATTGAAGGACAAGGCGCCGGCGTTCGCCAATGTCGATCCCGCCGTGGTGCATCTGGCCGGCGCCATCGACAGCGACCGCGCACCGCGCCCGGTCACCGACGCGATCTCGGCGCTGGTCAATCTCGGCTACGGCCAGCCACAGGCCGCCGCCGCCATCGCCACCGCCTCGCGCAGCGCGGGCGAGAATGCCGAGACGGCTCAGCTTATCCGGCTGGGCCTGAAGGAACTGGCGAAATAGACTATGTTCGCCACTGACTGTCGAAGGAATGCGTTGCTGCCATGTTGAGCGAGAAAGACCAGGAACTAATTGCTGCCGCGATTGACGCGATCAGGCCGCGTTATCGCAATAAGTGGCAGGAGGTCGGCGCTGCGATGCGCACCCGCGACGGCCGCATCGTCACCGGTGTGAATATCGACGCCTATATCGGCCGGATCGCCGTCTGCGCGGAGGCGATCGCCATTGGGCGCGCCATCACCGAAACCGGCGATCGCGGCATCGAGACCATCGTCGCCGTGCGCCATCCCAAGCCGGACGAGCCCGGCAGTATCGCCGTGGTATCGCCCTGCGGCATCTGTCGCGAACTGATCCACGATTACGATGCAAAGGCGCGGGTCATCGTTCCCGACAATGGCCGCGAGCCGAAGGTCGTCACCATCGGCGAGCTTTTGCCCAACAAGTACCGGAGGGGCAACGGGTGAACACCCCCTCCCGCATCGTCACCCCCGAGCGACGCAGCGACGATGTCGGCGACACCGCGCTGCGTCCGCAATTGCTGTCCGAATTCGTCGGCCAGGCGCAGGCACGCAAGAATCTCTCGATCTTCATCGAGGCCGCGCGCAAGCGGGGCGAGGCGCTGGACCACGTGCTGTTCGTCGGGCCTCCCGGCCTCGGCAAGACCACGCTGGCGCAGATCGTCGCGCGCGAACTCGGCGTCGGCTTTCGCGCCACTTCCGGTCCTGTCATCGCCAAGGCCGGCGATCTTGCCGCACTGCTCACCAATCTCGAAGAGCGCGACGTGCTCTTCATCGACGAAATCCATCGCCTCAGCCCAGCCGTCGAGGAGGTGCTGTACCCCGCGATGGAAGATTTTCAGCTCGACCTCATCATCGGCGAGGGGCCGGCGGCGCGTTCGGTCAAGATCGATCTCGCAAAGTTCACTCTTGTCGGCGCCACGACGCGCGCAGGGTTGTTGACCAATCCGCTGCGCGACCGTTTCGGCATTCCGATCCGGCTGAACTTCTACACCGAGGAAGAGCTGGAGAAGATCGTCAGCCGCGGCGCCCGCGTGCTCAACATCGGCATGACGCCTGACGGCGCCAACGAAATCGCGCGCCGCGCCCGCGGCACGCCGCGCATCGCCGGCCGCCTGTTGCGCCGCGTGCGTGATTTCGCGTCCGCAGCCGACGCCAGCTCGGTCGACCGCGCCATCGCCGACCACGCGCTGAGCGCGCTGGAAGTCGATGCCGCCGGCCTCGATGCCATGGACCGTCGCTATCTGACGACCATCGCGATGAACTATGGCGGCGGCCCGGTCGGCGTCGAGACCATGGCGGCGGCGCTATCCGAGCCGCGGGACGCCATCGAGGACATCATCGAGCCCTATCTGATCCAGTGCGGCTATCTGCAGCGCACCCCGCGCGGTAGGCTGCTCACCTCGCACGCCTTCCGCCACCTCGGCCTCGCCGAGCCCGCCCGCGATCCCGCGCAGTTCGGCTTGTTCGGCAACGGCGACGATTGAGCGCTTCGAACCCGATCATTCCGGCGGTGCACTAAGGGCAGAATCGCTGGTGAGAAGCTGCTGGAGGTCTGCTAACGTTCTGCACAAACGCACCCCAATTCGGGCCCAATCCGCCACCATGTTGGCGCTGCATCACGATTGGATCACATGTTAACACGCCGTCATTTCTTGAAGTCCATGGGTGGCCTGGGCGCGCTGGGCGCCTCAACCACCGCTTACGGGTTCAGCGCGCCGGTCGTCCGGCTTCGCGTCGTGCGGTACAACATCTCGCCGCCACAATGGCCGGCAGGTCTCAAGCTCAGGATCGCCGCCATCGCCGACCTCCACGCCTGCGATCCCTGGATGTCGCTCGATCATATCGGTGAGATCGTCGAACGCACCAATACGCTCAAGCCCGACATCGTCGTCATGCTCGGCGACTACGTGGCCGGACATCGCAAGGTGACACGCTTCATTCCCGACGCCGAATGGGCGGGAGCGTTGGCCGGATTGAAGGCGCCGCTCGGCGTGCATGCGGTGCTCGGCAATCACGACTGGTGGGAAGACAAGGAAGTGCAGCGCAACGGGCAGGGGCTGCCGAGCGCGGGCCGTGCGCTGGAAGCTGTCGGTATCCCGGTGTACGAAAACGACGCGAAGAAACTCACCAAGAATGGCCAATCGTTCTGGCTTGCCGGATTGGGCGACCAGCTCGCTTACATTCCGGCCCGCCGCTTCAGGCCGCTCAAGCGGATCGGCGTCGACGATCTCGGCGCGACGCTGGCGAAGATCACCGACGATGCGCCGGTGGTCCTGATGGCGCACGAGCCTGACATCGCGCGCCGCGTGCCCGCGCGCGTTGCGCTGCAGCTCTCCGGACACACCCATGGCGGCCAGGTGCGGATGCTGGGCTGGTCGCCGATCTCGCCGTCCGGCCAGCAGCTCGCCTATGGCCATATCAAGATGAACTGCGACGTCGTCGTCTCCGGCGGCCTCGGCTGCAGCATCATGCCGTTCCGGCTCGGGGTGCCACCAGAGATCGTGCTGGTGACGGTGGGGGCGGGGCGGCCGGCGGTGGCGTAAGTTGAAGCAGTCCGGTTACCTGTGCATTCAGCCCTGAAGCTGATACTCTCTCCCGATGGATATACCCGTCGAAAGAGCTAGGAAGTTCTCGGAGCTTGAGCGTCTGATCGAAGAAGGTATGGCTGACGTGAAAGCGGGCCGTATTGTGCCCTGGGATCTGAAAGAGTTTCTCAGGCTGGCTCGCGAGCAAGTAAATCATTTGAAATGACTCCTTACCTCGACGGCGAGATCCGCGACGGCCGCCATCACATGCAGGTCCGTGTCTATTACGAAGACACCGATTTTTCAGGCATCGTCTATCACGCCAATTACCTGCGCTTCATGGAGCGCGGGCGCACCAATCATCTGCGGCTGATGGGCGCCTCGCAGCATGCGCTGTTCGAGCAGGCGCAGGAGGAGATGCCGGGCTTTGCCTTCGTAGTCCGCTCGATGCAACTAGACTTTCTGCGGCCGGCGCGTATGGACGACGTGCTCGACGTGGTGACATGGCCGGTCGCGGTGAAGGGCGCTTCCATCACGCTGGCACAGGAGGTGCGGCGAGGCGAAGACGTCCTCGTCAAGGCGGAAGTGCGCGTTGCCTTCATCAGCGAGGGACGGGCGAAGCCGATCCCGAAATCGCTGCGGCTGTTGATGAAGGCTGATCTGGCGCCGGAGTAATTCTTAGTTTTGACGCGTTTTCTTTACGCGAACCGGCATCCACTTCGCTCGAAAACGCTATGGATATTGACTCTCTGTACCGATCGGTACAATGTGTTGGGGTTAGCAATCCGGAGAAACTTCATGTCGCGTCCGCCGCTGCCGCCCTTCACCCGTGAAACCGCAGCCCAAAAGGCGCGCATGGCCGAGGACGCCTGGAATTCGCGCGATCCGGTCCGGGTATCGCTGGCCTATACCGAGGACAGCCGCTGGCGTAACCGTTCCGAATTCTTCCAGGGCCGCGAGGCGATCGTCGAATTCCTCACCCGAAAATGGGCGAAGGAGCATGACTATCGCCTGATCAAGGATCTCTGGGCGTTCGATCAGAACCGCATTGCCGTGCGCTTCCAGTATGAATGGCGCGACGATGCCGGGCAGTGGCATCGCTCCTACGGCAACGAGCAGTGGGAGTTCGACGAACATGGCCTGATGCGGCGGCGCGAGGCCAGCATCAACGATATCGCCATCAAGGAAAGCGAGCGCCGCTTCCATTGGCCGGCCCCGGGTCCGCGCCCGGCGGATGTCGCGGGGCTAAGCGAGAATCCGCTATGATCAGATGCTGAAAAGAGGCGTCGAACGTGGAGAGGTACTGCGCGCGCTCGGCGAGGTGTTTCGCGCGCATGGCTACGAGGGCGCCTCGCTGACGCTGATCACGGAAGCCACCGGGCTCGGCAAGGGCAGCCTCTATCATCTATTCCCCGGCGGCAAGGAGCAGATGGCCACCGAGGTGCTGGCCGAGATCGACGGCTGGTTCGAACTTCATATCTTCGCGCCCTTGCGCACCGCCGACGATCCCGCGCGCGCCATCGCTGCGATGATCGCGGGCGTCGATCAATATTTCCACTCGGGCGATCGCGTCTGCCTGGTCGGCATGGTGGCGCTCGGCTCGGCGCGCGACAGTTTTGCCGAAGCGGTCGATGGATATTTCGCGCGCTGGCAAACGGCGCTGGCGTCGCTGTTGCGGCGATCCGGGCTCACGACCAGCCAGGCACAGCGACGCGCCGAAGATGCGCTCCTCACCATCCAGGGCGCGCTGGTCCTGGCACGGGCGCGCGGCGACGCCAAAATCTTTCGCCGCGCGTTGAGCGATCTGACGGCGCGGTTGCTGGCGCCGCCGGCGTGACGGCTTTGCCGTTTGCGTTCCCCGGATGCTGCGCAGCGCCATAAGCGCGTTTACGCGCGTCTTCGACACGCTATGGCGGTGAGCGGCAGTTCCGGGGTCCACTGCATGCCGTGAAATAGGTCCCGGCTCTGCGGTGCATCACCAAGGGGTGCTGCACCGCGTCCGGGACACGAGGGCGCCTTACGCCGCTGCCTTATGCCGCGCGAGTTCGTCCTTGTAGAGTTCGAACTCCTCGGCGACCGCCTTCGCAATGCTCGGGCGGGCGCGCAGCCGCTCGTGATAGGCTTTCACCGCCGGCCACTTCGCCAGTTCGATCGGCGGCGTCGCCATCGTCCAGTTGATGATGGTGACGAGATAGGCATCCGCGACGCTGAAGTGATCGAGCAGGAATTCGCGGCCCTTCAGGTAGTTCTCGAGATAGTCGAGCCGCGACAGATTCTTGTTCAGCGCATAAGTCTTTGCGTCCTGCGGCGCCGTCTTGTCGAGGAGCGGCACGAACAGCGCCTTGTGCAGTTCGGTGCCGATGAAGCACAGCCATTGATGCAGGCGGCTGCGCTCCTCAGCGGAGTTGGCCGAGATGCCGGCGCCCGGAAAGCGGTCGGCGACATATTGCAGGATCGCCGCGTTCTCCGTCAGCACGGTCCCGTCGTCGGTGCGCAGCGTCGGCACCAGCCCGAGCGGGTTGACGGTGCGAAAATCCGAGCCGTCCTTCTGCACCACCTTGGTCTTGGGATCGACCTCGAGATAGTTGACCTCAACGCCGGCTTCGTACAGCGCAATCCGGGTCGCCAGCGAGCAGGCGAGCGGCGAGAAATACAGGTCCATGATTTGCCTCCTTGGCGGTTGATCAATCGGCCGGCGTTCAAGGCGGGCAGGATTGATTTTTATACTGTTCCGCATAATATAGATCCGGTCAAGGAATTATTTGCGAAATGGTACAAAAAAGGAAGAAGTCCCCGGTCCCCCGGATCGACGCTCCCGTCCCGCCCAAGCGGCGGGGCCGGCCGCGCGCCTATGAGCCGGGCGTGGCGCTCGGCAAGGCGCTCGACCTGTTTCGGAAGGACGGTTTTGCGGCCACCTCGCTCGACGATCTCTCCGCCGCCACCGGCATGAACCGACCGAGCCTCTATGGCGCGTTCGGCGACAAGCGCGAACTCTTCATCAAGAGCTACCGGCGCTATCGTGACGACGCGCGGGTCGCGATGGGGGACATCTTCAGGAACGAACTGCCGATCCGAAAACGCCTGGAACGCATCTATGCAGTGGCGCTCGATATCTATCTGTCCGGCGAATCCGGTCCGCGCGGCTGCTTCACGGTGATGACCGCAGCCTCCGAGGCGGTGCACGACCCCGATATCCGCGCGATGGTGCTGGAAGGTTTTGCCGAGCTCGACAAGGCTTTTGCGGCCTGTTTCCGGCTCGCCCAGGAAAAGGGCGAGCTACCGGTGAGCGCCGACGCGACCGTGCTGGCGCAACTGGCCTCCGCCACCATTCACACCATCGCCATCCGCGCCCGCGCTCAGGTGCCGCGCAAGGAACTGGAGGCGATTGTCAACGGTGCGATCGACGTGATGGTCGGGGCGGCGAAATAACTCTCTCCGTCGTCCCTGCGAACGCAGGGACCCATAACCACTGCACTTCGTCATTGAAGCAAAGCCGTCTCCGCATGTGCCATTTCCGCGGGCCGCGGCGTATGGGTCCCTGCGTTCGCAGGGACGACGATTTTTTCGCTGGTGCTGTCGGCTTCGGTTTGCCTCATTCGTCCTCGTGACGTGTCCAAAATCAGGAGCCCAGAAATGACCGACCCCGTCCAGATCGTCACGCCCCATCTCGTCGTCCGCGACGCCAACGCAGCGCTCGAGTTCTACAAGAAGGCGCTCGGCGCCACCGAAACGCTCCGAATGCCGGCCGAGGACGGCAAGCGGCTGATGCATTCGGAAATTCGCGTCAACGGCGCGCGTATCTTCGTCATGGACGACTTTCCCGAGCACCGCGGTTCCCATGGCGTCGACGCGGTATTTCCGCCGGATCAGATCAAGGGCACCTCGGTGACCATGCATCTCGAAGTCGAGAACTGCGATGCCGCGGTGAAGCGTGCCCGTGACGCCGGCGCCACCGTGACGCTGGAGCCATGGGATTCGTTCTGGGGCGACCGCTATGCTCGCATCATGGACCCGTTCGGCCATTCCTGGAGCTTTGCGCACAGGCTGCCGGCGAAGGGGTGAGGCGTTCACCGCCGTCATTGCGAGCGAAGCGAAGCAATCCATATCTCGGCATAACGGATAAGTGGATTGCTTCGTCGCTTTGCTCCTCGCAATGACGGAGAACTAATATCCCCGCTTACAGTCCACCACGTTCTCCAGCGCGCCGCCGGCTTCGAAGCGCGCGATCTGCTGCGCGACGTATTTCGATATCTCGTCGGGATCGGTATCGGCGGCATTGTGCGGGGTCAGCACCACCTTTGGATGGGTCCAGAACCGGCTGTCGGCGGGCAGCGGTTCGGTGGCATAGACGTCGAGCGAGGCGCCGCCGAGCGTGCCGTCGTCGAGGCATTGCAAAATGTCGGCCTCGTTCTGCAGGCCACCGCGGCCGGCATTGATCACGACCGGTGCGCCGAGCGGGCTTCTGCGATTCAGTTTCTCAAACAGCCCGCGATTGAGAATGTGCCGCGTCTCCGGCGTCAGCGGCAGAAGGCATACCAGAATATCGGTCCGCCGCAGGAATGGCTCGAGCTGCGCTTCGCCGTGAAAGCATTCGATGCCCTCGATCGTTCGCGGGCTGCGACTCCAGCCTGTGACACGGAAGCCCAGCCGCCGCAGCACGTCGGCGGCGTCAGTGCCAAGCGTGCCGAGCCCCATGATTCCGACGGAGATTGCGCCCGCCGCCCATTGCGATTTCGGCGCCCAGCGTTTTTCGCGCTGCGATTCCCGCAAATAGAGTTCCTGCCGGTGGTGCATCAGGACATGCAGAACGACATACTCGGTCATCCGCGCGGTGAGGTCGCCGACCGCGACGCGCACCAGCGGCACGTCGGGCAATGAGCGATCGGCCATCAGTGCATCGACGCCCGCGCCGAGATTGAAAATGACACGCAGGTTGGGGAAGGCGGCGAGCTCGCCCGGATGCGGCTTCCACACCGCCGCGTAATGGACATCAGCCGGATCGAACGACGCATCCGGCAACAGCAGCACGGACCGCCCCTCGCAAACGTCATCGAACCGGCTCTTCCAGCGCTGCGGCGACCAGTTGTCGGTCCCGCCATGCACCAGCAGCGCAAGCGCACCCTTCGTCATTACCATTCCTTTCGCGTCGCCAACCCGGCGTGACCCGCCTCACATCGCGGACCGAGGTGTTTCTCTAGCCTCCTTTCGTCCGACAAGGGAGACCTTGCATGGCCAATCAGGTCGAGGCCGTCAGATGAAAACGCTCAGGTGCATCGTTCTCATTCTCGGTGTGTGCAGCCTTTGTTCCAAGGCGGCCATTCACGCCTATAGGCATTTCAATCCACCGCCGCCGCCGATTGTAGGTCCCTGACGGCAGGCAGGTCATTTTCAAAATTTCTTCGACGCGCCTGTCGGCTCCGGGCATAATCGTTCGTCATCAAGACAACGGAGATGCTTGAGCCTCATGCTGTACGCCATTCTTTGCTATCACGATGAAGACACCGTCGGTTCCTGGAGCAAGGAACAGGACGCTGCGGTCATGAAGAAATTGTCCGTCGTTCAGGACAAATTGACCAAACAGGGCCGGCTCGGTCCGGTCGCGCGGCTCTTGCCGACCACGGCGGCGACCACGCTGCGCAAGGACGATCCGCCGCTGGTGCTGGACGGCCCCTATGCCGAAACTAAGGAACAATTGCTCGGCTTCTATCTCGTCGACTGCAAGGACCTCGACGAGGCGCTCGGCGTCGCCCGCGATCTCGGCGCGGCCAATCCCGGCGGCGCCTACGAGATCCGTCCCGTTGGCCACTTCACGGCGGGGAGCGTGCAGCCATGACCGATACCGCCTGGATCGATGCCGCACTGACTTCGGCTCGCCCCCAGGCGGTCGGCGCGCTGCTGCGCTATTTCCGGAACCTCGATACCGCCGAGGAAGCCTTTCAGAACGCCTGCCTGCGCGCGCTGAAGAGCTGGCCGCAGAACGGCCCGCCGCGCGATCCGGCGGCGTGGCTGATCATGGTCGGCCGCAATGTCGCGATCGACGACATCAGGCGCGGCAAGAAGCAAACGGCGCTGCCCGAGGACGAGGCGATCTCCGACCTCGACGACGCCGAGGAGGAGCTTGCCGAGCGGCTCGACGGCTCGCATTACCGCGACGACATCCTGCGGCTGTTGTTCATCTGCTGCCATCCGGACCTGCCGGCGACACAGCAGATCGCGCTCGCGCTGCGCATCGTCTCGGGCCTCACGGTCAAACAGATCGCACGCGCCTTCCTGGTCTCGGAAGCCGCGATGGAGCAGCGCATCACCCGGGCGAAGGCGCGCGTCGCCGATGCCAACGTGCCATTCGAAGCGCCGGGCGCAGCGGAGCGCTCCGAGCGCCTCGCCTCCGTCGCCGCCATGATCTATCTGATTTTCAATGAGGGCTACTCGGCCTCTGGTGACACCGCCGAGATTCGGGCGCCTTTGTGCGAAGAGGCCATTCGCCTGGCGCGATTGCTGCTGCGGCTGTTCCAGAGCGAGCCCGAGATCATGGGGCTGACCGCGCTGTTGCTGCTGCAGCATGCACGCTCTGATGCGCGGTTCGATGCCGATGGCGCCGTGATCCTGCTCGACGACCAGGACCGTTCGAAATGGAACAAGGCTCTGATCGCCGAGGGGCTGGCGCTGATCGACAAGGCGATGCGCCATCGCCGCAGCGGACCCTATCAGGTCCAGGCCGCGATATCAGCGCTGCATGCCCGCGCCGAAAAGCCCGAGGATACCGACTGGACCCAGATCGACCTGCTCTATGGCGCGCTGGAGATCATGCAGCCGTCGCCGGTGGTGACCTTGAACCGCGCGGTCGCGGTGTCCAAGGTGAAAGGGCCGGAAGCCGCGCTCGACATGATCGAGCCGCTGGCGGCGCGGCTGTCGAACTATTTTCACTTCTTCGGCGTGCGCGGCGCCTTCCTCATGCAACTCGGCCGCAACGAGGAGGCCCGGGTGGCCTTCGACCGCGCCATCGCGCTGGCCAACACCTCGGCCGAAGCCGCCCACATCCGCATGCACCTCGACCGCCTGCAGCGCGACAGCCAGCCCCGCGGCAAAAAAGCCGGGAAGTAGCTCCTTCTTATCCTCCCCTGGAGGGGGAGGATCGGTTCGCATGAAATGCGAACCGAGGTGGGGTGACGGTCTCTCCGCATCCAACAGTGCCCGAGTTGAGAGATCACCCCACCCCGTTTCGCATTTCGCTACGCTACATGCGAACCGACCCTCCCCCTCCAAGGGAGGGTGATGCCGCGAGCAATGATCCGTCATGCCGGGGCTGGCCAGGGCATCACGGCGTCCTTGTCAAAAAATTTCACCCGACCTGTCGGTTTCCACCTCCCTCGTTCGTCTTGAATCCGAGCAGCCATTCAAGACAACGGGGACCGATCATGACCGTCATCGCCGAGACCGCGCCTGTCTCAAATCCGGCACGCTGGGCGGGCCGCATTCTCTCCGGCCTCGTCATCCTGTTCCTGATGATAGACGGCGCCATCAAGCTGGTGCCGTGGCCGGTCGTCACGGAAACCATGGACAGAATGGGTTACGGTTCGAGCGACGCGCTGATGCGCGGCCTCGGCGTCGTCACCATCGTCTGCACCGTGCTCTACGCCATTCCGCCGACCTCGATTCTCGGGGCGATCCTGCTCACCGGCTATCTCGGCGGCGCGATCGCCTCGCACGTCCGTATCGACAGCCCCTTGTTCACACATACATTGTTCGGGCTCTATCTCGGCTTGTTGCTGTGGGGCGGGCTGTGGCTGCGTGACAAGAACCTGCGCAACCTGGTCCCCTTTCGCTGCTGACTAACTTCAACCGATTGTTCACGGAGCCCGACATGCTGGAAGTCATTGCCGTTATCGCCGTCATATTGGCGATTGCCATCGCCGTGTTGCTCATTCTCGCCGCGACCAAGCCGAATACGTTGCGGGTACAGCGCGCGATCAGCATCAAGGCGCCGGCGGAAAGGATATTTCCGCTGATCTCCGACTTTCAGCAGTGGCGAAGCTGGTCGCCCTACGAGGAGAAGGACCCGGCGATGAAGCGCACCTACAGCGGTGCGGAGCGCGGCAAGGGTGCCGCCTATGCCTGGGACGGCGACAAGAATGTCGGTTCCGGCCGCATGGAAATTCTCGAGACGCTGGCGCCGTCGAAAATCGTCATCAAGCTCGATTTCTTCAAGCCGTTCGAAGGCCACAACACTGCCGAGTTCACAATGCTGCCGCAGGGCGATGGCACCCATGTCACATGGCTGATGCATGGTCCGGCGAACTTCATGTCCAGGCTGATCCAGGTGTTCATGAACCTGGATAGCATGATCGGCAGGGATTTCGAAGCCGGTCTCGCCAATCTGAAGACGCTCACCGAGAAATGAGTGTGACGATTCTATCGTGTCCCGAACGCGGCGCAGCACGCAGAAGCGCGTGAACGCGCTTTCCGTGCTGCGCAGCATCCGGGGAACGCCGTGACGGACTAAAACAAACCAAAGGAGCCAGCGATGCAGGTCAATCCCTATCTGTTCTACAACGGTAATTGCGAGGAAGCGCTGAACTATTATCAGAAGGTGCTGGGCGCCCAGATCGAAGCGAAGATGCCGTATGGCGAGGGGCCCGCCGACATGCCGGTGCCAGCGGACTGGAAAACCAAGATCATGCATGCCCGCATCACCATCGACGGCGAAGTGCTCATGGCCTCCGACGCGACGCCCGGCGATTACCATCAGCCCCAGGGCATGTCGGTTGCGCTGGCGGTCGAAGATCCCGCCGACGCCGAGCGCCGCTTCAATGCGCTCGCCGAGGGCGGCACGGTCAGGATGCCGTTCGGCAAGACCTTCTTCTCCAACGGTTTCGGCATGTGCGTCGACAGGTTCGGCATTCCCTGGATGGTGAACTGTCCGAAGGAAGATATGTAGATTCGTTGGCGCCGTAGGGTGGGCAAAGCGACTTGTCCGCCGTAGCTCAACGAGCGAAGGCGGAAGCGTGCCCACCATTCGCGCCACAAGGAAGATGGTGGGCACGGCGCAAGTGAGCCTTTGCCCACCCTACAAAATCTGCAGAATCATCTGCACCTTGGATAGATCGCGGCCAGGTCACGCCCGCGCAGCAGCAACAGCCGCGACGTCAGGCCGCCGTGCCGGCTGATCCAGTCCCGCACCCGGTCGGGATAGGCTGCCTGTACCGCGCGCGAGGCTTCCGGCTCGGCATAGATCCGGCCGCGGCCGTCGATCGAGCGCGCGGCGTGGAATCCGAGCACCGCCCGGCGCGTCACGCAGATGCGCTCGGCCGGCACCGTCATCAGCACCAGCGTGCAGGCCGACAGGCATGGCCCGTCGATCACCACCCGCTCCCCGGTCTCGCGCACGCGATCGAACAGTTCGAGAAACGGCCCGACCTGTCCGCCGGGACTGGCGAGAATGCGAACCTCGGCCCGCACCGGCATGATTGCCGCCAACAGCGCGGCGGCGACAACGATGAGCTTGATGACCGCCATTCCCATGTGCAGCTCCTCCGTCAGCACTGCCCCCGGCCCAGTTACGCTCGAACATGTGGCAAGGTTTGGTCAAGCGTCCGCGTCAGAGACGCCGGCCCCGGTGAAGGTTGCCCATCCCGGCGTGGCAGGTGAGTGCGGCGCGCGCCAGCAGGATCCATGGTAGCAAGGCCACGGTGTCCACCGTAGCTTCACGAGCGCACGCGGAACCGGGCCCTTCACCTCTACCAGCTTACGGTCGCCGAGAAGCGCAGCGCTGCTCTATCGAAATTGCCGCGCAGCCCAGCGGAACGAACAGTGCGGCCCGCCGTTGTGGACCGCATGGATCATTTTTTCCTTAGCATTATCTGCGCGGGCATTTTGCTGCTCGTGACCGCGTTCGCCCTGGGAACGCCGAGTATGCGAGCGGATGCTCCACCGGAACAGACCGTGTTGCTGCACCGCGGCGCGCTGAAGAGTAACCTCCCTCCACGATCCAGCAACGAGAAGCCACCAGCCAAGTCCATTGTTACTGGGCTCTGATCCGCACTCCAACACAGCCACTGAGGAACTACCCGTTCCGCCGTTGGCCGCGCAGCGTCGGCAGGCCAATGCCGGCGGCATCGAAGCCGCCATCGACGGCGAGGACCTGCCCGGTGATGTAGCTTGCGCGGTCGCTGCACAGGAAGAAGATCGCTTCCGCCAGTTCCTCTTCGAGGCCATAGCGGTTGAGCGGAATGGCGTCGTGATAGTCGGCGCGGATTTCCGGCGTGTGGACCTGTTTTGCCATCGCGGTCTCGACCGGGCCGGGCGCCACGGCGTTGACGCGAATGCCGAGCGAGGCCAATTCGACCGCGAGCTGTTTGGTCAGATGCGCGAGCCCCGCCTTGCTGGTGCCGTAGGCCGAACGCAGCGTGGAGGCGCGTACCGCCGAGATCGACGTGACGTTGACAATCGCGCCGCCGCCATGTTCCCGCATCAAGAACGCCGCCGCCTTGGTGCACAGGAAAGGGCCGGTGAGGTTGACCTGCAGGATGCGGTTCCAGTCATCATCCGAGGTGTCGAGCAGCGGCGCGAACACCGCGATCCCGGCATTGTTGACCAGCGCGTCGAGCCGGCCGAAGCGTTCGCTCACCGTCGCCACGGCGTTCGCCACCGCCTTGCCGTCGGAGACGTCGCAATGCAGCGCCAGCGTATTGTCGGGGTCGGCGAGGCCGGCGACCGCGCCGCGCAGCAATTCGCCTTCGATGTCGAGCAGCGCCACCTGCCAGCCCTCGGCGAGAAAGCGTTTCGCCGTCGCAAGCCCGATGCCGCGCGCGGCGCCGGTGACGAGAGCAACTTTTGGCGGGGAGGGGGGCATGGGCGGGTCCGTTTGCGAGAGAGAAGATTTCCCGCTCCTATAACCCACGCCCCGTCGCATGTCCCGGCGACAGTGATGCAGACTTCAGCGCTGCCCGGCCGAGCCGCGGCATAGCAAATCCGGTACGGGCGGCTGTCCCGTACCTGATGCGTTCGATGATGGTATCTAACCGCCCGCGCGCTGCGCGATCGCCTTCGCTTCCGCGGCGGCGCGCTGCATGTTGGCCGACATCTCGCCGGTCACCGTGCTCTGCTCCTCGACTGCGGCCGCGGTGGCGGTGACATATTCGCTGACGCCCTGGATCGCACTCTTGATGCTGTCAAGCGCGCCGACGACGTCGCCGGAGATGCCGTTGAGATTGCTGATCTCCTGGCCGATCTTGTCGGTCGCCTGCTTGGCCTGGGTGGCGAGGTTCTTGACCTCGGAAGCCACCACGGCAAAGCCGCGTCCGGCCTCGCCGGCGCGCGCCGATTCGATCGTCGCATTGAGCGCCAAGAGGTTGATCTGGCCGGTGATGTTGCCGATCAGCTCCACGATGCCGCTCATCGCCTGCGCCGCTTCGTTCAGCCGCTGCGCCTGCGCGTCGGCCGCCTCGACCCGCCCGACCGCGGTCGCCGCCGTCTCGCGCGACTTGGTCATGGCTTCGGAGATTTCGCGGACCGAGGCGTTCAGCTCCTCGGCGCCTGCCGCCACCGATTCCATCATGCCGCGCACGCGCTCGTTGCCCATGCGGACCAGCACCTGCGCGGTGGTGTCGGTGGCGTATTTGACCACCTTGAACGGCTTGCCGTTGAGGTCGAGGATCGGATTGTAGGACGCTTGGATCCAGATTTCCTTAGCCCCCTTGCCGATCCGCTTGTATTCGGCCGCCTGATATTCCCCGCGGTTGAGCGCCGCCCAGAATTCACGATAGGCTGCGCTGTCGCGCTCCGTCTGTTCGACGAACATGCTGTGATGCCGGCCGCGGATCTCGTCCAGCGCGTAACCGACCGTCTTGAGGAAGTTCTGGTTGGCGCCGATGATGGTGCCGTCCATCTTGAACTCGATCACGGCCTGCGACTTGCCGATGGCGGCAATCTGGCCGGCGAGATCGGCGGTCGAAAGTTTCTGGCTGGTGATATCGGTGGCGAATTTCACCACCCGGAACGGCTTACCCTTCTCGTCGAGCACAGGGTTGTAGGAGGCGAGAATCCAGACTTCCTTCCCGCCCTTGCCGATCCGCTTGTACTCGGCCTGTTGGCTTTCGCCGCGGTTGAGGCTTGCCCAGAACTGCCGGTAGGCGGCGCTGTCGCGCTCCGACGGACCGACGAACATGCTGTGATGCTTGCCCTGGATTTCGGCAAGCGTGTAGCCCATCGCTTTCAGGAAGTTGTCATTGGCGGTGACAACGGTGCCGTCCATCTCGAACGCAATGACCGCCTGCGTACGGTTGATCGCGGCGATCTGGCTGGCATCCTCCATGTTCTTGATCTTGCGGGCGGTGATGTCGGTCGCGAATTTCACGATCTTGCAAGGTTTACCGCTGCCGTCGAGCACGGGGTTGTAGGTCGCCTGGATCCAGACTTCCTTGCCGCCCTTGCCGATCCGCCTGTATTCGGCGGCCTGGTATTCGCCGCGCTTGAGCGCCGTCCAGAAGTCGCGATACGCTTGGCTGTCGCGCTGCGACGGATCGACGAACATGCTGTGATGCTTGCCCTTGATTTCGCCGAGCGAGTAGCCGAGGGCTTTGAGGAAATTGTTGTTGGCGGTGAGAATCGTGCCGTCCATGCCAAACTCGATGACCGCCTGCGAGCGGCCGAGAGCGTCGGCAAGCGCTTTGTCTGTCGAGGAGCTCGTGAGAAATTGAAACACCGTAGGCCTCATTGCATGGGTGAAAATGACGAGGCTGCTGGTTAATGCCGCCGAGCCCCCTTCCGAGGCAGGTTTGATCAAATGAAAAAAGAATGCGTTAACGATATTCTCCGTAAGATGACGGATAGCATCGCGACGTAATGCTGATCTTAAGGATGTCCCCGCGCGCGACGCCCGCCGGACGAGCATGCAGCCGCGGACTTGGGGGCTATCTTCCGTTCACGACGCTTTCATACGCCGCCTGCAGTCGCTCACCGACCGACGGACCGCTACGCCTGCGCCGCTTTGCGCCGAGATGGCTCTCGCGCAACTCGTCCATGAATTCGGCCCACATCTTCGGTCCGCCCTCGCTGAGCAGCCGCGCGCGGATGCCGAGTTCCTCGGTGACGGGTAGATATTTGTAACCCCAGGCCGCCATCTGCGCGAGAACGGGCAAGAGCTCGATGCCTTGCTCCGTCAGCGAGTAGATTCCCTTCTGCTTGTGCGTGGGATCGTCCTCGCGGGTGATGATGCCCTGCTCGAGCAGGGTCTTCAGCCGGTCGGCGAGGATGTTGGAGGAGATGCCTTCCTCCGATTTGGTCAATAGCTCGCGAAAATGTCGCCGGTTGCCGAACATCATGTCGCGGATGATCAAAAGGCTCCATTTGTCGCCGAGCACTTCCAGCGAAAGATTGATCGGACAGCCGGAGCGCTGGGCATCGGTCATGGTCGTCTCCAAAAATGGGCACCAAGGCGCCTCGAAAAAAAACTGCTTGCAATATCGCACCAGTTGGGTCATTCTGCAACCAGTTGCAATTAGCAATCAGTTTAGGGAGAGATCGCAATGGCAAAGTTGATCATGTGGAACCTTATGACGCTGGATGGCTTCGTTGCAGGCCCCAACCGTGACATCTCCTGGCATTCCGACGTTTGGGGTGAGGAGCTGGCGCAATTGTCGATCGAGCAGATGAAAGCCGCCGGTGGATTGCTGTTCGGGCGAGTGACCTACGAACTGATGGCGAGCCACTGGCCGAGTGCGACCGGCGAGGTCGCCGACCTCATGAATGCCGCGCCGAAATACGTCTTCTCGCGCACGGTGAAGAAGTCCGATTGGAACAACACGCAGGTGTTCAGCGCCGATGTGCCGGAGACCGTCGCCCGGCTGAAGCGCGACAGTGCCAAGGACATTTTTCTGTTCGGCAGCGCCGATCTCGCCGGCAGCCTGATCCCGCACGGGCTGATCGACGAGTTCCGTATTGCGGTAAGCCCCGTCATCCTCGGCGGCGGAACGCCGCTGTTCAAGCCGGGTGAAAAGCGCAAGCTGAAGCTGCTCGACAGCCGGCCGTTGTCGACCGGCATCGTGATCCTGCGCTACGTGCCGGCGTCATAAATGTCGGCATCACCAGACCCAGATCGTCTTGCAAACGGCAAACCGGAGTCTCCATGTCGCTGACGCTGCACTTCCACCCGCTGGCCTCGTTCTGCTGGAAGGCGCTGATCGCGCTCTACGAGAACGACATTCCGTTCCGGCCGAATCTCGTCGATCTCGGCAATCCGGCCGAGCGCGCCGCGCTGCTGAAACTGTGGGGGATCGGCAAGTTTCCGGTGCTGCGCGACGATGCGCGGGATCAGACCGTGCCGGAATCCAGCATCATCGTCGAATATCTCGATTCATACTATCGCGGCCGCGTCCGGCTTATTCCCGAGGATCCCGTCCGCGCCTTGCAGACGCGGCTGCACGACCGCTTCTACGATCTCTATGTGCATCTGCCGATGCAGAAGATCGTGACGGACCGGCTGCGGCCCGAGGGCAAGCGGGACCCGTACGGCGTCGAGGAGGCGCGGGCGCAGTTGCGCACGTCCTACGCCATGATCGAGCAGCAGATGGAAAACGGCGGCTGGGCGATGGGCGAGGATTTCAGCCTCGCCGATTGCGCGGCAGTGCCGTCATTGTTCTACGGCAACATGGCGGTGCCGTTCGGCGAAGCGCAGAAAAACCTCAGCGCCTATCTCGAGCGGCTCAAGGCGCGTCCCTCCGTCGCGCGCGTGTTGAAGGAAGCCGAACCGTATTTCCAGATGGTACCCAAAGAGCCCTAAAGGAGCGCTGAATGGCCGAAGCAAACAAGGCGGAGACGATCCGCAAGATTTTCGCAGCTTATCTGTCCAACGATCGTCAATTCGTCGAAAATGCCTTCAGCGAGGATTTCCGCTTCACCAGTCCGTTCGATGACAACATCGATAAAGCGACCTATTTCGCGCGCTGCTGGCAGTCCAGCGACTGGATCGAACGGCACGAGCTGGAGCGGATTCTCGTCGACGGCGATCAGGCCTTTGTGACCTACCGCTGCACGGCCAAGGACGGAAAGAGCTTTCGCAATACCGAGTTCGTTGTCTTCGATGGCAACAAGGTGAAGCGCATCGACGTCTATTTCGGCGCGAACTACCAGGATGGCAAGTTCGTCAGGCAACCGGGATAGCGGCTTGCGTTCCCCGGACGCGATGCAGCGCCATAAGCGCGTTCACGCGCGTCTTCGACGCGCTATGGTGCTGCTTCGCAGGGCCGGGGTCCAGTGCTCCTTGCACGATGGGCCCCGGTTCTGCGGCGCATCAAGCTGAGCAGCTTGCTGCGCCGCGCGCACGATTACTTCGAAAATAATTTTTACTGACATGTCGGCGGCGTAGAAGCCCGGTCGTCTTGTTCACGAAGGCCGGCGCGACAGTGGCCGGCCAAGGAGATCAGAACGGAGAATGACGATGCGATTCATGGTGATTGTGAAGGCCAGCAAGGATACGGAAGCTGGCGTAATGCCGAGCACGGAACTGCTGACCGCAATGGGCAAGTTCAACGAGGAGTTGGTCCAGGCGGGCATGATGGAAGCGGGCGAGGGCCTGCATCCGACGTCGAAGGGCGCGCGGATCAAATATTCCGGCGGCCAGGGCAGCGCCAGCCGCGGTCCGTTCCCGCTCTCGGGTGATCTCGTCGCCGGCTTCTGGCTGATCAACGCCAAATCGCTCGATGAAGCGATCGACTGGATGAAGCGCGCGCCGTTCCTTGATGGAGACGAGGTCGAAATCCGCCAGGTGTTTTCGACCGAGGATTTCGGCGAAGCCCTCACGCCCGAACTTCGCGAGCAGGAAGAGCGGCTGCGGGCGCAGACTGCGAAGAAATAATTCTCCCGTCATTCCGGGGCGCGCGCAGCGCGAGCCCGGAATCCATAACCACCATCGGGAGTATGGATTCCGGGCCTGCGCCAAGGGGCGCATCCCGGAATGACGGGGTGAGATTTGAATTTCCATCTCGAAAACGAAGGACCCGACCATGCGATTCATGATGCTGATGATCCCCTTGGGCTATGAGACCGCGCCGCCGGACGTCCAGCTCGATCCTGAACGGGTCAAGGCGATGATGAAGTACAACGAGGCGCTGAAGGAGGCCGGCGTGCTGATCGCGCTCGACGGGTTGCATCCGCCCTCGATGGGTGCGCGGGTCTCCTTCGTCACCGGCAAGCCCGTCGTTACCGACGGCCCGTTCACGGAGGCCAAGGAAGTGCTCGGCGGCTACTGGATGATCAACGTGAAGTCGCGCGAGGAGGCGATCGAGTGGGCGAAGAAGTGCCCGGCGTCCGAAAACGAGATCATCGAAATCCGCCAGGTGCAGGAAATCGGCGATTTCTCGGAGGAAGTGCAGCAGGCCGCCAAAGGCTTCGACGAGCTCCAGAAGGGAAATGCGCACAAGGCGCGGTGAGTGTTTCCGCTCCCGGTCCCGTCCTTCACCCGCAAGAGTGGGGCGAGGGAGCGGACTACCTCCCCCGTTAATCTTCCTGAACGCTCAAATTAAGTGACCTTTACGGCCACCTCATGTAAAAGCCTTTAACATGAGCTGGCAAAAGGACCGCCGCGGCGAGCGTGGCTACCATCACGGCAATCTGAAAGAGGCATTGCTGCAGGCGGCGCTCGACCTGATTTCGCAAAAGGGCCCGGCCGGCTTCACCTTTGCAGACGCCGCACGCATGGCCGGCGTCAGTCCGGCCGCGCCCTACCGCCATTTTCGCGACCGCGACGAATTGCTGTCCTCGATCGCGCAACGTGGCTTCGAGCAGTTCGAGGCCATGCTCGTGCAGGCCTGGGACGACGGCCGCCCCGACACCGTCACGGCGTTCGAGCGGGTCGGCAAGGCCTATCTCGCCTTCGCGCGCAACGAGCCGGCGTTCTATTCGGCGATGTTCGAATCCGGCATTCCAGTCGATTCCAACCCGACATTGATGGCCGCGAGCGAGCGCGCATTCGCCATTATCCGCGCCGCCGCCGAGCGGCTGGCGGCCATGACGCCGCCTGGAACGCCGCGGCCGCCGGCGATGATGATGGCGCTGCATATCTGGTCAATGGCGCACGGCGTGGCCTCGCTGTTCGGGCGCGGCGATGCGGCGCGGCGCAAGCTGCCGATGTCGCCGGAAGATCTCCTGGAAGCGCAGGTGCTGATCTATCTGCGCGGCCTCGGCTTCCCGACCGATCGCCGGGCTTCCGACCAGAAGCCCGCAGGCCCGCCGCCGGTGCCGCCAGCCGGTCCATGGGGAACTCCCAAATAATTTTTCGAAGGTGCGTCCAGCCGCGCGCTTGACAAAAACGCGGGATGGTTTAGGTATGTAAATGTTATTTACATTCACAACGGCGTGATCGCCGTCATGGAGAGGGAAATGGCCTACACCGCAGATGTCAATCGATGGCGCGGTCAGACGGAACAGACCTATCGCCCGCATATGCTTGAGAGCCCCTGGCACCCCGGCTGGATCGTGGTGACTATCCTCGGCTTCATCATCTGGTGGCCGATCGGTCTTGCCCTTCTCTTATTCACACTAGGGAGCAGAAAAATGGGTTGCTGGAGCCACGGAGATCGCTGGCAGAACAAGATGGAGCGGATGCAGTACAAGATGGACCGGATGCGCGACCGCATGGAGCGCCGCGGCTTTGGCGGCTTCGGCTTCGGCCCGCCGTCCAGTGGCAACCGCGCCTTCGACGAGTACCGCATGGAAACCCTGCGCCGGCTTGAGGAAGAGCAGGTCGAGTTCAAGAATTTCCTCGAGCGTCTGCGCCACGCCAAGGACAAGGAAGAGTTCGACGCCTTCATGGCGCAACACAAGCAGCGCCCGACCCCGCCGAACGACCAGCCGCAGCAGGGCTGATCGTCAACGGTAAGAAAAGTTCAGCCGCAGGCGTGATGCCCCCATGATGCCTGATGGCGATACAGCCGCCCATCTGCGACCCGCAGGTGGGCGGTTTGTTTTTGTGCCGTGAGCGACGAGGCGGACAAACTGCTACCGCACTAGAAGGAACCGGAGTCAGGCCGCTCGACCCGCCATGTCCTGTCTAGATGTCCTGTCTAGATGTCCTGTCTGCTCAACCTGAGATTTATTCATGGATCGGCTTCGCGTGCGGTGATAGGCTGCGCGAGATCAACCCCGTTTGTCGTGAGTCATACGGAGATCAGCATGGAACAGATTCTGACTAACCTCGTTGCAGGAGCGCTTGGCGGCGTGGGTGCGGGCAAGTCATCGCCGACTTTCGATCTCGGTACGATTGGTAACGTTGTTGCCGGCTTGGTCGGAGGCGGGGTGCTCGGCCAGATCGTAACATTGTTGATGCCATCAATCATGGCCGCAGCCCAGTCGGGCGATGTGAGCATTGGCGGCATTGTCTCACACGCGATCGCCGGTGGTGCTGGCGGGGCCATACTCACGGCGCTCGTCGGTGCAATCAAGAACAAGGCTGCTGCCTGACGGTCAACCGGCAAAGTCTGAAATTCCCGGTCGGTGTCTCCACGAGTCACGCCCCCCGTATGGAGAGAGCCCCACCCGGATCGCATCTTCGATGCGATCCGACCTCCCCCGCAAGCGGGAGAGGTGGAGCAATCGGCGAAAGTCAGTTCATGAAGGCATCACCGTCTGGTGGCGCTGTTTCGCGGCCGGTCTATATTGTATGGACGCGCTAATGCAGGACGGTCGTCATGAATGAAATGCTGTCTGTCGATCAACTCTGGCACGCGATCCGCTGCGAAGCTGAAAGCGCCCTAGCGCGCGACCCGGTATTCGGCGCCGCGCTCTCCTCATCCATTCTCGATCATCCCGACTTCGCTCATGCGCTGGCGCACCAGATCGGCGCGCGGCTCGGCAAGACGCACGCGGATCGCGCGCGCTTTGCGCAGCTTGCCCGTGACGCCTTCGCGTCTTCGCCCGATCTGATCGACGCGGCGAGCCGCGATCTGCAGAGCATCGCCGTTCACGATCCCGCGACCACAACGCTGCTGCCGCCGCTGCTGAACTTCAAGGGATACGTCGCGCTACAGGTCTGGCGCATCTCCAACTGGCTCTGGCGTGAAGGCCGCAACGATCTCGCGCTGTTGCTGCAAAGCCTGTCGTCCGATCAGCTTCAGGTCAGCATTCACCCCACCGCTTCGATCGGCACGTCGGTGTTTCTCGATCACGCCACCGGCATCATCATCGGCGCCTTTGCCATGATCGGCGACGAGGTAACGATTTTACAGAACGTCACCATCGGCCGAATTCATTCGCAGCCGGACCGCGCGCCAAAGATCGGCAGGGGCGTGTTGCTCAGCGCCGGATCGACCATTCTCGGCAATGTCAGCGTCGGCGATTGCGCCAAGGTCGGCGCAGGCGCAGTCGTCGAGCACGATGTGCCGCCCGGCTGCACCGCCGTCGGCGTTCCCGCGCGACTAGCGAATTGTCCGGAGAAGATTTCTGTCTGAGCGCGTGGCAATCGTAGCCCGGGCGAGCGAAGCAACCCCGGGACAGTGTCTGAAGGAAACAATTTGATGGTTTCTGATAGTATCCCTGCAAAGCCATGATCCTTATCAGTACATGACCGAAGCCATTATCCGCTCTGCGGCAGAACACGAGCTGCCCGAGGTGTTGAACCTTTACCGACACCTTCATCCGCACGATCCTCAGTTGGAGACAGCTACTGCTGAGCGCGTCTGGTCGACGTTGCTTACATCCAGCTTCATGACCGTGATCGTGGCGCAAGCAGCGGAACTGCTTGTATCTTCGTGCACGCTCGCGATCGTGCCTAACCTGTCTCGAGGCGGTAGATCGTATGGGGTGATTGAAAATGTAGTCACTCACGCCGACTACCGTCGGCTGGGGCTCGGCCAACGTGTTCTTGCTCATGCGCTCGATGTTGCTTGGCAGGCCGACTGCTACAAAGTCCTATTGGCGACGGGTTCGAATCTGGAGACCACCCTACGCTTCTATGAGGGAGCCGGCTTTCATCGTGGGGGCAAAATCTACTTCGAAGGACGCCGTCCTTAGCGTGCAGTTTTGTACATATCGTACGGTGACCCCGTCTACGCCAAACTCAGCGCCCCTACGACGCCACGGGACGGGGCGCTTGAGCAAACTGGGCGCTCCACGCCCCGTCCCGTTGCTCCACCGAGCCCCATGGGCTCAGATGACGAACAGACTCTACTCATACGCGGATGAGAAACGGGACTCGCGTCACGGGCTCCTAATTCACTCGCGGACTGCAAACTACCGCACCATGGCGCCGTAAACGATGTCCTGCACCTGCTCGCGATAGTACTTCCGAAGTTCGCCGGGCGCCGCCGTTCCCACGACCACGACCAGGCGCTCTTTCGGGTCGCAGAAGAACTGCGTGCCGTAGGCGCCGTTCCAGGTGAACTCACCGGGATTGCCCGGTACCGACGACAAGCCCTCGCTGGTGCGTACTGCCACGCTCAGGCCGAAGCCGAAGCCGCCGCGATGCGGCTCCACATTGGCGACGTTGTTCTTGATGTCAGGCCCAAGGTGGTTGGAGATCATGTGATGCACGGTCTTGGGCCCGAGAATGCGCTGGCCGTCGAGTTCGCCGCCATTGAGCAGCATCTGTCCAAAGCGGACATAGTCGCCCACGGTGGCAAACGCGCAGGCGCCGCCGCAATCGAACTTGGTGGGCGTGTCGAGCAGCTTGATCGCCTGCGGCTTGCCGGTCAGCGGATCATTGGGAAAGGGCCGGGCAAGACGTGCGCGCTGCGCCTCGGTGGGGCGGAACGTGGCGTCCTTCATGCCGAGCGGCTGCCACACATTGCCGGTGAGGTAGTCGCCAAGCCGCTGCTCGCTGACTTTTTCAACGACAGCACCGAGCACGTCGATCGAGAAGCCATACTCGAAAACCGTCGCCGGCTGGTGCGCTAGTGGCAACTTGGTGATGCGATCGATGAAGGCCTGGGTATCGCCTTCGATCGCCGGCGCGGTGCCATCGGGATACTGACGGGCGATCGGGCTTGAGCTGTCCGGTCGTCCTCCATACATCAGGCCGGATGTGTGCCGATAAAGATCGTGGATGAAGATTGGTGAAGCCTGCGCGTCGAGCCTCAGCGAACCGTCCGCTTGCGGGACGCCCACCTTCATTTCGGCAAAGCCTGGATAGTAGTCCGCAAGCTTTGCCTGCAGCGGAAGGCGCCCCTGTTCCATCAGCGTCAGGGCCGCGACGGCGGCCATCGGCTTGGTCATGGAGGCAAGCGCAAAGACGGCATCCAGCGGCATCGGCGTGCCCTTGGTCGGATCAAGCTGGCCATACGCCTTGTACTGCACGAACTTTCCGTCGCGGGCTATCGCGACCACGGCGCCGGGCACACGCTTCGCGGCGATCTCGCGGGCAAAGAAATCATCAAGACGGGCCAGTCCCTGCTGCGAAAATCCGACGTCATCCGGCTTTGCCTCGGGCAGCGGCGCGGCATTTGCCGCATTGGCAGCGATGCCGGCAACAACCGCCGCGGCCATCATCATGAATGGCTTCATCGTCTTCTCCCTCGAATGCGGTTCAGGTCCGCAAGATTATTATGTTCGGGGCACCATGTTAGATCGCGCCTGCACGAGCGACAAGGCGAGCGCGCGAGCAGGGCACTCGTTGTGCCGGGCAAAACCGTTCTGATTTGCTCGTCGGGCAAGTGTAGCCCGGGCGAGCAAAGCGACCCCGGGATCGTGTGTTCCCGCATGTCGCTTGCGCCCATGCGGGCTACAATTCATCTCGCAGTGACTGATTTGCTTCAATTCTGATTTTCAGAAATCGTGTCAAGCCCCAGAAACAAAAAGAATCAAAAATATTCCGCTTTCGTTCTCACCCAAATCAGCCGCATAACTCCGTCCGTCTCGCGGCAGATGAGGGGCGTTGGCCATCGTCACGAACGTGCGGTGAGATGCGATGGACGCGGATGGCGCAGCAGACGTGGGTGCCTGAAGCGTACGGCGAAGTCGTGTGGTTCTGGCGCCGCGGTGCTGGCGTTAAGTCGGCGGGAATCATCCCGTCGGCGACGGAGGCAAAAGAGCCGTTCTCCGGGAAGAGCACGAAGTAAGCCGTAAGGCCATTGCGCAGGGAAGGCCGGGATGCTCCCGCTGTACCTGTATGCTCGTGTGCGTTTTCCTTTGCGCACTTTGCACACGAGACCGCGGGTGCGGCGCGCACCCGGTCTTCCCTGCGCCCTCAGAACGATGAGGGCGGGAGGTGAACAGCAAACCTCGGGCAAAGCATGTCGCGAGAACGCCGCCTCATATTCAGTTGTCATCGCCCGGCTTGACCGGGGCGACCCAGTATCCCAGAGACGTCAATGATTGAACCGAGAAGCCGCGGCGTACTGGATCCCCCGCCTTCGCGGGGAACGACAGTCGAGTGTAGCGTCACATTCTCCGCGTCATTGCGAGCGCAGCGAAGCAATCCATTGGCGCCTCATACGCGGAAAGATGGATTGCTTCGCTGCGCTCGCAATGACAGCGAACGGCTTTCGCCACATTGTCCACCCGCCGCCCTGAGGCCGGGCCAACAAGCGTCACGAGGCGCGAGGCCGGCCGCCCGGACCACCTGTCGGCGTATGGAACCCGGACCCCAGAGGCCCGTAACCGTCCGGCCGCACTGGACTTCCGGCAGTGGAATTCCCTATTGGTAACCGAAAGTTAACTAAGCTTAGCGTCTGGTTAGGGACGGAATGACGCGCTGGCAGCCCTCGTTTTGACATGTTGGCAGGGGAAGCAATGCCCGGCTTTCGGCGGGCCCCCCATGCGACAGGAAACAGGCTCTCGCGCTGGCGCAAATCGCCGCGCCCGACGCGCGGCTGTGAAACCGGCGGCCATTTGCTCCCGGAGGAATTAGGGACACTTGCGTTGAGAGGATACTACTCATGAATCCCGCCGACGTGGCTCCGTCAGCTCTGCCGCTCGTCTCGGCCGACGTGTCGCTGATCGCGCTGTTCTGGCAGGCCCACTGGGTCGTGAAGTCGGTCATGATGGGCCTGCTCGCCTGCTCGGTCTGGGTCTGGGCGATCGCGATCGACAAGATTTTCCTCTATTCGCGCACCAAGCGGGCGATGGACCGCTTCGAACAGGCGTTCTGGTCGGGCCAGTCGATCGAGGAGCTCTATCGCGCACTGTCGGCGAAACCGACGCAATCGATGGCGGCGTGCTTCGTCGCCGCCATGCGCGAGTGGAAACGCTCGTTCGAGAGCCAGTCGCGCTCCTTCGCCGGATTGCAGATGCGGATCGAGAAGGTGATGAACGTCTCCATCGCCCGCGAGGTCGAGCGGCTGGAGCGGCGGCTCCTGGTGCTGGCGACCGTCGGCTCGGCCGGACCGTTCGTCGGCCTGTTCGGAACCGTCTGGGGCATCATGTCGAGCTTCCAGTCGATCGCGGCCTCGAAAAACACCTCGCTCGCGGTGGTGGCGCCCGGCATCGCGGAGGCGCTGTTTGCGACCGCTATCGGTCTTATCGCCGCCATCCCCGCGACGATTTTCTACAATAAGTTCACGTCCGAGGTGAACCGGCAGGCGCAGCGGCTGGAAGGTTTTGCCGACGAGTTTTCAGCCATCCTGTCCCGCCAGATCGACGAGCGGGCGTGAGGGCGGCCAATGACGAGCGCATCGTGAGATCAAGATCATGGCGATGAACATGGCAGGTTCGGCCGGAGGCGGCGGCGGTGGCCGTCGCGGCCGGCGTCGTGCCGCGGTGATGGCGGAGATCAACGTCACTCCGATGGTCGACGTGATGCTGGTGCTGCTCATCATCTTTATGGTGGCCGCGCCATTGATGACCTCGACCATCGATATCGATCTGCCCGTCGCCGGCGGCGGCAAGCAACTGCAAGCCAACGCGCCACCGCTGACGCTGTCGGTCAAGCGCACCGGCGGGACCTGCAATTCGAACGTCGAGCTCTATCTCGGGGACACGCTGATTCCGGCCAATGAACTCCTGCCCAAGATAACGGCGATCAAGGAGACCCGGTCGGAGGCCGAGAGGGTGGTATACCTGCGAGGGGACAAGGACGTCTGTTACACGGATATGATGAAATTATTGGGGTATATTCGGACGGCGGGGTTCAAGGCGAATATCGTCATCGTGCCGGAGCAGGGCTCCTGAGCCATGCAGCGGCGCGGTGATTGACGGAGGAGCGGGAAAGCTCAAGTGAAGGTCAAGGACGTCGACAAGACACTGGTTGCGTCGGTCGCCCTGCACGTTCTCGTGCTGGGGTGGGCGATGGTGTCTGTCTCGACCAAGGCCCTCGAAATGCCGCCGGAAGATTCGGTGGCGGTCGATGTCGTTTCGTCCGACCAGCTTGCCAAGGTGATGGCGGGCATGAAGACCGGCAAGAAGGAAAACCCGAAGCCGCTGGTCGAGAAAGTCGCCGAAGCCAAGCCGGTCGACGACGCCGTCGGCAAGATCACCGAGAAAGCTCCTGTTGTGACCGAGACCGCGGCGCCTCCGCAGCCGAAGGTCGAGGAAAAGCCGGTCGAGAAGAAACCCGATCCGCCGAAGGTCGTCGAGAAGCCGAAGGAAGAGCCGAAGCAGGTCGAGAAAAAGCCCGAGCCTAAGGTCGATCAGATCGGCGACACCATCAAGAAGGAAGAGAAGAAGCCGCCGCCGAAGCCGCCGGTGCAGGCCGCCAAGCCGCCAGAGCCGCAGAAGCAGAGGATCGTGGAACGTCACTTCGACCAGAACCAGATCGCCGCCCTGCTCGACAAGCGAGATCCGTCGCGCCAGGCCACGACCGGCGACACGCTGAATTCCAATGCCGCCCTCGGTACAGCCAAGGGCGCGGCCGCGGATAATTCCGCAACCTGGGGTTCGATGTTCCAGCGGCAGGTCGAACGGTGCTGGAAGAAGCCCTATGGCGGGATAGAATCGCAGAAGCCTGAAGTCGCGTTTGCCATCCGTCTGAAGCGCGACGGCACGCTTGAGGGCGCGCCGATTCCGGAAGGCGTTCCGGCGACGCCGTTCCTTCGGGTCTATCAAGAGAGCGCGTTACGCGCGATCATCGAATGCCAGCCGTACAAGCTGCCGGCGGCGTTCTATGAGGAATGGAAATACTTCGCGCCGGTGTTCAAAGAAAAAGTCTGATTGCGCTCGCCCGTTGGCGATCACACATGAGCAAGATCGAAGCGATGACTGACAAAGATGGATTGCCAACAATGCCGTTCCGCCTGAACCGCCGGCAGATCATTACCGGAATGGCTGCGCTTGGCGCGGTCGCTGGCGGTCGCAACGCCTTCGCACAGGCGCCGAAGCGGATCCCCATTCCCGAAGGTGAGTTCGTTCCGCTGCCGATCGCGATCCCGAATTTCGTGGCGGGCACGCCTGGCGATGCCGAGGTCGGCGTCGGCGTGGCGCAGGTCATCACCAACAACCTCAAGCGCAGCGGGCTGTTCGCGCCGATCGATCAGGCTGCTCATATCGAGCGTGTCAGCAATATCGACGTCGCGCCGCAATTCCAGAGCTGGAAGCAGATCAACGCGCAGGCGCTGGTGACGGGCCGGATGACGCGGCAGGGCGACGGCCGCCTGAAAGCGGAATTCCGCCTCTGGGACATCAACACCAACCAGCAGCTCACCGGCCAGCAATATTTCACCTCGCCGGAATACTGGCGGCGGATCGCGCACATCATCTCCGACCAGATCTACGAACGCATGACCGGTGAGAAGGGCTATTTCGACAGCCGCGTCGTGTTCGTCGACGAGACCGGGTCCAAGGAGCGCCGCGTCAAGCGGCTGGCGCTGATGGATCAGGACGGCGCCAATGTCAGGTATTTGACCAGGGGCTCCGACCTGGTGCTGACGCCGCGCTTCTCGCCGTCGACGCAAGAGATCACCTACATGGAATTCGGCCAGGGCGATCCGCGCGTCTACCTGTTCAACGTCGAGACCGGGCAACGCGAGATCGTCGGCAATTTCCCCGGCATGTCGTTCTCGCCGCGGTTCTCGCCGGACGGCCAGCGCATCATCATGAGCCTGCAGCAGGGCGGCAATTCGAACTTGTTCGTGATGGATTTGCGTTCGAAATCGACGACGCGTCTGACCGACACGCCGGCGATCGACACCTCGCCGTCCTATTCGCCCGACGGTAGCCGGATCTGTTTCGAATCCGACCGCGGCGGCAAGCCGCAGATCTACGTGATGCCGGCCACCGGCGGTGGGGCGCAGCGCATTTCGTTCGGCGAGGGCAGCTATTCGACGCCGGTGTGGTCGCCACGCGGCGACTACATCGCCTTCACCAAGCAGGGAGGCGGCGCATTCGCCATCGGCATCATGAAGACCGACGGCTCGGGCGAACGAATTCTTACCTCCGGCTTCCACAACGAAGGTCCGACCTTTTCGCCGAATGGCCGGGTCGTCATGTTCTTCCGCGATCCCGGCGGCAGCGGCGGGCCGTCGCTGTACACGGTCGATATCTCCGGTCGCAACGAACTGCGCGTACCAACGCCCGGTTTCGCCTCCGACCCGGCGTGGTCTCCGCTGTTGTCATAATGGAACCCGGCCGCGCGGACGGCCGATCATTGTCAGGCAAACATTGCCTAGCCTGCTGATTTTTCAGGCAGATTTCCACAACCGGAAACGCACGGCAACGTCTCGGTAACGATGTTCCCTCAGAAAGACTTCATCTCAGAAGGGTAGAACTACGCACCCCTAACAGGACGCGTGCCCCGAATATGCAGCTCGCAAATCAGAGCGGAGAGCCGGATCAGCGACAGATATCGCCGAAGATTGCGGCGGCGCTGATCGATTCGCTGTTCGAAACTCAAGGTCCGGTGCACGTCGGCATCTTCTTCCTGGCCGTCGCGGCGAGCCTGACGGCGCTGAAGACCGGCGAAAATCTGATCTGGGCGTGCGTCGGGCTTCTGCTGTTGGCTGGTGCCATCCGGGCTTTCGATTTGCAACGGTACCAAGCGTGTAAAGCGAACCTGACGGCCGACGAAGCTGAGCGGTGGAAAAAGCGGTATCAGATCGGGGCCATTATCCAGGCCGCTGCAATCGGCATATGGGGCGCCGTCACCATGCTGAGCAGCGACGATGCCGTCGCCCATATGATTTGTTTGTCCGTCATTACGGGGGTCTTATCGGGAGGCGCAGGCAGGGCCTATGGACGGCAATGGACATTCCAGTTGCAGGCTGCACTTGCCTTCGGTCCAACCGTGATCGCGCTGGCGCTGCGTGGCACGCCCTATTACGTCGCGATGTCGGTCATCACCGCTGCATTCCTTATCGTTGTCATGCAGATGTCGGCCAATTTGCACGGCATATTCTTGCGGGCGCTTCTGGCGCGCGAGCGCGAGGCGGCGCTCGCCGGACAGTTCGATACCGCGTTGAACAACATGCCCCACGGTCTGTGCATGTTCCGCGGCGACGGACAGCTTGCGGTGATGAATCACCGCTTCTGCGAAATGATGGATCTGTCCGAAGATCTCATGCAGCAGGGCGCGAGCGCGCCCGACATCATCGCCGCCTGCGTGATTGCCGGATCGATCTCGGCGGCGAGTGGACAAATGATCCTCGCCGAAATCGAGAATTCACAGGCCAAGGACGTCATCACCGCCGACCCCGACATCACCAGAAATCGTTCGCTATCGTGGACCTTCCAGCCGATGGCCGGCGGCGGCGCAGTGGTGCTCCTGGAAGACATTACCGAGCGGCGCAACTCCGAAGCCAAGATCAGCCATCTGGCCCGCTACGACGAACTCACCGAGCTCCCCAACCGCGTCAATTTCCGCGACGAGATCGGACATCTTCTGGCAGCCCAGCAGGGCGCCGAACAGTTGTCGGCGCTGCTGTTCGTCGACCTCGACCAGTTCAAGCAGGTCAATGACACGCTCGGCCATCCCTGCGGCGACCAGTTGCTGTGCGCGGTGGCCGCTCGCCTGCGCGAGATGCTGCGGCCCGAGGATTTCGTGGCGCGCTTCGGCGGCGATGAGTTCGTGGTGTTCCAGCAGAACATCCAGTCCCCCGACGACGCCGCCGGTCTCGCGCGGCGCATCGTCGATCGCCTGAGCGAGCGCTACAAGATCGACAACCATCTGGTCGAGATCGGCGCCAGCGTCGGCATTGCCATGAGCTCGCGCGGCGTCAGCGCCGACACACTGCTCAAGAATGCCGACATGGCGCTCTATCGCGCCAAGGCCGACGGCCGCGGCACCTTCTGCTTCTTCCGGGAGGAGATGGCGCAAATCGTCGAGTCCCGCCGCATCCTCGAACTGGACCTGCGCAAGGCGTTGGCCAACGAGGAGTTCGAGCTGTTCTTCCAACCGCTGGTCAACCTCAAGTCGGGCCGGATATCGACCTGCGAGGCGCTAATACGCTGGAATCATCCAGTCCGCGGCACGGTTTCGCCGACCGATATCATTCCAATCGCCGAGGACATGGGCCTGATCGTCGATCTCGGCCGCTGGATTTTGCGCAAGGCCTGCATGGAATGCATGAAATGGCCCGACGCCGTCAGCGTTGCCGTCAACTTCTCGCCGCAGCAGTTCCATCAACGCGACGTGCTGAGCGAAGTCCGCTATGCACTCGAGGTCTCCGGCCTGCCGGCGAACCGGCTCGAAATCGAGATCACCGAATCCTCGCTGCTGCGTAACACGCAGTTGACCCACGACGTGCTGTCGCAATTGCATTCGCTCGGCGTGCGGATCTCGCTCGACGATTTCGGCACCGGCTATTCGAGCCTCAGTTATCTGCACAACTTCCCATTGCAGAAGGTGAAGATCGACCGCTCCTTCCTGGAAGGGATCGATAGCGACCGTCCGCTGACGCTGCTGCGCGGCGTGGCGCGGCTGTCAGCCGATCTTGGAATGTCGGTCGTGGTCGAGGGCATCGAGACCAACGAGCAACTCGAATTGATCAGCGCCGACGGGGCGGTAACGGAAGCGCAGGGCTATCTGTTCAGCCCGCCGGTCCCGGCCGTGCGCGTCCGGCAGTTGCTCAATGCGTCGCACGGTCGCCGCATGCCTGACGACCAGCTCATTGCTGTTTCTTCGCGATCGATCGCCTGACTTCAGCAATCAATCCCCCTGTTCGTGCTCTCGACACGGCTACCCCCGGCTTTGCGGGTTGCAAGGGTTAACCCTAACGTGTCTAAGCCTTTGCAATTTTGTTAAGGAGCCGTTAATCTTTCGCACTCGTGGAAGTTGTTGTGGAAGGTTAGGAGTACAGATGAAGGCCGGAGCCGAACCGCGCACTTCGCTCTTTGGGCCGGAGTCAGGGTTGTCCGATCGGGTCGATTATCGACTCATGGAAACTCCCGAGGAAAAAGATTGCATCTATTTGATGCGTTACAAAGCCTATCTGCATGGCGGAGTAACCGCGCCGTCAGAGTCTGAGCGCGTCAGCGATCATTACGACGACGCCCCCAACGCCTGGATGTTCGGAATCTATGTTGACGGAGAACTCTGTAGTTCTATCCGCCTCAACGTCGTGACGTCAGAATGTCGGATTTCCGGTTCGGCCGACTTGTTCGGCGATGTTCTTCACCCGCGCCTCGATCAAGGTGAAGTTTTCATCGATCCGCTTCGTCTTGCTGCGCTTCCCGACAAGGCGAGGCGGTTCCCTGACCTTCCCTATCTGACGGTGCGGCTGGCCTATATGGCATGCGAGCATTTCAACGCCGATACCGGGCTCGCGCTCGTTCGTGCCGAGCACCAGGCGTTCTATCGCCGGGTCTTCATGTCCGAGGTCATCGCCGAGCCGCGTTCGTTTCCGGGCTTCTTGCCCAAGGTGGCATTGATGGCGTCCGATTACCGGGCCGTGCGGGAAAAGGTCATGACCCGTTTTCCCATCATGCGTTCGACGTCCGTCGAGCGGCGGATGCTGTTCCAGCGCGCCGGTGAGCGCCATTCCTCGCCGCGCGGGGTCGCCAGATCCTTCGAGCAGGCCTCGATCGTTCCGATTTCCTGAACCGGCCGGACAACGACGGACCAGACCATCCGGCCCCATAGGCTCCTATCCGAATTCCGCGCCTTGTCATTCCTGGGTCACCGTGGCCTAAACACCGCAAATCCGGTGATTTCGGCCCCTGCGCGCTTGCCTTCACCCTCGCGCCACATTTACAAACCATTAACTATCGCGGTCGCTTTTCACGGTTTGTCGGCATTTGATCGGGTCTGGCAAGGTTCCATCAAGGTTGACGGAATGTTTGCTTAACCATCGACCTGTAGACCAGATAACAGTCGAAAAACGTGAGCGTTGGAGGCTCCGGAATGAAATACCAGATGCGTATCCTCCAGGGATGGAAGCTGGCGGCTGTGGTCGCTGTGGCGCTGTCGATGGGCGCCTGCGCCAAGAACAACGTCGGCGCCGATGGCGCGATGGCCAGCGCGGCAAGCCCGGGTAGCCAGCAGGATTTCGTGGTTAATGTCGGCGACCGCGTGTTCTTCGAGAGCGACCAGACCGATCTGAGCCCGCAGGCGATCGCCACGCTGGAGAAGCAGGCGCAGTGGCTGCAGACCTACAACCGCTACTCCTTCACCATCGAAGGCCATGCCGACGAGCGCGGCACCCGCGAGTACAACATCGCGCTCGGCGCACGCCGCGCCCAATCGGTGCGCAGCTATCTCGCCTCGCGCGGCATCGACCCGAACCGGATGCGCACGATCTCCTACGGCAAGGAACGCCCGGTGGCGGTCTGTAACGACATCTCCTGCTGGTCGCAGAACCGCCGCGCCGTCACGGTGCTGAACGCCGGCGCCTGAGCCGTCAGGCCTTCCGCAGAGTTTCAAAGCCGGCGCCTTCGGGCGCCGGCTTTATTTTGGGCGGCGCAGGATGCCGCCGAACGACGCGCCCAAGACGATCGGATTAGCGATGCCAAGGACGTCGCAGAACGCGTGCACGTCGTCGTCCCATTGCGCCAAGGTCCAGCGCTCGCGCGGGCCGTCCTCGCTGCGGCCGTTGCCGCGGTGGTCGAGGTAGATGATCTGGGCGATATCGGACAGGGCGGAATAAGCCGGCCGGTAGATCGAGTGGTCGAAGCCTGGACCGCCATGGAGCATCAGCACAACCGGCATTTCCCGCATTACCGGGCCGTCGGGGACGAATTTCGCGCCCTCCACGTCGAAGAACAGCCGCACCCCGTTCACGGACACGTGCATCGGCGGGTCTCCCTCGATTTGTGAACGGTCGGCCGCGTCGGGCGGCTTGTCTTGAAGCGGATACTAAACCATACCGGAATTCGGCGAGGCGAATCGGAACGGCCAGTCACAATTCTGGCGTACTCCCTCTCTCAATGTGTTCTGCTTTCGTTTGACACGTGATTTTCGTCGTCAGGGCAAAATGTCATCCAGATTCCTCAATGCTGCCGGCGCCGCGGCGATTGCCGCGATGCTCACTTTGTCTGTGCAGCCCTCGGTCGCACAGATCACGTTCCCGTGGGAGCGTTCCCCGCAAGGACCCCCGCAAGTCCAGGCGCAGTCCGACGACGCCGACCTGGAGATGCGGATCCAGCGGCTGGAAAATCAGCTCCGGCAACTGACCGGCCAGAACGAGGAACTGCAATACCGCAACCGCCAGCTTGAGGAGCGGCTGCGCCAGCTCGGCGCCGCGCCGCCCGCGGCGGGCGGCCAGCCCCAGGGTGCGCAGCCCAATGTGGCTGCAGCGCCGCCTCCAGTTCAGCCCGGCCCGCCGCAGCAACAGGGCTATCCCCAACAAGCCTATCCGCAGCAGGGGGCTCGCCAGCCGCAGGGCTATCCGCAGGCCCAACCCGGCTATGACCGGCAACCGCAGATCGCCTCGCCGGCGCCCATCGCGCAGGAGCCGGGAGCCCCGGCGGTCGGCGGCCGCCGCCGCGGCGATGCGTTCGACCCCAGCCAGAATCCCAGCGCTCCCGGTGCGCCGCGTGCGCTCGGCGGCGGCCAATTGCCGATCTCGAATGAAGCTTCGGTCGGCGCGCCCGGCGGACGCGGACCCGGTGAGCCGATCAATCTCGGCGGTCCGCGCGATCCCGGTGGCGCCTTGCCGCCGCCCGCTGCAGCCGCACCGCCGCCGCGCGGCCCGGGGCCCGGCGCCAGCGCCGCGCTGACCCCATTGCCGCCCTCGGCCACGCCGAAGGACGAGTTCGATCTCGGCATCGGCTACATGCAGCGCAAGGATTATGCGCTGGCCGAAGAGACCATGAAGAACTTTGCGCAGAAATATCCGAGCGATCCGCTGATTGGGGATGCGCAATACTGGCTCGGCGAAAGCCATTTCCAGCGCCAGCAATATCGCGACGCCGCCGAAGCCTTCCTCGGCGTAACCACCAAGTTCGACAAATCAGGCAAGGCGCCAGACGCGCTCTTGCGGCTCGGCCAGTCGCTGGCGGCGCTGAAGGAAAAGGAAGCCGCCTGCGCGGCGCTCGGCGAAGTGACGCGGAAGTATCCGCGCGCATCTGCCGGTGTCAAAGCCGCCGTCGATCGTGAGCAAAAGCGGGTTAAGTGCTAAAGCGGAAGCCGGTCGAGGCCGCCATCGGTCTCGAGTAGACTGGCGATGCCATGCCTGACGACGACCACGCGCCGATCTCGGTACAGCAAGCGAAAGAGCTGTTCGCGCACTGGAAGGCCGCGCCCGCGCTCGTGCTGGCGGTGTCCGGCGGGCCCGATTCCCTTGCCCTCATGTGGCTTGCCGCCCGCTGGCGCCGTGCGCTCTCGCGCGGGCCGCGGTTGATCGCCGTCACTGTCGATCATGGCTTGCGGCCCGAGGCCGCGCGCGAGGCGCGCGACGTCAAGCGCCTCGCGCGCTCGCTTGATCTGCCCCATCGCACGCTGCGCTGGACCGGCACCAAGCCGAAAACCGGATTGCCGGCCGCAGCGCGGGAGGCGCGCTATCGCCTGCTGGCGAAAGCTGCGCGGGCGAGCGGCGCGACGCACATCCTCACCGCGCATACCCGCGACGATCAGGCCGAGACATTGTTGATGCGGATGCTGCGCGGCAGCGGCATCGCCGGTCTCGCGGCGATGGCGCGCGAGTCCGAGCGCGAGGGCGTGTGGCTGGCGCGCCCGTTGCTGGACATCCCGAAGTCCCGGCTCGTCGCGACGCTGGACAAGGCAAAGATCGCCTTTGCCGACGATCCCACCAATCGTGACGTGAGCTTCACGCGGCCGCGGCTGCGTGCATTGATGCCGGCTTTGGCAGAGGAGGGCGGCGACAGCCGAAATCTCGCGCGGCTGGCATCAAGGCTGGCGCGGGCGAATGCCGCGATTGAAGTGCTGGCCGACGGCGCCGAGCGCTATCTCGCGGTGAGAGATCGTGATGATGCCACGCGCTTCGGGTTCGATGCCCAGGCGTTTGCCGGTCTGCCCGAGGAAATCCGGCTTCGGCTGCTCAAGCGCGCGATTGACCGGGCCGGTCACGAAGGACCCGCGGAACTCGGCAAGGTCGAGGCGCTGCTGGCAGTGCTGGACAACGCCATTGCGAACGGCCAAAAGCAATCAAGACTGAAACAGACGCTTGCCGGGGCCGCAATCAGCCTTACCGGAGGCCGAATTTATGTCGATGCAGCGCCGCCGCGGGGTAGCCGGGCGTGAGAAGCGTTCCTATCTCCCAATATCCGCAATATCGGGACGAAGAGCCTTAACCACCCCGGAAAAACACTGGCCTTTTGCGCCATTTTTTGACCGGGAATCGCGTTAAGATGCGTTAAATAGTCCCGTGTGGTTCCCTTGGCATTGACCCGGGCGCCACCTAGATTGGGTGCAGTGGACCGGGGATTCTCGCCTCACTACCCAAGGAATATTCTAGGGTTACTACCAAGGACATAGGGCCGCGATCCGCGCGACCACGAAGGAAGATCAATGAACGCCAATCTGCGCAACTTCGCCCTCTGGGTCATCATTGTCTTGCTGCTGTTGGCATTGTTCACGCTTTTCCAGAATCCGGGTCAGCGCACGTCTTCGCAGGACATCACGTTTTCGCAGTTGTTGAGCGAGGTCGATCAGAACCGCGTGCGCGACGTCGTGATCCAGGGGCCGGAAATCCACGGCACCTTTACCAACGGCTCCTCGTTCCAGACCTATGCGCCGAATGATCCGACGCTGGTGAAGCGTCTCTATGACGGCAAGGTCTCGATCACCGCCAAGCCGCCCGGCGATAACGTGCCGTGGTTCGTGTCGCTGCTCGTTTCCTGGCTGCCCTTCATCGCGCTGATCGGCGTCTGGATCTTCCTGTCCCGCCAGATGCAGGGCGGCGCCGGCAAGGCGATGGGCTTTGGCAAGTCGCGCGCCAAGATGCTGACGGAGGCCCATGGCCGCGTCACTTTCGAAGACGTCGCTGGCGTCGACGAAGCGAAGCAGGACCTGCAGGAGATCGTCGAATTCCTGCGCGATCCCGGAAAATTCCAGCGCCTCGGCGGACGGATTCCGCGCGGCGTGCTGCTGGTCGGCCCTCCCGGCACCGGCAAGACGCTCATCGCGCGTGCGGTCGCGGGCGAAGCCAACGTGCCGTTCTTCACCATTTCCGGTTCTGACTTCGTCGAAATGTTCGTCGGCGTCGGCGCGAGCCGCGTCCGTGACATGTTCGAGCAGGCCAAGAAGAATGCGCCCTGCATCATCTTCATCGATGAAATCGACGCGGTCGGCCGTCATCGCGGCGCGGGCTTGGGCGGCGGCAATGACGAGCGCGAACAGACGCTCAACCAGTTGCTGGTCGAGATGGACGGTTTTGAAGCCAATGAAGGCGTGATCCTGATCGCCGCGACCAACCGGCCCGACGTGCTGGATCCCGCGCTGCTGCGTCCCGGCCGTTTCGACCGCCAGGTGGTGGTGCCGAACCCGGACGTCGTCGGCCGCGAGCAGATCCTGAAAGTGCACGTGCGCAAGGTGCCGCTGGCGCCCGATATCAACCTCAAGACCATCGCACGCGGCACGCCGGGCTTCTCCGGCGCTGACCTGATGAACCTCGTCAACGAGGCCGCGCTGACGGCTGCCCGCCGCAACAAGCGGATGGTGACGCAGGCCGAGTTCGAAGAGGCCAAGGACAAGGTGATGATGGGCGCCGAGCGCAAGTCGCTCGTCATGACCGAGGAAGAGAAATTGCTGACGGCCTATCACGAGGGCGGCCACGCCATCGTCGGCCTGAACGTCGTCGCGACCGATCCGATCCACAAGGCGACGATCATTCCGCGCGGCCGCGCGCTCGGCATGGTGATGCAGTTGCCCGAACGCGACAAGCTGTCGATGTCGCTCGAGCAGATGACCTCGCGCCTCGCCATCATGATGGGCGGCCGCGTCGCGGAAGAACTGATCTTCGGCCGCGAGAAGGTCACCTCGGGCGCGGCCTCCGACATCGAGCAGGCGACGCGTCTGGCGCGCATGATGGTAACGCGCTGGGGCCTGTCGGAAGAGCTCGGCACCGTGTCCTACGGCGAAAACCAGGACGAGGTGTTTTTGGGCATGTCGGTGTCGCGCACGCAGAATGCCTCGGAAGCCACCGTCCAGAAGATCGACAAGGAGATCAAGCGGCTGGTCGAGGAAGGCTACAACGAGGCCACCAAGATCCTCACCGAGAAGCGCGAGGACCTCGAGACGCTGGCCAAGGGCCTGCTCGAATTCGAGACGCTGAGCGGCGACGAGATCATCGATTTGTTGAAGGGCAAGAAGCCCAACCGCGAGTCGGTCTTGGAGCCGAGCACGCCACGCGCTTCCGCCGTACCCCCGGCCGGCAAGCCGCGCCCGCGTCCCGATCCGGACCCGGGTCTGGAGCCGCAGCCCCAGGCGTAAGCGGATTACATCTGAACCAGAAACGCGGCGGAGACGCCGCGTTTTTTTTATGTCGCTGACCTCGTCGTTCTGCGAAGTGCTGACGGGGATGGATTTGAGCGATGACCATTGAGGATGGGGTGACCGTCGGATGAAAATCCCTGAATTGCGGCGCGCTCTTGCAGCGCTCGGCGTGCAGCGCCGAGCCGTGAGCATCGACGGCGTCGAGGCGACAGAAGAGCAATATCGCCTCAAACGGGATGGGGACACCTGGGCCGTCTACTATTACGAGCGAGGAAACAAGAACGAACTCCGGCAATTTGCTTACCGAAGATGATGCTTGCGAGCATTTTCTCAAGATCGTCCGGAACGACCCCACGACCAGAAGGTAGGCGTCCCGTTCACGAGCTGACCGGGATTGATTTCGAACCGTCATGGCGCCGCGGCTGGTGCCCCGAGGTGTACAGCCAGAATGTGTTCCGGCGTCTCCGTCACCTCGATGGTCTGCCCATCGCCGCCGACAAAGGTGAGCACGGTGCGCTCCCCGTCGCGCGACATGCTGCCGACGAGCGCAATATTGATGTGAATGGGTCGCCCCGTCTCGAATTTCGTGCATTGAATCCAGAAGCGCATTGCGGTCTCCTCATGTTGCTTGCAGCAATCAAAACGGGCCGTAGGGTGGGCAAAGCGAAGCGTGCCCACCATTCAAACCGACGATCTCGGAAAGATGGTGGGCACGGCGCAAAAGTGCGCCTTTGCCCACCCTACACAAGCTTACCCGTCGCCGACCGGTAACGTTACGCCATCGCCCGCAATTCGCGGGCGGCGGCGACCATATTGGCGAGCGCGGGTCGGACCTCCTCCCATTTGCGCGTTTTCAATCCGCAATCCGGATTGATCCAGATCTGGGTGTCGGAGAGCCGTTCTCGCGCCAGCTTCAGCAGGCCGGTCATCTCGCCGATCTCGGGGACGCGCGGCGAATGGATGTCGTAGACTCCGGGGCCGATTTCGTTCGGATAGCGGTAATCCCTGAACGCATCGAGCAGCTCCATCTTCGAGCGCGAGGTCTCGATCGAGATCACGTCGGCGTCCATCGCGCCGATCGCGCCGATAATGTCGTTGAACTCCGAGTAGCACATGTGGGTGTGGATCTGCGTTTCGTCGCGCACGCCGGACGAACAGAGGCGGAAGGCGTCGACGGCCCAATCGAGATAAACCTTCCATTCGGACTTGCGCAGCGGCAGACCCTCCCGCAGCGCTGCCTCGTCGATCTGGATCATGCCGGCGCCGGCAGCTTCGAGATCGGTAACCTCGTCGCGGATCGCGAGCGCGATCTGCCGGCAGGCTTCGCTGCGCGGAATGTCGTCGCGGACGAACGACCAGTTCAGAATGGTGACTGGGCCGGTGAGCATCGCCTTCATCGGCTTTGTCGTCAGCGACTGGGCGTATTGCCACCACTCGACCGTCATCGGCTTCGGGCGAGAGACGTCGCCGAACAGCACAGGCGGGCGAACGTAGCGCGATCCGTAGGATTGCACCCAGCCGTGCGTAGTGAAGGCAAAGCCCGCCAGCTGTTCGCCGAAATACTGCACCATGTCGTTGCGCTCGAATTCGCCATGCACAAGCACGTCCAGCCCGATATTTTCCTGCCAGCGCACGGTGCGGGCGGTCTGGTTCTGCAGGTAGAGCTTGTAGGCTTCATCCGTCAGGGCGCCCCTGGCGTGCGCGGAGCGGGCGTTCCTGACGTCGGCGGTTTGCGGGAACGAGCCGATGGTCGTGGTCGGGAACGCCGGCAGGTTGAAGCGCTCGCGCTGGACGGTGGCGCGTTCAGCGAAGATGCTGGCGCGGAAGCGCATCGGTTCATCGATGCTGGCAACGCGTGCCGCTACCTTCGCATCGTGAATGCGCGGCGACGCCTTGCGGGAGGTCGCCGCCTGATCCGATGCCTTCAGGCTGGCTTCGACTGCTCTGCGGTCATCGGCGAGTGCCGTTCCGAGCGTGGCCAGTTCTTCGAGCTTTTGTATCGAAAACGCCAGCCAGCTCTTGATTTCGGGATCGAGCCCGGTCTCCAGTGCCAGATCGATAGGGACATGCAGCAGCGAACAGGAGGGGGCGATCTGCACGCGATGCTTGCCAAGTTTGGCGATCACGGGCTCGAGCCGGTCGAGAAGCCGGCTCAAATCCGCGCGCCAGATGTTACGGCCATCGATGATTCCGAGCGACAGCACGCGGTCATCAGGGAAGCCGGCAAGCTCGTCGATCTGCTCCGGCGCGCGCACGAGGTCGAGATGCAGGCCGGCGACGGGCAGGGATAGCGCGGTGTCGCGGTTGGCGCCGAGCCCGCCAAAATAGGTCGTCAGCATGATCCTGAGCTGCGGTACGGCGCTCGCGATCTCCGCATAGGCATAATGCAGCGCCTGCTGGGCGACGATGTCGAGGTCGAGCACCAGACACGGCTCGTCGATCTGCACCCATTCCGCGCCCCGGTAGGCAAGTTCGCGGAGAACCTCGACGTAAACCGGCATCAAGCGATCAAGCAGGGACAGCGGATTGAAACCGGCATCCTTGCTCTTGGCGAGTTTGAGAAACGTGACGGGGCCGACCAGCACGGGGCGGGTTTGATAGCCCAGCGCCTTGGCTTCCTCGTATTCCTCGATCGGCTTGCGCGAGGCGAGAGTGAACTGCTGATCCTTCGCCAGTTCGGGCACCATGTAGTGGTAGTTGGTGTCGAACCATTTTGTCATCTCGAGCGCCGGCACGCCGTGCGTGGCGCCATGTCCGTGATGGGCATGGCCGCAGCTCGCCTCATGCGCCTTGCCTTGCGCGCCGCGGGCCATCGCGAAGTAAGTCGCAAGCGAGACCGGCCCGCCGTTCCAGCGATAGATCTCCGGGATTGCGCCTATCATCACTGATGTGTCGAGCACCTGGTCGTAGAACGAGAAATCGTTCGACGGGATCACGCTGACGCCGAGCTTTTTCTGGCGCGCCCAGTTGGCGGCGCGAAGGCCGACGCCGGTTTCGATCAGCGCCTTCTCGTCGGTTGCGCCCGACCAGAAACTCTCCAGCGCGAATTTCAGCTCGCGGCGCGGACCGATGCGCGGCGTGCCGAGGGAGGCAACGGAAAGTGAAGAAGTGGAGATGGTGGAAGAAGACGTAGCTTTGGAAGAAGACATGGCTTAACCCCAAAAGTTGGGGGCAAAGGCCGAAGTGACACGTCTGGATTTTTCGCGGACGGCAGAGCGCGCGCGGAAAATCGCAACCGCACCACCGGGACACCCCGCCCGAGGACGTGTATGTTGTCGAGGCAGGTCTCCTGGCTCGCGGGTCAATGCTGCTGTCCGGCCTTCCCGAAACCTTGCGAGGTCTCAGTGACTTTGTTGGACAGCGGCTCGCTGCTTACAGTTGCGGGGGCAGCTCCGGCTTTGGCTTTTCGGCCGCACCGGCTTCCCTCTTAGCTTCGGAAGAACGTCTCCCGAAGAACCACGACGGGTCCACTTATCGGCAACGCGGCAGGCACGTCAACTCGACGACATTCACCGGTGCGTTGTGATCGTTGTTCACAGCCATAGGGTTCCGTCGCCGAAATTCTTGCACATCGCCCGCTCGCCCCATTGACAGCCGCATCCGAATAACACGAGATATAGCCGTCACGGTCCGCCATGGCCCAACACATGGTGGCTAAGAGGGAAGCCGGTGATCGCGCGAAAGCGCGAAAATCCGGCGCTGCCCCCGCAACTGTAAGCAGTGAGTTGCTCCCGAATCTTACGTCACTGATGCGGCATCGCATTGGGAAGACACGGGAACAACGGCGACCTGCGAGCCAGGAGACCTGCCGCGACACCGAAGAAAACGTCCACGGGCGGGGTGTCCCGGCGGCGCTTGCAGATTCGTGCCCGCGTTTTCGCGTGGGCTAAAGCTGTAGCGTCTTCAGACATCCGGCCCCAACACCATCACGGGGTCTCTTGATGTCACTCTCTCTCGATCGCGAAGCCAACGCCGCTCCATTCATCCGACTGCGTCCCGAATCGCTTGCCGCCTCGGAAGCGCAGCCGCCGATGCAGGTGATTCGCCGCAACGGCACGGTTTCGAAATTCGACGCGAGCAAGATTTCGGTGGCGATGACCAAGGCGTTTCTCGCGGTCGAGGGACATGGCGCGGCGGCCTCCCGCCGCGTGCATGAAATCGTCGAGCAACTGACCGCCGAAGTCGTCGGCGCGCTGTCGCGCCGGATGAGCGAGGGCCGCACCTTTCATATCGAGGACGTGCAGGACCAGGTTGAACTTGCCCTGATGCGCAGCGAGCATCACAAGGTCGCGCGCGCCTATGTGCTCTATCGCGAGGAACGCACGCGCCAGCGTGCCGGACAGGACGTGGCCAAGGCCGCCCAGCCATCGGGGAAGCCCTCGTTACGTGTCACGCTGGCCAGCGGCGCGCAGGTCCCCCTCGACATCGCGCGGCTGACGCTGATCATCGAAGAAGCCTGCACTGGCCTCGAGGGCGTCGGCGCCACGGCGGTGCTCGCCGAGACGCAGCGCAATCTCTATGATGGCATCAGCGAGGACGAACTGGCGCTGGCGTCGGTGATGGCCGCGCGCACGCTGGTGGAGCAGGAGCCGAACTACGCCTATGTCAGCGCGCGGCTCTTGCTCGACAAGCTGCGCACCGAGGTGCTGTCTTTCGTGCATGATACGCCGACGAGCGCGTCGCAGGCCGAGATGGCCGAGCGCTACGGCGAGTACTTTCCGGCCTATATCAAGGCCGGCATCAACGCCGAACTGCTCGATCCCGATCTGGCACGCTTCGACCTGAAAAAGCTTGCTGCCGCGTTGAAGCCGGAACGCGACCTGGCGTTTCAGTTCCTGGGTCTGCAGACGCTGTACGATCGCTATTTCCTGCATGTGCACGGCAACCGGATCGAGCTGCCGCAGGCGTTCTTCATGCGCGTCGCGATGGGGCTGGCCGTCCGCGAGATCGACCGCGAGGCGCGCGCCATCGAGTTCTACGATCTCTTATCGTCGTTCGACTTCATGGCCTCGACGCCGACGCTGTTCAATTCCGGCACGCTGCGGCCGCAATTGTCGTCCTGCTTCCTCACCACCATCGCCGACGATCTCGACGGCATCTTCAAGTCGGTCAAGGACAATGCGCTGCTTGCAAAATATTCCGGCGGACTCGGCAACGACTGGACCCGCGTGCGTGGGCTCGGCGCGCACATCAAGGGCACCAATGGCGAAAGCCAGGGCGTGGTGCCGTTTCTAAAGGTGGCCAATGACACCGCGATCGCCGTCAACCAGGGCGGCAAGCGCAAGGGCGCAGTCTGCGCCTATCTCGAAACCTGGCATATCGACATCGAGGAATTTTTGGACCTGCGCAAGAACACCGGCGACGACCGCCGCCGCACCCATGACATGAACACCGCGAACTGGGTGCCGGACCTGTTCATGCAGCGCGTCGAGGCCGGCGGCGAATGGACGCTGTTCTCGCCGGACGAGACGCCCGACCTGCATGACCTCTACGGCAACGCATTCGCCGAGCGTTACGCGGCTTACGAAGCAAGGGCGGCGCGGGGCGAGATCCGCGTGTTCAAGCAGATCCGCGCCACGGATCTGTGGCGCAGGATGCTGACCATGCTGTTTGAGACCGGGCATCCCTGGATCACGTTCAAAGATCCCTGCAATCTGCGCTCGCCGCAGCGCCATGCCGGCGTGATTCATTCCTCGAACCTCTGCACGGAAATCACGCTCAATACCTCCGACGAGGAAACCGCCGTCTGCAATCTCGGCTCGATCAACCTGCTCCACCATGTGCGGGAAGGCCGGCTGGACCAGGCGCGGCTGCAACGCAGTGTGACGACGGCAATGCGCATGCTCGACAACGTCATCGACATCAATTTCTATACCATCCCCGAAGCGCGACGTTCGAACCTGCGGCACCGCCCGGTCGGTCTCGGGCTGATGGGATTTCAGGATGCGCTGCAGGCGATGCGGATTGCGATGGCTTCCGATGCGGCGGTGACGTTCGCCGATACCAGCATGGAGATGATTTCCTATTACGCCATTTCGGCCTCCGTCGATCTCGCCGCCGAGCGCGGGCGCTATCCGTCGTTCGATGGCTCACTGTGGAGCCGCGGTATTTTGCCGATCGATTCGATCGAACTGTTGGCCGAAGCCCGCGGTGGTCTCGCGATGGACCGCGGCATGACGCTCGACTGGGATAGCTTGCGCGAGCGGGTCAAATCGACCGGCATGCGCAATTCGAACGTGATGGCGATCGCGCCGACCGCGACGATTTCCAACATCTGCGGCGTCGCGCAGTCGATCGAGCCCGCCTACCAGAACCTTTACGTCAAATCCAACATGTCCGGCGACTTCACCGTGGTGAACGAGTTTCTGGTCCGCGACCTCAAGGCGCGCGGACTGTGGGACGAGGTGATGGTCAACGACCTCAAATATTTCGACGGCAGCTTGGGGGCCATCGATCGCATTCCCGACGACCTCAAGGCGCTCTATGCCACCGCGTTCGAGATCGACAGCGCCTGGCTGATCGAGGCGGCGTCGCGGCGGCAGAAATGGATCGACCAGTCGCAGTCGCTCAACCTCTATATCGCCAATCCTAGCGGCAAGAAGCTCGATGCGCTCTATCGGTTGGCGTGGGCGCGCGGGTTGAAGACGACCTATTACCTGCGCTCGCGCAGCGCGACGCATGTCGAAAAGTCCACGCTCCGGGGGACCGACGGCAAGCTCAACAGCGTCGCGTCCGCGGCGATGATGGCTCCAGCCCCAATCATCGTCGCGCCGGCCGCCACCGCGCCGGATTTAACCGGTGCGGTGGCGTGTTCGATCGACAATCCCGAATGCGAAGCCTGCCAGTAAGCAGCAAAAAACAAAGGAAGCCACAATGCTCGACTGGTCCGAACCATCCGCATCCCCGCGTCAGACGCCGCCGCCCCTCGTGGCGCAATCCGATGCCCAGGCCGAACAAACCGGCCTCGGCATGATAGATCGTCGCGGCGGACGCGTATCTGTCGACGACAAGCGGATGATCAACTGCCGCGCCGACGTCAATCAATTGCTGCCGCTGAAATACAAATGGGCCTGGGAGAAATATCTCGCCGGCTGCAATAATCACTGGATGCCGACCGAAGTTTCCATGCAGGCCGACATCGCGCTGTGGAAATCGCGCGACGGGCTGACGGAAGACGAGCGCCGCGCCATCAAGCGCAACCTCGGATTCTTCGCGGCCTCCGAAAGCCTGGTCGCCAACAATATCGTGCTGGCGATCTACCGCCATCTGACCAATCCGGAGTGCCGGCAATATCTGCTGCGGCAATCCTTCGAGGAGGCGGTTCATACGCACACCTTTCAATACATCGTCGAAAGCCTGGGGCTCGATGAGGGCGAGCTATTCAATATGTATCGCGAGGTGCCGTCGATTACCGACAAAGCAGCCTGGGCGCTGAAGCACACGCAGCATCTCGACGATCCCAATTTTAAGACCGGGACGCCGCAAGCCGATCAGGCATTCTTGCGCGATCTCGTCGCCTTCTACGTCATATTCGAAGGCATGTGGTTCTATACGGGCTTCGCGCAGATCCTCTCGCTCGGCCGCCGCAACAAGATGGTCGGCATCGCCGAGCAGTACCAGTACATCCTGCGCGATGAATCCATTCACCTGAATTTCGGCATCGATGTCATCAACCAGATCAAGATCGAAAACCCGCATCTATGGACCAAGGCGTTCCAGGACGAAGTCCGCGCCATGGTGCGCGAGGCGGCCGAACTGGAAGCGGCCTACGGGCGAGACACCATGCCGCGCGGGTTTCTCGGGCTGAATACGGCGTTGTGCGAGAGCTACATGCACTTCATCGCCAACCGCCGCTGCGCGCAGCTCGGGCTGCAGCGGGTGTTCGACGAGACCGAGAATCCGTTCCCCTGGATGTCGGAAGCGATGGACCTGAAGAAGGAGAAGAATTTCTTCGAGACTCGGGTGATCGAGTACCAGAACGGCGGTGCGCTGAGCTGGGAGTAGGGGGGGCGGATGCTCTCCGCTCGTCGTCCCGCGCACGCGGGGACCCACACCGCGTGATTCCTCAATGAGGCATTTAGGTGGACGCTCATTGTAACAGTTAGCTCCGGTGGTTATGGGTCCCTGCGTTCGCAGGGACGACGTAAAATCCCGCCGCTTGCGCCCGAAAACTTAAGATTTCCTCAATTCAGTCCGGCCTATTGCTTGAAGGCGTGCGCGTTCGGACAACGCGCGCGCCCAGGCAAGGACTGCGCATGACCGCCTCTCTTTCCACCCCCAAACCCAGCCACGACCAAGCTCCAATTCCCGAATGGCTCGTCAGGGTCTGCTTGGTACTGGCGGTTGCAAATGTGAGCCTTTGCGGAGTGGCGTATTTCTCGCACTGGTGGGTCTACGATACCAACGGCCTCGGTATTCCGACTGACTTCATCAACGTCTGGGCCGCGGGCCGTCTGGTGCTCGATGGCGTTCCGGCGCAGGCCTATGATTGGGACATCCAGAAGCAGATCGAGGTCGCCAAGCTCGGTCAGGATTTCGTCGGCTATTTTGCCTGGCACTATCCGCCGCCGTTTCTGTTCGTCGCATCCCTGCTGGCGCAGCTTCCTTATCAGCTCGCCTATATCGGCTGGGTCGTGGTCAGCTTCTTACCCTTCCTTGTCGCAATACGTGCGATCGTCGGCCACACCTTCGGCTATCTGCTTGCGCTTGCCATTCCGATGGCTTTCATCAACGCGCTGGTCGGGCAGAACGGCTTCCTCACCGCTGCGCTGATCGGCGGCACGCTCTATCTGATCCCGGTACGGCCGGTGCAGGCAGGCATCTGCCTCGGGCTATTGACGTACAAGCCGCAATACGGGCTGCTGTTTCCAATCGCGTTGATCGCAGCCGGGCAGTGGCGGGTGTTCATCAGCGCCAGCGTCACCGCGATCGCGCTGGCCTTTGCCTCATGGTTTGCTTTCGGCATCGAAAGCTGGCTGGCGTTCTTCCACTGGATGCCGAAATTCTCGCAAGCCTTCCTGACCGAGGGCAAAGCCACATGGTGGAAGCTGCAGAGCATTTTCTCGCTGGTGCGTTACTTCGGCGGCAGTGAGCCGCTCGGCTGGGCGTTCCAGTGGGTCCTCACCGCCTCCGTTGCCGTGGTCATGGCGCTGATGTGGCGAAGCCGCGCGCCCTACACGTTGAAGGCCGCTAGCCTTGCCGCTGGCACGATGCTGACCACGCCCTATCTCTTCATGTACGACATGATGGTGCTAGCGATCCCGATCGCCTTCCTCATCCGCATCGGACTGAGGAACGGCTTTCGCACCTACGAGCTTCCGGCGCTGGGTGTCACCGTCGCCCTCATCGTGTGCTATATGTTCACCGGTATTCCGACGGGACTCGGCGCCACGCTGATCGTGGGCGGTCTGGTCTTGCGCCGCGCCGGTCCCTGGTGGCGGCGCGAGACGGCGCCGGCATTGGCTGCGGCACGTGCGTGAACGGCCCGACGCGAGGCCGGCGATATCGCGCGACAAGACGTCAAGTATCAACCGCTTAAACCGGCCAGCGTTGAGAGCTTGTTAATGGTTCGCAAGCCCCGCCGGCAAAACCTCTCCCGATCCGTGTTGCAAAACCGTCTTGTCATCAGCCGTGAATAGTTGTTCACTTCTTCAAGCGATAGCGCTCTTTATCGCTCAAGACATTGAAGGTGTGCGCGTTCTGGCAGGCTCCGCGGGGCTCGAAGGCGCGCCGGGGGACGGAAAACGCGCCATGGTCTATCGGCGAACCCATCAGGTCGTAAAGCGGCTGGCGGCGCGGCGTAGCGCCATCCTGGCGGCGGCGCGGGATGCTGCGGCCGAAGGCGGCATGGCGGCGGTGCAGATCGCCCCGGTCGCGGTCCGCGCCAATGTCGCGGCCGGCACAGTCTATCGTTACTTCCCCTCCAAGGCCGAACTGATTTCCGAACTGATCGCCGAGGTCTCGCGGGATGAGCTGGCCGCGATTCGCCGCGCGGCAGATGCGGCGCCGGGACCGTCCTCGGCGCTCGCCGCCGCCGTCACCACGGTTGCCGTGCATGTGCTGTCGCAGCGCAGGCTCGCCTGGGGCATTCTGGCCGAACCTGTCGATGTCGACGTCTCGGTGTCGCGGCTTGCCAGCCGCCGCGAAATCTCCGGCGAGATCGCTGCCAGAATTGACGCCGCGGTGCGTGCCGGCCATCTGCCGGCGCAGGATACCGCGCTCGCCGCCACCGCGCTGCTCGGTGCGCTGCATGAATCGCTGGTTGGCCCGCTGGCGCCCGAGACTCTGGAGGACCCCGCGAAGCTGCGCGACGCCGTGCAAACGGTCACACTTTTGGCGCTACGTGCCGTAGGCGTGATGGATGCCCGCGCCCGCGGCCTCGTGGTGCAGGCGGTGCTGCCGGCCAAGGCGCTGGTCGGGGCCTAGAAACTTCCCCCCTTTGCGACGCCTTTGTGGCAACCATTTGCCACGCTGCGGCTTATCGACGGGTCCAACCCGCGATCAGGAGCATGCGATGAGCACGACATCAGGATCTGCCAAATGGCAGGGCGGCATCAAGGACGGCAAGGGCGCGATCTCGACCAAAAGCGGCGCGCTGAATGATTATCCTTACGGCTTTTCGAGCCGCTTCGAGGGCAAGCCTGGCTCCAATCCGGAAGAGCTGATCGGCGCGGCGCACGCCGCGTGCTTCACCATGGCGCTGTCGCTGATTCTGGGCGAAGCCAAGCTCACCGCCGAGCACATGGAAACCAAGGCCGACGTAACGCTGGAGAAACAGGGCGATGGTTTCGCCGTCACCTCGATTCATCTGACGCTGAATGCGAAGATTCCGGGCGCTGAGGACACGAAATTTCAGGAGCTGGCGGGTAAGGCCAAGGAGGGCTGCCCGATCTCGAAGCTTCTGAACACCAAGATCACGCTGGACGCGAAACTGCAGTAGTTGGCGCGAAGCGGCGAACTATGGTGCAATTGCGCGCCTGAGAATCTCTCGCGCCACAAGCTCTGGATTTTCGGATTCGCGCTTACGCGCGCCCCGGAAGGACGGTGAGAGTTGACGGCCGCGCCATCACCTACGCGCTATCACTTGTCGGGCTTGCCCTCCCCACCGACAGTGGCGATGCGCACCATGTTGGTGGTGCCGGGGATGCGAAGCGGCACGCCGGCGACGATGATCACGCGCTGGCCTGCGTTGGCGAAGCCGTCACGAAACGCGATCGAGCCGGCGCGGTCGACCATGTCGTCCTGGTCGTGTGCATCTTCCGCCACCACGCAATGCACACCCCAGACAACCGACAATTTGCGGCCGGTCTCAAGGTTCGGCGTGATCGCTACCACCGGCAGCTTCGGCCGCTCGCGGGCCACGCGGATCGCCGTGGAGCCCGACGAGGTCCAGCAGATGATCGCGGATAATTCCAGCGTCTCGGCGATCTGCCGCGCGGCGTCCGCGATGGCATCGCCGACCGTATTCTCCGGCTCGGCCCGCTGCGCCGACAGCACCGAGCGATAGGTCGGATCGCGCTCCACCTCTTCGCCGATGCGATTCATGGTCGAGACCGCTTCGACCGGGAATTTGCCGGCGGCGGACTCTGCTGACAGCATGATGGCGTCGGCGCCTTCATAGACGGCGGTCGCGACGTCGGAGACTTCGGCGCGCGTCGGCACCGGCGCCTGGATCATCGATTCCAGCATCTGCGTTGCGATCACCACCGGCTTGCCGGCGCGACGCGCCATCCGCGTCATCTGTTTCTGCAGGCTCGGCACCCGCTCCAGCGGCAGTTCGACGCCGAGGTCGCCGCGCGCCACCATCAGCGCGTCGGAAGCATCGATGATCTCGGCGAGCCGGTCGATCGCTTGCGGCTTCTCGATCTTGGCCATGACAGCGGCGCGGCCGCGGATCATCCGCTTGGCTTCGTTGACATCCTCGGCGCGCTGCACGAAGGAAAGCGCGACCCAGTCTATCCCGGTCGTCAGCGCGGCTTCCAGATCGGCACGGTCCTTCGGCGTCATCGCCGACACCGGCAGATCGGTATCGGGCAGGCTGACGCCCTTGCGGTCCGACATCTTGCCGCCGATCACCACCCGCGTCACTGCGCGTTCGCTCGACGTCTCCTCGGCAATCAGGCGCACCTTGCCGTCGTCGAGCAGCAGCGCATGACCCGGCCGCAGTGCTGCGAGAATTTCCGGATGCGGCAACTGCACGCGGTTGTTATCGCCGGGCGTCTTGTCCGAATCGAGCACAAAACTCTGGCCGTTCTTGAGCTGCGTCGAACCTTCGGTGAACGCGCCGAGCCGCAGCTTCGGTCCCTGCAGGTCGACGAGGATGCCGATCGGACGACCGTAGCTGCTCTCGACATTGCGGATGGTATTGACCAGCTCGCGCATCTTGTCGTGCGGCGTGTGGCTCATGTTGATGCGGAACACGTCCGCACCCGCCTCGAACAGCTTCCGGATCATCGCGCTGTCGGACGATGCCGGGCCGAGGGTTGCGAGAATCTTGATACGACGGAGCCGTCTCATTGCTTGGGCGCCGGGGCTGGCGGCAGACCCGGTCCGCCCGGCGGATTGGACAGGCCGGGAACCCCGCCGGGGCCCCCCGGTCCCATTGTGCCTGGAATTCCCGGCACGCGCTGCGCGGGCTGCTCGTTGGCTTCTGTCAATTGCACGGTCCACGCTCGCTGTTCGCCTGTATCGACCTCGAAGAACCCGGTGCGGTCATAGCCGCGCGCCAGGCAGTTCTCGGTCCCCTTGATGGTGAATTCCTTATCACGCGAACACATGAAGGCTTGCCCCGACCATTCGCCGCCGCGGTCGTAGTCGAGCGCGTAGATGTAATAGTAGCGCGCGACAAGAGTTCCGCGCAGCAGTGTCTCGCAACTGCGTGACGACACGTTCCACCAGCCTTCGGTGGTCCAGCCCTCGGCATCCTTGTAGCCCAGCGCGATGCCGACCCGGCTGGACGTATTGTTGCAGAGCCGGAAATCGGCCGCCGCTGGACTGCTCCACAGACACGCCACCGCCAGCAGCGGCGCAAGGCCGGCGGCGGTCACGCGAGCGGGGAGGGGAGACAAGCAGCGCGAATCTTTTCCGATCATGTAGCGAAGCTATATCAAATCATTGACGATTTCGCGTGACCCGGCGGGGCCTGTCAACGGCAGGGGAACGCCTTTCCCGCGCTATGGGAAACCGGGGCTCCTTGTGAGGTCGCCAATTTTGCGCGCAGATATGGCAAAATCTGTGACAATTCCCACCTGATATCAATATGCTCGGCACATGTGACGCGGGATCCAAGACCATGACGATCGACGACAAAAACAGAACAGAACTGGAAGCCGCCGTTTTCCGGCGCCTGGTCGGCCACCTGCGTGCCCGCACCGACGTCCAGAACATCGACCTGATGAATCTGGCCGGTTTCTGCCGTAACTGCCTGTCCAACTGGATGAAGGAAGAGGCCGACGCCAAGGGGGTCGCCGTCAGCAAGGACGAGAGCCGCGAGGCGGTCTACGGCATGCCCTATGAGGAGTGGAAGGCGAAATATCAGGGCACCGCCACGCCCGAGCAGCTAGCCGCAATGAAGAAGGTTCATCCCGGGCATTGAGCGTTAGTCGTGCCTGCAAAAGCGATGATCGACTGCGCGAGTCATTCCGGGATGGTGCGTTAGCACCAGACCCGGAATCTCGAGATTCTCAGGGGCGGAAGGCCGCCCCGTAGTTCGACGCTTCGCATCGCCCCGGAATGACGGCTTCTCCTGTGGGCGCGCTGTGGATGAGCGCGATGCTGCCTTGACGCGAGGCCCCCCGATCTTGAGGGTCATCTGCGCAAAAGCGCCGTGCGGTAACGCGTGCGGCGCTTGATCTTTCAGCATCACCATCAGTTCCACTCAGGAGTACCCGATGGCCACCTCCGCCGCCGCCGTCCAGGACGAGCCCGCGACAAGATTCGCCAAAGACCAGCTCAAGGCCATCATCGAGCGCATCGAGCGTCTGGAAGAAGAAAAGAAGACGATCTCCGACGACATCCGTGACGTCTATGCCGAAGCCAAGGGCAACGGCTTCGACACCAAGGCGCTGCGCACCATCGTGCGGATGCGCAAGCAGGATGCCAACGAGCGCGCCGAGCAGGAAACCATTTTGGAAACCTACATGCAGGCGCTCGGAATGCTGTGAGGCTTCCGTCGTCCTGGCCAAGCGAACCAACGGGTCCGGCCCTCGGCCGGCCCGATGACAGGCTCCGTGAGCGCGAGCCGGGACCCATAATCATAAATGGTGATGTTGCGCAAAGCTGGGGCCACAGCCGGCTCTAAGGCGCACGTTTGTGGCTATGGGTCCTCGCGTTCGCGAGGATGACATCGAGATTGTGGAAGCCGTGCGGGCCGCGCCTAGCGCAGCGCGGCGGTGCGCAGCACGAACGACTGCGTCGGCAGTTGCACGGTTGCCGATCCGGTGAAGCGGTCGCAGGTCATGCCCATCATCGGATCTTCCGAGAACGTCATGGAGACCGCGGCCTGCGGCTTGACGAAGTGGGCGCGCATCTGGGTCATCTCGGTGTCGCCGAGCACGGTCGTCGACATTGCGCTGCTGGCACTCGGCGCCAGCATCACCACCCGCATCCAGATATTGTTGCCCTGTGCGGCGGCAAGGCGGGTCGAGGTGGCGACCACGCTGTCCTGACCCTGGGCGCCTTTGGCGACAACGGTGTTGATTTCGGTCGCAGGGGCGCCGGAGTTGCGCGCCGGACGGGCGGGGCGCGGGATAGCCGCGGAGGCGGCGACGATGTTGGAGCGATCGAGCGGCGAAGAAGCGGCTGGCGCGTAGGCCATCGCCTTATTGAACGCGTCGCTGACGCTGGCGGTCGGCTGCGGATCGGTGGCGGCGGCGAGCGCCTGGCGGGCGCGGAGGGCCGCAACCTGCGCCGGGGTTGCCTGGTTCGCCGCGGTCGGCACGTCGTCCCAGAAGCCGCGGGAATTGATGATATCGGCCGGCGTTTGCGGCCTTGGCTCGGCCTTGTCGGCGGACGCCTGCGCAACCTGTTTCGTCTCAGGCTTGTTCGTCTCAGGCTTGGGCTCGGCTCTAGCTTTGGGCGCCGACACGATCTGGGCGTCGGCCGAGGCGAGCTGGATCGTCGCACCGACCGGCTTTGCGCGCGGGGTCGGGACCGGTTCGGCGGATTTCACAGCAGCCACACTGGTCGGTGCAGGCTTCTCGTTCTTGACGGGGGTGCTGGCGGCCTCGTCATCCTCTTCAGTCGACTTGCCGCCCCTGAACAAGGCTGCGAACAGGTTCGGCATCTTGATGGTAGCGGCACTATCGCCATTGCCGCGGCGTTCGATGTCGGCGCGGGCCAGTTCATAGCCCTTCATCGGACCGCCATTGGACGGCAGGTGCACCGTGCGTCCGTCCGGGAATACCCTGGCAAGCTGATCGTGGGTCATGCGCGGCCAGTGACGAACGCTGCCGGTATCGAGGTGGACGAAAGGCGATCCGGAGGTCGGGTAGAAGCCGACGCCGCCGCGCTGTAAGCGGAGGCCGGCGGCGCGGATCTGCTCCAGCGGCACGTCCGGGATGTAGAAGTCCATGGCGTGGCCGAGCATGTGCTGGCTGAAACGCGCCACGCCGGAGGAGCGGCGGCGGAGCATGGAGTTGGTGGCGGGGGAGCGATAGGCGGAGATGATCTGGATCGGCTTCTTGCCGTCGACGTCGCGGTAGACTTCCCAGATGATATCGAACAGGTGCCGATCCATCGTGGTGGAGTCCTGGCTGCGCCAGTCGCGAAGGAAGTGATTGAGCTTCTTCAGCGCCTCTTCGTCGTAGCGCCCGTCGCGCTTGAAGGTGACGGTGAGATCTTCGCCGGAATGGGTATGGTGAAAGGAGAGGGTGCGGGTTTCGTTCAGCGCCGTCGCATCATGCACCGTGCCCGCGCCAGCCAGCAGCAAAAGCGACGTCAAGCCGATCCGACATCCGGCCTTTGGCAGAGCAAGCGGATTGAATTGGCGCGCGAAACCAGCCAGCACGTATGAGCCCACCCAGTCGACGAGCGTTCACGGTGTTTCTTTTGCAGACCCCCGGCAAAAGACGGTGAACGCTTTCTTAAAGCAGGAGGGTTAACCGAGGTTTACCGTCCTGCCCCCAAGCAAGCCTTAACCTAACGCGTTGACTATGGCGAAAAAGTGCCCGGTGTCGAATCCGGATGGATGGTGGTTAACGTAAACAATCTCTCCGGCGAGGAGAGATTGTTGATTTTGTTCGAAAATTCAGCCCTCAGGCGGTAGTGCTCCGGATTACCGGGTGAACCGCGGTTGCGGTCGCCGGCCGATCGGTGCCGGCGGCGTCATGGGCGACGGACCGCCGAACAGGCGCTCGAAGAATGACGGGCCGGACGAGAAGGTGTTGTCGCTGGCGAAGTTGACGCCGGCCGGCAGGCTCGAGCCGGCCGGGCGCGAATAGCTCGGCTGCGCATGGGCAACCATGGCCTCCAAATCCCTGCTGCGGCCGTTCTTGAGCAGGGCGATCATCGTGGCGTCGCGGCCATAGATGTCCTTGCGGATCTGCAGCTTGCCGGCATCGTCCACGAAAGCGGTCTGGTAGGTGATGTTGACCGGGATCGGCGTCGGGAATTTCAGGTCGATCTCGCTGCGGCCGTACATGCTGCGGATCTTTTCCGGCGTATAGCGCTCGTTCGGCATCGTGATGTTGAGCAGGGTCGAGGCGTATTGATCCGGATTCTGCACCCGCATGCAGCCATGGCTGAAGGCGCGCTCTTCCTTCGCGAACAGATGCTTGTCCGGCGTGTCGTGCTGATAGACCAGGAACTTGTTCGGGAAGTTGAAGCGGATGCGGCCGAGCGCATTGGCTTCACCGGGCGGCTGCGAAATGTGGATGCTGCCGTCGCGGCGGCGCTCGAGCCTCAGACCCATGCGATCCAGCACGGTCGGATCCTGCTGCAGCGCCGGCAGATATTCGTTGTAGATGATCGACGGCGGCACGTTCCATGTCGGGTTGACGGTGATGAACTTCATCGTTTCCGTCAGCATCGGCGTGGCGTGCTTGCCCGGCTTTCCGGTCACCACGCGGGTGGTCCACACCGGGGCCCCGTTCTGCATCACCTTCAGCGTGAAGTCGGGCACATTGAGGATGACATAGGCATTGCCGAGCGAGGCAGCGCCGAGTTGGCGCGGCAGCCAGCGCAAGCGCTCCAGATTGACGAGGACGATGTCGATCTGCCGGTCGCGCTTCGGGCTGTTGATCGCCTTCACCGTGCGGTCGTCGAGCACGCCGGTCGGCTTGAGATCGGCGCTCTCCTGGAATTTGCGTACGGCGGCAGCAACCTTGGCGTCGTAATGCGTGCCGTCGGGATTTTCGGCGACGCCGAGCTTGGCGCGCAGTTGCGGCACGCGCGGGTCTTCCGGCGCGACCTCACCCTGCTTCTTGGTGGCGGCCTTGTACGCCAGCGCAGGACCCTCGGCGATGTGGATCATCGGTCCGTCGCCCTGGCCGCGCAGCTCGGCGAGCTTGGCCTTCAGATCCTTGTAGAGCTTGTGCGGCGGGTTGTAGCCGTCGAGCGCCGCGGAAGCGTCCTTGGCAGTCGAGATGTTGGCGAGCACTTCGGCCGGATCGGTCGGGTGCTCGGGGTACTGGATGTCGGCAGCGACCTGCGACCAGTGCATCCGGCCGCTCTGGGCCTGCCGCGCATAGTCGAGCATGCTCGCGGTCAGTTTCAGTTCGGCTTCGGCGAGCTGGTCCGGCGAAGTGGCGGCGGCAAAATCCGGTACCGGATAGTCAGCCGGATTGAGGCCCTCGGCGGCGGCGTCCTTCATGCGGGCGATCACGCCCTTGCCGCTGTCGGTCAATTTGCCCGCTTGCGTCCATTGCGGCGCATAGTCCCGCGTCGAGTAGAACTTCTCGACGGCAGCGCGCTCGTTCTTGCGGTCGAAATAACGCAGCGATTTGGCGCCGAACATGTCGCGCAACCGGTCGGCGACCGGCTGGTCGGCCGGTGCGACGGTGCTGACCTTTACCGGCTCCTTGGCAGGTTCGGGGGCGGGCGCTGTGGCTGTCGCAGCCGGAGGCGTGGTTGTGGCGGCGTCGCTCGGCTTGGCCGCTGGCGCGGTGACGTTCTCCGTCGGCTTGATATCCATCTTGGGTTCAGCCGCCTTCGGGGCCGTCCCCGGTTCGGCCGGCTTCTCTGTTGCCTTGGCCGCATCGGGCACTGCGCCGGTCGAGTCCATCTTGAAATCGCCGATGGTGGGAGGCGGAACGTTAGCGGGCTCGGGACGGGGAACTGCTGCGTCGATCGCGAGTTCGGCAGCACTGGCGCGCGGCGTATCCGACGGAGCCGCCAGTGCTGAGGTCGCTGATACCGTGAGGAAGGTTGCCGCGACGGCCATCAGCACGCGGTCAAATCCTGCACGATTCGAACAGTCACGCATCGTCACACCCCCTTGGGCGAAACTGCCCCGCATGGAACAGTCGTTGGCATCGTTCATAGCTTGCGCGGAAAAGCGCCGGCTTCGGTCGGTTTCTCTGTCGTACGCCTGCACGCCACGATTCAACGCAGACGATACATGTGCCCCTTTATGCAGCCAGCGCCATGCGGGACAACTCACGACAAACTGACCTCAAACTACCCGTTTGCATTCGGGTCACGCGGTTTTGCCACGCCACCCGTCATTTGTCTGTCACCGCCAAGCCACGGTTCAAAAGCTTCCGAACGACCGATGTCCTTGGTTTGCCACGATCTTTGCCACGCGGGCGCCGTAATCGCGTAAGCGCCCGTTGCTCCCATCTCAGCTAGCGTCCTGTGCGCCGCCTTCGGCCGGGTCGTTGGCGGCGGCCTCATCGAGCTTGCGGTAGAGCGTGGAACGACCGATCTTGAGCCGGCGCGCGACTTCCGACATCTGGCCGCGATAATGCGAGATTGCGAAACGGATGATCTCGTTTTCCATGTCTTCGAGCGGCCGCACCTCGCCCGTGGTGGTCAGCATCGAAAGGCTGCCGGCAGTGGCGAGCGGGGCAATTGGTATTTCGCTACCCGAAACCATGGCGGGCGCCGTCGACGGCGCGACGACCAGCGGTTCGCTGTGCGTTAGCTGGCCGTCCGGTACGGCCTGGCCGAGCACTTGCGGGAAATCAGACAGGCCAAGCTGATCGCTCTCGCTCATGACAACGGCGCGATACATGGTGTTTTCGAGTTGACGGATGTTGCCGGGCCAATCGAGCTGCGCGAGATGGGCCACGGCCTCGCCGCTGATGCCGGTGATAGTGCGGTTCTCCTCGGCGGCAAAGCGCGCCAGGAAATGCCGCAACAGATGCGGGATGTCTTCGCGCCGCATCCGCAGCGGCGGGATGGTCAGCGGCAGCACGTGCAGCCGGTAGAACAGGTCCTCGCGGAACGCGCCGCTCTTCACGAGGTCGAGCAGCTTGCGGTTGGTCGCGGAAATGATGCGGACGTCGACCTTCACCGGCTTGCGGCCTCCGACCGCCTCGACGGTTCCTTCCTGCAGCGCGCGCAAAAGCTTTACTTGCGCCGCGAGCGGGAGCTCGCCGACCTCGTCGAGAAACAGCGTGCCGCCGGAAGCTTCGACGAACTTGCCCATGTGCCGTTCGGTGGCGCCGGTGAAGGCGCCCTTCTCGTGGCCGAACAGGATCGATTCCACGAGATTGTCGGGAATGGCGCCGCAATTGACCGCGACGAAGGGTTTTGCCTTTCGTTCGCCGGAACCGTGAATGGCGCGGGCGAACAATTCCTTGCCGACGCCGGATTCGCCCTCGATCAGAACAGGAATGCTGGAAGCTGCCGCCTTCTGCGCGGTGCGCAGCACGGCTGCCATGGTCTCGCTGCGCGTGATGATGTCGGCAAAGGTCAGCCGTCCCTCGCGGCTGTGGCGGATGCGCTGCAATTCGCCCTTGAGCGCCGAGGTGTTGAGCGCGTTGCGCAGCGACACCTGCAGCCGTTCGAAGCCGACCGGCTTGACCACGAAATCCTGCGCGCCGGCGCGCATCGCCGAAACCACATTGTCGATGCCGCCATGCGCGGTCTGCACGATGACGGGGATGCTCAGGCCTGCTTCACGCATTTTTGCGAGCACGCCGAGCCCGTCGAGGCCGGGCATTACGAGGTCGAGCACGACCGCGTCGATCGCTTGCGCATCCGGAGCCGTCAGCAAGGCGACGGCCGCATCGCCGCTGTCGACGACCAGAGGCTCATAGCCGCACTTCTGCACCATGTTTTCAACCAAACGGCGCTGCACGGCGTCGTCGTCGGCAATCAAAATGGTGGCAGCCATGGCTCTCCCCGCACGCTACTGTATTGTACCGAATCGGGGCAATTTCGCCGATGCCGATTAACGTTCTCTTAAACGTTGAAAAAACGGCGTTGTTGAGAAGCGGCTAGGCGTTGAGGTGCGGCCACACTTCGAGCGCGCCGCGATAGCACATGTCGAGAGCCACATAGAGTATGATGGCGAGGCCGACATAGGCGATCCAGCGCTGCTTTTCCAGGAGACGCGCGATGAAGTTGGCGGCGAGCCCCATCAGCGCGATGGAGAGCGCCAAGCCGAAAATCAGAATCATCGGATGCTCGCGCGCGGCGCCCGCGACGGCGAGTACGTTGTCCAGCGACATCGAGACGTCGGCGAGCGTGATCTGCCAGACGGCCTGGCCAAGCGTTTTTTGATGACGTCCACCGGCTGACGCATCGATCGCGCTTGCGGCCGAGAGACTCTGCATTTTCGGTTCATGATGCGACGTACGCAACTCGCGCCACATCTTCCAGCACACCCAAAGCAGCAGAATGCCGCCGGCAAGCAGCAGTCCGATGATTTGCAGCAATTGGACCGTTACGGAGGCGAAGCCGATCCGCAGCGCCGTGGCGGCCAAAATGCCGATCAGAATCGCCTTCTTGCGCTGGCCCTCGGGGAGACCCGCGGCCGCAAGTCCGATGACGATCGCATTGTCGCCGGCGAGCACCAGGTCGATCATCACGACCTGGAAAAACGCTGTCAGGGATTGTGAGGAGATCAGTTCCAGCATGCGGGCCACTCCGTTGATGGTCCAATCCGACATCGCAGTTCACTTGAACTGCCAGAGGGGCCCGGGCTTGGACGCGCGTAGACAAAAGACGCAGTCAGACTGCGGATAAATTCGTTTCCGTTACTCAGGTTGATCCGAGAGCATGAAGAGCCTGACCATCTGGTCCGGCTCGATCAGAACGGAGATGACGACGCCGATGAACGTCAGGCTTCCGGCGAGGTCGAACCACATGATGCGGAATCGGTCGCGCCGGCAGAGCAGCGCGAAGCCGGCCGTTAATGCGGCAACGCCAAAGAGCAGGGTGACGATCGCGGGCGCCAGCGCATCCGCCGGCACCACGTTCCGGATTCCTACGGTCGCAATCAGCGCCACGAGCAGGATGCCGGCGAACAACTCCTTGCCGCGAGCCGCAGGGGAGCGGGCGGTCGTTTCAACAATCTGACTGCGGTCCAAGAAAGCCATCGGATTCTTATTCGCGAGCTGAGATTGTGGTAGGGAACATTACCTACCCGGTCATTCATTCCAGATAGTTTAGTAATCATGAAACGAGTAAAACATCAAGATGGTTCCGCTGAACGTCAGCCGGCTAAGGCCGCGCCGGACGCCAAGCAGTTGCGGAAACTGGCCGGGGATTGGCTGAAGCAGCGAAGGGCGGATGCCGAATTGTCGCAGGCGGATCTCGCTGCCCGCCTCGGCCTGAAATATTACACGTTCATCTCCCAGGTCGAGAACGGGTTCAGTCGAGTTCCAACTGAAATTATGGGAGCTTGGGCCGGCGAATTGGGTCTTGAACCGGCCGCCTTCGCTAGGCATCTGTTAAGGTACTACGAGCCGGAATTGCACCGGCTGCTGTTCGGAGCGGAAAGCACATGAGTGTGGTTGCGTTCGAGCGCAAACAGGATGCGGGCGAGTGGAGCGAGCGAGAACTCAGCACCATCGTTGCGGCTCTGAACGCAGCGCTTGCGCCGGGTACCGGACGCGAATGGGAAACCGGCATGACGGAGAAGCGCGATCCCCAGTTCTACCTGCTGGGACCGCTTCCGGATCAGGCTTGCGAGTTGTGCGTGTCGCGGATCGGCGGACAGTATATCCTTGAGGATGGATGGGGGCGGCTGCTCTTCGAGCACCGAAACCTCGATCTGGTCGTTCTGCACGCGCGGGCGGCAGTCCCGAGCACGTCGTGGCTTATGGTACGCGTGATCGTGTTGTGGTGTGCGATCCGTGGTGTGATGCACGAAAGGATCGAGCCGATGCTCGCCGAAAGCGAGGAGCTGCTTGTCCAATTGGCACCGCAGCTTTCGGCTTTCGCCTGAATCTCCCGCCCAATTTCCTGATCACCTCCCAATTTTGAAAGTGCCATGAGCGGAAAATCTGCGACCTCCCGAGCCGTCAAGACGTCCCGTAAGCCCGTCAAGGGCAGCAAGGCGAGCGCAGCCAAACCCAAAACCGGCAAACTGCCGGAATGGAACCTCGCCGATCTTTATTCCGGCATCGACGCGGCTGAAATCGCACGCGATCTGCAGAAGATGGATACCGACTGCGTCGCGTTTGAAACGGACTACAAAGGCAAGCTGGCGGAAAGCGTTGCCCGCGATGAGGGCGGTCTTTGGCTAGCGGAGGCGGTCAGGCGCTACGAGGCGATTGACGATTTGGCCGGCCGGCTCGGCTCCTATGCAGGCCTCGTTCATGCCGGCGACAGCGTCGATCCCGTGATTTCCAAATTCTACGGCGACGTCTCCGAGCGGCTGACGGCGGCCTCGCTGCATCTCTTGTTCTTCGCGCTCGAACTCAACCGCATCGAAGACGCCGTGATCGAGCGCGCGATGCAAACGCCCGAGCTCGCGCATTACCGGCCGTGGATCGAGGATCTGCGCAAGGACAAGCCGTATCAGCTCGAAGATCGCGTCGAGCAGTTGTTTCACGAAAAATCCCAGAGCGGCTATGCCGCCTGGAACCGGCTGTTCGACCAGACCATCTCCGGCCTGCGCTTCAAGGTCGGGACCAAGGAGCTCGCGATCGAGCCGACGCTCAATCTGCTGCAGGACCGTGCGCCGGAAAAGCGCAAGGCCGCCGCGCAGGCGCTGGCGAAAACGTTCAAGGATAATGAGCGGACCTTTGCCCTCGTCACCAACACGCTCGCCAAGGACAAGGAAATTTCCGATCGCTGGCGTGGCTTCCAGGACGTTGCGGATTCGCGCCACCTGAATAACCGCGTCGAACGCGAGGTCGTCGATGCGCTGGTCGGCTCGGTTCGCGCGGCCTATCCGCGGCTGTCGCACCGCTACTACAATCTGAAAGCCGGCTGGTTCAAAAAGAAGAAGCTGGCGCATTGGGACCGCAACGCGCCGCTGCCGTTCGCGGCGGCCGGCACGATCGCCTGGCCCGAGGCGCAGAAGATGGTGCTGACGGCCTATCGCGGCTTCTCCGCCGAGATGGCCAACATCGCGGAACGGTTCTTCACCGACCGCTGGATCGATGCGCCGGTGCGGCCGGGCAAGGTGCCGGGCGCGTTCTCGCACCCGACCACGCCCTCGGCGCATCCCTATGTGCTGATGAATTACCAGGGCAAGCCGCGCGACGTAATGACGCTGGCGCATGAGCTCGGCCATGGCGTGCACCAGGTGCTGGCGGCGAAGAACGGCGCACTGATGGCGCCGACGCCGTTGACGCTTGCGGAGACGGCAAGCGTGTTCGGCGAAATGCTGACCTTCAAGCGGCTACTGTCGCAGACCAAAAACGCCAAGCAGCGCCAGGCGCTGCTGGCCGGCAAGGTCGAGGACATGATCAACACCGTGGTGCGGCAGATCGCGTTCTATTCGTTCGAGCGCGCCGTGCACACCGAGCGCAAGAACGGCGAACTGACCGCCGAGCGCATCGGCCAGATCTGGCTCAGCGTGCAGGGTGAAAGCCTCGGGCCGGCCATCGACATCCGTCCGGGCTACGAGAATTTCTGGATGTACATTCCGCACTTCATCCATTCGCCGTTCTACGTCTACGCCTATGCGTTCGGCGATTGCCTGGTGAACTCACTTTACGCCGTCTACGAAAACGCCACCGAGGGTTTCGCCGAGCGTTATCTCGCCATGCTCGCAGCCGGCGGCACCAAGCATTATTCCGAATTGCTCAAGCCGTTCGGCCTCGATGCCAGGGATCCCAAATTCTGGGACGGCGGGCTGTCGGTCATTGCAGGCATGATCGACGAGTTGGAGACGATGGGCTGACGGGTTCGGCCCCGGGGACGAAACGGAATTGTGATGGGCGCGGATACAATTTCCGCCGCTGTCACCCTACATGATAGGGGCGACAAGAGGGGAGTGCCCCATGATCGACACCCCGACACGGCGCGCGGTGCTTGGAGCGGGCGTCTTCGCCGCCGGTTCGCTGCTCACGATTGACGCCAGCATTGCTGAGGCCCCGCTAGCCCTCACGCCCGCATGCCATGACGGCGACGCCGCAACGGTGGCGCAGACCGAAGGGCCGTACTTCAAGCCCTCTTCGCCCGAGCGCGCCGAGCTGATTGAAGAAGGCATGGCGGGACAGCCGATCGAACTGGTCGGCTTCGTTCTTACCCGCGCCTGCAAACCGATCGCCGGAGCCTTGCTGGATTTCTGGCAGGCCGACGACAAGGGCCGCTACGACAATTCCGGTTTTCGCCTGCGCGGCCATCAGTTCTCCGATGCGGAAGGGCGCTACCGGCTGCGCAGCGTCGTACCCGGCGCCTATGTCGGCCGCACACGCCATATCCACGTGAAGGTGCAGCCGCGCGGCGGCCGCGTGCTGACCACCCAGCTCTATTTCCCCGGCGAAGCGCTGAACCGCACTGACGGCCTGTTTCGCAAGGAATTGCTGGTACGCACGGCCAAGAACGCCGGCTGGCTCGCCGGGCGTTTCGATTTTGTTGTGGCTTAGGGGCCGGTTGCCGCGCCGTACCTTCAGCCGTTGCGCTTCCGGGCCACGTTCGAGGCGGGGGACTGGTACAAGTCGGGCCAAGAGATCGTAAAACATCTGTTGAACCAGGGGCGAAGCTATGTTATACAGATGTACAACATAGCTTTGGTCTGGATATCGGACATGCGGCTCCTCGAACAGCTTGAGCGCGATCGTGCGCAACTGAAAAGGAATTTCCCGATGAAAATCGAAATCAAGAAAATAGGCAATTCCGATGGTCTCCTGATTCCGCGCGAACTAATGCAGCGGCTCGATCTCAAGCGTGGCCAGCAATTGCACATCACCGAGCTCCCGGGCGGGGGCTTTCAAGCTCTTCCATACGATCCCGACTTCGAGCGGACCATGGAACTGGCGGAAGACACCATGGACAAATACCGCGATACGCTGGCGACGCTGGCAAAGTAATGGAAGTATGGAGTGAACGAGCCGAAAGAGCCGCTTTGGATTACCTTTGAGCAAGCCATCGCAATCCATAGTCGCCAACTACGTCGCTTCGGCGGCGCGCCAGGCCTGCGCGACGAGGGCATGCTACGGTCGGCGCTGGAGCGCTCGATCAACAAGTGGCGGTATGAACGAGCCGAGTTAGCCGAACTCGCTTCAGCTTACGCGTTCGGGCTTGCCAAAAATCATGCGTTTGTCGACGGCAACAAGCGCATGGCTTTCTTGGCGATGCGAATATTCCTCTTGAAGAACGGGATTAGCTTCAACCCGAAACCCGAGCACGCCACCGCCATCATTCTCTCCCTCGCCGCCGGCGAGGTCAGCGAAGAAAGCCTGGCCCGCTGGATCCGGGATAATTGGCCTTCCGAATGACCCGATAGGCAAGGGGCCGTTGCCCTCCCAAACGCTTTGCGGGTAATTGCACGCGAGAAACGCGGATTTTGACTGGGGATACCGATGGCAGACCATAACGAAGTGGCCTACACGACCGCTGACGGCAACGACTATCCGGCCCATGAGCAGACCTATGAAGGGTTCATCATGTTGGTCAAATACGGCACCGTCGCCGTCGTAATCATTGTCGCCCTGATGGGTTATTTCCTGACCTGACGCGTCGCTGCCTGCACCGCCGGCCCCGGCGGTGGCCAGAAATTCGCACGCATGCCGGTTGCGAAACCGGTATCCAACTAAGCGAAAAAGACGCTAGTTTGCTTGCGCGCGCCCGCCGCGCCGGGGAGGCCTCATGAAAATTGCCGTTGCCAAGGAAATCGATCCGTCCGAACCGCGGGTTGCCGCTTCCCCGGACACCGTCAAGAAGTTCAAGGCGCTGGGCGCCGAAGTCGCGATCGAACCGGGTGCTGGCGTCAAGTCGGGCCTGCCGGATTCCGAATTCACCGCCGTCGGCGCCACCGTCAGCGCGGATGCGTTGAAAGACGCCGACATCATCATCAAGGTGAAGCGGCCAGAGGCCTCAGAACTCGCCAAGTACAAGCGCGGCGCGCTGGTGATCGCCATCATGGACCCTTACGGCAATGAGGCGGCGCTGAAGACGATCGCGGATGCCGGCGTCTCGGCATTTGCGATGGAACTGATGCCGCGCATTACGCGCGCACAAGTCATGGACGTGCTGTCCTCGCAGGCAAATCTCGCCGGCTATCGCGCCGTGATCGAGGCGGCCGAGTCGTTTGGCCGCGCGTTCCCGATGATGATGACGGCGGCCGGCACCGTGCCGGCGGCGAAGGTGTTCGTAATGGGCGTCGGCGTTGCCGGTCTGCAGGCAATTGCGACCGCGCGCCGGCTCGGTGCCGTCGTTACCGCAACCGACGTGCGTCCTGCCACCAAAGAGCAGGTCGAATCGCTCGGCGCCAAATTCCTCGCGGTCGAGGACGAAGAGTTCAAGAACGCCCAGACCGCCGGTGGCTACGCCAAGGAAATGTCGAAAGAGTATCAGGCAAAGCAGGCCGAACTCACCGCCGAGCACGTCAAGAAGCAGGACATCGTGATCACGACCGCGCTGATCCCGGGCCGCCCCGCGCCAAGGCTCGTCAGCGCCGAGATGGTCAAATCGATGAAACCGGGTTCGGTGCTGGTCGATCTCGCCGTCGAGCGCGGTGGCAACGTCGAAGGCGCGAAGGCGGGCGAGGTCGTCGATGTCGATGGCATCAAGATCGTCGGCTACACCAATGTCGCCGGCCGCGTGGCGCAATCGGCCTCGAGCCTTTACGCCCGCAACCTGTTCTCGTTCATCGAGACGCTGGTCGACAAGGCGAACAAGGCGCTCGCGGTCAATTGGGAAGACGAACTGGTGAAAGCCACCGCGCTGACCAAGGACGGCGCCGTCATCCATCCGAACTTCCAGCCGAAAGCCTAAGGAGAGAAGCCATGGAGCATGTCGCCCAAGTCGTCGACCCCTTCGTATTTCGGCTGTCGATTTTCGTCCTCGCCGTCTTCGTCGGCTACTTCGTGGTCTGGTCGGTGACGCCGGCGCTGCATACGCCTTTGATGTCGGTGACGAATGCGATCTCCTCGGTGATCGTGGTCGGTGCGCTGCTCGCGGTCGGCGTCGGCATGATCTCGAGCGGCTCGGGCTGGGCGCGCGGCTTCGGCTTCATCGCGCTGATCTTCGCCTGCGTGAACATATTTGGCGGCTTCCTTGTCACCCAGCGCATGCTGGCGATGTACAAGAAGAAGGTGAAGTGAGTGGCGTGCACCTCGTGGTGACAAAGTCAAATGGGGACCTGAGATGAACGCCAATCTGGCAGCAGTTCTTTATCTCGTGGCGGGTGTGCTGTTCATCCTGTCGCTGCGCGGGCTGTCCAGTCCCGCATCGTCCCGCCAGGGCAATCTATTCGGCATGATCGGCATGGCGATCGCGGTCGCCACCACGCTCGCCAGTCATCCGCCGGCGGACGGTATCGCCTGGGTCCTGGTCATTCTCGGCATCGCCATCGGCGGGGCGATCGGGGCAGTGATCGCGCGGCGCGTGCCGATGACCTCGATGCCGGAACTGGTCGCAGCATTCCACTCACTGGTGGGCATGGCCGCGGTGCTGGTCGCCGCCGGCGCCTTCTACGCGCCCGAAGCCTTCGACATCGGCAAGCCCGGCGCGATTCACGCGTCCAGCCTCGTCGAAATGTCGCTCGGCGTCGCCATCGGCGCGCTGACCTTCACCGGTTCGGTGATCGCTTTCCTGAAGCTTTCGGCGCGCATGAGTGGTGCGCCGATCATCCTGCCTGGCCGCCACATCATCAACATCGCGCTCGCGCTTGCGCTGGTGTTCTTCATTTTCGGCCTGGTCCGCTCCGGCAGCGCGGTCGATTTCTGGCTGATCACGATCATCGCGCTGGTGCTCGGCGTGCTCATGATCATCCCGATCGGCGGCGCCGACATGCCGGTCGTGATCTCGATGCTGAACTCCTATTCGGGGTGGGCCGCGGCCGGCATCGGCTTTACGCTCGGCAATTCCGCGCTGATCATCACCGGCGCGCTGGTCGGCTCCTCGGGCGCGATCCTGTCCTACATCATGTGCCACGCGATGAACCGCTCGTTCATCTCGGTCATTCTTGGCGGCTTCGGTGGCGAAACGGCGGCCGCGGGCGGCGGCTCCGGCGAACAGAAGCCTGCCAAGCTCGGCTCGGCCGACGACGCCGCCTTCATCATGAAGAACGCCTCCAAGGTCATCATCGTGCCCGGCTACGGCATGGCGGTGGCACAGGCCCAGCACGCGCTGCGCGAAATGGCCGACATGCTGAAGAAGGAAGGCGTCGAGGTGAAGTACGCGATTCATCCGGTCGCGGGGCGCATGCCCGGCCACATGAACGTACTGCTCGCCGAAGCCAATGTGCCCTATGACGAGGTGTTCGAGCTCGAGGACATCAACTCCGAATTCGCCCAGGCCGACATCGCCTTCGTGATCGGCGCCAACGACGTCACCAACCCGGCTGCGGAAGAAGACAAGACCTCGCCGATCTACGGCATGCCGGTGCTGCAGGTCTGGAAGGCCGGCACCGTGATGTTCATCAAGCGCTCGCTGGCATCGGGCTATGCCGGCATCGACAATCCGCTGTTCTATCGCGATAACACCATGATGCTGCTCGGCGACGCCAAGAAGGTCACCGAGAACGTCGTCAAGGGGATGTAACGCGCTAGCAGGAAGTTCATGACCGGGCTGAAATGGCTGCTGATCATCGCTTCGGCGGGTTATATCTGCGGCCTGCTCGCGCTGTTCTTCGCGCAGCGCGCCGTGCTGTTTCCTGCCCCGACAAGCGTGCGCACGCCGCCGCAAGCGGCAGGCTTTCCTGAAGCAGAAGAACATGTCCTGGCCACCGCCGACGGTGAGAAGGTCATCGTCTGGCATGTTCCGGCCAAGCCGGGGCGTCCGGTCGTCCTCTACTTCCACGGCAATGGCGATTATCTCGCCGGTTTCTTCGGCCGTTTTCGCGGCCTGATCGCCGACGGGATAGGAATCGTCGCGCTCTCCTATCGCGGCTATGCCGGCTCGAGCGGGCAGCCGAGCGAGCAGGGATTGCTGCAGGATGCCGCGGCGGCCTATGCTTTCACGGCAGCGCGATACAGCGCGGACAGAATCGTTGCGTGGGGATTCTCGCTTGGCACCGGCGTCGCAGTGGCGCTGGCGGGCGAACAGCCGGTCGGAAAGCTGATCCTGGAATCGTCCTATACCTCCATTGTGGACGTCGCCGCGTCCGCGTTCTGGTTCGCGCCGGTGCGGCTATTTATGCGCGATCGGTTTCACTCCGACCGGCACATCGCCCGGATCAGGGTTCCGCTGCTCATGATGCATGGCGCGCTCGATCCCACGATACCCGTTGCCTTTGGCGAACGGCTGTTCGCGCTGGCGAACGAGCCGAAACGGTTTGTCCGCCTCGCCCGGGGAGGTCACAACGATCTGGACAATTTCGGCGCGATTGAAATCGCGCGGAATTTTATCAACCTTGCGCAGGGATGGTCGCAGCATGGACGGGCATACCTTCCGTCCACGAACCGGTCGGGAACGTAACCGCATGAGCGCACATGGACCGATGCCGCGATCGGCCTGGATATTCCCCGCGCTGGCGATGGTGCTGTTTGCCGTGGCCACCGGCCTCGGGCTCAACTTTACGCCGTCGGTTGGCGGGTTCGTGTTTGCGGTGCTGCTGCTCGCAATCCTGTTCGGCACTGTGTTCGCAGCCGTGCATCATGCCGAGGTGATCGCCGAGCGGATCGGCGAGCCCTATGGCACGCTGCTGTTGACGCTGGCGGTCACCATCATCGAGGTGGCGCTGATCGCGACCATCATGCTCGGCGAAAAGCCGCAGCCGGCGTTGGCGCGCGATACGGTGTTTGCGGTGGTGATGATCGTGTGCAACGGCCTCGTGGGCCTGTGTATCTTCATCGGGGGCTTGCGCTACCGCGAGCAGGATTTCCAGGTCTCCGGCGCCAACCTTTATCTCAGCGTGCTGTTCGTGCTTTCGACCATTACGCTGATCATGCCGAATTATACGCTGACGGCGCCGGGACCGATCTATTCGGCGGCGCAGCTTGGCTTTGTGGACCTGGTCACGCTCATGCTCTACGGCGTGTTCCTTTATACCCAGACGATCCGGCACAGTGATTATTTCATCAAGGGAGGCGCCGGTGCTGCCGCCGAAACCTCATCCCTCTCGAACCCGATGCTGGCGCTCAGCATCGCGCTGCTGCTTATCTCCCTACTCGCCGTGGTGCTTCTGGCGAAGAAGTTTTCGCTGGTGGTCGATGTCGTGACCGCGATGATCGGTGCCCCACCGGCATTCGCCGGCGTGCTGGTCGCGCTCCTCATCCTGCTGCCGGAGGGAGTCACCGCTATTGCAGCCGCGCGCAATAACGATCTGCAGAAGAGCATCAATCTCGCGCTCGGATCGTCGCTGGCGACCATCGGGCTGACTATTCCCGCGGTCGGCCTGGCTACCTACGTGCTCGACAAGGAACTCGTGCTCGGGCTCAACGGTCAGGGCATGGTGTTGCTGCTGCTCACGTTCTTCCTGAGCATTCTCACCTTCGGCACCGGCCGCACCAACATCCTGTTCGGGCTGGTACATATGGTGGTGTTTGCTGTGTTCGTGTTTATGGTGTTCGTGCCGTAATCGGAGAAGAATGAAATGCTTGCCGCCAAGTCCGACGTTCAGGTCGACACATCAGAAGTCCGCGTCACCGAATGGCGGCTGGCGCCGGGCAGCGCCACCGGCCATCACACCCATGAGATGGATTACGTGATCGTGCCGATAACCTCGGGCGAGATGACCATCGTCGCGCCGAACGGCGAACGCACTAAGGCGCAGCTCGCCTCCGGCAAATCCTATTTCCGGAAGGCCGGCGTCCAGCATGACGTGCTGAACGAGACCGCAAGCGAGATTGTGTTTCTGGAGGTCGAGCTGAAGCCCTGAGCCTCTCTCGGGTTCCAGCTTGGTTGCGGGTGCCGCGCCCACGGCTCTGGGAGGAACTTGCAGGGCAATTGGCAGACGTCGCTGCACCTGCACAGGAACTGCTGAATTGCCATCGATCCGTCGTAGTTGATCCCTCAATGTGCCTCAAAGTTCCGGCAATTGGGGCGCCGTGGGGAGTGGCCGGAATGCTGAACTACGTGAAGAAATTTGCGGTGGACATCTTCCCCTCGGTGGCTGCGACCGTCATCGGGGCGTACATCGTCAACCACTACATCGTGACCAAGCCCAGCGCGGACGCTCCCGCCGCGGCGTCGGCGGCCGCCAATCCCAGCAAGGCTGCAGCCAAATCCGATGCCAAGACGTCCGATACCAAGGGGTCCGAGACCACGGCCAGCGTGAGCAATATTCCGGCCGCAGGCGTCAAGGCGAGGGGTATCTCCGAGAAGGCCATCATGGAGAAGACCGCTGCCGAACGACCGGCGGCGGCTGAAAAGGCCCAAGCGAAAGCGGAAGAAAAGTCCGAAGCGAAGGCTGACGCCAAAGCCGATGCCAAGTCCTCCGATTCCAAGTCCTCCGATTCCAAGTCTTCCGAATCCAAGTCTTCCGATCCTAAGTCCGACGTGAAATCGGCCGAGAATCCGGCCGACGCCGCCAGCAATCCGGCCGACCAGCGCCGTCATGCAGCGGCGCCGCGCGAAAAGGAAAAGATCAGGGTCATACTGCCGTCGCCCGTGCAGCCTGTGGCGTCCCAGGCTACTCCGGTGGTGGCGGCTGCGCCGGCCGCCGCCCCGGTCGAGACTGCGGCTACGCCGGATGAACGGCGCGATGCCAACGATCTGGCGCGCGCCGCGATCGAACGCCTGCGCGCCAACGGCGAAACGTCTGCGCGCGCCCCCGAGACGGCCCGTGCTCCTGAAGCACCCCGTGCCCCCGAAACATCCAGGGTCGCAAATGCGCCTGCTGCCGTGAATGCGCCCGCGCTTCGTCCGCTGCCGCCGCCGGTCATGGTCTCGGGCCCACCCGCTGGCGAACCCAATGGTCAGGTTTCGCCGCAGCTACGGCCGCCTTATGCTGAGGCCATCGACCCGAACCGCCCGGTCCCGCCCGCCGAAATTCCGGTCTCGCGCCCGCTCGATCTGCGTGCCGAAGTTGCCGCGCCTTCCGTCCGCGAACGCGCCTCGGCGGCTGCCGAGGACGCGCTGTCCACTGCGAAGTCGATCTTCCACGCAGTGCTCCCGAAATAATCTGCGGTCTTCGATAGAAGACTCTAGCCGCCGGTGCGTGCGAGCCCGCTTCGTGCGGTGTCGTCCTTGGGGCGGAGCGCGAGCGCACGGCCGTAGGATGTGAACGCCTTGGCCTTGTCGCCCAGGCGCTCATAGGTGACGCCGCGTGCCGACCAGGCTTGCGCGCTGTTGGGATCGGCCTGCACCGCCTCGTCCAGGTCGGAAGCGGCTTCCTTTGTCTTGTCGATGGCAAGGTAGCTGCTCGCGCGCGCCAGCAGCGGCTCGACCCGTTGCGGCGTCAGGCCATTGGCCGCGGTGAAATCGGCGATCGCCTGCTCATGCTGCTTGTCGGCTTGATAGATCAGGCCGCGGCCGTACAGCGCCTGCACGTTGTAGGGATCGAGTGCGAGCGCGCGCTCGAATTCCGCGAGCGCTTCCTCGGCCTTGCCGGATTTGGCGAGCGTCTGGCCGCGCGTTGCGTGGCCCTGGGCATCGCTGACGCTTTGTCCGCTGATCGTGCCGGTCGGTTTCTGCTCGACTGCCTGTGGCTTTTCCCTATCCGATCCCCACGATCCCAAGTCGAACGAACAACCGCCGAGAGGCAGGCCGAGAACGATCGCGAGCAGCACGATGGATCCGGCCGTGAAGCGCGAAGCGCGGTGAAGTGTATTGCAATCGGTAACGGCCATGCGGCGGAATACTCGCGCGTCGAACATGGCATAGGTAACCCGAGGGCTCGCAAAATGCATCGGTCAAAATGGCCGCAACGGCGCCGACGGCGATGCGGGTGATCGAGCAGGGCTGCGCGCGAGAGCGCCGATTTTCCGTCGCACCCAAATTCTGAGGAACAAGATCGCGAAAAACAAAACGCGGACCCAAGGCCCGCGTTTTTCATTCAAATCTAGCGAAGTGCTTAGCGCGGTCCGCGCGGACCTGCGCCCGGGCCACGGCCGCCAGCGCCACCACGGTCGCCACCCGGACCGGCGCCGAACACCGGCTTGGGCTTCATCGGCAGCAAGCCTTCACGCTGCAGCTTCTTGCGGGCCAGCTTGCGCGCGCGGCGCACGGCTTCGGCCTTTTCACGGGCCTTCTTCTCGGACGGCTTTTCGTAATGGCCGCGGAGCTTCATCTCGCGGAAGATACCCTCGCGCTGCATCTTCTTCTTCAGCGCCTTGAGGGCTTGATCGACATTGTTATCGCGGACGAGAACCTGCACGCGGCATCCTCTTTCAATTGATCGGATAGGAATTCTGGTAAAGCGAAAGGCTGGCGAAAGGCCTGGCCCTCAACCCTGAGCGCGGGCATGTAGCAGACAAAACCGCAGATGTCCACCTGAGAAGCCGGTTTCCGGCCCGGAAAAGCCCGGAAAATCGGCGGGATTAGGCCTACAGACGCCGATTTCCTCAAATAACGAGCCCTTCACGGCGCCTCCCTAGCATCCAGCTACGCAAAAACATGCGGGAGGCGAGTATGAATACCAAAAAATATACCGCTGAAGCGATCGGCACGTTTTGGCTCACTTTTGCGGGATGCGGCAGCGCGGTCATCGCCGCCGGTTTTCCGGAGGTCGGTATAGGCTTGGTCGGTGTGTCCCTGGCATTCGGCCTGAGCGTCGTGACCATGGCCTATGCGATCGGCCACATCTCCGGCTGTCATCTCAATCCCGCCGTCACGATCGGCCTCGCGGCTGGCGGACGGTTTCCGGCGCAGCAGATAGTTCCTTACGTGATCGCGCAGGTGGTCGGTGCTGCCGCTGCCGCGGCGTTGCTCTATGTGATCGCAAGCGGCGCGCCCGGCTTCGATCTGGCCAAGGGCTTTGCCTCCAACGGCTATGGCGCGCATTCGCCCGGTCAGTACGGCATGGTGGCCTGCTTCATCACCGAAGTGGTGATGACCATGACGTTCCTGTTCATCATCATGGGCGCCACCCATGGCAAGGCGCCTGCGGGCTTTGCGCCGCTCGCCATCGGATTGGCGCTGGTGATGATCCATCTCGTCAGTATCCCCGTCACCAACACGTCGGTGAATCCCGCGCGCAGCACCGGGCCGGCGCTGTTCGTCGGCGGCTGGGCGCTGGCGCAGCTTTGGCTGTTCTGGGTGGCGCCCTTGATCGGCGGTGCGCTCGGCGGCGCGATCTATCGCTGGCTCAGCGAGGAGCCGGCCGGCGTTGTGGAAGGCTTGAAGACCGCCTGATCTGCAAACGCGCTCGGCGAGAGCGCGGCGGGCGAGCTATTTCTTGATTGCCGGAGTCACTTCAGTGACATGGCCCATCTTGCGGCCCGGCCGCGGTGTGCCCTTGCCGTAGAGATGAACCGTGGCGCCGGGAACCGTCAGCCATTGCTCATAATCGAGGATATCGTCGCCGATCAGGTTCGTCATGGTGACCTGGCCGTGACGAACCGGCTTGCCGAGCGGCCAGCCGGCAATCGCCCGGATGTGCTGCTCGAACTGGGAGATCGAGGCGCCGTCCAGCGTCCAATGCCCGGAATTATGCACCCGCGGCGCGATCTCGTTGACCAGCACGTGCGGTCCGCCGTTCCCGGCAACGACGAACAGCTCGACCGCGAGCACGCCGACATAGTCGAGCGCATGGGCGATCTTCTCGGCAACGGTTCGCGCCTGTGCGGCCAGCTCATCCGATATCGCGGCCGGCACGCGCGAGAATTTCAGGATGTGATCGCGATGCTCGTTTTCGGTGACGTCGTAGCATTCGACATGGCCATCCGCCGATCGCGCGGCGATCACGGAGATCTCGCGCTCGAAGGGAATGAAGGCTTCGAGAATCGCGGATTTGGTGCCGAGCTCTTCCCAAATACGGATGGGGTCGTCGCCCTCGCGAATAATCGCTTGGCCCTTGCCGTCATAGCCGAAGCGGCGGGTCTTGATCACGGCGGGAAGGCCGATGCGGGCAATCGCGCTCTGCAGGGTTTCCGCCGACGACACGTCGGCATAGTCGGCGGTGTCGATGCCGAGCCGCTTGACGAAATCTTTCTCGATCAGCCGGTCCTGCGTGGTTTCGAGGATTTTCTGCGCCGGCAATACCGGACGGCGCGCCGCCAGCACCATGGCGGTAGCGGCCGGCACGTTCTCGAATTCATAGGTGATGACGTCGACATCATTGGCGAACAATTCGAGCGCCTCGACGTCGGCATATTCGGCGCAGGTTGCGTTCAGCACCACGTCGAAGGCGGGCGAGTCCGGGTCCGGCGAAAACACCTGGCATTTGAGGCCAAGGCGTGCCGCGGCCATGGCCAGCATCCGGCCCAATTGTCCGCCGCCGAGAATTCCGATGGTGTCGCCCGGCTTCAGCTTCACCTTGTCTGAAACCGTCACGCCGAACCCTCCGGGCGCTCCTTGACCGCATCCGTCTGCTGCTTGCGCCAGGCGGCCAATCGCGTCGCCAGCGCCGGGTCATTCAGCGCGAGCACGCTTGCTGCGAGCAGGGCTGCGTTGATGGCGCCGGCCTTGCCGATCGCCAGCGTGCCGACGGGAACGCCGGCCGGCATCTGCACGATCGAGTACAGCGAATCGATCCCCAACAGCGCCTTGGATTCGACGGGAACGCCGAACACAGGGAGTTCCGTCAATGCTGCCGCCATACCGGGCAGGTGCGCCGCGCCACCGGCGCCGGCAATGATGACCTTGAAACCTTGAGCCTTGGCGCCCTTGGCGAAGGCGAACAGCCGCTCCGGGGTCCGGTGGGCCGAGACGATGCGCTTTTCGCAGTCGATCCCGAGCGCCGCCAACGTCTCGGCGGCGTGGCGCATGGTCTCCCAGTCGGACTGGCTGCCCATAATGATGGCGATCGGTGCGGTCATCTCGTCAATTCTGTTCGGGAATCCAGAAACATAGGCCGATTATAGGGTCGGCCCGGGGCTCATCCAAGGCGTGGCAAGGGATCAGGAATGGACTATCCTGTCTTGGTGAAGCCCGGCAAGCCTTCATAAGCGTGCCTGCACAGGGAAGGCCATGAAGAAGAAAACCAGGGCGACCGCCTCCAGGGCCGGAAAACGCCCCAAAAACGCGGCTTCCGGGCGAAAATCCGCACCGCGGCGATCGCCGCCACCGGCATCCCGGCCGCCGGCAGCTTCCAACGAAACCAAGACGACGATTCGCCGGCTGAAAGCGCAGCTCGCCCGGACTCAAGCGCAGATCGAGGAACTTCAGGCCTCCGCCGATACCGACTTCCTGTTGGGCATCCCGAACCGGCGCGGTTTCGAGCGCGAGCTCAATCGCGCGATCGCCTACATGAAGCGGTATCGCGCCAGCGGTGCCCTGGTCTTGCTCGACGTCGATCGGCTGAAGCCGATCAACGACGCCTTCGGACATGCCGCGGGCGACCAGGTGCTCAAGGCCATTGCCGCGGCGCTGCTCGCGCAGGTGCGCTCTTCCGACATGGTGGGTCGGCTCGGCGGCGACGAGTTTGCGCTGCTGTTGTGGAATCTCAGCGAGACCGACGCCAGGGCCAAGGCGGCCGCGTTGGAGGAGGCGATCGATCGCCTCAGCTTCGTGTTCGATGGCCGAACCATTACCGCGGGCGCCTCCGCGGGCGTCTCTGTGCTCGATACCCACTCCGAAGCCGGCCGCGCGCTGGAAGCGGCCGACAGCGCCATGTATGTGCGCAAGGCGCTGCGGCGGCATGAGGCGAAGGTGTAGGGTAGGCAAAGATCTGTAGGGTGGGCAAAGGCGTTCTTACGCCGTGCCCACCATCTCTCTGGCGAGCATGATGGTGGGCACGCTGCGCTTTGCCCACCCTACGACGATTCCTAAAGCCCGCTGAGATCGTCCGGCACGTTGCCGAACTTGCGCAGCAGCTTCGCGTCGCCGAATTCACCCATCATGGGATCGCCGCTGCGGCTGAAGGCAACGGCGCCGATGCTGCCGGCCATCCGCGACATCGTCTCGGCGCGCCGCAACGCGGTGGTTGGGCTCTGGCATTCTTCCGCGGCGCCCGCCACCGGCGAGCCGCTATCGTCCTGCAGGAATGGCATTGCGACGTAGTAGGTGACATCGGCCATTGTATCGCTCCAGTGTGATCGCTCCAGATCAGGCCGCATTGCTACTCGCGCGTTTGGCCGGCACGCAGCCGGCTGCTATCGCGGCCTGCAGCTCCTCCAGTTCGATTTCCAGATACTCGTTCGCCATGATCAGCGCCTTGATGGTAGAGCGCAGATTGCCGTCGCACATCGCAATCGCCTGATCGCAGGCCTGCTCGTAACGGTTGTTGTCGGACAGGGGCGGTGTGGTGGACATGGCTGGACTCCCGAGGCTGGCGGCAGGAGGATATGTTCTCTTTTTGTTCTACTCGAGTCAAGCCGCATCCGCCAGCCGGAGGCCCTTTTTTGCTGGCCGCCCGGCAAGCTCATCGCGCCGCGGCGTGTGGATGTCGGGGAAAAGAAATCTGCCGAAGGCGGACTGGTTGCGCGCCGAACTAGCGGAGCGCGGCAAGCGCAACGATCAGGCGATGATGTCAGGCGTGATCTGGTCTTCGATGAAGGCGATGCGGTCGCGCAACTGCAGCTTGCGTTTCTTCAGCCGCTGCAGCCGCAACAAGTCCGGCGCCGGCGACTGATGCAGCGCGTCGATCGCCGCATCGAGATCGCGATGCTCCTGCTGCAGCCTGGCGAGCTCGGTTTCAAGCTCGCGCTCATCATCGTCGGTCATGGTGTACGTTAGCTGAAAGCGCGATCAGGTTGCGAACGGATTCTTCGGAAGCTGGCGGTGAATATCGTCCCTGCGAGGCCGCTCCGCAAGCTGATCAGGTTCCATAGTCACGATTGGTTACAGATAAATCCGAAAATATGAGAGGCCCCGATTCTGGATACCCATCGACAGATTCGGCGACTGGTGTACACTCGCGCGTCCGGATCGAACCTGAGGTTTAACCCACCGAGGAGATTTCGTATGGCACTACAGGCGCATCTTGTTGAACTTGAACGTAAACACAAGATTCTCGAGAATGAATTGCACGAAGCGCTCGTGCACCTTTCCACAGACGACCTGCAAATTGTCGAGTTGAAGCGCCGCAAGTTGATGGTCAAGGATCAGATCGAGCGGTTGAAGCAAACCGCCGACGAAACCCTCCACTAGTAGTCCAGCAAAGTATCGAAAATCCCCACACGGCCGGATGGGCGCCGATGCGCTCGTCCGCCTGTCGGTGATGTCACAGCTCCACCAGCGCGCCGACATGATCGGCGATCGCGAGCGATGACGTCAGTCCCGGCGATTCGATGCCGAACAGGTTGATCAGTCCGGCGATGCCGTGATCGGCAGGACCCTGGATGAGAAAATCCTGCGTGGCGACGGCCGGCGGCACGATTTTCGGCCGGATTCCGGAATAGCTCGGCATCAGCGCGCCGTCCGGCAGCGTCGGCCAATAGCGCCGGATCGCGGGATAGAATCGCTCGGCGCGGGCAGGGTCCACCGCATAGTCGATGCTCTCGACCCATTCGACGTCGGGGCCGAACCGGGCTTGTCCGGCCATGTCGAGGGTGAGGTGCACGCCCAACCCACCGGGCTCCGGCACCGGGTAGATCAGGCGCGAAAATGGAGCTCGCGCACTGCAGCTAAAATAATTGCCCTTGGCGAGATAAGCGCAGGGAATCATTTCGATCGGCATACCCTCGATGTTGCGCGCCACCGCGGGCGCGCCCAATCCGGCCGAATTGACGAGCAGGTTGCACGCAAGGGTCATCGGCGCATCGCCGCCGGCTTCGATTTCGATACGACCGGTGTTGGTTCGCGCGTGCAGCAGCGGGGTGTGGAATGCGAAGGCCGCGCCGGCTTCTTCCGCATCGCCTCGCAGCGCCAGCATGTAGGCGTGGCTGTCGATGATGCCGGTGGACGGCGACAACAGCGCCGCGTCGCAATTCAACGCCGGCTCCAGTTCGCGCGCCGCTTCGCCCGTCAGCAACTGCATGTCGTCGACGCCATTGGCCTCGGCATGCGCGCGGATCGATTGCAGCTTCTCGGTTTCCTTCGGCGTCGTCGCCACGATCAGCTTGCCGCAATTGCGATACGGTATGCCGTGGTCGCGGCAGTATCGATAGAGCGCGCGCTTGCCGCTGACGCACATCTGCGCCATCAGGCTGCCGGCGCGGTAATAGATGCCGGCATGAATCACCTCGCTGTTGCGCGAGGAGGTGACGGTACCGATGCCCTCGGCGGCCTCGAGCACGATCACTTCGCGGCCCGCCTGGGCCAGGCGCCGTGCGATCGCGAGCCCGATCACCCCCGCTCCGATGACGACGCAATCGACCTTGTCCATGTCAGCTTCAGGCCCGGAAATCTGGCGCAGGAATCGGCGCTTGCCACGCTCGGTAATCATCGTTGCGTTCGGTGGAGCTGTCGAACAAACCGTTGGTTTGCCTCGAAATACGCAGTAAACGCAGTTCCATTAACGAAGCATTAATCATGTCGGGCCAATTGCCGTAATTTGGGTCGTATTTTAGAATTATGCGGGTAGTCGTTTACCCGATCCAAACCCGTCAAGCCAGACACTCCGCCCGCAAACCTCGGGTGGGTAATGGCTGACAGCAACCGGCAGGCAGGACGGAAGAATTGGATTCCGGCGCAGGCCCTCGCCTGTCTGCTCGCCATTGCTGCGCCGTGCGGGCCGGCGTGGGGGGCCGCATCCTCCAGCGGCTTTGCGCCGGCGAGCTATATCGGGGAATTCGATTCCACCATGGTCTGGGAGTTCCTGATCGGCGGGATCGTCGTCGCCTCCTTCCTGGCCGCGATCGGCATCTGGATTTTGTCGGCGCTGCGCGGGGCGAAGCGCGCGCAATTGCAGCGCAGCGCGTTCATCAGTTCGGCGCTCAACAATCTCAACCAGGGCGTGATGATGACCAACGCGCAAAACCGCGTGGTCTTCTGCAACGACCGTTTCCTCGAAATGTACGGGCTGAGCCGCACCGAGATTTCGAGCAGCATGACCGGCCGCGAACTGCTTCAACTGCGGCGCGAGCGGGGACTGCTCAATCACACCGTCGAAGAGTTCGGCAACCTTGCACGCCGCCCGGAAGGAGTCGTCACCGAACTGCCTGACGGCCGATCGGTGTTGTCGAAGATCTTCCGCCTGCCCAATGGCGGGACGATCGGAACGCATGAGGATTGCACCGAGCAGCGCCAGTTGTCGCGCAAGCTGGCATCGACCACCAAATTTCTGGAATCGGTGCTCGACAACGTTCCGGTCTGCGTCGCCGCCAAGAACATCGAGGACGGCCGATATATCTTCGCCAACCGTGCGTTCGAGCGATTCTCGCGCTTCTCCCGCGATCACATCATCGGCAAGCGCGCCGACGAGATCTCTCGGCCCGAAACCGCGAAAAGCATCGAAGCGGCGGACCGGGCGGCGCTGACCGCGCCGGAAGGCTATCACCGCAGCGAATACGTCGTCGAACGGGGCGAAGAAAAGCGCGTTGTCTCCGCAAACCGCGTCGTCGCGCGCAACGAGAACAATAAGCCGGAATTCCTGATTACGCTGTTCGACGACGTCACCGACCGCCGGTCGCTGTCGCGCGAACTCGAAAACACCAAGAAATTCCTCGAGCTGGTGGTCGACAACATCCCGGTATCGCTGATCGTGGAGCGCGTCAGCGATGGGCGCTACCTGCTCGCCAACCGCAGCGCCGAAACCATTCTCAATCGCCGCCGCGAGGATGCCACAGGCCTGACCGCTACCGACATCTTCAATCCGCGCGAAGCCAAGCTGATCATCGCGCGCGACGAGGCCGCGATCAAGAAGCGCGGCCTGCTCACCGAAGAGCACCCGATATCCACCAAGGACGGGCTGCGGCTGTTCCTGACCCGCCGCATGACGGTGCTCGACGAGGCCGGCGAGCCGCAATATCTGATCAAGACCCATGAGGACGTCACCGATCGCCGCCAGACCGAGTCGCGGATGGCGCACATGGCCTACCATGACGGCCTGACGGATCTGCCGAACCGCGCCGCCTTCCTGCAGGCGCTGGCCCAGATGATCGAGGCCTGTGCCGGCACGGACGAGGAATTCGCGGTGCTGTGCGTCGACCTCGACGGCTTGAAGGAAATCAACGACGTGTTCGGCCACGCAATGGGCGACAAGCTCCTGATCGAGGTTGCGGGCCGCATCCAGGCCTGCGCCCGGGGTGGCGTGGTGGCCCGGCTCTCCGGCGACGAGTTCGGCCTGATTATCGACGGCAAGCAGCCGGAGGCGGGCAAGGCGCTTGCCGAAAAACTCGCGCAGACGATGTCGGACGAGTTCGTGATCGACGGCAAGTCGGTGCGGACCGGGGTGACGACCGGCATCTCGGTATTTCCGCATAATGGTTCGGATGCGGCTTCGCTGCTGGCCAATTCCGGCGCGGCGCTGTTCCGCGCCAAGCAGAAGTCGCGTGGCTCGATCAGCATTTTCGAACCGGAGATGGACCAGCAGATCCGCGACCGCCGCGTGCTGCACCAGGATCTCTCGATGGCGATCAGGAACGGCGAATTGTCGCTGTACTACCAGCCGCAGGCCGCGGCGGGCTCGACGGTCGCTAACAGCAAGGTCATCGGCTTCGAGGCGCTGGCGCGCTGGATACATCCGGTGCGCGGCTTCGTGTCGCCCGGCGATTTCATTCCACTTGCCGAAGAAAGCGGCCTGATCGTCGAAATGGGCGTCTGGATCCTGCGCGAAGCCTGCCGGGAGGCTGCCTCCTGGCCGGTGCCGATGCAGATCGCCGTCAACCTGTCGCCGGCGCAATTCATGCATGGCGATTTGGTCAGCCTGGTGCATTCGATCCTGCTGGAGACTGGCCTCGCGCCCGACCGGCTCGAGCTCGAAATCACCGAAGGCGTGCTGATCGAGGATTTTGACCGCGGTCTGGCACTGCTACGGCGGCTGAAGGCGCTCGGCGTGCGCATCTCGATGGACGATTTCGGTTCCGGCTATTCCTCGCTGAGCTATCTGCAGGCCTTCCCGTTCGACAAGATCAAGATCGACCGCGCCTTCGTCATGAATCTCGGGCGCAATCCGCAATCGGCGGCGATCGTGCGCGCCGTCATCGATCTCGGCCACGGCCTCGAAATGTCGATTGTTGCCGAAGGCGTGGAGACCCAGGAACAGCTCGGCTTCCTCGCCGACGAGGGCTGCGACGCGGTGCAGGGCTATTTCCTCGGCAAGCCCCAGCCTATCGGGCACTACGCCGGGCTGGTCGGCCGCAGTGCCGCAAATGCCATCGAGACTGCGCGCAAGCTCGCCAGCGCCTGATTCCGCTAAACTGCGTCACCTATGTCTCACGACCCAATGATGCCATTGAGCGCGTAACCTTTCGGGCTTTTCGGATTTGAGCCCGACGAGGCCTTTGCTTGCCTTCATTCGCAGCCCCGGTTACTTTGATGGCCTACTCGTTCGAGAAAGGAGGGCTGTGCGGTGACGATATTTTTCCGGCACTATCGCCAGCATGGCCCCGTCAACGCCCTGCAAATGCGTTTGCAGGGCTGACCAGAGACCTTTCGCAAATCTCTTCCTGGTCTGCCCCAGTCGCAATGCGGCGTCGAACGTCTGCTCGCTCGCGCCTGCATTTCGGTAAGTCGCCGCGCTTCGACGCGGACATCCGCTGATGGGCTGCATGCCCCGGATGCCGTGGTCGCCGGCAAGACCAGGGAACGACCATGACCCTTATCACCATCCGCAATCTCGGCGTGACGCTGAACGCTCCGCTGTTTTCCCGACTGAATCTCGTCGTCAATGCCGGTGACCGTATCGGGCTCGTCGCGGCGAATGGACGCGGCAAGTCCACGTTGCTGCGCTGCATTGCAGGCCTGATGGAGCCAGGCGATGGCGAGATTACCAGATCGCGAGGACTGACCATCGGCTACGTCGAGCAGGACGTGCCGTCGGTGCTGATGGATACGCCGTTTGATGCGGCGGTGCTCGAGGCGCTACCCGTCGAACGACGGGCAAGCGAAAGCTGGCGAGTCGAAATGGCCCTGGAGTCGCTGGAGGTGCCTGAGGCGCTGCGGCGGAGGCCGCTGAAGCAACTGAGTGGCGGCTGGCAGCGGCTTGCCATGCTTGCCCGCGTCGTGGTGACCGAGGCCGACGTTTTGCTGCTCGACGAGCCAACCAACCATCTGGACCTCGCCCGGATCGGTTGGCTTGAAAATTGGCTGAACGCGCTGCCGTGCGATATGCCGGTCGTGATATCGAGCCATGACCGGGCCTTCCTCGACGCAACCACGAACCGCACGGTATTTTTGCGACCCGAGCAGTCGCAAATATTTTCGTTGCCCTATACGCGAGCCCGCGCCGCGATCGGCGAGGTGGATGCATCGGATAAGCGGCGCTACCAACGTGACGTAAAGGCGGCCCAGCAGCTTCGCCAGCGCGCTGCAAAGCTCAACAATATCGGCGTCAATTCCGGTAGTGACCTTCTGTTGCAAAAGACGAAGCAACTGAAGCAGCGAGCCGAGAAGTTGGAAGATTCAGTGAAGCCCGCGCACTTGGAGCGATCCGCAGGGACGATCAAGCTGGCCAATCGCGGAGCGCATGCCAAGGTTCTGATCGCGCTGGACGATGCCGCCGTCGCCGCCCCGGACGGCAGGTTGCTTTTCAAGACCGGCAAGCAGTTCATCTGCAAAGGAGACCGGATCGTGCTCCTGGGACCGAACGGGACCGGCAAGACCCGGTTCGTGGCGATGCTGCGCCAAGCGATCGAAAACCCGGAAGCCATGCGGGTCAGTATCAAGGTTACGCAATCGCTTGCTCTCGGCTATTGCGGCCAGGATCTTGCCGATCTTGCCGATGCCGACACGCCGATGCGCACGATCGTCAGCCGATTCGACGTTGGTGATCAGCGGGCACGCGCATTACTCGCCGGCGCAGGCCTGTCGGTTCCGATGCAGAGCCGTCCGATCGGCCGGCTTTCCGGCGGACAGAAGGCGCGCCTCGGCATGCTTTTGCTGCGGCTTGCCCAGCCGAACTTCTATCTGCTCGATGAGCCTACCAATCACCTGGACATCGAGGGGCAGGAGGCGCTGGAAGACGAACTACTGGAGCATCAGGCAAGCTGCCTGCTGGTTTCACATGATCGCAACTTCATGCGAACGGTAGGAAACCGGTTCTGGCTGATCGAAAAAAAGAAGCTGGTGGAACTGGAAGGGCCGGAGCGCTTCTTCGCATCGATCGGCGCAACCGGCTGAGCGGCGCTTGATTCATTTCCAGGAGCGGCATCCACTTTTGGCCATCATGACCTAGTGTAGTGAAGTCAGCTTCTCTCCAGTCACCCTTGCGTATGGCGGACTACGATCTCGCGATCATTGGCGGCGGGTTGAACGGCGTCAGCATCGCGCGGGACGCCGCCGGCCGCGGCTTGCGCGTCATCCTGCTGGAGCAGGGCGATCTCGCCGCGGGCGCTTCGTCGGCCTCGCCGCGGCTGATTCACGGCGATCTGGCGAGCCTTGAGCGCCGGCATTTCTTGCGGGTTCGCACAGCGCTCGCCGAGCGCGATATCTGGCTCAGGATCGCGCCGCATCTGGTGCGCCCGATGCGCTTTGCGATTCCCGCCCATTCGGATGAACGCCCGGACTGGCAGTTGCGCTCATGGCTGCTGTTGTACGACCGGCTAGCCTCGCGCAGCGGTCTGCCGGCCTCGGCGACTGTCGACGTCACGCATCATCCCGTCGGCAACGCGCTGAAGCGGCCGTTCGGCACCGCCTTCGAGTATTCCGACTGTATCGTGGACGATTCCCGGCTGGTGGTGCTCACGGCCGTCGATGCCGCGGCGCGCGGCGCGGTGATTCGCACCGGCGCGCGCTGCACCCGGGCCGAACGGGGCAAGGAATGGCGGCTGGCGACGATCGATCGCGGCTTTCGCCAGGTGATCACGGCAAGGGCGATCATTAACGCCAGCGGCGCCTGGACGTCGTCCGTCGCCGAGACGGTGTTGCGCGTGCCGCCGCCGAAGGTTGCTGCCGAGCAGATGGACCAGATCGTGGTCCGTCGTCTGTTCGACAGCGACAATATCTATGTATTCCAGAACAGCGATGGACGGCTGATTTTCGCCAGCCCCTATGAGCGCGATTTTACCCTGATCGGCACCGCCAACCATGCTTTCAAGGGCGATCCCGCCATCGTTGCGATGGCGGCCGGTGACGTCGCCTATCTCTGCGATGCGGCGAACCGCTATTTCCGCGAGCGGATCGAGACGGTCGACGTGGTGCGTACGCTTTCCGGGGCCAACATGGTGCGGAACGCCGCGAGCGGGCGCGACGGGGCGATGACGCTCGACAACGGCCGCGGAAGGGCGCCGCTGCTCACGGTGTTCGGCGGCGACGTCACGACGTCGCGGCTGCGCGCAGAGCAGGCGGTCTCGAAGCTGACGCCGTTCTATCCGATGTCGCCGCGCTGGACCGCAACGGCGCCGCTGCCCGGCGGTGATTTTACCTGGGACCGCTTCGACAACGAGGTCGAGGAAGTGCGCGAGCGCTGGCGGTTTCTCGGCGAGGAAGAGGCGAAGCGCCTGGTCGCGGCCTACGGCTCGAACGTCAAGGCGATCCTGGGCGACGCCAAAGAGCGCAGCGAACTCGGCCCTGCTTTCGGGCCGGAATTGACGGGCGCAGAGGTCCGCTATCTCATGCTACGGGAGTGGGCGCGTTTTCCGGACGACATTTTGTGGCGGCGCACCAAGCTTGGCCTCACCATGCCCCCGGCAGACCGCGACGCGCTGGCGGGGTTCATGGCGGCGGCTGTGTGAGGAATGGATGGGACATGCGGCACGCGATCAGGCCAACTGTTTCCCTGGCGATTATCGGCTTGCTCGGGGGAATAGCTTATCGCTATTTCATTGACGATCCGATCGAAGCAACGTTGCCGTACTATCTCCGGAGCATGTTGCATGGGATGGGCATCACGCTGGCCGCCTGGGGCGTTCATCTCTACTTCACGTCGCGGCGAAGTGCGTGGATCAGCAAATGGCCGCTGCTGATGGATCTGGCGGTGCGCTCCGCGACCATGGCCATCGTGGTCGCGAGCGCGGCGCTGGTCTTGCAGGTGGCGCTGTACTGGGAATGGATCGAGACGAAGTGGCTGATTGACCAGTTTCCCATTGTCGTTGCGTTTAGCTTCTTCGCGTCCCTGCTCGTCATGTCAGCCTTCGAACTGACGCGGCTGGTCGGCAGCCGCGTGCTGTTCAACGTGGCGCTCGGGCGCTACCGAAGTCCGGTGCGGGAAGCGCGTGTGCTGATGTTTCTCGATCTCGCAGGCTCGACCTCGCTCGCGGAGACGATGGGCGAATTACGCGTGCAGGGCCTGCTCACCCGATTCTTCTTCGACATCGATGGTGCGATCGTTGCGCATGGTGGCGAGGTTCACGCCTATGTCGGCGATGAGGTCATCGTGACGTGGCCGCTCGATGACAGGATGTCGGGGGCACGCTGCATCGACTGCTTCTTCGCGATTGCCGACAGTATCGCGGAAAGAGCAAGCTCTTACAGGCAAGAGTTCGGCATGGTGCCGAACTTCCGCGCCGGCCTGCACGCCGGTTACGTAGTGATCAGCGAGTGCGGCAGTTCACGCCGCCAGCTTGCCTATTTCGGCGATACCGTGAACGTGACGGCGCGACTGCAGGAGCACTGCAAGGAGGTTGGCCGGAACTTGCTGGTGTCTTCCGACCTGCTGCAACACATGAAGCTGAAACCGGCCTTCGTTACCGAAGCGCTTGGAGAGGTTCGCTTGCGCGGCCGCGCGGCGGCAATCGAGGTGTTTGCCGTCGAGCGGCGTGGCTGATGGTCGGGCGAGCTTGCCTCGCTTAGTTTTGCAGCGCTTGCCGCGACCAGGCCTCGTCACGCGCCGAAGGCCTCCGGTCAAGCCGGGCCGAGATGCGGCTAGCGGCCGCTTCGCCGCGACCGGCGCGAAGATACGCCACGATCAGCGTGTCCTCCCACAATTCGCGCTGGGCGTGGCTGCCGCCGATCCGCGTCAACTCGGCAACAGCCGGCTCAAGCAGGCGGATCGCCTCCGCATTGTCGCCCTCCGCAAACGCCCGGATGCCGCGGCAGAGGTCGATGGCGGTCTGCCCCGGCAACAGCTTGCCGTCGGCTGCGCGTGCTTCGAGCTGCGCCAGTCGCGTTTCCAGCGCATCGCTGCCGGTCATTGCGGTGGCCAGCGCAAAATGAACGTCGGCAAAATGCGCGCCGGCTTGCGGAAAGTACTTTTCGCCGTAGGCGGCGATATCCTGCCAACGCGCCTCCAGCCCGGTCTGGCCGGCCAGCGCAAGCCGCCACAGCAACGAGGCGCCGTCGGTGAAGATGTTCAGCGGCGGATACGGCCGGTCCGCCGGCTTGATATGCTGCTCGTAGATCGCAAGCGCGCCGTCGAGATTGCCGGCGTCGAGCAACGTCAGCGCGACGTGCCAGGCCAGGTGCCCATGCAGAAAGCTCTGGCGGTCATGCGCGGGCATCCATTGCGAAAGGAAGTTGCGCCCGGCCTCCATGTCGCCCTGCTCGAACATCGCATGCGAGAGGCCATGCGCCGCGTTGGCGTTGGCCGACCGCAGCCCCATCGCGCGCTCGGACAGGCTCCGGCCGGTGGAGAGATTTCCCGCCTCGGTGTGCGACCAGCCGAGGTAGCTGGCAAACCACCAGTCCTCGCCATAATGGCGTGCGTGGCGTTCGCAGATCGCGAGCTTGGCCGCATCGTGATCGGGACGTCCCGAGAACGCGTAGAGACCGAACGCGCCGAGCAGGATCGACAGCACTTGCGCGTCGCGCGGATATTCTTCGAGATGCGCCTCGGCGCCGGTCACCGCGACCCTCGGCTTGCTCTCGATCACGGCGGCCATGATCTCGACATGGCTTTTTTCGCGTGGGGTGGCGCCGGTGGCCAGTTCGCGGGCTTGCCCCGCCACGGCACGCGCCTTGCTGCCCTCCATGTTGAGCTGATGCAGCCGGGCACGGCCGATATGCGCCAGCGCAAAGCAGGGATCCTCCGCAATCGCCTTGTCAAAGGCGTCCTCGGCGCCATGCCACGCCGACAGCATGCAGTCGACGCCTTCGCGATAATGCGCCGCGGCTCGGTCCGAGGCGGTTGTCAGCGGGAGGTCATATCTGTCGCGGTTCATCGTTCTTGTCCTAATGGCGCGATGACATCGTCAGATCTAGAAATCGAGCTTGTCGCGTATGGCATCGATGCCTGTCTTGGCGCAGGCTTCGTCCGCGTCGCCGCCGGGAGCCCCGGAGACGCCGACAGCGCCCACCAGCGAACCTGCCGCTTCGACCGTCAGCCCACCGCCGATGATGACAGCGCCCGGCAGATCACGGATTCCGGCCTGCATCGTTCCGGGCTGGCTGTTGGCAACGAGTTCGGTCGTGCTGGTGCGGAAGCTGACGGCCGTCCACGCCTTGCCCGAGGCGGTCGAAACCGTATGTGCGCCTGCAAAGCGGTCGCGCAGCAGCACTTGCGTCACACCGAAGCGATCGACGACGGCGACCGACACCTGAAAGCCGCGCTTGCGACAATCCGCCAGCGTCGCGCGCGCCAGATCGAGCGCCACCTCGGGGCTCAGCGATCTGTAGCTGACGAGGGCTTCCTGGGCAGCGGCCGAGCTGGCGAGCAGGCAAGAGATCGCCGTCGCTGCCAGAAAATTCCAAACGGTCATCAATCTCTCCCGATCATTCCCATCGTGCGCGGCGGCCGAGTTTCTGCGATTTTCGAACCTTACCAGAGACGGGAGCTGCATCCAGAATATTGTGGCTGCTTGTTCCGGGCCGGTTGAGCGGATGGCGATCCGCCGCTAGCGTGCGGCCATGACGGCGCAGGCAAATGGCATGAGCGGGCAATCGCCTGAGATCGACACAGTGAAAATCAACACGGCCGTGGCGCAGGCGGCGCCGGCCGACGACACGCCGCTGCTCCGCATCGAAGGCGTATCCAAGAAATTCGGCGATTTCCGCGCAGTGGACCGGCTCTCGCTCGACATCAACGCAGGCGAGTTCTTCGCGCTATTGGGCCCGAGCGGCTGCGGCAAGACCACGCTGCTCAGGATGCTTGCCGGGTTCGAGACCCCGGACGAGGGACGCATCCTGCTCGGTGGCCGCGATATCGCACCGGTGCTGCCGCATGAGCGGCCCGTCAACATGATGTTCCAGAACTACGCGCTGTTTCCGCATCTCTCGGTCCGGGACAACATTGCGTTCGGCCTGAAGCGCGCCGGGATGGCGCGCGCCGCCATTGATACCCGCGTCGGCGAGATGGTCGCGTTGGTCAAGCTCGATGGGCTAGAGAAGCGCAGGCCGGATCAGCTTTCCGGCGGCCAGAAGCAGCGCGTGGCGCTGGCGCGCTCGCTGGCGCGGCGGCCCAAGGTCCTGCTACTTGACGAGCCGTTGGCCGCGCTGGACAAGAAGCTGCGTGAGAGCACGCAACTCGAATTGATGGAACTGCAGCGCCGCCTCGGCATGACTTTCATTGTCGTCACCCACGACCAGGAAGAAGCGATGACGATGGCGAACCGTATCGGCGTCATGGATGCCGGCCGGCTCGAACAGGTCGCCACCCCGCGCGATCTCTACGAGGCGCCCGCTTCGCGCTGGGTCGCCCAGTTCGTCGGCGACGTCAATTTGTTCGATGGCGAAGTCACCTCGCAGGAAGACCATCACCTGACGATTGCGACCCGCGACGGCGGAAGCATCGTGGTCGCCGAGCCGCGCGATCTCGTCGGCAAGACGGTGGTCTCGGTCGCGATACGCCCCGAGAAGGTCAAGCTGTCGCGCCGCGCCCCTGCATCAGACGGAGGCAACACCCAGGCGATCAACCGGCTGGAAGGCGTGGTCACCGATGTCAGCTATCTCGGCGGTTCGACGGTCTACAAGATCAAGCTCGATTCCGGCGCGGTGGTGCGCTCGTCGATCGCCAATACTGCGCGGCTCGATATCGACACGTTGAGCGCCGGTCAGCGTGTGGTGGCGTGGTTCGCGCCCGACGATTGCGTGGTGCTGGAACGATGAGCGCGCGCCGCATCTTCACGCGGCCGGCGCGGTATGCCGCCATCGCGCCCTATCTGTGGATGGTGCTGTTCTTCCTGGTGCCGTTCGGGTTCGTGCTGAAGATCAGCCTGTCGCAGACCGCGATCGCGCAGCCGCCCTATGTACCCGTGTTCGATTTCTCCGAAGGATGGAGTGCGATCAACGCGGCCTTCGCGCAGTTGTCCTTCGATAATTTCAGGCTGCTGATCTCGGACAGTCTCTACATCAGCTCCTATTTGCGCAGCGTCGTTGTTGCCGCAACCTCGACATTGATCCTGCTATTGATTGGCTATCCGATCGCCTATGGCATGGCGCGGCTGCCGCAGCGCTGGCGGCCGATCGCAATGATGCTGGTGATCGTGCCGTTCTGGACCTCGTTCCTGATCCGCATCTATGCCTGGATCAATATTTTGCAGCATGACGGGCTGCTCAATAAAATTCTGCTCGCGCTGCATCTGGTCTCGTCGCCGGTGGTGTGGCTCTCGACCGATACTGCGATGTATCTCGGCATCGTCTATTCCTATCTGCCGTTCATGATCCTGCCGCTGTACGCGACGCATTCGAAGATGGACCCCTCGCTTTTGGAAGCCGCAAGCGATCTCGGTTCGTCGCCGCTTCAGGCGTTCTGGCTGGTGACGTTCCCGTTGTCCTTGCCTGGTGTCGGCGCCGGCGCGCTCTTGTGCTTCATCCCGATCATCGGCGAATTCGTGATCCCCGATCTTTTGGCCGGCTCCGGGTCGATGATGATCGGCCAGACGCTGTGGCTGGAATTCTTCACCAACAAGGACTGGCCGGTCGCCGCCGCCGCCGCGGTCGCCTTGCTGGTGCTGCTGGTGCCGCCGCTGTTGCTCTACGACCGGCTGCAGCGCCGCACGTTGGAGGGCGCGAAGTGATGGCGCGGCGTATCGGCAGGATATCGCCATTCAACATCACCGCGCTCGCGCTGGGGATGGCGTTCCTGTACCTGCCGATCGTGATCCTCGTCATCTATTCGTTTAACGCCTCGCGGCTGGTCACGGTGTGGGGCGGCTGGTCGCTGCGCTGGTACCATGAATTCTTCAACGACCGCGCGATGCTGGATGCGGCATGGATGAGCCTGCGGGTTGCGGCGGTATCGGCCACGATCGCAACGCTGCTCGGCACGCTCGCGGCAGTGGGGCTGGTTCGCGGCGAACGCTTCAGGGGGCGGACGCTGTTTTCCGGCATGCTCTATGCGCCGCTGGTGATGCCCGAGGTGATCTCAGGGTTGTCGCTGCTGCTGCTGTTCGTGGCGCTCAACGCCGAGCGCGGCTTCTGGACCGTGACGATCGCGCACACCACGCTGACCATGTGCTTCGTCACCGTGGTGGTGCAGTCGCGCCTTGCCTCGCTCGACCGCAGCCTGGAAGAGGCCGCGATGGATCTCGGCTGCGATCCGGTGCAGGCGTTTATTCGGGTGACGCTACCGCTGATCCTGCCGGCAATCGCCGCCGGTTGGATGCTCGCCTTCACGCTTTCGCTCGACGATGTCGTGATTGCAAGCTTCACGACCGGCCCCGGCTCGGCAACGCTGCCGATCCGGATCTATTCCGAGGTGCGGCTGGGGGTGAAGCCGGAGATCAACGCGATCTGCACCATGGTGATCGCGCTGATCGCGGTGCTGATCGTGGTCGCTTCGCTCGCTTCGAAACTGTCCGGCGCGCGCGGCGAGAGCGCGGCGCCCCTATAGCCGCGTCACGACTTCACGGCGCCCGCGGTCAGTCCTCCCACCATATACCGCCTGAACGCGTAATAGATCGCGGCCGGCGGCAGCGCGTAGATGAAACCGGTGGTCATCAGCAATTCCCACGGCGAGTCGTCCGCGGCCAGGAAGTTGCCAAGCGCCACGGGGAGCGTGATCTCGGTATCCTTCGACAGCAGCAGGAACGCGTAGAGATATTCGTTCCAGGCGAGCAGGATCGCGTAGGTGCCGATCGCGACCAGCGAGGGCATCATCAAGGGCACGTAGACCAGGCGGAACAATTGCAGCGTGGTGGCGCCGTCCATGGTGGCGGCTTCATCCAGTTCGACCGGCAGCTTGTCGGACGCCTGCTTCAAAACCCAGATCGCGTAAGGGGACGCGATCGTCACCATCGCGAGAATCAGCGACCAGTGATTGTTGAGGAGGCCGTAATTGCCCATGGTGCGATACATCGGCACGGCGAGGAACGCCGCCGGGATGAAATAGGTGAACAGCGCCAGATTCATCACCCAGCGCCCGCCGGGCACGCGCAGCCGCGAGATCGCGAAGGCGGCGGCGGTCGCGATCAGCAGCGTCAGCGCGCCGGCGGAAAGCGCGATCACCACCGAATTCCAGAACTGGATCCAGAAGTCGCGCAGGAAGTAGTGCTGCTGGTGGAACACGATGCTGAAATTGTTCAGCGTCGGATGATCGGGCCACAGCTTTCCGGAGAACGCGTCTTCCTTCGGCGAGATTGCGAACAGGAACATGTGATAGATCGGCACCATGGTCCAGATGAACACGGGAATGCCGATCAGCAGCAATTTTGCTTCGGTGCCGACTTCGCGGAGTGTTGGCAGCTTCATCGCGACAACCGTTTCATCATGAAATAGACCAGCGGCAGCACCAGCGGCAGCGCGCAAACGATGGAGGCCATCGCGAGCGAGAGCTGGTCAAGCCGGAGGTAGCGGATACCGAGCGTGGCGAGCACATGGGTGAGGTCGGCGGGGCCGCCGCCGGTGAGCAGATACACGCTGTTGAAGTCGCCCAGCGTCCAGATCATCGAGAGCAGCGTGCAGGTGATGTAGAGAGTCTGCATCGACGGCCAGGTGATGTAGCGGAATTTCTGCGACCAGCTCGCGCCGTCGACCTCGGCGGCCTCGTAGAGATCGTGCGAGATCGCGAGTCGCCCGGTCATCAGGATCAGCGTCCAGAACGGCAGCGATTTCCAGATGTGCACGCCGATCGCCATGGCGAGCGCGACGCTTGGGTCGTTCAGCCAGTTCGGGCCGTCCTCGGCGGTGAACTTGAAGATCAGTTGGTTGATCACGCCCCATTCCGGATTGAGCATGAAGCGCACGGAAAGAATTGTCGGGATCGACGGCACCGCCCAGGGCAGGATGAACAGCACCGACAGCCATTTGATCCAGGTGCGCTGCTGGGCGAAGAAGCCGGACAGGAACAGCGCGATCGCCATTTTCAGATTGATGCCGACCAGGAGGAAGATCAGCGTATTGACGGCGGCGCGCGCGAAGATCGGGTCGTGATAGAGCGCGACATAGCTCGCCGGATGCCGCGCCAGCCACAGCCCGTAGCCAACGGGGTAGACCACGAAGGCCAGGAACACCAGCAGATAGGGGGCGAGCATCACGATGCCCCAGACCTGCGGGGTGGTCAGCCGGGCCGATAGCGGCGGGCTTGGAATTGCCTGATCGCCCGAAAGCGTGATTGCCATACATCTACTCTTGCAGTCTTAGAATGAGATGCCGGCCACGGCTACGCCGTCGTCCCTGCGAACGCAGGGACCCATAACCACCGGCTAATATTGCTCGCGAAAGCCGACGACCAGCATTTTTCAAAACGACCGCCGCGGGGTATGGGTCCCTGCGTTCGCAGGGACGACGGACATACTCGCGGCGGCCGGCATCGTTTACATCAACCCGCGACCTGCTTGATGCGGGCGATCAGTTCGTCGACGGCCTTGTCGACCGGCACCTTTTCGCTCACAACGCGGTTCATCGCCTTGGCCCAGACGTTCTCGTTGTTCAAAATCGTGAACTTCCAGTTCTTGGTGAAGTCGAAGGGCGTGGTGCCACCGGTGAACTGATTGTACACCGCCTTGCGATGCCGGTCAGCCTGCCAGAACGGGCTCTGCTGGCTGGCCGTCGTCACGGGGAACCAGCGGCCGAGCGCGCCTTCGATGTAGGGCCGGACGTTCTCTTCCTGCAGCAGGAACTTGATGAACTCCTTGCCCTCCGCCTTGTTCTTGGCGACCGTAAACATCAGGCCGGTCTTGACGTCGGAACGATATTTGATCGGCGTGCCGTCCGGCTTGTTGGGGAAGGAAGCGGTGATGATGGTCTCATCGTAGTTCTTCTTGCCTAGCGCGCGCTGCTCCGGCGTCAGCGCCGGGTTGTTGGCGTCGTCGAGCCATTTCGCCGCGATCGAGATCGTGAAGTTGTGCGTCATCACGATCGTCTTGTTGTGGAAGGCAACGTTGTTGTCCGGATCCTTCCAGGTGGTGGAGGAGGGAGGCGTGCAGCCCTTGATGTAGGTGTCGGTGTAGTCCTTCATCGCCTTGATCAGGTTTTCCCGCACCTTGGGATCGTCGACGAGGAGCTTGCCGTCGTCATCGACCAGCTTGACGTTGTAGGCGTCCATGAAGGTGTAGAACGACTGGAACGAATCGGTGGATTCCACGCCCATCGGCTGGCCGACGGCATAGACGCGCTGACCAGTGGCCTTGCGGCTGGCGGCCTGCACCTTATTGCACCAGAACGACCAATAGTCTTCCCATTTGGTCGGGATGTCGCTTTCCTTGAAGCCGGCCTGTTCCAGCATGTCCTTCCAGATCTGGACGTGCATGCTCTGCTGCTTCAGCGGAAAGCCGTAATAGCCCTTCTTCTTGGCGACGTCGTTATAGAGCAGCGCGGTTTCCAGCGTGTTCGGCGCGAACGCCGACTTCATCGGCAGCAGGATATCGGAGAGATCCTCGAGCTTGCCCTCATAGGCCCACTTGCCCTGCGCCTGCACGTCATAGCTGTCGGAATAGGCGACATCAGGCACGGTGCCCGAATCCAGCGCCGCCACCGTCTTCGGAATCATGTCCTGGATGGCGTATTGCGACAGTTCGACCTTGATGCCGGTCTTGGCCTCGAATTTCTTGATCGCCTCTAAGAGCGCATCGTCCTCGGACTTGTAAAAGCCCTTGCCGAACCAGACCGTAATGGTCTTCTGCTGGGCCAGCGCGGGCGCCGTGGCGTAAAACAGGCCGACGGCTGCGACCGCGAGCGAAACTGATCTCCTGGATATCACATTGTTCTCCCTGAAAACGCCGGCTTGTTAACCGGTTGGATAAAAGACTAGCCCATGCGCGCGGCGCGATCCAGATGGGGCGATGCAAACTTCTGTAGGGGGATATTCAGGGCGCAAATGCGGCAAAGACGTCTGCGCACGCGTGGGCATTTTGGTTCAACCATTTTGGTTCAATCATTTTTGCGTCCTTGCCGGGGAGCATGCCGACCGTAGGCGCGAAGGCGCGATCTGGCGACGTTGAGTGCGGTCCCCGGACACGACTCTGTCATTGGCGGATTGGCGGTTCGGTAATCGCCGCGACCGAGTGGTCAGGCCGCCGATAGCCGCACATGAAATTTGCTGCCGGTTGCCTCGGCGTAACGCAGGAGTGTCTTGGTGCTCGGAAGCGTGTGACCGTTTTCAAGCCGGGCAATGGTGGACTGGCTGGTACCCATCCGGGCCGCTAGTTCGGCCTGCGACAAGCCTGCGCGTAGGCGAGCACGGAGCAACTCGGCAGCGATCTCGAATTCCGGCGCGAGCGCGTCATATTCGGCCTTGACCTTGGGATTGGCGAGCAGGCGGGCTTTCAGCTTTTCGAACTGGATGGTCATGTGATGTCCTTTGCTCGTCGCAACGCGAGTTCGATTTCAGCGCGTGGCGTTTTCTGCGTCTTCTTCACGAACGCTCGCACGACGACGACCCGGCGGCCGATCGCCGTGACGTATAGCGCGCGGGCAATTCCATCTCGACCTGTCAACCGCAACTCCCAGAGCTTTCCCTCAAGGTGTTTCACGTGCGGCTCGCTCAAGCTTTCAAGCCCGGCTGACGCAATGCGCTGCGGCTAGCCGCAGAAATCGCGCCTGCATATCGGCCGGAAGGGCGGCGATCTCCGCGGCGACGGTTTCGTCAAGGATTTCGACTTGCCAGGGCACTCTCCCTTATATCTCAATTTTGAGATATTGAAAACAGGCCAAATCGTCTGCCGGCGGCGTGATGGGCGAGAGCAGGCTCCGCGATATGCGGGAAATATCCCCGACATCGCTTCGCTAACCGGGACTACAGTGCTGGGCTAATTTTCTCACCTATTGTCGTTTTCAGAAAACCCCGATCTGCGGTTTGGCGATCATCAGCCACAATATTACGGCGACCGCCGTAAACGCCGGGATGCCAAACGCAAACCATAGCCAGAAGATCCGGTGATATTCCTTCGGCAGCGGCTTGCCCTCTGCCGTTGCGATCACGGCGAGGTCGCGCAGGCGCATTTGCATCCACACCACCGGCAGCCACAGCGCGCCGGTGATGACGTACAGCATGATCGACCAGACGATCCATCCGTCCCAGAACGAATAGCCGACGTTCAGCACGAGCAGCGTGCCGGTGATGGGCTGCACGACGACGGCGGTCGCCGTGAAGATGAAGTCGGCAATCACGACGATGCGGGCGACGCCTGCGATCACGGCCGGCTTGCCGCCGAGGTGAGCTGCGAGCATGAAAAAGGCGATGCCCGCGCCCGTGCCGAGCAGCACGGCGGCGCCGACGACATGGAGATATTTGAGGACGAAATACAGCATCACCGATCCTCGAGCACGGCCAGCGCCGCGAAATGCAACACGATGATCGGCCAGATCTTCAGCATCGGCCCCAGCGGATCGGCCCAGAGCCGCGGCATCAGGATGGTGCCGATGATCGCGTAGGCGAAGGAAATGGCGATGGCCGCATAGAGGCCGTAGCGGCTGGTCGGCCTGTAAGCGATCGCAATTCCGATGACCAGATCGGCCAAGGCTCCCGCGATGACCGTGAGCGTGGCGGCCGTTCCTTCCACGCCGCCTTCGCCCATCAGGCCCATGCCATAACCCCAGCCGGGCCCCAGCGAGACAAACGCGGTTAAGATCCAGAACAGGGACAGAACGACAAAGATCGCGGGCTTGACCAGGTACATGCCGGCAAACCAGCGTTCCTGCACGGAAGCCGGTTCAGCGGCGAAAAATTCCGGAAGGCTTTTGGGATGCAGCCCGAGCCGCTGCATGTCTTCGAGATTGCCGACGGCGCCGCGCCCGATCTCCCGTTCGGCGGTGCTGCGTACGGGAGGCCGCCAGCCGAGATACGAAGCCATGTCGCCGAACTTGTACATGAGGCTTGACGCGAACTGCGGCAGGTGAATCTCCCGTGCCGGCGGCCAGCGGCACCAGCGGCGGATCAGCGCGACGACCGCGCCGAAGGAATAGCGATGCGGGCCGACCAGCTCGACAACCTGCCGCCCGGGCGCGACGGGATCAAGAAAATGCTCTACGGTCCGTACCACGTCCTCAAGCAGGACGATCTGGAGCTGTCCCGTGTTCGGCATCACGGGAATGGCGGGCAGCGCAGCCAGCCCTCGCATCAGCGCGCTGGCGCCATAGGCCGCGCGGCCGATCACGACGGAAGGCCGCAAAATGACCCAGTCGAGATCGCGCTCCATCAGCGCTTTGTCGCCGGCCAGTTTCGATCGGGAAAAATCGCTCGGGGTTTCGCGGTCGACGCCGATGGCGGAAAAATGGATGACGCGACGGATCTGGAGCTGCTCGCAAGCGGCAAAGAGGTTTGCGATGCCGTGATGATGCACCATTGAGGTGGAATCGCCGGGGCTGTCCTGGAGCACCCCTGCGCAATTCACGACCGCCTCGATGCCATCGAGATGCGGCAGCCAGTATGCGGGCGACTTCGCCTCGGAGATATCGACCCTGTGAGCTCCAGGGCCGGAATGGTCGCCTCTGCTCATTGAAACGACGGAATGACCACGCGAGGACAGGTGAGCCACGATGGCCGATCCGATCAGTCCGGTCCCTCCCACAACGGCAATCTTCATGACCGACTCCTCGTCGAGAAGTCACGCCTGCTTCCGAGAACGTGCGCCCCGAATGAATTCCTCCAGAAGGGGAAGCGCTTCAAACAACGTGGCCCACAAGCCCCGGCGACGTTCGCTTCCGTCTACAGGGTGTCGGGCGTGCGGACGGGCGACGACTTGTCCTCATTTCGCAGCTCTTGCTCCGCAAGCCGCCAGAATTCCTCCTCTTTGCCTTCGGGCCTGCCGTTGCGCTCCCAGATCTCATAGGCGCGGTTCTTGATTTCCTTTTCGGTCGGCTCGCTCATCCGGGTCTCCTCCATCTATCTCTGTACGGTAGCCGTCGTGCGGCCGATCTCAGCGCGTGGGGGCGAGACATCGCGCCTGCACGCAGCACAGCGTGACGGCTTTCCTTCATTCAGGGATAAGCACCCAGCGAAGAGCAATGTTCCTGGATCAAACCGGGCTTAGGTCGGTTTTGGATTGAAGGCGGCACGTCGGTTTGGGCTGTGGCGCCGCTCCATGTCCCTTCGTTCCGGTCAGGCGGCTCAGAACGAATTCGCCAATTCGATCTCCGCCTTCAGCGCGGCAATCCGCCGCTCGGCTTCCCTGGCCGTCAGGTTTTTCTCGAACAGTTTTGGCTGATAGGCCTCGGCGCTGAGCGTGCGCAGCGTCGCCAATTGGCGCGGCGTCATCGGCGCATCCACCTGGTCCGGTAGACGGGACATCTGAAACCTCAAAGAATCTTTGATTCGATCAGAACTCTTAACTTGAAATTTGTTCTTTATTTGTTCTTATGGAGTTCTACCGCAGCGAGGTGGCCCCATGGACAACAATTTGAATGAAATTCGCAGAAAAATCAGATTCTTACGGTCGGAGATGCTGAGCGCGGAGGATAACATCCGCAGACAGCTCAACCGCGATGAGGACTGTTCGGAAGCAGCGACGCGTCTGATGGCCATGCGGGTCACCATGGTCGGCCTCATCGGCGAGCGGAACCGGCTTGGCGGCGAAGAGCGGCTGCTCAATGTCGATGAGCGGCTGAAGCTGGATGTCCGTGCGGTCAGCAGAAAGCCTGCAATCGGGGCGCCCGGCCGCCGTGAGTGATGATCCCATTCAAGCCCTGCGCCGGCGGATTGCCGAACTGGATCAGCTTGCTCGTCAGCTCAATCAATCCGGCCTGGATAATGCGCGGGCCCAGCTCCTGCTCGCACGCAAGCGGGCGGAGTTGGAAGATTTCATCAACAGAGGCCGGCGATGTCAGGACCGCTCAGATAGTACGACCCCAACGCAGATAACCCGCCGTGGCTAAAAGCCCTGGCGGAGGTTGAAGGGTTTCGGCGGCCGAAGTGTGCTGGAAGTGGTCGATGATGAAGATGGCGATACTTACCGAGCCGTCTACACCGTTCGCTTTGCTGCAGTCGTCTATATCCTTCACGCCTTCCAAAAGAAGTCGAAGAAGGGGAGTGAGACGCCGAAGCGCGACATCGAGGTGATCAAGGCGCGGCTCAAGGTGGCCGAGGCCCACTACCAGGAACATTATGGGAGGCAGCAAAGAAATGAGCAGCGATAAAAAGGTGACGGTAGGCAGCGGCAACGTTTTTGCTGACCTTGGCTTTGCCAATCCTGAAGAAGAACTTCTTAAGGCGAAACTCATCCGCGAAATTCGGGCGATCATCAGACGTCGAAAACTTACTCAGGCCAAGGCTGCCGTTGTGCTTGGACTTAAGCAACCGGACGTTTCTGCTCTTGTAACCGGCCGCGTCGGTAAATTCTCGATCGACCGTTTGGTTCGTTGCTTGGGGCGGTTGGATTACAAAGTAGACGTCGTTGTACGCCACAGGCCGCCGCGTCGAGTCTCTTCGCGCGCGGTTGCCGCCTGAGACGGCTTTCGCGGCACGGCCAAGTAGCCCGCATGAGCCAATGGGTCGCACGACATGCGCGCCCGATGACAGGCTCCGCGATATGCGGGATTCAGCCAGGGCGGATTAGCCCAACGGGTCCGCGCACGGCGCGGCCCGATGACAGGCTCCGGCGTAATCCGCCAACTCGGGGTCGTTAAGGCAGACTACGCTGACGCTAGTCCCGCCCTACGTTAATTCGCCTTCGCCCCGGTCGGTGCGTTGGCCGGCGCGTCCGCAGCCGCTTCCGGCACCGCCTGCCGCGATCCTCCGCCGGTAAACCGCTCGATCACCGAGCGCACTGCATCGCGCGTCTTGCGATCCTTCACCGCATCGAGCAGGGGCGCCGCGCCCGGCGAGCGGCGGATCAGGCTTTCCGGATCGGGAAACACCAGCGGATCATCCCACGGGCCCTGCACGACGAAGGGCAGCTCGAAGCCCTTATCGCCGGCGGCGGCCGACGTCAGGCTGGCGATGCCCTTGAGGTCGTATTCGCGTGATGGCACCGAAGCGGTGCCGGTCAGCGTCAGGCGCGTGGTCGGTCCGTTGACGCGGATGTCCTCGACGGTGGCGATGCCGTCGTTAAAGTGCACCGAAACGGTGAGGTTGTCGTAGGGTGTCGTGCCGGAGCGGAAATTGCCGCCGCCCGATAGCGGCCGGCGCTCCAGCCGCTTCAGGAGCTGCTCGACATTGAAGCCGGCGATCGCGCCGTCATGACCGGTGAGCGTGGCGGTGCCGTCGAGCGAGGAGGCTAGCCCGAACGGGCTCGAGCCGGATGCCATCAACGAGACGCCGAGATTGCCGCGGCCGGAAAGCTTGGTGATGCCGAACAATTCGCTGGCGCAGGTCTGCAGATCGACATCGGTGAACTGGAACTGCGCCTTGACGTCGGCGATCGCATCCGAACGCGCGATGCCGAACGAGCCCTTGGCGATGCCGCCATACATCTGCGCTTCGCCGACCGAAAGCGCCAGCGCGCCGCCGCGCAGATTGGCGCCGAACGCTGTGCGACCGAGTCTTGTCGGGCCGACCGTCACCCTCGCCGCCGACAGGCGCATGTCGAGGTCGGTAGCGGAAAGCGAGGTGAGGTCGAACAATTGCCGGTTCCAGTCGCGCGCGCCGCTCGCAAGCAGGCGGACGGTCGAGATATAGGGCGTGAAATCCAGGTTGCCCGCGGCGAGCGTCGCCTGCAGCGTCTGGCGGCCGTTATTGGCAACCGTCATCACGCCCTCGGCGACGTTGCCGTCGAGTTCGACATTCACATTCGTCAGCGCAACCGAGGCGCCAACGACGTTGGCGCGGGCCCTCAGCGCGAAGCGGCCGAACCCGCCGCTGCCGGGCACCGGCTGTCCCATCCAGCGTAACGCGTTGCGCAGCGACACGCTGTCGACGGTAACCGTGCCTTCCATCATCAGGCTGGTGCGGTTGGCCAACGAGCCGTCGAAGGCGAGCTTCAGCGGCGCGCTGACCAGCCGCGCCTTCAGACCCGAGCGGTCGCCCGAGAGCATCGCGACGAAGTCGCTGGCCGAGATCGAGCCGTCGACGCGTTCGCCGCGCCAGTCGAATTGTCCGGTCGCCGCGAACGAGCGCGAGATCGACGGCCAGGCCAGCGAGAGATCGATGTCACTGAGCTGTTCGGTGGCACGGTTGGCGGCATCCTCGTATTTGAGCACGCCGTCTTGAATCCTGATTTCCGAGAACGACACCTGGTTTTCGGCGCCGGGCTTCATCGTGCGCGCGATGCGTTCGACGAACGGCGTCCAGTTGCTCTCGCCGCCGGCCTCTCTGACGACGCGGATATGCGGCCGCAACATCATGACGTCTGCGATTTCGAAGCGGCGCAGCAGCAATGGCAGCAGGCGCAGGTTTGCGGTCAACACGTCGACCTGCAGCGCGGGGTCGGTGGTGTCGCCGCCCTTCAGCCCGACATTGTGGAACGAGACATAGCTGCCCGGAAACACCGATACGTCGATCGCGCCGGTGACGACCAGATCGAGCCCGGTGACCGCGCGGATCTGCGCCTCGACCGCCTGCCGTAGCGCGTCGCGGTTGATGAACCAGGAGGTTCCGATCAGGGCGAGCACGGCCAGGCCGAACAGCGCCGCAACCGGCATCCCGAGGCGCTTCATTCCTTGGGCCATCGTCAGTGACATATCCGGATCTGGCTTAACCGAACTCGGTTGATCTACAAGGATCTCAGTTGATAGGGCAGGCGGCGCAAACGTTAAGCCCGTGCCAACCCACACAACTTGAAGGCTTTTCTTGACGCTTTCAAGGCCGACATGGCGCTCGGTGGGCGGTTCGGCGGCATAATCCACCCGTCATTGACGCACCGCGAAGAATTCGCCTAATAATCCGAAGATAATGCCGGCTTCGGCCGTTCCCCTCCATCAGGTCATATTTCATGAACAAGGTTTACCCCGACGCCAAATCGGCACTCGACGGCGTTCTCAAGGACGGCATGATGATCATGTCCGGCGGTTTCGGTTTGTGCGGTATCGCCGAAACCCTGTCGGACGCGATCCGCGACTCCGGCGTCAAGAATCTGACGGTAGTGTCCAACAATGCCGGCGTGGACGGCATCGGGCTGAGCCGGCTCCTGGAGACGCGCCAGATCAAAAAGATGATCTCGTCCTATGTCGGCGAGAACAAGCTGTTCGCGCAGCAATACCTCGCCGGTGAACTGGAACTCGAGTTCAATCCGCAGGGCACGCTGGCCGAACGCATCCGCGCCGGCGGCGCCGGTATCCCGGCGTTCTTCACCAAGACCGGCGTCGGCACGTTGATCGCCGAGGGCAAGGAAGTGAAGGAGTTCGACGGCGAGAAATACATCATGGAGCGCGGCCTGTTCGCCGATCTCGCCATTGTCCACGCCTGGAAGGGCGACACCGCCGGCAACCTGATCTACCGCAAGACCGCGCGGAATTTTAACCCGATGATGGCGACCGCCGCGAAGATCACCGTGGCGGAGGTCGAGCACCTGGTTCCGGCCGGCGAACTCAATCCCGACCACATCCACACGCCCGGCATTTTCGTCAAACGCATCATCGAGGTCGGCACGGCCAAGAAGCGCATCGAGTTCCGCAACACCCGCCCGCGCCCATCGAGCGCGTCTGCGGCGGCAACGGGAGTAGAAATCTGATGGCCTGGACCCGTGAACAGATGGCGGCGCGCGCCGCGAAGGAACTGCGCGACGGCTATTACGTCAATCTCGGCATCGGCATTCCGACGCTGGTTTCGAACTACATCCCTGCAGGCATCGACGTCAGCCTGCAGAGCGAGAACGGCATGCTCGGCATGGGCCCGTTCCCCTATGAGGACGAGGTGGACGCCGACCTGATCAACGCCGGCAAGCAGACGGTCAGCGAATTGCCGTCGACCAGCTATTTCTCCTCGGCCGATTCCTTCGGCATGGTGCGCGGCGGGCATATCGATCTCTCGATCCTCGGCGCGATGCAGGTGGCGCAGAACGGCGATCTCGCCAACTGGATGATCCCCGGCAAGATGGTGAAGGGCATGGGCGGCGCGATGGACCTCGTCGCCGGCGTCAAGCGCGTCGTCGTGGTGATGGAGCATTCCGCCAAGGACGGCCCAAAGCTCTTGAAGAAATGCAATCTGCCGCTGACCGGCGAACGTGTGGTCGACATGGTGGTGACCGATCTTGCGGTCTTCACCATCGACAAGCACGGCAAGGACGGCATGGCGCTGGTCGAGCTCGCCGACGGCGTCACGCTGGACGAAGTGAAGGCCAAGACCGAAGCCGAGTTCCGCGTCGCGCTGAAGAACGTGTAAGCATCGGCGATGGGCGGTGGCGGTTATGGCAACGGAGATTCGCCAAGGGCGCGCTGACGACGCCGATTTCATTGCCCGCACCATCCTGCTGGCGCAGCGCGGTCCGAGGCCGCTCGGCTGGTTCGACTTCGCGCTCGCGCAAGCCGAACCGCAGGTGCTTGATTTCGTCGGCAAGCTGGCGGTGGCGAAGCCGCGATCCTGGTACCACGTCTCGCAATTCCTGATCGCCGAGGTTGACGGCGAGCCGGCGGCTGCGCTTTGCGCCATGCCCTCGCGCGAGACACGCGACACCATGCGATCTTCAATCGAGGAGGTAGCGCTCGCGGCCGGCATGAGCGGCGCCGATATCTTCGCGCGCGGCGCCTATGCGCGCTCTTGTTGGGTGCAGGGCGGCGAAGAGGATTGGCTGATCGAGCACGTGGCATCGCAGCCATCCGCGCGTGGCCGCGGGCTGATCCAGGCCCTGATCGCGCGGGCTCTGTCGGTGGGCCGGGCTGCCGGCTTTGCGCGCGCCTCTATCACCTTCGTCATCGGCAATGACGCGGCGGAGCGATGTTACGCGAAAGCGGGGTTTGCCTTCGCCGAAGAAAAACGCGATCCCGCATTCGAAGCGTTGACCGGTTCGCCGGGCTTCCGTCGCTTTACGCGCGGGATTTGAGAACGGTCGCGTAGGGTGGGCAAAGGCGCTCTTCGCGCCGTGCCCACCATCGAACACTGCGCTCGTGATGGTGGGCACGCTGCGCTTTGCCCACCCTACACGTCCACTCACGCCGGCCCGGCCGGCACGTCCGAAAACCGCGTCAGCCACGCCACCGGGCCGATACTGGCGGCGACGATCAGGAGCGCGGCAAGCGCGCCTTCCTCAAAACTGCCGCGGCTGGCATACTGGTAGATCGAGGTCGCCAACGTTTCGACGTTGAGCGGCCGCAACAGCAGCGTCGCCGGCAATTCTTTCAGGCAATCCACGAACACGACGATGACCGCGCCGAGCATGGCGGGGCGCAAGAGCGGCAGATGGATCAACCGCATCGTCGTGGTCTGGCCGGCGCCGGCGGCGCGCGCGCTGTCGTCGTAGTCGTGCGGGATGCGCTCGAACCCTGCCTTGATGAATCCGGTCGGCACCGCCAGAAACCGGATCACATAGGCGATCACCACGGCAGCACCTGAGCCGATCACGATCAATCCCGGCAGCGATTGGCCAAGCCATCCGGCGAGCGCGTTCAGTCCGTTGTCGATGGCGAGCACCGGCGCGAGCAGGCCGAGCGCCAGCACCAGCCCCGGCAGCGTGTAGCCGGTCTGCGCGATGTTCATTGCGACGAAGCGCAACCTATTCGGCCGCCAGCGCCACGCGAGAATGGTCGCAAAGCCGAGCAGCAGCGCGGTCAACGTGGCAAGGCTTGCGAAGGCTATCGAGTTGAATGCATCGCGCCACAGCGCTACGTCGAAATTGGCAAAAAGCCCGCGCTTGAAACTCTGCTGCGCGAGATACAATAGCGGCACGAGGAATCCCAGCACCACCGGCAGCAGGCAGGCCGCGAATGCACATCCGCCCTTGATGCCGGTGAGTGGGGTCCGCGGCGTGAGCCGCGGGCTTTCGGCGGAAAACTCCGTCGTGACATTGCGGCGTCCGTAACGTTCGACCGCGATCAGGCCGGCCACGATCGCCAGCATGAAGCAGGACAACTGCGCGGCGCCGGCGAGGCTGCCGCGGTTGAGCCAGGTCGTGAACACCGACACCGTGAGGGTGCGGACACCCAGATATTCGCTGGCGCCGATGTCGTTCAGCGTCTCCAGCGATACCAGCGCGACGCCGACCGCGAGCGCCGGACGTGCCATCGGCAGCGAGATACGCCAGAAGGTGGTCCAGCGGCTGGCGCCGAGCGTCTTCGCGGCCTCGGCGAATTCCGCGCTCTGGTACTGGAACATCGTGCGCGCCGAAAGATAGACGTAAGGGTAAAGCACCAGCGCGATCACAACGACCGCGCCCGGCAGCGAGCGCAAATTCGGAAGCATGCGCACCGCGTCCTGCAGCGGAAGCCAGTGCGCGAGCGTCTTGTGGACCAGGCCCAGTGGTTCGAACAGGTCGACATAGACGTAAGCCGCGAGGTAGGTCGGGATCGAAAGCGGCAGCGGCAGCAGCCATAGCAGCATTTTCCGGCCGCGGAATTCATGCAACGAAACTGTCCACGCCGTGCCGGTGCCGATCGCAAGCGACAAGATGGCGACGCCGCCGAGCAGGAACGCGGTGTCGAAGATGGTCGCCGGTAGCACGTAGTCGATCAGGTGCTGCCAGACGTCAGGCGCCGGCTGCAGCGCGAGCGCAATGATCGAGATGACGGGAGCTGCGACAAGGATGGCGGTCGCAACCGCAATCGCTGCCGCGATGCGGCCCGAGCGCGTGACGGGACTCACGTCGACACACGTCGGCAAGGTAAGCCGAGGTTTATCCGCTTGCGCAGGTGGGCTCCCTCCCCCCTTGCGGGGGAGGGCGGGGGAGAGGGGTAAGCCACGAGCACTGCCGTTGCCGCCACCCCTCTCCCTAACCCTCCCCCGCAAGGGGGGAGGGGACGCAGTTGTGTGCGCGGCGCGATCACGGGTTTAATGCTTCGCCCTCACCGCCGTTCAATTATCGAATCCGACCTTGTCCACCAAAGTCGAGGCCGCCTTGCGGTTGGTGGCGATCTTGGCGATCGGCAGCGGGTCGGCATTGAGCTTGCCGTAGCCTGCAATCGTCGGATTGACGGCGACGCCGGCGCGAACCGGATACTCGTAGTTCGAATCGGCGTAGATCTTCTGCGCCTTTTCGCCGACCAGCCATTCGATCAGCTTGACGCCGTTGGCCTTGTTGGGCGCCTGCTTGGCCAGCAGCACGCCGGAGAGGTTGACGTGGGTGCCGCCGCCTTCGAAGGTCGGCAGCACCACTTTCGTTGCTTCCGCCCACGGCTTCTTCTCGGGATCGTTGTTCATCATCAGCGCCCAATAGTAGGTATTGGCGACGCCGATGTCGCATTTGCCGGCCGCGATATCGCGCGCGACTTCGCGGTCGCCGCCCGAGGGTTTTTGCGCCAGATTGGCTTTCAGCCCCTTCAGCCACTCCTCGGCCTTGGCTTCGCCGTACTTGGCCACATAGGCCGCGAACAGCCCGTTGTTGTAGATGTGCTGGCCGGAGCGGATACAGATCTTGCCCTTCCACTTGGGATCGGCGAGTTCTTCATAGGTGATCTTGTCCTGCTTGACGCGGTCCTTCGAGGCGTAGATCACCCGCGCGCGCATGGAAATGCCGGCCCAGTGGCCGTCAGGGTCGCGATATTGCGCCGGCACGGTCTCGTCGATCACCACCGACTTGATCGGCTGGGTGACGCCGGCCTGCACGGCGTCGTCGAGGCGGCCGATGTCGACCGTCAGCAGCACGTCGGCGGGGCTGTTGGCGCCTTCCGCCTTCATGCGCTGCTCGAGACCAGAGCTTGCGGAAACGACATTGACCTTGATGCCGGTGTCCTTGGTGAAGGCATCGAACAGAGGCTGGATCAGCTTGGTTTCGCGGTAGGTGTAGACGTTGACCTCGCCGTCGGCGAACGCCGGCGAGGCTCCGAACGCGGTAAAACAAAGCAACGCTGCGGTTGCGGCGGTAGCGCGAATATTGATCATGGGGCTGCCCGACAAAGCTGATGAAGATGCCCGTCTCAGTAGCGCAGCGGCGATGGTGCCGTCAGCGACCGGATGTCGCGAACGGCTCGATTTAGAAGGATTCCACGCTATAATTTAGAGCGATTCCAAACATGGCGAGCCGTCACACCTCGCGGCCTGCGAAGCACTGCGGGACGCAGATCGCCAGGGGCACAACCTATCGGCTACGCATAGCGAGGTCGAAATCGACAGCGGCGGTGTTGCCGCCGCTGATGATGACACCAACGCGTTCGCCGGCGGCGGGCTTGTAGGCGCCCGACAGGATCGCGGAGAACGCTGCTGCGCCGCCCGGCTCTGCAACGATGCGCAAGGCGCGCCAAAGCGTCGCCTGTGCGTCGGCGATCGCGGCGTCGGAAACCAGTACGGTTTGTCGCGCATATTTCTGGACGATCGGGAAGACCTGTTCGCCGACGCGCCGCGGCGCAAGCGAATCCGCAGCCAACCCGCCGGCCTCGGCATCGATCGGATGGCCGGCTTCAAGGGCCCTGGTCAACGTGGGCGATGCAAGCGGCTCGACGCCGACCACCCTGATGCGGCCGGCATACCAGGCCGCGATCCCGGCGATCAGCCCGCCGCCGCCCACCGCTACGAGCAGGGTGTCGATGTCAGGTGCCTGCTCCGAGAGCTCAAGGCCGATCGTTCCCTGTCCCGTGATGGTTTCCTTCTGGTCGAAGGCTGGCACCGGCAGCGCGCCGGTTTGCTGCGCCCATATCTCGCTTGCCGCGAGCGCATCGGCATAGCGGTCGCCCTCGATCGCGAGGTCGGCGCCGTAGTCGCGGATGCGTTGCACCTTCGCAGCCGACGAGACGCTCGGAACGAAAATCTTGGCCGGCTTGCCAAGCTTCATCGCGGCATAGGCGACTGCCGCGCCATGGTTGCCGCCCGACGCCGCGACGACGCCGACCTGCGGCACATCGCGGGTCAATAGATTGGCAAAAGCGCCGCGCGCCTTGAACGAGCCGGAGTGCTGTAGAAGCTCGAGCTTGAGCGTCAGCGTGCGGCCGGGAAGCCCGAACTCGGCGCCATCGACCTCGACGACCGGCGTCCGCCGGATAAAGGGCCGAATGAGCCGCTCGCATTGTGCGATCGTTTCCGAGGTTACGGGATCCACCGGCGCGTCCATAAGGCACTCCCCATTCGTTGACAGGAATTAGTCATTTAGCTAATTAGCAATATGGCTTCTTTGCAAGACGACGTCGAGTCTGCTTTTCGAGCGCTCGCCAACGATCGGCGGCTGTTGATCCTGGAGTGGCTGAAACGCCCCCGGGCGCATTTTCGCGAGCAGGTCGACGGCGATCTCGTCAGGGACGGCGTCTGCGGGGTGTTGATTGCCGAAAAGCTCGGCGTCAGCCAACCCACCGTGAGCGAGCACCTGAAAATACTGTCGCAAGCGGGACTGGTGAGCGCCAAGCGCGTCAAGCAGTGGACGTTCTACAAGCGCGATGAAGCGCGCATCGCAAAGCTGAAAGCGGCCATGCTCGCGAGGATCTGAAGTTCGTCGCGAACACCTACCTGGCCGACCTGATGCAGCAATATGCCGGTCAGGGTAACCATCTCTCGATGGTCGGCGAACTCCTGCAGAGCATGATCAACCTGCCGCCGACAGAGGTTTCGCCAGGCTCGGATCGGCAATCCGACTCCAGACTCTAGCTGCATTGGCAGAAGCATCGGCTAGCGGCTTTTCCTGAGCAGTTTCTTCGCTTGTTCGATTTCGGGGAGGCCATGCCCCGTTTCAAAATCGACGAGCGCTCGCGCGACTACCTCGGATCCGGCCGCTTCCCGGCCGTTGTTAATGCAAAGACGCGCAAGTCCAATTGCGCTGCGCAATTCGAAAGCTTTCGTCTGCTGGCTTCGGGCTATCTCAAGCGCCCGGTTAAAGGCGCCTTCGGCCCCGCCGAGGTTCGTCGGGTCGCGACGCAACAGAAGCTCACCCCGAGCACGATGCAGTTCGGCATCGAGCCAATGCTGACCGGACTGTTCCGTCACGGCGATCAACTCGCGCAGTATCTCCAACCCGGTGTCCGTTTGCCCCGCCGCTGCATTCGCCTCGGCAATCTGCATTCCCCAAAACGGTTCACAAAGGTAACAGTCATTCTCATGCAGCAAGGTCCAACCTCGACGCATTTCCGCAAGCCCGTCCTCTCGGTCGCCGGAGCGCCACTTTGCGAGGCCAGTGAGGTATGTGCCCGCGGCTACATACAACGGCATCGTATGGTCGCGAGCGAGGGCGAGCGCAAGGATTGTCTCTGTTTGCTGTAACGGCCCGCCGCACAGTCCGTCGAAAACCGCCTTATGGACGAGCGCATTGGCTTGGGAGAGCGCTCGCTTTTCTCCCGAGGAACGCACCGCTTCCGCGGCGAGCCGGCGGGCGCGATCAATCTGTCCGATCGGCCAAAGCACCAGAGCAAGAAATCTCATGATGACGAACGGCAGGTCCAGCGTTGAAGCCCTGAAGGTCTCAAGATTCGGTTCAGCACCATAGGCCGCAAGCGCCTGCTCAAGATGCGTTCTCGCGTTCATATAGTCGCCGCCGAACCAGCAGGTCGCCCCGTTTGTCCAATGCGCGACAACTGCGGCCACTGGGGAGTCCGGATGTCTATTGGCGGCGTTCATGGTTGCATCCGCCAACTCCCACATCGGCGCGATCTCGCCATGCGTCAGACAGGCATTGAACAGTCCCGAATAGATCGGCGCCAGCTCAACCGGATCATTGATATCAGCCGCGAATTGCCGGGCGCGCGTCCATGCGGCGACGGTTTGCGGGGCGCTGTGCCCAAGGTTGCCTCGCAGCGCGCGGCTGTAGATGAAGCCGGTTCATGGTTCGGCCCGGGTCATCCGGCAGCCCGTCGGCAATTGCAATTGCCTTGCCGAGATGCGCGATTGCCTCGGTATAGGCGGAGCGCTTGAGCGCCTGCTGGCCTGCCTTGAGCCACCAATCGAGAGCAACCCCGTCGAGTCCCGCTTCGGTGAAGTGATAGGCCACGACTTCGGGCTCGGTCTCGGCGATGGCCGGAAACTGATCGCGCAGCACATCGCCAATATGTTTGTGCAGCAGTTGCCGGCGGCTCTTGAGCAGGCTCTCATAAGCCGCCTCCTGGACCAGCGCGTGCTTGAAGCTGTAGCTCGCTTCCGGCGGCGTCCCGCGGCGCAGTAGCAGTTCGGCCTCTTCCAGTTGCCTCAGCGAGGTGTTCAGCGTCAGATCATCGCGCCCCGCCACACACCGCAGCAATGTGTATGAGAAGTCGCGGCCAATGGCGGCGCCTATCTGTGCCACTTCCTTGACCGGCGCCAGTCGGTCAAGGCGCGCCATCAGCGAGTCTTGCAGCGTCGCGGGAATGGCGAGTGGCGGTAGCGGACGATCAAGCCGATAGCGCCCGGCATCTTCCACCAGCAGTCCGGATTCCAGTATTGTCTTGGTCAGTTCCTCGATAAACAGCGGGATGCCGTCCGTCCTGTCGATGATCCGCGTCATCATTTCGCCTGGCAGATGTCGACCGACGGTCACCTGCTCGATCAGAGTGCGCGCGTCCTGCCGGTCAAGTCGGTCGAGCCGCAGCAGGCTGACATTGGCGAGACCCGCCCAGGGCGGCTCGAACTCGGGCCGGAAAGTCATGAGCGCGAGGATCGGCAAGCCCCTGATCCGGTCGACCGCGAGATCGAACAGCTCAAGTGTCGTGGCGTCGGCCCAATGCATATCCTCGCAGACGATCAGCACAGGTTGCGGCCGGGCCAAACCCTCAAGCTGATCGAGGAGGGCGGCGAACGTCTGTCGCCGCTGCTGCACCGGATTCAGGCCGATCGGCGGATATCGCTCGCCCGTTGCGATCGAAAGAAGTGCTGCGATCAGCGGTGCCGCGTTGGCCACCTGCTGCGTTCCAAGTGCAAGCATTGCCTCAAGCTTGTCGAGCTTTTGCTCTGGCGTGTCCTGTGACCTGATACCGGCGCCGCGCTCGAGTTGAGCGACAAAGGGATGAAGCGCACTGTTGATGTGGTAAGGCGAGCACTGATACCGCACCCGGCAGTGTGCCCCCAACACAGGGTTCTCGCAGAGCATTGCGACCAGGCGCGATTTGCCGATCCCGGCCTCGCCGGAAATCAACACCACCTGACCTTGACCCTGCCACGCCAGCTGCTGGCGCGAGAGCGCGAATTCGATTTCTGCCTTACGGCCGACAAAGCCCAGCGAGCGCGCCATGCGCACCGCCTCGAAGCGGCTCTCCGACGCCGCCCCACCTTCGACCGCCCAGACCGCGATGGGTTCGGAGATGCCCTTGACCTGGCGCAGGCCGAGGTTACGGAAAGTGAACAAATCTCCAAGCAGCTCGCGCGTCGAAGCAGCAACGATAACCGCGCCCGGCTCAGCCAGGCCCTGGAGCCGGGCGGCGATGTTCGGCGTATCGCCGACCATCGCCCGCTGCTCCGACGCGCCTCCGCTGATGAGGTCGCCCACCACGACAAGCCCGGTCGCGATCGCGATCCGCACCTCAACCTGTTCCGCGCGCGTTTCGAGCGGCCTTATTGCGGCGATCATGTCGAGCCCGGCTCGCACAGCGCGCTCGGCGTCATCCTCGTGCGCGCGGGGGTAACCAAAATAGGCGAGTACTCCGTCGCCGACAAACCTGGCTATGCTGCCGTCGTAGGTGGCAATAACTCTCGCGCAGGCAGTCCGATAGGCGCGGATCACCTCCCACATGTCCTCTGGATCAAGGCGAGCAGAGAGCTCAGTCGAGCCTACCAGGTCGCAGAACATCACGGTGAGGTGGCGTCGCTCGGCATCATGCTGCCGAGCCTGCTCGTCAGCCAATTCGACTTGCTTGAGTTCGGCGATCGCGCGCAGCATCTTGCGGCGATGGCCGAGCAGGACTCCGAGTCTATCGAAGTCCTGATCCGTTAGCTCGGGAAGGACACCGAGATCGATTCCGTTCTCGGCAAAACGCAACGCGTATTGTCCAAGCCCAAGCTTCTCGAGCCAGTCTGCAATCTGCTGCATTGGCTCCACCGAACTGTTGGCTGGCGGCTGGCCGGATTTTGGACCACTGCTATAAAAATGCCATTCAATATTTTCGGGATGCGGTATTGGGCTGCGGGCCCATCAAAAAATCACGCGCAGCAACCAGGCTGATATGATCGACGACGCCGGCAAATTGAACGGGAGCTCGCGACAAATTCGCGCAACATTGTGCCGGTCGCGGCTAATCCTCGCTCGCCCTGAACCGGCCGAGTCCCTTCAGCACGAACGGCGCTACTAGCGCAATCAGCGCAATGCCGAGCAGCGTCGCCGACATCGGACTCTGCAGCAGCACGATGGGGTCGCCGAGGCTGATCGCGAGCGCGCGGCGCAACTGGCTTTCTGCGATTGGACCCAGGATGAGACCGACGACAACAGGTGCGATCGGGAAGTCGAACCGGCGCATCAGAAAGCCCAACACGCCGAAGGCTGCCAGCATCGACAGCTCGACCACTGAAGGTTTTGCGGCGATGGTGCCCATGGTCGCGAACACGAGAATGCCGGCGTACAGCCACGGCTGCGGGATCGCGAGCAGTCGCACCCATAGCCCGACCAGCGGCAGGTTGAGAACCAGCAGCATCACGTTGGCGATGAAGAGACTCGCAATCAGGCCCCACACCAGATCGGGCCGCTCGGCGAACAGCAGCGGTCCCGGGTTCAGCCCGTATTGCTGAAAGCCGGCCAGCATCATCGCAGCCGTCGCCGAGGTCGGAAGCCCCAGCGTCAGCAACGGCACAAGGGTGCCGGCGGCGGAGGCGTTGTTGGCAGCTTCCGGCCCGGCGACGCCTTCGATCGCGCCCTTGCCGAATTCCTCCGGGTGTTTCGATAGCCGCTTCTCGGTCGAGTAGGACAGGAATGTCGGAATTTCCGCGCCACCCGCGGGAAGCGCGCCAATCGGAAAGCCGAACATCGTCCCGCGCAGCCACGGCTTCCACGACCGCATCCAGTCCTGCTTCGTCATCCACAGCGAGCCGCGCACCGGCTCGATCTTTTCCTCGGCGTGATGGCGGCGCGATGCGACGTAGAGCGCTTCGCCGACGGCGAACAGGCCGACGGCCAGCGTCGTGACCTCGACGCCATCGAGTAGTTCGGGCATGCCGAAAGCGAGTCGCGCCTGGCCGGTGAGCTTGTCGATGCCGATCAGCCCGAGCGTCAGCCCGATGAACAGGCTGGTCAGCCCGCGGATCGGCGAATCGCCGAAGGTCGCGGACACCGTGACGAAGGCCACGCACATCAGCGCGAAATAATCTTCAGGCCCGAAGCGCACGGCAAAATCCACCAGCCACGGTGCGAGAAAAGCCAGGCCGATGGTGGCAATGGTGGCCGCGACGAACGAGCCGATCGCCGATGTCGCCAGTGCCGGACCGCCGCGGCCGGCCTTGGCCATCTTGTTGCCTTCGAGCGCGGTCGCCATCGACGCACTCTCGCCGGGCGTGTTGATGAGGATGGCGGTGGTCGATCCGCCATACATGCCGCCGTAATAGATGCCGGCGAACATGATCAGCGAGCCGCCGGGATCGAGCTTGTAGGTGACCGGCAACAGTAACGCGACGGTGAGCGCCGGCCCGATGCCGGGCAGCACGCCCACGGCAGTGCCGAGGAACACGCCGATCAGCGCATAAAGCAGGTTCATCGGCTGGACGGCGACGGCCATGCCATGCGCGAGCGCAGCGAAGGTTTCCATTACAGCAGTCTTTCGAGAGGGCCGGCAGGCAGGCTCAACGTCAGCAGCCGATCGAAGGCGAGATAGATCAGCGTGGTCATCACGAGCGCGATGACGAGGTCGGCGAGGAGTGCGCGGCGCCCGAACGCCGCCGAGGTGGTGACGAACAGCGCCGATGTTGCCAGGATGAAGCCGCCGCCGAGTCCGATGATGGCGATCAGCAGCGCAAGCCCGCCGAGGATCAGCAGCACGGGCTTGGGATCGGCGCTCTCGCGCGGTGGCAGGTTGCCGCGCAGCGTGTCGATCAGGTTGGCAATCGCAAGAATGCCGAGCCCGACTGCTACGACGATCGGCATCGCCTCCGGCCCCATGCCGTACATCGATGTGGATGACAGACGGCTTGCGTCCCATACCAGCACCGCAGCCAGCACAGCGAGCGCCGCGGCGATGACCAGACCGGCGGGATCGATGCGCCGCGAGGCCGGCCGCTGCGGAAGATCGCTGGAAGCGCTGTCCGTCATGATTTGACGAGGCCGACCGACTTCAGCACGTCGGTGACGCGCGTCGTTTCCTTCTTCAGGAAGTCGGCGAACGCATCGCCGGAAAGATAGGCGTCATCCCAGCCCTTCTGCTTGAGGATGTCCTTCCAGGCATCGGACTTGACCATCTTCTCGACCGCTTCGCTCAACGTCTTGCGCTGTTCTGCCGTGATGCCGGGAGGCGCAACCACCGAACGCCAATTGGCGAGCACGAGGTCGATCCCTTGTTCCTTGAAGGTCGGAATATCGGAGCCGGCGATACGCTTTTCCGAGGTCACGCCGAGTGCGCGCAATTTGCCGGATTTGATCTGTCCTTCGTATTCACTCAGGCCCGAAATGCCTGCCGTGACTTTGCCGCCAAGAATGGCCGCCAGCGACTCGCCGCCGCCGGAGAACGGAATGTAGTTGATCTTCCTGGCGTCGGCGCCGATCGTTCCCGCAAACAACGCCGCCATCACGTGATCGACGCCGCCGGCCGAGCCGCCGGCAAAGGTCACCTTGGCGATATCGGCCTTCACGGCAGCAGCCAGATCCTGCGCCGTCTTGAGCGGCGAATTCGCCGGCACCACGATCACCTGGATCTCCTCGGTGAGGCGCGCAATCGGCGTCACCTGTTCGAGCGTCACCGGCGACTTGTTCATGGCGAGTGCGCCGACCATGACGAAGCCGTTCACCATCATCTGGTTGCCATCGCCCTTGGCGCCGTTGACGAACTGCGCGATGCCGATGCTGCCGCCGGCGCCGGCCACGTTGGTGACCTGGACGCTGCGGGCGATCTTGGCGGCTACCAGCGCCTGCTGCATCGCGCGGGCGGTCTGATCCCACCCGCCGCCGGGAGCTGCGGGCGCCATGATCTTGAGCTCGAGCTGCTGCGAGAGGGCAGGCGCTGTGGCTGCAAGCGTCAACGCGACGACCGCGCCGAACAGGCGCGCATGAAACGGCATCATGGGGATTTCCTCCAGGCTCGCGCGGAGCCGCTGTGTGTCAATTCGTCGCATATCAGCCGGAAAAGCCGCCGCTGTCCAGAAGGACCTTTGCGTGGGCGGACCGGATCTTTCAGGTTTCGCTACGGCTTTGAAGCGCGCGCGGCTTTGGCCTTCGGCATTTGCCTTGATCGAAAGTGAAACGCCAATTGCTTGGCACACGTCCGAAGCGGCGCGGTGCTTTGCGTTGCCTTAGCCTGGGCTATGGCGCCCGAATAAGACGCGATGACGAAGGTGGCCAAGGCCTCCGCATCGAACGCGCCGGCGAAATCCGCGCGCAGTTTGTCCGCAATGACTTTGCGCCAATTGTCATAGATATTCTCGATCACCTCCCGAAATTCGGAATCTGCCGCGCAAAGTTCGAGCGCCAGATTGTTGAGCGGGCATCCCAGAATGATCCTGGACCGGTCCAGGGCTGAGGCGATCTGCTCGAATGCCGTGCGTATCCCTTCCTCTGCGCCGCGTGCCGACCTGACCGGCTCGAGCCAATGCTTGTCCACGGCTTGCGCAACGCGCTCCTGGATCACGTCAAGCGCGAGAACCTTCTTCGTCGGGAAATGATGGTGGAGGGCGCCTGCCGTCACACCGGCCGCTCGAACGATGTCGTGCGTGCTGGTCGAATGGTAGCCACGTTTCTGAAAAGCGTCCGCCGTTGCATCCAGGATGCGTTTTCTGACTCCGGCGGGATCATTCGTTCGCGAGCGGCCGCTGGCTGGCTTTTTGGTCATGAAACGACTTCCGCGGTGCTGTTCGAAATCGCGAGCGGTCTACCGGATTGACAAAAACAGGGCAACCTGTTTGTTTTGGCCTGGTTGGTGTGAGGCAAGAAATCGATGCCCGAGAACGTTCAATCCGATCGAGAAATGAATCGAAGCAGCGACCGCAAAATGCGGCTGTTCTCCGGTCCCCTGAGCATGTTCGGCGCCAAGGTTCAGATCGCTCTGCATGAGAAGAACATCGATTTCGAACTGGTCATGGTCCCCTTCACCATGAAGGAGGGGTACGCGCCAAAGCATCCGGAAGTTCTGCGCATCAATCCGAAGCGCCAGGTCCCGGTGCTGATCGACGGTGATCTCGAGATTTTCGATTCCACCCAAATCTTCGAGTATCTGGAAGACATCAAGCCGGATCCAGCGCTGTGGCCCGCTGCTCCTGCAGCGCGGGCTTGGTCTCGCCGGCTCGAGCATGAATCGGACGAGATCTATTTCCCTCACATCATCAAATTGATGCAGCTCTGGAAGACGCCGCAAGATCCCGCCGCGGAGCTCGCGCGCGAGGGCGCCGCCGCCTATTATCGAACCATGGAGAGTGTGTTAGGCGATCGCGAATTTCTCGGCGGCGCGTATTCCTTTGCCGACATCGCGTTCTATATGGCCCAGCTCTTCGGCGCCCGGATGGGTGCCGACATGACCAGCGAAACGCCGAGACTCTTGCAATGGCGGCAGCGCATGACGGCAAGGCCGGCCGTCCTCAAGGTCGTCGGGCCGATGGCCGATTACTTGCGCGGCCAAGGCCTCAGCGTACCCGCGTTTCTTCCGTCAAAAGCGACGTGATCAACGCTGCGGCAACGCACGCCTGTTCGTCTCCGGCTACGCGCGCACCACCGCGGGCGGAAACACGATCTCGATCAGCGTGCCGGAGCGGCCGCCGGTCTTGATCTGGAATTTGGCGCGGTTGGCTTCGACAAGCGCCTTGGTGAGCGACAGGCTGACGGCCGCGCTCTCGGACTGATCCGACGGCGCCCGCGTGCGGAACGGCTCGAGGGCTGCGGCAACCTCGCTGTCGTTGAGGCCGTTGCCGGTGTCGCGGACCCGCAGCATCACCTCGCCGAAATCGGACAGCGCGGTCGAGACGATGACCTGGCCGCCGGCATTGGCGAGATGGATCGAATTGCCGATCAGGTTCAGCGTGATCTGGCGCAACGCCTGCGCGTCTGCGACCACAGGCGGCAGCGTGTGCGCGAGCGAAGTGCGGATGATGATGCGCTCGCGATTGGCCTGCGGCTGCATCACCGCCACGCAGCTTTCGACCAGCTCGTTGAGATTCTGGTTGGTGAAGGCGAGATCGAGCTTGCCGGTTTCGATCCGAGAGAGATCAAGCAGGTCATTGACGATGGCGATCACGTGTTCGCCGGCAGCGCGGATGTCCTTCATGTATTCGCGGTAACGCTCGTTGCCGAGCGCACCGAAACGCTCCCCGATCATCACTTCGGCAAAGCCGATGATGGCGTTCAGCGGCGTCCGCAGCTCATGGCTGATCCGGGCCAGCACGTCGGCCTTGGCGTTGGCGGCGCGTTCCGCCAGCCGCCGCGCCTCGCGCAACTCGCTCTCGGTCTTCTTGGCCTGCGAGAGATCGCGGAACACCGCGAAGAAATTCGGGCCGTCCGGGCGGGTACGGCCGATGGTCATCGACAGCGGGATGATGCCGCCCTTGCTTTCGCGGCCGAGCACCTCGCGGCCGTGATCGAGCAGGCTTTCGACGCCGGAAGCCTTGATGCCGGCGAGATATTCGAACACGCCGTGCTGGCTTTCGGGCGCAAAGAGATCGGCGAGATTGCGTTGCACCAGTTCGTCGCCGTCATGGCCGAACAGCGCTTCGGCGCTGCGGTTGGCTGCATGGATGTTGCCCTCGGCATCGAACATCAGGAGGCCTTCGGCTGTAGTGTCGAGGATGGCGGCGAGTTCTTCGGCATTGGCATGGCCGACGTCGGACGGTTCGGGAATGTCCAGCTCCGCTACCGGCTCGGCTTGCGAGATGGCAGCCGCGATCGCCGCGCCCTCATGGCGCGTGGTCGAGAAGATCAGGGCCAGCGCCGAATCGCCGTCCCATGAAATCGTGTGGAGGCGGGCCTCGGCCGCCGATGACGGCGCATCTGCATCAGGCCCGCTTGCGGAAATCGTCACCGGCCTGCCGGTGTCCGACGTCGAGGACGCATTGGACGTGCCGGGTTCGACATAGAGCGCGTCGAGGCCGCCGGCATCTTCCAGCGCATGCAGGCTGGCATAGCCCATCTGCGTCAGGAAGGCGGGGTTGGCATATAGCAGGCGGTCGAGCCGGTAGATCAGGATGCCGACGGGTAGGAGATCGAGCAGCGCCTTGTCGCGCGCGGCTTCGCCATGCGCGGGCGGTTCGGATGGCGCCAGCCATTCCGGCGGCCCGCCGGCAGGTTCGCGCGCGAACGATGCGACGGTTGGTTCAAAGATCGTTTCACCGGTGACGTTCGGCACCGTCTCGTTGCCATTCTCGGTGTCGAGCCGCGCCGACAATTGCCGCGCGAGTTCGTCGAAGGCGCTGTTCTCGACCGGCGTCAGCGATAGCGGCTTCGCCTCGCCGGGGGCGCGGAATGGCACGACGTTGGGAGCGTCTGTGGGCAATTCCGTCACGGTGTCCTTCAAGGCTTCGTTGGCGCTTTCCTTGACGCTTTCCTTGGGAGGTTCCACGGGCGTTTCCAAATCGTTTTGATGTGAAGTCTCGGCAGCAATCGGTTCGGGCAAATCGTCGACCAAAGGCGGTGCAACGCCTGTCGGGCTGAGAAATTCCGGGGCGGGCGGTTCTTGCGGCATTGCCATCTCGCCGGACAATTCCGCCAGGCGCAGGGCGGCGAGCCGGGCCAGCGCGTCGAAATCGCGGCAGACGCCAAAGCCGCGATAGCCGATGAAATTCCGCTGCCCATCGAAGATCGGCAAGCCGGACAGTTCAACCGGTAGCGTGCCGCCGCCATCGACCGGCCAGTTCAGCACGATGCCGCTCCACTTCGCGCATGTGGCGAACGCCTTCATCACCCGCCCGTCGGGATCGAGCCCAAATCTCTCGGCGATCTCGCGCCATGGCCGACCGAAGCCGGCCGTGGTGCGCGGGCCGATCAGGCCGGTGAATTCGTCGGTGCCGAGCGTGAAGCGGCCTTCCCGATCCATCTGCCAGGTGAAGCGCAGCGGCAGGCGGCGCGTCGGCTGGCCGGCGAATGCTTCGAACGCCGGGAATGGCGTGCGTGGAGCGCGCTCAGTCGCGGCCAGCTCCTCCGCGGCAGCGGGCTCGGCAAACGCATCGAACAATGCAAACTCGGCGGGCGCTTCGCCCGATTGCGCCGGCTGTTCGTAGTCGGGAGCCGGCTGCGGCGCGACCGGTTGCTGCTCCATGACCGGCGCACTAGGCTGCGGGGCTGGCGTTGACGCTGTGGCCTCGGGCTGCATCTCGTTCTCGGGCTGCTCATGCGCCCGCGCCTGCCGCGGCGCGATCAGCGCGATATCGCCGGCGGCGATCAGGACACCGTGGCTGCCATTGGGAAAGTCGAACCGCGAACAGCCGCAGGTCGCAAGCATGCCGGGCGCCGCGCCAAACCCCTGTAACCGCTCCAGGCGGACGGTGCCATTGGCGAGCAGCCGTACTGCAAGCCGCGCGATCTGCCGCCGGTGCCGGTCGGCCGGTCCGAAGGTCTTCTCAGTAAGGGCTGCGGCGCTGGCGGCGCCGAACAGGCGGGTGCCGGCCGGATTGGCCCACAGGATCCGCCTGCCGTCCGCCGTCCACAGCCATGCGGGCAGGCGGCTCGCAGCATAGGCCGCCAATCGCGGATCGCTCTGCGCCCGCCACTGAAATTCCGCGTCCTTCATCGCAACTACAAGACCGTCCGGCGTCACGATCGGCACCAAAATGCCGATAACGTTAAGGGATCGTTACTATCGCAAGCCGGCGGCGGCAGGTCCACGGCCCGGCGGTCCGGCAGTGGTTTAAGCGGCGGATAACCTTAACCCGGCTGAACTCTTTGGCCGCCGGCCGCGTTGGGTAGGTTGCGGCCGTCAGGGGCCACCATCAGGAACCTCTCTGGCGCCGCATCCGTTCCGGCCCCGACCCTTACGACCCCTGGCGGCAACCGGACGCAATCCCTGCCCGTGCAAAGGAGCGCACCATGAGCGACGACGTGCGAGACCGTTTCGAGATACCCAAGGAAATGCGATCGATGGCGGAAGCGAGCCTGGAGCAGGCCCGCAAGACGTTTGAGAAATTCGTCGCCGCCGCGCAGACCACCGCCGATACCATCGAGGAGCGCAATGCCACGGTGCGCGAGGGCGCCAAGGATGTCAGGCAGAAGGCTGTCGCCTATGCCGAGAAGAACGTGCAGGGCTCGCTCGATTACGCGCAGTCACTCCTGAAGGCCAAGGATCTGGCCGAGGTAACGCGGCTGCACAGCGAATATGTGCAGGGGCAAATGCGTGTGCTGGCGGAGCAGGCCAGCGAAATGAGCCAGATCGTCGGCAAGGCCGCCATGGACGCGGCGAAGCCGAAAGCCTGACTCGCCCTGCAGCGGGCAGTATTGCAACTACGAAATGGACCGGCTGGAATGCGCATCCGGTGCGGGTTCCCCATGTGGCGTCGCACCAGAAATTGCAGTGCGTTGCACAAATTTGACACGATATGGGTGCTTATTGGGCGAGCCCGTGGATGGGCAAACTTCCGTGAGTGCGTGTGTACGTGATCCCTTTCGGCGTTCCGGTCATCCGCCCGGCATCCGCCAGGGAACATCGATTAACCCCATTGTGAAGGATGCAAGCCGTGACCAGCTCCACCGATCCCTTCTCCGCCGCCATCATTCCCTTCGAAGTTCCCGAGCAGATGCGCGCACTCGCCGAAAAGGGCGTTTCGCAGGCCCGCGACAGCTACGCCAAGTTCAAGGATGCAGCCGAAACCCATAACGGCACCATCGAGGCCGTGTTCACCACGGCCAGCAAGGGCGCCGGCGAGTACAACGCCAAGCTGATCGAGTTCTTCAAGGCCAACACCTCGTCCTCGCTCGATTTCGCGCAGGAGCTGCTCGGCGTGAAGACGCCGGCGGCGGCGCTCGAGCTGTGGACTGCGCACGCCAAGAAACAGTACGAGACCTTCACCGCGCAGGCCAAGGAGCTTGCCGAGCTTGGCCAGAAGGTTGCGACCGAGACCGTCGAGCCGATCAAGGCCTCCGCCTCGAAGTACTACAAGCCCGCCGCCTGATCGGGCCCGCATCGCCAACGAAAAGCCCGGGCGAAGCGGCCCGGGCTTTTTGCTGTCCCAAGAGACTTTTTTCCGGGCCTCGCTGGGCTCCGGCGCGGCCCGCACATGAACGCAACACGCGCCCGAAACGACTATATAATTGGACGCTTCCCGGCCTTGCCAAAGGCCGGCGTTGCACCTAGTTTCCGGCCCATTCGCGACCCCTCTTTTGGGGCCCCGCGTGAGGGATGCAGTTGTAGCTCAGTTGGTTAGAGCGCCTGTCTGTGGAACAGGAGGTCGGTGGTTCGAGCCCACCCAACTGTACCAGCTTTCACTCCCCTGAATTGCCGCTCACCTGCCGCGACACTTGTGCTGTGGCGCGTTGCCCAGCCGTGCTTGCCAAGCCCCACCCGTTCACCCACAATTCCGGGAATCATTGCGGCTTGGGGGAATTCATGGCGATCTTTCGGATCGAAAATTTTCAGCTCGGATTGTTGCTTGCCGCCGCACTCGCGGTTTCGATCTCGCCCGCCGCCAGTCAGACCTACACGCCCGAACAGGAGCAGGCCTGCACCGGCGACGCATTTCGCCTCTGCAGTTCGGATATCCCTGACATCAGCCGCGTCACCGCCTGCATGGTGCGCAACAAGTCGCAGCTCTCGCCGGCTTGCCGGGCGCACTTCCGTCCCGAGTCCGATGAAATCACGGCCCGGCCGGTGGGCCGGCCGACCATCATCCGGCCGGCAGCCCCGCGCAAGGCCGTGAGCGCCAAGCCGCGCAAAACCAAAAAGCCGGCGAAACCTGCGACTTGACGGCGCATTACGCCATTTTAAGGTTTCCTCGCGCGGCAGACTGACGCCTTGTTTGCGGCGTCTGCAATGAACATCTCCTTTGGGCAAGAGGAGAGGGTTCATTGATTGATCACAGTAAAGAGCTCGACCGGCATTTTGCCTGGTTCGAGAGGAAGCTGCCGCCGGGGCCGGCGAAGTTCGTCGGCTGGGTGCGCAAGCCGTCGTCGATCTACGTCCGAGTACCGCTCGCCATACTGCTGGTCGTCGGCGGCTTTCTCAGCTTCCTGCCGGTGCTCGGGCTCTGGATGCTGCCGCTCGGACTCCTTTTGTTCGCGCAGGACATCCCGCCGCTGCAGAAGCCGTTGGCGCTGGGGCTTGGATGGATCGAGCGCAAATGGCTCGAACGCCAGCGCGCAAAGCTCGAACGCGACCGCGCAAAAAGCGCGCAATAAGCCAAGCACGCGTCTTTCCGATTCCTTCTCGCGTCACCGGGGTTGCACGGTGTGACTCAAAAACCAGCCTTATTGGCAATTAAGTGGCTTCATCGCGGCGGGTGATAAATTTTTCTTTCACGAATCACCGCGCTGATTCATTTTCGGCTTCTGGGGTCAACTGGAGGCCAAGGTATGAACGTAATTGTTTTTGCATCACGTAAAGGGGGCTCGGGAAAAAGTACCCTGGCTGCTCACCTCGCTGCCCATGTTCATAAGGCAACGAAGCCCATCCTGCTTGTCGATGCCGATCCGCAGGGCTCACTTACGCTCTGGCACAAATTGCGCGGCACCAACGAGCCGCCGATCAAGCCCGCGGTGAATTCCGTCAGCGGCATCGTCGCTGCCGCCAAGCGCGACGGCATCGAATGGGTGTTCATCGACACGCCGCCGAATTTGTCGGCCGTCGTCGACGATGCGATCCGCAACGCCACCATGGTGATCATTCCGGCGCGGCCCGGCGTGTTCGACGTCAACGCGGTGCAGGAAACCATTCAGACCTGTCGTTCGGCGCGCAAGCCCTACGCGGTCGTGATCAACGGTGCGCCTGCCGAACGAGACGGCGCCGAGAGCCGCATCGTCAGCATCGCGCGTGAAGCGCTGGCGAAATTCCGCGCGCCGGTGTGGAGCGGCCAGATCACCAACCGCGCCGATCTGATCATGGCGCTGAGCCAGGGCGAAGGCGCCCGCGAATATTACGCGGAAGGCCGGGCGGCTGCGGAAATCAGCAGGCTGTGGGGCGCGATCGAGCGTTCGATCAAGGCGATCCGCGGAACGGCGTCGGCATCGGGCGCCATGCACAAGCAGGCGGCGTAACAACGCCGCTTTCGATCTGCCGGACTGATAAAGAACGCGCGGGCTCCGCGCGTTTTTCTTTTGGTGTTCCTACGCTACCATCAGCACGTAGAACACAACGACCGGCGACAGCGTCAGGATCACCGACCAGATGCCGACGGCCCACAGAATGTCCTCGGTTGAAAAGCCCTGTTCAGAAATGCTGTTGTTCTCGAAATGCACGACGCGCCCCCGCGGTTTTCTGTTGTATGGGGATGTTGATACGCGAACGGTTTTAAAAACCCGCTTGCGATTTCGCTTGCATTTGACCGCACCTGCTACCGCCGATTAACCACCGCCACATCCGGTTAACTTTCCCTGACCGCACTGCGTCAAAGTCGATCCAAGCCTCGTCCGTAACGTTAGAATTTTATACGTATGGATCTCCCGTTCAGAAAAACGACGGGGGAAAGCGATGAGCACGCACGACAAGAAATTTCCGATTGCCGAGTACGCCCAGAGCATGCACGACGTTCTTCTGGTGTCGTCATTCGCCGCCTGGGCGATGCTGCTCGGCTTCGCGCCCGTGATGACCTATCGCCTGCTGGTCGGCTAATTCCATTTTCCCTCTCGCCATCGGGCGAGAGGGAGCCGATGCCATCCTTAAGCCCGCCGCAAAAGCTGTGGCTTGCGCCGCTCGATCTCCTCGTCCAGCAACGCCGCCAACTCTGCGCTTATCTCCACCATCGGCAGGCGAACCTCGGCGCTGTCGATCAGTCCGTTGCGCGCCAGCCAGTATTTTGCGGGCGACGGGCTCGGCTCGGCAAACAACAGCCGGGTCAGCCGGGACAGCTCCTTCCAGCACAGCCGCGCGCCGTCGCGGTCGCCCTGCGCGAGCCGCGTCCGCAGCGATGCAAAGGCCTCGGTCTCCAGATGCGCCGACAACAGGATCGCGCCATCGGCGCCGTCGGCGAGCGCGTCGTGATACTCCGCGTCTTCGCCGGTCAGCACACGAAAGCCTGCTGGCCGTCTCGCCAGAAAGTCAATCGACTGCGCGCGGTCGGCGCCGCAATCCTTCATGCCGACGATGTTTGGATGCAAGGCAAGCTGCAGCAGCGTCTCATTGGTGAGGCTGACGCCTGTCCGGTAGGGAATGTTGTAGAGCACGATCGGCCATGAGGCGTGATCGGCGAGCGCGGTGAAGTGCTGCACGAGGCCGCGCTGCGACGGCCGGATGTAATAGGGGCTCGCGATCAGATAGCCGTCGATCGGCCAGGTCGCGGTCTCATCCAGCGCATCGAGCATCTTCGCGGTGGAGGCGCCGGACAGGCCGAGCAGGATCGGCAAGTGGCGCCGGCTGGCGGAGAGCTCGCTCTGCGTCAGCGTCACCAGCCGCTCGAGTTCGTCTGCGCGGAGCGACATGCCTTCGCCCGACGTCGCCGCGAGAATGAAGCCGTCGACGGGGCCAGCCGCATAGTGTCGGACGAGCCGGCGCAGCGACGCCTCGTCGAGTTCGCCGTCGCGAAATGGCGTGATCAGCGGCAGCCACAGGCCTTGCAGGCGGCTTGCCAGGTCGTTGGTCGAAGGGGCAGTCATCGTTCCATCTCCTTGGGGTAAGCGCCGGAGACGGGACCAACAAAAAACCCCGTCCAGACGGCGGGGTTCGGGATCGTCGGTTCGCGACAGACTAGCGCGCGCGTCGATCTCGGGTCCCCGGATGGGGACCTTTTTTCGACGACAGTGCTGCGCACGAACTCGTGATCATGTGCGGATGATGGAGGCCGAAAACCTCAATGTCAATCTGTGCGGGAACATGACGCGGACGTGAAAAAAAGCCGGGCTCGAACGAGCCCGGCTTGAGGTATTGGCCACGTGAGGCCGACACAATCACCTTCCAAGAGGGATTACTGAACCGCCGCGTCACTGGAGGAGGGGGACATATGCGCAACGCGACCGCTCAGCGTTTGAGCACTATGATCCTCATCAGTGCCTTGCAGCAACCGTCCAAGCCGCATGTCAGTCATGCGGAGAGCGGGGCCTCTATAAAATAGGCTAATCCGGAAAGCGGGAGACGGAGCGCCACCGTTTCTAGGAGGGCCAGCGCTGCGCCTTGCTCACCACGAAGTCGCGGAATACCTGCACGCGTGCGACCGTCTTCAGTTCCTCGGGGTAAACGAAATACGTATCCACCGCGATCGAATCGGTTTCGCCGAACAACTGCACCAGGCGGTTGTTCTCCTCGACCAGATAGTCGGGCAGGGCGGCGATGCCGAGCCCCTGCTGGCAGGCGCGAACGAGCCCTAAGATGTTGTTCACCTTGAAGTAGGCTTCGCGCGGACCCGAGCCGTTGCGGCCGGCGTCGATCAGCCAGCTCCGGTTCTGCAGATGCGGCGGCACCTGCGCATCGCCGAGCATGATGATGCGGTGCGAGTCGAGGTCGTCCAACGTCCGCGGCGTACCGAAGCGCTTGATGTATTCCGGCGAGCAATAGGCATGGAAGCCGATCGAGAACAGCTTGCGCTGGATCAGGTCGGGCTGGGTCGGCTTGCGGGTCCGGATCGCGACGTCGGCCTCGCGCATCGACAGATCGAGATCCTCGTCGGTGACGATCAGCGAGATGCGGATATCCGGATAAAGCGCGGTGAACTCGTCGAGCCGCGGGATCAGCCAATTGATGCCGAGCGCGGGCGGCGTCGTGATTTTGAGGTCACCGCTCGGCCGCTCGCGGCTGTCGGTCAGTTTTGCGCGCGCCGCCTGCAACTGCATGAAGACGTCATGCGCCGTGCGGAACAAAAGATCGCCCTGCTCGGTGAGGATGAGCCCGCGCGCGTGGCGGTGGAACAGCGACACCGCAAGCTCCTGCTCCAGCGCGCTGACCTGCCGCGATACCGCGGATTGCGAGAGTCCCAATTGCTCGCCGGCATGGGTAAAGCTTCCCGCTTCCGCCGCCGCGTGAAACACCTTCAGCTTGTCCCAGTCCATGTCAAATCCGTCTCGTGTTCTAGGCATGACTATTCAGCCGCCGCGCGATCGCTCGCGCGCAAAGCAAGGAAGCGTTCGGCCTCAAGGGCCGCCATACAGCCAAGGCCCGCGGCCGTGACCGCCTGGCGGTAGGTTTCGTCCGCCACATCGCCGGCGGCGAACAGGCCGGGTATCGAGGTCGCGGTCGAGTTCGGCGCCACCTCGACATAGCCTGATGGCCTCAGCTTGATCTGGCCTTTGACGAGGTCGGTTGCCGGCGCATGCCCGATGGCGATGAAGACGCCGTCGGCCGCAACCTTGGTGAGGGCGCCGGTCTTGACGTTCTTCAGGCGCACATGGGTGACCTTGGTCGGGTTCTCGGCGCCGCAGATCTCGTCGATCGCCGAGTCCCAGACCACCTTGATCTTCGGATTCTTGAACAGGCGATCCTGCAGGATGCGCTCGGCGCGGAAATGATCGCGGCGATGCACGATCGTGACGGTCGATGCAAAGTTGGTCAGGAACAGCGCTTCCTCGACCGCGGTATTGCCGCCGCCGACCACGATCACTTCCTTGCCGCGATAGAAGAAGCCATCGCAGGTCGCGCAGGCCGAGACACCAAAGCCCTTGAACTTTTCTTCCGAGGGAATGCCGAGCCAGCGCGCTTGCGCGCCGGTGGCGAGGACCACGGTTTCCGCCAGATAGACGTCGCCGCTATCGCAGGTCAGGCGGAACGGCCGCTGCGCCAGTTCGAGCTTGTTGACGAAATCGGTGACGATTTTGGTGCCGACATGGGCTGCCTGCTTCTCCATCTGCTCCATCAGCCAGGGGCCCTGGATGACGTCGGCAAAGCCCGGATAGTTTTCCACGTCGGTGGTGATGGTGAGTTGTCCGCCGGGCTGGATGCCCTGGATCAGCACCGGCTCCAGCATCGCGCGCGCCGCGTAGATCGCCGCGGTGTAGCCGGCGGGGCCGGAACCGATAATGACGACCTTGGCATGAATAGGCGCAGGCATCGGCGGATCCCTCTCTTATTCGGGGGTTTGTTTTTGACTTGAGTAGAAAGCGCCCGGAAGGACGTCGCGGGGCGCCGAAAGTGTCAAATCCAAGTCTAAGATATCTGGGTAGCTATGCAAGAATTGCAATTCATCCCAGCGAATTTTCCCCGGAACTGAAGTAACAATCGCGAAATACAGCGTCGCACGCGCAATAAAATTGCGCAAGACGCGCGGCGTGCGCTAAGAGAGTTGCCAGTAAGGCCAGCTCACGCGGCCAGAATTAGGGAACCCGACGCGCGTGTCGAAGAATCTTGACGAAATCGACCTTCGAATTCTTGCCGAAATCCAGGCCGACGGCCGAATCACCAACGTGGAACTGGCCAAGCGCGTCGGTATCTCGCCGCCGCCCTGCCTGCGGCGGGTCCGCACGTTGGAGGACGAAGGCTACATCCAGGGCTATCGGGGCCTGTTGGATCCGCGTCGGCTAGGCTTCGACGTCACCGTGTTTGCTTCGGTCCATTTGTCCAGCCAGGCGGATGCGGATCTGCGCGCGTTCGAGGATTTCGTCCGCGCCGAGCCCCTGGTGCGAGAATGCTGGATGCTGTCGGGCGAAGTCGACTTCATCCTCAAATGCGTCGCGCCCGACATGGCGACGTTTCAGGATTTCGTCACGCACCTGACGGCCGCGCCGCATGTGCGCAACGTCAGGACGTCGCTGGTGCTGCACAATTCGAAATATGAAGCGGCGGTGCCGCTCGACGTGAAGGTGACGGGCTGAGATTCGCGCGACCGCCGTTGCGCACTTCGTAGGGTGGGCAGAGCGAAGCGTGCCCACCAATTCTTTCGAGATGCGGAGTGGTGGGCACGACGCGAAGGCGCGCCTTTGCCCACCCTACGAACGACGAACAGGCCTCAGCTCACTTCTTCCGCATCGCGTCGACGCTGTAGGGCCCACCGCCCGCGGTCGCCAGATAGAGGCAGGCGAAGCAGAACAGGATCGCGGCGGTGCCGCCATTGAGCAGCGGCAAGAACACGGGTGCGGCGGGATTCTTGAACATGTGCCCGATAAAATAGGCGAATGCCATTTGGCCGGCCAGGATGAACGCAGAGATGCGCGTGAAGAAGCCGACCATCAGAAGCGCGCCGAGCACGAGTTCGATCGTGCCTGCCACCGTGATTAGCGGCGGGATGTTGGCAAACATCGGCACGGCCGGGAATTTGAATATCTTGGCGACGCCGTACTGAAACAGCAAAAGCCCGGCGATGAAGCGAAACAGGCTCAGCGCCGTCGGCTCCCATTTCGCGAGCATCTTGTCGAATTGGTCCATGTCATCGTCCCCCTTGTTTGAATGCGCTAGAACTAGCGCCATGAGATTACACGGTCTTGTCGGATCGCGTGTGATGCCGACACAACACCCCTAAAATTGAATCATTCCCCTTCACCGCGCCGCTTCACGACATTGTTGCGATTGCGGCGCAACACGATGCCGCGCTCGGCAGCGGCCTGCAGCTCATCGCTGGAAAATCGCAACGCCGGCACGCCCGCTCCAGTTAGTTATAGTCTATAAACATCGTCCGGGATTCGGATATTCTGAAATCCGCCGCACCACTACTCACATTCCCGTCAGGACCACGGCAACAAAAAAGCCGCGTGGAAAACGCGGCTTTGTCGCAACAGTAACTTGCAGGTGACTACGAACGCGTTTGCGCGGAGATCATGCTCTATCGCCACTCGACCTTGGTGATCTCGTAGGCCTTGGCGCCGCCGGGAGCCACGACCTCCACGGTCGAGCCCTTCTTCTTGCCGATCAGGGCGCGAGCCAGCGGCGAGGTGATCGAGATGCGGCCCTTCTTGGCGTCGGCTTCCGGCTCGCCGACGATCTGCCACACCGCTTTCTTTTCGGTGTCCTCGTCGACCAGCGTGACGGTCGCGCCGAACTTGACGGTGTCGCCGGACAGTTTCGAGATGTCGATGATGTCGGCGCGCGCGAGCTTGTCCTCGAGCTCGGCGATGCGGCCTTCGTTGTGCGACTGCTCTTCCTTGGCCGCGTGATATTCCGCGTTCTCGGAGAGATCGCCATGCGAGCGCGCCTCGGCGATATGCTCGATGATGCGCGGACGCTCCACCGACTGGCGCTGCTTCAATTCGACCTCCAGGGCGGCATACCCGCTAGCAGTCATCGGAACCTTGTCCATCATCTCTTTCCGTCCTTCCCTCGTGCGAGCCGCCAAAAGTTGCGCGCACGAGCCACGCTTTCGATTTCGATCAGGCCCTTGAACTCGACACACGAACCCGCCAGCCCGTTGATATTAGGCCCCGTCAGGGGCCTTACAACATCCAAACGGGCGGTGGGTTCCAGCCATGCCGGCTTATTGCCGATCGTTTCGCGGGCATTTTCGCCCGGCGAACGATCAGTTTTCGGAAAAATAGCTCTGTAGCGTGCGGACCTCAAGGTCCCCGCCCAAATAGGCGCGGATGCCCTGGGCGGCCGCAACAGCACCCGAAAGAGTGGTGTAATACGGCACTTTATGCAAGAGGGCAGCCCGCCGCAGCGAACGGCTGTCGGCCAGCGCCTGCGGCCCTTCGGTGGTATTGAAAACGAGCTGAATGTCGCCATTGGTGATGGCATCGACGATGTGCGGCCGCCCCTCCAGCACCTTGTTGACCTTCTCGGTCGGAATGCCCTTGTCGGTCAGGAAGCGCTGGGTGCCCGAGGTGCCCATCACCTTGAAGCCGAGCGAATGCAAGAGCCGGACCGCCTCGGCGATACGGGTCTTGTCGATCTCGCGCACCGAGACGAAGACGGTACCCTTGCGCGGCACGCGGGTGCCGCCGCCGAGCTGGCTTTTTGCGAACGCCACCTCGAACGAGCGGTCGATGCCCATCACCTCGCCGGTCGAGCGCATCTCCGGACCGAGCACGGTATCGACGCCGGGGAAGCGCGCGAAAGGGAAGACGGACTCTTTGACGCCGACATGGCCGAGCTGTTTCTTCTTCAGCTTGAAATCGGCGAGCTTCTCGCCGGCCATGATCCGTGCCGCGATCTTTGCCACCGGCGTGCCGACGACCTTGGCGACGAACGGAACGGTGCGCGACGCGCGCGGATTGACCTCGAGCACGTAGATCTCGCCGTCCTTGATCGCATATTGCACGTTCATCAGTCCGACCACGTCGAGGCCGAGCGCGAGCTCGCGGGTTTGCCGCTCGAGCTCCTCGATCATCTTCGCATCCAGCGAATGCGGCGGCAGCGAACAGGCCGAATCGCCGGAGTGAATGCCGGCTTCCTCGATATGCTCCATGATGCCGACGATGAAGGTGTCCTTGCCGTCGCAGAGGCAGTCGACGTCGATCTCGGTGGCGTCGGACAAATAGCGGTCGAACAGCAGCGGGTTCTTGCCGAGCACGGTGTTGATCTGCCCGGTCTTGTCGTTGGGGTATCGCGCCTTGACGTCGGCCGGCACCAGCTCGGGCAGCGTTCCGAGCAGGTAATCGTCGAGCTGGGTTTCCTCGCGGATGATCTGCATCGCGCGGCCGCCCAGCACGTAGGACGGGCGCACCACCAGCGGCAGGCCGAGATCGGCCGACACCAGCCGCGCCTGCTCGACCGAATAGGCGATGCCGTTCTTGGGCTGCTTTAACTTCAATTTGTCGAGAACGCGCTTGAAACGGTCGCGGTCCTCCGCGAGGTCGATGGCGTCGGGCGAGGTGCCGAGGATCGGCACGTCGGCGGCTTCCAGCGCGCGCGCCAACTTCAGTGGGGTCTGGCCGCCGAACTGCACGATCACGCCGTGCAGCGTACCGTTCTGCCGCTCGGTGGCGACGATTTCCAGCACGTCCTCGGCCGTGAGCGGCTCGAAATACAGCCGGTCAGCGGTGTCGTAGTCGGTCGACACCGTCTCCGGATTGCAGTTGATCATGATGGTTTCATACCCGGCATCGTCGAGCGCGAAGCAGGCGTGGCAGCAGCAATAGTCGAATTCGATGCCCTGGCCGATCCGGTTCGGGCCGCCGCCGAGAATGATGACCTTCTTGCGGTCGGAGGGCGCGCTCTCGTCGGCCAGCGCGCCCGCAAACGGCGCTTCATAGCTCGAATACATGTAGGCGGTGGGGGAGGCGAATTCGGCGGCGCAGGTGTCGATGCGCTTGAAAGCGGGGCGTACGCCGAGCGCGTGACGCTTCGCAGTGATCTCGGCTTCGGTGGACTCCGACAGCACGGCAAGCCGTGCGTCGGAAAAGCCCATCGCCTTCAGCATGCGCATGCCATAGCCGTTCGGCGGCAGGCCGTGCGTCCTCACCTTCGTTTCCATGTCGATGATGCCGCGCATCTCGGCGAGGAACCACGGATCGATCTTGCAGGAATTGAAAATGTCTTCGTTCGACCAGCCGAGTCGCATCGCCTGCGCCACCTGCAGGATGCGGTTCGGCGTCGGCGTGCCCAACGCGGCGCGGATCGCGTTCTTGTCGTCGCCGCGCCCTAACCCCTCGATCTCGATCTCGTCGAGCCCGGTCAGTCCGGTCTCGAGCCCGCGCAACGCCTTCTGCAGGCTCTCCTGGAACGTGCGGCCGATCGCCATGACTTCGCCGACCGACTTCATCGAGGTCGTCAGCGTGGCGGAAGCGCCGGGAAACTTTTCGAACGCAAAGCGAGGGACCTTGGTCACGACATAGTCGATGGTCGGCTCGAACGAGGCGGGCGTGGCGCCGCCGGTGATGTCGTTGGCGATTTCATCGAGCGTGTAGCCGACGGCGAGCTTGGCGGCGACTTTTGCGATCGGAAAGCCGGTGGCTTTTGATGCGAGCGCCGAGGAGCGCGACACGCGCGGGTTCATCTCGATCACCACCATGCGGCCGTCGTCGGGGTTGACGCCGAACTGCACGTTGGATCCGCCGGTCTCCACGCCGATTTCGCGCAGCACCGCGATCGAGGCATCGCGCATGATCTGGTATTCTTTGTCGGTCAGCGTCAGCGCCGGCGCCACGGTGATGGAATCGCCGGTGTGCACGCCCATCGGATCGAGGTTCTCGATCGAGCAGACGATGATGCAATTGTCCTTCTTGTCGCGCACCACCTCCATCTCGAACTCTTTCCAGCCGAGCACGGATTCCTCGATCAACACTTCGTTGGTCGGGGAGGCGTCGAGGCCGCGTTCGATGATGTCGAGGAATTCTTCCTTGTTGTAGGCGATGCCGCCGCCGGTGCCGCCCATGGTGAAGGAGGGGCGGATGATCGCCGGCAGCCCGATTTCGGACAGCGCCATCAGCGCCTCGCCGAGCGCGTGCTCCTGGTAACGCTTGCGGCGCTCGTTTTCGCCGATCGTCCATTGCCGTTCGAGCTCATCCAGCGCGTCGCCCGTTAGCTTCTCGCGTTCGGCGAGGTATTTGTCGCGATAGGACTTTTTCAGCGCCGAGGCATTGGCGAGCCGCGATTTCGGCGTCTGAAGACCGATCTTCTCCATCGCGTTGCGGAAAAGCTGGCGGTCTTCGGCCTTGTCGATCGCGTCAGCGGTGGCGCCGATCATCTCGACGTCGAATTTGTCGAGCGTGCCCTGACGGCGCAGCGACAGCGCACAGTTCAGCGCGGTCTGGCCGCCCATGGTCGGCAACAGCGCAAAGCCGCCGGGGATGACGTAGCGCTCCTTCTCGATGATCTTGGCGACGATTTCGGGCGTGATCGGCTCGATATAGGTCGCATCAGCCAATTCCGGATCGGTCATGATGGTGGCCGGATTGGAATTGACGAGGACGATGCGGTAGCCCTCTTCCTTCAGCGTCTTCACCGCCTGGGTGCCGGAATAATCGAACTCGCAGGCCTGGCCGATCACGATGGGACCGGCGCCGATGATCAGGATGGTGGAGATATCTGTTCTTTTGGGCATCAGCTCTCAGACTGGATTTTGGGCACAAAAAAAGGGCGCGCAGCCGCGCGTCCCCTAAGCCAAGAGCGCGGGTCACCCTCGCGCGCGGGTGGTCTTTAGACCAGATTCCGCACCCGCGAAACCCCCAAAAACCCCTCATCAACCGCGATTTTAGGGAAATTGGCTGTGTCGCCGAGAGCCCGGCTTCGCCCCTGTGGGCTACGCCGCGGCAGCCTTCGCTGCGATAGGGCTTGCCGAGCCGAAGCTGCGTAAGCAGCGAAGGCTAGAGGCCCGGCCTGGATTTGAACCAGGATAAAGAGCATTGCACTGCTCCCGCGTCGACGCTTCCGCCACCGGGCCGTAGCAATCATTGCCCATCACGGCGCGGTGAACCATCCTTACCGTGCTTTAGGGTTAACAACCTTAACGCGCGTGGAACTCAATTGCGTTGGAATGCGTGCCGCGCGACGAACGTCATCCGCCACGGGTTGTGGCCGATGTTCTGATGCGCGCGCGAGGCAGTGAAGCCTGAGGCGGCGAGCCTCTCGATCATCTCGTCTTCGCGGTAGCGCTGCAGCCCGACGCGCGTGCGCAGTTGGCGGTAGTCCGACAGCGCCGTGCTCGCAAGGCCATACAGCGCGTCTTTCAGAAAACCGTGCGCGGCGGCGAATTTCAAGAGCGCCAGCACGTCTTTGGCCATGCCGACTTCCGGCCGCAGGATATCGCCGAGCACCAGGCGACCGTTGGGCTTCAACAACCGGCGAATGACGGCAAGCGCTGAATCCAGCTCCCCTGGCGTCATGTATTGTGCGACCGAATTCATGACGACGAGGTCGACCGAGCTTTCCGCCATTCGCGTGAGATCCTCGAGCGAGCGGACGCGGATCTTGGTGTTCGGCGCAAAACGCGCGATCAGCCGGCCGCGAACGCCGGGCGCCGGTTCGGCCAGATAGAGTTTTGCGCAGGCATCCGCCACCTTGGCAGCCGACAGCGCTTCGCCGCAGGCATAGTCCAGCACGACAGCGTCGGGCGAAGCGATATAGCCGATGATATCGCGCGCGATGACCTGGAAATGCAGGTCGCGATGCAGCCTGCTCACATAAATCGTATGCGTGGAGTCGTAGTAGTCGATCCATTCGTCCATCGCAGTCGGGTCCGGCAAAACTGGGGGTTCCGGTAACGGAACCGGTACCTAGGTGGGGCGTTAGACGGTCCGGCGCTCCCTGCCAATCCCGTCGTGCCCAATTCCTAACAGGAAGGTTCAACGTGAGCAAAACCAGCAATAAATCCGACAAGGTATCCGCCGACCTCGATACGCCCACCGACCTGCCGCCGGCCGCCGTGGACAAGATCTCGGCCTCGCTCAATACGCTGCTGGCGGACGCGTTTGCGCTCTATCTGAAGACCAAGAATTTCCACTGGCACGTCAGCGGCCGTCATTTCCGCGACTATCACCTTATGCTGGACGAGCAGTCGGAAGCGATCTTCGCCACCACCGACCAACTCGCTGAACGGGTGCGCAAACTTGGCGGCACCACGCTGCGCTCGGTCGGGCAGGTCGCCAAGCTGCAGACCATCAAGGACAATAACGAGGACTACGTGCCGCCGCGCGAAATGCTGCGCGAGCTGATGGAAGACAACAAGCATGTGGCGGCGGCGCTGCGCAAGGCGCACAAGCTCGCCGACGAGCACGAGGATTCCGGCACTGCGGGCCTGCTCGAGACCTTCATCGACGAGACCGAGCGCCGCACCTGGTTCCTGTTCGAGGCCAGCCGCCAGGAAGGCGCCAACGTGGCGTGAGCACGGATGCGATTCGCAGATTCGCAGGGCGAGCTTTGCCGTCCCTGCGTTCTGCGGCGACTGCCTTCCGATTTGACATTCCCGTCGCATTCCGGCCGGTTTTGGCATAGGCTGGCGTTGCAGCTCTAAATAGAAGCGCTGCGCCCGGAAGCTTTGGCTGCGATCGGAAGGGGGCCGGAGATGCCTATTTCTTTCTCGATGATCGTTTTGAGCTCGCAGATGGTTGTTGCGGTCGCAGACGGCGTGCCGAAATTCGACATTGCCCGGAGTTGCAAGCTCGACGTCGCCGCGACTGCCGGCCTCACCGTTGATCAGTCGATAAAGAGCTGCGTGAACGATGAACAGAAAGCGAAGCGGCAGCTCGCAAGCCAATGGTCGAAATTCCCCGCGCCAAGCCGGGCAAGCTGCATCTCGCAAGAGAGCATCGGCGGCACGCCAAGTTACGTCAGTTTGCAGACATGCCTGCAGATGAGTCAGTGGGCCCGTTAGTTGCCCCGGGCTGGCGGGAAAACAGCACGGCTATGAAAGCTGCCAAAGCACCGAGAAGGAACGCTGGCGCCGCCGCCTGCGAAATGACATGGGATAGCTGACTAACGGTCGGCGTAGCGGGTAGCATCGCTTGCCGCTTTCTGCGCGCGATGATGCCTTACTTCGTCACCACCCGGCGCGCCGGCGTCAGTGTGCTGGTGGGCGCCATGGGCGAGATCGCGAACGTCAGCCAGGTATTCCATCCCGACGGCCGGTTCTCGGCGGCAAATTCACCGTAGCCTTTCAGGTTGAGATATCCCTGCATGTCGCCGACCGGGAACAGAAATCCGAACTGCGGGCCGATCCCGAAGACGCGGGACCGGAACCCGCCGAGCGCCGGATGCTGACCGAAGTCGTCGGTGATCTGCTGATATCCATATCCGACGAAACCAACGAAGACCTGCTTGGAGAGGAATTGCGAGATCCCCCAATCGACATGGAAGTCGATGCCGCTCTGGTATTGCGTGTCCGGATTCTTGAAATTGTAGGTGAAGCCGGCGACGGCGGAGAATTCGTGCCCTGCGGCCGGATTGAAGTAGGTGTAGCCACCGCCGGCGTCGATCGCGGCGTGACCGATGCCGAGGTTGCTGAGCCGCGCGGGATCGTACGCGCCCACCGGAATGTCGCCGGTCAGATAGGTCATGAAATTGTGCACGCCGGCGTTCCACTTCAGGGTGGCCTGCGGATAGAGGTCGCCGACGGAAGTGAGTGAATCCGAGATGCTTCCCGTGCGGGTCGTCACGATCGGTCCGACTGCCGCGGTGAGCGTTCCGTCAATACCGGTGCTTGCCCGGCCGAATATGCCGGTGACGCCGATGGCCAGTTGGCCGCCAAGCACCGGCGTCCCGAAAGTGTAAGTGGGATTGAGAAGAATAAGATCGCCTTGTGCGTTCAGACTGGCATTGAAATCGACGTTCACAGTTGCCGGGAATCTGCCGATCTGGATCTGCCGTGCCGCGGCGACGGCGCCCGATGCCTCGACCGAGGTGTGATAATACACCGCGGCCATGGACCAGCCCGGCACCTGCGGTGTCGCGGCAAGGCTCGAGAAGCGTCCGGGAAGCCAGTAGGAAACGCCGCTCTCGTCGGCGTAGGCCAGTTCCGGCATGGAGCCGAATATCAGCAGAGCCATGGCAATGCCGCTGAATCTGCGCCGCCAGAAATTTCGCTTGGAAATGTTGTGCGTCATCTGCTTGCTCCAATGCCAGGAGATCACAGTAATCAACCCAGAATGGCATAGATTGAATGAGTCGTCGTAAGCTATCGCCCTGCGAAATAGTCCAGATCGAAAATCGATCGTGGCTGTTGCGCCAAGGCTACGAAACGATCGTCCGCTATGCACTCCAAACCGGCACTGCGGGCATCGTCGCTCAATGGCAAATCATTGGCATACCCGAATAAATCCAAAGTGCACCGGCTGCGATTCCACCATCATTACCTCCCCCATTTCGGTGAAAAGCCTTCAGAAGGCCAGAGGATGAGGAGTCGGTCTCCGCGAAGACAAATCCCTCACCCGGCGCATCCGTCGATGCGAGCCACCCTCAGGCTTCGGCTTTCTTCACTTCCGGAATCTTCCACGATCCATTGATGATCGAGGGGTCCTTCTCGCTCGGCCAGTACAGTCGCATCATCAGGACGAAATCGCCCGCTGGTGCCGGAAGCCAGTTGGATTCCTTATCCTTACCCGGCGAATCCTTCTGGATGTAGATCTCGGTGGAGCCGTCCGGGTTCGATTTCAGATTCTCCCGCGCGCTGATCGAGTAGCGGTTGATTGGATTGTTCACGAAGAAGTAGCCGGAATCGTACATCGTCAGCGACCAGAAGCCTTCTGCCGGCGGCAACTGCCCCTTCGGGAAACGCATCACGTATTTGTTGGCGCCGTTGTATTTCCGCCCTTCGGCATCCTTCTGCGATGTCGGATAGACGGCATCCTGCGGGCGGTTGGCGCCGAGGCCAATGGCAGTGATCAGCGCGCGCATCAGATAGTCGGTGCCGTAGATTCCGGTCTTGGTCGTGAAGCCCCAGCCGTTCTCGTCCTTCATGTCCTTGTTGATCTTGAACTGAAGCATGATCCGGTCATTGGCGATTTCCGGAATGCGCTTGACAAAATCCGCCTTGAGCTTGCTCGGATCGAAATCCTGCCCCGGCACGATTCCGATCCTGGCGAACTTTCCAAGCTCCGGCGCATCCGCGGCGGCAGGCGGGTTATCCTTCATGAGCTTGCAGAGCAGCGTGAAATAGGCCACCGCGTCCATGCGGTTGACCTGATCGCGCACGGCCGACTTCATGTCTTGAGACGCATCTACGGTGCCCGGCGGCGGTGTGTAGGGTTTGCCATAGGAGCTCAACGGCACCAGCTTGCATTCGTCCTGCAGCTTGTGCACCTCGGCGTAGTCTTCGGGCGTACCCGTGCAATAGATACGGCCAAGCAGCCACACGATGCTGGTCGGCGATTCATATTCCTTCACGCCGGAGGGCAGCGTGCCTTTCCATCCGGGACCCGTGATCGCGTAGGTCTGCGCGCCCGTGCCGGTAGTCCGCTTGCCCGGCACCTGAAACACGGTGGTCCACCCGTCCAGCATCGGAAACAGTGCGTAACGACCTTTCATGTCCGGGATGCTGAGTACCCACGGCTCCTTGCCGACGTCGAAGAACGCACTGGTGTAAAGCGTGTCCGCGTTCGGCGCTGTTACGTCACGGAATGCCGCGTTGGGATACTGACGCAGCTTGATGATCTGACCCATCGGCGCTCGCGTTCCCGCCGGTGCCGCGACGTTGGTGATAACCCTGCGTGTCATCTCCATCGTCACCAGCGGATAGCCGAAGATGTACGCGTCGGTAGCGAGCGCGAAGTCCTCAAGTCCCTCACCGATACCGAGGAGTTCACCGAGCTCGGCCCGGCTCATGGTGCTCATGGAGGCCCCGGCGAGCAGGCTCATGCCGCCAATCGTGACGTTGCGACGGGTGAATTTCATGGGACAGTCTCCGTTACATTTGCGTGTGGAAACAGTGCTTCGATAGATCGATGGATTGTCTTCCAGGCCTTCAACAATTCTTGCAGAGGTCTGGCATGATTTTCATTCCTGCTGAATGAAACCGGCAACGGGGCATTCTTTGATCTAAATCAATGGGTGTTCGCGATGTTGGCGCGCAGCTCGCCATCAAAGCGCCGATATTCGTCTCTCGAATCATCCTTTCGAAAGCGGTGCGAGGCAGAGAGACAATGTCAGTGTCACAATTCCTCCAAACATGTCGCATCCTCCCACTCAGCGATTTAATTCAGTTTTTACTTGCGGTCGTGGATTGGAGACGACTCACCGGACCAACTCGATCTCACTCAGCCGCCACTCCTTCGTGAAGAACGGCTCCAGCGGGCTGTAGAGGCGCAGGATCGTGAACCAGCCCTTGCTGGGCATGGTCTGAATCCAGTTGCCGCGCGGCACTCCTTGCGGCTGCGTCGGGCCGAAATAGACGGTCGTTGAGCCGTCGGCACTGGCTTCGGCGGCTGGCGATGGATAGGTCTGGCTGCCGGCGCGCGGATAGCGCTGCGGCGTGTCGAGCATCGATCGCGTCTGGTTGTCGTAAAGCGTGAACGACCAGAACGCCCGCGCGGGGATGCCCTTGGGTAGCGTTACCTTATAGGTTTTGCCGCCGTCAAAGGGGTTGTTGGCGGAATCGACAAAGCCCATGAGATATTGCGAGCCGACGTCGGGAATGCGCATGATCATGCCCGGTGAATCGAGCGTGTAGCCGTAATAGAACGCCGTCCTCGAATCCAGAGTCCGTGCGCCGGTCGGCGCGAGCGGCTTGAACATGCCCTCCCTGGTGAACTCCGGCGGCGGTGTCTCGAAGTTGGCCCCACCTTCCCACAGCATGCTTCCCCACATCGAGTTGGGATAGTACGCCCATTCCGGATGGGACACGGCGTAGCGCCAGTTCAGCAGGCGACCGGCCGCGTTGCCCACGGCGGCAGCATCGGTGAGTATTTTCTTCATCCGCGCATCAGGTTTGAACGGCTTGCCCTTCACGATACCGATGGCGGCCATTTGCCCGGCGAGTTCTACGTCGTAACTGGCGGCCGGCTCCTGCTGGACGTTCTCATTGATCATTTCGAAGAAGCCGTAATCGCCGGGCGGAATCGTGTTGAACGCCTTGCCGCTGGCCTCGATGAACTTGGTCTCAGGAGTAGACGGGTTCTTGGCGAGCCGTACCTTGCCTTCCAGAGCTGTCGCGATGCTCGTGCCTACGCCGCCCGGGGTGTAAGGATAGATCTTGAGGTGCTTCTTGATCAGCTCAGCAGTTGGCTTGGGATCATTGTTGACCAGGAACGATCGCGCTGCGTACAGCACGCGATTGGTCTTCGAGCGCGCGACGTAGAAGCCGCCTTCGGGTAGCGGGCCGTCGTAACCGGGCGGCACGAGCAGATACTTGCCGCCTTCGCCGCGATCGGGCCCAGGGAAACCGATATCGATGATCCATGAGAACCACATGTCGTTGATGGTGCCCAGTCCCTTCGGCGGTTGCTCCACCACCATCGGGCCCTTCGACAGATTCACTACCGCCATGTAGTAGATGGTGTCGGCGTTGGCGGTGAGAAACAGCGACTTTGCGTCCATCAAATCGGAGAAGATGATCGGGGTGTTGTCCTCGGCGCCGATACTCTGGAAGCCCTTTCCCAGGGCATACGCCGATGCGCCGCGGAAGCTGTTGTTGTACACGTTCAGGGCGCGTGTGAAGTCCAGCGTGTCGCGGACCTTCTCTGCGGTTTCGATGGTGGGCGCGCCGTCCTTGAACTCGAGCGTGCCGATCCGCGTGTCGACCTTGTCCGGCGTCACGAGCGAAGGAGGGGTTGCGGCGGCAGTCTGGGCGGCGGCCAGCTGAGGCAGCGCCAGTGTTGCGCAGACGACGGCTGCTGTCATCAGTTCGACAAGCTGTTTCACGGCGGCATTCCTTTCAAGCACTGATACGTTCAATCACGGGTCGAAGGCGAACCAGTCGATTGAGCACGGGAAAGCGCGTGCTTCCCCGTGTCTTCATTCGTTTCAATAGCAGGGCGGGTACGGATAATAGCCGCAGGCCGGACGGGCGTAGTAAGGCGCTGCATAAGCTGCTGCGCCGAGCGCGCCGGCATACATCGAAAATCTGATTCATTTTTGTGCGCATGACATCGACCCCCCATTAATTACGCGAAGAAGTTCGATCGGCGTCGTAGCGCTCTCGCTCCAAGCGAGAGGTCGGCAATGGAGAAATACAATTCCGGCTGCAGTTTACGCTGTGTGGCGTCTGCAGAATCAAAAACGGGCGCTGGAATTAAAGGTCTTAAGCTTGCCGTCTCTTGCAGTCTAAGGTTGACTTTAGAAGAGTGATGCTTCGGCTACCTCCACGGGAAATATTAGCACAACCGGCAAAGGGGCGCCAGCCATGGTTATCATTTTGTGCCTCTACATCCTTGCGATGTGGCTCGTGTTCTCGAAATTCAAGCTCGTGCGGTGGGGCTGGGTGTCGGGGACGATTTCGCTTGTGGTAGGCGGATTTATTCTCGCGACATTTTTGGCGCTTTTTAATTATCTCACGCCCTCGGGGCGCGTGACGGTGACTGGCCGCGTCGTGGAAGTGACGCCGAATGTGACAGGCCAGATTGTGGCGATCCCGGTCAAGCCGAACGTGCCGGTGAAGGCCAACGACGTGCTGTTTCAGATCGACCCGGCGCCCTTTCAGTACAAGGTCACGCAGTTGCAGGCCTCGCTCGCTGGCGCCAAGCAGCAGACCGAGATTCTGAAATCGAATTACGAGCAGGCGACCGCGAATGTTGCGGGGCTCACTGCACAGGTCGCCTACAACAAGAAGCGTCTTGCCGACATCCAGGCACTGGCAGCGGATGAAGTCAGCACGCAATTTCAGCAACAGGATAAGCAAGTCCAGTATGAAACGGTGTCGGCGCAGCTTGACGCCGCCAAGGCGGCGCAGCAGAGCGCCAGGCTCGCGCTCGACTCCGAGATCGGCGGCGTCAACACCACGGTTGCGCAACTTCAGGCGCAGCTCGACAACGCCAACTGGGAATTGTCGCAGACGGCCATCCGTGCGCCCGCCGACGGCTATGTCACCGTGGTCGCCCTGACCGTCGGCGACCGCGCATTTCAGTTGCGATCGGCAATGTCCTTCATTGTCGAGAAGGAGATCACGCTGGTCGGCATGTTCTCGCAGAACGGCTTCCAGACCATCAAGGAAGGCACCGCGGTCGACATCGTGTTCGATAACGTGCCGGGCCGGATCTATCACGCCAAAATCATCGGCATTCCAAAGGGCATCGGACAGGGACAGATCGCCGCGTCGGGCACGCTCGCTCGCACCAATGCGCTCGGAGGCGCGACGGCGTTTCCGGCGGAGATCTCGATTCCCGAGGGGATAAATCGTGATACGCTGCGCTTGGGCATGTCCGGCAACGCTACAGCCTTTGCCAACAACGCCGGGGTGATCGGGCTGCTGGCGTCAATTCTGGTGTGGGTGAGCTCCTACATGGCATATCTCTAGCGAACGCCGGCGCCAAAGTGCTGGCGATCCGCAAAAAGCCGCGCGCACAAATGGTCGCCTGCAAGATTCCGATAATCAATTTAAGCGAGCGTGTGGGAGGCGCCAATATGATCGGTGGTGGCCAACGACCCCAAGCAGAACGATGCGGGTACAGCTTGGTCGTGTGCCGCGGCTCCTCAGGTTTGGAAAAATTAAGCGATGCAGAAAATTATCGAATTCCGTGACGTGGCATCGTCTGGCCATCGGGCCAGCCCCTCCGGCCAGCCGGCCGGACACACGCCGGGCTCACAATCGGCAGTGCCGTCGATCGAGCCGATCTATGCGGTGGTCGATTCATTGTCTCGCACGCTGGAATGCATCAAGGCGATGTGCGCGACCGTTCCGAACGGGCCGATCCGCGACAAGCTGGAGATCGAACGAACAAACCTTGTCATCGGACTTTTCGTCGCGCGGATTGCGGCGATGCGGGTTTCGTCAATCGAGTCTGCGCCGGAGGCTGTGGCCGAGCCGAGTTTCCCGCTCGCCAGGCGCGGATGACGGCGGCGCACCTCATCGCTTCCAGAGCCGCACCAGCGGCCCGTCTTCGCCCAGCACCGGATCGGTCTTCGGCAGCTTCACTTCCGGGATCGTCTTTAGCGCCTTGGCGTGGTTCTCCGGCGTCGGGCGCGTGATCTGCATCGGCGGTCCCGGCGGATAGGCGCCGACCACGCAGAAATCGGGGCTGGCGAATACGCATTGATGCCCGGTGCCGGCGGGAAGGATCGCGACATCGCCGGGCGTGATTTCGAGCTCCTTGCCGCTGATACCACCGAAGCGGACGCGGGCCCGGCCGCGGGCGACGCCGAGCGCTTCATGCACCGTGGCATGGTAGTGCACATAGTCGTAGACGCCGTTGCGCCACGTCGCGCCCCAGCCATTGCCGCCGAACAGCGCCTCGATGGTCTTTTCCGGGTGATCGTTGGCGACATAGACCGCGCCCTTGTAAACCAGCAGCGGCAGGGGATTGTTGGGCACGAGGCCGTCATCCTCGAACACGAAGGTGAGCGGCTCGATATCGGCGCTGACGACGGACATGGCTTGCTCCTCCGACAATCGCAGATTCGTAGGGTGGGCAAAGGAGTGCTAGCGACGTGCCCACCTCCGCTTGCCGCGTGCAAACTGGTGGGCACGCTTCGCTTTGCCCACCCTACGATTTCTACAATTCAAAACCGCCCTCCGCGCTTCACGTTCCCTTCGGAATCTCGAAAACCAGACACGTCGTCGTCGCATGCGCGAGCAGGCGGCCGTTGGCGTCGGTGATCCGCGCCTCGGCGGTGGCGGCGCGGCGGCCGACATTGAGCGTCTTGCCCTCGGTGCGGACAGGGCCGGTATCCTTTGTCATGCCCCTGATGAAAGAGATCTTGAATTCCAGCGTGGTGTAACCGGTGCCGGCGGGAAGGGCGGAATGCACCGCAAGGCCCATCGCGGAATCCAAGAGGATCGCGGCATAGCCGCCATGCACCGAGCCGATCGGATTGTAATGCCGAAAGCCGGGCACGCTGTAGAACACCACATGTCCCTTCTCGGCGGTGGAATCGAACGGCTCGACGTTCTGCATGATGGGCGGCGCCGGCAACTTGCCTTCGAAGATGGCGCGCACGAAGTCGAGGCCGGACATCGAGGCCATGACGTGCGTCGGTGCCACGCCATATTCGACGGTGGAGGCGGCGGGCTTAACGTGCATCTAATTGTGCCTGCAAGTTTGAGTACAATGATGGTCATCATAAGAAATCGGATTGATGCAGGCAACTCACGTGTCACGGACGCGGCGCAGCGTGCTCCCGGCGATGCGAAGCATCGTCCGGTACGCTGCTCCGCAGAGCCGGGACCCATTAGCTGGGCTGGGATGGAAGGTGGGCCCCGGATCGGCAGCGCACCGCGCCGCAAGAGCGGCGCGTTGCGCAGCATCCGGGGCACGAGAGCGCCCTTACACCTGCTTCTTCTCTCGCATCAGATCCGCAAACCGCTTGAACAGGTAGTGCGAGTCACGCGGCCCCGGCGAGGCTTCCGGGTGATACTGCACGGAGAACACCGGCTTGCCCTTGAGCTCGATGCCGCAATTGGAGCCGTCGAACAGCGAGATGTGGGTCTGCATCGCGCCCTCGGGCAGGGTCGCCTGGTCGACGGCAAAACCGTGGTTCATCGAGGTGATCTCCACCTTGCCGGTGGTCTCGTCCTTGACCGGATGATTGGCGCCGTGATGGCCCTGATGCATCTTTTTGGTCTTGGCGCCGACGGCCAGGCCCAGCATCTGATGACCCAGGCAAATACCGAAAGTCGGCGTGCCGGACTGGATCACCTGCTGAATCACCGGCACCGCATATTTGCCGGTCGCGGCCGGGTCGCCCGGGCCATTGGAAAGAAACACGCCGTCCGGCTTCATCGCCAGAATGTCTTCGGCGGAAGTCGTCGCCGGCACCACCGTGACCCTGCAGCCTTCACCGGCCAAGAGCCGCAAAATGTTGCGCTTGATGCCGTAGTCGATCGCCACCACGTTGAACTCAGGCTCGCTCTGCCGGCCAAAGCCGTTCTGCCAGGCCCACGGCGTCTCGTCCCAGGTAAAGCGCTGGCCCGACGTCACCATCGGCACCAGATCCATGCCTTCCAGGCCGGGCCATTCGCGCGCCTCTTCCTTCAGGCCGTGCAGGTCGAACACGCCGTTTTTGGCATGCGCAATCACCGCGTTCGGCATGCCCTTGGAGCGGATCAGCGCAGTCAACGCCCTTGTATCGATGCCCGACAGCCCGATGATACCGCGGGCGCGCAGCCATTGGTCGAGATGGCGGGTGGCGCGATAGTTCGAGGGATCGGTGATGGCCGTGCGCAGGATAACGCCGCGCGCGCCCGGCGTCGCCGCCATGTTCACCGTCTCGATATCCTCGTCGTTCGTGCCGACATTGCCGATATGCGGGAAGGTGAAGGTGATGAGCTGCCCGGCATAGGAGGGATCGGTGAGGATCTCCTCATAACCGGTCATCGCGGTGTTGAAGCAGACTTCGCCGACGGCGTGGCCTTCCGCGCCGAGGCCAAATCCCTCCAGCACGGTACCATCGGCAAGCACGAGGAGCGCGGTCGGTTTATGGTCCGGCCAGGCTGAAGCATTTTCAGATGTTGTCATGAGCGCACTTCATAGTCGCAAGCACCCCCGCGCGTCAAAGCCGGAAGGCCAAGAAAAGCCGAAGAAAACCGGCTATTCACATGCGTTTGCCGCATATTTGACCGCTGGTTCTATGGACTTGAGCCAGGTTTTCCGGTTTTTCACCAAATCCGGTCGAATCTGGAACCGGCAGGGCAATTCGACTGCCGATCCCGGTCGTTCCCGTCCTATATAGGTGGAATCGTTACATAACCCGGCATCTTTCCGGCGGCACCTTTTTCAGTGAGGCACCCATGCTGCGCGACGACATCAACAACGCGGTCAAGGACGCCATGAGGGCGAAGGACGAGCGCAAGCTCTCCACGCTGCGCATGGTCAATTCGACCATCAAGAACGCCGACATCGACGCGCGCGGGCAGGGCAAGCCGCCGCTGTCGGATGCCGACGTGCTCGGCGTGCTGCAGAAGATGATCAAGCAGCGCCAGGAATCGGTCGAGCTCTACGACAAGGGCGGCCGCGCCGAGCTTGCCGCGCAGGAGCGCGAGGAGATCGCGGTGATCTCCGCCTATCTGCCGAAGCAGATGTCGGACGACGAGGTGAAGGCCGCGATCTCGGCCGCCATCGCCGAGACCGGCGCCGCCGGCATGAAGGACATGGGCAAGGTGATCGGCGTGCTGCGTGCGAAATTCGCCGGGCAGATGGATTTCGGCAAGGCCAGCGGCTTGGTGAAGGCGGCGCTATCAGGATAAATTTTTTACGCTCGGGAACCTTCGCGCTGATGAAACATCCTTTGAGTCAAACTCGGAGCGATGACGTAGCGCAACGCGAGCGGAGGAAGGCATGGCTGACCAGCAAGCTCTGCCCGCCGGTCCCGATCTGTCGAAGGGCATAGCCCCGTCCGAATTCGCGGGCCAGATGTTGCTCGGCCATGTCGGCGACGATGAAGTGCTGCTGGTGCGTTCGGGCTCGGAGCTCTTCGCGATCGGCGCCCATTGCACCCATTATCACGGGCCGCTCGCCGAAGGTCTCGTGACAGGAAATGGCATCCGCTGCCCCTGGCATCGTGCCTGTTTCGATTTGCGCACCGGCGAAGCTATCCGGGCGCCGGCGCTCAGTCCGGTCGCGGTCTGGAAGGTCGAGCAGCAAGACGGTCGCATCTTTGTTCGGGAGAAGCGTGAACAGCCCAAGCCGCAGGTGAAGGGCACCGTCGATGCGCCCAGCCAAATCGTGATCGTCGGTGGTGGCGCGGCGGGCTTTGCCGCAGCCGAGATGCTGCGGCGGCAGGATTATCGCGGCAGCATCGTGATGCTGAGCCATGAGGCGGCGGCACCGGTAGATCGGCCGAACCTGTCAAAAGACTATCTCGCCGGCAGCGCGCCGGAGGACTGGGTGCCGTTGCGGCCGGATGATTTCTATGCCGAGGCGAAGATCGACCTGCGGCTCAACACCGAGGTCACGTCAATCGATCCCAACGCGCGCCATGTCGTCACATCAGGCGGCGAGACCATCCCCTATGATCGCTTGCTGCTGGCGACCGGCGCGGAGCCGGTGCGCCTGCCGATACCGGGCGCAGATCAGCCACACGTCCACGTGCTGCGCTCGCTGGCCGATTCCCGCGCCATCATTGCATTGGCCAGCGGCGCGCGGCGCGCCGTCGTGATCGGCGCCAGCTTCATCGGGCTCGAGGTTGCGGCGTCGCTGCGCGCCAGAAATATCGAGGTTCATGTCGTAGGCCTCGAGCAGCGGCCGATGGAGCGCGTGCTGGGGCCAGAGCTGGGCGACTTCGTTCGTGCCCTGCATGAAGAGCACGGCGTCATCTTCCATCTCGGCGACACCGTAACCGGGATCGACGGCAAACGCGCGACGCTGAAAAGCGGCGGCGCGATCGACGCCGATATCGTGGTGGTCGGCGTCGGCGTGCGTCCGCGCCTTGAATTGGCCGAGCAGGCCGGGCTGGCGATCGATCGCGGCGTCACGGTCAATGCCTATCTGGAAACCAGCGTCCCCGGCATCTATGCCGCTGGCGATATTGCGCGCTGGCCCGATCCGCATTCCCTCGAGACCATTCGTGTCGAACATTGGGTAGTGGCCGAGCGTCAGGGCCATACCGCCGCGCGCAACATGCTCGGGCAGCGCGAGCCGTTCCATGCGGTGCCGTTTTTCTGGAGCCAGCACTACGATGTGCCGATCAATTATGTCGGTTACGCCGAGAGGTGGGACGAAATCACCGTCGACGGCGACATCCCCGGCAAGGATTGCCTGCTGCAGTACAAGCGCAACGGCCGCGTGCTCGCCGTCGCCTCGATCTATCGGGACGTCGCAAGCCTCGAGGCAGAGCTTGCGATGGAGAAGGCGCGGGCGCCTTAAGTTCGGGTTAGAAAAAGTCCTTCCCCGTCATGCCCGGCCTTGTGCCGGGCATCCACGTCCTTAAACTTGCAACAAAGAAGCAAGAACGTGGATGGCCGGGAGCGCAGACAAGTGTACGTCGTCTGCGCAGAAACAGACTACTATGCCCGGCCATGACGAAGAACGGAAATGACCAGGGCCATGCTCACTGAAGCCTCCACCTACGACGAGCTCTACCGCAACTTCCGCTGGGCCATTCCCGCTCGCTTCAACATGGCGACCGCGTGCTGCGATCGCCATGCCGATGGCTCAGGCCGGTTGGCGCTGATCTATGTCGACGACGGCGGCGCCACGACGCGCACATCCTTCGACGAGGTCGCGGAGCAGTCGCGCCGTTTTGCCAACGTCCTGAAAGCCGATGGCCTGTCGCGCGGCGACCGTGTGGCGGTGTTCCTGTCGCAGTCTCTTGAACTGCCGATCGCGCATTTCGCCGCGTTTCGCTCGGGCATGATCTCGATCCCGCTGTTCGCGCTGTTCGGCGAGGACGCGCTGGAGTTCCGCCTGTCGAATTCCGAGGCGAAAGCCCTCGTCACCGACGAGGCCGGTTGGGAGAAATTAGCGAAAATACGCGATCGTCTTCCTGACCTAAAGAACGTTTACGTTATCGGCGACCGCGCGCCTGCCGGCACAAAGCCGTTCTGGTCCTCGCTCAAGGCCGCGTCGCCGGAGTTCGCCACCGTCGACACCGCAGCCGATGATCCCGCCTTGATCATCTACACCTCCGGCACCACAGGCAATCCGAAGGGCGCGCTGCACGCCCATCGTGTGGTGCTCGGCCATCTGCCGAATGTCGAGATGTGCCACAACTTCCTGCCGCGGCCGAGCGACCTGATGTGGACACCGGCCGACTGGGCCTGGATCGGCGGGCTGATCAACGGCCTGCTGGCGTTCTGGTATCACGGCATTCCGCTGGTCGGCCATCGCGCGCGCAAATTCGAGCCCCAGGCTGCGATGGCGATGATGGCCGACTTAAGCATCCGCAACACGTTTCTTCCGCCGACTGCGCTGAAGCTGATGCGGCAGGCCGGCGTGAAAAATTCCGGCGTAAAACTGCGCAGCATTTTTACCGGCGGTGAATCACTCGGCGGCGAATTGCTCGGCTGGGTGCGCGAAACCTTCGGCATCGACGCGCATGAAGTGTTCGGCCAGACCGAATGCAACCTCGTGATCGGCAGCAATTCGAACCTGTTTCCGATCCGCCCCGGCTCGATGGGCAAGGCGACACCCGGATTCGACGTCCGCATCGTCAATGATCACGGCGAGGAGTTGCCCAGGGGTGAACGCGGCATCATCGGCGTGCGCCAGCCCTGCCCATGCACGATGATCGAGTACTGGAAGAATCCGGAAGCGACCGCGAAAAAATACGCCGGCGAATTTTTGCTGACCGGCGATCTCGGCGTGCAGGACGAGGACGGCTATTTCTGGTACGTCAGCCGCGAGGACGACGTGATTACCACCGCCGGCTATCGCGTCGGCCCGTCGGAGATCGAACATACGCTGATGAAGCATCCGGCGGTGGCGATGTCGGCGGTGGTCGGCATTCCCGATCCGATCCGCACCGAATCCATCAAGGCCTGGATCGTGCTGCGCCCGGGCTTTGCCGCGAGCGATGAACTGGCGCGCGAGATCCAGGAATTCGTGAAAGTGCAGCTCGCCGCCCACGAATACCCGCGCTTCGTGCAGTTCGCCGACACGCTGCCGATGACCGCAACGGGCAAGGTGCTGCGGCGCGAGTTGCGGGCGCTGGGGTAGTTTCGTCGTCCCTGCGAACGCAGGGACCCATAACCACCGGCGGAAATTGTTTTGTACGCCGGTCGTTATCTGTCTTTTCCAGCAACAAAGGCCGCGGAGTATGGGTCCCTGCGCCGAGTGCGCGATTGCGCACGGAGGCAGGGACGACGGTGAGAATAACGGCGCCGACGGGCCGGCCGGTCCCGCTCAACGCGCCTTCAGGACCGAACGCAGCATCGATGCCAGATCGTGTCGACGGTAGGGCTTGTTCAGGATCCGCACGTCCCGGCCGGCCCCATCGATCGCCTCGACGGGATGTTCGCTATGGCCGGAAGTCAGGAGGATCTTCAACTGAGGCCGCAGGCGGGCGGCTTCCTTTGCAAGCTTAGTTCCGAACATGCCGCCGGGCATCACGACATCCGTGAACAGAAGATGGATGCTCTCCGGGCCGCGCAATATGTCGAGCGCCGCGGGCGCGTTGCGTGTGACGATGACGCGATAGCCGAGCGCTTTCAATTCGCCTTCAACATAGCGGCGCACCATGTCGTCGTCCTCGACGACGAGAACGGTCTCGCTGCCGGTGGGCGCGGCCGGCTGACCGGCGGATGGCGCGGCGGTCGTCTGAATTGTCCCAACGCGGGGGAAGAACAGCTTGACCGTGGTGCCGTGCCCCGGTTTGGAGCGTATCTGCATCGACCCGCCGGATTGCTGCGCGAATCCGTAGACCATGCTCAGGCCGAGACCCGTGCCTTTGCCCACCTCCTTGGTGGTAAAGAACGGCTCGAAGGCGCGGCTGGCGACCTCGGCCGTCATGCCGGTGCCGTTATCCGCCACGGCGATCATGACATAATCGCCGGGACGCGCCTCGCCGTTGACGTCCACGTCGGATTCACCGAGTGACGTATTTTGCACCTCGACCGTCAGCTTGCCGCCGAGCGGCATGGCGTCGCGCGCATTCAGCACCAGGTTGAGCAGTGCCGACGCCAGTTGGCCGGGGTCGACACTGGTCTGCCACAGGTCTTGATCAAGCCGGAATTCACATTCGATATGCTCTCCGAGCGTCCGGCGCAGCAACTGCTCCATGCCGACGATCTTCTGGCCGATGTCGATGTGCTTCGGCATCAAGGGCTGCTTGCGCGCGAACGCGAGCAGGCTGCGCGTCAGGTCCGAGCCGCGTTCGGCGGCGGTCGCGATGCTCTCGGCGATCTTTTGCAGTTCCTTGTGTGTCGCAAGCTTCTCGGCAAGGTGCTCCGCATTGCCGAGGATGACGGTCAACAGGTTGTTGAAATCATGCGCCACGCCGCCGGTGAGCTGACCCATCGCCTCCATTTTCTGGGATTGGGTGAGTTTCTGGTTGAGCTCGTCGATGGCGGCGCGCTGATGCTGGAGCGATTCAGCGGTGCCGTTGAGCAATGTCATCAGCCCGCCGAGTTCGCCGCGCGGATGGGGTGGAGCAATCCGCGCGCTCAGATCGCCAACTCCGAGCTTCGTCGCCATCGCAGCCAGGCGCCCGACCTGACGGCCGATGCTCATCGTCGCCAGAACCCATACGCCTGCGAGCAACAGCAGCGAGGCCACCGCAAGTATCGCCAGGTCCTCGTAGAGGCGGCTATTGGCTGCGGCCACCAAACCGTCCTTGGCCCGCCCGACCATAAGGTAAAGTCCGGCATCGCGCACCAAGGGGGAACGCGCGGCGGTCCAGACATGGGTTCGGCCGTCCCGCCCGGTTACTTCGCGAAACGACTCATGATTCGGCGCGGTCGCAAACCGGAACATCTCCGAAGTTGCGATCGATGTGCCGGGCGCTTCGGTCCAGTCCTTGCCCTCGGGTGCGACGAGGATCGTGCCTTTCCTGTCGACGAGTAGAATCTGACTGTCGTTCGACAGCCGCTTGTCGTGGTCTTCGGCAAATTTCTTCAGATTGAACGAGGCGAGCAGGATAAATTTCAGCTCTGCCGTTTCCGAGCGAACGGGATAGGCGATCTGCAACACGGAGGTCCCGGTCAACCGGCCGAACACAGGCTGGAGTGTGACGGTGCCGTGTGCAACCAGCGCCTGCTTGAAATATTCGCGATCCCTGAGATCGAGCGTCCGGTCGGTTCGCAACGAGTCGCAGAACAGGCTGCCGTCCGGATTGATGGTCAAGATACCGGTATACCGCGGATACTCTTCGCGCACGGCCGACAGGAAGGCGGAGCAAGCCGCCTTGTCGCGCGTATCGAGATCGCGGGCGCGGGCGAGACCATAGTGAAGCTGGGCCGTGCCCTGAATTTTCTCGTCGAGGTCGCTTGAGATGTCGTTGGCGGTTGCCGACAGGCTGGCATGTGCGGCGTTGATTTCGCTTGCGCGATTCTGGACGAAGCGCAGTCCCACAAGGATGGCCGGCACCAGCATCGCGGCGATAACCAGTATCAATAGACGTGTGCGCAGGCTCATCGGTGCGTCGTTCCGCGCTCAGATCCGCAAGTCGAGCTTGTTCACCAGCATGGTCGAGTTCTTGTAGGTGTAGGGATCTTCGATCGCATCATACATGCGGTCGGTCAGCCCTTGCGATGGCTGCGAATGATTGCCTGGCGATATTCTTCCGCCGTGAAGCCTTTGGTTCGCGCATCGCTGGCGCGCTTTTTCATTGCCGGCGTGAGCTCGATACCCTCGACTTTGCTGATCTTGGCAAAGCGATCGCTTCCGAGCACGAACCGCCCAGACTTCGAACCTTTTGTCGCAACGTTCTTCTGTTTCGCCATAGCTGCAGGGTACCACGAGTCGTCGCCAATAGCAGCGTGCGCCAGAATCCGCACGCTAATATTGGGGAGGAGGGCCACCGCCTAGGGTGTCCCGATCCCCAGTTCCTTCAGCGCGGCCAGCATCCGCTCCGGCGGCTGCATCTGGATCGTCAGCGCGTTGCCGGTCTCCAGCAGGCTCTTCAGGCTCGACAGGATCGCGGGCCAGCCTGTACGTCCGCCGGACAGGATGTCGTCGCTGATCTCCCGGTCATGCGATTGCAGCATCGTCAGTTTGACTACATCGCCGGCCTGCTCGATCTCGTAGGTGACCAGCGTCGGCCCGAGCTTTTCGAGCAGCGCCGGCCAGTTGACGTTGAAGGTGACGGTGAGCTTCCTCAGCGGTTCGCACTCGATCACCTCGCCCGAGATATGCAGGGCGCCGTCCGGCGTGCGCATGATGAAGGCACCGCCGACCCTGAGATCGACCTCGACCGCCTGGCCGGAGAAATACTGCCTGGAAAACTCCGCTTGCGTCAGCGCCTCCCACACTTTCTCCGGCGTCGAGGCGATGTAGATCGTGTAGGCAATGGCGGGCTTGAAGTCTTTGATGTTCATGACACACCTTCGATGCCGAGAGCGGAAACCGGAATTTCGAGCGCAGTGCCGGATTCCAGCAGGCTCTTGAGGCTGGACATAATGGCCGGCCATCCCTTGGAGATGCCTTCCAACAGCTTGCTGCCCTCTGCAAAACCTTCATGCGTGAGCGTGAGCTTCACGAATCTGCCGTGCTGCTCGATAGTGAAGACCACCTTCGTAGCCTTCTCGTTGCGGTATGCCTCGTTGGTCACGTGCTTGAAAGTGTAGGAGAGCCGCCGCGGCCGATCGGCCTCGAGAATCTCCCCGGTATCGGTCGTGGTGCCGTTCATGACCAGCGCCAGCGGCGAACCAACCTTCCAGTCGGACTTCAGCTCGGTGCCGAACCAGTAGCGTTTAGAGAACGCGCTGGACGTCAGTGCCTCCCACAATTTCTCCGGCGTGGTCTCGATATAGATGACGTAGACGAATTCCGGCTTACTCATCACGCTTCTCCAACCGTCGTTTCAACTCAGAGAGCGCGGTGAGTTTCCCGCGCTCGAATTTCTTGATCCAGCGTTCGCCGATCTGATGGATCGGAACCGGATTGAGGTAGTGCAGCTTCTCGCGGCCATGCTTGTGCGTCGTGACGAGGTTGGCCGCCTCGAGAATCCCAAGGTGCTTGGTCACGGCCTGCCGCGTCATCGCAAGCCCGTCACAGAGTTCGTTGAGCGTCTGTCCGCTTTTGGCGTGAAGCCTGTCCAACAAAGAGCGCCGTGACGCGTCGGCGAGCGCCTTGAAGACCTCATCCATGCCAAAATAATAGGCAACCAAATGGTTGCATGTCAAGGGTGTGTTTGGGTGCAACTTCAAGATTGTGTTATCGTCATCGTCAGCCAACGCAGATTGGTTTTGAACAGTCGGGGTGGAACATGAGTGGTCGCCTCAAACTCGCAGCCTCTTTCGGGATCTGTTTCCTTGCATCGTCAGGCATCGCTTTCGCGCAGCAACAAGTGATTGGGGCGCCGCCTGAAGCGCTCAACATGAAGCTGGTTGGAACCAGCGACCTGCAGGCGCGCAGCGCCTACCAGCCCACCATCCACCATCAGGGCGATCGCTGGATCGCCTATATCGGCCATCACGGCGGCAGCGACGAGATTCCCGCGCCGGTCAATCCGCAGACCGGTAAGACTGAGCCGAACGGCACGTCGATCGTCGACGTCACCGATCCCTCACAGCCGAAATATCTGCGCCACCTTCCGGGTCAGGAGGGCAAACAAGAAGGTGGCGGCGCGCAGATGGTGCGAATTTGCGACGGCAAAGCTCTGCCGAAGGGCGATCGCAACGCGGTTTATATGCTGCGCACCTTTGGCGGCGAGGCGCATGAGATCTGGAACGTTGCCGATCCCACTAGTCCCGTATTGATGACGCGGATTGCGGGATTGAAGGACACGCACAAGAGCTGGTGGGAATGCGACACCGGCATTGCCTTCCTGGTCTCGGGCGCGCCGGACTGGCGAACGCGCCGCATGACGCAAGTCTATGATCTCTCCGATCCCGCGCATCCGCAAAAGATCCGCGATTTCGGCCTTCCCGGCCAGGAGCCGGGCTCGACCGGTGCGGTGCCGACCGAATTGCACGGGCCGATCTCGACGGGACCTTCCGGCAACCGGGTCTATTTCGGCTACGGCACCAACAAGGGCGGGATTTTGCAGATCGTCGATCGCGAAAAACTGCTTAACGGGCCCAAAGAGCCAACCCCGGACAATCTGCGCGCGCCGGAAATTGCGCGGCTGACCATGTCGCCATTCAACGGTGCCCACACGACGTTTCCGATGCCGGGCATGCCGATTGCGGAATTCGCGCGCGACAAGGACGGCAAAACCCGCGACATCGTGATGATCGTCGATGAGGCGATTTTGAACGAATGCAACGAGCCGCGGCAGATGGTGTGGTTCGCTGACGTCACTGTCGAGAAGGCGCCGATGATGATTTCGAACTACACCGTGCCGGAGGCGAGCGGAACGTTCTGCGAGCGGGGCGGGCGGTTCGGCGCGCATTCTTCCAACGAGAGCATGGCACAGGTCTTCTACAAGAAGATGGTCTTTATCTCCTTCTTCAATGCCGGCGTCCGCGCGCTCGACATTCGCGATCCCTATCATCCCAGGGAAGTCGGCTATTTCATCCCGTCGATCACGGCGGCGACCGATAAGCGCTGCGTCAAGATCGACGGCAAGGATCGCTGCAAGGTCGCGATCCAGACCAACAATGTCGAAACCGACGAACGCGGCTACATCTACATCGTCGATCGCGCCAATACCGGCCTGCACATTCTGGAACTGACCGGCCCGGCGCGCGCCGTCGCCGGCCTGCCGTGAGGAGGCGGTGATGCGTCGATGGCCGTTCATCGTTGTTGCGGCCGTGGCGCTCGGTGCGTTGTCGGGCGCCGCGGCCTACCAGCACATCGTGCCGCGCCAAGGCGAGCAGAAAGGCGAACAGAAAGGCTTGTGGCAGGAGATCGCCTGGTCATTCCCGCGCGACGGCTGGCCCGCGGGACGCGCCTTTCGTTGCCGCGGCGCGTCGTGTGGCGATGGCATCGAGGTATACGTTCGGCCGAAAATCGGTTTCTGCAACTGCGACCGCGGCGTCGCGGACGACGACGAAGTCGATCGTGTCGCCGATCTCGACCTGCTCAGCGAGCGCTTTACGCCGATCCAGGCGGGCGATGTCATCAGTGTCGCCGATATGCCGGGACGTAGCCGCGCCTATGATCTCAAAATGACCGGCGGCACGCGGCATGCGGCCGTCGGCATCGCAGTGTCGCGCCGTTGCGACCTGCTGGTCGCAGTCGCGCATGGCAAGGGCGACGCGATGAGGGTGCGACGGGTGGCGCTGCAGTTGCTTGGCGAAGATGAAATGACGCGGTGGATGATGGCCGCGATGGAGGGACGGTAGCGCCGCTCGTTCTTGTCCCCGCGAAGAACGGGGAGAGGGAGCAGAAGCGCGGCTTCCATCTCTCGCCCCCGTCATGCATAATGACGTAACCGCTCTCCCACCGAGTTCATCCCGATGTCCCTTCAGGTCTATCTCGCCTTCGTCGCCGCCTGCATTGCGCTCGCGCTGTTGCCGGGTCCCGTCGTCACGCTGCTGATCGCGAACGGCCTGCGGCACGGCACCCGCGCGGCGCTGATCAATTGCGCCGGTGCGCAGACCGGCCTCGCCATCGTGATCGGCATCGTTGCGGTCGGGCTGACATCGCTGATGGCGACGATGGGCTACTGGTTCGACTGGGTGCGCTTTGCCGGCGCCGCCTATCTGATATGGCTTGGCATCAAGCTGATCTGGCAGCCTGCGGAAGGCGTCAGTGCCGACGAGCCGCCACCGCCGCCGCGCGGCGGATTTTTCCTGCAGGGCCTGCTGGTGCTGCTCTCCAATCCGAAGGTGCTGGTGTTCTTCGGCGCGTTCATTCCGCAGTTCATGGATATGGAGAAGGACCACTTCCCGCAGGTGGCGCTGCTCGGCGTCACCTTCATGGTGATCGCGGCATCGACCGACGCGGTCTACGCGCTGCTGGCCGGCCGCGCGCGAATGTTCTTCTCCAAGCAGCGGACGCGGCTGGTGTCGCGCGTCTCCGGTGGCTTCATGATCGGCGGCGGCATCTGGTTGGCACTGACGCGGGCGCGGTGAGCGCATCGCCGGGCTAATCAGTGCAATCAAACCAATGTCTGCGCCCGCAGCGTCACTTCGATCTCGCCAAGTATCCGCGCCAGCCGCTCCGCCCAGGCTTTCTCGCCGGCGGGATCCGAAATCAAATCCTGACGGATTTCGATCCCTGTATTCATCAGCCCGCGCGCCTCGCCATGCACGGGGATCGTGTAGTCGGTCTCGTCGCTGACCGCATAAGGCTCGTTGTCGCCGACCACCAGATCGCCCTCGGCGCGCAATGCTTGCAGCAAGCGCGTCGGCAGATGCTTGTCGCGGTGGTAGAGCGTGCCGATATGCCAGGGCCGTGCAATCCCGGCATAGACCGGCGTGAAACTGTGCAGCGACACCAGCACCGTCGGCATGGCAGCGTTTCCGCGCTGGTCGATGATCTCGTCGATGCGCCGGTGGTAGGGATCGAAGATCTGCGCCCGCCGTATCGCGGCGGCCTCGCGCGAAATGCCTTCATTGCCGGGAATCGTGGTCGCCTCGCTGATGCGCGGGATCGAGCTTGCGACGTGCGGCGGGCGGTTGCAGTCGATGACGAGCCGTGAGTAGCGTTGCACGATCAGATGGGCATCGAGATGTTTTGAGAGCGCTTCCGCGACGCCGGCAATTCCGATGTCCCAGGCGATATGGCGTGTCAGTTCGCTCTCGGGCAGGCCGAGGTCGCCGAGCACGCGTGGAATGAGCCTTCCATAGTGATCGCACGTAAGCAGAAACGGCGAGCGGCTAGCGGTATTGTATTCGTGGACTGGAGGAACATCCTCGGCGCTGAGGAGCAAAGCGGGGCCGGCGGCGTCGTTCAACGTATCTTCCTTGAGCGTTGCTGGTCGAGGAGACATAACCGAATCGATAATGGCTTAACGATGCCGCTCCGGATGCTTCCCCACAAGACGGTTTTGGCGATAGGCCGCCCGGCGGATTGCATCGCCTCGCGCGCAATGACATAGAAATTCCATGATTTCAGATCGACTGTTCGTCTACGGCACGCTGATGCGCGGCTTCGACCATCCGATGGCGCAGCTATTGTCGCGCAGTGCGGATTTTTTGGGCACGGCCACCTGCCGTGGCCGGCTCTATCTCATCAAGCATTATCCGGGGCTGGTGCTGTCGGATGACGCCAGCGACGTCGTGTTCGGCGAACTGTATCGTTTGCGCGATCGCGACGCGTTGCTGGCCGAGTTCGACATGTATGAGGCCTGCGGTGCGGGGTTTCCGGAACCGACCGAATACATCCGCCGCATGCTGCCGCTGTCGCTGCAAGACGGCACCGCCGGCGAGGCATGGACCTATGTCTACAACTGGCCGGTCACCGGCCTGCAGCGCATCGCCTCGGGGAAGTTTCTGGAGCGGTGACATCTGTGTCCCGGACGCGGTGTTGCGCGTAGCGCTGCACCGCTGTGCCGGGACCCAGAATCTGTCGAGCCGCACTCATGGGCCCCGGCTTAGCAGCGCATCACCATAGCGCGTCGAAGACGCGCGTGAACGCGCTTTCGGTGCTGCGCAGCGTCCGGGGCACGAGCATCACCCGGCATCAAGCCTTTCCCGTTCCAATCTGATATCCACCTCGCGCTCGACATAGCGCCATTCCTCGGTCGCGCGCAGCGTGCGGACCAGCTCCTCGAACTCCTCCGCATGCTCGGGCGCGTATTCGAACCAGGTCAGGAAGTCGAAGGGCTCGCCGAGATCGCGGCTGTGATAGAGCTGGCGGGCGATCGCCGGCAGGTGTTTCAGGCTCGCCGCGATGTGGTGGGATTTATCCTCAAAGATCTGCCGCCGTTCCTCCTGCGTCAGCTCCCACCACGCCGCCGATTTCTTGATCGGGATCAGCGCCGCATTGGTCGCCTCAGGTCGGCCGATCTCGGCCCGCACGGCATCAAGCTGCGTCTTCTCGGCGCGCTCGGTATAGCGCAGATGGCTGGCGAAGCCGGCCAGCCGCCACGAGGTCGGCGAGGGCAGGATCGGCAGCGTGATCGACAGCGAATGCACGACCGACAGCGAAGGCGTCGGCGAAAGCGACGCGCCCTTGACCGGCGCAAACCGCGTCACCCGCCACGCCCCGCTCCTGCCACCCCGAAACACCGTGAACATACGGGACATGGAAGCGCGGAACTGGCGGCGATTCAAGCTTGCGCTGTCATTCCGGGGCGCGAAGCGAACTATGGGGCGCCCTTGCGCCCTTGAGAATCTCGAGATTCCGGGTTCGATGCTTCGCATCGCCCCGGAATGACCGAAGGGGCTGTGAATAGCGGCGAGAAATCCGGCCGACTTCGCCTTTTAGTGGCCCGGCCCTATATCCATGATCGGTTGGCACGGCCCTACGATTCGGCAAAAACTCCATCCATGCGCTTCACGCCCCAATTTCTCGACGAACTGCGCGCCCGGCTTCCGGTTTCGGAAGTCGTGGGCCGGCGCGTCAAGTTGAAGAGGGCGGGGCGGGAGTTTAAGGGGCTGTCGCCATTCCAGCAGGAGAAGACGCCCTCTTTCACGGTCAACGACCAGAAGCAATTTTACCACGACTTCTCCACCGGAAAGCACGGCAACATTTTCGACTTCGTCATGGAGACGGAAGGCGTCTCGTTTCCGGAGGCCGTCGAGCGCCTCGCCGCCATGGCCGGCCTGCCGCTGCCGGCGGCAACGCCAGATGCCGCGCGCCACGAGCAGCGGCGCAAGACGCTGCACGACGTGATGGAACTCGCGGCAAAATTCTTTGCTGACACGCTGGCCTCGCGCCACGGCGCCAAGGCGCGCGGCTATCTCGGCGACCGTGGCATTTCGTCGGCGACGCAATTGCAGTTTCGCCTCGGCTATGCCCCGGGCGAGCGCTTTGCGCTGAAGGAGCATCTAGGTGCGCAGGGCATTTCCACCGAGGACATGGTGGAAGCGGGGCTATTGATCGGCGGCGACGATATTCCTGTTCCTTACGACCGCTTCCGCGACCGCGTGATGTTTCCGATCGCCGACGCCAGAGGCCGCATCATCGCCTTCGGCGGCCGCGCGCTGGAAAAGGACGTTCCGGCAAAGTATTTGAACTCGCCGGAAACCCCGCTGTTTCACAAGGGCGACAATCTCTACAACCTTGGCCCCGCGCGACAGGCGGCGCATGACGGCTCGCCGCTGATCGTGGTCGAAGGCTATGTCGACGTCATCGCCATGGTCACCGCAGGCTTTGCTGGTGCGGTGGCGCCGCTTGGCACGGCCTTGACCGAAAACCAGCTCGCACTGCTCTGGAAGATGGCGGACGAGCCGATCCTCTGCTTCGACGGCGATCGCGCCGGGCGAAAAGCAGCGTACCGCGCTGCCGACCTCGCGCTGCCCAATCTCGCGCCCGGCAAAAGCCTGCGCTTTGCGCTGCTGCCGGAGGGGCAGGACCCCGATGACCTCGCCCGCACCGGGGGCCGGGTTGCGATCGAGGAGGTGATCGGCGCCGCGCGCGGGCTCGCCGACATGATCTGGTCGCGCGAGATCGAGGGCGGCACGTTTGCGACCCCTGAACGCCGCGCCGCGCTGGAAGCGCGCATCAACGAACTCTCTAACGGCATCCGCGACGAGGTCGTGCGCCGCTATTACCGCCAGGATCTCGCCGAGCGCCTGCAGCGCACTTTTGCGCCCGATGCCGGCCGCGGCGGTTACGGCCGGGGTAATTTCCGGCCCGGCCGCCCCGAATCACCCCGCGCCTTTGCCCCGCGCGGAGCGGGCCCGGCCGGCCGGTTCGCCCCCCGCGGCGGCCGCCCGCCAGGGTTAGCTTCAGGAATTGCCCCCGGCCCCTACCAGGCGGCGAGCCCCCAGCTTGCGACCAGCCCGATCATGCGCGGCCAGCGCAGCGCGATGTCCCGCCGCGAGGCCTTGATCCTGCAATCCCTGATTAACCACCCTTGGCTGCTGCACGATCATCTGGAGGAAGTGGCCGCCCTGGAACTGGCGCATCCCGAGGCCAACAAGCTCCGCGCCGGCATTATCGCAGCCTTCGCCAACGACCATCACCATTCGCCCGACGTCGAGGAGCAGGCCGAGAAAATGCGCGCCGATCTCGAGGTGCGCGGATTAAGCGAGGTTCTTCAACGGGTTGAACGGGCGATTACGACCGCGGCGGTCTGGGGCGCCAAGCCCGGCGCGGCCCGCGAAGACGTTTTGGCCACTTGGCAGCAACTCGTTGTCTTGCATCAGAAAACGCACGCCCTACTTAGGGAGAAGAAAGATGCCGAACTGGCATTGGCCGAGGAGACCAGCGAGGCCAATCTGGCATGGCTGAAGGATGTCGGCGCCCGGCTGGACTCCATCGACGGCACCGAGGCCCTGATTGAGGGTTTTGGCGAGCTTTCGGGCCGGTTCCGCAAAAGCGTTTGACGATTAAAAAAATGATGCGGACGGCCTTGGCCGAGCCCGCGAAAAGACTCGCCAAATCCATGATTTGGCGGCAAAAACAGGGTTAAGCAAAGCTTAAGGGCCTTCGGGCTACGAAAGACAGATACCGGTGATGCGGAAGGCAGGGGTGGCGATAGTCTGCGCCGCCCTTTGCGCGTCGTAACCATGGTGCGGAAAAGCGGGTGCCGCTTTCGACCGATCATGCGAAGGCGAATGAACAGAGCAAGGTGACGATCGAACGACGTCATCTCGAACGAATTGAGTTGAAGAGCGCGGGCGGCGACGCACGCCCGCATGAAGCGCGTTTCGGGAGCTTGATGAATGGCCACCAAGGCAAAGACGCTGCAGGTTAAGGACAAGGAAAAAGACGACAAGGCAGCGGACGCCCCTGAGAAGGATAGCCCCGACGCGCCGTCGCCGTTGCTCGACCTGTCCGATGCCGCGGTCAAGAAGATGATCAAGCAGGCCAAGAAGCGCGGCTTCGTGACCTTCGATCAGCTCAACGAAGTCTTGCCCTCCGACACCACCTCGCCCGAACAGATCGAAGACATCATGTCGATGCTCTCGGACATGGGCATCAACGTCTCCGAGGCCGAGGAGGCCGACGAGGAGGCCGAGAAGGAAGAGGCCGACGACGACACCGACAACGAGCTTGTCGAGGTCACGGCGAAGGCTGTCACCGAGGTCAAGAAATCCGAGCCCGGCGAGCGCACCGACGATCCCGTCCGCATGTATCTGCGCGAGATGGGCACGGTGGAATTGCTGTCGCGCGAAGGCGAAATCGCGATCGCCAAGCGCATCGAGGCCGGCCGCGAGGCGATGATTGCGGGTCTCTGCGAAAGCCCCTTGACCTTCCAGGCCATCATCATCTGGCGCGATGAACTCAACGAAGGAAAGATCTTCCTTCGCGACATCATCGATCTCGAAGCCACCTATGCTGGCCCCGACGCCAAGAACAACATGAACCCGGCGATGATCGCCGCCCCCGCAGGCGACGGCCAGGCCGCCAACGGCGAAGCCGCGCCCGCGCATGTCGCGCCGCCGGCTGCTCCCCCGTCGCCGACCCCGTTCCGGGCGGCGCCCGCGGGCGATGCGGAGACCGAGGAGAAGGATCCGGCGGAAGCTGCCGCCGAAGGCGACATGGATGACGACGAGTTCGAAAACCAGATGTCGCTGGCCGCGATCGAGGCCGAGCTGAAGCCGAAGGTGGTCGAGACCTTCGACAAGATCGCTTCCGAATACAAGAAGCTGAGGCGTCTTCAGGAGCAGGACATCGCCAACCAGCTTCAGAGCGAGTCGCTCTCGCCCTCGCAGGAGCGCAAGTACAAGAAGCTGAAGGACGAGATCATCGTCGAGGTGAAGTCGCTGCGCCTGAACCAGGCCCGCATCGATTCCCTCGTCGAGCAGCTCTACGACATCAACAAGAAGCTGGTCTCGTTCGAAGGCCGCCTCTTGCGCCTCGGCGACAGCCACGGCGTCGCGCGCGAAGACTTCTTGCGCAACTACCAGGGCTCGGAGCTCGATCCGCGCTGGCTCAACCGTGTCTCGAAATTATCGGCCAAGGGTTGGAAGAATTTCGTCCATCACGAGAAGGACCGTATCAAGGAGCTGCGCCACGAGATCCAGTCGCTGGCGGCGTTGACGGGTCTTGAGATTGGCGAATTCCGCAAGATCGTGCACGGCGTGCAGAAGGGCGAGCGCGAGGCGCGCCAGGCCAAGAAGGAAATGGTCGAGGCCAACCTGCGTCTCGTGATCTCGATCGCCAAGAAATACACCAACCGCGGCCTGCAGTTCCTCGACCTGATCCAGGAAGGCAATATCGGGTTGATGAAGGCGGTCGATAAATTCGAGTATCGCCGCGGCTACAAGTTCTCGACCTACGCCACGTGGTGGATCCGTCAGGCGATCACGCGCTCGATCGCCGACCAGGCCCGCACCATCCGCATCCCCGTGCACATGATCGAGACCATCAACAAGATCGTGCGCACGAGCCGCCAGATGCTCAACGAGATCGGCCGCGAGCCGACCCCGGAAGAGCTCGCCGAAAAGCTCGGCATGCCCCTGGAGAAGGTTCGCAAGGTCCTGAAGATCGCAAAAGAGCCGCTCTCGCTCGAAACGCCTGTCGGCGACGAGGAAGACTCACACCTCGGCGATTTCATCGAGGACAAGAACGCGATCCTCCCCATCGATGCGGCGATCCAGTCCAACCTGCGCGAAACGACGACGCGCGTTTTGGCCTCGCTCACCCCGCGCGAAGAACGCGTGCTCCGCATGCGCTTCGGCATCGGCATGAACACCGACCACACGCTGGAAGAAGTCGGCCAGCAGTTCAGCGTGACCCGCGAGCGCATCCGCCAGATCGAAGCCAAGGCGCTGCGCAAGCTGAAGCATCCGTCAAGGAGCCGGAAGCTGCGGAGCTTCCTCGATAACTAGTACTGCCTGTCATTGCCGGGCTTGCTTGCCCGGCGAAGCCTCGGCGAAGACGGGACCCGGGCATCCATCGAAACAACAGCGGCGGGCAAAAGCCCGCCGTTTTTATTTAGCTAGCTCGAAGCAAATTTTTCACGCCAGCGCCCGGGGCCACCCCTCTCCCCAACCCTCCCCCGCAAGGGGGGAGGGAGTCCTGCCAGCGTGCTCGCCTCACATTGCATTTCGGCCTTGCTTCACATTGCGTCATGGCCATCCCTGGCGTCAGGGACGCACCGGCGGAAGGGTTCCCTCCCCCCTGCGGGAGAGGGTCAGGGAGAGGGGTACCGCTTGCTCCGCTGGTAATAATTGAGCACGTGGACAACACCGCTCTCTGCCGATCGCGACGTCGGTTGATGCAACCGGACCTTGCCTGCGAGGCTACTTCTTCTTCGCCCCAACGCGGCTGATGCTCTTGATCTTGAGTTGCGGGCGGCCGGATTTCTCGGCGATCTCGCGGTCCTGCTCCATGATGTAGCCGCGCGCCGGCTCGTCGCCGTCGAGCCCGCCGAGCAATTCGGCAGGCACGCGCCGATTGGAGCGCTGCGAGTCGTCCTCATAGACGACATTGAAAAAGGCGAACTCGCCCTTGGGATTGGTCCCGGGTTTCTTTGGCATGCGCGGCTTGTCCTCGATAGAGGCGCCGCTGTCAATCATCCTCGCTGCGCGCCGGTCTGCCTTGCGAGACGGCGTGGACGCGATTTATCTATGACCGCTTTGCCGGCATACTGTTCGCCTGGAACGAACGGAAGGGGTGGTGGTGATGCTGGCAACCTCCCACGCGAAGAGCAACCTCAAGCCGGTGCTGATGGCCTGCTGCCTTGCCATGCTGGCGGTGGGCGACAACAGCACGGCGATCATGGCGGCGCTTCCCGACATGAAGGGCAGCCTGCAGCTTGGTCCGGCGGAGCTCGAATGGGTGGTCAATGCCTATCTTCTGACCGCCGCCATCTTCATCATTGTCGGCGGCGGCGCGGCGGATCAGCTCGGCGCGCGAAGGTCCTCGATTGCCGGCATCGCCGTGTTCGCACTTGCGTCGCTGCTTATCTCGCTGGCGCCGGTCGGCTTCGTGGTGGTCGGCGCGCGGGCGCTGCAAGGGCTGGGAGCCGCGTTTGCGGTGGCCGGCACGCTTGCGGCGGTGACCGAAGCCGCACCTGACGAGCGGCGCCCCGAGGCGATCGGCGCCTGGACCGGTTTTCTGATGCTCGGCTTCAGCATCGGGCCGCTCGTCGGTGGAGCCGTGACGCATTACGCGGGCTGGCGCTTCATCTTCTGGCTGAACGTCATTGCGATGGTGCCCGCCGGCCTGATGCTGCTGCGGCATCCCGGCGCCGGCGGCCGGCGCGCGATTTCGATGGACTGGGTCGGACTTGGCCTTCTCGCACTCTTCATGGTGACGCTGATATCGGGATTGCAGGCGTTGGCGCATGTCCGCACCAACCCGCTGTCTGCCATCGTCCCGCTTGTGCTGGCGGCGATCGCGTTTCCTCTATTGCTGCGGATGGAGACGCGGCGCCCTCAGCCGCTGGTCGACTTCGGCCTGTTTGCGAACCGGAATTTCGCGATTGCCGCCGGCCTCTTGTTTCTCGTGATGTTCGACATCATGACGCTGCTGCTTTACTACAACCTCTTTGCGCAGGCCGCTGATGGGCTTGGCATGTCCGCCGTAGCGGCGGGCCTTTCCCTTGTGCCGCTCTCAATTGCGCTGTTTGCCTTCGCGCGCGCGGCTCCCTTGATTGCAACGAGGATCGGTATGCGGCGCATGCTGACAGGCGGATCGCTCCTGCTCGCCGTCGGCTGCGCCATCATCTGGTTGTCGTTTCAGACGAACGCAAAGTTCGCGCTGCTGATGCCCGGCCTGTTTGTCGCCGGCGCAGGGATAGCACTTGTCTACGCATCGGCGCCGCGGCTCGGACTTGCGACGCTGCCACCACAGCAGGCGGGGAAGGGCTCCGGCATGCTCAATTCGTGCAGCTTTCTCGGCGGAACGGTCGGGGTGACCTTCGGTGGCATCGTGTTCGCGCTGAGCGGATTATCCGGTGTGCTCGTGCTGCTAGGCATTTCAGCGCTGGCGAGCGCCATGCTTTGCCTTCGGCTACGCGTGGATTGAAGCCCGCTCGTCTGAGCGAAATCTGCAAACCGGAATCCGGGAAACTCAACCGCAGGCCGGATTTTTGGCACTTTCGACCGTGAGAAAAGCAATCGTGGCCGGCGCGATCTCGACCACACCCGGCGGCGATGTCACCGCCGAGACCTGCGGAAGATCGTCGTTCGGGCCGAGCTCCAAGACCGTTCCATTCAGCTTCAGCCCGGCGCTTTGCAAATGATCTGCCGACAGCGTGTAACGCTCGCTGGCCGCGGGCAATCGCAGCATTGCGGCGCTCGTCCTGTCCGTATTGACGGCGAGCAGCGTGACGGCGCCACGCACGCCTCGTCGGCAATGCGCGTAGAGGTGCACGCCATCGTGCACGCCGGCGTCGAGAACGGTCGTGCCCATCAGCCTGCGCCAAAGCAGTGCCGCCCAGTAGTTCGGCCGCGGCCGCAACGTCGTCTCGTCAAGCAGGCCGTAATCGCTGGCAGCCAGCGTGTTGTGCGCCACCATCTGGACGCCGGCCCTGGCAAGCCGGCCAAGTTGGTCGAGATAGCGGAACGTATCGAGGAACGTCGAGGCCCAGGGATTGCCGCCGCACGCGGCCTCGGCGGTCTCGGTCAGCCACATCGGCTTGTCAGGCGCAAACTCGTCCCTCAGCGATCGGTAGAACGCAAGCGTTTGCTCCGTGCTTGCCAGCCAGCTTTCCGAAAGCGCGGCCTCTGGTGTGGTTTGGCCCGGAATCCCGGAGCATCGCTGCGAGAGGGCGCCGTAGTGATGATAGGAAAAGGCGTCGATGCCGGCACCGGATGCGGCAAGCAGATCCCGCGTACGAAGAAAATCGGAGCTGGATTGCGGGGGTGATTGCGACGCTGTTGTCTCGCCGATCGAACCGGGGCCGAGAACGATCACATCCGGTTCGCTGGCCCTGATGTACGCAACAAAGGCTTTGAAATCCCGCCCGTAGGCCGCCGCATCGTATCCTTTCGGCGCGCGTCCCATGGCGGCCAGCGTCGGCTCATTCATGAACTCGGTGGCGGCAATTCTGCCGCCGATGGATCTGGTGTAGGCGAACAAGCGACGCGCCTGATCGCTCCGCCATCGGCCTGCAGCGTCCCGGGCACCGGGGCTTATGGCCATCGACGTCACGATCTCTGCGCCGGCGGCGCGGGCAAAGTCGATGACGCTTTTCCAGCGCTCGCGGCTCAGCACCGCGCGGAAGCCGTCAGGCGGCGTCGGCGGCGTCGCATCGTTTTCAGCAAAGTAGGTGCTATTGGCCCAGGTGCCGCTGACGCGCAGGTAGGCTGGGGCTAGCGCAGCAGCCAATATGCGCAGCCGGCGGTTCGACAGGTCGATCGGCGCCCGATACGCGTAGCGGTCGGGGTTCGCGCCCGCCGGAATATTTTCGGCGTTGTCGGCGCCCCGAACAGATGGCGCCGGGGCACTCGACCTGTAGGGTTTCCAGAACCGTCCGCCGGTGACCTCGACCATCTCCACATTGTACGATTGAAAGCGCTTGTCGATGGTGCCGAGACGCGGCAATCGTGAAGGGTCTACGGAAAGCGTTGGCGCTTGGGCGGCCGCGTTCGGGATTGCCGTGAGCGCGGCGATCGCAATTCCCATTCCGACTTTGAAGCCACTGGACCTGGTCATTGCCATTGTCCTTGTGAGGGCCAAGGCGGGCGCCGGGCCACGTGTTGCAGCTACGGCGCCACCAATTCGACGCGGTGGTTTAAGGAACGGCCAGCATATCGATCGATTCAAAATAGTCGCAATCATGGCCGTTTCGAGAGGCCAGGGGTTAGCAGATTCTGCCCATGCATCTGCCGCAACTCTCGATGCGCGGCTGAGGACGTGCTAGAAACCGATGCGTACTTGCAGTGCTCTCTTAGGAATGGTCCTTCCATGCTCCGTATCGCATTTGCTTTCAGCGCCACCGTCGCATTGTTCGCATCCCTAAGCTCCTACGCCCACGCCGCCCAATGCGGCAGCTCGGCCGCCGGCTACGCTGCCTGGAAGCAGGAGTTTGCCGGCGAGGCCCGCGCCAAGGGCATCAGCGCCTCGACCATCCAGGCCCTGATGGCGACGAACTACGCGCAGGCGACCATCAATGCCGACCGCGGCCAGCGCAGTTTCAATCTCTCGCTCGACCAGTTTCTCGCCAAGCGCGGCGCAACGACCATCGTCTCGCGCGGGCGCTCGCTGAAGCAATCGCAAGCCGCTCTGTTCTCTTCCATTCAGCAGCGCTACGGCGTGCCGCCGGGGCCGCTCATCGCGATCTGGGGCATGGAGACCGGGTTCGGCAGCCAGCGCGGCAATCAGAACATGCTCGCCTCGATCGCGACGCTCGCCTATGACTGCCGGCGCTCGGCCTATTTCACCGAGCACCTCTACGCGGCGCTGCAATTGATCGATCGCGGCGCGCTCCCTGCCAGCCAGCGCGGCTCGATGCATGGCGAAGTCGGCCAGACGCAGTTCATGCCAAAAGCCATTTTGGCTTACGGTACCGGCAATCTCGAAAACTCGGCCAACGCGCTGATGTCGACCGCGAACTTTTTGCGGGCGCATGGCTGGCGCGCGGGCGCCGGCTATCAGCCGGGCGAGCCGAATTTCGCCGCCATCCAGGCCTGGAATGCCGCGGGCGTCTATCAGAAGGCGATCGCGCTGATGGGCCGGCAGATTGATGGTGGGGAGTAGGGGCTTCCACCACCGAAGCCAATCGCCGTCGTCCCTGCGAACGCAGGGACCCATAACCACAGGCGGCAATTGTTGAAGCCAAGCCGTCGACCAGTCCGCTTTTAACAACATCGGCCGCGGCGTATGGGTCCCCGCGTGCGCGGGACGACGAGGTTTCGCGCGCCGTTTTCCCATGGCATGATCGGCACGAGACGTAACAAGGGATTCGCATGCGCATATTTCGTTGGGCCATTTTTCTCGGCGCCGTCATCTTCTCCACCCCCACTTATGCCGCCCGCTGTGGCGGCGATTTCAACACCTTCGTTTCGGCGATGGCGGCGGAGGCGCAGGCCGCCGGCGTCTCGCAAGCGGTGATCGGCCAGGCCTTTGCCGGCATCACGCAGGATCCGGCGGTGCTCGTTTTCGACCGCCGCCAGCGCGGCACTTTCAACAAGACGTTCGAGCAATATGTCTCGACCCGCGTCGGCCCCGGACGCATCAACATCGGGCGGCAGATGCTGCTGAGGCACGCGTCACTGCTGGCACGCATCGAACAGAAATTCGGTGTGCCGCCGCAGATCATCGTCGCGATCTGGGGGCTGGAGAGCGATTACGGCAAGGGCGACATCGGCAAGATGCCGGTGGTCCGCACGCTGATGACCATGGCCCATGATTGCCGCCGCACCGAATTGTTTCAGGGCGAATTGCTGGCCGCGCTGAAGATCGTGCAGCGCGGCGATCTCCCCCTGCGCGATTTGATCGGCGCCTTCGCCGGCGAGATCGGCCAGACGCAGTTCTTGCCGTCGTCCTACATCAAATACGGCGTCGATTTCGACGGCAACGGCCATGTCGACCTGCGCCACAGCGTGCCCGATGTGCTCGCCTCCACCGCGAACCTGCTGCACGTGTCAGGCTTCAAGGCCGGCGCGCCATACGGCGAAGGCACTGCGAATTTCGAAGCCATGCGGGAGTGGAACAGGGCGACGATCTACCGCAAGACGATCGGGTATTTCGCGGACCGGCTGGTGGGGCGTTGATATAGCCACGCGGATGGTGTGCTCCCTCCCCCCTTGCGGGGGAGGGCTGGGGAGAGGGGTGGCGGCAACGGCGGTGCTTGTGGCTACCCCTCTCCCCAACCCTCTCCCGCAAGGGGAGAGGGAGCCGACCACCCGAGCGTCGACAGTGTCACTCAAAAATGAAATCACTTCGCCGCCTGCGCGCCCATCTTCCCGATCCGCTTCGCCAACACCGCCCAGTAGGTCGCCGGGCGAAACCGCTGCAAGAGGTCCATGAACTTCGCGTCGTTGCCGATCAGAATGCGCGGCTGGTTTTTCTCGATGCCGAGAATGATGCGTTGCGCTGCGGCCGGCGGCGTGGTCCTGGCGATCGCATCGAAACGCTCGATCGATTCGGCGCGGCGCGCATTGTCGGCGATGCCGCTGCCGGTGCGGGAGTTGCGCACGATGTTGGTCAGGACACCGCCGGGATGCACCACCGAGAGCTTCACCGGACTGTTCGCCATCGCGAGCTCATGCCGCAGGCTTTCCGAAAATCCGCGCACCGCGAACTTGGCGGCGCAATAGGCGGTCTGGCCCGGCGGGGCGACGATGCCGAAGATCGAGGAGAGGTTGACGATATGCGCCTCCGGCCTCGTCGAAAGATGCGGCAGGAAGGCGCGTGTGCCGTGCACCACGCCCCAGAAATTGATGTTGATCAGCCATTCCATCTGCGCCTGGTCGACCTCGTTGAAGGCGCCGAGCAGCGCGACGCCGGCATTGTTGATGACGATGTTCAGCTCCGGATGCGCGGCGATTGCCGCATTGGCAAATTCCTGGATCTGGGCGGGCTCGCCGACATCGACGCGGTGGATCGTTACCTTGCGCTTGTTCGCTTTTCCGATTTCGGCGGCCACCTGCTGCAGACCGGCCTCGTCACGATCGGCGAGCGCGAGATCGCAGCCGCGCGCGGCCAGTTCCAGCGCCAGCGCGCGGCCGATGCCGCTGGCGGCGCCGGTCACCGCGGCCGCACTTCCAGATATCGCAGTCATGTCGGATCGAACTCCTTGCAGGTCGAGGATAGGTGGGTTCCTGCAAACTTTCGCAAATTGGAACCGAACCATAAAGCGGTTTCCGCGCTTAGTGTCGAATACCCGACAGAGGGGCGGCATCGCCAGCCGACGCGATTCTGAGAGGAGGCTCACATGGGACAATCCAAACCCCATCGCGCAACGGCCCTCATTGTCGAGGACGACCCGATGCAGCGGAACATGATCTGCCTGCTGCTGGAGGAGAGTGAGGTCGATGTCATCGAATGCGAGAGCGCCGAGGCTGCTGAACTGGTGCTGGAGCGCGCTGCCGGCAGTCTGGTCTTGATGATGACCGACGTGCAGCTTGCCGGCAACATGGATGGTGTCGAACTCGCGCACATCGCCCGGAAGTACAATCCCGAGATGGGCGTGATCGTTACCTCGGGCAAGCCGCTGCATCAGGAATTGCCCGATGGCGTGCAGTTCTGGGCCAAGCCATGGGCACCGCTCGACGTGATCCGCGAGGCGGAGCGCATGGTCTATGCACGAGAGCACGGCGGCGAACCGCGCCCGTAAGCCGCCGCCCTGCTTTCGCGCCTGATGCCATCGTGTTAATGACAGGACATGACCCTGTCGTTCCTGTTGACCTCGCTGATCGTGGTCGCTTCCCCCGGCACCGGCGTGCTGTACACGCTGGCGGTGGCGCTGACGCTGGGCGCACGGCCGGGCATCGCGGCGGCCTTCGGCTGCACCCTCGGCATCGTGCCGCATATGCTGGCCGCCATGCTCGGGCTCGCCGCCGTGCTGCACACCAGTGCTCTGGCTTTTGCCGCGCTGAAATGGTGCGGCGTGGCGTATCTGCTTTACATGGCCTGGCAGGCGTTGCGCGAGACGGGCGCGCTTGCGATCGACACGCGCCCGGCCGCGAAGGCGCGCTCCAGCCGGCGCGTCATCGTCACCGCCATCCTGGTCAACATCCTCAATCCAAAGCTCTCGATCTTCTTCCTGGCCTTCCTGCCGCAATTCGTCGCGCTCGACGAGCCGCATCCGCTGGCGCGGATGCTGGAATTGAGCGCAGCCTTCATGGCGATGACGTTTGCGGTGTTCGCGCTCTACGGCCTGTTCGCGGCCGCGATGCGCGACCGCGTCATCACCCGGCCGAAGGTAATGGCCTGGCTGCGCCGCAGCTTTGCGGCGGGATTTGCCGCGCTCGGGGCGAAGCTGGCGCTTGCGGAGCGGTAGATTTTTTCGCGCGACCGTCATTGCAGGCGCAGCAACGCGATCCGTATTGAGTTCGCCGCCGCAAATAAAAAGGCGGACCCGCGGCCCGCCATTCTCCAAAACTAGGCCCGGAGTTGGGAGCCCGGGCGGAGCTGAGCACTCCACCCGGGCCGAAATTCACTTCTTCTTCGACTTCTTGGCCTTCTTGGCCTTCGCCTTCTTCGCCTTCTTCGCTTTCTTAGCCATAGTATCCTCTCAAGGTTTTCATGGATTGAAACGCGACACCGAGGCATGCTTGGCGGAGGGCCAGCCTCGCAACATCCTCGCACACGATCCCAGCAGATTCGCAGGCCCCTGCCGCGTGCCGTCATGGCGGTGTCATCACGTTATCCACAGTTGTTATGCATTTTGATACGATTTTTTGCCGAAACGCGCGTCGCCTCTGCCGCCCGCATGCGCGCGCATCATGCTTAACGATGTCCGAACGCGCGCGATCTTCATCAATTCAAAACCACGGTTTGGATTGGCCGGCGGTGGTCAGGGTCCGTTAAGCGGCGCAGATGCATTTTGTCCCGTAAGACGACGGAGTTCGTCGTGGGGACGCCTCGAGGCGCGCAGGTCTTGAGCAGTCGTTAGACAACAGGGGAGACGGGACGCGCGCGCGTCCTGAGTTCGCGATGCTGAGCGTTCCGACGCTGTGGACGGTGTTCGTCATCAATTTTCTCGCGCTGGGCCTGATCTGGGCCTACGTCATGCGATGCTATCCGTCGTTCGAGGCCGCGCGGTTCTGGACCGGCTCGGCATTCGTCGCGGCGGCCGGTGCTGCGATGGCGATGCTGCGCGTAGTCTTCCCGGATTCTCTCGTGCCGCTGCTGTTCGCCGGCACCGCGCTGGTACTGGCGATCTGCCTTGCCACGATGGGAATTCAGAAATTCTTCACCCGGCCCGTTTCGTGGCTTCACACCGCGTTGACCACCGGCCTTGCGTTTGTCGGTCTGACCTTTTTCATTTTCGTCTACGACAGCGTACCGGCGCGGATGACCGTCTTCACGATCGCGCAGACGCTGCCGATGGCGCTGGGCCTGAAACTGCTGCTGAGCCGGCATGACGGCCGCGCTAATCCGGGCGCCCGGCTGGCCGGCATCGTCACCATCGTCATCATGGCGATTTTCGCGGCCCGGCTGTTCGGCGCGGTGACCGGCATGGGCGGCGGCTTCTCCTACATGCATGTCAGCCCGGCGCAGTCGGTCGTCATCCTGGTGCTGGTATTCCTGTCGATGTCGCTGAATTTCGGCTTCCTGCTGATGGCGATGGACCGGTTGCGCAACGAAGTCGCGGATCTGGCGCTGCTCGACGACCTTACCGGCGTCGGCAATCGCCGTCATCTGGTGCAGCGGCTCACGGAAGAATGCGCGCGCTCCGAGCGCAGCGGTCAGCCCTTTGCGCTGTTGGTGATCGATCTCGACGGCTTCAAGGGCATCAACGACACCTATGGTCACGCCGCGGGCGACGCCTGCCTGCAGCATTTCACCCTGATGGCGCAAACCCGGCTGCGGCCCGGCGACATGCTGGCACGCACCGGCGGCGACGAATTCTGCATCGTGTTGCCGTCCTCGACGCTGCGCGAGGGCGCGATGATCGCGCGCCGCGTGCTGGAGGTCTGCCGCGCGGACGCCGAACAATGCACCGGCAACGACATTCCGATCGCCGTGTCGATCGGCGTCGCACAATGGACCCGCGAGATGGGCGGCTTCCCCGATCGCCTGATCGCCGCCGCCGACCATGCGCTGTACGACGTCAAGAAGGCCGGCCGGAACGGCTTTGCCGTCTACGATCCGGCGCCGCCGCTGGTGCCTGAAGCCGAAACGGAAGCGGAGGTGGCTCTGCGCAAGCGGGCCTGAGGCGTGCTACTAAGGTTCGGCACTGGACCTCGGTCATGAATTTTCGCCTCGTCGCGGCGGCACTGTTCGCCCTCTCGCTTCCTGCTTGCGCCTTCGCGCAATCGCCCGACCTCGCCGCGATCGCGCGTTCGTCGGGCACGCCAGATATTCCCGGCTTGAAGATGGTCTGGCTGGCGCCATGGGGCGATCTCGCAAAGGCCCATCCCTGGCGCAACATCATCGTGCATCAGACCGAAGGGCCGACGGGCTCCGCGCGCGGCGGCGCGCTGGCGCAATCGAAGAACCCGACGCGGCGCGGCGTGATGGTCTGGGTCGAAACCGACGGCACGGTGTACTGGGCGGTCGGCGAACATCTCGTTCCGACGCATGGCGACGGCGCCAACCGCAACGACAACAAGTACATCGACAACGGCCCGACCTATCGTCAGGTGGTCGGCAGCAATTCGGTCGGCGTCGAATTCGCCGGCAATTATCCTGACGTGACGCGGGGCCCGACGGATGCGCAAGTAGCGGCGTGGCGTATTCTGGTAAAGGTGCTGCGCGCGCGTTACGGCATTCCGCTCGATCGCGTCTATGCGCACAACTGGATCGACTTCAAAGACGCGCGCTATTGCGAAGGCTGTGCGTTGGCCAAGATGGCGCGGGAGTGGGGGGAGTAGACTACTGCTGTCATCGTCCGCGAAGGCGGGCGATCCAGTATTCCAGAGACCGCAGTTATTGCGCGCAGTCTCACGACCGCCGCGGAGTACTGGGTCCCCCGCTTTCGCGGAGGACGACGGCCGAGTTAGCGTAAACAGAGTGCCAAAAACAAAAAGCCGGCGTTGCCGCCGGCCTTCGTTACTTGATACCTCTGCCGCGATTAGTGCGCGGCTTCGAGTTCGGCTTCCTGCCGGGCAATCGTGCCCTTGACGGCCGACTGCACCTTTTCGAAAGCGCGGACCTCGATCTGCCGCACGCGTTCGCGCGAGACGCCGAATTCGGCGGCGAGGTCTTCCAGTGTCATCGGCTCTTCCGCCAGGCGCCGCGCCTCGAAGATGCGGCGTTCGCGCGGGTTGAGCACGCCGATGGCGCCGTTCAACGCCCGACGGCGGTGATCGAACTCCTCGTGCTCGGCCATCACGGCTTCCTGGTTGGGCGAGTTGTCGACCAGCCAGTCCTGCCATTCGCCGGCTTCGCCGTCGTCGCGGATCGGCGCGTTGAGCGACGCGTCGCCGCCGAGACGGCGGTTCATGTCGATCACGTCCTGATCCGTCACGCCGAGACGCTTGGCAATCAGCTTTACCTGATCGGGGCGGAGATCACCTTCGTCCAGCGCGGAGATCTTGCTCTTCGCCTTGCGCAGGTTGAAGAAGAGCTTCTTCTGGTTCGCGGTGGTTCCCATTTTCACGAGCGACCATGAACGCAGAATGTACTCTTGAATCGAAGCCTTGATCCACCACATGGCGTAGGTGGCGAGACGAAAACCCTTCTCGGGCTCGAACCGCTTGACCGCCTGCATCAGGCCGACATTGCCCTCTGAAACGACTTCAGAGATCGGCAAGCCGTAGCCGCGATAGCCCATGGCGATCTTGGCCACGAGCCGGAGATGGCTGGTGACAAGGTGATGCGCCGCGTCGCGATCGTCATGCTCGCGCCAGCGTTTGGCGAGCATGTATTCCTGCTGGGGTTCCAGCATCGGAAATTTGCGGATCTCGGCGAGGTATCTAGAGAGACCGGATTCTCCATTGAGAACCGGTAACGTAGCTGTACGGGCCATTTGAGCGCCCTCCAGTGGTTCAGGCCCCCGATAGCGGCGGGCCCGGCAGGTGATCGCTGTGTTAAAGCCAATCACGCTGCGATGTTCCGCGTTGGATATTCAACGCATATGCAACATAGCAAAAAACGAACAAATAGGGAAGGAATGCTGACGTCACGTCCCCGTGTGGCAGGAATAACCTATTGGCATAGCTTATGTTTCCTGAAAAGCCTGCGTCATAGGGCCGCTTCCAGGGCGCTTTGTAGAAGGATGAGATCCTCCGGCAGGGGCGCCTCCCAAAGCAAAAGTTCTCCCGTTCGGGGGTGTTCCAGGGCAAGCAGATAAGCGTGCAGGGCCTGTCGGCCGAGGGCGGCCAGCGCCGCCTGGCCCTCGGGGCCGAGGTGGCGGGCCTTGGTCTTGAAGTGCGGGCCATAGACGGCATCGCCCATCAGGGGGTGGCCGATATGGGCGAGGTGCACCCGGATCTGATGGGTCCGCCCGGTCTCGAGCTGGCAAGCGAGCAGCGAGGCGACCGGTTTGCCGTCGCGCCCCTGATAGGCCGCCTGCAATTCCCAATGGGTGACGGCCTCGCGTCCGCCCGGGCGCACCGCCATTTTTTCGCGGGCGTACGGATGCCGGTCGATCGGGGCGGTGACCGTGCCGCGCTGGCGGTTGGGTACGCCCCAGATGAAGGCCATGTAGCCGCGCTGCATCGGACCGGTGCGGCCGTGATCGGAAAATTGCGCGGTCAGCGATTGATGGGCGTGGTCGTTCTTGGCGACCACCATCAGGCCGGTGGTGTCCTTATCTAACCGGTGCACGATGCCCGGCCGCCGTACGCCGCCAATGCCGGAAAGGCTGGCGCCGCAATGCGCGATCAAGGCATTTACCAGCGTGCCGCTCTCGTGGCCGGCGGCGGGGTGAACGACAAGTCCCTTCGGCTTGTCGATGACGATGATGTCGTCGTCCTCATAGACGATGTCGAGCGCGATATCTTCGCCCAAAGGCTCCGCCGGCGCGGCTTCGGGGACGTCGATTGTGATCGTATCCCCCCGCGCGACATGATAAGCGGGGTCGCGGATGGGGGTGCCCCTGGCGGTAACGGAACCGGCCAGGATCAGCGCTTTCAGCCGCGAGCGCGACAGTTCCGGGCGGAGCACCGCGAGCACGCGGTCGAGGCGGGGTGACCCCTCGTCGCCGCCGACGGTAACCTCCAGCCTTTGACCGCCGTTCGATGATCTCTGTTCCAAGCTAGAGCCTTGCATGACCGATACTGTTGCGCCCGAACCGACCCCCGAACAGGCCGCGCTGATCGCGCGGGTGCGGCGGATGATGCTGATCGCGGGCCTGACCTCGGCGCTTGCGGTGGCCGTGGTCCTGATCGCCGTCGGGTACCGTCTTTACCGCGGCGAGGGAAGTCCCACGCCTGGCACGACCGACATCACGGAAGCCCTGCCCAGGGGCGCCCGCATCGTCTCGACCGCGGTCGCCGGCGAGCGGCTGGTGCTGACGCTGGATATAAGCGGGGTGATCGAAATCCGCACTTTCGACGCCAAGACGCTGAAACCCGCCGGAAAGCTCAAATTCGTCAATGAACCCTGAGGCAGGGCGGATCGGGTGTGCACCGGGTCGAAGGCTGCAGACTTGCCTTGCCGACCGCACATTTCGAGGCTATTCCCTGAAGCACACGCTCCCTTCGTCTAGCGGTTAGGACGCGGCCCTCTCAAGGCTGAAACAGGGGTTCGATTCCCCTAGGGAGCGCCAAATCTTCATTCTGGTCCCGATCTGATTGAGGTTTTTTCAGAATTGACCCACTCTCAATGGTGGGACACCGAGTGTTCGGTTTGATTTCTACCCTGCTTCATCGGACGGCCCTAAGGAACTGTTTTTCCCAATGGGTAAAGCGTCCATCGGCCAGCGTCGCCAACCAGACCAAGACTCAGCAAGTTAGACGCAGAAATTTGTATTTCGTCGCTGTTGAGGCCTAGCTTAACCAGGGTTTGACGGACATCGGGGTCAAGAAAGCCTGCGCCAGCCGTCAGTGCATTGAGAACTTTGACATCGAGGGGATCGAGTTGTTTAGCGATCTCGATGAACCTAAGTCGGAATGCTGTCCTACGAGAGGGGTCGGCCGCAGCCTCAAGGAGGCCGGCCCAGATCTCCTGTAGTTCATCCCGGTCCTCGTCTGCAGCAGCGGTCAACATCGGAAGCAACAACGGAAGCGCGGGAGGCTCAGTTTTTATTTGTCGCTGCTCCAATCTCTTTTTTGCTCTTTCAATGATTTTTGCGAGGTTTTCAGCGCGCCTCACCTTTAGGTAATCACCACCAAGGAGACCAACGACATCGGCTGGCACAGTGCCTAATGTTTCGCGCAAGAAGCCGCCGAATTCTTGGAGAGTTTTCAAGGCCTCTTGGATAGCCTTTGCTTGCTCATCCGAAATTGGAATTAGTTCTCCACTCATCGGCATCACCTCAAAGCATTACCATCGGCTAGTCGGCAAACACAGCGACATCGGGGCGATGGTCCATCACGCGCCCATGCGGGCTATTCGCTGGGTTATAAGGGAAGTTTCAGGCGAGCAAGTGTTTCGAAATTGTTCGCCGTGGTTACGACTCCCTTTGCAAGCGTGTTCATCTGCTCGATAGCGGCCCTGGTCTCGGGTTGTATTCCTTCTCGCAGGTCCAGATCGGTGAGCGGCGTGCCGATCTCGGGATTGTTGTAATCAGGGAAAATCCGGTTGGTGATGACATTACAGAGTCCGCGAGATGCTCCAATAACGTTTGACAGTGAGTCTTGAAGTTCTGAGTCCAAGAATTCGTAATGGGCGCCACGCCACTCATAAGCGATGAGTTCGAGGGGATTTAGAATGGAGACACGATAGGGGAGTCTAAAACTGTGGTCTGTGAGAAATGCGATAAGCTCTGGTGTCATTAATGCTCGATAGTCAGCCAGCAGCTTCACGTCATGCGGGTTGCCACGGGGCGGTTCTTGTATCGCGGGCCGCTCGGGAATCACGCGTTGGAGAATTAGTAACGAAATGCCGAGCACTATGAGAACCAGGCTAAGCCAAGCTGGAGTATCGGGAATTGTAATGCTGACGCCGAAGAGCTTGGCAAAGGGTGGTACTACGTATTGAGTGATGCTTGTGATCGAGAGGACGCCGCCAGCGATCAGAATTAGCGCTCCCTTCCCCCAAGCGGTGCCGATCCAAACGCGGAAAAGCTTTTCGCAGAAGTCGAAAAAAGACCTAAAGTCCATGTTATCCCCCAATGCAGTCGTGCGATTTGGCGGCAACTTTGGGTAGAAATCAACCTTTTAGCGAGGTGTCTAGGCAGCCACTTCATTCAGCGCGCTTTTGACTCACGGCTAAAGAAGGCGAGGTATTAAGTTCGGGCGGCTCCTAACCCGGGAGAAAACGGTACCCTCCACCGCGGTAAGCGGACTACTGGCTGACGCTATCATTGGAATTGCAGAATGTCGCGGACCCGCGTCTCCTGATCCTCCTTTACCAAGACTGGTAAGAGGGCCGTCCCTTTTGCTCGAGCGACTGCCAGGCGGTGGTTGCCGCCACCAATGGTCAGTCGTCCGTCGCTCGTGGGAACGATCAACGGAGGTGTCATTCGGCCGCCCTCGTGCCAATGAACTATTGCACGCGCCGCTTTATCCGGAGATCCGACGGTCCAAACCTCTTCTGCAGTCCGATGCCAGTGCGGAGTGAGCGCAGCATCGATGGCAGCCAATGAAACGTCCGGAATCAGGACGAACTCGTCCGCATTCACCTGGTCCGGATTGGCTCCGTCATACACGCGGTAAAAGCTTCTCTGGTCTAAGTCCCAGCGCACATCGAACGCTGGCCAGGTTTCCAAGGGTTGTCCCTCAATAGCGTCAGCCGCTTTCCTAACCCTGGCGCGCTCTTTGAAATGTGCTCTTGCCTCTTCGTGCGTGCAGCCGCTTAGCGACATATGAAGCAGTTCTTCCGACGAAATCGGCCCATCTGCTATTGCAGCGAAGAGCAAATTTGGATCGCTGAATTTGCTGGTCACGAGGGCTCTCTATCACACGCTAGAACATGGACGCTTGGCTGATATCGTCTTGTCGGACCACACCATTGATGAGCCAGGTATCTTGGTGAAGTGAATGTGTTCCCATCGCCAGAAGCATGCCCCTTGCTGGATAGTCGCGACCAAACACCTGCTCCATGTCGGCCAAGGCTCGCCGCTCGCCATACTCTCTCGACCAATTGTGATAGGTCGCTTCGATTTCCCAATCCTGGCACGTCCCTTCACGAACGCCGTCGTCTGTTCGATAGCGGTATTTGAAATTGTACGGACACGGATTGTAGTTGTTCGTTACCTGTTTTGCGAACAGATCGTCCTGGGCGCGGATCGAATCGAACAATTCCTTTTCTGCCTTTATTTCTTCGACGTCCTTTTTCTCGACCTTGAATGCAAGGATTTCCGGCTTCAATAGTGCGAAGCTCCTGCCGAGCTCACGCTCGCGCACGAGGCTCGTCACAATTGCCTTGGCGAGAAAGGCGGGTCGCTCCGACTTTCTGAGCTTACCGACAATCTCAATGGACTGCTGATCTACTCGCCGGCTCTCAGTGCGTTTGTCGTCGTTGGGAAGGCGCCAGTTGAATTTAATTCGATCCCAACGTCCGAACTTCTTCGACTGCTCCAGCGTTCGGAAGGATACGGGGTAAAGCCTGAGCCAATTCCCATACAGGTCAATGCCGGCGCAACAAACCGTCTCACCGTGGCGGCGGCCGACTTGCGGCGCCGCCTTTACGATCACTATGGCTTCGGTGCTACCCGATGTAGGCGGGTGTCCTGTCATTAGAACAAATACCACCTCTTGAAGTGGTCCGGGCAACTAGCGGTGTAGCGGTCAAATGTACCAGACTGAATTTCGCGCGCTGAGCCATCGACTCGGCAACGATGCAGCGGTGGCAATTAGTATGATCCCGTTCGAAGCAAAGCAAACACGAAATGGATTCTGAAGCGGCCGCCACCGCCTCGGATAAGGCTTGCTGCGCCGCAGTGGTCATCATGTGCGCGCTGAATATTCGCCGAAAGTCTGAGAACCGGCCTTCCCGGGCGGCGATACGACCCGGTTTTGGATCGCCGAGTGCCTTCAAGTGCAGGTATCGGATCCCGACTTCGTCAAGCCCTCTTGCAAGAGCGGACTTCGAAAATCCTGGCTTGCGGGAGATCGGGACGTCCCGAACATCGATTAGGAGCGTCACACCACTTTTCTGAAGGGTTGCAAATAAGTCCGCCGGATTGCTACCCTCATATCCAGTCGTGAAAAGCTTCGTCATGTGCATGCGCTCCTGCGGTGCTTCCACCATGTTCGGCAAAGGTTGACAACCCGTAAGGATAGCGTCACCGGCCCTTATTTTGACATGGACTGCGAAACCAACTCACTTCATCTCCTCCAGCAACTTCTTAATTTGGGTGACAGTGCACGAAAATGCACCGCCCCGCCGAGACCATCGCGCGTCGTTGGCTGCAGACGGCCTATGAGAAGGTGATGGCGAAGAGGGCCAAAGGTTGACGTCAGCGAGGCGCAGCCCGCGATTGCTGACGAACGTCGCGGGACAAGCAGCCTCACGCATGGCAAAAATGGCAACTGTCCCTTAGAGCATGATCCGGAAAAGTGGAAGCCGGCTTTCCCTCGCGACGTCAGTGGAACGCGTTGCGCGGAGATCATGCTCAAACAAAAGATGAGCAAAGCTATTGAGCCGCCGTCACTCGCAATGATTTCCTCAGAGCCCGTTTGGGGCTCGATTCCGGATCCGCGATCGGGCGGCGGTAGGTCGCGACGCGGCGCAGCCAGCCGACCTCGAAGACACGGTTGGATGGAAGGTTGCGAACCCTCTGCTGCAGGACGAACTGCGCCGCATCGGCGAATTCGGCGCGCACGGCCTTCGGATCGCCGGTCACGCCGTTCATCTTGAGCAGCACCTGCTTGAGACCCCAACCCTGCCGCCGCCCGGTCTCCCTGTCCATGGCGGCTTCGTTCGGGTTGGTGCCCTCGCCCTTGAAGTTGATGTAGTCGATCAGCGGATAAAAATCCTCGGAGGCGCGAATGACGCGCGTGAACTGGATGACGATATGTTCGCGCTCCGTGCCGTCGGGCGTCGTCTTGAGGATCTTCTCCATCGCACCTTGCGCCCGCGTCACCATGAATTGCGTCTGCTCCGCCACGGTGTCGAGCAGAAGCTGCCTCAACTCTTTCATCTGCGGTGAGTTGGCGTTCCTCCTGAATTCAGCCCGGCTTGTCCACGGGTTGGCCGGAATTTGCGTCTGGTCCAGCCAGGCGGGCAAACGCACGTTCTTCTTGCGCATGAATTCGAGCAGGGCCGGAAAGCTCTCCTCGAAAGGCAGCCATTTGCCGACAGGAAACCAGATGAAATGACCGATGCCTAGGGAAGCGAATTCCTCGTTCGCATTCCATGACGTGATCGCATCACTTTTCCCGCCTGTTTCATTCAGCCAGATCTTCTGGCCGATCTTCTTGGCCAGATCGCCCGGCAAGACGAGCTCCGGTACAGATAAATCCTTGGCCTCGTGGCTCGATTTCCATGCTTCCGGCATTTGAACGGCAGCTTCCGGCGCTGGCTTCTGCACCTCAGGCTGTCGCAGGACTGTTTCGGGTTCCGACTTCTGCGTGCGGGATGCTTGCGCGACGCCAGGCCCTCCCTGCTCTCTTTCGTTATCAGCGACGCGTGTCGCGGCCGGCGCGGCTATTTCCGCCAATGCCGTTTGCGTCGCCATGCCAGCGACGATGACACACGAGAGCAGCAATGAGCCGCAAGCAAGCACCTTCGCGCTGTACTGTCCGGGTTTCGCTTGCCGTGCCGTTCTCCTGCCGCTACCCGCACGCCAGCGGCCAATGAAATCACCGCCCATGTCTATGTTTCCGAAGGCTAGCCTGACGGGAAGGGTCGTGCGAGCGAACAACACGATGCGTATGGCGAAATCGTGGGGTCATAGTGGCGGCCCGGTGCCGGCGCCACGTGGGCGACAATCCTGCGCATCGCGCCGACGAGGGGGGCGAGAAAGCGGTCCCTACGCGGCTTCTTCGTGACAAACTGTATCCAGTTAGATACATTTGGCCATGAGCACGCTCATTCGGTCATCCGTCTTTCCGATTGGCTGAATAGCTTGAAAGATCAGAAGGCAAAGGCGCGGATACTGCACCGGCTGTCACAAGCCTCTCTGGGCAAGGCGAGGGAATTGAAGGAGAGCGGGCGATGAAGAAGGCTAAAGCCAAGGCAAACGCGAAGGCAAAGGTCACTTACGCGCCATTCGAGGTCGCTGACTATCTCGATAGTGAGAAAGCGATTGCGGAATATCTTTCGCTCGCGGTCCGCGACGAAAACCCCGGCGTATTGCTCGAGGCGCTTGGTGACGTCGCCAAGGCGCGCGGCATGGCGGAGGTCGCGAAGGCGTCCGGTCTCGGCCGGGAAAGCCTCTACAAGACACTTGCGCCAGGTGCCAAGCCGCGTTTCGAAACGATCGCCACCATCATGCGGGCGCTGAATGTCGGGTTTTCAGTCGAAAGCAGGTTGCCAGTGCGAGCGAAGAAGGCTCGCAAGTTGACAGCAGCGTAGGTGGCGAGCGAGGCTGCCACGGCTTACCGCAATGTTGGGCGCTGTCTGGGTGCGATCCTGCCCGGCCCACGGATACATTGCTTCGAACAGTATTTTGTGCGTGGTGAGCACGTCGGAGTAGGTGAGGGCCTTCTTCGTTTTTAGCGCTTCGAAAGCGTCGTCGATTCCGGTTGTAAGGGAGGCATGCTCCAGCCGCCTCACAATGGCAGGGTCTTTCTCTTGAGCAACATTCCTTAGATACCCGCGCGATTCAAAGTCGCCGAACGGATCGAATGTCACGGCTTGGCTTCGTGCAGGTAGCGGGCCTGAAGCTGGATCATCTCTATGCGTGTAATGTGTTTGGCTCGCTGCAAACCAATCAGCAACTGCTCGATCTCATCAAGCTCAACCGTGTCCCCCGCCAGGCGGGAAATGTGGTGTGCCAGGCGATCATTTGGACCCTCCGTGTAGGACACTTGGAACGTCCGGGCCAGGGTCCGTATGTGCTCTGCGGTCGAAGAGCAAGTTAGCTTATTCATATCATCAATATAGCACTTTTTGACTGAAATTCCATTAACGAACAGGGCCAGAAATCAGTGGGTTGCAGGCGCTCTGTCGTGGCGAAAGCCTCTCACTTCATCTCCTCCATCAGCTTTCGCGCTTCACCCAACAACGCCTGAATCTGCCTTCGTTCGGCGATCGCATCCCTGCTGAACAGGCCATGCGTGCGCGCGTTCTGGTTTGCCCTTGGCGCGCCGGATCCCGGTGCACCGCCATGCATACGGCATCGCTTCCTGCCGCTCACCGCCGGCGAGCGGCACGCGCCACTGGCGCGGGTTTTGGCGCCGCACCGCGGGCTCGCCAGCATCGGGCCGGTATTTCTGATGTGATCGCTCATGGCTGCGCTTCCTGCTTGGAGGCGGAATCGCGCCTTCGCCTGGAGCCTGCGGCCTTCGGCGCCCTCCGCGCCGCGGATGCCGGGCTCTTGTCGGAAACGATCACGCGCGCATGCTGCGTGACGTTGCCGACAATGGCCTTGCCGCCATCCCCGACCGACACGTTCTGCACGGTGATGGCGGGCTCGCCATGGCTCCGGTAGCGATTCAGCGCCTCGATCTGGGCGGGAAACGTGCGGGCGAGCCTGCCCAATGCGCGCGCGGCGCTGTCGTGCTGAGCGAGATCGTCCGCATTCGCAAGGTGATGGGCGCATCGCATCGCCATCACATGAACCGAAACCATCTGCGCCACCAACATGGCCTCGACCGAATCCCGCGGGCGAATGCTCTTCACCATCGAAATCATGAAGGAGAGGTTGACCTCGTCAGGACTCTCGCCGCTCACGCTGGCCTTGACCAATTGCCGGAGGATGCCGTGCATCGCTTCGCGATCGGAGACCCCCAGTGCATTCACCATGAGCTGTTCGCCGAGCTCTTGATCTGGATGGTCGATGGAGAATCCGTGCGACAGCAGCTTTATTCGCGGGGCTGCGGCAGCGTTGGCCTGGCCGGTTTCGGCAATCGCCGTTGACGTCGTGATCTCAGGAGCGGTGTTCATGTCGAGATTCCTTAGGCGGCGCGCGCGGCCAGCGCGCGCGGTTCGGCCACGCGCAGGCGATCGCTCGCCGCGGTGATCCCTGCGATTTCAATTGTGGGTGAGGATTTTTCGGCTGCAATCGCGACGGACGCGCCCGCTATTGCAGGGCGCGACGGGCGCGTACAGGATTTCGGAATAATCGAAAAATGCCCCTGATTTGCCCGACGTGTCAAGTTGCCTTGTCGAATGCCGGCGGCCCGCCTGCTACTTTGCATGGGGTTGTTGTCGATATTTTGGGAGCGCGCACCTTCGAAGGGGCGTTCTCCAACGCCACCCGCAGTGATGGGTTTCACAAAAGCTCGACCCGTCTTACGCGCTCCTATTCTCAGTCGTCATTCTCGGTCTTATGTATCTATCGACAAGCATCAGCCCGACGTAACCGCAACATTGTTCGCAGGGCCGCGATGCTGGTGAAACCAACGACCAGGGAGTTGATCGATGAGGTCCTTTCTGCTGCTTACGGCCGGTGGTCCATTGCTGGTCCTCACATCCCACGAAACGCTGCACGATGCGAAGTTCCTGAGCAGGCTCAAGGCCAAGGGTATCGGCAAGTTTGTCGCTTTCGATGTGCCGCTTGATCTCGCAAAGGAGCGCTATGGCGGACATTTCCACGCGGTCGAGAGCGATTTGCACGAAACAGACGATCTGAGGATGCTCGATTACAATGGCCAGCGGATCTATCAACTGTTTCGTTTCGACGAACTCGGTGCCGCGATATTGCAAGAACAAACCTGAGGCGCGCTTGATCGCGCAAGATGCGCGTGAGGCGCCAGTCTAGTTCTACTGCGTCACAGCGCTCAACCCTCATCCTGAGGAGCCCGCGGAGCGGGCGTCTCGAAGGATGTAGGCCACAGACGGGGCCTCATGGTTCGAGACGCGCTTTCGCGCTCCTCACCATGAGGGGCTAGTACTAACTAACTAGTTCGCGCACGCGATCTGCTCATTCCCGCTCCATGATCTCGGCGATCGCCTTGATGCGGCTTCTGGCGTATTTCGGCAGGCCGGCGCTCAGCGAATCGCCGCTGTTGAAGGAGCTGTTGCCCATGAGCAGTTGCGCGGGCACGAGGTTTCGCAGCATGGGTGTATTGCTGTATTCCTTTTGCTTGTTCAGCACGTCGTTCCTGACCGCAATCAGGATGTAGACCGTCGCGATGGCGGCTTCCCGCTCGGTCGGATGCTGTTGCAGAACCGCAAGCAGCTTGCCGAACTGGATGACCTGGTTGACCCAAAAGATGTTCTGCTCGAGCCCGCTGGTGACTGCGGAGTCGAGCCCGGTCAGGCTCGGCAGCTCGGCAAGGTCCGGCTGCGTGACCAGCATGATCTCACTCTGAAACTCGATGAAATCCGGGATGGGCTTTTTGCTCTCCTCGCGCAGTTTGTTGGCAAGCTGAATGCCCGCCGGAATTTTCCCTTCGAACATGTAGCGGGACTGCACGCAAACCGCCTTCGCGTCCTCGCACCAGCGGCGATTCGGCGGACGGTTGTGCGCGGCGCCCGCGTCCTTGTTGGGAACAGCATCGCTCGCCGTGATCGGCCGGTGCTTGACTGCCGGATCGATCTGCTCGAGGAACGCGACATTCGCATACCGCGACAGATCCAATGCCGCTGCCGGCTTTGGAAGTCGAAACCGCGCCTCCGCCTGGTAGACCGAGAGCTTCAGCTTCGTTTGTTGTTTGAGCGTGGGCTCAACGAAGCTTGGGAAGAGCGAGAGGAAGCGCCGCTGAACCGGACGTGAGCGGGCCCAATCGTCGAAAGGAATGAGCCCGGTCGAGGAATCGGCGAGCTTGTCGTTGCGTTGGTCGGCGAAGATGACCGTGCGCGGTTTGATCTGTGCGATCGGAACGCTGGCGGCTGCGGGCACGTCCTCCACCTGGAATTCCTGCGCTGCCGCCGCGCTCGTGCAAATGGCCACGCAGGCGGCGATGAGGACAGCGGCACGGTGGAGGCTCATGGCAATGCTCAATTCAGCCGCCGCCAGAAATAATCGGGATCGACTCGGAGCGGCGGTCGCGGGAGGCGGTCCTCGTCATCGGGATATTCGCGCCAGGAGGGATGTCCGCGCGGACCAAGGCGCCAGGTTGGGAATGGAAAGGGCAGCCGGTTATCGCCATAAACGCGATTGCCGTAGGACCACTGCTGGAATGGCCCGTCGTCTTCGTCACGACCGCCGCGATAGGTGTAGCTTTCTGCACGCGAGACTATCCGAAATTGCGAATCGTCGATTCTGCCCGCCGGATCCCTCTTGAAGTACTCGGTGAAAGCGCGCCCGGAGCCGGCCGGTGCAGGATCGCCGGTATGAGGATCGATCGACAGAGTAACGAGCTGACGCATGGCTTCGCGCGAAGGGCCGTTCAACGCCGTCTTGGGAGCGTGCAGCTCCCAGGCTGCCTGCACGATCGGCTCGAACATCGGCAGCGCCACTTTCCCCCCGGTCTGGCCGGGCCCAAGGGTGCGTCGCCCGCCGTCGCTGTTGTCGTAGCCGACCCAGATGGCGACGGTGACGTCGTTTGTGAAACCGACGAACCAGGCATCGGCCGAATTATCGGTGGTACCGGTCTTGCCGCCGACATAGGGCGAGAGATGCTTCGCCGCGCGCGCGGTCCCGCGCGCGAGCACGCCCTGCAGCATCGATTTCAACTGGTAAAACGATGCGCGGTCGGCGGAGCCGATCCAGTCCACCGCGTGCGGATCGTGCCGGTAGATTGCGCGGCCGTCCTGTTCGATCGTTTCGATCGCATGGGGCCGGGGCCGTGCGCCTTCGTTGGCGATCGCTGCATAGAACGCCGCAAGGTCGATGAGCCGCACAGTTTGGGCACCGAGCACGAACGGGTAGTAGCGCATGCAGTCTTTGTAGAGCTGCGCTTCCATCGCGAGCTCGCAGACTCGGTCGAGGCCTCGCTCGGCGCTGTCGTCGAGGCCGGTCGCGAGCAGTTGCGCGGTGGCAAGATTCCGGGAGTTTTCCAGCGCACGCCGCAGTGTAATGGCGCCCGAAGCGCCGCCGTCGTAGTTCTTCGGCGACCAGAAACCGCGCTGGCGCGCGTAGCCCGTCGCGCCGATCGGTGCCAGCGTAATGGGTTCGTCCATTACCAGCGTGTTGGGCTGCAATCCCTTCCGGAGGGCGGCGAGGTAGGTCAGCGGCTTCAAGGTCGAGCCGGGTTGCCGCAGGCTCTGGACCACGCGGTTGAGCTGGCTTGCCGGATACGAAAAGCCGCCCGCCATCGCGAGAATGCGTCCGGTTTCGTTCCCGAGTACGAGCGCCGCTCCCTGTACGGTCGGTCGAATGCGCAGATCGGCACGCGCCGCTTGCTTACCCTTGGCTTCGCGCACCTGCACATAGACCACGTCGTACGGCTTGAGACCGCGCCCGATCGCGGCGCTCCAGGTGTTCAGCGGCAGGATGCTTCCGTCGGTCAGACCGACGTTGATCGCATGGCCGCGCTTGCCACGCGTATTCTCCAGGACGACCGCCGATTGCCAGTGAACGTCATAGAGAGGTAACCGCGTCGTCTTCAACGCCATGAGCCAAGCCGGTTCCGTGACCTTCGGGTCAGCCGCTCTCAGACGGACAGCATCGGAAATGTTCGCCTCGGGTCCCTCAAATTTGTAACGACTGGTGCTTAGCTCGTATCGCGCGAGGCCCTCCTGCAACGTCGCCTCGACTACGCGCTGCAGGGCCGAGTTGACGGTCGAGCGCACCGTGTAGGAGGAATTGGTGAGATTATCGAGGCCCGCGACCGTCTTAGCCTCGCGGGCGATGTGATCGACGAAGTGAAAGCCGAAGTCCCGGCGCGTCGGCCGGTACTCGACGAGCTGCGGCAATATTGCTTGCGCCGCGGCGGCGTCGATCATGGCGTCGTCCTGCATGCGGCCCAGCACGTAGGCAAGGCGCTCGCGCGCGCGCTCAGGGTGGTGGTCGGGATTGAAGTAGTTCGGTCCCTTGGCGAGCCCGGCGAGCAGCGCGCCCTCCACTGCGGAGAGCGCCTTGGCTGGTTTGCCGAAATAGCTGCGCGCCGCCATCTCGATGCCCCAGGCTCCGCGCCCGAGATAAATCGAGTTGAGATAGAGCTCGAGGATATCCGCCTTGGTCAGGGCGCGCTCCATCCGTGAGGCAACAATCATCTCGCGCAATTTTCTTTCGTAGGTGATATCGTTGCCCACCAGCAGGTTCTTGGCGACCTGCTGCGTAATGGTCGAGCCGCCCTGCGGTCGGCCCGGCTTCGTGAAGTTGCCGATGAAGGCGCGGACCAGTCCGCGCTCGTCAAGGCCGGTGTGTTGGAAGAAGCGCTTGTCCTCGGCGGCGATGAATGCATTGCGCACCGCTTCCGGGATATCCGCAAGCTTGACCCAGATGCGGCGATTGTTCGGCGCGTAAATCTCGGCAACGCGCTCGCTCTTGTTATCGAGGATTACGCTGGTGCCGGGAAGCTTGAGCTGTTTAAGCTGCTCGGCGTCGGGCAGATCCCTGGCCGCGCTGTTGTAGAAAGCGATGACCTGACCGAGATCGACCGGAGATCCTTCCACTTTTTCGACTTTACAGAACTCCCGGTAGGCCACGTGGAGGTCGGCCAGGTTCAGTCCTTTGAGCGCCTTGATCTCGCCGCTCAACGCCTCCTTGTCATCCATGGCAGTGGCAATCAGATCGTCCAGGTTGATGTCCTCGATGTCGAAAGCCTTGCGCATGTGGGCGCAGCCGGCACCCAAAAGCTGCGCCACCTCGAAGCGGTCGTGCACCGCATCGAACTCCGTCTTGACCCCATCCGGCCGGGTAGTGACCTGGCTGAAGGCAAGCGCCGTGGCGAAGATCTTGATGAGAATCGAGTCCATGACCTGCCGACGGTCGAGAAAACCGCCTCCGTAAGGTCCCTTCTTGTAGGACAGTATTAAACAAGGCTGTTTTGCGGAAAAAGTTCCCGCCAGCTCGCTTTGGCCGCGGTGAGATGCCGGTCATTCAGGAAAGATAGTGGGACCTCTGGTACCGCCGGTGCACGGCGATGCGCATGTCGGGATTAGTCCTTCGAGCTACCTCGACAACATCCGGTCGGCTCAAGCCTTTGCTGCCGATTGCATCGCCAACGGAAAGATCATCTACGGCTGAGCGTAGCCATGCGATGGCGCGCCCCGCAGCTTCTGCGGCACCGCTCCCGGCCGCGGAACCAACGCTGCGGCCAATGCGTTTTAGAAACTCAGCATTGGCAGCGTACTCATGAATGCCTTTTTTAATGCCTTTTCTCCGGTCGTGCTTGCCGCGGCGCTCCTCAGCGCCACCATCGCCACCATCGCCACGATGCCTGCGGATGCTGCTCCTCGAAAAAAGAAGACCACGGTCCCCCCTGCAGCTAGCGTCGCACAGCCACCCACGGACAGATTTTTGGCCTGCGACGTTCGGGTGCGAGACTATCTTCGCGAAGGCGGAGCCGTGATACGGGTCACCAAGATCGAAGTGGATGATGCCCGACTGCAGTTGAACATTCATCATGAGTATGGAGAGGCGGGCAGGTCGTCTCGAAAATACCTGCGCGGGGACAGTGAAGAGGAAATGCGCAAAAATCTGCGCGGAATATTGGATGAGTTCGCGGCGGCTGCGAAGGCCGCCGCGGCCGGTCGCGCGTGGTATGTGATCGCCGCTCGCAAGGTCATGCCGGACCTCCGCGACGGTTCGGGGGAGAACACGAGCCCGTGGACGGCAATTGTCCTCGCGGATTTCGAGGGAAAATGCAGACCCATCACGTTCTATCAGTCTATCGATCGGAGCAAGCTCGATCCTGAGGTGAGCAAGAAATTGGATGAGTGAAGTTTTGCACCCGGCTTGAGTTGGTCTGACGTGATCTGCTTCTTCGGGATCGAAGCAAGCCGTGATCCTACGCCGCCGAAGGTCGTCTGCAGGTTGCGAGATGCGCCGATATGCCGAAAGCAAGCCCATCGGCCGTGAGATAGCGCGCGAAGATTGTTTCCGCCTCTGCCAGGATGCGATTGATCTGCGGCTCCGGCAGCACAACTCCCATGACGGGCAGCCACCCCCTGAGTTCGGACTCGACGAATTCGCGTATGTTGGGGAACCGTGCTGTGCCGCTACAGGTCGTAAGATCTACAAAGCTGGCTCCGGCGCCCTTGAACAACACGGCGAGCCCCTGCCTGTCACCCAGCACAAACGGTGCGCGAAGCGCGTCACCGGCGGGCTTTCCGGCAACGCGATCCAGCAGGTCGACGAGGGCAGCGAATGCGGAGGCGTGCTCGATGACATCCCAGACTGCGACCGCACACCTGCCGCCAGGCACCATCACGCGCAGCATCTCCCGGACTGCTTTATCGCGATCCGAAAAGAACATCAGGCCGAATTGACACACAACGACATCGAAAGTGCGATCCGGAAACGGCAGTGCCTCGGCCGCTCCATCGCGCCAGTCGATGCCGGGCGCGAGCTCTCGCGCCACGGCCAGCATTCCTGCGTTTGGATCGAGTCCGACGACACGATTTGAGCTTTCGGTTCGCCTTGCTGCCTCGCGCGCCAGAACCCCGGTGCCGCAGGCAATGTCCAGAACGCGATCGCCGCGCTCAATCCTGGCAGCATCTGCCACCATCGGCGCCCATTGCTGAAAGAGTGCCGGAACGAACAGTGTCTCGTAGGCCCTCGCAGCGTCGATCAAGGTTTGCGAAACAGGTGAGGTCATCGTGTCACCTCGCGCAAAAGCAAACTATGGTCGGGGAAGCTGATGCCTTGATCCGGGAGGCCTTTCACAACCCGGTATCGGATTCGCTTGCCGACCAAGCTTCGACATCCTCGCGGAAGTCGAGTGGATCGGCAAGCACGATGGCGTGATCGAGCCCCGGAGGGTTCCGCCCCCGGATCACCGGCTTTCCCTGTAAGGGCACTGTGGCCCGTCGGCTATGCCGCGCGTCCGGCAGCGATTGCTTTCACCTTTTCGGACGTCAGCCTTTCTCCGCCGATCGCCCAGTCGCCGCTCGCAACCTCGTTGATCTTCACCCAGGTGACGCCGCGCATGTTCTCGCCCTCCACGGCGACCATCGCTTCGGTCACCTTCTCGATTAGCTGTTGCTTCTGGGCCGGTGTGAAAACGTCGCGAATGACGTGAATATCGACGAGTGGCATGGTCTGTTGCTCCTGTTCCGGTTCAAGGTTGGATCGCCGCGATCTCTCGGCGCGGCTCATTCAGCGGATGCAACGGCTGCCGGTCCGCGGAATCTCGTGTCCACCGCGATGTCGCTACGCAACGTCTGAAGAACGACGCAGCACCGCTCGGCGACTGATGTAAGTTGACTGATCTGCGCAGGATCGGTGTGCTCTTCGGCCTCGATGAGCACGTCGACATCGATCCGCTGGAAACCGACTGGGACCTGACGGTCCACCACCAGGCAGCCGCGCACGTCGGCGAAGGCCCTCACCTCGACCGCCAGGGTCTTAAGCGCGATTCCCATGCGCGCTGCGATCATCCGAAGCGTAGAGTCCAGGCAGGCGGCCAGCGCTGCACACAGCATGTCACCCGGATTCACTAGATCATGGTCGCCGCCAATGGCTCGGTGGATACCGAACCCCAGCGAAACCTCACCATCGCCTGCGGCGACCGCACCATGGAAAGGATCTCGCTCTATGTTTGCAGCCCGCGCGTGATCTGCGATCTGCGCCTGCTCCGGCCTCTCGCGGTAGTGTCGGCGCAGGGGTTCCTGACGCGGCGTTACCATATCGATCGTGCTTGCGCTCATCGGGCCGCTCCCATGTATGTTGGCGATGATGCGAAGCATGCCTGCAAGGCAGGTGAGGGCGCATGAGGCGCCAGTCCCATCGATGCGGATTATTTTTCGGTGAAAGGCGCCGACTCGGGACGTTTGTCCCGGTCAGTTGCGGCCGAGGCCGGCCTCGCGCGCGGTGACGATCGCTTGAGCACGGCTGGCAAGGCCGAGCTTGGCAAAAATCGTCGTCAAGTGATTTCGCACGGTCTTCTCGGAAATGCGCAGCAGCGTCGCAATCTCACCGTTGCTAAGCCCGCGGGCGACTCTGTCCAGTATCTCCCTTTCACGCGCCGTGAGACCGGACAACTCGCTGGTCGACACTGCCCGGACAGACTCGTCAGCCTTGAGGAAGTCGTCGAACTCTTTGCGGAACACAGACCAGGCTTTCTCATGCGGAAGCAGAATGTGGTTCTTGCTCTCAAGCGGTACGAACCGGGCATTCGGGATCATCGCCGCCACCTGTCGACCCGCCTCGAACGGCACCATCGCATCGCCGCGAACGTGAAAGACGAGTGTCGGCACGCGCACTTTGCCCGCCTCAGTACGTATGTCGAAGGCGTGGAAGGCATTCCAGAGCCGGCAAGCGGTTTCAGGTGACGCACTGCGCCGCTGCAGCTCGCCGATCCATTTGAGCTGCTCCTTGCCGCCGTCCGGCATCAGGAGATTGGCAAAGACCTCGCGGAACGCGCCGGCATCCCGGCCCCAACCGATCTCGATCATCTGCGCGAGTGTCTGGGCCTGCCTGGCAGTTTGCTCGGCTGCACCGTCGACATAGGCACCGTGCGGATAGGCGCTGTAGAGGACGAGCCTGCTGACCCGGTCCGGGTGGCGTGCCGCGTAGGCAATCGCAACCGAGCCGCCCTGGCACAATCCAAAGAGCGGGAACCGGCGCAGGCCGGCAGCATCGACCACCGCTTCGAGGTCTGCCACCCAGGCATCCAGCGAGAAATCCGTCACGTTCCTGTCGGAAAGGCCCGACCCTCTGGGATCGTGGCGGATAAGCGTGCGCTGTTGCACGAATGCCTCCAGCCAGTGCCGCCAGACCGGACTCTCAGTCGATCTCGAGGTGCGTGAACCAGTTATTCACGCGAACAATGGGTGGTCCATGGCCGGCTGTGGCAAAGGCGATGCGCACTCCGTCGCGGGACGTGCAGAACCGTATCGTCTGCCTCATCGTTGCTCCGTAGCCCGCCGTCCCCCTCGGCCATAATCATGGTACCATCTACGGAGCTGCGCGCCACATGGTCACGGGAATAAATGGACGAGCCCGATGCTCAGGCCCAGCAAGAGGAGCAGCGACAGCGTGACGGCGGCGGTGACCCTTCCGCCCACGGTCGAGAGCACGCGCACGTCGACGCCAAGGCCAAGCGCAGCCATCGACAGGACGGTCAGGATAGCCGCCGTCTTCGTCACCGGTGCGACCACAAGATCCGGCACGAGCTGGAGCGAGCGCAGGGCTGCGAGCACCAGAAAGCCGATGATAAACCAGGGCACCAGCTTGAATGGGCTGATGGCGGCGACCTTCGTTTGATCGGCGTGGAGCTTGCGGCGGCGCGCCGCGACCAGCGAGAGGGCGACCACGATCGGCCCCAGCATCAGCACGCGGACAAGCTTGACCAGCGTGCCAATTTGCGTGCTGACGATGCCCGCGGGCACGGTCGCCGCCAATACCTGCGGAACGGCATAGACGGTGAGGCCCGCCAGAATGCCGTATTGTGTCGCCGACAGGCCCAGCAAGGGGATCAGGAGCGGCAGGCCCAGCACCATCAACACGCCGAGGATGGCGGTGAAGGAGATCGACGAGGCGACATCGTCGCTATTGGCTCCGATCACCGGCGCGACGGCAGCGATTGCCGAGTTGCCGCATATCGAATTGCCGCAGGCGATCAGGATCGACATTTTCGTAGGAAGCCCGAGCATGCGGCTGAGGCCGAAGCTTACCGCGAGCATCACCGCGACAGTGGCGACGATTGCGCCGATCAGGAGATAGCCGGAGGCCGCGATCGCGCCAAAGCTGACGGAGGCGCCGAGCAGCATGACGGCGACCTCGAGCAGTTGCTTGGCGCTGAAGGCTATGCCGGAACGCCAGCGTTGGGATGGTTGCCAGACGGAGCGAATCGCCATTCCGAGCAGGATCGCGATGACCAGTGCCTCGACGTAAGGATGAATGAAGACGTGCTCTTCGAGGCGTTGCGCGCCCAGTGAAACGGCGGTGATGATGCCGCAGAGCGCGATCCCTGGAACGAGGGCCATGCCGCGGCCGAGCATGCCGGGTCGTGGCTTTGCGTCGTCAGAACTGCTTTGGGGGGGCGGCACTTATCCTCCTTGGAGAATAATTTATGCGCCGGACAGCGCGGGCTCGCTAGTACATTTTCGGATTGTGCCCATACAGAGAGGTTATATCCCTCAACCTGCATTTGCAGGCGTCGGCGTGGCCATCGTCCCGGTGGCGACCAACGAGGCTCAGATCAACTTGGGCGGTTCAAGGTAGTCCTGCGGCGGTCCCGTTCGAACGGATCATTGGATCGGGACGTCGGGGCAACCCAACCCGTACTGCGCATGCCGGCAAGATATTAAAGCGAGGCGAGCAAGCCCTGCGCCCACGCGACGGCGCGCTCGAAGCTGAGATCGCCCGGTTCGAAATAGACCGCGCGCGCCAGCACGATGACGCCGACAAGCCCCCAGAACAGGCCTATGCCGGCTGACTTCAGCCATTTGGACGCGCCGACCGGCGCAGTCGAAGGATCGACCGCCGGGACCGGCTCTCCAAAGGGATCGAATGCGGGCTGGCTCATGGTAGCTTCCGTTTCGCTAAGGCTAATGTCGCCAATAGCTGCGCGGAAGCAAGGGTAGAGGAATGCCTTTTGTGGTCGCGGCGTGGAAGCCCGTTTTCCGCCGCAGCCCCGGGCTAGGGTTTTCTTCTATCGCCCTCAGCCCGCGAGAAATCCGCCATCAACGGCGACAACCGTGCCGGTCGCATATTGCGACGCCGGCATGCAAAGAAATGCAACCGCGCCGGCGATGTCCTCCGGCTGTCCCCACCTTTTGAACGCCGTACGATCGGCAATGCGCTGGTAGTGCGCGCGATCGGATCGCCCTGCTGCGTTGATCGCCGTCTCGATGTAGCCCGGCGCGACCGCGTTGACGCGGATGCCTTCTTCCGCCCAGGCCAGTGCCAGCGCCTTGGTCAGCATGACGACGCCGCCCTTGCTGGCGCAGTAGGCGGGGATGCGCGGCAGCGCGAGCGTTGCGTTCATCGATGCGATGTTCACGATCGAGCCTTTGGTGCCGGCAAGCGCGGCCCGAAAGGCCATGCAGGTGCGGAACGTGCCGACGAGGTTGACATCGAGCACCTTTGTAAAGGTCTCGATCTCAAATTCCTTGTCGCGCGCCAGTATACCGGCGCAGTTGACCAGCGCATCGACGCGTGCCTGTCGGCCTGCAAACGATGCGACGGCTTCATCATTGGTGATATCGAGGGGAGCCAACTGCAATCCCGGCCGCGGCCGTAGCACGGTGCGCGCGATATCGGCCTCGTCGACGCCGGTGGCGGTTACCGTCGCGCCGAGATCGCAGAACAGATTGGCAATGGCAGCGCCGATGTCGCCCGCGCCGCCAATCACCACGGCGTGGAATCCCGGAGCCAGCGCGAAGGGTGCGTTCATCGGATTGTTCCTTGCTATTTGGATGATCGCGTCGGCGATGCGGTGGACTCCCGGACGATCAGCGAATAGTCGACTTCGTGATGCATGATGGTCTGCTCGCCCGCGAGGTGACGCACGAGATACTCGCCGGCGCGCTGCCAGGTATCCCCGGTCGGTACATGGATGGTCGTGAGGCTGGGGCGCAAATGCCGGCTCCAGTCGAGATCGTCGAAGCCGACCACCGACAGATCGTCGGGCACCGAAAATCCGCTGCGTTCGGCCTCCAGCAGCACGCCATAGGCGATAACGTCATTGCCGCAGACCACCGCCGTCGGCCGGTCCTTGAGGCCAAGCAGGTAGCGGGCGGCTTCGCGCGCATCGTCCAGCGTATAGGGCACCTCGACATGCCATTGCGGGGGCATCTTGATGCCGTGTTCAGCCATCGCGCGGCGAAAGCCGGCGACGCGGGCGCTCGCCCGATCGTTGTTGCGCTGCAGTGCGGAGACGATTCCGATTCGCCGATGGCCGAGTTCGATCACATGCAAGGCCGCACGGTGTGCGGCGGCTTCATTGTCCGTGCCGACACAGGGATAGGGCCGGTCGGGACGATAGATGCCGACATTGATGAAGGGCACGGAATAGTCGGCAAGCATCTTGCGCAAGCCGTCGTGATGGCAGTCGCCGCGCAGCACGAGGCCGTCGACGCCGCGGCTGACGAGGTTGCGCGCCTGCTCCAGTTCAGCGTCGAGGTCGTAGCCGCTCGTAGTCAGGAACAGCATGTAGCCGACGGAAGAGAGATATTTCTGCAGGGAGGCGATGCCGCGCGCGAACATGGTGTTGTCGATAGTCGGGACGATCGCGCCGAGCGTGCGCGACCGGCGCGACGACAACTCGCGTGCCGGTGCGTGCGGAATATAGCCGACCGTCTCGACGGCGCGCGCGATCCGCGCCCGCAGCGGCGCGCTTACCGAGTCCGGGTTGTTGAGGGCGCGGGATACCGAGGCGGTCGACACGCCGGCCTCGGCCGCCACCGCGCGAATTCCCTGCTTTGCGGATCTTTCCATCACTACATCGGTCGAGTCGAATGTAACGTTACAATGCAAGGATGGCGGATGGCGGGTAGGAAGTCTATCGATATTTGCCTTATAAATTGTATTTTGCGCAAACTTGACAGCCAGCTTCATCGGCCTAGTATGTAACCGTTTTCAAGAAATCCGGTTGAGCCGGAAACGAGGGCGTCAGCCCCATCAGGGAGGAGATCGATGAAAGCCAAAGCCTTTGCGGCGCGCCTTGCGCTTGCTCTTGTTGCGGCCGGTAATGCTGCCTCGGTGGCCTGCGCCGCTGATTTCGACTGGAAGAAATTCCAGGGCAAGACCGTTACCTTCCTCGCCAACAACAATCCGGTGGCGCAGGCGCTGCTGGCGCACAAGGCCGACTTCGAGAAGCTCACTGGCATCACGCTGAAGGTCGACGCCTACCAGGAGCAGCAGATGCGCCAGCGCCTGGTGACCGTGATGAACGCGCGCAGCGACGAGGTCGACGTGTTCATGTCCTTGCCGTCGCGCGAAGGCCCACAATTCGCTGCTGCCGGCTGGTACGCCGATCTGACGCCCATGACTAAAGGCGCGGTTGCCGGCGACTACGACTATGCAGGCCTCAGCCAGGCTCTATTGAAGGCCGGGACCTTCGACGGCAAGCTCACCAGCATGCCGATGAATATCGAAGGGCCGATCCTCTATTATCGGACTGACATTCTGAAGAAGTGCGGCGTCGAACCGCCCGCGACTATCAAGGACATCGAGCCGGCGGCGAAGAAGCTGAAGGCGTGCGACACCAATATCACGCCATTCGTCTCGCGCGGCCTGAAGCCTGCGATCGCCTATACCTTCAGCAACATGCTGCACAACATCGGCGGCAACTACATCGCCAACGGCAAATCCAACCTCTGCTCGGCCAAGGGCAGGGAAGCCCTCGAGACCTACAGCGGCCTGCTCAGGGATTACGGACCGCCCGGCGTCGTCAATTACAGCTTCCAGCAGATCTCGGCGCTCTATCGCAGCGGCCGCGCGGCGATGTCATTCGAATCCTCGAACGAGCTGCGCACCGTGATGGATGGCGGCGAGCGGCTGAAGGACACTGCGCTTGTTCCGTTCCCGGCCGGCGATGCGGGCCAGGTCCCGACAGCGATCGGCTGGGGCATGGCCGTCTCCGCCCACAGCAAGCAGCCCGAGGCTGCCTGGTATTTCGTACAATGGGCAACGAGCCCGGAGATTCAAAAGCGCATGGCGCTGCAGGGGATTGCGCCGCCGCGCTCTGCAGTTGCCAACGATCCCGCGTATCGTAAGTGGATTGAGGAAGAGCCGGTGCGCAAGCAGTGGCAGGCCGCCCTCGATGTCCTCGCTGCGAAAGGCTCGTCTGAGGTTGGCTATCCCATTGTTGCCAATCCGGAGTCGCGCGAATTCATCGGTCAGGCCGTGCAGGATCTGATCCTCAAGCAAAAGACCGTCGATCAGGCCTGTGCCGACGCCGACAAGGCGCTCGATGCCCTGATCGCACAGAAGTAGCGCATGAGGCGTCGACGGCATTGCTGCGGTCGACGCCTTCCGTTCCAGATTTAATCCGGGAAAGCATGCAGGCATGTCCGAGGCTGCTGCCACATTTTCTGAAGATCGGCAGAGGTTAGAGCTGGCCGCACTTTCGGCGCCGGCGGTGATCTTCACCGTCGCGATGATTGCGTTCCCGGTCGTCTATACGGTCTGGCTCGGGCTGCACAGCTTTTCCTCCACCGGCAAGCAGTCCTTCGTTGGGCTGGCGAACTATTCAAGGCTCCTCGCCGATACCGAATTCTGGCACGGACTATGGGTGACGATTGCGCTCTATGTCCTCTCGCTGGTGCTGCAACTCGTGTTCGGTGTGTGGCTGGCGCTGGTTCTCTTTCACGCCAAACGCCTTCCGGGCATCGTACGCTCGCTCTTCATCTCGCCATTCATGATGCCGCCGGTGGTCGCCGGCATGATGTGGCTGGTCATCCTCGATCCGTCGCTCGGCGCCGCCAACTACATCCTGCAATCCTTGGGGTTGCCGCCGTCGGAGTGGCTGGCATCGCCGGTCTGGGTGATCCCGACGGTTGCGCTGATCGACACCTGGCAATGGACGCCCTATGTCGCGCTAATCGTGCTCGGCGGTCTGCAGTCGCTGCCGCCGAGCGTTTACGAGGCGGCGCAAATCGATGGCGCCTCGGCGTTCAAGACGTTCCAGCGCATCACGTTGCCGCTGCTGTTGCCGACGATCGTCACAGCAACGATCCTGCGCAGCGTCGATCTGCTGCGCTTCTTCGACATCATCTACATCACGACCCAAGGGGGCCCCGGCAACGCGTCGAACACGCTCAACATCTACGGCTTCCGGGTCGGCTTCGAGTTCTTCAATATTGGCTATGCGAGCGCGCTGATGTTGACGTTGACCGCGATCGTGTTCGGCGCGGTGCTGGCATTCAACCGCCTGCGTGGCGCAGTGGCCTGGTGAAGTGAAGCCATGACCGACGCACCGATCACCGATGCCTGGATCCGCCGCCTCAACCTGCTTCAGCTCGTGGTCGCCGGCATCATCGTGCTGACGCCGACGCTCTGGATGGTGCTGTCCTCGCTGAAGCCGTCATTCGAGGTGACCGCCTATCCGCCGACCCTGATATTCGCGCCGACGCTCGAGAACTATGCGCAGCTTACGAAAACGACGCCCTTCCTGAGCTACGCGATCAACAGCCTGATCGTCACCATCGGCTCAACCGCCCTCGGCCTGTTGTTCGGAATTCCCGCGGCGTTTGCCGTATCGTGGACGCGCATTTCATGGCCGGCGATACTGACGCTGGCGGCGCGTATGGCGCCCGGAACGCTGTTCCTGCTGCCGTGGTACGTGATGTTCCGCCAGGTCGGCATGATCGGCTCCTACACCGCGCTTATCCTGAGCCATGCCGTCATCACGCTTCCGATCGTCATATGGGTGCTGCTACCGTCGTTCGACGGCATCCCGCGCAGCGTCTTTGAGGCAGCACAGGTCGATGGTTGCAGCGTCACGCGCATCCTCTGGCGGATCGCGCTGCCGCTGGTCGCCTCCGGCGTCGCGGTGGCATCCATCCTGGCCTTCGTGTTTTCCTGGAACTACTTCCTGTTTGCGCTGGTGCTCTCGAACGGCGACAGCAAGACGCTGATTGCAGCCGCATTCAATTTCATCGGCGAGGGATCGACGCAATGGGGCGCGTTGATGGCCGCCGCGACGCTGATCGCGCTACCGCCGCTGATTCTGGCCGCGCTGGTTCAGCGCTGGCTGGTATCCGGACTGACGCTTGGCGCAGTGAAAGGCTAGGGATTGGATGAACGTCGTTCCGCAACCGAATTCGATCATGCAGGCTGCCGTGTTCCACGGCGGCGACCGCATCACTATCGAGCGCATCGCAATGCCGGAGGTTGCGATCGGCGAGGTGCTGGTGCGAGTCTCGCGAACCGCGCTGTGCGGCTCCGATTTCAAGCTCTGGCACAAGGGCGCCGAGTTTACCGCGGGCCATGAGATCTTCGGTGTGGTCGAGCAGCCCGGCCATCCCATGCACGGCAAACGTTGCGCCGTCTACATCCCGCTGCATTGCGACCGCTGTGCGGCCTGCCAACGCGGCGATACGCAGATGTGCCTGGAGATATCGAGCCTGATCGGCTGGAACAGGCCGGGCGGTTATGCCGAATACGTGCCGGTCCCGGAAAATTGCCTGCTGCCGGTACCTGACGACATCGAAGACAGCCTCGCGCCTCTTCTGCTCGACGTGATCGGCACGTCCGGTCATGCCGTGCGTTTCGTCAGCCGTATTGTGCCGTCGCAAGAGGCGGGGCCGGTTCTGGTGATGGGCGCCGGGCCCGTTGGGCTCGGCGTGGTGCTGGCGCTCCGCAGTCTCGGCTATCGCGACATTCATGTCGCCGATCCCAATTCGGCGCGCCTCAAGATCGCGCAGTCCTTCGGCGCAAAGGCGCACCCGGTCGGTGATACGTCGAGGCGCTTCGCGCTGATCATGGAATGTTCGGGCGCGCACGCGGCCCGTAACCTCGGCATCGAACTCGTCTTGCCGCGCGGAGCATTGGTGCTGGTCGGTGAGAACGCCTCGCCCTGGACGATCGAGGAAGGCAAGGTGTTCCGGCGCAAGGATTTCTACATGGTCCGCACGTTCTACTTCCCGATCAGTGATTTCGAGCCTAACGTGGCCTTGCTGCGCCAATACAAGGAGGAATATCGCGTCCTGGTCGACGGCGAATTCGGGCTCTCGGCACTGCCGGAGAATTTTGCGCGATTCGCCCAGGGCGAATTGATCAAGCCCGTACTGGCGCTGGGCTAGCGGTCATGGCCTCGATCTCGATCCGCAATCTCGTCAAGCGTTACGGCAGCTTTACCGTCATTCCCGATCTCAATCTCGAGATTGCGGACCACGAGTTTGTCGTTTTCGTCGGCCCTTCCGGATGCGGCAAGTCGACCTTGCTGCGGATCATCGCCGGTCTTGAACCGATCAGCTCGGGCGAGCTTTATATCGGCGACAATCGCGTCAACGGCGTTCCCGCCGCCCAGCGCGATATCGCCATGGTGTTCCAGGATTACGCGCTCTATCCGCACATGCGGGTCTACGAGAACATGTCCTTTGCGCTCGAGCTGCGCGGTACGCCGAAGGCCGAGATCGATGCGCGGGTCAAGCGCGCTGCGGCCTTGCTGCACATCGAGCCCTATCTCGACCGCAAGCCGAAGGAATTGTCTGGCGGCCAGCGGCAACGTGTGGCGATGGGGCGCGCGATCGTGCGCAATCCAAAGGCCTTTCTGTTCGACGAGCCACTATCCAACCTCGACGCCAAATTGCGCGGGCAGGTGCGCGCCGAAATCAAGGCGCTGTCGCAACAGCTCAAGACCACGATGGTCTTCGTCACGCACGACCAGATCGAAGCCATGACGATGGCTGACCGCATCGTGGTGATGCAGAGCGGCACGGTTCAGCAATACGACACGCCGGAAGCGGTCTATGAGCGACCGTCCAACCAGTTCGTCGCGGGCTTCATTGGTTCGCCGGCCATGAATTTCTTTCCGGTCGAACTACGCGGAGAGCAGATCGTCTTTTCGCAGGGTGGCACTGACGCGCCGCTCGACGCGGAAAGTCACGATCTGTTGCGCAAGACCGGCCATGGCGTATTCGGAATCCGTCCCGAGCATTTTTCGGTGACGGCAGATGCTGCCGGGGCCGTGGCGGTGACGGTGAGGCTGGTCGAGCCGCTTGGCTCGGACACGCTGATTCATTTCGATCTGGCCGGCGCATCGGCGATCGCGCGGGTCGATCCCTCGCTGCGGCCGAAGGTCGGCGATCGTCTTAACCTGCGTCCGCAGCCCGGCAGGGCGCATCTGTTCGACGGCACCAATGGCCAGGTGCTGCGGTGAACGAGCACGCCAATCCCGCGACGCGGACGAGGTTGGCCGACATGGCCTACAAAGACATGGCCTCCAAAGCAAAGCGCGCGCATGTGATCTGCCTTGGCCTCTCGGCGCTTGATCAGATCTGGCGCGTCGACCACAGGTTTTCAGGCGAAAGCGAAAAGATCAGGAGTCTCGATTATTCCACACTGGGCGGTGGCATGGCCGCAAACGCTGCGGTCGCCATCGCACGCCTCGGCGGGTCCGCTGCTTTCTGGGGCCGTGGCGGCGATGATGCCGCCGGGCATGAGATGCGGTCAGCGCTATCAGCCGAAGGCATTGATGTTGCGAATTTCAAACTGTTTCCCGAAGGCCGCTCGTCGGTCTCTGGCGTGATCGTCGACAAGTCCGGTGAACGGCAGATCGTGAATTTTCGAGGGTCGTATCCCGAGCAAGCTGATTGGCTACCGCTCGATGCCGTTGCAGGCGCTTCAGCCGTGCTTGCCGATCCGCGTTGGCCGGATGGAGCTGTTGCGCTGTTCGGCAAGGCGCGTGCACTGGGCATTCCGACTATCCTCGACGGCGATGTCGCCGAAGCCGCCATATTCGAGCGCCTGCTTTCGCTCACCGATCACGCCATATTCTCCGAACCCGCACTGGCAGCCTTCATGGGGTCGGCCGACGACGCGTCGTTGGCCGATCTTGCGCGCTTCAATTGCCGCATCGTCGCGGTCACCCGCGGACATGAAGGGGTGAGTTGGTATGAAAATGGGGCCTTGCAAAAGCAGGCCGCATTCCGCGTCAGTGTCGTGGACACGACAGGTGCCGGCGATGTCTTTCACGGCGCCTATGCCTTTGCGATCGGTATGGGTCTCGCCGTGCGCGATGCGATGCAGTTCGCTGCTGCCGCGGCGGCGTTGAAATGTGAGCATTCGGGCGGACGCGCCGGAATTCCCTCGATCGAAAATTGCCTTGAATTCATGAGGACGAACCAATGAGAACAATTGGAAAGAACCGCGGGCTTGCGCGTCTGGCTGATGCGGACGGGCACTTTCGCATGGTCGCGCTCGACCAGCGGCCGCCGCTGTTTGATGCCATAGCCCAGGCGAAAGGCATCACCAGGGACCAGGTCGAGTATGCCGATGTAACTGCGGCCAAGCGGCTTCTGGTGGAGGCGCTGGCGCCTCACTGCAGCTCGATGCTGTTTGATCCGAATTTTGCGGTACCTGCAGCCATCGACCTATTGCCGGCCCGCTGCGGCCTCATCATGACGCTCGAGGAGCATCGCGTCGAGGAAACTCCGGGTGGCCGCAAGTCGCGGGCCATCACCGATTGGAGCGTGGAGAAGATCCGCGCGATCGGCGGCGATGCGGTGAAGGTGCTCGCGTGGTACCGGCCAGATGCCGATCCTGCCGTCAACGAACATCAGAAGCGCTTCGTGCGGTCGGTCGGCGAGGACTGCGCCCATCACGACATCCCTTATGTGCTCGAGCTGCTGGTATACCCCTTCCTCGGGAGCGCCAACCACACCGCCGACTATGTGGAATCGCCGGGCAAGCTGCCGAAGCTCGTCATCGACAGCGTGCAGGAGTTTGCCAAGCCCGAATATGGCGTCGATCTCTTGAAGCTCGAAAGTCCGCTTGCGGCCAACAGCCTGCCGCCGCGCGATGGAAGCGCTGCGTCCAAAGCTGCACAGAAGGAGTTCGAGGCAATCGGCGACATCTGTCGCCAACGCAACATCCCCTGGGTGCTGCTGTCAGGTGGTGCGGCACCGGAAAAATTCGAGCGCGTGCTGGACTTCGCCTACGCCGCCGGCGCCGGCGGCTTTCTGGCTGGCCGCACGATTTGGCTGGATGCCGTGCGCAGCCATTTCCCCGATCGCGCCGCCGTCGCCGCCAGCCTTCGCAAGGACGGTGTCGGCGTGCTCGAACGGCTCAACACCCTGACCAAGGCCAAAGCAAAGGCCTGGACAGCGCGCTTTCCCGGCTTCGGCGAAATCAGGCAGGAAGGTGATTTCGCGCGAGCGTACTGACTTGGATTCCTGACATGACGTCGCAACCATTCACCGTCCGTAGCGTGCAGGCCTTCTGCTATCGTTACCCATTGTCGACGCCGGTTGTTACCTCCTTCGGCAAGATGCTTGACAGGCCGGCAGTATTCGTTCGAGTGGAAGACACTGACGGCAATGCCGGCTGGGGCGAGATTTGGTCAAACTTTCCATCGGTCGGAGCCGAACATCGAACGCGACTCGTCAACGAAGTCCTGGCGCCCGCGACATGCGGGCGCACAGTCAGCGCCCCCCAGGAAATCTTCGAGGCCCTGACACAGGGCACCGCCGTGCTGGCGCTGCAATCCGGGGAGCCCGGTCCGTTCGCGCAGGCGATAGCCGGAATTGATCTTGCAATTTGGGATCTGTTCGCGCGGCGGCGGAAGCAGCCACTGTGGCGGTTGCTTGGTGGCAACGGCAAGACGATAAGGGTCTACGCCAGCGGAATTAATCCGACCAGCTCGCGGCAAATGGCGGAATCGGCCATCAAGCGTGGGCATCGCGCACTGAAACTGAAGATCGGCTTCGAACTGGCGACAGATCGCGCCAATCTGGCGTCGCTACGCGATCTGGTGGGCGACGGCGTGCTCGCAGCGGATGCCAATCAGGGCTGGTCGCTGGCCCGTGCGCTGGAGATTGCGCCGCATCTCCGCGAGTTCGACCTTGCTTGGCTGGAAGAGCCGATCCGTGCCGATCGGCCGTGGCGGGAATGGCAAGAGTTGCGTGAAAACGTCGGCATCCCGCTGGCGGCCGGAGAGAACATCGCGAGCCGCGCGGGGTTTGAGCAAGCGCTCGGTGACAACGTATTGCGCGTCGTGCAGCCCGACATCGCCAAATGGGGTGGCCTGACCATGTGCGCAGGTATCGCGCGCGACATCCTGGCGTCAGGCAAGACCTTCTGCCCGCACTATCTCGGCGGCGGAATTGGTCTGCTCGCATCGGCGCATCTGCTTGCCGGGATTGGTGGTGACGGCCTGCTGGAAGTCGATTCAAACGACAATGTGCTGCGCGACCGACTTTGCGGACCGCTCATCAACGTGACGAACGGAACCGTGACCCTGGGCGAAGAGCCGGGATCGGGAATCGAGCCGGATCTGAGCCCGATCGAGCAGTACCGAACCGCTTGATCCGACGGGGCCGCATGCTTGGTGCGCTCCGTTGTCACTATCCCGGGAATGACTTACGCCGGTAACTTCGCCGCCCACTTCTTCGCCCAAACACCGAGAGGAACGAGAAGGGCATAAAGTTCATGTCCGGTCGGTGTAGCGCGATAACCCTCGTGCGAATGCTCGACCAAGCCTGCTTCACGCAGTTCTTTCAGGCGCGAATTGAGAACCGTAGGCGAGATCGATTCGCAGCGTTCTTGCAGTTCGCGGAATGTGCAGGGTCCGCCATTGCTGAGATTCCACAGAACGCCCAATGTCCAGCGTCGCCCCAACAGGTCCAGGAGCGCCATGACAGGGACGCCTGTCCGCGAGCCTCGGACAGGTCTCCCAGGTCTTGGTGTTTGGCTCATAGGCATTCTCGCTACTAAATAGGTAGCGTTTCCCCTGTCAAGCGTCAGGGATGTCACTCCTTCATCGCGAGTACACAGGATGCCCATCATTGTGCTCGCCGCAGCACTCTGACGGCCAATCTCCCTAGGCTCTACTCCTGCAACGACGAGACACTTGCGGCAATATTGTCCGCCAGGGCTTTCACGAGCGGCACGTAGCGCCCGACGACGTCTGCGCGGTCGAGCGCCGACGTGAAATAGGTCATGCCGACGGTGGCGAGCACGCGGCGGTTGACGATGACGGGAAGCGCGATCGTGTTCGAGGAGCGCGGTTCGACCATCGGGTCGCGTTCGGCAAAACCTTGCTTGCGGATCGTGGCCAGCAAAGCCAATGCCCGCTTTCGTTCGGTGGCGAGTTTGTCTTCGGCCTCCTGCGATCGGGCCAGCATGTCGAGCAGCATCGATCGCTCGCTCACCGGACAGAACGCCAGATAGGCGCGCCCCAGCGCTCGTCCGAGCAGGCTGAGTTGCATGTTGAGGGTACCGTGAAAGGGCGAGACCGGGCTGTCGGGAATGGTGCTGAAGCGGACCACGACTGAACTCCGGTCGAGGACGGCGATGGCGATGGGCCAGTGATATTGCCGCGTGAAGGCGAGCGCCCATGGGCGCGCAGCCTCCACCACCAGCGGATCGCCGTGAAAGCCGTTGCTCAGCGATTTGACCCGCGAGGCGACCGCGTAGCCGCCCTGCCGCCGGTCGTTGGCGGCATAGCCCAGCGCGCATAGCGACTTCATCAACCGCACCACAGTCGATTTCGGCAGTCCCGTCGCCCTGTGCAGGCGATCGATCGAGGTGACGCGGTGGCGGTTGAGCTCCTCCAGCAGCAGCAGCGTGCGCGAGGCGGCTTCGACGGTGTCGGATTTGAGCGGCATCTTGAAATTCCACCTGGTGGAACGCGGCGGAATAGCTATGGCCGACCGGCGTCGTCCCTGCAATGGTTTTCGCCAAGCGCCACGCCGGGCCTGCCTCTCAAGGCAGCCCGTGCAGATGGCCGGGGAGGAGCAACCGTGTCCGGAGACGTCGTCAGGCCGCATTTCTCGTCATTCCGTCGCCGGCTCGTAGCGCGACAGGTAGTCGTCGGCACGTTCATCAAGACGCCGACCACGCATGCGACCGAGATATTCGGCGCGCTCGGCTACGATTTCGTCGTCATCGACGAGGAGCACGCGCCGATCGATCGCGCGATGACCGATGTCATGTTGCTGGCCGCGCGGGCCAGCAACCTCGCCGGAATCGTGCGGGTATCATCGGATGATCCGGCCAAGATCCTGTCCTGCCTGGATTGCGGCGCAGCCGGTGTGCTGGTGCCGCATGTCGCGACGGTCGAGAAGGCACGCGCAATTGCGGCCGCCGCGCGATACCGCAGTGGACGGCGCGGCTATTCCGGTTCGTCCCGCGCCGGCGCCTATGGCGGCACGCCGATGTGGACTCTCGTCGATGAACAAGATGAATCGGTTTGCGCAATTGCGATGATCGAGGACCCGGAAGCGCTGGATCACATCGACGCCATCGCCGCTGTCGATGGAATCCACGGCTTCTTCATCGGCCGCGGTGACCTCACCGTCGCCCTTGGCGCCAAATCCTCGGCCGATGCGTCCGTCAAGGATGCGGTGATGAGGATCATTGCCGCGGCGAAGAAAGTCGCCAAACCGGTCTGCGTGATGGTCGCGAGCTCGGCGGAAGCCAAGGATTTCGCCGAGCTCGGGGCCAGCGCCTTCATCATCTCGTCGGATCAGGGGCTGATGCGCCGGGCCGCGGCGCAAACGCTCACCGATTTCAAAACGCTCGTTCGAACCACGGATGGCTCACATGTATCACAGCACTGATCCGCGCGCTGCGCTCGCCGCCACGCCCCGCCGGCACAAAGCCCGCCGCCACCCACTTTGCAGGCGCCGAGTACGCCAAATTCTACGAAACGCCGCCGGCCGAAGATCAGAACGGCGCGCGGACCTGGTACGCCCGCGGCCAGAACTTCATCATCGCCTATAGCGAGGCCGACAAGGGCGCGGTGCTGAGCCGGACCAACCAGCCCGACGAATATGTCGTGCTGCTTCCAGATCCTGGCGCTGGGGCCGAGATCGTCTGGGGCAACGAGCGCAAGGTCGTCAACGGTCACTCCATCAGTTTCGTGCCGGCGGGTGCAAGCTCCGTCACCTTGCTGGGTGGCGCCACGGTGGTACGCATGGTGACGACGCGATCGGAAGACTTCGCAAAACTCTGCTCGAACGCCGCGTCCTACGCGACGCCGCATCCCAATCTACCGCCGTTCGAGCCGTGGCCGGTGGCGGCTGCGGGCGCGAAGATCCACACCTACAGTCTCGACGTTGCGGTGACGCCGGGCCGGTTCGGGCGCATCTTCCGCTGCTCGACCTTCATGGTGAATTTCCTCGAGCCGCGAAACGGCCCGCGCGATCCGAGCAAGATGTCGCCGCATCACCATGACGATTTCGAGCAATGCTCGCTGGCACTGGCCGGCACCTTTGTTCACCACCTGCGCTGGCCGTGGACGACCGATATGGCCCAGTGGCGCGACGACGATCACGAACGCTGCGGATCCCCCTCCATTGCCGTGATTCCACCGCCGGCCATTCACACATCGCAAGCCGTCGATCCCAAGCTCAACGTTCTCGTCGACATCTTCTGCCCGCCGCGCCGGGATTTCTCGGCCAAGCCAGGCTGGGTATTGAATGAGGACGATTATCCGATGCCCGCGCAAACCGTAGCCGGCCAATCCGCGGCCTGACACATCTCCATCTGAAAGGGCCTTCGACCATGGCCGACAAGCAAGTATCCTACCCGAACACCGTACCACTGCCGCCGCTGTCGCGGGCGGCGGAAGTCACCGAGCTTCTGGTCGGCGCGATCGACCTGCACTGCCATAGCGGCCCGGCAGCCATGCCGCGCATCCTCGATCATCACGAGGAACTGCTCGATGCGGCGGAAGCGAAGTTCCGCGCCGTGCTCTACAAGGACCATTTTTATGCCGGCATGGCGCATGCGACCCTGCTGGAGAAGCTTTTTCCCGAAACCAATGTGAAGCTGTTCTCCGGCATCGTGCTGAACAATGCCTCGGGTGGTATCAATCCGCATGCGGTCGACCATACGATCAAGCTCGGCGGCAAGATCGTCTGGATGCCGACGCTGTCGGCCGCGAACCATATCAAGGCGATGGCGGCTGGAAACTCGACGTTTCCGAAGACCTCGCAGAAAATGCTCGAGCCGATTCCGCTCTCCGCGCTCGATGCCAATGGCAAGCTCACGGACGACACCAGGAAGGTCATCGATCTCATTGCCGAGGCGGACATTATCCTGGCCGGCGGCCACCTGCCGGCCAGCGAATTGCATATCCTGTTCGATGAGGCGGCGCGACGCGGCGTCAAGAAGATGATGGTCAACCATCCGACCTACATCGTCGGCTGCAATGACACCGATATCCGCCAGCTCGTCGCGCGCGGCGTCAAGATGGAGCATTCGATCTGCATGTTCATCGAAGGCAAATCCTTAAAGTACAGCGCGGATGATCTCGCGCACCTGATCGAAGTGGCTGGCGTCGACAACACGATTTTGTCGTCCGATCTCGGCCTGCAGGGGTCGCAGCGTCCGGTCGACGGCTTCCGCAGCATTACCCAGATCCTGCTCGATCTGCAGATGCCGCGGCCTGCGATCAGGAAACTCATCAGCGACAACGCGGCGCGGTTTCTGAACCTTCCGGTGATGCAGTCGGCCACACAAGACGCCGCTTAGCGGGACAAGCGCAAAGACTGCGAAAAGCGGCGTGCGCTTAAGGGGAGGAAATTAGCATGGAACGGGTAGATCGCGACGGTGACGCGCTGATGGACCGCATCGTGGCGCGAGCCATGCCATTTATGGCAGCATTGCTGTTCATGGGAGCAAGCCACACGGTAGTCGCGGAAGAGCAGCGCCAGCCGCCGAAGCCGCCGATCATCCTGGAATCGACGGGCGCGTATGAAGTGGGCGGCAGGGTCGTTGCCAAGCCCGGCGATCCCAGCCAGACGCTCTCCTGCGACCATGGTTATGTCGAATACTTCATCCCCGCGAAAAGGCGCAGCGTCGGCCTGATCATGTGGCACAGCTCGAGCACCAAGGTGTGGGAGAACCGTTGGGACGGCGGCGAAGGCTACAAGAGTATCTTTCTGCGCAAGGGCTATCCTGTTTACCTCTGGGACGGCCCGCGCGTCGGCCGCGCGAACTGGAGTTGCGAGCCGATCACCTACACGCCGGATTATTTCGATCAGCGCAACTTTGCCGCCTGGCGCTTCGGTCTGACGTATCTCAATTGGCATCCGGGCCTGCAGTTTCCCACGGCCGACAAGGAAGCCTGGAATCAGGCGACGCGTGCCCGTTACGACGAGTTCGATACGCTCGAGAATGCATTGTTGCAGGCGGAGGCCGGCGGCCGGGCCATCGACAGGATCGGTCCCGTGGTTGCCGTCACCAATTCCGCGGGCGGCTGGCGCGCGCTGTTGTCGGCACTCAAGGCAAAGAGCGACAACATGAAGGGCATCGTTGCTTACGAAACGCCAGGCTTCGTCTTCCCGGTGGGCGAGGGGCCCGAGCCGAAGCCGGATGCGCCGTACGGCCCCAATTCCGTGCCGCTCGTCGAGTTCAAGAAGCTGACCAAGTTTCCGATCCAGATGGTATTCGGCGACTACACCGAGACGCGTCCGATCTGGGCCGCCTCGGTCAAGGTGGCACGGACCTTCTGCGATATCGTCAATCGTCACGGCGGAGATTGCGAGGTCCTGCTGCTTCCCGATGCGGGTCTGCGCGGCAACACGCACATTGCCTTTGCCGATCTCAACAATGAAGCCGTTGCGGACGAACTGTCCAAATGGCTGGGCCGCAAGGGCCTGGACAAGTTTGCCGAAGAATAAGCGCTGGTGCCCATGCAGCGCCTGCGCACAGCTCGGGAGGAAACATGCGTCTGCTCTCTGTCGGCCTCATAGGCCTTGCACTTGCCATTGCGCCATGTCAGCCCGCTGCCGCGCAGGAGTGGCCGAGCCGCCCGGTCACCATGATCGTACCGTTCCCGGCTGGCGCCGCCGTTGACACGTTGGCGCGCGCCGTTGCCCAGGCGCTGAGCGAAGACTTCGGCAAGCAGTTCATCGTCGAAAACCGTGCGGGGGCGGGCGGTAATCTCGGTGGGGCGGCTGTCGCCAAAGCGGCTGCAGATGGCCATACCTGGCTGTTCGGGACGCCAGCGCCGATCGCACTCAACAAGTTCATGTACAAGGGCCTGGCTTACGACTCCGAGCGAGATTTCACGCCGGTTGTGCTCGTCGCCAAGTCTCCAATGATCATCACGGCGACGTCAGACTTTCCAGCGAGGACGCTTCCCGACCTGATCGCCTATGCCAAACAGAACCCGGGCAAGGTCAATGTCGGCCATCCCGGCAACGGCACGCTCGGACACATTACCTCGGCGCTGATCCAGCAGTTTGCCGGCGTCGAGATGACACATGTACCCTATCGTGGGTCCGCGCCACTGATCACGGACCTCTTGGGCGGACAAGTCAACGTCGCCATGGATTTCATGCCGACCTATCTGCCGCTGCTAGCCGACCGCAAGATCCGAGCGCTTGCAGTGACGACAAGCCAGCGCGTCGCGCAACTGCCCGATGTGCCGACCGTGCAGGAAGCGGGATTCAAGGGATTTGAGGCGACCGCATGGTACGCAATCGTGGCTCCAACCGGTACACCGCCTGAGATCGTGATGAAGGTCAACAAGGCGGTGAATGCCTTTCTGAAGGGCGACAAGGGCAAAACCATCCTCGAACAAAATTCGCTGCAAGGCGTCGGCGGTGCGCCGCAAGACCTCAAGGCGTTTATCGATGGCGAACGCGACAAATGGCGGCCCGTGATCGAGGCGGCCAAGATCGCGATGCAGTAAAGCAAGATTGCCATAGATGACGGCTATTGAAATCCCTGCGCTGCCGATCCCGAAGGTTGTCCTCGTCACCGGCGGCAACAGCGGTATCGGCAAGGCGACGGCGGCGCGCCTTGCCGCCATGGGTTCTGCTGTCGTGGTCGGCTACAACAGCCGCCGTTCACTGGCCGAAGAGGTGATCGATGGGCTGCAAGGCAGCCGGCACGTCGCCATGCGGATCGCGATCGACGATCCGACTGCCATCTCCGAGGCCACGGCGGCCGTGGACAAGCAGTACGGGCGGCTCGATGCGCTGGTCAATTGCGGCGGCGCCACGACGCCCGTGCCCGCCGCTGATCTGGAAGCGTTGACGGACGATATCTTCGACCGGACCGTTACGCTCAATCTGCGGGGACCATTCGCCATGGTTCGCGCCTTCCGTCCCTTGCTGGAGCGCGGCAGCGGGTCGGCGATCGTGAACATTTCGTCCATCGCGGCTCGCACGGGTCTGGGCAGCAGCCTGGCCTATCTGGCTGCAAAGGCGGGTGTCGACGCGCTGACGATCGCGCTTGCGAAAGTGCTTGCGCCGCGGATCCGCGTCTTCTCCGTCTCGCCCGCCGGCGTGGACACGGATTTTGTCCCGGGCCGGAGCCGTGAACAGCTACAGAAAACGGCCGAAAGATTGCCGCTGGCCCACGTTACGACGCCCGACGATGTCGCAAGGGCGGTAGTAGCCTGCATCGTCAACCTGACCAGTTCGACGGGAATTGTAGTGCCGGTGGATGAGGGCAGGCACCTCTGACGGAGCAATGACGCCGCTATGCGGACATCATGAAAAGAGAACAATGAAAAAACTGAAATTCTATATCGACGGAGCCTGGGTGGATCCGGCCGCGCCGTCAACGCTTGGAATCGTCAATCCTGCGACGGAGGAGATCTTCGCGCAGATCAGCCTGGGCTCCCCTCCGGATGTGGATCGGGCCGCCAAGGCAGCCCGCCGCGCTTTTGCCACCTATTCCGAAACCAGCGTCGAAGAACGCCTGTCCTGGCTTCAGAAGATCATCGAGGGCTTTAGGGCGCGCCTGAAGGAACTGGCGCGGATGATGACCCTCGAAATGGGCGCGCCCATCACGTTTGCGACGGAGCGTCAGGCCACGGTCGCGCTGTTTCATTTTGAGGAAGCGGCGCGCGTGCTTGCGAACTACAAGTTCGAGGAGCGGATGGGGAACGGGATCATCCGCCGCGAACCGATCGGTGTCTGCGGACTGATCACGCCGTGGAACTGGCCACTGAACCAGGTCGCGTCCAAGGTCGCGCCGGCGCTCGCAACCGGCTGCACGGTCGTCCTGAAACCCAGCGAGATCGCGCCGCTCAGCGCGATGCTGTTCGCGGAGATCGTCGACGCCGCTGGCGTGCCGGCGGGCGTCTTCAATCTCGTCAACGGCGACGGTCCCACAGTGGGCGAGGCGATCGCCGCCCATCCCGACATCGACATGGTGTCGTTCACCGGATCGACGATGGCGGGTGTCAGAGTGGCCAAGCTTGCGGCGCATACGGTCAAGCGCGTCGCGCAGGAACTGGGCGGCAAGTCCGCCAACATCATCCTTGCCGATGCTGATCTGAAAGCGGCCGTGATCCAGGGCGTTCACGCCTGTTACACCAACGCTGGCCAGAACTGCCAATCTCCCACGCGCATGCTGATTCCACGCGCGCAGCGGGAGGCGGCATTCGAGGCGGCGCGCGAGGCGGTCCACAGTATTCGCCTGGGAGATCCGCTCGACCCCGCATCCACGATGGGGCCGCTGGTGAGCCAGGCGCAGTTTCAGAAAGTTCAGGATCTTATTCAGTCCGGCGTTGATGAAGGGGCGACGCTGGTGGCCGGCGGAACGGGTCGGCCTGCCGAAATCAACCGCGGATACTATGTTCGTCCGACCGTCTTCGGCGACGTGACGCCGCAGATGAAGATCGCGCGTGAGGAGATCTTCGGTCCCGTGCTGTCGATCATGAGCTACGATAGCGAGGAGGAGGCGATCGAAATCGCCAATGACACGCCGTTCGGCTTGGCGGGCTTCGTGCAGTCCAGGAATGCGGACCGAGCTCGCATCGTCGCCAACCGCATCCGCGCCGGGCGCGTCTACCTCAACGGTGCTCCTTTCGACCGCAGCCTGCCGTTTGGCGGCTACAAGCAGTCCGGCAATGGGCGCGAATTCGGAATCTTCGGATTTGAGGAATATCTCGAGGTGAAGGCGATACTGGGCCAGTGAGACTGGCGACGTCGCGGGCGAGGGAGACGCTCAAACGACAGGGCGGAAATGTCCGGGAGGATGTTTCGTATCGCGCCGGATCAGCCGGCGAAGCGTGGAAGGCTCCGCATATCCGACCTGCCGCGCGATCTGCTCGACCGACAGGCGCGTCGTCTCAAGCAGCAAGCGCGCTGTTTCCAGCCTGATCCGCTGCACGAACTGAATTGGTGAAACACCGCAGGTCGCCGCGATTCGCCGGGCAAATGTCCGCGGCGCCAGTGCGACGGCTGCGGACAGCTCCTCGATCGCAAAGTCACGCGCGATATTGTCGCGCACCCACTTCTCGGCCTTGGCAATCCTCGGGTCCTGGCCTGCTAGATAGGTAATCGCCATGAATGGCGCCTGGGAGCGTCGCTCATCCAGCAGGAGATAATTGGCGCAGGCTTTCGCCAGGCCTGGTCCTGCGAACCGGCTGACGATCGCGAGCATCAGGTCCATCTGCGCCATGGCCGCGCCAGCGGTTGCGATCGGCCAATCGGCGACGACCATCTGCTCCGTCATGAGTTCGACTTGGGGATAGCGCTGCTGGAACAGCGGTGCGAGCCACCATGTCGTGGTCGCGCGCCGGCCGTCGAGCAGGCCCGCCTCTGCCAACAAAAAGGTGCTGGCGCAGGACGCAGCGAGCATGGCTCCGGTCGCGTGCGCCCGGGTCATCATGTCGCCCGCGCGCCGGCATGCCGGGCTCATCAACTTCGTCTCCAGCTCGTCTGCCGACGCCGTGCCAAGCCCGGGAACGATGACAAGCTCGATTCCGCGCAGATCGGCGCTGCTTCGGCGGGATCCGCAACGCACCGTCGTCACCTTGAATGGCAGAACGCGTTTCGCAGCGCCGATCCGGTTCGCGGTCGCCAATACGTCGTGAGTGATGGCCGCGCTCGAGGCCATGCACCCCTCGATCTCAACAACCGCCACTTTGGTCATGTCAAAAAATGCCCGATAAATGTCATTTTTGACACTAGCCGATGGCTCAGAAATCGCAACGATAGTCACGAGGACGGCGTTTGTAGGAATCTTCGGCCGCTGCGCCGCGGCTCCTGCCTGAGCATCCATTGATCGACAAAGGAATTGTGCCGATGCCGAAGCGGTCCATGACGCAGGACGATCCGCTCGAGGATTTCGCGCGCCGCGACATCGCGCTCGATGGCGTCACCAAGATCGTCTACGTGGCCGGCACGGGGCCGGCTGTCATCGTGATGACGGAGATGCCGGGGATCAGCCCGCATGTCGCGCGATTTGCGCGCTGGGTCCGCGACGCCGGCTTCACCGTCTACATGCCGTCGCTGTTCGGCCGCGACGGTGCCGTTCCAGGCGCGGAGGAGGGCGCTGCGATCTTTCAGCGCGCCTGTGTAAGCGCCGAGTTTCGCGCCTTGTCCTCAAACCAGTCCAGCCCGGTGACAAAGTGGCTGCGGTCGCTGGCGCGATTGGCGCATGGCGAGTGCGGCGGTCCCGGCGTCGGCGCTATTGGCATGTGTTTTACGGGAAATTTTGCGCTGACCATGATGCTTGAACCATCGATGCTGGCGCCGGTGCTTTCGCAGCCGTCGCTGCCGCTGAACGATCCGGCAGGCATCGAAATCACCCCGGACGAAGTCAGGGCCGTCCGCGAACGGCTGGAGCGGGAAGATCTGACGGTGATGGCCTATCGCTTCGAAGGCGACAAGTTCTGCATGGCGCAACGCTTCGCGGCCTATGCGGAAGCGCTCGGCGAGCGGTTCATTGGACGGGTGCTGCCGGATAGCGCAGCGAATACCGATCTCGCGCCATTCTTCGCGCACCATGTGACCACCCCGCACAGCGTCGTCACCGCGCACCTGATCGACGAGGCCGGCCAGCCGACGATCGCGGCCCGCGATGAGATCCTGGCGTTCTTCAAGCATCGGCTCGCGCCTTCGGGAAGCGGCCCCAGCTCATAGCGCTTCAAGCCGCTTGCGGCGCCGCCGTCCGGCATCCGCGTCAGGCGTGCTTGTCGAGGCGGCGCTTGAGCAGGGTCAAATGTTGCAGCAGGTCCGACTGCGCGACCGGCGACAGCTCGCCGATCAGCGCAATCACCCATTCCTCGTGCCGGCGTGCCATCCGGCCGAATTCCTTGGCGCCTTCCTGTGACAGGCGCAGGCGGAAGGTGCGGCGATCCTCGGAATCGACTTCTCTATGGATAAGGCCGTCGGCTTCCAGCTTCTGCACGAGCGCGGTGATGGCGCCGTTCGAGACCATCAAGAGCTCGGAGACTTCGGACATGGTCGCGCCTGCAGGTTTGCGCGCGAGCTGCGCCAAAAGGTCGAAGCGGGCCAGCGTAGTGTTGAACTCCTTGCGCAGCCGTGCGTTCAGCGCCTTCTCGATCCTAGTGGCGCAGGAAAGCAGCCGCAGCCAGATGCGCAACTCGAGATGCGCGCCATCGGATTCGTGCGCCGGCTCGCCTGGGTGCAGCGGTTGCATGCGCGCGCCCTTGGCGGATCGAGCCTTTCGTTTGACCGTGGCGTCCATGGCTGGAACTCACTCCAAGCTAGATGGAAATCGACCCGATGCTGGCTCCGCCGCAGACGTAGAGCGTCTGCCCGGTGATGAAGTCGGCATCCGGTGAACTGAAGAAACTGACCGCGCGGGCGACGTCGGTGGATTTGCCGAGGCGGCCGAGCGGAATCGACTGTGCCAACCTCTTGGCGCGTTCGGATTCCGGCGACATCACGCTCTCGAACATCTCGGTGTCTCCGATCGGGCCCGGCGCGACGACATTGACGGTGATCCCGAACGGCGCAAGCTCGAGCGCCCAGGTCCGCGCCATGCCGATGATGCCGGCCTTGGTGGCCGAATAGACGGTGCGTGTGGCGGCGCCGAGCGCGGCACGGGAGGATAGTAGAACGATGCGGCCGAAGCGCGCCTGCTTCATATTCGGTAGCGCCGCCTGCGCCAGCGCGATCCCGGCGCCGAAATGAAGCTGCGCCAAGGCGCCGACGTCCCCGTCATCGACCTCTTCCAGCGGCTTAGGCCGAATGGCGCCGGCATTGTGCACGACATGGGTGATCGCAAAATTCGCGGCGATTTCCGTCGCCGCCTGGCGCGTTGCCGTCGCATCGAGCAGGTCGACCTCGCGCGAGGAGAGTTTTGGATGGCTCCAGTCCGGCTTGCGCCGCGACAGCGAGATCACGTCATACCCCTCGGCGAGCAGGCCGCGCGCGATCGCAGCGCCAATGCCGGTATTACCGCCGCTCACGATCGCCGTGTGGTGGACCACGTTCATCCTCCCTCACATGAAGAGCTGGATGTTGCCGAAGGCAGCATCGCAATTGATCAGGTCGACGCGCTTGAGCTTGATCTTCAGCCTGCCGTTCTCGACGCTGAGATGATGCGTGGCCCAGGCAGCAAAGAGTGTCTGCTCGTCCATGCGGGTCTCGATGTAATGCATCGGGGTCCAGGTGACGTAGTTGTTGGCGGCAGGATCGCGCGAATCCACCTGCGGCGTCTGCAGCACGTGATGGCAGCGGCTTTTCGGCTTCTGGCTGAATGTCCGCGCGCCCTTGAGCCGCTCGACCCGGATCGAGAGCAACAGCTTGTCCTCATACATCAGCGAGCAAGTCAGCCGCGGATCGGTTTGATTCCATTCCAGCGGCATCCAGTAGAAAGCGTCGTCGGCGTAGAGATCGAGCCATTCGTCGAAACGCTGCTGATCGATCAGCCGCGCCTCGCGAACCACGAAATCGATCAACTCCTGGTCGGTTGGAACCGCATTCTTCAGGGGAGCCTCAGTGACCATGCTCATGTTACATCCCCATCGTCATGAACTTGGTCCATGCCCGGAACTGGTGACGCATCGGCCACTCGCTGGTGCCGTTGACCGCTACGTTGGTCTGCCCGGCTTCGTCGGGGCTGTAGAGGCGCTGGAGGTTCACCCACTCATTGCCGTTCGAGTGCAGGCCCTCCTGTGCGCGTTCATACATTTCGAGGTCGTCATGGCCGACGATCGAGGTCGGCGCGTTGATCAGCCGGTTGTACATCAACGTGCGCTCGAGCAGCATGTCGGGTGCATCGACGAGCTGGAACGTCCAGGATTCGACCAGGGTCTTGTTGGCTGCGATCGGCTTGAAGTGCCGCAACAACTGGATCGGCCCCTTGATCATGATGTTGGGGAAATAGACCGTGTTGTGCCGGTTCTCGCCGAGGATCGCCTTGGCGCGTTCTTCGCCATAGGCCGCTTTCATCTTGTCGAAATAGCCGGGCACTGCCGAATAGTCGGAATGGATCGAGTGATGCACGCCGGTGTGGCCGTGGCCGTTGTCCCAGATCCGAATGCCCATGTTCTCGAAGAATTCATATGGGCTCATGAAGGGAGCGATGATCTCGACCGCCATCGGCTTCTTGGTGCCGGGCGGCGCCTTCTTCCAGACCTCGACCACCGTCCCGGCGGAGGACTCATGCGCCACCATCGGATGGCAAGTGTCGGTCTGGTTTTCCACCAGCATCTTCCAATTGCAATTGTGCATGTACCGCAGCACGCCGCCGGCGACCTTGAGCTGACCGACCGGCGAGCGGTCGATCATGTTGTCGAAGCTCGATAGACTGTCGCCGAAGAACTCCTCGAAATCGAGGCCGCCGTCATTGATCTTGGCGAACACGAAGCCGCGGTAGTTGCGCACATGTCGCACCGGCGCCATGCCGCTCGCCGCATGGCTCTGTTCGAAGCCGGTGTTCTCGTAGCCCTTCTTTAGTGGGATAGCGAGCAGCGAGCCGTCGGTCCTGAAGCTCCAGGCATGATAGGGGCAGCGGAAGAACTTTCCGGCATTGCCGCAGGTCTCGGACGTGATGCGTGTGCCCTTATGCGGGCAGCGGTTGTGCAGCACCTTTACCGTCCCGTCAGTGTGGCGGACCAGCAGGATCGGCTGCGTGCCGATCGTAGTGCCAAAATAATCGCCGGGATTGGGGACCTGGCTGTCGTGGCCGACATAGACCCAGCTATTCGGGAACATGTGCTCCATCTCGAGCTGGAACACTTCCTCGCTGACATAGACGTCGCGGTGAACCTCCTGGTCGCGGACCAGGGCGCGAATGGCCGCGACATTGCCGGCATATCGGGTCATGCGTTTCTCCCTCACAGGTCGAGCACGAGTCGCTTGGTCTTCGCGCGCGAAATACAGATCTGCATCACCTTGTTCGAGGCCTTCTCGCTGTCGCTCAAGATGTAGTCGCGATGATCGGGAATGCCTGAGATCACCGTGGTCTGGCAGATGCCGCAATCGCCGCGCTTGCAGTCATGCATTGGGTCTTCGCCGGCCTCGATCAGCACGTCGAGGATGGTCCTGCCGGCGGGAATGTCATAGACGCGCCCGCTGCTCCTGAGTTCGACCTCGAAGGCGGAGTCTCCGGACTTCTCTTCGGGCGCGGTGAAGATTTCGAAATGAAGCCGCCCTTGCGGCCAGTTCATCCGCTTTGCCAGCGCGATGGCTGCTTCGATCATCGGCAGCGGTCCGCAGAGATAGAGCGGCACGTCGGGTGCGAGCCCGCTCATCAAGCCCTCGAGGTCGAAGAAGCAGCCGGCTTCGTCGTCGGCGTGGATGGTCGCGCTAGCGCTAGCCAGCCGCTCGATGTCGCCGAGAAAGGCGAGTTCGCTGCGGCTGCGGCCGGCGTAATAGAACGAGAACGGCCGCTTCGCCGCGTTCAATTCACAGGCCATCGTGAGCAGCGGCGTCACGCCGATGCCGCCCGCGACAAGTGCCACCTCTCCCGCGCCGGCTCGAAGCGGAAAATTGTTCGCCGGTGGCGAGATTGTCAGGCGATCGCCGGTCTTGAGGCCGTGCATAAAGCTGGAGCCGCCGTGGCTCTTGCTTTCCTGCAGCACGGCGATGCGATAGGCGGTCGGATGTTCGGCCGCGCGCGGCGAGACCGTCTCGATCAGCGAATAGGAGCGACGGCCGACATCAGGCAGGTGGACGTCGATATGCGCGCCCGCGGACCAGCCCGGCATCGGCGCGCCGTTGGCTCGCGTCAGCACGAATTCGCGGATGCGCGACGTGAGCGCCTCGGCCTTCGACACCACGACTTCGAATTGATCCATCCTCAGGCGTCCTCGAACAGTGTCTCGACGGTGCGCAAGGCGCCGTCGAGTTCGCCGCCATCGGCGTCCTTCAGCGCCACCTTGGTCAGCCGCTGTACCCATTCGGCGGCATCGGGGCGGCCGGCCAGACGCTCGGACGCAAGCATGACCTTGTCGAACTTCGATTCACCGCGCGAATGCGTGTCCGAGTAGCCGCCGACGAGGCGGCGAGCCTCACACACGGCGGTCGCGAGCGCCGGATCGGTCCCGACGAATTTCCGGATGCGTTGCGCCCACTCGTCGAGATGGCGCATCTCGCGGGCATGTCGCAGCGTACGACGGCGGAAGCGCCGCAGTCCGGCCACGCCGTACAGCAGTAGGAACGACGACGGCGCGGTGGTGCGCAGTTTACGTCCACGATCGACAAGTCGGGCAAGCCGTTTGTTGCGCTCGACCTTCTCGCCGAGAACTGGTGGCAGGAGCCCCGCCAGTTCCTCGATCCGCGGATGGAAGAACTCGGTGATCGCGAGAACCTGGTCGTCGCCAGCGCGGACCTCGCGGCGCACCCGGTCGAATCGTCCCGCTCGCGTCTTCAGATCGGCCACGCGAATCACGTCGTCATAGGCCATCGCGACCGCGAGATACTTGGCAAAAGCCTGCAGCAGGCCGGTCGCCTCGCGCGGCATCGCTTCCATCCGCTCGAGATATTCGCCGCCGTAGGCGACATCTTGATAGTCGACCACTCGCCGTAGGCCGGCCGCGACGATGCCGTGCAGCTCCGGCGGCAACCGCCGCGCTCGCGCGACCAGCGCGTCATAACCGGCGTGGCCGATTGGTTCGAGACGCGGAAAATGCTTTGCGAGCGGCGGCTTCGCCACAGGCTTGATCTTAGGATCCTGCTTGACCATGGCGCCGGCCCGTTCGCGGCCGGCGGTGAAGGCGCGCAGGCTGGCATCGACGCCGACCCCCGCAGCCCGGATCGTTTCCTCAAAGTCCTCTGTCGTAAAGGGCAGAGCGCCGGAGCCCGCGAGCGCGCCGAACAGCACCGAGGAGACCACGCTGCCGGTGTCGTCGGCGATCTCGGCCATGTCGAAGGCGATGAAGCGGTTGGCGGCGACGTTTGCCGCCTCATAGACCTGCGCCGCCGTCTGCGGTACCGTCGCCGGGTGCGGTCTTCTCGATCACGGCCAACGAGCGGTGGGACGAACCTATCAGCAGCGTGCGATCAGGCGAGACCAACCCGCGCAGGATAGCGCGGCCAACTTCCATCAATTCGGCGCCGATCACGATATCGACCTTGCCCGGCGCCGGCATCAGCGACAGCACCGGGTGGCGGCCGGGCTTGCTCGTGTCGGGCGCGATCATCTCGATGTAATAGATCGTGGCACCGGTGCGCTGGGCGACGCCGGGCACCGATGTCGATTGCGCGAACCAGCCGCGCCGCTCGGCCAATGCGACAATCCAGTCGACCAAGACGCCGCCGCCTTGGCCGCCCATCGCGAGCACCGCGACGGTGATCGGGCGAGCCTGACTAAGTGCGATGGAGGAGGGCGCGACCGGGACGTTCATGCCGCCTCCTGCTCAAACGTGACGCGGCGTCCGGCGCGCCAGCGCTGCAAAGCGCCGATCATTCGTTGCCAGATACGATCGAGCCGCGTTTCGAACGAGGTCGGATTGGAAACGATGTCGGCGCGATAGAACGAGGGACACAAGACAGCCGCGTCCGCGACCTCGCCGCAATGGCCGCAGCCGACGCAACTATTGTCGACGGCGGCGACTGGATTGTCCTTCAGGGGATCGCTGGTCGGTTTCACCGACAGCGAGGGGCAGCCGGACAAGCGGATGCAGGCGTGGTCGCCGGAACATACATCCTCATCGACACCGAAGCGCTCGCGCACGATGCGCTCGCCGCGCTTGGCGGCCGCCGCCATCAGCGGCTTCACGCGCCGCTGCTTGTTCAGCATGCATTCCGACGAGGCGACGATGATCTTCGGGCCCTTCTCCTCCGTCGTCAGCGCCTCGCGCAGCGTGTCGCGCATGCGCGTGACATCGTAAGTGCGATCGATCTGTCGCACCCATTTGGCGCCGACACCCTTTACAGCCTCGACGATCGGGTGCCTGGTCGAACGCGATCGGTTGTCGGCGCGCGAGGACGGAATGTCCTGGCCGCCGGTCGCGGCGGAATAGTAATTGTCGACCACGACGATCACGCCGTCGTGTTGGTTGAAGACGGCGTTGCCGACGCCGCTGGTCAACCCGTTGTGCCAGAAGCCGCCGTCGCCCATCATCGAGATCGGCCGCTTGCCCGCGGGAACGTTGAAGGCGGAGGCCGAGGCCGGGCCGAGCCCGTAACCCATCGTGGTGGCGCCGATATTGAACGGCGGCAGGATCGAGAACAAATGACAGCCGATATCGGCGGCGATGTGATGCGGTCCGAGTTCCTTCTCAACCAGTTTCATCGCGGAAAAAATCGGCCGCTCCGGACAGCCGGTGCAGAAGCCCGGCGGACGGGGTGGCACCACATCGGCGAGCACGCGGATTTTCTCATCGACTTCGGCGCGGTCGATGTTCGGTGCGCGCGCGGCATCCGACAAGGCATCCGGGCGCCAGCGGCGGATGAAGGCCCCGATCGCTTCGCGCATGACTTGTGCCGTATATTCGCCGGCCATCGGGAACAGGTCCTTGCCGTGCAGCTTGGCCGGAATGTCTGCGTTGCGCAGGATCTTGTGCAGCGCCTGCTCGATGAATTCGGGCTGTCCTTCCTCGACCATCAGCACCGCCTTCTTGCTGCGGCAGAAGTCGATCACCTCGCGGTCGACGATCGGGTAGGTCACGTTCATCACATAGAGCGGTACACGTGTCTCGCCCCAGATATCGGCAAGTCCGGCCTCGCGCAGGGCTGTGATGACGCCGTTGTACATGCCGCCCTGCATGATGATGCCGATATCGTCGATGTCGCCGTCGAAGGTCTCGTTCATGCCGCGGGCGTGGATGAACTCAACCGCCGCGGGCCAGCGATGCTCGACCTTCTCCTTTTCGTGCAGGAACGAGGCCGGCGGCAGCACGATGCGGTTGGTGTCGCGCGACGGCTGATCCAGCGCGCGGGACAGCGGAAAGACGGGGCGGAGATTGTCGCGGGTGGCGAAGCGGCCATGCACGTGGCAGGCGCGTATCCGCACCTCCAGCATCACGGGCGTATTCGACGCTTCGGACAGCTCGAAGGAATCGTGCACGGCCTTGACGATGGACGCCACGTTCGGCCGCGGATCGACCAGCCAAAGCTGCGACTTCATCGCAAACGCATGCGAACGCTCCTGCATGATGGAGGAGCCTTCGCCGTAATCCTCGCCGATGATGATCAGCGCGCCGCCGGTCACGCCGCCCGAGGAGAGGTTGGCGAGCGCGTCTGACGCGACATTGATGCCGACCGGCGCCTTGAAGGTGACCGCGCCACGCACCGGATACATCACGGAGGCAGCCAGCGTTGCCGCGGCGGTGGCCTCGCTGGCGCTGGATTCGAAGTGCACGCCGAGATCGGAGAGAATATCCTGCGCGTCCGACAGCACGTCCATCAGATGCGAGATCGGCGCACCCTGGTAACCGGCGACATAGCTGACGCCGCATTCCAGCAGCGCTTTGGTAATGGCGAGGATGCCTTCGCCGCGAAATTCCTGGCCGGCACCGAGCTTCAGGTCTTCCACCTCGCGCGCGAAAGAGCGTTCTGCCATGCTCGCCTCCTGAGGGCTCGCCCGGAACTCCGGATGACCGAATATAATTTTAGACATCAAACAAAAATGATGTCAATCGGACCCCGCGAGTTCTGAGGCCGCAAAACGCTTCACGCGCATTTGAGCGCGTTTTCTAGCCTGTTTCAAAGGCTTCATGCACACGCGCCGGGCTTTCGATCGGCGGCCGGTTCGCTTGACAGGATATTTTAGCCATGAAACATTATTGAGGCCGCGCGTTGCACTTGGCGGCGTGCGCAAAACCGGCCTTTGCGGGAGACTGACATGACTCCGGTTTCGCCATTACGCGGGCCGTCGCGCGAACACCTCGCGTGGCCGTTCTTCGATTCCCGCCACAGCGAATATGCCGCCGCGCTCGATGCATTTGCAGCCGATCTTGGCGATACGCACGGCCATGACGTCGACGAAACCTGTCGTTCGCTGGTACGCCAGCTTGGCGCCGCCGGATTGCTGGAGGCATCGGTCGCAGGCGATCGGTCCGATGCGGTGATCGACTCGCGGCTGATCTGTCTCGCCCGAGAAACGCTTGCCTGGCATAGCGGGCTCGCCGATTTCGCATTTGCGATGCAGGGACTTGGAACTGGTGCGGTGGCGATTGCCGGTTCGCCCGAATTGCGCGCGCTGGTGCTGCCGAAGGCGCGGCGTGGCGAATGGATTGCCGCCTTTGCGTTGTCGGAGAAGGAGGCCGGCTCCGACGTCGCTGCCATGGGCTGCAGCGCCCGCCGCGACGGCGACCACTACATCCTCGATGGCGAGAAGACCTGGATTTCCAACGGCGGCATTGCCGACGTCTATACGCTGTTTGCGCGAACCGGCGAGGCGCCGGGTGCGCGGGGCATTTCGGCCTTCGTGGTGCTGCCGGATGATCCCGGATTTTCGATCGCCGACCGTATCGACGTGATGGCGCCGCACCCGCTGGCGACGCTGCGTTTTGATTCTTGCCGGATCCCGGCGGCGCGGCTGTTGGGTTCGCCGGGCGAAGGTTTCAAGATTGCGATGCGCACCCTCGATATCTTCCGCGCATCGGTGGCGGCCGCCGCGCTGGGCTTTGCCCGCCGCGCGCTCGATGAGGCGGTGGCGCATGCCCTGTCACGGCGGATGTTCGGTGGCGTGCTGGGCGACCAGCAATTGACGCAGGCAGCCCTCGGCGATATGGCCGCAGGCGTCGATGCCAGCGCGCTTCTCACCTACCGCGCGGCGTGGCGGCGCGACGTGCAGAAAGCTTCCACGACCCGTGAAGCGGCAATGGCCAAAATGGTCGCCACCGAAACCGCGCAAGCGGTGATCGACCGCGCCGTACAGATGTTCGGCGGCCGCGGCGTGCGCTCGGGCGAAGTCGTTGAGCAGCTCTATCGCGAGATACGCGCGTTGCGCATCTATGAAGGCGCGACCGAAGTCCAGAAACTCATCATCGGACGTGATGTCCTGAAGGCGGTCTAGCCGAACGGCCGTTCAGTCGCGTCCTGCTACGGGAGTATGAAATGTTCGAGGTCTTGCAACCACCCGGTTGGGCCAAGCCGAGGGGGTACGCGAACGGCATCGCCGCGCGCGGCAAGATGATCTTCGTCGCCGGCCAGATCGGCTGGAACGAGCAATGCAAGTTCGAGTCCGATGATCTGGTGGATCAGATCGGCCAGACCCTGAAGAACGTCGATGCGGTCTTGCGTGCCGGCGGCGCTGCGCCCGAGCATGTGGTGTCGATGACCTGGTTCCTGCTCGATCGCAAGGAATATTCGGCGCGCCTGAAGGAAATCGGCGTAGCCTATCGCGGTGTCATGGGCCGGCATTTTCCGGCCATGACCGCGCTGCAGGTATCTGGGCTGGTCGAGGATCGTGCCAAGGTCGAAATCCAGGTGATCGCAATGATACCTGACTAGATGAATTGACAACGCGACGCCGGGTACGGCGCCAACCCACAGGAGGGCGACATGGCAACGAAAGCGCGTGAAAACCACCGGGAAGACGTGGCCGGGCGGGCCAATGTCGAGGACACCCCTGAATTGCTCGCCTACTATGACGAGCTCGAACGGCTGGAGGCGGGCGCACTCTGGACGGTCGCGAACAAGATCGAGCCGTGGCAGCCCAAATCGTCCTCCGTCCCGGTGCTGTGGCGTTATGAGGACCTCCGCGCGCACGTGCTGCGTTCCGTCGAACTGGTGTCGCCCGAAAAGGCCGGGCGCCGCGTCATCTATCTGAACAATCCCGGCCGCCGCGAGCACGCCGCCGCGGTCGGCTGGCTCTATTCCGGCCTGCAGGTGATGCACCCGGGCGAGGTCGCATCTGCGCATGCCCATTCGGCCTCCGCGCTCCGCTTCATCATGGAAGGCGAGGGCGCCTATACGATCGTCGACGGTCACAAGATGACGCTCGGTGCCAACGACTTCGTGCTGACGCCGAATGGCACCTGGCACGAGCACGGCGTCTCCAGCGACGGCACGCCCTGCATCTGGCAGGACGGCCTCGACATTCCCCTCGTCAACACGCTCGAAGCCAACTTCTATGTGGTTCACCCCGACCTGCAGCAGAGCGTCGGTTATCCCGTCGACGACATGACCCATAGCTGGGGCAATCCCGGCCTGCGCCCGGCGGGCGCCGAATGGTCCAAGGGATATTCGCCGCTATTGAAGTATGAATGGGCTCCGACGTACGAGGCGCTGCAGCGTTACGCCAAGGCCACCGACGGCTCGCCCTATGACGGCGTTCTCATGAACTACGTCAACCCGGTGACCGGCGGCCCGGTAATGCAGACGATCGGCGCGTCGATGCAGATGCTGCGGCCGGGCGAGAGCACGCGCGCGCATCGTCACACCGGCAGCTTTATCTACCAGGTCGCCAAGGGGCGCGGTCACTCGATCATCGACGGCAAGCGCTTCGACTGGAAGGAGCGGGATATCTTCTGCGTTCCGTCCTGGGCCTGGCATGAACATGTGAACGCCTCTGGCAGCGAGGACGCCTGCCTCTTCACCTTCAACGACCTGCCGGTCATGCACGCGCTCGGCCTCTATCGCGAGGAAGCTTTTGGCGACCATGGCGGCCGCCAGCCGCTCGTATAGGAGTAAGAGCAGTGCGTCTTGTTACCTATCGCAGCACCGTTGAAGCTGCCGCCCGTCTTGGCGCCGTTGTCGGCGACCTGGTTGTGGACGTCGAGAAGGTCGGCCAGCATGCCGGGGCTTCCCTTCCCGCATCGATGCTCGACTTCATCGATCTGGGACCGCCGGCCTTGGCGGCGCTCAAGAAGATACTGAACGAGGGTAGGGATAGCTGGCCGGTCGGCGCTGCATTGCCGCTTGCAAACGTCCGCTTGCTGGCGCCGATACCGCGTCCGCGCAAGAACATTTTTGGCATCGGCCTGAATTATGTCGAGCACGTTGCGGAATCCTCGCGCGCCCTCGATACGGCGAAGGACCTTCCGAAGCAGCCGATCATCTTTTCGAAGCCGCCGACCAGCGTCATCGGACCGGACGAGGCCATCCATCACAACAAGGCCATCACGCAGCAGCTCGACTGGGAAGTCGAGCTTGCGGTTGTGATGGGACGGACTGCGCGGCGTATATCGGAGGCGGAAGCGCTCGGCTTCGTGTTCGGCTACAGCGTGATGATCGACATCAGTGCCCGCGACAACCGCCGTGCCGGACAGTGGATCTACTCCAAGGGGCAGGACACCTACGCGCCGTTCGGGCCGTGCATCGTCACGGCGGACGAAATCACCGACCCGCATGCGCTCGATCTCTGGCTCACGGTGAACGGCGTCGAGAAGCAGCGCTCCAACACGCGTCACATGCTGTTCAAGGTACCGCTCCTGATCGCCGACATTTCGGCCGCGATGACGCTGGAGCCGGGCGACATCATAGCGACCGGCACGCCCGAGGGCGTCGGCGCCGGCCGCTCTCCGCAGGAATGGCTGTGGCCGGGCGATGTGGTGGAAGCCGAAGTAACGGGCATCGGCCGGCTGCGTCATCCGGTGGTGGCGATCTGAGAGGCCGGCATGATCTTCGACATGGAGACGCTGGAAGCGCAGAACCGCTACAAGATATTGACGGCCACGGTGACACCGCGGCCGATCGCCTGGATCACCACGCTCTCCGCGAGCGGCGTCACCAATGCCGCGCCGTTCAGCTTCTTCAACGTGATGGGGCATGAGCCTCCCACCGTCGCGGTCGGACTTCTGGCGGGTTCGCAGCGATTCAAGGATACGGCGGCGAATATTCTCGATACCGGAGAATTCGTCGTCAATCTCGTCGCCGAGCGCAACGCCGAGGCCATGAACATCACCTGTATCGACGCGCCGCCCGAGATCGATGAATTGGCGCTGGCCGGACTGACCCCGGCTGCCTCGCAGGCAGTGCGCCCGCCGCGCATCGCGGAATCGCCGGTATCATTCGAGTGCCGAGTGCTCACGTCGCTGGTGACAGGACCGCGACAAACGGCCGTGATCGGCCGCGTGGTTCGTGCCCATATCGACGACGCGGTGATCCTGGACCAGGAGCGCTGCCACATCGATACGCAGGCGCTGCGGCTGATCGCCCGCATGCATGGCAGCGGCTGGTATGCGCGCTCCACCGACCTGTTCCAGATCGATCGGCCAAGCTGGGCGACGTGGCAGGAAAAGAACGTCAAGGCGGAGCCTGCGTGACAGGACTGCCGATACGCGAGGCGACGAAGCGGAGGACACCTTGAAGATTGCAGTGTTGGGTGGAGGAAACGGTTCGTTTGCGGCCGCCGGGGACCTCGCGTTGGCCGGTCAAGAAATCCGGCTGTGGCGGCGAAATCCCGGAGATGTCGACGCACACCGTGCGCAGGGCGGCACGATCACGGTCATCGATCGATCGGGCCGCCGCGAGGCCAGGCTGGCTGTGATTACGTCTTCGATCGCGGAAGCGATCGACGGCGCCGATCTCATCCTTTGTCCGGCGCCGGCTTTTGCGCAAGGCGCGATCGCCGAATCGGCCGCGCCGCATTTGCGCGACGGCCAGGTCGTGTATTTGCCGCCGGGCACATTCGGCTCCTACATCTTTGCGCGCGCCGCGCGGGACGCAGGTAACCGTGCGGAGGTTGCAACGGCGGAGACCGGAACCTTGCCGTGGCTGGCGCGCAAGCAAGGTCCTTATGCGGTCCGAATCTCGGGCAGGGGCGCTCGATTGCCAACCGGTGTGTTTCCGCAGCGCCTTGCCCCGCACGCGCTGCGCGTGATCGAGCGCGTGTTTCCGAATGCCATCGAGCCATGCGGCGATGCGCTCTCGGCGGCGCTGATGAATGCCGGCCCGATCATTCATCCGCCGCTGATTACCATGAACGCCGGTCCGATCGAACATTTCGACAAATGGGATATTCACAAGGAAGGAACGCAGCCGGCGATACGCCGCGTCACGGACGCGCTCGATGCCGAGCGCATCGCCATTCGCGAGGCGCTTGGTTATGGAAAGCCGCATTTTCCCCTGGCTGATCACTATTCGCGGGATGGTGAGCCCTGGATGTATGCGCGTGACGCGCACGAGCAGCTCACGGATTCCGGCGATTGGTCCGAACGCCTCATTCTTGTCGAGCACCGCTACATGCTGGAGGATCTGCGTCTCGGCCTGTCGTTCCTCGCATCGGTCGCTGATCTTGCAGGCGTGCACACGCCGCTGGTCAAGGCGTTCCTCGCAATCGGCTCTGCCATCACCGGCGAGGATTTCTCGGTGACGGGCCGGAGCTTGTCCTCGCTCGGCCTCGGCAATCTCGACCGGACCGCGTTGCAAAATCATCTCGCCGAGGGTTTCCGATGAAGCCGGTCATCGGATGCCTCGGCGCAGGACGAATGGGCCGCGGCATTGCCGTCGTGTTCGCTTTCGCCGGTCACCAGGTTATCGTCATCGATTTCAAGGAACGGGAAGCCTCGGCATTCGAGGTGTTGGCAACCGAAGCCAGAGCGGAAATCCGCTCAACGCTTGAGATCCTCTCGCGCATCGATCTGCTCCCGCCAGAGCTTGTATCCACGATTGCCGAACGGATCACGGTCGTGTCCCGGGAGGAGGCGGCCACGGCGTTGCCGCGCTGTGATGTCATCTTCGAGGGAATGCCGGAGATCCTTGAGTTGAAGCAGGCGGCGCTGGCGGAAGCCTCGCGGCTGGCGGGCGAGGGGTCGATCATCGCCTCGACCACCTCGACGATCCTGGTCGACGATCTCGCCGGATCGATCGAACATCCCGGTCGCTTCCTCAACGCGCACTGGCTCAATCCCGCATACCTCGTGCCGCTGATCGAATTGTCTCCGGGGCAGCTCACCGCGCCGGAGGCAACGGCGCGGATGAAGACGCTGCTCGAAGGCATTGGCAAGGTGCCGGTGGTTTGCGCAGCGCGTCCGGGCTTCATCGTTCCGCGAATCCAGGCGCTGGCAATGAATGAAGCTGCCCGCATGGTGGAGGAGGGTGTCGCCTCGGCGGAAGATATCGACAGGGCCGTGATTTATGGTTTTGGATTCCGCTTCGCGGTGCTCGGCCTGCTCGAGTTCATCGACTGGGGCGGCGGCGATATCCTGCATCACGCCAGCCGCTATCTGGTCGAGGCGCTCGGCGACAGCCGCTACGCCGCGCCGCCGATCATTGCCGCCAATATGCGCGAAGGACGCATCGGCATGAAGACCGGACAGGGATTCATGAATTACGAAGGTGTTGACCAAGCCGCCTATCGCGAGCAGCGGCTTGCGGCGTTTGCGTCCGCGCTGCGGGCCATGGGACTCGCGCGTGAACCCGTCGCGTAACACGCGCGCTGTCCTAGTTAGCTAGGGCATGTACTCATTAAGCGGTTCTTAAGCGGTTCGCCGACTGGTGTCCGGTCTCACCCCCAACAGCGGCCCAAGAGCGGAGATTCTCCCAAGTCGCAGATGGGCAAGAGCCGATCTGCGACCGGCCTGAGCACGCCCGGGGCACGACTATCACCGTGATATTGCCCGTTTCGGACCTTCCAGCGGGCCAATTCAGATACCAAAAACTCGTGGAATTGCTCCGGGGTATTGGCAACGATTTCGTGCCGATCGACTGTCTCACGTCGCGCCCGCATGGCGTCTGGATTCGCTTCGAGCCGTCTCTGAACCCTCAAAATGTGAGCGCCTCGCTGCTGGCGAACGCATTGGCTACGCGGTGGGCATCGCTCCATGCGGTGAGTGCGACGGTTCACCCCTTACGAAGTCGATGAACGCGCGCAACGGCGCCGGTACGAGACGTCGGCCAGGATAGTAGAGAAAGGGACCCAAAAAGCTTTGCCACCAGGGTTCGAGGACCGGCTCGAGCTGACCACTGGCGAGATAGGGACGCAGCCAGTCCTCGAAGAGGCTGACAATGCCGGTACCGGCGATGGCCGCGGCAACGGCGAGATCTGTCGCCGTCCCGATGCTGACCAGCAGCGGTCCTTTGGGTTCGACGCGAACGATTTCGCCCTCACGTTCAAACTCCCACGTGGCCACCATCGCACCGGACGAAAAACGGCCGCCAAGACAAGCGTGGTTAAGGAGGTCGCGAGGATGATTGGGCCGGCCGTGGCGATCGAGATAGTTTGGAGAGGCAGCAGTTGCGAAGCGCTGAACGCGAGGTCCGATTGGAATCGCGATCATATCCTGCTCCAGACGCTCGTCGTATCGGATGCCAGCATCACAACCCGCGGCCAGAACGTCGATGAAATTACTCTCCGCAATGACTTCCAGCCGAATGTCTGGATAGGCGGCGAGGAAGCGGGGCGCGATGGTGGGCAGCACGAGGCGCGCCGCGCTGACGGGTACGTTCAGTCGCAGCGTACCCGCAGGCCTGTCGCGGTAGTTGTTGACGACGTCGACGGCAGCTTTCACCTCGGCGAATGCTGGTCTTAGCCGGTCGAGGAGCCGCTGCCCCGCCTCGGTGGGCACCACGGTTCGCGTCGTTCGGTTCAACAACCTGACGCCGAGTTGCGCTTCCAGCCTGGTTACCGCTTCGCTGAGTCCTGACGCACTGGCCCCGCTCGACCGAGCTCCGTCGCGAAAGCCTCCGGCCCGCGCGACGGTCACAAAAGCGCTCAGTTCACCCAGATCGATTTTCACTGTTCGCTTCTCCGAACGACCCGTTCGGATTGTACCCAGTTATCGAGCACGCGGGCAACGTCTACCTACCGACCATTGGTTTCATGGAGATGACCTATGCCCAACACCGACCCAACCGCTAGCTTTGACCTCGGAGACCGCCGCGTAAAGCGGCTTGGCTACGGTGCCATGCAGCTTGCTGGCCCCCACGTGTTCCGTCCGCCCAAGGATCGCGCCGCGGCATTGGCTGTCCTGCGAGCGGCCATCGCGTCGGGCGTGAATCATATCGACACAGCCGACTTCTACGGCCCGCATGTCACAAACCAGTTGATCCGTGAGGCGCTGCACCCCTACCCCAAGGATCTCGTCATCGACACCAAAATCGGGGCTCGGCGTGGCGCGGACGCTTCATGGAATCCGGCCTTCTCGCGCGAAGAGCTCACCCAGGCGGTCCACGACAACTTGAGCAATCTCGGGGTCGACGCACTCGATGTCGTCAACTTTCGCGTCATGATCGACCGGCATGGCCCGGTCGAGGGCTCGATCGAAGCGCCGCTGAACGTCTTGGCGGATCTCCAACGTCAGGGCCTGATAAGGCATATTGGGCTGAGCAACGTGACCGCCACGCAGGTCGCGGAAGGACGCAAGATTTGCAAGATCGTCTGCGTGCAGAACCAATACAATCTAGCCCACAGGCCTGACGACTCCTTGATCGACGACCTTGCCCGGGACGGCATCGCCTACGTACCGTTCTTTCCACTCGGCGGGTTCACTCCCCTGCAATCGTCCACTCTAACCGATGTCGCTGCCCGCCTTGGTGCAACGTCGATGCAGGTAGCGCTTTCTTGGCTGCTTCGACGGGCCCCCAACATCCTCCCTATCCCCGGCACCTCGTCCGTCGCGCATCTGCGCGAGAATCTCGCCGCAGCCGAACTCGATTTACCGGATGATGCGATGGATGAGCTAAATGGCCTTGCCGGCAGCCCCGGTTGAGACGGTTTCCAGGCGCAGCATGGTGCCAGTGCTGCCTCATGGCAAATCGGGGCCGACAGTATGAAAATGGAAAAACGCTCATGGACATCGGACGTCGCAATGCCTTCAAGACCCTGGCCGGCGCTACCCTCGCCGCCGCAACCGCCCCGCAGGCTCTCGCACGTTCTGGCGAGATTGAATCCCGGATTGCCCGCTTGAATGGCTGCGACATTCATTATCGGGTCGCGGGTTCCGGTCCCACCGTCGTGCTGCTCCACGGGTGGCCACAAACGTCCTTCGCATGGTTAGGCGTGATGCACAGGCTGGCCGACCGATACCGCTTGATCGCGCCCGACATCAGGGGCACCGGCCTCTCGGAGAAGACAGTCTCTGGATACGACAAGCGCACCATCGCCGAGGACGTCCGGCAATTGATCCAACTGGAAGCGGACGGTCGCGCGCATCTCGTCGGTCACGATATGGGCGGCAAGGCGGCGCTTGTCCTCGCCCTACTGGCGCCGGAGTCCGTCTCGAGGTTGGTGCTCGTCGATTGTTCGGTGCCGGGCACGGAGAACATGGACCCATCGCGCGGCGGCCTATGGCACTACGGGTTCCACATGGCGCCCGAGATTCCGGAACTTCTAACGAAGGGCCGCGAACGCGACTATATCGCGGCTCAGATCAAGTCATGGTGTCATCGCAAGGACGCGGTGACGGACGAGGCGATCTCCGAATACGCCTCGCATTACGCGAAGCCGGGCGGGATGACGGCCGGGTTCAACCTTTATCGGGCGCTCAAGACCGACGCCGCCCTGGTGGCTTCGTTGAGCGATCGCCGGCTTGCCATGCCGGTGATGACCATCGGTGGTCGCCACAGCGTCAGCGACAAGCTCGCCCAACAAGTCGCGCCGCGCTGCGACCGACATGTGGGCGTCGTCATCGAGGACAGCGGTCACTTCGTTGCTGAGGAAGCTGAGAGTACGTTCTGCGACCACATCGTCCGGTTCCTCAGCGCCTAAGCACTTGACGACTTACATCATACCGGCCACGACCCCGCCGGATCGGCGCGAGCGGCTCCGTGTAATCTCTTCGTGTTAGGGCTGTTCGGGTCGATCTTGGCGAGACCGCCTCCGATTGTGCGCGCGGCGCGATCAGCCCGACGGCTTCGGCCCGTATACGACCTGCTACAACCGCTTCGTTCGCTGGCGACGAGCTGGTGTGGGCCGCGATCATGAACGCCTTGGCAGGTGCGCATGATGCCGCTGTGCAAATGATCGACACGTCGATTGTCCGCGTGCATCAGCACGGAGCCTGCATCAACGGGAATACAAAGCAATGCATGGGACGGTCACGGGGCGGATTGACCAGCAAGGTTCTAGGCGTTCGGATGATGCGAGCCCCATTTCTACTTTGCATGGGGTTGTTTTCGCAATTTTTGGTCCCGCTCTTCGTTGCTCTAATGCCCGCCGAGATAGGCCGCGATCAGTTTAGGGTCGTGGATCAGGGCGTCCGCCGGCCCCGACTGGATGATCTCGCCGGTTTCCAGCACATAGCCGTAATCTGCGGTCTCAAGCGCGGCGCGGGCGTTCTGCTCGACGAGCAGGACCGACACGCCGAGGCTTCGCAGCGAGGCGATGGTGCGGAAGATTTCCCGGACGATGAGCGGCGCAAGGCCGAGACTGGGTTCGTCGAGCACCAGGAGTTTCGGCTTCGCCATCAGCGCGCGCCCAAGCGCCAGCATTTGCCGCTCGCCGCCCGACAGCGTGCCGGCGGCTTGCTTGCTGCGCTCCTTCAGCCGCGGAAAGCGGTCGAACACATCGTCGAGGCTTTTGCGCGTCGTCGAGCGATCGCGCAGGCTGTAGGTGCCGAGCAACAGATTGTCGGCGACCGACAGATCGGCGAACAGCTCGCGCTTCTCGGGCACGAGGCAGAGACCACGCTCGACGCGGCCCTCGACGTCGATCCGCGCAAGATCGTTGCCTTGAAAGACCATTCGTCCGGTGGACTTCAGCAGACCGATGGCGGCCATCAGCAGCGTCGTCTTGCCGGCGCCGTTCGGGCCGATCACGGTCACGATCTGACCTTGCTCGACGGAAAGCGAGACGTTCCGCACCGCCTCCACCTTGCCGTAGGCAACCGACACATTCTCGATCGAGAACATCTGTGTCACGCGACCCCTCCAAGATAGGCTTCCTGGACGCGGGCGTCGTTGCGTATTGCCGCCGGTTCGCCTTCGCAGAGTTTTGAGCCGAAATCGAGTACGACGATGCGGTCGACCAGCGACATCACGAACTCCATGTCGTGCTCGACGAGGAGGATCGTCAGATGGTCGGCGCGAAGCGACCGCAGCAGTTCGGCCAATTTAAGCTTTTCCTGGCGGCGCAGACCGGCCGCGGGCTCGTCGAGCACGAGCAGTGTCGGATCGGCTGCGAGCGCGCGGGCGATCTCGAGCACGCGCTGATTGCCGAGGGGGAGGTTGCCGGCGAGCTCGAACGGCTTGTCGCCGAGCCCGACCCGTTCGAGCTGCTGCAACGCCTCGTAGCGTGCGCTGGCTTCTTCCGCCTGATTCAGGCGGAGCGCGCCGGCGAGCAGGCCGGTCCTGGTGCGCGAATAGGTGCCGAGCAGCACGTTGTCGAGCAGCGTCATGCGCGGGCGCAGCTTGACGTGCTGGAAGGTGCGGGAGATGCCGGAGCGAGCGATGTGGAATTGCTGGTCGCGGGTGATCGAGCGTCCCGCGAAAGCGATCTCGCCGCTGTTGGCGCGTAGCGCCCCCGTGAGCAGGTTGAACATCGTGGTCTTGCCGGCGCCATTCGGCCCGATCAGCCCGAGGATCTCGCCGGACCTCACTTCGAAGCTGACATTGTTGACGGCGACGAGGCCGCCAAACCGCCGCTGCGCGCCACTCACTTTAAGAAGAAGCGTGCCGGGCGCCGGCTGCTCGCGGCGCGGCAGCGGGCTAGCCGGTTGCGGACGGGACAGCTTCACGTCGGGCAGAAAGCCCGCGAGAAACGGAACGATGCCTTGCCGGGCGCGCTGCAGGAACAGGATAAAGAGCGCGGAGAATGCCACGATCTCGAGCTGGCCGGAGGCGCCCTTAGCGATCAGCGGCAGGTAATCCTGCACGGTGTTCTTCAGGAGCGTAACAATCGCAGCACCGACAACGCCGCCCAAAATGCTGCCGGCGCCGCCGACCATCGCCATCATCAGATATTCAATGCCCATGATGGCTTCGAACGGTCCGGGGCTCACGAAACGGCCGAGATGGGCATAGAGCCATCCCGATAGCGCGCCGAGGAACGCGGCGATCACGAATGTCACCAGCTTGATCTGGAAGGCGCTGATGCCGAGGCTTTCGACCAACGTATTGCCGCCGCGCAGCGCGCGCATCGCGCGGCCGATGCGGGAGTCGAGAAGGTTGTAGCAGAGGAGGAGGACCGCGACGACGATCGCCCAGATCAAGAAATAGATCTGCCGACTCTCCACCAGCGCGAACGGGCCGATCGAGATCGGCGGAATGCCGGAGATGCCGTTATGTTGGCCGAGCCCCTGGATGTTGCCGAACAGGAACGCGATCGCTAGTCCCCAGGCGACCGTGCTCAGCGACAGAAAGTGACCTCCCAGGCGCAGCGTCACGAAGCCCAGGATTGCCGCGATGCTGCAGGTCAGGACCACTGCCAGCACCAGTCCGAGCCAGGGCGAATAGCCGCTCAGCGCTGTGACCCACGCTGTTGCATAAGCAGCGACGCCGACGAAAGCGGCCTGGCCGAACGAGACGATGCCGCCGACACCGGTCAATAGCGCCAAGCCGATGGCCGCAAGCGAGTAGATGCCGATATAGTTCAGCAAGGTGATGCTGAACGGACTGAGCACAAAGGGCGCCGCCACGAGGCAGGCGATCGCCGCGGCAATGATGAGGCGAATCTGCTGCAGCGTCATTCCTCGACTTCCTCTTCGGAATGGTGCGAGGCGAGCGAGCGCCAGAGCAGCACGGGAATCAGCAGCGAGAAGACGATGACGTCCTTCAGGGTGCTGCTCTGGAACGAGGCGAAGCTTTCGAGAAGGCCGACGCCGAACGCGCCGAGCGCAGCCCCCGGGTAGCTCGTCATGCCGCCCACGATGGCGCCGACGAAGGCTTTCAAGCCGAGCAGGAATCCGGAGTCATAGAAGATCGTGTTGACCGGCGCGATCAGAATGCCGGAGACGCCGGCCATTAATGATCCCAGCAGATAGGCGATCGTTCCGGCACGCGCCGGCCTAATGCCCATCAGCCGGGCGCCGGTCCGGTTCAGGGCGGTTGCGCGCAGCGCCTTGCCGATCAGCGTGAAGTCGAAGAACAGAAACAGCAAGCCGCTGAACACGAGCGCGGCCGTGAGGATCAGCACCGTCTGTCCGGAGACGTGCACCCCAGCGATCTCCATTGCCATCGACGTCAGCGGCTCGGTTCTGACGCCTTCGGGGCCGAAGAACAGCAGGCCAAGTCCGACCAGCGCGAAGTGGAGGGCGACCGAGACGGTCAGCAAGAGGAGAACAGAGGCATCCGCGATTGGGCGAAACACGATCCGGTCCAAGAGTGGCGAGATCGGCAGGATCAAGAGCAGCGCCAGCACGATCCGGACCGGCATCGGCGGGGTGAAGCGCATCGTTAGCCAGACGGTCCCGACGACCAGCAGTGGCAGCACCAGATAGAAGAGGACGGCCTTCGGCACCGCGCGGAGCTCGCCGGCGCGCGCCAGGGAGACGACTTCCATCAGGCAGGCCATGCAGGCCAGCACGACAACCAATCCGATGGTGCCGGGAAGCTGCTTGGCATCGAGCGCCGCCAGCGTCAGCGCCGTGAAGGCCGCGATGTCGCCGAACGGAATGAAGATCACCCGCGTCACGGTGAAGATCAGCACGGTTCCGATCGCCACCAGGGCGTAGACCGCCCCGGTGGCTATTCCGTCGATCGCAAGGATCGCTGCGATGTCTGCCGTCATGCCCTCAGTCGTCCTTCCGTGTTACGCGTCGGCACCGCTCAGGGCTGGTAGGTCCAGGCGCCGTTGACCAGGCGAACGATCACCAGCGCGCGCTCGTCCACGCCGTGATAGGCACCGGGCTTGAAGTTGTAGACGGCGTGCACGCCCGAGAGCTCCTTGGTGTTGAGGATCTCGTCGCGCAGGGCCTTACGGAATTCGACGGTGCCGGGTTTTGCGGTCTTCAGCGCGCGCGCCGCGGCTGACGTGAAGATCATCCAGCCGTCGAAGGAGTAGGCGGAGAAGCCGTCCGTGCTCGGGAGATTGTTGGCCTTCTGGTAGGCGGCGCGGAATTCGAGCGCGAGCTTCTTGGCGAAGTGATTGTCGGGAAGCTGCTCGGCCACGATCACCGGACCGGCGGAGACCTGAATGCCTTCCGCGGCCTTGCCGCCGACGCGCACGAAATCGGGATTGACCAGCGCAACTGTGCCGTAGGTCTTGCCTTTGAAGCCACGTTCCCCGAGCGCAAGCAGCGGCAGCGCGCCCTGCGTGCCCGATCCGCCGATCAGCACGGCATCCGGACGCACGGCAAGGACTTTAAGGATCTGGCCGGTGACCGACGTATCGACGCGCGCGTAGCGCTCGTTGGTCAGCACCTTGATGCCGTCCTCGGTTTCCACCGCCTTGGCGCCGTTGTAGACGAGATCGCCCCAGGCATCGGAAAAGCCGATATAGCCGATGTTCTTCATCGCGTCGCGCTTCATGCGATCGGCGACGACCTTGACCAAGAGCGAAGCGGGTTGCGGAACGGAAATGCCCCATTGGTCGGTCGGATTGGGCTGTCCGATCACCGGGGAAACGGCGATCATCGGCACCTTCAGTTCGGTCGCAACTGCCATCATGGCGATGGTCGATGGAGCGGTTGCGGTGCCGATCAGGAGATCGACCCTCTCTTCCTCGATCAGCTTGCGCGCGTTGCGGGTTGCGGCGGAGGGATCGGAGCCGTCATCGAGCTGGATCAGCTTGATCTTCTCACCGTTGACCTCGTTCTTGTATTCCATAGCGGCCTGGATGCCACGTCCGTACGGGATGCCGATCGAGGAGCCCGGTCCACTGAGCGAGGTAACGAATCCGATGGTGATGTCGGCCTGTGCAGTCGAGGCCGCGACGAGGCCGCCGAGGAGGGCAGTCAAACTCAACATCTTGCGCATTGCATTCCCCTTGGTTGAAAACAGCCGAGACCTGAGCGAGATGTCAGCATGGATCGGGTCGGACCAGCACGATCGATGCCGTGATTGTCGCCGAAACCCGGCGCGGGTCCGGTCCCCGCCTCCGGATGGGAGTTATGAAATGAGCGTCAGCAACGTCGGTTCCAATCTCGAGCGCCGCTTCGTCACGACGCGTCTTGGCCGCATCCATGTTGCTATGGCAGGAACCGGGTTTCCCGTTCTCCTGCTGCATCAGACGCCGCGCTCGTGGGACGAATACCGTGATGTGCTGCCGCTGCTCGGCCGCGATTTCCGCGCGATCGCAATGGATACGCTCGGCTTCGGAGATTCCGATTCCCCTGCCGCTGATCCTTCGATTGAACTGTGGGCCGAAGGGGCCTTCGCGCTGCTCGATGCGCTGGAAGAGCCGCGGGCCGCGATCGTCGGTCATCACACCGGCGCGGTGATCGCGGTCGAAATGGCCGCCTCGGCGCCTGCGCGGGTGAGCGCACTGGTGCTCTCGGCCTGTCCTTTTGTCGATGCGACGCGCCGGGCCAAGCATGACGGCATGCGTGTGATCGACGAGGTCGAGGCGCGTACCGACGGCGCCCATCTCACCGAGCTCTGGGCGCGCCGGCAGCCGTTCTATCCCGCTGATGATATTGATTTGCTGCAGCGCTTCATGATCGATGCGTTGCGGGCTGGCGAGATGGCGGCGGAAGGCCATCGGGTGGTGAATCGCTATCGGATGGAGGATCGTCTGGGAAGCATCCAGTGTCCCACGCTGGTCATTGCTCCGACAGCCGATCCGCACGTTCATCCCGCGGCTCCGAGAGTTGCTGGAGCTATCAAGGATAGCATCTTGCGCGAGCTCTCAGGAGGCATGGTGCCGCTTCCCGATCAGATGCCGGAGGCCTTCGCCGGCTTGATCCGCGAATTCGTCGCCGCCGAGGCGGCCAGGGGCGGGAACGGCACCTGAAGCGCCGGATCCAACCGCGGCGGATGCGAACCCGTCTGCAACACCTGCTGTTCCGAGGTCGATAATCTCAGCCACGATTGATGACCTTTATCAACGCAACTACCAATGCGACGCATGCCCGCACAGGGTCGATGCCCGTCAATTGTTTAAAGCCTAAAGTATTTCGGCCGAACGTCAATACGCCGGCTTCGTGGCTTTGCGGAAAAGTTGTGGCGGCGCGTGCAAGCGCGAAAGCCGAATTCGCCTATGCAAAAGCGTGAGGCGCTCTCTGCCTGTCCTTTCGGCAACTCGATCTCGTCGCGCGCAGATGTCGTCGGAAAGCCGTTTAATTGACGCGAAAATTATTTTGTGGTTGAAATATTTCAGTCGATGGAATGGCGCTAAGCTATCGCGTGCCTTCACATCGACCGACTTGTGCATATCGTCAGTCCTCTCAGACTGCGTCGGCTGCGAACGGGATATCCGCTGTGCGCATCTTCTGGCAGAGCTTCGTCGACCAGGCTACGAGCGCGCCCTACATGGCGCGGCTTGCGGCCTATCTGAACGAGATCGCGGCGCCCGGCACCAGCGTCCACGTCGAGGGCATCACGCCTGCCGACCGCGACTTCGGCCGCCTCAGCGAATTCCGTTGTGCCATTCAGGCGGTCGACAACGGACTCGCAGCGCAGGAAAATGGCTTCGACGCCTATGTCATGGGCCACTTCCAGGATCCGGGATTGTACGAACTGCGTTCGGCGCTGACGATTCCGGTGGTCGGCGCCGGCGAAGCCACGCTGCTTGCGGCCTCGCAGCTCGGCCGTCGGCTCGGCCTTGTCACGCTCGATGCCGCCTTCGGGGTCTGGCATTATGAGCAGGCCGATCGTTACGGGCTTTCCGGCCGCGTGGTGCATGTTACCGGCATGGGCTGTCGTCCGGAAGATTTCAGCGCCGCGTTTGCAGGCGATGCGGCGGCGAAGGCACGCATGCTGAGCGACTTTGTAGCCTGCGCGCAGCCGCTGGTCGATCGCGGCGCCGACGTCATTATTCCGGCCGGCGTGTTGCCCGGTCTCCTGATTGCGAGCGAGCGTGGCTTCAGGATCGGCTATGCGCCCGTGGTGAATTGCGCGGCGGTCGCGCTGAAGAGCGCCGAGATGTGGGTGCAGTTGCAGCGTCTCAACGGCACCGAGCCGAGCCGCGGGCCGAGTTTTGCGCTGGCCAATGACCGTGCCCGCCGGGATTTCCGCGCCACCGTGGCGCGCACGCCCGGCAAAACGAACAGCGCTTGAGGACAAGACATGCTGCAGCCCGACAAGATCTTGTATGAAGCTGAGGTGACGTCGACCGGCGGGCGCGACAGCAAGGCGGCGAGCGACGACGTCAAGTTGACCGTACTCTGAACGACTCACAGGAATCCGGCGGTCCGATGCAGAGCTCCATCCGAACACCTTACGATCGGGTCGTGATGGCAGTTCCGGTGACGGTCCCGTACGTGCGCTACTCGATCGAGAGCGCGCAGTGGTGGATCGGCCGCGCGCTGAAGGCGCTGGTCGATGGCGCCGGAATCACGCCGCGCGACATCGACGGCTTCTGTGTTTCGAGTTTCACGGCGGGGCTCGACAGCGGGATCGGGCTCACCCAGCATTTCGGCCTCTGTGTGCGATGGATCGACACCATTCCGCTCGGGGGCGCGAGCGCAATTGCCGCGCTGCGCCGCGCGGCGCGGGCGGTGCAGGCGGGCGACGCCCGCATCGTGGCCTGCGTGGCTGGAGATACCAACCACGTCGATTCCTTCCGCTACACGCTCGAAAACTTCTCGCGCTTCAATCAGGATGCCGTCTATCCCTATGGCGCCGGCGGCGCCAATGTGAGCTTTGCACTGATCGCGCGCAACTACATGCGAACGTTCGGCGCCCGGCGCGAGGATTTTGGCAAGATCGCCGTCGCCCAGCGTAGCAATGCGCTCCGCAATCCCAACGCGCTGATGAAGGCGCCGCTGACCATCGAGCAGTACATGTCGGCGCGACCGATCGCCGATCCGATCCATCTGTTCGATTGCGTGATGCCGTGCGCCGGCGCGGAGGCGTTTCTCGTGATGAGCGAGGATGTCGCCGGTTCCCTGAACCTGCCTGCCGCCAAAATTCTCGCCACGATCGAGCGCCACAATGCGTTCGGCGACGACCCTGTTCAGGTGCGGGGCGGATGGGCGATGGACGTCGATGAGCTCTACGCGATGGCCGGCGTCAAGCCTGACGATCTCGACTTCGTCGAGACCTACGACGATTACCCCGTGATCTCGATGATGCAGTTCGAGAACCTCGGCTTCTGCCGGAAGGGGGAGGGACCGGACTTCGTTCGGCAGCACGATCTCACGATCGACGGCAGCTTCCCGCACAACACCTCCGGCGGTCAGCTCTCGGTCGGGCAGGCTGGTGCGGGCGGCGCCTATCTCGGCGTAGTCGAGGCGCTACGTCAGGTACTCGGGCTCGCCGGACCGACGCAGGTTGGGGATGCACGCGTCGGGTTGGCGTCGGGTTTTGGAATGATCAACTATGATCGCGGCCTCGCTTCGGGTGCGGCGATCCTCGCGGGGCCAGGCGCATGATCGAGCCGATCCAAAAACCGCGCCGGAAGAATCCTTTACAGCGGACGCGGCTGCCGACATCGCCACCGCGCGCACGCAGCCGCGCCTCGCACGGCTTTACGCGGGCCGCTGCCGAGGGCCGCTTCATGCTGCAGCGCTGCGGCGCCTGCGGAACGTTCTGTTATCCGGCGCGCGATGCATGCCCTGCATGCCTTTCCGCCGATCTCGCCTTCACGGACGCGCCGCGGCGAGGGACGCTTTTGTCCGAAACGACACTGCATGTCCCGGCGGACGTGCACTTCCGCGAGCGCGCGCCATGGCGCATCGGCCTGGTTGCGATGGAGTGCGGGCCAACCCTCGTGACGCACCTGCACGCCGATTGCGAAGAGGGCGGGCTGGTCGTGATGTCGTTCCAACTGGACAAGAGCGGACAGGCCGTGGCCTTCGCACACCCCGAACGTGAGACCTCCAACATGACGGACGACAGGCAGTGGCGTGAGATGACCGCCGATCCAAAATTCCGGCGCGTTCTGGTGACCAACGGGCGCAGCGTCGTCGGTCAGGAAGTGGTGGCTGCGCTGAAGACAGCCGGCGCGTCGATCGTGTTCGTCGGCGTCGCCGAGCCGTGGAAGCCGTTTCGCGGCGAGGATGCGCTGCGCGCCATGGAGGGCGTCGAGATCGTGCCGCTCGATATCGGCGACGAGAAGTCGGTCGCAGATCTGGCGGCCGACATCGGCGGCAAGGTCGATATCCTCGTCAACACCACCGAATATGTCCGCTCCGGCGGGCTGCTCGATCGTCAAGGCACCAGCGTCGTGCGCGACGAGATCGACCAGAGCTATCTCGGCTTCGTGCATCTGGCGCAGGGGTTCGGGCCGACGATGCGGATGCGCGGCTCGGATGGCGTCAACAGCGCTGCCGCCTGGGTCAATATCCTGTCGGTCTATGCGCTCGCGAACTGGCCGGTGTTTGGCGCCTATTCGGCGTCGCAGGCCGCCTGTCTGTCGCTGTCGCACTGCCTGCGGGCGGAGCTTCGGTCCGGCGGCGTCAAGGTGGTGAACGTGTTCACGGGTCCGCTCGATATCGAGTGGTTCCAGACGGTGCCGCCGCCGAAGGTGGCGCCACGCGCGGTGGCGAGTGCGATCGTGTCGGCGCTCAAGCGCGGGCTTGAGGATGTGTTCGTGGGCGATGTCGCCGAAGACATTCGTCAGCGCCTGGCGGCCAACCCCAAGGCAGTCGAGCGTGAGCTAGGGGCGTAAGCGGGCTTGTTGAGAACGGGAGAAGCGCAATGGACAGCAACAGTCTCATGCAATTTGCCAGCGCGGTTGCATCCGGCGCGGTGCGTGTCGTCGATCTGACGTTTACGCTCAGCCCGGACTTTCCCGTCATCGTGCTGCCGCCGGAATTTGGTCAGGCCGCGCCGGTCCGCATCCAGCAGATTTCGCGCTACGACGCGAATGGTCCTGCCTGGTACTGGAACAATCTCACCTTCGGCGAGCACACTGGTACGCATTTCGATGCGCCGATCCACTGGTTCACCGGTAAGGACCTGCCGAACAACGCAGTCGACACGCTGCCGGTGCGCGACATGATCGCGCCAGCCTGCGTGATCGATTGCTCGGCGCAGGCCGCAAAGGATGCGGATTTCCTTTTGACGATACCGGTGGTCGAAGCCTGGGAAAAAAGCCACGGGCGGATTCCGGAACGGCACTGGGTGCTGCTGCGCACCGACTGGTCGAAGAAAGGTTGGCGCGACTACGCCAATCTGAAGGACGACGGCGCCCACACGCCCGGACCGAACGCCGCCGTGATGCGCTGGCTCGTCGAGGAGCGCGGCGTCATCGGCTTTGGCACCGAGACGATCGGGACGGATGCCGGCCAGGCCGGGCATCTCGATCCTCCGTATCCGGCGCACCATTTCCTCCACGGTGGCGGACGTTACGGCCTGCAGTGCCTGTGCAATCTCGATGAGCTTCCGCCGACCGGCGCGGTGATCGTGGCCGCGCCGCTCAAAATCCAGAATGGCTCCGGCAGTCCGTTGCGCGTGCTTGCGTTGGTACCTGGGCAGGGTTGAACCTTTTCGTCGACATCGAGTGACATCATGAACAAGAAGAAGACTTTGTTGATCGGCGCTGCGCTCTTGCTCGCCGCCGTGGCGCCGGCGCATGCCGAAATCCTCGTCGGTTTCGTTACCGGCCTGAGCGGACCGGTGTCCTCGATCGGCGTGCCGAATGCCAAGGGATTGGCCGCGGGCCAGGCCTATGTCGGCGAGATCGATGGTGAAAAAGTTCGGGTCATCCAGCTCGATGACGGCTCGGACCCGGCCGCCTCGACGCGCAACGCGCGTAAGCTGGTCGAGCAGGAAAAGGTTGATTTCCTGATCGGCACGTCAGGCGCGCCGCAGACGCTGGCGATGGCGACCGCCGCCATCGAGATGAAAGTGCCGATGATAGCGGTCTCGCCGATCGCGCCAGTGCCGGCCGGAGAGGGCGGGCCGTGGGTGGTGCAAACCCCGCAGCCGACGCCGCTTCTCGTCCAGGGCATCGTCGATCACATGAAGAGCCGCAATGTAAAGACCGTGGCCTTCATCGGCTTCTCCGACGCCTTTGGCGACCTGATGCATAATTCGCTGCTGCAAAGCGCCGAGAAGGCTGACATCAAGGTGATCGCCAACGAACGCTATGCGCGCTCCGACAACTCGGTCACTGCGCAGGTGCTGCGTGCAGTTTCCTTGCGTCCCGACGCGATCATGCTGGGCGGCACTGGAACGCCCGGCGCGTTGCCCGTGATCGCGCTATCCGAGCGCGGTTACAAGGGGCCGCTCTACGGCAATCACGGCATGATCAGCGCGGATTTTCTACGACTTGCCGGCAAATCGGCCGAGGGCATCATCTGCCCGACCGGGCCGGTCACGGCAGGCGAACAGCTTCCCGAGAGCAATCCTATCCGCAAGGTCGCGCTCGCATTCCGCGCGGCCTATGAGAAAGCCAATGGCGAGGCGCCGGCCGATGCTTTTTCGCCATATGCCTTCGATGGCTGGCTGGTGTTCATGGATGCCGCCAAACGTGCCAAGGCGATCGGCGCGACGCCCGGAACGCCGGCGTTCCGTAACGCGTTACGCGAAGCCTTGTTCACGACCAAGGATGTCATCGGTGCGCACGGCATCTACACTTATACGCCGGCCGACCGCCACGGCGTCGATAGCCGCGCGCGGATACTGGTCCAGATCGAAAACGGGAAATACAAGCTGCTGCCGTAGTTGCCGGGTCGGCACCCGCGGCTCAGGCGTGTCGCAGCTTCGCCTTCAGCGCGCGCATGTCGATCGCGCGATTGGCGCTGACGGCGGCAGCCGCCAACGTCTTGATCTCGCCCCGGGCGAGCTTGCGCGTTGACGACAGCGGCAACTCGTCGAGGATGGCGACGTAGCCGGGCACCTTGTGATAGGCGAGGCGTTCGGCGCAGGTTTTGACGATCGAAGCCGCCAGCGCGGCTGCATCGTCGATCTCCACATTCGGCACAATGAAAGCAAAAACCTCTTCGCCGCGGATGTCGTCAGGAACGGGTGTCACCGCGCAGCCGCCGATGCGGGTATCCATGTAGAGCGCGCTCTCGACCTCGAGCACGCCGATGTTCTCGCCGCTGCGCCGCACGATGGTCTTCTTGCGATCGAAGAAATACAGAAGCCCGTCCTCGTCGGCGAAAACCAGATCGCCGGTGTGAAACCAGCCGTCCTGCCACGCCGCTTCAGTGGCTTCCTCGTCTTTCAGGTATCCGCTGAAGAAGCCAGCCCGACCATTGTCGCCCTTTGCGCGGACCAGCAATTCGCCGGGCCTGCCGAGCGCGACATCCGCGCCCTGATCGTCAACGAGACGATACTCCATACCCGATGATGGCCGGCCGACGCAGCGCGCGCCAAATCCCGCGGGCTCACGGGCGGTGGTCGTCGCCGCCGCACCGCCGGTCTCGGTCATTGCCCAGGCCTCGACGATTGGAATGCGGTAGCGCTCCTCGAAGGTGGCGCGGTGGCGGACATCGACGCCGGGCGCGAAGGCGAAGCGTACGCGATGCTGCCGTTCCACTTCAGTTACAGGCAGTTGCAGCAGAATGGCCGGGATGACACCGAGACAATGCACGACGGTCGCGCCGCTATCGGCCACGCACCGCCACCAGCGATTGGCGTGGAAGCGGTCGAGCGGCACCACGGCGCCGCCGAGCACCATCATGCCGACGGCGCTGCAGCCGAGCGCGTTCATGTGAAACATCGGCAACGGCGTCAGGTTGATCTCGCGGTCTGGCTGTAGCTCTGCCACACCACCTTGCGCAAGGTACCAGTCGGCGACCTGCAGAAAATAGCGGTTCGAGAGCATGCAGCCCTTTGGTTTGCCGGTACTGCCGGAGGTGAACAGCAGCGCGCATTCATCATTGAACTCGGGGGTTTGGGCGCTGACGTTCGTCTGGCACGGTGGAATGCGGCTATCGGTATCGATCAGGCGGGCGCGGCCTAGCGCCGCGTCTTTCGTCACACGGATGCGATCGAGCGTCGCAACGAGCAGGTCGGCCTCCGACAGCTCAAGCTGGAAGGACAGTTCATCGGGACGGACGTCGGGGTTGATTGGAACGATCGAAACCCCGAGCGCATTGAGCGCGAGCCAATGCAGGAAGAAGACCGGGCGATTTTCGAGCAGCAAGGCGACCCGCGCACCGCGCCCGTAGCCGGCGGCCGCGTATTCGACACGCAGACGCTCGACCTCGGACCTGAAGGCGCCGTATTCGATCTTGAAACCTTCCGGTGCGTAGGGCAGTTGCGCACTCGCAGGCGCCAGCAGGAATGGCGCGTCCGGCCGCCTTGCAGCCGTGGCGGCGAAAGCATCGGATGGCGATCGATACGGAATGTTGAGGCTCATTGCGGGCGTCGCTCCCATTCATGTCCTACCGCCGGACGCAGGTGGCCATAAGTCCGCACGCAGCACTTGCTGCAGCGGTCTTCGTCGAATACTTTAAGCCTAAACTATATTGCTGGCCAATAGCGATCTATCGCAGACCTGCCCGGCGAACCCTTGGAGAGTAGCCTTGGAAGTAGGAGGTGCGTATGCAGGCAGGTGATGGCAGCGCGGCCGGGCAGCGGCGGCGTGGGTCGATCTGGCCGCAGGCGGCTGAGCGTTTTCCGCCGGCGGATCGAATTCTCTCGACCATTCTGACACGGCAAGCCGCGCAGTACCGCGACCGCACCCTTTTTGTCTTTGGCGAAACACGATGGAGCTACGCCGAGACTGCTTCGATCGCCGCCGCATCGGCCGCCCGCCTGATGCAGGCCGGAATTCGCGCCGGCGACCGCGTGGCCCTGATGTGCTCGAATCGGCCGGAATTCCTGGAAATCTATCTCGGCTGCGCCTGGATGGGCGCCGTCACGGTGCCGATCAACATCGCACTGCGCGGCATCCAGCTCAGCCATATCCTGCGAAACTCCACGCCGACGCTGCTGGTGATCGAGTCGTGCTTTATGCCCGCCATCGACACGCTGGAAGAGGATGTATCATCGCCGGAAATTGTCTGGACGATCGGGCAAGCCACCGCAGCTCCACTCGCGCCGGGATCGATCTCGCCGCTGCCGGCGCTCGGCGACGGAGCGCCGCCCGCGCCGGTGCAGCCGGGCGACACGGTCGCGATCCTCTACACGTCGGGCACCACAGGCCCTTCCAAGGGAGTTTGCTGCCCACAGGCGCAGATGTTCTGGTGGGGCATCTACTCCGCACGCGCGCTCGACATTCGCGAAGGCGACATCCTGTTCACGACGCTGCCGCTGTTCCACACCAACGCGCTGAACGCGTTCTATCAGGCGCTCCTCAACGGCTGCACCTACGTGCTCGAGCCGAAATTCTCCGCCTCCGGCTTCTGGGCCGCGGCGCGCCGACATCAGGCAACGGTCGGTTATCTCCTCGGCGCGATGGCCGTGATGTTGCTGGCACAGCCCCCGTCAGCGAACGACACCGCGCATTTCGTGCGTGTCGCGCTCGGTGGCGGCGTGCCCGGTCAATTTCAAGGCCCCTTCCTCGAGCGTTTTGGTGTGCCGCTGCTCGACGGTTACGGTTCGACTGAGACGAATTTCGTATTCGCGGGCACGATCCCGTCCGATCGCCCCGGCACCATGGGCTATCTCGTCGAAGGCGTGGAGGCTTGTATCGTCAACTCCGAGGACGAACCCCTGCCTGACGGCGAGGCCGGCGAGCTGGTGCTGCGCGCGTGCGAGCCGCTCGCGTTTGCGACGGGATATTTCGCAATGCCGGACAAGACGGCCGAAGCCTGGCGGAATCGGTGGTTTCACACCGGAGACCGTGTCGTGCGCGATGCGGACGGCCACTACCGCTTCGTCGACCGAATGAAGGATTCGATCCGCCGGCGTGGCGAGAATGTTTCGTCCTGGGAGGTGGAGCAGGTGCTGCTCAGGCATCAGGCTATCGCTGCCTGCGCGATCTATCCGCTGCCGTCCGAACTCGGCGAAGACGAGGTTGCGGCTGCCGTCCAGCTCGAACCCGGCCAAGCGCTTGATCCTGTCGAGATCATCAGCCATTGCGAGGGCAAGATGGCCCATTTCGCGATTCCGCGCTTTATCCGGATCGTCACCGAGATGCCGTTGACCGAGAACGGCAAGATACGCAAGGTCGCGCTGCGCGAGGCTGGGAAGACTCCGGACACCTGGGACCGCGATACCGCGGGTATGCCTAAACTAAAATGAGCCCGATGAAAAATTACCAGGCGGGTTGCGATGCGCCGGCCGAGCTTGCCTCAGTCTGAGATACGGACCAAGCCCACATTGTCTTGTCGGTTGCCCCGAAGGAACTCCCAATGCGTGTATTGGCTTGCACGATTCTGACGCTCGGAGCGATCTTGGCGTCTGCGGCCGCATGCGCCCAGACCTATGATCCAAACTACCCGGTTTGCCTGCAAACCTATGCCATCGGTGGTGGCCATATCGACTGCAGCTTTGCTTCGCTGGGACAGTGCGCCGCGTCCGCTTCGGGCCGCGCGGCCCAATGCCTGAACAATCCGTACTTTGCGCAAGGCGCCAGGAAACCGCCCCGGCAGCGCGGCGTTTACTAGAGGTGGCATCGGCTTGCGTCGTAGACGTAACGCCCGACTTTGCCCAGGCCAACGCTTGCACCTATAATCCGGCGAAACCACCATTCCGTGAGGTCATGTGACTGCCCCCAATCCTGCTGCCGGCAAACCGGTCGATCCCGCTTCCCTCGTCAACGTACCGCGGTTGATAACGGCCTTTTTTGCGTCGAAGCCGGATCCGTCCGATCCCACCCAGCGTGTTGCGTTCGGCACATCAGGGCATCGCGGGACATCGCTGAAGAACTCGTTCAATGAAAATCATATCCTGGCAACGACGCAGGCGATCTGCGATTACCGCCGCGAGACGGGACTGACCGGTCCGCTATTCATCGGCATCGATACCCATGCGCTGGCCGACCCGGCGCTGGCAAGCGCCGTAGAGGTGTTTGCCGCCAACGGCGTCGACATCATGATTGACGAGCGCGGCGGCTATACGCCGACGCCCGTCATCTCGCATGCAATCCTGAGCTACAACAAGGGGCGAACGAGCGGACTTGCCGATGGCGTCGTCATCACGCCCTCGCACAATCCGCCCGAGGATGGCGGGTACAAATATAATCCGCCGCATGGCGGCCCGGCCGATACCGACGTAACGGCAAGGGTTGAGAAGGCGGCCAATACCTACATCGAAGCCGACATGAAGGGCGTTGCGCGGATGCCGTATGAGCGCGCCCGCAAGGCGCCATCGACCCATCTGCACGACTACATCCGTCCCTATGTCGCCGATCTCGGCAATGCCGTAGACATGGCGCTGATCAAATCATCCGGCGTAAGAATCGGGATCGATCCGCTGGGCGGCGCCGCCGTTCACTACTGGCAGCCGCTGATCGAGCATTACGGAATCAACGCAACTGTCGTGAACGACGCCGTCGACCCGACGTTTCGTTTCATGACGGCGGACTGGGATGGAAAGATCCGGATGGATTGTTCCTCTCCGTTCGCGATGGCAAGCCTGATCCAGATGCGCGACAGGTTTGACGTCGCCTTCGCCAACGACACCGACGCCGATCGGCACGGCATCGTGACCCGCACCGGCGGACTGATGAATCCGAACCATTTTCTCGCGGCGGCGATCGCGTACCTGTTCGCGCATCGGCCGCAATGGGGCAGCAAGGCCGCGATCGGCAAGACCGTCGTCTCCAGTTCGATCATCGACCGTGTCGCGAAAAAGCTGAATCGCAAGCTGGTCGAAACCCCGGTCGGTTTCAAATGGTTCGTTGAAGGCCTTGGCACCGGCGGCTTCGGATTCGCGGGCGAGGAAAGCGCCGGCGCATCGTTCCTCAAGCGCGACGGCTCGGTCTGGACGACCGACAAGGACGGCATGGTGATGGGGCTGCTCGCCGCCGAAATCCTCGGTCGCACCGGCCGCGATCCGAGCCAGCAGTTTGCGGCCCTGACCGCCGAACTCGGCGTGCCCTTCTATGAGCGGATCGACGTGCCGGCGACGCCCAAACAGAAGAGCGCGCTAAAGGCACTCGGGCCGGAGCAGCTCAACATGCACCAGCTTGCCGGTGAACCGGTCAGCGCGATTCGGACCCGGGCTCCGGGTAACGATCAATCGTTCGGTGGTATCAAGGTGGAGTCCGAGGCGGGATGGTTCGCCGCGCGGCCATCGGGCACCGAAGATGTCTACAAGATCTATGCCGAGAGTTTTCGGGACCAGAATCACCTGAAGACGATTCAGCAGGATGCCCAGCGGGCCATCGCAAAGGCTTTCTGACTGCCGCACCGTGAGGCGGTTGGGAGATGTGTAACGGGCAAATGCCGGACCGCCGCCGAACGGCCGCAGAATATTGCATATTGCGCCCGGCTGCCCAAGGCTGCACCAGTTCGGCACAGCCTGGAACCTGGCAATGGAATTCACCGTTGCGCTTGCGATCACGCTGAAATCACGAGAGCCCACGCAGTGTTAAGCTCGGGAGTTAGCTGCCAGAAAGCCGTACCGAACGGGCGGCCTGTAAGCTATCGCGAGGTACCGGGGGATGAAATGAGTGCGGAATCGGTTGTCTACTATCTGAATCGCGTGCCGGAGAGCGATCCGAACGACCAAACCGAATGGCTTGTAACGGCGTTGGGCCAGTATACCGGCGCGGAATTGCGCGAACTGCTCTATGTAGCGGAAGAACCTGGCTTCTTTGAATTGATGCGCGGGCTATTTGCGCTCTCGGATGAGAGCCGTGCCGCCCTGCAGCATTTCCTCGAAACCGGTCACCCGTCGGCCATGAAGGCGGCGATCGACCCGAAGGGCCGGTTGACCATCGAGCACGTCACCGAGGAGAAGCGGATAAAATTGCTTCCCAGGATCGCAAATTAGCACCTGCGTCTCCCTGAGGTTGTGCTAGAATCTCCCAGCGTGAATAGCTGGGAGCCTGCCGATGGCGACGAGGAAGTCTGGCCCGCTCGATGCGATGGTGGGCGCCAGGATTTGCCTGTTTCGCGTCAACCGCGGCATCAGCCAAACCATGCTTGCGGAACGCATCGGCGTGACTCTTCAACAGATGCAGAAATACGAGCGGGGCGCCACCCGGGTTGGTGCCAGCCGGTTGGCGCAAATCACTTCCGTGCTCGGCGTTTCGGTCGGTGAGTTGTTCGAATCTTCCCGGCCCGGATCTCCGGCTTGAATTCACCGGTTCATTTGCTCGCAGAGCCAGGCGCCTTGCGCGTTCTCAAGGCCTATGCGCGAATGACCAGCCCGCGCGTGCGGCGTTGCGTCGCCAGGCTGGTTGAAAGCATCGGCGATCGAACGGCGGGGGCGAAGGCCACGGTTGCGCGGCTGAATACTGTCGATCGCAGTGATCGGCGGAGGTTTCCCTCGCAGGGATAGTCTTCCGTAGAAGACGTGCGGCAACCTCGTGCCGTCCCGTTTCTGCCGCTAGAGCGTTTTCCAGCGAAGTGGATACCGGTTCGCGTTAAGAAAACGCGTCAAAACAAGAATCTAGAGCCCGGTTCTGATTCAATCAGAACCGAAGAGGCTCTAGTCCGATCGCGGCTTCAGCCGGTCGCGCGAATCGCAAACCGCTCCGGCGGTCTGCTGCCGGGAATGAACTCGCCGATCCAGTCACGGCGCGTTGCTTCGATATGCCAGGACATCGCCTCAGCCGAATAGGGTGCCGGATCGGGAATGTCCTTACGGATCTCCTTGCCGTCGAGCCAGCCGCAGCTATGCGAATAGCGCGTCTTGCAGACGAGATGGACATCGCCGTGATCCTGCAGCAGCACGTATCCGTCGGCCGGAAAAAACGTGCCGGCAAGCTCGATCGCAGCAGGCAACTGGCGCACCAGCAGGAATGTGCTGGAGGATTGCGTCTCCGATTCGGAAACCAGCACGCCGACCAGACTGTGGATTGGCGCGATCGCCTGCGGTGCAACCAGTGCGAGAGGCTCTGTGATCGGGCCGGCTGTCGCAATCGAAAGATATTCACCCTCCGGTCCCCAACGGCAGGCGATCAACCACTCGCGGCTGCGGCTACGAATCAAGGTCGGCTTGGCGTAATCCGATCGAGCAATATCTGCTGCCATGGCTATGACGAAGGCTTTCGCGAGCATAAGTTCCTCCAGGGTGAGGGCGGACTGGCCTCACGTCCGGAGTCTGCACGTCAAGTCGTGAGGTCACCGTGAGCGGTACCGAAAATTCGATGCAGGAATTGTTTGTGCGCGCTGCATCGTTGCTTCTTGGCAACGATGTGGACGCGGCCGGCGATCACGATGCCAGACTCATCCTTCAGGCGCTGGAATATGCCGAAGAATCCAGCAACGGGATTGATTCGCAGCTCGCGAATCGCGCTCATTTGCTGATCGCTGCTTCCCGATTTGCGCGCGTGTTCGAACTGGCCTCGCCCGATGCGCCCGGCCTGATCAGCTTTGGCGCGCAATTCGATCCAGCGCTTGCCGATCCCTTGCACGAGGAAAGCCCGATGGTCAGCGTTTCCGGCGTCGGTCTGACGTTGCGGGAAGCGTTTCAGGGCTGCATCGGCGAGGGCATCGAGTACCTCTCTCAATTGCAGACCGGAACCGACCTGTTGCTCAAACCCGGCGTCGACGATTGGGCCGGAAAACTCGGTCCGAAGGCGCTGGAGTTGGTCGCTGCCCTTTCGGAACGCCGCATGCAACCGGAGCGGGTGCTTTCCTGGCGTCGCGCAACGCGACTGACCGACGGCGGCGAGGTGTTGCTTCCGGCGGACATCTGCCTGCGGCGGCTGCCAGCGCAACGCGAGTTTGTGCCGCCGTTCCCGCTGAGCATCGGATCGGCCGCTGGTCCGTCACGAGACGCCGCAGCGCTGCATGGTCTCTTGGAACTGATCGAGCGCGATGCAGCCAGCCTGTGGTGGAGAGGCGGTCAGTTGCCGCGATCGATTCCGGTGCAGCATGCAGCGGGTATCGCAGCGGAGGGCTTGTTGCGGCAGCTTCGGCATGGCGCACCGGTGCTGCGTCGGACTTGGCTGCTCGATATTACGACGGATATCGGCGTGCCCTGCGTCGCGGCAGTCTCCTGCCGGGCGGACGGTTCCGGTTTCGCCTTCGGCCTCGCCGCGCGGCCATCCCTCGAGGCCGCGGTCCGCTCGGCGATTCTGGAAATGTGCCAGCTCGAGCTGGCCGACATCGTCGTCGCAACCAAACGCAGTGAACGCGGCGACGACGCGCTCAACGCACAGGATCGCATCCACCTGCAGCGCGCAGCGATCGACGCCGACGAGTGCAGATTGCTGCAGCCGGTCGCAGAGTGCGCAGCCCATCTGCCCTTTCCCGCAACTGAAGCGAGCGTCATATTTGGGTTGATCGTACAGCGTTTGGAAAAGCTCGGAATCGAGACGTTCTACCTCGAACTCACACGCCCGCGTTTCGCCATTCCAGTGGTCCGCGTGATCGCCCCAGGCCTGCAACTCGAGCCATCCGAAATCGTCACGGCCAGGCTGCAGGATGCGATGGCGCGGAGTGGAGGTGGCGCAACCTATACCGGGGGTGTTCCTTTGATGTAGAGTGGCAGAATTAACCAACCGGTTCCGGAAACCGTTTCATGCCGGCCAGTGCCAAGGCCATGACATCAGACAATGCCGCGGCGGCGCCCGAAAGCGCTCCGCGCCTGTCGGTATCGCTGGTCGGGCGGCTCGGCGTGCGGTTCAACGGCCGGCCGATCGAACTGCGAACCCGCAAGGCCGGCGCCGTCCTGAGTTATCTCGCGCTGTCGGAGACCAAGCAGGAGAGCCGCGAGCGGCTGGTCGGCCTGCTGTGGAGCCGTTCCGACGAGGAAAAGGCGCGAGCCTCGCTGCGGCAGGTCGTGCGCGAACTGCGGGCGATGTTCGAGGAGGCCGGCTATGACGGCTTTGTCGCGGAGCGGCTCCTGATCGGCCTCGACGTTGGACGAATCGAAGTCGATATCGAAAGCGTGATCCAACTCGCCGAAGTCGGACGCGTTCATCCGTTGCTGCTCGACATCCCGCAGCTCGACGGGCGCTTGCTCGAAGGAATGGACGATCTCGACCCGTCGTTCCGGGTCTGGGTGCTGGCCAAGCGGCAGACCATCCATGAACGGCTGATGCGAAATCTCGACGAAGGCTTGACCTCCGCAAGCGTAGCTGCCGAGTCCAAAAAGAGGATTGCGGCCGCGATCGTCAATCTCGATCCGACCCACGAATACGCCTGCCGCTATCTGATGCGGGCGCATGCGGAAGAAGGCGATATTGCCGGCGCGCTGCGCATCTACAAGGCGCTGTGGGACCTGCTCGATCGCGACTACGCCATGGAGCCGTCGTCGGCCACCGAAGAACTCGTCGCGAACATCAAGCTCGGCATTCTGGAGCCCGCGCCGGTCGATCGGGCTGCCTCGGCAGCGAATGACGAATTCGCTGTCAGGATGGTCAGAGGGACCACTCTCCAGCCGGTAGTCCCGATGCCACCGGTCAATGCACCCGTCAAGACGCGCCTGGTGCTGCGGCCCTTTGCGATGCACGGTGTCGACGAGGACCACAGCCATCTGGTGCAGGGGTTCTCCCAGCATCTCGCGGCCTGTCTCGTGCGCTTCCGGGAATGGAGCGTCGTCGATCGTCCTCCGGCGGCCCTCGTGCTTCCGGCGGGTACGTCTCCGCAATACTGCATCGAGACCACCGCCTATCAGGCGGGTGCCGAAATCAACATCGTGATGGTGCTTCGGGACGATACCACCGGGATTTACGTCTGGAGCGAAAGCTTCCGACTTGGTCTCGGCAACTGGTTCGAAACACAGCAGCGCATCATCCGCCGGATCGCCACCTCGCTGAACGTGCAGCTCTCGACCGAACGGTTGATGCGGTTGGCCGGCGAGCCTGACGTATCGCTTGACCTACATGACCGCTGGCTGCGCGGACAGAACCTCATGTCGAAGTTCGATCCTGAAAGCTGGCGGCGGGCGGTCGCCATCTTTCGCGATGCGATCCGCGACAATCCGGGTTTCTCGCCCTGCTACAGCAGCCTCGTGCAGATGAACAACATCGAGCATCTGGTGCACCCCGGGATCTTTCGCGATCTCGAAAAGGCCAAGGCCACTCTTGAACTGGCGAAGACCGCCGTTCAACTGGACCCGGTCGATTCCAGGGCGCATCTGTGCTGCGGCTGGTCCTATGTGATGGCGCTTCGGGAAGCCGAAGCTGCGCCGCACATGGCGCTTGCCTGCGAGCTCAATGACAACGACCCGTGGACGTTGCTGTCGAGCGCTCACTATGAGGTCTTTTGCGGATCAATCGAACAGGCCCGGCTCAGGGCCGACCAAGCACTGACGCTCTCGCCTGCGCCTTCCTACCTTGAATGGGCTTATCATTGCACCATTCGCTTTCTGTGCGGCGACTACGCAGGCGCCGTCGAGGCCTGCGATCGCGCCAATGGCGTCGGGCGGACATTGCCCGCATGGCGGACCGCTGCGCTGTTCTATCTTGGGGAGTTGGGGAAGGCGCGCGAAGAAGCGCAGCGCTTCGTGAATGGACTACGTTCGTTTTGGGTCGGTACATTGACCCCGACCGACGAGGCTGTCGTGCGGTGGGTCATGCAGGCCCACCCGATTAGCGTGAGCGAGCGACAGGAAACCCTTCGTCGAGGTTTGCTCGGCGCAGGGCTTCCTGTCGGGATATCGTCCAGCTCTGACTAGGCGCAGAAGCTGATCGTGTAATCGCCGATACGCTCGGCATGCACCTTGAACTTGTCGGCTTCCGGAATCACCGGATCCATCCCGTTGAACAGCCGCTTGTAGAACGGCGGAAGCGGGTAGGTTGCGCCTGGCTTGCTGAGCTTCTCTTCGGAATCCGCGATCGCCACGGCGGGCGGCAAGCGCACCACGATCGTGTCCATCTGCTGCTCAACGAACTTCACCTTCGTATAGCGATCCGGCACCGTCATGAACACCTGCGCCTTGGCGAGTTGCTCCTTGAATTCCTCGACGGTGGTCGGGATCGGATACTCGTTGTCGTCGTCAAGATAGTTCTTGCCCGTCGACCAGGTCTTTACGAGGTTGCCCCAGCGCTCATGGTTGGTCACTTGCATTCTTTCGAGGGCCATAATTTCTACTCCTCCGGGTTGCGCGAGACGGAACAATTCCGCTCACAGAAATGCAGGCACGGCCTGCTGCAGTTCGGCAATTTCGGTGGTGAATTTCACCAACCGCGCCATGTTTGAAATCTCTCGAATGTCCTGAAATACGTTCGTCAGGTAAAATTCGCGGGAAACGAGGCCCAGTTGATCGGTGAGCGAGCCGCCGCCGGCCGTTTGCGGGACGCTCGCGAGCGCCCCGAATATCACTTCCGATACGATGATCGAACCGAGCAGCCCGAGTTGCAGGCCCTCCGTCTGCTGCATCGCCTCGAACAGGATGAAAAACGGCAGCGGCGGATCGTTCGAAAGGGTTTCAATGTCCTCGTCCGTCAGCGCGCCGTAGGCTGGTGTCGAGACGAGCCATTCGCGAAGCTGATTGACACGGTAGGCGCGGTCGGCAAGCAGGCGCGACGTGGCGATGAAATGCGGCCGCCTGCAGCCGATCTCGGCAATCAGTGCATCTACCGACCACATGCCGGCGAGGCCGGCGCCGAGCAGGTCGCGATAGAGCAGGCCGACCCGTTCCGTCTCGTCGAACGCCGGAAAGATCTGGTCATTGCCGAGCCCATCGCTGAGATGTGGTCCGATGCGGCGGCTGAAATTCGGCGTCGAGCCGTTGATCTCGAAAAAGCGCGACCATTGCACCATCCAGGTCTCGTCGAGCGGCATGTTTGCCGGATCGTTTACCGAGCTCTTTTCAAGCGTATTGTTGAGGTCATGGAGCGACAGGTCGTTGATCTGGTATTCGGGTCGCACCATGGCGTGACCGAAGCGGAATGCGCCGTGCGAAAACTCGAACGGAATTTCCCAATCTCCGATCGCAGGACCGTCGGCTGATGCGGGACGGTCGATGAAGTGTGGGGCAGGCCCGCAGTAGCTCGCGTAGATCGCCGGATGAGTCACCCTTCGCATCAGGTCGTTGCGGATGATGTTGTGATAGATGGCCGTCAATGCGCCGCGGGCGCACAGGAAGCGCTTGTAGGCGGCGCCGAACTGGCCGTTTGGCCCCGCATTGCCTTCGCGGCGGCGAATGATATCGACGAGGCCGTTGTGCAGCAGCGCAAACAGCGCGGTGAGCTGGGACATCACGGCGTGATCGTCATTGCGTGGATCGGCAACCAGCGCTTCGGTGAGGGCAACGCGGACACCCGCAATGCTGCGATCGATGCCCGTCACGTTCTCGGCGGGGGTCCGTGCGATGTCGCGAAATGGGCAGCCCGTCGCCGACTGCTTTTCCTTCCAGCGCATTCGCCCGAGCCGCAGCTTGGTGCGCCGGTCGTCGCTCGGTGCGTCGAGCGCATAGATGTGCGGCGATCCGACCGGGCCGCTGCCGTACAGCGTTTCCAGTCGAAGCGGAGTACGGCGGGCGTTGGTCGTCCCTCGGCCGAGCCCTCCCGCAACCGAAAGCGGAATCGCCGAGTGAACCAGATCATGCGCAATGAACTGCAGCAGATAGGTGTAGCCCGAGGGGATGAAGGGATTTTCCCAGTATTCCGCCGATCGAGCCTGGTGTGGCGGCCATTTTATGGCGGCGTCCATTCGCCGTGACAGGCGATGCATCAATCCGCGAAGCTTTGCATGGTGCGACGTCGACTCGAGCGGATCGATACCGAAGGCGCGGAAACGCTGCGAAGGAGCCGGTGTGCCGAGGAAGTGACGAAAGCCGGGAACTGTCGCCGGCGGTATAGAGCCGCGCGTATTGAGCTCGGAAGTTCGGAAAGAGGATGCGTCAGCGACCTTCTGCACAGCCATCAAGACTATTCTCGCGATTGGTCAAGGCGGCGAGAGTGCGGAGAAAGTCGTGAAATTATCGTGAGTTAAATCGTTAGAACCTGTGAACATCTGTGGACATCTTTTAGCCTTGTGGTGCAGCGCGCATACGCGTGACGCGGCCTCCCGGGCCTGCTTTCCGGCAGGCGGTGCGACGGCATAATACGGAACCTGCAGGGGCTTATTGGCGCGTGTGAAGCACATCGAGGCGGCATCCTTGGCACGATATTTCGGCGCAATGCTCGCGATGATGATTGTTGTTTCAGGCGCTGCGCAAGCCGAGCCGGCCGTCGACGACGGTCGGTCCGATCAACTGTTCAATCGAGCTGAGATGCCGATGTCGGAGTCGGCAGCCACGCGCGCGGCTGCCGCTCAACGCAGCCAGCATAGCATTGCTCCGGTGTATGGGATCAGGTCATCACGTTTGCGAAATGTTGTCTTGCAGCGGTATTCCGGATAGCCATGGCGGTCCGGACTCTCCTGCCAAAGGCAAATTCCTTCCATGGCTGATTTTCACGGCGTCTTTCCCTACCTGGTCTCACCAGTCGATGGATCAGGCCAAATTCGTACCGAAGTGCTGAGCCGGCTCTGCGACGACCTCATCAAGGCGGGCGTGCATGGGCTGACGTCGCTGGGATCAACCGGCGAGTTCGCCTATCTCAACCAGGCGCAGCGTGCCAGCGTCGTGCAGACCACGATCGAAGCCGCTGATGGCCGCGTGCCGGTGATCGCCGGCGTCGCCTCGACATCGACGGCGGATGCGGTGGCGCAGGCGAAGGCGTATCAGAAGCTCGGCGCCGACGGCATTCTCGCGATCATGGAGGCTTACTTCCCGGTGGCCGACGCGCAGGTCGAATCCTATTTCCGCGCCATTGCCGACGCGGTCGACATTCCAGTCGTGATCTACACCAATCCGCAATTCCAGCGCTCCGATCTCACGCTCGACGTGATCGCGCGGCTCGCGACCCATCCGCGCATCGGCTACATCAAGGACGCCTCCACCAATACCGGCCGGCTGCTGTCGATCATGAATCGCTGTGGGGAGGCGATCCGCGTGTTCTCCGCATCCGCCCACATCCCAGCGGCGGTGATGCTGATCGGTGGGGTGGGCTGGATGGCCGGTCCTGCCTGCATCATCCCGCGGCAGAGCGTCGAACTCTACAATCTCTGCAAGGCGGCGCGCTGGGATGAGGCGATGGCGTTGCAGCGCAAGCTGTGGCGCATCAACGAGGCTTTTGCGCGGTTCAACCTGGCCGCCTGCATCAAGGCCGGGCTCGACATCCAGGATTACGCGGTCGGCGATCCCATCCCGCCGCAGGTGGCCCTGACGGCCGAGCAGCGCAAGGTGGTCGAGGCGGCGCTGCGCGACCTCGGATAAGGCTAGATCGCGCGCAGCGCCTCCTTCGGCGTTTCGCGCATCAGCGCTTCGAGGTCGCTCTGCTCCAGGGTTTCCTTCTCCAGCAATTTTTTCGCTGCGCGATCCAGGATCGCACGGCGCGCCTTCAGGATGCCCTGCGCGCGGTCGAACACCCGATCGACGATCGCGCGAACCTCCTCGTCGACTGCTGCAGCAGTTTCGTCGGCATAATCGCGCTCGCGCATGGGGAAGGGCCGATCGGCGCCGGCCAGGAAATTGCCGGGATCGCGCTCGTAGGCGACGCCGCCGAGTTTTTCGGACATGCCGTAGCGCGTCACCATGCTGCGGGCGATGTCGGTGACGCGGCGAAGATCGTCGGCGGCGCCGGTGGACAGGTGGCTGAACACGATCAACTCCGCCGCCCGGCCGCCGAGCAGCACCGCCATCTTGTTCTCCAGTTCCTCCTTGGTCATCAGGAAGCGATCCTCGATCGGGCGCTGGATGGTATAGCCGAGCGCGCCGACGCCGCGCGGGATGATCGACACCTTGTGCACGGGATCGACGCCGGGCAGCGACAACGCGATCAAGGCGTGACCCATCTCGTGATAGGCAACGATCTCGCGCTCCTTCGGATTGAGCAGCCGGTTTCGCTTCTCCAGCCCGGCGACCATGCGCTCGACCGCGTTGTTGAAATCGGTCATTGCGACGGCAGTGGCGCCGCGCCGTGTCGCCAGCAGCGCGGCTTCGTTGACCAGATTGGCAAGGTCGGCGCCGGTGAAACCGGGCGTCAGCGCAGCGACCGCCTCGGCATCAACGCCGGAGTCGAGCTGCACCTTCTTCATATGAACTTTGAGAATTTCGGTGCGGCCCTTCTTGTCGGGGCGATCGACCAGCACCTGGCGGTCGAAGCGACCGGCGCGCAGAAGTGCCGGATCGAGGATTTCCGGCCGGTTGGTGGCGGCAAGGATGACGAGGCCGGAGCGCGAGTCAAAACCGTCGAGTTCGACCAGAAGCTGATTGAGCGTTTGCTCCTTCTCGTCGTGACCGCCCGCAAACGGCCCGATGCCGCGGGCGCGGCCGAGCGCATCGAGTTCGTCGATGAAGATGATGGCAGGCGCTTTCTGATGTGCCTGCTGAAACAGGTCGCGCACCCGCGCCGCGCCGACGCCGACGAACATCTCGACGAATTCCGAACCTGAGATCGAGAAGAACGGCACCTTGGCCTCGCCGGCCACCGCCTTGGCCAGCAGCGTCTTGCCGGTGCCGGGCGGACCGACCAGTAGCACGCCCTTGGGCATACGCCCTCCAAGCCGTCCGTAGTCGGTCGGATTCTTCAGGAAGTCGACGACCTCGCGCAGTTCGTCCTTGGCTTCGTCGACACCGGCGACATCGGAAAAATTCACGCCGGTATTGGACTCGACATAGATCTTGGCCTTGCTCTTGCCGATCGCCATCAGCCCGCCGCCAAGGCCGCCGCCTTCAGCAGCGCGTCTGGCGATGTACCACCACAGGCCGAAGAACAGGAGCACCGGCATGACCCAAGACAGCAGGTCACGCAGGAAAGTGCTCTCGATCTGGCCGGTGAATTTTACGTTGTATTTCTCGAGCTCTTGTGCGGTCTCCTGATCGACGCGCGTGGTGACGAACTGCTTTTGTCCGCCGGACAGCGGCTCCTTCAAGGTGCCCTGCACGGTGCGGTCGGAGATGCCGACGGTCGCGACCTTTCCCTGCTTCAGCAATTGCTGATATTCGCTGTAGGGAATGATGGCGATCTGGCTCGCCGTGGAAACGAAATATTGGATGATGAAGACAGCAAAGATGGCGGCGATCGCATATCCGATATTGAAACGTGTCTTGTTGTTCATCTCGCAACTCCGGACGCAGATCCTCACGGGAAGCCGGGTCGGGGCATTCGCCTGATCCAAAGGGACCTGCGGCGAGCATGGATTGCGCCTCCATGACAATGGGAACGGGGAGGTTTGGTTTCAATGGACGCGGCTTGCGGGACAAATCACACTACCTAAATCATTGGTAGAAAGCCGATTTCAGCGCGCCAGCAAGTCTCTGAAAACCGGAAACTTTCGGCCGGTGTGGGCGTTTGATGTGCTGACACTTTAAATGGCTGAACAGCCCGTTGCTTCCCATTGCCGTTCGCACGCGAGCGGCATTGCCAGGTGAGTGATCGATGAACCGTCGCTTCGTGCTTTTCGCAGCCATTATCGCAGGCGTGTTGGTGGCGCTGACCGTCTCCAATATCCGCTACAGCCCGTGGACCAATACCACCGCCCGAACCGTCGACCAGCGTGGGCCGCTGTCTGATGCCGAGCGCGCGAACATCGAGTTGTTCGAACGTGTCTCGCCGTCGGTCGTGCAAGTCGCGGCGCGCTCTGCGGCTGCCAATCCCCTCGCCGAGGAGGAAGGCGGCGAAGCCGGCACGGCCGCAGCCTCGGGCACCGGCTTTGTCTGGGATAATGATGGCCACGTTGTCACCAACAACCATGTCGTCCAAAATGGCAGAGAGGTCGCAGTTCGCTTCGCCTCGGGCGAGGTAGCCCGGGCCGAGGTCGTCGGCGTCGCGCCGAATTATGACCTCGCGGTATTGCGGATCAGGAGTGCACGTAAATTGCCGCCGCCGGTGGCGCTGGGCAGCTCAAGCGAGCTCAAGGTCGGTCAATCGGCGTTTGCGATCGGCAATCCGTTCGGGCTCGATCAATCGTTGACGAGCGGAATCATCAGCGCGCTCAAGCGCCGGTTGCCGACCAGCAGCGGCCGCGAAATCGCCAATGTGATTCAGACCGACACTGCGATCAATCCCGGCAATTCAGGAGGCCCACTGTTGGATTCGGCGGGACGATTGATCGGCGTCAACACGGCGATTATCTCGCCTTCCGGCTCCAGCGCCGGCATTGGCTTCGCGATTCCCGTCGACGTCGTCAATCGCATTGTCCCTCAACTCATCAGGAACGGTCGCGTGCCGACGCCCGGGATCGGCATCGTTGCCGCCAGCGAGGCTGTTTCGACCAGACTTGGCGTCGAGGGGGTGATCGTCGTGCGCACCGCGCCTGGAAGTCCAGCCGAGCGTGCCGGCATCCGTGGCGTCGATTTCGGCTCGGGTGCACTCGGCGACGTCATTGTCCAGGCCGACGGCAAGCCGGTGCATCGGCTTTCCGACCTGACCGACCAGATTGAGCAGGTCGGCGCCGGCAAGGACATCCGCATCACCCTGAAACGGGGGGCGGAGACGCGCGATATCAACATTAACATCGTGGACATCGGCCGGAGCTGATACCCCTTTTTTCCACGGCAGGATCGTACCCGTCCGCGGCCGGCTACGCTGGCGCATTTATTGCAGGCATTTATTGCAATGAATTGAATGAGTTGTCTCACGCGGAAAAGCCGCTAAAACCTCGCGCAATCCGACAAGAAGCTCAAAGGACGAACTGATGAACATTCTTCCCGGCAATATGCGTTTTGGTGCGGGCCAGCCGGTCAAGCGTTTGGAAGACCAGAGACTGCTCACCGGGAAGGGGCAGTTCATCGACGACAAGCCCGACGAGGGCGCGCTGTGGCTTTACGTGCTGCGCTCGCCCCATGCCCACGCCAAAATCGTCTCGATCGATACGACTGATGCCGCCGGGATGCCGGGCGTCCACGCGATCTATACCGGCGCCGAGCTGATCAAGGACGATATCGGCACCATCCCGACGCTTGCGATCTTCAAGCGGCCGGATGGATCGCCGATGACGGTGCCGCCGCGGCGGCTGCTTGCGCATGAAATCGTGCGGTATGCCGGCGAAGCTGTGGCCGCCGTGGTGGCGACTTCGCACGTGCTAGCCCAGACCGCGGCCGAAGCGATCGCGGTCGATTACGAGGTGCTGCCCTCGGTGGTCGACCCTGTCGAGGCGGTGAAGCCCGGCGCACCCGTCGTATGGCCCGAGGCGACCGACAATATCGTCGCTGCCATGAGCTACGGCGATGCCGCCAAGGTCGAGGAAGCCTTTGCCAAGGCTGCGCATGTGGTCTCGCTCGACCTGGTCAGCCAGCGGCTGGTGCCCTCCGCCATGGAGCCTCGCTCGACGATTGCCGAGATCGAGAAGAAGACCGGCCGTTTAATCCTGCACGTGCAGTCGCAAACGCCCGGCTCGACCCGGGACCTGCTCGCGGAATCCATTCTGAAGCGGCCGAAGGACAGCGTCCGCGTGCTGGTCGGCGACATCGGCGGCGGCTTCGGCCAGAAGACCAGCCTTTATCCCGAGGACGGCATCGTTGCTTACGCCGCGACCAAGCTGAACAAGAAGATCCGCTGGCGCGGCGACCGCACCGACGAGTTCGTCGGCGGCACCCATGGCCGCGATCTTACCTCGACCGGCGAATTCGCGCTCGACGCCAAGGGCCGCGTGCTCGCTTACCGCGTGCGTTCGATCGGAGGCACCGGCGCGTACTCGTCGGGGACCGCGAATATCATTCCGCTGGTGCTCGGGCCCTTCGTGCAGACCGGCGTCTACGATCTGCCGCTGGTGCATTTCGAGGTGAAATCGGTGATGACCCACACCGCGCCGGTCGGCGCCTATCGCGGCGCCGGGCGGCCCGAAGCCGTGTTCATCGTCGAGCGGCTGATGGATGCTGCCGCGCGTCAGATCGGAATCGATCCGCGTACCATCCGCGAGCTGAACTACATCAAGCCGGCGCAACTGCCCTACACCAATGCCGTCGGACAGGTGTACGATTCCGGCGCCTTCGCGCACATGCTGTCGCGCGCCTCCGAGCTTTCTGACTGGGATGGTTTTAACGCGCGCAAGAAGGCGGCGAAGAAGAAGGGCCTGCTCTACGGTCGCGGCCTCACCAGCTATATCGAATGGACCGGCGGGCGCGCGCATACCGAAAAGGTCAGCCTGCACGCGACCGCGGAAGGCCGCATTATCCTGCATTCCGGCACCATGGCGATGGGGCAGGGCCTGCAGACCACTTACACGCAGATGGTATCCGATACGCTCGGAATTCCCATGGACAAGATCGACGTCGTGCAGGGCGATACCGATCTCGCCACCGGCTTCGGCAGCGTCGGTTCGCGCTCGCTGTTTGTCGGCGGCACGGCGGTTGCGGTTTCGAGCAACGACATGATTCAGAGGGCGCGCGAGAAGGCCTCGAACGTGCTGGAAACGTCCATCGAGGATATCGAATACCGCGACGGCTGGCTGACGGTGGTCGGCACCGACAAGCGCATCAGCCTGTTCGAGATCGCGAAGAACGAAGATGGCGCGCGGCTCTCCGTCGATTCCGAAGGCGAAGTCGACGGCCCGAGCTGGCCGAACGGCACGCACATTTGCGAGGTCGAGATCGATCCGGAAACCGGGGTCAGCAAGGTGGTGCGTTACACCACGGTCGACGACGTCGGCATTGCGGTCAACCCGATGCTGGTGACCGGCCAGGTGCACGGCGGCGTCGCCCAAGGCATCGGGCAGGCGCTCTATGAGGGCGTCGCCTACAGCGAGGAAGGGCAGCTATTGACCGCGAGTTACCAGGACTACTGCGTGCCGCGCGCCGACGACATCCCGCCGATCGCGGTGACGCTGGACGATTCCGCGCCGTGCCGCACCAATCCGCTCGGCGCCAAAGGCTGCGGCGAGTCCGGCGCCATCGGCGGCCCGCCTTGCGTCACCAACGGCGTGATGGATGCGTTGAGCGAGCTCGGCATCAAGCAGCTCAACACGCCGCTGACGCCGGCGAAGGTCTGGCAGGCGATAAGGGATGCGAGGGCGGGCGTATAACGTTCGGAGCCATTCACCCTCCCCTGGAGGGGCAGGGCTATCGCATGTGAGCAATGAGTTCGAAGAGGAAGGCATCGTTCCAGCCAGCCCGCTTGAGCTTGAGGCGCAAGGAGCTGGTTGTGTCGGGATGGGCTCTGGCAACATTGAGGGCAAGGCGCCTGAGTACGGCAAGGTTGGCCGGGCCGTTGTCCTTGCGATTGCGGGCCAGATCCTCGTCGAGGATGACATCGAGCGGCCAGTGCAGGCCGTTTTCGATGGTCCAATGGGTGCGAACGATGCGCAGAACCTGCGTGCGGCTGTAGTTTTGGCTCATCAGGAAGTAGCGCTCGACGGTTTTGTCCTTGCCGCGCTTGCTGCTGATCCGTGCGACGGCTTTGAGGCCCGGAAAGTTGTGCTTCCGCTCCATATCCTTGACGGGCACGACAAGCACACTGCGCTTTTCCTTTCGGCCATGATCTGCCTCGGTGGTGGAAACCGGCTTCTTGCCCTTGCGCACCGCTGCGGCAATCGCCGCCCTGGCGTCGGCCTACAGCGCTGGCTGGTTCTCCTTCACCGCCAGCACGTAATCGCCGCCCCGCGCCACGATCTCCTTGGCCATGCCGCGATGGCAGTGCAGCGCATCGGCCGTCACCACGCAGCCTTTGAGCTGCAGAAGTTCGATCAACTGCAACGCGCCAGCAGCTTCGTTGTTGTTCGGCGCCTGCACGTTGGCCAGCGCCATGCGGGTCTGCGCCGCCCAAGCGGTCACCATGACCGGCGGCATGTGGCTCCTGCCGCGCTCGTAGCCGCGCCGCAGCGCCTTGCCGTCGAGCGCGATCACGCCTTTTGGCCGTTCGATCTTCGCGCCTTCGGCAAAGGCTTTCATGAAGCGCTGGAAGGCTTTCTCGAACGCTTTCGGATCGAGCATGCGGAACACGCGGCTGAACGTGTCGTGGCTCGGCAGACCATGCTCGAGCACCAGCACGCCCTCCCAAAGATAGGCCTTCATTCGCGCAAACAAGGCCATGTCGGTGCAACTCGTTGCCCCGCACAGCGTCGCCATCAAGGCGATGAACAAAATCTCCGTCAGATCGTGCAGCGCATTGTCCGCGCGCGGGTCCGGCAGTTCCTCGAAGCACTCCGCAAATCGATTCATCGGCCGCTCCATCCGAATCAGGAGCTACCTTCAGAATCAATTTCTCGCCGCTTCGCAATAACTTACGGAATTGAACATGCGATTCCCCTGCCTGGAGGGGGAGGGTCGACGCGAAGCGGCGGGGTGGGGTGACGGTCTCTCCTCTCGGAAGGTGCCCGTGTTGAGAGATCACCCCGCCCCGTCACGCATCTTGCGATGCGTGCCGACCCTCCCCCTCCAGGGCCCTCCAGGGGAGGGTTGGGGACGCGCACGGATCTACAGCCCCAACACCATCTTCGCGACGATATCGCGCTGGATCTCCGACGAGCCGCCGAAAATCGTATAGGCCCGGCCGTTGAGATATTCCGGCACGACGGGAAGCAACTCCTCGGGGATTCCCGGCGCCTCGTTGAGCCGGTAGAGCGGCCGCATTGGCTCGACATAGAGCCCGTCATTGCCGATCACGTCGACGCCGAGCCGCGTCACCGCCTGGCGGATTTCGCTGACGCGCAGTTTTAGGAGCGACGACACCGCGCCGGGATTTTGCCCGGTCTGCAGCGCCGATAGCACGCGCAGCTCGGTCATCTCGAGCGCGTCAATATCGACCTCGATCTCCGACATCCGTACCACGATATCGGGATCGTCGATGGCGCGGCCGGTCGCGTCAGATTCGGCAAGCTCCGAAATCGTCTTCAGCGCATCGCGCAGCTTGGCCGAGGCGATGCCGGAGCCGCGCTCGAACTCGAGCAGATATTTGCCGTAGGTCCAGCCCTTGCCTTCCTCGCCGACCCGGTTGGCGACGGGGACGCGTACGTCGTCGAAGAACACCTGGTTTACCTCGTGGTCGCCGCCGATGGTCAGGATCGGCCGCGTCGTGATCCCGGGCGTCTTCATGTCGATCAGGATGAAGGAGATGCCGTCCTGCTGCCGCTCGGTCTCGTTGGTGCGCACCAGCGCGAACATCCGGTTGGCGTGGTGGGCGTGCGTGGTCCAGATCTTGGTGCCGTTGATGACGTAGTCGTCGCCGTCGCGCACGGCGCGGGTCTTCAGCGAGGCGAGGTCGGAGCCGGAGCCCGGCTCGGAATAGCCCTGGCACCAGTAATCCTCGCCCGAGAGAATCCGCGGCAGATAAAAATTCTTCTGCTCGGGCGAGCCGAAGCCGATGATGACCGGGCCGACCATCTTGACGCCCATCACGTTCACATTGGGCACGCCGGCGCGGGCGCATTCGGCCTCAAAAATCCAGCGTTGCGCCGGGGTCCAGTCCGGCCCGCCATATTCCACCGGCCAGCCCGGCGCGCCCCAGCCCTTCTTATGCAGCGCGCGCTGCCAGGCCATGCCGATATCAGGATCGGAGAACACCGAAGGCGTCAGCGCGGTGGCACGCTTCATCTCCGGCGTGAGGTTGGCCGCGATGAAGTCGCGCACTTCCTTTTCGAAGGCGCGCTCTTCAGCGTTGAAGGCGAGATCCATGGGTATCCTCCCTTTTCAGGTCTGAACGGCACGTCCGCCTAGGGCGGCGTGACGGCGATAATGATGGGCGCTGCCGCCGAACAGCGTCTCGAAGGCGAGCAGCCGCTTGAAGTAGGAGCCGACGTCCAGCTCTTCGGTAACGCCCATCGCGCCGTGAAGCTGCACCGATTGTTCGGCGACGAAGCGCGCGCATTTACCGATCTTGGCTTTGGCGCCCGAGGCGGCGCGGCTGCGCGCGACCGGTTCGGCATCGGCCATCAGTGCCGCGCGCAGAGCCATCGAACGAGCCTCGTCGCATTGCATGGCCATGTCGGCCAGGCGATGACGGATCACCTGGTTGGCAGAGAGCGGCCGACCGAACTGCTTTCGGATTTTGGTATATTCCAGCGTCTGGTCGAGCAGCGTTTGCATGATGCCGACGGCTTCGGCACCGAGCGCAGCTATGGCGCGGTCGACCGCGACTTCGATCGCGGGCAGCACGTCGCTGCCGTCGCCGAGCAGGGCGTCGGCGGGCAGTTGCACGCCGTTGAGTTCGAGATTGCAGGCGCGGCCGCCGCCAAGCCGCAGGTAATCGCGTAACGTGAGACTGCGCGTGCCTTGCGCCACCAGGAACAGGCCGAGCCTGCCGTCGCTATCGTTGACGCGGGCCGAGACGATGATATGTCCCGCAGCGTTGCCATCAAGCACCGTGGTCTTCTGGCCATCGAGGCGCCAGCCGTCGGACGTCTTCTTGGCGATCGTCCGAACGTTGGCGAGATCGAAGCGCGCCTGACGTTCCGAATGCGCGAAGGCCAAGTACAGCGAGCCATCGGTGATCTTTGGCAACAGCGCCTGCTTCTGCGCTTCCGTGCCGCACTTCGCGATCAGCGACGCGCCGATCACGACGGTGGAGAGATAGGGCTCAGCGACGAGGCCGCGCCCGAACGCTTCCATCAGGATGCCGATCTCGATTGCACCGCCGCCGAGTCCGCCGTGAGCCTCGGGAATCGGCAGCGCCAGCCAGCCGAGATCGGCGAACTGCTTCCAGATGTCGGCGCTGAAGCCGAGCGGATCGTTCGCAACCCGGCGGCGGTGATCGGCGGTATAGGTCTCGCTGACGAAGCGGTCGGCACTTTCGCGCAGCAATCGCTGCTCGTCGCTCAAGGTGAGGTCCATTTGATCTTCTTTGCTTGTTCTATTTTGCTTGTGCCGGCTTCCGAACCGAGGGATGCAAGCCTGCAGGATCGACGATCATCCCGAATTCCTGAAGATTGTGTGCGTGGCAGAGCTGATGCAGCGCGAATGCCTGCTCGATCGCCGCGGGCTGTCCCATCACGTCGACCGAGCGATTGACCGCTTCCTTGGTCAATTTCAGCGCAAAGGATGGTTTGGCCGCGATCCGTTCGGCGAGCTTCATCACGAAGGGTGATAGTTCGTCGCGCGGCACCACGTGATTGACCATGCCGAGTCGGTGCGCTTCCTGCGCGTTCCAGACGTCCGCAGTGAACAATAATTCCTTCGCTTTACGTGGTCCCAATTCCCAGGGATGCACGAACCATTCGACACCGCAGACACCCATCGTGACGACAGGATCGCAGAATTCTGCATCATGGCTCGCTACGATGAGGTCACAGGCCCACGCCAGCATCAGGCCGCCGGCGATGCACTTGCCGTGCACTTCGGCGATCGTCGGCTTTGCCAGATTGCGCCAGCGCCTTGTGATCTGCAGATAGATTTCCTGCTCGCGCGCAAAGCGGCCGTGGGCGTTGGGTTCGGCGAACCCGCCCCAATTTCCGACCGGCGGAAAATCCGCGCCGGCGGCATTCTTAGCCCCGGGACGCAGATCATGCCCTGACGAAAAATGCGGGCCGTTGCCGGCGAGAATGATGACCTTGACCGCGTCGTCCTGCACCGCCTGATCGAAGGCGGCGTTGAGGTCGTAGGTCATCTGCAGGTTCTGCGCGTTGCGCGCCTCGGGCCGGTTCATCACGATCCGCGCGATGCGCGGCTCCGGCCGCTCCACGACGATGGTTTCGAAAGCGGTCAATCGGCCCTCCCTTTATTATTATCGGGCCATGTTGTTATTTCGGCGATTGATAGGCAAGGGCCATCGGGCTGCAAAATGAACCTGAGCAGGCTCGCGCCTTGCATGCCAGACGCAACCAATCAAACAGGTTGGCGTTGAACTTTCCTTTAGGAGAGTTCGATGCGCAGAGTTTGGACCGTACTGGCGGCGCTGGCGACGCTGAGTCTGACCAATTGCGGCTACAACGCCATCCAGACCAATGACGAGCGGGTCAAGTCGGGGTGGTCAGAAGTGGTCAACCAGTACCAGCGTCGCGCCGATCTGGTGCCCAACCTCGTCAATTCCGTAAAAGGCTTTGCGCAGCAGGAAAAGGACGTGCTGCTCGGCGTCACCAATGCCCGCGCCAAGGTCGGCAGCGTCCAGGCGACGCCAGAGGTGCTGAACGATCCCGCCGCGTTCCAGAAATTCCAGTCCGCCCAAAGTGAACTCACGAGCGCGCTGTCGCGGCTGTTGGTCGTCACCGAAAATTATCCGCAGCTCAAATCGGATGCGCTGTTTCGCGACCTGATGGCGCAGCTCGAAGGCACCGAGAACCGCATCACGGTGGCGCGCAACCGCTACATCAAGGCGGTGCAGGACTACAACGTCGGCATCCGCACCTTCCCGAACAATCTGACGGCGATGGCGTTCGGCTACAAGGAAAAGCCGGCTTTCGCGGTCGAGAACGAGAAGGCGATCTCGACGGCGCCGAAGGTGGACTTCAACCCGACACCGGCGCCCGCCAAGTAGCGGCTGAAAAGGCCACTGCGATGAACGCTGCGAGAGCGTCCCTTCTTGCGCTACTGCTGTGCTGGGCCGCGTCAGCCCTGGCGCTCGTCGCTGTGCCGCCCTTGAGCGGGCGGGTTGTTGACCAGACCGGCACGCTCGCTGCTGGCGACATTGCCGCGCTGACGCAGCAGCTTGGGGATCTCGAGGCGCGCAAGGGCAGCCAGATCGCGGTGCTGATCGTGCCGACGACGGACGGCGAGGCCATCGAGCAATTCGCGCTCCGCGTCGCGGAAGCCTGGAAGATCGGCCGCAAGAAGATCGACGACGGCGCGCTTCTCGTGATCGCCAAGAACGATCGCCGCTTGCGGATCGAGGTCGGCTATGGTCTTGAGGGCGCGCTGACCGACGCCACCACCAAGCGCATCATCGACGAGGACATCACGCCAAAATTCAAGAGCGGTGATTTCGCCGGCGGTGTTTCGGCAGGCGTCAACCGGATGATCGCAGTCGCCAATGGCGAGAAACTGCCAGAGCCGGAGCCGCCACACTGGCAAAGTCACGGCTTGTCCGACTACGTCGATCCGTTCAATCCATTTATCCTCGTCCTCGTTTTCGTTGTCGGCGGGGTACTGAGGGCGGTGCTCGGCCGATTCATCGGCGCGGCGGCAACCGGCGGCATCGCAGGCGTCTTGGGCTGGTTCGTTGCGGGATCGCTCGCAGCGGCGATCCTCATTGGCTTTATCGCGTTCGTCGTAAGTTTCCTCATCCAGAACATGGGCTCGAGCGTGGGGCGCCGCGGCAGAGACAGTGGATGGGTCGGTGGCAGCGGCGGCTCCTGGTCCGGCGGTAGCAGCTCCAGCGACAGCGGGTTCCGCGGTGGCGGCGGCAGCTTTGGCGGCGGCGGTGCATCGGGGAGCTGGTAGACATGAGCATCGGACGTATCACGAGGCATCTTCTCCAGCATCACTGGCGCCGCCGCCGCGATTTCCCGCCAGCCGTCTTGGCGAGGATCGAACAGGCGATCAAAGCGGGCGAGGCAACTCATTCCGGGCAGGTCCGTTTCGTGGTCGAAGGCGCGCTCGACGGCGCGCCGCTGTTTCGCAACCAGCCCGCGCGTGAGCGGGCGCTGGATGTCTTCTCGCATTTGCGGATATGGGACACCGCCGACAATAACGGCGTGCTGATCTATCTCTTGCTAGCCGATCACGACGTCGAGATCGTCGCTGACCGCGGTATCAACGCCAAGGTCGGCTCTGAGGGGTGGGAGAAAATCTGCCGGCAGATGGAAACCGATTTCCGCGCCGGGCATTTCGAGCGGGGCGTGATCACTGGCGTCCAGGCTGTGTCGCGCGAATTGGCGACGCATTTTCCGAAGGCGGGCGGCGGCGCGAATGAACTCCCGGATGCGCCGGTGGTGATTTAGAACACCGAACCATCCTCGTCATTGCGAGGAGCAAAGCGACGAAGCAATCCATCTGTCCCCGTGTGGTGAAATGGATTGCTTCGCTTCGCTCGCAATGACGAGGAGAGAGTCTACGCCGTCACTGAAGGCCGCTCTCCCACGCGCGCCATCCAGGCCACGATATTGGTGTTTGCCGTATCGAGCGGCTGGCCGACCTGGCCGCCGAAATCGAGCCAGCCATAGAGCAGGATATCCGCCAGCGTGAAGCGCTTGCCGCAAATATGTTGGCGACCGTCGGCCATCTGGCCGTTGAGCCATTGCAGGCGGTTGGCGGCGATCATCTTCAGGCCGGGCGAGGCCTCGGGCGCACAGAGGATGCGCTTCTCGAAGAACTTCAGACCCTCTCCGAAACGAAAGCCGTTGGCGAGCGGCTCGCAGATGTTGAGATCGACGCGGCGCGTCCACATCCGGCATTCGGCGCGCTCTTCCGGCGTGGTGCCGATCAGCGGCGGGTTGGGATGCTTCTCTTCGAAATATTCGCAGATCGCGGTGATCTCCGACAGATAGCTGCCGTCGTCGAGTTCGAGCGTCGGCATTTGCCCATGCGGATTGCGCTTCAGATGCTCGGCCTCGCGGTTCTCGCCCTTGCGCAGATCGACCGTCTGCTTCGGTATCTCGATGCCCTTTTCTGCCATGAACATGCGGACGATGCGCGGGTTCGGCCCGACCGAGTCGTAAAATTTCATGTTGCCGTCTCTCCCGATATTTTTTGCAGGCTTGGTTGCTGAGAGCTGTTCAACAGGCCGCCGTTCCAATTGTCAAATGGGCAGACCACATTCGACGCTGCGGAATATCTTGCGGGCCGGCAGGCCTAGCTGTCGTCGAGCTTGTTGAGGTCGCGCACCGACTGCATGATAGGCTCGAAATTCGCTCGCGCATCCAGCGCGTCGAATAATTGCGCGGTGTCCGACAACAATCCATGCGAGCGCTGGATTGCAATCCGCACATCCTCCTGCGGCGTGTCGGACAGCCGTCCGTGGCCCGACAGTAGAATTTTCGAGTTCAGCCCCTTCAGCCGCTCCAGCGACTGGATGTAGTCGGCAATGCTGCCGGAGCCGAACACGCCGCCCATCACGCCGCCGGGCATCAGCGTATCGGAGGCGAACAACAGTCCCTTGTCTTGGTCGAACAGCGTGATGCAGGCCGAGGTATGGCCTGGCGTGTGCATCACGTTGAGGCGGAAATTGCCGAGGTCGATCAAATTGCCTTCTTCCAGCCAGAGATCGATGTTGATCGGCACGTTCGGCTCGTTGAACATCTTGCGCAGCATTGAGAAGTCGTCGCGCAGCATGATCTTGTTGGCGGCGAGTCTGTGCGCGGCGATGAAGGCGCGGCCGTGGAAATGATAGGCCGCGCCGATGTGGTCGAGATGCTCGTGGCTTAGCACCACCATATCGATATCGTCGGGCTTCACCCCGATGTGATTGAGAGACGTCAGCAGGTGCGGATAGTTCGAAGACAGCCCGACATCGATCAGGATGGTGCGCGAGCTCCCGCGCACCAGATAGGCGTTCGCCCCACGGTTCTTGAAGCGGACCTGATAGACGTCTTCGGCGGCCTGGATCAGCGTACAGACGTCGCTCTCGAGCAGCGTCTTGAACGGGCTTGGTCTGCGCTCGCTCATGAACCGCCCGCGGCTCTGAAGGCGACCGTGTTGGAGGCCCGCAAGCGCTTGCTGAGCGCATCCATGATCATCAGCGCAAAGGCAGGCTGCTGGCTCACCAGGTAGACGAAGCGGGCGTGATTGATGCGCATCACGCGGGTGTGTGGGGTGGCTGCAATGGCCGTTGCCGAACGCGACGAACCGTCGATGACCGCCATCTCGCCGAAGAATTCACCTTTGCCGAGCGTGACAATGACGGACTTGCTGGCGCCGTTCATCTTGGCGATCTCGACCTTGCCGTCGAGCACGACGAACAGTTCCCGCCCGGTCGAGCCTTCCTCAAAAATGACGTCATCTACATCAAACTCGTTGATGCATTTCTCGATGGTCATGGTGGCCCCCTGCCTTTCTGGCTGGTCGGTTGCGTCCATGTTAGTCGGGAAACGAGCCGGCGCAAACGGAACCACGGATGCCGCAGGGCTGCATTAGGAGACTTGGACCGGGATGGCTGACGTGTATCGGGCCAAAACCGGACCGGATGAGTTCCTAAAATTTCGGTAAGGCCCGGGCCGGTAACGATTTGGCAAGCAATAAAAGTTACCAAATGGTCAATCAATTCTGGAGAATCCAACTGTGAGCGATCAGCAATCCCAGCCCACCAGCGGTGAAACCGGAACCCTTGGTGCCGGGCCAGCCGCACCGGACAAGCCGGCGCCGAGCGAGCCGGTAACCGCTGCGGCTGAGGTCGAGCCCGTGAGACTGGCGCCCGAGCAGGAAGAGACCTCACCGAAGCCTGACGCGCCCAAGGTGGAAGCTGCCGGCGCGGAAGCGCCAAAGGTCGAGACGCCAAATATCGAGGCGCCAAAGGCTGATGCTCCTAAGGTTGATGCCCCCAAAATCGACGCCGTAAAGCCGGAAGCGCCGCGCTTCCCCGGCAATGTGACGATCATGTCGCCTGGCGACCGCGTCGGCAGTGAGACGAAGGCTGCGCCGGCGGAGGCATCGTCCGGCAAGCGCAGGATCGGGGCCATGGCCGCCGTTGTGGCGCTGGCGACCGTGGCCGGTGCGCTCGGTGGTGCGTTGGCGACCGCGGGCATTGGAAAATTGATGGCCGGAGATTCGGCCGTGGCGTCGGCGAAGGACAGCGCCCTCGAAGCCTCGGTGGCGCGGCTCGATGCCGAGATCGGTGCACTGAAAGCCAGCCTGGAGCAGACGTCCAAGACGACGACAGGCCAGCTCAACAAGGCCAGCGACCGCCTCGACAAGGTCGAGAAGGCCCAGGCCGAGCCCGCCGCCAAACTCGCCAAGCTCAGCGAGACCGTCGACAAGCTCCGCGCTGCCCAGGCCTCCGCAACGACCGCTGCCGCTGCGCCGGCCCCTGCGAAGGAAGTGACCGGCTCGGTGCCGCAACAGGTTGCCGCCGCAGCGCCTGCGCCAGCACCCGCGGCTCCGCCCAAGCCTGAAGTCGCCCGGCTGCCGACCGTCGAAGGCTGGGTATTGCGCGATGTCGCCAATGGCAGCGCGCTGATCGAGGGCCGCCGCGGCATGTATGAGGTCTATGCCGGCGATCCCGTGCCCGGTCTCGGTCGGGTCGACGCCATTCGCAAGCAGGACGGCCGTTGGGTGGTCGTGACCAGCAAGGGCCTGATCGTCGCGCGATAACGGCACAACAAACCAACAGGAAGGCGCTTCACGGCCATGTGAAGCGCCTTTTTTCTTGAATAGACCTCTTTGCGCGGTGTTAGTTGCGACATGAGCCGCGCGCCACGATTTCTCGTCATTTTGTTTGCTCTGCTGTGCGGTGCTTTGCCCGCGCGTGCGGCACAAGATGCGCCGCTTGAGCGCGGTGCCGCCATCACCGATCCTGCGACGTTGCGCGGGCTCGATGGCGGAAAACTTCGCCTCGACCGCTTGCTGGTGCCTGGGCGGTCGGCGGACATCCCGCTTGCCAACAGCGAGCTATTCGCCTTGCCATCGATGGCAACGGTCCGGCAGGCGATCGACGGTGAGTTCGATCGCTACATCGCGCGGCATCACGCGAGCCTTTCAAAGGAAACGATCGGCGTCGGCGAGGGCTTTGATTTCCAACTGTTCGACCGCACGCCGCTCTATTCGGCAGAGACGCGGTTCGTGCTGGCCGGCATCGTCAATCGCATGGACCGCACTTTCGTTTCCGAAGCAAGCTGCGGCGAGATCCGCCTGATTTACCGCCTGACGCGGATCAACAAGGCGGCGGGTGACGATGCGGCGCCGCCGCGGCTGCCGATGACGCTGAACCTCGTGCTGAAGGCGAAAGGCGAGGGGGCGGCGATCGCATGTTCCGAAATTGCCAGGCGCTGGCTCGGCGCAGAGCCGTCGGCGAGCGGCGGCCCGCTCGATCTGATCGACTATCAGAATATCGATCGCATCGAGACCAATCTCCAGATCGCACACGCGCCGAAATCCTCGGTTCGCAGCTTCCGAACCGATTATCTCCTGAAGGTGTTTCGCTACGACCGGCAAACGCGCGCATTCGTGGAATCGCCGATGGAGAACCAGATCGACCGCGCGCGCCTTCTGGCGGACGATGGCCTCAAGCGCGAGTTCAGGACATGGCTGCTCGATCCGGTCAATCTCATTGCGTTCGATCGCGGCACCGTGCTGATCCCGGAAAAATTCCTCGCGAGCGGCGCGATTGCGCCAACGCCGGTCGGATTCGATCCATCGGACCTGGAGCCGGAATTCGGGCTGGTGCATGGAGAGGGTGCCGTGTTTAACGAGGCTGACGTGGTGGCGGCGTTAAGGAGGGTCACGGAAGGCGGCGCGAAGCTGCAGAGTATCCGCTCGCTTGCCGGGTTCGAACGGCGGCTCAATGACGTGACCTGTTCCGGCTGCCACCAGACGCGCGGCATCGGCGGCTTTCATTTTCCCGGCGTCGACTGGATGGCGGCTCAGCCTTCCAATTCAACCGTCGTGCCGGCGTCGCCGCATTTCTTCGGCGACCAGATCCGCCGCCGCGATATTCTCACGGCGCTGCGCGACGGCAAGCCGCCGGATTATTCGCGCGGATTTGCCAACCGTCCGCAGTTGCGGGGCAGCACCGAACTCGCCGGCAGCAACTATTACGATGGCTGGGGCGCGCATTGCTATGTTCAGGGCAAGCCAGCCGCCAACAATGACGGAAGTTTTCGCGACTGGACCTGCGCGGAGGGCCTGACCTGTCAAGCCGCCGGCAAGATCTCGCGCATCGGCATGTGCTTCGTCAAAAGTCGGTAGGCGTGCTGAGCATCGAGGATCACTTGGCGTAATGCGTCAAGCGCTTGCCCGGCAACAGATCATAGGCCGACTTCCAGCCAGGCAGTTGCGCCATCCGCCCCAGCCACGCGTTGATCGCGGGATGGCTCACAGCCCAATCATATCCGGTCTCGTCAGCGGGATAATGCAGATAGGCCATCATGGAAATGTCGGCCACCGTCGGCCGTTCGCCGATGGCGAATGCATTCTTCCGCATGTGTTTCGAGAATTGACAGGAAATCATCGAGGCGCCTGCGGAAATGTTTCAGCACGTGCTCGTCCGGCGACGGCGTGAAGGTGCGGAAGTAGCGGTAGGTCGCCATGTAGCCGGTGAGCTTGTGGTTGTCCCAGAACAGCCAGCGCAGCAATTCGAACTGTTCCTGCTCGGTCTCGCCGTCGAACCGGCCGAATTGCTTTGCCAGCTTGAGCAGGATCGGCGCTGTCTGGGTGAGGCGCTCGCCGTCGACCTCGAGCACGGGAATTTCGCCCATCGGATTGACGTCGCGCCGCCATTCCGGCGTGCGCGTGATGCCGCCGCCGAAATCGGTCCATACCGGCTCGAACTTCTGCCCACACAGAGTGAGCATCAGCGCGAGCTTGTAGCTGTTTCCCGACTCCGGGAAGTAATGCAGTCGATATCTGGGCATGGCTTTTCGACCTACGCCACTGCGCCGGCCGAGCGCAGCGCTTTGATTGCTGCCTCATCATAGCCGGCGTTACGCAAAATTTCATCGCTGTGTTCGCCGATGCCCGGCGGCTTGCGCGGCCGGACCTTGCGGCTGCCGTCGATCCAGATCGGGCTGTTGACGGTCAGCATGGTGTCGTTCTCGAACGGCACCAGCACCTCGTTTTCGATCATCTGCTTGTCATTCGGAATGTCATCGAGAATGCCGACCACGCCGAATACGAGACCATTGCCGTCGAGAATCTTGCGCCATTCGGCAAGGTCCTTGGTCGCAAACGTCTCGTCGAAAATCTTGATCAACTCGACCGACCGCGCATGGCGGTCCTTCTTGGTCTCGAAACGGGGATCGGTGACGAGATCCTCGCGGCCAAGGCAGCGCGCCAGCGTCGGCCATTGCCGGTCCTCGTTGAGCAGGGAGAGAATTAGCCAGCGTCCGTCCTTGCACTGATAGTGGTTGGTGACCGCGTTCAGCGCGCGCTCGCGCGGGCGGCGTTCGCCGAATTTTGCGCCGACCAGTTTTGCCTGCGCCAGCACTGAAGCGGCCCAGACGCCGTTGGCCATCAGGTTGGAGCTGACATGCGATCCCTTGCCGGTGCGCTCGCGCTTGTAGAGCGCTGTGACGATCGCGCCGTAAAATGCCATCGCACAAGGGTGGTCGCCCATGCCGGCGATCGATCGTGCCGGCGTGGTGTGTTCATCCGCGCGGACCAAGTCCATCAGGCCGGAGCGCGCCCAATAGGCGTTGGAGTCGAAGCCGGGCTTGTTGGCTTCCTCGCCCTTCTCGCCATAGCCGGTGAACGAAGCGTAGATCAGGCGCTCGTTGTGGGGCGCCAGATGGTCATGGGTGATGCCGAGCCGCTGGCGCACCTGCGGCGGATAGTTGGTGATGAAGACGTCAGCCTGGGCGGCGAGGCGATGCAGCACCGCCTGTCCCTTGGGCTTGGAGAGATCGAGCGCAAGGCTCTTCTTGTTGCGGGCTTCCAGCATCCACGCGAAATTATGCTCGCTATGCGGGTAGCCCGGCAAATTCGGCAGATTGCGGTAGGGATCGCCGGAGCCGGGCGGCTCGATCTTGATCACGTCGGCGCCGAAATCCGACAGCACGGTGGCGGCCGCCGGCGCGGCGATGAAGCTCGCGCAATCCAGAACCTTGAGGCCGTCGAAGATACCCTTTTCCATAGTGCCGCCGCTCCGTGTGGCTTGTTGATTTTTTCGTGGGTCGGAATTACCGCCAGCGAAAGCTGAAATTTGGATGCCATTTGGCCCATGTGGGGTGGGCCATGCAACTACTCGCCACCAGACATCAGTGCTGCATTTCCGCCGGCAGCCGCCGTATTGATGGTCACCGTCTGCTCGGTTGCAAAACGCGCCAGATAGTGCGGCCCGCCAGCCTTGGGTCCGGTGCCGGATAGTCCGTGGCCGCCAAACGGCTGCACACCGACGACGGCTCCGATCATGTTGCGGTTGACATAGATGTTGCCGACCTGCAGGCGCTCGATCGTGTCTTCCACCGTATCGTCGATCCGGGAATGGATGCCGAGCGTCAGTCCGTAGCCGGAGCGCTCGACCGATTGCAGCACCTCGTCAAATCGGTCGGCGCGATAGCGCGCCACGTGCAGCACCGGGCCGAAGACTTCTTCCGTGAGCTGGCCAGCATCGGACAGTTCAAAAATGTGCGGCGCGACGTAATTGCCTTGTGGTGCGTGACCCGCAAAGTGCACCCGGGCTTCCTTCTTCATCCTTTCGATATGCGCGTCCAGCCGTTGCTTGGCCTCGGCATCGATCACCGGTCCGATATGCGTGGCTGGATCGCAGGGGTCGCTGATGACGAGTTCGCGCGCCGCGCCCGCTATCATCTCGATCACGCGGTCGGCGACGTCGTCCTGCAGGAACAACAGCCGCAGTGCCGAGCAGCGCTGGCCGGCGGAGCGGAAGGCCGAGGTCACGACGTCGTCGGCGACCTGTTCGGGCAGCGCGGTGGCATCGACAATCATCGCATTGATGCCGCCGGTCTCGGCGATCAGCGGCACAATCGGTCCATCTTTGGCAGCGAGCGCGCGGTTGATCTTGCGCGCCACTTCTGTCGAGCCGGTGAAGACGACACCGGCGATCTCGGGATGCGCTACCAACGCGCCGCCGATCCGGCCGTCGCCGGCGATCAGATGCAGCGCTGATGCCGGCACGCCGGCTTCGTGCAGCAGCCTGATGGCTTCAGCCGCAATCAGCGGCGTCTGCTCGGCCGGCTTCGCAACGACCGCGTTGCCCGCCATCAATGCCGCCGTGACCTGCCCGAGGAAGATCGCGAGCGGAAAATTCCACGGCGAGATCGCGACGAAGACGCCGCGGCCCCGCAGACGGAGCATATTGCTCTCGCCGGTCGGCCCCGGCAGCGGCTTGCCATCGCCAAACATCTCGCGTCCCTGCGCCGCATAGTAGCGGCAGAAGTCCACGGCTTCGCGGACTTCTGATACCGAATCGTCCAGCGTCTTGCGGCCCTCTCGTTGCAGCAGTGCGATGAAATGCGCCGCGCGGGCTTCCAGCAGGTCGGCGGCCCTTTTCAGCACGGCTGCGCGTGTCTTGGCCGGCGTTCTGCTCCAATTCGTGAAGCCGGCGCGTGCGGCCGATACTGCCGCATTCGCCTCCATCTCCGTCGCATCCGCAATGCTTCCGGATGCGGGCAGTCGTTCCGCCGCGATGGCCGAGACGAGTTTGCTCAACGCCGCGCGTTCACCGAATTCGATTCCGCGGGAGTTTTTTCGCTGCGGCCCATAGAGATCGCGCGGCAGCGGGATATTCGGATGTCTGGCATGGTCGGCGCTGCCGACGATATCAGCGGGGCGCCGCAGCAATTGCGAGACCGGCACCGCCTCGTCGGCGGCGAGCGCGACAAAGGATGAATTGGCGCCGTTCTCCAGCAATCGCCGCACCAGATAGGCGAGGAGGTCGCGGTGGCTGCCGACCGGCGCGTAGGTGCGATGAGCGATATCGGGACGGTCTTCGCCGAGCTTAGCGTAGAGGGCCTCGCCCATGCCGTGCAGTCGCTGGAATTCGAATCCGCTCTGCTCCGTTGCCAGTTCGAGGATGGTTGCGACCGTGAGCGCGTTGTGGGTGGCGAACTGCGGAAATATCCGTGGCCGCAGCGCCAGCAATTGTTTTGCGCAGGCGACGTAGTTCAGGTCCGTCATCGCCTTGCGGGTGAATACGGGATAGCCGTCGAGCCCGCGTTCCTGCGCGCGCTTGATCTCGGTGTCCCAATAGGCGCCCTTGACCAGCCGCACCATCATGTTGCGGTCGAGGCTGCGTGCGAGGCGATCGACGTAATCGATCACGTCACTGGCCCGTTTCTGATAGGCCTGGATCGCGAGGCCAAATCCGTCCCAGCCCGCAAGTGAGGGATCAGCGAAGGCTGCCGCGATCACGTCGAGTGACAATTCCAGCCGGTCCGCTTCCTCGGCATCAACAGTGAAATTGAGATCATAGGCTTTGGCTTGCCGGGCGAGGTCGATCAGCCGCGGGACCAGTTCGTCCATCACCCGCGCTTGGCTCACCGCTTCGAAGCGGGGATGTAGTGCCGAGAGCTTGACCGAGATGCCGGGCCGGTCGGGCAGGGGACGGTCATCCGCCGTGCGACCGATCGCCTCGATGGCGCTGGCATAGGAAGTGAAATAGCGCGCGGCGTCGTCGGCGGTGCGGGCGCCTTCGCCGAGCATGTCGAAGGAGTAGCGTTGCTGGCGCGCGGAATGCGGTTGCGCCCGCGACAGCGCCGCCTCGATGGTCTCGCCAAGCACGAAATGATTGCCCATCAGCCGCATCGCCTGCCGCGTTGCCGCCCGCACCGCGGGTGCGCCCAGCCGCTTGGTCAGCCGCCCGATGGTGCCCTGCGGGGTCTCGCCGGGCTGGATCACGCGGGCCGACATGCCGAGCGCCCACGCCGAGGCGTTGACCAGGAAGGCGCTCGACCTGGTTTCATGATGGACGAAATCGCCCTGGCCCAGCTTGTCCTCGATGAACTGGTCGGCGGTGCGGGCGTCCGGGACCCGCAACAGTGCTTCCGCAAGCACCATCAGCGCCAGCCCCTCCTTGGTCGACAGCGCGAACTCGCGCAACATGTCCTCGACCCCGCCGAGTGGATCGTCATTGGCCCTGATGGCCTTGATCAGCGCAGTCGCTGCGCGATCGATGCGCCGCTCCTGCGCCGCGTCCAGCCGCGCGGCCTGGAGCAGGCGGGCGGCCATCGCGCGGTCATCGGGCGCGTAGGGCGCGCTGAAGGGTGGAAGCGGCGACGGAGGAATCAGCATGGGATTTCTCTTGGCTTCGGCCAGTCTAACGGGGCCGGGATGGGCGGAACAGGCCCGCAAGTCCCCTCAATTGCGCCAGCGATGGCGGCGCCGGCGGAACCGACTGGCGCATGGAAAACACAGCGGCCGGAATTTCCGCGGCCTGATCCACAGATCGCGGGCTTGCTGGTTGGCAGCGTGCAGGAGCCGCGCTAATCGTCAGGCACGCCGTCGCTTGGGAACAGCAGGGATCATGAGAGGCGCCGCTCCGCCGATACAGGGAAGCCGAACGCGGACCAGCTTCGCGGCCGTGCTTGGCGTGCTTCTGGCTGCGCTGTTCGGGGCGCTGCCGGCGAGAGCGATCGAGATGAGTGCCGAGGTCGCCAATCTCTACAGCTCGGTTTCGATCTATCCGCCTTCAGCCAAATCCATGACGGTGTGCTACGGCTTCGTCTGCCGGCGTCGCGAGATCCTCGATTTCACAGCCGCCGACCGCAGCGCGTTGACACAGATCATGCAAGCGGGCCGCGCCTCGGCCGCGGCCGAACGTGCCGCGGTGCAGAAGGCGGTGGTGTGGTTCGACCGCCGCATGGGGCCGATCATCGGCACTAGCAAGCGCGTTGCGAAAGCTGACTTCCGCTACTTCGACGACAAGCACAATTACGATTGCTGGGACACGACGCGCAACACCACCAGCCTTTTGCTGGTGCTGCAGGAGTGGGGCCTGTTGAAGCATCACGGGATCGGCGATCCGCGCTATCGCGGCAATACGCTGGTATTGCAGACGCCGCACAACACCGCGGTGCTGGTCGATCGCGCCACCAAGGTCGAATGGGTCGTCGATCTCTGGCCGCGCGGCTACCTGCAGCCACCCGACGTGATGACGGTTCAGAAGTGGGTCACGGAAGATTGAGCGGCCGGTTTTTCGCGCAACGATCTAGCCATCGTGCGTGCAGAGGCGGTGCCCGCTCCGCCGAACGCTCACAGTTTTCGAGAAGTTTCTTAAGCCCTACTCCCGGATTTAACTCCGAGAGTGCACCGTTGCCGATTGCGTGGTCGCGCTAAACCTTGAGGTTCTCGGCCGAAGTCTTGCCGCGGTTGGCGATCTCTTCGTACTCGACGGTCTGCCCTTCATTGAGCGTCGAAAGCCCAGCTTTCTCAACTGCCGAAATATGAACGAACACGTCCTTGCCGCCGCTTGAGGGCTGGATGAATCCGTAACCCTTGGTCGGATTGAACCACTTCACCGTACCTTTAGCCATTCACGTCGTCTCCGCGGAATCAAAAAAATAAACGAGCCGCCGGTCCCCGCACTAACCGGCATGCCCGTACCATCAGGATACGCGGGTTGGGGCAGGCTGGGTAGCGTAAACGGACCGGCCGTTTTGGCCAAAATGCCCCCATTCCCAGCCGATTCCCGCCGTTTTTCCGGTTTTGCGCCCATTTGATCCGGCCGGGCGGCCGGCAACTCCGATTTTTGGCGAGTGGATCGATCCGCTGGGTTGACGCCATTCTTCCGCCTGGAGGGAGGCGGCGGCGAGCCTTCGGCATGGCTGCGCCGCGTTCGCCGACAATTTTCTGAACGATTATTCATGCGCCTCGAACCACCATTGCCGGCGCGATTTCACGCCGCGGCGCTTTGCTCTTCGTTAACCAGCGCCGGCAGCATCCGCGCATCTGTCACGCTGCGTACGATCATCGGCTCGTTACGTCCGCGGATCTCGACTTCATGCTGCGGCAATGCATCGGCGGCGAGGCCTGCGGTCGCGCGAACTTCATCCGAGATGACGACTTCGCATGCAAGGCTCTTGGTCATGTCCTGCAGGCGCGCCGCGACGTTGACGGCGTCGCCGAGCGCGGTGAACACCATGTGATCGCGGTAGCCGATATCGCCGACGATCACTTCGCCGCCGTTGATGCCGATGCCGAAGCGGATCGGTTCGCGCAAATCATGTTCGAGAAATTTATTCAATTCGTCGATGTTGGCGGCGATCATCGCCGCCGCGTGCAACGCCTGGCGGCAGGCTTCCTGCCGGCTGGTCGATAGCCCGAACAGCGCCAGCATGCCGTCGCCGACGAACTGGTTCGGCATGCCGCCGCTCGCGAGCACCGCCTGCGATACCGCACCCAGAAACCGGTTGACGATGAAGACGGTGTCGAACGGCAGGCGCTTTTCCGCAAGCTTGGTCGAGCCGCGCATGTCCACGAACAGGCTGACGAGATAGCGCTCCTGACCGATCCGCGTCGGATTCGACTCGTGACCGTCGGCGGAGGTGTGCGGCAGGAAGAGTTGAAAGAATGAAAGATCGATCGGCGGCCGTAACTGACAGGCGAGGCGGATGGATGGATCCGACGTGCCGACCCGGCTAAGCACGAACGCCTCGCGCTGCGAAGGCTCTGGCAGCGCAGAGCAGTCGCCGATGATGCGGATGCGGCAGGTCGAGCAGCGGGCGCGGCCGCCGCAGACGCTGGCGTGCGGCACGTTGTTGCGCAGGCTCGCCTCGAGTACGCTCAGGCCCTTGGGAACGCGCACCGTGCGCCCGTTGCCGTAGGACAGGCTGATCATGCCGCGGCGGCGCTCGTTGATGGCGCGCACGCCTCTCGCCGCCAGCGCGATGCCGATCAGGCCGAAATAGCCGAACAGGAAATAGTCGGTGATGCGTTCGAGCGCTTGCGCCTCGGCCCGCGTGCCGAGCTGGCGCTGCGATTGGGTTTCCGCCCGCCATTCCACGCTGTCATTGTCGATCACAATGCGCCCGCTCTGATAGAAGCCGAGCATGGAAAGCGTTGGAATAAGTACCACTGCGGCGAGCAGGAACGGCGCGGCGCGCTTGTAGAACGCCCGCATCCGCAGCCACAGATACAGTCCGATGCAGCCATGCACCCAGGCGATGGTCATGACCGCGAGCATCATCCAGATCCGCCACGGCGCCCAGATCCAATACAGGAACAGCACCTGCGGATAGAGTTTTTCATGCCCATAAAGCGTCTGGCCGAGCCGGACGCCGATGATATGGGCGATGATCAGCATCGGCACGCTGAGGCCGAGCGCAAGCTGCAGCGGCTCGATCGCCTTCCAGCGGAATTGCCGGCGTTCATACAATGCCCAGATGCCGAGCCCGGTGTGCACCAGGCATGCCGCGTAGAACAGGATCGTGACCGGCAGGAACTGCCAGAACGACGTGTGGAGATAGACGCCGGTCGCCAGCGCCTCGAGCGAGATGTTGCCGAGCGCGTGGTTGAGGAAATGGCTGACCAGATAAGCGAACAGGGTCACGCCGGTGATAAGGCGGACCTGCCGCAGGCTGATGCCGCGTAGGAAGGTCGTGATCTGGTCTCGGGAGAGGGCGGCCATGCGATCCATAGGGTCAATATTGGGCGATACTAATGCGTAATTCGGGCGGTGAATACTCTGGCCGTCCCGGCCTTACCACTCTGTCATTCCGGGATGCGCCCCCTTGGGCGCAGGCCCGGAATCCATTGGGCAGCATTACCCGGCGTCACGATGGATTCCGGGTTCTCGCTTCGCGAGCCCCGGAATGACGAGGCGGGTGTGCGGGACAGTTTTTGCTTAGGGCTCGTTGACACTCCGGGCGCAGTCGAAGAGAAAGCGCCGTGACCATAGCCCCACCCAATAACAGCCAAGCCAAATCGGACAGTTCCGCCACGCCGCCGTGGCTTGCCGTGGCGCTGCTGATCGCCGCAATGACGGCGATGCGGCTGGTCTATGCCAGCGTGCTCGATCTGCGTACCGACGAGGCCTATTACTGGACCTGGTCGAAGGAGAGCGCGCTCGCTTTTCTCGATCACCCGCCCGGCATCGCCTGGCTGATCCGGTTCGGCACCGCGATCTTCGGCGACACCCATCTCGGCGTGCGTTTCGGCGGCATCGTCGCGATGCTGATCACGCAGCTCCTGCTCGCCGACATCGTCCGGAGCGTGACGCATGATGTTCGCGCCGTGATCTTCGCCATGCTGTTGCCGGAAGCGGCGCTGTATTACGGGCTGTTGATGGCGAAGGTCGCGCCCGACACCGCGATGATCCCGTTTGCGGTCGCGATGCTGTGGTCGCTGGTGCGGCTCAACCAGAGCGGCAACCCGCGCTGGTGGCTTGCCGCGGGGCTGTTCGCAGGTCTCGCGCTGCTGTCGAAATTCACCGCGATCATGCTGCTGCCAGCGGTTGCGGCATTCGCGCTGGTGCCGGACTGGCGCCGCCGCTGGCTGCTCAGCCCGTATCCTTGGGCAGCGGCATTGATCGCGGTGGTGATCTTCATGCCGGTCCTGATCTGGAATGCGCAGCACGATTGGGCCTCGTTCCGTTTCCAGTTCGTGCGCGCGGTGGCGACCCATCAATTGTCGCTCCGCACCGTCGGCGAATTCATCGGCCTGCAGTTCGGTCTTGTCGGCTTTGTGCTGCTGCCGGTGGCGCTGTCCGGCGTCGCGCTGACGGCCTGGCGCGGCTACCGCACGCGCGAGCCGGTCGCGATCCTGCTGTCGACCGCCGTGCTGGTGCCGTTCCTCTATTTCCTCTGGAAGTCGCTGACGCTCCGCGTCGGTGACACCTGGCCGATGTTCCTGTGGCCCGCCGCCTTTGCCGCGACCGCCATCAATCTCGTCATGCTGCCGCGCGAAGGTTTTTCGGAATGGATGGTCCAATCGACGTTCCGGTGGGCGAGGGTGGCCGTCATCTCCGGCATCGCTTTTGTGGTCGGCGTGTTCTTTTATTACGTTGCGGCGCCCTGGAATTTTATCGGCAGGACCGATCCGGTCGGCGGCGAGGCCGGCTATGAGCAGGTCGCGGCCCGCGCGCGGGAGCAGTTGCGAGAGACCGGCGCGACCTGGATCGCGACGTCGGATTACCGCACCTACGCAATGCTGCGCTGGCATTTCAAAGGGCAGGTGCCGGTCATCCAGATCAACGAGCGCGGACGGTTTCAAGGTTTTCGCGATCCCGGCATGAACCTGATCAAGGATCATCCCGGCCTCTACGTCGCCCGCGAGCCGGACCATCGCCTGCCGCTGTGGGATCTCACCACCGCAGAACGCGAGCCGCTGGAGCGGGTCGAGCGCGTCTGGCGCGGGACGGTGATGGATACCTACGCGCTGGAAAAACTCACCGGCTGGACACCCGAACTCTCGCCGCCGCCAGATTCGCCGCTGTTTCGCTGGCGCGTGCTGGCGGGGCGTGAGGCGCATGACAATCGCCTTTCGTGAGGTCGTCATCACCCGCGATGCGGGGGATCCAGTACGCCGCTGTCTTTCCACGTCATTGCGAGCGAAGCGAAGCAATCCTTTCCTCGTATGAGGTGACAATGGATTGCTTCGCTTCGCTCGCAATGACGTGTGGTTACAGTTTCGCATTCTCGCGACACGTTTTGCCCGAGGTTTGCATCTTCTTTTCCCGCCCTCTCATTCAGAGGGCGCAGGGAAGACCGGGTGCTTGCTGCACCCGCGGTCTCGTGTGCGATTTGCGCTAAAGAAAATGCACACGAGCATACAGGTACAGCGGGAGCATCCCGGCCTTCCCTGCGCAATGGCTTTACGGCTTACTTCGTGCTCTTCCCGGAGAACGGCTCTTTTGCCTCCGTCGCCCCCAAGAAACATCGCTTCTCGCGGACTTAACGCCAGCACCGCGGCGCCCGAACCACACGACTTCGCCGTACGCTTCCGGCGCGCAACGTCTATCGCGCCTTCCGCGTCCACCGCATCTCACCGCACGTTCGTGACGTTCGCGAGCGCCCCTCAATGGGTGAGACGGGCGGAGTTATGCGGCTGATTTGCCCCTCGTGTTAAGCGGAATATTTTTGATTCCCGGGCTTGACACGATTTCTGAAAATCAGAAGTGATTTGCCCGTCGGGTTGTCTTGTAGCAGGCCGCTGCATGAAATTGCACTTGCGCGCGGCCGCAAATCAGCCTGCTGTCCGTAGCGTGGGCAAAGCCAACGGGTCGCGCGAATGCGCGCCCGATGACAGGCTTCGCGTGCCACCATCCGCAAGCGTGTTTGATGATCGATGGTAGGCACGGCGCGAACATCCAATCAGCGCGGCCGGGATGTCCACCAAGGGGCCAACAACGGAAGTCGCGCTTATTCGATCACCTCGTCGCGAACGGTCGAGCCTGGCTGCTTTGGTCATTCGGGCAGCCCGGCTCGCCGCAATCCTTCTTCGTATCGCGAGAAGTCTTCATGTCGATAGGGGCCCAGCACGCTTTTGACACTGGAAATACGTAGCGCGGGATTCAGCTGCCGCAGCCGGGCCATTGCCTTGTGTGCTTGCTCCGCCCGTCCGGCCATAGCGTTGCTTGCAGCGTCGATACGCAACCCAGGTTGAAAGTCCGGATTGTCCTGCAATGCCCTATCCGCCCACGATGCCGCTTCGTCATAGCGGCCCAGGAAGAAATGTGCATGCGCGGTCCCGACCCGCATTCCTGCTACCCGCGGACCAATCGGGCTCAGGCGCATGGCACGCGCGAAGCGCTCGATTGCAGATTCCGGCTCGCCGAGCCAGGTCTTGGCCCAGCCGCCGTAAAGAAATGCCTCGGCTAAATTGGAATTGAGCACAAGCGCGCGATCGATTAAGCCGGCGCCCACCCCGAGGTCGCGAACAACAAGAGCTAGTGCCCACCCGCTGTCGGCGAGCGCGATCGCGTCATCCTTGCCCAACTCAACCGCCCGGTAAGCCAGCCTCGTCACTTCGGCAATCTCGTTCGCTGTGTCTGAGATCCAGCCACTGGCCTTGGCTTGGGCGTAGCAACAGGCGGCACGACCGTAGGCGGACGCAAAATCTGGGTCGAGCTTGATTGCTCTGTTGAACAGGCGCAATGCCTCCTTGTTCGCCTGCCGGTTAGCAAACTGATAAAGCCTGGCCAAACCGCGTAAATAGAGGGCGTAGGCATCAAGGCTCTCGGTCGGCTTGCGCTTGGCACGCTCGATCTCGGCTTTCTCCAACGCTGGCGCAATCGCCCCGACAACGCTTTCGGTCACCTGATCCTGCAGATCGAAGATGTCGCCCAGCCCACCATCAAACCGGTCTGCCCAAAGATGTCCCCCAGTGGCGGTATCGACAAGTTGTCCCGTGATGCGCACTCGGTTTGTCGCCTTGCGAACGCTCCCTTCCAACAGGTAACGCACGCCAAGCTCGCGCCCCACCTGCGTTACGTCGACTGCACGCCCCTTATATGTGAAGCTTGAGTTGCGGGCGATGACGAACAGCGCCTTGAAATGCGACAGCGCCGTGATGATGTCATCTACCATCCCGTCCGCGAAATATTCCTGTTCCGGATCGGAGCTCAGGTTGGTGAAGGGGAGAACGGCGATCGAGGGTTTATTGGGCAGAGCAAGGGTCTCATCAACAGGCCAGCGGTTCGGCACGGCTGGCACGGCGCGACCGTATGGGACGCGCCAGACCCGCATCGGTTCGGCGATATTCTTCAAGGATTGCGAACCCAAATCCTCAAACGTTACATCTACCTTGCCACGAATTTGCCGACGAGCGTCGTCCGAGATGCTGATACCGCCCGGCTCTGCAATCCCTTCGAGACGCACTGCAATATTGACCCCGTCACCAAAGATATCGTTCTCTTCGATAATGATATCACCGACGTGAATGCCAATGCGGAGCTCGATCCGCTTGTCCTGCGGCACGTCGATATTTTGTTCGGCCATGCCGCGTTGAATTTCGTCGGCACATCGTACCGCGTCGACCACGCTGGCGAACTCAGCGATAGCGCCGTCCCCGGTATTCTTGACGACACGACCGTGATGCTGCGCGATTTTGGGATCGAAAAGCGTCCTTCTAAGCGCTTTCAGTCGCGCCAGCGTGCCTTCTTCGTCTATCCCTATTAAGCGGCAAGAGCCTGCGACATCCGCCGCCAGAATAGCTGCAAGTCGTCGCTCTACGTGCTCGCTGCTCAAGATGGTCCCCCGTGCTGGGGAAATCGAATGGTTATATAGCACGATTGTGGGTCGATGTCCGGCTATGCTCATGTCCGAAACGGGGTCACTTGCGGATATCGACGCGCGCAGCAACAGGTCTGTTTGCCTAAGTACGAACTCGCCAGGCTAGCCGGTCATGTCCGATAGGTACCAAAACCGGAACGGTTATTCCGGCATGGGCGGAAGCCCAGGGCCTGGAAAGCCGACGGGGAACCTTCACCTGACCGTCTTGTGGCGTTGGGCGAACGATAGTGATTTAGAGATGACTCAACGCAACTGACTCGCTAGGATTTCGCGACGACAATCTCGCCCATACCAAAGCACCGGAGTAGCAATTTTGGCGTCGTGAGGAGCAGTGCAAATGAGTTTCATCCGTTCGGACGAACATTCCGCGTCCCATAGTCCAGACGATCCTCTGTACTACGCGCCACGCGCGGTGCGCAGTGAAGCGGCCCATCGATCAAACGCGACGCAGACGAGATCGGACCATTTGCCTCCCACTTCCTCTCGGTCTCGTTTTGATGAGATGCGTGAGGAAGCCTTCGCCAAATCCAACCGGCATCCGCTGGAGTTGCAACTCGCTCAGGAACGCCGTCCACGACGCGCGCTGTTTGCCATTGCGGGTGGAGTTGCCGCAGCAATCGGTGTCGCTGTGGTCGTGGCGCTCATCTTTGTTAACGTAGTTCCAAAGTTAGAACGCGATCCCTCGGAGCTCGCTGTTTCCATTTCCACTCCCGCATTGGCCACACCGGCTCAAACGACACCCAAGGACTCCCAAGAGCTGCTGCACGGATTCATGCAGTTTCAACAATCACAAGAAAGCAATAGCCCGGAACGTGCTGTTTCCGAGCCCGCCTCCGCTGGAACGGCTAAGGCGCCCGAAAAATCCGAAGCTCTGCTTGAGAAGTTCATCCAGTGGGAGCAACGAAAATAGTGTCAAGGAACAAGACGCACGACCAAGCCACTTCCGAAAATTGCGACTCTCGATAGTTCGTAGGGTGGGCAAAGCGTAAGCGTGCCCACCATCACGAAGCGTGCTCGACGATCGATGGTGGGCACGGCGCTATCGCGCCTTTGCCCACCCTACGAGCTCACGCCTCATCGTCCCGCTTGCTCAGCAAATCCTTCGCGAGATCGGAGAGCGCGGGCCGCGGCAATGCCGTGAACGGCAAGGGGCGCGTTACGTCGATGGCGGCAAGGCCGAGCCTTGCGGTGAGCAGGCCGTTGAGCACGCCTTCGCCGAGCCGTTGCGAGAGTTTTGCCGCGATGCCGTGGCCGAGCATCTGTTGCACCAGGCTGTCGCCGACGGCCATGCCGCCGGTGATGGCGAGATGGCCGATGATTTGGCGCAACAGGCTGATCATGCCGAGCGTGCCCGGACGGCCGCCATAGAGCCGCGCCAGTTGACGGATCAAGCGCATCGCGGCGACGAACACGAACAGCACGTCGATCAGCGCGCGTGGGCTTACCGCGGTCACGACCGAGACGCGCTGCGCGGCCGTTGAAACCAGCCGGCGCGCCTCTTCATCGAGCGGCGCCATCAGTTCGCGCTCGGCCAGCTTGATCATGTCGGCGCCATCGATGATGTCGTGGGCATGACCTTTCAGCGTGGCGCGGGCGCGCGCGAGTTGGGGGTTTTGATGCGCGAGCTTGAGGAGCTCGTTGACGACGGCGCGGCTCTCGGCGCGGTCGTCGCTGCGCAGCACCTCAGTGGCGCGCTGATGCAGCTTTTCGATCGCCGCCAGCCGCGCCAGCCCGAACGCTTCGCGGCCGATGACGACGGTCAGCGCCAACCCGGCCGCCACCGCAAATGCCAGCGCGACGTAGCCCAATGTCTGGCTGCGCGCGAACAGATCCTCGATCAGATTGACGACGCCGAGTCCTGTGCCGAGCAGCACCAGCCCGCCGATAGCCGACCAGAACAGCGCGCCCCAGCGAAAGCCGCGGCGCAGCGGGACCCTCGGCGCATCGAGCGGAACGGGCAGCAGCGCGGGATCCGCCTCCGGCGTGATCTGCACCGTGCCGCGGGCAGGGCGGCCGGTCTCCTCTGGGTCTATCACGATGACGCCGGGGTCGCCGAGCTTGAACGTCGCCGGCCGCCGATGCGGCGTTTTCTCGCTCATTGCAGTCGGTCTCCAATCAGGAACTGAAGGGCGCGGTCGAGGCGGATGTGAGGCAGCGCGGGCTCGTCCTTGCCGGTGCGCTCCAGCAGCGGCGGCCGGAAGCGCAGGAAGCGGAAATCGGCGCTGTCGGACGGCATGCTGGAAAGGCCGCGAAAGCCGCCCTTGAACAGCTCGTCGGGATCGGCGGGGAGATCACCCGGAAAAGTCGCCACTTCGGTCTCGCCATCGAAGGCTTCACCATTGGCGGTCTCGCCCGGCGCGGGCGTGCCGAGGATCGACGGCAGCTTCTCCCGGCCGCGCGCGACCATCGCCTCGCGCGTGGCGCGTACGGCGGCGAGTGCGACCACGTCGATGGCGGCGCCGGCATATTCGGCACGGTCAGCCGCCTTGGCGGCGGTTCGCCGTAGCACGGCTTCGAGCCGGTCGTGGCTGGAATGGTGCAGGTGATCGGCCTTGGTGGCGGCAAACAGAATCCGGTCGATCCGCGGACGAAAAAGGCTGCTCAGGATCGTGCTGCGGCCGATCCGGAAGCAATCGAGAATGCCGGCAAGCGCGGCTTCAAGATCGTGCAGCGCTTCGGGCCCGGCATTGAAGGCCGCGAGCGCATCGACCAGCACGATCTGGCGGTCGAGCCGCGCAAAATGATCGCGGAAGAACGGACGCACCACGACGTCCTTATAGGCCTCATAGCGCCGCCGCATCATCGCCCACAGCGAACCGTCGGGCGCGGCGCCATCAATGGGCACGTCGAGCGGGGCGAAGGTCAGCGCCGGCGAGCCTGCGAGGTTGCCCGGCATCAGGAAACGCCCGGGCGGCAGCAGGCTCATGGCGAAACGTTCGTCGCGGCAGGCGCGCAGATAATCGGTGAACAGTCTTGCGGCGGCGAGCGTCGCCTGCTCGTTCTCGCGCTTTTCGGGATGAAGCGTCTTCAGATGCTCGTGCCAGGGCACGGCGAGTGTTGCGCGCGGGCCTTCGCGCGACAGCGCAAGACTCTCGGCCGACCATTGCTCGAAACTCCTGTTGAGCAGCGGCAGGTCGAGCAGCCATTCGCCGGGGTAATCGACGATGTCGATGGTGAGCGTGCGGTCCGCGCCATTCTGCCGCTGGTAATCGATGACGAGGCGCAATTCAGAGATGTCAGTGGTCGAGTTCGGCCAGCGCCGTTCCTCGATCAGGGTGCGGACATGGTTTTCATAATCGAAGCGCGGCACCGCGTCGTCCGGCTGCGGCTCGAGCCGGGCGGCCGCGATCCGGCCCGAGGCGTAGGGTTCGAACACCGGAAACCGGCCGCCGCGGGTCAGGCCGTGGATCAGCGCCGTGATGAACACGGTCTTGCCGGCGCGCGACAGGCCGGTGACGCCGAGCCGCACGGTGGGATTGAAAAAGCTGTCGCCGTAGTCCAGCAGCGCTCGCGCCGACAGGCGCGCTTCCTCGACGATATCTGAAAAGCTGGGGGCCATGCGGGGCGGAAAGCTCGAGAGAGGCGTTGGTGTGCAATTACCGGAGAAGTGGCGATTGGCGGGCCGAAATCAAGCGCTTGTGATCATCTGACGAGGGAATCCCCTCGGGATATCCGGCGGTTACCGGCTGCACGAAAATGCCACGGCGACGGGATACTGGCATCGTTCGCGAACCGCATACGACGGCCTTGGGGCCAGCGGCATGAACGGTTCGTTGACCTCGGAAGACCCATATCCTAATCGCTCCCTCGCCACTTACTGCGGACCTGCATGACCATCTTCAGACTGAAACAAATCGCCTCGACATCCATCCATGCAGCGGCTGGCGCCATGCACTGGAATTACGACCGCGCCGAGCTGATCGCCGATGGCGTCGTGCATATCGTCGGCGTCTGTTTCGGGCTCATCGCCGCCACCGCCCTGATCGTGCTGACGGCGGTATATGCCGGTGCGTTCGAGATTACCGTGGTGTCCGTCTACGTCACAGGCCTGCTCGCGATGCTGACATTGTCGGCGGTCTACAATCTCTGGCCGGTGTCGCACGCCAAATGGGTGCTGCGCCGCTTCGATCATTCGGCGATCTATCTCTTGATCGCCGCGACCTATACCCCGTTCATCGTGGAGCTGAGGGACAGCTATCTCGCGATCGCGCTGCTGACCGGCGTGTGGTGCATCGCGATCGCCGGTGTGGTGTTGAAGCTGGCGCTGCCGGGGCGATACGATCGTTTGGCGGTCGGCCTTTATCTCGCCTTGGGCTGGAGCGGCGTCACGCTTTACGACGCCGTGGTGAAGGCGGTGCCGCCGCTGGCGCTGGGCTTTTTGGTGGCGGGCGGCGTGCTCTATAGCCTTGGGGTGATCTTCCATTCCTGGCAGCGGTTGCGCTTCCAGAACGCGATCTGGCACGGCTTCGTCTTGCTCGGCGCCGCCTGCCATTATACGGCTATTCTCGATATGATGATCCTGACGTAGGATCATCATGAACGGAGAGCGGCCATGCAGGTGACGGGCAAAGTCGTGGTTGTCACCGGCGGCGGCAACGGCATCGGGAAGGCGATGTGCGAGGCCTTTCATCGTGCAGGCGCCGCCAAGGTCGTTGTCGCCGATATCGATCCCGATGGCGCGCGAGCGGTCGCCACTCCGATCGGTGGGGCGGCCTTCAAATGCGATGTCGGAAAAGAGAAGGACGTCCATCACGTCATCGAGGAGACCGAGCATCAATTCGGCCCGATTGCGTTGTTCTGCTCCAATGCCGGCATCGGCGGCGGTTTTGATCCACTATCGGTGAATGCCGGCGGAAACTCCGACGAACCGTGGCAGCGAAGCTGGGCCGTTCATGTGATGGCCCATGTCTATGCGGCGCGCCATTTGATTCCGCGCATGAAAGCGCGCGGCGGCGGCTATTTCCTCAACACGATCTCGGCGGCAGGCCTCTTGTCGCAGGTCGGCAGCCCGGCCTATTCGACCACCAAGCATGCCGCCGTCGGCTTTGCCGAGAATCTCGCGATCTCGCACAAGGCCGACAACATCAAGGTTTCGATCCTGTGCCCGCAGGGCGTCGACACCAACATGCTGCGCTCGATTCCGAAGGGCCCGCAATCCGGCGACGGCGATCTCTCGCCGGAGCAGGTAGCGCAGGACGTGTTGAAAGGACTGGAAGAGGAAACCTTCGTGATCCTGCCGCACCCGCAGGTGCTCGGCTACATGCGCAAGAAGACCGAGAACTACGACCGCTGGATCGCGGGCATGGCGAAGATCCAGGCCAGGATGCGGGAAGCTTACGGGAAATAGCGTCGCGAGAAGGGCGGCCGTTCGGCCGCCTTCCCGATTGCGCCGCTTACTGGCACCTGTGCATCCGGCCGTCCTCCAGGCGGACCATTGTTCCGGGCTGGCAGATTATGCCGTTGCGCGCCGCGTAGTCCTGGCTCCATACGCCCGGCCCGCCGTAATAGCCGTAGGGACTGCCGCCGCCTTGGTAGGCATAGGAACCGTTACCGCCGTAGTAGGCATAGGGGCCGCCGCTGCCGTAATAGGCGGCAGTCGCTCCGGCTGCAGCAGCACCGGCGCCCACGGCAGCCGCGCCGGCCGCGGCCCGCCGCGCCTGCCGCCGGGTAACGCCCGGCGCCGGGGTCAACGGATCAACTGTCTGTGCTTGCGCGCGCTCGATCGATAGCGAAGCGCCCCTTTGCTCGCTCCAATCAAACGAGAGCATGGTCGCGCATGTGAAGACGGAGACCGCGAGGGCAGCTTTTCTGAGGCTTGGTTGTTTCATGGCGTTCACTCCATGGTTGCCCCATGCCGAACCCTCGTGCGAACGTAGAACAACGTCAAGTAAACGTCGCGTGTGGAACTCGCGGGCGAATTGTCGAGCCTTATGAGGGGATGAGCTGGTATGCCAGGAGTAGCCCCGTCATTGCGAGCGAAGCGAAGCAATCCATCTCACCGCAGGCGGAGAGATGGATTGCTTCGTCGCTTCGCTCCTCGCAATGACGGGGAGAGAGCTTCGCTCACCCCTTCTGCGCGTAGAGCAGGGGCACGGCGGAATCGACCATCACTTCGATCAGGCTGGTGCCGGCATGCGAGAGGCCGTAGCTGAGCGCGCCCGCGAGTTCGGATGATTTCGTCACCCGCACGGCGTGGCAGCCCATGCCTTCCGCGAGCTTCACGAAATCGATGCCGGGCAGCTCGAGCCCCGGCACATTGCGCACCTGCATGACCTGGCTGAACGAGCGCATCGCGCCGTAGCCGGCGTTGTTGATGACCACGACGGTGAGCGGCAACCTGCGCTGCGCCGCGGTCCACAGCGCCTGGATCGAATACATCGCCGAGCCGTCGCCGATCAGGCAGACGGTACGGACACCGGGGCGTCCGAGCGCGATGCCGACCGCGGCAGGCAGGCTGTAGCCGAGGCCGCCGCTCGCCATGGTGTAAAAACTGTCCTGGCCGCGCATCGGCATGAACTTTTGCATCGCCGGGCGGTGCGAGGGCGCTTCCTCCACCAGTGCTGCATTGTCGGGCATGGCTTGCGAGAGCTGATACAGCAGGAATTCGACCGGAAGCGGATCGGCCGCCGCTGGCGCCGGCGGCAACACGCGGCCCGCCGGCATCGCGCGCGCAGTTTCGGGCAGCAGGTCGAGCAACATCGAAAGCGCCGGCTTCATGGTCGCGACGATGCTGGCGCCCGCCGGCGTGACCGCGGCGGCATCCGGATCGTCGGTGATCTGGAAGATCGTGGTGGCGCCGTCGAAGATCGGGGCATGGCCTTCGACATGGAAGGTGAACACCGGCGCACCGATGACGACCACGAGATCATGCTCGCGCAGCGCGTCCGATAGCTGTCCCGGTGAGGCGTGCAGGAAGCCCGCAAATTGCGGATGACGTTCCGGAAAGGAACAGCGCGCCGAGAACGGGCTGACCCAGACGGCGGCCTTCGCCTTCTCCGCGACCTTCACCATGAGATCGACGGCTTCGGCGCGGTCGACGGCGGGGCCGACCACGAGGGCAGGGCGCTTGCTGGCTGCGAGCGCTGTGGCCAGGGCTCTCATCGCTTGCGGATCGGGCCCGAGCTCGCGGCTGACGTGGCGGGCCTCGACCGGTTGGGTCGGGCGTGTCCAGTCGTCGATCGGGATCGAAACGAAGGTCGGTCCGCAGGGCGGTTGCATCGCGACGTAATAGGCGCGCGCGATCGCGGCCGGCACATCTTCGGCGCGCGCCGGCTCGACGCTGTATTTGACGTAGGGGCGCGGAAATTCTGAGGCGCGCTCGGCATAGAGGAAAGCCTGCAGCGGCAGGATCGAGCGCGCCTGCTGGCCGGCGGTGATGACGAGCGGCGTCTGGTTGCGATGGGCGGTGTAGATATTGCCGAGCGCATTGCCGACGCCGGCGCCGGAATGCAGATTGACGAAGCCGGCATTGCGAGTCGCCTGCGCGTAACCATCGGCCATGCCGACGACGGAAGCCTCCTGCAGGCCGAGCACGTAGTCGATGTCGTCGGGCCAGTCGCTGAGGAAGGGCAGTTCGGTGGAGCCGGGATTGCCGAACACGCGCTTGATGCCGAACGCGCGCAGCAGGCCGAAGGTGGCATCCTTGACGGTGACGGCAGCGGTGGCGGGTTTGGCTGGTTTGCGGGACGACATTTTTGATTCCCTGAGGTGATCCCGTCATTCCGGGATGGTGCGTTAGCACCAGACCCGGAATCTCGAGATTCCGGGTTCGATGCTTTCGCATCGCCCCGGAATGACGTTCAAGCTACGACCACGTCGCCGTGCCCTTCATTGTCGGCTGTCCCTCCGCATTTGCTATCCACAGCTCCATGCCGGCGCTGGTTTCATTGGCGTTGATCGAGAACTCGCCGCCTTCGAACAGCGGCTGCACGCCGCGATAGCTGAACTTCTTCGGCGCGCTGTCGCCGTGAAGTTTTGCCGCGAACTCGACGATCAGCGCGGCCTGCAAGGGGCCGTGGAAGATCAGGCCCGGATAGCCCTCGACCTTGGTGACGTAGTCGCGATCGTAATGGATGCGGTGGCCGTTGAAGGTCAGCGCCGAATAGCGAAACAGCAGCACGGGATCGCTGACATGGGTTTCACGATGCCGTGCGACCGGTGGCGGAGGGGCTTTCGGCGGCGAAGCGGGGGCAGCGCTCCCCATGTCGCGATAGACGATGTCCTGCCGTTCGCGGATGGCAACCCCGCGCGGCGTCGTGATGGTGTGTTCGACGGAAACGAAGCACAGCACGCCCGTCGAGCCCGTCTTCATCGTCACGTCTGAAATGCGCGACGTGCGCGTCGATTCATCGCCGACGCGCAAGGGCTCGAGAAATTCGATTTCGCCGCCGGCCCACATCCGGCGCGGCAGCGGCACCGGCGGCAGGAAGCCGCCGCGGGTCGGATGGCCGTCGGGGCCGAGCTGCGACATCGGAAATACCGGCTGCGCCAGGCACCAATGCGTGGTCCACGGCGCGGCATCGCCGGGCTTCGGGTCGCCGATGTCCTGGAACAGGGTTGCGCGCAGGCCCTTCACGAGTTGCGCGGTGACGATGTCTGACGCTTCCGCACTGCGGCCGATCCATTGGCGCAAATGATCGAGGTTGAGAGCTTCGGTCATGACTGGCGGCTCCTGATACGGGGAGCTTTGGGAAGCTCGACGTGGTCGCCGATGGCCGGCACCGCGCCATAGTGCCTGGGCTCGTCGACGAAGATCGCTGCGGGGGCGGCGTAACTCACCTTGCCGTTCGGCGTGTCGACCTCGATGCGGCGCAGATGCGGATGCACCGAGAGGTCGGCCATGGTGTTGACCTCTGCGAAGGCGATGTCGGCGGCGTCGAGGCGCTTCAGCAGATCGAGGCGCATCATCGTCGCAAAACTGTCGGCGACCACCTTGTCGGTGAGCTGGCGGTTACGCACGCGCTCGACCATGTTGGCAAAGCGCGGATCATTGGGCAGGTCGGGCTGATCCAGGACTTCCGCGCAGAGCTTCTTCCATTCGCGCTCGCTCTGGATCGAAATCAGAATGCCCTTGCCATCCCTGGAATTGAACACGCCATAGGGCGCGATCGAGGGATGGGCCAGCGCCATCCGCTTAGGCGGATTGCCGGCTTCCGAATTGATCAGCGGCACCGCCATCCAGTCCGCCATCACGTCGAACATCGAGATCCGGATATCGGCGCCCCGGCCCGTGCGTCCCCGCGCGATCAGCGCCTCGAGGATCGCGGCATGCGCGGTCGCGCCGGTCGCGATATCGACGACGGAAATGCCGACGCGCGACGGGCCCTCGGGGCCGCCGGTGATCGAAGCAAGTCCGCTTTCGGCCTGGATCAGCAGATCGTAGGCCTTGCGGTCCGCGTAGGGGCCCTCGTCGCCATAGCCGGAGATGGTGCAGCAGATCAGCGCCGGATAATCCTTCTTCAGGCGATCCAGCGAGAAGCCGAGCTTGTCCATCGATCCAGGCTTGAGGTTCTGCAGCAGCACGTCGGCGCTCGCGATCAGCTCCTCGAGTTGAGCGCGGCCTTCCTTGGTGGCGAGGTCGATCACTTGCGAATTCTTGCCGCGGTTGAGCCAGACGAAATAGCTGCTCTGGCCCTTGGCGGCGGCGTCATAGCCGCGGGCGAAATCGCCCTCGGGCCGTTCGACCTTGACGACATGCGCGCCGGCGTCCGCAAGCCGCGAGCTGCAGAACGGGGCTGCAACCGCCTGTTCGACGGAGACGACGATCAATCCTTCCAATGGCAGCATCTGACGTTCTCAGTAGGAGCGGGGCATGCCGAGCACGTGCTCGGCGACGTAGGACAGGATCAGATTGGTCGAGATCGGCGCGACTTGATAGAGCCGCGTTTCGCGGAACTTGCGCTCGACGTCGTATTCTTCCGCAAAGCCGAACCCGCCATGGGTCTGCACGCAGGCGTTCGCTGCTTCCCACGACGCATCCGCCGCCAGCATCTTGGCCATGTTGGCCTCGGCGCCGCAGTCGAGCCCGGCTTCATATTTGCGGGTGGCTTCCTTCACCATCAATTCAGCCGCGCGCATCGCGGCGTAGGCTTTTGCAATCGGAAACTGAATGCCCTGGTTCTGCCCGATCGGACGGCCGAACACGGCGCGCTCCTTGGCATAGGCAGTGGCTTTTGCAATGAACCATTTGGCGTCGCCGATGCATTCGGCGGCGATCAAAATGCGCTCGGCGTTCATGCCGGAGAGGATGTAGCGAAAACCCTTGCCCTCGTCGCCGATCAGGTTTTCGGCCGGCACCCGCATATCCGTGAAGAACACCTCCGTCGTGGCGTGGTTCATCATGGTGCGGATCGGGCGGATCTCCAGCCCCTTGCCCTTGACCTCGCGCATGTCGACGATGAACACCGAAAGCCCGTCGGTGCGCTTCTTCGCCTGCTCCTTCGGCGTGGTGCGCGCAAGCAGGATCATCAGGTCGGAATGTTCGGCGCGGCTGGTCCAGATCTTCTGGCCGTTGACCACGTAGTGGTCGCCGTCGCGCTTAGCTACGGTCTTCAGCGAGGAGGTGTCGGTGCCGCTGGTCGGCTCGGTGACGCCGAACGCCTGCAGCCGCAATTTGCCGCTGGCGATCCCGGGCAGGTATTTCGCCTTCTGCGCGTCGTTGCCGTGCCGCAGCACGGTTCCCATCGTGTACATCTGGGCGTGGCAGCCGCCGCCGTTGCAGCCGGCGCGCTGGATCTCTTCCAGGATCGCGGCCGCGGCCGAGAGTTTCAGCCCCGAGCCGCCATACTCCTCGGGGATCAGCACCGAGAGATAGCCGGCCTCGGTCAGCGCATCGACGAACTCCTTCGGATACGCCATCTGGCGATCCAGCTTGCGCCAATATTCGCCGGGGAACTGGGCGCAGAGCTTTGCGACGGCGTCGCGGATATCGTGGAATTCGTCTTGTTGTTCTTGTGCGGTCATTGGGTTTTCTGGCGATGGATGCGGGTTGATGTCAATTGCCTTGGGATGCGGAACGTTGTGAAACGACGGCTAGGCACCTATGCTGAATCGTTATAGCCTATGAACCTGCCTTCGAAGATTGGCAAGCAATGGATATCCGGCAGCTCAGAACGTTCAGTTGCGTGGCGGAGCTCGGCAGCCTCAGCAAGGCCTCCGATACGCTGCGGGTCGCCCAGCCGGCGCTGAGCCGCCAGATCAAGCTGCTCGAGCATGAATTGCGGGCCGAGCTGTTCACGCGGAACGGCCGCGGCATGGTGCTGACGGACGCCGGCCGGCTGCTGCTGGCGCGCACCGCCGGGATCGTCCGGCAGATCGACCAGGTGCGCGACGAGATCCAGTCCGCCGGCGGCCCGCCGTCGGGCCGCGTGGTGCTCGGGCTGGTGCCGACCGTGAGCTGCGTGATTTCGGCGCGGCTCGCGCGGCGCACCGTCGACAAATATCCCGGCATCTCGCTCTGCATCGTCGAAAGCTACAGCGGCCATCTGACGGAATGGCTGCACCGCGGCGAGATGGACCTGGCGCTGATCTACGGGCCGTCGAGCGACCTGCATCTTTCCGCGCAAAGCCTCGGCCGCGATCCCATCGTCGCCGTCGGGCCGCGCGGCAGCGGATTGTCCGAGAAGAAGCAGGTCGATATCGGCTGGCTGCTGAAGCAGCGCCTCGTGCTGCCCAGTCATTCGCATGGGCTCCGCGCGCTGATCGAGCAGGCGGCGGCGAAGAAGAAGCTGAAGCTCGAGGTCAAACTGGAAGCCGATTCCTTCCGCGTGCTGACCAGCCTTGTCGAGGAAGGGCTGGGGTACACGCTGCTGCCGCCGTCCTCGGTGCGCCAGGAAGTAGCCGGCGGCCGGCTGGAAACCGCGGCGATATCAAAACCGTCGCCGATGCGCGAACTGACGCTTGCCTCTCCCATCGATCATCCCGGCTCGACTGCGATTGCGCTAGTCACCGAATTGCTCCGCGACGAACTGATCGCCTGCCGCGAAGAGGGCCGCTGGGACATCAAGCTCGCCTGAGCCGATGTAAGGGCCTTAAGCGCTGGCTTAGAACAAAACGGCCGGGTGCGGCATTCTCATCTGGCTACTTCTGTCATGCCGCAATTGTATAGGGCGGGCCAGCCTGCTGGCACTAACCGGACATTCCCCGAACGGGATGCGCGAGCGGCCGACAGTCGGTCCGGACTGAAATGTGCAAAAGTGTACCAATCAGCAGTAAAACTACGGGACCGACAATCAGCGAAGTTTTAAACGATAATTAGCTGGTCGCTGCTACCTTGAGCCCATGAAGACAATCGTCGCCGCATCAGTTTGTTGCATTGTTTTCTCGTTGGCAGACCGCGTTCTCTTCGGTGGTCGGCTCGTCGAAGCTTTGCCTCTGTTTGTGAAAGCTGTCGCGAAGGGCTTTTTCGGCTGATACATCGCAACCACACACGTCAGTCCGTTGCCTCCACGATGTTGGACGACTGCGAGGCATAGTAGGCCGCCGCCTGCTCGGTCGCGAAGGCAGTCAATGGCAAGGGCTGGATCGGCGCACACTCGCACCCTTTGGCAGAAAATCGCTATTGTGGCCGGTACCCCACCTTCGCTATCTTAGCGTGTTTTTCGCAGACTAAAGTCGGATCGGTTTTCGCATTGGAGACCGCCGTGACAAGTAGTTCTGATTTTCTGCAAAGTCTTCGAGCTGGAACTGGTGTGGCGCCACTGCGCGCAATCATCGCCGGAATCGCCGAGCTCATCGACGCCTTACAAATCAACGCGCGGGATCCGTTCTTCTTCCGGGCGTTGTCTGGCGTGCTCTACACCTGGAGAGCCGCGTGACACCAGAGACGACAAATGAGACGGCGCGGGAGCCGGTCCAGATCGACCTCGCGTTGCAGGGCGGCGGTTCGCACGGCGCGTTCACCTGGGGCGTCCTCGACCGCCTGCTGGAGGAGCCGTGGCTGAAAATCGAGGGGATCTCCGGCACCTCGGCCGGTGCCATGAATGCCGCCGTGCTGGCTTGTGGATGGACAAATGGCGGCGCCACCAGCGCAAGGGAAGCGCTTGACGCCTATTGGGAGCGCGTGTCGCGCGCGGCGGCGTTCAGTCCATTGCAACGCTCGCCACTGGATCGTCTCATGGGCCGCTGGACCCTTGACACCTCACCCGCCTACATCGCGTTCGATCTGATGTCGCGGATGCTCTCTCCCTATGATCTGAACCCGCTCGGCCTCAATCCGCTACGCGCCATCCTTGCAGAAAGCATCGACTTCGATCGTCTGAAGCAAGCTCCCATGAAGCTGTTCGTTACCGCAACGAGTGTGCGCACCGGCCGCGGCCGGATCTTCCGCAATGGCGAAATCACCCCCGACGTGTTGCTCGCCTCGGCCTGCCTGCCAACGATGTTTCAGGCGATCGAGATCGATGGCGAGCTTTACTGGGATGGGGGCTATGTCGGCAATCCCACCATCACGCCGCTGGTTCGAGAGACCGACGGACAAGACACGATCCTGGTGCAAATTAATCCGCGCGAGCGGACCGACCAGTTGCGCTCCGCAGCCGAGATACTTAATCGCCTCAACGAAATTTCCTTCAATTCACCGCTCATGAAGGAGCTGCGCATGATTGCGCTGCTGCGCCAGGTTGCCGATGCCGGCAGTGGCGAAGGCGCGCGTTGGGCCCGGATGCGGACGCACCGCATCAAGAGCGATCGGCTCGCGGAGTATGGCGCCTCATCGAAGCTGAACGCAGAGAAGAGGTTCATCGCGCTGCTCAAGGAGGAGGGACGCCGCTGCGCCGACGAGTTCCTTTCACGGCATGGCGATGATCTTGGCCAGCGTTCCACCGCCGACCTGGATGTGCTGTTGGCGGAGTGCTGAGCCGATGACGCTGATCGGACTTGTCGGCATTCTTTGCGGGCTCGCTGTTTTGATCGCATTCGCGTTCCGCGGCTGGAGCGTGCTGCTGCTGGCGCCAATCGCCGCACTTGTTGCCGCCCTGTTTTCCCGCGAGCCCCTTCTTGCGCACTGGACCCTGACCTTCATGGGCAGCGCTGCTGAATTTCTCGCGCGCTTCTTCCCATTGTTTCTGCTTGGCGCGGTGTTTGGCAAGCTGATGGAAGACAGCGGTTCCGTTACATCAATTGCGACCTTCGTCACGCAGCGCCTGGGACCGCAGCGGGCGATGCTGGCCGTCGTGCTCGCCGGCGCGCTCGTCACCTATGGGGGCGTCAGCCTGTTCGTCGCTTTTTTCGTCCTGGCGCCCATGGCGCAAGAGCTGTTTCGCACCGCAAATATTCCGCGGCGACTGATGCCTGCGGCCATCGTGCTGGGCACCTCGACCTTCACCATGTCGGCGCTGCCCGGCACGCCGTCGATCCAGAATGCGATCCCGATGCCGTTCTTCGGCACGACGCCGTTTGCCGCACCAGGGCTCGGCATCCTGGCGTCGCTGATCATGCTTGGCTTCGGCCTGTGGTGGCTCGGTCGGGAGGAGAGGGCGGCAAAGAGGACCGGCGAAGGCTTTGGCGGCGGCGCACCGCCGTCGGCTGAGCGTCTTGCAAGCGACGAGAAACTGCGGGAGCGGGCCGCCACGGCGCGCGAGTTCGATCCGGCGGAAATCTTGCATGGCAAGCAAACCGACATACCACCGCCAATCACACTTGCCGCCTTGCCGCTTGTCGTGGTTGTCGCGGTCAACTTTGCGATGTCGCTGTTCATCCTCCCCGCACTCGACACGCGCTATTTGGCGGAGCCTCGGTTCGGCGGCGCCTCGCTAGCCGACCTGGGCGGCGTATGGGCTGTTATCACCGCCCTCACTTGCGCCATCGTCACAGTGATCGCAGTTACGCACCGACGCGTGCCGGATCTGCGCGCAACCATCGACGCGGGTGCCAATGCCGCCGTGCTGCCGGTGATGAGCGTTGCGAGCCTGGTCGGATTCGGAGCGGTGGTGGCGGCAATGCCTGCGTTCTCAGTGGTACGCGATGCGGTTCTCGGTATCGGCGGCGGCCCCTTGGTGTCGCTGGCGGTGGCCACCAACCTGCTTGCCGCTCTGACCGGGTCGGCATCCGGCGGGCTGACGATCGCACTGGACGCGCTTGGCGCGACCTACCTGGAACGCGCGACTTCGATCGGGCTCGATCCAGGTCTCTTGCATCGCGTGGCCGTGATCGGATCGGGCACCCTCGATAGTTTGCCGCATAATGGCGCAGTGGTTACGCTGCTCGCGGTCTGCGGCTCGACACACCGCGAGAGCTATCGTGACATCGTCATTGTCGGAATCGTTGGCGCCGTGATTGCGCTTGTTGCGGTGATCGCAGTCGGTTCAATGGTGGGATCGTTCTGAGCGAGCTTGAATGTGCCGGCGGCCAAAAATTGGAAGCGCCCGATGCGCAAATTTAGCAAATGAGACGTGCTGATCTTCGTCGTATGCCTCCTGAGAGGGAACCGCGCTCACTGGACCAGGAATGGCCTATATGATTCAACTCAAACAACGGATTTTGCCGAGCAGTCCGCCCAGCGCCGCTGTTCCTGTCATCGCTTTGTTCGCAGGCAAGTGATTGAAATGACCGCTTATGGCAATTGCGACCCTCGCGGAGCCTCATAAGATGTCCGAGCAGCCGGTCCCTCACCGGGAGCTGGCTGGTAGATCAAGCTATTAATTCAGCAGACTCGAAATCTGACGCCCTGTCTCAGGTGGAGTTCCTGCCATGAACACGTTCCTCCGGACTCTGCTGGCGATTGTTGTAGCCGTTGCCTCGCTGGGCGCAATTTCCGAACGCCTGCGCCCGGAGGGGGTGACCGATGACGAAATCCGCATCGGCAATCTCATGCCCTATAGCGGGAGCCTCGAGATCTTCGGGGCGATAGGCAGGGCGGAAGCGGCCTATTTCGAGATGCTCAACCAGCGCGGTGGCATCAACGGACGCAAGGTGCGCTTCATCTCCTACGACGATAAATCCGATCCTGCTTCCGCCCTTAGCCTCACGCGCAATCTCGTCGAAGAGGACAAGGTGCTTTTGATGTTCGGCTCGTTCGGAACGCCGGGCAATTTTGCGGTCCGCAAATATCTCAACGAACGGCAAATTCCCCAACTGTTCGTTGCTTCCGGTGACGATCATCTCAGCGATCCTTCGCTGTTTCCATGGACCATGGGCTGGCAGCCCTCGTTCCGGGAGGAGGGACGCATCTATGCCAACTACATTCAGGCGTTCTATCCGGGCAAGCGGATCGTCGTTCTCTGGCAGAACGATCATTTCGGCCGGGAGGTTATCAAGGGTATGGAGGACGGCCTCGGTCCCGTCGCGCGGATGATCAGGGTCGGTATCGCCTATGATCTCAGGGATGAACTTCTGGATACGCATGTATCGATCCTGAAGCGATCGGGCGCCGAAATTCTCGTGTTCGCAGGGGTGCCCGAAAACGCCGCGAAAGTCATCCGCCTGGCGGCGAGCCTCGATTGGCGTCCGGTGTTCATCATGAATCAGATGGCCTCCTCAATCGGGACCGGGCTGAAACCCGCAGGTCTCGAGAACGCGGTGGGCGTGACGACCGCTGCCTATCTGAAGGACGCCAACGACCCGGCCTGGAAGGACGAACAGTCTGGCGCCGACTGGCAGTCGTTCCTGGAAAACTATCGTCGCGCCGGCGGCCAGGACGAAAGCGCCGCCATGTTCGGCTACGCAGCCGCCGAGACTCTGGCGCAGGTGCTCAGGCAGTGCGGCGATGATCTGTCGCGCGAGAACGTCATGAAACAGGCCGCGGCGCTGAAGAATTATCAGGGCTCCGTTCTGCTGCCCGGCATCAAGATCAGCACCGGCCCCTGGAATTTCCGGCCGATCAAGCACATGCGGCTCGTTCAGTTCGACGGCCGCACGTGGCAGCCGATCGGTGACGTCCTCGAAACTGCGTTTGCCAGCACGGACAATTAGCAAGCGCTCACAATCCTCGGCGCCTCTCTCGAGTCAGAAATGGTTCAACTGGGTGCGCGCTCTACGGCGTGACGCAGCCAGACCATTCCGCCTTCAAGCTTTTCGCAGTGTGTCAGCCGGAGCGACTGCCCGGCACCAGGCCGGTCACCCTCTGGGCCGTGATAGTCGATAATGCCCTGTGTTCCGGCGACGCCGTCGACGGCGGGAAAAATCAATGTGCTGAATTCGTCGATCAGCTTGTGCTTGAGGAACGCGCCATTGATGCTGCCGCCGCCTTCAAGAAGCAGCTTCTTCACGCCGAAGATCGAGCCGATGCGCTCCATTGCGCCGGCCAGATCATTGCCCTTCGGGCCGGAAAATACATAAGACACGCCGTCCATGCGCAGTTCTGCAAGATGGCTGTCAGAGACCTGCTCGCCGAGAACGGCCACGGCGTGATCGCCGCCCACATTATCTTTGCCGTAATGTACGCACCCCAATGGATCGATACCGATAGCGAGCTTTCGGCCATTGCGATTGCCGAGATAGGCCTCCCGCGCAACCCTCGGCGCGTTGGCGATGGCCCGTTCGGATCCTTTAGCCATTTCGCTCATGGTTTTGCGGCCAACGATCCATCCATCGGCCTCAAAGCTCTCGTGAACCTTTTCATAGTGTCCGCGCAGGACAGTGGACGAGATGCCCGCTGCGGCCGATGTAAAGCGGCTGGGATGAAGGCGGCCGTCGATGGACGTGCCCATGTGGCAGATAATGAAGGGTCGCATGAACAGGTACTCGCAAGGTTGTCTAATCGCGCGTTAGATGTGAGATACTCCTTCGAATATGTGTCGCCAAGCCGGCTCTCTTAACTTGGTGAAAGACGCTCGATGCGCAGGCGGAACTTGCCTCGCTTGAGCAGCGGCTGCGGACCGTCATCGAGACGGCCGAGCCGGACGCCAGCGGCCCTGAGCGAGTTGCGCGAAGCCAGCCGGCACGATCCGGATCACCGCGACGGAATACGTAGCGCAGCTTCGTAGTTGGAACGCGAGGTGCCGCCAGCCGTTAACGCGCAAGCTCCCGGACGGTCCGTGTCGGCGGCGGCCGACAGAAGGTCTGCCGGTCACCAGCGGCTGTTTGCCAAGGAGGCCGTCATGCAAACCATCATGCCAAGGAAGCGTGACTTGCTTCTGTATGGAAGCGCCGTGGCCGCGGCACTGGCGGCTCCTGCCGTGCTCACGGGACGGGCTTTGGCGGAAGAGAAGGGCGTCGGCGAGAAGCTGAAGAAGATCGTAACAGGCAAGAAAGAAGCGGAGGTCACGCCTCCCGAGGATTTGATGCGGGAGCATGGGGTGCTGGATCGGGTGCTTCTGCTGTACGAAGCCGGGATCCGGAAGTTCTCTTCAAACGAGGATTTCGATCCGGCCCTGATCACCCAATCGGCCGAGATCATCCGGGACTTCATCAATAACTATCATGAGAAGTCCGAAGAGGAGTATGTTTTCCCGCGCTTCAGGGAAGCCGGGAAGCTGGTCAACCTGGTCGATTCCTTGCTGCGCCAGCACGAGGCCGGCCGGCGCGTCACCCAGACGATCATCAGACTGGCGCCGTCCAGCCGCGCCAATGCCGACGACCGCAAGCAGCTCATTGCATCGATACAGTCCTTCATCACAATGTATCGCCCGCATGCCGCACGCGAGGATACTGATCTCTTCCCGAAGCTGAAATACGTGGTCTCCTCGAACGAGTACGACGCGATGGCCGAGGCGTTCGAGAAGAAGGAGCACGAACTGTTCGGAGCGGACGGTTTCGAGAAGACGGCGGCCCGGGTTGCTCAACTGGAACAACAGATGGGCATCCACGATCTCAACCAGTTCACGCCGCGATGAGTTGGAAGGAAGCACGCGCCGATCTCACGATGCTGCTGGGCTCGACCTACCTCCTCATCGTGGGTGCAGGGCGACGGCTGTCGAGCGCCGGAATGACCGTCAGTCGCTACGTCTGTGGTGGAAATTGACGGTCAAGCCAGCGCCGCCAATCGGCCTCGACGTGATTGGCCACGGCGCGGCCTGCGTCGCCATAGAAGTAGAGACGGACCGTCAGCAAGGTGGCCGCTCCCATCGGCATGGCGAAGAGATGCGCGAGGGCGGGTGCCGGGTGATCTAGCAGCAATTGCACCAGCGGCCATTGCGGAGGACCGACGGCTTCCACGATACCGCGCAGCTCCGGCGTCCCGGCCGGTGTCGCAAAGCGTGCACCGGCGCTTGCGTCGGCCAGGCCGAGCGGACCGACCAGTCGGCCCCAGGCGTCGTTGTCGTTCGACATCGCGGAAAGCGCCACGATTGTCGACGCCTGGCCGCGAAACTTCTCCAAATAGCGCCGCAGGTTCCGGAAGAAGGCGATCCAGCCATAGGTGTGTCCTTCGAACTGGCCATCCCAATCGTCACTATCTGCGAACCAGCTATGCACGACCCGGACCACACAGGTGCCGCCGTCCTTGGCTTCGACGGTCCACTCGGTGGCCACCATGAGCGGTCCTCCCTCCGATTCGGCGACGAAACGTCGTGCCGGCTCCCAAGCGGTGATCTTGGCCTCGGAATCCATTCCCGGGCCAAAGCTCGATTTGGTATTGCCGCCGACTTTCTCGTCCAACGTCGTCGGCACAAACCACGAGGAGATGCCGGGACCTGTCGCGATCGCCTGCCACACCTCTTCGGGTGTGCCGGGGACCTCAACCTTGGCTTCGACGCTGCGACGGCCAGACGGTTCCTTCTTTACGGGCATGGTCTGTCCTTTCAGTGAGACGTTTGAGGCAAGGGATGAGACACGATCACCAATCGATGGTTACGGCCGCCCAAAGCGCTGGCATCGTGGTAGCGGCCGACGAGTTCGGTGATGGCTTGTGTCAGCTCGCGCGTGAACGCGGCGCGGGCGGCGGGGGAGGCGAAGCGTATTTCTGTATCGATCGACAGGGTCGCAAGCTGCTTGTCGGCTTTCCGTGCACGTTTCCAGAGATCGCCGACCTCGCGAACGATCCGGGCGCCGAGTGCGATCAGATAGCTGGCAGCGAGCTGATCCTTGCTGCGCTTCGGATCGGCCGCGACCGCGCCTAACGCCTCCGGCGAAACAACGAACGACTTGGCCGACAACACCAGCAGCCGCTCGGTCAATCCGCCCCACTGCCGTTCATCCGCGACCTCGACCAACCTGCAGGCTTCGAGTGCGCGCAAATGATAGTTCACCTTCTGACGAGGCAGTCCCAGGCGCGTTGCCAGGATCGCCGCCGACGCGGGCTCTGCGAGTTCGGCCAGCAACGCGCTTCGGATAGGGTCAAGCGCGGCAACCGCAACCGCCGGATCGCTGATCACTTCGATATCGATCATGGCGGGTAGCGTACATTGACAAATTTTTTTGTCAAGGAGCCGCGGCAGTTGCGTTCGGCCGCAGTTCTATCCGACACGACGGTGAACTCTCACCCGAATGGAGTTGTCGAACCCGCGCAGGCGAGATGGCGATGCTCTTCCTCATCACGCACTATCAGTGGTGAAAATGGCGCGATCCATCGTGTTCGTTTCGCCACACTCTTCCGAAAATCGATCGTGAATCGGCTGTGACTCCTGGATTGGGTCAGGGTCGAGATGGCTATCGATTTTGGATTGGGCAATTGTCGATCGCGAATGGCGTGAAGCGCCGTCACAACGACAGGTTGAGGTCGGCGGTGCCTTTTGGTCAAAGTCGGTTGAGAGGCTTGCAGATGATCAGGTTGGCGGCAGTCATCCTGGTGGCGCTGATCGTGATGGTGTCCGCGGCCAATGCGAACTGTACGCCAGCCGCGGCCAATAACGTGACGGCAACCTGCACCGGCACGACGACCAATCAGGGCGGCGGTGCGCCCGGCACCAGCGCCGGCACCAGCGGCTACGGCGCTGGACTCGAGACCGGCGTCACCGTCAACGTCGAGAGCGGCGCCACCACCACGCTCACCGGCAGCATCTATGGCATCAGTCTTGGCGACGCGACGGTGACCAACAACACCGAGGCCAGCATCACCGCCGTCCAGATCGGGATTCTCGCCAGCAGCGGCTTTAGCAATGTCACCAATTCCGGCCATATTATCGGCGCCTCCACCAGCGGAATTTACGTGCAGACCAATGCGACGGTGACCAACAATATCGGCGCCACCATCAGCGGCGGTCTGTACGGAATTTATGCCAGCAATGGCCTCGCCAATGTCACCAATTCCGGCGTCATCACCGGCACCGCCAACTATGGCATTTTCGCCAACACCAATGCGACCGTGACAAACAGCGCTGGCGCCAGCATCACGAGCGGCCAGGACGGCATTTTCGCCTCCACAGGCTCTGCCAATGTCATCAATTCAGGCACGATCAGCGGCGCCTCTCGCTATGGCATCGCTGGAGCCAGTGCGATGGTGACCAACAATGCTGCTGGCAGCATTACGGGTGGCCAGTACGGGATTTTTGCCAGCAGCGGCTTCGCCAATGTCACCAATTCCGGCAGGATCAGCGGCGCCTCCACCATCGGCATTTTTGCGATCACCGATGCGAGCGTGATCAACAACGCGGGTGCCACCATCATCGGCGATTTCTATGGAGTTTACGCCAGCACTGGCTTTGCCAATGTCAGCAATTCCGGCAACATCATCGGCACCACCTTCTATGGCATCGCCGGCACCAACGCGACGGTGATCAACAACGCCGGCGCCACCATCGGAGGCAGCAACGGGATTTACACCAGCGGCGGCTCCGCCAATGTCGTCAATTCCGGCAGCATCACTGCCAGCGGCGACTTCGGCATTTACGCTGGAACCAATGCGACGGTGACCAACAACGCCGGCGCCAGCATCACGAGCGGCACCTACGGAATTTACGCCAACGCCGGCAGCTCTTCGGTCTTCAATGCCGGCACCATCAGCGGCGGCACCGCGGCGATCCGCTTCGCTGGAATCGGCAACACGCTGACGATCGGTGCAGGCTCGATCATTTCAGGCAACGTGCTGGGCACCGGCAGCGATACGTTCCAGCTCGGCGGCACCGACGCGGCAACGTTCGATGCCAGCACGCTCGGCGCCGCCGCCCAGTACCGGGGCTTTGGCACCTTCAACAAGAGCGGCAGTTCGGTGTGGACACTGACCGGCACCAGCACCTTCGCAGGTGATGTCAACGTCAACGCCGGCACGCTGCTCGTCAACGGCTCGCTCGCTTCGGCCAGCGTCGTGCTCGTCGATCCCGGCGCAACGCTGGGCGGCAGCGGCATCCTGGCGGCGACGTTTCTCGACAATGGCGCGACACTGGCGCCGGGCACAGCGACCAGCATCGGCACGCTGACGGTGAACAGCCAATTGCTTTTCTGTGCCTGCAGCCTCTACGCGGTCAAGATATCCGGCCTGAGCGCCGACAAGACCCAGGTGAACGGCGATGCGTTTCTCACCGACGCACCGGTCACCGTAACCGTCACGGGTTCGTCGATTGCGAAGCGCTACACCATTCTGACCGCGACCAACGGCCTCACCGATACGTTCGGCGCGGTGACGGGTGCGCCGGTCGGCTTCACGCCCAGTCTTAGCTACGATGCGAACAATGTTTATCTGAACTATCAGTTCATGCCGGTCCTGCCTTCCAACCTCAACCGCAACCAGCAGAACGTTGCCGTCGCCCTCACGGCGGCGGCAAGCAATGTCTTCAATGCTGGCGGTGCCATTCCGGTGGCATTCGGTGCGCCAACCCGTGCAGGGCTGACGCAGATGTCAGGCGAGACCGCGACCGGATCGCAGCAGACCACTTTCGATGCGATGAACCTGTTCATGGGGGTGCTGACCGATCCGTTTATCGCGGGACGCAGCAGCGACGTACCGGGTGCGGTGGCGTTTGCGGGGCAGGGCGATGCGACCAACGCTTTCGCCTCGACCGGCCGCAAGCGCACGGGCTCCGAGCGTGACGCTTTCGGCATGATGACTAAAGCGGTGCCGCGCGCGCCGGCGTTCGAGGCGCGCTGGAATGTGTGGGCGGCCGGCTTCGGCGGTTCGCAGACGACGGACGGCAACGTAGCAACGGGATCGAACACGGCGACCAGCCGAGTCTATGGTGTCGCGGCCGGCGCGGATTACTGGCTGTCGCCACAGACCGTCGCCGGCTTCGCACTCGCTGGTGGCGGCACGAATTTCAGCGTTGCCAACGGCGGCTCGGGGCGTTCCGACCTGTTCCAAGCCGGTGCCTTCGTCCGCCACACCATCGGCTCGGCCTACATCACTGCTGCGCTCGCCTATGGCGGACAGGACATCACCACCGATCGCACCGTCACGATTGCCGGCATCGATCAACTGCACGCAAACTTCAACGCCAACGCGTATTCCGGTCGTGTCGAAGGTGGCAGCAATCGCTACGTGATCCCTTGGACAGGCGGCGTAGCCCTCACGCCCTATGCCGCAGTACAAGTCACTGCGTTCGATCTGCCGGCCTATGCCGAAAGCGTTGTCTCCGGCGCCAACACCTTTGCGTTGAGCTACGGCGCAAAGACCTCCACTGCGACCCGCAGCGAGCTTGGTTTGCGCACCCATAAATCGTTTGTCGTGCCCGATGCGATCCTAACGCTGCGCGGCCGCGCCGCCTGGGCGCATGATTACAACACCGACCGTGCTGCATCGGCGATCTTCCAGTCGCTTCCCGGCGCGAGCTTCGTCGTCAACGGCGCGGCGCAAGCGTACGATGCTGCACTCGCCACCGCATCGGCCGAAATGAAGTTCATCAACGGCGTTTCACTCGCTGCCACCTTCGAGGGCGAGTTCTCCAACGTCACCCGCAGCTACGCCGGCAAGGGCGTCGTACGCTACGCTTGGTAACTTACGAATTTGGCCCTAAGCCGACGTTGCGGGCGAGCCAGACGATGTCAGCTTTCGATTCAGGGCCGGACATGGGCGGGCCAGCCCGGCGATCAGCGAGAGGCCGCGGCAAAACCTATGCAGCTACGCTGCGGCAGGCGGTCCGAACCAGGTCGTTAGCGCCTCAGCGAGCCCGAGCTCGGTTTGCTCCCCAACCCAGGCGACATATCCGTCCGGCCTGATCAACACGGCGGTGGGCGCAGCGACCACGCCGATTGCCGGCAGCTCCCACGCGCCAGCATATTCAGCGCTGATCAGCCGTACCCGATCCGCCCACGGCGTGATGTCGATACCGCGCTCACCGAAGTCGAGCAGCACCGGCCGCGCATCGTGCAGCAGCGTGAACACCCGCAGCGGACCGTTGGCGGTGATCAGGTCGAGGTCGGGCATGCGGCGTCCGAGCAGCGGATGTCCCTCGCCGAGATCGTAGTGGACGTCCAGACCGGACATCATCGCGGCGAACCGTTTGCGCGGCTCGTCCATGCCGAGGAGTTCGGACATGGTGTCCTGCAACGCCTTCACGCGGTCGTCCGGGCGACGCATCAGCGCGACTTGCGCCATCGTGTTGCGCAGCACGCGGGCACCGACCGGGTGGCGCTCGGCGTGATAAGTATCCAGCAGGCTTTCCGGCGACGTCTGCTTGACCACCTGCGCCAGCTTCCATCCCAAATTCACGGCATCCTGCACGCCGATGTTGAGGCCCTGTCCTCCCGCGGGATAGTGCACATGCGCGGCATCGCCGGCCAGCAGCACGCGCCCCTTGCGGTAGGACGCCGCTTGCCGGGTCATATCGGTGAATCGGGAGATTGAGGTCGGACTGTGGATGTCATAGTCGGTCCCGAAGACGGCGATGAGCGCTTCGCTGAGATCGCGCAGTGTGGGTTCGCTGGTGGATCCCACGTGCTGCTCGGTCACCATGACCCGCACTGGCCCGCCATCCTCCAACCTGCTCAGGCCATGGATGCCGAGGGCGTCGTGGCGGATGCCCCATTCCGGCTCCTTGGCAATCTCGACCTCGGCGATCAGGTGGCTGGTCGTCGGATCCCAGCCGGGGAAGTCGATGCCGGCTAATTTACGGATCAGACTGCGTCCGCCGTCGCACCCGACGAGATACTTCGCTCGCAGCGACTGGCCGTCGGACAGCGCGATCTCGACGCCGGTGTCGTCCTGCGCAAAACCTATCACCTCACGTCCGCGATAGATCGGCACCGCCAGCTCGTCGACCCAGCCGGCGAGGATGCGCTCGATATGGTTCTGCCACAGCGCGAGCCCGTAATTGTGCCGGGTGGGGAAGTCGCTGATGTCCAAACGGATCAAGGCGAAGCCTGCGACCTGGGCCACCTGTCCTTGCGAGAGAAACCGGTCGGCGATCCCGCGCTGATCGAGTACCTCGATGGTGCGTGAGTGCAGACCGCCCGCGCGCGAGCCGACGAGCTCCTGGTTAGGGCGCCGCTCGACGATCGCGACGTCGATATCAGCCAACGCCAACTCGCCGGCCAGCATCAGCCCTGTCGGGCCTCCGCCGACGATGACCACTGCATGCTCGGTCATCGCGACGCTCGGTCGTTTCCGCGACTGCGGTCAACCCGGCCCTGCCCGATCGGCACGTCGACAGCAAATGCACTCATTTGGTGACCCCCGTAGGTTGTGGCTTCGGTCGGCGGTTCTACGGGATGACCGGGGTCTTGAAGCAAGCCCCTTGCGCGCTACATATTGAAGTGGGGAAGGTTGGTGTTCTGCTTTCCGGATATTTCCGGAAGACACAGCCGGCAGTGCCTGATCCACGATCATCAGGTTCGAACGTGAAGCCGCCTTTGGGCGGCTTTTTTGCGGCCTGTAGTGATCAGGCGGGGTTGCGCTCGCCGCTCACCCTGGAATACGAACCGGCAACTGCTCGATGCCGCGCACGAAGCTCGAATAGACGCGCTTCGGCCCGCCGACGACCTCGATGCGGTCGAAACGCCTCAGCATTTCTTCCCATACGATCTTGAGCTGCAGCTCGGCAAGCCGCATGCCGACGCAGCGGTGGATGCCGAAACCGAACGACAGATGGGTGCGGGGGCGGGCGCGGTCGATGATGAATTCGTCGGGCCGCTCGATGCCTTCCTCGTCGCGGTTGCCGGAGACGTACCACATCACCACGCGGTCGCCCTTCTTGATCTTCTTGCCGCTGATTTCGGTGTCGACCAAGGCTGTGCGGCGCATATGGGCGAGCGGCGTCTGCCAGCGGATCACTTCCGGCACCATGGAATCGATCAGCGCCGGATTGTCGCGCAGCTTCTGATACTGCTCCGGGTGCTCGTTCAGCGCCAGCACCGAGCCGCTCATGGTGTTGCGGGTGGTGTCGTTGCCGCCGACAATCAAGAGGATGATGTTGCCCATCAGATTATCGGGATCCATGTGCCGCGTCGCGTCGCTGTGCGCCATCATCGACAGCAAGTCGTTCTTCGGCGGCGCGTTGACGCGCTCGTTCCACAGCTTCGAGAAATAGGCGTAGCATTCGTCCATCTCGCGGCGCCGCTGCTCGGGCGATTCCACGACGCCGCTCTTGGGCAGCGCGGTCGAGACGTCGGACCAGCGCGTCAGCTTGCGCCGCTCCTCCCAGGGGAAATCGAACAGCGTCGCCAGCATCTGCGTCGTCAGTTCGATCGAGACGCGCTCGACGAAATTGAAGGTCTCGTTGCGCGGCAAATTGTCCAGCACCTTTTGCGAGCGCTCGCGGATCAATTTCGCCAGCTCGTCCAGATGCGTCGGCGTGAACATCGGCGACACCGTCTTGCGCTGCGCCGAGTGCCTGGGCTGGTCCATCGCGATGAAGCTCGGGTAGTCGTAGCCTGGCGGCACGTCACGGATCGAGATGCCGCCGAGCGTGGAGTCGGAGGAGAAGATGCCGTGATTGGTGTCGACATGCATGATGTCGTTGTACTTGGTCACCGACCAATAGGGCTCGATCGGCGAATTCTCGCAGTAGTGCACCGGCTCTTCCTTGCGCAGCCGCTCGAACCACGGCCACAACGTGTCGTTCTGGAAAAGCTTTGGCGCACCGGGATGAAAATCCTTCAGCGGCGTCGAATAGGCCTCCTCGCGCGCGGCGCGCAGCAGCTCCTGTCTGTCGGCTCTGATGGCAGTTTGAACGTTCATGATTCGATCATCCCGGATGAGCGTGAGCGCGGCTAGGCGGCGATGCGGACCGGCAGGGTCTCGTAGCCGTTGACGAAACTCGAATATACCCGCTTCGGTTCACCGATCACTTCAATATTATCGTACCGCTTGAGGATTTCTTCCCAGATAATCTTCAGTTGCAATTCCGCCAGCCTGATCCCGACGCAACGGTGGATACCGAAACCAAAGGAAAGGTGGGTACGGGGGCGGGCGCGGTCGATGATGAACTCGTAGGGACGCTCGATCACCTCCTCGTCGCGGTTGCCCGAGACGTACCACATCACGACCTTGTCGCCCTTCCTGATCTGACGCCCGCGGAACTCGATGTCTTCGAGCGCGGTGCGGCGCATATGCGCCAGCGGCGTCTGCCAGCGGATCACTTCGGGGACGAAACTGTCGATCATATCAGGGTTGTCGCGGAGCTTCCGATACTGATCCGGATTCTTGTTCAGCGCATAGACGCTGCCGGACAGCGTGTTGCGGGTGGTGTCGTTGCCGCCGACGATCAGCAGGATCAGATTGCCGAGGAAATTCTTCGGGTCCATGTCGCGCGTGGCATCGCTATGCGCCATCATCGACAACAGGTCGCTCTTCGGCGGCTGGTTGATGCGCTCCTTCCACAGTCTTGCGAAATAGGTCGCGCATTCCAACAGCTCGGCCTGCCGCTGGTCCTCGGTCTCGACCAGGCCGCCCGGATGGGGAATGGTGGTCGCGATGTCGGACCATCGCGTCAGCTTGCGGCGGTCTTCCCAGGGGAAGTCGAACAGCACGGCGAGCATCTGCGTGGTGAGCTCGATCGAGACCTGATCGACCCAGTCGAACGTTTCGTTCTTCGGAAGGTTGTCGAGGCATTCGGCCGAGCGCTTGCGGATGTTGATCGCGAGCTGGTCGAGATGCGTCGGCGTGAACATCGGCGCCACCGTCTTGCGCTGCGCGCTGTGGCGCGGCTGGTCCATCGCGATGAAACTTTCGCGGCGCAGGTCCGGCGCGACGTCGCGAATGGTGATGCCGCCAAGCGACGACGCCGACGAGAACACCGCGTGATTTGTTTCGACGTCCATGATGTCGTTGTACCTGGTTATCGACCAGTACGGCCCGAACATGCTGTCCCTGCAGTAATGCACCGGGTCTTCCCGGCGCAGCCGGTCGAAATACGGCCAGAATGAATCGTTCTGGAACAGCTCGGGATTGCCGACATCGAAATCGGCCAGCGGCATCGACTGTGCCGTGTCGCGCGCGGCGCGCAGATGAGAATCTCCGGCGAGATCGATGGTTCCGTGCATGAGCCGCTCTCCCTGATTCCCCGTGCGAAGCGTGCCGAACGGGCGATGTTTTACCCTATTACATCCCGAGCCGTGCCCCGGCGCAAGGGCGAGTTGGGCGCATTTGGCCGCAGCGCAATGCCGGTTCGATCTTGGGCGGCGCGCGCGTATTTCGCCGCGTGACAAGTGTAGGCCCGGGTACTAAGTCTGTTTGAAACAACGTTTAATTCGCCGGGAGGCGGCCATGATTCCCAACGCCCATCGGATGTTCAACTTCGATCTTGGCGAGACTGCGGACGCAATTCGCGAGACCGTGCATGCATTTTCGCAGAACGAGATCGCCCCGCGCGCCGCCGAGATCGACCGCAGCAATCAGTTCCCGCGCGACCTCTGGCCCAGGATCGGCACGCTCGGGCTGCACGGTATCACGGTGGAAGAGGAATATGGCGGCGCGGGTCTCGGTTATCTCGAGCATTGCATCGCGCTGGAAGAGATGTCGCGAGCGTCAGCTTCCGTCGGCCTGTCCTATGGCGCCCATTCCAACCTCTGCGTCAACCAGATCCGCCGCAACGGCAGTGATGCACAGAAGCGGAAATACCTGCCGAAACTGATCTCGGGCGAGCATGTCGGCTCGCTCGCGATGTCCGAACCGGGTGCCGGCAGCGACGTGGTCTCGATGAAGACCCGGGCTGAAAGGAAGGGCGACCGCTTTGTGCTGAACGGCAACAAGATGTGGATCACCAACGGCCCCGAGGCGGACACGCTGGTGGTCTACGCCAAGACCGACGCCAACGCCGGTCCGCGCGGCATCACCGCCTTCCTCATCGAAAAGGGCATGAAGGGATTTTCCACCGCGCAAAAACTCGACAAGCTCGGCATGCGCGGCTCCGACACCTGCGAACTGCTGTTTGAGGATTGCGAAGTCCCGGAGGAGAACGTGCTGAGCGAGGTCGGCCGTGGCGTCAACGTGTTGATGTCTGGCCTCGACTATGAGCGCGCGGTGCTGGCGGCGGGGCCGATCGGCATCATGCAGGCCTGCATGGACGTGGTGCTGCCCTACGTGCACGAGCGCAAGCAGTTCGGCGAGCCGATCGGCAGCTTCCAACTGGTGCAGGGCAAGATCGCCGACATGTACACCACGATGAACGCCTCGCGCGCCTATGTGTATGCGGTGGCCAAGGCCTGCGACCGCGGCGAGACTACGCGGGAGGACGCCGCCGGCGCGATCCTCTACGCCGCGGAGAAGGCGACGCAATGCGCGCTCGACGCCATCCAGCTCCTCGGCGGCAACGGCTACATCAACGACTATCCCACGGGACGGCTGCTGCGCGACGCCAAACTCTACGAGATCGGCGCCGGCACCAGCGAAATCCGCCGCATGCTGATCGGGCGGGAGCTGTTCGAAAAGACGGCTTGAACTTCACACCGAGGCAAAGATGATACAGGCTGTCATATCGTCCTCGAACGTTACATTCCGGCCGTCCTGAAGCCATTCCAACGGCTCCCTCGCATCCAAAGAAACGCCGATTCCGAAAATGGACCCTAACCGGACATGACGCGGACGGTTGGCCCTGCGGGACGGGTGTTGCTGAACTATCACCTGAGTCAACTATGAAGTCGGCTCGCGTGCCATGCCTTAAGAACGGCCTTCTCTTCATCAGCTGTGAGACCGGTAACCGGTCCGCCGGCGGCGCGCGCCCAAAACAACGTGTCGCGGGCGGTCTCCGCAAGGGCTCGCACGGTCAAGCCGGACTCACGCGCCGGCGACGTGTCGCGCGTGTTGAAGCCCGCAAACTCCGGTAGCGGCAGCCACAGCGGCAGCGAACGCGGGCCAGACCATCGCTTGATGTCGTGGCTCTCCAGAAACGCGCGATCAACCCAGGTGAACGTGCAGGACGAGCCAAGGGCGTCCGCGCATCCTGCTAAGAACTGGCCGCGCGTGACCGATGGCCCAATGCCATCAAAAATCCCGGTCAGACGGGTTTGCGCGGCATGCACGATCCATTGGGCAAGATCGCGTACGTCGATGAGTTGGACCGCATCATCCGGCGTTCCAGGCACGAGCACCTCGCCGCCTCGATCAAGCCGTGTGGGCCAATAGGTGAACCGACCCGTTGGGTCCTCTGGACCTACAATCAGTCCGGCCCTGCAAATAAATGCGTTCTCGCCGATCGCCTGCTCGCACGCGACCTTGGCGGCACCATAGATCTCCTCGCTGCTGTGCTCGATCTCCGGTGCTGTGGGCGCCCGGAGGGGAGCGGCATCAGCACGCTGCCCGATCGTGCAGTTGTCGGCATATACGCTGACTGTCGAGACAAAGGTCCAATGCGCGACGCGATGCTTGAGCGCCGCGACTCCGCGACGCACCTGGCCGGGATGACGCGACACATCAACGACGGCATCGAACTCCTCGTGGGCAAGCGGCGCGAGGCCGTCCGGTTCGTCGCGGTCCACACGGATAAAGCGAGCCCGGCTCGGAACTGCACCAGCGACGCCTCGAGCGGCGCATGTCACGTTATGCCCCATCGCACAGGCGTGGACGGCGATTGCGCGCCCGAGAAACTGCGTGCCGCCAAGAATCAAGAGGCGCATTGGTACACCCAGAGAAAGCAGCTGATCGGACGAAGTCTCAGAAGTGACAAGGAATAGTCGCGCAACCGTAAGTAATCCAGAGGTAACGCGCCCAAACGCGAGATTGGGATGACCGCTATTCGCTCTTGTCGGACTTCAGGTGATGTTCGGCTTCCGTGCCCAAACCACTGCAAAGCGGACTTGGATCAAGCGATCTCCGCCAATCTCGATTGATGAGCTCACCACTATAGCAAGCGATTGTGGGACCTGGGTCACACAACAACCGGCAAATCTGTGGTTTGATCCGCTACCGTTCGCGCTGGAGTTGAACCATGAACCAGATGAGCTGGCCGCCGCAGGTGCCGCCACCGCAGCCTTTGCCCGTGCCGCCGCCAATGCCGGTGGCATTTTCGGGCAGTCGCGGCGAATTCTTCGATCTGGTCAAGCGCGGCGCGGGGCTGGAATTCGTCACCCTCGGGTTCTACCGGTTTTGGCTGCTCACCGACATCCGCCGCCATCTCTGGGCCAACACCCATGTCGACGGCGACGCCGCGGAATATACCGGCCGCGGCAAGGAATTGCTGATCGGATTTTTGGTCGCGCTCGCGATCCTGGTGCCGGTCTATCTCGGCTACTTTCTGGTCGGCCTCGAGGCCGAGCATATCCAGGCGTTTGCCAGTATTCCGCTGGTCGCGTTCTTCTATGTGTTCGGGCAGTTCGCGATCTACCGCGCGCGCCGTTACCGGCTGACGCGCACGGTGTGGCGCGGCCTGCGGTTCTGGATGACCGGATCGGGCTGGGCCTACGCGGCGCGGGCGACACTGTGGGGCCTGTTGTCGGCGGTGACGCTCGGGCTGGCGCTGCCGTGGCGCTCGGCCGCGCTCGAACGCTACAAGATGCGCCACACCTTCTACGGCGACCTGCAGGGTAGTTTTGAGGGGCGCGGCTGGGAGTTTTTCAAGCGTGGCTGGTGGCTGTGGCTGCTGGCGCCCGTCGCCATGATGGTGTATCCGCTCGCGCCGTTCATCTACGGGGCCTTCAAGGCGATCGAATGGCGCTGGTGGCTCTCGGGCATCCGGTTTGGCGGCGTGCGTGTGGAATCGTCCTTGCCCAAGAGCGCGCTGATCGGCCTGTACTGGAAAGTCATCGGCTGGATCGTGGTGCTCGGATTGGTGTTCTCGGCCTATCTGGCGCTGTCGGCGGCATTGGTCGCCAGCATGAGCGGCGATTCATTCAGCGAATTTTTCAAGTCGCAGGAATTTGCGAAGAGCATCCCGCTTCTGGTGCTCGCCGGTATCGGCTATCTTGCCTTCGCGCTGGCGATGAATATCGTGATCCGGGTCTATCTGTTGCGTGACCTCTGGGTCAGGGTGCTCGGATCGGTCAATGTCAGCGGTATCGAGGCAGCCGCCAACGTTTCGGCGCGCGGCGGAATGGCCAGCGCGCTTGGCGAAGGATTTGCCGACGGCCTCGATGTCGGCGGCTTCTAAGGCATCAGAGTCCTGATAGTCATGGATAGCGATACACCAACGCCTGCAAAATCGACCACGCTCGGTTCGGTGGCCTATTTCGACGGAACGTCGAGCCGGCGACGCATGGTGACGCTCCGCCTTGCCGACCGGCTCGAAATCGACGAGGGCGAACAAGCACTGGCGGCGTGGGCCTACGCCGACATCCGCCGCGCCGACAGTCCGGCCGATGTGCTGCGCCTGAGCTGCCTGACCGCTCCTGCGCTGGCACGACTGGAGGTTCGCGACAAGGAGCTTGCCAACGAGCTGGTCTCGCGCTGCACTGACATCGATGACCACATGATCGGCCGCCGCGGCGTTGCCGCTATCGTCGGCTGGTCGCTCGCGGCCGCGGTGTCGATCGTCGCCGTGGTGCTGTTCGGACTTCCGCTCGCGGCTGATCGCCTCACGCCGCTGGTGCCCGAAGCGTTCGAACGGCGGCTCGGCGATGTCGCAGACAGTCAGGTCAAGACGATGTTCGATGCCAAGGTGTGCGACAATGCCGCCGGACAAAAGGCCTTCACCAAACTCATGACAGCACTTCGGGAATCCGCGGGCCTCGACACGTCGGTGCAGTCGGGCGTGTTGTCGAGTTCGGTGCCGAATGCCTTCGCGCTGCCGGGCGGCAAGGTCTATCTGTTCAACGGATTATTGGCGAAGGCCGAGAACGCCGACGAGATTGCGGGCGTGCTGGCCCATGAGCTCGGCCATCTCAAGCATCGCGACAGCATGCGCGCAATGATTCACAACGGCGGCACCTCGTTCCTGATCGGATTGCTGTTCGGCGATATCACGGGCTCGAGCGCGCTGATCTTCGGCTCGCGCACGCTGGTGACGTCGTCGCATTCGCGCGAAGCCGAGAACGACGCCGACAGTTTTGCGATCGACGTCATGCACCGGCTCGGCCGGCCGGCGAAGCCGACCGGGGAATTGCTGCTTCGGGTCACTGGAAAGGAGGGCAAGGGCCTCTCCATCATCTCCACCCATCCCTTGAGCGAGGACCGGCTGGCACGGATGAGCCGGCAAGACCCGCCGGCCAGCGGGCCGCCGCTGCTTTCGGCTGAGGAATGGAAGGCGCTGAAATCGATCTGCAGCGCCAAGATTTGAAGTCTACTACCTACGGGCGCTCTTCCGTGATCTCGCCGCTTCGATTGGCGCAGGCGCCGCGCCGGCCGGCTTCAAGTCCCATACCGCCTGCATGGCCGAGAAGGCTTGTGCAATCATCGGCTCGTGGCGCCGCGACGTCAGGCAGGCGAAACCGAGATCACAGGTCAGCGCCACCTTGTCGGCAATCACGAAATTCCGTTTGCTCGTGACGCGGTCGAGCACGCTGTCGCGGGCGAGGCCGAGGCCATTGCCGCCTTCGACAAGATCGATCATGGCTTCTTCCTGATCGGCGAAAGCGACGCGCTTCGGCGATGAGCCCATCGACCGGAACACGTCGTCGAGCAGCCTCCGCTGCGCCGAGTCATGCGGCGTTCCGATCCAGGGCAGGTCGGCAAGGTCGGCCCAGTCCTTGCCCACCACCTTGCCGCTCCATTCGCGTGGAGCGATCACGCGGTAGTCGAAGCGCGTCAGCGCCATGAGCTGGAACTTGCCATCGTCGACGGTGCGTTCGGACAGCATCCCTGACGTAAGCAATCCGGCGGGCGTGGCATCGATGTAGTATCCCACGTCGAGCTCGCCTCTGCCGATCTGCGCCAGTACGTCCTCGGTCATGCCGTAGCGGAGGAAGACTTCGGTCTTTTTCGAGGAGGTGGCGAGGCTTCGCACGAACGGACCGAGCCGGATCGACTCGGGATCAAGGATCGTGCCGACGCGCAACGTGCCGCGCAGCGATTCGCGCAAGGAATCCGCCGCTGTCCTGAAATCGGCCGACGCCGAGACCGTCCGATGCGCAAGCGGCAGCAGGGCGGCACCCGCTTCTGTCAGGGTAAAGCCGCCCGGCGTCCGGTTGAAAAGCTGCAAGCCGGTGCTCTCCTCCAGGCCCTTCAATTGCAGGCTGACGGCAGGCTGGGTCAGGTGCAGCAAGGTGGCCGCGCGCGAAACTGTGCCTTCGCGGGCCACGGTGATGAAGCAGCGCAAGGCCTGGATCCGCGGCAGGTCGTTCATTTGAAGGACTTATAGGAGGCACCCATGACCCCCATTAGACAGGATTTGCTCTTGGAAGTCACAACCTTTCATCGATAAAACTTGGCGTTGTCATTGGAAAAAGGTGGATAGCCCCGATTTGGGGGCCGAGACGGAATCGCCCCGCGGCCAGTCACTGCGGCAGGTTGTTGACCTTTCGCACCCAGGTGCGCACGTCGGCCAGCACATCCGGCAGCAGCGCCTTGACCTCCTGAACGGTCATGCCGGGCTTGATCCGGGGATCGTAGAGCAGGTTGAGGAGATATTGGTCGTAGATATCGAAATAGCCCCTCGACACATTGTCGTTGAACATGGTCCAGGGCACGGTCGAGGTATCGTTGATCGGCCCGAGCGACTGCAGCAGTTCCTCATAGGCGCAATCGAAGAAGACGAAGTCGCCATTGTCGACGGTGAGAATCACGTCGGAATGCTCGATTTCGAATTTCTCGTTCTTGCGAAAGCCGGACAGGCATTGCGGGTCGAGCGAAGAGCGGATCTGGCGCGCCCGCTCGCTGCCGTAGAAGGCCGCAATCGTACGCTGGAGATCGCGGTCGCGCACCAGCTTGACCTGCACATTGGCGTCTTCGCTGGTTTCGACCATCGCGATGTCGAGGTGCTGAACGCGCGCGGCGATGTCGGCGACGATTTTCGCAAGCTGCGCCTTGCGGTCGGCGCGCGTGCCGTCGGCAAATACCCGCACCGGTCCGTCATATTTGCGGATACGGTCGACGCGGCCGGCGAGATGATACTCGGCGCCGAAGGCGATCTTCAGAAAGCCTTCGACGATCTCGCTGTCGGTGAAGATCTTTTTCTCAGTGCGCTGACGCTGTGCGATGGCGGGAATATCGGCGAAGGCCATGTACGGCGTGGAGATTTCGCCGAGTGCCGCGGCGCATAGAGCAGCCGCTAGCGTCCGTACATACAGCAATCGGCGGGGCGTGCGCATTCAAACAACGCTGCAGCAATTGGCGCGTGCGTGCAAGGCTCGAAAGGCTCGATCACGCGCTTGCGCGCATGACACCCAATTCCGGGATGGCTATAGCCTAATTCCTAACGATAACCGGCGTGCCGATGCGGACGCGGCTATAGAGATCGGTTACGTCCTCATTGGTCATGCGGAAACAGCCGGACGAGACCGCCTGTCCGATCGTCTCGGGCTCGTTGGAGCCGTGGATGCGGTACAGCGTCGATCCCAGATACATCGCCCGCGCGCCGAGCGGGTTGTCGATGCCGCCTGCCATGTGGCGCGGCAGGTCGGGCCGGCGCCGGAGCATCTGAGCCGGCGGCGTCCAGCTCGGCCATTCCTTCTTCGCGGTGACGCGGTGGGTTCCGCTCCAGCGGAAGCCGTCCCGGCCGACACCAATGCCGTAGCGGATCGCCTGGCCGTTGCCGAGCACGAGATAGAGCCGGCGTTCGGCGGTGTTGATGAGAATTGTGCCGGGGGCAAGATTGCCGGCAAAGTTCACCGTCGTACGCGGGATCGGACTCGCTCCGCTGGGCATGCCGGGCCGAAAGAAGCCGGGGCCGCCGCCCATGATGTCGCGCGAGTCTTCAAAGAAGAAACCTTGAAATAAACCTTGGGCCTGCGCGTTGCCGGCCCCCGCCAGCACAGTGAGTGCCGCAAACAGCAAAGCAAAAGCCCGGATCATTGTTCTCCCTCGCGAAAAAATCTGAATATGCAGGTCGAGACAGGCCATAATTGCGGCGATCGTGCAAGCAACGAGCCCGTGACCACAGCCATTTTCAAACACCGCGGTTAAAAAAGACAACATGCCGGAAACGATGGCTGCATTGTTCCGCTAAACCTTTGACGAAACGTGCGAACAATGTTTGATCGTTAGCCACTCTTAAGAACAAAGCGCGAAGGGGAATGAGACCATGAACGGTGCGGAAAGTCTGGTGCGGACATTGGTCGCGGGCGGGGTGGACGTCTGCTTCAGCAATCCCGGCACCTCGGAGATGCATTTCGTCGCCGCACTGGATCGGGTCGAGGGAATGCGCTGCGTGCTCGGCCTGTTCGAGGGCGTGGTGACGGGGGCTGCCGACGGCTATTACCGCATGAAGGGCACGCCGGCCTCGACGCTGTTGCATCTCGGGCCCGGCCTCGCCAATGGTCTTGCCAACCTGCACAACGCCAAGAAGGCCAATTCCGGCATCGTCAACATCGTCGGCCAGCACGCGACCTACCATATCGGCTACAACGCCCCGCTGACATCAGACATCGAAGGGCTGGCACGGCCGATGTCGTCCTGGGTGCGGACCTCGCCGGATGCCAAATCCGTTGCCGCCGATGGCGCTGCCGCGATCGCCGCCGCCAAGAGTTCGCCGCCGCAGATTGCCACGCTGATCCTGCCCGCCGACACTGCCTGGAACGAGGCCGACGGCATCGCGCCAGCGCCGGCGGAAAGCCAGCGCGCCAATTATTCCGCGCAGGCCGTCGACAATGCCGCCAAGGTTTTGCGCAACGGCGGCGCGTCGACGCTGTTGCTGATGACCGGCAGCGCGCTGACCGAGCAGGGGCTGGCGCTGGCTGCCCAGATCGCAGGCAAGACCGGCTGCAAGGTGATGGGCCAGACCTACAATCCACGCATGGCGCGCGGCAGGGGCCGGTTCGCGATCGACCGCATTCCTTACGTGATCGAGCAGGCGCTGCCGATCCTGAAGGATTTTAAGAATATCGTATTGGTTGAGGCCAACGACCCCGTGGCGTTCTTCGCCTATCCGAACAAGCCGAGCATGCTGAAGCCGCAGGGGTGCGAAGTGCACCGGATGACCGCGGGCGCCGAAAATTCCGTTGCTGCGCTGGAAGCGCTGGCTGGCGCACTGCACGCGCAGCCGCAGGACCGGCAGCCGCAAAAGATGGTCGAAATCGCCAAACCGACCGGCGCGCTGACGCACGTCTCGATCGCGCAGGCGATTGCGATGGCGATCCCGGAAAACGCCATCGTGGTCGATGAATCCATCACCACCGGGCGCGGCTTCTTTCCGCCGACGGCCGCTGCCGCCCCGCACGACTGGCTACAGAACATGGGCGGCTCGATCGGCTTCTCCACCCCGGTCGCAACGGGTGCCGCGGTCGCGTGCCCGGACCGCAAGGTGATCTGCATGGTCGGCGACGGCAGCGCGATGTACACGCTGCAATCGCTGTGGACGCAGGCGCGCGAAGGCCTAAACGTCGTCACGATCGTATTCGCCAATAAGATCTACCAGATTCTGCGCGGCGAATTCGACGGCGTCGGCGCCGGCGAGCCGGGGCAGCGCGCGCAGGATATGCTCAAGATCGACCGTCCCGACCTCGACTTCGTGGCGCTTGCCAAGGGCATGGGCGTGCCGGGCCGCGCGGTCGCCAATGCCGACGACTTCAACAAGGCCCTGGCGGAAGCCGTCGCCGAACCGGGGCCGCGGCTAATCGAAGTGCAGATGTAAGGCGGCGGATACCGCTCGCCTTCTGGGGAGGCGCCATGCAGACCGAACTGGACAAGGTCGTCACCGCACTTCACGAGTTTTATGCACGCGAAACTTTCCTGCTCGAACGGGATGTCGGCGAGCGCGCGCTGACGCACCGGCTGGCGGTGCAGTTCGAAACGCAATTCCCGGGCTGGGAGGTCGACTGCGAATACGACCGGCTCGGCGACCGCACGCTGCGGCTGCCGCACGGATCCACCGTCTCGACCGACGATCACCTCGCAAAATCGATCTATCCCGACATCGTGGTGCACCAGCGCGCCATTCCCAACAACCTGCTCGCGGTCGAGGTGCGCAAATCGGTCAATCATCAGCCGCTCGAACATGACAGGCACAAGCTGCGGGCCCTGACCGATCCGCATTTGTGGTTCGCCTACTGGATCGGCGTGCTGCTGACGCTGGGCAAGACCCACGTCGCGATGTCGGAGGTCTATACTAGCGGCGTTCTCGACCAGGCCATGTCCGGCTGGTTCGCGCAGCGACTGAAGGATGCAGGGCTAAGCGCCGGATAAAGCCTGCAAACGGAGAACTTTGATGACGCTCGGTCGATCGATCCTGGCCATCGCATTTGTCGCCGTCGTACAGCACGCTCTGGTGCAGCAGGCCGCCGCGCAAGCTTCCGCGCCCGATCTGGAAGCCATTCTGGCCCATCCCAAGATAGCCAAGACGCTCGACGACATCACGGCCGACGACGAGCGGACATTTGCCGAGCAGAAGCGCATCACCGAAATCCCGGCGCCGCCGTTCAAGGAAAAAGTCCGTGCCGAATATTTTCAGAAGCGGATGCAGGAGCTCGGCTTCAAGGATGCGTCGATCGATGCCGAAGGCAATGTGCTCGCGCTACGCAAGGGCAGTGGCAGCGGCCGGCCCAAGCTCGTGGTTTCCGCGCATCTCGACACGGTGTTTCCCGAAGGCACCGACGTCACGGTGAAGGAAAAAGACGGCGCGATCGTAGCGCCAGGTATCGGCGACGATTCACGCGGCCTTGCGGCGCTGCTGTCGCTGATCAAAGTGATGAACGAAAATGGGATCGCGACCGTCGGCGATATCCTGTTCGTCGGCACCGTCGGCGAGGAAGAGCTCGGCAATCTCCGCGGTGTGAAGGCGCTGTTCCGCGATCACACCGATATCGACGGCTTCATCTCGATCGACGGGCTCGGCATCACCCGCGTCGTCAACCAGGCGACCGGCAGCCATCGCTACGAGTTCACCTTCAAGGGCCCGGGCGGGCACTCGTTCCAGGAATTCGGACTGCCGAGCGCGACGCACGCGATGGGCCGGGCGATCGCGAAAATTTCCGAGCTGCAGCCGCCGTCCGATCCGAAGACCACGTTTACCGTCGGCACCGTGACCGGCGGCACCTCGGTCAACGCCATCGCCGCGGAAGCGCGAATGGCCGTCGACATGCGCTCGAATTCGACCGAGGAACTGCTCAAGCTCGAGGCGCGGCTGCTCGAACTCGTGAAGGAAGCGGTGGCGGATGAGAACGTGCGCTGGAAGTCCGACAAGATGACGGTCGAGGCAAAACTGATCGGCGACCGGCCGGCCGGCATTGTCGCGATGGATTCGCCGATCGTGCAGGCGACCCAGCGCGCGGTCTCTGCCGTTACCAAGGGGCCGCGGCCGACCTTTGCCGGCTCCTCCACCGATTCCAACATCGCGATGTCGCTCGGCATCCCGGCCGTCACCATTGGCGGCGGCGGCGAGGGCGGCAACTGGCACTCGCGCAACGAATGGTACAAGCCAACCAACGCCTGGTACGGCCCGCAGAACGCTCTGTTAACTGTCCTGATCCTGACCGGGCTGGATGGCGTGACCAAACCGGCGCTTGTGGTGAGAAACGCCGCGAAATAGGGGCTGAACTGTCCCCAGCGCCGTTAACCATGCCCCCGATTGGACAAATTGTCGGCCAATTGCGGCCAAAACGCTAACCGAACATCGTTCCCCAGTAGTTCTACGTGCGTAGGGGATGTGGCATGGCGTACAGGATCGTGGCGGAGCGCAAGGACGAGACCGTCAGGATGGACCGAAGCAGCATGCTGGTGGCGGTCGCCAAAGCGAGGGTCTGGGCCAGCGAAGGATGGAAGGTCACCATCATCGTCGGCGACGAAAACGAGATCGCACCGGCCGACGCGCGCCGGCTTTCCTTAGTCTGAATCGAAGAGTAGTGCGCCGTCTCTCCGACGGCCTCCAAATAGAGTGGAACCGGGAACCCGGAGCGACGTTACACTTGCGGGCAGGCTTTTTGGAGCAATGCCATGCAGTGGCGGTCTGCAACCACAGGCGCCGACGAAATGCGCGGCACCGGCGACGACGACATCTCCTATGCAACCGGATGGACCATCAGCGGGCTAGCGACGCTCGGCACCATCGTGGCGATCTGGGTGTTCGGGATCTGATGTAGCTCCATCTCTGCGCGACCCACGCCGCCGGTCACGAGCAGGCCTGCCTTGTCCGGTCAACAGGACGCACTATCGTCGGCGCTGCAGCATCATGTAGTTTGATCTCCTGAACCAGAACAAAAAGGCCGCCCCTTGGGCGGTCTTTTTTTCGTTGTTTTGGTCCTCCCGCGGATTACTAACGGCAAAGCGAATGAACACGTTGTGAACCAAGCGTTCAGGCGCGGTTACGTGGGGTTCCAAATATGGAACTACCGGCTGCCCCAAACGCATTTTCGCCAAACTGATATTGGCTTCTGATTGCGGGGCAGGACCGTTTAAATCGGAGTCCTGCATGCTCAAACAAATCCTTGTTGCGTTTGTCCTTGTTGTAACCGGATCTATCGCTTCGGAAGCCCGTCCTTCCCGCACCGCTCAAATACCCGAATGCAATGTGACCATGCCCTGCGACTTCTCGTTTTCGCAGCCCCGTCGTGAGCGGATTAGTTCTTACGCACATCAAGCGACCGCACAGAGTTACCGTCGCGAATTGGCGGACGTGAGTGTCGATCGCGGTCAAACTGTCGGCGGTCGTCCGGCCGGTTGTCCCCGTTCGTTCTGCGGCTGCGGCGCGTCTATACGTGTTTTCGGCCGGATCGTGCCTGGTCTAAATCTCGCATCCAACTGGCTGCGCTTTCCACGGACATCGCCAGCACCCGGAATGGTCGCTGCGCGGCGTGGGCACGTTTTCGTTCTGGAGCGACATGTCGAAGGCGATACGTGGATAGCATACGATGCGAACTCGGGCGGCCGCGCAACGAGAATTCATGCACGCTCGTTACGCGGATACACGGTTGTTAACCCGCATGCTGCTTGACCATTAGTTCAGCCGCCAATGTAAATTCGACGGCGCGGTTGTGCCAGAATTGGCGCAGCCGCGTTGGCTAAAAAGAAAAGGCCGCCGTTGCGCGACCTGTTTCCTGAAACAGGGTATAAGTGAATTTAATTCAGATGATAATCTCGATCGAGGAAGATATTTAATTCATCAGGGTTGGCATTTGGCCGAATTTGATATCGACGCGATCGTCACCGCGCTATGCGGCTGCACTTGATCCCGCGGCGCCATCGCGCGATAGGAACGAAAATCTGCGAGCTGCATTGGACCGTGTGTCGCACATCCCCGATGCGACATTGACTGAAAGGGACCTCAGCGCCGCCGCTGGGGCCCTTTCTGCTGATGGCCTGCAACGAAGGCTCTGCTGCGAACGCGGGACGCGCGTTTAGAACGCCCGGCGCCGCGGCGGCGGACCGGCTTGCGGGTGGCGCACACGGGTGAGTTCGGAAATAGCGATCAGCGCGGCGCCCGCGATGATGGTGATGGCCGCCATCACAAGAAGGGTTGTAAGCATGGTTTGCTCCCGGAAAGTGCCGCTACCACGACACGCCGGGAATCGTGTTCCGGCAAGACGGGCAAACTACGGGCCGGGACTTATTGGCCAAAGGAAGCAGCCTGCCCGATGAGTCTGGTGCCGGACAGACGGCGATCCGGCACGGGATTTCAATGGCCCTCGTGAACGAGGATCACGGGCATGCCAACACGACGGCACATCAAGCATGAGAAGACCTTCGAAGAGCGGCTGGCCGAAGAGGCCAAGCGCTTTAGAGAGGCGGCAAGGGAGGCGCAGCCCGGCATGGCCCGGGAACTGCTCTTGCGGCGGGCGCGACAGATGGAAGCCGCATCTCGGCTAAACGAATGGCTCCGCTCGCCCGGCATGAGGGCGCCGGAGTAAGGCCGCTCGGCTTCGCCTCTCTCTTTGGCGATCACAACGGACTCCTCAAGGGGAACAGGACGTTCTTGACACGGTTGCCCCGTCAGAGGAGGTGCCCATGACCGAAAAGCCTACGCATCAACAGCTTGAGGAATTGAAGAGGCTCAGCCGGGAGGCCCGCGTCCCCGATCAGTCCGAAATCGTGACCTCGAAGGAAGAGGCCGAAATTCGCATCCGCGACCTGAAGGAAAAAGCCCGCATCGAATAGGTGGCCGATTTCGATGCGCGTACACGCGTCACGCTGGCGACGCGGCTATCTGCCGAATAGGCGGGTACCAAAAGACAAAAGCCCCGGCACTGCGGGGCTTTGGAATGGTGGACGCACAAGGGATCGAACCTTGGACCTCTCCCGTGTGAAGGGAACGCTCTCCCGCTGAGCTATGCGTCCGGGAAGTGTGGGCGAACAATGAGCCCCGTCAGAGCCCGCGATTTACGAAGGACGAGCCCATAGTGTCAAGCGATCAGTCAGGCCGTAACGTCGCGTTTTCGCGTGGGGGCGGGGGAGTTATGCGCCCTGCTGACGGGCTCGCGAAGCGTGCGACTGTAACGCGCGGATGCGTTCGGCCAGCGTCCCGCCGCCTTCCGACATGGCGGGGGCGGCACCGGCGACGTCGTTGGCGGGCTTGGCTGGCACTTTCGCCGGTTCCGCCGCCAGCATAGCCTCGATCGCCGAATTCGGTCCCTCGAGCTGCATCGCGAGTTTTGCAACTTCGGCCGCGATGTCGTTGATGCGCTCGCGAAGCAGTGCGTTTTCCATGCGCTCGGTCGCCCAGGAGCTTTCGGCCTGCTGCTGGATCGCGTTGATGTCGCGCTGCAGTTTGGCGCGCTCGTCGCGGGCGATGCGGAGCTGTTCTTCCACCGCCGCCTTCTCGGTGCGCAATTTTTCCACGATCGACGACTTGCCGCCGCTCATGCCTGCGATCTCCTCGCGCAGTTCGCGCGCGGCGCGTTCGGCGTTTTCGTTCGCCTGCCGGAGCTGATTGTTCTCGTATTCGCGCTCAGCCAGGATCTTGCCTTGCGTCGCCAGCCGCGCTTCGAGGTCGTTGACGCGGTTGCCGAGCATCTCGGCTTCCTTGACCTGGACGATCAATTGCCGGTCGAGATCGGTGACGCGCTGGCTCAAATTTTCGACACGGCTGCGCGCTTCCGTCAATTCGCGCGTCGCATGCTCGGACTCGGCGCGCTCCTGCGCGAGGCGGGTCTGGGTTGCTGAAAATTCCTTCTCGGCGTCGCCGACGCGGCCCTTCAATTCCTCGATCTGCGTGCGCACCGCGACCAGCTCGACCTGGCGGCTGTCCGCCATCATCGAACGATCGTTCAATTCGTGATTGATCCTGGCGAGGTCGGCCTGCTTGTCGGTCAGCGCCTGCTCGGCGTTGCGCAACAGTTCGGTCTTGGCCGCGAATTCCTCTTCGGTGGCGCGTAGCTGCTCTCTTTCATCGCCTTCTCGCGCGCTTCGAGCGCAAAGATCGTGGCGTTCTTCTCGCCGAGCTCGATCTTCATGCGATTGATCGCATCGCTCTTCTTGCCGAGTTCGGCGAGTTGGCTGGTGGTCTTGTTCTTGAGCTGCTCGACGCTCATTTCGAGCCGCCGCGCCGACATGGCGAATTCCGCGCGCAACTGATCCTTGTCGGCCTGGATTTCGGCCATCGACAGCGGCGTCGCCGCCTCCAGCCGCCGGGTCGTCAGCCGCACCGCGCGGTTATGCACCAGCGGCACGATCATCAGGCCGAACAACATCGAGACCAGAAAACCGATCGCCAGATACATGATCGGCTCGATCATGGATGGTTACTCCACACAGACAAGGAATCGTTAATCACATTGCCACGCCAGCCCGACCCTGCGCCAGCCCGATGCCGCGTTAACCTGAATCCGTCCGGGGAGACTTGGCGCCTATGCTTGAAGCTGCGCTTAGAACGGGTTCCAGGTCGCCCGCGGGGTATATTTGAGATACCCGACATTGGCGCCGAGCCTTAAGCCGATGCCGGAACGGATCGGCACCAGCACGATGTTGTTGGCGGTCAGCGCGGTCATGCCGAAGCCACCGACGATATAGGCGGAGCCGTCGATGCCGACGAAGCGCTGATAGATCGCGTTGGTGGCGGGCAGGTTGTAGACCAGCGTCATGGTGCGCGCGCCGTCGCCGCCCCAGTCGAAGCCGACCGACGGCCCCTGCCAGTAGACACGCAAGTCGCCTGCATTCTTGGTGTAGAGCGTGCCTTCGCCGTACCGCAGGCCCGCCACAAAAGCGCCGGAGCCTTCCTCGCCGAGCACATAGCCATTGGGCAAGCCCCATTGGCTCACCGCCCGTTCGATGACCGAAGCGAGGCCGCGCGAGACGTTGCCGAAGAACTTGTGCCCGGCCGACACCAACTCCTCGGGTCCGAATGTCTCGGGACCCGGCTGCCGCTGTGGTGGCGGGTAAGGCCCGCCCGGTGGGGGCGGATAAGGCCCTCCCGGCTGCTGCGCAGAAGCTGGCACGGTCCAGCACATCAGCGCGGCGAACGTCACCGCGGCAAGGCGTGAAGCAAACGTCATGAAAGAACCCCTGGCATCGAAATCTGGCCGCCGCCTTAACCTGACGCCAACAAGCATGGCTCTAGGTTGCGCCCAGTGTCCCCTCGACTCGCATGTTATCGGCACCAACTATGACGGCACAACGGCAGGAAAGATACGGTTCGCGCCCCCAAAGGGCCCTTTTTGCCTTATTGGCAGGGTTTTTTTGCGTTGCTAGCCTTGATTTCGCCGCGCGCGCCGCGACCACCGAGCGGGTGGTGGTGAACCGCTATTCCGGACTCGCCATCGGAGGCTTTGATCCCGTCGCCTATTTTACGGAATCCATGGCCGTCGAGGGTTTACCCGATTTCGAGGCTCGCGAAGCCGGCGCCGTCTGGCGCTTCCGCAACGAGGGCAATCGCGCCTCTTTCGTCGCGCATCCGGAAATCTACGGGCCTCAGTTCGGCGGCTATGATCCGGTCGATCTGGGGCGAGGGGTAACCTATGCAGGCAACCCGCGCTTTTGGGTGGTTGCGGGCCAGCGGCTCTATTTGTTCGGCCGCGAGGACAACCGCGATGCGTTCGCCGCCGAGCCGGCGCGTTTCCTCGAGGAAGCCACCGCACGTTGGCCGGCGCTCGAGCGAGGGCTGGCGCAGTAGCTCGCCCGGGCTACGATTGCACGGCCTTCGGATCACCCCAGGCGATGAATTCCGGAACGATGAAGCCCGTCCGTCCCGTGCCAAATTGCAGGGCGGCGCCGCTTGAATCCGTGATCTTGCCGCCGGCGGCCGCGACGACCGCATGGCCCGCGGCCACGTCCCATTCCGAGGTCGGCGACAGCCGGGGATAGATATCGACGGAACCTTCGGCCACCCGGCCCAATTTGACCGCCGAGCCAAGCTCGCACCGTACGGCCCCCGGTCTTGCGGCAATAAAGGCTTCGGTCCTGGCGTCGCCATGCGAGCGGCTGACCGCCACGGTCCATGGCTGGCCGCGCGGCGGGCAAGGGCGGGTACGTATAGGCTCGACGAGCAGCTTGCCCTTGCCGAGCGTCAGCCGTTCCGCGGCGCGTCCGACAATGCCGCGCCAGATCAGTCCGAGCGCAGGTGCGCTGATAATGCCAAGCAGTGGCGTCCCCTGGGTCACCAGCGCCAGGTTGACGGTGAATTCGTTGCGGCCGGCGACGAATTCCTTGGTGCCGTCAAGCGGGTCGATCAGGAAGAAGCTTTCCATGTAGGGCAGCGCGGACGTTTGGACGCGCTCCTCCGAGAGCGCAGGTATTTCGGGCACTACCTGGGCAAGGCCCTCGGCGATGATTCGGTCGGCCGCCAGATCGGCCTCCGTTACCGGCGAGCCGTCGGTCTTGCCGTCGACCTTCATGGCGGAACGGTTGACGGCAAGGATGGCGGCGCCGGCCCGGATCACGATCTCGGTCAGCGGTTCGATCAGCACTGCTGCGGCCTCACGATCGAGCGTGGGCGGACGTGCCTCATTCATGAGCTCGGCCCATTTGCTGTTCGTCCTGCCTTACCATTGCCGCCCCCTGCTGGCAGCACGGGGCTGCGCAGTGTATCAAACCGATAAGCACGCGTGATTCGTAACGGTCCGCCAGCAATTTGCGACCCCGGCGGCTTTCCAGGAACCCATGATGTCTGGCACTTCATCTCCCGGTCCGGCTCCCGATACCCTCGAACTTGCGGCGCTGTTGTGTTCGCGAGTCTGTCACGATCTCATCAGCCCGGTCGGCGCGATCGTCAATGGGCTTGAGGTGCTTGACGACAACCCGAAGCCCGAAGACCGCGATTTCGCGCTCGATCTGATCCGCAAGAGCGCCAAGACCGCCTCCGCACGGTTGCAGTTCTGCCGCCTGGCGTTTGGCGCCGCGGGATCGGCGGGCGCGCAGATCGATCTCGGCGATGCCCAGACCATGGCACGCGGCCACATCGAGGACGGCAAGATCACCATCACCTGGAATCTGCCGCGCCTGTTGCTGCCGAAGAACCGCGTCAAGCTGCTGTTGAACATGCTGATCATCGCGCAGCAAACGATCCCGCGCGGCGGCACGCTGACGATCGATCCGATCGGCGATGGCGAGACGATGGGTTTTCGCGTCACGTCTTCGGGCCTCAACGCCCGCGTGCCGCAGAACATCGCCAATCTCGTGAGCGCGAGTTCGACCGCGACCGTCGACGCGCATGCGGTGCAGCCTTACTATACGCGGCTGTTGGCGCAGGCCTGCGGGCTGAGCGTGACGCTTGAGCCCGACGGGGAAAAGGTGCTCGTTACTGCTTCCTGAGCGCGCCACCGCGCCGACATGGTTAACCAACAGTTGAAAACAGGCGGCAGAATTCATTTCTGCCGTCTTATCTCTTTGTTGATCCCGTTCTTTTCCATTTGCTCAACCAATATTAAACGCTTTGCATAGAAGCTGGCCCTGTTCCGTAAGGCGCGTCGATGTCGCGTGCCGGTGCGTACGAAGGCCAGTTTCATGGATGATTTGTTGCGGGAGTTCCTGACCGAAACCAGCGAGAGCCTGGATACGGTCGACAATCAGTTGGTGCGGTTCGAGCAGGATCCGAGCGACGCGAAGATCCTGGATAACATCTTCCGCCTGGTCCACACCATCAAGGGCACCTGCGGCTTCCTAGGGCTGCCGCGGCTGGAAGCGCTCGCCCATGCCGGCGAAACCTTGATGGGCAAGTTCCGCGACGGCATGCCGGTCAAGGCCGAAGCCGTGACGCTGATCCTGTCGAGCATCGACCGCATCAAGGAAATCCTCGCAGGTCTGGAAGCCACCGAGACCGAGCCCGAGGGCACCGACGAAGACCTGATCGAGAAGCTGCATGCGATGGCCGAAGGCGGTCACCATGCGGCGGAAGCGCAGCCTGAACCCGCGCCCGCGCCCGTCGTGGCGGCGCCGCCGGTCGCGCCCGCGATGACCAAGGGCACGCTGGTCGAGCAGGTGCTGGAGCGTCCGTTGCGTCCGGGCGAGGTCTCGCTCGACGACCTCGAGCGCGCCTTCCGCGAGACCGCGACCGAAGCCGCGCCGGCACCCGTCGCCAAGGCTGCGCCGGCGCCGGAAGCCAAGGAAACTGCCAAGGAAACGGCGAAGGCAAAGCCGGCCAAGCGCGCCGCCGCCGTCGAGGTCGACGGCGAGGTCGCCGACAAGATCGCCAACCAGTCGATCCGCGTCAACGTCGACACCCTCGAACATCTGATGACGATGGTCTCCGAGCTGGTCTTGACCCGCAACCAGCTTTTGGAAATCTCCCGCCGCAACGAGGACACCGAGTTCAAGGTGCCGCTGCAGCGGCTCTCCAACGTCACCGCCGAGCTGCAGGAAGGCGTCATGAAGACGCGGATGCAGCCGATCGGCAACGCCTGGCAGAAGCTGCCGCGCATCGTGCGCGACCTCTCGGGCGAACTCGGCAAGCAAATTGAATTGGAAATGCACGGCGCCGACACCGAGCTCGACCGCCAGGTGCTCGATCTGATCAAGGATCCGTTGACGCACATGGTGCGCAACTCCGCCGACCACGGCCTGGAGACCCCGGCCGAGCGGCTCGCGGCCGGCAAGGGCGAGCAGGGCACCATCCGGCTCTCCGCCTATCACGAGGGCGGCCATATCATCATCTGCATTGCCGATAACGGCAGAGGTCTCAACACCGAGCGGATCAAGGCCAAGGCGCTGCAGAACGGCCTCGTCACCGAGGCCGAACTGGAGAAGATGACCGAGGCCCAGATCCACAAGTTCATCTTCGCGCCGGGCTTCTCCACCGCCGCCACCGTCACCTCGGTGTCCGGCCGCGGCGTCGGCATGGACGTGGTGCGCACCAATATCGACCAGATCGGCGGCACCATCGACATCAAGAGCGTGGCCGGCGAAGGTTCTTCCGTCACCATCAAGATCCCGCTGACGCTCGCGATCGTTTCGGCCCTGATCGTGGAAGCCGCCGGCGACCGCTTTGCGATCCCGCAATTGTCTGTGGTCGAGCTGGTGCGCGCCCGCGCCAACTCCGAGCACCGCATCGAGCGCATCAAGGACACCGCGGTCTTGCGGTTGCGCAACAAGCTGTTGCCGCTGATGCACCTGAAGAAGCTGTTGAAGATCGACGACGGCTCGTCCTCAGACCCCGAGAACGGCTTCATCGTGGTCACCCAGGTCGGCAGCCAGACCTTTGGCATCGTGGTCGACGGCGTGTTCCACACCGAAGAAATCGTGGTCAAGCCGATGTCGACCAAGCTGCGGCACATCGACATGTTCTCCGGCAACACCATTTTGGGCGATGGCGCCGTGATCATGATCATCGACCCCAACGGCATTGCCAAAGCGCTCGGCGCCTCCGGCGCCTCGGCCCATGAGATGGCCGATGAGGCCGCCGCGGCGCATGCGATGTCCGGCGAACAGCTCACCTCGCTGCTCGTGTTCCGCGCCGGCTCAAGCCAGCCCAAGGCGGTGCCGCTCGGCCTCGTCACCCGGCTGGAAGAGATCGCCACCGACAAGATCGAGCTCTCTAACGGCCGCTACATGGTGCAGTACCGCGACCAGCTCATGCCGCTGGTGCAGATGGCCGGGGTCACTGTCCAGACTACCGGCTCGCAGCCGATCCTGGTGTTTGCCGACGACGGCCGCTCGATGGGGCTCGTGGTCGACGAGATCATCGACATCGTCGAGGAGCGGCTGCACATCGAGGTCGCCGGCCAGCAGGACGGCATTCTGGGTTCCGCCGTGATCAAGGGCCAGGCCACCGAGGTGATCGACGTCGGCCACTTCCTGCCGATGGCGTTTGCCGACTGGTTCTCGCGCAAGGAGATGCGGGCCTCCTCGACCGCGCAATCGGTGCTCTTGGTCGACGACTCCGCCTTCTTCCGCAACATGCTGGCGCCGGTCTTGAAAGCCGCCGGCTACAAGGTGCGGGTCGCCGTCAACGCGCAGGAGGGGCTCTCGGCGCTGCGCTCGGGCCAGACCTTCGACGTGGTGCTGACCGACATCGAGATGCCCGACATGAACGGCTTCGAATTCGCCGAGACGATCCGCGCCGACAACAATCTGGGCCAGTTGCCGATCATCGCGCTGTCCTCGCTGGTGTCGCCGGCGGCGATCGAGCGCGGGCGGCAGGCCGGCTTCCACGACTACGTCGCCAAGTTCGACCGCCCCGGCCTGATCGCGGCGCTGAAGGAACAGACCGCCGACACCCGGCGCGCGGCTTAAGGAAGCAAGACCATGACAACCAAGACCGAGACCATCGAGGGCACCGTGGCCGAATACGTCACCGCCGTGATCGGCGGGCAATTGTTCGGCCTGCCGATCTCGCGGGTGCAGGACGTGTTCATGCCGGAACGGCTGACCCGGGTGCCGCTGTCCTCCGCCGAGATCGCCGGCGTGCTCAATCTGCGCGGCCGCATCGTCACCGTGGTCGACATGCGCGCCCGGCTCGGACTGCCGAAGAACGACGACGGCAAGCCGCCGATGGCGGTCGGCGTCGACCTCAGAGGCGAGTCCTACGGCCTTTTGATCGACCAGATCGGCGAGGTGCTGCGGTTGCCCGACAATGGCCGCGAGGAAAACCCCGTCAACCTCGACCCCCGCTTCGCCAAGCTCGCCGGCGGCGTGCACCGCCTCGACGGCCAGCTCATGGTCGTCCTCGACGTCGATCGCGTTCTCGAAATCATACCTGACCTGATGGCGGCATGAAAATCCAACCCGGTACGGAAACATCCCTTTTGGGAATTGATGTAAGTGGAGGCCTAAAATGAAAACATGTCTGGTCGTTGATGACTCGAGCGTCATCCGAAAGGTCGCGCGGCGCATCCTCGAAGGTCTCGACTTTCAGATCGTCGAAGCCGAGGACGGCGAGAAGGCGCTTGAAGTCTGCAAGCGCGCGATGCCCGAGGCGGTTCTGCTCGACTGGAACATGCCTGTCATGGACGGCTACGAATTCCTCGGCAATCTGCGCCGCATGCCCGGTGGCGACGCGCCCAAGGTGGTGTTCTGCACCACCGAAAACGACGTCGCGCACATCGCGCGTGCGCTGCATGCCGGTGCCAACGAATACATCATGAAGCCGTTCGACAAGGACATCGTCACCGCGAAGTTCCAGGAAGTCGGCCTGATCTGATCTCTATGTGATCCCGGCGGCTCAACGGCCATCGGCGTTGGTTTTGCAAGTGTGCCGCTTGAGTTGGGTCGGGTGAAGTAATGAGTGTTGCGTTAACGAAGTCTCCGCCGCCAGTCTCGACAAGGCAAGACAAGCTGCGCGTGATGGTGGTCGACGACTCCGTGGTGATCCGCGGGATGATCTCGCGCTGGATCGGCGCCGAGCCGGACATGGAGGTCTCCGCCTCCCTGCGCACCGGCCTCGACGCCGTCAACCAGATCGAACGCATCAAACCCGATGTCGCCGTGCTCGATATCGAAATGCCGGAGCTCGACGGCATTTCGGCGCTGCCCCAGTTGCTTGCGAAAAAGCGCGACCTCGTCATCATCATGGCGTCGACGCTGACCCGCCGCAACGCGGAGATCAGCTTCAAGGCGCTCTCGCTCGGCGCCGCCGACTACATTCCAAAGCCGGAGAGCACGCGCGAGGCCACCGCTGCCGAGACGTTCCACCACGATCTGATCCAGAAGATTCGCCATCTGGGCGCCAGGGCCCGCCGCCGTGCGTCGCCTGGCGCGAGCCCGGCTCCGGCACCAGCCGAGCGGGTGCGCGAGGTATCCGTTCATCCGGTCGCTGCACCGGTTGCGCAACTGCCACTGGCGCGCCGGCCCTTCAGCATGCTGGCGCCGCGTGTGCTTCTGATCGGCTCGTCGACCGGCGGCCCGCAGGCCCTGATGGCGCTGGTCGCCGATATCGGTCCGGTGATCGATCGTTTTCCGGTGCTGATCACCCAGCACATGCCGCCAACCTTCACCACGATTCTTGCCGAGCATCTGGCACGCGCGAGCCGCCGGACGGCGCATGAGGCCGTTGACGGCGAGATCGTCAAGCCCGGTCGGATCTATCTTGCGCCGGGCGGCCGCCACATGCGCGTCGTGCGCCATGGCGCGGACGCCACGATCGCGCTCGACGACGGGCCGCCGGTGAATTTCTGCAAGCCTGCGGTGGACCCGCTGTTCAACTCCGCCATCGACGTCTGGCAGGGCGGCATCATGTCGGTGATTCTGACCGGCATGGGCTCCGACGGGATGCGCGGCGGCAAGGAGATCGTCGCCGCCGGCGGCAGCGTGATTGCCCAGGACGAAGCGACCAGCGTGGTGTGGGGCATGCCGGGCGCGGCCGCCAATGCAGGTATTTGCGCGGCGGTTCTGCCGCTCAATCAGATCGCGCCAAAACTGGTTCGGTTGTTTTCGGGAGATCGTTCGTGACGCCTTCAGACTATGAGTATCTGCGTAAGCTTCTGAAAGAGCGCTCCGGGCTCGATCTTTCGGCCGACAAGCAATATCTGGTCGAAAGCCGGCTGCTGCCGTTGGCCCGCAAGTCCAGCCTGCCGGGCATTTCCCAACTCGTCGAGAAGATGAAGGGCGGGGCCAGCGCGCTGACGGCGGAGGTGGTCGAGGCGATGACCACCAACGAGACGTTTTTCTTCCGCGACAAGATTCCGTTCGATCATTTGCGGGAAGCGGTCATTCCGGCACTGGTACAGGCGCGCGCGGCCCGCCGGTCGTTGCGCATCTGGTGCGCGGCTTCCTCCACCGGGCAGGAACCGTATTCGATCGCGATGTGCCTGAAGGAGGCGGGACCCCTGCTGTCCGGCTGGCGCACCGAAATCGTCGCGACCGACCTGTCGCAGGCGGTGCTGGAAAAATCGAAGGCCGGCATCTTCAGCCAGTTCGAGGTGCAGCGCGGATTGCCGATTGGGTTGCTGGTGAAATATTTCAGCCAGAACGGCGAGCTCTGGCAGATCAATGCCGAGATCCGCAGCATGGTGCAGCATCGTCAGCTCAACCTGCTGCAGGATTTCTCCCATCTCGGCGTGTTCGACGTCATCTTCTGCCGCAACGTGCTGATCTATTTCGATCAGAATACCAAGGCCAACATCTTCGAGCGACTCTCCCGGATGCTGGAGCCCGATGGCGTGCTGGCGCTGGGCGCTGCCGAATCAGTGGTCGGCATCACCAACAGCTTCAAGCCCTATCCGGAGCGACGCGGACTTTATCGTCCGAACATCGCACCGGTGATACGGGTGGGGGCGTCGACCCTGGTGCCGCAAACCCTGCGGGCGGTTGCCGCGGCGCGCTGATCTTCTTTACCTCGCCCCGCTCTTCGCGGGGAGAGGTCGGCGCGTAGCGCCGGGTGAGGGGTCGCTCGGCGCGCTCCGGTTGTCATTGGATTTCGCGGGTAGAGCCTCCGTAGGGGCCTCTCAGCCTCAGCCGGTCGAGGCGGAGGATGCACTTCAGGTATGCAAACAGTACTTCGATCTTCTCAACGCGAGTGACGGCGTACTCGCCAGTTCGACAGGGGGGGCCGCGGCATCAAGCTGCGACGCCCTTTACGGGTTTGATCCGCCGCAGCTCATCGAGTTCCAGTTCCGCTTCCGCCTTTGCAATGGCCAGTATTCGCACAGCGGTGGCGATGTTTTCCGCGGAGTGATTGGCCATCACCTGCATGCGAATTCGGGCCGCGCCCTTGGGAACGGCGGGAAATTCCACTAGGTTGGCGACCAATCCGAGTTCGATAAGGCGTCTTGAAACAAGACGTGCAAGGCCTTCCGAACCCATTTTGACGCAAACGATCGCGGATGGGTCGCCATAATAGTCGAGGCCGGCCTGCTTCAACTCGCGACGAAGCGACAGGACGTTGGCGAGCATCTTGCGCCGTAGCGCGTGCCCTTCGGCGGAAGCGACGATCTCGAATGCCTTCAGGATCGTCGCGGCCTGCGCCGGCGAAAGGGCATTGGAGAAAGTGGCAGGGGCGCTGTAAAAGCGTAGATATTCCTGCACCGCTCGGCTCTTGCAGGCGACGAACCCGCCGTTTGACGCAAACGTCTTGGAAAAGCTCCCCATCACAAGGTCCACCTTGCCGAGCATGTTCTGCAAGCCGATGTGGCCGCGGCCGCCCTCGCCCAAGCAGCCAAGATCATGTGCGACGTCGACGACAAGAGTCGCGTTGAATTCGTGGCAGAGCGCTTGCAGGGCAGCGAGATCGGGGGTGTCCGAGTCCATCGAGAACAATCCCTCGGTGATCACGAGGATTCCGTTCTCTTTGTCCTTGGCTCGGATTTTGGCGAGGATGTTCCGGCAATAGTCGTTATCCAGATGCCGGAACAGATGAAGGTTTGGGGTTGCGGCGTGAGCGCCCTCCTGCAGGCAGGAGTGTGCCAGCATGTCCATCACGATATGGTCGGCCGACCTGACGAGGCCCTTCACGACGCCGAAGCCCGCGGCCCAACCGGTCGGGTACAACACGACGTGGTCCATCGCCAGGAATTCGGCGATCTTGCGCTCGAGCGCTACCGAGTACGAAGTGTTGCCGACAAGCGCAGGAGAGCCAGCGCTATGTACCCCACAGCGCTCGATAGTCTCGATCGCCGTTGCCTTGATGGCCGGATGCGATGCCAGGCTGAGATAGTCCTGCGAAGCAAAGTTTACGCCGAGCATCCTGTTGCCCCGGTCGTCCTGAGCAGAGCAAACGGTCTTGGGACCGTCCTCCGTGGCACGAGAGAAGGGCCAGAGGCCGTGATGCCGGCGCAGATCCTGCCAGCGGAAGAAACCTTCGGTGCGTCCCAAAAGGTCTGCCCCACCGGGGACGCGGAAGTCCCTCATGCTGCCCGTCAAGGCGGCCGGCGCAATACCGGTGTATGAATCGTTTGAAGCCATCCCGAACTCGTATTTTTGGTTATTCTGTTGAGCGTGCAGGATGCCCGGGACGAGATTAATTCCTGGTTGGATATTGGGAAGTTTTCCGGCCTTTTCCGGCGAAATTTGTGTTTGGTTTTCTGTACCTTAAGAGCTGCACAGAAAGTCATGGCGGACGCTAGGAAGGGCCGCGGGGGCCTTGGGCGCCCGCGCGCGTAAAGGCGGCGTTAACCATAGATGGCGCAATGTGTCTTTCACGTTTCAAGGCCATCCGGAGCAAGCGAGGAATTCATGATCGGCGTCCTGAAAGGCCAGCCATTCCGCAAAATTTCAAGCCGGGTCGCGGCGGCAGTGATGGTTGTGAATGCGCTCTCCGCGCCCGCATTCGCTGCGGATTTACGACTGCCTTTGAAGGCGGCCCCGCCCATCCCGCCTGTTCCGGTATTCTCATGGACCGGCTTTTATATCGGCGCGAACGGCGGCTGGGGCTCAAGTCGCAACTGCTGGGATCTTGTTCCGCCCACGCCGGTACCCCCTGCGCTGCTCGGCCCCGAAGGCTGCCACGATGCGACAGGCGCCGTAGCCGGTGGCCAGATCGGCTATCGCTGGCAGGCAGGCGCCGCAGTCTTTGGTCTGGAAGCGCAGGGTAACTGGGCTGACCTCAACGGCAGCAAGATCAGCCCGCCGTTCCCTGCCACGACCAACCGGTCACGGATCGAAGCGTTCGGCCTGTTCACCGGCCAGATCGGCTGGGCCGTCGAAAATACACTGTTTTACGTCAAGGGCGGCGGCGCCGTCACCGATAGCCGCTTCCGCTACACCGACAATGCGACCGGCATCGTTCTCGGCGCTGCGAACGACACGCGATGGGGAGCCGCGGTAGGCGTCGGCCTCGAATTCGGCTTCGCTTCGAACTGGTCGGTCGGTGTGGAGTACGATCATCTGTTCATGCAGGATCGTACGTTTGACTTTACCAGCCCGGCTGGTGCTTACGCCGGCACGGTTGCCACCCGTCAGGATGTTGATCTCGTCACGGCCCGCGTGAACTACAGGTTTGGTGGCCCCGTGGTCGCGAAATACTGACCGCGCTGAAGTTCGACGGCGTGGGCCTAGGCGGCCGGACTCTCGCGAGCGACCGAAGGCAGATGCGACCGCATCTTGCCGAGCAGCCGCTGCATGTCGACAGGCTTCGTATCAAAATCGGAGCAGCCGACTTCGACGCTCTTGTCGCGATCGCTGGCGAGCGCATGGGCGGTCAGCGCAATGATCGGAATGGCGGATGTCGCGGGATTGGCCTTGATCCGCTGTGTTGCTTCCCAACCGTCCATTTCGCCGAGCGCCACATCCATCAGGATCAGATCGGGCAATTCGCTCGCTGCCATGTTCACGCCCGTTGGACCGTCACAGGCACAGCAGACAGAGAAGCCGTTGCGCTCGAGACGGCGCGTAAGCATGTCCCGGTTCATCTCGTTGTCTTCGACCAGCAGAATCCTATGCATTGGCAATCCCGGCTGACGCAGGCAGAGCCGTGTCGGTGAGGTCGGGGACGAGCGTCGCCGTGGCGTAACGATCGGTCTTTCGCCGGCCTTCGACGAGCGGTATGCTGACCGTGAAGCGGCTGCCTTTCCCGGGCTCACTTTCCACGGTGACTTCGCCGCTCATCAACTTGCAGAGCCTTTGGCTGAGCGCCAGCCCAAGCCCCGTACCGCCATACTTGCTGGTGCTGGAGTCGTCGGCGACGGTGAATTTCTCGAACAGTTTCGCCATTTGATCCGGCGCGATGCCGATTCCCGTGTCCACAACGTCAACGACGAGTTGATCTCCCGCCGCGCTCTTCAGGCGTCGTGCGGCAATCTCCACCTTCCCGTTGTGGGTGAATTTCGTGGCGTTATCGGTCAATTGTCCGACGATGTTGCGAAACTTGCCGGCATCGCAGAGCGCGGTCCCGAGATCGGGGGAGATCGAGCAGGCGAACTCGTTCCCGCTTGCCTCGACCGAGGTCATCGCCTTCTCAGCGATCTCGCGGAACAAGGCGCAGAAATCCGTCTCTTCCAAGTGCAGCTCCATCTTGCCGGCTTCGATCTTCGAAAGATCGAGCACCTCGTTGACGAGCTTCAAGAGGTGTTGCCCAGCCATGTGGATCTTGGTCAGGTCAGCAATGCCCTCGCGATCGCCGTCGAGTTCGGCGTCTTCGAGCAGCATCTGGCTGTAACCGATCACCGCGTTGAGCGGTGTGCGCAACTCGTGACTCATCTTGGCCAGAAATTCCGATTTCGCGGCTCCCGCGCGCTCGGCTTCCTCGGTAGCCGCGCGCAGCGCCGACGCCGTTGCCATGTGCTGGCGCATCTCGCTTTCAAGCTCGCTCTGCGATGCCTGGATCTTCGCGTAGTAGAGCGCCATCATCGCCACATAGATCGACGCTGCCGTCGTCGAGACGAGCCCGAGCCCCTGCATCGCAGCAACCGGCAGTTTGCTGTTGACTTCGAATGCATGGAAATAGAAGAAGCTAAAGATCGCGACGTTGACTGCGAACATGATCATGACGATCAGTCGTAGCTTGCTCGAGGAGCCCAGATAGAAGAAAGCGAGCAACGGTATGACGAGCACCCAGGCGAGCGTGGGAGACGTCACGCCGCCATAGAAGAAGCAGCTCCAGAGGATACAGAAGATCAGGTTTTCGATCGAGACCAGCGCGAGCGTGTCGTAGGTCGCGCCGGCGCGCAGGATGAACGGAAATACCCAGAACAACGTGATCGACGCCGCGAGCACTGCCACGTCATATCCGGGCGCGGGGTCAAGCAGATAGATCGAAATCGGAACGACGTTTCCGATGAAGGGACCCAGGATGTGACTGACGAGAAACACGTGAGCACGGTTTCGCGTATCGCGATCGGCGGCGATGCTGGGCGGAATGAAGTAGTTGACCAGCTTGTCGAGGGCAGCAATCGCCCTTGCAAATTTTTCTTTCATGAAACTGAGCCAGCTTCTGCGAGTTGGTTTTCCGATATTCCGGTCCGTCGTGCTTGCGCTCGTGCAAGCAGAAAATATGCAATTTCCGGCAGCTAACCTTTTCAGAGCTCAATTAAAACCCCGTTAATCGGCCAGACTTCCTGACTAAACCGAATTTTAAAGGGCCGAGGGCTAGCCTGCGCCCAATTTGAATTGACGGGTGGCGACATGCCCTTTTTGCAAGAAGTCGTTAGGCTTATCGATTGGTTTATTCCGACACGGTCAAAGCTCGAGCGCTCCGAGCGGGGACTCGCGCAGAACTTCATATTCACACACCTGTTCGGGCCGCTGCTTTCACAGTCCATCAGTCTGTTTCTCTATCTCAGCGACCCGCACCGGGGCGCTGCCTGCTGGACCGTAATCGTCTGCATCTGGCTGTTCTGGACGCTTCCGTTCGTCTACAGGGCGAGCGGCAATCTGCAGCTCTCGGCGCTGATTTCCGTCGAGCTGCTTGCTTTCACCTCGCTGTTCGGCGCCTATTTTTACGGCGGAGTCAGTTCGCCATTTCTCCCGTGGTTGCTCGTCAGCCTGCTGCTCGGCTTCTTCTATATTTCGCAACGCCCGATCCTCATCGTTGGCCTGTTCACCTTCAACATTCTTGGCTTCGTTCTCGCCTACCTGCTGTGGGACTTTCCGACGCTTCTGTCGCACGAGCAGCTTTCGATGGTCGGGTGGATCTCGATCCTGTCGGCCACGATCTACATGTCGTGGATGGCGATCTATTACGCCAACATGATCACGGTCGGGTCCGAGCTCGAGCGCGAGGCCGTAAGGCATCGGGAGACGGCGGTGCGCCTGCGCGAAGCCAAGGACATGGCCGATGAGGCGAACCGCGCGAAGTCGATCTTCCTGGCGAAGATGAGCCACGAGCTTCGTACGCCGCTGAATGCGGTGATCGGCTTCAGCGAGATCTTGCTCGAGGGCGTGGAATTCGAGGGCAAGAACAACCGAAGGAAGCCAGACCTCGAACGGATCAATTCCGCAGGAAAACATCTGCTGTCGCTGGTGACCGATGTCCTTGATCTGTCCAAGATCGAGTCAAACCATATCGAACTTAAGATCGAACAGTTCAATCTGAATGACATGGTTCGCGAGGTTGTCGCCACGGTTCAACCCGCGGTAGCCGAAAAGAAGAACAAGCTCGTCGTCAGGTGTCCGTCCAACCTGGGCATCGTGTCCACGGACCAGACGAAGCTGCGGCAAGCCGCGCTCAATCTGTTGAGCAATGCGGCGAAGTTCACGGAAGGGGGCACGATCATCCTGTCCGCGCAGCGCCGCAAGCATCAGGCGGGCGACTGGATCGAGATCCAGGTGCAGGATACCGGAATAGGCATCAGCGAGTCCGAAATCGGACGACTCTTCCAGAATTTTGGTCAGGCCAACCAGGCGACATCTAGCAAGTATGGCGGAACGGGCCTCGGTCTTGCGCTGAGCCAGAAGCTCTGCGCCTTGATGGGCGGAGGCATCTCGGCAACCAGCGAGCCGGGGCGGGGATCCTGCTTCACGATACGCGTGCTGGCCTGGATGACCGAGCAGCGGCCGGCCGACGAACCATCCATCATGCCCGCGTTTGCGGCTGTCAGTCCATCGGCGGTGTAACGATGTCCATCCAGAACACGAATGTGACGCGTCTCGAGGATTTTGCGTCACAGGAGTCGAGCACCGCCGACAGTAATGCTGAGGTGCGTCCACACTTGCTGATCGTCGACGACATCAGCGACAATCGCGCGATCCTTTCGCGGCGCTTCGAACGGCGCGGCTTTGCCGTCACGGAGGCGGAATCCGGGCTGGCCGCCATTGAACTCATCGAGAAGGAAGCGTTCGACCTCGTCCTTCTCGATGTCATGATGCCTGGAATTGACGGAATAGAAACCCTGAAACGGATTCGTGGTCGAAAATCGTCGTCTACACTTCCCGTCATCATGGTTACCGCCAAGTCGGAAAGCGCCAACATCGTCGATGCCCTCGAGTGCGGCGCCAATGACTACGTCACGAAGCCGGTGGATTTTGCGGTCGCATTGGCGCGGGTGAATACGCAGATCAGCCGCAGACGCGCGGAGCAGCAGGTGGAGGTTGCGAATGACCAGCTTCGCCGGACGAACGAGGCATTGGAGGCGCGCGTGGAAGAGCGCACAAAGCGCCTCGCCGACGCCAATCAAAGGCTCAAGGAAGAGATCGCGGATCGTGAGGAACTGCAGGCGAGATCCCAATATCTAGCTTATCATGATTCGCTGACGGGGCTCGGCAATCGGATGCTGTTCAAGGAACAACTCGAGCAGGCGCTTACAGACGAAACGGTGACACCGCATCCGCTTGCGGTCCTGTTCGTAGATCTCGATGGATTCAAGGCGGTCAACGACACCGGGGGCCACTCGGTCGGCGATCTGCTTCTGAAGTCCCTTGCCGCCAAGCTTCGCGATCTGCTGCCGCCAACGGACCGCATTGCGCGGCTTGGCGGCGACGAGTTCGCGATCCTGCAGATATCGGGTATCCAACCATCAGCGTCGCTCGCTCTTGCAGAGCGAATCATCGAGGTCGCGGCTCATCCGCAGACTATCGAGGGAAACGACGTGACTGTGGGCGCGAGCGTCGGAATCGCGATTGTGCATCCTGGTGAAATGAATGCGGAAACCGTCCTTAAATGCGCGGATCTCGCGATGTACAGCGCGAAGTCCGGCGGTCGCGGCACATTTCGCATGTTCGATCCGCAGATGGATGCCATCGTCCAGACCAGGCGGTCGCTGGAGCGGGATATGCGCAACGCGTTGGCCCAGGGCGACTTCAGCCTGTTCTATCAACCGCTGGTTAACCTGCAGACCAAGAAGGTAACCGCCTTTGAAGCGTTGATGCGCTGGCATCATCCCGAGCGCGGCTCGGTGGCGCCGTCGGAATTCATTCCGGTCGCCGAGGAGATGGGCCTGATCCTGCCGCTGGGCGAATGGGCGTTGAGACAAGCATGCATGGAGGCGGTTCACTGGCCGGACGAAATCAACCTCTCGGTCAATCTGTCTCCTTTGCAGTTCGCCAAGGGGAACCTTGTTTCAACCGTCATGAGCGCGCTCGCTTCATCGGGACTGCCAGCGAACCGCCTCGAGCTGGAGATCACGGAGTCGGTCTTGCTCGAGAAATCCGACAGAAACATCGGGATCTTGAACCATCTGCGCTCGCTGGGCGTGCGGATCTCGATGGATGATTTTGGCACGGGCTATTCCAGCATCGGGTATCTGCGCAGTTTCCCTTTCGACAAGATCAAGATCGATCAATCCTTCGTCCGGGACGTGCTCGTCGACGAGGGAAGCCTAGCCATCGTTCGGGCGATCGCCGGGCTCGGTGTGAGCTTCGGCATGACGACAACCGCAGAGGGAGTCGAGACGGAAGAGCAAATGCATTGCCTGAGCCGGGAGGGCTGTATCGAAGTTCAGGGATACCTGCTCAGTAAACCGGTGCCACCGGCTGAAGTGCCAGGATTGCTGGAGCAGCTTAAAGCCGGTGGTGCGCCAGGTTCCGGTTCCTGAAGTGTGTGCTACCCAAATGCCGGTGGGAGTGTTTTTCCGCGTCGGGCACGCTCTTAGGTTCAACCCGATTGATTGGTCCGAGAGCCGGTGATGGAAACCGGACTCGATGTACCGACAGAACTTCGCCTCCTGGTCGCCACTGGCCTCGATAACGCTGAAAAGGCTTTTGCGTTCTTTTTCGACGCCGGGACAAAGTCGGCTGCACCAGCTTCCAAGGAAACAATCGCTCTTCTAAAGCGGGTTGTGGCCGTGAAGTTAGATTACGCTCGAAAGCTTGCGCTCGCGAGTGAGCTATCAGAAATGACCGCGTTGCAATTCGTATATTGCCAAGCACAAGTTGAAATCACGGCTGATCTAATTCGCATTGTTTCGGATTCGATCCCCCAGCGAGCGCTGACTCAATAACGGCATCATTTAGTGATGTCTGTTAGTCTAAAGGGTAAAAATCGAACCCCATTAGGCGTGCCCCCTTCAACGAGGGACGCGACCTCACCCTCACCCCACCAACCCTCTAAGAGCTTCGGTCGTCTCAACCCCGCGAAGAGCGGGGCGAGGGAGCGCGACACACCGCCTCTGCTGCCGCGCTACAAGATCGCGTGCGGCAGAAAACGCGACGCGTTGCCGGTGATCGGGTTCTCGTCCTCGCGGATCGACAGGCCGCATGGCGTGTGATCGACCAGCCAGCTTCCGAGCACCGGGTATAGGTCGGTGAAGCTCGGCAGCGGCGCGAAAGCCTGCCGGATGAATCCTTCCGCGCCATAGGGGCCCTGCTGCTCCGCCAGCGTAGTGCCGGAACTGACGAGCGCGACGTTGGCGCCTTCGCGCGAGTAGAGCGGCTTGCGCACGAACGAGGAGCCGAGCATGGCCGCCTTCGGATCGTCCTCGAAATAGGCCGGCAGCAAATTGGGATGCTTCGGAAACATCTCCCACAGCAGGGGAAGGATGCCCTTGTTGGAGAGGATCGCCTTCCACGGCGGTTCGATCCAGCGGGTCGGCGCTGTTGCGAGTTTTTCGCCGAACGTGTCGCGGAACATCCATTCCCAGGGATAGAGCTTGAAGGCGAGCTCGATTGCGCGGTCGTCGAGATCGACGAAGCGGCCATCGCCATCCAACCCGACTTCCTTGATGTCCATCAATGTCGTCTTCAATCCGGCCTGGCTCGCAGTGTCCTGCAGATAGGCCAGCGTACCGGCATCCTCGGCATTGTCGGTCATTCCTGTGAGATGAAGATGCTTGGCGCCGCCATGTTTCTTCCAGGCGTCGATCAGGCGCTCGTGGATTGAATTGAACTGGTCGGCGCGTTTCGGGATGATGTTGCGCTCCATCGCCTGTTCCAGCCAGGTCCACTGAAAAACCGCCGCTTCGAAAATCGAGGTCGGCGTATCGGCATTGTATTCCAGCAGTTTCGCCGGGCTCCAGCCGTCGTAGCTCAGGTCGAGCCGGCCGTAGAGGCTGGCGTCACGGCGGCGCCAGCTTTCGGAAATCAGCGGCCAGAAGGGTTCGGGGATTTTCAAACGGCGCAGATATTTTTCGTCGTTGATCACGCGGCCGACCAGTTCGAGGCACATCGCATCGATCTCGGCGGTGGGCGCCTCGATCCGCCGTTCGATTTCCTGCAGCGTGAACGCGTAATAGGCCCGTTCGTCCCAATAGCGTTCGCCGTCGATGGTGTGAAAAGTAAACCCGACGCCTTCGGCCGTGGCAGGCCAGTCGTCACGTTCGGGGCAGACGATCCGCTGCATGAAATTCAACCGCCTGAAAAGCCGATGGCACGCCCGAACGAGCCGAAGCCGCCGCGCTGCGCCAAATGCAAGCCGGAATCAGAGGAGGAATGGCTCGAGGAGGAGGAGTTGCTGCTATAGTAACCGCTGCGCGACGAGCCGCCACCGGAGCCGCCGCCATGGCCCGAGGAAGAGCTGTGGGAGGAGCACTCGGCAGTGTTTTGCGTCGGCGATGCCAAGTGCGGGTTCGGTTGCTCGCAAGTGCGGCTCGGCATCAGCGTGTAGGCGGTGGCGCCGACGGCAAACGTGCCCATGAGCAGGAGTGCGACATGGCCCGAACGCTTGGCCGGCGGCGGAACGGGACGCGGCGCCGCCGGCACCGAGACCGGTTTGCGCTTGCCGAATTCAGGCTCTGAATTGTTCGCCATGGTCAGTAGGTCATGCAAGCGGCGTTGATCGCGCCGGCGGCCAGCGAGGACAGCCCGAGCCAGATCGCGGCGGCGAGTTCGCCCGATGCGATCCGCTTCGACAGGTTCGGCACCGGAACCCTGACGAGGTAATAGACGATGATCTGCACGATCAGCGCGATCGCCGCCCAGATCAGGCAATCCCAGACATTGGCGGAATGGGTGATAGCGCTGACCAGCGGCAGCACGAAGCCGAGCAGGCTCAGGCCCAGCGCAATCGCGGCGGCCGGCTCATTGGCGCGGATCAGATCGAACTCGTTGTGCGCCGTGACGCGGGTGTAGACGAAGAGGTAGGCCACCACGGCAACGATTGCCGTGCAGAAATAGACCAGGAACGCCGGCAGCCCGGCGAGGGATTGCAGGATCATTGAATTCGCCCCGACTCGTACGTTCCGGAAGGTTCGCACGATCTGTCAGTCGGCGCATCCGAGCGGCGGGTTCAATCCAACAATTTCTGCCCAAACAAAAACCCCGCCATTTCGGGCGGGGTTCGCAAAATTTCCATGGTGGCCTTGATGCGGCCGACTATTCCTTGACCTCGATCTTGCCTTTCATCGCCGGGTGCAGGCCGCAGATATAATCGTAGATTCCGGCATCGGCGAGGGTGAGCTGGGTGGTCTGGCCTTTCAGCGCGATCGGCGAGCGCTGCGGCTTCGGGCCGGTGATCGTCACCTGGTGCGGCGAGGAATCAGCATTGTGCCAGGTGATGGTCTGGCCCTTGCTGACGATCACGGTCTCCGGCCCGAACTTGAAGTCGGAGATCGAGACCACGCCGGGCCCCGGCGCCGGCTTTGCCATGGCGCCTTCGGGCGTGCCCTTCAGGCCCGCCAGCGAGATAACGAAATCCTGCCCGGCATGCGGCTTGTGGCAGGTGAAGCAGGCCGTCAAATTGGCCTTGTCGTTGACTTTCTTGTCCGGGCCAAACGCCTGATACTCCCATTCGCCGTTGCGAATGTCGTCCTTGTACTCGGTGCCCCAGCCATCGCGCTTTTCCATCACCGTGTAGGCGACGAGGTCGCCCTTCTGGAAACGACCGTTGGCATCCTTGAGCGGCTCGCCGGCCGCATCGAGCTGCGCCTTGTACTGCACCAGCGTCAGCACCGTGCCGCTCGGGATCGGCTGCCCCTTGCGTACCGCATCGACCGCCGCCGGCGTCGCATAGAGCTCGCGATACTGCTTGTTGTCGTAACGATCGACCGTGGCGTAGAGCGTGCCCTTGTCGAAATTCTCCGGGAAGGCGACCTTGTCGCCGCCGGCGAGCGCCGAATAGCCGATGAGCGCGCCCGATGCCGATCCGAGCGCGACAGCGGCAGCCAGCCTGACGTTTTTCATGACCTCCCCCTCGTTTGCGGACAACTCCGTCAAGTACGAGACACCGCGAAGCGGGTTTCAATCCGGGGAAGCGAATTTGTCGCGTGGTAGCGGTCCAAACAAAAACCCCGCCATTTCGGGCGGGGTCCAGCCGGGGAGGAGTGAGCCTTGCGGCTCGCCGTAAGCCCTGATCAGGCGGGGATGCGCTCGTCCGCCTCGTGCGGCTCGCGCAGCACGTAGCCGCGGCCCCACACGGTTTCGATGAAGTTGCGGCCTTCGGAGGCGTTCGCCAGCTTCTTGCGCAGCTTGCAGATGAAGACGTCGATGATCTTCAGCTCGGGCTCGTCCATGCCGCCATAGAGGTGGTTGAGGAACATTTCCTTGGTGAGGGTGGTGCCCTTGCGGAGCGAGAGCAGCTCCAGCATCTGGTATTCCTTGCCGGTCAGGTGCACGCGCTGGCCACCGACCTCGACCGTCTTGGTATCGAGATTAACCACGAGATCGCCGGTCTGGATGACCGACTGGGCGTGACCCTTGGAACGGCGCACGATCGCGTGGATGCGGGCAACCAGCTCGTCCTTGTGGAACGGTTTGGTCATGTAGTCGTCGGCGCCGACGCCGAGACCTTTGACCTTGTCCTCGATGCCGGCGAGGCCGGAGAGGATCAGAATGGGAGTCTTGATTTTCGACACCCGGAGCTGCTTGAGCACGTCGTAGCCGGACATGTCGGGCAGGTTCAGGTCGAGAAGGATAATATCGTAGTCGTAAAGCTTACCTAGATCGACGCCTTCTTCTCCGAGATCCGTCGTGTAGACGTTGAAACTCTCGGATTTCAGCATCAATTCGATCGACTGCGCGACGGCGCTGTCATCTTCTATCAGCAAAACGCGCATGCCAGTCCCCTTTAGTCCGCCGCTCCGGGCGTCAGGTCGGCCGCACTTGCGGCACTCAAAACGCCTTTAACAACTGATTCGGATCCTGACAGACACATGGTTAACAAAATCTGATTCCGGTTCGCAAGCTCTTTAAGTGCAATTTCTAACGAATCGCCCTAAGATATTGCGTAGAAGCAGCTTTTCTCCATAGTGCCCACTCAGGTTCCAGATTAAGAGGCGGGCCTAACCGACTCCCGCGTTTAGCCCTTCTTCTGATGGGCAAGCGCTCTCAGTCACCAAAGACAGTGACGCAATGATTAATGATGCGGGTAAACACGAGGTTAAGCGCGGTTTCTTAAAGTGCGGAAACTTAAGGTTTTCGCAATGAAGGCGCTCGCGGAGCAGATCGGCGATATCGACGGCGTCAATATATATGGCCGCGTCGTGGGCGTGCGCGGGCTGATGGTCGAGATCGCGGGGCCTATCCATGCGATGTCGGTCGGTGCCCGCATCGTCATCGAGACCGGCGGAAGCCGCTTCATCCCAGCCGAAGTGATCGGCTTTTCCGGCAGTAATGCTGTCGTGATGCCGTTCGGCGGACTCGACGGCGTCCGGCGTGGCTGCCGCGCCGCGATCGCGACCGCTGCGAGCCAGGTGCGGCCGTCGCCGGCCTGGCTCGGCCGCGTCATCAACGCCATGGGGGAGCCGATCGACGGCAAGGGGCCGCTGGTGCAGGGCCCGTCGCCGATGCCCTATCGCAACGCGCCGCCGCCGGCGCATTCGCGCAAGCGCGTCGGGGCCCCGCTCGATCTCGGCGTGCGGGCGCTTAATACCTTCCTGACCTGCTGCCGCGGCCAGCGGCTCGGCATCTTCGCCGGTTCCGGTGTCGGTAAATCGGTGCTGTTGTCGATGCTGGCGCGCAATGTCGATGCCGATATCACCATCATCGGCCTGATCGGCGAACGCGGCCGCGAGGTGCAGGAATTTCTGCAGGAGGATCTTGGCGACGAAGGTCTGGCGCGCTCGGTCGTGGTGGTGGCGACATCCGATGAGCCCGCCTTGATGCGGCGGCAGGCCGCCTACCTGACGCTGGCGATATCAGAATATTTCCGCGACGAGGACAAGGACGTGCTGTGCCTGATGGATTCGGTCACGCGCTTTGCGATGGCGCAGCGCGAGATCGGGCTGTCGGCCGGCGAGCCGCCGACCGCGAAAGGCTATACGCCGACCGTGTTCACGGAATTGCCGAAGCTTCTGGAGCGGGCAGGGCCGGGCACCGGAGTTGGAACCATCACCGGCATTTTCACAGTGCTTGTCGACGGCGACGACCACAACGAGCCGATCGCGGATGCGGTGCGCGGCATTCTGGACGGTCACGTCGTGATGCAACGCTCGATTGCAGAACGCGGCCGATTTCCCGCGATCAATATTCTTAAATCGGTCTCGCGCACCATGCCGAGGTCGGCCAATCCCGACTATCTCCCCATAATCATGCGGGGCCGCCAGGTGATGGCAACCTACGCCGACATGGAGGAACTTATCCGGCTCGGCGCCTATCGGGCAGGCTCGAGCCCGGAGGTCGACGAGGCGATCCGGTTGCACGAGCCGCTAGAAGCCTTCCTGCGCCAGGCCAAGGACGAAAAATCAAGCCTCGATGACGGCTACCGCCAATTGGCGCAGATCCTCGCCAATTTGGAAACGGAACGCTAACTTTGTCAGGCCATCATCCCCGGCACATGATTAATGAAGCCGGTGGGGTCCCCCGAGGGAGCCGGCTCCGTCCCGCGTTCAGATTGGGACTTCTGGGGAGTATGAGTCGATGAAGTCACGAGAAACGCTGATCCGCCTGAAGAAATTTCAGGTCGACGAGAAGCGCCGAAGGGTTACCCAGATCGAAGGCATGATCGCCGACTTCCAGCGCATGTCGGTCGATCTCGAGCGCGAAATCCAGACCGAGCAGGAGCGGGCCGGAATCAACGACCCCTCCCACTTCGCCTATCCGACCTACGCCAAGGCCGCGATCCAGCGCCGGGAAAACCTGACCCGCTCCGCCGACGAACTGCGCATCCAGCTCGAGGATGCCAAGAGCCTGTTGAGCGAAGCCTTCGAGGAATTGAAAAAGGTCGAACTGCTCGACGAGCGCGACCAGGCGCGCGAGCGCGCCGAGGAAAGCGCCCGCGAGCAGGCCGACATGGATAGTATCGGCCTGATGCGCGCCCGGCTTGGCGTCGCCTGACGCTTCTCACACCATCGGTTGAACGATCGAAAACCCGGGCCTCACGGCCCGGGTTTTTTCTTGATCTTTCTTTGGCCAATCTTCCGGAATCGGCGACTTGGTGGCCCCTCTGACGCAAGGTATGCTACGAAACTTCTCGTCGGCTCCGGCGTAGCACGCATTGGAGGAGCGGGATTGTGGGGGACGCTGAATGCTGACGCCAGCGGAGCTGGTCTGGCTGATTGCCGCGGTGGCGAAGGGGGATGAGGCCGCTTTTGAGCGCCTTTACGCCGCCACGCGCGCGAAACTCTTCGGCGTCGTGCTCCGTATCTTGCGGCGTCAGGACCTCGCGGAGGAGGTCATTCAGGAGGCTTACGTCAAGATCTGGAACAGCGCCGGACAGTTCAACCCTGCGCTCGCTTCGCCGATCACGTGGATGGCGTCGATCGCGCGCAACCGGGCGATCGACGTGGTGCGCAAGAAGAGCGAAAGCTCGATCGAGGAGGAGCCGGCCGCGATGGAAGTGGCGGCCGAGTCGCCCGATCCGCTGGCGCGGCGCGAGATGACGGAAGAGTTGAAGCGGTTGCTGGAATGCGTCGGCCGCCTGGAGCCGGATCGGCAGAAGCTCGTGCTGCTCGCTTATTACAACGGCTGGAGCCGCGAACAGCTCGCCTCCAAGTTCGAGACGCCGGTGAATACGGTGAAGACGTGGCTGCGCCGCAGCATGATGGAAATAAGGGAGTGTCTCGGACTGGGGTCCGGATCTTGAACGATGGCCTATAGCGAAGACCATATCGCGCTCGCCGCGGAATATGCGCTCGGCACCCTCGATGCCGACGAGCGCGCGCAGGTCGAGACCATGATGGCCGTCGATGCCGAATACAGTGCGCTCGTTCAGGCCTGGGAATACCGGCTCGGCGTGCTGAACCAGATGGTCGGTTCGGTCGAGCCGCGTCCGGTCGTGTGGGAAAACATCAAGGCCGCGATCGGACGTTCCACGGAAGCGCAGGCGCCGCTGACGCTGCCTGAGGCGCCGCAGACTGCGCCTCCGCCTGAACCCACGGCTGAGCCGGTGGCTCCCGCGGTAGCTGAGGCACCGCCAGCCGTCACGGACGGTCCGGTTGCGGCCAATGTCATCCAGTTGTCCAGTCGCGCGAAGCGCTGGCGCAACGTGGCTTCCTTTGCCACCGCAATTGCCGCAGCGCTTATCGCGATGCTGGCGGTGCAGGTCTATCGGCCGGAGCTCTTACCGGAGGCGCTGCGGCCGCAGCCGCGCATCCAGACGGTCGAGGTCAAGACGCCAGCGCCACAGCCGACACCCTCGGCGCAATATGTCGCGCTGCTGCAGCGTGACGGCGGCGCGCCCGCGTTCATTTTGACGGTCGACGCCGCGACCAAAAACTTCACCGTCCGCAAGGTCGGCGCCGATGCCGAGCCCGGCAAGAGCTTTGAGCTCTGGCTGATTTCCGACCGCCTGCCGCAACCGCGCTCGCTCGGCGTGATCGGCGGCAGCGATTTCACCGCGCGCCCGGTGCTCGCCGCCTACGACGCCAGTACGATCAACGCTGCTCTCTTTGCGGTGACGGTCGAGCAGGCCGGCGGCTCGCCGAGCGGCCAGCCGACCTCGGCGCCGATCTTTACCGGCAAGCTGATCGAGACGGTGCCGGCTGCTCGCTAGCGCCTGCCGCGGGGCGGACGGGGTTGGCAACAGCAGCACGCCAACAAAAAGAAAACGCCCGTGGGGAGCGGGCGTTTTCGCAGTCAACTTGGGGGTAGTTGGGGTCTTATATATCCACGTGGCGACTTTGGGGGGCTGTAAAGAGCCGCGTGAATTCCGTGAATTCCTGTGTTTCCGGATTCCTCCGTTAGCGTACGATTGAGTTACCGGAGCTGGTGATTGCCACCGGCTTGCCGGCCTTCATCACGCGCGTGCTCGCGGTCTGGGTGAGACCTTCATCCGAGGTGTTGCGCGCGGAGATGCTGAACCCGGCGACCACGACACCTGCCACGAGGGCCACGGCCACGATCTTGAGATGGGTCGTGCGATCTGCGCTGTAGATCGAATGGTTCATGGAAGTCTCCTGCCGCCTTCCGGCCTAACGGATTGGTTGGATGCGTCCGCAGGCTGGTTCAACGTCTCGCGTCAGGAAACGTAGGACTCCGGCATCTGTTTCCAAAGGAGCGATCACAAGGCGGTGAAAAGACTTGAACGGCCGCGATTGGAACGTCCGCGGCGATCACCAGAAATGAACAAATATTCAGTCTCTGTAACAGCTTATGCGGAGATCACCGCTTCTCAAGGCCGAATGGCGCGGTATGGGCCATTTTCGACAAACCATTTGCCTGTGGCGAAAAGGCTTCGCCATTTTCGCCGGTGATTTGCGCCGCGCCCGCCGCCAAACTAGACGCTGCCGACCGTCTTCAGCCGCGCGCGCGGGTGAATTTCCGCCTGTGACAACACAGTGGTTTGCGAGCGGAACCGCTCGATCAGCGAGCGCACGAACGGGCGGATTGCAGCGGAGGTGACCAGCACCGGCGCCTCGCCCTCGCGCGCCGCCTGTTCGAAGGCGTTGCGAACGCTGGTCATGAACTCCGACAGTTTTGAGGGCTGCATGGCGAGGCTGCGCTCTTCGCCCTGGCCCACGATCGATTCCGCAAACGCCTGTTCCCACCGCGCCGACAGCGCGATCAGCGGCAGATAACCGTTGTATGTGGTATTCTGTGCGCAAATCTGACGCGCGAGGCGAGCGCGGACGTGCTCGACCATGGTGGCGGGGTTGCGCGAGAAGGCGAGCGCGTCGGCGATGCCTTCGAGGATGGTGGAGAGGTCGCGGATCGAGATCCGCTCGGCCAGCAGGAGCTGCAGCACGCGCTGGATGCCCGAGACCGTGACCTGGCTCGGCACGATGTCCTTGACCAGCTCGCCCTGTTCCTTCGGCAGATCCTTCAAGAGCTTCTGCACCTCGCCATAGGACAGCAAGTCGCTCATGTTGTTCTTGAGTAGCTCGGTGAGGTGCGTCGACAGCACGGTGGCGGCATCGACCACGGTGTAGCCCTTCAGCGAGGCCTCTTCCTTCAGTGCGGCATCGACCCAGGTGGCCGGCAGGCCGAACGTCGGCTCGACGGTGTGGATACCGGGCACGCCGACTTGGTTGCCGGCGGGATCCATCACCATGAACTGGTTCGGCCAGATCTTGCCGGTTCCGGCGTCCACTTCCTTGATCTTGATGACGTAGGTGTTGGCCTCGAGCTGGACGTTGTCGAGGATGCGTACCGCCGGCATCACAAAGCCCATTTCGATGGCAAGCGAGCGGCGCAACGCCTTGATCTGCTCGGTCAGGCGGTCGGTGCCGTCAGGGCCGTTGACCAGCGGCAGCAGCGCATAGCCGAGCTCGATCTTGAGATCGTCGATCTTGAGCGCGGTGGCGATCGGCTCTTCGGCCGCGGCGTTGGCGGCAGCCGCCGCAAGCTCGGGCGCAGCGGCCGCGGCGGCTTCGGCAGCCTTGGTGACGTTGTTGTGGTTTCGCGCTTTCCAGGCCAGCGCCGCGGCGCCGCCGCCGAGCGCCAGGAACGGCAGCATCGGGATACCCGGCAACAGCGCCAGCACCAGCATCACGCCGGCGGACATTCCGAGCGCCTGCGGATAACCCGAGAGCTGCTTCATCAGCGCCTTGTCGGCCGCACCCGTGATGCCGGCCTTCGACACCAAAAGGCCCGCCGCGGTCGAGACGATCAGCGCCGGCACCTGCGTCACCAGGCCGTCGCCGACCGTCAGAATGGTGTAGGTGCGGGCGGCGTCGCCAAAGCTCATGCCCTGCTGGGCGACGCCGATGATGATGCCGCCAATGACGTTGATGAAGACGATCAGGAGGCCCGCGATCGCGTCGCCGCGGACGAATTTCGAGGCGCCGTCCATGGCGCCGAAGAAGCCGCTTTCGTCTTCTAGCGCCTTGCGGCGAGCCTTGGCGGTCTGCTCGTCGATCAGGCCGGCGGAGAGATCGGCGTCGATCGCCATCTGCTTGCCCGGCATCGAATCCAGTTGGAAGCGGGCGGCGACTTCGGCGATGCGGCCCGAACCCTTGGTGATGACGACGAAGTTCACGATCACGAGAATCGCGAACACGATAATTCCGATCACGAAATTACCGCTCATCACGAAATTGCCGAAGGCTTCGATGACGTGGCCGGCGGCGGCCGTGCCCTCATGGCCGTGCGACAGGATCAGCCGGGTCGAGGCCATGTTCAGCGACAGCCGCAGCATGGTCGAGATCAGAAGCACGGTCGGAAATGACGAGAATTCCAGCGGCGCCTGGATGAACAGCGACGTCATCAGGATCAGGATCGATACCGTGATCGAGATCGCCAGGAACAGGTCGAGCACGATCGCCGGCAGCGGCAGGATCAGCACCACGAGGATGACGAGGACGCCGAGCGCCAGCGCCAGATCGCCGCGCTTCAGGATATCGCCGATTTCGCTCAAGGACGGCAACTTGCCGCCCGTACCTGCGCCGCCCTGACCCGCCGTGACATCGACCATGGTAGCCGCTTCCCCCCGCGTCTGCCGCCATCGGGCGCCAGACGTCTTGGCGGCGGCCGAAGGGCCGCCGTTCCGAAAGTGAGGCACCGCACTGGCGTCCACGGGGTTCCTCCCGTTCTACGCGGCCGACGACACTCGACTTCACCCGGCAATTTTTGCCCGGTGTATGGTTAGCAAAGGGTTAACGAGGGAGGGCTTAGCCCGTCATTCCGGGGCGATGCGCCAGCATCGAACCCGGAATCTCGTGCCGCATCGGCTGCCAGAGCCGTCATTGCTGCTGCCGTTCACGCGGCGAGATAGGTGCGATAGCGGACTGCATACCAATCAGTGGTTCGCGTGTGTTGCCGAACGGCCCTGCGCTCGCCCACGGCGTGGCGCCACTCGGAGAGCCCGCAGCAGTCGGGGGGCAGGCGAAATTCGCTGAGCTGTTCGAGGACGCCCGACTGCTCGAACCATGGGTACAACGCAATGTCTGCGAGGGTGAACCGATCGCCGAACAGATAGGGGCCGCTGCGAGGGCGTCGTGCCGTGATCTCGTTCTAGAGGAACTGAACATGCTCACGCAATTGCGTGATCAGCTCGCGTCTGGCCTCCGCTTCGCGCGTAAAGATGAATCTATGCGTAGTCGAATAGAGCTGTTCATCCGCGAGCTTGATCCAATTGCGCGCGAGCGCGCGATCCGCCGGCGCGGCGGGCATCAATGGCGGATCGGGCATGACCTCATCGATATACTCGTTGATGATCACCGAGCCCCAGATTTTCGTACCCCCGTGCAGCAACAGGGGCACCCTGCCGTCCGGCGAGATGTGCACGAAATCAGAAGGCTTCTTCTTGAGATCGATCTCGATCAGCTCGGGGTCAATCTCCTTCTCGGCGAGCGTCAGGCGGACGCGGTGCGCGTAGGGGCAGAGCTGGTTCGTATAGAGCTTCAGGTGGCTCATGGTTCGGTGCTCCCAGATCGCGCCCGCCGATTGAAGTCATTCCTTCACGCCGGTGCCGCGCGCGAGTGCCGCCGATTGCTGCAGGCTGATGCCATGGGCGAGCGGGTCGGCGTGGCGATGCACCAGGCACCACTGGGCCCCGTCCCGCCGATAGACCAGCGTAACGCGCAGCGCCCATTCCTGTGCGGGCAGTCCTCCGACCTCGGCATGGTGCCGTTCGATCAGCGCGAGAACCACCATGTCGGCCGAGCCATAGGATTGGACGACCTCCTGCTTGTGGGTGCCGTTCTTGAAGAACCGTCCGATCCTGTCCCACGTCTCTGACGTGTACTGCGAACCGTGCGAGGGGGGCCCGCCGAACGGAGACATCAATGTGAAATCGTCGGTGATGGCGATCATCGCCCGGTAAGTCTCTGCGTCTCCCCGCATCAGTGCCGCGTTCGACACCTCGGAATGCTTGATCAGCTTGGCGATCGCATCTTCTGCCGCGGCCGGCTGCGCTGCTACGAGCGGCAGGCCCGCCATCGCCGGGATGGCGCGACGCCGGGATAACGCTGGAGGCGAGCCGGCGCCGGGCGTCATCGGTGATTTCTTCGACATGTAAGCACCCCAGTGTTGAACGAACCTGTGTGATGAAAGAGGCGATAGATGACCCTTTGGTATCGTGAATCCAGTGATAAAGTTTCAGCACCATGCTGAAGCCGGCTCAGCTCCTGCGCATCGATCTCAGTCTCCTGGTGTTGTTCAGCACCGTGCTCGAGGAGGGGCATGTCGCGCGCGCGGCGGAAAGACTCAATCTCACACCCTCGGCCGTCAGCCATGGGCTGCGCCGGCTGCGGCATCTGCTGCATGATCCGCTGTTCCTCAAGACGCCCGGTGGCGTGAAGCCTACGGACCGTGCCCTCGCACTTGCCGGTCCAGTTGCTGAGGCTCTCGCGCGTGTCGATGGAATCATATCGATGGCCGGGCCGTTCGACCCCGGAAGCACGCGGCGATGCTTTACGATCGGTGCGCCTGATGCATTGGCGGCCGTCTTCCTCGGCCCTCTCGTTTCCCGCTTGGCCCGCGAGGCGCCGGGTGTCGACATCCGCTTGCTGCAGCTCATGCCGCAACATCACGGCAAGCCGACGAGCCAAGTGTGGCAAACCACACTCACGGAGCTCGACTCCCACCGGCTCGATCTTGCAATACTCCCGATCGGCCCGCTGCCGCCCCGTTTCGCCGAGCGGTTGCTGTTTGAGGAAGACTTCGTCGTCGCCATGCGAAAAGGTCATCCGCTGGCGCGCGCACCAAACCTGGCAGCATACCTGAAGGCACGGCACATGCTGGTTTCGGCCATCGGCGATGCGCAGGGAGTCGTCGATGCCATGCTCGCCGAGCGGGGGCATTCGCGGCGCGTGGCGCTGACGGTACCGAATTTCATGATGGCGCTGGTTCAGCTCGCCGAAAGCGATCTGGTTGCGACATTGCCGCGAAGGCTGGTCGCGTACCACGCCGCGCGGTTCAACCTGGTGGTGCGCCCGGTGCCGCTGCCCTGGAGGCCCGATCCGATACGCCTCGTCGCATCGCAGGCCGCGATGGCCGACGCCGGCATCGCTTGGCTGTTCGAGACGTTGGCGAACTCCATAGGTACGAGCACCGGTTCGCGCTCAAGGCAAGAACGGAAGCGTCGCAAGCCGTGTTGACCTGGAAGCTGCGAATTTGCGGTGACACTGATTGAACCGTTGAGGCCAAGCTACCTTTCAAACTACCCATTAAGTGCACATCACCGTAACCCCGAACTGGTTGAAGCACGCGGACATCGCCAACGATCCGATTGTCATTGACGCTCAGAGACCCAGCCTCAATGAAAGGCGCAAGCGATCCTGTTCCGCCATTCCACGTTCGTGCATCGGGAACATCCACGCCAGCGTTAACCCTGTCGGCAAATAGACTGTACGTGGGGCGGGTTGTTACCTGAGCCGCCGCCAAGTTGCCGCATTAGACCGGAGAATTTTTACTGCCACTAAACAAGTGGAGGAACATCATGCTGAGAATGGTGTTGTTGGGCCTCCTCATCCCATTGGGGGTAGGAGTGCTGGCGGCAATGGAGCTCAGAACTCCAGCGCGCAATGCAGTAGCGGACTTCCAGCCCCTTGCCGAGTCAACCGTGAGCATATCCGATTCACATGTTGCGCTGGCGAAGGGTGATCGACTTGAAATTGCCGCCGCGAGCAGCGAGACACCAGCGCAGCCCGCGCCAGTCGACGAACGCGTTTCTCCGTCGGAAGACATCAGTGTCGGTCCTTCGGAGCCCCCGAGGGTGATCAACCGCCATCGACACGATCCCAAATCAAAGAAGGTTACCACCGCCGTCCGTCAGAAGGTCGTCACCGCCGCCCGTCCCAAGCCGAAGCCAAAGACAACCGCTATCGCGCGAACGATCATTTCCGAGCGGCGAAAGGTCGCCAGCGACACCGAGTCCTGTCGGCTGAGCGCGTTTGGTGGCTTGCGCAAGGCCTTGAATTCAGTCGACTGCGAAATCTGATTCATTGGAACGGCCCTCAGTGACTCTGACCTGATGCTGTCTCCAGAACTTGGGAATGAGAGCTCAGGCCCAACTCCACCCGGTGCGGCCGCTATCCGCTTCGGGTCCGACAGCGCCCCAAAAGATGCGCGTGCAAGGCCGGCAAGGCTCAACGTTCGCGCGCAGATTCGCCTTAAAAAATAAGCCTTTGAAGGTGAACGAGCTCACAGCCGGAGCCCCAGCGGCAGGTCCATTTTGCCGGCTTGGGACGATCCAGATGCACGACCGAATGACCATACCCAAGTTCATGCCGGAAGTGAGAGGCCAAGGCCGCGACCTGCGAATAGATGCCTGCCGAGGCATCGCGCTGTGGTTCATCTTTCTTGACCATGTTCCCAACAACATCGGAACTTGGCTGACACTGCGGAACTACGGCTTCAGCGATGCCGCTGAAGTGTTCATGTTCGTGTCGGGCGTAACCTGCGCGCTGGCTTACGGCAAGGCATGGCGCTGCGAGGGCTGGACCGGAGTGATCAGCCGAACGCTGCGGCGAAGCTGGGACATTTATGTCGCATTTCTGCTGCTCACACTCGCCTGCGCCATCTTGGTTCACCTCGCAGGCACGGGCCGTGTTGCTGATGAGAGCAATACGCGCATCTTGTTGGACCATCCAGGCGCAACGCTCGCGCGCGCGGCGATCCTGCAATACCGTCCCGTCAATACCGACGTGTTGTCGGTCTTCGTGCTTCTTCACCTCCTGTTCGCGCCGCTGCTGTGGCTGCTGCTGCGAGCGCCGAATGCGACGCTTGGCGCCTCGCTGGCGCTTTATGTGCTGGTGCATGCCTTTGGCTGGACCGTTCCGGCCTGGCCGAACGGCCACTGGGCCTTCAATCCGCTGGCCTGGCAGTTGCTGTTCGTGCTCGGCGCGTGGTGGATGATCGAGGACAAGAGGCTCCCACCGTGGGTGACGTCACGCACGACGCTTGTACTTGCCATCCTGTATCTGCTCTTCAGCCTGGTCGTCGTGTTGAGCTGGCGCATCAAACCGCTGGAAGTACTGATCCCGCAGGCGCTGGCGAAACCGCTTTATCCATTGGACAAATCGAATCTCGATCCATTGCGGCTGCTGCATTTTTTGGCCATAGCGGTTTTGGTGGCATGGCTCGTGCCTCGCAATTGGCGAGGGCTGACGACGCCGGTAATGCGCGGCGCGATCCGCTGTGGTCAGAACTCGCTGCCAATCTATTGCCTCGGCGTTCTCTTGACGTTTGCCAGCCACGTGGCGCTGCTCAAGATTTCAGACGGACTTGCGATGCAGATAGCGTTGAGTTTCGCTGGCATCGCAGCGATGATCGCGACCGCAACGCTGCTGAACTCGATCAGCATCAAACCCGGGCTGCGATCATAATATTTGGACACTGCGATCAGCGAGAGTGTCTAAGATGAAGAATGCCGTCATTGCGGAGATCGCTGCCGGCGAGGGCCATGCCTCCGACGGAACTAGGCTTGTTCGCTCGCAACCACAACCGCCCGATGACAAAGCGGAAGGACGCTGCAGTAACGCCCATCGTTGCGCATGCGATCCATGTGGCGCTATACATTACCCATGCCCCGCGATTTTCGCCTTGATCGCACTCCCGTCGACGTTCTCAACTATGAGATCGCCCAGGACCAGGCCGTTGCGCTCGGACGAATGGGGCGAGCGCTGGAAGCGGCCCTCGCCAGGCTGCGGGAGTATGATGCCACCCATCCACGCTCGGGCGCGCCGGCGTCAGCGCAGCAGGCACGGCGCATCCTGGTGACGGAGGCAGGCCACGCGCTCTGGATGTTCGTGGTGCAGCGAGAGGCGTGTGGCCTGCGCGACAGCCGCCCTGTCATGCGCGACTATAACGTGCCGAACGAGGTGCAGCAGTGCATGGGGGCGGTCCCCGCCACATCGAAGCTGTCAGCAACATGACTTCCTGAGTTTCAACGATCCATCGAGGTTCGAGACGAGCAGGAAGTCACCTTGGACGCCGTTCGTGCGGCTGCCCGGTACTCGCGCCACGGTCTCGTTTCCCAGGCCAGAATGAATCCACCGCCTTGCCGAATTTGAGTCTCATTATGACCCAGGTCGCGGCCAAAGGTCGGTGCGGGGAGGGCGCAACACTGGGGTTCTCATGTCCGGTCATTTGCGATCTTACATCGCCGCTTTCGTCCTTCTCGCAAGTCTCCCGACTTCGCCTGCATCTTCGAATCCGCTTGCAGACTTGTTCAATGTTCCTCCTCCCCAGACGGCCACTGCGCCCGCTCCCGCGGAAAAGGAAAGCGAGTGCTTGCCACGACCCGGTACGTCGACGGCGGAAGGTCAGCGCTGGGTCTATCGTACTGAGGGGCGCCGCAAATGCTGGTTCCAGGCTGCCGAGGGGACCGCGACGGTGAAGCAGGTTCGTAATCGCGCCGCGAAGCCTCGTGTCGCCGCTCCCGAGGAGAATGAGGACGCGCGGGCCAAGCAGAAGGCGGTCATGGATGCACGTGCGGAGCTGCTGCGCTCCGCGCCGGCGGAAACATCTCAGCCGACGCAACCCGCGCCCGAGCTCGAGGTGGTCGATGCCGCTTCCGCTCCGGCTACGGAGAGTGCAGCCTTCGTGCCGCCGGCACCTGTCGCCAGCCGCGCGACCGATCAGTTCACACCTGACCACCCGACGCCTGACCACCCCGCGCCGCGCCGGCTCGACGCAGCGACACTTCTGGCAGCCGCACCGGCGCCAAGCGACGCGGTTGCGGTCTCCGTGCCTCCGGCCGCGCCGGTTGCCTCTCCGATCGCCGAGGCGGCTGATGACGGCTGGGGCTGGATGGCAACCTGGTTTGGTGCGCTGCTGATGGCGCTGGGGCTCGCCTCCGTCTTGGCCTCGAGCCGGACCCTTCGGGAGGCCGTGCTGTTGCGCGACTAATGCGGGAGTTGCTGCTCTTCAGCCCAATCCGTTTTCTCGCAGCTAAGGCAGCGGAGGAGGCGAAAGCTCTTGCCCTGGCGACTGTCGAGGATCACCACGGGCCGCGCGATGCCGCCGCAATGATTGCAAGTTGGATGATGAGGCGGATGACACCGCCCGGCGTCGCTTGCATCTCGTACGTTACTCACCGCAGCCTCCTCTAAGGGCGACTCACGTAAGATAAAGCGCACACTGGTTCCAAGAACGCGTCCAGTGAGCACAAAGGCCGAGGCCAAGAACCAAGCGAACCGTCAATTTTCTAATCTAAAAGCCAGATCCTTCCGCTCCATAACGCATCAAAAGTTTCAGGGACGTCATTCGGAGCCCGCGCTTGCACGGCTTCCTCCGGTGCCCACGCTTGCACGGCTTCTTTCGGCGCCCACGCTTGCGTGTCTAGTAGATTGCCGCGCTTCTGCGAGACTGCATTCACAATATCCTTGCGCAACGGTTGCGCGGCCACGCCCTTGGGCCACTCCAGCAATGCTTTCGAAAGCCCGGGCTTGCCTTCGTACCAGCATTTTCGTCCGTCGATGAGACGATACGACCACCATTTTCCGTTCGGATTTGACGGCATCGCGGCGCTGCATTGCTGTTTCGCTTCCGCGCCTGGCATTCCCAACAATAACAGCGCAGCAACAAAAGCCGTCAGAGTTATTGATGAAAGCTGCTTGGTCATTTGCGTGGCTCGAGGCCACTACGTTGCTGCAAGCGGCTCACAGCAACCATCACATCGGGACGTTCGAGAACTTCTACGAGCTTGTCGAGAATACGCTCATTGTTCTGCGGCCGAGGTTGCAGGTATTCTTCCAGTATGAGTTGCGCCTCGCCAATCGCCTGAATAGCCAATTGTTGATCTGTCATACGCGTTACTCACAGAGCGCCCCGGCTAAAGAAAGAAGGCAAATCAAGACCCCATTTGGGTTTTTCCCCGTTTTTTTTCAGAGTTCCATCAATTTTTATTTCAATGTTTGGGCAGAGCCTGCCTAACCTTGTGTATGGAACTTGGTCTGCTGGGCGCAGACGGATTGTGGCCGTGATTGTTGTGGTTGCGATCTTTCAAATCGCCATCTTGCGGCGAGGTGGAAAGATCGGTCTGTCTCCGGCCGCGAGTGATTGTCGTCTTCAGAACTCAGATGCCCGGACTATGTCTGCAAGTTTTGAAGTCGATGGCCGCACCATGTTAGCGCATACCTGCAAGGTCGGGCCCGAAGGCCTCGTGTCGAAGCGATAGCGGATATTCATATGGACGAGGCAACAACTGGGTAAAGGTGACGTGCGCGCAGCGCGAGATCCCGCAAAAAAATCCCGCCTGGGGAAAACTCGACTTAGGTCAGCCTAACTGCGTTGTCCGACTCGGCAGTCCGTGCTGGCTTTCTCAAAATTTGAGTCTGGTTTGCGGGCAAGGAAGTTGAGCCAGTTTTCCTTTATGCTTCTGCTCGTGATGTCCCTGATGCTCACCGTATGCGTCGGAGTGGCAGCTTGGCGCATGTCTGATGACTGGCCGGAAGTTACCGGAAGCACTTCGCCGGCGTTTATCCATATGCGTTGAAAAGCAAGGACCTCAACTCCTGACGGAGCTGAGGCCATCACCGCACTACGAACCCGCGCGAGCGGTCGGCTCAATCGCAATAGCTCCACCCGCCATAACCGTCGTCGCATCGCGCCCGCGCACGATAGGGCACGGGCAGCGGCGGCCGCGGCGCGTATTCGGCCGCATAGTCGTATTCCTGCGCGTAGTAGCGTTCGCGATAGGCTGGCGCACGTTCGACGTAGACGGGCTGCGCGGGGTAGGGCGTTCCGTACTCGCCATAGACCGCTGCCGGTGCGCGGTAGGCGGGGTCACCGTAAGAGCGATATCGGTAATCGGGTTCCGCGTACGGCCGATAAGCCGGTCGCGGGCGCACATTGATGTTTGCGGAAGGCGCGTAGATTCCGCCTGGCGCGACGTAGACGGATGACGACAGATCGCTGGCCGCGGCAGCCCCGGAACACAGGACGACGAAAGCCAGCGTGAGCGATGATCGGTACATGTGTGAAGCCTCCAACTACTCAAGCCGCGCCAGCCAGCGTGGTTAATTTTCGCTAAACAAATCGCGGGGCGCAATGATATTTTGCGCGAAGAAGTGTGCCATTTCTGGACTGCGCACACATTCGCGTGTCGGCGATTGTCGTAATTGTGAATGCCTCAGCCTTGCGCCGTCATTGCGAGCGAAGCGAAGCAATCCATCGCGCCGCACGACGAAGCATGGATTGCTTCGTCGCTTCGCTCCTCGCCATGACGGCTGAACACACATCTGTAGGATCGCCAGCCATGACTAACTTCACCATCCGCACGATGCACCCCAAAGAAATCTCACTCGCCGTCGATTGGGCCGCTGCCGAGGGATGGAATCCGGGCCTTGCCGACGACGTCTGCTTTGCGTCTGTCGATCCGGAAGGGTTTTTCATCGGCGAGATCGATGGTGCGCCTGTCGCGACCGTCTCTTGCGTCAATTACAGCGCGGGCTTTTCCTTTCTCGGCTTCTACATCGTGCGACCGGATCTGCGCGGCAAAGGTTACGGCTTGCAGATATGGAATGCGGCCATCGCGCATGCCGGCGCGCGCGTGATCGGACTCGATGGCGTGACGGCGCAGCAGGACAATTACAGGAAGTCCGGATTCGAACTCGCTTACGCCAACGTCCGCTATGGCGGCATGGTCGCGGCGCCGAGTGCGGCGCAGGTCGGGGCGATTGACTTGAGCGAAGTCCCGCTGGTTGACGTGGAAGCAGACGACACAACGGTGTTTCCGGCGCGGCGGCCGGCGTTCCTGCGGGCCTGGATCGGAACGCCCGGACATGTCGGGCGCGCGGTCGTGCGCGATGGTCGGCTTGCGGGCTGGGGTGTGATCCGGCCGTGCCGGAAGGGTTTTAAGATCGGGCCGCTGGTGGCCGACGACCGCGCCACCGCCGAAGCGGTATTGACCGCCTTGCTCGCCGAGGTGGGCGGCGGCGAGATTTTTCTGGACGTGCCCAGCGTCAACCGCGACGCGATCGCGCTGGCGGAAGGTTTGGGGCTCGCGCCGGTGTTCGAGACGGCGCGCATGTATACCGGCGCAATCCCGCCGCTGCGGCTGAAGCGGGTGTTCGGGGTGACGACGTTTGAGTTGGGGTAGGGGACGGAATGTAGGATGGGTGGAGCGAAGCGATACCCATCGCTCCTGTGATGGCATGCGATTGATGGGTATCGCTGCGCTCCACCCATCCTACGCGTTCGTGCTGGCCTCGGCACTACCGGCTCAACGGCATCCGGGCGATCACGGTGGAGCCGGCGGCGGAGAATATCCTATCCGTTTGCACAAGTTCGAGCGCCTCCACCGTAAAGCGGCCGAAGCTGGTCGCGCGATGGCGTGCGATCGCGCGAATGAAGGAAGGAGATAACGGACCCGAAAAGCGGATCAGGTTCGCGAAGACAAGTCTGCGAAACAGAAGATCGCGAAACGCGCCCGGGCCGGCCGTTCGCTTTCGCGTGTAACAAAGATCCTGGGTCGAGCGCGTAAGCTGTTGTCTGAGCTCCCACAGCGATTCATCTTCGGGAAACAACTGCAGAAAAACGGAATTGGGCGAAACGCCCAGGCCGCGTCCCGTTAAGCCGAATGGGCGAAGCGATCCGACGCAATGCCGGAGTCGCGTGATCAACTCCGACCGATCGACGTGCTTCATGTCGTCGAAGTTTCGGATCGTCACATGGACGGTGTCGGAGGGGTAGTAGTGGTGCGAAGGATGGAGCCGCTCGAGTTCAGCCAGGACTTTGCCGATTCCGGAATTGGGTTGTTGAGGAAGCCGGGTGACCAGGGACAAGTGCACAGCCGCATCCGGGCCTGATGCGGGCAGGATGTGGTGGCGGCGCCGAATCGTGGAGAGGCTCAGGGCTGCCGTGCCCATCAGCCACAGCGATTTGAACCGTAGCCCGTCAAGCGAGTTGCTGGGATTCAAGAGCGCTCTCCGTCCCGCTGGGATTTAGGGCCTCGTCCTACACATTTGCCGTCGCCGAGAGCTACCCGTCGCTCACCCCTTCATCCCGCGACGTCCGCCTGGACGCTGAAAAGATGTCCCAGCTCACCATGAAGATCGCGGCGATCAGCGGGCCGATGACGAAGCCATTGAGGCCGAAGACTTCGATGCCGCCGAGCGTCGAGATCAGCACGACGTAGTCCGGCAGCTTGGTGTCCTTGCCGACCAGGAATGGACGCAGCACATTGTCCACGAGGCCAATGATCAGCACGCCATAGGCGATCAGCCCGATGCCCTGCCAAACGGCGCCGGTTGCGAGAAAGTAGATCGCGACGGGGAGCCAGACCAACGTGGCTCCGATGGCCGGCAGCAGCGACAGAAACGCCATCAGCACGGCCCACAAAATCGGCGCGTGAACCCCGAGGAACCAGAACGCCAAACCGCCGAGCGCGCCCTGGACAATGGCCACCAGAACCCCACCCTTGACGGTGGCGCGAACTACATCGGCGAACCTGGTGAAGAGCGCTGACTTCTGATCGCCGTGGAGTGGAACAGCCTGCTTGATCAGGTCCGCTACTGCCCTGCCATCGCGCGTCAGGAAAAACAGCAGGTACAACATGATGCCGAGGCTGATCACGAACTCGAAAGTGTTCATTCCGATGGTAAGCGCCTGGGGAGCCAGGACCTGACCGCCCTTCATTAGGTTGGACGACAATGTTTCGCGAAGCCCCGAAAGATTGGTCAGGTTGAACCGCTCCAGCCAACCGGTCGCCCAAGCCGGCAGCGCATCGAAGACACGCTGGATGTAGCCGGCGAAATCATATTCTCCGGACCTGATCTTCTCAAAAAGACTCGTTGCTTCCTGCACCAGGGAGGCCGCAACCATCGCCAGCGGTATGAGTACGATCGCGACGATGAGCAGGACGGTTACCAGGGCCGCCAGGTTCGGCCTGCCGGGCATCGATCGCAGCAGCGCCCGATTCACCGGCGCAAAGATGACGGCTACAATGATCGCCCACAGAACGGCGCCGTAGAACGGCTGCAAAATCCAGGCGAATCCCAGCGTAACGGCAAGCAGCAGGAGCAGAAAGGTCTGATCATCAATCCTTCGCACGGGCGTCTCGTTAGCTCATATCGGCCGCGCCATTGTGCAGACAATGACCCGACACGCTGTCCATCGCCTTGTATAGAGTGTTCTTTCTCCTCGAGATAAAATCGTCCTCTTCGAGACAAAATCTGCTTGACGGTTGCTCATTTCACCAGGACCTGGCCGACCATGCCGGCGTCGTGATGGCCCGGGATCAGGCATGAATAGTCGAACGTCCCCGCCTTGGTGAATTTCCAGATGATCTCGGCCGATTTCTTCGGCGCCACGCGCGCGCCGTTCGGCTCCTCGTGCTCCATATGCGGGTTGTTCTTCATCTCCTCGGCGTGCCTGAGGTTCTCTTTCGCGGTGGCGAGCAGGAATTCGTGGTCTACCGTGCCGACGTTGCGGATCACGAAGCGGATCTGTTCGCCGCGCTTCACCTCGATCCGCGCCGGCGCATAGGCCATCTCGCTCATCTCGACCTCGATGGTGCGCGATGGCTTCTGGGGATTGCCGGGCTCGCCCGCCGAATAGCTGTGGTGGACGTGCTTCTCATGGCTGTTCGCAGGCCATGGCAGCGCCGCAAGCGCAATAAGCGTGACGCCGATCGTCATGATGTTCTTCGTCGGATGTTTCCGCATCTTTTGGTCTCAAACTTTGCCGGTTTACCCATTGCAATGCGCGAGAATGGCCCGGCGGCCGGTCCCCGCTCTCCCGCAACTGCATGCCCAGTATCGCGCCATTGTGGCTTGACCTTAGGCGAATTGCCGCCGAAGTTGCACCCCGCCGTGGTAACTTATTCTGAATTCACCAAGGATTCCGACCTGTTCGTTCCCGATTCGCGCCGGGCGTGGATTCGGCTTGCCGTGGCCGTGCTGATTGGCTCGCTCGGCAGCGTCGGCATGTGGTCGGTGGTGGTCGCACTTCCCGTGGTGCAGACGGAATTCGCCGCGAGCCGCGGCACCGCCTCGCTGGCATTTACGCTGGTGATGCTCGGCTTCGGTTCCGGCGGCGTGCTGACCGGCAAGATCACCGACCGCTACGGCATCGTCACCGCGATCGGGCTCGGCATCGGCATTCTCGGCCTCGGCTATGTCGTCGCGGGGATGTCGTCCTCGATCTGGCAATTCATCCTGGTGCATTTCGCGATCGGGCTGTCCTCGTCGGCCACCTTCGGCCCGCTGATGGCGGAGGCCTCGCACTGGTTCGACCGCTATCGGGGGCTCGCGGTCGCGATTGCCGCTAGTGGCAATTACATCGGCGGCACGATCTGGCCGCCGCTGGTGAATTTCGGCATCGAGCAGCTCGGGTGGCGCACCAGTCATATCGCGATCGGCATCTTCACGGCGGTAGCGATGACGCTGGCGCTGATCGGCTTGCGGATGCTGATGGGGGCGGGAGGCCAGCGCGACCATGAGAATGCGCCGCCGCCGCGCGTCGATCTGCGCCTTTCCACCAATGCGCTGACCGCGATCCTGTCGCTCGCCGGGATCGCCTGCTGCGTGGCGATGTCGATGCCGCAGGTTCATATCGTCGCCTATTGTGGCGATCTCGGCTATGGCGTGGCGCGCGGCGCCGAAATGCTGTCGCTGATGCTGGGCTTTGGCATCATCAGCCGGATCGGAAGTGGCTTTCTCGCCGACAAGATCGGCGGCATCCGCACGCTTTTGATCGGGTCGTTCGCGCAGGGCACGGCGCTGTTGTTCTACCTGTTCTTCGACAGCCTGACCTCACTCTATGTTATCTCGGCGATGTTCGGCCTGTTCCAGGGCGGCATCGTGCCGAGTTACGCGATCATCGTGCGCGAGGCGATGCCGGCCTCCGAAGCCGCCACCCGCGTCGGCATCGTGATCTTTGCTTCCGTGTTCGGCATGTCGTTCGGCGGCTGGATCTCGGGCGCGATCTTCGACGCCACCGGCTCCTACGGCGCCGCGTTCGCCAATGGACTGGCCTGGAACGCGCTCAACATCGGGATCATTGTGCTGCTGCTGATGCGGGCACGCCAGCGGCTGGCGATGGCGTGAGGCAGTCTCAACCCTGCTTATTCGTCCAACGTCTTGGCAATTTCGTCAGCCGGTCGATCGTCAATACTGCGAAGTTTCTCGTCTGACATGGCACGCATCCGTCCGCTGCTATTTATCGGTCAGTCTGCATTCTTCCCTCACGCCTCGATCTCGACGTCGACAAAGCCCCTGGACTCCTGCAGCATCCGTTCGAGATCGGTGCGCAAGGGCTGCGGTTGTGAAAACGACTTCTTCTCAAACTCGCTGAATTTCGGCACCGCCGACGTCTTCTTGCCGGCCTTCTTGAAGGCGTTGGCGTAATTCCTGGTATTGGAAACCCGCTTGCCGATTTCGGCGAGCAGGTCCGTGCGCGGAATGGTCTCGTAGTTGCCGCGGCGGGTCGAGACGGTCGCCTTTGCACCGGCCTTCGACTTCACCGGCAGGATTGCATCGAGGATGGCGAGCGGCTCGCCCTCGCTGGCGGCCGCCGTCATGCCCCACGGGGTGGCGTTGACGCTACCGTGGTGGCCGATTTTATAGAAGGCGAGCGGGCCCTTCAGCTTCCCGTTGCGCAAATTCCACATTACGTTCCAGGCGCAATTCGCCTTCGTGCCCTCCTTGTAGGCGCCGTCCCATTCGGCGTCGCCGACGAACAACAGCCGCTTGCCTTTCCATTCGATCAGGAGCACGACGCTGGTATTGTTGCAGACCTTGCCGTCGAGGTCGGCGAAGGCGAGCGCAGTGGACAGCATCCGCGAGCGCAGCCGACGGAAATCGGCTGGATCGATATTCGCCGGCGTCGGAACGGCGTCTGGCTGCGGCACTGCGGTCGACGGGTCTGGCAGGCCGGTGTCGATGAAACCCAGCCGCCGCAGCGCGTGATCACCTTCCTTACCGAGATAGTAGAAATCGATGTCCTTTTCCGGCCCGAGCACGCTGACCGTGGCGTCGGTCTTGAGCGGCAAGGCGAGATCGGCGTTCTTCGACTTCGCATGAACGTAGACCGGCTTGATCTTGCTTGCCTGGGGCAGGGTCTCGCGCAGCGTCTTCATTGCGGTCTTGTTGAGCGCTAGCGCCGCGGCAAGCTCCATCAAGGGCGGGCTGAGCGCGAGATTGAGCCTTACCGCCTGCTCCATGGCGTTGGCCGCGAAACTGTGGAGCTTCTTCGCCCGCTTCGCCTCGGGATGATCGAGATCCATCGCCGCGCTCATCCAGATCGCGCCGAACGACAGATCGTCCCAGAGATCCAGGCCGAAGCCGGTCATATGATCCTTGTGCTCGTGGGTCACGACCAGGAGATCGACGTGACGCTTGCCGTCGATTTCAGGCAGCATCGTCTTCAGATTGTCGATGGCGGCAGCAAGATAATCGGTGCTGCTCAGCGTTCCGCAGTCAATCAGGACGTGGAAATCCCTGCCGCTCTTGTGCGCCTTCGGCATCCGGCAATAGATGCAGTCGCCGAGGCCTACGTCGTACAACCGGATCAGAAGCTTATCTGCCATTGCCGATCCCCCGTGCCGTCGTGATCGTGGTCGTCGAGCGAGAAGTGCGGCGCCAGGCCGAATCGCAGCTTGCCGTCGACATGCTCGACGGTAAACGGCGGCGTGGCTCGCTCCAGAAGGCCGAGCTCGCTGCCAATCGATTCGCCGATCATGCCTGCCGCGACGCGGGCGGCGATCGTGTCCAGAAGCTCTTTCTTCCGGCGCATGCCTTCGGTCTGCTCGGCGAGCGCCGCCCCCGACGTGCCGACGCTGGCGGTGCCGGGCTTGCGCACCCAGTGGATCAGGTTGCCGTTCTGGTCGAGGACCATGGTGGCGCCGCAGAGCATCGTGGTGCGCTGCCCGGCAAAGCGGCCGAACCTGCTACCTTCAAGCACCAACTCCTCGCGCCAGAGATATTGCACGATGGTCTGCTGCGGCAGCGGCAGCCCGTCGCGGGTGCGCTTGTTGGCGCGCACGATCTCGGGGACGTCGATGTCGGTGCTGAACGGAATAAACAGCTTGGCGCGATTGTCGTCGAGGAAGCGGTAGGCGCCGCCGCGCGAGGCGGCGATCGATTCCACGGAGTGGAACACGTCGAGGGCCGGCCGTCTGAACACCGGCGCGGGCTTCATCAGCCGCTTGCGGTCCGCCTCTTCGAGAAGGCCGCGCTTGATGAAGCAGTCGATCATCAACTGGCGGTAGCCCGACGGATCGGTCGGATTGGCGACCTGCTCGGCGCGCAGCACGGCCAGCGCGTAGTCCTTGAACGTCACTGCGCAGGGCGGCAGCAGATCGAGCGGCTGGATCGCGAGCATCTGCATGCGGGGGACGGTGTCGGCCAGCGCACGGATGTCGCTCGGCTTCTTGCTGCCGCCCGCCTTCGCGCGCTTGACCTCGTTCTTCTGGTGCTTGGCGAATACTCCCATGAGAATATCGAACATCGCCCCGGTCAGCACCTCCGACAGCGCGTGCGGCTCGAGGTTGCCGGCGAGATCCTGCATCGTATGCTTGTTCAGGCCGGTTCGCAGATACGGGGCATTCGCGGTCGCCTCGCCGAACTCGTGGGCGAGTCCCGCGAGCAACTGCGCGTTGGTAAGCTCGCCATTGCTTTCCTTCAGCACGACCCTGCGGAAGGCATTATTGCGGAACGCCATCAGAAGTGCAGTGAGGTCGCCCATGAATTCGTGAAACGCCGCTGTCTGGGCGCCGACAGATTCGAAATAATAGGGCCGCAGGCCGTCGAGCACGGCGTGGCCGAACTCGTGGTTCACGATGTCGGAGGACAGGCAGGTGTAGACCGTGCCCTTTTCGCTCTCGAACCAGTAGAGCTGCAGCGACTTGCTGCCCCGGTCGTAATAGGCGTTCTCGCCGTAGCCGGCATGCGGCACGACGATTAGCCGGTTGCCTTCGAACGCCCAACTGATGCGGCGGCCGAGGCCGGCACCGCTCTCGAAGAAGTCGAGCGTGTTCTGGACGATCGCCCAGACGCTCAGTTGATGGTACTGATAGAGCTCCTTAGCATTCTCATCGAGAACCGTCTTGCGGTCGGGCGCCAGATAGCAGTTGTTCCGCGCGTCCCAGATCGCGGGCGGCGTCAGCACGTTTCTGGTCGCGTCGTAGTCGACAACGGCGAAACGCGCGCTGGTCGGGCCGTCGCCGAGCCCCGGCTCCCAGGGAGTCGTGAATTCATCATCGATGCCGGCGCCCTCGGTATCTGCCGCCACCGCCGGATCCTTGAAGTAGACGCGGACCGGCATGCGCAGGCCGGTTTCCTTGAGTGTGTCGAGCCCCAGATACTGCCGCGCCTGGTACAGATCAATCATCGTGGCGCGCGTCAGTTTGCGCTCCGGCTTCTTGCTCGATGGCGGAATCTTCTTCTTCGTAGTGCCCATGTTATCGGCTCTCTCGCAATAGCCCGGCTGCGACTTGAGTCCTGCCGTCGCAGGGAGCGGTGGCCTGTGCCATTCCAGGCCGAATATGAGCTGCAGGACGAGGTGTCCCTAAAATCGCGGGCGATCTAGCGGCGTCAACCAAAACGCGTAAAATCTATCAAAGTATATTTGAGCGCGGCACGAATGCAAGGGCCTGTGTGCGGTCACGCGAGGCGCCTCGTGGCGCGATGCTATACTGCCTGTCCCGCCTTCAGCAGCGAACATCCGGTGATCTTCAAACTGCCGTCCGGCTGCTGCTCCAGCGTGTACATCGCTTCCCAGGCTTCACCATTGTCGTCGACGATATGGACGCGTTGCGCAATCCGGCCATTGGCTGAACGCGCCTCGCCGAATTCAAAACTCTTGTGGCGATAGACCGGGGCGTAGCCCTGCCGGATCATCTGCATGAAGATGTCGGCTTGCGGAAAGATCTGCCTGATCTCGGGCGCGGCATGGGAATAGGCAGCCGCGGCGTCGTCGCGGATGAACGCCTGCTCCTGCGCGCGGATCACGCTCTGGGCAGTAGCGACGTCGTCGGCGAGGGCAGCGGCGCCCAAGCCGATGAGGAATGCGAGAACCAGAACAAGAGCGCGCATGCAAAATGCCCCGGACTGGCGGTGCTTGCCACGGTGCAGACAAGCGGAAATTTATACCCGCCGGCACGCGGGCGGAAGTACTATTCGCGTAAGCGTCAGGCGAGATGAGGAACAAGCCAAGGCACTTATCGTTTTCTCAATTATCGTTTCTCAAGTATCGTTTCTCTCGGAGGAACACCCGATGACACTCGCACGCGGAAACATTGGCGGTTATGAGTTCGACCGCATGGTGCTGCTGTTTTCCATGATGGACGGCCCAAGGGAAATACCCTGCGCGGTCAGCGCCTCCGCGATGGATGCCCTGGAACATGCGTCGCGCACGGCGACCAGCCAGCGCGAAGAACAATTCCTTCGGTTGCGCGACCGGATCGAACAATGCGCGTCGCGCAAATTCGATGCCGGGGAGTTAGAGGGGACCCCGCCCGGCATCATCCTGCGCAGCATCGATTTTCGCGGCTAGCTCTGCTCCAGGCGATGCCATCGCCGCGATGGCAGGCCGCCTGGCGCGAATGCAAGTCTAGGAACGGCGTGTCATTCGCGCTGTCCGCGCCTACCTGCCCTGAAACACCGCGGCGCGGCGCTCGATGAAGGACTGAATGCCCTCGCGCGCATCGGCGCTGTTGAGCACGCGCTCGCGGACTTTTGGAATGTAGGCGACGGCTGCCGCCTCGCCGTGCTCGACGTATTGAAGCGCCGCTTCCTTGGTGACCTGAATGCCGAGCGGCGCATTGCCGGCAATGATCTTGGCGAGCGCCATCGCCCGCTCGATTTGCTGGCCGGCCGGCACGACTTCCTGGACCAGCCCGATCTCGCGGGCACGCGCTGCGGTGAATTCGTCGCACAGGAACAGATGATACATCGCGTTGCCCCAGCCAGTGCGCGACAGGAAGCGGAAATGCGCGCCGCCGAATGGCGCAATGCCGCGCCTGGATTCCATCTGGCAAAAGCGGGCGTCGTCGGCGGCGACGACGATGTCGCCCGCCAGCATCAGCTCGATGCCGATGGTGAACACGATGCCCTGCACCGCTGACACGATCGGCTTCTTGCAGCGCTTCTGCAGGCCGAAGACGTCGACATTGCCCTCCCTAAAATTCCGCTTCTCGGCATTGGGGCCAAAGAATTTCGGCATGTCGAGGCCGGCGGTGAAATCCTTGCCTTCGGCGCAGATCACGCCGACCCAATAGTTCTCGTTGTTGTGAAGCTCCGTCAGCGCGTCCGACAACTGCTCCATCATCGCGGGCGAGAACGCGTTTCTCTTGGCGGGGTTGTCGATGATGATCTTGTAGATGCGATCGTGGGTCTCGGTGCGGATTGTTCCTTCGGCGCTCATGACCTTCTCCGTCCTGATTGTCTGGAATGCAGTGCAAGACGCGCGTGTCTATCGCTCGTATTTGACGGCGAGTGCGGTGCGGATTGCCGCGGCGCGTTCCGGCGAAAAGTGCGATGCGCCATGTTCGAGCAGGTCGAGGAACGACAGCACGCCGCCGCGCGAACCCCAGCTTCCTTCCTCGATGATACGGAAATTGATCCACCAGCCTGGCGAGGGCGTCTTCATCCCGCAGGCGTCCGCAAGCGCGGCGTGGATGTTGCGGATGACGGTGGCGCGATCCTCGCGCGTCCAGCAGCAGTCCATCACCACGACGTCGAGTACCATCACGTCGCTGGGCTTGTCCGAGAGCAATTCTCCGCCGTGCGCGATCATATCGAGCGGGCGCTCGACGAAATGGACCTGATAGCCGCGGCGCGCTTCGGGCGTCAGCTTGCCGACCTCCGGCACCAGCACGGCATCCGTCAGCGTTTGGGCCAATACCCGCCGCTGATCGGCGTTCAACCGTCCCTGCGGCGTCATCACATGGATAAACGTCATTCCGCGTCTCCTCTCGCCGGCATTTTTCTGACTATGACGGACGTCATAACTTCACATTAAGGCTGGCTATGTCAAGCGTCATATTCTAGCATGCGACCATGCAGACGAAGGAAGATTCGCGATGACGTCGGATACCCGCGCAAAAATGGTGGCAGGCGCCGCCGACCTGATGAGTCGCCGCGGCGTCAACGCCACCAGCATGCGTGAGGTGGTCCGCCACACCGGCACGCCGCGGGGGTCGATCGGCCATCATTTTCCGCGAGGCAAGCAGCAACTGATCGAGGATGCGGTGGTGCTTGCGGGCAAGCAGGTCAGCGGGCCGCTGGAGCATCTGGTCCAATCGCGCGGCGCCATCGCCGGGCTTCGTGCTTTCATCGCGCTGTGGCGCCAGACGCTGGAGAACTCGAAATTCCAGGCCGGTTGTCCGGTGCTCGCGGTCGCGGTCGAGCAATATGTCAACGATGCGACGGAGAAGGACGGCGAGCCGGACGAAGCCGCGCAACGGCATCTGCTCGATCTCGCCGATGGCGTGTTTGCCGATTGGCAGCGCATCATGTTCGTGGCACTGCGACGCGAGGGCTTAGCACCGGCACACGCGCGGCGGCTGGCAGCGCTCGTCATCGCGGCGACCGAGGGTACGGTCGCGATGTGCCGCGCCGCGCGCAGCGCCCAGCCGCTCGACGATGTCAGGCAGGAACTCGAATTGGTGCTTTCCAGCGCACTGGCGAAGTAGAACGGGGCGGCGCGGCGCAGCTCAGGTGGTTGCGGCCAGCGCCTGCCGCATTTCAGCAGGCGTTGCCGGTTCGGCACCGTGCTCGCGCACCAAGCGCACGGCTTCTTCGACCAGTTCGAGATTGGTCGCCGTCGTACCGAGCGGCGCATCTTCGAGGCCGACGCGAATATGGCCGCCGCGCGCGATCGTATCGGTGAACAGCGGGCGGAGATCGGCGCTGACGCCCGCAATCATCCAGGGCGCGCCGAGCGCTTCCTCCTCCAATAGCGCATGGTAGGCAGCAAGCGCATATGGCTTTGGTGGAAGGCCGACGGCGATCAGATTGCAGAACATCAGGCGATAGATCGGCGCCTTGACGCCGGCCGCGCGCGCCAGCGCTGCGCCGGCACGCAAAAAGCCGGGCTCGTAGATCGCAAAATCGGTATGCAGGCCGTGGCGCGCCGCGAAATCGAGCGCATACCGGATCTGGCATTCCGGATTCATGTAGGTGCCGCCAGGCTGCGTGTCCGCCGTGATTTTTGTCAGGCTCAGATTGACGCTGCCGGGGTCGATAACGGCAAAATCCAGCAGGCCGCGCGCGGCGAGCTCTTCGATGTCGACAAATCGGTCCTCGACGTCGGCGAGCGGGCTGTCGTCGCTGCCTGTGGTTATGAATGCCGGATAGGAGGGATAGACCGGCACATCGACCTGGTTGCGAATGCCTTCAATGATGCGGGCATAGACCTGCCAGTCGTAGGTCTGCGGGCCGCCGCCATCATAGGCATGGACGTGAACGATGGTAGCGCCGGCACGCGCGCAGGCGACGCCCTCGGCGACGATGGTTTCAACCGTATCGGGAATACCGGGTTGGAGCGCGCGACCCCACGAGCCGTTCAACGCTGCCTCGATCCAGACCTTGCGCATGATATTGCCCTTCTGAAAGTTCCGCCTTTCTATCTATGTGGCGTGTCCCATAGACCAGCGAACTTTGCGTGAAGGCCGCTATGACCCAAATCGGAAACGACGCTATTACGGCTTCAACTGACTGATGACGGCTGGCCCTTCTGCTGCATCGATTTGATAGAGGGCCGCACCAGAAAAGCCCGCCATAAGCGGGGACGTAGCTCGCATTTGTTGTCCGCTGCTGCCAGCAAGAGCCTGGTTGAGAAGGTTTTGGCCGGGCGCAGCCACCTGCGGTGTACCGATGCCGAAATAGTAGGTTCGTCCACCCTCAATTTCTATTTCGGTTTCATAATCCATGGAGATCGGATTCACGCATGCTATCCGGTACCGTCCTGGTGGTCTGTCCAAAAAGAAATACAATCCTTTGGCTACCGAACCAACCGACTTGCCATCGATCTTGATTCCCACTTCAGTGCCGACAAGTCCCTTCTCGCGCAGAAAGTACAATCTCGCGAGCCGCGTATCACGCGGCTTGGATTGAGGCTGATTGGATTGAGGCTGAGATTCAAGCGCCGCTTCGGAAACCGTCGAGGATTTGCATCCACCGAACTGAGCAACAAGGCAGAGTAGCAACACCCACGATACAAAACGCCGCATAACAAATCCAATCTACAACGAGCACCGCCAAAAACCACAAGTTGTAAACTGGCGCAATGGTAATTTCGCGCGACCATTGCAGCGTTGCAGCGGCTTATACGCCCCTTATCGCTCAAAACGTCGGCGGCGTGCAGGCGCTTATCACTTCGCACGGCTTTCCACCGACACAGCGGAAGCGGTGCGGACGGCGGCTTTCGAAGTAATAGGCATCGCCGGGGTCGAGGATGCGGCGCTCGTCGTCGACCGTTACCTCCAGCCGGCCGCTCACTACGATGCCGCCTTCCTCGCCGTCATGGGTCAGCGGCACCCTCCCGGTGTCGCTGCCCGGCTCGTAGCGTTCTTTGAGGATCTGCAACGCGCGGCCGAACAGATTGTCACCGACCTGGCGGTATGAGATCGGCTGCTTGCCGATCTCGGTCAGTTCGTCGGAGCGATAGAACGCCTTGCGCGGCCGCTCCGGCTCGATCGCGAAGAATTCGGCGAGCCCCATCGGCAACCCGTCGAGGATGCGCTTCAGCGCGCCGACGGACGGGTTCATCTGGTTCGATTCGATCAGCGAGATCGTCGAATTGGTCACGCCGGAACGCTTGGCGAGCTCGCGCTGCGACAGCTTGTGGCGGGCCCGGACGAAGCGGAGTCGCCCGCCGATATCGACGCTCATCGAAAATCCCTGTTGCAGGTGTTTCGGATCGAACAAATATGCCCTGACCGGGCTAGCGAAATCAATGGGTTGCAGGAGTGCAGAAAAGGACTTGTTGTGGCTTCCCGAGCGTGGCCCGGTGGTCCCTTGAGCTGCCAGCAAAGGAGCTAGACCGTGACCCTTCATCAGAAGCCGAACACCCTGCAGACCGACTCGTTCTGGATGCCTTTCACGGCCAACCGGCAGTTCAAGAAAACGCCCCGCCTGTTCGCCTCCGCCGAGGGCATGCACTACACCACCGTTGACGGCCGCAAGGTGATCGACGGCTCGGCCGGCCTCTGGTGCGTCAATGCCGGCCATGGCCGCCGCCAGATCGCCGCCGCCGTCGAACGACAATTGATGAACCTCGACTTCGCGCCCTCGTTCAACATGGGCCATCCGTTGGCGTTCGACTTCGCCGAGCGGCTCACCGAGATCGCGCCGAAGGGACTGGATCGCGTCTTCTTCACCAATTCGGGCTCTGAATCGGTCGATACCGCGCTGAAGATCGCGCTGGCCTATCAGCGCGCGATCGGGCAGGGCACGCGGACGCGCCTGATCGGCCGCGAGCGCGGCTATCACGGCGTCGGCTTCGGCGGCATGTCGGTCGGCGGCATGGTGGCCAACCGCCGCGCGTTCGCCACCCATCTGCCTGGAGTCGATCACATCCGTCATACCCATGATCTCGCCCGCAACGCCTTTGCGAAGGATCAGCCCGAGCATGGCGCCGAGCTCGCCGACGATCTCGAGCGGATGGTGGCGCTGCATGGCGCAGACACCATCGCCGCCGTCATCGTCGAGCCGGTGCCGGGCTCGACCGCGGTGCTGCCGCCGCCGAAGGGCTATTTGAAGCGGCTGCGCGAAATCGCCGACAAGCACGGCATCCTGCTCATCTTCGATGAGGTCATCACCGGGTTCGGTCGCCTCGGCACGCCGTTTGCGGCTGATTATTTCGGCGTCACGCCCGACATGATGACGGCCGCCAAGGGCATCACCAACGGCACCGTCCCCTGCGGCGCGGTGTTCGCCAGCCGCAAGATCCACGACGGGCTGATGACCGGGCCTGAGGGCACGATCGAGCTGTTCCACGGCTACACTTATTCCGCGCATCCGACCGCCTGCGCCGCGGGCTTGGCGACGCTCGACATCTACAAGGACGAGGGGCTTTTGACGCGTGGCGCGTCGCTGGCCGAATACTGGCGCGATGCGCTGCATTCGCTGAAAGGCCTGCCCAACGTCGTCGATATCCGCAATGTCGGCCTGATGGGCGCGGTCGAGCTCGCGCCGCGCAGCGACGGCGTCGGCGCACGCGGCTATGACGTGATGGTGGATTGCTTCAATCGCGGGCTTTATTTGCGCATGAGCGGCGACTCTTTTGCGATGTCGCCGCCCCTGATCGTCGAGAAGAGCCATATCGACGATATGGTTTCGATCCTGGGCGACGCGATCAAGCGCGTGGCCTGATCCTTGCTCTGAAGAAGATAGAGCGGCCGCGGCGTGCGACGCCGCGGCGGATGCGTGAGGAATCGTGAAAGTCATCGTTCTCGGCAGTGGCGTGATCGGCGTCACCACAGCCTATTATCTGGCGCGCGCCGGCCACGAAGTCGTCGTCGTCGACCGCCAGGCTGCGCCTGCCCAGGAAACCAGTTTTGCCAATGCCGGCGAGGTCTCGCCCGGCTATTCCTCGCCCTGGGCCGGTCCCGGCGTGCCGGCGAAAGCGATCAAATGGCTGTTGATGCGGCATGGCCCGCTGGTGATCTGGCCCAAGCTCGATCCCGTGATGTGGATCTGGGGGCTGAAGATGCTGCGCAACTGCACGGCAGAGCGCTATGCCATCAACAAGAGCCGGATGATTCCGATCGCCGAATACAGCCGCGACTGCCTGCGTGCGCTGCGCGCCGAGATAGGCATCAAATATGACGAGCGCAGCCAAGGCACGCTGCAGCTCTTCCGCAAGCAGAAGCAGCTCGATTCTACCGGCGACGATATCGCGGTGCTCAAGCAGTATGGCGTGCCTTATGAGGTGCTCGATCGTAGCGGCTGCATCGGCGCGGAGCCCGCGCTGGCGGCCGTGAAGGACAAGTTCGTCGGCGGGCTACGGCTGCCGCAGGACGAGACCGGCGATTGTCACATGTTCACGCAGGCGCTCGCCAGGGAAGCTGAAAAGCTCGGGGTGCAGTTCAAGTTCAATACCACGATCGAGCGGCTGGTCGCGGAAGGCGGCAAGATTGCCGGCGTCGTCACCAGCACCGGGCTGTTGCAGGCCGATGCCTATGTCGCCGCGCTCGGAAGCTGGTCGCCGCGCTTGCTCAAGCCGCTGGGTGTTTTTGTTCCGGTCTATCCGGTGAAGGGCTATTCGATCACGGTGCCGGTCACCGATCCCGACGGCGCGCCGGTATCGACCGTGATGGATGAGAGCTACAAGGTCGCGATCACGCGGCTGGGGGATCGCATCCGCGTCGGCGGCACTGCGGAAATTTCCGGCTATTCGAATACGCTCGATGCGGCGCGGCGGGCGACGCTGGATCATTCGCTGACCGACATGTTTCCGCGCGGCGGCGATTTGAGCAAAGCGAGCTTCTGGTGCGGCCTGCGTCCGATGACACCGGACGGGCCGCCGGTGATCGGCGCCACGCGCTACGGCAATCTGCATCTCAACACAGGCCACGGCACGCTCGGCTGGACCATGGCGTGCGGCTCGGGGAGGGTGCTGGCGGATCTGATCTCGGGGCGGAAGCCGGATATCGATGTGAGCGAGCTTGCCGTGAGCCGGTACGATCATCGGTTTGGCTAGCACTGTCATTCCGGGATGGTGCGTAAGCACCAGACCCGGAATCTCGAGATTCTCAGGTGCGCAATTGCGCACCATAGTTCGCCTCTTCGAGGCGCCCCGGAATGACGCTGGCGCGTCACCCTGCTACCGTCCGCATCACTCCTGATCAGGAGGATCGAAGGCTCGAATCGGAGGCAGCGTGCCCGAATACTTCTCGCACTCGACCACCGTCACCTGGCCGCAGCAACCTTGCGCGAGCCGCGAGGTGCCGATGTCGCGCGTGAGCACGTTCGAGTTACCGTGCACGCAGAGCGGATGTTCTGCCGTGCCGGCTTGCGGATCGTACCAGGCGCCGGTGGACAATTGCACCACGCCGGGCATGACGTCGTCTGAAACGGCGGCGGCGGCCAGGCACGCGCCCCGATCATTGAACAGGCGGACGACGTTGCCATTGGCGATGCCGCGCCGCGTCGCATCAACGGAGTTGAGACGGACGGCTTCCCGGCCGGCAATTTTCTTGGACTGGCTGTAGGCACCGAAGTCGAGTTGGCTGTGCAGCCGGGTCGCCGGCTGATTGGCAATCAGCGTCAACGGGTGGCGCGAATCTGGCAGTTCGGTCGACGGCAGCCATGCCGGGTGGGGCGGGCAATCGTCGTAATCGAAGCCTGCGATGGTTTTCGAATAGATCTCGATCTTGCCGCTTGGCGTGGGCAGCTTGTTCTTGACGGGATCGTTGCGGAAGGCGCGCAGAAAGCCGCCGTCATCGGGGGCCGATGGCAGCGCGAGTTCGCCGCGCCGCCAGAACTCGTCGAAGTCAGGCGCATCCCAACCGGCGTCGGCAAGCGCCCGCCGCGTCGGCTCGTAAAGATGGGCCAGCCATTGCCTGGTATCGCGTCCTTCCGTGAAAGCCTGTTCGACGCCCAATCGCCGCGACAGCGCGGCAAAAATATCGTAATCGTCGCGCGCTTCGCCGATCGGGTCCACGGCCTTGCGCATCGCGACCAGCCTTGGATCGGTGCCGGCGGCGCCGATATCGTCGCGCTCCAGCGTCATGGTCGCCGGCAGCACGATGTCGGCAAACTTGGCCATCGGCGTCCAGGCGCTCTCGTGCACGACAATGGTTTGCGGGACATTGAAGGCCCGCCGTAGCCGATTGATGTCCTGGTGATGATGGAAAGGGTTGCCGCCCGCCCAGTAGACCAGCTTGATGTCGGGATAGCGCATCGTGCGGCCGTTGTATTCGAACGTTTGTCCCGGATTGAGGAGCATGTCGGCGACACGCGCGACCGGGATGAAGTCGGCCGTGCCGTTCTTGCCTTGCGACAGCGTCGGGATCGGAACCGCGTTGAGGCGACGGCCGGTGTGGCCGAGCGCACCGAGCGCGTAATTATATCCGCCGCCGGGCAGGCCGATCTGGCCAAGCATGGCCGCGAGCACCGCGCCCATCCACACCGGTTGCTCACCATACTGCGCCCGCTGCAGGGAATGCGAGACCGTGATCAAGGTGCGTCCGCGCGGCAGCCGGCGGGCGATGTCGACGATTGTGCCGGCCGGAATGCCGGTAATGTCGGCCGCCCATGCCGCGTCCTTCGGCCTATGGTCGTCGCGGCCGAGCAGATAGCGTTCGAAGATGTCGAAGCCGGTGCAATAGCGCGCGACAAAGCCGCTGTCCCACAGGTTCTCGACGAGGAGCGTGTGCGCGAGTGCCAGCATCAGCGCGACGTCGGTGCCGACCTTGATCAGCATCCACCGGGCGCCGGCCGCTTCCGGCATGTCGTCGCGCAAGGGAGCGATGCCGTAGAAGACGGCGCCGCGGCGCGCGGCCCTTTGCATCGCGTCGCGCTCGATGTGCCGGCTGATGCCGCCGCTTGCGACGTCCGAGTTTTTCAGCGCCATGCCGCCGAAGGCCAGCACCGTGTCGGTGTGCTCGGCGATCTGATCCCACGTCACGTTGTGGCGCGAGATGCCTTCGAAGCCGCCGAGGACATGCGGCAGGATCACGGCCGAGGCACCGGCGCTATAGCTGTTCACCGAACGCACATAGCCGCCGAACGCGGTGTTCAGGAAGCGATGAACCTGGCTCTGCGCGTGGTGGAAACGTCCGGCGCTGGCCCAGCCATAGGAGCCGCCATAGACCGCGGCGGCGCCATATTCGGTTCGGATCCGCGCCAATTCGCCTGCGAGCAGGTCGAGCACTTCGTCCCAGGGGCATGCGACGAATTTCTGGTCGAAGGTGCGCGGAGCGGGTGCGTTGTTTCGGTCCAGCCACGCCTTGCGCACCATCGGCCGCAGGATACGGGCCTTGTGGCGCATCGCCGTGGTGAAATTCTGCAACATCGGGGAGGGCGCCGGATCGTGCTCGTACGGCTTGATATCCAGCGTCGCGCCGTTCCACCGTGCCGCGAAGGCGCCCCAATGCGCGCTGTGCGGGCTCCAATCCTCTCGGGCTTGATCCATCTGTTGTTCCAGACTGTTCATGACGCCTGCGTCACGCAATTCACCCACAGCACGACCGCTTTCGCATCTTTCGCGGGATTTGAGAAGCGGTGCGGCCTGCGGCTGGCAAAGCGAAAACTGTCCCCCCGCTTTAGCGACCAGGTCTCGGCGTCCACAGTCAGCGTCATCTCGCCTTCAAGCACCAGCCCCGCCTCCTCGCCGTCATGGGTGTAGAGCTCGTCGCCGGTGTTGCCGCCGGGCTCCATGTGCACCAGAAACAGATTGAGGCGGTTCTCAGTACCCGCCGGACTCAGCAATTGCTTGGAAATGCCGGTGCGCCACAGTTTCAGTTCGGCGCGCTGCATTTCGCGCGTCACCACGCCGCCGGAAGCGGCATCATCACTCGGCTGCGAGCCGAACAGCGCGGCGATGCCGACACCAAGCACGTCGGCAAGCGTCGCCAGCACGCGGAGCGAAGGCGACGACAGCCCGCGCTCGATCTGGCTGAGAAAGCCGATCGACAGATCGGTCTTCGCCGCAATCGTCTCCAACGAGAGCTTGTGCTCGCGGCGCAGATCGCGGATGCGGCGGCCGACCGCAAGGTCCATCGCCGGCTCGGCCGGCCTGGCGCTGGCCTTCGCCCTCGATCTGGCCGTTGCCTTTCCGGCTGCCCTTGCTTTGGCCTTGAACGCCGGTTTCTTTATTCGCTTGCCGCCGCTCACGTCAGACCGCTTCCTTCATGTGCATGAAAATTGCTTGCAAACCGCGGAGAAGTGTGACCACAATTTCATATTGGTGAAAATAGGCCTGAACGGCGTTGCCTGCAACTCTTTGGTCTAAGGCGGGCAGGCCGGGCGGTGTGCAGTTTCAGGAGGTGGTGCGATGGCTCTGAAGCGTCTCGTTCAGGCCGCGGTGGCGGCCTTGGTTCTCACAGCCGCAATGCCGGCATCCGCGCAAAAGGTGCTGAAAGTGGGCTCGACGCCGACCGGCGTGCCCTTCACCTTCCTCGACACCAAGACCAACAGCATTCAGGGCATCATGGTCGATCTCATCACCGAGATCGGCAAGGACGCCGGCTTCCAGGTCCAGATCGAGCCGATGCAGTTCTCGACCCTGATTGCCTCGCTCACCTCGAACAAGATCGACATCATCTCGGCGGCGATGTTCGTTACGCCCGCGCGCAAGGAAGTGATCGATTTCTCCGAGCCGTTCTACAGCTATGGCGAGGGCCTCTTGGTTCCGAAGAGCGATACGAAGACCTACACCAAGCAGGACGATCTGAAAGGCGAAGTGGTCGGCGCGCAGGTCGGAACGGCGTTCGTCGACGCGCTGAAGAAGTCGGGACTGTTCAGCGAGGTCAAGGCCTACGACACCATTCCCGATATTCTGCGTGACGTGAACGCCGGCCGCCTCAAGGCCGGCTTCGCCGATTATCCGATCCTCGCCTACAATCTCAAGCAAGGCGGCTTCCCCGAAGCGCGCATCGTCGAGAGCTACAAGCCGGCGACCGTCGGCGCCGTCGGCATCGGCGTGCGCAAGGGCGATACCGAGCTGCTCGCCAAGATCAACGCCTCGCTGGCGAAGCTGAAGGCGAACGGCACGGTCGAAAAGATCCTCGATAAATGGGGCCTCAAGGCGCAGGGTGCCTGATGCAGGCGTTCTGGCGCGACGCGACCGAGTTCCTGCCGATCCTGATGAGCGGCGTGGCGCTGACGGTCATCGTCACCATCGGCTCGCTATTGCTGTCGACCGCGCTCGGCCTGGTCTGGGCCTTGATGCGGGTATCCGGCATCGGCGTTTTCTCAGGGTTCAGCGCCGGGCTGATCAACGTGATCCGCGGCATCCCGATCATCGTGCTCTTGTTCTATCTTTATTTCGTGATGCCCGAACTCGGCCTCACGCTGACGGCGCTGCAGGCGGCGATCCTAGGCCTCGGCATCGCCTATTCGGCCTACCAGGCGGAGAATTTCCGCGCCGGCATCGAGGCCATCGACAAGGGGCAGATCGAGGCGGCGCAGGCGATCGGCATGGGCTGGTGGCAGACCATGCGCCGCGTGGTGTTGCCGCAGGCGGTGAAGATCGTGTTGCCGCCCTACGGCAACATCATGATCATGATGCTGAAGGATTCGTCCCAAGCCTCGACCATCACGGTCGCCGAGCTCGCGCTGCAGGGCAAGCTGATCGCGTCCTCCACCTTCAAGAACACCAGCGTGTTCACGCTGGTGGCGCTGATGTATCTCACCATGAGCATCCCGCTCATTCTTCTGGTTCGTCACTTCGAGAAGCGTGCGGGCCAGAAATGATCGAGCTCAGCAACGTTCACAAGAGTTTTGGCAAGGTCGAGGTGCTCAAGGGCATCACGGCTTCCGTCGAGAAGGGCGAGGTGGTCTGCGTCATCGGCCCCTCAGGCTCCGGTAAATCCACCATTCTGCGCTGCATCAACGGGCTAGAAAGCTATGACAGCGGCGACATCCTCGTCGAAGGGGCGCGCGTCGACCGCAGCGCGCCCTCGATCGTTGCAATCCGGACGCAGGTCTCGATGGTGTTCCAGCGCTTCAATTTGTTCCCGCACCGAACCGCGCTCGAGAACGTCATCGAGGGGCCGGTTTATGTGAAGAAAGAGCCGCGCGCCGAAGCGCTGGAGCGCGGCCGCGCGCTGCTGGCGCAGGTGGGGCTTGCCGAAAAGGCCGACAGCTATCCGCCGCAACTCTCCGGCGGCCAGCAGCAGCGCGTCGCGATTGCGCGCGCGCTTGCGATGCAGCCGAAGGCGATTCTGTTCGACGAGCCGACCTCCGCGCTCGATCCCGAACTGGTCGGCGACGTGCTGTCAGTGATGCGCAGGCTCGCCGACGACGGCATGACCATGGTCGTCGTCACCCATGAGATGGGATTTGCTGGCGATGTCGCCGACCGCGTGCTGTTCATCGACGGCGGCGTGATCGTCGAGCAGGGGCCGGCGAAATCCGTGCTCAATCAACCGCAGCATGCGCGCACGCAGGATTTTTTGCGACGCGTGCTGCATCCGCTCTGAGTTCGCCAGCATGAATGCGCCCGTCCGACTACCGCTGCCGCCAAGTCTCTACGCCGATACGGCGGTCGCGCCCGCGCCTACGCCGCCGCTCGATGGAGACAAGGACGTTGCGGTCGCGATCATCGGCGGCGGTTTCACCGGGCTGTCCACCGCATTGCATCTGGCCGAGCAGCGCGTGAGTGCGATCGTGCTGGAAGCGCAACAGCCGGGCTGGGGCGCTTCGGGCAACAATGGTGGCCAGGTCAATCCTGGCCTCAAGCACGATCCCGATCAGATCGAGGCCGATTTCGGCGCCGAGCTCGGTGGCCGCATGATCGCGTTTTCTTACGGCACCACCAACTACACGTTCGACCTGATCCGCCGCTACCAGATTCCCTGCGAAGCAAGGCAGAACGGCACGCTGCGCGCGGCCTATAACGAGGCGAGCGCCGGGGGAATCGAAGACACGGCAAAGCAGTGCATCCGGCGCGGCATGCCGGTGACGCTGCTGAATCGCGAGCAGATGCGGGAGATCACCGGCACCGACCGCTATCTCTGCGCCATGCTGGACAATCGCGGTGGCGACCTGCATCCGCTGAACTATGCGCGCGGGTTGGCGCACGCCGCGATCGCGGCCGGCGCAGCCGTCCATGGCGAGACGCCGGCGCTCTCCTTGTCGCGTGAAGGCGCGCATTGGCGCGTCGAGACTCCACGCGGGATCGTGCGCGCCGAGAAAGTGCTGCTGGCAACCAACGGATTCACGGACGATCTGTGGCCGGGCCTCCGCCGCACCATCGTGCCGGTGTTTTCGTCGATTGCGGCCACCGCGCCTTTATCCGACGAGGTCGCGCGCGAAATCATGCCGACGCGCTCGGTGTTGTACGAGAGCGGCCACATCACGGTGTATTACCGGATCGATGCGCATAATCGTTTGCTGATGGGCGGACGCGGGCCGATGCGCTGGATCAGCAAGCCTGGCGATGTCGCCTATCTCATCCGCTATGCCGAACGGCTGTGGCCGCGGCTGAAAGGCGTGACCTGGACGCACGGCTGGAATAGCCGGCTCGCGATCACGCCCGATCACTATCCCCATGTGCATGAGCCGGCGGAGAATCTTCTGATCTCGCTCGGTTGCAACGGCCGCGGCGTCGCGCTCTCGACCGCGATGGGCGCACAGCTCGCGCGCCGTCTCGCCGGCGGAAGAGCTGCCGTGATCGATATGCCGATCTCAGGCATCAAGCCGATGGCGCTGCACGCATTCTGGCCGCTCGGCGTCACGGCTGCGGTGCTGGCCGGGCGGGTCAGGGACCGGCTGGGAATGTGACGCCGGGGTCGCGCAGCCCTTAAACAGCCAAACCGAGACATCGCCCGCCCTGGACGGAACCTTCCATCCCCCGCGAACGTTCGCTTGCGCAGGGCCGATTTCGAGGAGGTTCAAGATGCGCAAGCAGTTACTGTTATCGACTGGGATTATCTGCCTGATGCTGGCACCGGGGCTGTCGTATGGCCAGGCCCCGGGCGGGAGAAGCGAGGAACCGAAGCAGACGCAGCCGAGCGATCGTGGCAAGGGTGCTGCATCCCAGGAACGCGGCGCCGAGCGAGCGCAGGAACGCGCCAAGGGCGCCGAGAAGGGTGCGGAACAGAAGGCTCAAGGCGCGGCGGATCGTGAGGAAAGAGGAGCCGGTTCCCGGCAGGCGGGCGAGAAGGGCAAGGCTGCACCTGGGGCCGAGCGTCCAACGGCTGCGAGCGAAGACAGCAAGCGTGGCCGTGGCGATGACGCGAAGAGGGCCACGGAGCAAACCAAGGGCGCCCGCCCGGGCGATCGGGAGGCCGATCGCGGCCGCGATGCCAAGGAGAGCGCTAAGGACAGTGCCAAAGACAGAACCAAGGGCACCGCCGAGTCCGAGAAGACCAAGAGCGGAACAACGACGTCCCAGAAGGAGCGCGAGGGCACAACCACCACGCAGAAGGAGCCGAGCCGCGATCAGCGGGACAGAACCTCGAAGGATGCGGCTGAGCAGGGCAAGGACCGGCCGGCGACCGCGACTGAAACCACGCGCACGCAGACCCAGACCAGCCAGACGCAGGACCGCCAGCAGATCTCGACCGAGAAGCAGGTGCGCATCTCCGAGAGGCTGACCCGCGAGCGTCTCGCGCCGCCGCAGCGCAATCTCAACATCTCGATCCGGGTAGGCGAGCGCATTCCTCGGCACGTGCGGGTCCAGCGACTACCTGCGGCGATTGTCTCGATCGAGCCGGCGTATCGCGGCTATGATTACTTCACCACCGAAGAGGAAATTGTAATCGTTGAACCCGGCACGCAACGGATCGTAAGCCAGATCCCGCGCGACGCGTCGCGCATTCGCGCAGCTGGCGGCGAGGCCGCCGGTAGTGGACGTGGGGCCGACGCGATGGCCCAGGCCGGCGGCGCGCCTTGCCGCATCATGCGCCGGGATACCGCGGGCAATCTTACTGAGGTCTCGCCCACGACGGTTGGTTCGACCGCACCGCAGGATTCGATCAGCGTCAGCGTTCGTGCGCCGGGCGGCGGTGGATCGACGAACCCGATTGCACTTGGCGCCTCGGAAGGACAGATCGTGGTCGCCATGCAAGGCGGCGATTGCACGGTCACGATCGAGCCGCAGACGCGGTAAGCGGGTGTGTCTGGCCTCGCAAGAGGCCGCCACATCAGGATGTCGATACGGGTAACGGAAAGTGCGGCATCTGATTGCCGCACTTTTCTCGTAAGCGGCATCTCACCTTTTGCAGCGTCGCTCCCTGATGACGTGCCGCCTCACCCCTCCGCCACTGCCTCGCTCCAGGCGTGGAACGGCTCGGTCGCGCCGCTGTTGGTTTCGCCGTCGCGCAGCACCGCGCTGGGGCAGGCGAACTTCATCGGCAGGTTCTGGATGCGCGCCTCCTCGTAATCGAAACGCGAGCCCAGCGCTTCGCGCGCAGCCTGTGGCAGGCGGACGTCGCCGATCACGATCGCGCCTTCGCTGGCGTCGATGCGCGGCTGATGAATTGCGGCATCGAGATCCATGCCGTAATCCATCACGAAGGACAGAAGCTGGCTTACCGCCGGCAGAATGCGCCGGCCGCCCGAAGCGCCGACCGCGATACGCCTTCCGTCCGCCGCCTGCGCCAGCACGGGCGTGTAGTTGGTGAGGCACCGCTTGCCCGGCGCCAGCGAATTCGGCGTGCCCGGGGTCGGGTCGAACCACATGATGCCGTTGTTCATGGTGATGCCGGTCTGGTTCGTCACGAATTTGGAGCCGAAGGTGGACAGCAAGGTTTGCGTTACCGCGGCCATGTTGCCGTCGCGGTCGACGGCGGAAAAATGCGTGGTGCAGGCCGGCGCCAGCGCTTCGGCGCCGAGCGCGCGCCTGCCGTCTTCATCCCCCATGTCCTTTAACCGTTCGCGATACGCTTTTTGCAGCGCCGATGCATAGGCGATGTAGGCTGCCGCGTCCGGTCCGCCGCGCGCAGGCTCGAGATTTTCCTGCAGCAGACGAAGCGTGCGCGCCAGCGTCGGCCCGGCGGTGAGTTCGGGCGTCGCGAACACCGTGCCGCCGCGATAGGGAATCGCCAGCGGCTCGCGCACAATGCCGCGAAATGGCTTGAGATCCTCGACCGACAGCGCGCCGCCGGAGGCCTGAATGTCGGCGGCGAGGCTCTGCGCCAGATCGCCTTCATAAAAATCCCGCGGACCGGCGCCGGCGAGTTGCGCCATCGTGGCCTTGAGCCGGTCCTGCGGCATGCGGACTTTGGACCTGATGCCCCATTGCGGGTTCGGTGGCAGGCCGTCCTGGAGATAGGCGGCGGCGCTCGCGGGGTAACGCCGCAAGTCTGCTGCCGCGCTCGAAATCATCACGGTGGTCCACCAGTCGACCGCAAGCCCTTCGCCGGCGAGCGAGATGCTCGGCGCCAGCAACTCCTTCCACGGCAGTTTGGCGTAGCGGCGGTGCGCCTCTTCCATGCCGGCGACCACGCCGGGCACGGCGATCGAGCCGGGCCCGTGAATGTTGCGGTCGTCCTTTACCCGCGGCCAGGGGAAGATGTCGGAAGCCGCGCCACCGCCGGTCAGCGGATAATCTTCCACCCGCAGGCTGAGCGGCGCCCGCATGCCGTAGTCGATCACCTCATAGCGGTGTTCGCGCGCCCGATAGAGCACCATCGCGCCGCCGCCGCCGACTCCGCTCATCCAGGGCTCCAGAACGCCAAGCGCAAACGTCGTCGCGATCACGGCATCGATGCAGTCGCCGCCCGCGGCCAGCACCTCGGCTCCCACTTGCGCCGCCCTGCTTGATTGCGCGGCGACGATGCCGCCTCTGGAAGTGACGGCCGGTTTGCGTATCGCTTGGGTACTGGAGAACTGGTCGCGCATCGGATTGCCTTTGATCCCTGTAACGTGTGTGGTTGCCGGTCGGACGGAAGATTTCGTTGACGTCATTACACCCTAAAAATCTCAGGCCAGCCATGACAGAATAACATGCTGGAATTCGCATCGCCCGTCTTCGTGTTGGCGTCTTGCGTCCGACAATGGCACATTGCCAACGATGGCCGTATCCACAAAGGAGCATACTGGCTTGACCACCGACGCATTCATTCATCTGCCGGAGCTGCGATCCCGGGTAACGCACCCGGAAAAGTCGCTGCTGCGCCTGACGCCGGAGATATTTTCGATGTGGGAGCAGCGGGCGCGGGCCGCGGGATGGCCGGCAGGCTGGCGGCTGTCGGACGAAGCGATCGAGGCGTCGCGGCTTGCGGTGCTCGGCGATCACCCTGATGGCGATGACCTCTGGATCTACTCCTACGGTTCGCTGATGTGGGACCCCGGTTTTCACTTTGCCGAAGTCCGGCTTGCCGACGTCGAAAATTATCAGCGCCGCTTCACGCTGAAGATCAATCTCGGCCGAGGATCGCACGACTATCCGGCGCTGATGCTCTCGCTGGAGCCGCAATTGGGATGTTGCCGCGGGCTGGCGTTCCGCATTGCGGCCGATTCCGTCCATGCCGAGACCGCGATCCTGTGGCGCCGCGAAATGCTGCGCGGCGGCTATGCGCCGGCGGTGGTGCCGATGACGACGCCGCAGGGACCAATCACCGCACTCGCCTTCACCTCCAACCGCTCGCATCCGAGTTATGTCGGCGAACTGCCGCTCGCCGAGACCGCCGCGATGATCGCGAGCGGGAAGGGCGTTCTCGGCACTAACCGCGAATACCTCGTGCAACTGGCGACGCAGTTGCAGGCGTTGGAGATCGAGGATCCGTATGTCGCGCAGTTGCATGCGCAGATCGGCGGCGCTCCCGGTGCTTGAGGCGGTCACCTCACGGCGGCCTGCCGCGTCCATTTTCAAACAATGTTTTAGGCTGATTTTGCCGCACAATCCGGCATCCTGACGCAAGTGCAGGACGCGGATAGTTGGCATCATAAGAGCCGCCGCGCGGAGACGATCGACGCCGAATAACTAATGGAGAGGGCGCGCATGACTGGGGAGATCAAGTCGCACTACGAGGTCGTCGTCGTCGGCGCGGGCGTGTCGGGCATTTACCAGATCAAGCGGCTGGCCGATCTCGACGTGGACGCCCTGGTGCTCGATGCCGCCCCCGATCTCGGGGGAACCTGGTACTGGAACCGCTATCCCGGCGCGCGCTTCGATTCCGAGAGCTACACCTACGGTTATTCCTTCTCGAAAGAGCTGCTCAACGAGTGGCACTGGCAGGAGCGGTTTTCGAGCCAGCCGGAGAATCTTCGCTACCTCAACTATGTCGTCGACAAGTTCGATCTGCGCAAATACATGCGGTTCAACCGTAAGGTGGAAGCTGCGGCGTTCGACGAGGGCTGTCATCTGTGGCGGCTCCGGCTCGACGATGGACGTGAACTGAGCTGCCGATTCCTCATTCTTGCGGTCGGGTTGCTCTCGGTACCGACGCTACCGCGGCTTGAGGGCATGGAGACGTTCAAGGGGCGGTCGTTCCATACCTTCTATTGGCCGCACGAGCCGGTTGAACTCTCCGGCAAGAAGGTCGGCATCATCGGCACCGGCGCCACCGCGATCCAGGTGATCGGCGAGATTGCCGACAAGGTCGGTGAACTCACGGTGTTTCAGCGGCGTCCGAACTGGAGCGCGCCGCTCAACAACAGCCCGATCTCGGACGAGGAAATGGCTGACATCCGTTCGCGCTACGATGAAATCTTTGCCGCCTGCCGGCGCACGCCCGGCGGCTTCGAGCACGAGCCTGATAGGCGCGGCTTCTATGAAGCCACCCGCGAGGAGCGGATCGCGCTGTGGGACAAGCTCTATGACGAACCCGGCTTCGGCATCTGGCTCAGCAATTTTCGCGAGATTTTTACCGACGAGGCCGCCAATGCCGAGTTCTCCGCTTACATCGCCGATCGCATCCGAAGGCGCGTGAAGGACCCGGCGACCGCGGAAAAGCTGATCCCGAAAGATCACGGCTTTGGCGTGCAGCGGGTGCCGCTGGAGACCAATTATTTCGAGGCCTACAACCGTGACAATGTGCATCTCGTCGACATCGGCGAGATGCCGATTCTGCGGGTCACCGAAACAGGCCTGCGCACTAGCGCGCGCGATTACGATCTCGACATCATCGTCTACTCAACCGGCTTCGATGCCATCACCGGCGCATTCGATGCGATCGACATCACGGGCGCCGCCGGAGTGAAGCTCGCCGACGAATGGCGCGAGGGACCCTCGACCTTTCTCGGCATGATGGCGCATGGCTTTCCGAACCTGCTGATGCCGACCGGGCCGCAAAGCGGTTCAGCCTCGACGAATTTTCCGCGCGGCATCGAGAACGGCGTCGGCTGGTGCATGGGCCTGCTCGGCTACATCTGGGACCGCGGCTACACGCGGGCCGAGCCAACGGCCGAAGCGCAGGCGCGCTGGACGGCGCACGTGACCAAGATGTACGCCATCATGCTGATGCGCAAAGCCAAGTCGTGGTTCACCGGCTACAATTCCAATATCCCCGGCCACGAGCACGGCAAGACCCGCTATCTCGTTTATAATGGCGGCACGCCGAAATATGTCGCGGCGATCACCGAGGCTGCCAATAAGGGGTATGAGGGGATCGTATTCGATGCGAAGGGGCAGGCTGCGACGAGGGCATCGGCCCGCCGCGGAGTAAGATGCGCGTAAAGGCTATGCGTAGGATGGGTTGAGCGCAGCGAAACCCATCATCTTGGAAACGCAAACGATGGGTTTCGCAAGAACTCAACCCATCCTACGAGTTCGATCGTCGCGCTCGCGCTTTCGCAAGCATCAGATCACTGCGTCCGCAGCAGGCGCCTGGGGTGAACGCCGTCGACATAGCCCATGAACGGCGGATGGATCGAATAGCCGATCAATTCACGTGCGCGTTCGGGTAACTTGCTCGCCACCTCGGCAGGGACGGCGAGTGCCATGTTCTCGAGTTGCCGCACCCAGCCCACGCAATATTGCGGCGTGATGATCAGGCGCGGCCGGTCCGACCGGTTGGCGCCGCCACGGTGCCATAGCGTTCCCTTGGTGATGGCCAGCGATCCGGACGGCATGATCAGCTTCACGGCGTCAGGCCTGTCGCCTTCCTCGTGACCGGCTTCGTTGGTGAAGTGAGCGGGTTTCACCGCGCCCTCGATATATTGCCCGTCCCACAGATGGCTTCCGGGAATGATTTCGGTGGCGCCATTTTGCTCGGTCGTATCGTCGATCGCCCAAAACGTGCTGATGCCAAGGGCAGGGCGCGGGCGCGGAATCTTTACGCCGCTGTCGTCGAAGTGCCAGGGCTGGACGGTCTCGCCGGGATGGAGATTGATCGCGAGCAGAGCGGACAGCAGGCAGCTCTCGCCGAGCTCGGCTTCCACAAAAGCCATCGCGAGCGGGTGGATCGCGAGGTCGGCGAAGACAGGCGATTTCGCCAGCAGTGCATACACCCGGTTGGTCCTGGTGCCTTCAAAATCGTTGCGGCCGAACAGATCGCGCGCCAGATGCGGCGCCAGCGCCGCGCGGATTTCGGCGACGCGGTCGGGCGCCAGAACGCGTTCGAAAATCAGGTAACCGCTGCGGTCGAACTCTTCCTTTAAGGAGGCGAATGAGCGTTCCCCGAGCCAGGGCAAAACCTGCTCCGCTGTCGCTGCCATCTGCGCTCTCCCTCGTGAGCCCGGTCAGCCCGGCTTCTTGCGATACATCATACGCAACTAGGGGCTTTTTTCACGAGATTTCTGCGGCGTTAACGCTGGCGCGAATCATGATCGCGGTGCGAATGCGTAGCGGAACGTGCAACTCGGCGCGCCCTGCATCAGGGTCTGGTCGCGCCTGAGGCTGACCTCGTTGCCGCCGGCGGCAACGATATCGAAGTCGGTGGCGCAGACCAGCAACGCACCGAGCTCCGGCTCGCCCAGCACGCGGAAGAATTCCGCGAACCGGCAATGCGTGACGTCGAATTCCAGCGCCTCGTTGTCGTGGCGGCGCATCTCGACCGTTACCTCCCGCTCGGTGACTTCGGCAAGCGCGGTATGCATGGTCGCCCATTTACGCCGCGCGCTGCCCTCGACACTCTCGCCGATGGCGGCGAACAGCGCCTTCGACCAGTCGCGCAAGGCTTGTCGCGCAATCGCATCGGCCTTTTCCTGGCCCAGTTCGGCGCGCAGCGCCCGCAGCATCGGCACCAGCACCTGCGCCTGGATCCGCGTTTTGTCCAACAGCGACAGGCGGGGATCGACCATATAATCGTCGAGCACATTCATCGCAGGCTCCTTTCGATTCCGATCTCCAGCGAGATATTGCGGCCGGCGAGGCGAGCGCAAGCGAGATAAGCTGGGCGATTGGCTTAGAAAATCTGATGCATGACCATCGATGAGATGCGGCACGCTCAGGCATGGGGCGGGAGACCGGACAATTCGAACCAGGATGGGTTATCGATTGCCACCCCAGGCCGGCGCCAAAGCAGCATACGCCGATCGTGAGCGGTTCAAATCTTTGGGCCGCTCGAATGAAGTCGAGCGGCCGCTGCCTTGCGCGCCTATCCTGCAGCTGCGTTGACCGCGATCGGCGAAGTGCCTTCGCCGCTCTCTTCCAGCTTTCGCGGCAACCCCGCAAAACCGCGCAACGCTTCCGCCATCTTGGTACGTCCGCTGACGCCGGTGATCACCACATCCACCATCATAAGAGACGAGTGGATGTGGCCACGCGCCTGCAGTTGCTCGACCGGCACACCTGCGGCCGCCATCGCCTCGGCATATTCGATCCCCTCGTCACGCAGCGGATCGAACTCGCAGGTCGCCACGAACGCCGGCGGCAGGTTCGCCAGATTGCCGCGCAGCGGCGAGGCGCGCGGGTCGGTGCGGTCCGCGGGCGAACAATAGATATCCCAGAACCAGAACATCAGCGCACGCGTCAGGAAATAGCCGACCGCATTCTCGGCATAGGATGGACGGTCGAACCTGCAATCGGTGGCCGGGCACACCAGGAGCTGGCCTGCGATCTCTGGCCCGCCGCGGTCGCGTGCGAGTTGGCAGGTGACGGTGGCGATATTGGCGCCGGCGCTCCAGCCCGCGACCAGCACCGGTCCCGCTCTGCCGCCGAGTTCGGTGGCATGCTCGGCGATCCAGCGCGTTGCCGCATAGCCATCTTCGGCGGCGGCGGGGAAGCGATGCTCGGGCGCATGGCGATAGCCGACGCTGACGACGATCATCCCGCTGCGGCGGCAGATGTCGCGGCAGAACGGATCATCGGATTGCTCGTCGCCGAGCACCCAGCCGCCGCCGTGGAAATAGACCACGATCGGATGCGGCCCGGGCGTTGCCGGCCGATACAGGCGATACTGCAGCAGACCATCGGCGCCGTGCAGCACGCCGTCGCCGACTTCTCCGACGGGCCGACCGGCGGGACGGCTCTTGTTGAATTCGGTGAGGAAGTCGCGAGCGCCCTGGGCGCCGAGCGACTCGATCGCCGGCAGGTTCATCTCCGCCAGCATGCCGAGCACCAGCCGCACGTCCGGCTGCAGGCGTACGACCTGGCCGTCGTTGCATTGCTCCGAAACGTTCGGGCCGGTCAGTTTGAAGCCGAGCATGCCGCGGGCGACGACCTCGTTGCAGATACTGCGATAGGGGCCGACGCCGCCGGTATAGGGCATTACGCCTTGCGCCTTGCCGGGCACGTTGGCGCCCGTGTACCAGGTGTTGGCGAGCCGATGCAGCGTCAGCGTCGAACAGTCGGCCATGTGCTGCGCCCAGCCGGCCTGCGCCGTCTCGGTCGCGTCGATGGTCGTGAAGCCGGCCTCGCGCATCGCCGCCAGCCGGTCGACCACCCAGTCGGCATGCTGCTCGATCGAGACCGCCATGTTCGACAGCACCGATGGGCTGCCCGGGCCCGTGATCAGGAACAGATTGGGAAAGCCCGAGACCGTGAGCCCGAGATAGGTCTGCGGACCGTTGGCCCAGACGTCGGACAGCGACTTGCCATCGCGGCCTGTGATCGGATGAACCGCCTTGATGGCGCCGGTCATGGCGTCAAAACCGGTGGCGAACACGATCACATCGACGTCGAACGTGCGCTTGTCGGTCGTGACGCCCGAGGCTGTAATCGACGTGATCGGCTCCTGCCGCAGATTCACCAGCGTGACGTTGGGGCGGTTGAACGTAGCGTAGTAGTTGGTATCGAGGCAGGGACGCTTGGCACCGAACGGATGGTCGCGCGGGGTCAACGTATCAGCCGTCTCCGGGTCCTTGACGATGGTTTGGATCTTCTCGCGGATCAGGTCGGCGAGCAGCGCATTGCCGTCGACGTCGACGCCCTGGTCGGCCCAGAGCTGGGTCAGGATGTGGACGAGATCGCCGGCGGCCCAGGCCTGCTCGAAGCGCTCGCGGCGCTCGGCATCGCTCAACTGCCAGCTCACCGCCATCTGTTGCGGATAGGGGACGCCCGCGAGCGACCACCGCGCCTGCTCGCGATAGCCGGCGCGGTCGCCCTGCAGCAGTGCGAGGCGGTCCGCCGGCGCAGGACCGTTGTGGGCAGGAAGGGCGAAATTCGGCGTGCGCTGGAAAACGATGAGATGCGCGGCCTGCTCGGCGAGCAGCGGGATCGACTGGATGCCCGATGATCCGGTGCCGATGACGGCGATGCGCTTGCCGGCAAGCTTGACCTCTTCGTGCGGCCAGCGGCCGGTGAAATAGACCTCGCCCTTAAAATCCTTGACGCCGTCGATCTCCGGCGGCTTCGGCGCAGAGAGGCAGCCGGTCGCCATGATGTAATAGCGGCAGGAAACGCTGGCGCCATTGCTGGTCGTGAGCCGCCAGCGTTCGGCCGCCTCATCCCAATTTGCCGCCGTGACCTTGGCGCCAAAGCGGATGTCGCGCCGCAACTCATATCGATCGGCAACGAAGCCGAGATAGCGCAGGATCTCGGGTTGCGTTGCGTATTTCTCCGACCATTGCCACGTGCTCTCCAACTCGGGATCGAAGGTGTAGCTGTAGTCGATGGTCTGGATGTCGCAGCGCGCGCCGGGATAGCGGTTCCAGTACCAGGTGCCGCCGACGTCGCCGGCCTCCTCGATCACGACCGCCGAGAAGCCGGCCTTGCGCAAGCGATGCAGGAGATAGAGGCCGGCAAACCCGGCACCAACGACCGCGACATCGACCTGTTGTGTCGTGCCGCTGTTTGTCGTTTCAGAAGAACGTGCTGCGACCGCTGCGTCTGGCATGCCACTCCTCCCGTATGTTTTATAGTTTGGAGGAGGCTACTGCCGCGCGTTCAGTTTGTCATCAGGCCAAATACAATCATTGGATGTTTGCTGCAGACGCGCGCTGCCGCAGAGTCCGACCAGCGGTTTCACGAATTACTCCGTATGAAGCAGCGACTTATCCGCGATGCGCGTCGCTACACGCGCTCGCCGTTCGCTCAGCACGTTTGCGCGCCAGGGACGATCAATAAACGCGCTGCGCGGCGCCCTTCCCATCCAGTCGGGTGGGAGCCGATGTTATCTCCGATCAGGCCGACGAGACGGGGCGATCTTCCAAAGGCTTCGCAGGCATTATGTTCGGGGCGCCACCGAGCAGGGCCCCGAGGCTATCTTTCTCTCACTTTCATTGAAACGCTATGTGAAAATCTGATAAGTTGCCTCATTGGTATTTGGCTCGTCGAGGCTGACGAATGGAGAGTTGCGTGAGCGCGTCATTTTCATTCGAGCACGCCCCAACATCTGCCAAGTTTCAGCATCGCTCCGCATGTGATGCTCTTGCGCACACAAGCCTTGCTGCTGCACGTGAAAACGCCGGTATTAAGCCGACACTCAGGGCTAAACTACCTTGGAGGGTTGGAGCTACGGTTCTGGGTGAAAGCGACTGCCGCTGACAGCATAGCCACTCGCTTGGTTCCGATCTCTACAATGTTGGCATCGGATCCAACTGTTCGTTAGGAGCGTTGCGATGAAGCATGCATGGTTGCCGCCCATAGCCATTCTTGTTTGCTTCTCCGTGACGCCGGCCCCCGCCCAAAGCGTGGTGAAAGCCGGACTGCTTACCTGCAAGATGCAGGCGCCCGTTGGATCACAGCAACATATGCGATGTCGTTTCGAGCACGACGATCGTGGACCGCCCCACGTATATTCAGGCACGGTCAACGGCTTTGGTCTTGAGTCCGGAGCGAGGGGGGACTCAATGGGATGGGTGGTGTTTGCGCCGACCACCTCGCTGCCACGTGGCTCGCTGAGAGGAAGTTACGTCCGAGCCGGCGGAGATCCTCCAGTTGAATTGGGTAGTGGAGCGAAGCTGATCGGTGTTTCGCAGCGGAGGATATCGCTGCAACCGATTGCTTCCGAGCGACAGGTCGCTCTGGAGATTGGCAGGCTCGAATTGCGGTAGGCCATTGTGTCGAAGCGTTTGCTCGTGGGAGATAACATATGCGCCAGAAGTACGAACATCCTCGGGACTGCAACTGTTTAGGTCGCCGGAATTTTCTCAAGCTGGCAGGTAGCGCAACCGCTCTGGGTCTAGCCGGTGCCGGCGGCTTAGTGACTCCGACATATGCCGACGCGCTGACCAAGGCGCAGCGGGATAAAATGAGGCCCGATCAAATCATCCAGGCCATGAAGAATGGAAACCAGCGCTTTCGCAGAGGCGAACGGAAGGAGCGCAACTATCTTCGTGAACAGAAGGCAAGCGCCTCTGGACAGTATCCTGCCGCGGCGTTGCTGACTTGTATAGACTCCCGTGCACCGGCCGAGGTGATCATGGATCTCGGTATCGGCGACATCTTCAACTGCCGCGTCGCCGGCAATGTCGAAAACGCCGATATTCTCGGCAGCCTCGAGTTTGCCTGCAAACTTTCCGGCGCGAAGGTCGTGCTCGTAATGGGTCACACCGCGTGCGGTGCGATCAAGGGCGCGATCGACAATGCGGAATTGGGCAACCTAACGGGATTGCTTGGCAAGATCAAACCGGCAGTCGAAGCGACGAAATACACGGGTGAGCGATCCGCGAAGAACTACGATTTCGTCAACGCTGTCGCGCGAACGAACGTCGAGATGACTGTCGCAAACATTCGGAAAGGCAGTCCGGTGCTTGCCGAGCTGGAAGCCAAAGACAGTATCGACATTGCAGGGGCTATGTACAATCTCGAAACGGGCGCGGTGGAGTTCTTGGCCTGAAGCTCGTCGTGTTTTGGTAAACTGACGTGCCGTTCCAACGTGCCGACCTGTCGGACGACGCCCTTCGCTAGACAGTCTTCTGCCGCCCGTCAGCGCGGCGGCGCTCGATTCCTGTGGCCGCCCAGTTCGGGCTGAAATCCAGCGTGAAGTCGCGAAAACTCTCCACGGCCGGCGAGAGCGATGCGCTGTGTCGTACGAACATCGCGATCTTCCATTTGACGGCCGGCTGCAGCAGCGGCAGGAACGTCAGTCCGAAGCCACGCACCAGCGGCTCCGCCATCGAGGGGCAGATCACGGCGCCTTGTCTCACGCGCAGCATCGATAGCGCGGTGTTCACCCGATGCACCGGCACCAGCTCCTTTGGGTGATGCCTAGGCGGCACGTTGCTCAACACGTTGACCGCGATGTTGGGCATGTAGTTGAGCAGGGGCCGCTGGCGCAGATCCTTCCAACTGACCGACTTGCCTTTTGCCAGCGGGTCATCGCTGCGCAACGCTGCCCAGAGCGGGTCGGCGCAAATCATGTGCACCTCCATTGATTGATCGGGAACGACGCCGGCCGGCCCGAAGCCGATGTCGGTAGAGCCGTTCTGCAAGCCCGCCAGCACCTCCTGGATCGGCACGTCGTCAAAGCGGACGTCCACGCCGGGATGGCTATTAGTGTATTCAGCGATCAGCTCCGGCAGCAGCGTGCACGATAAGGTCTCGGGCGCGGCTACGCGCACCAACCCGCGGCGCAGCTCCTTCAGGTTGGTCAGGCTCTCCAGCGCCTCGTCGAGGTTCGACAGCACGCGCCGCGCCATCGGTGCAAAGGTCTCGCCGACGCTAGACGCAGAAACCTTGCGGGTGGTGCGGTCCAAGAGGCGGACGCCGACGCGGCTCTCGAGCTCTTTGATCAGGCCCGACAGCGCCGCCTGCGACAAGTGCATGGCCTTGGCGGCTTCCGAGAAGCTCGCGGTCTCCAGCACGGCCACATAGGCGCGCAACTGCCGCACTGTCACATCCATCGCCATGTCGCGTCCCCCAGCATCGTCGTTTCTGTATTCATAGGTCAAGCTTATCAATCGGTCAAAAAATACACATTGTTCGATAGAAAGCGCGTATCTATCGTTGCAGCCTCGATAGGAAGAAGGGCCCGGCGATCCAGCAGTGCGATCGCGCCAATGTGGCTCGAATAAAAATGGGATGGACGCGACGGGCTGCCCCGCATGTTCAGGCGGCTCAAGAAGAGGCATTCATGAAAGTCACACGCCGAACCTTGCTCGGGACCATCGCCGCCTGCCTCTCGGCAAGCTCCGGCTTCGAGGCATTCGCCGAAGGCAATTGGCCGTCACGGCTGGTGCGGCTGGTGTCGCCCTACGGCGCCGGCGGGGCAAACGACATCTCGCTGCGTATCCTGGCCGAGCAGTTCGGGCGCAGCCTGGGGCAACAGTTCATCGTCGAGAACAAGCCGGGGGCGGGCACGCGCATTGCCAACGAGTTGGTCGCGCGCGCCGCACCGGACGGATACACCTTCCTCTATGCCGCCGCGCCCTATGCCACCGCCGAAGCGCTGTTCGGAAAACTGAAGTACGAGCGCAAGGATCTGCAGCCGGTGGCAATGACCGTCATGGCGCCGCTGTTCCTGATCGTCAACGCCAAGGCGAGCTTCAAGAATTTGCAGGAGATGATCGCCTACGGCAAGTCGCAGCCGGACGGCCTGACCTTCGCCTCGCCGGGCGCGGGCTCTCAACCGCATTTGGCGGCCGAGTTGCTGCTGAGAGACGCCGGGGTCAAGGGGCTCAACGTGCAGTACCGCGGCGATGCGATGGCCTACACGGAGCTGCTCGCCGGCCGCGTCGATGCCACACTGACTGCGATCAGCACGGCGTTGCCGCACATCCAGAACGGCGATTTCCGTGTGCTGGGTGTCGCCTCGGCCGAGCGCAGCGCGATCTACCCGCAGGCTCCGACCTTGCGCGAGCAGGGCTTTCCCAACGTGGTGGCCTCGGGATGGTTCGGCTTCATGGCGCCGGCAGGAACGCCACAGCCGATCGTCGAGCGGATGCAGCAAGAGATCAATCGCGCGCTCGCCGACCCCGAGGTGAAACAGAAACTGTTCGCCCAGGGGCTGGAAACACGCGCCGGCTCGGCCGCCGAATTCGGCAAGTTCATCGACGACGAGACACGGAAATGGAGCGAGGTGATCCGCGTGGCAGGCCTTAAAGGCGAATAGGGCGTTTCAGTTCGCGTACAGGCCTTCGACGATCGGCAATCGCGCGGCGCGTAGCGCCGGAAACAGCCCGCCGATCAGGCCCACGATCAGTGCGAGCATCACGCCCTCGGCGATCAGCCACGGGCTCAGCTTGAAGTCGAACACCACCTGGGTGAAGTTGCCGCCAAGCGTCGACGCCGTGACGCCATCGAAGATCAGAAAGGTAGCGGCCGCCCCTAACAGGCCGCCGATGACGGCGAGCAACAGCGATTCGGCCAATGTTCCGACAAAAGCTGGGAAGCCGCCGAAGCCGATGGCGCGCAGCGTTGCGATTTCCGTCGCGCGCGCGGCGACCGACGAATACATGGTGTTGAGCGCTCCGGCGACAGCTCCGAGCGCCATCGCGATCGCCAGCGGCCAGCCGAGTTTCTGAATCAGGTCGGAGGTTTGCGACGCCTGTTCGGCGAAGTAACTCGCTTCGGATTTGACGTCGAGCTTCAGCCGTGGATCGTTGTCGCTGAAGCTTTTGAGCTCATTCAGTGCGGCCGGTCCGGTGAGTCGCGCGCGCACGGTCTGCACGATGTTGTTGCGATTGAACAGGCTCTGGACCACGGAAAGATCGGCCCAGATCTCGGATTCGAACACGCTGCCGCCGGCCTCGAACACGCCGACGACGGTCCAGCGCGTGGCGCCGAACGATACGGTAGAGCCGAGGTCTAGCCCTTCAAATTCCCGCAGCAATGCCTTGCCGACCACTACTTCGTTACTGCCGCGACTGAACATGCGGCCTGCGGTGATGCGAACGTCCTTGCGCAACTCGGAGCCCTGTTCGCCGATCCCGCGCAGCGGTAGATTGGCCTTGGTCTTGGTGGTGCGTTTGATGCCGTCGACCACAAGATAGAGTTCCGGCGAGATCAGCGGCTTGCCGTCGCTGCCGCGCGCGATGCCGGGTCCATCCTCGATCAGCCGCACCTGATCGCGGCTCACGGTGCTGTTGATCTCGGCCTGCGAGCCGGCCCGCAGCACGATGGCAATGTCATCGGCGCCGGATCCCGCAATCGTACGCTGGAAGCCGTTGGCCATCGCCAGGAATGCGAGCAACACGATCACCACCAGTGCGATCGCGATCACCGTCGAGAGCGAGAGCCAGCGGCGCTGCGAGATGCTCTTGAGATTGATGGCGGTGACCGCCGCCACTTGAAGCCAAAGCGAACGCATGCCTATCCCCGTCCGAGCGCGGTTGCAATTTTGAGCCGCATGGCGTTGAGCGCCGGGATGATCCCGGTGATAAGCCCCAGCGCGATCATCAGCGCCAGCCCCTGCAGCGCTATCGTTGGTGATACAGCAAACGCGGGCGCGATGTTGGCGAGGCTGGTGCGGAGCGCCATCGCAATCAGCGCCGCAATCGCAAGGCCCGGAATGCCGCCGAGCAGCGCCAGCAGCACGGATTCGCCGAGCACCATCGTCAGGATCCGCGGACCTGAGAAGCCGAGCGTCTTCAGCACGCCGATCTCGCGGGTGCGCTCGCGGATCGAGAGCGCCATGGTGTTGCCGACGATCATCAGGATGGTGACGAAGGCCGCACCGACCACCAATAGCACGATCAGGGCGATATTGCCGAACTGCGCCGCGAACGCCTTGCCGAATGCTTTTTCGGTGTCGGTCGAGGTCTCGGCGGTGGAGTTCGCGAACATCGCGTCGATGGTCTTGGCCACGCGGTCGTTGTTTTCGGGCGAGGTGGTCTGCAGGATCATCCAGCCGATGGTGTCCTTTCCGAAGCTGCGGGTCTCGTCGAAATAGGGATACTGGAACAGGAGGAAGTTGGTATCGACGTGCTGGGCCTTGCCCTTGGCGATGCCGACAATGGTGAGATCCCAGGTGTGACCACCGCTCTTCTGGCTGAAGATGTTGCTATTGAGAGGAATCCGATCGCCGATCTTCCAGCCCCACTTCTGCGCCAGCGTTTCACCGACCACCGCGCTGCCGCGGTCGCGTATGAAGGCCTGAAGCTGCTCGGGAGGAACGTCGATTTCGCTGCGATAGACGTCGAAATAGGTGTTTGGCTCGATCGCGAGCGCCATGATGAAGTTCTTGGGATCCTGATAGTAACCGCCGAACCAGTTGGCGAAGGTCACCTGCCGCACCCCTTCTACCGCTTTTACGCGGTTGAAATAGGCGATCGGCATCGGCTGGGTGAAGTTGATCTTGTTGACCGTGATCATCCGATCAGCGGCGGCGGCATCCTCGCCGGCTGTGAAGGCACGGTAGAATCCGGCGAGCACGCCGAAGATCATGAAGGCGATCAGGATCGACACGATCATCAGGCTCGCGCGCAACTTGCGGCGGAACAGGTTTTTCCGTACCAGATCGAAGTCGTTCACGCGGCAAGCTCCCGTTCGACGAAGCGGCCCTTGTCGAGATGCAAGACGCGCTTGGCATAGTTTGCCGCCGCGGGATCGTGGGTAACCATCACGATGGTCTTGCCGAGCTCGCCGTTGAGCAGTTGCAGGATCGATAAGATTTCGTCGGCGGATTGACGGTCGAGATCGCCGGTCGGTTCGTCGCACAGCAACAGGTTCGGGTCCGAGACGATGGCGCGCGCAATCGCCACGCGCTGCTGCTGGCCGCCCGACATTTCGCGCGGACGGTGCTTGACGCGATCGGCAAGCCCGACCACGGAAAGCGCGGTGTGAACACGCTCGGCGCGCTCTTTGCTGCGCAATTTGGTGAGCAACAGCGGCAATTCCACGTTCTGCGCCGCCGTCAGCATCGGCATCAGATTATAGAACTGGAAAATGAAGCCGATATTGGCGGCCCGCCAGGCTGCCAATTCTCCCTCGGAGAGGCCGTCGATGCGATGGTCCGCCACCGCAATCTCTCCCGCGTCGACGCGATCGATGCCGCCCAGCAGGTTGAGTAGCGTCGTCTTGCCCGAACCCGATGGCCCCATCATGGCGACGAAATCGCCGCGGGGAATCGCAAGATCGAGGTGGTCGAAAATTGAGATGGTTTCCTTGCCCTTGGTGAAACGCTTGCTTACGCCGGTAAGGCGGACCATCGGGTGTTCGGCTGTCACGTTTGTCTCCTCTTTGAAGCGGTCGGGAGCTAGTTCGCGGCGCCGGCGTCGGCGGAGCCGTTCGCCTTGGCCTCGCGCATAAAATTCACCTTCACCGCCATGTCGGGCAGGATGCGCGGATCCTTCTTTTCGAAGCGAATGCGGACCTTCACCGTGGCCTTCTCGCGGTTTGCAGTCGGCACGATCGCGATGACGGAGGCGGGAATGGTCCAGTCCGGATAGGCATCCAGCACCGCGTTTACGGGGCCGCCGGGGGTGACGCGGCCGATGAAGGCCTCGTTGACGTCGACCTCGATTTCGATCGAATCCATGTCGACGATGGTGCAGATGCCGGTGCGGGTGTAGCCGCCGACCGACATCGGCGAAATCATCTCACCGGGTTGCGCGCTGCGGTCGATGACGACGCCGGCAAACGGTGCGCGGATTTGATGCTTGTCGAGCATCGAGCCGCTGCGTTTGGCGTCGATCTTGGCGGTCTCGAGTTGCGACTGCGCCTGGCGCAATTGCGCGCTGAGCACGCCGACCCGAGCCTGCGCCTTGGTCAGATCGGCCTCGGTGGCAAAGTTCTTCTGCGACAATGTCTGTACCCGCGACATGATCCGGGTCGCATCCTCAAGATCGGCGGTGATCGCGGCGACGGCGGCGTCGGCGGTCTCGACACGCGAGCGCGCCAGTTCATAGTCCCTTTCAGCCAGCACGCTGTCGAGCCGCGCGACGACTTGCCCTTCGGTCACCGTCCTGCCTTCGTCGGTGAAGACCTCGACCACCTTGCCGGTGATCTCGGCCGCAACGGTTGCCTTGCGGCGCGCCACCACATAGCCGGACGCCGCCAGGCTGCCGGCCGCCTTGCCATTCGTTGCGCCCTGCTGCGGCTGCTGCTGCGCTTGCGACTGTGAGGCGGGCTGCGGTGCGGTTTGTGACGTCGTCTCTTTGTGCTGGTCCTGCCTGCGCAATTCGAAGGCGGCAAAGGCGGCAAATGCGACGATGACGCAGGCGGCAACGGCCGCCGAGATCGGCAGCCAGCGGCTCTTCGGTCGCTCCACCTTGCTGGCGCTGCGATCGATGGTCAGCGATCTCAGCAATTTGCTCTTGTCTTCGCGCATCGTTCATTTCCATCCGGCTGCTCGCTGCAGCTTCCGCGCGGGCAACATCGTTCTCGCGCGGGCGGTCTCTCTTACAGCCGATCTACACATCTCGCCATAGCAGCGGTCGAGCCCTCAGCTTTTTCGTGAGGCGGCGACCCCGGCTCGGTTGTAGATCACGTTCAGCTCTCGCGCGCGCCAGGCGGCGCCCATTTTTCGACGAGCGAATTGCGGAAATCTAAAGCCTAATGGCGATAGAAGCAATTCTTGGAACCAGCAAGAGTTGTATCCGCCGCACCGCCAATTGCCAGGCCGTCAGCATCGCTAATCCCTTGCGTAGACGCCTATGATCCTGAAATGACCTCAAAACCCGGCAAAATCTTGCAATGGGAACCCTGTCATTGGACCCGCGCGTATGTTTTTTCGGCGCAAAGATACATAATGCTAGGGTTGAAGGCCCACCAGCGGGGAGGGCTTTCTTAAAACGGCGCTCGCATTTGCCAATGTTCCAAGACAATAGCTTGAGGAATCGCGGAAGCCTCATCGTGGTTGATCTGCCTATGACGAGACGCCAGCCTGTTTTGATATGGCTTGGCGCAGCCAGCATCGTCAGGATACTCCTTGCTGTAGCCATGGTTTGGTGCAGCGGAGCGATGGCGGTGGCGGGAGCTGATCTGTACCGGGCGCAGACCGTCGTCACGGGGCAGGGCGAGGTCAATCGCATCACCGGCTTTGCCGCCGGTCTGGAGGACGTCCTGATCAAGGTATCCGGCGCACAGAAACTCGCGGCCGACCGTCGATTGGCGGCGTACAAATCGAACGCGAAAAGTTTCGTCAGGGCATTCAGTTATCGCGACCAGTTTTTGGGTAAGCCTATTCGTGACGAGCAGGGCACCCGTGATCGGCCCTACGATCTGACGGTCGATTTTGACGAAAAGAAAATCGACGACCTTCTCAAGGCGCTTGGTCTCAAGCCGTGGCTTTCACATCGTCCGCGCCTGGCCGTCTTTGTCGAGATGGAGAACGGCCCGAGGGACTTTATCGTCACGGCGGATGGAGCTCAGTCCGATTTGCAGCGCGACGCGTTGCTCGCAGCCGCCGACCGGCGCGGGATGAACATCGTGCTGCCCAGCATGGCTGCGTTGGCGAAATCGGGCCTCGAAGGCGCGAAGCTCGAGACTGTGCCATCGTCGAGCCTGGCGCCGCTCGCGACCGAGCAGGGTGGGGAACTAGCGTTGGTCGGACATCTGGTCTGGAATGATCGCGAGCTTGGGTGGGTCACGCGTTGGCGGATGGACTGGCAAGGCCGGACGCACCGCTGGCAAATCCGCGGCGTTACGTTCGACGAAGCCTTCCGGCGCGGCATCGGCGGCGCGGCTCAGATTTTATCCGACAACGGCGATCCGGCCGGCCATGCGCGCCGCTGACGGAATGGGCCCGCGGGTTAGCGGGAAGGCGCTTCACCCGATCTCGATCGCCACCTTTCCGAAATGCGCGCCGCTCTCCATGTGCGCTAACGCGTCCTTGGCCTGATCGAAACGGAACGTCCTGTCGATCACCGGCTTCATGCCATTGGTGGTGATCGCATCCACCATCGCCTGGAGATCCTCGACCGATCCGACGGTGACGCCCTGCAGCCGCTGCTGCTGCATGACCATCAAGGGGAGCCGCAGTTCGGACGGCGGCGGGCCGGCGAGCACGCCGATAAACGCGATCGTGCCGCCGATCCTGGTCGCCCGGATCGATTCGTTCAGCGTGCCGACCCCGCCGACCTCCACGACCAGGTCGACGCCGTGACCGCTCCATTCGCGGGCCTTCTTTCCCCAGTCGGGCGTCGCCTTGTAGTTCAAGGTATAGTCGGCGCCGAGCTGCTTGAGGCGTTCGATCTTCGCGTCGCTGGATGAGGTCGCGATGACGCGCGCGCCGCACATTTTGGCGAACTGAACTGCGAACAGGGATACGCCGCCGGTCCCCTGAGTCAGAACGGTTTGACCGGGCTTCACGCGGCCGAGCTTGACGATCGCGCTCCAGGCCGTGAGCCCGGCGCAGGGAAGTGCGGCGGCTTCGATGTCGCTGAGGTGCTCCGGCGTTCGGACCAGCGCGTGCTTCGGAAAGATCCGATACTCGCTAAGGACGCCGTCCACCGCGCCGCCGAGGGCTGAGCGCATTTTTGCTTCGCTCGGTTCGCCGCCGATCCAGCTTTCGAAGAAGCTGCCGATGACGCGGTCGCCGGCTGCGAATTCCCGCACGCCCGGACCGATCCGCTCGACCACGCCCGCGCCATCCGAAACCGGCACGAGTGGAAATTTCTGACGCGAGCCGTAACCGCCCTTGATGGCGATGAGATCGCGATAATTCAGCGTTGCCGCCCTGAGCCGAACCAGCACCTGGCCGTCGCCGGGCTCCGGCACAGGCTTGTCCACGAGGGCAAGTCCATCGATTCCGCTCGGTCCCTGCAGCTCGTAACATTTCAACGGAAGTCTCCTCGACGCGGTCCGGTAAGCGCTATACTGCCGCAAATATTCCGGTTCCGCCAACCTCGCGAGCTAGAATCGCGCAGCCATCTCGGCCAGCCGCCGATGCGCGCCTTCGCGAGCCGCCCGGATCGGTTCGAGCGGCCCGGTCGTCGGTCCGATCGGCACGAAACGCACATCGCTGACGCCGATGAACCGCAGCGCCTCGCGCAGGTAGGGCGTCGCCATGTCGATGCGGCCGCGGTTCATGCCGGTGACGAAATCGCTGCCGCTCGCCAGGATCACCACCGTCGGTCTGTCTGCGACCAAGGGCAGATATCCCTGCGCGGGATCGAACCGAAACGTAAGCCCGGGCTGCGTGATCACGTCGATCCATTGTTTCAGCTTATAGGGAATGCCAAAATTCCACATTGGCGTCGAAATCAGCACGCGATCGGCGAGCGCGAACCGCAGCGCGATGCGCTCAGTGACCGCAAAGGCGTCGCGCTGTGAATCGGTGAAGGCCCGCCCATTGATGCGGGCATACTTGGCCTCCAGTACGTAGCCTTCGAATTCCGGCAGGTGATCCCGCCACAAGTTCATCACGTCGATGTCCCAGTCGGGGCGTGCCTGGCGGAAGCGGTCGATGAAGACGCGCGCGCCGGCTGAGGATTCCGCATCCACGCGCGGTGAGCAGCTCAGGTGAAAGAGCTTCGGCATGGCCGTGCCCCGCTCATCCCAATCCCCTGATCACCGCGTCCGCGTTGGTGACGACGGCAACGTTCTGCATGGCAAAATTGATGGAGGCGTTGTGCCAGTCGGCGTTCATGGTCGAGCAGCAGTCTTCCGGCACGATCATGAAGTAACCCTTGTCGGCGCCGGTGCGGGCGGTATGTTCGACCGACATGTTGGTCCAGGCGCCGGTATTGATGATCATGTCGCGGCTTGTCGCCTTGAGGATAGTTTCCAGCCGCGTGCCTTCCCAGGCGCTCATGCGCATCTTCTCGACCACAAAATCGCCGGCGCGCGGCTCAAGCCCCGGAACCGGCGCGGCGCCCCAGCTTCCGCGCACCATCGCGCCGCTATCGACCAGCCCTTCGAACAAGGGAGCGTTGAGCGTGACGCCGGGCGCGCCAGGTTCGACGATGAACCAGACATGGATGATCACGACGCCGCGGGCCCGCGCAGCGTCCGCGAGGCGGCGGACATTGTCGACCACCCGCTGCTGGCGCGCATGGGCGGGGGAGCCGGAATCGGCGAATGCGCCGCTTTCCATGATTACGTCGTTCTGCAGATCCTGAATGATCATCGCGCAGCGGCGCGGATCGAGCTGCATGTCGCCGCCGGTAAGTTGTGGTGACGCAGGCGCGGCAGAAGCGGTGTCGGCACCAGTTGAAGCCCGGCTGCTCATATAGGGCTCGTGGCGCGGTCCGGCCTTGACCGGAATCGCATAGACCGAATGCGTGGCGGTCAGATAGAGCGTGCGAAACTCGGGTCCGCCCCAGGTGAGATTGGCGACGAGTTCGGGAACGCGCACCTTGCCGAGCAACTCGCCTGATGGCGAATAGACCCAGATGCCGCCGGGCGCCGTGACCCAGACATTGCCGCGCTGATCGCATTTCATGCCGTCGGGCAGGCCGGGCTCGAGCTCGGAACGGATACCGCTGGCGAAGACGCGCGCGTTGGAAAGCGAGCCATCGGCTTCGACGTCGAAGGCGCGGATCAGCGCCTGCGTGGTGTCGTTGACGTAAAGCAGGCGCTCGTCGGGCGAGAAGCAAAGGCCGTTCGGCTGATCGAACATGTGCCGATCGACCACGAGTTTCGGCGGACCCCCACCAGGTGGCACACGAAAAACGCCCTGGAAGCCGAGTTGCCGCGGCCGCTCGACGCCGTAGACCGGCATGCGGCCGTACCAGGGATCGCTGAAATAGATCGCGCCGCTCGAATGCACGCAGACGTCGTTCGGGCTGTTGAGCTCCTGATTTTCGAAATGCGAGGCAATCACCTCGCGCCTTCCGTCGGGGCGTTCGCGGATCAATGACGAGGTGGCGTGCTCGCAAACAATCAGGTTGAGCTCGGCGTCATACGTCATGCCGTTGCATTTGTTCGAGGGGCGCTTGACCTCGACGACGCCGCGCTTCGCATCCCATCGCCGGCGCACGTCGGCCGGCATGTCCGAGAACAAGAGATAGTGATGAATCGGATGCCAGATCGGCCCTTCCGTGAATTCAAAACCGGTGCCGACCTGGCCGACCGGCGCATAGGGGTCGATCAGAGTCTCGAATTCCGGGCGCAGCGTGACGTGCGTCATCGGTCGGTCCTTTCAGCGCTCAGGCCGGGAACCAATTGCGCTGCGGCAGGCTCTGCACCACCGGCCCAGGCACCTGATCGTGCAGCCTGCCGACCACCATGCCGCCTTCGATCTTGGCCGGCCGGTCGTGGACCGGGAGCAGGTAGCGCGAATTGCTCAGGAGCTTTTTGATAGCCGCCTTCTCGGCCCGCTTGCTGGTCCCGTGATTGCCTGTCGTGCGCGGTTCCCAATCGTGAATTTCGTTGAAGGGGTTCACGATCTGGTCGTTGAAGTCGTAGATCACGTCGCCGCAGATGGTGGCGATGCCGTCGGCGGTGTGAACGTGGATGTTCATCGAGCCTTCGGTATGGGCGTTGGCGGCATCGCAATAGACACCCGGCATCAGTTCGATCGGCCCGGTCACTTCGAGATCGAGGAAGCGCAGCGCGCTCTTGGTGTGCAGGCGGTCGATCAGATGCTTGATATCGGGCGCCGGATATTGCGGATGCATCAGCCCCGAGACGGAATACTCCAGCTCCTTGCGGTTGAGCACGACCGTCGTGTTCATTGGAAACAGATCGTCCTTGCCGGCATGATCGATGTGCAGATGGGTGTGGCAGACAAAGCGGACGTCGCCCATGCGCACGCCGTGGCGCGCGAGCTGGTTCTCGATCATGTTCTCGTGGAACTGCAGGCCGCGCATGCCCAGCGTTTCCATGATCTGGTTGGAGCGGTAGCCGGTGTCGACCACCACCGGATAGGGACCGCCGACGATCAGGAAGCCGAGCGTCAGGACACGGCGGGTCCGGCCGCAATCGCGGCCGAGCACCAGAAAGCTCGATTCCAGTTCGATATCCCCATAGTCGAGGATTTTGATTTCAAGCGGCATGTGTTCCCTCCCACGTTCCTTTAATCGCCTGATCCGCGTGCGCCGTCATCGGGCAAGCCGGTAGACACGCGTGGCAGTCGTTCGCAGAATTGCATCGCGCTGGTCCGCGGCAAGCGCGGCTGTTGCGGCGAGATAGGCGTCGATCAGTACGCGATAGCTGGTCCAAAGCTTCTCGATCGGAAAATTGGAGCCGAACAGACAGCGCTCGGCGCCGAAGATCGCGACCGTCTCCGTGAGGACGTCGGATATGTGCGACGGGTCGTTGCGGTGGATGAAGGTGCCGAGCCCGGAAAGTTTTGAAAAGACGTTTGGGCAGGCCGCGAGGCGGGTCATCCCAGTGCGCCAGGCGGATCGGCCTTGCGGCGAGAGGTCTTCCAGCATGCCGGCGTGCTGCAGGATGAAGGTCACATCGGGGCACGCTTCGGCGAGCTCCGCGGCACCGGCCATCTGCGGCGCGAACACCTGCAGATCGAAGCTGAAGCCATAATCGGCGAGCCGCGCGATGTTGCGCCGGATCTTTGGATCGACGCAGAGGTCGGGCCGCGCCGCAAAACGATAGAGCGGGTTGTTGTGCCAGTGCAGTTGCATGCGCACGCCGCGCACAAGGGGATAGCGTGCGAGACGATCGAGCTGTGGACGGACATCGTCGACGTTGAAATCGCCATAGGAGACGATGGCGTGCGGCCAGCCATGGTCCTTTGCCGTCTGCTGCACCCAGGCGGTTTCGTCCTCGAAGCGATCGTTGGCCCAATTGGTCTGCACATAGACCGAACGCGTTACGCCGGAACCTGCGAGGTCAGCGAGATACTCCTGGATTGGATAGTCGCGACGGATTGGCTCATAAGGGCCGAAGATGCGCGGCTGCATCGGGCCAACCAACCAGGGCAGGTCAGCCTGGCGCCAGATATGATGGTGGGCATCGACGATTTCGGTCACGCGGCCTTCCTTTGTCCAAGCGAGAGTACATGCGAAACGATCGCGGCCGTGGATCCGCCATCGACCAGATCATCCACGAAACGGCGGATCGCGATCAACGCTTCGGTCTGCGGCTGAAAGCCGGGGCCCGACGCCAGCGGCGTCAGCCAGCTCAGGCGCCAGGCGCTTCGCGACAGTTTTGCGACGGCATCGCGCAGGGCGGAGGGATCGCCACGTTCGAGGCCGTCGGAGAGGATGACGACGGCGGCGCCGCGCGCATAGCTGCCGAACCGCGGTACCGCCAGGAACGCCTGCAACGCATCTCCGATGCGGGTGCCGCCGTCCCAATCGCTGACCAGGTGCGCGGCGGCGAACAGCGCCTGCTCGCGGCGCTTGAGACGGAGGGCGCGCGTCACGCGGGTGAGCCTCGTGCCGAACGTGAATACCTCGACATTGGGAGCCGCGTGCGACAGCGCGTGCGCAAGCTTCATGTTGTCGTCGGTACGCCCCTTCATAGAGCCGGAGACGTCGATCAGCAGCAGGATCTTGCGCGGCCGGGCGCGCCGCTTGAGACGGCCGAGCCGCAGCACTTCGCCATCGTTGCGCACGGTCTCGCGCAAGGTTCGCCGCAGATCGGCCCAGGGACCGCGCCGGGCGCGCCTGCGCCGGTGGCCGCGTCGCCGCGGCAGGCGCGCAGGCGCCTCGCGCGACAGCTTTCGCAAGACATCGCCGGTCGCGCCCGGCGCGAAGCGGCGTTCGACCAGCGCCTCCGCGCGGGCCGCAGCGAGCCCTGACTCGTTAGCTTCATCAGCGAGCAATGTTTCGTCCTCGCCGCGTCCTTCCTCCTGCAGGCGAACCACTTCCTCATCTTCCGCGCCGGCACGATCGACCGCTTCGCTGCCGAAGAAATGGATATCGAACAGCCGGTGGTAGGTCGCGCGCCGCTCCGGCGGCGGGGCTAGCGTTGCCAATCCGGCCTGCCGAATGGCTTCGAGGCTGCGCGGACCCAGCAACTCGATGGCGGCCAGGAACGCAGTCGTCTGTTCCGGCGCCACGGCAAAACCGTTGGCGCGCAATAGAGCGACAAAGGACACGAAGACGCCGGCAGCGCGTGGCAATTGAGGTTCGTCGCTCACGCGGCAGCCTCCGCAATGAGGGCGTCGAGCCGGCCGGAGATGAAGGTGAGATCCTCCTCGTCCTTGAGCGCGACACCAATCGAGCGCTTGAAAGCATCAGGCCAGCGCGCGCCGCGCGCGTGCAAGAGCGTTGCTGCTTCCGCCCAGTCCACGGCTTCGGCGATGCCCGGCGCCTTGCTGAGCGGCTCGCGCCGGAGTTTGCCGACGGCGGCAACCACGGCACGCGCGGTCGCTTCGGCGACGCTCGACGCCCGGATCATGACGATACGCGCCTCGCGCTCGGCGGTGGGATAATCGATCCAGTGATAGACGCAGCGGCGGCGCAACGCTTCGTGCAGATCGCGGGTCCGGTTTGAGGTCAGCACGACGACAGGGCGCTCGGCGGCGCGGACGGTGCCGCGTTCGGGAATGGAAATCTGGAAGTCGGACAGGAATTCCAGCAGAAACGCCTCGAACTCCTGATCGGCGCGGTCGATTTCATCGATCAGCAGGACGGTGGAGTCGGGCGCGCGCAAGGCGGCCAGCATCGGCCGTTCGATCAGAAAAGTCTCCCCGTAGATGTCGATGCTTTCCTCGCCGGCCTGGCGGATCGCGAGCATCTGGCGCGGGTAGTTCCACTCGTAAAGCGCGGCTGATGCGTCGATGCCCTCGTAGCATTGCAGCCGGATCAGGCGGCGGCCGAGCACGGCGGCGATGGCTTTTGCAGCTTCGGTCTTGCCGACACCCGGCGCGCCTTCGAGCAGCAACGGCTTGCCGAGCGCAAGCGCAAGATAGGCCGCCGTCGCCAGGCCCTCGTCGGCGAGGTAATACGCCGTTCGCAGCGCCCTTTCGAGCGCCTCCGGGCTGTCGATGCCGACGATGTTGCCGCGGACCGTCATGCCTGACCTCAGCGCCTCGCTTGCGGCCGCGCGCCGCCCTGCGCCTTGATGGCCCGCAAGACTTTTTCGGGCGTGATCGGCAATTCATCCATCCGCACGCCGACCGCGTTGAAGATGGCGTTGGCGACCGCGGGCAGCACCGGGTTTGCGCACATCTCGCCGGGGCCCTTGGCGCCGAACGGGCCGTCGGCCGCAGGGCGTTCCAGCACCGCGATATCGTGCGGGCAGATGTCGCCGGGGCCGGGCATCAGATACTCGACAAAATCGCGCGGGCCATGCGCCGGGTCGGGATAATAGGGCTCGGGTGTTTCAAAGAGCGCGTGGCTGATTCCCATCCATGCGCCGCCAACGAGCTGCTGCTCCACCAGCCGCGGATTGAGCGCGCGGCCGAGCTCATACGCGCTGTCCATGCGCACCATCGCGATCTCGCCGGTCTCGTCATCGACCTCTACCTCGGCGACCAGGCAGGCGTGCGCATAGCAAGTCGCAGGTGACATCTCGCCGGTCTCGGGATTCACTTCGGACAGCGGCACCAGAAAGATGCCGCGGCCCGATATCGTCTTGCCTTGCTTGAACTGCGCGGCGATCGCGACGTCCTTGGTGGAGATCGAGCGGTGCGGCGCGCCCTTGACGTGGATGTTGCCACGCCCGTCGGTCTCGAGATCGGCGGCATTGACCTCCAGTTCCTCCGCAGCGGCTTCCATCATGACGCCGCGTGCCTCTTTCGCCGCCGCCATCACCGCGTTGCCGACACGATGCGTGCCACGCGAGGCGAACGAGCCCATGCAGTGCGGTCCGGTGTCGGAATCGGCGGTATCGACATAGACGTCCTCGACCGGCACGCCTAGCGTCTCCGCGCAGATCTGCCGCGTCACCGACTTCATGCCCTGGCCGAGGTCGATCGACGACAGCGATACCGTGAACTTGCCGCTGGGATTGGAGTGCACCAGCGCCTGGCTGGGGTCGCCGCCAAGGTTCATGCCGATCGGATAGTTGATCGAGGCGATGCCGCGTCCGCGATGCTTTGCCATGGTCAGCGTCTCCTGGTGCCGAAGACGGAAGAGAAGCGGGTGGCGCCGTGCGACGGCGACGGAGCAGGCGGCCTCGGAGGCGGGGCAGGCGGCGTCGGCGCGGGCGGCGGTGGCTGGATTGATGCAGGGGGCGCGCGATCGTAGGTGGTTCGCTGCTGCGAGACGGCCGCGCGTTGCGGAGCAGGTTCAAGCGGCGTCGGCGATATCGCCGCCCGGCTGCCGCCGCCGTCCTTGCGCGAGGACATGCGCTTCACTTCCTCGCGCAGCGGCCACTTGGCCTTTTCGGCGGCGACCTGCACGCATTCGATCAGCGCGGTGTTCTTGGCCTCGCGCCGGTGCGCCTTCATGTCGCCGTCGCGATAGGCATTGAGGATGCGGAACTCCATCGGGTCGATGCCGACGAGATGCGCGAGCTTGTCCATCTGGCATTCGAGCGCAAAATCCATTGCCGTGACGCCGAACCCGCGCATCGCCGTCGCCGGCGTCCGGTTGGTGAATACGCAATACACGTCGCCATGCACGTTCGGGATCGTGTAGGGGCCGGGCAGGTGAGCCACGCATTTGACGACGGCGTAGCTTGAAAGCCTTGTATAGGCGCCGCTATCGAAATAGGCGCGGATCTTGCGCGCGACGATGTGGCCGTCGCGCATGATGCCATCCTTGATGTAGATCCGCTCGGCGCCGCGCGGCGAGCCGAACTGCATCTCTTCCTCGCGGCCGAGCTGATAGCGCACGGGACGTCCGGTCAGCATCGCGCCGAGAATGGCGAGCGGCTCGGTGAGCGTATCTACCTTGCCGCCAAAGCCGCCGCCGACGGTGCCGCCGATGAAATGAAAAGTGTTGGAGGGCACGTCGAGGATTTTGGCGCAGGTATCGAGCGAGAAGAACAGCGCCTGCGTCGAGGTGTAGACCACATAGCGGCCGTTGGTATCGGGGGCTGCGATCGAGCCGTTGGTCTCGGTCGGCGCGTGCTCGATCGGCGACATCTGATAGCGCTGCTCGAGTACATGGTCGGCCTCGGCGAAGCCGCGCTCGACATCGCCGAAGCGCAGCTTCTGGTGATCGTAGACGTCGTGATAGATGAAGGTGTTTTTTGGATAGACCTCGTTGACGACGGGCGCGCCTGGTTTCAGGGCTTCCTCGACGTCGAACACCGCAGGCAGCGGCTCGTAGTCGACGCGCACTTTCGCCATCGCCTCGCAGGCTTCACGCGGGCTGTCGGCGACAATGGCGACGATCGGCTCGCCCTTGTAGCGCACCTTGTCGACCGCGAGCGACGGCTCGTCGTCCTTGCCGAAATTGATCAGACTGAGCAGGGTATTGAGATTACGCGGCACGTCCGCCCCGCGAATGATGCGCCGCACGCCGGGCGAGCGTTCCGCTTCCATCGTGTCGATGCGGCGCAGACGGGCGTGAGCATGCGGGCTGCGCAACACCTTGAGGTGCAGCATGCCCTGCAGCTTGTGGTCGTCGAAATAGGTCGAGGTGCCCGTGACATGGCCGAGCATGTCCTGGCGCTGCGTGCCCTTTCCGATCTCTTTCAGGTTGTCGTCGCGCTCGTCGGCGAAGATGTCCTTGCGCAGTTCCAGCATGGCGGTGTCCTTTAGGCGCGGGCCCGTCCGCCAGAGGCGGCGGCGAGGACGGCATTGATGATCGGCTCGTAGCCGGTGCAGCGGCAGATGTTGCCGGAGATCGCCTCGATGACCTCGGCGCGGCTTGGCGACGGATTGCGATCGAGCAGCGCCTTGGCGGCCATCAGCATGCCCGGCGTGCAGTAGCCGCACTGTGCCGCGAATTGCTCCATGAAGGCGCGCTGCAGCGGATGCAGATTGGGACCGTCCTTGAGCCCGTCGAGCGTTTCGACGGCACGGCCGTTCACGGTTTCCGCCAGCGTCAAGCAGGAGAGATGCAGTTCGCCGTCGATCAGCACGCTGCAGGCGCCGCAGCCGCCCTGGCCGCAGCCGAACTTTGGCGTCATGTCGCCGATCAGCTCGCGGAGCGCGACCAGCAGATTGACGCCGCCGTCGACGAATAGTGCGACGTCGCGGCCATTGTGACGAAATTGCAGGGCGGTCTTGGTCATGAAGGCTTACTCCAGGCCGGACAACAGGCGGCGAAGATGAACGCCGACGATCTCGCGGCGATACCAGGCGCTGCCAAGGGCATTATCTGTGGGTGACACACCTTCGGCGGCTACCGCCGCAGCAGCGTTGATCGCCGTATCGTCAAGCGCGCGGCCCTCCAGCGCCCGCTCGGCGGCCCTGGCGCGAATTTGCGTTGCGGCCATCGAGCCGAGCGCGATGCGCGCACCTGAAATGCGGCCGCCGCTCGAAGGCAGATGCGCCGCCAGCGTAATCACCGAGCCGCCTTTCGGCTTGATGCGGGCGATCTTGCGATAGCGGAAGGCGTCGGCACTTGCAGGCCGCTGACACGCGACCGCCAGCACCAGCGCGCCGCTCTGCCGTTCGCGGGATTGCAGGAACTCCTCGATTCCCATGTCGCGGGCGCCAAGGCCGCCCTGGACGGAAACGGTGGCGTCGAGTGCCAGCAGCGCGACGGTGAAGTCGCCGTACGGGCTGGGCGCGAACAGATTGCCGCCCACCGTACCCATGTTGCGTACGGCCGGCCCGCCGATCGAGCGCGCCGGCGCATGCAGAAAGGCGAGTTCGCGCTCGGCCAGAATTCTCGCAAAGGTGACGCCGGCGCCGATCGTCACGCGCGAGCTTGCGACATCGATGCGGGTCAGCGCCAGGTCGGTCGCGCGCACGACCGTGGAGATCGAGACATCGCCCTCGTTGAGGGCGCGCATGACGAGCGTGCCGCCGCCGAGATAGCGCGCGCTGCGGTCGGACGACAGTGCTGACGCCGCCTCGCCAAAGTTCGCGAATGTCTTCACCGTGACGGGCATGGCTTCGCCTCTGCTTTCATGCGGCCTCCCTTCAGGTGCCGGCGAATGGCGTCGAAGCCGGCTTGATAGATCTGTTCCGCGACCATCTGCGTCAGCCGCTCGGCATCGGCAGGCCGCGTGGTGAACCTGGATTCCCAATGCCAAAACGTGCGGTCGCCGTCGGTGACCGGAAGCAGGCGGACATGGGCGACATAGTTGAACATCGGGATCGGCGTATCGAGCAGGCAATAGCTGAAGGTCTGTTCGAGGTCGGACAGGGCGAGCAACTGTTCGCGCAGCTCCGAGCCGTCCTGCAGCTTGAAGCGGCGCACGCAGCCGATCTTGTCGGCGACCTGTGCGCGCTCGATCGTGCTAGTGGCGATCTCAGGATGCCAGCGGTCGTGGCCGTTGAAATCGCGCAGCACATTCCAGACCGCTGACGTCGGCGCGTCGAGGATCGTGCTTTTGACGATATGCGGCACGCTAGCCTCCGAAAGCGCGCTTGAGCGCGTCGAATCCGCCCTGGAACACGCCGGCTCCGATGTTGCTGACGAGCTCGTTCTCACGCTCGGGCGCGCAGTCGAATTCGGCGGTCCATTCCAGAAAAGTCTGGTCGCCGTCGGTCACCGGCGTCAGCCGCAGCGTTGCGACGTAGTTCTCCACTCCCATCGGCGACTCCAGGATCGAGTAGGTGCAGAACATGTCGTAGTCGGACAGCCCGAGCAGTTTCTCGCGGATGCGATCGCCGTTGCGCAGGCGAAAGTCGCGTACGCATCCGATCTTGTCGGCGGGCTCGCCGCCCTCGATGCGGCTCTCCGCAATCGCAGGATGCCAGTTGGGAAGGCCGTTGAAGTCGCGCACGCGCGCCCAGACGCGGTCGTTGCGGGCGTTGACGACGGTAGAGACGTAGACCCGGGCCATGACGTGCTATCAACCTTTCTTGCGCGGCCCGCGCTCGGCAGGCGGCTCGCCTGGAGCCGGGGCAGCAGGAGGCGCGTCGGGCTTGCCCGGACTGCTCCTGCGTGACGTTGCCTCCTTGATGCCCTGCATGTCGCGCGCTTCGCGAATGAGGCCGGGCATCCTGGCGAGACTTCCGCCCTCGACCCCGATGTCGGAAAGGATCGAGTCGATCAGCGGCGCCTGTACCCGGTAGCGTAGCGCCGAGTCGATCACCTCGTCGGTGGCGCTGCGGCCGCCATTGCCGCCGCCACCGCCGTTGAGCCCGTCCACCTGAAGGATGCGGATGCCCTCGATCTTCTCCATCGGCTTGACGCTCTCGCGCACGATGCCCTCAATACGGTCGAGCAGCTTGCGGCGGAACAGCGAGTAGCGCGCCTGGTCGGTAAGCACGTTCTCGGCTTCGTTCAGGAGCCGCTGCGCCTCGGCCTCTACCGCGGCGCGTACGCGCTCGGCTTCGGCGGCGATCCTTGTCTCCTCGGCTCGCTTCTCCGCCAGCAGCACCTCGATGGTCTTCTGGCGCCTGGCGACCTCGCTGTCGCGGGCGGTGACGACGCGCTCGGCCGCCTCGGTCGCCCCCGCGCGCGCATCCTCGGCTGCCACCTTGGCGGCGGATTCTTCCAGTGATTTCTGATAGAGGGCGATCGCCTTTTCCATCAGCGCCGTTTCGACTTCCTTCTCGCGATTGACTTCCAGCTTGCGCAGGTCGCGCTCGCGGCCGATACGGGCCTCGTCGAGGCCGCGGTCGGAGGCGATGCGCGCCCGCTCGACTTCCTCGCGGGAAGCGATCTCGGCTTCCTGCAGCGCCTGGACACGGCCGACTTCAAGCTGCTCGATCGCGCGCCGGCGTGCCAGCCGGGCGGCCTCCAGCGCCTGTTCACGCGAGACGTCTGTCGTCTCGACTTCCTTGCGCGCGTTGATCTCGGCCTGCTTGACCTGGCGATCGGCGTCGATGCGCTCGGAGCGCTTGGCGGCGAGCGCAATCACGCGCTCCTCGTCGGCGATCTCGACCGCCTTCTTCTGATCGATATTGAGCACCTCTCGGGTCTTCGACGAGGCGATACGTTCGGCTTCGAGCGCCAGCTCGACCTCGACGCGGCGCCGCTCAATGGCGTCACGCCGCTTGAGTTCGGCGGCTTCGATGGCTTCGGTACGCTCGATCTCGAGTCCCCTTGTTTCTCGTTCGGCCCGAATACGCTGCGCGGCAACGACCTTCTCCTGGGAGATGCGGGCGGCCTCGATCGCTTCGCGCGAGGCGATATCGGCCTCCTCGACGGCGCGGTTGCGCGCTATTTCGAGCGAGCGAACGCGCTCCTCCTGCGCGATGCGGGAGGCTTCCGTTGCCTCGCGCGCGGAAATGCCGGCGACTTCCAGCGCCTGGTTGCGCTCGATTTCGAGCTTGCGCGTGGCGTGCTCGGAGCTGATCCGCTCGGCGGCCAGGGTACGCTCGCGGGCGATCCGCGCCGCTTCCACGGCTTTCTGCGCCTCGATCTCCGCTTCCTGGATTGTTCGAACCTGCGCAATCTCCAGCGCGCGGGTGCGTTCGTCGGACGCAATGCGTTCGACGTTGACGATCGTGGTCTGGGCGATGCGAGCCTTCTCGGTCGCCTCGCGCGCCGCGATCTCGGCTTCTTCGACCGCGCGGGTGCGCTCGATCTCGCGCCTTCGGGTTTCTTCCTCATTGGCGATCCGCGCGTCGGTGACGGCGCGGTCCTGCTGGATGCGCGCCTTCTCGATCGCTTCGCGTGCCGTGATCTCGGCTTCCTCGACGGTCCGCGTACGCTCGATGTCGCGCTGCCGTACCTCGCGCTCCGAGGCAATACGGGCGGTATCGACCGCGCGCTGATTGGCGATCTTGGCCTTTTCGATCTCCTCGCGCGCCAGCAGCTCCTTTTCCTCGACGGCGCGCGTGCGCTCGATCTCGCGGTGCCTTGTTTCGCGCTCGGAGGCGATCCGCGCTTCGGCGATGGCGAGCTCATTGGCGATGCGCGCCTTCTCGATCGCTTCGCGGGCGGCGATCTGCGCCTGCTCGGCTTCGGTCTCGCGCAACGCGCGTTCGCGCGCCACTTCGGTGCGCTGCAGCGCCCGGCGCATCTCGATGTCGCGTTCCTGTTCGAGGCGGGCGGTCTCGCTCTCGCGCTCGATCTCCAATGCCTGCCGCTCGGCATCGAGGTTGCGGGCGCGGATCTTGATCATCGAATCCTGCTCGATGTCGTTGCGCAGCTTGCGCTTGGCTTCGATGTCCTCCATCAGCCGGGTGAGGCCCTCGGCATCGAACCGGTTCGACGGATTGAAATATTCGAGGTCCGTCTGGTCGAGGTCGGTGATGGCAACGGACTCCAATTCAAGTCCGTTCTGGGCCAGCGCTTCGGCAGCGGCGGCCTTGACGCGGGCGACATACTCGCCGCGCTGCTCGTGCATTTGCTCCATAGTCATTTCGGCGGCCACCGACCGGATCGCGGAGACGAACTTGCCGGAAAGCAGGGCGTGCAACTGCTCCGGCTCGAGCGTGCGCCGTCCGAGCGTGGCGGCGGCGATCGCGACCGCTTCGCGGGTCGGCTGCACGCGCACGTAAAAATCGGCCTCGATGTCGATACGCATGCGGTCGCGGGTAATGACAGCGTCATGCTTGGCCCGCACGATGCCCATCGGCAGCACGTTCATGTTGACGGGCGTGTAGTCGTGAATGAACGGCAGCACGAAGGCGCCGCCATTGATTACCACGCGCTCGCCCAAGAGACCGGTGCGAACGAAGGACACTTCCTTCGACGATCGGTGGTAAAGCCAGTTCACGACATAGACGACCACGGCGATCACGACGATCGCGACAATCAGCCAGAGGATCAATTCGCCAACCAGAGTCCCCGACATCTCTTCCTCCCTTTGGTCTCGGCGTTACCGCGCGCCGATCGCCTTGAATTTGCGAACCTGTTCCGTGAGCGCCCGCTCCACCGGCAGGCGCTCCATCGAGGAGGCGCCATAGAAGCCGTGGCACTTGCGCGTGTGCTTCATGATGAAATCGGCGTCGGCGGGCTCGGCGATCGGGCCGCCATGGGCCAGGACCAAAATGTCCGGATTGACGCTGAGCGCGGCTGCCGCCCAGGTGTCGATCTGTTCCGGACAGTCTTCGAGCTTCGGCGCAGTGTGCGCGCCGATCGCGCCGCCGGTGGTGAGGCCGAGGTGGCAAACGATGATGTCGGCGCCCGCGATCGCCATTGCCGCGGCTTCGCTCTCGCTGAACACATAGGGCGTCGTCAGCATATCCTTGTCGCGCGCCTTGGCGATCATGTCGATCTCCAGCGCATAGGACATTCCGGTTTCCTCGAGATTGGCGCGGAATACGCCGTCGATCAGGCCGACGGTCGGAAAATTCTGCACGCCGGCAAAGCCCAGCGCCTTCAGCTGATCGAGAAAACTGTCCATGTCGCGGAACGGGTCGGTGCCGTTGACGCCCGCCAATACCGGCGTCCGGGTGACGACGGGGAGCACTTCGCCGGCCATCTCCAGCACGATCGCGTTGGCGTCGCCATAGGGCATCAGCCCGGCGAGGGAGCCGCGGCCGGCCATGCGGTAGCGGCCGGAATTGTAGATCACGATCAGGTCGACGCCGCCAGCTTCCTCGCATTTGGCCGATAGGCCAGTGCCCGCGCCGCCGCCGACGATCGGCTCGCCCTTGGCAGCCATGTTGCGAAACTTCTTCAGGATGGCTGAACGTTCGAACTTCGCCATGGTCACCTCGCGACTTTCCGACGTGTCCCCGGGCGTCCGACCAGAGGACGGAGCGCGTTGACGATGGCGGATGCAAATTCGGGTTCGTTGATGTGGCGCCTGATGCGGATGAGTTGGCGGTTGCCGGTCTGGCGCACGCTGCGTTCCAGCGCTGTAAACAGCGCCGCGTCGGCTTCCGGATCCCAGAACGGCTCGCTAGGGGCGTCGAGCGCCGAGACGCCGCCTTCCGGCAGGAAGAAGCGCACCGGCCCGTCCATCCGGTTGAGTTTTTCGCCGATCCAGCGGCCGATGCGGTCGTTCTCTTCCGGCGTGGTACGCATCAAGGTCACCTGCGGATTGTGAACGTGGAATTTGCGCTGGCGGTAGCGTTCGGGAACGCTGTCGGGCGCACCGAAATTGACCATGTCGAGCGCACCGACAGAGCCGATGAAGGGCACGCGGCTGCGGATGATCGCGCCGAAGCGCTCCTCGGTGGCGGGGAATACGCCACCCATCAGGAGATCGCAGACTTCCGTCGTCGTGAGATCGACGACGGCCGCGAGCATTCCGGAATCGACCAGCTTCTCCATCGAACGGCCGCCGACGCCGGTGGCGTGGAAGACGAGGCATTCGAAATCGCTGCGCAGATCGGCCGCGATCTTCTGCACGGCCGGTGTCGTCACGCCGAACATGGTGATGCCGACAGCGGGCAACGCAACCCGTGCGTTATGCTCGGCCGCGCTTTGATTTTCGAGACGCGCCTTCACCATGCCGGCGATGGCGTTGGCGCCGTTCGCGAGCACGGCACGCGAGATCGAATTAAGCCCCTGCACGTCGGTGACCGAATACATCATCGTGATATCGGCAGGTCCGACATAAGGGCCGACGTTCCCCGATGCGACGGATGAGATGATGAGTTTCGGCACGCCGACGGGAAGGCCGCGCATGCCCGGCGCGACCAGCGAGGCGCCGCCGGAGCCGCCCGCTGAAATAATGCCTGCGACATTGCCCTGACGGCGCAGCCAATTGGCGAACGCATCGGCCATCGCGGTCACCGACGCGCCGCGATCGGACCCGAACACGCTCGACCCGCCGCGCCCATGGTTGAGCGCAATTTCCTGGGCGGAGACGTCGCAGGTGGAAAGCTTGCCGCTGGTGGAGACGTCGACCAGGCGCGTCCGCAAACCGTGACCGGCGATCACGTCGCGGATGAAGCGCAGCTCCTCGCCCTTGGTATCGAGGGTGCCGACGATCAGCACGACCGGTGGTCCGGACGCGGTTTGAACGACGGCACCGGCTTGGCGTTTCTGCCGTGCGGCGTCTTCAATCCGGGTGAGGCCCGTCGAAAGCGTGCGCGCGGCTGCCTCGATGCGCGCAATCGGTGCCGGCTGCGACCAGCGCGTCGGCAGCGTGGGATTGGAGATATAGATCCGGATTGGCGCCGTGCTCGGGGCGCGCGGCGGCGAGGGACGCGCCTTCTCCGCGCTCGCATCGGTAGCTTCGATGTCCGCTTCCGGCTCGGCATGGACTCCAACGACTCCAACGCCGAGCAGCCGTTGTTGCAATTCGCGGTCGGCGGCAAGGCGCGCGGAGTCGATGATGCGATTGATGCGGCCATTGACCATGATCGCGACGTTCTTCGAAATCGCCGTGGCGACGCCGATATTTTGCTCGATCACCAGCACCGACATCTCGCCGTCTTCGGCAAGCCGCACCAGCATTTCCTCGACCTGGGCGACGATGACAGGCGCAAGGCCTTCGGTCGGCTCGTCCATGATGAGCAGATGTGGATTGGTCAGAAGCGCGCGCGAGATCGCCAGCATCTGCTGTTCGCCGCCCGAGAGCTGGCCGCCACCATGATCCCTACGTTCGGCAAGGCGGGGAAACGTCTGGTAGATGCGATCGATGGTCCAGACGCCGCGCCGCATCCCGGCCGCCAGCCGCAGATGTTCGTCCACGCTGAGCGAGCGCCACAGCCGTCGCCCTTGCGGAACGTAGCCGACACCTGCTTGCGCGATCCGCGCCGGGCTGAGGCGGGTGATGTCCTCGCCGCGGACGCGAACCGAACCACCGCTCGCCCGCAGCAAGCCCATGATGGTCTTGCACAGCGTGGTCTTGCCCATGCCGTTGCGGCCGACCACCGAGAACACGCCGGAATCCAGCGTCAGCTCGACGCCCTGCAGCGCATGGGAATGGCCGTAGTAAACGTCGAGGCCCCGGACTTCGAGGGCAGGCGCTGAACGGCGGACCTCACTCATGGCCTGCTGCCCCCAGATAGAGTTCCTGCACCTCCGGGTCGGCTTCGATCTCGTGCGGCAGGCCTTCCTTGAAGACACGGCCGTTGTGCATCATCGTGACGCTTTCGACGACGCGAAGCGCGACATCCATGTCGTGCTCGATGATGATGTAGCCGATGTGGGCGGGCAGCGACGTCAGGATATCGATCAGTTCGCGCCGCTCGGTGGGGGAGAGGCCCGCGGCCGGTTCGTCGAACAGGATGAAGCGCGGCGCACCAGCGAGCGCGAGCGCGATCTCGAGCTGGCGCTGCTGGCCATGCGCGAGCTCCGCGACCCGCTGCTCCCTGACCGATGCCAGGTGCACCGCCTGGATCAGCGCCTCTGTCGCATGCATGAGGGCATCGTTCGCGCCCGGGCGCAGCGGCGAGAAACGCCCGCGAGAAACGCCACGGCAGGCGAGGTAGACGTTGTCCCTCACCGTAAGGCCGGGGAACAGTGCCGAAATCTGGTAGGTGCGGCGCAAGCCGCGCCTGATACGCTCATAGGGCGGGAAGTGGGTAATGTCCTCGCCGAAGAAGCGAATGGTGCCCGAGGACGGCGGAAAGTCGCCGGTCACGCAATTGAACAGCGTGGTTTTGCCGGCGCCGTTGGAGCCGAGCACAGCGCGGCGTTCGCCCGGGCGAACGGTGATGGTGACGTCGGTCAGCGCCGCGAGCGCGCCGAACAGCCGCGTCACGCCGCGCAGCTCCAGCGCGGCCCCGGCGCCGACAGCCGAAAAGCGTGGCGCGGCGCTATCCATGGCCGTGGCCTCCGCCCGCGCGTTTGTCCGGAGCGGCCGTGCGGCTTCGCCAGCGCTCCCAGAGCCCGATCACGCCATCCGACGACCAGAACACGATGGCGAGGAAGCCGAGGCCGATCAGCAGCCGGAAGCGGTTGCCGTCGAGGCCGAACTTGACCAATAGATCGAGCGCGAAGGTACGCAGGATGACGAAGATGAAGGCACCGATGAAGGGCCCGATGGGGCGGGTGATGCCGCCGACCACGGCGATGATCAGGATGTCGATGCAGGCGCCGACGCTGACCGAGCCGGGCGAAATCTGCCGGTAGTTCCAGACCTGCAGGACGCCGCCGAGTGCGGCGATGAAGGCTGCGAAGGCGTAGGCTGCCACGCGGTGCGCGTTGACATTAAAGCCGAGGGCGGCCATGCGGCGCGGATTGTCGCGCACGCCCTGCAGAGCGAGGCCGAAAGGCGCGCGCGAGACATATTGAACGGCGAAGTAGCAAAACCCCGCGACGCCCAGCGTGATGTAATAGAAGGGAATATCGGAGCGCCAGTCGATGCCCCAGAAGCGCGGCGTGGCAATGGTATTGATGCCGGTGTGGCCGCCGAAGATCGCCCAGTTCTGGTTGGTGAAATAGTAGAAGGCCGCGCCGATCGCGAGCGTGATCATGATGGTGTAGATGCCCTCGGTGCGCACCGCGAGCGCGCCACCGAGCGTGCCGAACGCAGTGGCCAGAATAAGCGCCATCGGTGTTGCGAGCCACCACGGCCAGCCGAGGCTGATATTGGTGTTGGCACTCATGCCGAACACCGCGACCATGTAGGCGGCAAAGCCGGCGACGGTGAGCTGCATCAGGCTGACCATGCCGCCATAGCCCGCCAGGAACATCAGGCTGAGCGCGACGGTTCCGAGGATCAGCGTCGTGGCAAAGATCTCGATCAGGAAGAAGCCGTTGGCGATGAACGGCATGATCAAGAGGATCACGGCCACCAGCCAGACAGCCGGCTTGTTGAATTCCGGCCATGCCAACAACGCCGCGCGCACTCTTGCCGGCTGACTGGTCTGAGGATGAGCGCCCTGGAGTAGCGACATGTCAGCGCCTCGCAAGGAGGCCCTGCGGCCGCAGCGCCAGCACCAGCACCATGATGAGGAAGGTCACGACGATTGCATAAGTCGGGATGTAGACGGAGCCGAGCTGCTCGGCGAGGCCGATGATGACGGCGCCCAGCGCCGCGCCCGGGATCGATCCCATGCCGCCGACAATGACGACGACGAGGGAAGCGAGCAGAAAACGGGTATCCTCGCCAGGCGAAAGCGACTGAAAGGTTCCGCCGACGACGCCCGCGATGCCGGCAAGGCCGGCGCCAAGCGCGAACACGGCAACGAAGACGAGCTGGATCGGCACGCCGGTCGCCGCAAGCATGTCGCGGTCATCGACGCCGGCGCGCACCATCATGCCGACGCGGGTTCGGTTGAGCGCCAGCCACATCGCGATGCCGATCACGATCGCCGCGACCAGGATCACGAGCCGCACCAGCGGATAACGCAAATAGACCGCCTCACCCGACGATCTGACCGCGGTGACCAGCGGCAATTCGATCGGGCCGACCAGCCAGCTCGGCGTCTGGATCTGATAGAAGTCACCACCGAAGGCCCACAGCATCAGATCGGCAAACACGATTGAGAGTCCGATCGTGACCATGGTCTGGCGCAGATCCTGCCCTTCCATGCGGCGAAAGACGACGATCTGCAGGACGATGCCGACCAGCGCCACACCGAGAAATGCGATGATGAAGCCGAGGATCCAGGAACCGGTCCAGGCGCTTATGGCGTAACCGATGTAGCCGCCGAACAGATAAAGCGAGCCATGCGCCAGATTGACGTTGCGCATCAGGCCGAAGATGAGCGTGAAGCCGCTGGCCACCAGGAAGTAAAGGCTGCCGAGCGTGATGCCGTTGAACAGGGCGTTGAGAAAGACCCGCTTCCTGCCGATCGCCTCTTCGAGGCCGGGCGGCCAGACGGCAAGGATCAGCCACAACAGCACCGCGACCGCGATCAGCAGGATCAGCGCCCATGCCGGATGGCGTTCGATGAATCGTGTCACGGTAGCAGCCCGGCCGTCGCCATACCGTCCTCCCAGACGCCGCGGCCGTTTCGGCTCGCGTTTTGGGCATCCTAACGGCGCCGCGGACCTTGCACTTGATTGTCAGTATCTTTTCGCACCAGGTGCACTCAAGGGCGCAAGACTTTGGCGGCGCGACGGTATTCAGTCGGCGCCATCCCGACATTGGCCGCGAAGAAGCGGGTGAAACCGCTCTGGGAGGAGAAGCCGAGATCGAAGCCGATATCGGCGATCGGCACTTCGGTCGCGACCAGGGCGTCCAGCGCCTGTTCCATGATCAACGTATTGAGATAGAGGTTCGGCGTGACGCCGGTCTGGGTGCGGAACAGCCGGTAGAAGTGCGGGCGCGATAGCCCGGAGGCCCGCGCGATCGAATCCAGTTCGATCTCGGCGCCCGGGCTTTCGGACATCAACTTGATGGATTTGCGGACGCGAAAGTCGGTGACGGCGGTGGCGGTGCGCGTCTCCTGCACCGGGTCGGACGTCTGCCAGCTTTCGTCATAACAACTGTCGATCAACTGCCTGAGCTCGCAGTCGAGGCTGCTCAGCGAAGGTGCGCCGCACACCAGCGCGGCAGAGCGGCGAATATGCCTGTCGAGCGTGGCCGTGCGCTTGAAGCAGGTGCGGCCGAACCGCAGGCTGTGGGCGCGGGCCGCGTCGGGGGCGAACCATTCGGCGTTGACGTAAAGGACGAAGAAGATCGCCCCGTTCTCCATGTCTGTCGGGACAAAGTTGTGCGGTTCCCAGGGGTTGACGGCAACAATGGAGTCTTCCGCAAGCAGCCATCGCTCATCGCACACATCAATGCGTGCTGGCGTTCCACCGACATGAAAAATCAGGTGCCCTTCGCGATGCGCGTGCATGTTGAAGGGGCGGTTCAACTGATAGACCGTCGCGCGACCGAACCGGCCGTGGAAGACGGCGAGAGCCTTGCTCATGCCTTCCCTCCCGCGGGATGTTCTTGTCTTTTCAACCAGCGTTCAACATCCGCCGCGAGAATGCAAGGGAAGATCAAGGGAAGATCACGTCCAGCCCGGGCCCCGGCGTAACCGGGGCCCGTTCGCAAATGCGAAGAGGTCAGTACTTCTTGCACTCCGGAACCGTCCGGCTCGGCAGCCCGATCTTGGAGAACACTGCCGGGTCGTAGCCGAGCGTCTGGTTCACGTTCGGAATGACCTTCACGACCTTGCTGAAGAGGGCTCCTTTGCCGTCATCCACCACTTCGGTGACGAAGTTGGTTCCGATCGCCTGGCGGTTGGAGTCGAGCTTGATCTTGCCGTTGGGTGCGTCGAGTTCGATCTTGGCGAGGGCTTCCTTGAGCTTGGCCTGGTTGTTGCTGAGGTCGCCATTGACCTGACGCAGCGCCAGGATCAGCGCCATCGTCGAGTTGTAGTAGTTGGTGGCGAGCAGTGACGGGCTCGGGAACCGCTTGTTCGGCGGGAAGGCGTCCTGATAAGCCTTCACGAATTTCTGCCAGCCCGCATCCTCCCAGGTATCGGCCTGGCCGCTCGCGGCGATGGTGCCGAGCAGCGCATTCTTGGCGTTACCCTTGGCGGAGAGGATGGTCTGGTCGACCATGATCGAGCCGCCCATCAGATGCGCCTTGCCGCCAGCCTGCTGATATTGGTTCAGGAAATTGACGGCATCCGCGCCGCCCAGGCCGAGATAGATCGCGTCGACATCGTCGGGCAGGGCGGCGATGACGGAGGCAAAGTCCTTGGTGCCGAGCGGCACCCATTGCCGGTTGGTGACCTGTCCGCCGGCGCCGCAGAACTCGAGCACCAGCCCGAACACCTGCGTGTAGATGAACGAATAGTCTTCGCCCACCGTTGCGATCTTTCGGTAACCCTTGGTGTCGTAAGCGTATTTGCCGAGGCCTACCTGCCACTGGGCGCCATCCATGTTGTAGCGGAAGAAGTTCGGCGCCGGATCGACATAAGTGGTTTCCTGCGCGCCGGAAGCAGCATTCACAAAGGTCAATTCCGGTCGCGTCTTGGCAAAGTTCTTGACCGCAATGCCTTCGTCACCGGACAAGGGCGAAAGCAGGACATGGACCTTGTCCTGTTCGATCAGCTTGCGCACGGCACGGACGGCGGAGTCGGGCGTGGCATCCGTGGAGGCAATGATGAATTCGATTTCCTTGTCGCCGACCTTCTTGCCGAGCGTATTGATCGCCGTCTGGTGCCCGCGGATTCCGTCCTCGCCGAGCACCGTATAGGTGCCTTCGAGGGTCGCGGTGACGCCGACCTTGATCTTCTCTTGAGCTAAGGCGGCGCCGGAAAGCAACAGGCTGCTCAGCGCGACCAGTCCCGCACAGCTTCTAAACATCGAACCCCTCCCTTGTATCGCCAGTTTTTGTATAGGTCGTTCCGAAATCGTCATGCCCTTCACAGTGCATTGCGACCGGGACCGCCGGGCGAAAAACTAGCCGATGACTGGGGCGGCGCGCGCAGCTTCGCCTGCTGCAACTTGACCGGTAGTCTCATTTTGCATGCTGCGCCGCGACGAGATGCCGAGGCTGGCGAAGCCTAGCCTGTCCGCCCCCAGCCACGGAGCCAAAGCGCAGATGCGACGATGCCCCCGGAAACGATCGAGCCGGCGGCAACGGTAATGAAGAGCTCCCGCAATCCGCCGCCAAGATAGGCAACGACGAGCCAGCCAATTCCCGCCGCGACGAGCAGCCGGACGGTTCCCCCGAGAACCGGCCACATCACGCGGCCTGCGGCCTGGCCTGCGAAGTAGAGCAGCATTCCGAGACCCGCCACGCCGTAGAAGGGCGCTACGTTGCGGAAATAGATCGAACCGGCGGCCAGAACCTCGGGCTCCGTGCTAAACAGCGTCAGCCAGGCGTGTGGAAATATCGTCACGACGAGTCCGAGGAGTTCGGTGACACCGGCCGAAAAAAACGCGGCAACCCAGGCGATGCGCTCCGCCCTCTTGATCTGGCCCGCTCCAATGTTGACCCCGACCATCGTGAGCGCTGCGCTGCCAAGCGCGAAGAGCAGCGGAATCTGGATGTAATCGAGGCGCGACGCAATTCCGTAGCCTGCGATGGCGTCAGTGCCGAACAGCCCGACGGTGCCAGTGACCAGGACGACAGTCAAATTGGACTGAATGGTGCCGATGGCCGACAACCCGCCGACGCCAAGAATATCGCCAAGTTGCCGCCACTTGATGAGGCGCACGTCGAACGGCAGACGCAACGAGGCCCCAGCGGAGCGCATGTAAACGATCAACACGAGCGCACCAACGAGATGTTAGACGACGACGGCAACGCCGGCTCCCGCTACGCCGAGCCGCGGAAAGGGGCCCCAGCCGAAGATCAAGGCCGGCGAAAGCGGAAGCAGCACGAACACGCCCTGCAGAATGACGGCCGCCGGCGCGACGGTGTTGCCTGCGCCACGAAGAGCCGCCGCCAGAAGGCTCACGATCCAGACAAAGATCGCTCCGAAGAAGATAACGTGGCCATATTCGAGAGCTGCGCCGAGGGCTCCTGCCTGACCGCCGAGCAAGCGGTAGACAGCCTCGCCGAACAGCCATTCGGCGGCGGCAAAGATCACTCCGAAAGCAATTGCGAGAACGAGTGCGTTGAGCGCCAGCGCCTCGGCTTCCGCCACTTTGCCAGCGCCAATCGCGCGCGCGATTGCCGATGCGACACCACCACCGATGCCGCCGTTCGACATCATCTGCATCAGCATGAAGACCGGAAACACCAGGCTGACGCCCGCCAGCGCTTCCGTCCCGAGGAAGCTGACGAAATAGGTCTCCGCGACTCCTACCAGAGTTTGCACGACCATGACCACGAGCGTCGGCAGAGCGAGCGTCAGGAGCGTCGGCAACACGGGGCCCTCGAGCATCGACCGCTGCTTGACCCTTGCCGCTTCGTTTTCTTTCAGGCTGCCGGCCACGGCCACGGCCACCGGTCGCGGCAAGGACGGTTGTTGGGGCGTCAGGGTTGTCATCATCGGCTCGGCAGGGTTCGAATAAACTCGATCAGCGCGGTGCTGACCTCGTTCGGCCGCTCCTGCTGGGTCCAGTGGCCACAGCCGGGCAGCATCTGAATCTTGCGCAGGCCGGGAACGAAGTTCTTCTGGTTGGCGAGCAACTGGTCCGTTCCGGGAAACGAGAGCAGGAAGTCACGATCGCCCGCGATATAGAGCGCCGGTACAGACACTTGCATGCCGGCCACAGCACCGGTGATTTCCCAGTTGCGATCGACGTTGCGGTAGTAGTTGAGCGCGCCCCGGAAGCCGGTTCGCCTGAACTCCTCGCCATAAAAGTCGATGTCGCTTTCGCTGATCCAGGATGGCAGGATTTTGGGCGCGCCGGGTCCTTGTAGAAATCCGCCGCCCTTCGGCACCATGCTTAGGTTCGGCGCGGGACCGCCCGCAGCGACGGCCGCGCGGGCCGCGGCTACGCCGTCCCCGGACGCTCCGAACAGCATGTTGCGAATGGTCGCGCGCGGATCGCGCCCCAATTCCGCCTCGGCCGGTCCGGGCTCCATGAAATAGAGTTGATAGAATTGCGCCGTTTCCGTGCGCGGCATGAGACTGGTCGGCGCCACTTTGCCGCGCGGGCGGAACGGGACGCTGAGGGCTGCGACCGCCCGGAAGCGGTCGGGCCGCATCAGAGCTGCCTGCCAGGCAATGCTGGCACCCCAATCATGACCGGCGATGACGGCGGTCGCCGCGCCCAACGCATCAAGGATGCCCACCATGTCGCCTACGAGATGCAGGATCGTATATTGATCGATCGCCTGCGGCGCGTCGCTCTTGCCGTAACCACGCAGGTCCGGAGCGACGACACGGAAGCCGGCGGCGGCAAGCGCATCGATCTGATGCCGCCAGGAGAACCAGGATTCGGGAAAGCCGTGCACCAGCAGCACCACCGGTCCCTCGCCCTGTTCGGCAAGGTTGATGCGGATGCCGTTGCATTCGATGATCCGTTGCGTGGTCTTGCTCATGTTTCCATCCCGCCCCGAAGTTGATGCTGATGCGTTTGACGAGATCGCGCCTGGCGCAACTCGCAATGCGAGCGGTGCCAGTGCCGCCGCTAGTAGCTGACGTCTGTTCATGGACTTTCCTCAGGTTAAGCCGGCGTACTCGCAGCGGGTGGGTGAACGCCGCCGATCCTTTACCGTCACAACCAGTTTTGGTACTGTCTGGTACCCAATGAGCGATGTATGGTACCACAGGGTACCGAGTCAAGAGGGAAATGACATCGATGAGTCCGAAGATGAAGCCGCGCGAGGAAGAGACCGAAGGCGCCGCAGTTCGGAAGCGGATTCTCGGCGCGGCCCTTTCGGCATTCATGGAGGGCGGCTATGCGCAGACCAGCACGCTGGAGATTGCGACACGCGCACGCGTGTCGAAGCGCGAGCTTTATTCGTTGTTCGGCAACAAGGAAGCGATGCTGGTCGCCTGCATCACCGAGCGCGCCCGGCGTTTGAAAGCGCAGGCTGATCTGCCTGAGTTGCGCGACAGGGAAACCCTGGCCAACGTGCTTACTGCTTTTGGAACGAGGCTTTTGACGGAAACAACCGATCCGGTCGTCGTTGCTGTGTTCCGGCTGGCGATATCCGAGACAGTGCACGCGCCAAAGGTTGCACAAGCACTGGATTCGCTCGCTCGCCGGCCTACGCGTGATTCATTGCGAGAGATCATGGCAAACGCCAAGTCGGCCGGGCTGTGCGATGGCGATCCTGCCGCGATGGTCGAACAATTCTTGGGGCTGCTCTGGGGCGACCTGATGACCGGCCTGCTGCTTCAAGTGGCCGATCGCCCGAGTGCTGGCGAAATCGCGCGGCGGGCCCACGCGGCAACGACAGGGTTTCTAAACATCCATCCGAAGCCCAGGTAAAATCTCCTGTCTTCGCCGGCAGCGTCGCCGGTACGCTCGCCATCCCGGATGATCTGCCGTTTTGGCTTGACCGCGGTGTGCGGTATTCCTACGTCCTTCCGACCCAACTGCACGCATGGAGAAGGTCCGCCGTGGCATTTGAACTGTTCAATCTGGCCGGCAAACGAGCGCTCGTCACAGGATCGTCCCAGGGGATCGGCCTCGCCATCGCGCGAGGGCTTGCCGAGCATGGCGCCTCCGTGGTCCTGAATGGACGGGAGCGCAGCAAGCTTGAGGCCGCCGCCGCAAGCTTGACCGCAGCCGGGCACAAGGTTGCGGTCGCCGGTTTCGACGTCACCGTCGCCGACGATGTCCGCGAAGGAGTTGCGACAATCGAACGGACGGATGGGGCGATCGATATTCTCGTCAACAACGCCGGCATGCAGTTTCGCACGCCGCTTGAGGATTTTCCGGAAGAGAAGTGGGAGCAACTCCTCAGGACCAATGTCTCGAGCGCCTTCTACGTCGGCCAGGCTGTCGCGCGCCACATGATCCCGCGCGGAAAGGGCAAGATCATCAACATCGCCTCGGTTCAGAGCGAACTGGCCCGCCCGGGCATTGCCCCGTACACCGCTACCAAGGGAGCGATCAAGAATCTCACGCGCGGCATGTGCGCCGATTGGGCCAGGCATGGACTGCAGATCAATGCCATCGCGCCGGGTTACTTCAAGACCCCGCTGAATCAAGCGCTGGTCGACGATCCCCAATTTTCGGCGTGGCTTGAGAAGCGGACGCCGGCCTCGCGCTGGGGCAACGTGGACGAACTGATCGGCGCCGCCGTCTTTCTGTCGGGAGATGCCTCGTCCTTCGTCAACGGGCATACGCTCTACGTCGACGGCGGGATCACGACCTGTCTTTGATTGTTGGCGCGTCGTCGCAGTTCCTAGGAACGCGTTTCGCTGCTGCTGATCGCGCTCGCTGAGACATCCACCGCGAGCCGCGAATGGCAGCGTCCGGCAATCAACACCGGACGCTGCGAGCGCGCGATAATGCTGGTCTTACTTCTTGTACGCGGCGATCACGGCTTCACCATCGGCGCCCGCCTTCTTGAGCCAATCGGCCGTCAACTGCTCGCCGATCTTCTCGAGGCCGGACTTCAGCGCCGGAGGTGGCGGCAGCACTTTCATTTTGTTGGCCTGAAGCTGTTCGAGATACCACTTCGCTTTTTCTTCCGCGAGCTTCCAGCCGCGCTCTTCGGCGACTGTCGCCGCTTTCAGAATCGCTTCCTGGGTCGGCTTGTCGAGCGCGTCGAAAGCCGAGCCGCCTTGTTCACGAAGGTGACGTTCTTCGGGATCCAGGCTTGCGTATCATAGAAATGCGTCATGGTTTCCCAGGACTTGCTGTCGTAGCCGGTCGAGCCCGAGGTCATGAACGCGTTCACGACGCCGGTGGCCAGCGCCTGCGGCAGTTCCGCCGCCTGGATGGTGACGGGCTGCGCGCCGACAAGTTCGGCGATGCGCGAGGTGCCGACGTTATAGGCGCGCCACTTCAAGCCTTTCATATCCTCGACCGTGTTGAGGTCCTTCTTGGCATAAATGCCCTGCGGACCCCATGGCACCGCGAACAGAAGCATAAGCCCCTGCGAGGCGAGCTTCTTTTCGATGGCAGGCTTTGAGGCGAGCCACAGCTTCTTGGCTGCCGGATAGCTCGTCGCCAGGAAGGGGATCACATCGATGCCGAACATCGGATCTTCGTTCTCATGCAGCGAAATCAGAACCTCGCCGACCTGCGCCTGGCCGGTGGCCACCGCGCGCTTGATTTCCGGCGCCTTGAACAGCGACGCGGCGGGATGCACGGTGATCTGCAGCTTGTTGCCGGTGGCATCGGCAACGTCCTTGGCGAACGCGATCAGATTCACCGAATGCGGATTGTCCGCCGGATAGGCCGCCGGAAGATTCCATTTTGTCTGCGCCATTGCGGGGGCGGCCAGCGCCGCGATGCAGGCGGCCAATGCGTACGTCTTTATAAGTCTGAACATGACAATACCTTTCTCTAGCCAGGGAACGCGATCCGCGGCAGCACCATCACGATATCAGGAAAGACCGTGATGAGGGCAACCGCCAGAACGAGCAAGAAGAAGAACGGCAGGGCCGCCTTGGCGACCGTGTTGGAATCCTTGCCGCTCATGGTCTGCAGAACGAACAGGTTGAAGCCGACGGGCGGAGAGACTTCCGCCATTTCCACCACCAGCACCAGGAAGATTCCGAACCAGACCAGATCGAAGCCGGCCTGCTTTACCATCGGGATGACGATGGCGGTCGTCAGCACGATCATGGAGATGCCGTCGAGCGCCGTGCCGAGCACGACGTACATCACGGTCAGTGCCGCGATCAGCGCATAGGGGCTGAGCTGGAGGCCGTTCACCCAGTTCGCGAGCGCCATCGGGATGCCGGTATAGGCCATCGACGTGCCCATGTAGGAGGCGCCGGCCAGGATCAGCAGGATCATGCAATTGACCCGCGTCGCGCCCATGACGCTCGCCCAGAACGATTGCCAGGTCAGCGCGCCCTGCCACCATGCAATCGCGAGCGATCCCAACACGCCCCAGGCCGCGCATTCCGTCGCCGTCGCCCAGCCCATCAGCAGCGATAGAAAGACGAAAATGATCAGCAACAGGCAAGGAATAAGGTTGAGCGACTCGGCAATACGCCTGCGAAGGCTCATCGGCGGCTCGGCCGGCGGCGTGTTTCTCGGATTGGCGAGCGACCAGATCGCGATGTAGCCGGAATAGAGCGCCATCACCATCATGCCCGGCAGGAACCCGGCGAGAAAGACCTGAATGATGGAGACGTTCGCCTGCACGGCGTAGACCACCATCGTGATCGACGGCGGAATGAGAATGCCGAGAGTGCCCGCGCCGGCCAGCGAGCCGAGGCTCAAGCCTTCGTCGTAGCCGCGCTTCTTCAATTCGGGCAGGGCGATCTTGGCAACCGTGGCGCAGGTCGCGGCTGATGATCCCGACACCGAACCGAACACGCCGCAGGCGAGGACATTGACGTGCATGAGCCGGCCCGGCAGCCAGTTCAGCCACGGCGCAAACCCGCGGAACATCTCCTCCGACAGGCGCGTGCGGAACAGAATTTCGCCCATCCAGATGAAGAGCGGCAACGCGGCGAGCGACCACGATGCGCTGTTGCCCCACACCGTCGTCGCCAGCACGCTGCCCGCCGGAATGCCACCGGCGGCGAATTGCATCCCGGCCCATCCCGTCGCCATCAGGGCGACGGCGATCCAGACGCCGGCGCCGAGCAGCAGCGCCAGGAATCCGAGCAGGATGGCGGCGATGGAAAGCAGCTCCATCTCAGACCCCGCTCTGCATGGCACGCTCGACGATTTCCTCGGCGCTCTGCGGCTTCGGCAATTCGTAGCGCGGCGCAAAGCCGCGCAGGACATGGATCAGCTCATCCACGAAAGCGATGAAAAGAACCGCGAGGCCGCCGCTGTAGCCGAGCTGCGGAATCCACAGCGGCACCGCGATGACGCCTTGCGAAATGTCGGAAAATTTCCACGACTGCCAGGTCATGATCACGGCATGCCAGGCGAAAAAGCCGATGAAGCCGACGCCGACGAGAAGGGCTGCGATCTCGACATAATGGCGCACATTATCGTTGAGGCGGTCGATCAACAGGCCGACGCGGATCATCTCGCCGTGCTTGAAGGTATGCGCGAGCCCGAGGAAGGCGGTCGCCGCCATGCACCAGGAGATGAAATCGTCGCCCGCTGGAATATTGATGCCAAACGGCCGGCCGCCCGACAGCAGCAGCATCAGGACGAAAATCGCAATGAGGAAAAGTCCGGCGAGATAGCCGGAGAAAAGGTAGAGCCGATCGAGAAACACGCGGATCATAATGTACCTTCTCCCTCGCACGTATATTGCCTGGAAGCAATTGACGTACCACTTCCCGTGATTGTTACCTGCCGGAAAAGGCCCGGTCGCCCCTGGCCGAGCCGAAATCTGACGACTGAAATCAGTCCCCAGACGACAAGGACAGGTTTTCGGAGTTGCGCCGGAACGTCAAGGCGGGGGAATCGGATCCTGCTGATCCGAGTCCGGTATGGTGAGTTGCGATCGCTGGCTGGCTTCCGCTGGACGGTGGCAACTTGAGGATGTATAGAGACCCAGTATGCATTTGCCGTAGGTCATTTGACGGTTGCGGTCGAGAAGTCTTCGTTCGGCTGCATCTCATATTTGTTTCAGGGCGGTCGCTCATTGAGATTGTAAGCTCAGCGATGGCGGCCGTTGCAGCGCTGATGGGGTCATTATGAAGTTGCAAGACAGTGAGCGTGAGGCATTGCATAACTCGGCCGTTCTTCTCAAGTTTGCTGCCGAGAGCCCCAAGACGACCCCCGACGATATTGTCTCGTCGTTGGTCGCGGCGTGGGACGCAGCCGATCAGAATCAGTGGTCGCCTGCGATATCAATCCAGTTTTGGACGGCATACAGCAAGCTTTGTGATCTCATAAAGCCAGTCTCTATGGACACGGTGTCCATGATCCAGCCAGCCGCAACTCCCCAGAATCGCTGGTGGGACTGGTGGACGGACGGCCGATCCCGAGCGCAAATTCACGCCCGGAGGTATTTGATCCTCTTGTTGTTCCTGGTGACGTGTGCGGTGGCATTTGGATTCATAGCGGGCACTTCGGGCAAACTCAGCGAGGATATCGAGAAGCTCATGGCCGAGGGCGACGTACTTGCTCCCCAGATCAGCTCGCAAATTTCGGACGTCAAGATTGATCTCGATGGTCTAAACGCGGAAGCCGGATCCTTGATGCTCGATCTCGACGATAAGCACATCACCAAGGAAACGAGACAGAAGATCGACGATCTGCGAGCGAAGCTCCAAACGCTGTACTGGATATCGGATCAGCTTAATTCCAAGGTCAGTGCGATTTCGACGGTCACCAGCTTCAAGCCTATTCACTACGAGGTGGGTGACCTTTCGCGACTTCCCGTCTTGGATAATGGCTACGACAATGTCAGAAACTACTATCGGACGCGCCGGCAAATTCGCGAAGCGCAGCAAAAAGTGGCGCTCTTGAACGGGATCTACAATGCACTCGTTCCGCTTTTGCTGGGTGCGGTCGGTGCAGGGACTTATGTGCTCCGGCTGACGTCGGAGCAAATCAAGGACACGACGTTCGCGTCCTCGTCTCCGATCAGGCATGTCGTCCGCATTGCGCTTGGAAGTCTCGCCGGTCTGGCGATCGGGCTCGGTGGGTTCAACAATGAGCTTAACCTGTCGTCTGCCGCCTTGTCGTTCTTAGCAGGATATGCGGTCGAGCCGGTTTTCTCGACGTTGGACGGGATCGCCGAGAAGTTCAGGCGGACTTAGGGAGAAACGGAGGCGGTTCAACCTCCGCGGTGATGAAGGGCAGTCTTTGCCTTTGCCGGACGGAATCTTGGCTCGCGTCCTCCTCTAGCGCCAGGCGTCATTGAAGAGCGCGTCAGCCGCGACTGGCGCGGCCCGACGGCCGGGTGAGACGTATCCGACGGTGGGTGCGGGGCAGAAACTGCTTGCCCCTGGCGCTGAGGAAATCGAGCATCGCCTGCGCCGGCGGCAGCAGCACCTTGTCCTTGCGCGCAAGCGCGAACCACTGCCGCACGATCGGCAGGCCATCGACGTCCAGGGTGACCAGACGCCGTTCGTCGAGCTCGGTCGCGACCGTGTGCGCAGAGAGAAAGGCAATGCCCAGCCCTGCGATCACCGCCTGCTTGATGGTCTCGTTGCTGCTCATGGCGAGGCCGATCTTGGGGCGGATACCCGACGTCTCGAACAATTGCTCCATCAGCCCGCGCGTTCCAGACCCCGGCTCGCGCGTCAGGAAGGTTTCGCCGGCAAGCTCGCGCGGCGCGATGCGGGATTTCCGCGCCAACCGATGCGCGGTCGGCGCGATGATGACATGGGGATGATCGCCGATCAGGTGGACGTTCATGTCGATGTCGGCGGGCGGGCGGCCCATGATCGCGAAGTCGAGATCGTAGCCGCGTAGTGCCTCGCCGACCTCCTGGCGGTTGCCGATCGAGAGCGTGATTTCGACGTTCGGATAGAGCTTCGAGAATCCGGAGATCATGAACGGCACGAAATATTTCGCCGTCGAGACCGCGCCAATCGAGATGCGGCCCGCGGTCTTTCCCGCCATCATCTCCAACGTGGTCTCGCAGTCGGTGATCGCCGCCTCGATCCGCTCGGCGAGCGCCAATACCTCGCGCCCGGCATCCGTCAGCAGCATGCCGTCGCCGGTGCGCTGGATCAGCGGCAATCCTGCGACCGCCTGCAGGTTGCGTAGCTGCAGCGTTACCGCGGGCTGTGTCAGGTATAGCTGCTTCGATGCCGCGGTTACCGACCGGTGCTTCTGCACGGCGGCCAGCGCGCGCAATTGGCGGATGGTCAATTCGCGCAACAAACGGCCGGCCATGGCACGCCTCCATTATAACGAAAACTTTGCTCAGGCCAAAGATAACAAAATTTCCCTAATTCGGCAAACTGCGCTTGCTTAAGAGCGCGGGTCGCCAATCGGCGGACGCTTCGACAGCGCCGAGAGAGCGCACCGGGAGACGGCCATGGACGAACGCGTGACGCTGCGTTCACATCTCGAGAAGTCTATTGCGCAGATCCCGCATGGCGCGGCGGTCGGTGCGGTGATCGAGGCCATTGCCGCCGCTGCAATCGAGCTCGCCGCGCTGATTGCGAATGGGCCGCTCGCTGATATCACCGGGCAGGATGGCGGCATCAATTCCGACGGCGACCGGCAGAAAGACATCGACATCGTCGCTGACGAAATGATGCGCCGTGCGTTGTGCAGCGCGCCGGTGGCGGCGGTCCTTTCCGAGGAGGCGGCGCTGCCGGAAACCTTGCGGCCCGAGGCGCACCTGTGCGTTGCGATCGATCCGCTCGACGGATCGGCCAATCTCGAAAACAACATCTCGATCGGCACCATCTTTTCGATCCGCCCGAGAGGCAATGACATCCTTTCGACCTTCTTTGAGCCCGGCACGGCGCAATGCGCGGCAGGTTTTTTCGTCTACGGTCCACAAACCACGCTCGTTCTCGCGCTCAACGCGCGCGTCGATATCTTTATTCTCGACAGGCGCGCGGGGGAATTTCTGCTGATCCGGCAGGCCGTGCAGGTCGCACGCGATACGCCGGAGTTCGCCATCAACGCGTCCAATCGCCGGCACTGGCATGGTCCCGTTCGCGCCTACATCGATGAATGTCTGGCTGGCACCAGCGGTGGCGGTGATGCGGATTTCAACATGCGCTGGATCGGTTCGCTGGTCGCGGAATCGCTTCGCATTCTGGCGCGCGGCGGCGTGTTTCTTTATCCGGCCGATGCCCGCCCCAGCTATCGCGAAGGGAGGATTCGCCTGCTGTACGAGGCCCATCCGATGGCGCTGGTAATGGAATGGGCGGGCGGCGCGGCCTCGACCGGACGGCGGCGAATTCTGGAAGTGGCCGCGAGGACGCCGCACCAGCGAGTGCCGCTGATCATGGGTTCTTTGCGTGGCGTGCGCGACATCGCTGCCATTCACGAAAGGATCGAGCCGATGTTCGACAATAGCGATGCGCCGCTGTTCGCGCGGCGCGGCCTGTTCCGCTGACGGGGCATCACGATGTCGCGGGCTCATCCCATCATATCGATTACGGGTTCGTCGGGCGCCGGCACCACGTCGGTGAAGAAGACGTTCGAGCAGATCTTCCGCCGCGAAAAGGTGGTCGCGGCCTACATCGAGGGCGATGCCTTCCATCGTTACAATCGTTTCGAGATGCGCACCAAAATGCTGGAGGAGGCCGAGCGCGGCAACAAGCATTTCAGCCATTTCAGTCCGGAAACCAACTTGTTCGAGGAACTCGAAAAAGTGTTTCGCGATTACGGTGAATCCGGCACCGGAATGACGCGTCATTACGTGCACGACGACGAAGAGGCGAAGCTGTACGGCGCCAAGCCAGGTACATTCACCGAATGGGACCAATTGCCGGCGGGCTCCGACTTGTTGTTCTACGAAGGGTTGCACGGCGCGGTCGTGACCGACAAGGTCAACGTGGCGCAGCATGCCGATCTCAAGATCGGCGTCGTGCCGGTGATCAACCTGGAATGGATTCAGAAGCTGCATCGCGATCGTCGCGACCGCGGCTATACCGCTGAGGCGGTGACCGACACCATCCTGCGGCGAATGCCTGATTACGTGAACTACATCTGTCCGCAGTTCGCCGAGACCGACATCAATTTCCAGCGCGTGCCGACCGTCGATACGTCGAACCCGTTCATCGCGCGGTGGATTCCGACGCCGGATGAATCGATGGTGGTGATCCGTCTCAAGAATCCGCGCGGCATCGATTTTCCCTATCTGCTGTCGATGATTCCGCACAGCTTCATGTCGCGCGCCAATTCGATCGTGATCCACGGGGCAAAGCTCGACCTGGCGATGCAGCTCATCCTCACACCACTGATCCTGCAACTGATGGAACGCAAGAGGCGCACGATATGAACGCTCCCGCTCTGTCCCGCATAGCCAGCCGCCCGGATCTGTCACATGCAGAGATGGCCAACGCGATTCGCTTCCTGGCGATCGACGCCGTTGAAAAGGCGAAGTCCGGTCATCCGGGCATGCCGATGGGCATGGCTGACGTCGCGACCGTTCTGTTTTCGCGCTTCCTCAAATTCGATCCTTCGGACCCGGCGTGGCCGGATCGCGACCGCTTCGTGCTGTCGGCCGGCCACGGTTCGATGCTGCTGTATGCGCTTCTGCACCTGACGGGCTACGAAGGCATGACGCTGGACGAACTCAGGGCCTTCCGGCAGTGGGCGTCGAAGACGCCCGGACACCCCGAATATGGCCATACGGCGGGCGTCGAGACGACCACCGGACCTCTCGGGCAGGGCATCGCCACGGCCGTCGGTATGGCGCTGGCCGAGCGGCTGATGAACGCCCGTTTTGGCGACGACTGCGTTGACCATTACACCTATGTAATCGCCGGCGACGGCTGCCTGATGGAGGGGATCAGCCACGAGGCGATCTCGCTGGCCGGGCATCTCAGGCTCAATCGTCTGATCGTGCTGTTCGATGACAACGAAATCTCGATCGACGGCGCCACGTCGCTGTCATGTTCGGATGATCAGCTCGCACGGTTCAAGGCCGCGGGTTGGTCGGCCAGCCGAATCGACGGCCACGATCCCGAAGCGATCGCGGCCGCGATCGAGTGGGCGCGCAACAGCGACCGGCCGTCGCTGATTGCCTGCCGCACTATCATTGGCTTCGGCGCGCCGAACCGTCAGGGAACTGAGAAAGTCCATGGCGCGCCGCTGGGTGGCGAAGAAGCCGCCAAAACGCGCGATGCGTTGAACTGGCCGCACGCGCCGTTCGAGATTCCGGAAGCCGTGCTCGCGCAGTGGCGTCGGGCAGGCCGCCGCGGGCATGCCGCGCGCCGCTGCTGGATCGAGCGGACCAAGCGTCTGAGTTCGGATTCCCGTTCGCCATTTCACGATGCGCTGAATCGCAACCTGCCGTGCAGCTATGCGCAAGCAATGACAAAGCTGCGCGATGACTTCGCAGCCGAGCGGCCGAATATTGCCACCCGGCAGGCGTCGCAGCGCGTGATCAATGCAATCGCCGAGGCGCTGCCCAATCTGCTCGGTGGCTCGGCGGATCTCACGCATTCCAACTTGACGCTGGCCCGGACCCAGCGACCGGTACAGCCCGGCTCCTTTGCAGGCAGCTATATTCACTATGGCGTCCGCGAGCACGCCATGGCGGCGGCAATGAACGGCGTCGCGCTGCATGGCGGCTTCATCCCCTATGGCGGTACGTTCCTCAGCTTTGCCGACTACAGCCGTCCGGCGATCCGGCTGGCAGCGCTGATGAATGTTCGCGTTATCCATGTGATGACGCACGACTCCATCGGGCTGGGCGAGGATGGCCCCACCCATCAGCCGGTCGAACATCTGGCATCGCTTCGAGCGATCCCCAATCTGCTGGTCTTCCGACCGGGTGATGCCATCGAGACCGCCGAGGCCTGGGACTGCGCGCTACGGGCGCAGTCCAGTCCGTCGGTGCTGTGTCTGTCGCGGCAAGCGCTGCCTGCCTTCCGCCAAGGCGGTGGTGACAATCTGGTCGCGCGCGGCGCCTATGTCGTCGTTGAGCCGGAGGGCGGACGCGATGTCACGCTGATCGCGACCGGATCGGAGGTCTCGATCGCCATCGAGGCTGCGAAAACGCTCGCAAAGGACAATGTCCGCGCGGCCGTCGTCTCGGCTCCGTGCTTCGAGCTGTTCCATCAGCAGTCGCACCAGTACCGGGCGGAGGTTCTTGGAGACGCCCCGCGGATCGGGGTCGAAGCCGCGATCGAGGGCGACTGGGCGCGCTGGCTCTGCGATGGCGGCGAATTCGTCGGTATGACGGGCTTCGGCGCATCAGCGCCGGCGGAAACGCTCTACCGCGAATTCGGCATTACGGCGAGTGCCGTCGCCATAGCGGCCATGCGCTGCATTGCGCGATCAAGAATGGCGGCAACCTGGGCATGACGAAAACACGAGAACAATGACACGGAGACTCCGATGGCGCTGATAACGCTGAGGCAATTGCTGGATCATGCCGCCGAGCGTGGCTATGGCGTGCCGGCATTCAACATCAACAACATGGAGCAGGGCCTTGCAATCATGGAGGCGGCGGCTGCCGTCGATGCGCCCGTCATCATCCAGGCCTCGCGGGGCGCGCGCTCCTATGCCAACGATATCATGCTGGCGAAGATGATCGATGCGCTGGAGGAGATGTATCCGCAGATCCCGCTGTGTCTGCACCAGGATCACGGCAACGAGGAATCGACCTGCGCCACCGCGCTGCAGCACGGCTTCACATCCGTGATGATGGACGGCTCGCTGATGGCCGATGCCAAGACCCCGGCGAGCTATGAATACAACGTCGACATCACCCGCCGCGTGGTTGACATGGCGCACTGGATCGGCGCCTCGGTCGAAGGCGAACTGGGCGTGCTCGGCTCATTGGAGCATGGCGGCGGCGAGCAGGAAGACGGCCATGGCGTCGAAGGCGAGGTCAGCCACGACCAGTTGCTGACCGATCCGGATGAGGCGGTCGCCTTCGTTCGCGCCACCAAGGTCGATGCGCTGGCGATTGCAATGGGGACTTCGCACGGTGCTTACAAGTTCTCGCGCAAGCCGGACGGCGACATTCTTGCCATGAGGGTGGTCGAGGAAATCCATCGCCGGCTGCCCAATACGCATCTGGTGATGCACGGCTCGTCCTCGGTGCCGCAGCCGCTGCAGGACGCATTCAACCAGTTCGGCGGCGAGATGCCGCAGACCTGGGGCGTGCCGGTCGAGGAAATCGTTCGCGGCATCAAGCACGGTGTCCGAAAGGTCAATATCGATACCGACTGCCGGTTGGCGATGACCGCGGCGTTCCGCAAGGTCGCAACGCAGAGCAGGAGCGAATTCGACCCGCGCAAATTTCTGAAACCGGCGATGGATGGCCTGCGCGATCTTTGCCGCGAGCGCTTCGAGCAATTCGGCACGGCGGGGCATGCGTCGGAGATCAAGGTCATCCCATTGGCCGAGATGGCGCGACGCTACCGCTCGGGCGCACTCGATCCACGAATCGGAGGAATAGCCGATGCCGCCGAATGAGCTGACGACACGTTCGACCCCGACCAGTCGCCGCACACCACCCCAGGAGAGCGATATGAACATGCACTCGATGACTATCCGCGGCAAGGATCGCTACAAATCCGGCGTCCTCGAATACAAGAAGATGGGCTATTGGGAGCCCGACTACGAGCCCAAGGACACCGACATCATCGCGCTGTTCCGCGTCACGCCGCAGGACGGGGTCGATCCGATCGAGGCGTCGGCGGCAGTCGCCGGTGAATCCTCGACCGCGACCTGGACCGTGGTGTGGACCGACCGGCTGACGGCGGCGGAGAAATACCGCGCCAAATGTTTCCGCGTCGATCCCGTGCCGAATTCGCCGGGCCAGTATTTTGCCTACATCGCCTACGACCTCGACCTGTTCGAGCCCGGATCGATCGCCAATCTGTCGGCCTCGATCATCGGCAACGTGTTCGGCTTCAAGCCGTTGAAGGCACTGCGGCTCGAGGACATGCGGCTGCCGGTGGCTTACGTGAAGACGTTCCAGGGGCCTGCAACAGGCATCGTGGTCGAGCGCGAGCGCATGGACAAGTTTGGCCGGCCGCTGCTCGGCGCCACGGTGAAGCCGAAGCTCGGCCTATCCGGGCGTAACTACGGGCGCGTGGTGTATGAGGCCCTGAAGGGCGGGCTCGACTTCACCAAGGACGACGAGAACATCAACTCACAGCCGTTCATGCATTGGCGCGAGCGGTTTCTGTATTGCATGGAGGCCGTCAACAAGGCGCAGGCGGCGACCGGCGAGATCAAGGGCACCTATCTCAACGTCACCGCCGGAACCATGGAAGACATGTACGAGCGCGCCGAGTTCGCCAAGGAACTCGGCTCGATCGTCATCATGATCGATCTCGTGATCGGCTACACCGCGATCCAGTCGATGGCCAAATGGGCGCGCCGCAACGACATGATCCTGCATCTGCATCGTGCCGGGCATTCCACCTATACGCGGCAGCGCAATCACGGCGTCTCGTTCCGGGTGATCGCGAAGTGGATGCGGCTTGCGGGCGTCGATCACATCCATGCCGGCACCGTGGTCGGCAAGCTCGAAGGCGATCCGGCGACCACGCGCGGCTATTACGATATCTGCCGCGAGGACTACAACCCGGCGCGCCTTGAGCACGGCGTGTTCTTCGACCAGCACTGGGCGAGCCTCAACAAGCTGATGCCGGTCGCGTCCGGCGGCATTCACGCCGGGCAGATGCATCAACTGCTCGATCATCTCGGCGAAGACGTGATCCTGCAGTTTGGCGGCGGCACGATCGGCCATCCGATGGGCATTCAGGCCGGCGCGACCGCCAACCGTGTAGCGCTGGAAGCGATGATCCTCGCGCGCAATGAAGGCCGCGACTATCTGCACGAGGGTCCTGAGATTCTCGCCAAGGCCGCGGAGACCTGCACGCCGCTGAAATCGGCGCTGGAGGTCTGGAAGGACGTCACCTTCAACTACGAGTCGACCGACATGCCCGACTACGTGCCCACGCCCTCGGTCGCGATGTAAGGAGCGGAAATCATGCGCATTACCCAAGGCTGCTTCTCGTTTCTGCCCGATCTCACCGACGAGCAGATCTCGCGCCAGGTGCAATACTGCCTGGAGAATGAGTGGGCGGTGAACATCGAATTCACCGACGATCCGCATCCCCGCAATAATTTCTGGGAAATGTGGGGATTGCCGATGTTCGACCTCCGCGACGCTGCCGGCGTGATGATGGAGCTGAACCAATGCCGCAAGGTGTATGGTAACAGCTACATCCGCCTGTCGGCGTTCGATTCCAGTCACGGCTGGGAATCGGTCCGGCTGTCCTTCATCGTCAACCGACCGAAGGAGGAACCCGGCTTCCGCCTCGAGCGGCATGAAGTTGCCGGCCGCAACATCCGCTACACGACCAAATCATACGCCGCCGACCGTCCGGAGGGCCGGCGCTACGGTTAGGTAACTGGTTCGGTCCGACAGACGCGTTCTCCCTGATCGTGCCTCTCGTCTGCCGGATGCACTGCTCCGTCGCTGTCGAAGCGGCGACGGAGTTTTTTTGGCTGCGCATGCATTGCGTCGAGGTTCGCCAGATGGACATGGATACCGCCGACATGACAGACACGGTCAACCTCCGCGAGGAGCTCGAAGCCGTCGGCATTGAGGAAATCCTCACGCAGCTCGACCGCGAGCTGATCGGGCTGGTGCCCGTCAAAACCCGTATCCGCGAAATCGCATCGCTCTTGCTGATCGAACGTATCCGCAAGCGGCTTAATCTGACGTCGGAGGTGCCGACACTGCACATGTCGTTCACCGGCAATCCCGGCACCGGCAAGACCACGGTGGCGCTGCGGATCGCGAGCATTCTCCACAGGCTCGGTTTCGTGCGTCGCGGCCAGGTGGTGTCGGTTACCCGCGATGAGCTGGTTGGGCAATATATCGGCCACACCGCGCCCAAGACCAAGGAGGTGCTGAAGAAGGCGATGGGCGGCGTGCTTTTCATCGACGAAGCCTATTATCTCCACAGGCCCGACAATGAACGCGATTACGGTCAGGAAGCGATCGAGATTCTGCTGCAGGTGATGGAAACCCAGCGCGAGGATCTGGTGGTGATTCTTGCCGGCTACGGCAATCGAATGGATAAATTCTTCGCCAGCAATCCCGGCTTCCGCTCCCGCATCGCCCATCACATCGATTTTCCGGACTATTCGGAGCCCGAATTGCTTGCCATCGCCGAGCTGATGCTGCGCGACATGAACTACAAATTCAGCACCGAGGCGCGTGAAGCGTTTATCCGCTACATCGCGCTGCGCAAGACCCAGCCGCTGTTCTCGAACGCGCGCTCGATCCGAAACGCGCTCGACCGCATGCGCCTGCGGCAGGCCAATCGTCTCGTCGCCGATCTCGATCGCGTGCTGACCGCTGACGACATCATGTCCCTGGAAGCGTCGGACGTGCTCGCCAGCCGGGTCTTTCTGAAGGACCAGCCGACGGTTCGCTCCGAGTGAAGCGAGCTTGAGCGTTCAATTCGGGCCCGGAAGGGCTCGCACCTGCAACCAGACTGCTATGAGCGGGAGGAACAAACGCCCGATCGTTGATTTTGCTGCATTTTCGTTGGAAGTTGATCGTGTTCGTTTGCGTTCTGGCGAGATTGTTTCCGGTGCGATAGATTGGAGGACCGAGGATTGACGCATGAGGACGAACGCGAACGTTGAACTCGACGCCGGCAGCAAGACATTTGCCTCCGGTCTGCTGCCGGATTTGATAGCCGCATTACGCCGTAGCCGTCAGGGCGATCTGCTGGCCGTGATCAGCGGCGATCCAAGTATCGGCCCCGAACTCGAGGCATGGTGTCGCTTCACCCGCAACAGCCTGGTCGACACAGCAGTCGAAGACGGCCGCACCCGTTGGGTGCTTCGGTACGGAGAGGCTCCGGAGAATGTAGGTGAGGATCGGCCTGTCGGCTCTCGATTGTGGCTTTACACCAACTTCGATTGCAACCTGAGTTGCGACTATTGCTGCGTGCGCTCGTCACCCAAGGCTCCGCGGCGGGCGCTCGGCGTCGAGCGGGTGCGGCGGATTGCGATCGAGGCGGCAGAGCTCGGCGTAAAGGAAATATTTGTGACCGGTGGTGAGCCATTCATGCTGCCGGATATCGGCGAAATCATTGCCGCATGTGCTACGGCGGCGCCGACCACGGTTCTCACCAACGGTATGCTGTTTGCCGGGCGCCGGCTCGAAGCACTGCGCTCATTGCCTCGCGAGCGCGTCACCCTGCAGATCAGCCTCGACAGTCCGACGCCGGAGCGCCACGACAACCATCGTGGAAAGGGGACGTGGGCGCGCGCCTGGAAGGGAATCGAGCGGGCCCGCGCCGAAGGATTCCGCGTGCGATTGGCGGCGACAGTGTCAACTGACGCGGAGGCCGAGGAGTTCCGCAGCTTCCTTGACGCCCATCACGTCAGCGAGGAGAACCGGGTGATCAGGCGGATTGCGCTGCGAGGCACCGCGACGCAGGGCATCGCTGTGGCAAGGGCAGACTTGGTGCCCGAGGTGACGATCACGGCGGAAGGCGTGTTCTGGCATCCGGTCGGCGCCGAGGATAACGACCTATTGGTCAGCGGCGAAATCTTTCCGCTCGCCGAATCCTTCGCAGCCGTGCGCCGCGCCTTCGATCGCGAATCTGAGCATCGGCGCCGGTTGGCAACGATTTTTAATTGCGCCTGATGAGATAGCGGAGGGTGCGTTTACGGCCGCTCTAAAAAGCCCTGCTGCGCCGACGCCTCCCGCAGTGACGCATACGCTTCAAGCTGTGGCGCGACCCATTGGCGCAACCCTTCCGCCTCGAGCACGGAACGATGGATCGGGTTGTCGAAGCTCATGGCGAAGAGGGCCTTGGCAAACTGCTGCTCCAGCGCCGGGTCGAGATCGGACCGAGCTGTGAACATGCAGTGATTGAAGGGCGGCGAACTCCATATCTCCGTTAGCGCACCTTCCGGCACCAGGCGCTGGGCGCGTACGGCATCCCAGAATGGGCTGCCGATGGCGCCGGCATCGGCACGGCCATCGAGCACCGCGCGAATGACCTCGGACTCGCTCGTCCCGGTGTCACCGTGCTTGCCGACGTCGCTGTTGAAGCGCAGCGTTCGATAGTCCTTCCCCTCAGTCATCCCGTCGCGCCCGAGAAAATACACTGGAAGGATAGCCGCATGGCCACTGTCACGGCTGCCGAGCGCGAGGGTGCGGTTCTTCAGATCGGCAAGCTTGGCGACAGGTCCACCGGTTACCGCGACGATCTTGGTCATCCAGCCCACATCGGTGTCGCGCATCGCGATGGGGCGGCAACGCCGATCGCTCCACGCCTCGGACTGGATAAAAGCGAGGTTCGTATTCCATCCGATGTCGATGCGCGGTAGCGCATCGCCGGGCAGGGCAAGGAGGGCCGCGACTTGCGCCTCGTAGCTCTGAAACAACACCACCTCGACGGGGAGATGAGCTTCCTCGTGAAAGTACCGCCGCATCCCCTCCCAGATACTGACCACCTTTGGATCATATGCGACCGCACCTAACCAGATCGTCCGGCTCATGATGGCCTCACCTGTCGCGCTTGAAGTTCAGATACGATCAATTCGCTTGCCGAAGTTTCCGAACGCGTCACCGCAATCAGAACAACGGTATTCCCAAAATGGCCTTGCCGATGAAGTCGCGCAGAACATCGCCCGTCGGCGCCATGACGGCGCCGGCATGGGCATCGCGGAACAATCGCTCGATGGAAAGATGCCTTGAGAACGCCGCGCCTCCGCACACCCGCATCGCGGCCGAGGTGACGGCGATCGCGGCCTCACCTGCCGCCGCCTTGCTCTCGAGCACGCGCAGCATGGTGGTCTCCCGGGGACGCTCAAGGTGATCGACGAGATCGTCGATGCGCGCCGCAAGCCCGTCCGTTTCGATCTGCATCGTCGCAAGTTGAGCGCGAAGCGTCTGCAGGCTCTCTCCGAGGGTCTGGCCCAAATGATCGAAGCGCGCACTGTTGAGATGAGACGCCGTGCCCGCGACTGCGGCCCGACAAAGGCCCAGTGCGACCGCCGAGGTTCCAAGGTTGAACAGCGGAAGCACGACCTCCAGCATCGCCTTGAAGCCGGCGCCGTCATCCGTCAGTTGGAGACCGGGGGCAATTTCGCAATCTTCGAGGGTCATCGGCGCGGAAGCATTGGCGCGCATCCCGAGACCATCCCACGGGCCGGCGACCGACAGCCCGGGCGTATCGCTGGCAACGAGATAGAGCGTCGAATCCGTTGCAGTCGTGCCTTCAGGAGACAGCGCCGAGACCACATAGCTTTGTGCGTGACCCGCGCTCGTCACCCACGATTTCTTCGCCGTGAGATGCACGTTGGCAGCGTTGCGCCTTGCTCGCGAAACGGGCGCCCAGAAGTGACTGCGTGATCCGGCTTCGCTGAATGCCAGGGTGGTCAGATGTCTTCCCGCCGAAATGTCCTTTAGCGTCTCCGCGACCGTGGCCCCCTGACGGGCCGCCGCAATCGTCGCGGTCGCGCACACGTGCATCAAATAGACCATCGCCGCTGACGCGTCCGCTTCCGCAAACGTTGTGATGACAGCGGCGAGGGTTCGCGGTCCCAGGGCTGCGCCGCCTACCTCGGCGGGCAGCATGAGCCCAAGCAGCCCCGCTGGCCCGAGCGCCGCGATGGCCTCCGACGAAAATCGCCCTTCCTTGTCGTTTTGCCTGGCCGCCGGCGCCAGGATGCGATCGGCGATATCCTTGGCATTCGAAACTGCAGTCGCATGATCCATGACGACCCCCGACATCCAGGCGCTGACCACCGGGTTCGAGAACGTCGAACCCGCTCTCGGCTACCAATGCTATGCGAGCCGCACCAAGGGATCAACACGATCAGCTCTGGACATGGCAAACTATTGCCATGCCAGCAGCAAGTACGGGGGAAGGTAATTACGTTCTTCAAAGCCGTTTTGTTACGCCACTCGGAATTTTTTTTACATCGACGACGCGCCTCCTCGAAACCGCACCCAGCGGGCGGCGCTTGCCCACTTTCGAGTGGAACGCTACCAATGACCAGCAAGGGCGTAACGAGGTCTGTCTCGTGATGGCAATCTTTCGTGACCACGCGCTGCAATCGATCGCAATCGCCGATCCCCTGCCATCCCGGCGCCTGCCGTGAGCTGCGCAGCGATCGGAATCATTGGCAAGGCGCCGCAGCCCGGCCGCTCAAAGACGCGCCTTGCGACGGCCGTTGGTGCCACCACCGCTTCCGAGCTATCTGCCTGCTTTCTGCGCGACGTCGCCGCAGCCATTGAGGCGGTACCCGAGGCGCTCGGCAGGCGCGGCTACGGCGTCTATGCGCCGCCAGGAGCCGAAGATATCATGCGGCAGCTACTTCCGGCAGGATTCGGACTGTTGTTGCAGGTCGGCGACGATCTCGGGCACGTGCTGATCGGTGCGACGCGTGCGCTCGTGGATGCCGGACATGACTGCGTCCTGCTCGTCAATGGCGACAGCCCGACCTTGCCGCCTCGTTTCCTTGTGCGGGCAATCGAAGCCCTGCGCGAGCCCGGTGATCGTATGGTGCTTGGGCCTGCGAGCGACGGCGGCTACTATCTCATTGGGCTGAAGAAGGCGCATCAGCATCTGTTTACGCGCATCGCGTGGGGAACGGAAACCGTTGCCCGCAGCACATGTGACCGAGCCGCCGAGATTGGTCTTGCCACGACGCTGCTTCCGGAATGGTACGATGTCGACGATATCGAGAGCTTGGGTTGGCTGCAGGAGGAACTCGCCGGCGCTTCTACACGCTTTCGTGCAGGCGGATTTGCCCCCGCGAGCCGGGCCTTTCTCAAGGCCGGGCTCCAGATAAGCCCGTGAACTGATGGCTGGGAAAATTTCGAACCAATCCGGTCGACTGGCGCGCGCCGCCAAGCATGTTGCTCCCCTTCATCTCTTGGCTGTCATCGGTGTCGTCATCGTCGGCATGACGTTCGTAACCCCCTTTGCGTTCGAGACTCTCGGTGACAATGCCTTCATCGCGCTGACCATCCCTGTGGGTCTCTTGACGCTTGCCGCGACGGACCTCGCCGAGCGCGCTCCGCAGAAGCACGCGCTCTGGCTCGTGTTTGGATGTGCGATCATTCTGAGAGGCTATGTGCTGCTGTTCGATCCGCTCCTGTCCAGTGACATCTATCGCTATATCTGGGACGGCAGGGTTCAGGCCGCCGGCATCAACCCCTATCGCTATTTTCCGGCTGACGAGACGCTGGCATTTCTGCGCGACGGGACGATCTTCCCCCATATCAACCGGGCCGATACGGCCGTCACCATCTATCCCCCGGTGGCGCAATTCTTCTTCCTCCTTGTCACGCGGCTAGGCGAAAGCGTGACAGTGATGCGTCTCGCACTGCTGGGGTGCGAGGCCGTGACCGTGACACTGATCATGCTCCTGCTGCGTCGAACCAACCGCCCGGTAACGCGCGTGGTCGCCTATCTCTGGCATCCGCTTCCCCTGTGGGAGATTGCCAACAACGGCCACGTCGACGCGCTGATGGTGGCGCTGATGATGCTTGGCCTATGGATCGCCTTGACCGGCCGAGCGCTTGCGGGGGCGGTTGTGATTGCGTTTTCGATACTGGTGAAACCCTATGTTGCGCCGGCGCTGGCCGGAATCTGGCGGCCATGGGACTTCAAGATGCCGCTCGTCGTGATCGCGGTCATTGCGCTCTGTTATCTTCCCTATTTGTCGGTCGGGTGGGGCGTTCTCGGATTCCTGACCCAAGGCTATCTGACGGAACAGGGCATAAGTGGCGGCAACGATCTCTGGCTGTTGTCACTTTGGCGCCTTGTGTTTGGCTATCATGAAGGTGATGTTGCCGCCTACGTTGTACTGGCAGCGCTGGCTCTTTGGTTCACGGGGCTCTCCGTGGCCCGCAGCTCTCATCACTGCATCGCATCCAGTCTTGCCGACATCAACATGCTGTTACTTCTCACGCTCCTGTTGTTGTCGCCCAACTATCCCTGGCATTTTCTAACTATAATGCCGTTTGTCGCCCTGTGTGGATCCGCGCCTAGTTGGGCGGTTTCGATCGGAGCGCTGTTGCTATCCGAACAGCTCGATTGGGATTTCTACATTCCGAGAATTGTGAGCAAATCAATTCTGTTCGGAGGTCTTTTCCTAGCTTGCGCCTTTACGGCATGGAGGGCCCGCATGCAGCGGACTGCAGATTCCGGGGCATCGCAATGAACATTTCCGGCGAAGTGCAGGGCACTGGCGCGCCCTTCGATCCGCGCCGCTATCACGAGTCGGTCGCGGCCGAGCGTACCGAGATCGCGCAGCGTCCGCCGGTCTGCCTTTATCTGGAAGTGACTAACCGCTGCAATCTGCTGTGCACCACCTGTCCTCGCACCTACGAGGAGCTTGAGCCGCCGGCCGACATGAGCTGGGACCTATTCACGTCGATTGTCGATCAGGTACCTGCTCTGGCACGCGCAGTTCTGCACGGAGTCGGCGAGCCGATGCTGGTCGCGAACTTGCCCCGAATGGTGAGATACCTGAAGGACCGCGGCGTCTACGTACTATTCAATACCAATGGAACGGTCCTCAGTGAGCGCAATGGCCATGCGCTGATCGATGCCGGGCTGGATGAACTGCGTGTGTCGCTCGACGCGTCGAACCGCGAGAGCTTCAAGGCGATCCGCGGCAGGGATTATTTCGGCCGCATCATCCGCAACGTGCGCGCGTTTCGCGAACTGCAGGAAAGGGAGGGACATGCCAGCCCGCTGGTTTCCATGTGGCTCACGGGCCTGAAGGAGACCGTCACGGAACTCCCGGCATTTGTGAAAATTGCAGCCGAGATCGGTGTCAGGGAGGTCTATCTGCAGCGGCTTGTGTTCTTCACTGAATCGGCCATCGGCAAGGCGCGTCCGGATCAGGCCCTGTTCGATCGTCTGACACAGGAGGAAGCGGTCTATCTCAAACAGGCTGAAGAACTGGCGCGTTCCCTTGGCGTAACCTTCAGTGCGTCGGGCGCAGCGAGCGAGCCGGAGTTGAGTTTGAAGGGCAGCGTCGACGGTTCGCCGTGGTCGTTGTGTCGGCGGCCATGGTCGCTGATGTATTTCACGGCCAATGGCCGGGCCTTGCCGTGCTGTATCGCGCCGTTTTCGGAGCATGGCTATGACAACTATACGCTCGGCCATGCAGGGCAGCAGTCGCTGCAGGACATCTGGAACGGACCTGCCTATCGGGACTTTCGTGCGGCGCTGCTTTCGGACAAGCCTCCCAAAGCTTGCGCCAACTGCGGCCTGCGATGGAGCCTGTGAACGAGGCGGCCCAGGAGATCGGCGTACCGAGCCGCTCGCCGGTCGTCTCGGCGGTTATTCCGTGCCTCGACGAGGAAACAGCAATTGGCCAGGTCGTCGCCGCGGTGCTGGCGCAGAATGTGAGTGAAGTCGTCGTCGTCGACGGGGGCTCGCGGGACCGTACGGTTGAGCGGGCTAAGGCCGCCGGAGCTCGGGTGATCATCGAGCCGCGGCGAGGCTACGGTCGTGCCATCCAGGCAGGCATCGCCGCCGCGCGCAACGATGCCGACATTCTCGTCTTCCTCGATGGCGACGGCAGCGATCCCGCCGAATTCATTCCCGAGTTGCTGTCGCCGATCGTCGCGGGGCGGGCTGTCTTCGTTCTCGGCTCGCGGATCCGTGGGGAACGCGAGCCAGGGAGCCTCGCGCCTCAGCAGGTCGTCGCGGGCCATGTTGGCGGGCTCCTCCTGCGGCTCTTCTATGGCGCAAGCTTCACCGACCTGTCGCCGTTTCGTGCCGTCCGCCGGGATGAACTCAGACGTCTCGGCATGAAGGAAGAGACATATGGCTGGAACCTGGAAATGCTGATGCGGGTCGCGGCCGCCCGCCTTCCGGCACTGGAAATCGCCGTTGGGCAGCGGCGCCGGATCGGGGGCGTATCGAAGGTTTCCGGCAATCTCATCGCGGGCGTCAAGGCGGCCTGGTCCATTTCGACGACGTTCGTTCGCCTTGCGCTTGAGCTGCGAACACCTCGCGAACAATAAAGGTCGGTGATCAGCGCGTACCGGCGCGATCGGCGCAGGCAACGATCTCCCCAGGCGATTTCCGTCCCGCCTGCGGTGGCGAAAACACCGCGAGATATCCGCTATCACCCGCTAGCTGATGCGTGGCGATCTCGCGATAGCCGACGGCGGACAGCTCGCAACGCAGGAGTTCAATTGGCGTGCCGTGCTCCGACGTAGGACGCTCGAGGTCGACAATTCCGACCTGCGCGCCAGGCTTCAAGGCACGCGCGAGATTGTACATGAAGGCATAGGGTTGGGCGATCTCGTGATATACATGCACGAGGATCGCGGCATCGAGCGATGCAGCGGGCAGGCGCGGGTCGTGCGGTTCGCCCAGCGCGAATTTGACATTGGTCAGCTTCAGGCGATGCGTTCGCCTGGCGAGCGCGATGAGGTAACTTCGTGTAACGTCCTGGGCGATGACGGAGCCGGTGGGACCGACGAAACGGGAGAGACGGACCGTGTGGTAGCCAGCGCCGGCACCAATGTCGCCGATCGTCATGCCTGGCTTGAGTTCAAGAAGGCGGGCGAGCCGACCGGCCTCATTCAGTGAATCGCGGCGCTCCTCGGAGGCACGGCTTGGGCTAACGATCTGCGCAACTGCGCGCTGAGGCGAGGGAAACGCCTTAGCAGGGACTCCTGGCGGACCCAGATAGCCAATGTCAGCGGCGTGTCCGCAGCTTGCGCCCAAGCCGACAAGAAGCGTCACTGCGCGGGCCAGTGCCATCATCTGTTTGTCTCCCACGCAAGCCGATACCGATTAGCCCGCCATGTTGAAGAACCACCCGATGGAACCCTTCCCGTCGCGCACGGCGGGCACGTTGCGGCGCAACCAGGCATCAAAGCCGAGACTGCGGCCGGCGGCCTCTAGCACAAAGAGGAACATCAGCAGGGCCAGGAATATGTACGACCACGGCCACTCGGCCGGATCGCCCGGCCGATAGATGCCGAGCCAGAGTTGCAACACATAGGCGAGTGCCAGCACGCCCACGAAGCGCACCGCAAGCCCCAGCATCATCGATCCAGCGAACACCAGCTCGGCGAGAAAAACAATTGGCCCAAAGATCTTCATGTTTGGTAGCACGACCTCCTTCAGGAAGGTGCTGTGAAACTCGAATGCAGCGCGGGTCGTTTCCTGTTCGGTCCAGTATTGCAGACCACCGGACACGGGCAGCGGGAGTTTCCACAACATGCCCTCAAACCACATGCAGCCGATCAGGACCCGGACCAACCAGACTCCAACATGTCGGCCCGTCCGTTGCGCCGGATCCTCCCGCCAGTTCTGGAAGGCCACGGCGATACTGGCGAGAAGCAGCGCCCAGAACAACGCCAGGATCAGAAAGCGCCAGTTTCCCAGAGTGAGGTAATCACCGGTAGTTGCGGTCAGGAACTGCCAAATATCGGTAAAGGGATTTTTGGGCATGCACGGGCTCCCAAAGGATCGAATAATGGTTCTACGTATCGGTCGACCAAATCGTTACTCTGCGTGTCGGCTGGATGACTATACCACCGCGTGGGCGATCGGGTGGCCCGGCGGTGGTCCAGCTTTCGGTCGCCAGCCCGCGATCAGTTAGCTGTCAAAACGTCTCGGTAATCTTGGTCAGGCGAGGGGGGCGATCCGGGTCAAATCCGCAGGCGCGCGCCGTCTGCTCGATCATCCGATAGGCCGGCACGAGCATGGTGATCGGGTCGGTGGCGGGGTCATCCTCGGCCAACCAGGGCAGCGAGCCATGCGGTCCGCCGCACAGATGCAGCGCGATCTCTTGCTCGCGCAATTCCGCTGCCAGCGCGTCCACCGTGGCCGCCGTTTCATCCATGAGGCGCATCATGATAACTGGCGTGCGGGATGACAACGCGGCGCGCGGCCCATGCTGCAGCTCGGCGGCGCTCAGACCAATGGAAGGCAGGCGCAGGATTTCCGAAAGTTTGAGCGCGATCTCCCGTGCCGAGCCCAGGCCGAGGCCCCGCGCCGCCACAAAAACGGCTGATGCCTTGGCGAGATCATCGGCAATCTCGGACCAGTCGAGCGCCATCGCGCGGTGCAGGCGCTCGGGCAGCCTGTCGAGAGCTGACCGCAGCGCACGATCTTCCGCCAGTTCGGCAACAAGTTCGGCGCCAGCAGCCATCGAGCCAATCACGGTCTTGGTCGCCGCTACGGAGTGCTCTTGGCCGGCTTCAATCGGAACGACGAACTCCGCTTCGTCGGCCACCGGCGAGGGCGTCGCATTGACGATGGCGATAGTGCGGGCGCCTGCGGCGCGCGCCGACCTGGTCGCTGCGACAAGATCCGGACTGCGCCCGGATTGCGAGATCACGATGAACAGCGCATGGCGCAGCATCAAGGGCGTGCGAAATGCCGTGATCACCGAAGGAGCGCTGGCTGAAACGGCAAGGCGAAGCCGCGTCTCGACGAGGTATCTCAAGAAAACCCCGGCATGCCCGGAGCTTCCCCGGCCGCACACGACGCACAGGGGGGCGGAGCCAATCCCGATCCGCTGTGCGATGTCGCGCGTGGCAGGGCGGTTACGGACAATCTTGGCGACAACATCCGCGCTTTCCCCGATTTCGCTCGCCATCGCGGATGTCGTCACGGCTCAACCGCTCCGCCTTGCTTGCGCGGCGCTGCTCCCTTGGAATGCCGGTTGCGATCCTTGGCGAGCTCGGCAAACACGCGCCGAAGGTTGCCGTCACAGTTTTTCAGAATGGTCTCGGCATCAACCCTGTCGAGACCCAACGCCAGAAGGCCTGCCGTCTTGATGTCTCCCTCGGCCTGCTCAAGCGAGCGTGCCGCGTGCGACGGATCACAGTGCGCGATTTGCGCCACCATGGCCTCGGCGCGCCGCTTCAGCTTGGCATTGGTCGGCTGCATGTTCACCATCATGCCGCGATACACCCGGCCAAGGCGCAGCATGATCCCTGAGGAGATCAGGTTGAGCACAATCTTCTGCGCAGTGCCCGCCTTCATCCGCGTGGAGCCGGCGATCAGCTCGCGGCCGGTCTCGATCAGGATCGGAAACTTTGCCGATGCCAGCAGTGCGGTGCCGGGATTGTTGGCGACACCGATCGTCACTGCACCGAAAGAGCCTGCCTGCTGCAGCGCCGCGACCGTGAATGGCGTTGTCCCGCTGGCGGCAACGGCGATCACCACGTCGTGCGCTGTGAGCCGCGCGGCATTGATCTGCGTGACCGCATCATCGACATCATCCTCCGCGCCCTCGATGCTGGTGACGAACGCGCTTTCTCCGCCGGCGACGATGAAGCGGACGCGCTCGCTGGGCCAGGCGAAGGTCGGCATCAGCTCGGCGCCGTCCTGGACCGCCACGCGGCCCGAGGTGCCGGCGCCGACATACACGATGCGTCCGCGATCGCCCAGCGCCGCCTTGGCTCCTTCGGTCGCCGCCGTGATCGCGGGAAGGGCATGGCCGATCGCCGCGACTGCCGCGAGCTGGCCCTCCCACATCGCTTCCATCGCTGACGTCAGCGGCCATGCATCAAGATCGGCAAAGCGGGGATCGACTTCTTCGGTGGCCATATAGTTGATCCATGCGCCATCAAACGCGGAACTTTGAAGCCTGTTCCTGGTCAGCTTCTCTCTCGGGCAGTTCTCTCTCGGGCAGTTCTCTCTTGGGCAGGTCAAGCCGCCCTCGCGCAACCAGTAATGCGCCGGCCGCCGCGTCGGCGTCGGGAGACCTCAGGCGGGCACGCAGGTCAGGCGTCAGCCAGGGCGTAATGGCATCCGCGAGCCCGCCCACCAGCGAGAGCCGGTCAATTCCTCTCGCCAGGAACAGATCAAGCAGATCGCCAATGGCATCGGCCGCGCGTTCCACAATGCGACGGCCGACCGGATCGCCCTGATTGGCGTGCCGCATCACGATCGGCGCGAACGCAGCGTAGTCTGTGGCCCTGGCTTCTTCAGACCAAGCCACCGCCTGATAAGGATCATGATCGAATGCGCCCAGCACCTCTGAAAGCAATGGGGTCAGCTCGCCGCGGCGATCCGCGGCCCGCAACGCCAGTCGAACAACCTGCAGGCCGATGTCGGCGCCGCTGCCTTCGTCCGATACGGGAAAGCCGTAACCGGCGAGACGGATTTCGTGGCCGTCGATCAGGCCGACACCCACCGAACCTGTGCCGGCTACCACGATGGCCCCGTCCGCGCCGCTATGGGCGCCGAGACAGGCCGCCAGGCCGTCGCTGATGAAGATAACGGACGCAAAGGGATGCGCGATCTTGTTGAGCGCCGCTTCCGCGCCCCGGCGACCAAGACCGGCAAGGCCAATTCCGGCGTGCATCTGCGCGAAATCCTCGCGCGTCAGTCCGGCCTGTGCGGCTGCCGCTTCAGTGGCCTCCATGATGGATCGCCAGGCCTTCTCGAAGCCAATCCGCGTCGTGGCAGGCCCCGAGCTCGCTGCACCGAGTACCCTGCCGTTTTCGTCCTCGATCCGGGCGCGGCAGCGGGTTCCGCCGCCATCAATGCCGAGATACGTGGTACCTTTTGTTCCCATGGAAAGTTAACGCGAAGGTTTCGCTCCGGGTCCTCCCAAAGCGCCTTGGTGTACATATGAAGTCTTGCACGGGACTCGTCTCACGAGTCCGTGACTGCCATTCGGATCAATGCTGATGAGCCATGTTGGTTCTTCCTCTCTCACGATTGCCGCGCAGCACATCTTTGATGGTACCGAGATGGGCGGGCCGGGGTCGGTCAGGATCTCGCAGGGGCGGATTGAAAGCATCACCTTCGGCGAGGCGGAGGCGCGCGCCTCAATCCACCTTCCAGCAGACGCGATCCTTGCACCCGGATTCATCGACATCCAGGTGAACGGAGGCGGGGGCGTTCTTCTCAACGACCAGCCGACGGAGGCTGGCGTTCGATGCATCGTCGAGGCGCACCGCAAGGCGGGGACCACGGGCTGCCTGCCGACCCTCATCACCGATCGCAGCGAGGTCATCGAGCGATTGGCTGCAGTCGCCCAGGCTAGTCTGAAGATTCCCGGCGTGCTCGGCTTTCATCTGGAAGGACCGGCCCTCAACAGGTCTCGCAAGGGCATTCATCCGGAAGCCGAGATACGCGTGCCCGATCGGCGTGATCTCGCCGCGATCAAAAGTTTTGGGGGCCGTGGCCGCTCCATTGTGACCTTGGCCCCGGAATGCGTGCCCGCGTCCATGATCGATGAATTGATCGGCGCCGGATTGCGTATCGCGGCCGGCCACAGCGACGCCACCGCAGCCGAAATCGGGCAGGCGGTCGATCGCGGTGTCTCGGGGGTCACCCATCTGTTCAATGCCATGTCGCAGTTGAACGCCCGGGAACCGGGCTTGGTGGGCGCCGCGCTGGGGGATGACCGGCTGTTTGCAGGGATCATCTGCGACGGCATCCACGTTGATCGCGCCGGTTTGCGTGTTGCTTTCCGCTGCAAGGGGCGCGATCGATTGATGCTGGTCACCGATGCCATGCCATTGGCGGGCACGAACGGCCGGCAGTTCATGCTGCAGGGAAGGCAGATCACGTTGCAAGAAAATCGCCTGACTGGCCCCGATGGCACACTCGCGGGCGCTCACCTCACCATGATCGAGGCGGTGCGCAACGCTGTTGCGCTGCTCGGAATCTCCCTTGTCGATGCCCTCATCATGGCCTCTCGGACGCCGGCGGCATTTCTGGGCCTTGAGTCTGAGCTTGGACGGATCGCGCCTGGATACCGCGCGGATCTTGTCGCCTTCAATCCGAACTTTGAAGTCGTCGGCACATGGATAGGCGGTGTCGGTTCGATGAGCGAGGCGAGCGAAGATTCTCACCGAGGTTAGATGCGCAACCATCCCATCATCGTGCAGAAATATGGCGGTGTCTGCCTTGAAACACCGGAGAAAATTCGCGCGGTTGCGCGCAGTCTCGCCGACCTGCATGGCCGTGGTCATCGTGTCGTGGCGATCGTCTCCGCCATGGGCAAGACCACCGACCAATTGATCCAGATGGCCTATCAGGTAAGCCCTGCTCCCAATCGCCGTGAACTCGACATGCTGCTAACGACCGGTGAGCGCATCAGCATGTCCCTGATGAGCATGGCGCTTTCCGATCTCGGCGTGCCCGCGATCAGCTTCACCGGCAGCCAGGCCGGCGTGATGACCGACGACTCCCATTCCTCCGCACGCATTCTGGATGTACGGCCCATTCGCGTGCGTGAGGAACTTGATCGTGGGCGCGTCGTGGTGCTGGCAGGATTTCAGGGCGTGAACCCGGCGACCCGGGAAATCACCACGCTCGGCCGGGGCGGCAGCGACACCACGGCCGTTGCGATGGCCGCGGCGTTGAAGGCCGAACGCTGCGAAATCATCAAAGAGGTCGACGGAATTTGTTCGGCCGATCCGCGCATCGTGCCGGATGCAAGGCCCCTGCGGCGAGTGGACTTCGCATCCCTGTCCGAGATGTGCTTCTGGGGTGCAAAGATCCTGCATTTTCGCAGCGTAGAGCTGGCGCAAAGTCAGGATGTGCCTCTGGTTCTCAAGCAGTGGGGTGGCGTTGAACACAGCACGCAAGTGACGAAGGAGGTTGCAGGCATGGAAAACGGAAGGGTTCTGGCCGTCAACTCGATGGCTCGCATCGAGCATGTGGAAATCGATTCCAAAGATCTCAATCATGGTTTCGAGAAATTCGCGCAACATCTCAAGCAAAACAGCCTGTCCTGGCCGCAGCTTCTCGCCTCGGGCTTCGCCGGGGAAAAGACCAGCATGACCGTGGCCTGTGATTCAGAGTGGCTCGACGCGCTGTTGCGCACGCTGGAGCATGCCGCGGATCTGCGCACGCAGCGCGAGGCTTCAAGTTCGGTTAGTCTCACCTGCTTCGGCGGCGTTTCGTCGGAATTGCCGTTCAAGGCGTTGCAGGTTCTCGGACAGCACGGGATTGTCCCCGACACGTACGTGTTGTCGCCGCATTCGGTCAGTCTGTTTGTCCCCGTGGAGAACCGGGAGGCCGCGGTTAAGGCGTTGCATTCGCTTGTTCAGCAAACATAGCTTCGAGAAGCGGCAGGGATCGCTTCCGCTTAGGTTGTTCCCGTGTTCCAGCCCACAAATGAGCTGCCAAAATCGAAAGGGCCGCCTCGCAGGTCGGCCTTTCGATATGCAATCGCCAGAGATGGTTACGGCGCGAATTTGTAGTTGATGCGCAGCTCGCATCTGCGAACGATAAAGCTGAAAGTTCAATCCTCTATTCGTGCTGTTGTTCGGGGTTGATCTACGCCGGAATGCCGACGGGGCGGGTCGCGTCGATCTTCACGCGCTCCTTCGATCTGCAGAAAAGTTTAGGCGTTCTTTTTCTGTTGATCCGATAAGCGAAACGATGGAGAATGTTCCCGTTCCTAGAGAAGAATCTCGAGCACGAAACTTCCAGGCGAATGCTTGAGGGACCAGAAATCCGGTAATCTCGGATGGTCGGTCTCGCAGTGGCTCCGAGACGATCATGATGACGTTATCGGCTCTCTCTGACGACAACGGAACCCGCGGGCTGTGTATGCGGGCCGTTGGTCTGATACGGGCGCGCTGCCTGATCCATATCGCTTTGACTGCATCGTCATTATTGCTTTTCGATATTGCCGCATTTGCTCAGGCGCCGACGAGCCCTCCACCGGCCGTATCCGTCGTTGCGGTCAGCATGGAAGACGTCGCGCAGAACGTCGAGTTCATCGGCCGCGTCGAAGCCATACAGCAGGTCGACGTACGAGCGCGCGTGCAGGGATTCCTGGAAAAAGTAGCATTTACGGAAGGGCAGGACGTCAAGGCGGACGATCTCCTTTTCACGATCGAGCGGGATCAATACGAGGCCGCGCTCCTGCAGGCCAACTCACAGCAAGCCAGCGCAGAAGCGAACCTGCGAAATGCGCAACTGACTCTGGAACGACGTCAGCAGCTCTACGAGCGAGAGTCGGGAACCCGCGCTGATCTCGATCTGGCTATTGCCAATCGTGACACAGCGGCCGCCTCTGTCGAGTCCGCCAAGGCGGCAGTGCGCACGGCCGAACTCAATCTGGGCTACACACGCATCGTCTCGCCAATCACCGGCAGAATCGGAAAGCCAAGCCTCACAAGAGGCAATGTCGTAGGTCCCGAGTCTGGTACGCTCGCACGGGTTGTTCAGCTTGATCCGATACGGGTCCTGTTTTCGATCAGCGAGCGAGACTTCATCAGCACGGTCCAGCAAGAGCGCGGAGCGGCGCTCGAGCAGATCAATGCGAGTTTCGTTCCTACGCTCCGGCTGCCCAACGGCATCGTTTACGCTGACCAGGGCCGGATTGATTTCGTCGGCAACGAGATCGACCAGGCGACCGGTACGTTGCCGGTTCGCGCACGTTTTGCGAATCCGGCCGGCGTGTTATTGCCTGGGGGAACGGTCTCGGTGAGGGTTCGGCCAGCGGAAGCCAAGCGCATGCCGCTGGTGCCCGCGCAGGCGGTTCAGGAAAATCGACAGGGCAAGTTTGTTCTGGTCGTGGGTGCTGATAACCGCGTCGAGCAGCGTCCGATCAAGGCTACCCAGCAAGTCGGCCAGAACTGGGCCGTCGATGACGGCTTGAAAGCTGGAGAAAGCGTGATCGTGGAAGGCCTGCAAAAGGTACGCCCAGGGGCACAGGTTCAGGCCGTGCCTGCCGCTTCCGCCAAAGCTCAATGACGCCATGTCGCACTTCTTCATCGACAGACCGAACTTCGCCATCGTCATTTCGATCGTGATGGTGCTGGCCGGGCTGCTGGCGATGACCGTGATTCCGGTCGCTCAATACCCGGATATTACCCCTCCACAGGTTCAGGTGTCCGCCACCTATTCCGGCGCCAACGCACAGGATGTCGCCAATTCAGTGGCGGCGCCGGTCGAGGCTGAAGTCAATGGCGTCGACAACATGCTCTATATGGAATCGACCAGCTCGAATAATGGCATCTATTCGTTGTCCGTGAGTTTTGCTGTCGGCACCAATCCCGATATTGCGGCAGTGAACGTTCAGAACCGCGTCTCTCTCGCGCTCCCCCGGGTACCTAGCGAGGTCACACAGCTCGGCATATCGAGCAAGAAGAGATCATCAAACATCCTGCTCGGCGTGAATATCTATTCCCCGAACGGGACACACGATGGCATCTTCCTTAGCAATTATGCCACGATCAATATCCGCGATGCTCTGGCGCGCGTGAACGGCGTCGGCGAGGCCACGGTTCTCGGCGCCCTCGACTACAGCATGCGGATGTGGATGGATCCGGTCCGGATGAACGCGCTTGGTATCACGAGCACGGACGTCACCACCGCGATCAGCCAGCAGAACCTGCAGGCGGCGGCCGGCCAGATCGGCAGCGCTCCCGTGGGTACCGACCAGCAGCAGCAGTTGACCATTGTCGCCAAAGGCCGCCTGCAAACACCGGCCGAGTTCGAGAATATCATTGTGCGCACGAACCCTCAGGGGGCGGTCGTGCGCATAAAGGACATCGCTCGCGTCGAGCTGGGAGCCGACAGCTACGATGTTCAGTCGAAACTCGGCGGGAAGCCCACGGCATTTGTGGTCATATACCAGGCGCCGGGCGCCAACGCGTTGCAAGTCGCAAATGCGGTGCGCGCAGAGCTCGATCGCCTGTCGCAGCGGTTTCCGCCTGACGTCGTTCACAGCATCATCTTTGACACGACCGAATTCGTGTCAGCTACGATCGAAGAAATCCTGCACACGCTTGCGATCACGTTCGCGCTCGTCGTCGCTGTCGTCTATCTCTTCCTTCAGGACTGGCGAGCAACACTGATCCCGACGTTGACCATTCCGGTGTCATTGGTCGGCGTGATGGCCATTTTGTACGTCTTGGGTTATTCGGCCAACACGATCTCGCTCTTTGCGATCGTGCTGGCCATTACCCTCGTCGTCGATGACTCGATCGTCGTCGTCGAAAACGTGCAGCGCGTCATGGAAGAAGACCCATCGCTTTCCGCGCGCGAGGCCACGCGCGTCGCGATGGGGCAGATCACTGGTGCAATCATCGCCACCACTCTTGTTCTGGCCGCGATCTTCGTGCCCGTCGCGTTCTTGGGAGGCATTACCGGGCAGCTTTACCGGCAGTTCTCCGTCACGATCGCTTTCTCCGTAGCCCTGTCTGGCGTGAACGCGCTGACCTTGAGTCCAGCGCTCTGTGCGCTGATCCTGCGCCGCCCCCGTCATGCCAGTCGCGGCCCGTTCGGACTGTTCAATCGGCTTCTCAACGGCGTTCGCGACAGGTACGGATCCGTGGTGGGATGGCTCGGCGCGCGCCTGATCGTCATGTCCGTCTTGTTCCTCGGTGTTGGCGCGGGCGTATACTTCGGGCTGACTCGGCTGCCGGGCGGTTTCCTTCCGGAAGAGGATCAAGGCTATTTCTTCGTCAACGTTCAATTGCCAGATGCGGCATCGCTCAATCGCACAGAGGGTGTGCTTGGTCAGGTGCGTGATCTATTGAACGGATCGGAGAGCGTGAAAGACATCATCACCGTGGCCGGCTTCAGCCTGTTGGGCCAGGCACAGGCATCAAACACCGGCATGGCCATCGTGGTGCTCAAACCCTGGAGGGAGCGCACGCGCCCGGACCAAACCGTCCAAGGCATGATTGCAAGCCTGACGCCGCGCCTCGCGGCAGTTGCCGCAGCAAACATCATTGCGTTTAACCCGCCGTCCATTCCGGGGCTTGGTACGGCCGGCGGATTCGACATGCGACTGCAGGGCTTGGAAGGCCAGTCGTCGCAGGCAATGGTGGCCGCAGCCAATGGCCTTCTCTATGCAGCCAACCAGGCACCGGAGATCGCGAGGGCCTTCACCACCTTCTCGGCCAGCGTTCCGCAGATCTACGTGGATGTTGATCGGACCAAAAGCCAGTTGCTCAATGTCCCGGTATCGCAGGTTTTTGCGACCTTGCAGGCCCATTTGGGCTCGCAATATGTAAACGACTTCAATCTATCCAGTCGAGTCTATCGCGTCAGAGTGCAGGACGAGGGCAGGTTCCGCTACCGGGGCGATCAGATCAACGATCTCCACGTTCGCAGCACGACGGGAGAGATGGTGCCTCTGCGCACGCTCGTCACATTGACAACGACGTTCGGTCCGCAGCTTGTCACTCGGTTCAATCTATTCCCGTCCGTCACTATCAATGGCTCGGCGGCACCGAGCGCGAGTTCGGGGCAGGCGCTTTCCGCGATGGAGCGCGTCGCCAATAGTGAGCTGCCGGAAGGTTTCGGCGTTGCCTGGTCTGGAATTTCATTCCAGGAAAAGCTCGTGAGCGGTCAGGCAGTCCTGGTCTACGCACTGGCTCTGTTGTTCGCCTATCTCTTCCTCGTGGCCCAGTACGAGAGCTGGTCGCTGCCGTTGTCGGTGGTTTTCTCGGTGTTGTTTGCCGTCGCCGGTGCCGTCCTCGCTCTCTGGATCGCTCGCCTTGACAACAACATCTATGCACAGATTGGGCTGGTCCTGCTGGTGGGCCTCGCCGCGAAGAATGCGATTCTGATCGTCGAGTTCGCCAAGGAACAGCATGAAGCCGGCTTGTCTCCGCACGACGCGGCGATTGCCGGCGCCAAGCAGCGTTTCCGGCCGGTGCTGATGACCGCTCTTGCATTCATCTTCGGTGTGTTGCCCCTCGTGGTCGCCACCGGCGCCGGTGCCGGCAGCAGACGAGCGCTCGGCACACCGGTCTGGGGCGGCATGCTCGCAGCGACGTTCATCGGCATTATCTTCATTCCACCTCTCTATGTGCTGTTCGAGGCTTTGCGTGAGCGTTTTGCTCGCAAACGTGCGCCGGAACTCGCGGCGTCGCCTCCCGCCGAATAGCTTTGCTCACCCCACCTCCGTGGAGCTAAGAGTTGTCACCGCGGGCCAAAACGTCTCGGGAATGGAACAGGTCGCTCGGCAAACGGTTGAGCCACATTGCACCGCCGTGAGCGTCTCTGCGCTGCCAAGAACTGACCGCGTTCATAACGCGCCAGCGCTGACGTCAAAGCCTCGGTTAAGCGACAACAAGCGATGGAAGCGGAAATGGTTCGTAGGAACTTGCCTTTCAGCTGCCGCCGGGCGTCGATCATGGTCACCACGATCGCCTCGGCGATCCCGGTGATCGCAAGCAGCGCGCCGACAGAGATCATGAATGGCCCAGGTCAGGCCCCTTCTGCGGACGGGCCTGCTACCCTGATGCGTCAGGTTGCCGATACCGGAGGCGGCGGTGGGCCTGGAAAATTCCCCGATCTTGCCGAAAAAGTTGGACCAGCCGTGATTGGGGTCAGCTCCAAAGCGGCGCCGAATTCCAAAACCTTGCCCGACAAACCGTCCGAGTTCGATACGCCTGATGAGCGTCCTTCGAAAAAGGGGATGCCAGCACCGGATGGGGCTGATCAAGGGAAGGCACCGAAAACAATCGAAATGATCACGATTGGATCAGGCTTCTTTATCTCCCCGGACGGTTTTGCCGTGACCAGCAGTCACATCGTGGAAGACGACGATACGGCCGAGATCCGCACCAATGACGGCAAGACCTACACTGCGAAGGTGGTCGGAACAGATTCGTTGAGTGGTCTTGCCTTGATCAAAGTCGAAGGGCGCAACGACTTCAGCTACGTGAAAGTCGCCGACCAACCGCCGCGCGTCGGTGATTGGGTGCTCACTGCTGGCAATGCGTTCGGTCTCGGGGGCACGGTCATCGCGGGCATTGTTTCAGCGCGGGAGCGCAATATCGAGACCGGTTCCGCGGAGGATTTCATCCAGATCGATGCGTCGATCAACAAGGGTGATTCCGGCGGTCCGAGCTTTGATGCCCGCGGCGAAGTCATCGGCGTCAACGGCATGATCTTTTCACCTTCCGGAGGCTCGGTTGGCGTCGCTTTTGCGATCCCCGCCGACACGGTCAAGGCAGTGATACCGCAACTGAAAGACAAGGGCATAGTCACGCGCGGATCGATAGGCGCTCGGGTTCAATCGGTCACTCCCGAGCTTGCCGACAGTCTTGGTGTGAACAATGTCCGCGGCGCGATAGTGGCGAGCGTTCAAGATAACGGTCCGGCCGCGAAGGCCGGATTGAGAAGCGGAGACGTGATCACTTCGCTGGAGGGAGAGCCGATCAAAAACGCCAACGAGTTTTCCAGGAAAGTCCATGCGATGGCGCCGGGCTCTTCGATCCGGCTCGCGATGCTTCGGGATAGACAAGAGAACTCGTTGAGCGTGACCTTGAGCCAGCTGCCCAATCACCCCAAGCCACCTGTGCGTATTCCAAGATGAGTCGGTCGCTTCCGATCGGTCGATGAAGGGAGGGATTCCGCCCGCGCAGATCCCAAGAAGACCAGAATGGAGTGAATAAATGTGTGACTACAGCCTGCATGCCGTCCGATCGCGTCCCGCAAGGGTGGGGGATATGCTGGTAACAGGTGAATTCCCCAATGCCGTGACGCGCGGTTTCTCTGCGGTCGGAGAGCCGGGAATCGCTGTGTGCCTCTTGCCCGGTACCGAGCTCGCCTTCGGCGAGGACGCCGTGTGCGATCATCCATTCGCGAAACTCTTCCCAACAATGCGATTTGGCAGCATTGGGGCGCGGCTTGCGCGTTTCCGGCAAATTAATCAAGGATTGACCAATACGCACCACGATGCCCTGGAGTTTGCGAACGGCGAAGTCGTGCTTCTCACAAAGCTGCGTCCCGGTCAGACAGCAACGGTGCTACAGCTACCTGCACAGTACAATGCCGACGGACAGCTCCCAGGCGCCAGATCGCTCAATGCGCCCATCGATGGGAGCGGTTGATTCACGAGTGGCTTGCCGGGCCGCAGTTGCAGCAGCAGACCCGCCTTCGCCCGTTGGGCTCCGGCGCGGCAACGTTCACTCGAGTCGCTAGTGAAGGCTGGTGGGCCCGGCAGGACTCGAACCTGCAACCACACCGTTATGAGCGACGGGATATCGGTCAGATTCGTTGATCTTTCGGTTTCGGTCGATTTTCGGCCCGGTTCATTGCGCTTTGTCGAGGCCGTTTCTGGTGCGAAACTGGTGCGGTAACGCGGAGGGGCTGCCATCGTTTTGCGTCATTTGTCATTTGACTCGCGAGACGTCAGGCGTTCATCGTTAAGTTGCTTTTGTGGTTCTCGAGCCCGTGGGGGATCCGCCCGGCACTTGTCGAAAACGGATACAGAATGGCGGTGGCTCGATCTCGGGAGTTGCCAACTTACCGAGACCGGATCGCGAAACAGCTTCCGCCGTTCGTGCGCTCCTAACGATAGTGCCGTTATCACTCGCGAGCGCACTGAGTACCGACTGTGGTTCTGGTTTTTCCCAAAAGCTGGAGCACTAGAATGACTTCTCCATCACGCTCATATCAGCCGGAATACGATTCGATCGCGAATAGATCACGCATGGGCATAGCCCGTCTGGCCGCGCTCGCTCTTGGGGCGCTCCCGTCGATCGCGTTCGGCGCCGAAAAGCCGGCGCTGAGTCCGGACGCAGCAACGCCCCTCGTAACAACTTCGCGCATCTCTGCGACGGTCGAGTTCGGCCTGCCGGCTCTCGCTGCGGCGATCGAGCGGGATATTCCAAAGCGGCTTGCCACCATCGACGAGCGTGTCAACTGCGTTCATCGTCGTGTTTTCATCTTCCGCGTTAATGCCAATTGCGACGTCTGGGGTTTCGTCGACCGGACCAGCCCGGTCTCGCTGTATGGCCGGGGCGACCGCGTCTTCGGAGCGGTCTCTATATATGGCGCCGCCGAGGGCCAGGGAGCCAATCGTTTCACGGCGCGTATTCGCGGCGACACCGAGGCGCGCGCGACGATCGAGGTTGAAGCGCGCCCCGAGCTGCGGCGGGATGGGTCGCTCCAGCTAAACATCAGCGACTCCTTCCACTGGAGCGAACATCCCTACCTTCACGTGCTCGGCCGCGAGTTTGACCTTGCGCCCTATGTCGAGCCCAACATCCGGACGCAGCTGGGCCGCATCCGGTCGCGGGCGCTGGCGGCGGCGCGCGCACTCGACCTGCACGGCAAGGCCGAGACGGCGTGGCGTCATGCATTTGAGCCCATCAAACTCGCGGAGGATCCGCCGGTCTGGCTGCAACTGACCCCGCAGAGTGCGGCTTTTGCGGGTGTCCGCGCCAATGCCAAGGTATTGTGGGGATCGCTTGAACTTACCGGCTCCGCCGAAACCGTGATCGGGCAGCAGCCGCCGGCTGTCGCGGCGACGGCCCTGCCGCCGCTCGGCACCGCGGTGGCCGAGCCGGGCGCCTTCGATGTCATTCTTCCCGTCCGCATCAACTACGACGCGCTCAAGGACAAGATAAGCCAGGCGATCGCATCCGTGCCGGCGCAGGACACGTCCGTGCGCGAGGTTCAGGTTTATCCATCGTCGGGTAAACTCGTGATCGGCTTGCGCATCGCAAAGAGCTCGGACACCGATTCCAACGCAGGCCAATGGACCTATCTCTCCACCACGCCAAAGGTCGATAGTAACAAAAAGACCGTCGGCCTCTCCGAAATCGATCTGACAACTCCATCAGACGACAGCCAGGTTGGATCTGCTGTGCAACAGCTCGCGGCGCAATTGAAGAATGTCGCTAATCTCGACTACGGCATCTCCTACCAGAACCTGCTCATGGCAGCGAACGAACGCCTGACGCGCACGCTGAAGGACGGCTTTCGCATGGAGGGCCACCTCGACTCGGCAAGGCTCGAAAAAGTGCAGTTGCTGCGCGAAGGCATCCTGATTGCTCTTCATGCCAGCGGCGGTCTGAAGATACTTTACGGACTGTAAGCACGTGAGCTGGATCATGCGATACTTCAATTCCGTTGGCCGCTGGCGGGGCAAATCGATGCCGAAGGCGCTCGTCGCCGCGGCTATCTTTGGCCTGGCGGGAACAGCGTCGGCCCAGACTGCATTTTATGATGCGCCGGAATCGTTGCTTGCCGGTGCCCCGGGCAGCTTGGTGCGGCAGGAGCCGATGGACGGCGCTCCGCTCGGCGCCTCTACCTACCGCGTGCTCTATCGGTCGACGGGGCTGAATGGTCGGCCGATCTTTGTGTCCGGCGTCGTCATTGTTCCGCAAGGCGCGCCCCCGCCCGGCGGTCGTCCGATCGTTGCCTGGGCACATCCTACATCGGGCATCGTCCCGCGCTGCGCGCCGTCGCTCGCCATTTTTCTGTTTCAGCAGATCCAGGGCCTTCGCTCGATGATCTCCCGTGGCTTCGTCGTGGCGGCGACTGATTATCCGGGGCTCGGCACGCCGGACCCGCATCCTTATCTGGTGGGTGAGAGCGAAGGTCGCGCCGTGATCGACATCGTGCGCGCCACACGCTCCCTTCCCCGCGCAGGCGAGGGCAAGGACTTCACGGTGTGGGGACATTCGCAGGGCGGGCAAGCCGCGCTCTTCGCTGGGATGATGGCAAACGCCTACGCCCCTGACTTGAGGCTTCTTGGCGTCGCTGCGGCGGCGCCGGCAACGGATCTTGCGAAGCTGATGAGTGACGATATCAACTCGATCGGCGGCAAGAACATCACGGCGATGACGCTATGGTCGTGGCACCGCGTGTACGGAGCCGTCATCGACAACGTCGTCGATCCGCGCGCCATGCCCGCGATCGACAGGCTGGCGCAAGAATGCATCGAAGGGCCTTTCGACCTGATCGTCAGGCAGAGAACAGGGAGGCCGCTCGAGCAATATTTTTTGACGGTGCAAGATCCGACCAAGGCCGAGCCTTGGCGCTCGCTTCTCGAACAGAACAGCACCGGCGTGCTCTCTCCTGAGATCCCCATCTTTCTAGCGCAGGGGACCAACGACCAGATCATCCAGCCCGCGGTTACCCAGACCTACATGGACAAGCTGTGCAAGGCGGGCAGCAAGGTCAGGATGGTCATGCTGCCCGGTATCGGCCACGCACGCGCCGCGCAAGCGAGCACGATGGCGGCGGTGAACTGGATGACTGACCGCTTTGCCGGGAAAACACCTCCAGACGATTGCGTCAGATAGGCTACCTTCGCTTCGCGAGCGAAGGCCGGTGGGCCCGGCAGGACTCGAACCTGCAACCAGACCGTTATGAGCGGTCTGGATCAGCAGAACGCTCTTGTTTTCTCGGGGTCTTTTACGTCGACAATTTGCGATCTTCTGCGTTCGTTCACGTTCATGCGGGACCCAACCAGGACCCGAAGAACAAAGGAGAACAGCTGATTCCGTCATCAAGAGACACTAATATTGATAGCCAGCGTGCCCTCGTTGTGAGGGCTGCGTACGCGAAAGTGTCTGTGACGCAGGCCGGGTACGAAGCCTGGTCCTCACGAAATCTCGGGTGAACAGCTGTGAACGACACCCATGTCGGGCTGGCTGGTGGGCGACGCAGCAACCGTGTTGCACCCGCCTTCGGATACCAAAGGAGGAAACCATGATCAGGAAACGGTTTTCAGTTGCGATCTGCTGCGCACTGTTCGCCATGATTGGTGCCAGCGTTGCAGGTGCGGCTGACATCAAATTCCTTAGCCCGGTCGCGATGCGGGGCGTGATGCCCGATGTCGTGACTCAATTCGAGCGCGCATCAGGACACAAGGTGATGGTCGAGTATGCAACGGTGGGTGTCATCACCGACCGGCTACTGAAGGGTGAAGCAGCCGATGTGACGATCGTATCGGTCCCCCAAATGGAAGAGCTCCAGAAGCAAGGCAAGATCGTTACGGGAAGCCGGGCCGATGTCGCACGGGTTGGCGTCGGCGCATTCGTTCGGGCTGGTGCCGCAAAACCCGACATCAGTTCGGTCGACGCCTTCAAGCGCACGTTGTTGGCCGCGAAGTCCATCGGCTATGGCGATCCGGCTGCCGGAGGCGTCAGTGGCGTTCACATGGCTGCGCTCGTGGAACGCCTGGGGATCGCTGCGGAGATGAAGCCGAAGACCCAATTGTTCCCGAACAGCCAGGCCGTTCTGGATGCGGTCGCGAAGGGCAACGTTGAAATTGGAATTGGATTGACGAGCGACACGATGCTCGTGTCGGGCATCGATCTCGCAGGCGCGCTGCCTGCGGAAATCCAGAATTTCACACTCTATGTGGCTGGAATCCCTGCGGTCAGTAAGCAGGCAGATGCAGCCAAAGCGCTTATCAATTACCTTTCCTCTCCCGCGGCTCAGACGGGGCTAAAGGCAAAAGGCTTTGAGTCGCGTTAGCGCGGCGAGTGCTAGGGCCTCGCCAAGAGTCCGCTAGTGGCACTTTTCGGACCTGGCGAAGCGGCCTGACGATGTCCGTTCATTGAATAGAGCAGACCTCACTACGGCAAGCGCCGAAGTCCGAAAATAGGCTCATCTCAGACATGAGGAGCACGATGGGCAACTTCCGTTCTCACGGGCAGAACGGAAGTGCCGGAGACGGGGCTGACTGGCTGACCGCTAACGCGCTCTCTTACCGCAGCAAGCGGGATAGTGGTCGGTCGGGCCGAAACGCCCTCATATAGCGTCGCCCGATTCAACTCCTGAGACGCGCCACCGCGCGAGATCGGGCATATTGATCGAGAAGATCTCCTCGACTTCGAGACGCATGGTATCGTGGCATTCGCACGCTGCCGCCGCGAGCCGCAATCGGTCGATCTCGATTCGGCCTCGTTGATCAGACCTGATCGCCCCACGCGCGCGCAGATTGCGCATCAAGAGCGTCACCGTCGTTCGTCGTACACCGAGTATTTGCGAAAGCGCCTGCTGGGTGAGTGGGAGTATGTCGTCGTCGATGCGGTCGCGAAGCTGGAGTAGCCAGCGAGCCATGCGGGCTTCGACCGGGTGCAGCGCATTGCAGGCCGAGCCGAGCTGGAACTGTATCAGCATCGCTCTGACGTGATTCTGGACCAAGTTCCGGATCGCCGGACTGCGGCTGAAAGCGGCGTGAAATCGCGACGCAGAGATCCGCGTGGCGGTGCCCGCCGCGCGGACGACTGCGGTAGCGGCCGACGGTGACGGACCGAGCACCGAGAGCATGCCTACGGCCCCCTCGCGTCCGACGGCGGCTGTGGCAACCGTCTGTCCGTCCGCCATGTCGATCATCAGCGAGATGGCCCCGCCATGAGGGAAGAAGACATACTCTATCGGCTCACCCGCGCGCGAAAGGACCGCGTCCTGATCGAGCGCGACCATCTCTAGCTCGGGCCTCAGAAAATCGAGGTCCGTCGCCGGCAGCGCTGCAAGAAGGCCGTTAGAAATTCCGCCGGGAGCCGTCACCGCGGGAAACCAGCGGTGAGGCATCCGCACCCTCCATTTGGAGCGTCGCGGAACGGCGGTTTCAACATAGGTTTATTCTCTACGCGCACGATACTGAACTCACTTACGAGACACCTTCACTCGGAAAAACGGGCGTCGAGCTGCTGGCGTGCATCAACAACTTCCAAAACGCAATCTTCCGGCGCGAGTTGGATCGGTAGCCACCGCAGAGCCCGACACGACAGCCCTGAGAGCCTAAAGGGGGCGTGTAATTAATGCCGCCATCCGCCTATGAAAGCTGCCAATCTGTCTGAACGCATCCTGCCGCTCTGATCCATCGGGAAGCCGTTGCGCGGCTTCCCATAAGCTCGCTAACAACCTCGTCATGTCTTTCAATTCATCGGCCTCGGGCATTCCAACTGTGCGTCGGATCAACGTTAAGTCCTCATTGTACGAACGGATAAATGTGAGCGCGGGGGGCCGCGCGGCGAGCAAAGGAAGAGAGTAAGTGCAAATCGCAGTATCGATGCAGTTGTCGCGCGAAAGCACTGACGCAGCAAACGATGCTCTCTTCACAAACGTCGCGTAGCACCGATATCCGTCTCCTACTTATGTTGAATATGAGGATCGGCCAGCGGTTGCGGCATACATTCACAGGGGTTCCCGGCGTCATTGGAATAGCTGTCTTTTCTGACGCGTTTCGCCAAAAATCGCGGGGACATATGAAAGAGCCGCAACTGAATCCGCAAATCGCTGATCTCGCGCCCGTTCTTCACCGACTTGATGCCAGCGCCCTGCCACTCGACGAAGTGGTTGGCGATGATCTTCTTGTCGTACCAGCACCGCATGTGGACCAGCAGACGGTCCGGCAGCGGCACGGTGGGCTGACGCTTGTTCGTAGCGCGCCGTGGGGCCATGGACGTTTAACGAATTGCGTGACGATGCAATCGTGCTGCTGATTTGCCCGACACGTGTCAAAATGTTTTCGCAGGATTCGCTCAAGGCATCCATGCCCGCGACCACCTGCTACTTTGCATGGGGTTGTTTTCGATATTTTGGTTGGGAGCGAGACCGATGCCGGTCTCGCGGCCGTCGTCCCCGGTGATGATCGTGGGATGGCTTGCCGAGCCGTAGCTCGCCGCCGCACGGCCCGCCTTCGCCCTTCGGGCTACGGCGCGGCAGCCTTCACGTGTGGGGACACTTTGAAAACGACTCGGTTAAGTGCTTGAGTTTGCTGATTCCTGCATTTTGAAAACGACTCGATCTTGACCTTAAGAACGACTCGATCAGCGGTGCTTTCGTTTTGAAAACGACTCGATCCTGCAAGTCGTTCGAGACGCTGCGGAATTCGCCCCGTTTTTTGTGTCGGCGGGCGCTCGGTCCGGCAGCTTCGGCTCAGTCGCTGATAGCCCTGGTTCAGGACGAAGTTGAAAGCCGTATTCGCACGATGTTGCCGGCGATCGCTCGATCGAATTCGCTCCGGCTCGCCAGGGTCAACCGAAGGCGCGTCAGGGCTACTCGTAGATGCTGGCCGCATGCAGCAGTCGAGCAAGGACGGCGTAAGGCATGCTTTCCCGCTCATGCCCGTCCAGGAGGCGGCTTTGGCCAAGGGGGCTCGGCCCTTGATGGTCTCGCAGCACAGCTGCGAAAGCTTCGAGATATTGGTCCAGCGTAACCTGCTCCCATTCCTCCGGATGCGCCAGCAAGTGCTCGCGGAGACTCTCCACATAAGCGGAGAGCTCGGACGCATTCGAGGGAGCGGCATCGATAAGCCGGTGACTCATGTCAGCACCCATCTCTTCTGCGTACCCTGACCGATTGGCCAACTAACTAACTCTCTACTCTCCGAGACCGAGACCGCCGGCGAATACGCCCTCATCTGGTCCCGCTGACCGGCCAAAGACGCCCCCCTCCACCGAGCGGGGCGTCTCCCCTGCTAATCCCTGTCAGCTTGCGGGATTGCGCGCCGTGACGATCCACGTCGCGCTGTCGATCATCACCGACCGCTCGCCGGGGCGGCCCGCGAAGGCGGCACGAACCGCGGCCGAGGCGCGGGCGCGGATGTCGTCGGGCTGATCAGCGAGCGCGCGCGACAGCGGGCCGACCTCGAACGTCATCTTCACCGCGTCGTCGATCGCCGCGTCCCGCGTCGCGCCCTCGCCAAACGGGACGGAAGCATCGAAGGGCGCGATAGCGATATCGGTGAAGCCGGCCGCCGTCAGGATGCGAGCCACCCGCCCCCGGTCGCCGAACGAGAATGGGCCGGGCGCTTCGGGATCGGGCGGCGCCGTCGGCGGGACGATGCCTTTGATCGCGCCCATCGGCAGGCGCACCCAATCGTTCTCGGCCGCGCCACGCCAGCAGACGAAAGCGACCCGCCCGCCCGGCTGGAGCGCGCGGCGCATATGGGCGAACGCCCCTGTCGGATCGTCGAAGAACATCACCCCGAAACGCGAGAACAGGATGTCGAACGCCCCCTCGGGCAGCTCGGCGCTGCTGGCGTCGGCCACCCGGAACAGGGCCGGCGTATCCTGTGGCGCAAGCGCGCGCGCTCGGGCGATCAGCGGTTCGGATATGTCCACGCCCAGCACTTGGCCCCGCGCGCCGACGCGGGCGGCCAGAGCCAGACTCGACGCGCCCGCGCCGCAGCCGACGTCCAGCACGCGCTCGCCCGCCGCGGGCGCGGCGGCTTCGATCGCGGCCTGGCCGAACACCGCCAGCCTGGCGTCGAGCCGGGCCTGGTGGGCGACCCAGCGCTCCCCGCTTTGGCCATTCCAGGCGGCGACCCGATCGGCATTGTGCTGTGTCATGACATATCCTTGTTCTGATGCGTTCTTAACCAAGCTATCCGATGCCAAAGCGCGCATCGTCTCCAGCGATCCCGCCTCCAGCTACCCGGTGATAGCTCGCGGCAAGGAAGCCGGTGCTGGTTTATCAGAAGGCCCCGCAGGCGGCAGCGGCGGAATAGTCAGAGCCAGCGGCGAACCTCGGCCTTGTAGCGGCGGTAGTCGTCGCCGAACTTCGCTTCGAGATAGCGCTCCTCGCGGGCGATCACCTGCGTCTGGATCGCGATCAGCACCAACGGGAGCAAGGCGAAGGCGATCGGCCCGTCGAAGCCGATCGCAAGGCCGGCATAGATAAGCGCCATGCCGAGATACATGGGGTTGCGGGTCCACCGATAAGGGCCGGTCGTTGCAATGAGGGTCGTTGGCTGCGACGGCGGAACGTTGGTGCCCAGCCGCCGGAACAGCCCCGCCGCCGCAAGCATCATCGCCGCGCCGGCAACGATCAGCAGCGCGCCTGTCGCGACCAGCAACCGCCAGTCGATGCCGAAAGAGCGCAGGGTGACGAACCGCTCCGCCGCCAGCCCCAACAGCAGCGCTCCCAGATAGACGAAGGGCGGCGGGAAGCGCACACCCGCGCTGTCCGGTTCGACGGCCATGCTCATCTCAATCGATGCTCTCAAACCAGCATCGACTGCTGGGCGAAGATACCCGCCATCGCGCCCTGCGATGATGCCAGGGTGACCGATGGCGGCGTAAGAGGGTTGGCGAGGTCGCCGGCGGCGTAGATGCCGGGCATGCTGGTTTGGCGGCGCTCGTCGACCTTGAGGATGATGCCGAGGGGCGTATCGACCGTGGCGAGGCCCAGTGATTCATGCAGGCTTGCGGACGGCTTGTTGCGCGGATGCGCGAACAGGATGTCGACCGCGAAATCGGGGCCGGTATCGAGCTTGACGGTGGCGCTATGGTCCCCGTGATGGGTGATCTCAGTGATCCGGCCATCGACGACAGGTGTGTTGCGGCGCGTCAGATCGGCCCGGATATCGGGTGGAATGTCATGACCATCGGCGAAGACCGTCAACCTGTCGGTCCAATCGTGGAACAGCCTGACCTGATTGTGCGACTGCGGGCCGGACCAGACGAGGCCCCAATGCTGGCCGGCGACTTCAAAGCCGTCGCAATAGGGGCAGGGCACGATGGACGTGCCCCAGCCTTCGGCAAAGCCCGGAATATCAGGCATCTGGTCGGCGACGCCATAGCTCAGGATCAGGCGACGCGCCCTAAGGCTTGCGCCATCGGAAGTGAGGACGGTGAAATCGTCGATGGCGCCGGAGACGCTGTCGGCCCGGGCATTGACCAGCTTGATCGTGGGATAACGCGCCAGCTGCTGCCGCGCCTCGGCCAGGATGGCCAGCGGTGGCTTGTGATCGTGGCCGAGCAGGCCGTGCGAGTGGCCGGCGAAGCGGTTGCGCGGCAGCCCGGTGTCGAGAACGGTGACCTTGCGGCGGGCACGGCCGAGCTGCAGGGCGCCGGCGAGACCGGCAAAGCTGCCGCCGATAATGATGACGTCATCCATGGTGATGGGCTCCGTTTGGAGGACAGGTTGAAACCTACCCATTGGCTTGCACATTTCAGACACTGCATGGTATCGTAATTCAAGAATTAGAATACTGTCAAGTACTGGAATTGCGGCGACCGAAAACAGACAGGGACGGGCCCGCCGACGCCGGCGGGCTCGGGAGAAGGCACAATCGTCAAACTGGCGAAGTTTGCCGTGTTTGCCCGACGGCGTAAGCCGGACTTCGCAAAGCTGACGAGCGATTGAAAAGAAACGCGCGCGGAGTCATGCGCCAAATCAAGATCCCGGCCGCGCGTACAGGCCAAGAGCCAGCAGGGAAAACGCGCTCATCACGATGCCCAGCGCCAACATCGCTTCATGTGACACTGCGGCAGCAAGCCATACGCCGATCGCGGCGATCATCATCTGCAAGAAACCCAGCAGCGCCGAGGCGGCGCCGGCCTTCTCCCCGAATGGAGAAAGCGCCCGCGCAGTGGCCAGTGGAATGACAACACCCATCCCGAGAAGAACAACGCACATCGCGGCCAGAAAAGGCAGGAAAGTCGGGCTTATTATCGCGATGAGCAGGATCGCAAGGTTGCTGGCGGCCGCCGCGCACAAACCGGCCCGGATCGGGCCATCGAGCCCGTAGCGTGGTGCCAATCTTGATGCAAGCATACCCGCGGCGGATACGATGAAGACGGTGCCGGCGAAAAAGAGGCCTAGCTGGATCGGCGTGAAGTGCAGCGCTTCGATGAATAGGCGCGGTGCCGCCGAAAACAATGAGAACATGCCCCCTATGCAGAGGCTCGAGGTGGTCGCGGGGATCGCGAAGCGACGGTCGCCAATCAAGCCGGCATAGGTCCTGCCGATGGCAACTGGGTTGAGCGGCGTGCGGGTCGAATTGTGGGTTTCGCCGAGAACGATGCCGTAGGCAACGGCGCTGACGGCAGCAAAGGCCGCGACCAGCGCGAATTGGGCGCGCCAGCCCAGGCTGTGGTCGAGTGCGCCGCCAAGCAGTGGCGAGAACCCGGCAGCAGCGGACATCACCATCATGATGAGCGCCATCGCGCGTGCCAGCGCTGGGCCGCTAAACAAGTCGCGGGCGATGGCGCGAGACAGCACTGCCGTCGCGCAAGCACCTGTTGCCTGCACGACGCGGCCGACAAGGAGATTAGGCAGGTCGGTCGCCAGACCGCACCAGGCGCTGCCCGCGAAGAACACGGCAAATCCGATCAGGACCGGCCAACGTCTTCCGTAGCGATCCGAAAGCGGTCCGACCAGGAGCTGGCCCAAGCCGAACACCGCAAGAAAAACGGTGATGGCGGACGTGACCGCCGCAGTCGTGACATTCAATGAGATCGCAATGTGCGGCAGAGACGGCAGCAGGATGTTGGTCGCCAGCGTTCCCATCGCGGTTAGGACGGAAAGGACGGCGATGGGCAGGGCGCTGGAGGCGGGAATGCGCAGGGGATTGACCAGGTCAGCCATCGGAGCTTTCCGGTATGAGGGATAGGTACGTTAAGGCGGCGAGTGACGCGGTGCGCGTCGCGGTGGCTTGTGATCGTGGCCGAGCAGGCCATGCGAATGGCCCGCGAAGCGGTTGCGCGGCAGGCCGGCATCGAGAACGATGACCTTGCGGCGGGCACGGCCAAGCTGCAGGGCCCCGGCGAGACCGGCAAAGCTGCCGCCGATGATGATGACGTCATCCATGGTGATGGCTCCGTGGGAGGACAGAAACCTGCCCACTGACTTGCCTATTTCGAAAACTTCATGGTATCGTAATTCAAGGATTATAATACTGTCAAGTACTGGAATTGTGGTGACCGAAAACAGACAGAGCCGGCGCGGCCGGCCCGCCAACGAGGCGCTTGGCCAAACGATCGTCGACGCCGCGCGCGAACTCTTTGTGGAATTGGGTTTTCAAGCGACGACATTGGACAAGGTCGCCCAGCGGGCGAAGATATCCAAGCTCAGCATCTATCGGCACTTCGAGAACAAGGAGGCGCTGTTCAGCGCGGCCATCGCGGCCGGCTGCCATCAGTTGTTTGCACCACAGGCCCTTCTTGAAGGCGTCGACGGTTCGGCCGAAGATCAGCTCATGGCGGTGGGATCATCACTGCTTCGCACGCTGTTGAGATCAGACGTCCGCAGTGTCGAAGCCATGGTAATGGCCGACAAGACGAATCAAAACTCGTTAAGCAAGCTCCATTACGAAGCCGGCCCCGCCCATGTCATCGCCCAAATTGAGGCCCTGTTGCGTCAGTTGCACGCGAAGGCGGTTCTGAACGTGCCCGATCCTCTCCGGTCCGCCCGCTTGTTTGCCGCGCTTTTCAAAGGATCCGATCTCCTGATTATCGCACGCTTCGATCAGGCGAGAGCAGAGGACGACAACGAAATCGAATCCTATTGCCGGTCGGCCGTCGCCATGTTCATCGCCGCGCACCGTGGCAACGACCACGCGGGCGGATATTTGCCTGCCCCAAGGTCAAAAAACAAAATTTGAATCGTGCGTGACCGATGTTGTCAAAATAACCGAGACCGGTTTGAAAATCATGGAGGCTGAAGAGCTTTCGATTGGCGACAAGATCGCGGAAAAAATACGCTTGTTGAACTATCGGTTGCGATACCAGTCCGCACGATGACCCTCGGCAGCGCATTTCCCCAAATCCAGTCCGCCTTCGCCCTGCGGGCTTCGGCTTGACAGCCTTCGTTCGCTTCGCTGGGAGTTCGTGGCACGGGCTTGCCCAGCCGGAGCTCGCGAAGCGACGCTAGGATCGAAAAAGACCCCCCTCGGCTCTTTCGCGCTCAGCTCAACCCAATTACCTCGAATGACGCTACTTCGTATTGGAAACCTTTGTCTTACGCACGACTTCGAGAAACGCGCGGATGATCCGGCTGGTTTCGCGTTTCCGCAAAATCACAACATGCGCATAGGTGAAGATTCCCGCATTACTGATTGGGATGAGGCGCAGAGAAGAGTCTGGAACGAACTCGGCTTCGGAGACGTAGCTTATGCCCAACCCGCGAATGACGGCTTCGCGGATCGCCTCGCGGCTTCCGATCTCCATGACGATGCGCGGCTTGATCTTTGCCTTAGCGAGCGCTTGCTCGAACGCGCGTCGCGTCGTAGAGCCGGTCTCACGGATTATTAGTGGTTCGCCTTCGAGTTCGGAGATCTTGACGCTCTTCTGCTTCGCCAGCGGATGATCGGTGCGCACAAAGACGCCGACTGGATGGCGTCTATATGGAAGAGTGAGAAGACGATCGTCCTCATCAATGTGCGCTAGCACCGCGATGTCGCTCTTGTAGTCAAGAAGATCATCGAGGACCTCGTGCGAGTTGCCGAGCTTCACGGCGAGTTCGATCCCCGGATAGGCGCGATTGAAGGCCGCAAGCATCTCGGTGACGTGATAGGGGCCGACCGCGCCAATCGAAAGCCGACCGGTCTTGAGCTCGCGCGACTGCTCCAGGAATGCGACCGCTTCTTCTTCCTCGGCAAACAGGCGCGACGTAATCGCCAGTAGTTGCCGTCCCGTGTCGGTCAACTCGCGCCGGCGGCCCTTCTTGATGAAGAGCTCGACGCCGTACTCCTCCTCCAGCGCGCCGACCTGGGCCGTCAGCGTCGGCTGCGTGATGTGAACTGCATCCGACGCGGCATTGAAGCCGCCTGCAGTCGCCACAGCATGGAAGGAGCGAATCTGGGTATATCGCATAGAACAAATCTATCTATTTCTCTGAAAAAATCAATTTGTCGATGTAACAGCGTTCAGCAATGGTCCGGACCACAACGAGCGCTCACGAGAAGCGCGGAAGCAGCAGCGCTTCAGGCGCGATCAAGGGTGGAACGTTATGCGGTGGGCCTACTGGAATCCCGTAAAAGTTCGCTTCGGCGCAGGGACATTCGATGAAGTCGGAGGTCTGATCGGCAAGCGCCGCTATGCCCTCGTGACCTATAATCAACCGATTTTCAACGACCTGGCGGCGCGCCTTACAAAGGTCGCGGGCGAGCCGGTTGCCGTCATCGACAATATCGAGACCAACCCGGACTGCGCCGATCTGGTGAATTCCTGCCGTGTCTTCGGCGCTGCAACGCAAGCGCCTGAAGTCATCGTTGCCCTCGGTGGCGGCTCGATGATGGATGCGGCCAAGGTGCTGGCTGCAAGCAAGGGCGACTTCGAGAATGTCCGCCGCCATCTTACCGAGAAGGCCCCGCTGGACACGTCGGCGATCGTGCCGATCATTGCGGTGCCGACTACTTCCGGAACAGGCAGCGAAGTCACCCATTGGGCAACCGTGTGGGATTCGGCCAACGGCAGCAAGTATTCGCTGGCGCATCCGTTGCTCTATCCCGAAGCCGCCGTGCTCGATCCGCAGCTTATCCTTGGGGCGCCGCGAGGGCTGACCCTGGCGACCGGTCTCGACTCCCTGTCACATGCGCTCGAGAGCATCTGGAACGTGAACGCCAACTCGGTCTCGGCCGGCTTCGCGGTCGAGGCCGCGCGCGAGATCATCGAAACGCTGCCGCGCCTGCTCGACAATCTCGGCGATATCGATCTGCGCACCCGTCAGGCGCGCGGCAGCCTGCTCGCCGGCTTCGCTTTCTCGCAGACCAAGACGGCTTTGGCCCACAACATCTCCTACGACATTACGCTGAAGATCGGACTGATCCACGGCATCGCCTGTTCGTTCTCGCTGCCGATCGTGATGGGGTGGGCAATAGGCAACAGCCCCGACTGCGACGCCGCACTGCGCCGCATCTTTGGCCCGGACCTCAGCGAAGGTGTCCGCAAGCTGCGGTCTTTCCTCGAGGGGATCGGCGTCAAGACTGATCCTGCCACCTACGGCGTTTCGCCGGCGGAATGGACACGCCTGGTCGAGAAAGCGCTGGAAGGCGAGCGCGGCAGGAATTTCATTGGAAGGCAGACGGTCAAGGCAGCGTAGTGAAACAGACCTAGAGGCGAACACGCCCATCACAAACCACCGGCAATGGTCAAAAAGACCAACGGAATCACAGGAGGAAAACATGAACATCACGCGTCGGAAAATGCTCGTCGGGTCCGTTGCTGTGGCCGGCGCCTTGGTCGCCATGCCGAATGTGTTGCGTGCAGAGGGTGTGATCCGCGTCGGTCTCATTCCATCAGAAGATTCTCGCGCGATGCTGGCGTCGAGCCAGCAGCTGCTCGATGCGCTCGAAAAGAATCTCGGCATGAAGGTGCAGGGGTTCGTTGCCGCCGACTATAACGGCGTCATCGAGGCGATGCGCGCCGGTCACATCGAGGTGGCCTATCTCGGCCCGTTCTCCTATGTGCTCGGCGCCTCCGTGGCCAACATCGAGGCGTTTGCTACCGCCGAGACACAAAAGTCCGGACGTACTTTCTATCACAGCCAGATCATCACACGGAAAGACAGTGGCATCAAGGACATCAACGATCTGAAGGGCAGGACCTTCGCGTTCGTCGATCCGTCTTCGACTTCCGGCCATCTCTTCCCCAAGGCCGGCCTGCTCAAGCTCGGAATCGACCCGGAGAAGTTCTTCGGCCGCGTTCTTTTCACCGGCTCGCACGATGCCAACGCACTGGCGGTCGCCAACAAGCGTGTCGACGCGGCCACCATCGCTGACCGCATCCTCGACGCCGCTGTGCAGAAGAATCTCGTCAAGCGCGAGGACATCCACGTCGTGTGGAGTTCTGACCCGATCCCGGAATCGCCGACGGTGTGGCGCAAGAATCTGACACCGGAACTGAAGGCAAAGATCAAGACCGCGTTCTTGAACATCAAGGACATCACCTGGGCCGACCAGGGCAAGCTCAACCGCTTCGTCGAAACCAACGATGCGGCCTACGATGTGATTCGGGATACCGCAAAGGCGCTCAATCTCGATCTGAAAAAGATGAAATGAACCCGCTGCGCTGACCCGCCGTAACCAACCCTCCGGCATAGGACTGCTCAGATGATCAAGATCGCAGGTTTGAAGAAATCTTACGGCGGGAAGCCGGTGCTCCAGGGCATCGACCTCGAAGTCAAGTCAGGCGAATTCCTCGTCGTGCTGGGGCCGAGCGGCGCCGGAAAATCCACCATGCTCCGTTGCATCAACGGCCTCACGCCGCCGGACGCCGGCCAGATCGTCATCGACGGCACGATCTTCGACTCCAAACGCGCGGCCGGCGGACGCTTGCGCCCGGTCGCGATGATCTTCCAGCACCACAACCTGGTAAAGCGACTCACCGTACTCAAGAACATCCTGGTCGGTCGCATGGCCGGGATGTCGTCGATCCTCTCGGCGCTTCAAATCTTCCCGACGAAGGACGTCGAGATCGCAATGGAATGTCTTCAGCGCGTCGAGCTGACACACAAGGCAATGGCGCGCGCCGACCAGCTCTCCGGCGGCGAGCAGCAGCGCATCGGCATTGCCCGTGCGCTGGCCCAACGCCCGGCGGTCATCCTGTGCGACGAGCCGGTGGCCAGCCTCGACCCGAAAACCTCGCGTGTCGTGCTCGGCTATCTCAAGGCGATCTGCAAGGAAGAAGGCATCGCCGTCATCTGCAATCTGCATCAGGTCGACTACGCAGTCGAATTTGGCGAGCGCATCGTTGGTCTCTCGGGCGGCAAAGTGGTGTTCGACGATACGCCGGACCACCTCACTGTCGACGTCGTGCACCAGATCTATCCGGGATTGGAAGATCCGGGCGTCGCCCGCGTGTTGCGGCCGAATGCCGGCCCACGCCTGGTGTCGAATTCGCTCGATCCCATCGCCCTTGCGGCATCCGCCTGAGCAGGAGACGACCATGTCCAGCTACCAACTCGTTCTTCGTCCGCCTCAGGGCCGCTTCGGCTGGTGGGGCACCGGCGTCCTCGGTCTGGTGATCGTGGGCTTCCTCTATTGGGCTGCAGTCGGATCGCAGATCAACGCGGCCAATCTCTGGAACGGCATCCCTTATATGTGGGACTTTCTGGTCCGCATGATGCCGCCGAATCCGGAGTTCATTGAGAAGCTCTGGCGGCCCGCGCTGGAAAGCCTGCAGGTCGCGATCTGGGGAACGTTGCTCGGCGTGGCGATCTCGCTGCCGATCAGCTTTTTTGCGGCTCGCAACCTTTCACCGCATCCGGCGATTTATCACTTCACCCGCCAAGTGCTGAACTGCATGCGCGGCATCAACGAGATTATCCTGGCGCTGATCTTCGTCGCCGCCATCGGCCTCGGCCCGTTCGCCGGCGTGCTCGCTCTCGCCATCCACGGCGCGGGTATGCTCGGCAAGTTCTTTGCCGAAGCCATGGAAGACATCGACGAAGGTCCGCTCGAAGCGTTCCGCTCGGCCGCCGCCGGCCCGTTCAAGACCTTCTTCTTCGGCGTGCTGCCGCAAGTGCTGCCGGCCTGGCTCGGTACCATCTTCTACCGTCTCGAGACCAACGTGCGCCAATCCACCGTGCTCGGCATGGTCGGCGCGGGCGGCATCGGTTTCGAACTCGTGTCCTCGATGAAGCTGTTCCAATATCAGGACACGGCGACCTGCATCCTGGTCATCCTTGCGATGGTGTTGGTCACCGACCTCCTTTCCTCCCGCGTCCGCTCGATGATCCGCTGACGCAACTCGGCCGGCACCGAACATTGCCGGCCACTTTATCCGCCTCTCGGTATTGCCGGGAAAAGGTACCCCTTAGAGCGTCACCGCGTGGCGCAACACTGGAAAGGATGAGCCATGCTCACACGTACTCCCGCTTCCGTGACGACGAATGGCCGCAGCTATCGCGTCCCCAATACCCCGACCGTCGTCATTTGTATCGACGGTTCCGAGCCCGGCTATATCGAGCGCGCTATCGAGAAGGGACTCTGCCCCAACCTCGAACGGATACTGAAGACCGGCACGAACACGCTCGCGCTGTCGGTGATCCCGAGTTTCACAAACCCGAACAACCTGTCGATCATCACCGGCCGACCGCCGGCCGTGCACGGCATCGCCGGCAACTTCTTCTATGACCGCGAGGCAAAGCAGGAAGTAATGATGAACGACGCCCGCTTCCTGCGCGTACCCACGATCCTCGCCGAGTTCCAGAAGGCCGGCAGCAAGGTCGCCATGGTGACCGCGAAGGACAAGTTGCGCACGCTGCTGGGGAAGGGCCTCGACTTCCAAAAGGGGACCGCCATCGCGTTCTCGTCGGAGAAGGCCGACAAGGCCAACATGGCCGAAAACGGCATCGAAAACGTGCTTGAATTCGTCGGCATGAAATTGCCGGAAGTCTATTCGGCCGATCTGTCGGAGTTCGTCTTCGCGGCCGGCGTCGAGCTGCTCAAGACCTTCCGGCCGGACGTGATGTATCTTTCGACCACGGACTACGTGCAGCACAAGGCGGCGCCGGGTTCTGCGATCGCCGACAGCTTCTACAAGATGTTCGACCGGTACGTCGGAGAGCTCGATGCGCTGGGCTGCGTGCTGGTGATGACCGCCGATCACGGCATGAACGACAAACATCTGCCAAACGGCGAGCCGGACGTCATCTACCTGCAGGAGATCCTTGACGGGAAATTCGGTGCCGGGATGACGCGCGTGATTCTGCCGATCACAGACCCGTACGTCGCGCATCATGGTGCGCTCGGCTCATTCGCGACTGTCTACGTCGATAACGACAAGCGGCAAGCCGTGCTCGATCACATCAAGACTATCGCGGGGGTCGAGGTTGCGATCCCGGCGGAAGAAGCGTGCAAGCGGTTCGAGCTTCCGGCCGACCGTATTGGCGACGTCGTCGTGCTGTCGTCGAAACACAAGGTGCTCGGCACCTCCGCCGCCAAGCACGATCTGTCGGGACTAACTGAGCCGCTGCGTTCGCACGGCGGTCTCACGGAGCAGACCGTGCCGATGATCGCGAATCGAAAGATCGTGGTTCCTGCCGGCCGTACGCTGCGCAATTTCGACGTCTTCGACGTCGCGTTGAATCTCGTAGCCTGAGGATCGATGCCATGAACGTGCCTTTCAGTTACACGGCAAAGCGAGAAGCGTTGCGCATTGCCGGCAAACACGTCACGACCGACGATGTGATCGAGGTCCGCAATCCCTACGACGGATCGCTCGTCGGCACCGTGCCGGCAGCGCGCCCCGAACATGTGCGCGAAGCGTTTGGCAAGGCGAAAGCGTTCAAGCCAAAACTGTCGCGCTTCGAGCGTCAGCAAATTCTGCAGAAGGCTGCTGAACTGCTGCACGGTCGGCGCGCATCCTTCGCGCGTATCATATCCGCGGAGTCCGGCCTCTGCTGGAAGGACGCGATCTACGAGTCGACGCGCGCCTACGACGTCTGGTCGTTCGCCGCACAACTCGCGGTCAAGGACGACGGCGAGTCCTATGCCTGCGACATCTCGCCGAACGGCAAGGCGCGCCGTATCCACACGCTGCGGACCCCGTTGCTGGGCGTCATCTCGGCGATCACGCCATTCAATCATCCGCTCAACATGGTGAGCCACAAGCTCGCGCCTGCGATCGCAACGAACAACCGGGTCGTTCTCAAACCGACTGAGCTGACTCCGCTGACCGCACTTGCACTCGCGGACGTGCTCTACGAAGCGGGACTGCCGCCTGAGATGCTCTCCGTGGTCACGGGTAATCCGTCCACGATGGGCGATGCGATGATCACGGATCCGGACGCAGACCTGGTTACTTTCACGGGCTCCGTTCGGGTCGGCAAGCACATCGCCCGCACCGCAGGCTACAAGCGTATCGTGCTCGAACTCGGCGGCAACGATCCGCTGATCGTCATGGAGGACGCCGACCTCGACAAGGCGGCCGAGCTGGCCGTGCAGGGCGCGACGAAGAATTCGGGCCAGCGCTGCACAGCGGTGAAGCGCATTCTCGTCGTCGAGAAGATCGCCGATGAACTCTCGAAATGCGTGCTCGAAAAGGCCAGGAAGCTGAAATGCGGTGACCCGGCCGATCCGGAAACCGATGTTGGCACGGTCATCAATGAACGATCCGCTGTTCTGTTCGAGAACCGTGTCAATGACGCGGTGACGAAGGGCGCCGAGCTGCTTCACGGCAACGATCGCCAGGGCGCCCTTTATGCCCCAACCGTCGTCGACCGCGTGCCGTACGATTGCGAACTCGTGCATGAGGAGACGTTTGGACCAGTGATCCCGATGATTCGCTGTCCGAACGACATCGCAGAGGTGATCCGCATTTCAAATTCGACAGCCTACGGGCTGTCTTCCGGAGTTTGCACAAATCGCCTCGATTACATTACGCGCTTCATCAACGAACTTGAGGTTGGCACCGTGAACGTGTGGGAGGTGCCGGGCTATCGCACCGAGATGTCGCCGTTCGGCGGCATCAAGGACTCCGGGCAGGGCTACAAGGAGGGAGTTGTGGAGGCCATGAAAGGGTTCACCAACGTCCGGACGTACTCGCTGCCCTGGCAGGGTTAAGTTGTTGCGGAGCCGCTCTTGCTTTTTTGAGAGACTTGGCTCACCCCCCGATTGAAGGAGGTCGGGGCAATTCAGTTGTGGGTAAGGATTTTTGCCTGCAATCGCGCCGAAGAGCCCGTTGTCGGGCAGGCCCATGGGCGTTTTTCAAATTGCGCGATCATTGAATAGTGCCCCTGATTTGCCCGACGCGTCAAAATGTTCTCGCGGGATTGCAAGCATCCATGCCAGCGACCATTGCTACTTTGCATGGGGTTGTTTTCGATATTTTGGTTGGGACCGCGAACCACGTCGGCCTTGCGGCTGTCTTTCCCGTTGATGATCGCAGGATGGCTTGCCGGGCCGAAGCTCGCCGCCGCACGGCCCGCCTTCGCCCTTTGGGCTCCGGCGCGGCAGCCTTCGCCGCTTCGCGCGAGCGAAGGCTGGTGGGCCCGGCAGGACTCGAACCTGCAACCAGACCGTTATGAGCGGCCGGCTCTAACCATTGAGCTACAGGCCCCGCCGCGGAGCGGCCGCGGGGAGAGGGCGGCCGGCAACGGTGCCGCCATCGTTTACAGGCATGACAGCGATACGGCAATGCCGACCTTCCGGGCCGAAACGCGCTTTCACAAGCGCTCGGGCTTGCCTACAACCTTCCGTGCATCATCGTCACCGAACGCTTGAGGCCAACAATGAAACTCGCTGGGATTGCCTGCGCCGGCCTGCTGCTGCTTGCGGGCAGCGCCGGGGCACAGGAGGGAGGCAAGGCCATTACCAAAACCACGATCAGCCTGGGAACCGCGACGCCGGGCGGCGGGTTTCCGGTTTATGGCAATGCATTTGCGGAAGTGATGAATGCCGTCGATCCGGCGCTGTCGATCGAGCCGCGCAACACCAAGGGCTCCAACGAAAACATCCCGCTGCTGGAATCCGGCCAGCTCGATATCGCGCTGGTGGCGGGGGAGCCCGCCTATGAAGCCTTCATGGGCATCGGGCGGCCGGCGACGAAGTTGAAAATCCTGACCGCGATGTATTCCAGCCCCGGCATGTTCGTGGTGCGGGCGGACAGTCCCTACAAGACGATCAGGGATCTGGTCGGCCAGCCGGTTGCGTTCGGCGCGAAGGGCTCGGGCCTGCCGATCCTGTCGCGCTATATCCTCGACGGCATCGGGCTGAAGCAGGACGAGGACTTCAAGTCGATCTATCTCGACCGCGCCGGCGACGGCCCCGCCATGGTCCAGGACGGTCGCGCCGCCGCGCTGTGGGGCGCGGGCGTCGGCTGGCCCGGCTTTGCGGCGATGGTGCAAGCTCCCGGCGGCGCGCGATTTATCGCACCCGACGCCAGTGAGATCGCGCGCGTCCGTACCAAGCATACGTTCCTTAAGCCGCTGACGGTCCCCGCCAACAGCTATCCGAACCAGCCGGCCGCGATCGACTCCATAGGCTCCTGGAGCTTTGTGCTGGCGCGTGAAAGCCTGCCCGACGACGTCGCCTACCGGTTGGCGCGCACGCTTCATGGGCAGGAGTCTGCGCTGTGCAAGAAGCTGCCGCAGGCCTGCGAGACCACGGCCGCGAACACGGTTGCGGCGGCGCCGAATGCGGGACTGATTCATCCTGGGGTGATGAAGTACTTCCGCGAGGCGGGGGTGGTGAAATGACCTTTGCCTTGGCTCGCGCGTCAGCGCGAGGCAACGCAACGGTCATCCCGGGGCGCGAGCAAAGCGAGCGAACCCGGGATCTCGAGATTCTCAGGTGCGCAATTGCGCACCATAGTTCGCTTCGCGCCCTGGAATGACTGCTACGCAGTCACTTCTTCGCCATCGCGCACGCCGGATCAGGCGGGCCGAACGCTTCGTCGCCGGGAATCTTGGCGAGGATCTGATAGTAGTCCCACGGATATTTCGATTCATCCGGCTTCTTGACCTGCACCAGCCACAGGTCGTGGATCATCAGATTGTCCTCGCGCAGTTTGCCGTTGCGGGAGAAGAAATCCTCGATCGGCTTTTCGCGCATCTTCGCCGCTACCTTCAACGGCTCGTCGGTGCCGGCTTCCTTGATGGCGTTGAGATAGCTCATGACTGAGGAATAGACACCGGCCTGCCACATCGTCGGCATCCGGTTCATCTTGGCGAAGTAGCGCTTCGACCATTCGCGGGTCTTGTCGTCCATGTCCCAATAGAACGACGTCGTCAGCAACAGCCCCTGCGCTGCCGGTAACCCAAGCGAATGGATGTCGGTGATCAACGCGAGCAGCGCGGCCATCTGCTGGCCGCCCTTGAAGACGCCGAACTCCGCGCCGGTCTTGATCTCGTTCATGTTGTTCGGAGGACCGGCGGCAATGCCGATGATCTTGGCTTTTGAGGCCTGGGCCTGCAGCACGAAGGATGACAGATCAGGCGTGGCAAGCGGCGGGCGCACCGAGCCCAGCACCTTGCCGCCGCTGGCCGTGACGACGGTGGAAGCATCGCGCTCCAGCGAGTGACCGAACGCATAGTCGTCGGTGATGAAGAACCAGCTATCGCCGCCGCGCTTCACCACCGCCTGCGCGGTGCCGACCGCCAGCGCGCGGGTATCGAACACCCATTGTATCGCGTGTGGCGAACAGAACTTGCCGTGGAAGTCTGCGGTGCCGGTCGAGTGCACGATCAACAGCTTCTTCTTCTCGTTGGTGATGTTTTGCACCGCAAGCCCGACCGCGGAAACCGGAACGTCGAGGATCACGTCGACCTGATCGACGTCATACCAGCGCCGCGCGATGCCGCCGCCGATATCCGGCTTCAACTGGTGATCGCCGACGATGATGCTGATCGGCTTACCCAGCACCTTGCCGCCGAAATCGTCCACCGCCATTTGTGCGGCAGTGACCGAGCCCTGGCCGGTCGCCGTGGCCGCCGGGCCATTCATGTCAGTGAGAACGCCGAGCTTGACGACGTCGTCCGAGACTTGGGCGAGCGCGGCGGTCGATGCCAGCAGCGCGGCCATGAGCACGGCAAGCCTGGATAGTTTCCTGGCGAACATCCTGTCTTCTCCCTAGGAATCAGCACATTGGCCGTTGGTGTTTTTCAGGCGGTTGGTTCCACCAATTGGTCTCATTTGCAACTATTTCGCGCCGACGTCAACGTGGGTCGGATGGGCTAAACCACGCGCGCGGTATCCGGTTCTATTTATTTTCCGCCCGATTCAGGGCATAGGCGAGCCCCAATGACCCCGAACCAGCGCTTGCCGATTTCGCTGACGCCGCTCGATGTGGCGCTCGCCGCGTTGCTGGAGGGCGTGGACCCGGTCGCGCCGGTGGAACTGACATTGGCGGAAGCGCTGCGCTGTATTGCCGCGGATATGCCGGGGCTCGACGCCCACCCGCCGCGCGATATCGCTGCCGCGGACGGCTATGCCTTCCGCGCGCGCGACCTTGTCGGCGCATCCTCCTATTCGCCGCTGCCATTAACGGCGGCGCCGGTGTGGGTCGAGGCCGGCGAGATCATTCCTGACAATTGCGACTGCGTGCTGGATTCCGATTCCGTCGAAATGTCCGGTCCGCTCGTGCAGGTGCTGGCCGAGGCGATCCCGGGGCAGGGCGTGCGCCGGGCCGGCAGCGATATCGCAGCGGGCAGCCGTCTCGTTGAAGCCGGCCGGCGCGTGCTGCCGCGCCATCTCATGATCGCCCGCGCCGCAGGAATGGCGCGATTGAGCGTGCGCCGTCCGCGCCTGCACATCGTCAATATTCCCGGCGGTACGGTAACCGCGAATTTGGTTGCCGAGAGCGCGCGGGCCGCGGGCGGTGAGGTCGTCTTGGTCGCGGCTGCAGGTCGCGATGCCGCATCGATTACCGCGGCGATCGATGACGGTGCGTGCGATCTGCTGCTGATCGTCGGCGGCTCCGGTGTCGGACGCACCGACACGGCGGTGACGGCATTGGGCGCGCGCGGAAAGATTCTCGCACATGGCATTGCCCTGCAACCAGGCCGCACTTCGGCCGTTGGTCGTGCAGGCAAGACGCCGGTCGTGGTGTTGCCAGGCGCGCCCGACCAAGCCTTGGCGGCGTGGTGGACGCTGGCGCTTCCCGCGCTCGATCGTTTATCGGGTCGCCGGCGGCGCAGCACGCTCAATCTGCCGCTGGCGCGCAAGATTGCTTCAAGCGTCGGCATTGCCGAGATCGTGCTGCTGGAACGAAAGCAGGATGCCTGGGTCCCGCTGGCGGTGGGCGAATTGTCGCTCGATGCGATCGCGCGCGCCGAAGCCTGGCTCGCGGTGCCCGCCGGCTCGGAAGGATTTGCGGCGGGCACCCCTGTCGATGCCTATATGCTGCGGGAGTGATATGGGTTCGGGAATGACGAATACGCCCTCGCCGAAAGGCCGCGACAATATCGATCAGGATCAATTCCTGACCATCCTGTCGCGTGAGGATGCGCTGGCGCGGTTTGAAGCCGCGCTGTTTCCGCGTGCGGTCGCGAGCGAGAAACGCTCGCTTGCGGACGCGCTCGGCTGTGCGCTTGCCGAGGACGTCGTGGCGCCGATCGATGTGCCGCCATTCGATCGCTCCAATGTCGATGGCTTTGCGGTGCGTTCCGCCGACCTTGCTTCCGCCGGCGAGGCTTCACCGGTGCGCGTGATGCTGAACGACGAAGTGATCGCGTGCGGCACCGCCCCGACACGGCCGGTGTTGTCGGGAACAGCCACGCCGATCGCGACCGGCGGTCCGGTGCCACGCGGGGCGGACGCCATCGTCATGGTCGAGCATACCCAGCCGGCGGGGCATCGCGCGATCGACATCCGCCGCGCCGCTTCGCCCGGGCAATTCGTATCCTATGCCGGCTCCGATATCGCCCGTGGCGAGGCGCTGCTGCGCGCCGGGACCGCCATCGGCTCGCGCGAGATCGGGATGCTGGCGGCCTGCGGCATCGCGGAGGTGACCGTCGCGCAGCGGTCGCGCGTTGCGATCATCTCCACCGGCGACGAACTGGTGCAGCCTGGCCATTCCCTGCGGCCGGCTGCGATCTACGACACCAATGGCGCGATCGTCACGGCAGCGATCACGGAGAATGGCGGCGAGGCAAAGTTTCTCGGCGCCATCGCCGATGATGAGGCGCAACTCGAATCCGCGATGCGCGAAGCACTCGCGAGCAGCGACATGCTGGTGCTGTCAGGCGGCACTTCCAAGGGCGCGGGCGACGTGTCGCACCGCATCATCGGCCGGCTCGGCAAGCCCGGCATCATCGCCCATGGCGTCGCGCTGAAGCCAGGCAAGCCGCTGTGCCTTGCGGTATGCGACGGCAAGCCTGTCATCATCCTGCCGGGATTTCCGACCTCGGCGATGTTCACCTTCCACGACATGATCGTGCCGGTGCTGCGGCGGATGGCAGGACTGCCGCCGCGTTCGGACGCCAAGGTCAATGCCCGCGTTCCCGTGCGGATCGCGTCCGAACTCGGCCGCGCCGAATTCGTCATGGTGTCGCTGGTTGAAGGCGCGGATGGGCTGGTCGCGTACCCCACAGGCAAGGGCTCCGGCGCCATCACCTCCTTTGCCCAGGCCGACGGCTTTCTGCGCATCGATGCGCTGGCGGACCAGATGCCGGCTGGCAGCGAGGCCGAGGTGACGCTGTTCACGCCGCATGTGCGGGTACCCGATCTCGTCATCGTCGGCAGCCATTGCACCGGGCTCGATCTGGTCACAGCGCCGCTGGCGCATGCCGGGCTCACCGTGCGCTCGATCGCCGTCGGAAGCCTCGGCGGTCTCTCGGCCGCCAAGCGCGGCGAGTGCGATCTTGCGCCGATCCATTTGTTCGACGAGACGACCGAGACCTACAACACGCCGTATCTCAGCGACGGGCTCGAGCTGGTGCCGGGATGGCGTCGCATGCAGGGCATCGTATTCCGCAAGGGCGATCGGCGCTTCGAGGGGGTGAGCGCGGAGGAGGCGGTGCGCGCGGCCCTGGCCGACCCAGCCTGCATCATGGTCAATCGCAACCAGGGCGCCGGCACGCGCATCCTGATCGACCGGCTGCTCGGCGGTGCGCGACCCGATGGCTACTGGAATCAGCCGCGCTCGCACAATGCGGTTGCGGCTGCGGTCGCGCAGCACCGTGCCGATTGGGGCATGACCATTGCGCCGGTCGCGCATGCGTCAAACCTGGGTTTCATTCCCTTTGCCGAGGAGCATTATGATTTTGCGCTGGTGACGGCGCGCAAGCAGAGACCGGCCGTGCAGGCGTTTCTCGATGCGCTGGTGTCGGACGGCGCGCGCACGGCACTGCTGCAGGCAGGTTTCCGGCCGGCCTGAAGCGTTCGCGGGCTGAAGAAGCCGTCAACAGAAGCGGCTCGGGCAGGGATGGGAATGGCAAGACCGCTATCGATTGCGATCGTCGGCGCCGGCATGGGTGGGCTCGCAACCGCCGCGGCGCTCAGGCGGGTCGGCATCGATGTCAGGGTCTATGAACAGGCCACGCAATTCGCGCGGATCGGGGCCGGCATCCAGATCGGCTGCAATGGGATGAAGGTGTTGCGCGCCCTGGGGTTGGAGGCGAGGCTGCGCACGCAATCCTTCTATCCGCGTTCCTGGAATAACCGCGACTGGCGCACCGGCGACATCAAGTTCGACATGATCTTCGGCGAGAGCGCCGAACAGAAATTCGGCGCGCCCTATCTTTTGGCGCATCGCGGCGATCTGCATGCGGCGCTCGCCAGCGCCGTCCCCAATGCCTGCATCAGGCTCAACCACAAACTGGTCGGGCTGGAGGAAACCGGCGAAGGCGTTCGGCTCGCCTTTAGTAACGGCGAAACCGCAACGGCCGACGCTGTGATCGGCGCCGACGGCGTTCATTCGGTCGTGAGAGATATCCTGTTCGGCACCTCACCGGTGAACTTCACCGGGCGGATCGCCTACCGCACCACCTATCCCGCAGCGCTGCTCGGCGGCGCAGAGATCGACGACTGCACCAAATGGTGGGGCGAGGACCGCCACATCGTCATCTATTACGTCAAGCCGGACCGCAGTGAGATCTATCTCGTCACCAGCCAGCCGGAGCCGGATTTCCGGATTGAATCATGGTCGGCGAAAGGCGATGTCAGGGAATTGCGCAAGGCGTTCGCCGGCTTCCACCGCCAGGTGGTGCAGGTGCTGGCCGCGTGCCCCGACGTGCACAAATGGGCGATCGTCGATCGCAATTCGCTGGAGCATTGGGCGGATCGCAATGTGACGTTGCTTGGCGATGCCTGCCATCCGATGACACCCTACATGGCGCAGGGCGCGGCGATGGCGATCGAGGACGCCGCCGTGCTGTCGCGTTGCCTCGATGGCGTCGAGCGGGAAGGCGTTGCCAACGCATTCCGCCGCTTCGAGGCCACGCGCAAGGAGCGAACCACGCGCATTCAAGCGACCTCGCGCGCGAATACCTGGCTCAGCGGCAAAACCGATACCGACTGGGTGTACGGCTACGACGCCTGGACCGTACCGCTGGCCGCGCGTAATTTCTCTTTGATTTGAGCATGATCTTTTCGGAAAACCGATTCCCACTTTGCGCTGACGCGGCCCGTCGGGTCCGGATCATGCTCTAGCCCTGAACGCGCAACAGCTCGCTTATGATCCGTGGCTTCATCCAGCCGACATTGTCCACAATCTCCCTGCGCAGCGTGTCCTGTTCAGCCTCGTATTGCTCTCGCGTGATGCCTTGGCCACCCATCGCGGTAACTCCGAACGCTTCGAGCGCGAGATCATGGCGCTGCTTCCAGTCGATCACGCGCTTGGTCATGACCTCCGTAACCGCAGGCACCGTGCCGGGATGGCCTGCGATGTCACAGAGCTCTTTGGTGCGTACATCCGCCGCCAACATCAATACGTTCCAGTCATCGTATCCGATGAGGTTCATCTGGGCATATAGAAACGCACCATGCTCGCCGTCCCAGATGGTGTGGTCGATGACCAGAAATGGCGCGGCGCGGCAATAGCCGTAGCGCGTGGTCATTTCGCGGTTGAAAGCCTCGGTGCGCTCATCCAGTCGCTTCTTGGCCGCGGCAAAGAGAGCGATATAATCCTGTGCCGTGGGTAGGATGTTGCGCGCATCATCCGGAGCAAAGCCGACTTCCCGCAGAAATTTGCCGATCTTTGGATCGTCCCAGAGTTCCTTGGAGAAAACGCGGGTCACACCATCTGCGTCCGGTGTCGGACGCATCGTCTCCTTGAATTCGGAAAAGCTTGGTTGCTTGGTGCCGAAAGTCGTCCTGCGTCCGAACATGGCCACGGCCTCGCGTTAGATCCGCCGTGGCTACCTTATTGGCAAGTACATTAAATCGTATTTAATCTGAATCTGAAATCACGACCGATTTCGTCAATATCCAGGTAGCTTGGTGGATTGCTGCCGAGTCTATTCACGGTCGTTTTTCGCAAAGGGCGGGACAGCGCTGCTGGTGCATACATGGCGCGTGTCCCGGACGCGGTGCAGCGTGTAACGCTGCTCCGCAGAGCCGGGATCCACTCTTCGCCGGGAGGCATGGACCCCGGCTCAGCAGCGCAGCATTGCATGCTGCGTTGCGTCCGGGGGACGAAGCCTAACCGCCATCCAGCGCGGCTAGCCGTTCCGCTTCCGCGATGTCGTTCATGGTGTTGGCGTTGAAGAACGGATCGAGCGGGGTGACCGGCCATGTCACCGTGGCGAGCCTGTAGCGCGCGGTCCAGCGGTCGATCTTTCTGATGTCCTCGACGACCAGCGCGTGGCGAAGTTGTTCGCGCAAGCCGATGCTCCATAATCCGATCACCGGATGCGACTGGCCATCGGAGGCGGCAACGGCCAACTCCGCATTCTCCGCTTCGACCGCGTCATGCAGCCTGGAGACCAGATCGCGCGGCAGGAATGGGCAGTCTGCGGCGGCGCTGAGAACAAATTTTACATCGGGCCGGTTGACCGCAGCCCAGTCGAGTGCGGCCAGAATGCCGGCGAGCGGGCCAGGAAAATCGGCGACGCTGTCGGCAATGACAGGAAGGCCGAACGCTGCGAAACGTGCTGGGTCACCATTGGCGTTGAGGATCAGGCCGTCGCATTGCGGCGCAAGGCGCGCGATCACGCGATCGAGGATGGTGCGGCCGGCGATCGTGCGCATCGGCTTGTCGCCGCCACCCATCCGCCGCGCGAGGCCGCCGGCGAGCAGCACGCCTGGAATTTTACTCGTCACGCTCTTCGCCCTTGCGCTTGTGCCGCGCGGATTCTTCCTCGACATAGTCGAGGTCCTGGTCGAACACGATCCGCTCCTGTCCTGACAGCGCAATGAAGCGCTTGCCGCGCGTGCGGCCAACCAGCGTCAGCCCGACCTGCCGCGCCAGCTCGACGCCCCACGCGGTGAAGCCCGAGCGCGAAACCAGGATGGGAATGCCCATCCGTACCGTCTTGATTACCATCTCAGAGGTGAGCCGGCCCGTGGTGTAGAGGATCTTGTCGGCGGGATCGACGCCGTGGCGATAGATCCAGCCGGCAATCTTGTCGACGGCGTTATGACGGCCGACGTCCTCGGTGTAGCAGACGGGTGTGCCTTCCTTGCACAGCACGCAGCCATGGATCGCGCCGGCCTCCAGATAAAGCGATGGCATGGTATTGATCGTGCGCGTCATCTGGTAGAGCCACGACGTGCGCAACTCGGCCTTCGGCAACGCCACGCTTTCCACCGCTTCGAGCAGGTCGCCGAACGCCGTGCCCTGCGCACAGCCGGAAGTCTGCGTGCGTTTCTTCAGCTTGGCTTCGAAATTGGTGTGATGCTCGGTGCGCACCACCACGACCTGAAGGTCATCGTCATACTCGACCTCGGTGACGACGTCGTCGTATTTCAGCATGTTCTGGTTCAGGAGATAGCCGAGCGCCAGATATTCCGGATAGTCGCCGATCGTCATCATGGTGACGATCTCCTGTGCGTTCAAATACAGCGTCAGCGGCCGCTCCACCGGCACCCGGATTTCGACCGCCGCACCCGTCTGGTCGGTCCCGGCGACGCGCTCGGTCAGCCGCGGATCCTCGGGGTTCGGCACGATCAGGGGGGCCGGGGCTTTTTCCATCTTCATCATAGGACGCAGGTTAGCATGACTTTGTCTCCGGGCTGATATAAGGACCGGAGTTAACAAGTCACGGTCTAGCCGTCATGTCCGGGCTTGTCCCGGCCATCCACGCCTTTCTCTTGCTGCGATAGCGTCAAGACGTGGATGCCGGGGACTTCCAGGGTGAAGACGCGCTTCGCGCTTTTGCCCGGGCTTGGCGGGGATACTAGTACCGCTGTCGGAGTATGAGATGAAAGTGATAGGCCTCGCGGGATGGAGCGGCGCCGGCAAGACCACCTTGCTGACGCGGGCGATCCCGCAATTCCTAAAACAGGGCCTGCGCGTGTCCGTGATCAAGCACGCCCATCACGCCTTCGACGTCGACGTGCCCGGCAAGGATTCCTGGCGGCACCGCGAGGCCGGTGCGGCCGAAGTTCTGGTCTCATCAGGGCGGCGCTGGGCCTTGATGCATGAGCTGCGCGGGGCGCATGAGCCGCGATTGCCGGAACTGCTGGCGAAGATGTCGCCGGTCGATCTCGTCGTCGTCGAGGGCTTCAAGCGCGAGCCGCACCGCAAGATCGAGGTCTATCGCGCCGCGAATGAAAAACCGCTGCTGTTCCCCGAGGATCCCGGTATCGTCGGGCTAGCGACCGATACGGCGGTTGAAACCAAGTTGCCGACTGCCCATCTCGACGATATCGAGGCGGTGGCGGCGATGATGTTGCGGTCTGCAATATCGCTCGAAGACGTGCTGGCGAAATGCGAAGCTGAGGGCTGATCAGGCACATGGCGCAATTGTCCGACGATTGCTTTGCCTTCGGCGGTCCGATGATGTCGGTCGATGAGGCCGTCGGCCTTATTGCCACGCGTGTGACGCCGGTCGTGGATATCGAGACGGTTACGCTTGCCCGCGCCGATGGCCGCATTCTGGCGCACGAGATCCTGGCGCCGCTGCCGCTGCCGCCCTTCACCAATTCCGCCGTCGACGGCTATGCGGTTGCGAGCCGCGACCTGCCGCAGCAGGAAGAGCAAACGTTTCCGGTCACCGGCCGCGTTCAGGCGGGCAGTTCGGCATCTGCGCCGCTCAAGCCGGGGCAGGCAATGCGCATCTTCACCGGTGCGCCGATGCCCGAAGGCGCAGATACCGTGTTCATGCAGGAAGACGTGCGCGTCGAGGGCGACAAGGTGGTGCTTCCCGCAGGCCTCAAGCCGGGCGCCAATGTACGCCCCGCGGGCGAAGACATTGCTTCAGGTTTTGCGGCGCTGCAGGGCGGCCAGCGGCTGCGGCCGCAGGACGTTGCGCTCGCCGCAGCCTTTGGCCTGACACAACTCGATGTCACAAGGCGCATTCGCGTCGCGGTGTTTTCCACCGGCAACGAACTGGCCTCGCCGGGCGAAGCGCGCGCCGCGGTGCAATTGTTCGATTCAAACCGTTTCATGCTGATGGCAATGTTGTCGCGGCTCGGCTGCGAAGTCAGCGATCTCGGCATTATCAGGGATGATCGCGCCTCGCTGGCCCGCGCGCTGCAGGACGTCGCCGGCAGCCATGATTTGATGCTCACGACGGGCGGCGTTTCGACCGGCGAGGAGGACCACGTCAAGGCAAGCGTCGAAAGTGTCGGCAGGCTTGTGTTGTGGCGGATGGCAATCAAGCCGGGACGCCCCGTCGCGATGGGCATCATCGGCGGCACGCCCTTCATCGGATTGCCGGGCAATCCGGTGGCGAGTTTTGTCACTTTCGTTCACGTGGTGCGGCCGACCATTCTGGCGCTGTCCGGTGCCCGGCCGGAGCCGCTCCGGCCGATGCCGGTTCGCGCCGCCTTCAGCTACAAGAAGAAGATTTCGCGCCGCGAATATGTCCGCGTCAGCTTGCGCAAGGGCGCCGATGGCGCGCTCGAAGCAGTGAAATTTCCGCGCGAAGGCGCAGGGCTCTTGTCGTCGCTGGCGGACACCGATGGCCTGGTCGAACTCGGCGAAGACGTCACGCAGGTGTCGCCCGGCCAGGCAGTCGGGTTCCTGTCTTATGCAAGCCTGATCAACTGATGTCCGTTGACGATGCGGGCCCCCTTCGCCATGGTCGGCCCATGACGACGACAAAACTCGATCTCGCTGGCCTGAAATGCCCGTTGCCGGCGTTGAAGACACGCAAGGCGCTGAAGACGCTGCCGCCTGGCGACAGGCTGGAGGTGCTCTGCACCGATCCGCTGTCAGTGATTGACATTCCGAACCTCATTCGCGAGACCGGCGACAAGGTCGAAATCACCGAGCGCAGCCCGGACCGCATCGTGTTTCTGATAGAAAAAGCAAATGGGGCGATATAAAAGCCGGATGCTTGGGCGATCCCGCGGGTAGACCCTCGCATCAATTAGACGAGTTCACGACAGCGACCGATTGCCGGGTGCGACAATCGGTCCTACAAATCCCGCCATGAACCTCCCGACATCGAAGGCGAGCGCAGCGGTATCCCCTGCGACGGTCCATGAACCGGCGGCCAAATCAGGCAAGCCGGCCGGCGGTCCCGAGTTCAGCGCGCTGGCGCAGGCCTCGATCCTGATCGTCGATGACGAGCCCGGCATGCGCAATTTTCTCGTGCGCACGCTGGGGCCGCATTGCAAGCACGTGGAAGAGGCCGCCGACACCGACGAAGCCTCGCGCAAGCTCGACAAGAGCCGGTTCGACGTCGTCATTCTCGACAACATCATGCCGGGCAAGAACGGCGTCGACTGGTTGGCGGAGCAGCGGGCCGTCGGCTTCTTCGCCGACGCCATCCTGATTACAGCCTATGCCGATCTCGACACAGCGATCCAGGCGCTGCGCGCCGGCGCGGTCGACTTCGTGCTGAAACCATTCCGCTCGAACCAGATCCTCAATGCGGTTGCGCGTTGCCTCGACCGGGTCCGGCTGCAGCGCGAGAACTACGTTTTGCGTTATGCGCTGCGCGCTTCATCCGATCGCACCTTCCTGCGCGACAATCTGATCGGGGAGTCGCCAGCGGCGCGCAGCGTGCGGGAAACCATTGCCCGCGTCGCGCGCCTGCCGACCTCGATCCTGCTCACCGGGGAATCCGGAACCGGCAAGGAAGTCGCGGCGCGCTCGATTCACTCCCTCTCCGATCGCGCCGACAAGCCTTTTGTGCCGGTGAACTGCGCCGCCATTCCGCCCGAGATGATCGAGGCCGAGCTGTTCGGGCACATCAAGGGTGCCTTTACGGGTGCGGATAGCGGCCGCGAGGGCCTGTTCCTCTATGCGCATGGCGGCACGCTGTTCCTCGATGAAATCGGCGAACTGCCGTTGCCGATGCAGAGCAAATTGCTGCGCGTTCTGGAGGACCGCCGCGTTCGTCCCGTCGGCTCCGAGCGTGAAGTGCCAGTCGATCTTCGCTTCATCTTTGCGACCAATGCCGATCTGCAAAAGCAAGTCGAGAGGGGACGCTTTCGCCCCGATCTCTATTACCGCCTGAACGTCATGCAGATTCATCTGCCTTTGCTCAAGGACCGCGGCGACGACGTGCAGGAGCTCGCCACCATCTTCATGAACAAGCTCTCGATCCAGCTCGGCATGCCGCCGGTTCCGATCGATAGCGCAGTGCGGGCCGCGCTCGCGAGTTACGACTGGCCCGGCAATGTGCGCGAGCTGCGCAATTTGATCGAGCGCACCTTGATCCTCGGCGCGTTCCCGGACGATTTCGCAGGCCCGCGGATCGACGGGCAGGTCGCCACCGCCGACAGTCTTGCGGACCTGGAGCGTCGGCACATTCTTTCGGTGCTGAAGGAAACCGGCGGCAACCGCGAGGAAGCAGCGCGGCGGCTCGGCATCTCGCGCAAGACCATCGATCGCAAACTCGCGTTATGGAATGGCTGACCGGGTACGCCGCATCGAGGGGCCGGTGCGCGGGGCATCCGTTCGCTTCCGGCTGCTCGCGATTGCGCTGCTGCCGATGCTGGTCATCCTGCCGCTTCTGCTTGGGGTCGCCATCTATCGCTGGAATGCGCGGTTCGACGCTACGCTGATCTCCAAGGTGAACGGCGACCTCACGATCGCCCACCAATATCTGGCCCGCATTCTGGAAAAGACCGGCGTTCAGATCCGCGGCCTGAGCCTTTCGTTCCGCTTCCGGGAGGTCGAAGAGCGGGAAACGATCTCCGCGGTGGCGAGTTTGCTCGAACAGTCCCGCAAGGAGATGGGTCTCGACTTCCTCTACTTGACGGATGCCGGCGGAAAAATCATCGCCTCGTCGCCCGCGCTTGAGGGAGCGCCAAGGGCCGATTGGCCGATCATCACGTCGGCGTTGTCAGGCGAATCCCCGTCGACAGGCATCGATATCTTCACCAACGACGAACTTGCAGCGATTTCGCCTGTTCTTGCCCAGCGCGCGCGTCTCGACCTGGTGCCGACACCAAACGCGATGCCAACCGATCGCGGCACCGAAACCAATGGCATGGTGGTACATGCGGCCAGCCGCGCAACGGCTCCCGGAGGCGGGCCAGCCGCGCTGGTTGGCGGGATTCTGCTGAACCAGAATCTGGAATTCATCGACACGATCAACGACCTCGTCTATCGGGCGGCCAGCCTGCCCGAGGGTAGCCAGGGAACGGCGACGCTGTTTCTCGACGACGTGCGGATCTCGACCAATGTCCGCCTGTTCGAGGGACGGCGTGCGCTGGGAACGCGGGTGTCGGCGGCAGTGCGCTCTGCGGTGATGGGAGAGGGGCGCACCTGGCTGGACAGCGCCTTCGTCGTCAGCGACTGGTACATCTCGGCCTACGAGCCGCTCGTCGACACCTACGGCAAGCGCGTCGGCATGCTTTATGTCGGATTTCTGCAGAAGCCGTTCAACGACGCAAAGCTTGAGACGATTCTGATCATTGCGCTGGCGTTCATCGCAATCACGGCGGCAAGCGTGCCGATCTTCCTGCGCTGGGCGCAATCGATCTTCATGCCGCTCGAACGCGTCACGGCGACGATCGGCGAAGTCGAGAGCGGCAACCTCTCCGCGCGGACCAAATTGCCGGCATCGGGTGACGAGATCGGCCGGGTGGCGGTTCACCTCGATACCTTGCTGGACCAGATCCAGGAGCGCGATCGTCAGTTGCGCGAGTGGAACGAGGAGTTGAATGCGCGGGTACGCGAGCGAACCCGCGATCTCGAACTCGCCAATCTGAAGCTGGAGGCAACCACCAAGCAGCTCATCATGTCCGAGAAGCTCGCCGCGATCGGCGAGATCACCGCGGGCGTGGCGCATGAGATCAACAACCCGATCGCGGTGATGCAGGGCAATCTCGACGTCATCCGCAGCGTGATCGGCGCCGACACTGAAAAAGCCAAGGTCGAGTTTCGGCTGGTCGACGAACAGATCCATCGCATCAGCCAGATCGTCACCAAGCTCTTGCAGTTTGCGCGACCGGAAGAATATGCCGGCTATGTCGAGCGTCATGCGCCCGGAAGCGTTGTGGCGGACTGCCTGCCGCTGGTGCAGCATCTCCTGAACAAGACCGAAATCAGGGTTGCGCGGGAAGATCGGGCGAGCCGCCTGGTCTTGATGAACCGCACCGAGCTGCAGCAGGTCGTGATCAACCTCATCGTCAACGCGATCCACGCCATGCCGGACGGCGGCACGTTGACGCTGCGCTCGTCTGACGCCGATCGCGACGGCAACCCGGGCATTTCAATCGAGGTGGCCGACACCGGCATCGGCATGAGCGCTGACGTCCTGGACAAGGTTTTCGATCCCTTCTTCACCACGAAACGCAGGGACGGGACCGGCCTTGGCCTTTCCATCAGTCAGACGCTGGTGAAGCGCCAGCGTGGCCAGATCACGGTGGAAAGCCAGGTCGGCTCCGGGAGTACATTCCGGGTGTGGCTGCCGGAAGCGAGCTGACCGGACATTTTGTCCAGCGGCTATCCGGACATTTTGTCCGATATGTCGGCCGGCATTTGGTTAAGTGATTGATTTTCTGCATCGCGCGATTTGGCACGCGGATTGCTGACTTCTCACTCAAGAACTGAAGTGGGGAGGGGCGCGATGATCGGATATTCGGTCGCAAGCTGGGCGACTGCGCGCGCTTGCCGTCTTCATGACGTGCCCATGCCGCACCTCAAAACGATTTTGCCTCGCCATGAACTCCGATCTGTCGCGCGGACATCGCAAGTCCGCGCATACGGTCGGCGCTGCCCCCATCCAATACCCCAACCTCTCAACAATCGTGCCCGGTAAGGCCGCGAACCTGGAGAATATGCCTATGACGATAGCCGATGCCACGCTCGCACCATCGGGTGCGCTCGGGATTCTCGACAAGGAGCGAACGATTGCGACCGCCGGCTTCAATCGCTGGCTGGTGCCGCCGGCCGCGCTCTGCATTCATCTGTGCATCGGCATGGCATACGGCTTCAGCGTGTTCTGGCTGCCGCTGTCGCGCGCGATCGGCGTGACCGCGCCGAAAGCCTGCCCGGACATGACGCTGGTGCAGGAATTGTTCACCACCACCTGCGACTGGAAAGTCGCCAGCATGGGCTGGATGTACACGCTGTTCTTCGTGTTGCTCGGCGTCTCCGCCGCGATCTGGGGCGGCTGGCTGGAGCGTGTCGGACCGCGCAAGGCGGGTTTTGTGTCGGCGCTGTGCTGGTGCGGCGGTCTGGTGCTGGGCGCGATCGGTATCATCACCCATCAACTGTGGCTGTTGTGGCTAGGAAGCGGCGTGATCGGCGGCATCGGGCTCGGCCTCGGCTACATCTCGCCGGTGTCGACGTTGGTGAAATGGTTTCCGGACCGCCGCGGCATGGCGACCGGCATGGCCATCATGGGCTTTGGCGGCGGCGCCATGATCGGCGCGCCGCTGGCGAACCTGTTGATGAACTATTTCAAGTCGCCGACCTCGGTCGGCGCCTGGGAAACCTTCATCGCGATGGGCGCGATCTACTTCGTGTTCATGATGATCGGCGCCTTCCGCTATCGCATTCCGCCGGCGGGCTGGCGGCCCGAGGGTTGGACACCGCCGGCGAAGGCCAATGCGATGATCTCGCAGAACCACGTCCACCTGAAGGACGCGCACAAGACGCCGCAGTTCTGGCTGATCTGGTGGGTGCTCTGCCTCAACGTCTCTGCCGGCATCGGCGTGATCGGCATGGCTTCGCCGATGCTGCAGGAAATCTTCGCCGGCAAGCTGATCGGATTGCCCGACGTCGGCTTCAACCAGCTTGACGCTACGCAGAAGGCGACCATTGCGGGGATTGCGGCCGGCTTCGCCGGGCTGCTCTCGCTGTTCAACATCGGCGGCCGCTTCTTCTGGGCCTCGCTGTCGGACAAGATGGGCCGCAAGAACACCTATTATACGTTCTTCATCCTGGGCATCGTGCTCTATGCGCTGGCGCCGACCTTCGCCGCGATGGGCTCGAAGCTTCTGTTCGTGCTCGGCTTCGGCATCATCCTGTCGATGTATGGCGGCGGCTTCGCCACCGTGCCGGCCTATCTCGCCGATATGTTCGGCACGCAATTCGTGGGTGCCATCCATGGCCGTCTGCTGACGGCGTGGTCGACCGCCGGCATCATCGGTCCCGTGGTGGTGAACTACATCCGCGAGTTCCAGCTTGCGGCCGGCGTGCCGCGCGACCAGCTCTACAACACGACGATGTACATCCTGTGCGCGATGCTGATCGCGGGCCTGATCTGCAACTACCTGATCAAGCCGGTCGACGCGAAGTGGCACATGAGCGACGCCGAGGTCGCCAAGCTGCAGGCGGCGACAGCGAGCGCGGGCAGCTCGGGGCCGTCAGGATCCTACGGCATCGGGTTCGGTGGGCTCGACGCCAAGGCTGCGCTGTTCTGGGCCTTCGTCGGCATTCCCCTGGCCTGGGGCGTCTGGAAGACGCTGGAGAGCGCCGTCAAGATCCTCTGACTTTTCCGGCCGTCGCGGGGCGAGCGTTCCGCGACGGCATTTCAGATGCGATGTCGAATTCAAATCGACTAATCGAAAATCCAGATCAATGCGCATTCGCAATCGCAGCATGAGACGGCTTTATTGATCTCCCGACCAAATTCGCGTTCTCATTCAGTGATCGGGCCAAGCGAACGTGGTTGCTCCGGGGCGGAGAGGATCGAAAGCTCGCGGCCTGTGTTGCCCTAAGCATCGGATAAATCTCTTGGCATCTGGCATGCCACGAACTAGAGTTGGCCGGCAGACTGGCAGGAACGAGACCGTTTCGATGGATCACGACGTACACGACCTACAAAAAGTCCGCTCGTTCGATCATCCGGGCGCGGGACGGAAGCGGGCCAAGGCGACGCCGAAGGGCCGCCAGGTCGACCCCACCGCCGCGCACGAGATCGAACTCCTGCTCGGCGACCGGCCGCGGCGCCGCGACCTGCTGATCGAGCATCTGCACCTGATCCAGGACAAGTATCACCAGATCTCGGCGGCGCATCTGGCGGCGCTTGCCGACGAGATGAAGCTGTCGTTTGCGGAAGTGTTCGAGACCGCGACCTTCTACGCACATTTCGACGTGGTGAAGGAGGGCGCGCCCGATATCGCGCCACTGACCATCCGGGTCTGCGATTCACTGACCTGCGCCATGATGGGCGCGGAAAAGCTGCTGCATGAATTGCAGGACAGTGCCGGCCCCGGCATCCGCGTGGTGCGCGCGCCCTGCGTTGGCCGCTGCGACACCGCGCCCGCCGCCGAAGTCGGCCATCACTTCGTCGATCATGCCACGGTGACGAACGTGCTCGCCGCCGCCAAGGCCGGCGACACCCACGCACATCTGCCGAAATATACCGACTATGACGCCTACGTCGCCGGCGGCGGCTACAAGCTGCTCAATCGCCTGCGCTCCGGCGCGATGACCAAAGAAGATCTGCTGAAGGCGCTCGACGACGCTTCGCTGCGCGGGCTCGGCGGCGCGGGGTTTCCGACGGGACGCAAATGGCGCGCGGTGCTCGGTGAGCCCGGCCCGCGGCTGATGGCGATCAATGGCGACGAGGGCGAGCCCGGCACGTTCAAGGACCGCTTCTATCTCGAAACCGATCCGCATCGCTTCATCGAGGGTATGCTGATCGGCGCGCATGTGGTCGAGGCGACCGACGTCTATATCTACCTGCGCGACGAATATCCGGCGTCGCGCGAAATCCTCACGCGCGAAATCGCAAAATTGCCGCCGGGTGGTCCTGTGCTGCATATGCGCCGCGGCGCCGGCGCCTACATCTGCGGCGAGGAATCCTCGCTGCTCGAATCGATCGAGGGCAAGCGCGGCTTGCCCAGGCACAAGCCGCCATATCCGTTCCAGGTCGGCCTGTTCGGCCTGCCGACGCTGATCAATAATATCGAGACGCTATGGTGGGTGCGCGACATCGTCGAGAAGGGCGCCGACTGGTGGAAGAGCCACGGCCGCAACGATCGCCATGGCTTGCGCAGCTACTCGGTCTCGGGCCGCGTGAAAAATCCCGGCATGAAGCTGGCGCCGGCCGGCGTTACCGTGCGCGAACTGATCGACGAGTTCTGCGGCGGCATGGCCGACGGCCACACCTTCCACGCCTATCTGCCGGGCGGCGCGTCGGGCGGCATCCTGCCGGCATCGATGGACAACATCCCGCTCGATTTCGGTACCCTGGAAAAATACGGCTGCTTCATCGGCTCCGCCGCTGTCGTCATCCTGTCCGAGCAAGACAGCGTGAAGGGCGCGGCGTTGAACCTGATGAAATTCTTCGAGGATGAAAGCTGCGGCCAGTGCACGCCGTGCCGTGTTGGAACCCAGAAGGCGGCGCTTTTGATGCAGCGGCCGGTCTGGAACCGCGAATTGCTGGACCAATTGAGCCAGGCGATGCGCGACGCCTCGATCTGCGGGCTTGGACAGGCCGCCTCGAACCCGCTGACGTCAGTGATTAAATATTTTCCGGAAGAATTCGTGCCGAAAGAGGCCGCGGAATGACCAAGATCAAGTTCGAACTCGACGGCCAACAGGTCGAGGCCAACGCGGGCGAGACCATCTGGCAGGTGGCAAAACGCCACCAGAAGGAAATCCCGCATCTCTGTTACTCGCCGGAGCCGGACTACCGGCCTGACGGCAATTGCCGCGCCTGCATGGTCGAGATCGAGGGCGAGCGCGTGCTGGCCGCGTCCTGCAAGCGCACGCCGAGCGTCGGCATGAAGGTGAAGACCGAAAGCGCCCGCGCCGTCGCCGCGCAGAAGATGGTGATGGAATTGCTGGTCGCCGACCAGCCGGCGCGCGAGACTTCGCACGATCCCGATTCGAAATTCTGGCACTGGGCCGAAAAGGTCGAGGTGACCGAGAGCCGTTTCCCGGCGGCCGAGCGGTGGCAGGGCGATACCAGCCATCCCGCGATGAGCGTCAATCTCGATGCCTGCATCCAGTGCGGCCTGTGCGTGCGCGCCTGCCGCGAGGTCCAGGTCAACGACGTCATCGGCATGGCCTATCGCAATGCCGGCGCCAAGATCGTGTTCGACTTCGACGACCCCATGGGTGAATCGACCTGCGTCGCCTGCGGCGAGTGCGTGCAGGCCTGCCCGACCGGTGCCTTGATGCCATCGGTGATGCTGGACGAGAAGCAGACCCGCGTCACCTATGCCGACAAGAAGGTGGATTCGCTCTGCCCGTTCTGCGGCGTCGGCTGCCAGGTCACCTATCAGGTCAAGGACGAGAAGGTCATCTACGCCGAGGGCCGCGATGGCCCGGCCAACCACAACCGGCTCTGCGTGAAGGGCCGTTTTGGTTTTGACTACATCCATCACCCGCATCGGCTGACAAAGCCGCTGGTGCGGCTGCCCAATGCGAAGAAGGATGCCAACGACCAGGTCGATCCGGCCAATCCATTCACCCATTTCCGCGAAGCTTCGTGGGAGGAGGCGCTGGATATCGCCGCAAAAGGCCTCGTTAAAATTCGCGACGAGAGGGGCGTCAAGGCGCTCGCCGGTTTCGGCTCGGCCAAGGGCTCCAACGAAGAGGCGTATCTGTTCCAAAAACTGGTTCGTACCGGTTTTGGCTCCAACAACGTCGATCACTGCACGCGATTGTGCCACGCTTCCTCGGTGGCGGCGCTGATGGAGGGCCTGAACTCGGGCGCGGTGTCGGCACCGTTTGCTGCGGCGATGGATGCCGAAGTCATCGTCGTGATCGGCGCCAATCCGACCGTGAACCATCCGGTCGCCGCGACCTATCTCAAGAACGCGGCCAAGCGCGGTGCCAAGCTGATCGTGATGGACCCGCGCCGGCAGGCGCTCTCGCGCCACGCGTGGAAGCATCTCGCCTTCAAGCCCGGCAGCGACGTCGCGATGCTGAACGCGATGCTCCACACCATCATCACCGAAGGGCTGACCGACCAGCAATATATCGCGGGCTATACCGAAGGCTTTGACGAGCTCGCCGAGCGCATCAAGGAATTCCCGCCGGAGAAGATGGAAGCGATCTGCGGCATCCCGGCCGAGACGCTGAAGGAAGTCGCCCGCGTCTATGCGCGCTCGCAGGCCTCGATCATCTTCTGGGGCATGGGCATCAGCCAGCACATTCACGGCACCGATAACGCGCGCTGCCTGATCGCGCTGGCGCTGACCACCGGCCAGGTCGGCCGTCCCGGCACCGGCTTGCATCCGTTGCGCGGCCAGAACAACGTGCAGGGCGCTTCCGACGCCGGCCTGATTCCGATGTTCCTGCCGGACTACCAGCCGGTCGGACGCACCGATCTGCGCGAGCCTTTCGAGAAGCTCTGGGATCAGGATCTCGACCCTGTGCGCGGCCTCACCGTCGTCGAGATCATGAACGCGATCCATGCTGGCCAGATCAACGGCATGTATATCGAGGGCGAAAACCCCGCGATGTCGGATCCCGACCTGCAGCATGCGCGCGAGGCGCTGGCCAAGCTCGATCATCTGGTGGTGCAGGATCTCTTCGTCACGGAAACCGCGTTCCACGCTGACGTGATCCTGCCGGCGTCGGCGTTCGCCGAAAAGAGCGGCACCTTCACCAATACCGACCGTCGCGTGCAGCTTGCGCGCGAAGTGATCCGTCCGCCGGGCGATGCGCGGCAGGATCTCTGGATCATCCAGGAGATCGGCAAGCGCATGGGGCTGCCGTGGAACTACAACGGCCCGGCTGATGTCTTCACCGAGATGACGCAGGTGATGCCGTCGCTGAAGAACATCAGTTGGGAGCGGCTGGTGCGCGAGGGCGCGGTGACCTATCCGGTCGACGATCCGAGCAAGCCCGGCAACGAGATCATTTTCACCACAGGTTTCCCGACCGCGAGCGGCCGTGGCAAGATCGTTCCGGCCAAGGTGATCGCGCCGGACGAGGTGCCCGACGCCGAATATCCGATGGTGCTCTCCACGGGGCGCGTGCTCGAGCACTGGCACACCGGCTCGATGACCCGCCGCGCATCCGTGCTCGATCAGCTAGAACCCGAGGCGGTGGCGTTCATGTCGCCGAAGGATATGCGCAAGTTAGGCGTTTGGCCCGGCGATTTCATCCGCCTGATGACCCGCCGCGGCGCCGTCGACGTCAAGGTACGCTCCGACCGCGACGTGCCCGAGAACATGATCTTCATGCCGTTCTGCTACGCGGAAGCGGCGGCCAACTTGCTGACCAACCCAGCGCTTGATCCGTTCGGAAAGATTCCAGAATTCAAGTTCTGCGCCGTGCGCGCCGAAAAGTTGGCGCTACAGTCGGCGGCGGAGTAGGCGGCCTAAACCGTGGCCCGGATTTCGCTTCGTTGCATCCGGGCTACTGATCTCTACGGGCTACTGATCTCTACGCGAAATTGTCACTGCAGACCGGTTCATACGCCGGGGTTGCCTCCTGCGGCACGGCGGGGACGCTGGTCTGGCGCGATGTCGTGCTGACCCGTCGTCCCTGCGAACGCAGGGACCCATCACCACCGAAGCTCGTTTACGACGATTCTCGGCCACGCGGCTCCATCGAGAAAGCAACGCGGTATGGGTCCCTGCTTTTCGCAGGGACGACGGAAGGCGTCTTTATGAGATTCCTATAACGTCGCCATCCTTCCCGTCTCGAAAACCTATGCGCCCGGTGGCACCTCAGGCCGGAACGCATAGCCGTATCTTCGGCTGCGCGGTTCACGTCGCAGAGGAACGTCCCATGCTGGACATCGTGATGCTGGCGCTCGCTCTCGGCCTCTTCGTGGCGGGCATTGGCTATGCCTATGTCTGCGAGCGGCTTTAAATGTTGACGCGTTTTCTTCGCGCGAACTGGAATCCACCCCGGATCAAGTCCGGGGCAGGCTTTCGCTCGAAAACGCTACGGAGGAGAGCGCCATGATGTTCGATTACTCGCTCGCCGGTCTCGTCTCGCTTGGCCTGCTGTTCTACCTGACCTACGCGCTGCTGCGCCCCGAGCGATTTTGAATTCGTCGTGACCACGCTCGCCGCCATCGTGCCGGCGTTCCTTGCGATCGCGGCGCTGCTCGTCGTTCTGCTGCGCGTGTTGCTGTCTGCAAGGTAATACGAAGGACACTCACCCCATGACAATTATCGGCTGGTTTCAGATATTGCTGTACTGCGCGATCGTGGTCGCGCTCGTAAAGCCGCTCGGCTGGTATATGACGCGCGTCTTCAACGGCGAGCGCACGTTGCTGTCTCCGATCCTGCGGCCGGTCGAGGTTGGGCTATACCGGATCGGCGCGCGTCGATGAAAAGCGCGAGCAGCATTGGCTGACCTACACGGTCGCGATGTTGCTGTTCCATGTCGGCGGTTTCCTCGTCATTTACAGCCTGATGCGGCTGCAGGCGCTGCTGCCGTTCAACCCGGCGGGGCAATCTGCCATCGCCGCAGATTTGTCCTTCAATACCGCGATCTCCTTCATCACCAACACCAACTGGCAGAACTACGGCGGCGAAAGCACGCTGTCGTACCTGACGCAGATGGTGGGCCTGACGCATCAGAATTTCCTGTCGGCCGCGACCGGCATTGCGTTAGCGGTGGCGCTGATCCGCGGCTTCTCCCGTTCCTCGATGCGCACCATCGGCAATTTCTGGGTCGATGTGACGCGCTGCACGCTTTACGTGCTGCTGCCGATCTGCATCGTCTATACGCTGTTCCTGGTCTGGCAGGGCATGCCGCAGACGCTCGGCGCCTATGTCGAGGCCACCACGCTGGAAGGCGCCAAGCAGACGATTGCGGTCGGTCCCGTGGCGTCGCAGGTCGCTATCAAAATGCTCGGCACCAATGGCGGCGGTTTCTTCAATGCCAATGCCTCACATCCATTTGAAAACCCCACCGCACTGTCGAACTTCGTGCAGATGATCTCGATCTTTGCGCTCGGCGCGGCGCTGACCAACGTGTTCGGCCGCATGGTCGGCAACCAGCGGCAGGGCTGGGCGATCCTCGCCGTGATGGGCGTGCTGTTCATCGCCGGCGTCGCCGTCACCTATTGGGCCGAAGCCAACGGCACCTCGACGCTCAATGCGCTCCAACTGACCGGCGGCAACATGGAGGGCAAGGAAGTCCGCTTCGGTATCGTCGCCTCCGCCCTCTTCGCGGTCATTACCACCGCTGCCTCCTGCGGCGCCGTCAATGCCATGCATGACTCCTTCACCGCGCTCGGCGGCATGATCCCGCTGCTCAACATCCAACTCGGCGAAATCATCGTCGGCGGCGTCGGCGCGGGGCTTTACGGCATGCTGCTGTTCGTCGTGCTGGCGATCTTCGTCGCCGGCCTGATGGTCGGCCGCACGCCGGAATTTGTCGGCAAGAAGATCGAGGCGCGCGAGGTCAAGATGGCGATGCTTGCGATCCTGATCCTGCCGCTGATGATTTTGGGCTGGACGGCTGTTGCGGTCGTCTTCCCTCCGGCGGTGGCGTCGATGGCCAATGCCGGTCCGCACGGCTTTACCGAAGTGCTCTATGCCTTCACCTCGGCGACCGGCAATAACGGCTCGGCCTTCGGCGGCCTGACCGGCAATACCTTCTTCTACAATCTGACACTCGCCAGTTCGATGTTCGTCGGCCGCTTCTTCATGATCGTCCCGGCGATGGCGCTGGCGGGGTCGCTTGCGGCCAAGAAATCGATCCCGCCCTCGGCCGGCACGCTGCCGACCACCGGCGGCCTGTTCGTCGGCCTCGTCGTCGGCGTCATCCTGATCATCGGCGGCCTGACCTTCTTCCCGGCGCTGGCGCTGGGGCCGATTGTCGAGCACTTGGCGATGAACGCCAACACCTTGTTCTGATCGAAGCCGTCAGGAGTTACGTCCATGGAAACCATGAAATTGCAGAAAAAGGCGACGGCGTCGGCGATGTTCAATCCGAACATCGTGCTGCCGGCAATCCGCTCGGCCTTTGCAAAACTCGATCCGCGCCTGATGGTGAAGAACCCCGTGATGTTCGTGGTTGAAATCGTGGCCACGCTCACGACCGTGATATTCCTGCGCAATCTGGTGACCGGCGGCGAGAGCCTCGCCTTCACGTTCCAGATCATCCTGTGGCTGTGGTTTACCGTGCTGTTCGCCAACTTTGCCGAGGCCGTTGCCGAAGGCCGAGGCAAGGCGCAGGCTGAGTCGTTGAAGAAGACCCGCACCGAGAGCCAGGCAAAATTGCTGGAAGGTCCCGGCAAGAACTATCGTCTGGTACCCGGCACCAGCCTGAAGGTGGGTGACATCGTCCTGGTCGAGGTCGGCGACAACATCCCCTCTGATGGCGAGGTGATCGAGGGTGTGGCTTCCGTGAACGAGGCCGCGATCACGGGTGAATCCGCGCCTGTAATCCGTGAATCCGGCGGTGACCGTTCGGCGGTGACCGGCGGCACGCAGGTGCTGTCGGACTGGATCCGCGTTCGGATCACGGCGGCGCAAGGCTCGACCTTCATCGACCGCATGATCAAGCTGGTGGAAGGAGCGGAGCGGCAGAAGACGCCGAACGAGATCGCGCTCAATATTCTGCTCGCAGGCCTGACCATCATCTTCGTGTTCGCCACCGTGACGATCCCGAGCTATGCGGCCTATGCCGGTGGCTCGATTTCGGTAGTGGTGCTGGTGGCGCTGTTCGTCACGCTGATTCCGACCACCATCGGCGCGCTGCTGTCGGCGATCGGTATCGCCGGCATGGACCGGCTGGTGCGCTTCAACGTGCTCGCCATGTCCGGCCGTGCGGTGGAGGCCGCCGGCGACGTCGACACGCTGCTGCTGGACAAGACCGGCACCATCACGCTCGGCAACCGACAGGCCACGGCGTTTCGCCCCTTGCGCGGTGTCACCGAACAGGAACTGGCGGATGCGGCGCAGCTCGCCTCGCTCGCCGACGAGACGCCGGAGGGCCGCTCGATCGTCGTGCTGGCGAAAGAGAAATACGGCATCCGCGGCCGCGACATGAAGGAGCTCAACGCGAGCTTCATTCCCTTCACCGCGCAGACACGCATGAGCGGCATCGACGCCGGCTCATCGTCGGTGCGCAAGGGCGCCGTGGATGCGATCCTGAGTTACGTCGATGGTGGTGGCGTGATCCGCGCGGTCGCTTCCGGGAATGCGGCGCGCGCCGTGTCGGGCGTCCTCTCGGAGGCGGCTCGCGAGATCCAGGCGATTTCCGACGAGGTCTCGAAAGCCGGCGGCACGCCGCTGGCGGTCGCCAAAGACGGCAAATTGCTCGGCGTCGTGCATCTGAAGGACATCGTCAAGGGCGGCATCCGGGAGCGCTTTGCAGAATTGCGCCGCATGGGCATCCGCACCGTGATGATCACCGGCGACAATCCGATGACCGCAGCCGCCATCGCGGCCGAGGCCGGCGTCGACGATTTCCTTGCCCAGGCAACGCCGGAGGACAAGCTGAAGCTGATCCGCGACGAGCAGGCCAGGGGCAAGCTGGTAGCAATGTGCGGCGACGGCACTAACGACGCGCCGGCGCTGGCACAGGCGGACGTCGGCGTCGCCATGAACACCGGCACGCAGGCGGCGCGCGAGGCCGGCAACATGGTCGATCTCGATTCCAATCCGACCAAGCTGATCGAGGTGGTCGAGATCGGCAAGCAGCTTCTGATGACGCGCGGCGCGCTGACCACGTTCTCGATCGCCAACGACGTCGCAAAGTATTTCGCCATCATCCCGGCGATGTTCCTGACATTCTACCCGCAGCTCGAAGTGCTCAACGTCATGCACCTGGCAAGCCCGCAGAGCGCCATCCTGTCGGCGATCATCTTCAACGCGCTCATCATCATCGCGCTGATCCCGCTGGCTCTGAAAGGCGTCGCCTATCGCGCCGTCGGGGCGGGGGCGCTTCTGCGCCGTAACCTGCTGATCTACGGTTTGGGCGGCATCATCGTTCCCTTTATCGGCATCAAGGCGATCGACCTTGCGGTTGTGGCCTTGGGCCTAGCCTAACACCACAACCGTCATTGCGAGGAGCGAAGCGACGAAGCAATCCATCTATCCGCTTGTGGCGCCATGGATTGCTTCGCTTCGCTCGCAATGACGAAAAACTTACGGAGACCTAAAATGCTCAGAGAAATCCGTCCCGCGATCGTCATCCTGCTGCTACTCACCGCGATTACCGGTCTCGCGTATCCCCTCGCCATGACCGCCATCGCCGGCGCGATCTTTCCGAAGCAGGCGCAAGGCAGCCTGATCGAGAAGGACGGCAAGATTATCGGCTCCGCGGTGATCGGGCAGGAGTTCAAGGAAGACAAATATTTCCACGGCCGCCCGTCCGCGACTTCGGCGCCGGACCCGGCCGATCCGACCAAGACGGTCCCTGCGCCTTATAACGCTGCCAGTTCCGGCGGCTCCAATTTGGGTCCAACCAGCAAGGCGCTGGCCGACCGGATCAAGGAAGACGTCGAAAAGCTTAGGACGGAAAATCCTTCCGCGCCCGTGCCGGTCGATCTCGTCACCACCTCCGGCAGCGGGCTCGATCCGGATATCTCGCCTGAGGGCGCGCTATTCCAGGTCCCGCGGATCGCAAAAGCCCGCAACCTGCCGGAGGCGCGCGTCCGTCAACTGGTCATGGAGCACGTGCAGGGCCGCGTGGCAGGATTGCTAGGCGAGCCTCGTGTTAACGTATTGGCTCTGAATCTGGCGCTGGACCAGGTCACCAAATGAGACCGGCTAGGCTCCCCCCGGTGTGAAGGGCTATATTGCCGCATGGTCCAAGCCCGCCGCGATCCCGACCAACGTCCTTCGCCGGAAGCCCTGCTGGAAGCAGCGCGGCGCGAGGAGAGCCGCGCCGGCAAGCTCAAGATTTTCGTCGGCGCCGCGCCCGGCGTCGGCAAGACCTATGAGATGTTGCAGAGCGCCCACGCCAAGAAGAAGGCGGGCGCCGATGTCGTGATCGGCATCGTCGAAACCCACGGCCGGGCTGAAACCGAAATGCTTCTGAACGGCCTCGAGGTGCTGCCGCGCCGACGGCTTGTCTACAAGGAGCAGACGCTCGAGGAGATGGATCTGGATGCGCTGATCGCGCGGCGGCCGCACATCGCGCTTGTGGATGAGCTCGCTCACACCAATGTGCCCGGCAGCCGTCATCCCAAGCGCTATCTCGACGTCGAGGAATTGCTGTCCCACGGCATCGACGTCTATACGGCAGTCAATATCCAGCACATCGAGAGCCTCAACGACGTGGTCGCGCAGATCACGCATGTGCGGGTCCGCGAGACGGTGCCGGATTCCGTGTTCGATCGCGCCGACGCCATTGAGCTGATCGACCTCACGCCCGACGATCTGATCCAGCGGCTGAAGGAGGGCAAGGTCTACGTTCCCAAGCAGGCCGAGCGCGCGCTGGAGCATTATTTCTCGCCGGGCAACCTGACCGCGCTGCGCGAGCTGGCGCTGCGGCGCACCGCCGAACGCGTCGACGAGCAGTTGCTCACCCATATGCAGGCCAATGCCATAGCAGGTCCCTGGGCGGCGGGCGAGCGCATCCTGGTTTGCGTCAGCGAAGATCCGCGTGCGGCCGGGCTGGTGCGCTATACCAAGCGGCTGGCGGACCGGCTGCACGCGCAATGGACTGCGATCAGCATCGAGACGCGTCGCAGCCTGCAACTGACGGACGAGCAGCGCGACCGGCTGGCCGATACCATGCGGCTGGCGGAAGCGCTCGGCGGCGAGGCGCTGACCATTCCCGGCGTCGGCCGCCGCATCGCCGACGACGTCATCCATTTCGCGCACGCCAATAATGTCACGCAGATCATCATCGGCAAGTCGACCCGCTCCTGGTGGTTCGAGCTGACGCGCGGTTCTGTCGTGCACGATCTGGTGCGCCGCGCCGGCCATATCAGCGTCCACGTCATCCCCGGCGACGAACAGGGGGTGGCGAAAGCGGCGGTGCAGACCGCGGCGCGGCAGGAGCCGTTCAACCTGCGGCCCTACATGATGGCGCTATTGTTCGTCGCGATCGGTCTCGGCGCTGCCGAACTGATCCAACCGATGTTCGCTGGCATCGAAAACGTCGATCTCGTCTTTCTCACCGCGGTGGTCGGCGTCGCCGTTCGCTACGGGTTATGGCCATCGCTGCTGGCGAGCGTCGCGGCGTCACTATGTTACAATTTCTTCTTCATGCCGCCGTTCTATACCTTCACCATCGCCGATCCGACCAACGTCGCCGCCTTCTTCTTCTTCATGCTGATTGCGCTGTTGGTCTCCAATGTCGCGGCACGGGTGCGCTCTCAGGCCGACACGGCGATCGGCCGGGTGCGCACCACCGAATCGCTCTACGCCTTCAGCCGCAAGCTCGCGGGCACCGCGACGCTGGACGACGTGCTGTGGGCGACCGCCTATCAGACCGCGCTGATGCTGAAGGTGAGGGTGGTGCTGCTGTTGCCGGAGGACGGCGTGCTCACCGTGAAGTCGGGCTATCCGCCCGAGGATCAACTGGACGAGGCCGACCTTGCCGCCGCCAAATGGACCTGGGACAACGACCGTGCAGCCGGGCGCGGCTCGGATACGCTGCCGGGCGCCAAACGGCTGTTCCTGCCGATGCGAACCGGGCGCGGCGCGATCGGCGTTATCGGCATCGACGACGACCGCACCGGTCCCTTGCTGACGCCGGATCAGCGCCGCCTGCTGGATGCGCTGGTCGATCAGGGCGCGCTGGCGATCGAGCGCGTGCTGCTGGTGGAAGACATGGACCGGGTCAAGCGCACGGTGGAATCCGACCGGCTGCGCGGCGCGCTCTTGACCTCGATCTCGCATGATCTGAAGACGCCGTTGGCCTCGGTGCTCGGCGCCGCTTCCACCCTGCGCGATCTCGGCTCCAGCCTCAACGACGCGCAGAAGAACGAACTGCTCGCCACCATGATCGACGAATCCGAGCGCCTCAATCGCTTCATCGCCAATCTGCTCGACATGACCAAGCTGGAGTCCGGGGCGATCGTGCCGAATGCCGCGCGGCATGACGTCTCCGAGATCGTCGGCAGCACGCTGCGCCGCGCGAACAAGATACTCCTGCATCACAAGGTGTCACTGGAGCTCAGCCCCAATCTGCCGATGCTGGAGCTGGATGCGGTTCTGTTCGAACAGGTATTGTTCAATTTGCTCGACAACGCGGCCAAATATGCGCCGGCCGGCACCACGATTTCGATCCGGGGAACGCGCGATCAGGCCAGCGTGTTGCTGCAGATCCTCGACGAAGGCAGCGGTATTCCGCCTGCGGAGGTGGAAAGCGTGTTCGACAAATTCTATCGCGCTCAAAAGGGCGACCACGTCCGTGCCGGCACCGGGCTGGGGCTCGCCATCTCGCGCGGTTTCGTCGAGGCGATGCATGGCACGATATCGGCCGCCAATCGTGCCGATCGCTCTGGAGCCATCATCACTATTCGACTGCCCGTCCCGGACTCCGATAGCGCGCTGGATACCGCCGCATGAACGCCGCCCAGATCAAGGTTTTGGTGATCGATGACGAGCCGCCGATCCGCAAATTGCTGCGGATGGGGCTGAGCACGCAGGGCTACGACATCCTCGAAGCCTCCAATGGCAAGATCGCGCTGGAGAAGCTCGCGGAAGGCCCGGCGCTGATCATCCTCGATCTTGGCCTGCCCGACATCCAGGGCCACGATCTCTTGCGTATGATCCGCGGCCGCAACGAGAGCGTGCCGATCGTGGTGCTGTCGAGCCGCGGCGACGAGGCCGGCAAGGTGCAGGCGCTCGACCTCGGCGCCGACGATTATCTGACCAAGCCGTTCGGCATGGACGAATTGCTCGCGCGGATGCGCGCAGCGCTCCGGCACCAATTGCAGGTGCAGGGCGAGCGGCCGGTATTCCGCGCAGGCGATCTCTCGGTCGATCTGGTGCGCCGCATCATCAAGGTCGGCGAGCGCGAAGTAAAACTCTCGCCGAAGGAATACGAATTGCTGCGCGTGCTGGTGCAGCACGCCGGCAAGGTGCTGACCCATCGCTTCCTCTTGAAGGAGCTGTGGGACGAGCTGACGGATGCGCAGTATCTGCGCGTCTATGTCCGCCAGCTCCGCCAGAAGATCGAGGCCGATCCTGAGCGCCCGCAATTCGTGCTGACTGAGACCGGCATCGGCTACCGGTTGCGCGCACCGGATTGATAATACCTCCGATGGCGGAGATCCCCCGCCTTTGATCGGTCGCGCGGGTCGCTTGCCGCATGCGGCATCATCATGAAGTGGTATGCTTCCCTGCAGAAGCTGACCCGGGTTGGACCTTCCACCCAGGTGGTTCAAAGAAGGAGGGCGTACGGTCATGGCTGAGAGCGTCATGTATCACGAAGGTAGCAGGCAATTGCAGGATCGGTTCGACAGCCGCCGGATTTCGGACCGGCTGGAAGAGAAGCTGATGCGCAAGGAATTCACCGCCGACGACAAGCAATACATCGAAAGCTTGCCGTACTTCTTTCTAGCGACGGCCGATGCCGAGGGCCGTCCCGATTGCTCGTTCAAGGGCGGGGCGCCAGGCTTTGTTCGCGTTACCGGGCCGTCCGAGCTCGCATTTCCCGACTATGACGGCAACGGCATGTTCAAGAGTCTGGGCAACATCATTGTCAATGCCGATGTCGGCCTGCTGTTCATCGCCATGCACGACAAGCCGCGGCGTTTGCGTGTCAACGGCAGCGCCAGCGTGAGCGACAGGGACCCGCTGCTGTCAGAGACCGTCGGCGCGCAGCTCATCGTTCGCGTGACGGCGCGCGCGATCTTCCCGAACTGCCCGCGCTATATTCCGACGATGAGTTCGATCGAGCCGTCGATCTATGTGCCTCAAGCCGGACAGGACGCGCCGGAGCCGGCGTGGAAAGGCTTTGCGGATTTCAAGGATTGCATCCACCCGCGCCAACCGACATTCAAGGGCTGAGCGGGCAACCCGCAGCCCGCACCGAAAATCACCCTCGTCGTCCCTGCCTAGTGCGCAATTGCGCACGGGGCGCAGGGACCCATAACCACCGGCCTGGATTGCAGCGAAGGCAATTAGCCCCATCGCGCCGCAGATAAGCCGCGGCGCCGCGATGAGCGCAATTGCGCTTACGCTCGGGGTCCCTGCGTTCGCAGGGACGACGGTCGAAGTATACGGAAGCGGCCTAGATCGCCGTCATCTCGCCCTTGGTGCAGGCGTCCCGCAGCTTGAATTTCTGGATCTTGCCCGATCCGGTCAGCGGGAAGGCGTCGACGACATACCAATGCTTTGGCGTTTTGTGCGGGGCGAGGGAAGCCCGCATGTAGGCGATCAGCTCTTCCTTGTCGATCGCGGCACCGGGCGCCGGGCGGATGAAAGCTGCAACCTCTTCGCCCCATTTCTCGTGCGGCAGGCCGATGACGGCGACTTCGCCGACCTTGGGGTGCTTGAACAGCAACTCTTCCAGCTCGCGCGGATAGATGTTTTCGCCGCCACGGATGATCATGTCCTTCAGCCGGCCTTCCACGGTGCAGTAGCCGCGCGCGTCCATCGCGCAGAGATCGCCGGTGTGCAGCCAGCCGTCGGCGTCGATCGCAGCCGCAGTCGCATCAGGCATTTCGAAGTAGCCGATCATGACGTGATAGCCGCGGGTGCAGAACTCGCCGATCGTGCCGATCGGAACGGTCTCGCCGGTGTTGGGGTCGATGATCTTGGTTTCCATATTGGGCAGCGGCAGGCCGATCGTGTTGGCCTTGTCCTCGACGCTGTCATGGGTGCGGGTCTGCGCTGCGACGGGAGAGCACTCGGTCTGGCCGAAAACAATCGTAAAGGGCGCGCCGAGCTTTTCCTCCAGGAGCCGCACCAGCGAGGCCGGCACTGTCGAGCCGCCGGAGCAGATCGCCTTGACGGAGGACAGATCGGTCGCCGCGAATGTCGGGTGCTCCAGCATCGCAACCAGCATGGTGGGCACGCCGAGCATGGCGTTGCCGCGATAGGTCCCGAGCATCTCCAGCACGAGGCCGGGCTCGAAGGCCTCGACCAGCACCTGGGTTGCGGCTTTCGATACCGCTCCGATCACGCAGCAGACGCACCCGCCGGTATGAAACAAGGGCATCGTGGTGACGAAGACGTCGCCGTCGTCGACGCCCATCCGGTCTGCGGTATCGGCACCATTGTTCAGCAGCCCGCGATGACGGAGCAGGGCGCCTTTCGGAAAGCCCGTCGTGCCCGACGTGTACTGGATCATGACGGGATCGTCGGGGCTGACGGCCGGCAGCTTGATGTCCTCATCGTCGCCTGCGGTGATGAAGGCATTCCAGTCGTCGAAGCAGATGATCTCGCGGAGCTCGGGGCAATTCGGCGCCACCGCCTGCACGGTTTCCAGCATCGGATTGCCGCGGAAGCCGTTGACCACGAAGACGCCGGCCGAGCGCGACTGCTTCAGCACATATTCGACCTCCCGGGCGCGGAAGGCCGGGTTGACGGTGATGAGAATCATGCCCGCCATGCCGGCACCGAATTCGAGCATCACCCATTCCGGAATATTTTGTGCCCAGACGGCAATGCGCTCGCCGGGCTTGAAGCGCGACAGCAGCGCGCGGGCGGTGCGCTGGGCTTCGCGATAGAACTGTGCGTAGGTCCATTGCCGCCGCTGCGCCGAGTCAGGCACGCCCGCGATCAGGGCGAGGCGATCGGGCGCGGCCTCAGCCGCCTTGCGCAAGAGACCGCCGAATGTCATCTCCCGTACCGCAGGCGTGGTCGGTCCTGCGACGTGCGACTTCGTCAATGCCATTCATTCCTCCCCGGTCCGGCGCCGCTATTGTCGGTGGCGTCAGTTCCCAAGAGGAAAATGCCTTCCGGTTTGGGGTAATGCAAGCGGGAGGGTGGCCAAGGCGCGCGAGAACCGCGTGAGCAATGACGCGGATATGCCTGCGTTAGCCCGCCTTACGGTGCCTGGCTGTGGACCGGTGCGCTTTCCTTGCTGTCCGCCGCGCAGGCGCCCGCCGCGAGGCCGGGGCTTGGGCGCGCCGTTTCGTCGCTCCCTTGCCTTTCAAGCTCGCCTTCAGCGCATCCATCAGGTTGATGACGTTGTCCGGCCTCTCCTCGCGCTCGGCGACCTTGACCGGCTTGCCGGAAGCCTTGCGCCGCACCAGCGCCTTCAGCGCGTCCTCATACTCGTCCTTGAATTTCGAGGGATCGAAATGCGCGGCCTTGGTCTGCAGGATATGGCCCGCAAGTTCGACCATGTCCTTGGTGATCTTCGGTGTCTTGATATCATCGAAGAAATCGTCCTCGTCGCGCAGCTCGTACGGATATCGCAGCGTGGTGCCGAGCAATCCCTTGCCGAGCGGCTCGATCGCCATGACGTGCTCGCGGTTTGTCAGCACGATGCGCGCCAGCGCCACCCGGTCCTCATCCCTCATGGCGTCGCGGATCACCGCGAAGGCGTCCACCGCGACCTTGCCGTCAGGGGCGATGTAGTAGGGGTGGTTGTAGTAGCGCTTGTCGATTTCGTCCCGCGGCACGAAACTGTCGATCTCGATCGTGTGATTGCTCTCGATCTGGACGGCTTCCAGTTCCTCCTTTTCGATCTCGACATACTGGCCCTTTTTCAGCTCATAGCCGCGGCCTTTCTGGTCGCTTTCGACGACGTCGCCGGTCTCGGCATCGATCATCTGTTGTTTCAGCCGATTGCCGGTCTCCTTGTTGATCATGTGAAATCGGGTTTTCTCGACCGATGTCGAGGCCGGATACAGCACGACCGGACATGACACCAAGGAGAGCTTCAGCGAGCCTTTCCAGTAGGCGCGGGGGGCCATTGCAATCTCCGGGCGCGGTTTGGGTTTGGGAACTTCAACGGTTAGTATGGGTTTTCGTTCCGGGTGTTGCCGCGGGGCGGTTTTTGATTGAGGTGTAGCCGTGGCGTTGAAGAAGCTCAGCACGTACCGCAAGAAGCGCGATTTCGGCAAAACGGCAGAGCCCTCCGGCGACGTCGAGGTCGCGCCCGCTCGAGAGCGGCGGTTCGTGATTCAGAAGCATGATGCAAGCCGGCTGCATTACGATCTCAGGCTGGAATTCGACGGCGTGTTCAAATCCTGGGCCGTCACCAAGGGGCCGTCACTCGACCCTCACGACAAGCGGCTCGCGGTCGAGGTCGAGGACCACCCGCTCGATTACGGCGATTTCGAAGGCACCATTCCGGAAGACCAGTACGGCGGCGGCACGGTGATGCTGTGGGACCGGGGCTATTGGGAGTCCGATGATCCCGATCGCGGCTTCAAGAAGGGCGACCTGAAATTCACCCTGCATGGCGACAAGCTGCATGGAAGCTGGGTGCTGGTGCGGATGCGAGGCGACCGCTACGGCGGCAAGCGCACCAACTGGCTCCTGATCAAGCATCGTGACGAATTCGTTAGGGAAGGCGGGGACAACGACATTCTCGACGAGGACCGTTCGGTTGCCTCCGGGCGCACGATGGAGCAGATCGCGCAAGGCAAGGGCAAGGCGCCAAAGCCGTTCATGTTGGCCACGAAGACAACGGCCGACGCGGTTTGGCAATCGAACCGCGGCGATGCCGCCGAGGCGCGGGCCTTGCGGAAGACGGCCGCCTTGCGGGCCGCGCCGGAGATCAAGACGCGCGCGCCCGCGCCAGCCGTCAAGCCGAAGCAGGTCGCGGCGATGCCGGATTTCGTGGCGCCGCAGCTCTGCACAGTCGTCGAGCGGCCGCCCGGCGGCGCGGGCTGGTGTCACGAGATCAAGTTCGACGGCTACCGCGTGCAATTGCGGGTCGAGGACGGCGATGCGGTGCTCTACACCCGAAAAGGCCTCGACTGGACCGATAAATTCCAAGCGATCGCCAAGGAAGCGAAATCGCTTCCCGACGTGCTGATCGACGGCGAGATCGTCGCGCTCGATCATAACGGCGCGCCCAACTTCTCGACCCTGCAGGCGGCGCTGTCGGACGGCGACAGCGAGAGCCTGATCTTCTATGCGTTCGACCTGCTGTTCGCCAATGGTGAAGATTTTCGCAAGCTGCCGCTCGGCGACCGCAAGGCGCGGCTGAAGAAATTGCTGGATGCACAGAAGGGCAAGGACAAGCAGATCCGCTATGTCGAGCATTTTGAAAGCGGCGGCGATGCCGTCCTGCAATCGGCCTGCAAGCTCGAACTGGAAGGCATCGTCTCCAAGAAACTCGATGTGCCCTATCGCTCCGGCCGCACCGAGAGCTGGACCAAGGCGAAATGCCGCGCCGGGCACGAGGTGGTGCTGGGCGGCTGGAAGACCACCAACGGCAAATTCCGTTCGCTGATGGCCGGCGTCTACCGCGGCGATCATCTCGTCTTCGTCGGTATGGTCGGTACCGGCTTCGGGCAGGACAAGGTCCGCCGCATCATGCCGGCGCTGAAGGCAGCCGCCTCCGACAAGAACCCGTTCGGCGGCAAGAACGCGCCAAAGAAAACCCGCGACGTGCACTGGCTGAAACCCGAACTGGTCGCCGAGATCGAATTCGCGGGCTTCACGGCGGATGGAAACATTCGTCAGGCCGCGTTCAAGGGCCTGCGGCAGGACAAGCCGGCCGAGGAGGTGGAGGCGGAAACACCGTCCAAGGCAGGCGTCGCTCAGCCGACGCCCGGCAAGGGCAAGGGTAAGGGCAAGGGCAAGGGTGCGACGGTGCGGGCAACGCCCGCAACAACGAACAAGACCGGCGACGTCATGGGCGTTGTGATCTCGAAGCCGGACAAGGAACTGTGGCCCGACGCCGGCGACGGCGAGGGCGTTACAAAGCTCGACCTTGCGCATTATTTCGAGGCTGTTGGCGAATGGATGATCGGCCACCTCAAGGGCCGTCCATGCTCGATCGTTCGCGCGCCCGACGGCATCCATGGCGAGAAATTCTTTCAACGCCACGCCATGCAGGGCGCGTCCAACCTATTCGAGCTGGCCAAGGTTTCGGGCGACCGCAAGCCCTATCTGCAGATCGACCGGGTCGAGGGATTGGCTGCGGTGGCGCAGATCGGCGGCCTCGAATTGCATCCCTGGAATTGTGCGCCAGACGCTTACGACACGCCGGGACGTCTGGTGTTCGATCTCGATCCCGCGCCAAATGTTGAATTCTCCGATGTCATCGAAGCGGCAAAAGACATGCGCCAGCGGTTGACCGCTGTTGGTCTCGAAAGCTTCTGCAAGACCACCGGCGGCAAGGGGCTGCATGTGGTGACGCCGCTGCTCCATGGTGCAAGAGACAAGGTCACCTGGAAGGAGGCCAAGGCCTTCGCGCAAAGTATCTGCCAGTGGATGGCGAACGATGATCCCGAGCGCTATCTGCTCAACATGTCGAAGAAGCTGCGCAAGGGAAAGATCTTCCTCGACTATCTTCGCAACGACCGGATGTCGACGGCGATCGCGGCCTTGTCGCCCCGTGCGCGCGAGGGTGCTACCGTGTCGATGCCATTGACCTGGACGCAGGTGCGCGGCGATCTCGATCCGAAGAAGTATACGATCCGCACCGTGCCGTCGCTACTGGCGAAGACGAAAGCGTGGGACGGCTACGATGACGCGGCAGCGTCGATCAAGCCGGCGATGAAGAAATTGGCCTCAATGTAGGGTGGGCAAAGCGAGAGCGTGCCCACCATCTTTATCTCAACAAGAAAGGTGGGCACGGCGCAAGTGCGCCTTTGCCCACCCTACGATTCTCGACGCGTGGCTCAGATCTTCCCGAGCAGCAGCAGGATCAACAGAATCACGATCACCAGACCAAGTCCGCCGCCGCCGTAATATCCGGTGCCATAGAACGGGCCGCCGCCGATGCCACTGAAGCCGCCGAGCAGGGCGATGATGAGAATAATCAGAATGATTGTGCCGATAGACATAAAGCTCTCCTCAGCCCGAAGCGGGGCGTGTGTCTATCCTGCCTTCGCGGAGAGTAACAAGCGTGAATCACGAAAGTTCCGGTCTGGGAGGCGATTGTACGGTCGTCCCTTACTTTCGAACCGCGTACAATTACATGCAGCTAGATCAGGGAGGATTTTTCAGCGATGACCAAACCGCTCGTGGTTTCCATCCCGCATAGTCTGGGCCGCGAGGAGGCGATGCGCCGCCTCAAGACAGGACTGTCGCGCGCCGCTTCCAGCGTACCGATGCTAAGTGTCGACGAGGAGCGCTGGGAAGACAACCGCATGATCTTCCACGTGAGCGCCCTCGGGCAAGGCGCGGCAGGCCATGTCGATGTCGCCGACGATCACGTGCAGGTGGAAGTGATGCTGCCATGGCTGTTGCAGCGCTTTGCCGAAGCGGCCCAGGCCGCGATCCGCAGCCGCGGCCAGTTGCTGCTGACCAAGAAAAGCTGACGTATCAGCCGCGACGGCGCCTTGGTGCGGGTTCTGTCGCGCCATTGTACCTGGCTTTCAGCACCGCGACCGGCAGATGCGTCAGCAGGTCTGACAGGCGCAATTGCGCAGCATCGGCGTCAGCAAAACCTTCCATCGCGTAGCCGCCGACGTTCAGCGTGGCGTCGTAGTTCTCCGGACCGGGCCAATGTCTGCCGCCATCGGTAAACGGCGCAAACCACCGTGTGGCCACGACGATCGCAGCCTCGCGGCCTCGCCGGCGGACGAACGCGATGAAATGATCGCGACGCGGTCCGCTCACTTCCAAGGGCTCGTAATCGCCGCTTGTGAACGTATCGGCGAGCTCGGTTCGAAGCTTGAGCAGATGCCGTGTCCAGGCCAGCTTCAGATGACCGCTCGGCCACTTCTCGACCAGCCGATCCCAATCCGGATTCTCCACCGCGCCCAGCCGACCTGCGCGTTCGGCAAAGTCGACGGGCCGCCGGTTGTCGGGATCGACCAGCGAAAAATCCCAAAGTTCCGTGCCCTGATAGAAGTCCGGCACGCCCGGTATCGTCGTCTTCAGCGTGATCTGGCTGAGCGAGTTCAGGGCGCCCAGCAACGAGAGCCGCTGCGCCAGCGTCTGCAGGGAATTCAGGAATTCGCCCGACAATGAGGGATCGAGAATCTTCGCGATGAAGCTCTTGACACCCGTCTCGTAGGCCGCGTGGGGATTGAGCCAACTCGTTTCCTGCTTGCCCTCGCGCGCCGCCTTCAGCGCATATTCCTGCATCCGGTCCACGAACGAAGGGTCGTCCGGCTGCCATGCCCCCACCAGCGCCTGATACAGCATGTATTCGAACGCCGCCGAGGGCGCGCGCAGATCGCCATCGGCGAGCAGATGCGGCGCGTTGAGCAGTTTCCATCTGGCCACCGTGCCGGTCCATTCGCCCGGAATTTCCGAAAGCGCCAGGATGCGCGCACGCGCATCCTCGCCGCGCTTGGTATCATGCGTCGCGGTCGCCGTCATGCCATACGGCCATTCCCTGGCGCGCGTCCGCATCATCCCGTGAAGTTCGTCGACCGATAACGCCCTTGCCGCTGGATCGCCGCCGACCTCGTTGAGGGCAAGCAGGCGGTGGTAGCGGTAGAACGTTGTGTCCTCCAGCGACTTTGCCATCATCGGTCCGGTGAACTGCTGCATCTTCAAGGCGAACCGGCGCACCCGCGGCGCGCTGTGATGTGTGCGCCCGGACTTGATCAGGTCCATTGTCAGGGCGTCGCGCAGGAAATCGAAGATGCCGTCATCGGCGGCAAACCAGTCGGCGCGCGCCCGCTCGATCGTCCCTGCTATCAACTGGCGGTCATGCGCGGATGGGCCCGACGCTGTCAGGTAGGTGCGATAGACCGGAAAGTGCAGCACGTAGAGTTCGAGCGCCTGCCGCAGGCTGTCGATGGAATAGTCGCGGGTGGAATAATGTCCGCTGGCAATCCGCGACAAGAGGCGCGTCAGCACCGTGAACTCGCTGGTCAGCAGCGTTTCCAGCACGCGACGTTTTGCATCTCGCAGGATCGGTTCGAGTTTTGGCGATTGGTTGCTGATCTGCCGCCAGACCTCGTCGAGCGGCTCCAGGCCGCTTCCATCGGTCAGCACATGGGTGATCGCGTTCAGCCACTCATAGCCGGTGGTGCCGTGAACGCCGGCGAACGGCGGCAGCTTTTCGTGCTCGCCGAGAATTTTCTCGACCACCACGTAGAAGGGCCTGCTCTGCCCGCCAAAGCCATCGCGGATCAGCCGGCGCAGGCGCTGGAAATACTGGACGGGATCGCGCAGGCCGTCGATGTGATCCAGCCGCAGCCCCGCAAGCTTTTCCTCCGCAATCAGCCGTTTGACCAGGCGATGGATCGCCTCGAAGGTGCCGGTGTCCTCGACGCGCAGGCCCGCCAGCGTGTTGATGTCGAAGAAGCGCCGGTAATTGATGTCACTGGAAGCGAGCCGCCAGTGGCCGAGCTTGTAGTGCTGGCGTTCGAGCAGATGATGCAGCGCCAGCGTTGCAGCGGCGCGATCCGGCCCGGCCCGATAGGCTGCAAGCTCACGCGCGATGATCTCGGCGGCTCCCGTGATGCCCTTCAATTCGGCTTTGAAGGCAGGTGCTTCCTTGCGGTTGGGGCGTCGCGGCCCCTGATAGCGGGAGGCCAGCGCAAGCATGGCCCTGCCGGGCGCACTTTCCTCTGCGCCTGCTTCCTTGACGACCATACGCAGGATTTCGCCATAACGCTCCGGCGCGATCGGCAGCCGATGCTCGAAGTACCAAGCCGAAAAACTGCCTTCGCCGGCATCATAGCGCAGTTCGATCTCGCCGTTTTCCAGCGCCTGACCGTAGGACGAGCCGACGATCGGCAGCAACACCCCGCCGCGGGCGCGATATGGCAATTGCTCCCAGTCGATGTCGAAGGAGGCCGCGTGCGGCGAGGCGGGGCCCCACTCCAGCATGTCGAGCCACCATGGATTATCGTCAAAGTGCACGCCGACATGGTTGGGCACGAAATCCAGGATCAGCCCGAGATCGTGTCGCCGCAGCATGGCGCTCAGCCGCTCGAAGCCGGCTTCGCCGCCGAGCTCGGGATTGAACTGAGCGTGGTCGATGACGTCGTAGCCATGCGCACTGCCCTTGCGGGCGCGCGTGAAGGGCGATGCATAGAGATGGGTGATGCCGAGCGCCTTCAGGTAGGGCACCACGGAAGCGGCGGCGTCGAAATCGAAATCCGCCGACAGTTGCAGGCGGTAGGTCGCGATCGGGATCGCCGGGGGCATTTTCCTATCCGATGCGCCAGTGCACCGACCATGGCGGGACGCTATTGCCCAACTCGCTACCCCAGATCAGGGTTCCTGCAGCTTCGCTGTGGCTGACGGCCTTTTCCGACAGGTTGGCGGTGAGGCGAAGTGCGGTGCCATCGCCCATGCGCCAATCGGCGGTCAGCAACCCGTTGCTTTCGGCGTCTGCTTTCCCAAAAGCTGCGCCGGCCAGCCGCGGTACAATCTGCTGCCGCCGGACCTGCAATAGTTCTCGCACCATGGTCAGGCGTTTCCGCCCCGCCGGAGCGTCGCGGCCATCCCAGTCTAGAACGGCGGAATCGCGGGTCGAAGCGGCGAGCGCGTCGGGGACGTCATCGCCATATTCCGCATAGGCCCAGGCCAATTCGATGCGGCGGCCCTTCCGAACCGCGGCGGCGAGGTCGCCGCCGAAATCGCAGAAGAACGGGAAGGGGACCGTTGAGCCCCATTCCTCGCCCATGAACAGCATGGGGATGTGAGGCGCGATCAGCAGGACCTGAAGCGCCGCCTCGATCATCCGCGCGTCGGCGTTGCCTTCCAGCCTGTCGCCCAGCGCACGATTGCCGATCTGGTCGTGGTTCTGCAGGAAGTTGATGAAGGCGGTCGGCGCGAGATGGCCGCTCGGCTCGCCACGCCTAACGCCGCGAAAAGCCGATGGCTCGCCCTGGTAGACGAAACCTGATGACAGCGAGCGGGCGATATCCGATCTCGGCGCGCGCTGGTAATCGCCATAATAGCCCTGCTTCTCGCCGGTCATCAGCACGCGCCAGGCGTGATGGTAATCGTCGTTCCATTGCGCGCGGTATTTGCCGTGTGGTGGGTCCTGGACGGAATCCAGGATGCTGGCGCGGTTGTCGCCGTTCTCCAGCACGAGGTGAATGTGCCGGCCGGTTTCCGCGGCCAATTGGCCGGCAGCGGCGCTGATATCGCGCAGCAGCGACAGCCCGCCCGGTTCAACGATCGAGTTGACCGCATCGAGCCGCAGCCCGTCGAAGCGGTAGTCGCGCAGCCAGGAGAGCGCGTTCTCGATCGCAAAGGCGCGGACTTGCCTGACGCGATAGTCGATCGCACTGCCCCATGGCGTGTGGGCTTCGGTGAAGAAGGAGGGCGCATAGCGGCCGAGATAATTTCCTTCGGGGCCGAAATGGTTGTAGACGACGTCAAGCATCACCATCAACCCGCGCAGGTGCGCCTCGTCGATCAGCTCCTTGAGATCTTCGGGACGGCCATAGGAGCTGTCGGGTGCGTACCACAAGACGCCGTCATAGCCCCAGTTGCGGGAGCCGGCGAAATCCGCCAGCGGCATCAATTCCAATGCGGTGATGCCGGCGGCTACGAGATGGTCGAGCCTGTCGATCATGGCGCGATAGCTGCCTTCCGCAGTGAAGGTGCCGACATGCGCCTCGATGATCACCGCCTCCTGCCACGGCCGTCCGTGCCAGCTTGCGGCCCGCCAGCGATATGCGTCATGATCGATCACCTCGCTCGGCCCGATAACGTCCTCGGGCTGAAACAGCGAAGCTGGATCGGGGACATCGAGTTCGTCATCGATGCGGAATTTGTAGCGTGCGCCGGCTTTGACACCGGCAATATCGGCCGTGAACCACCCGTCCTCGCCGCGCCTCATCGCGTGAGGCTGCTCCAGCATCACCTCGACGCGTTTGGCCGCCGGTGCCCACAGCCGAAACCGCGCGCCGTAGTTCGTCAGAAGGAGGCCGAATTGCCGGTCATTCATGCCGCGCCCGCAAAGACAAGCACCGATCGCGGCGGCGCGCTGGTTTCGACGCCCGAGGCGAATTCGGCGGCGGCCAGCACGGCCTCGGTCGTATTCAGTACCTGCTGCCAGCTCTTGTATTCGGGCATCTGCGGCAACTTGAAAGCGATCTCTTCGGGGGCAGCGTTCAGCACGATAAAGATCGGCGGCTGACCTGGTTCCAAAGGCCCCAGCACATAGGCAAGGAACCGTCCTTCCGGAAAATTCCAGTCGGCTTCCTGCATCTCCTCGGCTGCCGGCGTCAGCCACAGCACACCGTAGGAGCCGTCCTTACGCCGCCCGGAGAGCCAGCGCTGGTAGCGCAGTTGTGGGAAGCGCCGGCGCAGCGCGGTCATGTGGCCGACGAAATCGGTGAGGTCGTCGCCTGGCTTGCCGAGATTTTCCCAGTTGACCCAGCCGATCTCATTGTCCTGGCAATAGGCGTTGTTGTTGCCGTTCTGCGAATTGCCGACTTCATCGCCGGCGAGCATCAAGGGCGTCCCCTGCGCGAGGAACAGGCAGGCGAACTGGTTCCTGCGAAGTTGCCGGCGCAGCGCCACGATCGCGGCGTCAGTGGTCGGGCCCTCATGGCCGCAATTGTTGCTGTGGTTGTCGTTGGAGCCGTCGCGATTGTCCTCGCCGTTCGCCTCGTTGTGCTTCTCGTTGTAGCTGAACAGGTCGGTCAGCGTGAAACCGTCATGGACGGTGATGTGATTGATGCTGGCACGCGTTGCTCGGTTGTCATGATGGAACAGGTCGGATGAGGCGGTCATGCGGCGCGAGACCTCGCCGATCAGGCTGCCTTCGCCGCTCCAGTAGCGCCGTAGCGCGCTGCGATAACGATCGTTCCATTCCGACCATTGCGAGGGAAACGCGCCGACCTGATAGCCGCCCAAGCCGAGGTCCCATGGCTCGGCGACGAGTTTTACGGTTGCCAGCACCGGGTCCTGCCGCACGGCCGTGAGGAACGCGGAATTGCGGTCAAAACCGTTCGGCTCGCGCGCCAGCGTGGTGGCGAGGTCGAAGCGAAAGCCGTCGACGTGGCAGACCTCGACCCAGTAGCGCAGCGAATCCATCACCATCTGCAGCACGCGCGGATGGGTGAGGTTGACCGAGCTGCCGCAGCCGGTGAAGTCGTCATAGTAGCGCGGATGCTCTTTGTTGAGCCAGTAATAGGACGCGTTATCGATGCCGCGGAAACACAGCGTCGGGCCGAGATGATTGCCTTCGGCGGTGTGGTTGTAGACTACGTCGAGCATCACCTCGATGCCGGCGTCGTGCAGCCGCGCCACCGTGGTACGGAACGCATCGAGCGCATTGTCCTGTGCGTAGCGCGGCTCCGGCGCAAAGAACGCCAGCGTGTTGTAGCCCCAGTAGTTAGAGAGCTTCTTTTCCACCAGCACCCGGTCGTCGATCAGGCCGTGGATCGGCAACAGTTCGATGGTGGTGACGCCGAGCCGCTTGAGATGGTCGATCATCGCCGGCGAGCACAGCCCGCCATAGGTGCCGCGCCAGCCCGGCGCCACGTCGTCGCGCCTCTGCGTCAGGCCCTTGACGTGGGCCTCATAGATGACGGTGTCTTCCCAGGCGACGTTCGGCCGCATCTCGCGGCGGCCCCAGTTGAAGGTCTCGTCGACCACGACCGCCTTCGGCATGCCGCGCGCGTTGTCGCGGCGGTCGAACGAAAGATCCTCGCGCGCGCTCCCCGTTCGATAGCCGAAATGCGCATCGCTCCACACCAGCCTGCCGGCGAGCCGCTTGGCATAGGGATCGAGCAACAGCTTGTTGGCGTTGAAGCGGTGTCCGCGCTCCGGCGCGTAGGGGCCGTGGACGCGATAGCCGTAGAGCTGTCCAGGCGAGACGTCGTTGAGATAGCCGTGCCAAACGTCCTCATTGCGCTCGGGCAGTTCGATTCGCTCGAGTTCGCGGCGGCCCTGGCCATCGAACAGGCAAAGCTCGACCTTCTCCGCATTGGCCGAGAACAGCGCAAAGTTGGTGCCCCTGCCGTCCCAGCTTGCTCCGAGGCGGGCGGGGCTTCCCGCGGACAGTCGCATGCGTCAGCTTTCCGGTACGAGAAAGATCGCAGCCAGAGGCGGAATGGTGAGGCTGAGTTCGGGGATGCTGCCTTCCAGGGTATGGACTTCGCCGACGTTGCCGACATTGCTGCCGCCATAATGCGCAGAATCGGAATTGAGCGCTTCCCTCCACGTGCCGGCGAATGGCACCCGGACACGGTAATTGTGATAGACATTCGGCGAGAAGTTCACGACCACGAGGCAGCGCGCGCGCGCATCGAAACCCTTGCGCAGCCAGGCAAAGACGTTGCCGCCGGAATCGTGGGTGATGACCCATTCAAATCCCGCCTGGTTGCAATCCATCTGGTGCAGCGCCGGCACGCTGCGATAGAGTCGGTTGAGGTCGCGGATCAGGTTCTGCATGCCGCTATGGCGGTGCTGCGCCAAAAGGTGCCAGTCGAGCGAATGATCGTGATTCCATTCGCGCTCCTGGCCGAACTCGCAGCCCATGAACAGCAGCTTCTTGCCGGGATGGCCGAACATGAAGCTGTAATAGGCACGCAGGTTCGCAAAGCGCTGCCACTCGTCGCCGGGCATGCGGCCGAGGATCGATCGCTTGCCGTGCACGACTTCGTCATGCGACAGCGGCAAAATGAAATTCTCCGAAAATGCGTAATGCAGGCCGAACAGCACGTCGCCGTGATGGTGCTTCCGGTATATCGGGTCCTTGCCGATATATTTCAGCGTGTCGTGCATCCAGCCCATGTTCCACTTGAAGCCGAAGCCGAGCCCGCCATATTCGACCGGCCGCGAGACCTGCGGCCATGCGGTGGATTCCTCCGCTGCCGTGGTGGCTTCCGGAAAATGCCCGAACAGTTCGATGTTGAAGCGGCGCAGGAACTCGATGGCTTCGAGGTTTTCCCGCCCCCCGAGCCGGTTCGGGATCCACTCGCCGGCGGGCCGGCTGTAGTCGAGGTAAAGCATCGAGGCGACGGCATCGACGCGCAGGCCGTCGACGCCGTAGCGATCGAGCCAGAACAGCGCGTTGGAGACCAGGAAATTGACCACTTCGGTGCGGCCGTAATTGTAGATCAGCGTGCCCCAGTCGAGATGGCGGCCCTGCATCGGGTGGGCGTGCTCGTAGAGCGCGGTGCCGTCGAAATAGCCGAGCCCATGCGGATCGTCGGGAAAATGTCCGGGCACCCAGTCGAGCCACACGCCGAGCCCCTCGCGATGACAGGCATCGACGAGGGCGGAAAAATCTTCCGGCGTGCCGAACCGGCTGGTCGGCGCGTACAGGCCGGTCGGCTGATAGCCCCAGGAGCCGTCGAACGGATGTTCGCTGACGGGCAGAAACTCGAGATGGGTAAAGCCCATATCCTTCGCGTAGGCCGGAAGCTGTTCGGCGAGGTCGCGATAGCTCAGCCATTCATTGCCGTTCTTGCGCCGCCAGGAGCCGAGATGAACCTCGTAGATCGAGATCGGCGCCTCCAGCGCGTTGATGCCCGACGGCGCCTGGCGCGGATACGGAATCCTGTTTTCGTCGACGACGATCGATGCCGTTGAGGGCCGGACTTCCGCCGCAAAGGCCACCGGATCGGATTTCAGCGGCAGATGCCGTCCATCGGAGCCGGTAATATCGAACTTGTACCGGTCCCCGGCGCGGGCATGGGGCACGAACAGTTCCCAATAGCCGACGCCGCGCACCCGCATCGGGTGCCGCCGCGCATTCCAGAAATTGAAGTCGCCGACCACGTTGACCGCCTTGGCGTTCGGCGCCAGCACCACGAACGCCACGCCGTCGACGCCATCGAGTGTCATCGGATGCGCGCCGAGCTTGTCGTAGATCCGCCGGTGGGTGCCTTCGCCCAGGAGATAGAGGTCGAAGTCGCTGAGCACGGGTGGAAAGCGGTAGGGGTCGTCGAGATCGACGACGTTCTCGCCGAAGCGGGCGCGGAGCTGGTAGCGCTTCGATCCGTTCGGCAGCGCGCCTGCAAACAGCCCGGCATCGTGAATGCGCTCAAGCGGCGCCGTCTCGCCTTGCTCGCCGATCGCCTCCACGTTGGACGCTTCGGGGATGAAAGCGCGCACCACGCTGTGTCCGCCTTCGCTGTGCAAGCCGAGATATCGAAACGGATCCGAATGCTTGCCTTCGATGATGGCGTAGGCCTCTGCGGACAGCTTGGTCATGAGGCCTCGAAGGACGGTTGTGACAACATTCTGATAATTCCGCTCAATGGCACGCGCAGCCATTCCGGCCGGAACGACAGTTCGTGTTCGATCTCGTTCAAGGCCTTCTCGAGCAGGAAGAAGGTCAGCAAGCCGTCCGCGTCCGTCGGATCGGCCGGCCACAGCCGTTGGTCGGTCATCGCTTCGCGGTAGGCGGCGAGAAATGCGGCTGTCGCCCGGTCCCGCCATTCGCCAAGCGCCGCGCCGAGCTTGCCGTGGTCATCGTGGGCTACTTTGAGCGCGCGCTCAAGGGCTGCGGTTGCCGAATAATCGATCGAGCGGATCAGGCTTGCGATGTCGCGTGCTGCAGGCATCTTGCGCCGGCGTTCGGCGATAGTGCGCCGCGGCGCGCCTTCGAAGTCGACGATGAAGATGTCGTCCTTGACGATCAGCAACTGGCTGAGATCGAGGTCGCCATGGCCGCGAATGCCGGCGGCGTCGGCCTCGCGCAGCAGCAGCGCTTCCAGCCAATCCGGCAGGACCGGCTGCAACGCCAGCACCTGGTCGACCAACGCTCGGTCGGCTTCCTTCAGCGTATCTCGCCGCTGCCGAAGCGCGTCGAAGACGCGCCCGGCGCTGAGCACCAGATCGTCGACCCAGCGCTGCACGTCGTCGCGGCTGGTCGGCTCCGGCGCGAATTCGGGAAGCTCGCCGTTGCTGGCGAGCGCAACATGCAGTTCGGCCACGCGCCGTCCGGCCTGCGAGATGTAGCGCAGATAAGGGATCTCTTCCTCGCGCTCGCCGGGATGGATGCTCGCTGCGAGCAGGCTCTGCTCCTCGACGAAGCGATCGAGATAGGCCGCACTCACGGTCCAGAGGTCGCCCTGATTGGCGATGAAGGCGTGAACGACGCCGACTGCGCTCTTCTCGTTACCCTCGACCAGCTCGGCGCTGCCGAGCAGCGCCGGCGCATTGGGAAAGTTGGCGACATCTGTCAGGAAGCGTCCCATCTCGATTTCGGGATTGGGACCGGCCTGAAGTGTCCGGTAGATCTTGACGACATAGTCATTGTCCACCAGCGCGGTGCTGCGCGGCAGTTCGGATTCAATGGTGCGGATGTGCTCGGGCTGCCGGATCGACTTGTCGCCGAAGCGGCCGGTCGGGCGGAATTCGAGCCGCAATCCCTGTTCGCTCTCGTCGACGGTCAGCGATTGCTGCAGATTGCGCAGAAACAGCGCGACGAAGATCTGGTCGGTGGCAACATCGAGCAGTGTTCCCTCGCGCGCGCCCTGGCGAACGGCGGCCAGCGCATGCGGATTGTAGCGCTCGCGGTCGAAGCGCACCCATTCGATCTGCATCGGCAACACGTAGCGCGTGGTGACGCCGCGCTGCGTCGTTTCGAAGAAAGCGAGCCACGGCCGGTTGTCGCCGATGTCGCAGAACGGAATCGCCGACGTCAGTTTCGGATGGATCGCCTTGGCCGAGCGTTCCGGGTACCAGCGGCTGCGCGCCAGATGTCCCGGAAGCACGTCGCGCTCGAACACGCCGCGCTCGCGCGCCAGCGATACCCAGGTCGCATTCAACGGCACCACCAGCGTTTCAAACTCGGGCACCGCGCGCTGCGGCACCGGCGCCGATTTGTCGCGCTCCTGCAGTTCGAACCAGTAGAAGCCGTAAGGCGACAGCGTGATCATGTAGGGCAGCTCGCCGATCGCCGGGAAGCGCGTGCGGCCGAGCATTTCCAGCGGGATGCGGTCCTTGAAGGCGGAGAGATCCAGTTCGGTCGCCTGAGCCGATCGCGACAGATTGGCGACGCACAGAATGACCTCGTCCCCGTACTGGCGCACGTAGCACAGCACCGAGCGGTTTTCCGGGCGGATGAATGTCATGCTGCCGCGGCCGAAAGCGAGCGTGGATTTGCGGACCGCGATCAGCCGCTTGGTGGCAGAGAGCAGCGAGGAGAGGCTGCGCGACTGCGCCTCGACATTGACGGACTCGTAGCCATAGACCGGGTCCATGATGGTTGGCGCGTAGAGCCGCGCGGGGTCGGAACGGGAGAAGCCGCCATTGCGATCCGGCGTCCACTGCATCGGGGTGCGGACGCCGTTGCGGTCGCCGAGATAGATGTTGTCGCCCATCCCGATCTCGTCGCCGTAATAGATGATCGGCGTACCCGGGAACGAGAGCAACAGCGAGTTCATCAGCTCGATCTTGCGCCGGTCATTGTCCATAAGCGGCGCCAGCCGCCGCCGGATGCCGACATTGATGCGGGCGCGGGGATCGTTGGCGTAGGTCGACCACAGGTAATCGCGCTCGACGTCGGTGACCATTTCCAGCGTCAGTTCGTCATGGTTGCGCAGGAACAGCGCCCACTGGCAATTGCCTGGAATATCCGGCGTCTGGCGCAGGATGTCGGTGATCGGAAAACGGTCTTCCTGCGCGATTGCCATGTAGATGCGCGGCATTAGCGGAAAGTGATAGGCCATGTGGCATTCGTCGCCACGGCCGAAATATTCCTGTACGTCCTCCGGCCATTGATTGGCCTCGGCCAGCAGCACCTTGCCTTTTGCGTAGGCATCGAGTTCGCTGCGCAGCCGCTTGATGATGGCATGCGTCTCCGGCAGGTTCTCGTTGTTGGTGCCGTCGCGCTCGCAGAGATAGGGAATGGCGTCGAGCCGGAAGCCGTCGACCCCGGTGTCGAGCCACCGCTTCATCACCTGCACCAGCGCGCTCACCACGCGCGGATTGTCGAAATTGAGATCCGGCTGGTGCGAGAAGAAGCGGTGCCAGTAGAACTGGCCGGCTTCCGGGTCCCAGGTCCAGTTCGACTTCTCGGTATCGGTGAAGATGATCCGCGTGCCCAAATATTTCTGGTCGGTATCGCTCCAGACATACCAGTTGCGGGCAGAGGAATTCGGGTCCGAGCGGCGGGCGCGCTTGAACCAGTCGTGCTGATCGGAGGTGTGGTTGATGACGAGCTCGGTGATGACCCGCAGACCGCGCTTCTTGGCCTCCTGGATGAAGCGCCTGAAATCCTTCATCGTCCCGAAATCGGGGTTGATGTCGCCGTAGTCCGCGATGTCGTAGCCGTCGTCGCGGCCGGGGGAGGGATAGAACGGCAACAGCCACAATGTGGTGACGCCAAGGTCCTGCAGATACCCCAGTTTCTCCGTCAGCCCGGCAAAGTCGCCGATGCCGTCATTGTTGCTGTCGGCGAAGGCCTTGACGTGCAACTGATAGATGATCGCATCCTTGTACCAGAGCTCCTCGGTGGCGACCTCGGCGGCGGGCAGCTCCTTTGCTTCGACCACAAGGCTGCTATCCGGATTCAGCGGATAGGAGCCGTCGATAGGAAGGGAGACGCCGGCGTTGGAGCTCTCGGCGGTTTGCGCTTTTTTGTTCACGGTGATGCCATTGCCATGGAAATGACGTCCCCGTTTCGTTTGCAGAAAGGGAGACGTTCCGGACATAGATAGAAAGCCGTTCGGCTCGCTTTGGTTCCGGCGGAACCGTTGGCGGGCCCGAACGTTAGACACCGTCTATCTCCTTCCCGTAATTGGACAATTTCGCGACATCGGTTTGATGTTTGCGTGCAAAGTACGTGCCGAATGGATCTTTTCGCTCAAGCTAAAGCACTGGGAATTCAAACCGAATTCCTGGATGGCCAGGGTAATCGCCGTGTGACAGACGCGGCCGCCCTCAAAATAATCCTGGATGCCCTGCCGCCGCAGGCGCCCGGGCCGCTGGTAGGCCACCCGGTCGTGGTCCGGTCGGGACGGCCGTCGCGAACCGAACTCCCCACAGCCACGCTTCCGGCGGAGTGGAAAATCGTTGCGGATTCAGGAGTTATCGCCAAGGGCGAGAGCTCGGATCATGCCATCGACTGGCCCAGGGACCTGCCGCTCGGCATCTACCGGCTGCAGTTGAGCGATGCCGCGAGAGTCGAGGATGTGCCGCTGATTTCGGCGCCGGAACGGGCGTTTGGCGGCGAGTTCGACCGCTGCTGGCTGCTCGCCGTCCAGCTTTACGGGGTCCGTTCCGCGCGCAACTGGGGCATGGGCGACTTTACCGACCTCGCAAGCCTGATCGAACTCGCCGATCATCTCGGCGCCGACGGCGTCGGCCTCAATCCGCTACACGTCCTGTTCGACGATCGCCCGGGCGATTGCAGCCCGTATTCGCCGAACAGCCGGTTGTTTCTCAACGCGCTTTACATCGACGTCGAAAAGCTTCCCGAATATCAGCTCGATTCCGAAACCCGCGAGGCGCTGGCGCCGTTGCGGGTACGCGCCGTCGTCGATTATGTCGGTGTCGCCGGTTTGAAGTGGCGCGCGCTTCGCTCCGCCTTTGCTGCCTTCAAGGCCAATGCCAACCCGACCCGCCGACAGGATTTCGACAAATTCCGTACCGAGTGCGGTACCTTGCTGTCGCATTTTGCCTGCTTCGAGGTACTCCGGCACAAATTCGGCAAGCCGTGGTGGGAATGGCCAGAAGAGTGGCGGCAGCCGGACGACGCCAGATGCGCCGCCTTGCGCCAAGGCCCGGACGCCAACGAAATCGAATTTGTCGAATTTGTACAATGGACCGCAGACCGGCAGCTCGGCGCGGCCAGCGATCTGGCGAAGAAGCTTGGCATGAAGGTCGGGCTCTATCTCGACGTCGCGGTTGGCGTGCAGGCCGACGGGTTCGATGCCTGGAACGAACAGGTCGCGATCTCCCGCCATCTCGGCGTCGGCGCGCCACCCGATCCGCTCAACACCGCCGGCCAGACCTGGGGCCTTGCCGGCTTCAATGCGGCAGGGCTCGAGCGGCAGTCCTTTGCGCCGTATCGCGACATGCTGCGCGCCTCGATGCGGCACGCCGGTGCGATCCGGCTCGACCATGTGCTCGGGCTGAAGCGGCTCTATCTGGTGCCGCAAGGCTTCACCGCACGCGACGGCGTCTATGTGCAGATGCCGTTCGAGGCGCTGCTCGCGGTGACCGCGCTGGAAAGCCTCACGCAGCGCTGCGTCGTGATCGGCGAAGATCTCGGCACTGTGCCGGAAGGCTTTCGCGACCAGATCGCCGATTGGGGCATCTGGTCGTATCTCGTGATGATGTTCGAGCGCGACGACCACGGATCGTTCCGCAGCATCGATCATTACCTGACCAACGCGCTCGTCACTTTCAACACCCATGATCTCTCGACCTATGCCGGCTGGCGCTCGTTCGGCGATCTCAAGCTGAAGCGCTCGCTCGGGATCGATCCGGGCGAGAGCGACGAGGCGCGCTGGCACGCGCTTGCAATGCTGGACGACGTGCTGCGGCATCACGCCATCTACCGCAACGATCTCTATTCGGTCGCGAATTTCCTGGCGCGGACCAAGTCGCGGCTGCTCGCGGTCTCGCTGGAGGACCTGCTCGGGGTGGTCGACCAGCCCAATATCCCCGGCACCGTCAACGAGCATCCGAACTGGCGGCGGCGGCTTCCGGTGTCGATCGAGGAGATGACGTCCACGGTCGACGTCGCCGCACTCAAGGCGGCAACCCATGAGCGGTCGCGCGCCGCGATCTGACGAGTTCGAGGAGGAAGGCAGAGCGGGATGACAGTTGGAAGAAATGCCATTCCGTTCTGGCGGTGAATCACCTTGTCGTGTCGGATCGAAGACTATGGTTTGATCGGCGATTGCGAGACCGCGGCACTGGTCGGCCGTGACGGATCGATCGATTGGCTGTGCTGGCCGGCCTTCGATTCCGACGCCTGCTTTGCAGCCCTTCTCGGCACCCACAAGCATGGCCGCTGGCTGATCGCACCGGTGGAGGAAGTCACCGGCACCTCACGCAACTATTGGGGCGACACCCTGATCCTGCAGACGCGGTTCGAGACCGCTGACGGCGCGGTCGAGCTGATCGACTTCATGCCGCCGCGCGGCAACGCCTCCGATGTGGTGCGGTTGGTGCGCGGCCTTCGCGGCCGGGTCAGGATGCACATGCAGCTTGTCATCCGCTTCGGCTTCGGCACCGATATTCCCTGGGTCAAGAAGACCGAGGACGGCTCCGCCCTGCTCGCTATTTGCGGGCAGGACATGACGGTGTTGCGCACCCCGGTGGAAACGCGCGGGGAGGACCTGACGACGGTCGCCGATTTCGAGGTCGGCGAGGGCGATACCGTCCCCTTCGTGCTCACCTACGGCCCTTCGCATCTGCCGGTGCCCAAGCCGATCGATCCTGCCTATGCCTTGCAGGATACCGAAGCGTTCTGGACCGAGTGGAGCAACCGTTGCACCTATGAGGGCGAATACCGCGCTCTCGTGATGCGCTCGCTGATCACGCTGAAGGCGCAGACCTATGCACCGACCGGCGGCATCGTCGCTGCGCCGACGACCTCGCTGCCGGAAAAGCTCGGCGGCGCCAGGAATTGGGATTATCGCTTCTGCTGGCTGCGCGACGCCACCTTCACGCTGCTGGCGCTGATGAACTCGGGCTATACCGAGGAAGCTTCCGCCTGGCACCATTGGCTGTTGCGGGCGGCGGCGGGTTCTCCCGCCAACATGCAGATCATGTACGGCATCATGGGCAACCGCCGTCTCCTGGAATGGGAGGCCACGTGGTTGCCCGGCTATGAAGGCGCACGTCCCGTGCGGGTCGGCAACGCCGCGCATGCGCAACTGCAGCTCGACGTTTACGGTGAATTGATCGACGCCTTTCACCAGTGGCGCGTGGCCAAGCTCGAAATGGATGAAACCAGCTGGGCGCTGGAATGCGCGGTGCTGCAGCACCTCGCCGGACGGTGGGACCATCCGGACCACGGCATCTGGGAGCGCCGCGGCGCGGGCAGGCATTATGTCTCGTCGAAGGTGATGACCTGGGTCGCGTTCGACCGCGGTATCAAGAGCGCCGAGATGTTCGGCTTCAAGGCGCCGCTTGTGAAGTGGCGGGTGCTGCGCGACGCCATTCACGCCGACGTCTGCGCGAAGGGCTTTGACGCCGAGCTGAACGCGTTCGTCGAGTCATACGGCTCAAAAATGCTCGACGCGAGCATCCTGTTGCTGCCGTCAGTGGGATTTCTGCCGCCGGAGGACCCCCGCGTGCGCGGTACGCTTGTCGCGGTCGAACAGCATCTGATGCAGGACGGTTTTGTGCTGCGGCACGACCCGCGGGAAGTCCCGACGGAGAAACAGCCGGCCGAAGGCGCGTTCCTCGCTTGCACGCTTTGGCTTGCGGACGCGTATGTGCTGGCGGGCGAATTCGGCAAGGCGCAGGAGTTGTTCGCCCGCGTCGTCGCAGTCGCCAACGATCTCGGCCTCTTGGCCGAGGAGTACGATACGGTGGCCGGCCGCCAGACCGGAAATTTCCCGCAGGCGCTGACGCATATCGCGCTGATCAACACCGCGCAGAACCTCAGCGTGGCGAAGAAGGCGACCGAGAAGCCCGCGATGCAGCGCTCGAAATAGCGGGCGAGGTCGGTAGGGTGGGCAAAAGGCGCGCAGCGTCTTGCCCGCGTAGGATGGGTGGAGCGAAGCGATACCCATCACGTTTCCGCATCGGATTGATGGGTATCGCTTCGCTCCACCCATCCTACGAAGACAGGTCCCAGCCGGTCGCGCGAGCCGGTACCCATCTTCGCCGCGGCAGGCTCGGGCTGGAGAGCCTGCCTTCATGGGAGGAGACGGCGGTCAGGCACCGGCTCGCCCTTGCCGATCGTGCCGGCCGACAGAAACGGATTCGCCGCGCGAAGACTTTGAGAGTTCCTCGATTTATCCTTCAGGCGGGCTTGATACGCCGGCTCTTGCCTATCCGAGCCGCAGCACCGTCTCGATCGCCGCCGCAAATCCGTCGCGCTCGTTGCTGTCGGTGACGTGCGTCGCTTGCTTTTTGATGCCTTCGGCCGCATTGCCCATCGCAAAAGAAACGCCGCTTCGGGCAAACATCGGAAGATCGTTCTCCATGTCGCCGATGGTCGCGACCGCTGCCGCCGAAATGCCCAGCCGCCTGATCATGGCGTCCACGAAGGTGCCCTTGTTGTGACCGGGCGGTGTGACGTCGAGATAATAGGTCTGCGAGCGAACCGCGACGACCTCCCGGCCGAGCGCCTGCTGCATTGCCACCTCGCAGCGCTGCAACAGCTCAGCATCCGAACTGGCGCCGACGATCTTGCAAGTCTCCGCGAGATGCGGCGTGAAGTCGGTGACGATGGTCGGATTAGCCTTGATGGCCAGCTTCTCGTGCGGGACGTACTCGCCGTCGGGATTGCGCGTGTACCAGCGCTGATTGGTGAACAGCCAGATATCCACGCCGAAGGCATTGAGCACGTCGAGGCTGCGCTGCGCCACGGTTGCTCCGATCAGATGCTGTTCGATCGGTTTGAGCCCGGCATCGACGATCGAGCTGCCGTTGAAGGAGCCGACCGGAAGCGTGATCGAAAGCGGCTCGATCAGAAAACCCATGCCGATGGTCGGCCGGCTGGAGACGATGGTGAAACCGATGCCGGCCGCGTGCAGCTTGCGAACGGCTGCCTTGGCGCCATCGGTCAGGATCTTGTCGTGCGTCAACAGGGTGCCGTCGACGTCGGAAACAACGAGCGCGATACGTGTCATTGGGGGACCAGGTTCAATTGACCGACGATGTCATCCACGATGTTCTCGACCGGGGCATCGATCGATACAATGATCGGCCGCTCGCCCGCGCCCGGCGGCTCCAGCGTCCTGAATTGGCTGGCGAGCAGGCCCGGCGGCATGAAATGTCCCTTGCGGGCGGCCAGCCGGGCCGCGATCAGATCCTGCGTTCCATCGAGAAAAACGATGCGGACATCGTCGCGGCCGTGCACGAGAATGTCGCGATAGGCGCGCTTCAATGCCGAGCAGGCGATCACGGCGTGCTCGCCGAACGCTGCGAGGCGGTCGATCTCGTCGGCGATTGCCTGCAGCCACGGCCAGCGGTCCTCGTCGGTCAGCGGGTGGCCGGCGCTCATCTTCGCAACGTTTCCCGGCGGGTGAAACCGGTCGCCGTCCTCGTAGCGCCAGCCGAGGCGTCTTGCGAGATGATCGGCGATGGTGCTCTTGCCCGAACCGGAAACGCCCATCACCACCAGCGCGCTAGGAGTCCTATCGCCCACCAAAATCCTCCGGAAGCGCATCCCGGTCCACCAGCCAGACCGTCTCGCCGGTGGATCGCGCACGGTTGGCAGGCAGGTTCTCGCGTGCAAAGAGGCGCGTCAAGATCGCATGCTTCTCGGCGCCCGCAATCTCGAACAGCATTTCGCGGCAGGAGGCAAGGGTGGGGAGCGTGAGAGTGACCCGCGGGACGAATGGCTCGACATTTGCGCGTGGCACGCCGACCACCCAGCGCGCGGCCTCATCGAGCGCGGGATCGCCGGGAAACAGCGATGCGGTGTGGCCATCGGGACCTACACCCATCAACACGAGATCGAACAAGGGGCGGGCTTGATCGAGCGAGCCTGCCCCATAGAACGATTGCAGCTCCCGTTCGTAAAGCGCGGCGCAGCGGTCCGGATCGGTCGGGTCGGCGGTCGCGGTCGGAATCGGATGGATGTTTGCCGCCGGCGCGCAACTATCCAGAAAAAGCTCTCGCGCCATGCCCATGTTGTTGAGCGGATCGTCCGCCGGCACGAAGCGCTCGTCGCCAATGAACCAGTGCACGCGCTGCCAGGGGATCCGGCTGCGATAGGCATCGGCTGCGAGCAATTGATAGAGCTGTCTGGGGCTCGATCCGCCGGTCAGGCAAATCGCCACGCGGCCAATATTGGCCTCGATCCTGGCGAGCACGCGATCGGCCGCGGCCTCGGCCAGTGCGGCCGGATCGGCGACCGCGATCACGCGGCGATTGTCGTTCGCTGTCATCGCTCACCCGAGCTTTCGCCAGCTTCGGCCTTCGCGGATCAACAATTCGTTCGCTTCCTGCGGACCTTCGCTGCCGGCCTTGTAGGTCTGCAAGCCCGCGGCACCCGCCTTCTTCCAGGCGTCGAGGAATGGTTGCACCGCCTTCCAGCCGGCCTCGACGCTGTCGGCGCGCTGGAACAGGATGTTGTCGCCGGTCATGCAGTCATAGATCAGTGTCTCGTAGCCGGTCGAAGGTTCCGCCTTGAAATAGTCCTTGTAGCGAAACTTCATCTCGACGCCGTCGATCAGGATCGAGGGGCCGGGCACCTTGGTGTTGAACTGCAGCGCGATGCCTTCGTTCGGCGCGACCCCGATCACGAGGTAATTCTGCGCCAGTCGTTCCACCGGCGTGCAGTTGAACATCGCGAACGGCGCCTGCTTGAACTTGATCGCGACTTCGGTGCGCTTGACGCCGAGCGCCTTGCCGGTGCGCAGGTAGAAGGGAACGCCGGCCCAGCGCCAATTGTCGATGACCAGTTTCAGCGCCACATAGGTTTCGGTCGTACTGCCGGCCGCGACATCTTCGATTTTGCGATAGTCCGCAATCTCGCTATCTTCGATCCGGCCGGCCAGATATTGGCCGCGCACGGAATTCCGCAGCGCCTCGGCCTCGCTCTGGAGCTGGATCGCGGCCAGCACGTCCGCCTTTTCGGTGCGGACCGAATGCGCGTCAAACCGGATCGGCGGCTCCATTGCGACCAGTGACAAGAGTTGAAACAGATGGTTCGGCACCATGTCGCGCAGCGCGCCGGTCTGGTCGTAAAAACTGCCGCGGTGGCCGACGCCAAGCTGTTCGTTGACCGTGATCTGGACATGGTCGATATGGTTGCGATTCCAGATCGGCTCGAACATGCCGTTGGCGAAGCGCAACACCAAAATGTTCTGCACCGTTTCCTTGCCGAGATAGTGATCGATCCGGTAGATCTCGTGCTCATCGACGAGCTTGAGCAGCTCGCTGTTCAGCGCCTTGGCGGAGGCGAGGTCGGTACCGAACGGCTTTTCCACCACCAGCCGCCGCCACGCGCCGTTTTCGGCCAGCATGCCGGTGCGGCCTAGCTCACGGCTGATCGGCAGGAAGGCGTTGGGCGGGGTCGCCAAGTAGAACAGCCGGTTGCCGCCAGTGTTGCGCGCGGCTTCCAGCTCGCCGAGCTGCTTGCTCATCGCGTCGAATGAAGCCGGATCCTTCGGATCGGCTTCGATGCAGGTCAGGCAGTCCAAAAGACGACGCGAAATCGCATCCTCCACCGGCCGGGTCGCGAACTGGCGCAGGCCCTTCATCAGGCTGTCGCGCAGCCTGTCGTTCGTCATGCCCTTGCGGGCGACGCCGACCAGGCAGAACCTATCCGGCAGGAGATCGCTGGCGGCGAGATTATACAGGGCAGGGACGACCAGCCGGTGCGTGAGGTCGCCGGTGACGCCGAAAATGACGAAGGAGCAGGGATCGGGCTTCTTCTGTGTTGTTTGACCGACCGCCATGACCGCTCACGCCTTCAAAGTGGGCTTCTTCGGCGGCTCCTTGTGGCCGCCGAAACCGGCCCGCATCGCGGAAAGAATCTTTTCCGCAAAGGTGTGGTCCTTGCGCGAACGGAAGCGCGCGTAGAGCGCCGCCGTCAGCACTTCCGCCGGCACGGCTTCGTCGATCGCCGCGTTGACCGTCCAGCGGCCTTCGCCGGAATCTTCGACAAAGCCGGAGTAGGTGTCGAGCGTCTGGTTTTCGGCGAGCGCAGAAGCGGTGAGATCGAGCAGCCAGGAGGGAATCACGCTGCCGCGCCGCCACACTTCAGCGATGTCGGCCATGTCGAACTCGAAACGATGCTCCGGCGGCAGCGCGTCGATGTTGGCGTTCTTCAGGATATCAAACCCCTCGGCATAGGCCTGCATCAGGCCGTATTCGATGCCGTTATGGATCATCTTGACGAAGTGTCCGGCGCCGGACGGCCCGGCATGGATATAGCCCTGCTCGACACGCGGGTCGCGGCCCTCGCGTCCTGGTGTGCGCGGAATGTCGCCCGCGCCCGGCGCCAGCGTCTTGAAGATCGGATCGAGCCGGTCGACCACCGCCTTGTCGCCGCCGATCATCATGCAATAGCCGCGCTCGATGCCCCAGACGCCGCCGCTGGTGCCGACGTCGAGGTAGTGCAGGCCTTTTGCCTTCAGCGCCGCGCCGCGGCGGACATCGTCCTGCCAGAACGTATTCCCGCCATCGATGATGACGTCGCCGGGCTGCATCAGCTTTACCAATGCCTCGATGGTCGTCTCGGTGATCTTGCCTGCCGGAAGCATTACCCAGGCGGTGCGCGGCTTCTCCAGCTTCGCCACGAAATCTTCCAGCGTGTCAGCGCCGGTTGCGCCTTCCGCCGCGAGTGCAGCGACCGCCTTGGCGTCCTTGTCGTAGACCACGGCGGTGTGGCTATTCTTCATCAGCCGGCGGACGATGTTGCCGCCCATCCGGCCGAGGCCGATCATGCCGAGTTGCATATCCTGACTTCCCTAACTGAGCGCCTCTGCGATCGCGGCATCGAGCGCAGACAGCCCCGATCCGAGATCGCCCTTGAGATGGACGCGCAGCGCACGCCTGCCGCGTTCGGTGAGCACGTCGAAATCGCCGCGCGCCTGCGCCGCCTTGATGATGCCGAAACTCGCCTTCTGTCCGGGCACCGGCAAATCCTCGGCATCGTCGGCCGTGATCTGCAGGAACACGCCGCTGTCGGGGCCGCCCTTGTAGGCCTGGCCGGTCGAGTGCAGAAAGCGCGGGCCGAATTCGGCGCAGGTCGCCAGATGATGCTTGTCGCGCACCGCAAGCCGCATCTTTTGCAGCGAGCCGATCGTGCCGGGATTGCGCGCGATATAGGCGAGCAGGGCGACATAGTCGCCGCTGTCGGAGCGCGAAAGATGCGCTTTGACCCAGGAGCCGAGCGTGCCGTCGGCGCCGGCCTTGCGCAGCTCGGCCGCATTGTGCTCGTCGGTGTAAAGATCAGCCTCGTCGGTCGAAATCACCGGCTCCTCCGCCGGCAGCGATCCGGTCTTCTCGAACGCACTCGTCAACTCGCGCGTCTTGATCTTGGCCGCTTCTACATCGGGCTGGTTGAACGGATTGATGCCGAGGATCGCGCCCGCGACAGCGGTCGCCATCTCAAACCGGAAAAACTCCTGACCGATATGGTCGATCGACTTCATGACGATGCGAACCACGGGATGCCCGGCCGCCTCGAGCGCCTTGAGCCGATCATCATGCGAGGCGTCGTCCTCGCCCTCGGTCCGGATATCGATGAAGAAGCGGTCGTCGCCGTAAAGCGAGGGGTCGCCGAGCGGCTCTCCGTCGATCGGGATCAGGCCCTTGCCTTCCTTGCCGGTGGATTCGGCGATCAGTTGCTCGGCCCAGGCGCCGAAATCCGCGACCTTCTCCGACGAGGTGATCGTCACCTTGTCGCGGCCTTCGAGGCCGGCAAGGCCCATCGCCAGTCCGAGCTGCACGCCCGGATTTTCGTGCGGCGGCACGTCGGCGCCGCAGGAACGCACCATCGCGAGCGCGTGCGTGATCAGGCTGCGAACGTCAATGCCGGCGGCAGCGGCCGGCACCAGTCCGAACGGCGACAGCACGGAATAGCGTCCGCCGATTGTGGGATCGCCATGGAAGATGCGGGCAAAGCCTTGGCTGATCGCGACCTTCTCCAGAGACGAGCCGGGATCGGTGACCGCGATGAAGCGATGGCCGGCCTTGTCCTTGCCGATGGTCTTGGCAACGCGATCGAAGAAGTAATCCTTCATCACGTTCGGCTCGGTGGTGCCGCCGGACTTGCTGGAGACGATGAACAGCGTGTGGGCGAGGTCGACGGTCTCCTCCATCGCCTGCACCTGCGCGGGATCGGTGGAATCGAGCACATGCAGCTTCGGGAATCCTGATTCCTTGGCAAACGTCTCCGCCAGCACCTCCGGTCCGAGGCTCGATCCGCCCATGCCGAGCACGACCGCGTCGCTGAAATTCTGCCCCTTCACGCGGCGGGCAAAATCTTCGTAGTCGGCAATGTTGGCGGCCACAGGGCTGTTCAGCCAGCCCAGCCATTTGTTCTCGTCGTCGCCGGTCCAGACCGACTTGTCCTTTTGCCACAGCCTTCGGATTTTGGCCGATGCGCGCCACTCCTCGGTGCTCTTCTCGACGGCCTTGCCGATGCCATCGCCGAATGCGAATTGCTGCCGGTCGATGCCGCCGCCGAGCGAGGTCGCGCGCTTGTATGCGACCGCGCCATAGAGCTTGTCGGCAGAGTCCGCGAACAGCTTGACGCCGTCCTTGACCAGCTCGGCCGTGATGGCGTCGAGCGAGATGCCGGATTTTTCGAGCTCTTCCAGCACGCGGCGCGCGTCCTCGACATTCTCCTCGAGGCTGTCTCTCAGCTTGCCATGGTCGCGGAATGCATCGAGCGTTGCCGGCGGCACGGTGTTGACCGTGTTGGGACCGATCAGCTCCTCGACATACAGCACGTCGCTATAGTCCTTGTTCTTGGTGCCGGTGGAGGCCCACAACAGCCGCTGCGGCTTGGCGCCCTCGGCGGCAAGCTTCTCCCACCGCGGCCCGGCAAACAGCCGCTTGTAGTCCTGATAGGCGAGCTTGGCGTTGGCGATGGCGACCTTGCCCTTCAGCGCGCTCAGCCGCTCCTTCTCGCTCGGGTCATTGGCCTTCGCGATCTTCTCGTCGAGCTGCTTGTCGACTGCGGTATCGATGCGACTGACGAAGAAAGACGCGACGCTGGCGACGTGAGAGGGATCGCCGCCCTTGGCGACGTATTTTTCCAGCCCCGCGATGTACGCCTCCGCCACCTCGCGATAGACGTCTTGCGAGAACAGCAGCGTGATGTTGATGCTGATACCTTCGCCGATCAGGTGTTCGATCGCGGGCAGGCCTTCCGGCGTGGCCGGCACCTTCACCATCAAGTTCTGACGCTTGACGTCCTTCCAGAGCCGTTGGGCTTCCGCAATGGTCCCCTTGGTATCGGTTGCCAGATAGGGCGAGACCTCAAGGCTGACAAAGCCGTCGTTTCCGTTCAAACGGTCGTACACCGGGCGCAGCACGTCGGCGGCGTTCTGGATGTCCTCGACGGCGAGCGCCTCGAACAGGTCGGCGACGGGGCGGTCGCCCGCTTTCAGAGCGCGGCTGATGGCACCGTCATATTCATCCGAGCTGCCGATCGCCTTTTCGAAGATCGAAGGATTCGACGTCACGCCCTTGACACCGTCGGTATCGATCAGCGCCGTGAGGTCACCCTTGGCGACGAAGCCGCGGGCGAGGAAGTCCAGCCAGATTGCCTGGCCGTGGTTTTCGAGTGCTTTGACGGGATTCATGGTGCCTGTTCTGTTCGATCGGTCGATTTTTGGGCTTCCGGCAGCTTTCGGGGGCAGGGCCGGAAAGTCAACATTTGGTTGGGCATGCAGCCGGATGGAATGGGGCTGTCCAGGACGATAACGCCAGCGGCTCCGGTTCGATCCCGGAAAAGTCCGTTCTGGCCCGCCCCGATACCGGCCGGTCGGTCGAACCAGCGTTTGGAATGGCGACGCCGACGGGCACATCGCACGAAGTCGTGAAGGAGCCCGTCATGAGCCGTCGTTTCTCGCCTCCGGGCTGTCTCGCGATTTGTGCGGCCTGGATCAGAACGCAAGAAAGTATTCAGCGCGATGGAGCGGCGAAAGTGCGGCGACCAAATTGTCCAAACGAGCGATCGACGTGAATTGTTCACGTCAATCAGCAATGCTTCACGGCCTCAGGCAAAGATAGCCTGCGATTGCAACACGGCGATCCGCACCACGCCGCGGTCGGTCACGAGCTCGGCGCATTCGCGCAAGTCCGCGCGATCGACGCGGAAAATCCTGTCGTCGGCGCCTGCAACCAGATCGTTACTGGCACCGTCGTCGGCCTTGTTGCGCTCCCAGATCCTGATCTGCCCAGCCGGATCAGCGCGGATCTATCGTCCTTCATCGCCGCTTCAATGCCGCCGCCTTCGCAATCGATGCCGCAGCCGAGACGAATTTCGGCGCCGGTGTTTTCGGCGACAATGTGATTGCAATAGCCACTGGAATCGAAATTGCCCGCGCGGTGGCGATATTTGAAACCGAGACGGAAGGAATAATTGACGGTCTTGTCTTCCGGCGCGTCTTCGGCCGTCACCAAAAGCTTCATCGCGCTGACCTTCTGCTTCGGATGCTGCGCCAGATGGTTGGCGTCATAACGACGCACGAAGCAGGCATACGTCTTTTGGGTGAGCGGGCTGCCGAACATTTGCCCGTCGAAAGCGGCGGCCTTGGCTTTATCGACGCCATCCCGGGCGTGGCAGGCGTTGGCTCCGACGTGGGAGGTAACGGTGGCAACGGTCCATATATTTCATGGCAGACTCGGATTAAACGCGCGGCATATTACTTTAGTTGCAGGCGGTGCCGGGTGCGTTCAAAGGCGCAGCTTCGCGACTGCCCTGACGGATATTTGGCCATTTTGCGTCAGCGCGGCCCGCCCAAAAGGCCTGAATGCGCGATAAATGCGGCGTTTATCCCCGGTTCAGAGCCCGGGGCATACAGCGTTTGCCGCCTTCGCCTTGCCCGGGCCGGCGCAGATTCGAGCGCCGCACCTGCTCACAATCCCCAAAAAACCCCTTACATATTGCTCAGTACTTCCCCGGTGAAAAATGTTGCTGCCCGGCTACAACGCGAGTGAAATGGCACCGTATCTTTACGAGGTAGAGGCCCTTAGCATGAGTATTGCATTGCATTGTGAAGTCGCTCGCGTGTCCAATCGTCATATGTGCTGACGGTGATTCGCGAACGGAAGCTGTGACGCTCCGATACTGGGAACCCTAGTGGTGCGTCCGGCATTTACAGGTGACCATGGAGAGACGGATCATGTACAACGATTCTCTGTTCAATGCTTTCGCCCGGTCCTTCGAAGCTCGAAGTCAGGCCGACATGTCGATGGCGGAATATCTCGAGTCGTGTCGAAACGATCCGATGCGATATGCCAATGCGACCGAACGACTACTAGCTGCGATCGGCGAGCCCCAGATGATCGACACGGCCAAGGACCCTCGCCTTGGCCGTATCTTTTTGAATCGCACGATGCGGCTATATCCGGCGTTCGCGGGCTTCTACGGCATGGAAGATACGATCGAGCGCATCGTCGGGTTCTTCCGCCACGCCGCGCAGGGCCTGGAAGAGCGCAAGCAGATCCTCTATCTGCTGGGTCCCGTCGGCGGCGGAAAGTCGTCGCTCGCCGAGCGCCTCAAATCGTTGATGGAAGTCCACCCGATCTACGTGTTGAAGGCCGGCGACGAAATCAGCCCCGTGTTCGAAAGCCCGCTTAGCCTGTTCGATCCGGATGGGCTCGGGCCGATGCTCGAGGAGAAGTACGGCATTCCGCGCCGTCGCCTCAACGGACTGATGAGCCCGTGGTGCTACAAGCGCCTCGAAGCGTTCGGGGGCGACATCTCGCAATTCCGCGTCGCCAAGATCCAGCCGTCGCGGCTGCGGCAGATCGCGATCGCAAAGACCGAGCCTGGCGACGAAAACAACCAGGATATCTCGTCACTGGTCGGCAAGGTCGACATCCGCAAGCTGGAGACCTTCGCCCAGAACGATCCCGACGCCTACAGCTATTCGGGCGGCCTCAACCGCGCCAACCAGGGTATTCTCGAATTCGTCGAGATGTTCAAGGCGCCGATCAAGATGCTGCATCCGCTGCTGACGGCGACGCAGGAGGGCAACTATATCGGGACCGAGAACATCGGTGCGATCCCCTTCAGCGGCGTCATTCTCGCTCACTCCAACGAGGCCGAATGGACAAGCTTCAAAGCCAACAAGAACAATGAGGCGTTCATCGACCGCATCTGCGTCATCAAGGTGCCGTACGTCCTGCGGGTCACCGAAGAACAGAAGATCTACGAGAAGCTGATCCAGAGCTCCGAACTGGCCACCGCCCCGTGCGCTCCGGCCACAATGGAAACGATGGCACGCTTCTCGGTGATGTCGCGGTTGCGCAAGCACGAGAATTCGACCGTGTTCGCCAAGATGCGGATCTACGATGGTGAAAGCCTGAAGGAGTCCGATCCGAAGGCGCGCAGCGTTCAGGAATACAAGGACGCTGCCGGCGTCGATGAAGGCATGGACGGCGTTTCGACCCGCTTCGCCTTCAAGGTTCTCGCCGCGACCTTCAACCACGATACCAATGAGGTCGGCGCCGACGCGGTCCATCTGATGTACACGCTGGAGCAGGCGATCCGGCGCGAGCAGCTTCCCGACGAAGTCGAGAAGCGTTACCTTGAATTCATCAAGGCGGAACTGGCGCCGCGCTACGCCGAATTCATCGGGAACGAGATCCAGAAGGCCTACCTCGAATCCTATGCGGATTACGGCCAGAACCTGTTCGATCGCTATGTCGATTATGCCGATGCCTGGATCGAGGATCAGGACTTCAAGGATCCCGACACCGGACAACTGCTCGATCGCGACCTGCTCAATCAGGAACTGACCAAGATCGAAAAGCCGGCCGGCATCGCCAACCCGAAGGATTTCCGTAACGAGGTCGTAAAATTCTCGCTGCGATCGCGGGCGCAGAACAGCGGCAAGAATCCGGCGTGGACCAGCTATGAGAAGATCCGGGAAGTGATCGAGAAGCGGATATTCTCCCAGGTCGAGGATCTGCTGCCCGTGATATCCTTCGGCTCGAAGAAGGACGGCGATACCGAAAAGAAGCATGACGACTTTGTCGCGCGCATGGTCGAGCGCGGCTATACCGAGCGGCAAGTCCGCAGGCTGGTCGAGTGGTACATGCGCGTAAAACAGGCTGGCTGAGGCGGATGAAAACGTGGCTATTCACATCGTCGACCGGCGCCTGAATCCAGGCAGCAAGAGTCTCGAGAATCGCCAGCGCTTTCTGCGCAGGGCTAAGGCGCTGGTCCAGGGAGCTGTGAAGAAATCGTCGCAGAGCCGGGACATCAAGGATGTCCTGGAAGGCGGCGAGGTCAGCGTGCCGATCGACGGCATGGACGAACCGCGCTTCCGCCGCGAAGGCGGCACGCGCGACATGGTGCTGCCTGGAAACAAGAAGTTCGTCGAAGGCGATATCCTGCCGCGACCAAACCAGAGCGGCGGCAGGGGAAGAGGAGCGGGCGAGGGCGACAGCGAAGATACGTTCCGCTTCGTTCTCAGCCGCGACGAGTTTGTCGACCTGTTCCTGGACGACCTGGAATTGCCGGATCTTGCCAAGCGAAAGCTGGCTGAGGTGGAGAGCGAAGGCATTCGCCGGGCCGGCTACACAACATCCGGATCGCCTGCCAACATCTCGGTGAGCCGAACGGTAAGTCGCGCTCTGGCGCGACGCGTTGCGCTACGGCGACCGAGGCGGGAGGTGCTGGAGGCCCTCGAAGCGGAGCTTTTGGATTGCAGTGAGGAGCGTCGCGCCGAGCTCATGGCCGAGATCGAGGCCCTGAAGACAAAGATGCGCCGCATCCCGTTCATCGATCCGATCGATATCCGGTACCGGCGTTTCGAGACGGTACCGAAGCCCGTGGCGCAGGCCGTGATGTTCTGCCTGATGGACGTCTCCGGTTCGATGACCGAGCATATGAAGGATCTCGCCAAGCGCTTCTATATGCTGCTCTACGTCTTCCTGAAGCGGCGCTATCGCCACGTCGAGATCGTTTTCATCCGGCATACCGACCGGGCCGAAGAGGTCGACGAGCAGACGTTCTTTTACGGACCGGCTTCCGGCGGCACGCTGGTGTCAAGCGCGTTGCAGGCGATGCATGATATTGTGCGGTCGCGGTTCCGGCCGGCGGACTGGAACATCTACGCTGCACAGGCTTCCGACGGGGACAATTCCTACGCGGACGGCGAAGTCGCAAGCCGGCTCCTCACCGACAACATCCTGCCGGTCACCCAGTTTTTTGCCTATCTGGAAGTCGGCCAGGAAAACGGCCTGTCCTACGAAATGCCCAATTCGGCGCTCTGGACCCTTTACGAGGGCTTGCGTGCGAATGGTGCGCCGCTGTCGATGCGCAAGGTCAACGAACGCAGCGAGATCTTCCCGGTATTTCACGATCTCTTCCAGCGTCGTGGCCCGCAGGAAAGGACAGCATCATGACCGCGACCGACCAGTTGCTGTTCGAGGGGGCCGACTGGGACTTCCGGACGCTGCAGCGGATCTGCGATGCCTGCGAGCAGATTGCGCGGGACGAATTGGGACTCGACGTCTACCCCAACCAGATCGAGGTCATTACCGCCGAGCAGATGCTGGACGCCTATTCGTCGGTCGGCATGCCCCTGTTCTACAAGCATTGGTCGTTCGGCAAGCACTTTGCCTTTCAGGAGGCATCCTACCGCAAGGGGCTGATGGGTCTGGCCTACGAGATCGTCATCAACTCCTCGCCGTGCATATCCTACCTCATGGAGGAAAACACCGCGACGATGCAGACGCTCGTCATCGCGCATGCCGCGTTCGGCCACAATCACTTCTTCAAGAACAACTATCTGTTCAAGCAATGGACCGACGCCGACGGCATTCTCGACTATCTCGAATTCGCCAAGCGCTATGTTGCGCACTGCGAGGAGCGCCATGGCCGGCTGGCGGTCGAGCATACGCTCGACGCCGCGCACGCCTTGATGTCGCACGGCATCGATCGCTATCCCGGCAAGAAGAGCCTCGATCTTCGCGCGGAGGAAAAGCGGGCGGGCCGGCGCCGTGCCCATGAGGAGAGGGAGTTCAACGATCTGTGGCGCACCGTCCCGACCGGCCCCGCCAAGAGCAGCGCGGTACTGGACGTCGAGCGCCGTCGCCAGATGCTCGGTCTGCCGCAGGAAAACCTGCTGTATTTTCTCGAGAAGACTGCGCCTCGGCTGAAGCCTTGGCAGCGCGAAATATTGCGGATCGTGCGGCACATCGCGCAATACTTCTATCCGCAGAGCCAGACAAAGGTGATGAACGAGGGCACGGCGACCTACGTTCACTATCGCATCATAAGCCGGCTGCACGAGCAGGGGCGACTGACGGACGGCAATTTCCTCGAATTCCTGCAGTCGCACACCAACGTCGTGTTCCAGCCCGAGTTCGACGATCCGCGCTATTCCGGCTTCAATCCCTATGCGCTGGGATTTGCGATGATGCAGGACATCGAACGCATCGTCACCAATCCGGAAGCCGAGGACCGCGATTGGTTCCCGGATATCGCCGGCACCGGCGACACGATGGGCGTGCTGCGCGACATCTGGGCCAATTATCGCGATGAAAGCTTCATCAGCCAGTTCCTGAGCCCGCGGCTGATGCGGCACTTCCGCATGTTCCATCTGCATGACGATCCGGGAGAGCGGGCCGGCATTCTGGTAGATGCCATCCACGACGAGCGCGGCTATCGCCGGCTCCGGCGCGAACTGGCGCGGCAATACGATGTCGGTTTCATCGATGCGAACATCGAGGTCGTCGATGTCGACCTTGCAGGCGATCGTCGCCTGATGCTGCGCCACACCGTGGTAAAGGGCGCCCAGCTCAGCGAAGCCGACACCAAGCGCGTGCTGCAGCACCTTGCCGATCTCTGGACCTACGACGTTTCCCTCGTCGAGGCCGATGCATCTGGTACGGTCTTGAAGGAGTACGTTGCAAACCCGCGGAAGATCGCTGCGGTAGCGTAGCTACCGCAGGCTGGCGTTGATCTTTTCCAGCGCCGCCGAGCCGGGGCAAAGATCCTTGGCTTCGAGCGTATTGAGCGGCGTCTCGACGGTGTCGAGATGGGTGTGGAGGTCTTCCGCGTCCGGATCGACATAGAGCAGCCCGGTGACGACCTGGCCCTTGGCAGCGTGTTTCTGCAGGAAGGTCATGGCGGCCAGACGGTCGTTGGCGTCGTAGTCGGCGTCGATCTTGCGCAGCGCCAGCCGCGTGCCGTCGTGCTGCTCGACCACCTGCACCGTGCCCGGCGCATATTCGACGGTGATCGGGTCGCGGCCGGTGAGCACGTCGAGGCGGTTGACCGCATCGTTATGCTCGCGGACATAGTCAAAGCTCTTGGTCGAGCCCGCGTGATTGTTGAAGGCGATGCAGGGGCTGATGACGTCGATGAACGCCGCGCCCTTGTGCAGGATGGCGGCTGCGATCAGCGGCACGAGCTGGCTCTTGTCGCCGGAGAAGCTGCGCGCCACGAAGCTCGCGCCCAATTGTAGCGCGATCGCCACCAGGTCGATGGCGTTGTCGGTGTTCATCACGCCCTTTTTCGACTTCGAACCGCGGTCGGCCGTCGCCGAAAATTGCCCCTTGGTCAGGCCATAGACGCCGTTGTTCTCGACGATATAGGTCATGTTGACGGCGCGCCGGATCGAATGCGCGAACTGGCCGAAGCCGATCGAGGCGCTATCGCCGTCGCCGGAGACGCCGAGATAGATCAGGTCGCGGTTGGCGAGGTTGGCGCCGGTCAGGACCGACGGCATCCGGCCGTGCACCGAGTTGAAGCCGTGCGAATTGCCGAGGAAGTAATCGGGCGTCTTCGACGAGCAGCCTATGCCGGAAATCTTGGCCACCCGGTGCGGCTCGATCGAGAGTTCATAGCAGGCCTCGATGATCGAGGCGGTGATCGAGTCGTGACCGCAGCCAGCGCACAGGGTCGAAACTTTCCCCTCGTAATCCCGGTGGGTGTAGCCGAGTTCGTTCTTCGGCAGGCCCGGATGCTGGAATTTCGGTTTTGCAATATAGGTCATGACACGGCCTTGCGGAGAGGGGTCACTTTCAGATGATCCTGATGATCGCCGATCGCGTTGGCGATGAAGCGTGCGGTGATCGGCGTGCCGTCATAATGCAGGATCGGCACCAGCCGGACCGGATCGATGCCGTTCTCGTTGACGATCAACTGCCGCAACTGGCCGTCGCGGTTCTGCTCGACCACGTACACGAAATCATGATCGGCGATGAAGCTCGCCACGCTGGAGTGGAACGGGAACGCGCGGATGCGCAGCCGGTCGAGCTGATGCCCGCGCGATTCCAGAATCCCGATCGCCTCGTCCATCGCCGGCGACGTCGAGCCGAAATAGATCACGCCGTATTTGGTCGGCTTGGCGGCGTTGGCCTGCAGCGGTCGCGGCACCATGTCCTGCGCGGTCTCGAACTTGCGCACCAGCCGCTGCATGTTGTCGGCGTAAATGGCGCCTTCCTCCGAATAGCGCGCGTAGCGGTCGCGCGAGGTGCCGCGGGTGAAGAACGAGCCTTTGGTCGGATGCGTGCCGGGGTAGGTGCGGTAGGGGATGCCGTCGCCGTCGACGTCGAGATAGCGGCCGAAATCGCGCCCGGGCTCGTCGAGCATTTCCGCAGTCATCACCTTGCCGCGGTCATACTGCCTGGCGTCATCCCACTTCAGCGGGCGGCACAGCCGGTGGTTCATGCCGATGTCCAGGTCGAGCATCAGGAAGATCATGGTTTGCAGCCGGTCGGCCAGATCGAACGACTGCGCCGCGAACTCGAACGCTTCGGCCGGGTCTTCCGGAAACAGCAGGACGTGCTTGGTATCGCCGTGCGAGGCATAGGCGCAGGCGATGATGTCGCATTGCTGGGTACGCGTCGGCATGCCCGTCGAGGGGCCGGCGCGCTGGATGTTCATGATCACGGCCGGAATTTCCGCGAAGTAGGACAGGCCGATGAATTCGGTCATCAAGGAAATGCCGGGGCCGGAGGTTGCGGTGAAGGCCCGCGCGCCGTTCCAGGAGGCACCGATCACGATGCCGATGGAGGCGAGCTCATCCTCGCCTTGCACGATCGCGTATTTCGCCTTGCCCGTCTCAGGGTCGTGCCGCAGCTTCTTGCAGTGGCTGGTGAAGGCTTCCGCCACCGACGACGATGGCGTGATCGGATACCAGGCGCAGACGGTGGCGCCGCCATAGACCGCCCCTAGCGCCGCCGCGCTGTTGCCTTCCATGAAAATGCGGTCGCCGACCTTGTCGGACTTCTTCACCTGCAAACCGATCGGGCACTTCAGGTTCTGCAGCGCCCAGTCGCGGCCGAGATGCAGCGCGTGGACATTCGACGAAAGCAGTTTTTCCTTGCCCTTGTACTGTTCGCCGATCAGTTGCTCGACCAGCTTGGGATCGAGATCAAGCAGGGCGCAGAGCGCGCCGAGATAGATGATGTTCTTGAAGAGCTGGCGCTGGCGCGGATCGGTATAGGTCGAATTGGCGATTGCGGTCAGCGGCACGCCGATCACGGTGATGTCGGCGCGGAATTTCGACGACGGCATCGGCTTGGTCGAATCGTAGAACAGATAGCCGCCGGGCTCGATCGAGGCGACATCCTTGTCCCAGGTCTGCGGGTTCATCGCCACCATCATGTCGACGCCGCCGCGGGCGCCGAGATGGCCGGCCTCCGTCACGCGCACCTCATACCAGGTCGGAAGCCCCTGAATGTTCGAGGGGAAGATATTGCGCGGTGAGACCGGCACGCCATGGCGCAGGATCGAGCGCGCGAACAGTTCGTTGGCGCTGGCTGAACCCGAGCCGTTGACGTTGGCGAAGCGGACGACGAAGTCGTTTACGCTGCTGATCGGGCTTTGGACTGACATGTTGATCCCGCGTGAGTCATATCGATGAGGTACTTTTGCATGTCCCAGGCGCCGGTCGGACAACGCTCGGCGCACAGCCCGCAATGCAGGCAGACGTCTTCATCCTTCACCATGACGCGGCCGGTCTTGAGCCCTTCGGCGACATAGAGCGCCTGGTCGTGATGCGGCGACGGCGCTTTCAGCCGTTGCCGCAGGTCGTCTTCCTCGCCGTTCTCTGTAAACGTGATGCAATCCATCGGGCAGATGTCGACGCAGGCGTCGCATTCGATGCAGGCGGGCGCCGAGAATATGGTCTGCACGTCGCAGTTCAGGCAGCGCTGCGCCTCGCCGAGCGCGAGCTTGACGTCATAGCCGAGTTCGACCTCCGCCTTGATGTCCTTTAGCGCGATCACCTTGTCGCGATGCGGCACCTTGAAGCGCTTGTCGCCGGAGATGTCGTTATCGTAGCTCCACTCGTGGATGCCCATCTTCTGCGAGAAGATGTTTACCTCGGGCAGCGGACGCTCGTTGATGTCTTCGCCTGAGAGCATCTTGTGGATCGACAGCGCCGCGTCGTGGCCGTGCGCCACCGCCCAGATGATGTTCTTCGGACCGAAGGCGGCATCGCCGCCAAAGAACACTTTCGGATTGGTCGATACGAAGGTGTTGGGATCGACCTGCGGCATGTTCCATTTGTCGAACTCGATGCCGCAGTCGCGCTCGATCCAGGGGAACGCATTCTCCTGGCCGACAGCGACCAGCACGTCGTCGCAAGGGATGGTCTGGTCCGGCTCGCCCGAGGGCACCAGGTTACGACGGCCCTTGGCGTCGTATTCGGCCTTCACCTTCTGGAAGGTAACGCCGATCAGCTTGCCGCTTACATGCTTGAATGCCACCGGCACCATGTAATTGAGGATCGGAATATCCTCGTGAAGGGCGTCTTCCTTCTCCCAGGGGCTCGCCTTCATCTCCTCGAAGCCGGAGCGCACGATCACTTTGACGTCCGCGCCGCCGAGCCGGCGCGCGGTGCGGCAGCAATCCATTGCGGTGTTGCCGCCGCCGAGCACAATGACGCGGCGGCCGATCTTTTCGACATGGCCGAACGAGACGGAAGCGAGCCATTCAATGCCGATGTGAATGTTGCTTGCTGCTTCCTTGCGGCCGGGGATGTCGAGCTCGCGGCCGCGCGGCGCGCCGGAGCCGACGAAGATCGCGTCATAGTTTTCGCTCAGCAGCTTCTTCAGGCTGTCGACCCGATGGCCGCCCTTGAACTCGACGCCGAGGTCGAGGATGTAATCGGTTTCCTCGTCGATGACCGAGTCTGGCAGGCGGAACTTTGGAATCTGGCTCCGCATCATGCCGCCCGCCTTGGGATCGGAATCGAACACGGTGCAGTGATAGCCGAGCGGGGCGAGGTCGCGCGCGACGGTGAGCGAGGCGGGACCGCCGCCGACCAGCGCGATGCGCTTGCCGTTTCTTGCCGATGGCCTCGGCATACGGTGCTTGACGTCGTCCTTGAAGTCGGCGGCTACGCGCTTCAGGCGGCAGATCGCAACCGGGTTTTCCTCGACGCGGCCGCGCCGGCAGGCGGGCTCGCATGGACGATCGCAGGTGCGTCCCAGAATTCCGGGAAACACATTCGATTTCCAGTTGATCATGTAGGCGTCGCTATAACGCCCCTCGGCAATCAGTCGGATGTACTCGGGAACCGGGGTGTGTGCGGGGCAGGCCCACTGGCAATCAACCACTTTGTGAAAGTAGTCTGGCGCCGAGATATCAGTCGGTTTCATTCCTACCTTGTCCGCGCAAGCTTGGGAAACGCGGCCTTATTTTTGCCTGCGAACGCTTAACGAGCGTTCTTGTGGTTTTTGAATTGGATCATAGGGTTATCTTATTAGAGCCATTCCAGACGCTGCGCACAAGGCAATTCTGTGCGATCTCCAGCTCTCCAATTGTATGGAGACGTGAATTTGGCGTCGCAGCGTTGATTTGGCACTGCAGTATGTGCAGTGCAGCTTTGATTTAATGCTGAATGAACGGGCAGACGTCAGGTCAGCGGCAGCGCAGCTCCGGCCGTCGCCAGGATGACGACGACAATCCATGGCGGCAGCTTCCAGACCGTCAGCAGCAGGAAGCCGGCGAGCGCGACGGCGAAGTCACGTGGCGTGAGCACGGCGCTGGTCCACACCGGATTGTAGAGCGCGGCGCCAAGGATGCCGACGACAGCGGCATTGGTGCCGCGCATCGCAGCCTGGGCCTTGGGGCGCAGGCGTAGCGCGTCCCAGAACGGCAGCATGCCGTAGACCAGCAGCAGTCCCGGCAGGGACAAGGCGATAAGCGCAATCGAAGCGCCGGCGAGCCCGTTGGGGGCGGGCTCTGCAACGGCGCCGAGATAGGCCGCGAACGTGAACAGCGGTCCGGGCACTGCTTGCGCCATGCCGTAACCGGCCAGGAAATCCGCGTTGCTGACCCAGCCCGGCGTTACGACTTCCGCCTGCAATAGCGGCAGCACGACATGGCCGCCGCCGAACACCAGGGCGCCGGAACGATAGAAGGCGTCGAACAGGGCAAGCCCTTGCGAGCCGGTTTGTGCCGTCACCAGCGGCGTGATCAGGAACAAGACCGCGAAAAGCACGAGCGCCGCCGCGCCGTGTCGGTGCGATACGGAGAATCCGAGGTGGCCGGTCGGAGCGGGTGCGCTTCCGCGGCACAGCCAGAGTCCGGCCAAGGCTCCAAGCGCGATGGCGCCGATCTGTCCGAACGACCCACCGACGAAAACAACGATCGCAACGGCGGCAAGTGCGATGGCGGCGCGTTCGCGGTCCGGCGTCAGGCTGCTCGCCATACCCCAGATGGCCTGTGCGACCACAGCAACCGCCACCAGCTTCAGGCCGTGAAGAATGCCTTCGGCAAACGGGCCAGTGAGGACGCTCGCACCGAGCGCGAAAGCGAAGAGAATGATGGCAGATGGCATGGTGAACGCGAGCCACGCAGCCAACCCGCCGAGCAGGCCGTTGCCGCGTAGTACGCCGAGGGCGAAGCCGACCTGGCTGGACGCCGGGCCCGGCAGGAATTGGCAGAGCGCAACGATATCAGCGTAACTGCTTTCGCTGAGCCATTTCCGCCGCTCGACGAATTCCGTCCTGAAGTACCCGAGATGTGCGATCGGCCCGCCGAACGAGGTGAGGCCAAGCTTGAGAAAGGCGGCAAAAACCTCGGCGATACTCGCGGATTTTTCCGCCATGTATTTCACCTCCATTGAGGTGATCGACGATATCGGGAACATGCCCGGCCGCCAAGCGCTTCGCCCCGAGCGACCCGACGACTACGTGTGCGCCTGATCAGCCGCCGATATCGCTCTTCGCCAGGTCCCACATCAGCCGGTAGGTGCCGCTCGAGATCGTCAGCGGCTTCAATGCAATGTTGCCGCTGAAGCGCAGCATCGCCGCCGGCAGCGCGTCAACATCAGTCGCGTCAATCAGCACAAACCAATCGCTGGCGCCGGGATCGGACGCGGAAGGATCGTCGGTAATAGGCTTCGACAGCGCCGGGTCGCTCTCGATCAGGTGCACCGATATGATCCCGTCGAGTTGCGCGGGATCGAGTTGCTCGCCGAGCGCAACGCGCAGCTTGTCCTCGCCGCCGGACGGGGGACGCAGCCTGACGATGCCGAGCGCCGCGCCGCGGCCGGTGCCCTGGCTGACCGTGATACGCGCGACCGCGCGGATCATGTTTTTGAAACGCGCGATGTTGGCCTTCGACCACGCGGTCTGGTTCGCCAGCGCGGTGCGATAGGCCGGACTATCCAGCACCTCGAACGTTTCGGTGGAATAGAGGCTGAGATATTTCGGGTCGGCGTCATGCGCGACATAGCGGCGGGCCTCGAGAAAACCTTCGATGGCGACGCGCTCTTCGAGATGTTCGCGATCGTACCAGCGATTGAACTCGGCTTCGTGCTCGGCATCGATATTCATCGACGTCAGCAGCATGCCCTTTCCGGCGATCGGCATTTTCTTGCTTCCTATTTGCTGGCTTGGGACGCCATGTCCGCGATTGCCTTCATCACGGCGTCGCGGACGCCGGGATCGTACAGCGTGTGGCCGGCGCCCTCGACAAAGCGGATTTCGGCCTCGCGCCAAACTGCTGCAAGCGCGTGCGAGGTCGCAGGCGGACAAAGCAGATCGTAACGGCCTTGCACGATGATGCCGGGAACGCCGGCAAGCCTGGCTGCCTCGGCTATCAGTTGATCCGGCTTCATGAAGCAGTCATTGGCGAAATAGTGCGCTTCCATAAACGGCGTCGTCGGCATGTTCCGCGACGAATTCAGCGTCGGCAGGTCAAGGCGCGTGCGGTTCGGCGTGTGTTCGGAAAGAATACGTTCGGTTTCGCCCCATGCCCGCGCGGCAGGAATATGCACGTCGGGATTGGAATCGAGGATGCGGCGGAAATAGGCCTGCAGCGGTTGCGCGCGCTCGCCTTCCGGCAACACGCTCATGAAGTCGTCGTAAAGCCCGGGATAGAACCGCGGCAGCACTTTTAGAAAGCCGTTTTCGATTTCCTCTGATGTGCCCAGGAACGTAGCGCGAAGCACGATGCCGCTGACGCGGTCGGGATGGGCCTGCGCATACGCCAGCGCCAGCGTCGCGCCCCAGGAGCCGCCGACGACCATCCAGCGCTGAAAGCCGAATTTCTCGCGGATCATTTCCATATCGGCGATCAGATGCGGCAGCGTGTTGGCTTCGCGACGACCCTTGGGGCGGCTGCGTCCGGCACCGCGCTGGTCGAACAGAACAGCATGAAAACGTTCGGGATCGAACAGCCGGCGGTGGTCGGGCTGGCAGCCGCTGCCGGGCCCGCCATGCAGATAGACCGCTGGAACGCCATCAGGCCGGCCGATGCTCTCGACATAGACGTCGTGGCCTTCGCCGACGGCGAGCTGCTCCGACGTCAGCGGGGCAAAGGGGTCGGCGCGTTTGATGGATTTGCCGGCGTCGGCATCAGGCGCCATGCTCGCCTTCCGTCTCCAGCGTGCCGCCGGCGAAATTGCGGTAGAGGAAGCGGTCCTGATGCGCGGCGGCCTCGCGTTCGGCATCCTTGAAGATCTGCTCGTGCATCGGCGACAGCGTGCAGGCCGGATCGGTATTGCCGGCGTCACCCGTCAGCGCAAAAGCCTGGCAGCGGCAGCCGCCGAAATCGATCTCGCGGAACTCGCAGCTCTTGCACGGCTCGGGCATCCAGCCGGTGCCGCGATAGCGGTTGAAGGCTTCCGAGTTCTGCCAGATCCAGGCGATCGAATGGTTTGAGCGGACGGATTCGAATTCGAGCCCGGTGATGCTTTCCGCGGCGTGGCAGGGCAGCACCTTGCCCGCGGGCGAGATGTTGAAAAACTGCCGGCCCCAGCCGCCCATGCATTTCTTCGGCCGCAGCGCGTAATAATCCGGCACGACATAGTCGATGGCGAGGATGCCCTTCAGGCGCGTCGCGGCTTCCTCGACGATCCGGCTGGTTTCCTCGATCTGTTCGAGCGTCGGCATCAGCGCCGCGCGGTTCTTCAAGGCCCAGCCGTAATATTGGACGTTGGCGACCTCGAGCCGGTCGGCGTCGAGATCGACTGCCATCTGAATGATATCAGGGAGTTGGTGCAGGTTCTGGCGGTGCATGACCGCGTTGACCGTCAACGGCAGGTCGAGTTCACGCGTCCATTTAGCGACTTCAAGCTTTTTCTCATGCGCATTTTTCAGCCCTGCGACACGGTCGGCCACGATGGGCTCGTTGCCCTGGAAGCTGATCTGCACATGGCAGAGCCCGGCATCGGCGAGCGCCGAAAGCTTTCCCCTGTTCAGCAGCACCGCCGAGGTAATGAGATTGCTGTACAGCCCGACATCGGTCGCGTGCTGCACCAATTCCACCAAGTCCTTGCGCGCGGTCGGTTCGCCGCCGGAGAAATGGATTTGCAGCACGCCGATTTCTGCGAGCTCGCTCAAGACCTTCTTCCATTCTTCTGTAGTCAATTCGCTGCTGCCGCGGTCGAGCTCAACCGGGTTGGAGCAATAGGGGCATTGCAGCGGGCAGCGGTGCGTCAGTTCGGCGAGCACAGCAAGCGGAATGCCAAACGTCTCCGCGGTCGAACGCTTCTGCTCGAGCACCGCGAGCCCGTCACTGGGCGCGGCGCTGGCTGTTTTGCCGTCTGCGAGAATGTCGGTCATGACGTCTTCTCACGCGCTTCGGTCAGAAAGCCCTTGTCGGCGAGGTCCTGCAACATAGCGATGACGTCGGTTAAAATCGCCTCGCGCGGCGCGGCGTATTTGGCTGCAAGCTGGTCGACCATGTCGGCGACGCTGCGTACGCCGTCGCAAAGTTGCAGCACCTCAACTGCGATCTCGTCCGGCGCCAGCACCCGCTCCGGCGCCAGGATCACCCAGACCTGCCGCGTCTCATCGAACTTCAAGCGGGCGTGGCGCGGCAATTTCGGCCGGCTCGTCTCGCTGACACTGATGTTGCGGCTCAAAGCCATCGATCGCCAGTTCCCTTTGTCAGTTTCCTCGTTAGCTTCCTTGGGGCACGAATGCCCCGGGCGGTATGTGGCCCTCGACATAGGCATGATACAGCGCGTCGAGCTGAACCCATAGCACATTGGTCTTGAAGATCAGCGCGTTGCAGACCGCCTCGCGTTCCGCTGGCGTTTTTGCGTTCGCCTTGACGTATTCCAGCGCGAAGCCCGCATCGCGCGGCGCCTGGGTCAGGCGGCGGCTGAAATAGCTCATGATGTCAGGATTGACGAACTCATAGTGCTGCAGCATCCCGGAGATGCGCTCCTCATGCAGGTTCGGCGCGAACAGTTCCGTAAGCGAGGAAGCGATGGCCTCCAGTGGCGTCTTGTCGCGGCAGAAATGCACATAGGCCTCCACCGCAAATCGCGTTGCCGGCAGGATGCCTTCGGTCGATTCCACATAGGCGTTGTCGAGGCCGAGCCCCTCCGTCAGCTTGAGCCAGCGCGCGATGCCGCCTTCGCTGCCCACATCGCCATCGTGATCCTCGATGCGGTGCCGCCATTCGATCCGGGTCGCACGGTCGCGGAACCGCGAGATCACCATCGCATCCTTCAGCGGGATCGTGCTCTGGTAATAATAGCGGTTCAGTGCCCAGGCCTGCACCTGCCCCTTGTTGAGCTTGCCGCCATGCAACAGCCGATGGAACGGATGCAAGCTGTGATAACGCGTCGCGCCGATATGGCGCAGCGTCGCCTCCAGTTCCTCGGCGCTATTGAGCGTAATGCCCTTGCCGATCGATAGGGCGGTCATTGCGGGTGCAGCGACGACGTTCACAGCTTGATCTCCGTTCCGTCAGCGGGGATGTGCCAGCCTGCCTGCTCCACTGCCTTGCGTTCGTCCGAGCCGCGCAGCAGAGCGGGGTTGGAGTTGTTGATATGCAGGAACACCTTCGTTCCGACGTCGAGATCGGCGAGGCCCTCGATCGCGCCACGATCGCCGGACATCGAAATATGGCCCATGCTTTGTCCTGTCTTGGTGCCGAGGCCGGCTGCGATCAATTCATCGTCGCGCCACACGGTGCCGTCAAAAAACACCAGATCAGCGCCCGAAAGGCGCGATTTGAGATCGTCGGTCACGCGTGCGCAGGCGGCCAGGAAATAGAAATACTTGCCGCTTCCTTTGTCCAGAATCCGCAAGCCCAGCGTGTCGCCCGCGCCGTCGCCGCCTGCCGGATGCGCCTTGCCTTCGAGATACCACGCGCCCTTGCCGGGAACCGCGAACGGAAGCACCTCAATGCCTGACGGCTTGCCGTCGGGCAACGCCGGCTCGAACGCCTTGTCGACCTCGATCGGCCGCCGCTTCACGTTTTTCTCGTTCAGGACATTGAAGATGCTGTTGGATCTGAGAATCGCAAGTACCCGTTCATGCGCATAGAGCGTAAACGGCGAACCCTCGCGCATCGACAACAGCCCCGCGACGGCGTCGATTTCGCCATTGGTCAGGATCACGCCGGCGATCGGGCTGTGCCTGAGCTGTCCCGCCCGGGGATGAAGCTGTGGCGTTGCGGTCACCTGCTGGCGCAGGTCCGGCGAGGCGTTGACGAGAAACCAGTGCTCGCCGTCGGCGCTGACCGCGATCGAGGCTTGGGTGCTCCGCAATTCCGGATGGTCGCTTCGTGCTTTCCGGCACACCGGGCATCCGCAATTCCACTGTGGAACGCCGCCGCCCGCCGCGGCGCCCAGGACGACGACGCGAAGCATGATCCGTCTCCTGGAGATTCGAAACTCGAAGGTACAAACCAAAAACGCCACGAGGTGGATACCAGCCTCGGACACCGCTCCGCTCTCGCAGAACGTGTCGAGCCCGGAAGTCCACCTGCGTGAGATTTGATACGCGCTACCGCTTACTTGCGGGTGGCGCACATATACATGTTGATTTCCATGCCGACCGATACTTCGGCGATTTTTGGTGCTTTCCAGGCCATTTGTCGCTCCTTTTGCTACCGGACGGACTCCGCCCTCGCGGGTTAAGGTACTGCGGATCAAAAAGTTCGCCAGTTAAATCTTTTGCCTGGAACCCCTATTTGTTTATGCTGCGCCGCAAAGAAGAATTCACGGAGTTGTGCGGAGGGCCTTGGTCAAAACAGCGTGGGATCAAGCGTTTCGCGGTTGTTCGCACCACCGCGAATGGCAATTCTGAGTGCGACGGAGCGCTGCCGGCTCCGGATAAAGAAAACTTGTGAGGATGGGCCTTCCGGTTGCGGGGGCTCAAATGGAGCCAGGTTTCCGCCGATGCCGCGATATTACTTCAACACCCGTATCGGCGATGAGCTGATTTCCGATCCCGACGGCGAAGTGCTCAGGGATCCCGATCGCGCCTGGGAAATGGCGCGTGCCATGATCCGGGAACTGCTCAAGACCGATGGCGCCGATGGTGCGCTGCTCAGCGCCACCATCGAAGTCACCGACGACGATGGCGAGATCGTGCTGGAGTTTCCGTTCGCCGAAGCGATTCTCGATGCGCCTGGCGGTCCCATCACCAGGCACTGACTGCGCGCTGTATCGGCGTGGGAGCTTCGTGCTCGCTTGGTTTTGCGATGCAACTTCCGGACGCGAAGTTTTCCGATTGCACACCGGCGGACAAATATTGGAGAGTGCCGGCCGGGAAAGCCTCCGGCGCCGGCATCATGCGAGCCCGCGCGAAAAGAGAGAAGGCTTCCGCCAGGGAGAACGCCCATGATGAGCTGTTTGTCGGTGCCGCGCAGCGTGCTGCTGTCCGGCGCATTCCTGAGTGCTTTCATACTAAGCGCCGCTGCCCAGCAGTCCGCCGAACCGCCGGCTGCCGCCCAGCAGCCCGCTACGCCGCCGGCTGCCGGCGCGCCGCCGCCCGCCGGTACTGCGGCGTCACCCTCGCTTCCGCCCGGATCGCCGCTGATCGGACGTCCCGCGGGCAACGATGCCGCTGCCAAGCTGGCGCCAATCGCGCCGCCGCCGATCCCCGCGGCGCCGGACAAGCTGCCGACGGCGAAGCTCAAGGTGCCGGCCGGTTTCAACATCGAGGTCTATGCCGCCGGAATGGCGAATGCCCGCTCGCTCGCGCTCGGCGACAAGGGCACGGTGTTCGTCGGCAGCCGCCTCGTCGACAAGGTCTATGCCATCGTCAACAAGGACGGCAAACGCGAGGTCAAGGTGCTGGCTTCCGGCCTCTACCGGCCCAACGGCGTCGCCTTCAAGGACGGCACGCTCTACATCGCTGAACTGTCCAAGATCTCCAAGATTGAAAAGGTCGAGGACGTCCTGGATAGCCCGCCGAAGCCGACCGTGATCTTCGACAAGCTGCCGAAGGATGAGGCCCATGGCTGGAAGTTCATCGCCATCGGTCCCGACAACAAGCTCTACGCTCCCGTCGGCCAGCCCGGCAATAACGTGCTCAACGATGACGAGCATGGCCTGATCCGCCGGATGAACTTCGACGGTTCGGACGCGGAAGTGATCGTTCGCGGTGTTCGCCACACCGTCGGCTTCGATTGGCATCCGGAGACCAAGCAGCTCTACTTCACCGACAACGGTCGCGACTGGATGTCGGAAGACGTGCCCGAGGACGAGCTGAACCGGATCACCAAAGTCGGCGAACATTTCGGCGCGCCGTTCTGCCTGCAGGGCAACATCGTCGATCCCGAATTCGGCTGGGGCAAATCCTGCAGCGAATACGCTGCACCCGTTGGCTTGCTCGGCCCGCATTCCGCAGCGCTCGGCATGCGCTTCTACACCGGCAACATGTTCCCGAAAGCCTACAAGAACGCGGCGATCATCGCCCGGCACGGCTCCTGGAACCGCTCCAAGAAGGTTGGCGGCGATGTCGTCATTGCCAAGCTGAACAAGGACGGCACCATGAAGTCGATGGAGCCGTTCCTCACCGGCTTCCTGGAAGACAACAAGTATATCGGCCGCCCGGTCGACGTGCTGCAGATGAAGGACGGTTCGCTGCTGGTCTCCGACGACTACAACGGCGCCGTCTATCGCGTCACCTACGGCAAGCAGAAGACGGCGGGGAAGTCGTAGTCTCATCGTCATTGCGAGTAGTAGTCATTCCGGGATGGTGCGTCAGCACCAGACCCGGAATCTCGAGGTTCTCAGGTGCGCAATTGCGCACCTTAGTTCGATGCTTTGCATCGCCCTGAATTGATGACGACAATGCCGGGAATGGCCGATGAATAAAACAATAACGGCGCTGGCATTTGTCGTGATCACAACATCCGCGTCTGCCGAGCCCATCGAACAACGCATCGCGCCGTGCCTCGCCTGCCACGGCGAGAAAGGCCAATCGGAAACCGAGAACACGCCGTCGCTCGGCGCGCAGCAGGCGCCTTATTCGCTGATCCAGCTTTTCATGTTCCGCGAGAAGCTGCGCGTCTTCGAGCCGATGAACGAGATGGCGAAGGCGCTGACCGACGACGACCTTCGCCTTTTTTCGGACTTCATCGCCAAGATGCCGAAGCCTGAGCCGCCAGGGGAAAATGGCGATCCAGCGCGGATGCGGCGCGGCCAGGCGCTGGTGCGGCAGCACCGCTGCGATAGCTGCCATAACGGCGACCTCTCCGGCAAGGAAAACGTCCCGCGCATCGCCAACCAGCGCGAGGATTATCTTGCCAAGACGCTTGGCGAGTACAAAGACAATAGCCGCCACGGCTACGACGCCAGCATGGCCGACGTGATGGCACCGATCTCGCCTGAGCAGATCGCCGATCTCGCCCATTACATCGCCCGTATGCGCTAAATCCGGGCGGCGGCCCCGCTGGCATTGCCCTGCGCGCGGCGCTACAAGGGCGGCAATTGGATGGAGTTTTGCATGCAAGATTTATGGCGCCTGTCGGCTGCGGAAATGGCCTCGCTGATCAGGTCGAAAAAAGTCTCGGCGAAAGAGGCGGCGACCGCGGCTCTGGCGCGGCTCGACGCGGTCAATCCCAAAATCAACGCTGTCGTCGACCACAGGCCCGAGGACGTTCTTTCTCAGGCTGCCGCCATCGATGCCGCGATCGCGCGCGGCGAGGATGCCGGTCTGCTGGGCGGCGTGCCTGTTACGGTAAAGGTCAATATCGACCAGCAAGGTTTTGCCACCACCAACGGGCTGAAGCTGCAGCGCGACGCGATCGCCAAGAGCAACAGCCCGGTGATCGACAATTTGCGTAAATCCGGCACGGTCATTCTCGGGCGCACCAATTGCCCGGCGTTCTCCTATCGCTGGTTCACCACCAACCTCATCCATGGTGACACCAAGAATCCCCGTGATCCCGGCATCACCCCGGGCGGCTCGTCCGGTGGCGCGGGTGCAGCGGTCGCAGCCGCGCATCGGTCATATCGCGCACGGCACCGACATTGCGGGATCGATCCGCTATCCGGCTTATGCCTGCGGTGTGCACGGGCTGCGCCCGACCATGGGACGCATTGCGGCGTTCAACGCGGCGCTCCCCGAACGGCCGATCGGGCCGCAGATCAGCGCCGTGTCAGGCCCGCTGGCCCGCACCATCGGCGATATCAGGATCGCGCTGGCGGCGATGTCGGCGCAGGATTATCGCGATCCCTGGTGGGTGCCGGCGCCGCTCGAAGGGCCGGCGATGCCGAAGCGCGTCGCGATGTGCCTCAACCCTGGCGGCCTTGATCCCGTGCCTGAAGTGAAAGCCGCGGTGACGGACGCCGGCAAGCGGCTCGAGCGCGCGGGCTGGATTGTCGAGGAAATCGCCGACACGCCGCCGCTGCGCGAGGCCGCCGATCTGCAGACGAAACTCTGGCTCGGCGACGGCTATGAGGCGCAGTTGGAAGCCGCCGAGCGCGAAGGCGATCCCGGCGCGCTGGCGTGCCTGCACGGCAACCGCGCGAAAGTGCATCCCTTCGACCTGTCGAAAGCGCTGACGCGGCGCGCGACGTTGACCCGCGAATGGCTGGCGTTCTTCGAACAATATGCCGTGCTGCTGATGCCGGTATCCGGCGAATTGCCGTTCCCCGATCAACTCGACCGCAAGGACGAGGCGTCGTTTGCGCGCGTCTGGCATGCGCAATTGCCGCAGATCGCCATTCCCTTCATGGGCCTGCCTGGGCTAACGGTTTCGACCGGGCTGGTCGGACGGGTTCCCGTCGGCGTGCAACTGGTTTCCGGGCGCTATCGCGAAGATCTCTGTCTCGCCGCGGGCGAGGCGGTGGAAGCCGGCGGAACGCCCTCGGCAGCGATCGATCCTGCCGGCTAGAGCATGATCACGAAAAGTGGGTACCGGTTTTCGGATAAGATCATGCTCCGGTGACAATCGAGAGGGCCATGCCAGGCGTTTATGATTTTACGGCGCAGTCGCTTGCCGGCGAAGACATTCCGCTGAAGCGGTTCGAGGGTCAGGTGCTCCTGATCGTTAACACCGCCAGCGCATGCGGGTTCACGCCGCAATACAAGGGCCTGGAGCAATTGCACCGTGGACTGGCGCCGCGCGGTTTTGCGGTGCTCGGGTTTCCCTGCAACCAGTTCGGCGGGCAGGAGCCGGGCGACGCCAGGCAGATAGAGCAATTCTGCGCAGGCAAATATGACGTAACGTTTCCGATGTTCGCCAAGATCGACGTCAACGGCAGCCATGCGCATCCGTTGTTCAACCATCTGAAGAACGCGAAATCGGGGCTGTTAGGTTCGTCGATCAAATGGAATTTCACCAAATTCCTGGTCGACCGCTCGGGCAAGGTGGTCGGGCGCTACGCCCCAACCGCGACGCCCGAGGGAATCAGAAGAGAAATCGAGGCACTGCTGTGAACGAGACCAACAAAGCAATGAGCGACCAATTCCCCGACCGCCTTTCGGTCGATCCGAGCAGCCCGTACTACAACGCCGAGATCCTCGCGCGCGATGTCGGCATTCGCTTCAAGGGCGTCGAGAAGACCAATGTCGAGGAATATTGCATCAGCGAGGGCTGGGTGCGCGTCACCGCGGGCAATGCCAAGGACCGCCACGGCAACCCGCTGACCATCAAGGTGCACGGCCCGGTCGAGCCGTATTTCCGCGACAAGAAGTCCACCTGATCGTCATTCCGGGGCGATGCGGAGCATCGAACCCGGAATCTCGAGATTCCCCGATGTGCAATTGCACATCTGAGGTCTGGTGCTTGCGCACCATCCCGGAATGACGTGCTTAGCAGCCCGAAAGCCACTTCCATGTCCGTCCGCATCGTCGACGTCTGCGAAATCACAAAACCGATCTCCTCGCCGATCCGCAACGCCTATATCGATTTCACCAAAATGACGACGAGCCTTGTTGCCGTCGTCACCGACGCGGTGCGCGACGGCAAGCGCGTGGTTGGCTACGGCTTCAACTCCAATGGCCGCTACGGGCAGGGCGGCCTGATCCGCGAACGCTTCGCGCCGCGGCTGAAGGAGGCCGATCCGAAAGCGCTGCTCGATGCCTCCGGTGACAATCTCGACCCCGACAAGGTCTGGGCGGCGATGATGTCGAACGAGAAGCCCGGCGGCCATGGCGAGCGCTCGGTCGCCGTTGGCACCATCGACATGGCGGTATGGGACGCGGTGGCGAAGATTGCAGGAAAGCCGCTGTTCCGGCTGCTCGCCGAGCGCCATGGCCGGCAGGCCAATCCGCGCGTGTTCGTCTATGCCGCGGGCGGTTACTACTATCCGGGCAAGGATCTGTCGGCGCTGCGCGGCGAAATGCGCGGCTATCTCGACCGCGGCTACAATGTTGTGAAGATGAAGATCGGCGGTGCGCCGATCTCGGAAGACCGCGAACGCATCGAAGCCGTGCTGAAGGAGATCGGCCGGGACGCGCAGCTCGCCGTCGACGCCAACGGTCGCTTCGACCTGGAGACCGCGATCGCCTATGCCAAAATGCTGCGGGAGTATCCGCTGTTCTGGTACGAGGAAGCGGGCGATCCCCTCGATTTCGCGCTGCAGGCGGCACTCGCCGAATTCTATCCCGCGCCGATGGCAACCGGCGAAAACCTGTTCAGCCATCAGGACACGAAAAACCTGATCCGCTATGGCGGCATGCGGCCCGACCGCGACTGGCTGCAGTTCGATTGCGCGCTGTCCTATGGCTGTGCGAATACCAGCGCACGCTGGCGGTGCTGAAGACGCACGGCTGGTCGCCGAGCCGCTGCATCCCGCATGGCGGCCACCAGATGTCGCTCAACATCGCGGCGGGCCTCGGCCTTGGCGGTAACGAGAGCTATCCTGACCTGTTCCAGCCCTATGGCGGCTTCCCGGATGGCGTCCGTGTCGAGAACGGTCACATCACCATGCCTGATATCCCCGGCATCGGCTTCGAGGGGAAATCCGATCTCTATGCGGAGATGAAGGCGCTGGCGGCGTAGGGCCGGATGCCATAGGAAGGGGTGAAATCAGTGGCCCGAACGGGCGTCCGCCATCCGCCGATCGCCGTTTTCCGGGCCGCCAGTTTACCATTCATCCGTTGAAGGACGCCGCGATCTTGGCCACCACGCTTCCCCAACTCTCGCTTGCGAAGGACAAGATCCGCGTCTTGCTCCTTGAAAGTGTCAACGACAGCGCCGTGCAGATAATCGAGGCTGCCGGCTATTCCAACATGACACGCCTGTCCAAGGCGCTCGAGGGCGATGCGCTGAAAGAGGCCATCAAGGGAGTGCATCTGCTCGGCATCCGCTCGCGCACGCAAATCACCAAGGAGGTTCTCGACGCCGCGGACCGCCTGATCGCGGTCGGATGTTTCAGCGTCGGCACCAACCAGGTGGACATTGAGGCCGCGCGCCGGAGCGGGATTCCGGTGTTCAACGCGCCGTTCTCCAACACGCGGAGCGTGGCAGAACTTGTAATCGGCGAGATCGTCGTCCTGCTGCGCCGGATCGTCGCGCGCTCCAACGCCGCCCATGAGGGACGTTGGGACAAGTCGGCCAACGACAGCTATGAGGTGAGGGGCAAGACGCTCGGCATCGTCGGTTACGGCAATATCGGCTCGCAGCTCTCCAACCTCGCGGAAGCGCTGGGCATGCGGGTGATCTTTTATGATCACACCGACAGGCTTCGTCACGGCAACACCGAGCCGACCGCGAGCCTGCATGAGCTTCTGGCGCAAAGCGATGTCGTGAGCCTGCACGTGCCGGAAACTCCCGCCACGAACGGCATGATCGGGCGCGAGGAGATTCGCGCGATCAAGCATGGCGCGTATTTCATCAACAACAGCCGCGGCACGGTCGTGGACCTCGAGGCGCTCGCCGAGGCGCTGCGGGAAAACCGGCTCCGCGGCGCCGCGGTCGACGTCTTTCCGGTCGAGCCGCGCTCGAACTCCGAGCGCTTCGTCTCGCCGCTGCAGGGCCTGGAGAACGTCATCCTGACGCCGCATATCGGCGGGTCGACCGAGGAGGCGCAGGAGCGTATCGGCGCCGAAGTCGCGCGCAAGCTGGTCGATTACAGCGATTCCGGCTCGACCATGGGCGCCGTCAACTTCCCGCAGGTTCAATTGCCGTCGCGGCCGTCAGGCACGCGTTTCATTCAGGTGCAGCGCAACCTGCCGGGCATGCTCGGGCGTTTGAATGAAGTGCTGGCGCGTCATGCCGTCAACATCGCCGCACAATATTACGAGACCGCACACGACGTCGGCTACGTGGTGCTGGACGTCGATGCCTCGGCCGCCGACGGCCAGCGCGTGCTCGCGGACATCCGGGCGCTGGAAGGCACCATCCGAGCCCGGTTGCTCTATGAGTACAAGTCCTGAAGCGGATTCCCAGATCAGTCCTCGGACAACAACCCCTTCTCGATGGCTGATTGCCTGTTCCTGAAGATCGCCATCGCCGTCTTCATCCGCAGAAAGCCGAACTTCGCATACAAGGGCTCGCGGCCGACGACCGCATAAAGGATTATCTTCGCGTGTCCTTGTGATTTGGCGAGCAGCCGTTCGATAAGCTGTTTTCCGAGACCTGTACCCTGATGGCTCGGCAAAACCGCGACGTCGCAAAGATACGCGCAGTCGCGTCCGTCAGCCAGAACGCGGCCGGCGCCGACGAGGCGGCCGCCATCGCGGGCAAAGCAGCAGAACATGCTGTTGCCGAACACCACCTCGAGATCGGCCGCATTCTTGTTGCCGAGCGGGGCGGCCCGATAGAGCGCTTCGAGTTCTTGCCAATCCACGCCCGTCCGGTCGTCGGTCCAGATGATGGTCATCGCATGGCCTCTACTTTCGAAAGCGACATGGGTTGCGGCACACCATACATCAGCGTGCGCCACAACCACTCGATTGGTCCGTACCGGTAACGGCGCAGCCACCAGGCACTGAAAACTACCTGTCCGATGTAGACGGCGGCGCCGATGGCCAGCGCGCTGACGACGCTAAGGCGGCCGAACAGGCCAAGGCCGTAGCCGTAGAAGATCCAGCCGAAGATCACGGACTGCATGAGGTAGTTGGTGAATGCCATGCGTCCGAGCGGCGCGGCCCAGCCGAGCTGCTTTTTTCCGCCCTCGAGATTGGCGATACCGACAATGGCGGCCCCGTAACCCAGCGCCAGCAGCATGGTGCCGAGAGCGTCGGCACCGGAAAGGATCAGCAGCGCGCCAAGGCCAATACAGGGAGCAGCAATCGACAGCAGGTGCTGGGGTCGGCTCTGCAGAATGCCGGTGCGCCAGGCAAACGCTCCGAGAAGAAACAACCCGATCGTGCGCGGGAAGATGAAGGCGTGCAGGGGAACGAAAAGGGGGAGCTCGCGGAGCCGGAACGCCAGCACGTCGAGGAAGCCGCCCGTTGCATAGACGCGAGTAGCATCCGCGACATGCTGCGTGATGGTGGCCGTGCTGGGAAATAATCCAGCCGGCGGAAAGGCCTGCATCGCGAGATACAGCGCAAGAAACGCCAGCGCGGCGACAACCATTAGCCAGCGCGGACCGAACAGGAATGGCAGGACGATCAGACCAGCGAGCGCATATTCGGTAAGGATATCGCCGTTCCAGATCAGGCAAAGATGAATGAGCCCGAACGCCAGCAATACGGTGAGCCGGCGCAGGAGGAGCGAGGTGCGGCGCCCGCTATTGGCGAGCCGCTCGAACTGGATGGCAAGGCCTGCGCCGAACAGCAGCGAAAACAGCGCAAGCGCCTTCATCTCGACGGCCAGCGTCAGGATCGCTTCGACAGCGTGATCGATCGGCGACCCCGTAGGCTCTCGGGGCAAGAAACTGGTCGAAGATCGAAATACGAAATTCAGTGACGACGTTGATGGCCATGACGCCGAGCAGGGCAACGCCCCGCAACACGTCAATGGCATCGATCCGCTCCGCAGGACCTATCGGTTGGGAAAATGCGCCGCCATCGGAAGCCATTGCGACACGATTTCGAGTTGGGCCGCGGCGAATTGAGATCCGGCTACGACAGGCGCATATCCAGAAGCCGCCGCCCTTCGGTCTTCAGCAGTTTCTTCACCGCACTTGATGCAGCGATCTCGCCCTGGTTGGCGTAGGCCTCGTGGTTCTTCTCGATGTCCTCGAGCCGGTAGAGGTAATTGACCATGACCCCGGCAGATTCCCGCAGGCCCTTGGGCGAGAGATCGCCGAGCCAGTCGATCTTCTCCAGCCGTGCGCCGTTGCCGATGTGGAAGCGGGCCACCGAATCGACCAGCCGGCCCTTCGGTGTGCGGGCTTTCAGGAAATAGTGCGCCGCCAGCGGCTCCAGCACGGTGCGCAATTGCGCGGTCAGTTCGTCATTCTCGAACCAGTCCGGCTTGTCGAGGCTTTCGAGCAGTATCCGCTCCTCATCGCCCAGCGGAACATCGTCGGCCTGTTTCAGCCATTGCATGAAGCCCGGCACCGGCGACAGCGTGATGAAGGTGTCGAGCTTCGGCAGTTCGCGCCGCAACTCCTCGACCACCTGCTTGATCAGGAAGCTGCCGAAGGAAATGCCACCAAGCCCTTTCTGCGTATTCGAGATCGAATAGAACACGGCGGTGCGCGCGCGTTCGACCGGCACCGGCTGCCGTTCGGCGGCGAGCAACGGTGCGATCGCGGTCGGAATCGTCTCGGTCAGCGCGACCTCGACGAAGATCAGCGGTTCGTCGTTGAGTTGCGGATGGAAGAAGGCGTAGCAACGCCGGTCGACGGGATCGATGCGGCGGCGCAAATCGTTCCAGTCGCGGATTTCGTGCACGGCCTCATAGCGAATGATCTGTTCAAGAATATTGGCCGGCGTCGACCAGTCTATCCTCCGCAGCACGAGAAATCCCCTGTTGAACCAAGAAGACAGCAAATGCACCACGTCGCGGTCGAGCGCGGCCAGATCCTTGTTGCCCTTCATCAGGGAAAGCAGGTCGGCGCGCATCGCCACCAGTTCGCTGGTGCCGCCGGGTGCACGGTTGAGCCGGCGGATCAGCTCCTGCCGACGCGGCTCGGAAGCAAAATGAAGATCGCTGGCATCGCTGTCGTTCGGCTGGCTGCGCCAGCTCTCGATCGCCTGCGACAGCTTCTCGCGGTCTGGGCCGAAGTTGCGGGCCAGCGTTTCGAAGAAGGTGACGCGGCCGGCGGCGTCGAGATCGTGGTAGCGATCGAGCACCTCGCGCGCCATCGCGGTGCCGGAGGCTTCGCCGCGGCCCGACAGCAGCGCTTCACATAACTCGATCAGCTCCGAAGCGTCCTGGCCGTCGTCGGACGGTCCGGCCCGCCGCAGCAGTGTGCGGCCGCGTTCTGATATCGTCGCGAGAAGATCAGAGAAAAAGGCATTGGCCATGTGGCGGGTCGAATCCAGCGGGGGTTTTGCGGAATCTTACATCGGATTTAGGTCGGTGCCGATCACAATCAAGAAGTCCAGGTCGTCATACCCCGCCACCGGGTCTCGCCTTCGGCGAGCCCGATGACAGGCTCCTGCGGCGTATCCAGTACGCCGCGGCCTATCGATTGATCATCGCCGCTTCTGGAATACTGGATTACCCCGCTTCGCTGATAATGACGACAATACAATGTCACCGCCTCATTCCTTCCCGGCGAATTCCGTCGGCGTTTTGCCGGTAACCTGCCGGAAAGCATGGGAAAACGCCGGCACGCTGGCATAGCCCAAATCCGAGGCAAGCTGCTTGACGGACACGCCTGCATCCGTCGACAGCTTCTCGATTGCCGCTGCAATCCGGGCGCGCTGGCACCAGCTCTTGAAGCTTAACTGCGTCTCCGACGAGAACAGCCGCGACAGCGTCCGCACCGAGGTGCCGACCTCGCGCGCCAGCGTTTCGATCTCATGGTCGCCGGTCGGGTCCGTCAGCACGATATCCGCGGCGCGCCGGCAGCGCGGCTCGCGCGGCAGCGGGATGAAGGTCGCCGAATCTTCGGCCTGGTCGAGCTCCATCATGACCAGTCGCAGCAGAAGCTCGGTTCGCTCGCGATCGCCGCGATCGTCGAACAAAGCCAGGATGGTCTGATGCAGGAGCGGCGACACCCGCACCACGAATTCCGCATCCAGGCTGTGGCTGCGCACTTCGCGCTGCAGCCAGTCGAGCTCGAAATAGAGCGTCCGCATCTCGATATCGGCGAGCACGTCGATCGCATGCTCCGATAGCGCGGGCACCCACACCGCACGGTCCGGCGGCACCAGCCAGCGACCCTTTGGCGTCGTCACCTGCATGGTGCCCTTCGCCGCGTAGACCAGTTGCGCCTCGCGGTGCATGTGGGTGTCGAGCCGGACGCCCTTCCGGTAGCTGTTCGCGATCATGTGGATGCCGTCGCCGGTCGAGATGCGGCGCCCGACAATGGCGGCAATTGGCTTTTCGGCGATATTCATTGGCGACATCCCGTCAGGACAACCCCGTATAACCTATTTCGGAAAATTGCGGGATTCGGGAATCGACCATGAACAGCCCAAGGAACAGCTCAAGCCGGGTGATCACTTTCGTCAACGCCGCTCACTTCATCGACCACTATTCGATGCTGATTTTTGCCGCCGCCGTCATCATCATGGGCCCGGCGCTCGGCATGGCCTATTCGGAGCTGTTGCCTTACGCCACCCCGGGCTTCGTTGCCTTCGGCGCGGGCTCGCTCGTCACCGGCTGGCTCGGCGACCGCTGGAGCCGGCGCCACATGATGGTGATCTTCTTCTCAGGGATCGGCGCCTCGATGATCGCCGTCGGCTTCGTGCAAACGCCGCTGCAACTCGGCGCGGCGCTGCTGGCGATCGGCCTGTTCGCCTCGATCTATCATCCGGTCGGCACCGCGATGATCGTGTCCTATGCCGACAAACTCGGGCGCGAAATGGGCCTGAACGGCGTCTGGGGCAATCTCGGCGTGGCGTCCTCGGCGCTGGTCACCGGCGTGATCGGGCAATATCTCGGCTGGCGCTGGGCCTTCATCGCGCCGGGAATCGTCACGATCCTGATCGGCGTGGCCTTTGCGCTGATGGTGGTGCACGAGGACCGAACCGGCACCAGGCAGGCCGCAGCGCAGGCGCGGGTGGCGAAAGAAGACATGTGGCGGGTGTTTTTGGCGCTTTTGATCGTGGTGATCGCGATATCCACGACGTTCAACGCCATCACGGTAGCGATGCCGAAACTGTTCGCCGAGCGGCTGGCCGGCCTGACCAACAGTCCGGCCCTGCTCGGGGTGATCGCGGCCGGCGTCTATGTGTTCGGCGCGATGACGCAATATACCATCGGCAAGCTGATTGACCATTATTCGCTGAAGGCCGTGATGCTGCCGCTGTCGTTCTTGCTGGCGCCGTTCATGTATTTTGCGGCGACGCTGTCGAACCTGCCGCTGATCATCGCCTCCATCGGCATCGTGATGGGTGCGTTCGGCCAGGTCACCGTCAACGACGCCATGGTCGGCAAATACACCACCGAGGAATGGCGCTCGCGCGCCTATTCGGTGCGCTACTTCGTCGGCTTCACCGCGGCCGGCGCCTCCGTCGGCCTGGTGGCGTGGCTCTACGAAAAGGGCGGCTTCGTCACCATGCTGCAGGCGTTCGGCGCGCTGTGCCTCTTGGTGATCGTGGCGGCGATCATCCTGCCGCGGGAGATCAAGGTACCGGCCGCGCAAACCGCGCCGTGAAATCACTAATCATTTGATCATGCACCACTTTCCGTCATGGAAGGCGGGCACGAGGCCGGCATGACGAACGGAGATACTGGTGCTTGCGACCCGCGACGATTTGTTGCGGCGCAATAGCTCCGCTGTGCGGCCGTGAACTCAAACAGAACACTTGACCATCGCCACCCTCCTTGTGTGAGGTGAGCGCATGACCCGAATCCGGTTTTTCCTGTTCATCATTGCGATATTTATGCCTTCGCTGGCGACGGCGCAGACCATGAAATTCGAGGAGGCCGCGGCCATGCTGGCCGCGAGCTGCGGCAAGGACATCGATGACAATTGCCGCGGCGTCAATCTCGACGCGACGCGCCTGAAGGAGTGTTTGGGCCGCAACCAGGACGTGGTGTCGGCGAAGTGCAAGACCGATTATCCCCAGGCCCTCGGCGCCATCCAGCAGCGCATTATCGCGCGCACCTCCCTTGTGAGACTGTGCAATTGGGAATTGAACCGCTTCTGCGGTGAGGTTCGGCACGATCCTGTCAAGGGGCTGCAATGTCTGTTGGAATCCACCAAGAAGGCGACCCCGAACTGCAACAAGGCGATCAGCGCCGCGGGGTATCACTGATGCTTGGGGGAGAAAAGCTGTGCGGCATCGGTCTCGCGCTGGGCGCCATGGCCGCCTTTGCCCTGCCGATAACGGCGGGGCGGGCGCAAACCGCCATGTCGAGCGGGGACATCATTGAGAAGCTTGCCGTCGAAGCCGAGTCGGATATCGACCTGGCTGCGTTGCGCCAGCAGGCTGCCGACCGCATCAAGGCGAGAGCGGACGCCCAGCCGCAGAAGCGCCCGCCGATCGCGCCGCAACTGACGAAGCTGCCGCAAATCCGTGTCGACGTCGTGTTCGACCAGGATTCCTCCCTGATCCGACCGGCCTCCTATCAGACCATCGGCAGCATCGCGGACGCGCTCACAGATCCGAAGACGCGGCCCTATCGCTATCTGATCGTCGATCACGTCGAATCCGCCGGACGGCGCGACCACAATCTGATCCTGAGCCAGCGGCGCGCCGAATCGATCCGCGACGTTCTGGTGAACACCTTCAAGGTATCGCCCAAACGACTTCAGGCGCTTGGTTTAGGCGAGGAACAGTTGCAGGACGTCAATCGTCCGGCATCATCAGCCAATGCGCGCGTCCAGATCATGGCGATCGGCAAGTTCGAAACGGCCGAGCCGGCAACGCCGGCTGCGGCTCCAAAAGGCGCCGCTGCGGCAAAAAAGAAGCGCTGATCATCCGTGAAAGGGGTGAGCGCGACGCCAGCGATCGGCTGGGGAAGGAGCTCCCGATGTTCAATCAACTCTCGCCGGCAACGGCCGGTCTCATGCTGGGATTGACGGTGATGATGACGATGCCTGCCGCTGCCGATGCCTTGAAGGATGAGATTGCGCCGACCGGCAAGCTGCGGGTGGCGATCGCGATCAGTCCGGCCGGCGGCGCGTTCTGGTCGACCAAGACCGAAACCGGTTATGCCGGCGTGCCGGTCGATCTCGGCAAGGCGATGGCGGAGCAACTCGGCGTCCCCGTCGAATATGTCGCGCACAACAATTCCGGGCAGATCGTCGATGCGGCGTCGAAGGGCACCTGGGACATCACCTTCCTGCCGAAGGATCCGGAACGCGAGGGCAGGATGTCGTTCGGACCGATCTATGAGGTGTCGGATGCGACCTACATCGTCAAGCCTGGCTCGACGGTCACGAATTTCGCAACACTCGATCAGCCCGGGATCAAGGTCGCGGCGGTCAACAATACAACCACGATGCGCGGCGCGATCGCGCATTTGAAGAACGCCAAAGTCACGGGCTACCAGACCTACGACGAAATCTTCGGCCTGCTCAAGAATGGCCAGATCGACGCGTTCGCGCTGTCGCGCGATCAGCTCAACGCGATAGCAAAGAGGATTCCGGGCACACGCGTGCTGGATGAAACCTTCAAGCAGACCGTGACGGCGGTGGCAGTGCCGCCCAATCATCCGCTGTCGCTGGCGTTTGCGGTCAAGTTCCTGAACGAAGCGATCTCCAACGGCACCCTGCGCAAGGCCTATGACAATAACGGCCTGAAGGACCGGCCGGTAAGGACGCAGACGAAGTAGAAGCTTACTCCGCTGTCGTCCCTGCGAACGCAGGGACCCATAACCACAGGATTGAGTTGTCAGAAGCGCTGGGGAGCCAGCGTTCGCAAAACTTTGTCCTGTGGTTATGGGTCCCGGATCGGCGCTCGCTGTGCTCGCTTGTCCGGGACGACGACGAGTTTTGCGGATTCAGATTTCATTGCGAGGAGAATGGATGGCGCCGTGCCGCGCGCGCTTCGGCACGACGAGGCGCTGCAGCAGGCGCCAACATCTGTGCAACTGCACAAATACAAGGCAGCCGTTCCTCTCCGGGCACCGCGCGATAGGGCCATAACCACGTAGAAATACGCGCCTTTTTGAGCCTGCGGCTCGATTTCGGGTTGGCACATCGATTGCTTAATCCTGTCTCAGTCAATGACGACTGCCGTCCGTTCGGATTGCCAAGGCCAGCGTTGGCCGAAGGCGTTGGGATCAAGCGGCCTCGCGTGAGGCGCTTCGAGCAGTCTTCGGGACCACCTCACGATAGCTCGCGCATCCTCAGTTCCTGATCGGGCATGACCTGCGTCGTTTCTGTGCCGTTCAAAGGCGGCGTGGGATCTGTCGTGCACGAGGGCGGTAAGATTTTTCATTTTAATCGGTGCACGGCTGCGCAGCATCCGGCGCGCTTCAACGTTGTCTCGAAAGGGGAACTGGAATGGCCTATCTCGCGCCTTCGGAATTCGTGACCAAGATGGTCGACGCCGGAGAATCCAAAATCTTCATGTCGACGCGCGATACGGTCATCCGCGCCTACATGGCCGGAGCGATCCTTGCGCTTGCCGCGGCGTTTGCGATCACCATCAACGTGCAGACCGGCGTGCCGATCGTCGGCGCCGCGCTGTTTCCGGTCGGCTTCTGCATGCTGTATCTGCTCGGTTTCGACCTTCTCACCGGCGTGTTCGTGCTGGCGCCGTTGGCGCTGATCGACAAGCGCCCTGGCGTGACGCTTGGCGGCGTGTTGCGCAACTGGGGCCTCGTCTTCATCGGCAATTTCGCCGGCGCCTTTACGGTCGCCGTGATGATGGCGATCGTGTTCACCTTCGGCTGGTCGCAGCCGCCGGACAAGGTCGGTCAGGTGATCGGCACGATCGGCGAGAGCCGCACCGTCGGCTATGCCAACCATGGCGCGGCCGGCATGCTGACGCTGTTCGTTCGCGGCATGCTCTGCAACTGGATGGTCTCGGCCGGCGTCGTGGGCGCGATGATTTCCACCCACGTCAGCGGCAAGGTGATCGCGATGTGGATGCCGATTATGCTGTTCTTCTTCATGACCTTCGAGCATTCCATCGTGAACATGTTCCTGTTCCCGTCCGGCCTGCTGCTCGGCGGCAAGTTCACCTGGTGGGACTACATCTTTTGGAACGAGATTCCGACCGTGATCGGCAACCTCGTCGGCGGTCTCGCTTTCACCGGGCTGACGCTGTACGCCACTCACGTGAAGACTGGTCCGTCGCGCAGCGCGTCGGCTGCGGCATCTTCGCGGCCGTCTTCCCGCATTGCCGCTTGATCTTTAAGATGAGGATGGGCCTCTCCTCGCCAGGGGAGAGGCCCATTGTCGTGAAAGCCGGGAATGCCGCGCGAGCTGAAAATATCGGTCGGACAATTTTCCGATAAGGGAGCCAAGGAAACCAACCAGGATTTCCATGGCGTCCTGATCCCGGACGAGCCGCTGCTCAGCCTCAAGGGCATTTCCATCGTTCTGGCCGACGGCATCAGCACGAGCAAGGTCAGCCGGGTCGCCGCGGAATCCGCGGTCAAGGGGTTCTTGACCGACTATTACTGCACCTCGGAATCCTGGTCGGTGCGCACCTCGGCGCAGCGCGTGCTGGAGGCGACCAATTCCTGGCTGCATTCGCAGACGCGCAGCCAGTATGCCTATGACAAGGACCGCGGTTACGTCTGTACGCTCTCCGCCATGGTCATCAAGTCGACCACGGCGCATCTCTTTCACGTCGGCGATTCCCGCATCTATCGCCTCTCCGGCAACACGCTGGAGCAACTGACCAACGATCACCGTATCGTCATCTCCTCGCAGCAGAGCTATCTCGGCCGGGCGCTCGGCGTAAATCCGCAAATCGAGATCGACTACCAGATGTTGCGGGTCGAGCCGGGCGATGTCTTTGTGCTCGTGACCGACGGCATCTACGAGCATCTTAGCGCCCGTCGCATTGCAAAGGCGGTGAACGAAGGCGGCGCCGATCTCGATGCGGCCGCGAAGGGGATTGTCGACCAGGCTTTTGAAGCCGGCAGCAAGGACAACCTCACCGTCCAGATCGTCCGCGTCGATGAGGTGCCCGACGGCGCCGCCAGCGAAGTGTTCGCGCAGCCGCATGAACTGCCGCTGCCGCCGCTTCTGGAGGCGCGCACCGTGTTCGACGGCTACCGGATCGTCCGCGAGCTGCACGGCTCCAGCCGCAGCCACATCTATCTTGCCGTCGATATAGAAACCGACGCGGTGGTCACCATCAAGATCCCGTCGATCGATTTGCGCGACGATCCCGCTTACCTGAAGCGGTTCATGATGGAGGAGTGGGTGGCGCGGCGGATCGACAGCCCGCACGTGCTGAAACCCTGCCTGCTGCAGCGCAAGCGCAATTTCCTGTATGTCGCGACCGAATACATCGACGGTCAGACGCTGACACAATGGATGATCGACAATCCGAAACCGAGCCTGGAAGCCGTGCGCGGCATCGTCGAGCAGATCGCCAAGGGCTTGCGCGCCTTCCATCGCAAGGAGATGCTGCACCAGGACGTCAGGCCCGACAACATCATGATCGATGCTACGGGCACCGTGAAGATCATCGATTTCGGTTCGACGAAAATCACGGGCGTCGTGGAGGCCGAGCCATCCGGCATCCGCAATGACATTCTCGGCACCCAGCAATACACCGCGCCCGAATATTTCCTCGGCGAGCCGGCGACGATGCGCTCGGACCTGTTTTCGCTCGGCGTCATCACTTACCAGATGCTGACCGGAAAACTGCCTTACGGCGCGCAGATCGCAAAGGCGCGGACCAGATCGCAATTCAACAAGCTGGCCTACCGCCCGGCGTCGCATGGCGACCGCGAGTTGCCGCAATGGATCGACGGCACGCTCGAGAAGGCCGTGCACCCCAATCCCTACAAGCGTTACGACAGTTTTTCGGAATTTCTGTTCGATTTGCGCCACCCCAATGCGAACTATCTCTCGACGTCACGGACGCCGCTGATCGAGCGCAATCCGCTGCTGTTCTGGAAAAGCACGACCGTCGTGCTGGCGCTCGCCGTGATTGTGCTGCTCGCGATGCAGCACATGCATCGGTGAAGGCATCATGTCCCGGACGCGGCGCAGCGCTCCTGGCGATGCGGAGCATCGTCCAGTGCGCTGCTCCGCAGAGCCGGGACCCAGACCGACGTGGACCCCGGATCAGCAGCGCATCACGCCGCAAGGGCGGCGCGCTGCGCAGCATCCGGGGAACGCAGAGTGCTAGTTCGTCGAGCCCGCCGCAATCGGATCGAGCCCGCTCTTGACGATCTCGGGACGCGCGGCGGGTGAGGCGAGGAACTTGATCAGCGCCCTGCCGGCCTCCGGCTCCTTCGAGACGGTGGCGATCCCTGCGGAAAACACCGTGATCTTCTGCAATTCGTCAGGCAGCGGGCCGACGATCTCGATGCCTTCCACCGGCTTCAATTCGCTGATCTGCTGGAAGCCGATCTCGGCGTCGCCGCGCGCGACGATCTCGCCGACCGGCGTTGCCGGAATCTTCCTCGCTTTGTCCTTCATGGCTTCCGTAATGCCGAGCTTTCCGAACATCTCGGTCGAGACATAGACGCCGCTGGCGCTGTCGGAATAGGCAACCGTTTTCACCGCCAGCAGCGCGCGCTTGAGCGCGTCGGCCGTGTTGATATCGGGCTTCGGCGTGCCCGACTTGACGGCAACCCCAATCGGCGACTTGACGAGATCGACGCTGGTGCCGGCAGTCACTTTGCCCTTCTTGGCGAGATCGTCGAGCGCATAACCGACCATGATGAGAACGTCCGCCGGTTCGCCGCGCTCCAGCCGTACCGGTATAGCATTCGTGGTCGTTCCCATCGACGGCCCGTAAGCGGTCAGCACCTTGTGGCCGGTGCTGCGCTCGAATTCCGGAACCAGCGCCTTGTAGGCGGCGGACAATCCGCCCGAGATCATCACCCGCACCTCTGCGGCTGTGGCTGTGACGGTCAGCAGGAGTGCGCTGAGGATGCCGAGCGCCGTAGCGCGGAGATTGATCGAAAGACGCATGATGGTTTCTCCCGAGGCGACTCTTGAACGGCCGGCCTTGGAAGAATGTTAGCGTACGAAGCGAAAGGCGGCCAGAGCCACCAGCCGTCATTGCGAGGAGCTCAGCGACGAAGCAATCCATGCATCCGCGAATGCGGCGCGATGGATTGCTTCGCTTCGCTCGCAATGACGGGGAGAGAGCCGCGCAAGCCCCGCTCACGAATTCACATGCACGAAATCCCGCAGCAGCGGATAGATCTCGTTGTTCCAGCGCTTGCCGGAGAACACGCCGTAATGGCCGACGCCGGCCTGCATGTGGTGCACCTTGCGATAGGCGCGCACGCCGGTGCAGAGGTCTTGCGCCGCCAGCGTCTGGCCGATCGAACAGATATCGTCCTTTTCGCCCTCGACCGTCATCAGGCCCATGCGCCGGATCGCGGCCGGGCTCACCGGCCGGCCGCGATGTTTCAGTTTGCCCTGCGGCAACAGATGCTCCTGAAACACGTCGCGCACGGTCTCGATGTAAAACTCCGCCGGCAAGTCCATCACCGCAAAATATTCGTCGTAGAAGGTCTTGATGATCGCGGCCTTTTCCTTCTCACCCTTGGCGAGATGATTGGCGAGGTCGATGTGCTGCTTGATGTGGCGTTCCAGATTCATCGACACGAAGGCGGTGAGCTGCACAAAGCCGGGATAGACTTTTCGGAACGCGCCTTTGCACTGCACCGGCACGTAATTGATCAGGTTTTTCTCAAACCAGTTGATCGGCTTGCTCCTGGCGAATTCATTGACCTTGGTCGGCTGGATCCGGGTGTCGATCGGCCCGGCCATCAGGGTCAGCGTCGCCGGGCGGGCGGGGTGATTATCCTCCGACATCACGGCGGCCGCAGCCAGCGCCGAGACCGACGGTTGGCAGATCGCCACTATGTGCGCACGCGGACCTATCTTGTCCAGGAAGGTGATCAGGTGATCGGTGTAATCCTCCAGCCCAAACCGGCCGGCATGAAGCGGAATGTCGCGCGGATTGTGCCAGTCGGTGATGTAGACGTCGTGGTCCTGCAGCAACGTCTTCACGGTACCGCGCAATAGCGTCGCGAAATGGCCGGACATCGGCGCCACCAGCAACAGCCGCGGCTGCTCCGGCGCGTTCTCCTTCTTGAAATGCAGGAGCGAACCGAACGGGGTGGCGAAGGTGACTTCCTCGGTTACCTCCAGCTCCCGATTGCCGACCAGTACCCTGTCGATGCCATAGGCTGGCCGGTGATAGGTGAGGGAGGAGCGCGAGATCAGTTCGAGCGAAGCGGCCAGCCGGCCGAACAATTTGTCGGAGACGCCCTGCGGCACCAGGTTGAGATATCTGAGCGCCGCTGCTGCCCCGGTCCGCCATGGCGACGTCAGGTCCATGTGGTTCTGATAGGCCTGGTACATCATTGACATCATTCACATCAGCCCCTGTCCCGTGAGGCCATGCAATATCGACGCCACAGCGGGCCCGGCCGCCTCTAAAACTGGCACGTGGTTTGCTGCGCAAATGCCCAGCGCACAGGCATTGGCGGTGGCGCGGTCGGCCGCCCTTGGCTGTGCAAGAGGCGTTTTGGGTTCGAGGGAAGGCCATATGGCGAAGACCACACTGACCATCTCCAGCAAGAATTACTCGTCCTGGTCGCTGCGCGGCTGGCTGCTGGCGAAGTTCTCAGGGCTTGAGTTCGAGGAGGTCATCACCGCTCCCGACGATGCCTCAGCGCGGGCTGAAATCCTGCTGCTGTCGTCGTCGATCCTGGTGCCGTGCCTGCGCCACGACGGCGCCACCATCTGGGATACGCTGGCGATCGCGGAATATCTCAACGAGGCGATGCCGGACGCCGGCCTGCTGCCGTCCGACCGGATCCGGCGCGCGCATTGCCGCTCGATCTGCGGTGAAATCCATTCGGGCTTCACCACGCTGCGTGCCTCGCTGCCGGTCAACCTGAAGGGCCATTTCCCGGGCTTCAAGATCTGGTCGCGCGCGCAGGCCGATATCGACCGGGTCTGCACCATCTGGCGCGAATGCCTTGCGGAAGCAGGCGGGCCGTTCCTGTTCGGCGAGCGCACCATGGCGGACGCCATGTACGCGCCCGTTGTGACCCGTTTCATGACCTATGACGTCAAGCTCGAGCCCACCCTCGCGGCCTACGCCGCGACCATCATGGCGATGCCAGAGATGCAGGAATGGATCGAGGCTGCCAAGGCCGAGCCGGCCGATATCGAGGAACTCGAAGTCGAATATTAGGCAAGCCGGGTGAGCTTTGCCCGTTTTGATGGCGGCGCAGGGCCCGGTCATTCGCCATTTTTTGCAAGCTACTGAAACCGGATTTCTGCCTCCGGCCAAGCGGTTCACTGCACCGATGCCGGCCAAATCGCTGCATTGCAACCCGACTGGCGTGGATTTCGCATAGCAGCATGCAGCCGTGAACGCGACGATGCGACGCTGCCGAAAATTTGGACGCTCTTCGCCTGTCGCGGTCCCGCCAACGCGAACCGTGGAGGCTTCGATGAACAAGCAGGCCGTCGTCAGCAAATTCTCTCACGTCAAACCCGGCGATACCGAGTTCAAGGGCGGAGGTCTGCGCGACTTCTTCCTTTATCGCGATCTCGGCATCGCCGATGCCACCGGCGGGCAGGTGATTTGCCACCTGGTCAAGGCCAACCCCGACTTGCCGCCGGAAGAGGGCACCGGCTGGCACAAGCACGAATGCGAATTCCAGATCGTGATCATGACCAAGGGCTGGGCGCGCTTCATGTATGAGGACAAGTCGACCCTGGTGCAGGCCGGCGATGTCGTGCACCAGCGGCCGGGCATCACGCATTACCTGTACGATTACTCGGAGGACATGGAGTACCTCGAGATCGTCGGCCCCGCCGACTTCAAGACCATCGACGTGCCGCCTGCCGTCGACAAGGTGCCACCGCCCACGCCGTGGAGGTGACCACATGTCATCCGCCGAGGAATTAACCTTTGTCGTCGGCCGCTGGCTGCGGCCGATTGCTGTGGTCCTTTATGTGGTGCGCCGGCTCGGACGGCGCCCGACATCTAGCCGTGAACAGGAGCGTACGGCGCTAAATCAGTGATTCGGGCCCGGTTCGTTCCATCGCTGTTCCGAACCTTAAAGTCCCGCGCGCGTCCGTCGCATTTTGACGCAATCTGCGACGGGTCAGGGCCTATCCGCGGCGTTTTCAGATCTCGGCCGCGGCAGTCGCCAACCGACCACGGTTGCCTCGACCATGCCGCCGGTCCTGTCATTACGCCATTGACCGTCGATCCATCGGCAGGCGAACGGCAGTTGATAGGTTCCGCTGTGATCTTCACAAAGAACTTCTACCGGCAGGTTCGGCGGCGGGTCCCCGTTGCCGTCGAACTGCGCCAGTCGTTTTTCACGCGTTGCCATACAATCAATCTCCACTGCCGCAGCCGACAAACACACCGGTTTGAGGTGCGGCGAAATCCATCCACTGTTAACGGGATGAAGCACAACGCCTGAATGAGGTATCAGTATGGTATCTCTGGGGACAGGGCCCTCCTTCACGCAAATTGCCGTGATAGACGTTCCCCTGCGTGAGATGCTTTTGGAACGAGGATTTGGATGATTGCTCCGACGCCCAAGATCACGATCGTCGCCATCGCGCTGCTGATGGCTTTGTTGCCGGCGAGCGTCCACGCGCAGGACGTTCCCGGCATCGAGATCTGCACCGTCGAAAAAGCCATGGAGCGGCGCACCTCTTGCCTGCAGAGCAATGTCGACTTCCTGCAGAAGACGATTACAAAACTCACCACCGATCATCAGCAGAGGATTGATGCCAGTAACCGGCAGATCGAGGCGCTGAAGAACGCGGTCATTGGCTTGCAGAAGCTGGTCGGCGAGTTGCAGGCGGCGCAGAACAAGGCGGCGGAGGATGCGAAGAAGGCCGTCGCGCCTGCCGCGAAGGATTCGGCGCCTGCTGCGAAGGATGCGGTGACGCCGAAAGACGGCACCAAGTAAGGCTGTTCCGCGGATTACGCCACGCGGTATTGCTCCATGACGGCCTTGTCCGGTTCATAACCGAGACCCGGCCCCTGCGGCACCTCCACATCGCCATTGGCATCGACATCGATGCGGCCGCGCCACAAGCAGGCGGCGCGCTTCATGGAGAACACCTCGACAAAGCTCGCGTCGTCGCGCAGCGACATCAAGTGCAGCGTCGCCAGGAAGCCCGGCCCGAAATACGGCGAATGCGGCGCAAGCCTGACGCCGAATTCGTCGGCCAAGGCAGCCACCTTCAGATATTCGGTGATGCCACCGACCTTGATGACGGAAGGTTGCGCATGGCTTACCGCGCCCGCCTTCATCATCTGCCTGAACTGATGAGCCGTGCAGGCGTTCTCTCCAGCCGCAACGTTGAGCCCGCCCTTGCTTCGCACTTCGGCTAGCGTTGCAAAATCTTCCGGCGGCCAGACCGGCTCTTCAAGGAACATCGGCGCGGCGTCGCGGCAGGAATGCGCGAAGGCGATCGCCTCCCCGCCATTCAGCGGACAATTCAGGTCGACCATCAGCGGAATGCCGGCGCCGATCGCCTGCCGTGCGGCAAATACTGCAGGCGTGGTGGTCTCATGCAATTTGATCGCCTTGTAGCCCTGCCGCAGCGCGGTCTCGCATTCGCTTGCGATCAGCTCCGGCTTTCCGATTCGCAGCAGGCTCGCATAGGCAGGAATCCGAGTGCGCCTGGCTTCGTCGATCAGGCGGTGCAACGGCACGCCCTTCGCTTTGGCCGCAAGGTCCCACAAGGCGATATCGAGCGCCGATATCGCGAACATCGTAATGCCATAGCGGCCGAACAGATGCAGGTTGCGCTGGATCTGTTCCATGAAGGCGGGAATACCGGCCGCATCGGGAACCTCGAGGCCCTGCGCCTGCGGCGCAATCATTTCCTCGATGGCGGTGGTGCTGGTTCGCGGGCAGACATAGGCGAAGGCATCGCCCCAGCCGGTAATCCCGGCGTCGGTCGAAACTTCCACCATGACGATTTCCAGCGCCGAGATGGCGGACGCGCCTTGCTTGAAGCTCGCGACACCGGCGTCATAGGGAATACGGATATGATGCGCCCGGACATTGGTGATCAGCATGGTACCCTCCGAAAGCGTTCCCTACCTTGTCAGTGGCACGATCGAAGAGCAAGGACTGTCAAATCAAGCGGGGCGCAATCGCCGATAATACGAACGCTTCGCATGAAAGCTGTGAGCCATGAATCCAGCCCAGAAAGCGCTCTGGTACATCGAAAGCCATCTCGCCGACCCGCTGACGCTCGATGAGATCGCGAGCGTTGCCGGCGTCTCGCGTTTCCATCTGGTGCGGGCGTTTGCCGCCGCGACCGGCGTTTCGGTCATGCGTTATGTGCGCGCCCGCAGGCTGACCAAGGCGGCGCAGGCACTCGCCGCCGGCGCGCCCGACATTCTCAGCCTCGCGCTGGATTCGGATTACAGCTCTCACGAAGCTTTCACCCGCGCGTTCCGCGACCATTTCGGCTTAACGCCCGAAGCGGTCCGCGCCACAACGTGCCTCGATCATCTCAAGCTTCAGGAGCCCATCATGATGGATTCAACCCTGCTCGATACTCTCAAGCCGCCGCGTTTCGAAACTTCCAAGCCGTTGCTGATCGCCGGCATCAGCGAACGCTGCACGCATGAGAACGGCGGCGCCGGCATTCCGAACCAGTGGCAGAAGTTTCACCAGACAGTCGACGCCATCCCGAATAGGGTCGGCAAGGTAGCCTATGGCGTCTGCTGCAATGGCGACGATTCCGGCTTCGATTACATTGCCGGCGTCGAAGTCGCCGACTTCTCCGACCTGCCGCGCGAGTTCGCCCGCGTGCGGATTCCGGAGCAGAAGTATGCGGTGTTCACCCACTCAGAGCACATCTCGACCATCCGCCGCACCGTCAACACGATCTGGAATCACTGGCTCCCGGCATCTGGCATGAAGGCGGCAGATGCGCCGAGCTTCGAGCGCTACGACGAGAACTTCGATCCCGCCACCGGCAATGGCGGGCTGGAGATCTGGATGCCGGTCAAGGAGTAGGAAAAGGGTAGTCGGATGGGTGGAGCGACTTGTCCACGGTAGCTCAACGAGCGTAGGCGGAAGCGATACCCATCATCCCTTGCGGGCCGCGATTTGATGGGTTTCGCTTGCGCTCTACCCATCCGCTGGCCCCAATCGAAACTTTCGGTTTAGCTTGGTCTTAACGAACGCTGTCTAAGCATCTTAGGCTCGCTCGAAATTGCACCGAAGGTTTGCGATTTGGCGCACTCCCGTTTCCTGCGCTTTCTTGTCGGCACCGGCGTGGCGGCGCTCGTCGTCCTGGCGTATCCCGTCGTGGCGACGTTCGGCTGGCTGCTGGGCGGCCTGCCGGGCCTGATTCTTGGTGCCGCGCCTTCGCTGTTTGTCTATCTCGTCGTCTGGTGGGGCTTGAATTGGCTCGTCCTGAAACTCGGGATGGTCGCTGGGTTTGACCCAGCCACGCGGCAGGTTCGCTGGATCGCGAACCTTGTTCCGGTTGCCATATTGCTTGTCGGTGCGTTCAAGATACCGGGCATGGTGAACGCGCCGCATGAGCAGGAGATCGCGCAACTCCAAGCTACGGACGTGCAGTCCCCGGGCGTCATCAAGCTGCCCGCAATCGTCGCGATCGAACTGCCAAGCTCTTCCCATAGCGGCCGGCGAGGCGAGGGGCCCTATTGCGAAGCGCTCTGCCTGCGTTTGCTCTACAATGGCGCTGTTGCTCGCGTCATCGCCGCCGCAAGATATCCCGATGGCAAGATCGAACGCGCCAGCTATCGCATCGAGCGCCGCGATCAATGCCCGAAGCCCGATTTGCCACGCAGCCTGATCGTGTGGCCCGAACAGCATCTTGCGTTGCGCGGCACAGGGCCCAGGAGAGTTGAGGACCGTGTCCAGGCACGCATTTCCGCCGGCGAATGTCTGGTCCGCGATGCCGGGCGTATCGAGGATGCGGAAGCGATCATTTCAGTTCGCAACGCTAAGGCGGGCGCCGACATTTTTCAGGGACCTTGGAATCCTTGGCTCGACACTGTAGGCGCGCGGCGCCTGGAAATTGTCGAAGCCGATGGCCGCGTGCTTTATCGGCGCACGGAAGTCACCGCCGCGCTGTTGTCGACGCCCTTGCGATCCACGGCGGGGGGCGGTCTGCTCACGACCGTCACTTACGCGGGATTGGCACACGGCAGGGCGGATATGCAGCCTCTTGGGCCGGACGCGCGGGATATCCTGCCCGGTCTTCTGGGAGAGGAAGCCTCACGCCCGCCGGACCTTCCCGACACGGCGCGCCCTAGGCGATAGCTGGTGTGCAGGCCGTCGGGTTGGCAAGCGATGACGGCTTTGCCATAACAGCCGCAACGAATTGTTGCGCGTGCGGGGCCGAGCCAAAAATCCGCCTGCAGCCAAAAGCAAGCCGGGAGGATTCATGGCCGATATCCGCGTTCTCGCCACCGATCTGGAGTTTCCGGAAGGCCCGGTTGTCATGCCGGACGGATCGGTGGTGCTGGTCGAAATCCGCGGCAAGCGGCTGACGCGGGTTTATCCCGATGGGCGCAAGGAGGTCGTCGCGCAAATTCCCGGCGGCCCCAATGGCGCAGCGTTCGGCCCCGACGGCAAGATGTACATCTGCAACAATGGCGGCTTTAGCTGGATTCCGACCGGCAAGATGATCATGCCGGGGCCGCAGCCCGATGATTATCAGGGCGGCTCGATCCAGCGCGTGGATCTGCAGAGCGGCAAGGTCGAGACCGTCGTCACCAAATGCGGCGAGCATGCGCTGCGGGGGCCCAACGACCTGGTGTTCGACAAGCACGGCGGCCTCTGGTTCTCCGACCTCGGCAAGCGCCGCGCCCGCGAGATGGATGTCGGCGGGTTCTATTATCTCAAGCCGGGGATGACGGAGGTCGTCGAGGTCGTGCACGGCGTGCTGCCCGCCAACGGCATCGGCCTGTCGCCGGACGAGAAGACAGTGTACATCGCGGAGACGCCGACCGCGCGGCTGTGGGCCTATGAGGTCTCCGAGCCCGGCACCATCAAGCCGCGCGACGTGATCTATCGCGGCGAGCGCGGCAAGCCGATCGCGGGGCTGGGCGGCTACCAGATGTTCGACTCGCTCGCCGTAGAGGCCAACGGCAATGTCTGCGTGGCGACGCTGGTGTCGGGCTGCATCTCGGTGATCGCGCCCGACGGCACGCTGGTCGAGCAGGTGCCGACGGGCGACCGCGTCACCACCAACATCGCCTTCGGCGGGCCGGAATTGAAGACGGCGTACATCACGCTGTCGGGCAAAGGCGAACTGATTGCGATAGACTGGCCGCGGCCGGGACTGGCGCTGAACTTTTTGAATAGGTGAACCATCCACGTCATTGCGAGCGAGCCGAAGCGAAGCAATCCATACCGCCACTGGGATAGATGGATTGCTTCGTCGCTTCGCTCCTCGCAATGACGAGGAGAGAACGGAGTTTTGAATGGCCTTTCTTGAACCGGTTACCCTTCGCGGCGAGCACGCGCGGCTGGAGCCGTTGTCGCACGATCACATCGATGGCCTGGTGGAAGCGGTGAGGGACGGCGAGCTGTGGAAGCTCTGGTACACCTTCATTCCGACCGCCGAAAACATGAAAACGGAAATCGACCGCCGGCTCGGCCTGTTCGCGGCAGGATCGATGCTGCCGTTCACGGTCTATGACGCCGAGGGCAAAATCGCGGGCATGACGACCTATATGAATGTCGATGCCGCCAACCGCCGCGTCGAGATCGGCTCGACCTGGTACGCCAAACGCGTGCAGCGCAGCGCGCTCAATACGCAGTGCAAATTGCTGCTGCTGACGCACGCGTTCGAGAAGTTGAATTGCATTGCATTGGAGTTCCGCACCCATTTCTTCAATCACCAGAGCCGGCGCGGCATCGAGCGGCTGGGCGCCAAGCTGGACGGCATCCTGCGCAGCCATCAGATCGCGCCGAACGGGACATTGCGCGACACGGTGGTTTACAGCATCATTGCCAGCGAATGGCCGACGGTGAAGGCGCATCTCACCTATCAACTCAACGATAAGCCGCGGTAACAAGCCGCGCCAGAAAAGAGACGATGGAAACGTTCGATTATGTGATTATCGGCGCGGGCTCCGCAGGCAGCGTGCTCGCCAACCGGCTCAGCGAAGATTCTTCCAGCCGCGTCTGCGTGCTCGAAGCGGGTGGCAAGGACTGGCATCCCTACATCCATCTGCCCGCCGGCTTCATCAAGACGTTCCACATGAAGAGCGTCAACTGGGCCTATCAGCAGGAACCGGGGCCGTGGACCGGCGGGCGCAGCATCTACGCGCCACGCGGCAAGACGCTGGGCGGATCATCCTCGATCAACGGCCATATCTACAACCGCGGCCAGCGCCAGGATTTCGACACCTGGGCGCAGCTTGGCAATCGCGGCTGGGGCTATCCGGACATACTGCCGTATTTCAAGCGGCTGGAGCGGCGGGTCGGCGAGGGCGACGAGACCTATCGCGGCCGTGACGGCAGTCTCATCGTCACCACGATGGATTGGCAGGATCCGCTGTGCGAGGCGTTCATGGAAGGCGCCGTCAGCCTCGGCATCCCCAAAAATCCCGATTACAACGGCGCGATCCAGGAGGGCGTCTCCTACTGCCAGCGCACCATCCAGAACGGCCTGCGCATGAGCGCCGCGAAGGCGTTCCTGCATCCGGCGCGGAAGCGGGGCAATGTGGATGTGCGGACGCACGCCCATGTCACCAACCTCATTTTCGAGGGCAAGCGCGCGGTCGGCGTGCGTTATCTCCGGGGCGGCAAGGGCGGCACGCCCGTCGAGGTGCGCGCCAACAAGGAAGTCATTCTTTCCGGCGGCGCCTATAACTCGCCGCAGGTGCTGCAATTGTCCGGCGTCGGCTCGCCCGAACTGCTGCAGTCGCACGGCATCGAGGTCCGTCACGCGCTGCCCGGCGTCGGCGAAGGCCTGCAGGATCATTACGCGCCGCGCTCGGTCGCACGCGTCAAGAACATCAAGACCATCAATGAACTCAGGCGCGGCCTGAGCCTGTGGGTCGAGGCGCTGAAATGGGCGACGACGCGGCGCGGGTTGCTGTCGCTGTCGCCGACCATGGTCTATTGCTTCTGGCACTCCGGCGAGACCACCGAAAGCTCCGACCTGCAGCTCACCTTTACACCGGCGAGCTACAAGGAGGGCGTGCAGGGCCAGCTCGAGGACGAGCCCGGCATGACGGTTGCCTCATGGCAGCAGCGCCCGGAGAGCCGCGGCTATGTCCGCATCCGCTCCGCCGATCCGTTCGCGCCACCGATCATCCAGACCAATTATCTGGTGGAAGAGATCGACCGCCGCGTCGTCGTCGCCGGCATGAAACTGGCGCGCCGGTTGCTCGCTTCAAAGCCGCTCGCGCCATACTACGCCTATGAGGATTTCCCGGGGCCGAAGGTGCAGAGCGACGACGAATTTTTGGCCGCAGCCACCGAGCGCGGCACCACCACGTTCCATCCCGGCTGCACCTGCCGCATGGGGCCGGCGGATACCAAATGGGCCGTGGTCGACGACCAGTTGCGCGTGCACGGCCTGCAGGGCTTGCGCGTCGTCGACGCCTCGATCATGCCGCGCATGATCTCGGCCAATCTCAACGCCTCGACCCTGATGATCGCCGACAAGGCCTCCGACATGATCCGCGGCAAGACGGCGCTGGAAGCGGTGAGATTTCCGGTGCAGGTCTAGGCCGTGATGAGATTAGGTACTGGATACGAGAGTTGAGACGCCTAAGCAGAAGTTAGTCCGGCCAGCCGGCGCAAGGATCAAAAAGGGCCTTACGTTGAGTCCGTATTGGGGCAATCGCGTTCTGTCGGAACGGACGCTTCTGGCGCAGAGCGGACAGGCCTCGCGTATGGGTCCTCGCTAAAAATCCGGTAATGTCATTCGGCGCGCTGATCGCGCTTTTATTGCGCTATGCCCGCCACTGCTTCGATCTCGACACGAAAGCCGTAGTGCAACGTCGGGACGGGAACGACCGCGCGGGCCGGTCGGACGGCGCCGATCCATTCGGAATAGATGCTGTCGAAGGCCGGCCAGTCATTGATGTCCGTGACGTAGACGCGAACATGAATGAGCTTGTCGACAGCGCTGTTTGCCGCCTCCAAGGCCGTCGCGAGATTGGCCAATGCTTGACGCACTTGGGTCTGAAAGTCCTTGTCAGCAAGCCTCGCACCATTGGCGGAGATCGGCAATTGTCCAGACACAAAAACAAAAGCACCAGCTCTCACAGCATGACTGTAGTGCCCACCGGGAGCCGCCATTCCGTGAGGTTCCAGGTAGTCAATGTCACCAGCCATTAAACCTCCGCCATGTTTCAATGCCGTTGTCCGTGGCGGCGTGATATTCGGAGAATTGCGCTCCGGTTGCACAGGCGTGATTCGGGAGTATTCGAAGTCGTGTGCCAATCGGGAAGCGATTTTCAAGAGAGATGAGACGTCCGTTCGTCGCGGCGAGGATCCCATGTTCCTGATTTGCCGCGATCATGACCAAGTCTCCCTTGAGCGGGTGCCCCGCTAAGTCGCATGCGATCCCGTATCCGTAATCATGGCGCTGACGAGCAGTGCCGCGGTCTCGGCTCATCGCCATCCATCCGGCATCGACGATGATCCAGCCTTTTTCCGACTGATGGCCGACCACGGTCGTCAGCACAGAAAGTGCAATATCGTCGATCGCGCAGACGCCGACATTCGTCATGAACAGGTCGAAGAACACATACACGCCGCATCGCACTTCCGTAACGCCGTCCAAGGCGCGGGCGGACAGTGCTGTCGGGGTCGATCCGACGCTCACTATCGGGCAGGGAAGGCCGGCAGCGCGAAGCCGTTCGGCCGCGCGTACGCTCAAGGCACGCTCCTGCTCCGCCAAGTGCTCCAAGGCCTCGGGATCGTCGAGTTCATAGGAATTTCCGGCATGAGTCAGCACGCCGCAAAGTGTGGCGCCACCGGTGTGAAGAATGCGACCGATCTCGATGAGACGCTCATCCTCGGGGCCCACACCTGAGCGGTGCCCGTCAGTGTCGACTTCGATCAGGACTTCGAAAGGATCGCGATACGACTGCGCCTCGATGATTGCTTGCGCAGCCTCGACCGAGTCGACCAGAATTTTGAGACGGCAGCCCTGATCACGCAGTCCTTGGGCTCGGCTGAGCCTGTGCGGAGCGATGCAGACCGCGTAGAGAATGTCGTCGTAGCCCGCGGCAAAAAACTCCTCGGCTTCACGCAGGGTCGAGACGGTGATGCCGTTCGCGCCTGCGGCGCGTTGCCTGTCGGCAACAGCGGCACATTTGGTCGTCTTGACGTGGGGACGGAAACTGACGCCCAAGGCGCTCATCCGGTCCTGCATGCGGCCGATGTTACGCTGCGTGCGCGCGACGTCGATGACGGCAGCGGGCGTTTCGATATCCGAGAGAGATGTGGTCATGCTTAGTCCAGATATTCGCCCTTGGCGCGCAGCACTGGTACGTCGTGCTCCAGCCCTTGAGCGATCAGCGCGCTGACGGCGCCGGGCTCGAGATCAGCTCCCCGTGGCAGTTCGACACCAACCGCCGTCATTTGCCGCGTCACATCCGGGTCGGCGAGTGCTGCGCGCAAGGCGTCATTTAATTTCTGACGCACCGGCGCGGGCGTTCCTTTCCGCACGAAGATCGCGTTCCAGGAGCGGAGGTTCACGCCCGGATAGCCGGCCGCTGCTGCAGTGGACACTTGAGGCGCCTGCTGCAGGGGCTGATCACTCAGCGCTGCGATTGCCTTGACCGTTCCGCCGAGCACTTGAGGCAGCGCGGTGGTGGTCTGGTCGCACAGGAAATCCACGTGACCACCCATGAGATCGTTCATCGCTGGGGCAACGCCGCGATATGGAACATGGGTGATGTTCAGTTTCAGGTTCGACAGCAGCAGAACGCAGGCATAATGCGAAATAGATCCGACGCCGGCGCTGCCGTAGGTGAGTTTCTCGCGGTTGGCACGGGCATAGGTGACGAAGTCCTGTAGATTGGACGCCGGCAAGCCCAACTTCGCGACAAGAAGCGTTGAGGCCATCCCAGCGAGGCCCACAGGCTCGAAGTCGGCGACTGGGTCGTAAGGGAGGCGCTTGAAGAACGCGACATTCGCGACATGTGTGCCGATGGTGCCAAAGCCGAGCGAGTATCCATCCGCGGGCGCCTTTAGCAACTTGGTCAGGCCGATGGTGCCGCTAGCGCCGCCGATATTTTCCACGACGACGGATTGCTTCAAGTGGGCAGCCATAGCCTGAGCCACTGCCCGGCCAAGCGCATCGCTCGGGCCACCGGCGGGAAACGGAACGATCAGCGTCAATTGCTTCTCGGGAAACCCCTGAGCCGTTGCCGCAGAGATGTTCAATCCGACCGCGAACAAGGCCGCCAACGTGCGAGATATCATGAAAAGTCCTCCAGCCACGGAATGAGGTCATCGAGGTTCGCGGATTCTCTCTCGGCCACCGGTGCGCCATCGGGACGCGCCAAGCCCACGCGATTGTGCCAATAGGTGCGCAGCCCGACGGCTGACGTGCCGATGAGGTCGTAGCCGGACCCTGCGACAAACGCTGCGTCCGCGGCCGACACGCCCAGCATGTCCAAGGCCAGACGATAGGGGCGGGTGTCGGGCTTATAGAAGCCGGCCTCCTCCGCGGTGATCACGACATCCCATTGCGCGCGGAGGCGGGCGGCGGCCATTCGTCCAAGGCGCGTCGAGCAATTGGTGACGACTGCCAGGCGCGTTCGTCCGGCCAACCGGTCGAGCGCAGCCTGCGCGCCGCTCCAGACGGGGAGGGACTGCCAATTTGCTTCGAGGGCGTCTACCACCGACGGAGCGAGACCGGTCGTGCTCGCAGCCTGGCGGACCAGATCCTCGTACGGGACATAACTCCCGCGACCATATGTCAGGCGGAGATACTCGGCCCTCCAGGTTCGGCCCGATGCTTCGGATCCGGCGGAGGCATTCCAGACGCTCCAGGAATCGAGGAGCGCGGTGAGAAGATCGAAAAGAACGGCGCGTGGCATGGTCATGTCAAACCTCTATCATCCCGACGATCAGTTGTGTTTAAGTAGGATTATCTCTTTCCTTCAGGAAAATTGAATGATCGCGCTTGAGGATTTGCGGTTTGTGGTGGCCCTGAGCCGAACCGGCTCGCTAAGCGCGGCGGCGAGGGCGCTCGATGTCACGCCGCCGGCTCTTTCCATGCGATTGAAAAAGCTGGAGGCTGTTCTCGGGGTCAACCTTGTCGTTCGCAACTCCCGGGGGCTGCGCTTCACGCCGGAAGGCGAACAACTTGTCCATGAAGCCCAGTCGCTGTTGGCGCGTGTCGATGTGCTGACGGACAGTCTCAGCGGTGGCGTATTTGCTGGCCCCCTACGGGTTGTCGCGCCGTTTGGCTTCGGCAGGATCCATGTCGCGCCCGTCATGGCGGCATTCATTCGCGACTACCCGCAAGTGCGCGCGACGTTGGATCTTTCCGAAGCGCCCTGGAACAGCAATGTTGAGGCTGACGTCGTCATCCATATTGGAACAGTCCGGGACTCCTCGTGGGTTGCTCATCTTCTTGCCCGCAACGCGCGCTGGGTATGCGCCAGTCCCAGCTATCTTCGACGACGCGGAACGCCGTCACACCCTCGAGAGCTGGCGCAACATGCCTGTCTCTCCGTTCGCGAAAACGAAGAGGACGTGACGCTGTGGCGCTACAAAAATAGCCACACATCATCCCGGCGATCAGAGGCGCTTCGAATAAGTCCGGCACTCACGAGCAACAATGGCGAGGTTGTTCGCGAGTGGGCCGTCGCGGGGTTGGGCGTCGCACTCAGGTCCGAATGGGACGTAGCACCATCCGTCAAACGTGGCGAACTGCGTCGGCTGTTTGTTGAATATGAGTTCGAAGGCGCCGACATTCTGGCTTTGGTGCCAACGCGTCGCGGGGTCTCAGCTCGTGTTTCGCATTTTGTTGAAAGCCTGAAAACCCGCTTTCAACCGAAGCCGCCTTGGCGAAGTGTTTGACAGCGTGACCATCCGCTACTCGGACTGCGCTCGAAGCCGCCTCGTTAACGGCAGCTCGGTCCGAGCGAGTTGACCTTTTTGCGACGGTGAGAGGCCATGGCTAGAGCACGGGAAAACGTCCGTTGTTGGCGCATAGTAGCGAAGTGAGAATACACTCCGAGCTGCTCCTTGCGTTTTGGATCTCGATAGGTTTTAAGCCCGGTGACTTCATAACCACAGGTATGAACGAGAAGCGAACTGCGTGGCTTTGCCGCGTTTTAAGCAGAGTGCCCCCGGTAGCTCATGCGCTTTAGCCTGTTCTGAGCCTCCACAAAGGAATCCATTATGGCCAAGATGACCAAGAATCAGTTGATTGATGCAATTGCAGAGGGAACGCAGGTTTCCAAAGGAGACGTAAAGGCCGTCATCGAGCAGATGGCGACTGTGGGCTATAAGGAACTGAATGAATCCGGCGAGTTCGTCATTCCTGGCTTCGTCAAAATGTCGGTCGTGAACAAGCCTGCTACTGAAGCCCGCAGCGGTGTGAATCCTTTCACGAAAGAGCCTATGGAGTTCGCGGCCAAGCCAGCCAGCAAGTCGGTCAAGGCGTCACCCCTGAAGGTTGCTAAAGACGCGGTTTGAACCGGGCGGATCGGTTGGGGCGTGTTCGTTCGCCGGAACTGTGGGCAACTTCCATCACACCCTGGACAGGCACCTCCACCCGCACACTATGCGCTCCGAGACGGAATCTCTGGAGGTCCTAGGGGCGCGCAGTCTCGCAAAGGCCATGTGGAATGACGGCCAGCCTGGGACCGAGCTCAATTTCAAATTTTATCGTCAGGCAACGAACAAGGTCGTCGGCATCTCGGACGAAGCGGCGGCGTTCCTCGACGAATTTTTCTAGGGGCGTGGACTCATAGAGGCGTAGATGTCCGCTTCTGACGGAGAGGCGGAAATCTTACGATCAGTTGGAGTGTTGCCGCTCGTGACCCTTTGCAGACGTTGGGTTGACTCAATTGTCTTCGTCCACGAGCAATCTGCAGACGCAAGCAGATGGCCCACCGCCCCCTTAATATGACAGCCTTCCTTTTCTTATCTCAGGAACTTACGCAAAATCGAAGCGATTGCGACGTCAACAAACACGAGGAAACAGGGAAGCAGCGCAAACGTGAGGTTGACGTTGCGGTATGCTGGCCACCAATTGCTCGAGTAACCCAAGACGCTAAAATAGGCGAGAAATACAATTATTGCCCCCGCTGCTCCTCCAACTACAATTGTTACTGTAGATTGGTAGAGTGTCAGCATCAAATTGCGTTGGCGGATGAGCCAAGCTATCCGAGCGACATGCACTGCCAGCAAGCCGGCTAATGTCACAGTCAGCGCAAAATTTGGCTCGCTGAAAAGAAGAAGCGCCGCGCTCCAACCTAAAATTCCGATGAGGCAATCGACTATCCACATTCGAACGATTTGCGGTCGGTTTAGGAAATAGAAATCACTGAAGCTGACTGCGCGCGTCCAATAACTTCCATTCTCGACTTCATGGTTCTCTCGCAACGATAACGAGATTGCTCCGCTGTCGGCTCCACCTTCCGCGCGTATCGCTGACATCATTTCGCCCGTGGTCGCCGACCAGCGAAGATTCTTGCTCCATAGGATGATGATCGCTGCGAAAAATCCAAGGACTAACCCCATGCCGGGCACAACAACCAACGGCCGGACTTCCGTGGTAGCAAAGGGCAACATAACCAACAGAGGTGCGGCCGCTGCACAAATTGCTACAACAAAAGCATAGGGCAAGCTGTCGATAAATCTCATGCTTGAATCCCTCCTATAGCTGTCAGGAAGAGAAGTGCTATCGCGAAGAGCGTTCGAGCCCACGACCGCTTTGGCAGCCCTCGGTTGTGCTATAAGAAGTCCTAACCTTGGGTAAACACGACGCAGCAACGCCGCATTGGTCGATCTCTTCGGCTATTGGCCCATCAGCGAAGTGGCCGTGCGCCACGTTGAGGTCCCGACACGGGGGTATAACAGACTAGATTTGCTCACACTGAGCTCTTCGCATTTTGCCCCCCGGTGGACATGCCGATCCGTCCGATTGGTGTGTGCTTCCCGGTGTAGACCGGACATGGCGAAGTAAACCGCCACTTCCGCTCAACTGACAATAGCCTGAAATTTTCGAACCCAGCCGGCTCCGCTGGCGTTCGAAAATTACTAGCACGCAACAAATCCCGCACCTCGTGAACATAAAACATTGACGCGCCGAATTTTCTCTGCGTTTAGATCGTGACATTCGTCGCGGGTGAAATTGCCTGCACTCTTGAGGTCCGTAATGCGCAACGCACGCACACACATCGCAGAGACTGCCGTCCGCGTCCGGCCACTTATTCGGCTGGCCGATTGGTCGTGCATGTCCGTGATGACGTGGGGCCCGAATTTTCAGCTCGAAGCGGGGCTGATCCGCAAAGCAAGAGTGTAACTCTCGGCGCAGGGCCGCTCCCTCCGCCGAACCGGCAGGAGGGCAAGATGAACGCCCGCAACGACGTCAAAAGACCATCCAATCAGAGCTTGGGCGCGAGGCCTTTGCTGGCAACGGCTCAACGGCGATTTGCCGCGCGGGTTGATTTTCTCGTGGCTCGCTGGCTCGAGCGCTGCGCCACAAACGCCGAGGCCGCGCAACGGTTGTTAAGGACCGATCGGAAGCCCACACGTGAGTTCGGGATGGGCGTGAGCCTTGTCGTTCCATCTCCGCGTTGGGATGAGTCCCCATGACTGGGGCAGGCGGTGGGGTGGGGATAGCTTCAAGGTATGGAGAGAGGCTGCCCGCATGGCAGCCTCTCTTACTCTATTGCCGATCACCTCCGGACTTCCGAGTTTGCCCAAAGCCGAACAACGCAGGCCCGTCGTCAATATCGCCTTGGCATCGCCATCGGATGGATTGGCGCGACAATGGCGTTCGGCTATCGCACCGTCGACCCAATAGAGGTCGAGGTTCCAACATGTCTCATATCTGCCGCACTGCAGACCTATCCCTCGAACGTGTCTGATCTGCCGCACTGTCGACGTATTCCGACACTCATGTTCACGGTGGGTCTGAGGGGAACGCGCAGCAGTTTGCTGCCTTGTTTCTTCTAACCTGGAGAAAAAGTACCGTGATGAAAATTGTGATTGTGGCCGGTGCAACGCTTGCCGTGGTGACTGCCGCTGGTGCTGCCGACATTCCGCGCCGACAGCCCGTCTATCAGACGGCCCAGATCGGCAAGATGCCGATTGGCAAGACCCCAATCGGGAAGACCCCAATCGGCAAGACGCCTGTCGCGCCGCCGCGGCCCTATGCGCGGTATTGATTTAAGGTCTCGCGGAATTCTGACCGTTATCGTCGACAGTTGAAGGGCGAAGCTTGGCAAATCGGCCGAAGAGGTTGGGAATATGCTTGCTTGCGGGATTCACGCTCGCTGTCTTGCTCCAGTGCGAAATCCAATCAGCTTCGGCACGCGAGATTGACGCTCGCGCTCGCTCGGAACGTTTCACTCCCCAGAATCGGGAGGTCCACAAGCGCGCCGCCGCTGCGAACGCGCTTGTCTCCAGTGAGGCGGCGTCCGTTGAATCCAAACCGGCGCCACAGTCGACTCGAAAGCCGGGATCGGGAGCAGCAAAGGGCCCGTACTACGTTGATTTCAGAGCCAGGACGGCGGCGAGCTGGGGACACGCTTTCGTCTGGTTTGGGAAGACAAGCGAGCGAGCAGTTGAAGTCGCGGGCCTTACCCCTGCGGGAGACACCGCAGCTTATGTCCTTGGTCATTTGATGTGGGTGCCGTCCGAGACCACGGCAAGCTATGGCGATCTTGATCCGCAGTACTTGACCGCTAGTTATCGCGTTTACTTGAATGAGCCGGACGCCAAAAGGGTTTTCGCATACATCAAGAAATTGCAGGCGAGCTCACCGGTCTGGAACGCCGAAACAACCAATTGCACGGCGTTCATCGGTGACATCGCGGATTTCATGGGATTAAAAGTTCCTCACCGCTGGCAGCGCCCTGAGGAGTACGTCAACAATCTCAAGGCGATGAACAACGGGCGCCAGATAATCCGCCTGTCCGGGCGCTAGACAGCCTCGGCCCGGTACAGCGTATCGATGGTCACGACACCGATCGCGCGCGAGACGCACGGGCAGATCTTGCGGTTGTCCTGCTTCTGCTGATCGCTGAAGAACACGTCGCGATGATCGATCTCGCCCTCGATCGCCACGACATCCACGGCGCAGACGCCGCATTCGCCGCGCTGGCAGTCCGATATCACCTCAAAACCGGCGCCGTTCAGCGCATCCAGCATCGAGCTGTTCTGCGGCACGACCAGTTCGGTGTCGGTATCCTTCAGCCGCACGCGGAATTCCGCTGTCGGCTTCAACCCGCTGGAGCCGAAGGTCTCGTAGCGAAGATCGGCGGGCGCGCGGCCCAAGTCATTCCAGACACGCCGCGCAGCTTCCAGCATCCGCATCGGTCCGCAAATGACGGCGATGGCGTCGTCCGGCAGTGCGCGGAAGGTGGCTTCGAGATCGATCCGCGCGCCTTCATCGGAGGCGTAGACGTTCAGCCGGTCGCCGAGCAGCGTCGTCAGTTCGTCCAAGAAGGCCGCATCGCCGCGCGATTTCACGGCATAATGCAGCGGGGCGTCGATATTTCTGCGGCGGAGCGCGGCTGCGATGCCTGTCATCGGCGTGATGCCGATGCCGCCGGCGATCAGGCAATAATTTCGCCGGGTCCAATCGACGTCCAGCAGCGAGCTCGGGTTGCAGATTTCGATCCGCGCGCCAGCTCGCAAATTCCACATGCCGCGCGAGCCGCCGCGGCTATCTGGCGCCAGCCGCACCGCGATGCGATAAGTGCCGGCGTCGTCATTCTCCACCAGCGAATAGGAGCGCCGCGCCGGCTGTCCATCGATCAGCACGGAGACGCCGATATGGCTGCCGGCCGGGTAGGGCGTGATATGACCGCTTTCAGGACGCAGGCGGAATTCGCGGATCGTCGGCGTCACGTCGCGGATCGATTCGACGGTGCACCAGCTCCATTGCTCGGCAAAACGCATCGGCTACCTCTATTCGACTGGCGATTTCAAGAGGGCGAGCGCGGGCAGCAAATCGAGACGCGTGCGGTTTCGGATCGCGAGCCGCAGGTTGCGCGCGGCAAGCCGTGAATGCTCGCGCATCACGGCTTCGGCCCGCGCGCCCTCGCGGTTCTCGATCGCGTCGACCACGACGCGGTGATGATCCTGCCCGATCAGCAAAATCTGGTGCGCTTCCGGAAGCGCCGACTGCGCCATCACGAACGCGCTTGGTGAAGCGAAAGGCAGCGCCGAGACGCGGTCGATCTCCCGGATCAGCGGCGCGCTGGCGGACAATTCGTTCAGCAGCGCGTGAAACCGCGCGTTCATCGTCACATAGGCGGAAAAGGCTTCGACCGAAATCGGGTCCTGCCGAACCAGTTGGTCGAGATCGGCAAGGCACTCCTTGAGCGGCTCAAGGCTGCGCGCGCTGACGCCGCGCTCGGCCGCAAAGCGCGCGGCGAGGCCCTCCAGCGTGCCGCGCAGTTCGATCGAATCCAGAATGTCGCGCTCGGTGAACGCTTTCACCATGAAGCCGCCGGAGGGGATCGCTTGCAGCAGGCCTTCATCCTCCAGCCGCACCAGCGCCAGCCGCACCGGGGTCCGTGAAACGCCGGTGATGTCGACCGCCTGCAATTCGCTGATGCGCTCGCCCGGGCGCAGCCGCCCGGACAGGATCATGTCGCGCAGCGCGAGCTGCGCTCGCACGGTCTGCGACACGGAACGTTCGGCGTCGCGCTCGCTCATTTCCTCACTCCGCAGCTTGCATGGTCTGCGGTGCGCTCTCGCGCGCCACCATCCGGTCGATCACGCGCCGCGCCCACATCGCCCCCGCATCGATGTTGAGATTGTAGAACGTGCGGTCCGGATTCTCGTCCATCGCGCGCTGCTGCGCTTCGAGGATGATTTCATCTTCGTGGAAGATGTTCGACACACCTTCGCGAATTTCGGTGGTCAGTTTCTGTTCGGTGGTCCGGTAGTTGCGGACGAAAGCCCAGAAATAGTGACAGGTGGTCTCGGTCTCCGGCGTCATGGTGTTGAGCACAAAGCCGTTGACGCCCTGCGAGCGGTCGCCTTCCGGCGCGCCGGTGCCGGCGGGCGCCACGCCGACGTCGATATTGACGGTGCCGGGCGCCTGGAAATGGATGATCTGCCAGCGGTCGACCGGGCCCGGCTTCTGCAACTGCGCGGCCCAGAACGGCGGCGCGTCGATGCCCTTCATCCAGCGCGTCACGGTGACCGTCTTGTCGCCATGGGTGACGTCGAACGGGGCTTCGGCCACGTGATCATTGCCGATGCTGGAGCCATGCACGAAGGTCTCGTGGGTCAGGTCCATCAGATTGTCGACCACGAGGCGGTAGTCGCATTTGACGTGAATGGTCTTGCCGTCGCCCGCCCAGGCGGGGTCGTCATTCCAGTGCATGTCGGGCACCAGCGCCGGATCGGCCAGCGCCGGATCGCCCATCCACAGCCAGATGAAGCGATGGCGCTCGACGACGGGGTAGGAGCGCACGCAGGCGGACGGGTTGATGGTCTCCTGCGAGGGCATGTAGGTGCAGCGGCCCTGCGCATTGAATTTCAGCCCGTGATAGCCGCAAACGACGGTGTCGCCGTCGAGCCGTCCCTTCGAGAGTGGCACCAGGCGGTGCCAGCAGGCGTCCTCCAGCGCGCAGACTCGCCCGTTGGACTGGCGGTACATCACGACATGCTTGCCGCAGATCGTGCGCGGAAACAGCGCGTGCTTGATGTCGACGTCCCAGGCGGCGGCGTACCAGGCATTGAGGGGAAATGAGGACGGCATGGCTGCTCTCCTTCGTACTGAGTTCAGGCTGTATACAGATCATGCGATCCGATGGCAAATTTGCCGAATTTGACATATTATAATACCGTCAAAGTATACATAGATTTTGTGAATTGGTTCATTTCACCCGTCCCGGTTAGGCGCCACCCTTGATGCTTGCAGGCGTCGTCGGAGCGAATAGCTGCCGCCTCGCACTGGAGGTGGTCGGGCTAAAGCCGCGGCGCCAACTCAGTTTCCGAGCAGCGCTTGGCAATCCGCAGGGAGATCAACAATCACGACAACAGGAGGCGCGATGTCATCTCAAGTATCGGCCCTCAGGCTTTTCGATTTGATCCAGTCGCACCGTGTTACGGCGGTGATCTATGTCGCGGCCAAACTCGGGCTCGCCGAGTTGTTGAGCTACGAACCGCAGACGGTCGGCAAGCTCGCCAAGGCGACCGGGGCAGATGAACGAGCGCTTGGCCGCCTGCTCACCGCGCTTTCCACCCTGGGCATCTGTTCGCGTAGCGACGAAGATCGCTATGCGTTGACGGACATGGGTGCCTGCCTCGATAGCTCCGCAAAGCATTCGGTCAAGGGCTGGGCAATCCTTGAGACCGAGCTGATCTCAAAATTCTGGAGCGGAATGCTTGAATCCATCATGACCGGCAAGACCGCAGCGCAACTGCAAGGCATCGATGACAGCTTCGAGCTGATGGGCCGGACGCCGGACATTGTGGACAAGTTCAACGTGGCGATGGTGGAGCTTACCCGTCTTGTCACACCGAATGTCCTTCAGTCCTATGACTTCAGCGGGATACGCCACTTGATGGACGTAGGCGGCGGATCCGGCGAATTGCTCGGCGCCATCGCGCAGCAAAACCGGAAACTGCGCGGAACTGTTTTCGACCTTCCGAGATGTGCCGAGGCAGCGAGCAAGCATCTCAGGCAAATCGGTGTCGATGACCGCGTGGAATTTGTGGCCGGCGATTTCTTCAAGGCCGTGCCGACGATCGCTGATGCGATCATTCTCAAGAGCATCATTCACGACTGGGATGATGCGCGCAGTGTCACGATCCTGCAAAGCTGTCGCAAGGCGCTCCCCGGCGAAGGCAAGCTGCTTCTGGTGGAACGGCTGATGCCGGAGAGGCCATCCATGGCGGACGACGACAAGGAGCAGGCGTTGAGCGATCTGAACATGCTTCGCGGGCCCGGAGGGCTCGAGCGCACCGAGCGACAGTACCGCGAATTGCTCGACCAGAGCGGCTTCGATCTGGTCACGAGCTATCCGGCCGGCCGCTTCAATCTGATTGAGGCGCGTCCTGCCTGAAGACGCCGGGTGAGGGCCCTGGACCGGGCCACGAACTCGTCATGCCAAGCTTGCCGCGGTTGTTAAAAGCCCGGCCCCATGACCGTTGGAGAGTAGAGCTTCCGCGTGAGGGGAGCACGCTGCTCAGGCTCCCTCCCCCCTTGCGGGAAGGAGGGCTGGGGAGAGGGGTAAGCCCCGGGCGTGATGCTCGACGGGCGCGCAGCCACTCTCAATTACAGTCACTCGTCGGAAGAGACGCATCGAGAGAGCACGTCGTGTGGCACCCCTCTCCCTAACCTCGAGAGCGAGCTTCGCTCGCCTCGGACCCCGCAAGGGGGGAGGGAACCCTGCCGCCGATGCATCCCTCACAGCCTTCGATGCGATGGATTTCGCTGCTGTTGCGAGTCACCGCCATCATAGAGCGGTGAGGGAATGCAACGCTCACCCAGCGTCACGTCTCAGCCGTAGACGAATGCCTTGTCCTTGAGGTCGATCGCCGGAAATTCGTCCTTTTCCGCCCAGTAGTCCTGATTGTGCTGCCATTCCGGCTTGTCGCCGCGCTTGGGCAGCAGATGCATGCCGCGCATCATGTAGCCGGGATTGAAATTTTCCGGATCGATCCACGGCAACAGCGGCATGTTGTGGTCTTCGGGGCGCAACTGCGGCGTTACCTTTTTCGCGCCGGTCTCCTGCATGTGCGTGAGCAGCCGGCAGACGAAGTCGGCAACGAGATCGACGCGCAGCGTCCAACTCGCGCGGAAATAGCCGAACACCCAGACGAGGTTCGGTACGCCGGTGAACATCATGCCGCGATAGGTCACGGTATCGGCGAAGTCGAGCGGCTTGCCATCGATGGCAAACTCGATGTCGCCGGTGGCGCAGAGATTGAAGCCGGTCGCGGTGATGATGATGTCGGCCTCCAGCTCCTTGCCGGATTTCAAGAGAATGCCCTTTTCGGTGAAGCTCTCGATCTCGTCGGTGACGACGGAAGCCTTGCCGGACTTGATTCCCTGGAACAGGTCTCCATCAGGGATGAAGGCGATGCGCTGTCGCCACGGCCTATACCTCGGCGTGAAGTGGGTCGCGATGTCGTAATCCTTGCCGAGATAGGCTTCGACCGCCGACAGCAAATCCTTCTTGGCCGCTTCCGGCTCGTTGAACGTCTTGCGGGTGAAGGCGTCCTGGTCGAACAGGATTTTGCGCCGGGTGATTTCGTGAATCCAGGTCTCGTCGACCTGTAGTTTCCGCAGCTCCTCGGCGATTTCGATCGCATTGCGCCCGGTGCGAAAATACGTTGGCGAACGCTGCAGCATGGTGACATGCGCGCAGTCAGGAGCCAGCGCCGGGATCAGCGTCGCTGCGGTGGCACCCGATCCGATCACGACGACGCGCTTGTTCTTGTAGTCGAGATCTTCAGGCCATTTCTGTGGATGGACGATTCCGCCCTTGAACTTGGCCATGTCTTTCCACTCCGGCGTATAGCCCTCGGTGTGGCGATAATAGCCCTGGCACATCCAGAAGAAATTAGTGGTGAAGCGAAGCTGCTCGCCGGTGTCGGTGCGCGTGGCCTCGATGGTCCAGAGGTTTTCCTCGCTCGACCATTTCGCTGAGGTGATGGTGTGCCGATAGCGGATGTGACGGGCGAGATCGTTCTCCTCGATCACTTCGCCCATGTATTTGAGGATTTCCTTGGCACTGGCGATCGGTGCAGTCGTCCACGGCTTGAAGCGGTAGCCGAAGGTGTGCAGGTCGCTGTCGGATCGGATGCCGGGATAGCGATGAGTGGTCCAGGTACCGCCAAACGTCTTTTGCGCTTCGAGCGCCACGAACGTCGTTCCCGGGCACTGCGTGGTGAGGTGATAGGCCGCTCCCACGCCGGAGATGCCGGCGCCGGCGATCAGGACGTCGAAATGCTCGGTCGTGCGGGGTGACGTTGCGTCGATCTGGCTTTGAACGTTCATCTTCCCTGTTCTTTTTTCGTTGGTCGTGTTTACGAAATGAAAAACGCCAGAACCTCAGGTTCTGGCGTGGTCATCGTCAGCAAATTACACTTCGCGTCGGCTGAGAAACGCCAGCCGCTCGAACAGGTGCACGTCCTGCTCGTTCTTCAAGAGAGCGCCATGCAGCGGCGGGATCAGCTTGCGCGGGTCGCGCTCCCGCAGCATCTCCGGGGTGATGTCCTCGTTCAGCAAGAGCTTGAGCCAGTCGAGCAGCTCCGAGGTCGAGGGCTTCTTCTTCAGACCCGGCACTTCGCGCACCTCGAAGAAGATGCGCAAGGCTTCCTCCACCAGGCGCTTCTTGATGCCGGGGAAGTGCACGTCGACGATCCGGCCCATGGTGTCGGCGTCGGGAAACTTGATGTAGTGGAAGAAGCAGCGGCGCAGGAACGCGTCCGGCAGTTCCTTTTCGTTGTTCGAGGTGATCATCACGATCGGGCGCAGGCTTGCCTTGATGTTCTCACCGGTCTCGTAGACGAAGAACTCCATGCGATCGAGTTCGAGCAGGAGGTCGTTCGGAAACTCGATGTCGGCCTTGTCGATCTCGTCGATCAGGAGCACCGGGCGCTTGTCGTGGGTGAACGCTTCCCACAATTTGCCGCGCTTGATGTAGTTGGAGATGTCGGAAACTCTGCTGTCGCCGAGCTGGCTGTCGCGCAACCGCGACACCGCGTCGTATTCGTAAAGGCCCTGCTGCGCCTTGGTGGTCGACTTGATGTGCCAGGTCAGAAGCGGCGCGCCGAGCGCCTTGGCGACTTCTTCCGCCAGCACGGTCTTGCCGGTGCCGGGCTCGCCCTTGATCAGCAGCGGGCGCTCGAGCACGATCGAGGCGTTGACGGCGACCTTGAGGTCGTCGGTGGCGACATAGTCCTTGGTGCCGGTAAATTTCATCTATCCGTTTGCCTTGTTGTTCGTCCGTCGGCCGCTATGGCCTGAACAGTAAACGACCGCCGGTCCGGCGGTCGCGATTGAAGTCGATGCGTCTTCCTCAACGTCTGATCAGCGACAGGATCACCAGGATGATCACCGCACCGATGGTGGCGTTGACGATATCGCGGATCCAGCCTGCGCCGAGGCTGACGCCGAGCTGCGGCAACAACCAGCTTGCGAGCAGCGCGCCGATGATGCCGATCACGATATTGCCGATCAGCCCGAAGCCTGCACCGCGCACGATCAGTCCGGCAAGCCAGCCCGCAATACCGCCAATGATCAGCGCCGCTACGATTCCCATTGAATTTCCCCTGCCGGAATAAGCCTTTTATGGCTCAATTGTAATTGAAAAACCCACCCGGTCTAGGTCTGACAGCTATGCGCCGGCCTTTGACAGGCTCTGGCTCTTGACGTGTGCCGCCCGGCGGGCAATCTGTATCCCATGTTCCTGCAATTCTTCACATCGTTGCGCGACGCGCAGGTCCCGGTGACGCTGCGCGAATATCTGACGCTGATGGAGGCGCTCGACGCCGACCTTGCCGATCAGACGGTGGAGAATTTCTACTATCTCTCCCGCGCCGCGCTGGTAAAGGACGAGCGCAACCTCGACAAGTTCGACCGCGTCTTCGGCACCGTGTTCAAGGGGCTGGAAAGCCTGCTGGATGCCATGGAGAAGGCGGACATTCCCGCCGAATGGCTGAAGAAGCTCGCGGAAAAATACCTCACCGAGGAAGAGAAGAAGCAGATCGAGGCGATGGGCTGGGACAAGCTCATGGAGACGCTTCGCCAGCGCCTGAAGGAACAGCAGGGCCGCCATCAGGGCGGCAACAAGTGGATCGGCACCGCAGGCACCTCGCCGTTCGGCGCCTATGGCTACAATCCCGAAGGCGTCAGAATCGGGCAGGAAAAGAACCGCAACAACCGCGCCGTGAAGGTGTGGGACAAGCGCGAGTTCAAAGACCTCGACGGCAATGTCGAACTCGGCATCCGCAACATCAAGATCGCGCTGCGCCGTCTGCGCAAATTCGCCCGCACCGGCGCGCCCGACGAACTCGATTTGGACACCACGATCAGGGAGACCGCCAACCACGGCTATCTCGATGTGCACATGCGCCCCGAGCGCCGCAATGCGGTGAAGGTTTTGGTGTTCTTCGACATCGGCGGCTCGATGGATTCGCACATCGAGCAGGTCGAGGAGTTGTTCTCGGCCGCGAAGTCCGAGTTCAAGCACATGGAATATTTTTACTTCCACAACTGCCTCTATGAAGGCGTGTGGAAGCAGAACAAGCGTCGCTTCACCGACCGCACGCCGACATGGGACGTGCTGCATAAATATCCGCACGACTACAAGGTGGTGTTCGTCGGCGACGCCTCGATGTCACCGTACGAGATCATGGTGCCAGGCGGCTCGGTCGAGCATGTGAACGAGGAAGCCGGCGCGGTCTGGCTGGAGCGCATCACGCGCACCTATCCGCATACGGTGTGGCTCAATCCGGTGGCGCAGAAACACTGGGACTATTCGGAATCCACCACCATCATCCGCCGGCTACTTTCGGATCGCATGTATCCGATCACGATCGAAGGTCTCGAAGCCGCGATGAAGGAATTGGTGCGGTAAGACTTCATCGTCATTCCGGACGGTCCGCAGGACCGATCCGGAATCTCGAAGTGATGAAATTCGATCGAGATTCCGGGTTCGATGCTGTCGCATCGCCCCGGAATGACGGGCGGGAAGACAACGAACGTCGAGCAACAACAAAGGCGCAACAAATGCCCCAGACCATTCACCGCGGCATCAAATCCCTGATCGACGAAGCCAATGCCGAGATCGAGACTGTCAGCGCCACTGAGGCGATCAAGGCCGCGCAGGATCCGGGCGTCGTGATCGTCGATATCCGCGATCCCCGCGAGATCGAACGCGAGGGCAAGATTCCCGGCGCGTTTTCCTGCACCCGCGGCATGCTGGAATTCTGGATCGATCCGCAAAGCCCCTATGCCAAGCCGATCTTCCAGGAGGACAAGAAGTTCATCTTCCATTGCGCCGGCGGCATGCGCTCGGCGCTCGCGGCCAAGACCGCGCAGGACATGGGCCTGAAGCCGGTTGCGCATATGGGCGGCGGCTTCGCCGCCTGGCGCGACGCCGGCGGTCCGGTCGAGAAATGGGAGCCGAAGAAGAAGGGGTAAGTTCTCCGCGTCATTCCGGGATGGTCCGAAGGACCAGACCCGGAATCTCGAGATTCTCAGGGGCGCAATCGCGCCCCCTAGTTCACGCTTCGCGTGCCCCGGAATGACACCAAGGATTTTGCACTATGCCCACCAGCACTGACCCGCTCGTCACCACCGACTGGCTCGCCGCACACCTGAACGATTCCAACGTCAAAATCGTCGACGCCACGTTCAAGATGCCGGGCGTGATGCCGCTGCCGAAAGACGATTATCTCGCCGCGCATATTCCGGGCGCTGTGTTCTTTGACGTCGATGCGGTGTCCGACCATTCCAATCCGCTGCCGCACATGTTTCCTCCCGCCGAGCAATTCGGCCGCGACGTCGGCGCGCTCGGGATCGGCAATGACGACACCGTCGTGGTCTATGATTCCGGCGGCTGGGTCGCCGCACCCCGGGTGTGGTGGATGTTTCTATCGTTCGGCAAGGAGGTGCGCGTGCTCGATGGTGGCCTGAAAAAGTGGGTCGCGGAAGGCCGCAAGGTCGAGAGCGGGCAGGTGACGCCGAAGCCTTCGAAGTTCAAGGCGACGTTCGATGCGCGACGCACGCGCAGCATGCAGCAATTGGTCGAAAACCTCGCGACCCGCGCCGAGCAGGTGATCGATGCGCGCGCCAACGAGCGCTATCAGGGCAAGGTCGCCGAGCCGCGGCCGGGACTTCGCTCCGGGCACATCCCCGGCAGCCTCAGCCTGCCCTACAACAATCTGCTCGATGCCGCGACCGGGACGATGAAGCCGCTCGATGAGTTGCGCGCGGCGTTCTCAGGCGCCCGCGTGAAGCTTGACGCACCCATCGTCACGAGCTGCGGATCCGGCGTCAGCGCCGCCGTGCTGACGCTGGCGCTCTATCGTCTCGGCGTCGAGAACCCGGCGCTGTATGACGGCTCGTGGACGGAGTGGGGCGCAGGCGACGGTCCCCCGGTTGCGACCGGTCCGGCCTGATCCTCAAATTTTGGACGTTACCTCGTCGCGCTCGTCATCGGGGGCGGAAAGAACGGATTGGGTTGCTGCTGCTGCAGAGTCAGCGCTGCCTCACGTGCCAGACGCGCGCGGCGCGCCGCCGCAATTCGCCGCTTTTCCCGGGCCCGCTGTGCAGCCTGCTTCTTGATTGCGCTGCGATCCGGCTTCGCTTCCGTGGTCGTGGCTGATGTCTTTTCATCGATGAGGACGGCGGGACCGCCGAGCGTCGCGATCCGGGTCGCAGCGAGGCTGCCTTCAGGTGAAGCTGCCTCCGTCACCGGCTCGGCCGGGGACGGGGTCGCCACGGCTGAAGGTCCTGATGACTCCGGGATGGCGGCGAGCTTCAGTTCCGTATTGGTAGCGGGAGCTTCGGCTGCGAGGGCCGGAGCGGGCGGGGTCTCCGCGCTTGCCTCACGCGCGAGAGGTTCCGGCGTGGCGGCTCCCTTTGCAACTTCCCTGGCGACTTCGGCTTGCATCGGTTCTGCCAGCTTCAGCGCTGCCAGTTTCTCGGGCTCAGCCGGACTGGCGTCCGCAGTCGGCGCAGCCTGTGCTGGGGTGTCCGCGGCTGCTTCCGGAGCGGCGGCGACCGGAACATTCTCCGTGGCCTTCTCCACGACTGGCGTGTCGATGCGCAGCAGCGCCAGCGTCGGCGGCTGCTCGTCATTCCGGCGCGCGAACATCGGCTCGGGCGCCGCCCGTCGCGAGGGAAGATTGGCAAATTCCTCATGCGCGGCCCGCAACAGGGCGGCGGCGCCAAGGCCAAAAACCAGTATCGACGTCGACAGTACGATCGCGGTGAACAAGAAACGAAAGCCGGGAAGCATGGACTCGGGTTCCACCCTCCTTGATCTCTGAAGGGTTATTGCTTGCCAAGGGAACGCGGTGACCACTATGCGGGCCGGATGCGGCGGAGGGTTGGGGGGCGCGCGAATCAGGCCGATTTGAGAGTATCTCAATGCCCGGCGGCTTTTTGTTACAAAATCTGCGGTTCGACGTCGCGCACCGCCCGCCGACGGCGATTTCCGCCGTTCTGAGGCATCTTTGCCGCAGCTTGGCTGCGATCACAAATGACTGGCTTGGGCCGAATCTCGCGGATTTGTCTTGAATGCGCCGCGATCTTCCGTCATCTGCCGTTAACCGTCCGGTGGGGCTTGGGGTCTATACAAAGGCGATGATGAACAACCGCATTTTGACGATTTGTGCCGCCATTGCCGCTGGCGTGGCGGGAACTTCGCTCGCCCATGCGCAGAGCTATCCGCAGACCCCCGGCCAGGTCTATTCGACAGCTCCGGGACCGTACGTGCCCGGTGGCTATGCGGTTGACGAACGCCGTCCCGGCGAACCTGATTTCGACGCACTGGAAGACGACGAGGCGCCGAACGCGCCGAGCTCGGCCGCGTTGCCGCCGCCCGGCCCGGTGCTGTCGCCCAGCGATCCTCGCTATGGCCGCCCGGCCGCTGCCCCGGCCTATTCGGACCGTGGCGCCGCGACGCCGACGGGCCCGATCCTTTCGCCCGACGATCCGCGTTACGGCCGCCCCGCCGGTCCGCCGCCGGTGATCTATGCGGACCGTCCGCCCGGTTCGCAGCCGCAGGTCTATTCGGATCGCGGCGATAGCCGCATTCCCGGCGCCGGCATCGTCTATCCGAACGACGACCGCGCCGGCCTGCGCCCGCCGGGGGCCATCAACGCCGCACCGGCGGCCGCGCCCGCCGCCACTGGCGCGCTCCCGCAGTCGCAGCAACCCGCCGTTGGAGCTGACGGCAAGCCGGTGCAACTCGCCGCGCTGCCGCCGGAAGAGCAGCCGGAAGTGGGCCCTGCGCAGCTTCCGCCGCATCTGCGCCGCCAGGAAGTATCCTTCACGACCAAGGAGCCCGCGGGCACCATCGTCGTCGATACCGCCAACACCCACCTCTATTACGTGCTCGGTGGGGGACGTGCGATCCGCTACGGTGTCCGCGTCGGCCGCGACGGCTTCACCTGGAACGGCGTGCAGAAGATCAGCCGCAAGGCCGAGTGGCCGGACTGGCATCCGCCGACAGAGATGATCGAGCGCCAGCCCTATCTGCCGCGCTTCATGGCCGGCGGCCCCGGCAATCCGCTCGGCGCACGTGCAATGTATCTGGGTTCGACCATCTACCGCATTCACGGCACCAACCAGCCTTCGACGATCGGCAAGTTCGTCTCCTCGGGCTGCATCGGCATGCTGAACGAGGACGTCTCCGACCTGTTCGAGCGCGCCAAGGTCGGTACCCGCGTGGTGGTGATGCCCGGCGGCGCCCCGCCCGCCAATACCGCAAGCGCGTCAGCCGCTCCGCCGCCCGCCGCTGGCCCGGCTGCCGCAGCAGCCTCCCGACCGGCACAGGCCCAACTGGCGCCCGCTCCCAGTGCGCAGCCGGCGGTGGTGCCGCCGCTGCCTGCACCGGTCACGATTCGGTAAGAGCCTCAGTCACAACGACGTTTCGAAGGCGCGCCCACGGCGCGCCTTTTTTGTGGTCGATCCGCGCGCGGATGCGGCTTGGCCTTTGCGGAACAAGTCCGGATGGACAGCGGCCTTCAGCCACGTTCGCGCGCTTGAATTCACATTTCCTTCGACTACCTGCCGCCCAGAATTGTGGGGCAGCAGCAGGAGGATTCGGCATGCGGATTTTTGTTGCAGGCGCCACTGGCGCTGTGGGCCGTCCACTCGTTGCCGCGCTGATCGCGGCCGGTCATTCCGTCGTTGGCACGACGCGAACGGCGGCGAAGGCCGAGATCATCAGACGGATGGGCGCGGAACCTGTGATCGCCGATGGGCTCGACGCGCCGGCCATTCGCGCCGCAGTGCTTGCAGCGAAGCCGGATGTCATCATCAACCAGATGACCGATCTCGCCGGGGTCACGGATCTCAGGCATTTCGATCGTGCGTTCGCCAGCACCAATCGATTGCGCACGCAGGGCACCGATTTCCTGTTGGCAGCCGCACGCGAGGCCGGCGTCAAGCGCTTCATCGCCCAGAGCTTCTGCGGCTGGACCTACGAACCGATCAAGGCCGAGGCCGATCCGCTCGATCTCGATCCGCCGGAGGAACTGCGCCGCACGCTGGACGCGATTCAATATCTGGAGGACGCCGTCACCAGCTCGGCGAATCTCGAAGGGATCGTCTTGAGATATGGATCGTTCTACGGTCCCGACACCGGCATGCTCTCACGCGCGATGATCGAACAGGTGCGCCGCCGCTACGTGCCGCTGATCGGCGGCGGTGGCGGACGGTGGTCGTTCATCCACGTCGAGGATGCGGCGTCCGCTACCGTCGCTGCTATCGAGCGCGGCATATCAGGCGAAATCTACAACATCGTCGACGATGAACCGGCGCCGGTCAGCGAATGGCTGCCTGCGCTTGCCACGCTGGTCGGAGCCAGGCCACCCATTCGCGTGCCGGCTTGGCTTGGCCGGTTGTTTGCCGGCGAGCACCTCGTTTCGATGATGACCGAGGTGCGGGCAGGCTCGAACGCCAAGGCCAGGCGGGAGCTGGGCTGGCAGCCGGCACGTCCGTCGTGGCGTCAGGGATTTGCAGAGGTCGCCAGCGGCGCAACCACGCAGCACGCAGCTTGAAGGCTCTACACCTGCTACTTTGCATGGGGTTGTTTTCGATGTTTTGGTTGGGAGCGAGCCATTCTCAGGCCAGCCGCTGCTTCGGCTCGCCCTTGAACCAGGCGTCGATGCCCTCGACCATCTGCTGATAGTGGTTTCGAAAACTGTCCTCGGTGACGTAGCCGAGATGCGGCGTCAGCACCATGTTATCGAGCTTGCGGAAGGGATGGTCGACCGGTAGCGGCTCGACCGAGAACACGTCGATGCCGGCGCCTGCGATCTTGCTTTGCGTCAGCGCTTCCAGGAGCGCGCCTTCGTCGACGATCGGCCCGCGCGCGGTGTTGACGAGATAGGCGGTCGGTTTCATCCGCGCGAGGTCATCGCGCCCCACCAGCCCGCGCGTGCGCTGGCTCAGCACCACATGGATGGTGACAATGTCGGCGGTCGAGAACAGCTCTTCCTTGCTCACATAAGTGACGCCGACTTCCTTGCACTTTTCCGGCGTCAGGTTCTGGCTCCACGCGATCACGTTCATGCCGAAGGCTTGCGCCAGCTTCGATACTTTGGTGCCGAGCTTGCCGAGGCCGATCACCCCGAGCGTGCGGCCCTCGATTTCCATGCCGACATGTGCCTGCAATGGCTCGCCGGCATGCATGCGGGCGTTTTCGCGGCCGATATTGCGGGTCAGCTCCAGGATCAGACCCATGGTCAGCGGCGCCGTCGGGTCGCGGCCCCATTGGGTGCCGCACAGCACCACCTTGTGGTCCTTGGCGGCCTCCATATCGATGGCGGCATTGCGCAGGCCCGAGGTGATCAGGAGTTTTAGATTGGGCAGGCCTGCAAACATGGTGCGCGGGAACGGGGTGCGCTCGCGCATTGCACAGATGATCTCGAAATCCTTGAGCGCGGCGGCAGCGGCTTCCGCGTTCGCAAACGGCTGGTTGAACACCGTGACGTCGACGCGGTCGGTGACCTTGGACCAGTCGGCGACCTTAAGCGCCACATTGAGATAGTCGTCGAGGATTGCACAGCGCAGCCGCGTCATTTGAGAGGTCCGTTGATGGCGAGGATGACGGCGGGAAACGCCGTCGGAAAGGTCGCCATGGTTGCGCGCAATCGGTAGCGGCGCAAGCGGACTAAACGCAGGGCAGGCTCAAATGCAGGGCAGGCTCAAAAACCAGGAAATCTCAGTTCGATTGGCCGGGATGCTTGGCGCGCCAGGCCGGTCCCGGGCCGCGCATATAGTATAGCTCCGGGCGGTAGGGGTTGAACGCCTTGGCCACGAACTGGCGCCAGAAAGCGCGGAGCTCTGCCAATGGTTTTGCCAGTCCGGCGCTTGCATGAGCCGGGGCGGAAAGGGATGCCGAACCGATCGTAGCCATGACGCGGGCCCTTGTTTTCAAGACGCCTTTTTCGGCGCTGAAAACGAGTTTTCGCCTGATTTATTAAAAGATAGTTTCAATTGTCGGGATCTCGGCGGAGATGGTGACCATCCCGTATTGATCCGTGGTGAACGGATGGAAAACGCCCCGCCGCGGTTGCCCTTTGGGGGCCGCGCCGCTACATCAGCGGCAGCAAATTTCCGTAAAATCCAACGATTCCAAGGATCGCGATGGCTCGCCAATTCATCTATTTCATGCAGGGTCTGACCAAGAGCTACCCGACCCGAAAGGTGCTCGATAACATCCATCTGAGCTTCTACCCGGATGCCAAGATCGGCGTGCTCGGCGTCAACGGTTCCGGTAAGTCGACCCTGCTCAAGATTATGGCCGGTCTCGACAAGGAATACACCGGCGAGGCCTGGGTCGCCGAGGGCGCCCGCGTCGGCTACCTCGAGCAGGAGCCGCACCTCGACCCTGCGCTTACCGTCCGCGAAAACGTCATGCAGGGCGTCGCCAAGCAGAAGGCGATCCTCGATCGCTACAACGAACTGGCGATGAACTATTCGGACGAGACCGCCGATGAGATGACCAAATTGCAGGACCAGATCGAGGCCGCGAGTCTCTGGGATCTCGACAGCAAGGTCGACCAGGCGATGGACGCGCTGCGCTGCCCGCCCGACGATTCCGACGTGACAAAACTCTCCGGCGGCGAGCGCCGCCGCGTCGCGCTGTGCCGTCTGTTGCTGGACCAGCCGGAGCTGCTGCTGCTGGACGAACCGACCAACCACCTCGATGCCGAGTCGGTGTCGTGGCTGGAAGGCCACCTGCGCAACTATCCCGGCGCGATCCTGATCGTGACCCACGACCGCTACTTCCTCGACAACGTCACGGGCTGGATTCTCGAGCTCGACCGCGGCCGCGGCATTCCCTACGAGGGCAATTACTCGTCCTGGCTGGTGCAGAAGCAGAAGCGCCTCGAGCAGGAAGGCCGCGAGGACGCCGCGCACCAGAAGACGCTGGCCCGCGAGCAGGAATGGATCGCGTCCTCACCGAAGGCGCGTCAGGCCAAGTCCAAGGCGCGCTATCAGCGCTATGAGGAGTTGCTCAAGCAGGCGAGCGAGAAGCAGACGCAGACCGCGCAGATCACCATTCCCGTGGCCGAGCGCCTCGGCCAGAACGTGGTCGATTTCGAAGGGCTCGCCAAGGCGTTCGGCGACCGCGTGCTGATCGAGGATCTCACTTTCAAGCTGCCGCCGGGCGGCATTGTCGGCGTGATCGGCCCCAACGGCGCCGGCAAGACCACGCTGTTCCGCATGATCACCGGGCAGGAAGAGCCGGACAAGGGCACCATCACCGTCGGCGAGAGCGTGCATCTTGGCTATGTCGACCAGTCGCGCGACGATCTCGACGGCAAGAAGACGGTGTGGGAGGAGATTTCCGGCGGCAACGAACTGATCCTGCTCGGCAAGCGCGAGGTCAATTCGCGCGGCTATTGCTCGTCGTTCAATTTCAAGGGCGCCGACCAGCAAAAGAAGGTCGGCGCGCTGTCGGGCGGCGAGCGCAACCGCGTGCATCTGGCCAAGATGCTCAAATCAGGCGCCAACGTGCTGCTGCTCGACGAGCCGACCAACGACCTCGACGTCGATACGCTGCGCGCGCTGGAAGAGGCGCTGGAGGATTTCGCCGGCTGCGCCGTCATCATCAGCCACGATCGCTGGTTCCTCGACCGTATCGCCACCCACATCCTGTCTTTCGAAGGCGACAGCCATGTCGAATGGTTCGAGGGCAACTTCCAGGATTACGAAAAGGACAAGATGCGCCGGCTCGGCCAGGACAGCATCATTCCGCACCGCGTGAAGTACAAGAAGCTGACGCGGTGAGGGGAATCCTCAGCCGGGGATCATGACGGGCACGACGGCACGCCGTGCCGCCTCGGCCAGACGGTCGTCGAATGTTGCGAGCGTCGCGCCGCTATGGCGCGTTATCGCGAGGTGAATGGCGTCCGGCGCGCTGAGTTTTGAGGCGAAGTCACGGACAATCTGTCCGGCCAAGGCCATTTGTTCGGGTGCACACCGCACGATCTGGCCGGCGCGAGACAGCCAATCGTCAAATTTTCGAAGCGCGAGATTCGCGGTCTCGGCCGTCAGTTGGTTCATTCTGACGCGCCGGGAGACAACGGCCGCGAACTCGATAGTGCAGAAGTCGCTGACCAGAAGGATCGGCTTTGCTCGGATCAGCCAGGCGTCTGCCTTCGATGAATATGCGTCCTGCAGCAACAGTGCGACCACAACGCTGGTGTCGAGGTAATGGCTCACTAGAAATCGTCGCGCATCATTCGAATTTCGGCGACGGTATCGCCATCAAAGGATGGCAAGCTTTCACGGCATTGACGAAGCCATTCGATGTCCTCCGCGGTCACACGTCGTCCTGCTGGCGTTGCCGGGCGTAACTCAACGACCGGTTTTCCGTGCCGCGTGATGGTAACCTGCTGGCCGCCCAAGGCTTCGTCGACCAGCTTTGAGAGCTGATCTTTCGCCTGGGCGATGGAATAGCTGGACATGGTTGCCTCTCGAATATGGCCATATATGGCTATATCTCGTGCGATTGCAAGTCTCGCGAGGTTCCAAGTTGTTGTGGCAGCGCACGCCGGGCGGGACTTCGAAGGCGACAGCCTCGTCGAGTGGATCGAAGGCACTTCCAGGACCATGAGAAGAAACAAGATGCGGCGGTCCGGGCAAGACAGCATCATTCCGCATCGCGTGAAGGACAAGAAGTTGACGCGGTGAGCAGGCGGTTTCGCAAGTTACCAAACTTGTCGAGGAATGCTTGCGCGCGGGGCATTGCATCGTGAAGGAATTGCTCCGGCTCGCGTAGCCACAGCCCTTCGATCTGTCGCGAGCGTTGTTCTGAGATCAGGGCATCTGTCGGCAGATCGACGAGCGTCGCGTCCCAGCCCGGAAAGAACCGGCGGGCACGCCGAAAAGCAAACGACAGCAAGTGTGTTTCCGTGGTCAGGCCGTGGTAGTCGAACGCGTTTCTGCCATCGGTGACAAAGATGTGGTTGCCGGTGTAGCCAGTAGCCGGCTTGATCCATCGGGCATGGAAGCCGAGGTCGGAATATCTTTCGAGAAATGCGAAGGCGAGCACCTGGCAGGCACCATTCGCGAAGAAATGGCGATCGGGCCGGTGCCATCGCCGCACCGGATCGGCCTTGACGTTGATCTTCGGAAAGAACATTGCACCACGTTGCTGAGTCGGTAATTCGGCGAGACGATCTCATTTCGGAAGCTGGAGAGAGCGGGCGTCCCTTGTATTCGTCGTACCATAGCTGCCCGGCGCGCGGCCGCACGATCAGGCTTGGGAAATTTGCACGCGCGGTCGTGCACACCGCTATTTTGCCCTGAAGCTCCGGCTAACGTGACGATCCCGTAATCTACGCTGCGGCCAGTTGTCGCTTCACAGTGCAGTCAGATTGCGTAGATATAGGCCTCTTTCCGCAATTCCAATCCTGAGCGAGCCATCCCTGATGTCCCTTACCCCCGAAACACCGTTGCCGCCGAAAGGTAAGGGGAAGGCATTGCGCCCCGTTCCGATGTTGATCTTCGGCTCGCGGTGGCTGCAATTGCCGCTATACGTCGGCCTGATCGTGGCGCAAGGCGTCTATGTCGTGCTGTTTCTGAAGGAGCTGTGGCATCTGTTCGCCCATGCCTTCGATTTCAGCGAACAGCAGATCATGCTGGCGGTGTTGGGCCTGATCGACGTCGTCATGATCTCCAACCTGCTGGTGATGGTGATCGTCGGCGGTTACGAAACCTTCGTCTCCCGTCTCAACCTGCAGGGCCATCCCGACGAGCCGGAATGGCTCAGCCACGTCAACGCCAGCGTGCTGAAGATCAAACTGGCGATGGCGATCATCGGCATTTCCTCGATCCATCTGCTGCGCACCTTCATCGAGGCCGGTGCACTGGCGTCGGGAAAAAGCGTCTACACCGAAACCGGCGTCATGTGGCAGACCATCATTCACACGGTGTTCATTCTGTCGGCCATCGGCATTGCCTATGTCGACCGTGTCTCGAACATGGCTATCGACGAAGCAAAGCGCGCCACTTCGCATTGATGGGCGGTCTGTCGATCATCGGATTTTCAGCTTTGCGAACGAGGGCGGCTGCCGCAGTTCTGATAGTGATTGCGGTGACGCTCGGCGCGTCGCGACCGGCGTTCTCCGCCGACGCCGCCTTCACCCAGTTCATCGCCTCGCTATGGCCGGAGGCGCAGGCAGCCGGCGTATCGCGCGCGACGTTCGATCGCGAGACGCAGGGACTGGAGCCCGACTACAAACTGCCCGATCTCTTGCTGCCGGGCCGGCCCCCCACCGGCGCCCCGGCACAAGCCGAGTTCGTGCAGGTGCCGGCCGATTATCTGAAGGAAGCTTCGATCGCGCGGCTGGCGGCCGAAGGGCAAAAGCTGATGCAGAAGCATCGCGCTGCGCTCACCGAAATCGAAAGGCGCTTCGGCGTTCCCGCAAACATCGTGCTCGCGATCTGGGGCCGCGAGACCGACTACGGCCGCTACCGGCTGCCTTACGACACGCTGCGCGTGGTCGCGACGCAGGCCTATGTCGGCCGCCGCAAGGACCAGTACCGCACCGAATTCATCCAGGCGCTGAAGCTGCTCGGCGAGGGCGCCGTGGCGCGCAAGGATTTTCGTTCGTCCTGGGCCGGCGCCACCGGCTACACGCAATTTCTACCCTCCGAATATTACAATCACGGCGTCGATCTCGACGGCGACGGCCGGATCGACATCTGGCACTCGGTGCCGGACGCGCTGGCCTCCGCCGCGCGGCAGCTCGTTAACAAGGGCTGGCAGCCGGGCGTGCGCTGGGCCTATGAGGTCAAGGCGCCCGCCAATGTCGATTGCACCATGGGCGTGCCCGAGGTGACGAAGCCGATCGCCGAGTGGCTGCGTGCCGGCTTTGTGCCGGTGCGCGGACAAAAGCTGAGTGCGGCCGAACAGGCGCAGCCGGCCTCGCTATTGCAGGTGGAGGGCATCTACGGCCCGTCGTTCCTCACGACGAAGAACTATTTCGTCATCAAGGAATACAATTTCTCCGATCTGTATGTGCTGTTCGTCGGCCATGTCGCCGACCGCATGACGAGCCAGCTGCCGTTCGCAACACCGTGGTCGGCCTCGACGCAGTTGCGCTCCGCCGATGTCGAGGCCATGCAGCGCCATCTGACGCGGATCGGTCTCTACAAGGACAAGCTCGACGGCAAGGCGGGCATGCAGACCCGCGCGGCACTCGGCGCGTATCAGAAGTCGGCTGGCCTCAAGGTCGATTGCTGGCCGAGCGAAGCGGTGCTGCGTTCGATGGGCGGGGGGCGTTGAGCTGCGTATCACTCGCGAACAGAAACGAGCGAATTCGAGGCTTCCATGACCGATCACCCTCCCCTGGAGGGGGAGGGTCGACGCTCATGAAATGAGCGGCGGGGTGGGGTGACGGTCTCTCCACATCCAACAGTGCCCGAATGGAGAGATCACCCCACCCCGTCGCGCATTTCGCTTCGCTCATGCGCGCCGACCCTCCCCCTCCAGGGGAGGGTAGCCCAAACAAAAAGCCCGGCCGAGATATCGGCCGGGCTTTTGGATCAACACGCGTATCTCGCGCGCCAATCGGTCAGATCAGTTGCAGACCTCGACGCGGCGATAGCGCCAGTCGTAGCCGTCCCAGAACCGCTCGCGAACCATGCGGCACGCCGGGTAGGGCGCTTCTTCCACGTACACCGGGCCGCCGTAGGCCGGGCGGCTGGAGGCGATCGCACCACCGATGATCGCGCCGCCGAGCAAGCCGGCCGCCACGCCTGCGGCAACGCCACGCTGTGCGCTCGCGGGCGTCGAGGCAAGCGAACCGGCAATCGTTGCGACCGCGACGAAGGCAGCAAATGTCTTCTTCATGTCTTGGGCTCTCCTGGAGTGACGCCTTCGGGCGCCGGGTTTAGGGGATGACTCACACGCTGTTTCGAACTGCCGCTCCGCTAAAAAAGCGCACATGGGTCAATCGAAAGTAAACGTCTTCAAACGGTCGCCGAAAAAAACGGTCTTTTTCGGGCCGGAAATCGCATGCACCCCGGAAAAGCACTGCTTTTCCGGGGTTTTGAGCGCAACTTTAATGAAGATGAACGGCTGCTAGAGCGTTTTCGAGCGAAGCATGCCCTCGGACTTGATCCGTGGGTGGAAACCGGTTCGCGTTAAGAAAACGCGTCAAAATAAGGATCTAGAGCCCCGTTTCGATTTCATCGAAACGGACAAGGCTCTAGTCGCAGACCCTGACGTTGCGGACCCGCCAGCCATAGCCATCCCAGAACCGCTGCCGCTGCCAGATGCAGGACTCGCCGTAGCCGGGATCGACGACATAGGCCGGACCGCCATAGCCGGGCTCATAATAGCCTGGGCCGTAATAGTAGCCGTTCTGCGAAGCAATCGCGCCGCCGACAATGGCGCCGCCGATCAATCCGGCTGCGACGCCCGCGGCAACGCCACGCTGCGCCTGGGCAGGAGCGGGAACAGCCACAGCCGAAATGGTCAACGCGGCGGCGGCACCGAGCGCCATCAATGTCTTCTTCATGGCTCACCTTTCTCGAGGAGCAAACGACGTTAAGTTCCGTCCCGGCAAAGTTCCACATTTCGCTTGAATGATCAATGAACGGCCGCGCAAGGGCGGGGGCGACGAAACGGGAAGTGAGGCAGGTCACGGTGCGACGATACCGAGATGCTCTTCTTTTTCTCGAAAACGCAGACACAACGATGATGAGCGGAATGGCGGTATTCATGTTGGCCGGCTTGAGCGGAGGAGGCAGTGCAACGGCGGCGGCAGTGGCGGCGCCTGAATGCCGGAAACACCGGGAAATCAGCGCCCATTTGATTTACCGCAACACCGCTTTTTAGATTCATTCCAGTAATTCCCCGGCATCAGTTTGGAATTGCTTGAAAATGCGGCTTTTCCTTTTGCATCTCGCAGCTCTCTTCCATATCGATGAGCAGGCATCACCAAGGGTTCTACCGGTTTCATGATCGTCTGTTCCTGCAACGTGTTGAGCGACCACGATGTCCGTAATGCTGTGACTGCAGCTTCGGACCTGCCGCGAAATCCCAAGCAGATTTACGGCTGTCTTGGCTGCAGCGCCGAATGCGGCCGCTGCGCGCGCACCATCAAGACCATCATCGACGAAGCGCTCGGCGCCTGCGCCAAGGAGTGCTGCGACGGTTGTCCGCACACGCGTCAGGCCGCCAACGACGAGCCGGCGCAGGAAACCGCTGCGGCCTTCGCCCTCGCAGCCTGCTGAAATCCGTCTGAAATCCCTTCGAACTTCCCCGATTTCCCCGGTTCCCACCGCATTTTTGCGCGGAACAGTTGCTCTTGGCTCCAAACTGATTTAGAAGCGTTCTAAATACAGTGTCAGGCCGCGTCGGCCTGAGGAAATTGGAGTGGACCCATGCAGGGCGATCCCAAGGTCATCGACTATCTCAACAAGGGCCTGCGCAGCGAGCTCACCGCGATCAATCAGTACTGGCTGCACTATCGGCTGCTGAACAATTGGGGCCTTCTGGAATTTGCCAAGGTCTGGCGCAAGGAATCCATCGAGGAGATGGAGCACGCCGACAAGTTCACCGACCGGATTTTGTTCCTCGACGGCTTTCCCAACATGCAGGTGCTCGATCCGCTCCGCATCGGCCAGAACGTCAGGGAAATCATCGAATGCGATCTCGCAACCGAGATGACCGCGCGCGCGCTCTATCAGGAAGCCGCAACCTTCTGCCATGGCGTCAAGGATTACGTCTCTCGCGACCTGTTCGAGAGCGTGATGAAGGATGAGGAACATCACATCGATTTCCTCGAAACCCAGCTTGACCTGATCCAGCGCATCGGCCTCGAGCTCTATACGCAAAAGCACGTCGGCGGCCTCGAGAACGGGGACTGACTTCTTACCCTCACCTGGAGGGGGAGGGTCGGCTCGTATGAGCGAAGCGAATGCGAGACGGGGTGGGGTGATCTCTCCACTTGGGCACTGATCGGGAGGATAGACCGTCACCCCACCCCGCCGCTTCGCGTCGACCCTCCCCCTCCAGGGGAGGGTGATCTTCCCTACAACTGCGTCTTGTAGCGCTCGTAGATCTCCGCCTGGCTTTCGCGCTCGCCAAGGCCGGTCTGATCGTGGATCACCTCGCCGATGCTCGGCATCACCGAGCGCTCGACCTGCGTAGCCGCCCACAGTTTCGAGCGCATCAGCGCCTTGCCACAGTGGAAATAGGCTTCCCTGACGTCGATATGCAGCACCGCGCGTGGCGGCTTGCCGAATTCGATCATCGACGCCATCAGCTCCGGATCGACAGACAGCTTGCCCTTGCCGCCGACGCGCAGCGTCTCGTCGATCCCGGGCACGAAGAAGATCAACTGCACGAAGCCTGATCCCTCGACGATATTGCGAAAACTGTCGATCCGGTTGTTGCCCGAGCGGTCCGGCATCAACAAGAGGTTCGGTCCCGCAACATGGACGAAGCCGGGATTGCCGCCGCGCGGCGACGCATCGACGCTGCCGTCCGAGCCTGAAGTCGCCAGCACGCAGAACGGCGACATGCCGATGAATTTTTTCGCGTGGGCGTCGATCTCCGGCCGCGCCTTGGCGACCACGCGCGGCGTGGGAGCGGGATAGATCGTGGCGAGGTCAGAACGGGCAAGATCGGACAAGGGCGGCTCCTTTCGATTTTGCGGAGAGATTATCATCCGCCGGTGCCACCGTCATCTTGAACTAGACCGCGTCCGCCGGCACGAAGCAGCTAATGATGATGCTGCCGCGATGATGCACGTACCACACCACGGCCTCGCCGATCGGGTTGCCCTGGTCGCGAATGACCGCGCGCTCGGGCACCTGCATCCATTGGCCCTCGATCGGCACCCAATAGGCGCCGCCGCGAACGTCGTAGCTGGTGCGATGGCCGTCGGAAATATCGCAACAGGGTACGCCGTTCGGCGCGATCACGCTCTTGAACCAGGCGCGGATATTAGGCGGCACGTGGTCGTACTGGCCCCTGTCGACGGCGAGCGCTGCGCCGGCCAGCACCGAAAGGCAGACGAGCAAGGCGAATGACACGAGCCTTCGCATCCGATCCTCCGCTTTCGTTTGTGTTGTCGTCGCAGGACGCACGCCGCCACGATTCGTTATGCAAGGACAATTCAAGCGGAGCCCGCTTGCGGATGCACGCTCAAATAATATGCGAACGGCGCGGCTGCGGATTGATGCGATGCGAAATCAAACCGGCCTGATCGGGCGGACACAAGCGGGCAATTCGCTTGACGCATCTTAGGTAGAGGGTGAGAATGTTTCGCGCATCACGCGCGTTATTTTTAAATGATATTTGAACAAGGATCCGAACATGGCGACAAAACACATGCAGCGGGTTGCATCCGCGGGAGGCGCGCCCCGGCGCGCCGAGTTACGTGAATCCAGCCAGAGCAAACATGTCCCGGGCCAACTGATCATTCGCTTCAAGACTTCGGCGGTAAGGCAGGTCGCGGCAAGTCCGCTTGCGGCGACGGCAACCGCACGCATGGCGGCACGCGCCATGCCGGACGAGGTCACGGGCCCGTTGGAGTTCTTGCGGAACGAGGCCGGGCTGTCCGCCGTCAAGCCGCTGTTTGTGCCCGACGCACCGACAGTGGGGCCGCGGTCCGGCGTGATGGCGCTTGCCGCGGTGCATGGGTCACTCGCGGCATCGTCCAGCCGGCCACCGCGGCGATCCCTCACAGGCTTCCAACTCGTCGACGTCAAGGACCGCAAAGTGACGCCCGCCATGATGAAGCGGCTGCGTGCGTCGAAGGCCATCGACCTGGTCGAGCCGGTGCCGAACCGGTGGCTCAGCGCCGCAGATCCCATGATCAATCGACAATGGGGACTGCGCGCGATCCGCTGGTTCGATGGTACACATCCCGATGCCGCGAAAATTCACGTTGCCGTGCTGGACAGCGGGATCGATGAAGGGCATCCCGACCTGAAGAAATCCATCGAGGCCTATCATCACGACGGAAATAACGCGCGAGACTTCCTTGGCCACGGCACGCATGTTGCGGGCACCATTGCTGCGCTCGTCAACAATTCCGTCGGTATAGCCGGCGTCGCGAATTGCCGGCTGCACTGCTGGAAGATCTTTGACGACCCCGAGCAAGGCACCGACCAGAACTTCAACTTCGAGTTCTACAGCAAGGCGCTCGCCGCAGCGCTCGACTCGGAGATCAAGGTCGTGAACCTCAGCATCGGCGGCACCGAGCATTCCCGGGCCGAGGCGGCGATCTTTCGGGAGTTGGCGGACGCCGGCGTGGTGGTCGCCGCCGCGATGGGCAACGAATTCGAAGAGGGCAATCCGAAGGAGTTCCCGGCCGCTTATAAGGGGGCGCTGGGCGTCGGCGCGGTCGACGAGACCGACAAACGGGCCTCGTTCTCCTGCACCGGGCCGCATATCGGGCTGGTCGCTCCCGGCGTCAACATCCTCTCGACCGTGCCGCGCATCAAGGCAAGCTTTGCGAGCGCCACCGATTACGATTCCTGGCCGGGTACCTCCATGGCGACGCCGCATGTCGCGGGTTGCGCCGCGCTGGTGTATGGCGACGCCGTGAAGTCGAGGGCCGCTTCCGACGCCGTCGTCAAGCGCCTGACGTCGACCGCCAGGAAACTTCCCGCCATGAAGAAGAAAAAGTTCACGCAGGAATACGGCGCGGGGCTCCTGGATCTCGCGGCTGCGCTCGGAAGGAAGAAGACCGCGGGAAAATCGCGGAAGGGGAAGGCCAAAAAGGCGAGGAAGCGCTGACCGGCATTGCCTTGAATAGACGTCGGCAACGACTAACATCCGGGAATGTCGGTCCAGTTCAAAATTCGCGAGAAAGCGAGTGACGCCCGGCGTCTCGAGATCATCGAGGCGCTGCGCCGGGCGAACTTTGACGCCCATCACCTTTTTCCCGGGCAGAAGCGGCCGAAGCTCGCGTCGATTTACACCGTTGCCAACGCGGGCGCCGGGGACATCAGGACCCTGGAAGCGGTCCTGAAGCATTTCGGGGCGGACATCGAGTATGTCGAGGCGGCGCCGCAGCGTGGTCCGAAGTCGTAGACGCGCCATTTTCAGCGCCGAATTGATGCGGTGCGAGATCACGGCTTCACCATGCCCCGGCGGTCGTCGGGATGGCCGAGCGTTGCGAAGACGCGCCTGCCGACGCGGAAATCAGCCTTGCCGTGATGCTCTCCGCCGCATCGAAAGGCGCGAGTGCGGGGCCGGCGAAAGCGGCTGGTTGACACCGCACGTTCTTCTCTGGGCTCTACATCGCCCGTTGCGGCGCGCTCAGCAGCAACTCCTGCAGCTCCTTTTTATAGAACTTCGCATTGCCGGTGGTGAGATGGCCGCGTGTCTCGCTGGAGGCCGGGATCAGGAACATGCGTCCGTTCTTGACGCGCTTCATCGCCGCCTCGGTGACGCCGGTTTCCGGCGGATTGCGCTCGTCGTCGGCGGCATTGATCAAGAGCAGCGTGGCTTCGATCTTCTCGAGCGAAGGCGCCGGATTGTAATCGTGCGAGGCTTCCCACTGGTAGATGAAGTCGTTGGCATCAGTGGTAACAGCGGTTGCCAGCCGGTCGTCGACCATCTTGTCGGCTTTCGCCGCCGTCGGCGCCAGCGCCTGATAGGCCAGCGTGCCGCCGCCGGTCGCAATGCCGAAGGCGTTGATGGCGTACTTCATCATGCGTGGCTGGGTGATGTAATTGCCGCGATTGTAATCGGGATCGTTCTTGATGGTCTCCAGCATCATCCGCCGCAGCATCCAGTTGCGCGCCGCCATCTCGGTCGGTTGCGAGGCCATCGGCACCAGCGCGTCCATGAACTTTGGATATTTGCCGCCCCAGATCCAGGTGTGCATGCCGCCCATCGAATTGCCTATGACGAGCCGCAGATGCTTTACGCCGAGGCCTTCCGTGACCAGGCGATGCTGCGCGTCGACCATGTCCTCGTAATTGTATTTCGGAAACGCCGTCTTCATGCCGTCGGAAGGCTTTGACGATTTGCCGTGGCCGACGCTATCGGGAATGATGATGTAGTACTTCGTTGCATCCAGCGGCTGGCCGGGGCCGAACAACTCGCCGCCGAATGCTGCCGTCAGCATGCTGGCCGCTGAGCCGCCCGAGCCGTGCAGCACCAGCACCGGCTGACCGGTCGGCTCGCCGATCGTGGTGTAGTGCAACCGCAGCTCCGGCAGCGTCTCGCCGGTATGGAATTTGAAATTCTTGGCGATCCAGTCGCCCTGCTTCGGTGTGGGATAGTCGGCTGCGAAAGCAGTGACGGTGGTCAGGGCCAATGCGGCGGCCGAAAAGGCGGCGTGCGAAAAATTCATCATGGTCTCCCCAAAGCTGCGGCCGTCTTTGCGGACCGCTTGGCAGGGAACCTAGCACACCAGACCGCCGAACAACGCACTAACCTTCCACTTCGGTTTCCGGCCGGTCATTGCCGGCGGCGGTCTCCGAGCGCCATTTTCCATCATCGGTTTCGTATTCGATCACCTCGGTGCGGCCGGGCACCCGCTGCTCGGCGGCTGCGCGCCGGGCGGCTGCCAGCGCCGTGGCGCGGTTCGGAAACGGCTCGGAAAACACGCCGTTGACGGTGTAGGCCCAGCCGCCGTCATGTTCGACGATCTTGTAGGTCACGTGGGGCATCGGGAACTCGCTGCTTGCAGGTGCCGACAGGGGTGAACGCGCCGCTAGATTCATGACAGAATAAGCCACGCTGTCGGATTTTGCACCGGCCGTTCGTCCTTGATCGAAGACCTCTGCAGAAGAGAGAACCATGTGCCGCAACATCAAGACCCTGTTCAATTTTGAGCCCCCGGCCACGCATGCGGAGATCCATGCCTCCGCGCTGCAATTCGTGCGCAAGCTCTCCGGCTTCAATTCGCCCTCGCAGGCGAACGCCGAGGCGTTCAACCGCGCGGTTTCCGAAGTCTCCGACAGCGCGCGGCGTCTGCTCGCCTCGCTGCAGACCAATGCGCCGCCGCGCGACCGCGAGGTCGAGGCCGAGAAGGCGAGGGAGCGCTCGCGGGCGCGGTTTGGGTAGGGGCATGACCGGACGCCGATCAAGCACGTTACTGTGACCCTGCCGTAGCCGACACGCACGGGTTGCGCGATGAGCCGGCCTAACGATTGATGTTTGACCGACCTTCAAACAAGTCGAGTCTCTTGTCGTGCGACGATCTCACAAACGCCCTAGGGCCGCTGCGCTCCTGCCTCCCTTCCGTCAAACCAGGATCGCCTCTTCCCTCAAGAATTTGGAAGAGCCGTCGGTGGAGGTACCAATGTTATACTCGCAAAGCCCACCACTGACAGCCGAAGAACCTTCGTCCGGCGGGCTTGCGCGCGATCCGGACGTTCGATCCGATCAGCGCATTGGTAGACGGCGCATGAAGCCGTCGATCGATCCTCCCCATCACTACCGCTTCGGGGAGGGGCCGCTGGCGAGCGGCCGGCCGTCGATTGGCAGGCGAATATTCCGCAGCCTTACCCGCTTCTCTATTGCGGTTCTCATCGGTGTCGGCGCCACGCTTGGCTGGCAGTCCTACGGTGATGCAGCAAAGGAGATGCTGGTAGCCCGGGCTCCAGCGCTGGCCTGGGTGTTATCGGTTTCGACGACGAAGTCGCCAGTCGTGGCCGCAACTTCCACTGACCCGATGCAGCACCTTGCGCCCTTGGCGTCCAATCTCGATGTCGTGCGGCGCAGCGTAGAACAACTCGCTGCCAAGCAAGAACAGATGGCCCAGAACATTGCGGCACTAAAGGCCGTTGAGGAGGACATCAGACAGAAGATGTCATCCACGCCTCCGGCCCCGGCCCAACAGGCGGCCTCCATCCCGCAGCCCAAACCTCCGCAACCCAAGGCGCAATCATCGGCCGTTCCGTCATCGTCGGTGCCTCGCCCGCCGCCTCCCGCCGCACCACAGCTCTCGCGCTGACGGCCCAGTTGCCGGCGGCGAAATTGATCAACGCCTTTCCTTTTGTGACCCGGTCAATTTATGGCGAGAGGGGTTATCGCCGCGCTCACGCACGTCGGTGGCGCTCTCCTCAGCGACCGCCGCTTCCAATCGGGATGCGTGCCATGACTGCTGCTGGGGCACGTTGAGACATCAAGCCGGCTTGCTTTCCTCGGGAGTTTCGTCAATATCGGCCGCATGACTGCCGTCGTGATCACGTTCGCGAACTTGTGGTGGCGCTCCACTTAGGAGCGGCACGGCTTTGTCATTCACCCAACCGTCGCCGCCGTTCATCGGCTTGCGAGGTTGCTGCATCAACAGTCCGATTGAACGGCGGTTCTTATCTGGAGAACCGCGATGCAACACTCGTCAGCCACCCGCCCTGTTATCTTGACCGGCGACAGAACCACCGGCCCATTGCACCTGGGGCACTACGTCGGTTCGTTGAAGAACCGCGTCACCCTACAGACGACGCACCAGCAGTACCTGCTGCTGGCGGATGCCCAGGCACTCACGGACAACGCGCACAATCCTGGTCGGCTGCGTGACAATGTCCTTGGGATCGCGACAGACTACCTGGCTGCCGGGATCGACCCGAACCTGACCACGATCTGCCTTCAATCGCATCTCCCGGCACTTGCCGATTTGACCCTGCTGTACATGAACTATGTCACGGTGGCCCGGCTTGAGCGCAACCCGACCATAAAGGACGAAATCCAGGCGCGAGGTTTTGGCAGAGATATTCCAGCAGGCTTTCTCTGCTATCCCGTCGCCCAGGCCGCCGACATCACCGGTTTCAAAGCGACGATTGTTCCGGTTGGGGAAGACCAAGCTCCATTGATCGAGCAAACCAATGAGATCGTTCGGCGCATCAATCGCCAAGCTGGTGTTGACGTGTTGCCCGAAGCCCGCGCGCTTATTCCTCGCGTCGGACGCCTTCCCGGCATCGACGGCAAAGCCAAAATGAGCAAGTCGCAGGGCAACGCTATCCAGCTATCAGCCACGGCCGATGAAATATGTGAGGCTGTCCGGCGTATGTTCACTGATCCAAACCATATAAAGGCATCCGACCCAGGTCGCGTCGAAGGCAACGTGGTTTTCAAGTACCTGGATGCGTTCGACGAAGATCACGTTGCGGTTGAGGATTTGAAGGCACGCTATGTCCGTGGCGGTTTGGGAGACAGCATTGTGAAAAAACGTCTGGATGACGTGCTGCAGGCACTTCTCGCGCCAATCCGAGACCGTTGCCGCGCATTCACTCGTGATCCCGGCTATGTGCTGCAAGTCGTCAAGCGTGGCACTGCGCGAGCGCGGGAAATAACCGATGCCACTTTGCGCGATGTTCGCGCCGCGCTTGGTCTATTCACACTGAATTAGTCGGATGGGTGCCAAGCCGAGCATGGGTTCATGGCCGTCCGAGTCCGGTGCGGCGTGATGCACCTCACGGTGCGGCGATGCAGTGGCGTCCATGATGGCATCGGATGTCGGCCGTCGGAGGGATGTCATGGATCAGGCGAAGCGTTTGAAGCTCGGCGCCATCTTCTTCACCATCTTCTGGGTCGGCGGAATGTTGTGGTGGAGCGGCGAGTATCATCCCGCCAATATCATCATTCTCTCGGTTTGCGGCGCGCTGGCCGGCTATTTCTGGTACCGCGCGATGCATTGGTCGTTCCGCCGCATGCGGCTCTTGCCGCCCGATTGATGCCTGCGCGGCAGAGACACGCTAGTTCGCATCCCACCTCACCGGAAGATTGAGCAACCCCCGAAACGCCCAGCCGCCGATCCGCACCGGTTCGCGCTCGTCCAGCCGCAGGCCTTTCAGCCGCGCGAACAGGCTCGGCAACGCGACGTCGGCCACCATCGCGCGAGAGGCAAACGCGCCGGCGCAATAATGCGGGCCGGCGCCGAAGGCGATGCTCTTTTGCGTATCGCGCGTGATGTCGAAACGATCGGGGTCGTTGAAACAGGCCTCGTCGCGGTTGGCCGATCCGAACATGAAGAACACGCGGTCCTCCGGTTCGAAGTCGACGCCGTGATACGTCCACGGTTTAGCGACGCGGCGCGGCGACATCTGGATCGGCGCGATCCAGCGCGCATATTCCTCGAACACGTCGATCCATTTTGCCTTGCCCTCGCGCACCAGCGCGAGCTGCTCAGGGTGCGTCAGCAAGGCCCAGGTCGCGCCCGATATCGCATCGCGCGGCTCGTTCTGGCCGCCGGAGATCGCAAGCTTGATGTTGGCGCGGATGCTTTCCATGTTTTGGCCTGAAGCCAGCAGCACGCTCAGGATCGAGGTGTTGGGGTATTTCCTCACCACCGAGATCATGTCGTCGATCGCAGCATCAATGCCGGCGGTCGCGGCATGGCAGCGCGCCTCGACCTCCCTGTTGCCGGTGTAATTGGCGATGCCGTCGATCATCGCCTGCGACCATGCGTCCATGTCCTGGTAGCGCATGTTGGTCAGCCCGGTGACGTCTTTTAAGCATTCGGCCGATAGCGGCAGCGCGAACGCCTTGCAGAGATCGGTGGAGCCTTGCGGCACGAGCTCATCAAGGATGCGGTCGGCGTGGGCCTGAAACTGCCGGATCCAGGTGTCGCGCACCGTGCGCGGCGACACCGCGGGAAACATCGCCTGCCGCTCCGTCATGTGCGCTTCGCCGTCCTTGCGCATCATGTTGTGGCCCATCAGCACGTTCATCAGCCCGTTCGGCTGATGCGAGGAGAACACGTCGATGCGCTTCTCCTGGGTGAAGATGTCGTCACGCCGGGTAAACACGGTCGAGCCGAGCTGCGGCACGAACGCGATCGGCGTCTCCTTCCGCATCTTCGCCAGCGCGGGGTAGGGATCGGTCCAGAAGGCGGGGACGTCGATGTCGAAATGCGGGGCGTTGGACATGATAACCTCACACCGCCCGATAGCCACCGTCGACCATCACGATCGACCCGGAGACGTAAGCCGACAGATCGGACGCGAGGAAAATGGCGGGACCGACGATGTCCTCCGCGGTGCCGGGCCGACCGAGCGGTGTGTGATCCATGAAGGTCTTCACCAGTTCCGGATTGTTGGCGCGGGCACTGGCGTTCAATGGCGTTGCGATGAAGCCGGGGCCGATTGCATTGACGCGGACGCCTTCCTTGCCGAGTTCGGCGGCGAGCGCCTTGGTGAAACCGAGCACGCCGTGCTTGGAGGCGGTATAGGCCGGCGAGCTCGGCGTGCGCACATGCACGAAGGACTGGATCGAGCCGATGTTGACGATGCGCCCCTTGCTCGCGCGCAAGGGTTCGAGAAAGGCGTGCGTCACGTTGAAGACGCCGGTGAGGTTGATCGCGATAATGTCTTCCCAGTCGCTGATCACGGCCTCTGCCGCGCCCAGCATGCCGTTGCGGCGGACGATGCCGGCATTGTTGACGAGGATCGAGACCTGGCCGACCTTATCGGCGATCTGCTTCGCCATCGCGACGCAATCCTCGCGCTTGCTGACGTCGAGCGCAAAGCTGTCCGCATTGCCGCCGGCGTCGCGGACTTCCTTTGCCGCTTCTGCTACCGCGTTCTCGTCCCTGTCGAGCAGCACGACCCGCGCGCCCTCCCGTGCATAGCCGCTCGCAATCGCGCGTCCGATACCGGAACCTGCGCCGGTGATGACGGCGATGTGATTTTGGAGAAGTGGCATGGCGCGTTTCCTCTTGTTTGGTTTTGCCAGAGGATAGCAAGCGCGCCCGCTTGTACAAGGTGGGAGAGGGACGATTTCGTAGCGTGGGCAAAGCGACAGCGTGCCCACCATCGCCGAAGACATAAGATAAGGTGGGCACGGCGCTGCGCGCCTTTGCCCACCCTACACATGTCGGTTACAATTTGCTCCCGTCGGCAGCAGAGCAATGCCGACGTCGGAGTTGAAGGAGGCCAGGCATGATGCAAACGGCAACCGGATGGCGCGTCTCACGCCGACGCAATGGCGCGGGCCCCGTGCTGACGATGCTCTGCGCGCTAGGCGCATTGTCGCTTGCATCGAGCGGATCGCCGGCCGCCGCGCCGATCGCGGTCGCGGTAGCGGATTTCGATTATTTCGATACCTCCGGCGAAGTCGTGGACCAGAGCGCGGAGCATCGCGCCCGCGTGGCGTCGTTTGCCGCGTTGCTGCGCGATAATCTCGCGGCGCAGGGCGGTTATCGCGTGGTGCCGATCGAATGCCCCGATCACCCCTGCACCGCCACCAGCATGTCGCAGGACGTCTTCATCGCCGCCGCGCGCAAGGCCGGCGCGCGGCTCGTGGTCTATGGCGGCATCCGCAAGATGAGCACGCTGGTGCAATGGGGCGAAATCCAGTTGCTCGATCTCGAAGCCGAGAAACTGTTGATGCGGCGAACTGTGACGTTCCGCGGTGACAACGATGCGGCCTATCGCCATGCCGCCGATTTCGTCGGCAATGCGCTGACGGAAACCATGCCGAAGCAGTGAGGTCCCACCGACGATCGGGAGATTGGCGGATTACGCTGTCGCTAATCCGCACCTCACGCCTTCGTCAGTGAGGCAACAGCTTCGATCTCGATCAGCATCTTCGGGTCGGGCAGCGCCTGCACCACGCAGGTGGTGCGGGCGGGGTAGGGCGCTGGCCCGAACGCCGACGCATACAGCACGTTCATCGTGGCGACGTCGGATGCGCGCGTCAGCAGCACGTTGACCTTGACCAGATCGCGAAACGTCGCGCCGGCCTCGTCGAGCACGCGCTTGATATTGGCGACGACGAAACCGAATTGCGCCTCGAAACCATCGGCCAGCGCGCCCTTGTCGTCAAAGCCCGGAATGCCCGAGATGAACAGCAAATCGCCGACACGTGTTGCGAACGATAGCGGCGGGGCCTTGACGCCGGCAGGCGGCGCAAAATGCTGGATCGGGGGCATGGGACACCTCGTGGATGGTTCGGTGCCTTGAAGCCTAACGCGCCGCTGCCTCGCTGGAAAGGCAGCGGCGCACGCGCTTCACGACCCGCCGATAGGTTTGAAGGTCCCGCCCGTCAGGGAAATTCGCCCGATACGAAATAGCGGGTTACGGTTGCTGTGACAGTAATGCGGTTCACAGGGCCGCAATTTTTTGTTCGTGCAATCGTGATGAAATTGTGTCGGGTGCGCGGCGCGGGTCGGCACAGAGTGCGTCGCGCAGGGCCTGAATATGCTTTGCCCCTTGCGCCGATTGGATACAATCCGATAGTTGCGACTCAACCTGCGCCGCGCCTGACACTTTTCCGATTTGCAAGCCTTCTGGAGATACGATCCATGAACATGCCATCCGCCGTTCGCGCCACCGTGCTCGCGTTTGCGGCCTTCGCCAGCGTCACGCTGTCCTCCGCCGCGCGTGCCGACGAAGGCTTCGTGCAGCTCACGATCTACAAGGCGGGATGGATCATCGGCGGCTCCGGCGGCAGCGGTGTTCTGAATTTTCACGGGCGACGCTATCCGCTGTCAACCGGCGGGCTCGACTACGGCCTGGTGTTCGGCGGATCGAAGACGGTGCTGCGGGGTCGCGTCAGCAACATCTGGCGCCCCTCCGATGTCGCGGGCGTCTACGGCGCAGCCGGCGCGGGCCTGGCGGTCGGCCGCGGCGCGCGTGCGATCGTGCTCACCAACCAGAAGGGCGCGGTGCTGGAATTGACCGGGCACCAGGTCGGCTTGATGGCGAACGCCGATCTCAGCGGGCTGGCGATCACGATGCGGTAGGACTTGTAGGGTGGGCAAAGCGCAGCGTGCCCACCATTTCGATCAGCGTGTTAGATGGTGGGCACGTCGCTTCGCGCCTTTGCCCACCCTACGGCAGGGACGCGGAGCCTTGCGATGAACCGCGAAGAACTGATCACCGCCTACACGGTACCTAGCCGCCACTACCACAACCTCACGCACATCGAAGACTGTCTCGCTGCGCTCGCGCGCGTCGACAATCTATCGGAGCGCGAGCGCGAAATCCTGACCGAGGCGATCTGGTGGCACGATGTCATCTACGACCCGACCCGTTCGGACAATGAAGAGCTCAGCGCGCGGCTGGCCGAGCAGCGCGTCCACGGGGATATCGGAGCGGAAGTGGCCCGCCTGATCCGCCTGACAAAGACACACGATGTCCGGCCCGAGGATCGCCTGGGCGCCATTTTGATCTCGATCGACCTCAGTATTCTCGGCGCGGAGCCCGCGCGCTACGATGCTTACGCCGCCGCGATCCGGCAGGAGTTCATCCACGTGCCGGACGCTGGCTATCGCGCCGGCCGCGCCAGAGTGCTCGGCCAGTTCGCCGCGCGGCCGGTGATCCTTCCCGATCCGGCCTTTGCCGCAAGATATGACGGCCAGGCTCGCGATAACCTTGCGCGCGAGCTGGGCCGCTTTGCGCTGACGATTACCTAACTCCGAGAAAATCCCGCTTGCCGATTTCCACGCCGTTGTGGCGCAAAATGCCGTGCGCGGTGGCGGCGTGGAAGTAAAAATTCGGGAAGGCGAAATTGACGAGATATTGCTGGCCCTTCATCGTCATGGTGTTGCTGGGACCGATCGGGAAGGTCACCTCCCGCGTCTCGCCGCCCTCGAACTGCGCCGGCTTGAACGCCTTCACATAATCGGTAGTTTTCGCGATCCGCTGCTGCAATTCCTCAAAGCTCTTTTCGGTGTCCGGCGTGGACGGCACTTCGCTGCCGGTGAGGCGCGCGCAGGTTTTCGCGGCAAAATCGCAGGCAGTCTGCACCTGGCGTGTCAGCGGATACATGTCCGGGTAAAGCCTGGCATTGAGCAGTACTTCGGGCTGAATGTTCTTTGCCTTGCAGTGCGCTTCCGCCTTGCTGAGCAGGCCGGAAAGGCTACCGAGAATCTGCAGGAAGGCCGGCACGGTTAGGTCGTGGAAAGACATGCGATGCTCTTTTCGTGATGTGGAATAGTGCCTCGGGAGGATGAGGTGTTGTTCGAGATGGGAGGCGCGCGGGAAAATGCAACGTTATAGCGACTCGATTGCGAGCAAATATTTGAGCTTGTCGTCGCCCGCGAAGGCGGGCGATCCAGTATTCCAGAGCAGTTGAGATTGAGCAGATAAGCCGCGGCGTACTGGATTCCCCCCTTCGCGGGGAATGACGAAGAGCTACCGCGCCGCCGGCATCACCAGGCCGGCGGGCTGCGCCTGGACGCTGGGGCCGCGCATCCGCGCCAGCAATTCCGCCGTCGGCCAGGAATCCGCCGGCAGGCCGTATTTGATCTGCATCGCCTTCACCGCCGTACGGCTCAACTGGCCCATGATGCCGTCGACCTTGCCGACATTGTAGCCCGCGCGCACCAACAACTGCTGCAGCTCCTTCAGCTCGTTGAGCGGAAGTTGTGCGACCGGCGCCGATGGCTGCCGCATCGGCGGCGCGCCGGCGATGCGGCTGGCGAGATAGGCGGCGGTGGTCGAATAGATCAGCGAGTTGTTCCACTCGGTATAGGCGGCGAAATTCGCATAGGCCAGAAACGCCGGTCCGGTGCGGCCCATCGGCAAGAGCAGCGAGGCCGGCAGGTCGTCGTTCGGCAGCGGTCGGCCATCGGGATAGGTGACGCCGAGCTGCGCGAACTTTGCGCGCGGCAGTTTTGTCGTGAGGTCAGCCTGCTCCCACGGAAAATTTTGCGGCGCGCGCACTTCCTGCAGCCACGGCTCGCCGCGCCGCCATTTCAATCCGTTGGCGATATAGTTCGCGGTCGAGCCGATCACGTCGGACGCGCTCCGCAACAGGTTGCGGCGGCCGTCGCCGTCATAGTCCACCGCGTAGTTGAAGTAGTGCGTCGCCAGGAACTGCGTCTGCCCGAGCTCGCCGGCCCATGCGCCGATCATCTCGCTTGCCGTGAGATCGCCGCGGTCGATGATCTTCAGCGCGGCGATGGTTTCCTTGCTGAACATCTCGGAGCGGCGGCAGTCATAGGCCAGCGACACCAGCGAGCGCAGCGTATGCAGATTGCCTAACTCGGCGCCAAAACTGCTCTCCAGCCCCCAGAACGCGGCGATCACGGCCGGCGGCACGCCATATTCCTTCTCGGCGCGGTTGAACGCGGCCGCATGCATCCGGATTCGCGCCTGCGCATTTTTTGCCGCGCTATCGGACGCCCTGTTCCGTGCGAACTCGGTGAACACCTGGCCGAACACGCGCTGGCCGCGGTCGCGGTTGACGATGCCCTGGTCATAGACGAGGTAGGGCGCCGCTTCGGCCAACGTGCGCTGCGACACGCCCTCCGCGGCGGCCTGTTGTTTGAGGTCGGCCAGGAAGCGCTCGAAAGATAGGCCGTTGTGGCAGGCCGCGCCGCGGGGTGCGCGCGGAGCGGCGGCAGTGGGCTGTTGACCGGGTGCCGGTGCGACCACAGGTCTCGGTGCGGGACGAGCTGGGGCGGGGACTGGTTGGGCGATGGCGAGAGATGAAAGAAACAGGGACGCCGTGGCAGCAACGAGGGATCTGTGAAGCAGCATCAATGTCACCGGCGAGCAGGAATTGTAGGGTGGGCAAAGCCACCGGGTCGCGCGAATGCGCGCCCGATGACAGGCTCCGCGTGCCCACCATTTCAAATCCGGCCAGTTCAATCAATATGGTGGGCACGGCGCAAGTGCGCCTTTGCCCACCCTACAGCCTCCCGCCTCGGAGCAATCCGCCGCGCAAGCCCGTCACGCGCATAGGAGCCTGCCGTATCAACCTGATCTCGCAGGCTGTTCCAACCGCTTTTCCCCGTGTAGGCTTAGGGTCTGCCCGACTTTTGAAGGTGAGCCGACAATCACTGGGGCGGGCGGAACGAGGGAGATGGCGGAAGACCATGACGGAACTCCGATATTTGGCGCCTGATACGCTTGACGAAGCGGTCGGTGCATTTGCGAAAGCCGGCAGCGCGGCGCGCATCCTGGCCGGCGGCACCGATCTTCTGGTGCAGATGCGATCCGGCGCGCTCAAACCCGGCGTGATCGTCGACATCAAGAAAATCCCCGAGCTGACGGCAATCGAACAGACCGCCGACGGCGGCTTTCGCATTGGCGCCGCCGTCTCCGGCATGGCGCTCGCCGAACACCAGAATTTCGGCAAGGTCTGGCCCGGCGTGCTCGAAGCCGTCAACCTGATCGGTTCCAAGCAGGTGCAGGGCCGGGCGTCTGCCGGCGGCAATCTCTGCAACGGCTCGCCCGCCGGCGACAGCGTGCCCGCGATGGTCGCGGCCGGCGCCATCGTCACCGTGCAAGGCCCGGATGGCCGCCGCGAGATGAAGGTGGAGGACGTCCCCGCCGGCCCCGGCCGCACCAACTTAAAACCCGGCGAAATCCTCGTCAGCTTCACGCTGCCGCCGCGCCCACCCGGATCGAGCGATGCTTATCTGCGCATGATACCGCGCACCGAAATGGACATCGCCGTGGTCGGCTGCGGCGTCAGCCTCACCATGAAGGACGGCACCGTCACATCAGCCCGCGTCGGCTTGGGCGCGGTGGCGCCGACCGTGCTGCTGGTGGAAGACGCCGCCAGTGCGCTGATCGGCTCAAAGCTCGACGACGCCGCGCTGGCGAGGGCCGCAGCAGCCTGCTCCGCCGCCTGCCGCCCGATCGACGACAAGCGCGGCACCATCGCCTATCGCATCAAGGTGGCCGGCGTGCTGCTCAAGCGCACCGCCGCGATCGCCGCCCAACGCGCGCAAGGAAAGTAATTCATGGCCAAAGTTCACGTCACCACATCAATCAACGGCGAGCCGATGGAATTTCTGTGCGAGCCATCAGACACCATGCTCGACGCGTTGCGCGGGCCGCTGGGCTTGACCGGCTCCAAGGAAGGCTGCGCCTCAGGCGATTGCGGCGCCTGCTCGATCACGCTCGACGACCGCCTGGTCTGCTCCTGCCTGATGCTCGCCGTGGAATCCGAGGGTCACGACATCAGGACCATCGAGGGCCTGGCGCAGGGCGAGCATCTGCATCCGCTGCAGCAAAAATTTCTCGAAATGGCCGCGCTTCAGTGCGGCATCTGCACGTCGGGCATGCTGGTCGCGTCCGACGCGCTGCTGAAGAAAAATCCGGACCCGAGCGAGGAGGAAGTCCGCTTCTGGCTCGCCGGCAATCTCTGCCGGTGCACCGGCTATGACAAGATCGTCCGCGCGGTGATGGAAACCGCTGCCGAAATGCGCGCGCAATAGTTTTCGGGAGACAGCCCAATGAACCTCGTCACCAACAACAAGTGGATCGGCCAGCGCACCATTCGCCCGGATGGCATGGACAAGGTCACCGGCCGCGCCCAGTTCGCCGCCGACACCACCATGCCCGGCATGATCTGGGGCAAGGTGCTGCGCAGCCCGCATCCGCATGCGCGCATCCGGTCGATCGACGCCTCGAAGGCCGAGAAGCTGCCCGGCGTCAAGGCCGTCGTTACTTCGAAAGACATCGTCGATTTCCCGATCGAGAAGGGCGCGGTCATGCTGGGCATCCAGGATATGCGCTGGATGTGCCGCAACGTGATGGCGCGCGACAAGGCGCTGTTTCCCGGGCACCCCATCGCGGCCGTCGCCGCGACCACGGAAGCGATCGCCGAGGAAGCCTGCAAGCTGATCGAGGTCGACTACGAGGTGTTGCCGTGGTCGATCGAGATTGACGACGCGCTCAAGCTAGATGCGCCGATCCTGCACGAATTCAACAAGTTCGACGGCAAGCCGTCCAACATCGTCGGCCGCCTCGAGCACAAGAAGGGCGACATCGAACGAGGTTTTGAGCAGGCCGACATCGTCATCGAGCGCACCTTCACCACGCGCCCGGTGCACCAGGGCTATATCGAGCCGCATGCCTGCCTGATCTCGGTCGCGCCAGACGGCAAGACCACGATCTGGAGCTCCAGCCAGGGCCAGTTCATGGTGCGCGCGATGACGGCCTATCTCACCGGCATCCCGCAGAGCGACATCCGCGCGATTCCCGCGGAGATCGGCGGCGGCTTTGGCGGCAAGACCATCGTCTATCTCGAACCGCTTGCGACGCTGCTTGCGAAAAAATCCGGCCGCCCGGTGAAGATGGTGATGACGCGCGAGGAAGTGATGCGCGCGACCGGCCCCACCTCAGGCTCGAAGAGCACGGTAAAGATCGGCGCGACCAAGGACGGCAGGATCGTCGCCGCGCACGGCACCTTCTATCTGCAGGCCGGCGCCTTCCCGGGTTCGCCGATCCGCGGCGCGGCGGGGTGCAGCTTCACGCCCTACGACATTCCGAACCTGCTCTCGGAAGGCTACGACGTCTGCTCCAACCGCTCCAAGGTTGCGGCCTATCGCGCGCCGGGCGCGCCGATCGGCGCCTATGCGGTGGAGTGCGTGCTCGACGAAGTCGCGGAAGCCTTGAAGATGGACCCGCTCGACTTCCGCCTGAAGAACGCCGCCAAGGAAGGAACGAAGGCCGCGCACGGCCCGGTCTTCCCGCGCATCGGCTATATCGAGACGGTGGAAGCAGCCAAGAACTCGCCGCACTATGTCGCGCCGCTCGGCGACGGACACGGCAAGCCAAGGGGCAGGGGCGTCGCCAGCGGCTTCTGGTTCAACGCCGGCGGCGAATCTTCCGCGCAGGTCAACATCACGGAAGACGGCAACGTCGTCGTCACGACAGGGCACCCTGACATTGGCGGCTCGCGCGCCGGCATCGCCAATATCTGCGCCGAGCTGCTCGGCATCGACTACCGCCGCGTCTCCGTTATCATCGGCGACACCCAGACGGTCGGTTTCTCCAACTTGACCGGCGGCAGCCGCGTGCTGTTCGCCTCGGCGATGGTGGTGACGCAGTCGACCGAAAAGATCATCCAGACCTTGCGCGAGCGCGCGGCCAAGATCTGGGAAATCGATCCCGAAGCGGTGAAGTGGGAGAATGGTGCTGCGCATCCGGCGAGCCCGAACGCCGGCCAGTTCGAACCGCTGACGCTGGAAGAGCTCGCCGAGAAGGCGCCTGCGATGGGCGGGCCCATTGGGGCCGGCGTGCAGCTCAACACCCAAGGCGCCGACGGCGGCTTCGGCACGCATGTCTGCGACGTCGAGGTCGACGTCGATCTCGGCATCGCGCGCGTGATCCGCTACACCGCCGTGCAGGATGTCGGCCGCGCCATCCACCCCGGCTATGTCGAAGGCCAGCTCCAGGGCGGCGTCGCGCAAGGCATCGGCTGGGCGCTGAACGAGGAATACATTTACACGAAGGAAGGCAAGGTCGATAACCCCGGCTTCCTCGACTATCGCATGCCGGTCTGCTCGGACCTGCCGATGATCGACTGCATCATGGTCGAGATCCCGAACCCGAAACACCCGCAAGGCGTCAAGGGCGTCGGCGAAGTGCCGCTGGTCCCCGTGATGGCCGCGGTGGCGAATGCCATCTACAACGCGCTGGGCAAGCGTTTCTACGCGCTGCCGATGTCGCCGCCGAAGGTGCTGGAAGTGCTGGAAGCGCCGACGCAGCTGGCGGCGGAGTAGGAGCGACGATATCGCCAGCCGTCATTGCGAGGAGCGAAGCGACGAAGCATCCATCGGTCCGCAAGCGGCACTATGGATTGCTTCGCTTCGCTCGCAATGACGCTACAATGAGTCCCTCAACATGAGCGACATGCTTCCCTACCGCGCCATGGCGTACAACAACGCCTGGGCAAACCATCGGCTGCTCACCGCCTGTCTCGGGCTGTCGCAGGATGAATTCACCGCGAAGCGAACCGGCTTCTTTCCAAGCGTGCGCGCCACGCTCAACCACATCCTGATCATCGACCACTTCTACGTCGATGCGATGGAAGGCGGCACGCTCGGCCCGGCCGCCTGGGCGGATCAGGAGCCTTGCGCAACGGTCGCCGCGCTGAAAGAAGCGCAGGCCGCGGTCGATCGGCGTTTGCTCAAGGTCGTCGAAGCGCTCGACGGCGCCGGCTTGCAGCGCATCGTCTCCGTGCATCGCGGCACCTCCATCCAGCGCGAGCGAATGGACCGCCTGCTGCTGCATTTGTTTCAGCACCAGGTGCACCATCGCGGTCAGGCCCACTGCATGCTGAGCGGCACGTCGGTGAGCCCGCCCCAACTCGACGAGTTCTTCTCGGCAGGTGAAGCGCCGTTGCGGGCGGCGGAATTCGCGGAGCTGGGTTGGACGGAGGAGAAGGTCTGGGGTTCGGACCGTAGAACATGAACAGCCCGGATGAGCGCAGCGGCATACGGGACTTTCATGGCCCGCTTTCCCGCATGTCGCTGCGCTCATGCGAGCTATGCGTGCGCATCTTTTGTTTGGAGTCCTTGCCGTGAACGACCAGCCAGCTTCGGATCCTGCAGACAAATTCTACGCCCAATATGGGCGCTGCATCAACGAGTGGGCGCTCATAGAAGAAAGGTACTTCAACTTCTTCGCTTTCGCTCTACGCGCTCCTACCAAGAATGCGGCGATAGTTTTCTACGAATGGAAAGACTTTGCTACTCCTGCGAGACTAACGAATAAGCTCATGGAAAAGAGACTTCGTAAATTTCCGTATACGGAACATCTGAAGGTCTGGCAGGACATTGCAAAGCGCGTGGACCGGCTTCGCCCCTTCAGGAATGAGTTGGCTCACCAGCCTATTCGTCATTGGCGACGAATACGGCTTTCGATCGGAAAATCAAAGCCGCTCACCGAAGAAGAAAAGAAAAAAGCGGGGCTGGGCCCGTTTCAAGAAGTCTACCGCTCTCCTTCGGCAATAATGGGAGGACGTAAGCCGAAGCTGTTTAACTCGACGCTTTCGACAATCCGGATCGACCACTTGGATGATCATCTGAAGCAGACAAAGGAACTTCGTGTGACCATTGATGAGTTTGGTCAGGCTCTTGATCAAACCATTCAAGAGCAATCTCGTCGCGTATCGGCCTACATCGAACATCGCCTGCTTCGCCCGATACGTCATTCCGAACCGGCTGAAGAGGTAGAGACATAATCGTGAATGATCCGAATTCCTCCACCACCTCCCCCTTCCAGTCCATCCGCGCCGTCGATTACACCGTCATCTTCGTGCGCGACATGGCGGCGATGCGCCGATTTTATGAGGGCGTGCTCCGCTTATCCCTGACGCGTGAATTGTCGGCGGGCTGGATCGAGTATCAGATCGGCGGCAACACGCTCGCGCTGGCGCGGCCGAGCCGGACGGCGAGGGATGCGCCGGTGCCCACCGGCAGCGCCTCGCTGCAGCTCGCTTTCAAGGTTGCCGCCGATGACGTCGATCGCTGTGCCGACGAATTGGTGCGGCACGGCGTCGATCTGCTCGAGCCGCCGACCAACCAGCCGTTCGGCCATCGCACGCTGTTCTTCCGGGATCCCGACGGAAACCTGCTGGAAGTGTATGCGGAGGTCTAGCGACTCATTGGAAGCGTAGCCCGGATGAGCGAAGCGATATCCGGGATTCTACTGGTCCCGCATATCGCTGCGCTCATGCGGGCTACAAAGTTTTACCGCAGCCGCCTAGTTCAGCGTCAGCCAGACCAGGTTGCAGTCCTTGTGGCAGGTGTTGCAGTGCGCCGGCTGATTAAAAGTGTTGGCGAGCTGCCATTCCTGCGCTTCGTTGCTCCATTGCGCCGTGGCGTGGCAGATGATGTCGTCGGAACCGCAGGCGTCGCAGACCGGCGTGGAACGGGCGGCGCGATTCACCACCTTGCGCTCGATCGGCTGCGGCCGCTCCGGCGCAAGCCGGTCCTGGACGATTTCGAACGGGTTCATCAGCTTGACGCGTCGCAACATTGGCCCTGCATCCATCCGCGAGTTCTGAGAATCGCTTGCTTTCAAACTAGCGAATCGGCTTGGCCGTTCCATCGCAAAATTGCGGAATACCCACGTTTTAAATGTGATCGTCACCAGCGGGACACAGAAGCGGCTTGCCGGCGGGAGAGAGCGGTCCATTGATGTATCGCACTGCGCCAAAGACGCGAGAGGACCTATAGAAAGATCGAACCTGTGGATATGCGCACGCGAAACGGCCCGGCATCGATGCCGGGCCGCGCTGTTGGAGAATTAGTACTTCTTCGCACCCGCTCCGGTGGTCGTGCCGGGTGAGCTCTCCGGTGCCCCCTTCGCGGTCGAAGCCTTGCTCTTCTTCATCTTCTGTTCCGACGTCTTCTGCATCTTCTTCTGTGCCGACGAGTACTCAGAGGAATCCGAGGATTTCATCTTGTCGCTCTGCGCAAACGCCGAGGTTGCGACCAGCAGGGCGGCGGTCGCGGCAATCAATGGTTTCAGCATTGGTCTCTCCTTCGTGTCGTTGGACGAAATGCAACGTCCTGGATGCAGCGATGTTCCGGTTTTTCCCGATGGACCGACCCGCGATGTAATGCTGATGAACAGTCCTTCATCTTCGCGCCGAAATTTCGTGCTCAGGTGGCCCAGATCGCAGGCCGGATTGGCGACAGCATCATCCGCCGCATGCCTTCTAGTTTGGTGGCTTACGCTGCCGCTAACCCACCCCACGGGCATTGCGCGCAAACAAAAAGTTTCTCAATCATTTCAAGCTGATTTGCCCGGTCCAGTCGTGCGCGAAAAAAGAATCCTGTTCTCGCGCGACGCAAATCAGTCCTACAACTCGCGCCATCCCGGCCCGCAAGAGGGGCGTTGGCCATCGTCACGAACGTTGGGCCGGGCTGCGGTGGACGCGAAAGCGCCCGGCGCGCGATGCGGATCGCAGGGCGGGTTTCCCGTGAGCGATCTCTTGCGCGCCAGACGAACGGCGAATTTGCGTACGGCAAAACCGTGTGGTCCTGGCACCCGTGGCTGGTGTCAAGCCGGTGGAGGTTTGCAAAGCTCAACCGGGCGATGCGAGCCGCTAATTCGCCGGCGACGGAGGCAAGAGGAATTCGTCTCCGGGGAGAGCGCGCCATAAGCCGTCAAACCATTGCGCAGGGAAGGCCGGTTGTTTCGGCTGTTACCTGTATGCTCGTGTGCGTTTCTTTAGCGCTTGTTGCACACGAGACCGCGGGTGCCAGCCAGCACCCGGCCTTCCCTGCGCCCTCCGATTTTCGGGGGCGAAGAATGCAAGCACAACTCGGGCGCGATGCGCCGCGGGAATGCGAGCGTATATCCGCTTGTCGTTACCCGCCAACGGGTCGCGCGAATGCGCGCCCGATGACAGCTCCGGCGGGTGACCCGGTATTCCAGAGACGCCAGTGATTGAATCGCGAGGCCGCAGCGTACTGGATACCCCGCCTTCGCGGGGTATGACGAGTGTTGATGAGGCTTCTCTCTTACCCTCCCCTGGAGGGGGAGGGTCGACGCGACCGCAGGGCGCGGCGGGGTGGGGTGACGGTCTCTCGTCTCGGGCGGTGTGCCCACCTCACGGGATCACCCCGCCCCGTCTCGCATCTCGCTTCGCGCGATGCGAGCCGACCCTCCCCCTCCAGGGGAGGGTGAAGCGACCCTCACAACTCCCGTGCATTCGAGAACGCAAACGAGGACACCCGCCGCGTGTTCTCGTCCAGGATCAGCGTCCGCGTGATCGGCGGCTCGGCGCGCTGGCTGCAGTTTTCGCGCTCGCAGAGCCGGCAGTTGACGCCGATCGGCGTGCCCTCGGCTTTTTCCAGATCCATCCCGGCGGCGTAGACGAGCTTCGAGGCATGGCGGATTTCGCAACCCAAACCAATCGCAAAGCGCGGCTGCGGCTGCGGGTGCGGCGCGATCGGGCGGCGCACCATCTGCGCGATGGAAAAATAACGCGTGCCGTCGGGCAGTTCGATCACCTGCTTGAGCAGGCGGTCCGGCGTGTCGAAGGTCGAATGCACGTTCCAAAGCGGACAGGTGCCGCCGAATTTCGAGAACGGAAACGTGCCGGACGAAAACCGCTTGGAGACATTGCCGGCATTGTCGACGCGCAACAGAAAGAACGGCACGCCGCGCGCATTCGGCCGCTGCAGCGTGGTGAGGCGATGGCAGACCTGCTCGAAGCCGGCATTGAAGCGCTGCGCCAGCACATGCACGTCGTAGTTCAGATTTTCCGCCGCAGTGTGGAACGGCTGATAGGGCATCATGACGGCGGCGGCGAAATAGTTCGCCAGCGTAATCCGGTAGAGCCGCCGCGGCGTGTCGTCGAGCGGGCCGGCGCGGTTGACGATGCCGTCGATGGATGCGCCGCATTCGGCGAGGCCAATCTGCAGCGCGAGCTGGAAGGCCCGGCCCGAGCCGTCGACCAGTTCGGAAATCAGAAGCTGCCGCCGGTGGCGGTCGAACCGCCGCAGCGTCTCGCGCATCACGTCGACCGGCATGATGCGGGTGACGATCGAATGCTTTTCGCGCAGCCGCGCGGCGAGCGCGGCAAACAGTTCCTCGGCGGAGGCGTGGAGTTCGTCGCGCAAATTTTCCGCGGCCTGCTCGAGCTCCGGAAAATAGTTGCGGTTGGCTTCGATCAGGTCGCGCACGCGCTCGATCGGGTTGGCCTCGAAGCGGGCGCCTTCGTCGCGGTCGGCCATTTGGGCTGCCACCAGCGTCTCGCCGCGGCGGGCCTCGGTGTAGGCGGCGTAGAGGCGCTGCAGCGAATGGGTCACGCCCGGGCAGAGCTCGGCGAGGTCGCGCAGTTCCTGCTTCGGCAGGTCGATCTGCCGGAACAGCGGATCGGAAAAAATCTCGTTCAGCTCGGCGAAGAAGCGGTCCTCGTCGGCGGTGGCGAGGTCGCGCAGGTCCAGGTCATAGGTTTCGGCCAGCCGCAGCAGGATCTGCGCGGTCACCGGCCGCTGGTTCCGCTCGATCAGGTTGATGTAGCTCGGCGAAATCCCGAGCCCCTCGGCGATCTGGGTCTGCGACAGCCCGAGCTGCTGGCGGATCCGCCGGAACCTCGGCCCGACAAAAAGCTTCTTTCCGGAGTCGGTGGCCATGGCAGGTTCCTGACCTAGGATTATGACAAAATTTACAAAATGACATCTGTTACAAGTTCATATGTTACATGACATCACCAATAAAAGACAAGGCATCTATACGAATTTCTCTTTTTCGCGTTACCTCTCAGGACGTTTCGCAATGCACTGTCAAGAATGTCGATTGATGACAGTGGAAGACAAGGATTACGCACATGAACTACCAGCCACGTGGAATCAGTGACCGGACTATCCAGGGACCGGCTTCCTATCTGAGCGAGATTGGAGCTGCTGAAGCACTCCTTAAGACCCAGCCGACCTGGAATGGCGTCACCGCCGAAGCCGTGGCGCGCATGCGTCTGCAGAACCGCTTCAAGACCGGCCTGGACGTCGCCCGGTACACCGCGGCGCTGATGCGCAGCGATATGGCTGCCTATGACGCCGATCCCACCAAGTACACCCAGTCGCTCGGTTGCTGGCATGGCTTCATCGCGCAGCAGAAGCTGATTTCGGTCAAGAAGCATTTCGGTACGACCGATCGCCGCTATCTGTATCTCTCCGGCTGGATGATCGCAGCGCTTCGCTCCGAGTTCGGACCGCTTCCTGATCAGTCGATGCACGAGAAGACCTCGGTGCCAGCCCTGATCGAAGAGCTCTACACCTTCCTGCGTCAGGCGGACTCCCGTGAGCTCAATGATATTTTCCGCGCGCTCGACGCGGCCCGCAAGGAAGGCGACAAGGCGAAGGAAAAGGCGCTGATCGAAAAGATCGACAACTTCCAGACCCATGTCGTGCCCGTCATCGCCGACATCGACGCCGGCTTCGGCAATGCCGAGGCAACCTACCTGCTCGCCAAGAAGATGATCGAGGCGGGTGCGTGCGCCCTGCAGATCGAGAATCAGGTCTCCGACGAAAAGCAGTGCGGCCACCAGGATGGCAAGGTGACCGTGCCGCACGAGGTGTTCCTGGCGAAGATCCGGGCCTGCCGCCATGCCTTCCTCGAACTGGGCGTCGAAGACGGCATCATCGTGACCCGCACCGACTCGCTGGGTGCCGGTCTCACGCAGCAGATCGCTGTGAGCCACAAGCCCGGCGACCTCGGCGATCAGTACAACAGCTTCCTGGATTGCGAGGAAGTGACAGCCGCCAACGCAAAGAATGGCGATGTCATCATCAACCGCAACGGCAAGATGATGCGTCCGAAGCGGCTTGCCAGCAACCTCTATCAGTTCCGTGCCGGAACTGGCGAAGATCGCTGCGTGCTCGACTGCATCACCTCGCTGCAGAACGGTGCCGACCTGCTGTGGATCGAGACCGAGAAGCCGCATATCGAGCAGATCGCCAAGATGGTTGACCGCATTCGCGAGGTGATTCCGAACGCGAAGCTGGCCTACAACAACTCGCCGTCGTTCAACTGGACGCTCAACTTCCGTTGGCAGGTGTACGACGCGATGAAGGAAGCCGGCAAGGATGTCAGCAAGTACAATCGAGCTGACCTGATGAAGCCGGAATACGACGATACGCCGCTGGCCATTGAAGCCGACGAGCGCATCCGCACCTTCCAGGCCGATTCAGCAAAGCGTGCTGGTATCTTCCACCATCTGATCACGTTGCCGACCTATCACACGGCAGCTCTGTCGACTGATAATCTCGCGAAGGATTATTTCGGCGAGCAGGGCATGCTGGGCTATGTGAAGAATGTTCAGCGCCAGGAGATCCGTCAGGGTATCGCCTGCGCCAAGCATCAGAACATGGCCGGCTCCGATATCGGTGACGATCACAAGGAATATTTCGCCGGTGAAGCCGCTCTGAAGGCGGGCGGCGTCCACAATACGATGAACCAGTTCGGCTAACGCTGGAATTGATCAGTCTGGGGTCTGGCCGGATTCCAGGCTGATCACGGACAACAGGAGACTGAAAATGACCAAAGGCAGCAATTTCTGGGTGATCGGCGGCGAGTTCGGTTCGATGAACTTTCACAAGCTCGTCGAAGGCTCGGCCCAGGTCAAAGGCCCGTTCAAGACCCGCAAGGAAGCCGAAGAGTGCTGGAAGGAGGTCTCGGAAGAGAGCCGCCATAAAGCCGGCGTACGCTTCTCGATCGTCGAAGAGCCCTCGCGCGTCTCGGCCTGACCGGCTGCTGCCGACCTATCAGAAGAAACGTCCAAGGACAGGCGGCCCCATCCGGAATTCCGGCTGGGGCCGTTTGCTGTTTCAGGGCAGCCTTTCTTGATCCTCTCCCGCCTGCGTGGGAGGCGTAGGCGGCCTAAGGCTGCCGTCCTTGGTTTAAGAACGCCGATGCATAGCATCGGCTATGGGTGGGGGTGCCCGCGGGGGATAACGGTGGAGGGATAACTCATTGAAAACAAACAACCATTGCGCAAGGCATGGTTACTGCTAGGTTAAGCCCAGGCTAACCCCCTGCAGGATGAAGGCGGCTTCCGATGTCAAACGCGCAAAACACCGGCAACGAGGCTCGAGACATGCGACCGACCCGGCTGCGCGACGCGCTTCGCCAGGCGCGGATCGAGGCCGCCGATCGGACCGGCGTAGTGGTCGAACTGCGCGATGCCGAGGTCGCCCGGCTTGAGATCCTGAACGAGGCGCTCGATCCGCTGTTCGCGGAGGTGCCGGAGCAGATCGACCTGTTCGATCGCGGTGTCAGCCAGGGCGAGACGCCGCGGCTGTGGATCGACGTGGTCGCGCATATCGTGATGGGACGCGACAAGCGCATCTACCGATTCGTGCAGGATACGCGCTTCGGCCGCATCGTGCTTGCCGAGTCGCATGACGTGCCCGTCATCGTCGATGCCGTCACCGGCTATGTCGCCCGCCGCATGATCGAGCGCGAGCACGCGATGGTGGCAATGCCCGTGGCCGAGCCTGTTGTGGAAAAGAAGCCGCGCCGCCGCGGCTTCGGCATGTTCGTGCTTGGCTTCGTACTGGGGGCGGTGGCGCTGTTCGGATTGGCGCTGTATGCGAGTTTGAAGAGTTTTTAACCGGAGCCGCCGGGTCGGGCATTCGGGGGCATCGTGGCAGCTTCGTCCGTACCGTTCGTCATCCTGCTAGCCGGCACGGTGTTCGGAATCACCTATCTGTACGGCAAATGGCGCACGCTGCGCCGCGCCGAATTCATCCGTACTTTTCGCTGGCCGCGCGGGCTGCTCGAACGGCTGGAGAAGCATCACCCCGGTTTTCAGCGCAAGGACAGCGCGCTGGTCTCGCGGGGCTTGCGGCAGTTTTTCCTCGCCTATCTCATGAGCGGCAAGCGCTACGTCTCGATGCCCTCGCAAGTCGCCGACGATCCCTGGCACGAGTTCATCCTGTACACGCGCGAGTATGACGCGTTTTGCCGGCGCGCCTTCGGCGGTTTTCTCCACCACACGCCCGCCGTCGTTCTCAGCGAGCACCGCAAGAGCAACGAAGGCCTCCGCCGCGTCTGGTGGTATTGCTGCAAATACGAGAATATCGATCCGGTTCGTCCGACGCGCCTGCCGCTTCTGTTTGCGCTCGACAGCAAGCTCAACATCGCAAACGGCTTCGTCTACCACCCCGACTGCGAAGAACTGCGCAAGAACGGCAGCGGCGCGGCTCATTGCGGCGGCGATTTCGCCGATGGCTCGATCGATGGTGGTACGGATGGGTTTGGCGACGCCGGCAGCGCAAGTGGTGATGGCGGCGGTGGTGGTGACGGGGGCGGTGGCTGCGGCGGCGGCGGGGATTGAGAAATTCGCCCGGCTGCAGGCGTGAGGAAACGCTAGAGCAGCGTCGCCTGCTTGATCTGCTTGACACGGAAGTCGGCATCGACGGCGCGCACGGTCTGCACGCAGCGCCATTTGCCGCCGTCGCGCGTGATCGAAAACAGGTTGTAGGCAGCCGCCGGATAATGCCGGTGGGCCAGCGCCGAAGCAGAGGGCACGCCGACCGCAGGGATCTGGTGGCCGGCGCCTTCAAGCCACATCGTCGAATGGATGTGGTCATGGCCGTGCAGGACCAGTTCTGCGCCGCGCCGCTTCAGCACGGCGCGCAGCGCCTTCGAATCGGTCAGCCGCTTCATCCGCGAACTCGATTCCAGGGGGTGATGGACCAGCAACACCCGGAACGCCTCGTCCGGCGGCAACTGGGCAAGCTGGCGGTCGAGCGCATCGAGCTGCGCGCGGCCGAGCCGACCGGTTGCCATCAATGGCAGCGTCGGCACCGCCGAGGAGACCCCGATCAGCACCAGCGGACCGCGCCGGCGCACGAACGGAAACGACACTCCGTCCGCCGCGGCATCGCCGCGCAGATATTGCTCGAACGTGCCGGTGAAATGATGCCGCGTCGCCCGCACATAGGCGTCGTGATTGCCGGGAACGACGGTCACCTGCTGCGGCGTGCCGACGCTTTCGAGCCAGGCCTGGGCCGGGATGAATTCCGCCTCCAGCGCCAGGTTGACGAGATCGCCGGTCACCGCGATGTGGTCCGGCCGCTGCGCCTGCATATCGGCAATCAGTGCGTCCAGCACCTCGCGGCGGTGATATTTATGGCGGTTGCGGGTCCAATTGAAATAGCCGAGCGCACGTTTGCCCGCGAGGTCGCGCAGCCGCGCCGCGGGCAGCGGCGGCAGATGCGGGTCCGACAGATGCGCCAGCGTGAAGATATCGGTCATTCGCGCTCCGCCGCATTCTCTGTGATATAGAGCCGTCGCACCATCATGTCGGCGATATAAGGATCAAACGTGATAGCTGTCTATCCGAGGTTTGCGTGACGGCGCTGCAGCACTTGCGAAAGCGGCTGGAGCCGCAATTGCGGCAGGCCTTTCATCTCTATTGGCGGATGGCCCGCGGCATGACGCTCGGGGTTCGCGGCGTCGTGCTCGATGGCGACGACAAGGTATTCCTGGTCAGGCACAGCTATGTCGCCGGCTGGCACCTGCCGGGCGGCGGGGTCGAGGTCGGCGAAACCTTTCTCGAAGCCTTGCGAAGGGAGTTGGTGGAAGAGGGGCGGATCGAATTGACCGGAGAGCCGGTCCTGCACGGCCTGTTCTTCAACGGCCACGTTTCCCGCCGCGACCATGTCGCGGTCTATGTCGTCAGGCAGTTCCGGCAGGACCGCCTGCCGGAGCCCAACCACGAGATCGTCGAGTGCGGGTTCTATGCGGCAGGGGCGCTGCCGGCGGAGACAACCAGGGGCACGCGGCTCCGGATCGCCGAAGTGCTCGACGGTGCCGCGCGGACGGCGACCTGGCGCTGACGCAGGGCTCGGTTGCTTCGCGGCCCCGCAATGCATAGAAGCGGAGAAACGAGGCGGGGATCGACATGGGCAGAATGGGAGTCCTAAAGCTGCTTTGCGCCATTGGCTTCCTGGCGGTGCTGGCTAGCAACGTCTGGACCATTTCGCGCTGGAGCGAAAGCCGCGGTGTCTATGATGACATCTGCTATCTGCGGCAGGCGCATCTGTTCCAGAAATACGGTCTGGACGGGTTCAATACCGACATCACACGCGACGACGATCGTTTCCTCTCCGGCAAGCTGAAGGAAATCAGCTTCCCAGACTGGAATGATCCGACGAAAATGCCTTGTCACATATGGAATGCGAAGACGAACAAACGCGCGCTGCAATACCCTCCGGGGACCGGATTTGCGTTGGCGTTGTTTCCGAGTGGATTTCAGGTGATACCGCTCTACGCGGTGGCAAACATCACCATCCTTGCCTTTGCCTTGCTTGGATTGTTTCGGGCGCGCGAACCGGCTTCGCTTGCACTTGCCGCCGTTGTTCGGTGTTGCCGCGCTTTATCTCATGATCAATCCAACGAAAGCGAGCTATTCGGTGGCGCCGACCATGATGGTTTGCGCGGTCGCCGGTCTTCTGACCGCTCAACTATTCACAGGCCGCTCGTCGCATCGGCTAGCCCTGCTGGCCCTGGTTGGCTTTCTGATCGGCCTGTCCGTCAATTTCCGCTTGCCCAACCTGTTTCTGGCGGCAGGCTATTGCCTGTACCTTGCCGGCGCGTTCCTGCTCGCGCGCAGCAAGGAGACTTTCCTGCAGGGAGTGTCGTTCGGCGTCGCTTTTCTGATCGGGATTGCGCCGACATTGATCGCGAATGCGATCAATGCAGGTAGCCCGTTCTCGACCACCTATGGCGGCGTCGATGTCGCACCGCCCGAGCTGAATTCGGGCGTCCTGTTAAGCTATCTCGTTGACGTTCAATTCACCTTGCTGGCGATCTCGGCCGCCTGGACCGCCTGGCTCTGGCGTTTCGATCAGGGCCGCGCCAGACAAGTCGCCGTTCTGGTCGCCATAAACCTCGCGGTAAATCTGATTTTCTTCATGACCCATCCGATATTTACGCCATATTATATCATTCCGATCGACATGCTCTCGCTCTGGACTCTGCTGTTCGCAACGCTCGATCTGCGCGGCGAACGGGCCGCCGACAGTGCGGCCTTTCCCCAACCGGCCAACGCCTGATTGCGATATACGCGCTATGGACAGACTTAATTCGGTGAGTGGGCGATGACAGGACCGGCGCTGCGGATCGCGGTTCTGGTGCCATGCTTCAATGAGGAAGCCGCGGTCCCCACCGTGGTCTCGGATTTCCGCAAGGCGTTGCCGACGGCTCAGATTTTCGTCTACGACAACAATTCGAGGGACCGCACCATCGAGGTCGCGCGCGCGGCCGGGGCCATCGTGCGGAGCGAGCGCCGCCAGGGCAAGGGGCATGTGGTGCGCCGCATGTTCGCCGACATCGATGCCGACATTTATGTACTGGTCGATGGCGACGCCACCTATGACGCGCCGAGCGCGCCGCGCATGATCGATGCGCTGGTCAACGGCCACCTCGACATGGTGGTGGGCTTTCGCGTCGACCAATCAGTCGCGGCCTACCGGCCCGGCCACCGCACCGGCAATTGGATGCTGACGAGCTTCCTCTCCGCGGTGTTCGGCCAGGCGTTCAAGGACATTCTTTCCGGCTATCGCGTGTTCTCGCGTCGCTTCGTCAAATCCTTTCCGGTGCTGTCCGACGGTTTTGAGATCGAAACCGAGCTCAGCGTTCACGCGCTCGAACTGGCGCTGCCAGTGACGGAAGTCGAGACGCCGTATTACGCCCGCCCCGAGGGGTCGTTCAGCAAGCTCAACACCTGGCGCGACGGCTTCCGGATCCTCGGCACCATCCTGAAGTTGTACCGGTCGGAAAAGCCGCTGCGGTTCTTCACGGTGATCGGCGTCTTCCTGACGCTGGTCTCGATCGGCCTCGCGATCCCCGTGATTGTCACCTATCTCGAGGAAGGCCTCGTTCCAAGGTTACCGACGGCGGTGCTGTCGATGGGCCTGATGATCGTGGCGGTGCTGTCGATCAGCTCGGGGCTGGTGCTGGATACGGTGACGCGCGGCCGCCGCGAGATGAAGCTGCTGGCCTATTTGTCCCAGCCCGCCCGTGTCAGGGATTGAGGCAATACAGGGATTGCCATCTTCCAGCGATGGACCGCGCCGTCGCCAGATGCTATCCCGCGCCCCATCATGAGCGAACTTGACGTCACCATCCTGGCCGAAACACCGAAGGACGCCCAGGCGATCGAACGGCTGCACGAGCGCACGTTCGGTCCCGGCCGTTTCGTGCTGAGCGCGTACCGCCTGCGCGAGCATGTCGATCACCTGCTGGACCTCTCGTTCACGGCGCGGATCGGCACATTGCTGGTCGGCTCGGTGCGCCAGTTGCCGATCTGCATCGGCGACACGCCGGCCCTGATGCTCGGACCGTTGACGGTCGAGCCGCCGTTTCGCAGCCGCGGCGTCGGCCGCATGTTGCTCGATCGTTCGCTGCGGGATGCCAAGGCCAAGGGCCATCGTTTGGTCATTCTGGTCGGCGACGAACCCTATTACAGCCGCGTCGGCTTCAAGGTCATACCGAAGGGACGGGTGATCATGCCGGGGCCCGTCGACTACAGCCGCCTGTTGGTGGCGGAACTGGTCGAGGGCGCGTTCGACGGCGTGTCCGGCAATATCCGGCCGGACTGGAGCAAGGCGCAGTAGGGCCGTCGGCGCGCGCCACCATCGCGATCCGTCAGAAGAATCGACGCCTTTTGGTACCGGTCGTCCGAACCGGCGCGGATCCTGCGCTTCCCGCCGCCTTCTGCAATTCGTGCCGGAACTCCTCGCGCTTCTCGTGGATGGAGGCGACGACATTTCCCATCGCCACCCCGAGCCCGATCAGGGCGGCTTCCGACACCAGTAAGCTTGCCTCGATGGTCTCCGGCACCGCGTCGGTAACGCCGATCTGGTAGAGATGCCGCGCGTGGTCGGCATCGCGGGCGCGCGAAACCACCAGCATGTCTTTCCTCAGCGCGCGGACCTGCGCGACAATTTCGTCGATGCTTTCAGGTTGGTTGATCGTGACGATCACGGCGGCGGCTTCCATGAGGCCGCAGCTCTTCAGAAACTCCGGGTTGGTCGCGTCACCGTAAAAGACGGTGCGCCCTTGTCTTCGCTGCTCGGGGACGGCCGCGGCATCATTGTCGACCGCAATATACTTGAACTGGTGCCGGTCCAGCATCGTGCAGACGACCTGTCCCACCCGGCCATGTCCGACGACAATGGCATGGCCGCTCCCGCCGCTTGGCGCAACGGCGAGTTCAGGGTCAATCGGCTTGTCTTCGCGCATCATCGGCGCCAGCCGCCGCGCGACATGAGATAGCGCCGGGGTGAGCATCATGGTCATCGAGGTCAATGCGACCGTGAAGCTCGATACGCTGGCATCGATCAGACCAAGCGTCGTCGCCATTCCGATCCCGACGAAAGCGAACTCGCCGCCGGGACCCAGCAGCAGCCCGACTTCGACAGAGGCCGGCCATGAGAGGCGAAACATCCGCGCCAGGAAGATGAGGATGACGGCCTTGACGGCGATCAGCCCGGCCGCAGCCGCGATCAGCCAGACCGGGTCGCGGGCGAGCTCGCGGAAATCGACGTTCATGCCGACCGTGAAGAAGAACAGGCCAAGCAGCAGGCCCTTGAACGGATCGATGGCGGTCTCGATCGCCTTGCGAAATTCTGTCTCGGCAAGCAGCAGTCCGGCGACAAAGGCGCCGAGCGCCATGGAAAACCCAGCTACTGCGGCAGCCACTCCCGTTGCGACGATCACGAACAGCGTCGTAGCGACGAATAGGTCGCTCATGCCCACTGATGCCACCAGACGGAACAGCGGTCGCATTACGACGCGGCCGACGATGACGATCACCGCGAGCGCGACGGCGGCGTTGGTGAGCGCGAGAACGAGCGTCGCAACGATCGAACCCGACTCGCTCGCGCCAAAAATGGAGATAAAAAGCAGGAGAGGGGCGACTGCCAGGTCTTGTGCGAGCAGCGTTGCAAAGCTTGCCCGGCCTGCGCTTGTGCTGAGTCGTCGTTGCCTGGAAAGGATCTCGACGACAATGGCTGTCGAGGATAGGGCAAGGCAGGCGCCGAGGATCAGCGCTACCGGAGCCTTGTTGCCCACGAGGGCCGCGGCCGCGCCGATTGCCGCCGAGGAGAGTACGATCTGCAAGCTGCCCAACCCAAATATCAGGCGGCGCATTGCCTTCAATCGATCGTAAGACAGCTCCATCCCGATGAGGAAGAGCAGGAACACAACTCCGAGGTTCGCAATGCCCGAGACGTTTTTGGGGTCGACAACGGTGAACCAGTAGAGAAGCGGAAAACTCTCGATGAACGATCCCAATCCGAAAGGGCCCAGGATCGCGCCGGCGCCAAGATAGCCGAGAACGGGATTGAGGCCGAACCGCCGCACCAAGGGAATGACGACGCCCGCGGTGCCGAGCAGAACGAGCGCGTCGCTGTAGACGGGAACATTGATGGACGAGGTCATCTATTCGTCGAGCATCCGCTTTCGGTGGGCAGGGGACATCTGACGCGGGATTGCGTCCGGTGTCCCGTTATCCCACCAGGACGTTAGCTGGTAGCACCAGCTAACGCCACCCGTCTGCGCATGCGGCCTAAAACTTCAGGTTGGCAAATGCGCGCACGCCAATGCCCGGCAGCAAGACTTCGTCCTTGTTGAAGGACGCCGAATTGCGGATGTTCTCGTTCAAGAGGTTGTTGCCGACGAGCCCAACCATCATTTCCCGCGCGCCGAACCAGGTGGGATCGAGCTTCGTCCTGTAGCTGACCTCCGCCTTCAACAGATTATAACTCGCGGTCGGCGTCTCGCCGACCGTGGCGATATCGTTCTGGGCGAAGGCGTGCAGCAGGTTGATCCGTGTGAGCCAATTGGCATCGCGCCAGAACAGGCCGCCGCCCACGCGCACGGGTGGGATGCGCGGGACATTGGTGCCATCGTCAAAGGTCGCGCGCACGACATCGAACTGGTTTTCGATGCCCCAGATGCCGCCGTAGAGCGGCCCGACATCCAACTGGCTCTGGAACTCGCCGCCGCGGAAGGTGGCGTCGCGTTGCGAATAGATCGCCTGGTTCAGCTCAAGCGGAAAAGCCGGATCGGCGGGGGCGACGCAAGCGACATCCTCGCAGGTGTTGCCGGTCAGTCGGCGGTAAATGAAGCCATTGAACTTGGTGTAGTAAGCCGTCGCCTCGAACCTGAAGGGTCCGGTCGCCCGTCGTAGTCCGATCTCGATCGACTTGGCGGTCTCCATGCTCAGATTGGGATTGCCGATGTCGAAGGTGACAGTTGCTTCGTGCGGTCCGCGCGAAAACAGTTCCGCTGGCTTGGGCGCGCGCTCGACGTATTGAGCGGTGATGCTTGCGACCAGTTGACCTGGAAGATCCTGGATCAAGCCGATGCTCGCGCTCTTCGGCGTGAAGCTGAGATTGCGGGCTGTCGGCGGACCGATATCGCCGGGATTGGCATTGAGGTCGAACAACTCCGGAATGAATGCCGGCATCGTTCCGCTGAGGTTAACATGCTCGACCCGGCCGGCGATCTGCGCCTTGCTGGTCTCGGTGAATTTGAGTTCGTTGAAGACGTAGCCGGCGACCCTGTTATTCTTGTTAGGATCAAACAACCCGTTGAGCGGGCTTCCTGGATCGTCCGGGCTCGACGCCGTCAGTTCCTGATGCCCGGCCTGCAGGCCGAAGGCGGTCGTGACGGCGGCAAAGCGCGCGTTGAACGGCGCCATCTGCACCTCCACGCGTCCTTCCTGCTCCTTGTTGGTAAAGGTCTGCCGCACGCCAAGGGACGAGAAGTCGGCGGGATCGGCGAGCGCGATCTCGTTGTGCTTGTAATCGGTGGCGCCTGCCCAGAACCTGATGGCGTCGATCGCCGCCGCATCCGGCCGGTATTCGCCCTTGGCCGTGAATTTGGTTTGGCGCGCGTCGATCCGGGACTGGTGATCGGAGGGCTCAATTCCGGGAATGCGGTACAGCGTGTCGTTCTGCGTGATCGCCGCGCCGATAAATCCGCCATCGAAGATGTAGGAGCCGCCAATCGATGCACCAGCCGCCTGCATCGCCGAATTGGGCTGCCGGCCGTTGGCCGGGCGGGTCTGGTCGAACAAATACGGATAGCTCGGAATGCTGTAATCGCTGGCCTTGCGGCCGTAGGCGTCGGCATGAACAGCGAAATTGCCACCGCCGGCATCGATCAGGATGCCGCCATCGACACCGCGGTCGACGGAACTAACAGCCGTTCGGGTTTCGACCGTGACGCAGGCAGGTGATCCCACATTTGCGAGCGGCGCTTTCGCCGGCAGTCCGTAGGTCTGGAACGGTGTGGCCGCGCATGAAGGCAGGGCGTCCGGGATGCGATTGTTGGTCGCGCTGACGACGCCTCCGATCGATGTCGATCCGTAGCGCAACGCCGCCGGACCGCGGATGACTTCGACCTGGTTTGTCGCCAATGGATCGACCGGCACGAAATGGTCTTCGCCGAGATCGGAGGCGCCGCCAGCGTTGGTACCGTTCTCGAGGATGCCGACGCGATTGACGTCGAGGCCCCGTATGATCGGCCGGCTCGCGGCACCGGGTGCGAAGGTGGAGCCGGTAATGCCCGGCTTCGAGAACAGGAGATCGCCAAGCTGGGCGGTGCCTTGGCGGCGGATTTCCTCGTTGGGCACCACGGTAACGGTTGCGAACTGGTCGGTTACGACCGGCAGCACGCCCTGCTGGGGCGCGGCGACGACGGGCGCGGCCGGTGGTTCTGGGGCGCGCTCGCGGGTCTGGCCGGGCGCTGCGCGGACGACGCGCGCCGGCGTTCGTACGACCACGGGTTTGCGCCGCACGATCGGGCTCGGCGCCGTCACGGTAATTTCGGGCAGATGTGTCGATGCGGTTGGCGACGCTGCGCCCTGCGCCATTGCGCCGTTGCCTGCCGCGCATAGCAATAGCCAACTAGCCCCACCGATGTAGAACGCACGCTTCTTCTTGAATGTCATTGTCCCGATCCTGACTCCGTCGATGTGCGACGGACGATTCCGATTTCTCCTCAGGAACCACGCCTGACGCGGCAATCCCTTGGGGAGTGCATTGATTCAATCGGCGTCAGGAGGCGGGCGGTGCGCGAGACTGGAACGCGAGATGGGACGAGCCGAGATGCGCGAACTCAGCGCCGGTGGCCAGGTACAAAAGTTCGACAGACCCCGGCAACTCCAGTACGGGCGGCGTGATGAACAGGAAATTGTTGGCCAGGGAGAGGACGGCGCAGACTGCACAGACATTGGCCGTGTGCTGGTCGTCATCGTGGCTCACAGGCTGCTGCGGCTGCGCGGCTTCAGCGTGCGCATCTTGTGCGGCAACGGGCGTGGCGATCGCAAGATTGGCGTCGGTCAGTCCGCTTTGACCGGCCGGTGCGGCCTGCGCGGCCGCCGTGTGAAAATGCCCGCACGACAGCGCAAGCTGGATCGCGAGCGCAAACAGCGCCACCCGCGAGCCGTGCTTGAGGTGCTTTCGGAACCAGTTCACGACGATTGACGCCTTGTCCCCCGGGGCGGCTCAGGCATCTCGCCGTCCCAATGTTACATTATAACGTCGCGAACACCGCGGAGTGTCAATCGACACCGGGCTGCCGTCTTTCCGGAGCCCTGACAATTCCGCCAAGTGTGAGATTCGCGCAACATCGGTGCTTTTGCCCCGCGCACCCCGCCTGTTTTGCCAATTGACAACCTCTCGGTCTTGCGTTGTTATGTTATAACATAACATGATCCGTCGCCAACGGGGTCCCTTGCATGCGTCTTCCTCCCCGGTTGGGGCCCCGTGAGCTCAAGAGGCTTTTCGATCTCCATGCGAAAACTCCCCGTCACCGTCTTGTCCGGCTTCCTCGGGGCTGGAAAGACAACTTTGATGAATCACGTGCTCAACAATCGCCAGGGCCTGAAGGTGGCGGTGATTGTGAACGACATGAGCGAGGTCAACATCGACGCAGACCTCGTCCGCGATGGCGGTGCGAACCTCTCGCGGACTGACGAAAAGCTGGTCGAGATGACCAACGGCTGCATCTGCTGCACGCTGCGCGACGATTTGTTGAAGGAAGTGCGGGCGCTCGCCGAGAGCGAACGGTTCGACTACCTGCTGATCGAATCCACCGGCATCTCGGAGCCGCTGCCGGTCGCGGCGACCTTCGATTTCCGGTCCGAAGACGGAGAAAGCCTGTCCGACGTGGCAAGCCTCGACACGATGGTCACGGTCGTCGATGCCGTCAATCTGCTGAAGAACTATTCCTCTACCGTTTTTCTGGCGGATCGCGGCGAGTCGCTCGGTGAAGCCGACCGGCGTACTCTGGTGGATCTGTTGGTCGAGCAGATCGAATTTGCCGATGTGATCGTACTCAACAAGATCGATGCGGCGTCGCAGGGAGAACGCGATTCCGCCCGAATGATTATCCGGTCTCTCAATCCCGAGGCCGATATCATCGAGACCAATTTCTCCAATGCGCCGCTGGAGCGCATTCTCAATACCGGCCGCTTCGATTTCGAGCGCGCGCAGCAACACCCGCTGTGGTTCAAGGAGCTTTATGGCTTTGCAGACCATACGCCCGAGACCGAGGAATACGGCGTCAAGAACTTCGTCTATCGCGCGCGACGGCCGTTCGAGCCTGCGAAATTTCACCAATTCCTGAAAGAAAGCTGGCCTGGCGTCATCCGCGCCAAGGGACATTTCTGGATCGCAACTCGCCCGCAATGGCTCGGCGAATTGAGCCAGGCCGGTGCGATCGTCCGCACCGAAGGGCTGGGCTTCTGGTGGGCGAATGTGCCGGCAGATCGCTGGCCGGACGATCCGTTCTGGCGACAATCGCTCAAGAAGAACTGGAGCGAGGTGTATGGCGATCGCCGCCAGGAGATCGTCTTCATCGGCACGAATATGGATCAGGACGCGATCACGGCGCGTCTCGATGCGTGCCTTGTTTCGGGGAAACCCGGAATGCGCGTTGCGGAATGGTCCGGGCTTGCCGATCCATTCCCGAGGTGGCGACGCGCGGACGAGGCTGCCTAGAGCATGATCCGGAAAAGTGCGAAGCGGTTTTCCGAAAAGATCATGCTCAAACAAAGAGATGAGATCATGATGCGATTCTACGAAATCGCCTCATGATCGAGGGCGTATCGACGAGGCGGGGGGTGCCGTCAGCGCCCTTCGCGCACCCAGGTCGCGGCGAACGCGCCGAGCAGCAGCAATAGCCCGACCAGTCCCGCAAACATCGGCAGCACGCCGACGCCTTTGACGACGCTGGCGTCGCGCATCTTGACGCCCATCCAGCCGTCGCCGTGGAAGATGCCGGAGGCGCGCACCGGCACGACGCGGGGCAGGTCGACGCTTCCGCCATCGGCGACGCGGCGGGCGTCGCTGCCAGTGGCCTGCGCCAAGGGTTTCAGCATCTCGGTTGTCGAGGTGACTTCCGAAAACTCCTTCGGGTTGGTCGGCCCGACATTGATCAGCGCCTTCAGCGCGCCGTCGGTTGCCTGCCACAGCCCGAGCTCGTTGGCCGGAATGGTCGAGCGCCAGCTGCCGGGCTCGCTGGCCGTCAGCGTCAGCTCCTTGGTGGCGCCGCTCGGCGAGGTCACCGTTACCGGCGGCACGTTGTCGGCCATGGTCTGGCGCAGCACCACGAGATCCTTGCCCTGGATTTGAAGGCGCAGCGCTTCTTCGTCGAGATCAGGCTGCTTCATCAGCCAGTGCGACATCCGCCGCAGCAGATCCAGATGCGGGCCACCGCCCTCATAGCCGCGCGCCCACAGCCAGATGTGGTCCGACAACAGAAGCGCGACGCGGCCTTCGCCGAAGCGCGACAGCAGCAGCAGCGGCTTGCCGTCGGCGCCGGTCATCACGGGGGAGCCGATCGCGTTGCGCGTATCGACGGTGCGGAAGAAGCGGCTCCAGCGCGGCGGCTCGCTGGCGGAGCCTTCGAGGCCGCGCGTCACCGGATGACGCTTGCCGGCATCGCTCAGATGCGCGTAGAACGGCTTCTCGGTAACGCCGACGGGCTCGGCCGGCAGCACCGTATCCAGCGGCGTGCGCCAGATACTGGTGGTGGAGGCATAATCGGGGCCGGCCGATACCAGGATCGCACCGCCGGCGCGGACATAGCGCGCCATGTTGTCGAAATAGGCAATCGGCAGCACGCCCTGGCGGGCGTAACGGTCGAAGATGATCAGTTGGAAATCGTTGATCCTCTGCTGGAACAATTCGCGCGTCGGAAACGCGATCAGCGACAATTCGTTGATCGGCGTGCCGTCCTGTTTCTCCGGCGGGCGAAGAATCGTGAAATGCACGAGGTCGATGCTGGCGTCCGACTTCAACAAATTGCGCCAGGTGCGTTCGCCGGAATGCGGCTCGCCTGATACCAGCAGCACGCGCAGCTTGTCGCGCACGCCTTCGATCGCGACCACGGCGCGGTTGTTGACCGGAGTCAGTTCATTCTCGAGGGGCGAAGCCTCGATCTCGATGATGTTCGGGCCGGCATGCTTGATGTCGACTTCGACACTGGCGGTCTGGCCGCTCGAGAGGTTGCGCTCATTGATCACCTCACCGTCGCGCCGCACCACGATCTTGGCGCGCTGGCCGGTGACGCCCTGATCGTCAAGCCGGTATGTGATGGTCTGCGGTTGTCCGACAATACCGAAACGCGGCGCGGCCGAAATCGCGATGCGACGGTCGCGCTCGTCCTTGCGGCCGGTGATGAGTGCATGCACCGGCGCCTGGAAGCCGACGGCCGCGGCATTGGCAGGAATGTCATGCACCCGGCCATCGGTGATCAGGAACGCGCCGGCGACGCGGTCGACGGGAACGTCTGATAACGCCGAGGACAACGCGCCGAACAATTTTGTGCCGTCGGTTTCGCCGTCGGCCTGTCCGGCCTCGACGACGCGGACTTCCAGTCCCTTGATCTTCTTCAGCGTATCGACCAGCGCCTCCTGCGCCTTGGCCGTTTCCTGGTTGCGGGTGCCGAAATTCTGGCTCGGGCTCTTGTCGATCACGACGGCTGCGACCGAGGACAGCGGCTCGCGGTCTTCGCGGGTGAAGGAGGGGTTGGCGAGTGCCAGCAGGATCAGCGCCAGCGCCGCGACGCGCACGGCGGCGCCGCGCGCGCGGCCGAGCAGCAATAGCGCCGAGATCACGACGATCGCGGCCAGCGCGATCCAGAGCACGATTGCCGGAACGAGGGGAGTGAACGCGATACCGTAGCTCATGGCCTATTGCCCCAACCGCTCGAGCAGGGCCGGCATGTGGACAAGGTCGGCCTTGTAGTTGCCGGTCAGGATGTACATCACAATGTTGACGCCGGAGCGGAAGGCGAATTCGCGCTGGCGCGGCTCGTTCGGCGTCAGCGGCAGCATCGGCTGGCCGTCCGGGCGATGCGCCCAGGCGCCGGCGAGATCGTTCGAGGTGATGATGATGGGCGAGACACCGTCACCGCCGCGCGCCGGGCGCGAGGCCGCGTCGTCGTCATCCTCGCGCGGCAGGGTCTCGACCCAGGTCTGCCCCGAGGTGAATCGGCCGGGGAAATCACGCAGCAGATAAAACGTCTTGGTCAACACGTGCTCGCGCGGCACCGGTTCCAGTTCAGGCACGTCGAGGGAGGAGAGAATCTCGCGCAAGGTGCGCATGCCCGGCGTCTGCGACGCGCCGTTCTCGCCCGGCGGCGCCTCGACGGCGTCGCGGGTATCGAACAGCACCGTGCCGCCCTGTTTCATATAGGCGTCGATGCGGTTGATGGCGTCCTGCGGCGGCTTCGGTGCGCCCGGTACCACCGGCCAGTAGATCAGCGGGAAAAACGCCAGTTCGTCCTTTGCGGGATCGATGCCGACGGGATCGCCGGTCTCCAGCGCCGTGCGCTGCGCCAGGAACAGCGTCAGTCCGGCCATGCCCGCCTTGACGATGGAATCGACGTCGGCATTTCCGGTGACGACATAGGCAAGGCGCGTCTGCGACACCGACTTGATGGCGAATTCATCGTTGCCCTGGGCGCGCGTCGGCGAAGGTGCGGTCGAGGCCGCGACCAGGATCGAGGCCAACAGAACGGTGGCCGCCGCCGTGCGCCGCCGCCACAAAGCGGCAAGGCCCGCGCCCAGCATCGCGACCACGACCGCGTCGATCAGGAACAGCACCAGCGACGACGACAGCAGGATGCCGCGCAGATCGCGCGGTTCGGCATTGGTGTAGCTGGCGCGCTGCGCCCGCAACGAGGATGTATCGAGCGGCGCGATGCGATCGGCCGAGGCCAGGGTGTTGACCGCGATCGGGCCATCGGCCGGGCCGTAGAAGCCCGGCGGATGTTCTGCTGTGGCGCGATCGCGATAATCCGCGGGCATCGGCTTGGCGTTCGAGGGCGGTGGCCCGAATGCGCCGAAACCATCGAGTGTGCGCAATGGCGCAACCGTCTCGACGTTAGTCGCCTCGCTCGCAACGCCAGCACCGGGCTTGGTGGTGTAGCCGGACATGTCAACGAGCCGCCGCAGCATCTCGACGAAGCTGCCGGACATCGGCAAGTCCGACCAGCGCGAGTCGGCGCCGACATGGAACAGGCTGACAATGCCCCTGCCGCGATGCTCGCCGGTCACCAGCGGCGTGCCGTCTTCCAGCGACGCCCAGGTCTTGGTGGCAAGCACCGCATCCGGCTCGGCCAGCACCTGCCGGTTCACGGTGACATCCTTGGGCACTGCGAGGCCCGCGAACGGAGCGTCGGCGGCGAAGGAGGCCAGATGCTGCGGCTTTTCCCAGGTCAGGCTGCCGCCGAGGCTGCGGCCGCCGCGACGCAGTTTCACCGGCACCAGATCGTCATCGGCCTGCGCCAGGCGGGGACCTGCGAAACGTACCAGCACGCCGCCCTGATCGATCCATGCGTTCAGCCGCTCGCGGATTTCCGGCGACAGCGTGCCGACATCGGCGAGCACGATCATCGGCAGCCGCTGATCGAGGAATTGCGCGATCACCTGTTGCGGCGCACCGCGGTCGCCGAGCCGCACGTCGGCGAAAGGCGACAGGGCGCGGGTCAGATAGAAGGTCGATGCCAATAGCGGTTGGGCGGTATCGCTGGTCGCGCCGGTGACGACGCCGACGGCGCGCCGCCGCCATCGCTTGTCGAGCAATTGCACGGCGCCGGCCGATCGTTCGCCGGAAATTTCCAGCCGCGAAATGTCGTTGCGCAGTTCGACCGGCAGATCGAACGCCGCTTCGCTTTCGCGGTCCTGTATGCCGAAAGCGTAGCGCGCCTCGCCGATCGGCGAGCCCTTGGCGTCGATCGCGCGGACCACGCCGGCTGCGACGCCGCCGGTGGTGCGCAGTACCTTGACCGTCATCTTCGCCGCGGCGTTTTCGGCGGCGACCAAGGCCTGCGCCGGCGCCGCGCCGCCCTCGAACACCGTCAGCTTGCGGTCGCCGATGGTCTTGGCGAGATTCTCGACGAATTCTGTGCCGCGCCCGGTATCGACGCCGTCGGACAGCCACGCGATCTCGGCATCGCCGGTGGCCTTCAGAAAGCGGTCGAGCGCGCCAAGCGTGTCGACGCGGTCGATCGAATGGGGCTTTGGTGCAATCTGGCGCAGCGCGACGCGTGCGGTACCGGCCGGCATCAGCGTGATGTCGCGTGCGGGGTCGGAGAGCGGAACCAGCGCGACGCCGCGGCGATCGTTGTCGGCATTGGCGATCAGTTCGTCAGCGGCCTTGATCCGGGTGTCCCAGCTTGCAGCCGCGCTCCAGCCGTCGTCGAGCAGGATCACCAGCGGCGCGTTGCTGCCGCCGACCCCGGTCTGCGGATTCCAGATCGGGCCTGCGGCGGCAAGGATGACCAGCGCCGCGGCGGCAAGACGCAGCGCCGTCAGCCACCACGGCGTCCGCGACGGGGTTTCTTCCCTGGGCCTGATGTCGAACAACAGCCGCGTCGGCGGAAACTCGATCCGCCTCGGCCGCGGCGGCATCACGCGCAACAGCCACCACAGCACCGGCAGGCTCAACAGGCCCAGCAGAAGCAGCGGCTGCGCAAAGCTTAAGGGGATGCCCGCCATCATGCGCTGAGCCCCGCCTTGACCGTTGAGCCGCGCGCGCTTCCCTTGGCGGCCATCATGCCGGAATGCAGGAACAGCAGCAGTTCGGCGGCGGACCGGCTGGTGGTGTGGGTCGAGAACAGCCAGTCGAGCCTGTTGGTCTCGCTGCGGATCTCGTCGCGATGCAATGCTACGCGCGCGACATAGTCGCTGGCCCAGCTCTCGGCGCGGCCGGCGGTGATGACGCCAAAACCTTCCGGCTCGACGAACTCGATCCGGCCGGCATAGGGAAAGGTTTCCTCGGCAGGATCGACGACCTGGATCAGCGTGCCATGGGCGCCGGAGGCCGAAAGCCCGGCAAGCATCGTCCTGATTGCGCTCATCGGCGACCAGAAGTCGGACAGCACGACAATTTCGGCCAGTGCCGACGGCACGAAGGAGGGCGGCAGGCTGGCGCGCACCGCATCGTCATGCAGCATCACCTGCGCCATCTTGTCGATCACGTTGCGGCTTGCGGTCGGGGTCATCAGGCCGGGAATGCCGACGCGCTCTCCGCCCGAAACCAGGAGTTCGGCGAGCGCAAATGTCACGATCAGGCCACGCTCCAGCTTGGAGTCGCGGGCACCCTTGGAAGCAAATGCCATCGACGGCGAACGGTCGGGCCACAGCCAGATCGTATGTGCAGCCTCCCATTCCTGCTCGCGGACATAGAGATGATCGTCGCGCGCCGAGCGCCGCCAGTCGACGTTCTGCGACGGTTCGCCCGAAACGAAGCGGCGATATTGCCAAAAGCTCTCGCCGGCGCCCGCGCGCCGCCTGCCGTGCAGGCCATGGATGACGTTGGCAGCGATGCGGCGGGCGTCGAGCACGAGACGGGGGAGCGATGCGGCGAGCGTTCGGCTTTCGCCATCGGCACGTCGGATCGCAACAATCTCCCTGCTCTCGTGGCTGGTCTCTGCGGCCATCAACCAATCCGCGTCTTCAATTGTCTGATTACGTCGGGAATGGTGCGGCCTTCCGCGCGCGCCGAGAAGGTCAGCGCCATGCGGTGCTTGAGAACGGGTTCGGCGAGATCGAGCACGTCGTCGATCGAGGGCGCAAGGCGGCCGTCGAGCAAGGCGCGGGCACGGACCGCCAGCATCAGCGACTGGCTGGCGCGTGGGCCCGGCCCCCAGGCGATCAGCTTGTCGCCGCCGTCTTCGGTGTTGGGGCGTGCGGCGCGCACCAGCGACAGGATCGCCTCAACGACGCTGTCGCCGACCGGCAGGCGCCGCACCAGCCGCTGCGCCGCGATCAGGGTTTCCGCGTCCATCGAGGCCTTGGCAAGCGTCTCTTCCGCGCCCGTGGTCTCGAACAGGATGCGGCGTTCGGCGTCGCGATCGGGATAATCGACGTCGATTTCCATCAGGAAGCGGTCGAGCTGCGCCTCGGGCAGCGGGTAGGTGCCTTCCTGCTCCAGCGGGTTTTGGGTGGCAAGCACGTGGAACGGCTTGGGGAGATCATGCCGCGCGCCTGCAACTGTGATGTGCTGTTCCTGCATGGCTTGCAGCAGCGCCGATTGCGTCCGCGGGCTGGCGCGGTTGATTTCGTCGGCCATCAGGAGCTGCGCAAACACCGGTCCGGAGATGAAACGGAACGACCGCTTGCCGGAATTGCTCTCGTCCAGCACCTCGGCGCCCAGAATGTCCGACGGCATCAGGTCAGGCGTAAACTGGATGCGCTTGGCATCCAGTCCGAGCGTGATGCCCAGGGTTTCGACAAGCTTGGTCTTGGCGAGGCCGGGAACGCCGATCAAGAGCGCGTGGCCGCCGGACAGGATCGTCACCAGGGTGTTTTCGATCACCCGTACCTGGCCGAAGATGACGGTGGAGATCGCTTCCTTCGCGGCGCGGATCTGGCCGGCGACCTGCTCGGCCGACCGGACGATCGCGTCCTCGAGTTTCTCGACACCGTCTGCGCTCGCCATGTCTTTCTCCTTCAACCACCTAATCGCTTCATGACACCGTTGGTTGCGTCGTCATGCCACGAACCTCATGCTAAGCCTGTGTAAAGGCCATGCATTCGTTTGAATTAAACTATCCCCACATTATCGGTATTTCGGGGTATGAACGGCATCACGATATGGCGACTTGATCCGCAATAGTACGGACACAAATCGTCGGGAACACATATCTCGGTATATGTGCACCAATCGTGCCAATCGACGCGCCGAGACTCAGGGCAAACAATGGCGAAGCAAGGGCAGACCAGCGGCCAACGGCAGCAAGGCAAGGGCCACGACAGCAAACGTCTTGAAGGGCTGACGGTTGCTGCCACCGAAGCCGTCAATCGCGCCCCGGCCGGGAAGGGACTGCCTCCGGTCCATCTGTGGAATCCGCCGTTCTGCGGCGATCTCGACATGCGAATCGCCAGCGATGGGACGTGGTTCTACATGGGGACGCCAATCGGACGGCCGGCGCTGGTGCGGCTGTTTTCGACCATTCTCAAGCGCGAGGACGGCAAGCACTTTCTCGTTACCCCGGTCGAGAAGGTCGGCATCCGCGTCGACGATGCGCCGTTCCTGGCAGTGGAGATGCAAAACGAGGCCGGCGATCGCGGCCGGCTGTTGCGCTTCCGCACCAACGTTGACGACTGGGTGCCATGCGATTCCACCCATCGCCTGCGCTTCGAGACGGCCGCCGACGGCGGGCTGACGCCCTATCTGCACGTCCGCGCCGATCTGTGGGCGAAGGTGACGCGCGCGCTCTATTACGATCTGGTTGACATGGGGGAGGAGCGGATGGTCGATGGTCAGCCGATGTTCGGCATTGAGTCCGGCGGCGAGTTCTTCGCCATGGCGGACGCGAAGCAGGTGAGGGATGCGGTTTGAACGAGCCGATGCTGACGAAGATGGAAGCGGCTCCGATCAGCTCGACGGAATTCTTCGCGCGAAGCAAGACCCGGCTGAACTTCGACGTGCCGTCCGGCCTGGTCGATCCCAATGTCATTCCGAAGACGGGCGATGCGGGCAATGATCGCATGCTCGAGATCGTGGCGCGCGAGCAGCCGGTGCGCCCGGCGGCGGTGCTGATCCCGGTGGTCGATCACCGCGAGCCGACGGTGTTGCTGACGCAGCGCTCGCCGCATCTTTCCAGCCACGCCGGCCAGATTTCCTTTCCGGGCGGCAAGATCGACGCAACCGACGCTTCCCCACTCGACGCCGCCTTGCGCGAGGCCGAGGAGGAAGTCGGCCTCAAGCGCGAGTTCATCGAGCCGATCGGCTATCTCGATCTTTATGGAACCGCCTTCGGGTTTCGCATCCTGCCGACGGTGGCGCGTGTGAAGCCCGGCTTTGAGCTGACGATCAACGAAGGCGAGGTGGTCGACGCCTTCGAGGTGCCGCTGGCGTTCCTGATGAATCCCGAGAACCATCAGATCCATGCCAAGGAATTCCGCGGCATGGAGCGCTCCTATTACGCCATGCCGTTCGCCGAGCGTTACATATGGGGTGCGACCGCGGGGATCCTGCGCGTGCTATACGAGCGGATTTATCTCGCATGATCCGTCCGATTTTGACCGAAATCGCAATATTCCTGATCCCGTTCGTGGCCTACGCGCTGTTTCTGATTGCCACCCGTTCCGGCGTCTTCGCGTCCTCTTCCTGGCCGGTACATCTTGTCGCCAAACTGGCGCTGGGATCGCTGCTGCTGGTCGCGATCAGCTTCGTCCTGCTGGCGCAGTTCTCCGGCGCGCCGCCGAATTCGACCTACGTTCCGGCGCATCTGGAAGACGGCAAGCTGGTTCACGGGGGGGAGAAATGAGCGAGGCACGCGTGCTGTCGGACGCGCCCTGGCTCAGATCCGGTCCGGCCGCGCGCGTGCTCGCGTTGCTCAATGGCGATGGCGAGGAAGCCCGCGTGATCGGCGGCGCCGTGCGCAATGCGCTTCTGAAAATTCCTCTCGGCGACATCGATATCGCGACGACGGCGTTGCCCGACGAGGTCGTCCGCCGCGCCAAGGCGGCCGGCATCAAATGCGTCCCGACCGGGATTGACCATGGCACGGTCACGCTGGTCGTCGAATCCCACCCATTCGAGGTCACGACCTTGCGTGAGGACACCGAGACCTTTGGTCGCAAGGCCAGGGTTGCGTTCGGGCGCGACTGGGTTCGCGATGCGGAACGGCGCGATTTCACCATCAACGGGCTTTCGGTCGATGCCGAGGGAATCGTGCATGACCATGTCGGCGGGCTTGCCGATATCCAGGCCAAACGCGTGCGTTTCATCGGCGACGCCGGCCAGCGCATCGCCGAGGATTATTTGCGCATCCTGCGCTTCTTTCGCATGCATGCCGCCTACGGGGCGGGCGAGCCTGACCGTGCCGGATATCTCGCCTGCATCGATGGGCGTGCGGGGCTTTCGAGCCTTTCTGCCGAACGCGTGCGCATGGAGATGTTGAAGCTGTTGATCGCGGAAGGCGCCGCGGTTGCGGTGCAGGCGATGGCGGATGCCGGCCTGCTGCTGCTGATCTTCGGCGGCGTCGCCTACACGGGGACGTTCGCGGCGATGATCGCGGCCGAACGGGCGCTGGGCCTGCCGCCGAGCGCCGTGCGCCGGCTCGCCGCGCTCACGGTCGCCGTCACCGAGGACGCCAGGCGCGTCTCGGCACGGCTTCGGCTTTCCAATGCGGAAATCAAAGCGCTGGATTCGATGGGCCATCGCTGGTGGCGGTTCGCCAGCAAGGATGAGGCGCGGGCGCGGCAGCTTCTCTACCGGCTCGGCGAGGATCCCTATCGCGACCGGCTGATGCTGGCGTGGGCGCGGGCAGGCGGCGTCAGTAATGGCGCTGCGCGCTGGCATGAGCTTGCAACCTTGCCGCAGCGCTGGAGCGCGCCGAAATTTCCACTGAAGGCGGCCGACTTCATCTCCCGCGGCATTGCCGAAGGTCCCGGCCTCGGTCACGTGCTGACGCTTGCGGAAGACGCCTGGCTGGCCGCGGATTTTCCGCTTGAACCATCCGCGCTTGCCGCGATCGCCGACAAGGCCGCCGCCCGTTTCACCCGCGATCACCGGCTGTGAATATTCTGGCCGGGTTTGCCGACATTTCGCTCGGTCAACTCGTGCTGGTTGGAGGCATGGCGCTATTGGCGTCCGTGATCGGCGGGCTTGCCGGCTATGGTACCGGCGCCTTGATGCCGCTGGTGCTGGTGCCGCTGGTCGGCGCCGAGCCCGTGGTGCCGATCATCGCGATCTCGGCGATCTTCACCAATATCAGCCGCTTCGTGGCGTATTTTCGCTACGCCGACCGGCGTCGCGCGCTGATCGTCATCGGCGCCGCCATGCTGACGACGGCGCTCGGCGCCTATGGGTACACGCGGCTGACCAGCGCCGGCGCGGCGTTCGTGATCGGCGGCATGCTGATCCTGAGCGTGCCGCTACGCCGGCTGGCCAAGCACCGCGATATCAAGATCGGCGATACCGGCCTTGGCGTGAGCGCGGTGGGTTATGGCGTGGTGGTCGGCGGCACATCAGGTTCCGGGGTGATCCTGCTGTCGTTGTTGATGGCGTCGGGCCTCGAGGGAGCTGCCGTGATCGCTACCGACGCGGTGATCTCGGTCGTGACCGGTCTCATCAAGATTTCGGTGTTCGGCCTTGCCGGCGTCGTCACCGCGCAGGTGCTTGCCTTCGCGCTCCTGATCGGCGCCATCGCAATTCCCGGCGCGTTCCTTGCCAAGGCCTTCGTTGAACGCATGCCGGTGCATATCCATACTGCGATCCTCGACGCTGCCGTGATTGTCGGTGGCATCGTCATGATCACCGCGGCGCTGCGGCACTGATCGGTGTTAATGCGTCAGCGACGCAGTGCGGATCGGGAAGCAGTTGATTTTCGGTATGTTGCGGACCAGCGGCACGCTGCAGAGGAAGCCGACCGGACGATATTTCACTCGGATTCGCTCCATCTGATACAGCGCCAGGCTGCTGAATGCGCTGACCCGTCCGGCAAGATCATCCAGTTGGGCGTTGATCTCCTTCTCTCGTTCGACGATTTCTCGTTCCTTCGCGGCGTCCCGCTCGCTGTGGGAGGCCCATTGCCGCGCGGCCGCCAGTCTGGTGTGTGCTGCCTCGAAACAATAATGCATCGTCAGAACATGGTGCTTGGCGCTGTACCAGTAGATTCGCTTACTTGCCTTGTCGTTGGGGCCGGCACAGATCCGGACGAATGCATCTTTCGGCATGGTCTTGTTGTCGACGCCCCGCTTCTCGGCAATTGCGCAATATTCATCGTCTGCAACCTGCTTGGCGGGTGTATCGTCATTCTCGGCATGCACGTTTCCGAACGCCGGAAAATTGTACTTGTCGGAACAGTCGAAGGCGTAGTCGCGCAGCACCTGCCGTGACAACGGGTCGTCACCGACGTTATGTTTCTCGGCCGGATCGCGATAGGTGTCGCTAGCCCAGTCGATATAAACCTCCGCCTTTCGCGTCAGCATGTCGATATTCTCGCGCAGTGCGATCCGCGCGTTTTCGTAACGCTCGGAAATCGCGCGCGCATTTTTGGTGACGAGCGCCTTGTCGCTTTCGTCTGCTCTGTCCCGGACGGCGCGGGTGAAATCGGAATAGAGCGTTTGCTGCAATGCCTGCAGTTCGAAGAATGCGCGTGAGATCTCCGTGAACGTCGTGGTCGCAGCCGCCATGTCTTCCTTGGCATGGCTGCTCACCTTTTCCTGATAGGCGTTGAGATATTGAAGATAGCCGACCGCAAGGCTGCTCAGCACGGTGACCATCGACAGACCTTTGACGATGTCGAGCCCGTGATTGAATCTCCAGAGCCATCTCAGCGGGGCGAATTTCGGTGCAGTATCGTCCGCCGCAGGCGGCGGCTTATGCGTGTCGTCGTTCGGCATCGGTGAACTCCCCATCCTCGGACTTCAACCTTGGAACCACGGCGGCACGGTCTGGGATGGCCTGCTTTCGCGCTGTGAGGCAGCTCACATTACACGCGATCGCGCGATGCAGCGGCCAGCCGGACAATGGAGCTACAGGGTTAGGCGGGCTCGCCAGGCAGCAGTTCCGTCAGCGAGCGGATGATGCGGTCGGGCTTCACGGTGGAATCCGGCGGCAGGCCATCGCCATGCACGTCGATCCAGATGGCATAGATGCCGAGCCGCTGCGGCGCCACCACCTCCCATTCCAGATTGTCGCCGATCATCCAGGTCTCGGGCGCGGTGACGCCGAGCGCCTGCATCGCGTGCAGATAAGCGCGCTCGTCCGGTTTGCCGAAACCGTGCTCGCCCTCGATCTGGATGTGATCGAAACGGTGCGACAGCGCGAAGCGTTCGACCTTGGCGCGCTGGGTACCCGCGGCGCCGTTCGTCACCAGCGCCAGCTTCACGCCGCGTGCCTTCAATTCGTCGATGGCATCATGCGCACCGGGGAAGACGAACATCTCCTCTTCGCGGTAGGCGGTGAAGCGGTCTGCCAACCGTGTCGCGAGGTCCTCAGGCAGGACGTGACCGTCTTCGGCAAGCGCGGCAAATCCGTTCCTGACGGTGATGCGCCGTGCTTCATCGAGCTTCAGCCGCCATTCAGCTTCGGCAACAGTCCAGAATTTGCGCGCGGAATCCAGAACGGCGGCGGCAACCTGCTGCGAGGTCAGGGACCCGAACTCAGCGGCGAACTCGGACGTGACATTGTGCCAGGCGATCTCCGGACGTCCATAGGCCGACAGGATCGTGTCGTCCATATCGATCAGCATCGCGCGGGGCAGGTGGGTCATTGTTTCGCGGCCATCTCACTTCAAGCGTCATCGGCCGCGGGAAGCAGCGGCGGACTTGCCGCGAATATCAGATCACCCGCACCGGGTCCAATCCCGGGAAACTACGCCGCCGGACCATGGAAGCCCGGCGGCGTCAAAAAGTGCCTCACGCGACCTTGTTGGCGCGGTCGTCCTCTTCCTCGTCCTCGGCTTCCTCTTCGTCCTCGTCTTCGTCGTCTTCTTCGTCTTCGTCGTCCTCCGACGTATCGGCTTCGGCGAGCTCTAGGACGGCAAGCGGCAGCGTCTCGCGGAACAGATCGCCTTCATTGCCCATCCATACGCATGCAACGTTGCCGTCTTTGACCTCCACCACACTGAGCGGATGGCCGCCGGACTTCAGAATGACGACGTCGCCTGGTTTCAAATCCATGATCTACTCCTCGGATTACATGACACGAATCGCACCATAGCGATCAGTCATGACAACCCGATCATGCGATCATGGCCACTTTACCTCCGGCGGCATCGACGAGAGGATGGAATCCACATTGCCGCCAGTCTTTAGCCCAAAGATCGTGCCGCGGTCGTAGAGCAGGTTGAACTCGACGTAGCGCCCGCGCCGGATCAACTGTTCCTCGCGGTCGGCGGCATTCCAGGGAAGGGCGAAATTGCGGCGGACCAGTTCAGGATAGATTTTCAGGAAGGCGCGGCCGACCTCCTGGGTAAAGGCGAGGTCGGCGTCCCAGTCACCTGAATCGTGCCAGTCGTAGAAGATGCCGCCGATGCCGCGTGCTTCCTTGCGGTGCGGCAGATAGAAATATTCGTCACACCATTTTTTGTATTTGTCGTAGTCGGCAACGCTGTTCGATCCGCTGCAGGCCTCTTTCATCGCCCGATGGAAGGCGAGCGTGTCGGGGTCATCCTGGGTGCGCCGGCGGTCGAGCACCGGCGTCAGATCCGCCCCTCCGCCGAACCAGGCCTTGGTGGTGACCACGAAGCGGGTGTTCATGTGCACCGCCGGCACATTCGGGTTGCGCATGTGCGCGATCAGCGAAATGCCCGACGCCCAGAACCTGGGATCGTCGGCCGCGCCGGGTATCTGCGCGCGGAATTCCGGCGCGAACTCGCCATGCACGGTCGAGCAGTGCACGCCGACCTTCTCGAACAGCCGCCCGCACATCATCGACATCACCCCGCCGCCGCCGGGCTTGCCGGTGTGGTCGGTGCGGTCCCAGGGCGTGCGCACGAAGCGACCGGCTTCGCCGGGATAGAGGGCAGGCGGCGCATCGTCCTCCAGCTTTTCGAAGGCCGTGCAGATGTCGTTGCGCAGCGCTTCGAACCAGGCTCTCGCGCGCGTCTTGCGATCTTCGATGACGGATACGTCCATTAGGAATTCCCAACGTTACCTTTCCGTCATTGCGAGCGAAGCGAAGCAATCCATGATGCCGCGAGAAAGAATGGATTGCCTCGTCGCTTGCGCTCCTCGCAATGACGGTGAAGTTAGCCTTGCGGCCCGAAATACGTGCAGCTCTCGTTGCAACTGTCGCGATGAACGCTGACGCGCGTGACCTTGCCTGCGTGCTGGACCCGCTCGAAGATATAGCGCGAAATGTTTTCCAGCGTCGGCGTTCCCAGCGCCTCGACCTTGTTGAGGAGCTTGTGGTCGAGTGCTTTCCGAACCTCTTCCATGCTGCGCTCCAGCAGGCCGAGATCCAGCACCATGCCGGTTTCCGGATCGGGCGTGCCGCGCACGCTCACTTCGGCGCGAAACGAGTGGCCGTGAATTTCCTCGCTGGCCGCGCCGAAGGTCGTTCCCTTCAGGGAATGCGCAGCTTCGAAGCGAAACGATTTCGTCAATTCCCACATCTTGAAAATCTAAATCCTATCTGATGCCAAGCGTCTTGTGCGTCTGCAGGCTGAGCCGCCATTGCGGATGGCGCAGGCAGTAGTCGACCGCACGCGCGGTGTTCTCGAGCACGTCGGGTCCGTCCATCGGTTGCAGCGAAAAGCGCTCGAAGTCGAGGCCTGCAAAATCTTCCGGCGCCGCGCCCGCCTGCGGATAGACCAGTTTCAATTCGTGGCCGCGGCGCACTACGAGATCGGCGCCGGCTTTCGGACTGACGCAGACCCAGTCCATCCCTTCGGGTGGTTCGATCGTGCCGTTGGTTTCGATGCCAATGGCGAAGCCGCGCGCATGCAGCGCATCGATAAAGGGGGGATCGACCTGCAGCAGAGGCTCGCCGCCGGTCAGGACCACGTAGCAGTTGGTATTCTCGCCGGTCCATTGCCTGGCGATGGTATCGGCGAGTTCGTCCGCCGTGGCATAGCGGCCGCCGAGCGTGCCGTCGGTGCCGACAAAGTCGGTATCGCAGAATTGGCAGGTGGCGCTCACGCGGTCCTGTTCGCGGCCGCTCCAGAGGTTGCAGCCGGAAAAGCGGCAAAACACTGCCGCGCGGCCGGCATGTGCGCCTTCGCCCTGCAACGTCAGAAATATTTCCTTGACCGCGTAGCTCACACCTTCTCCTTGGGCCCGATCTCGTCTGCAATCGGATGACCCGTCTGACGCATCGCCTCGCCTAGTGCCATGGCGGTCGCCATCGCCACATTGAGCGAACGCAAGCCCGGCCTTATCGGGATCGTCACCCGAGCGTCGGCCGCGGAGACGACCTCGTCGGTAACTCCTGCGGATTCCCGCCCGAATAATAGGACGTCGTCACTTCGATAGCGGAAATCCAGATAGGAACCGGCCGCTTTGGTCGTAAACAGCACCAGCCGGGAACCAGCCTCGTTACGCCATTGCTCGAATTTTGACCATGAGTCATGGCGGGTCAGGACGACGTGATCGAGGTAGTCCATTCCCGCGCGGCGGAAATGCCGGTCGGAGGTCGGGAATCCCGCGGGCTCAATGATATGGGCGGCCACGCCCAGGCAGGCACACAGGCGCAGAATCGTCCCGGTGTTCTGGGGGATATCGGGCTGGAAAAGCGCAATCTGCATGGGGTCAGGCTTTGGTGGCGCGAATGAAATGTTTCGAATAAATCACGGCCGGGCGCGGATTTAGTGCATTGCACGCTATCGAGCCGATAGCGGGCTTGCGCTCTCTCGGCAAGGGTGCCAATAGAACGATTCTGGACTGCTTGTTCCGCCGGAATGGGGGAGGAAAAGCGGTTTTTCTGCCGCCGCGGGGGCCGCGGGCGCCGGCAGCCTCTTCCGGGGCGCGCGTTTGCGCGGGTCCGGGGCGGTTCCGCTGGCTGCAGACAAGAAAGGGCTTGAGATCGTGACGACAGCGTCTTCGGCGGACCATCCGACACGCCGTGATTTCCTTTTTGTTGCAACGGGAGCCGTCGCCGCCGTAGGCGCGGCTGCCACGGTGTGGCCGCTGGTTTCGCAAATGAATCCGGATGCCTCCACGGTCGCGGCCGGTGCGCCGATCGAGGTCGACCTGACCCCAATCGCCGAAGGGCAGGACATCAAGGTGTTCTGGCGCGGTAAGCCGATCTACATCAGCCACCGGACCAAGAAGCAGATCGACGAGGCCCGCGCGGTGTCGGTGTCGAGCCTGCCCGATCCGCAGAGCGACGAGGCGCGGGTCAAGTCGGGCCATGACCAGTGGCTGGTCGTGGTCGGTATCTGCACCCACCTCGGCTGCATCCCGATCGCCCATGAGGGCCAGTACGACGGCTTCTTCTGTCCGTGCCACGGTTCGGTGTACGACACTTCGGGCCGGATTCGGCAGGGGCCCGCGCCGACCAATCTGGCCGTGCCGCCCTATACCTTCGTTTCCGATACCAAAATCCAGATCGGCTAAGGGCTCGGACGCCAGTCCGAGACCGCCCTTAAGCCGTTGCGTCGTTTTACTTCCTCAGGATCGCATCAATGAGCGGACCATCCGATTTCCAGCCGACCAATCCCGCCTTGAAGTGGATCGAACGGCGCCTCCCGATCATGGGACTCATGCACTCGTCGTTCGTGGCGTATCCGACGCCGCGTAACCTGAACTACTGGTGGACGTTCGGCGCCATCCTTTCGTTCATGCTGGGCGTGCAGATCCTGACCGGCGTGATCCTGGCGATGCACTACACGCCGCATGCCGACATGGCGTTCAAGTCGGTCGAACTCATCGTCCGCGATGTCAACTACGGATGGCTGCTGCGCAACATCCACGCCAGCGGCGCGTCGATGTTCTTTTTCGCGGTCTACATCCACATGTTCCGCGGCCTCTATTACGGGTCGTACAAGGAGCCGCGCGAAGTGCTCTGGATCCTCGGCGTCATCATCTATCTCCTGATGATGGCAACCGGCTTCATGGGCTACGTGCTGCCGTGGGGCCAGATGAGCTTCTGGGGCGCCACCGTGATCACCAACCTGTTCTCGGCCGTGCCCTATTTCGGCGAGAGCATCGTGACGCTGTTGTGGGGCGGCTATGCCGTCGGCAATCCGACGCTGAACCGCTTCTTCTCGCTGCACTACCTGCTGCCGTTCGTGATCGCCGGCGTCGTCGTGCTGCATATCTGGGCGCTGCACGTGGCGGGCCAGAACAATCCGGCCGGCGTCGAGGCGAAGACCGAAAAGGACACGGTGCCGTTCACGCCTTACGCGACCATGAAGGACATGTTCGGCGTCTCCTGCTTCCTGCTGTTCTTCGCCTGGTTCATCTTCTACATGCCGAACTATCTCGGCGACCCTGAGAACTACATCCCGGCCAATCCCGCGGTAACGCCCGCGCACATCGTGCCGGAATGGTACTATCTGCCGTTCTACGCGATCCTGCGCTCGATCCCGAACAAGCTTGCCGGCGTTATTGCGATGTTCGGTGCGATCCTCATCCTGGCCTTCCTGCCCTGGCTCGACAGCGCCAAAACGCGCTCGTCGAAATATCGCCCGCTGGCCAAGCAGTTCTTCTGGGTTTTTGTCGCCGTCTGCATCGGGCTCGGCTATCTCGGCGCGCAGCCGCCGGAGGGCATCTATGTCATCGTCGGCCGCATCCTGACCTTCCTCTACTTCGCCTATTTCCTGATCCTGCTGCCGTTGCTGTCGCGGATCGAGAAGCCCCGTCCGGTGCCGAATTCGATCGCGGACGACGTGCTGGCTAAGTCGGGCGGCAAGGCCGCGCCGATGGTCTCGGCCGTGATCGCGCTGATGGTGGCCGGCGGTCTGCTCCTGGGCGGCGCCGAGAGCGCTCGCGCCGCCGAAGGCAGCAGCAAGCCGCCGGCGCAGAAATGGTCGTTTTCGGGCCCGTTCGGCAAGTTCGACCGCGGCGCCATGCAGCGCGGTCTGAAGGTCTACAAGGAGGTCTGCGCCTCCTGCCATGGCCTGTCGTTCGTCGCCTTCCGCAATCTCGCCGAAACCGGCGGTCCCGGCTATTCGGTGGCGCAGGCCCAGGCGTTCGCCTCCGAATACAAGGTCAAGGACGGCCCGAACGACCAGGGCGAGATGTTCGAGCGGCCGGGCCGGCCCGCCGATTATTTCCCGTCGCCGTTCCCCAACGAGCAGGCGGCGCGTGCGGCCAATGGCGGCGCTTTTCCACCGGACCTGTCGCTGATTACCAAGGCGCGCAGCTACGGCCGTGGCTTCCCGATGTTCCTGATCGACTTCTTCACCCAGTATCAGGAGCAGGGACCGGACTACGTAACGGCGCTGTTGCAGGGCTATGAGGACAAGCCGCCGGCTGGCTTCAATCTGCCGGAAGGTTCGTACTACAACACCTACTTCCCCGGCCACGCCATCAAGATGCCGAAGCCGCTGAACGACGGTCAGGTCACCTACGACGACGGCTCACCGGCCACGGTTGCGCAATACGCCAAGGACGTCACCCACTTCCTGATGTGGGCCGCAGAGCCGCACATGGAAGCGCGCAAGCAGCTCGGCCTGCAGGTGTTCGTGTTCCTGATCCTGCTCACCGTGCTCCTGTACTTCACCAAGAAGAAGGTCTGGGCCAACGCGCACTGAGCTTCGTTGAAGCGTCATGAATTCGGAAAGGCCCCTTCGGGGGCTTTTTTGTTGAGCCCAGCAATGCGCCGGCGGGCGATTGCGTCCCGATCCCGCAGCGGCCAAAATGACTGCAACCGATCCAGAAGTCAGCGGAGGAACCCATGGGCACCCACATCACCTTCAAGCGTCCGGACGGCAAGGAAACCGCCGGCTATCTCGCCAATGCCGCGCGCGGCAACGCGCCGGGCGTGGTGGTGGTGCAGGAATGGTGGGGCCTGTCGGAGAACATCAAGGGCCTGTGCGATCGCTTTGCGGCGGCCGGCTTCGATGCGCTGGCGCCCGATCTCTACAAGGGCGTCGTGGTGCCATATCACGATACGGACGCGGCCAACGCGCAGATGAACTCGCTGGATTTCATGGACGCCACCACGCAGACGGTGCGGGGCGCCGCGCAATATCTGTCGCGCAACGGCGCCAAGGTGGGGCTCACCGGCTTCTGCCTCGGCGGCGCCGTAACCATCATCGGTGCGACCAAGGTTCCGGAGCTCACGGCGGGCGTCGTGTTCTACGGCATCCCGCCGGAGCAGGCCGCCAAACCGGCCGACGTGAAAATCCCGCTGCAGGCGCATTTCGCCAACAAGGACGACTGGTGCACGCCGGCCGCGGTCGACGCCTTTGAAAAGGCGATGAAGGATGCCGGCAAGTCGCTCGAACTGTTCCGCTACGATGCCGAACATGCCTTCGTGAACGAGCAGCGCATGGCCGTGCATGACCGCCAGGCCGCCGAGCTTGCCTGGGGCCGGGCGACGGAGTTTTTCAGGAAGCATCTCGGCTAAGTTGAGCGCATCTCGGAAGGAGCTAGCCGCGCATGAAAATCTTCTGCACGGGCGCATCGGGCTATATCGGCGGGTCGGTTGCGGCTCATCTCATTGCCGCCGGACATCAGGTGACCGGATTGGTTCGCTCGCCTGAAAAAGCCGAAGCGGTTCGCGCGCGAGGCGTCCAGCCCTTGCTGGGAACGCTCGACGACAGGGACATCCTGGCGCAAGCCGCGCAGGCCGCCGACGTCGTCGTCAATGCGGCGAGCGCCGATCACAGAGGCGCGGTCGAGAGCCTGCTCGGCGCGCTCGCCGGAAGCGGCAAGCCGTTCATCCACACATCGGGATCGAGCATCGTCGGCACGCGCGCCAAGGGCCAGCGATCGGATGCGATCTTCGACGAAGACACGCCAATTACGCCATCGCCCGCGCGCGCGGCGCGGGTTGCGCTGAACGAGTACATTCTGTCCCATCGCGACAAGGGATGTCGGCCGGTCATCATCTGTCCGAGCCTGATCTATGGCCTCGGTCATGGCGCTGGGCGCGACAGCGTGCAGGTGCCGTTGCTGATCAATCTCGCAAAAAAGCGCGGCAACGCCGCACATGCCGGGCCCGGCGAGAACATCTGGTCGAACGTGCATATCGACGATCTCGTGACGCTCTACGCGCTTGCCGTCGAGAAAGCGCCGGCAGGTAGCTTCTATTTCGCCGAGAATGGCGAGAGCTCGATGCGCGAAGCGTGCGAAGCCATTAACCGCATGCTGGGTTTTGCAGGGGCGCCGACGGCGATGTCGGTGGCCGAAGCCGCCGCCGAATGGGGCGAGGGGACGGCCGAGGACACGATGGCGTCGAACAGCAGGGTGCGGGCGAAACGCGCGCGAGACGAACTCGGGTGGCAGCCGCGGGCACGCAGCCTGATCGACGAGATCGAGCACGGGTGTTATCGGGAGTAGGCGAGCGGATCGTAACGGACGAAAGTGCGTTGGACCCATATCTCGCAATTCATCTCGCGTTGCTGTATAATGATTCAATGACCAAGGTTCTTGAAGACGCCATCGAAAAGGTGCGCAAGCTCCCTGAAGATCGGCAGGCTTATGTCGCGGAATTGTTGGAACAGATTGCTGCTGCCGGCGGCGATCCGTTCATTGTCCCCGAGGCCCACCGCGCCGCCGTGGTTGAAGGTCTCGGACAGGCCGAGCGCGGAGAGTTCGCGAGCGATGAGGAAATGGCCGACCTCTGGACGAAGTCCGGCCTGTGAGACTGCGGTACACGCCGCGTGCCCGCGCTGACATCGCGGAAATCTACCAGCATATTGCGCAATATAGCCCGCGCGCGGCAACCGCCGTCATCGCTCAAATACGCGCCACGAGCCGCCTGCTGTCGGAATATCCTGGTTTGGGGCGAGAGACGGACATCTCCGGTGTCCAGGTGTTCCCGACGGCCCATTATCCATACCTCGTCTATCACAGCGTTCGAGGGGGTAATCTGGTCATCGTTCACGTTCGACATGCGCGTCGAGATGCGCCGGCAGAAATTTAGATAGGGCCGCTAGCGAGACGCGTTGCCGCGCACCCCATCCCACCACGCGCACGTCCCCGACATCAGCTTGTAATTGCCCTCGATCACCTGCACCGGCGCGCGCAGGCCGGAGGCCGCGGCGCGCAGGCGCATCTCGCGCGCGACCGCGCGGTCTTCCGGCGGCAGCCAGACGCGTTCGTGGCCCCATAGGCTCGGGCCGTCATGCATCTCGACCGGCTGCCATGTCGCGGGATCGATCTCGCGGCCGCCCCAGCCGCATTCGATCATGAAGGCGGACGGCGTCTTGGCGTAGAACGAGGTCATGAAATCGTTGGTGTGGCGGCCGAGCGTGACCCTGACGCGGCCTTCCTCCGTCTGCGCGATGTCGTAGCACTGGCCGACGTCGTCGAGCGAGAACAATTCCACCATCAGATGGTGCATGCCGTTCGTGCCGGTCTCGATCAACGCCAGGCTGTGATGCCGCGCGTTGACGTGGAAGAAGTAGGCGCGGAACGGTTTTGAGATGTAGTCGGAGAGGCCGAAGCCGAGCACGTCGACGTAGAACGCCATGACGGGTTCGATATTCTCCACCGTCAGCACGGCGTGCCCGAGCCCAAGCGGGCCGGTGCGGAAGCCGGAGATCGAGCGTCCCGACACGAACGGCGTGTCGTCGATCTCGGCGCCGTAGAACGCCTCCAGCCGGTTGCCGGCGGGATCGTGGAACGAGATCAGGCTGCGCACGCGGCGCGCATCGGCCAGCGTCTGCGGTTCAGCCACGACATGCACGCCGGCTGCTTCCAGCCGCCCCGCCAGCGCATCAAGCGCCGCGCTCTCGGCGACCTCCCAGCCGAAGAAGCGGGTGCCTTCGCCCATCGCGCGGTCGATGACGATGCGCTGCTTGCGGTCGTCCATCCGGAAGGCCAGCAGCGAGTTGCCGCGCTCGACCGCCTGCAGCCCGACGAGGCCGGTCCCGAACTGCCGCCAGTCATCGAGGTTATCAGATCCGAAGCCGGCATATCCCAGACCCAGCAGTGCCATCCTTGCCTCCATGGTTTGCAATCTTTGCGCGTTGAAAGCGCCGCTGCTTGCTCAAATCCTACGCAGGTTTGGCGCCGCCCGACACCCAAAGTTGGGCTTGGGGCGGGCGTCCCGGCCGTCCCCTCCCTTGACATCGCCTCCGCCGGATGGTGATTAGGTTCCATGAGCACCGTTGTTACCCCCTGCCGTCTCTGGTGGCGCACCTCCTAAGAGGTGGCCGGTGCGATTTCATTTTTTCAATCGTCGAAGGTCGCCATCGCAGTGCGACGGTCCTTCGTTTGTCCTGTGTGGCGCGGCCTCCCGAAGTTTCGTAAGAGGATCACATGAACAGGACAGCCTTCTCCCTGCCGGAGCACAGCGAATACCGGACCAGCGGCGGTCTGGCGATTTCGCGCGTCGTCGAGCAGTTCACCGGCAACGCCAAGCGCCTTGACGACCTGATCGAACTGCTCGATCGCCGCCGTGGCGTGGTGCTGTCCTCCGGCACCACGGTGCCGGGGCGTTATGAAAGTTTTGACCTCGGCTTTGCCGATCCGCCGCTGGTGCTGGAAACGGCCGGCTCGAATTTCTCTCTGAGCGCGTTGAACGCACGCGGCGAGGTGCTGATCGCCTTCCTCGGCGATGTGCTGCGCGAGCCCTGCGTCGTCATTTCGGAGCGGAGCTCCAAGCGGATGGCCGGCCACATCATCCGCGGCGCCGCGCCGGTCGAGGAAGACCAGCGCACCCGCCGTGCCAGCGTGATGTCGCTGGTGCGCGATCTCGTCGCCGCCTTCACCGCGAACGACGATCCGCTGCTCGGCCTGTTCGGCGCCTTCGCCTACGACCTCGTGTTCCAAATCGAGGACCTTGTGCAGAAGCGGGCGCGGGAGGCTGACCAGCGCGATATCGTGCTCTACGTGCCGGATCGCCTTTTGGCCTACGACCGTGCCACCGGCCGTGGCGTGGTGCTGAGCTACGATTTCTCCTGGAAGGGAAGGTCCACCCAGGGCCTGCCGCGCGACACCGCCGAGAGCGTTTACGCCAAAACGCCGCGGCAGGGATTCGCCGATCACGCGCCCGGCGAATATCAGGCAACGGTGGAGGTCGCGCGTGCGGCGTTCGCGCGCGGCGATCTGTTCGAGGCGGTGCCCGGGCAATTGTTCGCCGAGCCGTGCGAGCGTTCGCCGGCCGAAGTGTTCCAGCGGCTGTGCCGCATCAACCCGTCGCCCTACGGCGCGCTGATGAATCTCGGGGACGGCGAATTTTTGGTGTCGGCCTCGCCGGAAATGTTCGTGCGCTCCGATGGCCGCCGGGTCGAGACCTGCCCGATTTCGGGCACGATTGCGCGCGGCGTCGATGCGATCGGCGATGCCGAGCAAATCAGGCAATTGCTGAACTCGGAGAAGGACGAGTTCGAGCTCAACATGTGCACCGACGTCGACCGCAACGACAAGGCGCGCGTCTGCATCCCCGGCACCATCAAGGTGCTGGCGCGGCGGCAGATCGAAACCTATTCGAAGCTGTTCCACACGGTCGATCACGTCGAAGGCATGCTGCGCCCGGGCTTCGATGCGCTCGATGCCTTCCTGACCCACGCCTGGGCAGTCACCGTGACCGGTGCGCCGAAATTGTGGGCCATGCAGTTCGTCGAGGACAATGAGCGTTCGTCGCGGCGCTGGTATGCCGGCGCCATCGGTGCCGTGAATTTCGACGGCAGCATCAACACCGGGCTGACCATCCGTACCATCCGCATGAAGGACGGGCTGGCCGAAGTGCGCGTCGGCGCCACCTGCCTGTTCGACTCCGATCCGGCCGCCGAAGACCGCGAGTGCCAGGTGAAGGCCGCCGCGCTGTTCCAGGCGCTGCGGGGCGATGCGCCGAAGCCGCTGTCGACCTTTGCACCCGACGCGACCGGTTCGGGACGCAAGGTGCTCTTGATCGACCACGACGACAGTTTTGTTCATATGCTGGCGGATTATTTCCGGCAGGTCGGCGCAAGCGTAACCGTGGTCCGGCACGTGCATGCACAGGAAATGCTGAAGCGGAAGGGCTGGGATCTCCTGGTATTGTCGCCGGGCCCAGGTCGCCCGGAAGATTTTGGAATCTCGAAGACCATTGGAACGGCGCTCGACCGAAAACTGCCGATCTTCGGTGTCTGCCTCGGCGTGCAGGCGATCGGCGAATATTTTGGCGGCCAGCTCGGTCAGCTCACCCAGCCGGCGCATGGACGGCCGTCGCGGATCCAGGTGCGCGGCGGACGCTTGATGCAGAACCTGCCGAATGAGATCGTGATCGGCCGCTATCATTCGCTTTATGTCGAGCGCGACAGCGTGCCCGATGTTCTCGAAGTCACCGCGACCACCGAGGACGGCGTCGCGATGGCGATCGAACACAAGACCTTGCCAGTCGGCGGCGTGCAGTTTCACCCGGAATCGCTGATGTCGCTCGGTGGTGAGGTGGGACTGCGCATTGTCGAGAATGCGTTTCGGCTAAATGTACCCGTTAATTGAGATTGCGAGAGTCCAATGACATTCGATCACGACATCAAGGCCACCGTCCGCACCATTCCGGACTACCCGAAAAAGGGAATCCTGTTTCGCGACATCACGACGCTGCTGGCGGATGCGCGCGCCTTCCGGCGTGCCGTCGATGAGCTGGTGCAGCCCTGGGCGGGATTGAAGATCGACAAGGTCGCCGGCATCGAGGCGAGGGGGTTTATCCTCGGCGGCGCGGTGGCGCATCAGGTATCCGCGGGCTTCGTGCCGATCCGGAAAAAAGGCAAGCTGCCGCACACCACCGTGCGGATCGCCTATTCGCTGGAATACGGCCTCGATGAGATGGAAATGCATGCCGACGCGGTCCATCCCGGCGAGCGCGTCATCCTGGTCGATGATCTCATCGCCACCGGCGGCACCGCGGAAGGCGCGGTGAAATTGCTGCGCCAGATCGGCGCCAATGTGGTCGCTGCCTGCTTCATCATCGATCTGCCCGATCTCGGCGGCGCCGCCAAGCTGCGCGCGATGGAAGTACCGGTGCGTACGCTGATGGCGTTCGAAGGGCATTAGAGTTTTCTTCGCAAGTACTCTCCCCACGTCGTCCCTGCGAACGCAGGGACCCATAACCACAAACGTGAATTGGAGGGTGAAGGCGTCGTCCATTTCGCCTCAACTGCGAGAGCAACGCGGTATGGGTCCCTGCGTTCGCAGGGACGACGATCACCAATTATTCGCTAGATCAAACCGCCTCTGCATTGAGCCGCGACCGCCAATGCAGCGCGCGCTCCTTCAAAAGCGCGTCGCGGATGTAAGGCACTTCTTCCTCTTCCAGCCGCTCGCATGTCTCGAACGTCAGGCTGTCGGGGCCGTGCGCACTCCACGCTGCCTGCAGGCTGTGGCAGGGGTGGCTGCCTTGGCGCAGTGTGAACCAGATGCGGTTCTGGATTTTTTCGAGGTTGGGCGTCTGGCCGACCCATGTCTCGGAGGTCGCCTTGCAGCGGATGACGAAGACTCCCGCGATGGTCTTTCGTTCCTTGTAGGCGGCGATGGCTGCCTTTCTGGCTGATGTCACGGGATGCCTCGCGGGAAATGGTTGGGGTCGGAGGAGGCACTAACAGACTGGCCGCTCAGCGTCAATATTACCCGGGTAATATTTGGCGTCGCAGAGGCTTCACGTTCGCTGCGGCAGCAGGCTGAACTCGAGCTCGCGAAAACTGGTGTAGTTCCTGCGGATCCACTGATGCAGCTCGGTCGAGGTGTCCCGCTCGTTGCGCAGGTAGTTGGTGAAGGAAAAGGTCAGCCGGTCGATATAGGTTTTCAGGAACGAGGGCAGCGCCGATATGCGCAGCACCCGCCCCAGGCCCATCGCCTCAGGCAGTTCGCCACGCACCACATACTCGTTGTCGACCGTAATCAGCGCTTTCAGCGGGATCTGCTCCCGTAACGTCGAATAAGCGCGGGCGGAAACGCGGTCGGTATCGGCCACGAACAGGATGATCGGCGCCACGCCACGCCGCGCGGCCTCCTTCAGGAAACCGATCTCGTTGATCATCTTGAAGAACTCGTCGAACGCATGAAAGCCGAGGTCGATCACCTTGGCGACGCCGTCGTCGACGATCAGGCGATCCATGAGCTGCATCTTGCCGTAGGTGTCCATCACGTCGGCCGTCTCGGTGATGCGCGGCAGATATTCGAGCAGCGATGGTTCCTTCAGGTTGATGTCGAAGGCAGATACCGTCCCATCCTTCAGCAGCAGGAACTCGCTCAACAGGCGCGCGAGCAGCGTCTTGCCGACCAGCGGCCGGGGCGAGCAGATGATGTAGACAGGCGTGGAGCTCATCACCCGCTATATCAAAGGAATTTTCCGCCTAATCCAGCCCCGTCGCGGCGGCTATCCGACTATTTTTCGCCGCCGCGCACGCCAGGCTTGGCACCGACGAGATCGGTCAACTTGATGCGGTCGAACTCGCTCCAGACGTTGGCGAGCCAGTGCCGGACATAGCCGCGCAGCACGAACGAATAGTTCGCGGCCTCGTCGTCCTTGCCCTTGTTGGCGACGAATTTGAGGAACGGCACCGAGGAAACCTCGACCTGCTCATAGGCCATCTCATTGAGCTTGGGGATGACGAGGTCGGTGGCGTCCTTGATGCGGTGGAAGTAGGAGTTGTAGGTGGACTGGTCCCACTGGAAGAACTGGGTGTCGTTGATGAAGTTCTTCACCAGGAAATATTTGGCGCCCTGCATGAAACCCGCGGTCTCGGCGATTTCGTCCAGCGAAGCGATCGACGGGCCCAGTATATGGAACACGGCAAAGGTGATCTGCCCGGCCTTTGCGGCATCGAGAAAGCCGATGTCGCGGAGCGAAGCCAGCGCCGGCGACAGCAGTCCGGCGCGGACGTCGATCACGGTCACCGACGGCCCGGCGCTCAGCGTATCGAAGATCTTCATCTGATCCGATGTCGTCGTCATGTCGACGATCTCGGTGATGTCGGGGTGGAAGCGCTTCAGGGTGCCGCGCGGCGATTCGGTGTCGAATGCCCGGGTCGGCACGTTGTTGGCGCTGAAATAATCCAGGAGCGTCCGCGACACGGTCGTCTTGCCGACCCCGCCCTTGTCCGCGCCCACCACAATCACGACTGGCTTTGCCATGGAATTCCCTTGAACAGCAGTTCCGACCGCGGGAGCGGCCGGCATGCCCCATTCCCCTGCTTTGGGCGCGAACATGGCAGAAACAAGGGATAATTCAATTCATTAGACGGCCGTTCGCACGGAATTCGTTAATCCCGCGCGTCGGCGGGCGCTGTTTAGCGATGCGGGCCCCAAGGACCGTCCGCGGGGCCGGGGGCGGGTGCCCGGAACGCCGGCGGGCTCGCTGGCGTCGCTCCACGGGCCGCGGGGAACTGGCGGTTGGAGTTGCTCCGTGGCCGATTCCTCCGACTCGGGTTCATCCGCCGTATCCGACGGGAGGGCGAGCGGGCCAGGATCGCGGCCGCCGGCAAACTGCACCAGCGCCTTGACGCGCCTGTCGACTGACGGATGGGTAGCGAACAGGTCGGCAAACCCTTCGCGCGGATTGTCGACGCAGAGCTCCATCACCGCAGACGTCGCGCCGGGCAGCTCGCCGCGATTTTCGATCTTGCGCAGCGCCGTGATCATGGCGTCGGGGTTTTTGGTCAGTTCGACCGAGCCGGCGTCGGCCAACAGTTCGCGCGACCGCGACAGCGCCAGCTTGACGACTTGCGACAACAGCCAGGCCAGCAGGATCAGCACGACCGCGATAATGATCGCCATGACGGCGCCGCCGCCGCCCTTGCCGCGGTCGGACGACGATGAAGAGGACGACCAGTCGCTGCCGGTGGAGTTCCACGACAGGTTGGTAAACGTTCGAAAGAACAGTTCGCCGAAAAAGCCCACCACGCCGGCGATGATCATGGCGATCACCATCAACTGCACGTCGCCATTGCGGATATGTGTGAGCTCGTGGCCGAGCACGGCCTCGATCTCCTGGTCGTTGAGCGCCTGCAGAAGGCCCGACGTCACCGTGATGGAATATTGCCGCCGGTTGAGCCCGGTGGCGAAGGCGTTCAGCGCTGGGCTCTCCATTACCTTCAGCTTCGGCATCGTGATGCCGCGCGAGATGCAGAGGTTTTCCAGGAGATTATAGAGCCGCGGCTGCTGCTGCCGCGTCACGCTCTCGCCGCCGGTCACGGCGTCGATCATGTTCTGGTGGAAGAAATAGGCGATCACGATCCACAGCGCGGCGATGATTGTCGCATAGGGGAAGGCTGCGATCAGGTCGCGCGAGGCGCGCGTCAGATAATAGTTGAGTGAAGCACCGCTGTTGAGCACCACTTCCGCAACCAGCGCGCCGGCGAAGACCAGCACGTAGATCAGCAGAAACAGCCCGGCGAGCAGCAGCATCGAACGAAACTTGTTCGATGCGATATGCGTGTAGAGACCGTACGCGGCCATGATAGGGCTATCCCTCGTCATTCCGGGGCACGCCCGCCAAGTCGGCTGTTGCCGATTTGGCCACTGATATTGCCGAACTCGGGTAAACCCGAGTTCGGGTGGCGTGAACCCGGAATCCAGAGGTTTGTGCATCGATCGAGATTCTCAGGTGCGCAATTGCGCACCTTAGTTCACGCCGTTGGCGTGCCCCGGAATGACGGAGAGGGCGAGGCACCATATCGATCAGAACTTCACGGTCGGCGCGACCTCGACTTCGGTGCGGCTGGCGCCGAGATCGAAGAATTCCTTGCGGGTGAAGCCGAACATGCCGGCAAACAGCGCTGCCGGAAGCTGCTGGATGCCGGTGTTGTATTCCTGGACCGCGTTGTTGAAGAAGCGGCGGCTCGCCGCGATCTTGTTTTCGAGGTCGGACAGTTCGCTGGCGAGTTGCTGGAAGTTGGCGTTGGCCTTGAGGTCCGGATAGGCTTCCGACAGCGCGATCAGGCGGCCGAGCGCGCCGGAGAGCTGGTTCTCGGCAGCGGATACCTGCGCCGGTCCTTGCGCCGACATCGCGGAATTGCGCGCCTTGATGACATCGTCGAGCGTGCCGCGCTCATGGGATGCGTAGCCCTTCACGGTCTCGACCAGGTTCGGCACCAGATCGTGGCGCTGCTTGAGCTGGACGTCGATGTCGGCAAAGGCCTGGCCGACGCGCTGGCTGAGCGCGACCAGGCGGTTATACGCAGCGAAGGCAAACAGCACGATAATGACGATGACGCCGAGAACGATCCAGCCGGTCGACATGCAGACAACTCCTGTGGGACGAAAAGACGAGGGAAACTAGACGAAAAACCGGGCGTGCGGCACCCGCGATTTGGGGCATGGCGTTAGTCGGAAGTGGGGCGGGATAAGTTCATTTGCCCGTGTCCCGGACGCGGTGCAGCGTCCCTTGACGATGCACCGCAGAGCCGGGACCTATCGCGCCCGACCGCAAGTTGGGCCCCGGCTCTGCAGCGCATCACGCCGCAAGCGCGGCGCGCTGCGCAGCATCCGGGGCAAGAGACCGATGTCCAGATCAGCTTTCTTCCTTCACCGCATCGCCCCATCGCCAGCGGCGGGCGCTGGCATAGTCCGCCTTGGCGCGGCGAGGTACTTTCGCGAAGCAGAGATCTTCCGGCGTGCAAAGTTTCGCCGTTACCTCGACCTTAGTTACGAGAGGTTGCGCCAGTACCCGCGACGGGCGTTGTTCCACCGCCGCGCGCGTCAACGCGACATAAGAGAATTTCTCATCCTCGTACGGCAGCTCTGCGCCCTTGACCTGCTTGTGCGCGCGTGAGCGTTGCAGGCGCTGGGTGAAATGGCACCAGTCCGGTGCTTGTAGCGGGCATTGACTGTCGTGCGGGCAGGGGGCGGCGACATGTGCGCCCAGCGCGATCAGGTGCGCGCGCAGCGCAATGATCCGGGCATAGCCGGCGGGCGAGCCGGGTTCGACCACGAGCAGCGTGTCGTAGGTCTTCCGCCACAACAGTTCGGCGAGCGCGCGTTGCTCGGCTTCGCCGATTTCGCCGATCATGTAGCTCGCCACGACAAGGTCTGCCGTATCCGCTTTGGCAAGCGCGGCGCGGGCCTCGCCGAGCTGGTAGCCGATGTCGCGCAGCCGCGTGCCGTTGCGCACCAGATCCAGCGCCAGCGCACGCAACGCGGCGTTGGCATCCAGCAGCGTGAATTCCGTCAGCGACGGGAATGCTTCGGCCGCTGCCCATGTGGCCGTGCCCGGCCCGGCGCCGACGTCGAGCAGGGTCTTTGGAGCGAAGTCGGGTCTGTTCTGGACGAGTGCGTTCAGGCTGGCCGTGACCGCGGCATAGGTCGCGGGCATCCGCGCCAGCGCATAGGCGAGGGCATCGGCCTCGGAGCGGATGGCGCCGGAGTTGCCGCCGCAGCGATAGGTCTTCGAGATTGAGGCGGCGCGGCCGGCGGCGTCGCTGCGGGAAAAGCCGCGCAGCTTGCCGTCGAGCGCGGCTTTCAGTTCGGCAGGGAGGTCGGGTGAGGTCATGATCTACCGTCATCCGATGTCATTCCGGGGCGGTCCGCAGGACCGAACCCGGAATCTCGAGATTCCGGGTTCGTCGCTACGCGTCGCCCCGGAATGACCGAACAACAATCACGCCACGTTCTGATCCAGAATCTTGACCGCGTCGTCGAGGCCGACAGAGACCAGTTGCGAGACGCCGCGTTCGGCCATGGTGACGCCGAACAGCCGGTTCATCCGCGCCATCGTGATCGGATTATGCGTGATGATGATGAAGCGGGTTTCCGTCGACGAGGTCATCTCGTGCAGCAGGTTGCAGAACCGCTCCACATTGTGGTCGTCGAGCGGCGCGTCGACTTCGTCCAGCACGCAGATCGGCGACGGGTTGGTGAGGAACACCGCGAAGATCAGCGCCAGCGCCGTCAGCGCCTGCTCGCCACCCGAAAGCAGCGACAGCGTCTGCGGCTTCTTGCCGGGCGGTTTGGCGACGATTTCGAGGCCGGCCTCCAGTGGATCGTCGCTCTCGATCAAATGAAGCGCGGCTTCGCCGCCGCCGAACAATTCGACGAACAGCCGCTTGAAGTGCTCGTTGACGGTCTCGAACGAGGTCAACAGCCGCTCGCGGGCTTCCTTGTTGAGGCTCTGGATGCCCTGGCGCAGCCGCTTGATGGCTTCGACCAGATCGTCGCGTTCGGTGGTCAACGCCGTGTGCTGGGTCTCGACCTCGCGCAATTCCTCCTCGGCGCGCAGATTGACGGCGCCAAGACGCTCGCGGTCGCGGCGCAGCTTTTCGAGGCTTTCCTCGATTTCGGAAAGCGGCGGCAATTCCGCGCCGGGCTCGATCTCGGCGAGCGCCGCGACCGCGTGCGGCTCGACTTCGAGCATGTCGTGGATTTCGCGCTCGATGTCGGAAAGCCGGCGCTTGGTGCCCTCCATGCGTTCCTCGGCGCGGGCGCAGGCCTCGCGGGAAGAGGAGAGCGCTTCGAGCGACGCCTTGGCCGCGCGATCGGTCTCCGCCATCAGGCTTTCGGCGGCGGCCAATGCGTCGGCGGCGACGCGGCGGGCGCCTTCGGCGGATTCGATTTCGTTGATCAGCGCGCGGCGCTTTTCGGCAAACACGGCCGGTGCATTTTCAAGATCGGCGCGCTCGGCCGTCACTTCGGTGATGCGCGCTTCGACGGTGGCGACCTGTGAGGCCGAGCTCTGCTTGCGGTTCTGCCATTCGGTGCGTTCGGCCGTGATCGCCTGCACGCGCTTGTCGGCCAATTCCGCTTCGCGCGCCAGCGCCTGGGCTTCGGCCCGCACCTGCGCGGCAAAGCGGCGGTGTCCGTCGATCTCGGTGCGAACGGCGCCAAGCTTCGCTTCCGTCTCATCCGTCGGCGGCAGTTCGGTCAGCGCGGCAGTGGCGCTCTCATGAGCGGCCTCAGCCTCGCTGCGGTCGGCGGCAAGACGGGTATGGGCCTCGGTCAGCGCGGATTTGCGCGCGGCGTGGCGATTGATCTCGCGCTCGGTCGCGGCATGGCGTTCGCGCGCCGCATCGGCCTCGCGCTGCGCGGCCCGCCAGGCCTCGCGGGCGGCGGTTTCGGCGGCGGATGCCGCCTTCAGTTCCGCCTCGGCGTCTTCCAGGGCCTGCCGCTTGGCAGCAGCATCGGCGCGGGCCTGTTCCAGCTCGTGTTCGATATCGACCAGGCGGGCGCGTTCGGCCAGACGCCGAGCGGCACCGGTCGGTGCATGCGCGGCGGCGACAAAGCCGTCCCAGCGCCAGACGTCGCCTTCCAGCGACACCAGCCGCTGGCCGGTCTTCAATTGCGAAACGAACTCCGCGCCGCGCTCCTTCGGCACGACGCCGATTTGCGCGAGACGGCGCGCCAGTTCGGCCGGCGCCTCGACATGTGCAGCCAACGCCTCCACGCCGTCCGGCAGGGCCGGATCGTCGAAGCTTGCACCGGCATTGGTCCAGCGCATCGGCGCCGAGGGATCGACCGGCGCGTCGAGATCGTCGCCGAGGACGGCGCCAAGCGCTTTCTCATAGCCCTTGGCGACGGTGACACCGTCGATGATCGGCGGCCACAGATTCTTGGTCTCGACATTGACCAGTTTTGAAATCGTGCGCGCTTCCGTCTCGAGCCGCTGCACGCGCTTTTCGGCCTCGGTGAGCGGGGCGCGGGAAGCTTCGAGCTTCTGCCGTGCAGCGATGTGGCCGGTCTCGTTGGCTTGCGCTGCCGCTTCGGATACGGCCAGCGTTTCCTGCGCGGTCTCCATGGCGGCGGCGAGCGCGTCGAGGTCGCCGAGATTGCCGGTCTCGTCGTTGAGCTTTTGCTCATCGGCCGCGACGCTGGCGAGTTCCTGGTCGAGCCGGGCCAGCCGGTCGCGATGGGTGCGCACGCCGGCCTCTAACTGCTTGCGCTTGGCGGTGAGGTCGGCGAGCGCCGTGGTCAGCTCGCCGAACATGCGCTCGGCCGCGGCCAGTGTCGCTTCCGCTTCCGACACGCGCTCGTCGACGCCGGAGCGCTTTTCGACGCGTGACTTGATCTCTTCCTTCAGCTCGGCGTCCTCGGCGTCGAGGCGCTGCAGCGCGATCTCGGCATCGGATGTCTGCTGCTGTTCGCGCGCGATGTCGGCGGCGAACTGATTCAGCCGCCGGTCGAGCTCGGCGACACGCTCCTTGGCGCGCTCTTCCTCGCGGTCGAGTTGTTCGCGGGCGTTGGTGAGGCGCTGCAGTCCCGCCGCGGCGCGGGCTTCGCCTTCGCGCAAGGCCGGCAATTCGGAAGCGCGGATCGCCTGGATACGCGCCGCTTCGGCCTGCTCGCGGGTGCGCTCGGCCATCTCGCGCACATTGACGTCGTGCGTATGCGCGGCTTCCGCGACGTCGGTATTGGCCTCGAGCCAGCGCAGGTGGAACAGCGTGGCCTCAGCCTTGCGCACCTTGGCCGCAACTTCGCGGAACCGGATCGCCTGCCGCGCCTGCTTCTTCAGCCCGTCGATCTGGCCGGAGAGTTGCCCGATGACGTCCTCGACGCGGGTGAGGTTGGTTTCGGCAGCCCTCAGCCGCAGCTCAGCCTCGTGGCGGCGGGCGTGGAGGCCCGCGACGCCGGCGGCGTCTTCCAGCACGCGGCGGCGCTGCTCGGGCTTGGCCTGAATGATCTCGCCGATCTTGCCCTGGTGAACCAGCGCCGGCGACCGCGCGCCGGTGGCGGCGTCGGCAAACAGGATCTGCACGTCGCGGGCGCGGACGTCGCGGCCGTTGATGCGATAGACCGAACCTGCCTCGCGCTCGATGCGGCGGGAGATTTCCAGCACCTGGCTGTCATTGACGGCGGCCGGCGCCGTGCGATCGGCATTGTCGATCGTCATCGTCACTTCGGCGTGGTTGCGCGCCGGACGGTTGCCGGAACCGGCAAAGATCACCGCATCCATGTCGGCGGCGCGCAGCGATTTGTGCGAGGTTTCGCCCATCGCCCAGCGCAAGGCTTCGACCAAATTGGATTTGCCGCAGCCGTTCGGTCCGACCACGCCGGTGAGGCCGGGTTCGATCATGAAATCAGTGGGTTCGACGAACGACTTGAAACCGTGGAGGCGGAGGCGCGTAAGTTTCATGAACACAAATCTCTGTTGGCGGGGCGCGAATCTCCCTGCCGTGACAATACCATAGAAGGCAATGTCAGTGTGGATGAGCCGCCCGTTGCGGCTCTTATCGCCCGCGACAATGGCGAGGCCGGGGCCGGAGAGCAACGCCCCCGCGGGGCTTTTCCCAAGGGATTTGAGGCGCTTGTGTGGCGCCTTTTGCTGGACTCAATCAGCGCGAATGAATCCGATCGCGCGAATCAGCTCTTCAGCATCGCATTGATGCGCTTTGCGAACTCCTCGAAGCTCTGCTCGCCCTTGATCATCTCGCCATTGATGAAGAAGGTCGGCGTCGACTGCACCTTCAGGACCTCGGCGGCATATTTCTGGTCGGCGGCGATCTTGTCGAGCAGCGCCTGATCCTTCAGGCAATCCTCGACCTGCGTTTGCGTAAGGCCGGCCTGCTTGCCGATCCGGGTCAGCGTCTCCGTGGTATTCTTCACCACCCAGTCGTTCTGCTGCTTGAACAGAAGGTCGATGACGGCGAAATATCTCGGCGCGTCGTCCTTGGCGATGCAACGGGCCAGCATCGATCCGGCAGCGGCCTTGATGTCGAGCGGGAATTCGCGGAACACGTAGCGTATCTTGCCGCTGTCGATGAATTCCGACTTGATCTTCGGGAACACTTTTTCGGCGAACGCCGCGCAATGCGGGCAAGTCATCGAGGCGTATTCGGTGATGGTCACGGTTGCGTTAGCGGGCCCGAGCGCCATGTCGGGCAGCGACTGCGGCTTGGCGACGTCAGCGGGGCTCTGCGCCATCGCATCGGTGATCAGCCGCAGCGGCGAGAAGCCGGCGAGCAGGCCAAGCCCGGTCAGCGAGAGAGCGGCGGCGAAGGCGCGGCGCGTGATCATCAAAGTCTGCTCCCGAATGGCGCGTTCACGCCCGAAAGAACTGCGAAAAAGAAGCCTTCGCTAGCTTGAAACGCCAGTTGTGGCAATGGCGGGTTGTGGCGGTCGCGCCGCGCTGCGGGCTCAATTTCGCTTGATCGAGGCGCCGAGCCGGGCCAGCGCGGCGCGCAGTTCCTCATCCTCCACGGCGGACAGGGTTTCGGCCACCTTCGCCACCAATTTCGGGTCGGGCGCGCGGGGCGGCGCGGGGCGATTTCGCCGCGACAGCGGCGCCTGCCGCAGCGCCAGCCGGCCGACCGCGCTCCAGCCGAAAAAGCGGTTGACCCGTTGCAGAATCACATCGGAGGAATGCTGGATCTCCAGCGCCATCGGGCCCTCCACCCGCAGCACCAGGGTTGCCGGTTCCTGCGGCTGCCCCTCCACCGGCCGCGGCCATTGCATCTTGAGCGGCTCGGAATGGGCGGCGATCTCGGGTCCGGCGATCTCAGCCCAGCGCGTCACCAGTTCGCGCGCGGCAAATCCCTGCTTGGCATAGGCGTCGGAAAAGACGTCGCTGAGCAGGACGGAGAGGGGCTTCGCCGAGATCGGGCCGGGTTTGGACATGGGGTTCTATAACACAGCGCCAATTGCGGTAGAAATCACCAGTGCAACCTCGTCATGGCCGGGCTTGACCCGGCCGTCCACGTATCGAATCAACGCAAGAAAGACGTGGATGCCCGGGACAAGCCCGGGCATGACGTGGAGAGATTTGCGTTACGGCACTAAAGTAGGTGGATGACGTCTTCCGCGGCCGCAAAAATCAAACGACAGCCAGTACCTGCCGAAAGCGCCTCCCGCCCCGCGCTGCTGCTCGACTGGTACGACCGTCATCGCCGTCGGTTGCCGTGGCGGGCGGCAGTAGGCGAGCGGGCCGATCCGTATCGGGTCTGGCTGTCGGAAATCATGCTGCAGCAGACCGGCGTCAAAACGGTCGGGCCCTATTTCGAGAAATTTCTGGCGCGCTGGCCCGATGTCGCTGCGCTCGGCCGCGCCTCGCTGGATGACGTGCTGCGGATGTGGGCCGGGCTCGGCTACTATTCGCGCGCGCGCAATCTGCATGCCTGCGCGGTCGTCGTGCTGCGCGACCATGGCGGGATATTTCCCGATACCGAGGAAGGCCTGCGCCAATTGCCCGGGATCGGGCCTTACACGGCAAAGGCGGTCGCAGCAATCGCGTTCGATATCCGAACCATGCCGGTCGACGGCAATATCGAGCGCGTGGTGTCGCGGCTTTACGCGGTCGAGGAGCCATTGCCGCAGGCGAAGCCACGCGTCCAGGAATTGGCATCGACACTATTGGGGGAATCCCGTGCGGGCGACAGCGCGCAGGCGCTGATGGATCTGGGCTCCTCGATCTGCACGCCAAAGAAGCCCGCTTGTGCGCTGTGCCCGCTGAATGATGATTGCGCGGCCCGCCTGCGCGGCGATCAGGAGACGTTTCCGCGCAAGGCGCCGAAGAAGTCGGGAGATCTGCGCCGTGGCGCGGCCTTCGTGGTCACACGTGGCGACGAGCTTCTGGTGCGCACGCGGCCGGAAAAAGGCCTGCTCGGCGGTATGACCGAAGTGCCGGGTTCGGAATGGCTGGCCGCGCAGGATGACAAGGCGGCGCTGAAGCAGGCGCCGGCGATCAAGGCCATCTCGCGATGGCATCGCAAGGCAGGCGTGGTCACCCACGTGTTCACGCATTTTCCGCTCGAACTCGTGATCTACACGGCCATAGTGCCGCCGCACACGCGCGCGCCGGAAGGCATGCGCTGGGTGCCGGTCGCGACCCTTGCCGACGAGGCGTTTCCCAACGTGATGCGTAAGGCCATCGCACACGCCCTGGGCTGAGCCAGCGCGTGCGGACCTATGGACCGGATGCAATTGCCATAAGGATTGTGCGCAGGCTTAAGAGTACTACAACGGAGCCGACCAGAAGCATCAGGACTTTATCCGGGATGTGTTTGGTCGCAAGCGCTGCGAACGGCGCCGCGATGACTCCCCCGATGATGAGACCGGCGATGATAGGCCACAGGCTCAGGCCAACGGTGAGGAAGAAAGTCGTCGATATGGTCAAAGTGACGAAAAACTCGGCCAAGCTGACTGAGCCGATGGCGTAGCGCGGCGTCGCGCCTTGGCCAAGGAGTGTCGAGGTCACGATCGGGCCCCATCCTCCTCCGCCAATGGCGTCGAGGATGCCACCGAACAAACCCAGAGGGCCGACTGCGCGCGGCGTAGGTGCCTCAATGGGGCGAGCCCGTAGCGCCTTCCAGACGATAAACGCGCCAAGCAGAAGAAGGTAAGCGCTGATGAAAGGCTTCAAGGCTTCGCCGGGGAGTTCGGAGAGTGCATAGGCGCCGATTGCCCCACCAATCATTCCCGGAATGGCAATACGCAGGAGCAGTTTGCGGTCAACATTGCCAAAGCGCCAATGGGCGAGACCCGAGGCGCCGGTGGTGAATGTCTCCGCCGCATGCACGCACGCGCTTGCGGTGGCGGGAGGCACGCCCAGGCTGAGGAGCACGGAGGTAGCCGTTACGCCGTAGGCCATGCCGATCGCACCGTCGATCATTTGCGCGACGAAGCCAATGATGACGTAAAGAAGTACGTCGTCCCACATGGGAACCCCCGATCGACTTATCCGCCGGTTACGAACGCCAGCAGCGCGCACGGCGTCCACACTATCGACCTCATATTCCTTAACAAGCCAAGGCGTCCCCAATTTCATCGACAACACACACTGCTGTTCCGCAAGATCGGGCGAATGGATGCCGCGCTTCATTGCACGCCTGTTGTCCTGATAGATTGAGCGGCTTCGAGTCATGCGAAGGGTACGCGGTACGCGTCGGTTAACGTCCGATGATGACCAAAACCAGAAGCTGAAAGGTTTCTTCCGCGCACGCGTTCAGAAGCTCCGAGTGACGCGATAAACAGGTATGCGTTCGAACTCGTCGAGAGACCCTGATCGTCACGTCTGCAGGTCCTCGTAGCTAAATTTTGTGATTTAGATCACAAGACTTGGCTAATCGCCTCGATAATTTGATGCTTAAATGCTGGTTCCGATCAGGGCTCGGTAATGGGGCTTTCGTATGCTTCGCGCACTATTGTTTTGTTTCGCAATCCTTTTCATCGCTGACCCAGCAGCCGCAAACGACGCGAACCGTGCCATTGCCGGCTTCACCGAAGCGATACGGCGAGATCCCAAGCATGCGCATGCGTATTATAACAGGGGCAACGCCCACAGCGAGAAAGGCGACATGGACCGTGCCATTGCCGACTACACCGCGGCGATACGGCTGGATCCCACCTATGCCAACGCGTACTACAACCGGGGCAACGCCTATAGCAACAAGGGCGATACGGACCGTGCCATTGCCGACTACACCGAGGTGATACGGCTGGATCCCAAATATGCGAACGCGCACTACAACCGGGGGAACGCCCACAGTAACAAAGGTGACACGGATCGTGCCATTGCCGACTACACCGAGGTGATACGACTGGATCCCAAATATGCGAACGCGTACTTCAACCGGGGGAACGCCTACGGCAACAAAGGCGATACGAACCGTGCCATTGCCGACTACACTGAGGCGATACGCCTGGACCCCACGTATGCGAATGCGTACCTCAATCGTGGGCTGGCCTATGAGAAGCTCGCAGATTTCGCCAAAGCGCGGTCTGACTTCAATACGACGCTCGGATTGGGACAAAAGGCCTCAAAATGGGCGCAGGACAGGGCGCGAGGGCGGCTTGCCGCGTTGCCTTCAGCGCAACCTGCAACGGCGTTGCCCGAGAAAACCAACGTCGCTACAGCAATTGTTACGTCCACTGCACCGGTGTCGAACAACGATCGTCGCATCGCCCTTGTCATTGGCAACTCCGCCTATGAAAACGTCGCCGCATTACCGAACCCTGTGCGCGACGCAGACCTTGTCGCCGACGTCTTGAAACGCACCGGGTTTGAAACAGTTACTTCGCTAACCGATCTCCGAAAAGATGCCTTGGTCAGCGCCCTGCGCGATTTCGCAGCCCGTGCAGAAACGGCGGACTGGGCAGTCGTGTATTACGCCGGGCATGGCATGGAGGTCGGCGGAATCAACTATCTCATTCCGACCGACGCCAGGATTGCTGCGGATCGCGATATTGGATTTGAAGCCGTACCGCTTGAACAGGTTCTGAATGCAGCAGAGCGCGCCAGGAAACTACGCCTCGTCATTCTCGATGCCTGCCGCGACAATCCATTCGCCAATCAAATGAAGCGTACGCTAACAGTTGCGTCCCGCTCGGTATCGCGAGGTCTGGCCGCTGTGGAGCCGGAGGCGGGAACGTTGGTGGTTTATGCCGCCAAGGATGGCGAGACCGCGCTCGACGGTGACGGGACCAACAGTCCGTTCGCGTCCGCCTTCGTCAAAAATCTTCCAACACCCGGCCTCGAAGTCCGCAGGCTCTTCGATTTCGTTCGCGACGACGTCATGGAAGCGACCGGTCGCAAGCAAAAGCCTTTCAGCTACGGCTCGATTTCCGGAAGGCAGGACTTTTACTTCGTGGCCGGCAAATAACTTCCTTACGAAATGCAACGCGGATCTGATCGCTACCACTCGTGTGGCACCGCGACGCGCGCGACTGCTGACACCATGCTGGCAGCAGGGCTGCGTTAGGAAGGAGCCTCACGGAGGTTCCCATGATCGCGACCGCTCTCGATAATCTCACCGCGCCGCCGTCTTCCAAATTGCTCGGTTGGCATCTGCTCGACGCGCGGCCGAAGGAGGGCTGGATCCGGATCGGCTTCGACGGCAAGCCGGATTTCTGCAATCCGGCCGGCTTCGTGCAGGGCGGCATCCTCTCAGCGATGCTTGACGACACGATGGGACCGGCCGTCTTTGCCATGACCGAGGGCAGGCTCTATACGGCAACCATCACCATGACGGTGAATTTTCTGGCGCCGGCGAGGCCAGGGCCGATCACGGGTGAGGCGAAAGTCACCCAGCTCGGCAAGACCGTCGCCTTTGTCGAGGGACGGCTGACGGCCGAGGACGGCACCGTGCTGGCGACGGCCTCGACCAGCGCTCGGCTGGTCGAGACGGCGAAGGCGATTGCCTCGGCTAGATCGCAGCCCGCGGCGCTTCCCGCATAATCTGAACGATCGGCGGCTTGGCGTTGAGGCCTTCGACCTGGAAGCCGGCGACGCGCTTATAGTTGGCGGCGATGTCTTCCAGCTCTTGCAGCGAGAGCACGTCGGTCACGACGTTGTAGCCATCAGGCGCGCGTTCTTCGACCATCTGCATCACCTGCTCGGGGCCGTTACGGCGGTTGAGCATCACGAGGTCGGTCGTGGCGGGGCGGCGCTCGGCCTCATACGCTGACAACGCGGCATTGGTCGGGCCCTTCGCGAGGATCTCGCGGGCGATGACGCGCGCGTCCAGAATTGCCTGCGACGCACCGTTGGAGCCGATCGGGTACATCGGATGCGCGGCATCGCCCATCAGTGTGACCGGGCCGAATGTCCATTGCGGGATCGGATCGCGATCGACCAGCGGATATTCGTAGGCGTGCGGGCAGTGTTCGATCAGGCCCGGCACGTCGAGCCAGTCGAACTTCCAGTCCTTGAACCAGGGCAGAAACTCTTCGAGTTTTGCGGTGCGGTTGTAGTCCTCGCGCCGCCACTGATAGGTCGGCGGCATGTGCCGCTCGGCCACCCAGTTGATCCGGAACTTGCCGGCGCTGTCGGCCTGCTTCGAAATCGGATAGCAGACGAATTTCAGGATCTCGTGGCCGGCCATGATCATGGTGCGGCCGGACAGAAAGGCGTCGCTGTCGGTGATGCCGCGCCACAGGATGCGTCCATTCCAGATCGGCGGGCCTTCGTTGGGATAGAGCTTTTCCCGAACCGCCGAATGGATGCCGTCGGCCGCGACCAACAGCGCGCCATCGTGAGCGCCCTTCGATTTGCCGGTCGCCTTGTCGATGAATTCAGCGCGGACGCCATTCTCCGTTTCGGACCAGCCGGAGAGATGATGGCTGGTCAGGATGTTCTCTCTTCCCAGCCGCTCGATGGCGGCATCGAGTAAGATCTGCTGCAGCGTGCCGCGATGGATCGAAAACTGCGGCCATTTGTAACCGGCCTCGATGCCGCGCGGCTCGCTCCAGATCGGCTTGCCGTGCTTGGAAAAATACGCAAGCTCCTTGGTGCGGACCGCGGCCGCATCAAGCGCATCATGCAGGCCGAGCTCGATCAGCTCGCGCACCGCATGCGGCAGCACGTTGATGCCGACGCCGAGCGGTCGCAGTTCGGGCACGCTTTCGAAAATTTTGGCTGATACGCCGATCTGATGCAGGCTGAGCGCCAGCGTCAGCCCGCCGATGCCGCCGCCCGCGATGAGAACAGTCATGGTACGCCCCTGTTGCTTTCCGGGCGTCATGGCATGAGGGGCGGCAGGGGGCAACTGCGAAGGCCCGTCGGATGTCCCTCGCAGCCCCTGAGGTTTACGGCAGAGGAGGGGGCGGCCCGAAGAACCCGACGATCTTGACCAGCCGGCCATCGGGGCCAATTTCGCCGAAGTCGATTGAAATATCGCCGCAGGTTCCGTCCGCGCGCACCAGTCGCCAAAGGAAGCGAACCATGTTGTGATGGATATCGATGCCGCTCATGAACTCCAGCCGCGCGCCGGGCCGGCTGGCCAGCGCCTCACCGATCCTCGTCGCCAGCGCGTCACGTCCGGCCAGGGAGACGTTCGGATCGACATAGATGCCACTGTCGTTCCAGCATTGCTCGAGCAAGGCGCCTCTCGCCGTATCGTCCGGCTCGTTCCACGCCGCCATATACTGCGTCAGCACTTTCTCGATTGCGTTCTTGTCCATCGATGCTTCCCTCGAACTTCGGTCTCTAATGGGCTCACTCTGCAAGCAATTGCCGGGCTGGTCACTTACATCCAAGGTAATTGCCGTTCTGAAGCGATGGTCTAGATTGCCAGTATGAGTGCTCCAGAGACTAACGCGCACGAAATCCCGGCTGGGCATTTCAGCAGCCTGTTGAAGCATTGGCGAAGCGTTCGCCGGCTGACCCAGATCGAACTGGCGGCCGATGCAAACGTGTCCGCCCGGCATCTGTGCTTTCTAGAGACCGGCCGCTCGCAGCCGAGCCGCGAGATGGTGCAGTTGCTCGGCAGCGCGCTCGACCTGCCGCTCGAGGAGCGCAATGCCCTGCACGTCGCCGCGGGTTTCGTGCCGCCTTTCGGCGACAAAGGGCTGGCGGCCGAAAATCTGCAGCCGGTGCGGCAGGCGCTGGACTTCATTCTGCGACAGCAGGAGCCCTATCCGGGTATCGTGATCGACGGGCACTGGGACGTTCGCATCCGCAATCAGGCCTCAGCGCGCCTGCTCAAGCCATTTCGCGATTCATACGAGATGGAAAACTCCCTTGCGGACAATGCCATGCACGTCGTTTTTCATCCGAAGGGCCTGCGGCAGTTCATGGTGAACTGGGACGAGTTCGCGCGGCAGTTGATCCAGATCCTGCATCGCGACGTCGCGCAAGGCAGCCGGGCCGCGGCGCAACTGCTTGATGAAATCATGGCCTATCCCGGCCTGTCGGAGGCCGAATGGCGGCTGCCGCGTCATCCGCAGGCGGCATCACCGGTCATGACGATGCAGCTCGCCAAGGGCGAATATCGCCTGGCCTTCTTTTCTACGTTTACGACGCTGGCAATGCCGACGGACGCGGCGCTGCAACAGATCAAGATCGAATGCTTCTTCCCGGCTGATAATGCCACCGCCGAGAAGGCGCGCCAGATGGCCCTTCAAACTCCGGGAGATCGAGATGCAACATGCCCTGCGTGATCATCAATCGACTGCTGTGATGGACGAACTGCGTGCGTTGAACGCCCGCTTCATCCACAACTTCGTCACCTGCGACGTGCCTTCGCACGACGCCATTCTGCATCCCTGCTTCATCAATATCTGGCCGACAGGCCAGCGATGGGATCGTGCGACCTATCTCAAATATTGGGCGACGGCCTTTGACCCCAAGGTCATCGTCTATTGGGACGTCCGCGATGAGCTCATCACGGTGGTCGGAGATGTCGCGCTCGTGCGTTCCACCAACAAGCACACCCGCCGCCGCGATGGCAATGAAGTGACCGGCATGACCACGTACACCGACACATATCTGTTCGAGAATGGCGCGTGGAAATGCATTCAGGCCCAGCTCACGGCGGTGGCGCCCGAGCATTATCCGGCTGACGATACGATCGTCAGCGTTTATGTCGAGGGCAAGCTTCAGGCGCGGGCGAGTTGAACCACAAAGGAAGCTCCACCCACTGGGGATAGACGGCGGACGGACGTGCGGTTAACCTCGGCCAACCTCGTGAGGATCAGCATGTTCAAGCTCTACTACGCCCCCGGTACCTGCGCACTCGCATCGCATATCGCCCTCGAAGAGGCCGGCGCCGCCTACACGGCAGAGCGGCTCGACTTCAAGAACAGCCAGCAGACCACCCCGCAATATCTTGCCATCAACCCGAAGGGCCGCGTGCCCGCGCTGGTGACGGACCGCGGCACCCTGACCGAGACACCCGCGATCCTCGCCTACATTGCGCAGAGCTTTCCGCAGGCGAAGCTGGTGCCCGCTGATCCCTTCGCGTTCGCGGAGGCGCAGTCCTTCAACAGCTATCTCTGCTCCACGCTGCACGTGTCGCATGCCCACAAGATGCGTGGCTATCGCTGGGCGGCCGAGGAGTCCTCGCTTGCCGATATGAAGCGCAAGGTGCCGGAGACCATGGCCGCCGGCTTTGCGCTGATCGAGCGCGACATGGTGAGGGGGCCGTGGGTGATGGGCGAGCAGTACACGATCTGCGACCCCTATCTGTATACCATCGCCGGCTGGCTGGAGGGCGATGGCGTCGATCTATCCAAGCTGCCGAAGGTCGTCGCGCATCGCAAGCGGATGGAAGAGCGGCCAGCGGTGCAGACGGTGCTGGCGGAGGAGAAGGCATGATTTCGTAGGGTGGGCAAAGGCGCTCTTGCGCCGTGCCCACCATGTATCCTCAAATTCCACGTGAATGGTGGGCACGTCGCTGCGCTCCTTTGCCCTACTGAGTCAGAGGGTCGCGGGCGATCGACTAGAAGAATCAGATAATTGCGAGATTCAAGCTCAGCGTGGAGGCTAAGATGAATCTCGATATCCGGTTTGCGTCCTATGTTGAGGAACTTGCGAGCGCGATGGGTCAGGCGGATCGGGCTCGACCGCTGCGCGACTACTGCACCGGGCTGATCCTGCCGGGCGAGCGCAAGAGCGTAGAGCCGATGGCGGCGCGGACCGATCCAGCGCGTGTCTCTGCGCAACACCAGTCGTTGCTGCACTTTGTCGGTGCTGGCGGTTGGTCGGACGAGAAGGTGCTGGCCAAGATCAGCGAACTGGTGGTTCCGGCAATCACGAAGCACGGGCCGATCGAGGCCTGGATCATCGATGACACCGGCATCCCGAAGAAGGGCCGACATTCGGTTGGGGTGAAGCCGCAGTATTGCGGGCAGCTTGGCAAGGAAGCCAATTGCCAAGTGGCAGTGTCGCTGTCGATTGCGAACCACTTTGCCAGCTTGCCGGTCGGGTATCGGCTCTATTTGCCGAAAGAGTGGGCCGAGGATCGCGCGCGTCGGGATCGGGCCGGGGTGCCTGAGGACATCCGCTTCAAGACCAAACAGCAGATTGCGCTCGAGTTGATCCAACGGGCGCACGCGGCAGGCCTTCCGCTGGGAGTGCTGTTGATGGACCTCGACTACGGCCGTGACTCGCGATTGCGCACGAGCGTGTCTGCCCTGGGATTGAGCTATGTGGCGGGCATTCAGCCGAACGTGTTGATGTGGGCGCCTGGCACCGGTCCGAAGCGGCCCGACAAATCGCTCAACAATAACGGCCGACGCAATGAGCCCGATCTGATCTCGGCCCAAGAAGTGGTGCGTGCTCTACCTGAGCACGCCTGGCGCACGATCCGCTGGCGCGAAGGCTCGGCCGATTGGCTGTCCTCGCGCTTTGCACGGGTGCGCGTACGCGTCGGCTACAATGGTGCAATCCCCGGGCAGGTCGCAGAGGAGTGGCTGCTGATCGAGTGGCCGGAGGGCGAAACAAAGCTCAGCAAATACAAATACTGGCTCTCCACACTGCCGGCAGAGATCAGCTTCCGCCAGCTCGTCGATATCACCAAGATGCGCTGGCGGATCGAGCGCGACTATCAGGAACTCAAGCAGGAGGTCGGGCTTGGGCACTACGAAGGGCGCGGATGGCGTGGCTTCCATCATCACGCAACGCTCTGCATCGCGGCCTATGGGTTCCTGGTCTCCGAGCGAGCCGCGATTCCCCCCTCAGGACCTCGTTCCCCCGCGCTGCTCTCGACGCCTGCATTACCCGACGGTTATCGACCCCGCGGATCCGCCCTTGCGGCCTGAACGCCACATTCCAAACTCGATCGCGACCATGCGTGCACGCTTGATCAAAGCGCTTACAAAGTGGCTCCCGCGATGCCCCTGTTGCGGAGCCCGTGCCGCTCGATATGTCAGAAAGCGCTCGTGACGCAGTAGGATTTGCCCGCCCTACGCAGGCTACGCACCCTTTTTCGCGCGCTCCATCTCACGGCCGATGCCGAGCATGATGTTGCGCAGCCAAATTGAGCCGGGGTCCATCTGGGCGCGGGTCGGATAGAACATGTACTGCTCGTCGATCCCGGGATCGAGCGGCGGCGCGACGGCCGAAAGCGACAATTGCTTCGACAGCGCACCGATCAGCCGGCGCGGCACGAAGGCGACGAGATCGGTGCGCGCGGCGACGTGCAGCGCCTCGAGATAGCCGGGCACGACCAGCGCGATCCGCCGCTCGATGCCCTTGGGGCGCAACCACATGTCGATCAGGTCCTCACTCTGGCCGCGGATCACGACCGCGACATGGCGCGCGTCGAGAAAGTTTTCGATCCGCTTCAGCCGCGCGCCGGCGGGATGGCCGCGCCGGACGGCAAGCGCGTCGCTATCGGTGTAGAGCCGTTGCCGATGAAATCCGGTGAAGGCGTTGCCGATCGAGATCACGAGATCGATGGTGCGGGCGAACTCCGCGGTGAAGATTGCCGGTCCCCGCCACGGCACCACGTCGATCCGGACGTTGGGCGCTATCTTCGTGATCTTCTCCATCAAGGGCGGCATCAGAAGCTCGACCGCCAGGTCCGGCATCATCAGGCGAAACTGGCGCTCGCTTCGTGCGGCGTCGAACTCGTCGGCGATGAACAGCGAGCGCACCTGGTCGAGCGCCTGCGCCAGCGGCGCGCGCAGGGCTTGCGCCCGCGGCGTCAATTCCATGCGCGCGCCGGTTCGAACCAGCAGTGGATCGCCGATCAGGTCGCGCAGCCGCTGCAGCGCGTGGCTCGCCGCCGGCTGCGACAGCCCGATCCGCATCGCGGCGCGGCTGACGCTGGTTTCCCTCAAGAGCGCGTCAAGCGCCACCAGTAGATTGAGGTCAAGCGAATTCAAATTCATGGAATGAATATATATCATATTCTCTATTGATTGGAAGAATGCCGCGCGGCGCGCGATGATCTCGACATCGGATCAAAGGAGAAGACGCCATGAGCGCAGCAGCGAACAAGAAACTGGTGCAGCAGGTCTATACGGATTCCGCCAACCGGAGCGGGACGACATTTCTCGATAACCTTGCCGAAGACGCAACCTGGATCGTTACAGGTCAGTATTCGTGGTCGCACGAATTCAGGGGGCGCGATGCGATCAATAACGGCCTGATGGGCCATTTGCGCTCACGCCTCGCTACCGCACGCCCGCGCACGGTGGCCTTCAACTTCATCGCGGAAGGCGATTACGTTGTCGTCGAAGCGCGGGGCGACAACGTCACCAAGGACGGCGTCCGCTACGACAATCAATATTGCATGGTCTGGCGCATCGAGGACGGCAAGATCAAGGAGATCAAGGAATACTGCGACTCCGCGCTGGTCGAGCGTGTGCTCGGGCCGTTCCCGGCAGAGCGGAAGTTGGCGGCCGCGGTTTGAGGCAAAGAGTAGTCTGGCGCGGAGAATGTCTCGGACGCGCCGATAGTTTGTAGGGTGGGCAAAGCGAAGCGTGCCCACCATGTCAGCCCGAGCAAGGATGGTGGGCACGGCGCAAGCGCGCCTTTGCCCACCCTACGAAAGACACAAAAACGGCGCCCGCGAGGGCGCCGTTCCATCTGTTGTGCTACGCTCAAGCGGCCTTCACCGACAGGTGCTTGAACATGTTGCTGCGGGCCTCGTCGTCCATCTCGGCCTTGAACTTGAAATTATCCTTCAGCGCGATCGCCTTGGCCGCTGCCGGACGTGCCGAGATCTCGTCGACCAGCCGTTTGACGTTGGGATACTTTGCGGCCGCTTCTTCGCCGAGAACGAAGGGCATCATGCGTGCCCAGCCCCACACATCCATGTCTACGATGGTGTAGGTGTCGCCGACCATGTAGCGACGCTTGGCCAGATGATCGTTGAGAATGCCGAAATGTCGCTGCGCCTCGAACTGGTAGCGGTTGTGGGCGTAGTCGATCTTCTCCGGCGCAAAATGCTTGAAGTGGACGGCCTGGCCGGAGAACGGCCCGACGCCGGTGGCGACGAACATCAGCCATGACAGCAGTTCACCGCGGTTGGCTGGCGTGTTCGCGGGCAGAAACTTGCCGGTCTTTTCCGCGAGATAGAGCAGGATGGCGTTGCTGTCGAACACGGTGACGCCGTCGTCGTCGATGGCGGGCACCTTGGCATTCGGATTGATGGCGAGATATTCCGGCTTGAACTGGTCGCCCTTGCGGGTGTCGACGGCGACCGGCTCAAAGGCGATGCCGGCTTCCTCCAGGAAGAGAGCGACCTTGGTCGGATTGGGCGATCCGTTGAAATAGTATTTGAGCATTTGGAATTCTCCCCATTGCTTTCTTGCAGCAAGGCTTGTTGCGGACTTTGGCCACGGCGGCAATGCCACCGGGTGGCACGTCCATGCTCAAATTTCTCCGGGATGCGCAAGCGACGAATTCGTGAAAAGCGGACGCTTACGATATGAACAGGCCGACGATACCGGCGACCGCAAGGACAGCGCCGGAAGCAATCATCGTCGTGGCAAAGCGGACTTCCGAATGCAGAGCGGTACGTTGTCCCGCGCGTTCTGATCCTCGTGCATAGCCGTGGACGATGATCTGCTCGCTGAAAGTGCCGCTGGCGTCGAGAATGTCGGTCAGACCTGCGCAGGCGACCAGAATGCCGAGGATGATCAGCCCAGCCGGACCCAGCAGGCTCAGCAGCAGCATCGGGAATAGGCCGATCAGGAAGATCGGCAGCAGCGGCAGCACAATGAAGGACTCGGAGCCTCGTGTGCGCATAGGAGTATCTCTAAATAGGAAAATGAATGCAGCTCGTATACCTTCAAATAAGGGCGAAAAGGCGCAACGCTACCTGCAAGCATGGCACGGCTGCCATGCCGGCCCATCACGCCGGCTGCGCAGGAGGTGGGCAAGCCGAATTTTGAGCCATGTCGGCCCGCAGACCGTACGCACGTTGTGGTGCTTTGGCCCGGCCATGCCATGGGCCGAGCCCCCGGGGGCGCCTCTGTGGTGAGGTGAACCCTTAACCCGCCGCCATTTCGGAGCGGATTTCGGCGCGCAGCTCGTCGATCAGCCTGAGGCCGTTCTTGGTCTCGACATGCCAGAAGGTCCAGCCGTTGCAGGCGCCGGAGCCCTGGGCGACCGCGCCGATGCGGTGGATCGAGCCGACCTTGTCACCGAGCATGATGGCGCCGTCGGCGCGGACCAGCGCGCCGTGGCGCTTCTTGGAGTCGACCAGTTTGGTGCCGGGCGGAATCATGCCGCGCTCGATCAGTTCGGAGAATGCCACGCGCGGGGCGTCGCGCGCCGTCATGAACGGCGCCAGCGTCGCCTCGGGCAGCGGTTCGATCGCTGCGATGCGTTCTTCGGCTGCAGCCGCATAGGTCTTATCGCGCTCGAAGCCGATGTAACGGCGGCCGAGACGTTTTGCCACGGCGCCTGTCGTGCCGGTGCCGTTGAAAGGGTCGATCACGAGATCGCCGGGCTTTGACGACGACAGCAGCACGCGCGCCAGCAAGCCCTCGGGCTTCTGGGTCGGGTGCACCTTCTTGCCGTCGGCGCCCTTGAGGCGCTCCTCGCCGGTGCAAAGCGGGATCAGCCAGTCGGAACGCGCCTGCACGTCCTCGTTGGCGGCCTTCAGTGCCTCATAGTTGAACGTATAGCCCTTGGCCTTCTCGTCACGCGCGGCCCAGATCATGGTCTCATGGGCGTTGGTGAAGCGGCGGCCGCGGAAATTCGGCATCGGGTTGGTCTTGCGCCAGACGATGTCGTTGAGAACCCAGAAGCCGAGGTCCTGCATGATCGCACCGACGCGGAAAATGTTGTGGTAGGAGCCGATCACCCACAGCGTCGCCGACGGTTTCATGACGCGGCGGCAAGCGAGCAGCCAGGCGCGGGTGAAATCATCGTAAGCGGCGAAGGATGAAAACTTGTCCCAGTCGTCGTTGACGGCATCGACATGGGATTCATCGGGGCGTTTCAGATCGCCCTTGAGCTGCAGGTTGTACGGGGGATCTGCGAACACCAGATCGACCGAACCGGCCGGAAGCTTCGACATCTCGGCGACGCAATCGCCGACGACGATACGCACGCTTGAATCAAACTCAAATTTAGTGCGGGGCGCCCTTGCAGACGCCCCGCGACGCGACACAACCATGACTCAACTACTCTGACTCAGGCGACGCTGTCGGCGACGCGGGACTAAACAACCGACTGGCGATACATTGACCCTGCAAAGTAAAAATCGACTTAACCAAGAAAGTTATCGACGCAGAATGCGAAGAGAGATCATCGGCAACATTACCAGCAGAGATTGCGGCGGCTCGCGCACTAGGCAATTTTTGCCGGGCGGGCTATTGATTAACGGAATGGAAATTTTACGTGATTGCCGCGTTGAATATTCGGGCCGACAGCCGGGGATGAGGAAATAGCGCCATGCGTTACGATGATTTCCGCCGCAGCGACGACATCGAAGACCGTCGCGACCAGGGCGGCGGCGGAATGGGTGGCGGCGGCGGCTTTGGCCTGCCGATGGGCGGCGGCGGGCTCGGCATCGGCACCATCATCGTGCTCGGCCTCGTCGGCTACGCCTTCGGCATCGATCCACGCATCCTGATCGGCGGCGCCGAAATCCTGACCGGCGGCGGTCAGGCGCCGACCTACCAGACCGATCGCCGGTCGGGACCGGCCAAGACCGGTGCGCCGAAGGATGAAGTCGGCAGCATGATCGCCGGCATCCTCGGAGAGATCGACGACCGCTGGAGCGAGATATTCCAGTCCAGCGGCCAGAATTACACCGGCCCGCGCATCGTGCTGTTTCGCAATGCCACCAATGGCGGACGCTGCGGCATGGCGCAGTCGGCGATGGGGCCGTTCTACTGCCCGCCGGACAAGCAGATCTTCCTCGACACCAGTTTCTTCCGCGAAGTAGAGACGCGCTTCCGCGGCTGTTCGGGCAGTGCCTGCAAGTTCACGGCCGCCTACATTATCGCGCATGAAGCGGGACACCACATCCAAAACCTGCTCGGCATCCTGCCGCGCGTGCAGCGGTTGCAGCAGCAGGCCGGCAGCAAGGCGGAAGCCAATGCGCTGCAGGTCAAGGTCGAACTGCAGGCGGATTGTCTTTCCGGCGTCTGGGTCAATCGCGAAGAGAAGAAGCGTCCGGGCTTCATCGAGCCCGGCGATATCGATGCGGCTCTGAAGACGGCAACCGCGATCGGCGACGACACGCTGCAGCGGCAGTCGACGGGCAGGGTGGTGCCCGACAGCTTCACCCACGGCTCGGCAGCGCAGCGCAAGCAGTGGTTCATGACCGGCTACCAGAAGGGCACGGTGCAGGCCTGCAACACGTTTGCGGCGGGAGCGTTGTGATGGTCTCGTGCCCCGGATGCTGCGCAGCGCGTCCGGGATCGCGCCTCGCGCGACTCCGGCGGTGCGCTGCTGATCCGGGGCCCATGTCAGTCGGAAAAGAATAGGTCCCGGCTCTGCGGCGCGTCGCTACGCGCCGCAGAGCCGGGACACGGAGAAAGCGCAAATGTCCTCCATCGACGAAACCAAACAATTCGTGCCGCTCAACATCGCGGTGTTGACGATCTCGGATACCCGCTCGCTGGCGGACGATAAATCCGGCACCACGCTGGCCGACCGGCTGACGGCCGCCGGCCATCATCTTGCCGCGCGCGAGATCATCGTCGACGACGTCGACGCGATCCGCGTCGTCATCAAGCGCTGGATCGCCGATCCTGGTGTCGATGCGATCATCACCACCGGCGGCACCGGCTTCACCGGCCGCGACGTGACGCCGGAGGCGGTCGAGCCGCTGTTCGAAAAGCGGATGGATGGTTTTTCCATCGCCTTCCACATGCTGAGCCATGCCAAGATCGGCACGTCGACGGTGCAGAGCCGTGCCACCGCCGGCGTGGCGGGGGCGACTTTCATCTTCTGCCTGCCGGGATCGCCGGGCGCTTGCCGCGATGCATGGGATGGCATCCTCGCCGCCCAGCTCGACTACCGCACGCGCCCGTGCAATTTCGTCGAGATCATGCCGCGGCTGGACGAGCATTTGCGGCGGCCTAAAGCCCAAGGCGCTTCAGCCTGACCAGCAACGCCCATAACGCACGCCACATGTTGTGCCAGGCCTCGACGCGCAATTGACGTGCGCGCTTGACATGGAAGTCGATGAGTTCTGGCGTCACGCGCCGCGGACAATCGCGACGCGCGGGCTTCACAGGTCCAGCTCCCAGGTTTCGCCGACGAGATCGACGCCAAAGCTATGGTGCGGCTCTTCCTTGACGCGACGGAAGCCCGCAGCTTGATAGATGCCTCGCGCGGCAACAAGGATGCTTTGCGTCCACAGCGTCATTTTCTTGTAGCCTTTCTCGCGCGCTGCGCGGACGCATTGCTCGACGAGCGCGCGGCCGACGCCGAGGCCGCGCGCCTTTTTCTCCACTAGCAACAGCCGCAGCTTTGCGACGTCATCACTGCCCTTCACCAGAAAGATCGAGCCGAGCGGCTCGCCGCCTGCTTCCGCAATCCAGCAATGCTCCCGCGAAGCGTCATAGGTCTTGATGAATTGCGCGCAGATCTCGGCGACCAGTGCCTCGTAGCTGATGTCCCAGCCATACTCCTCGGCATAGGCCTTTGCCTGGCTCGAGATCACCCAGCCGATGTCGCCGGGTCGATGGCTGCGCAAGAGAAAAGCGGCTGGCTTCTCCGTGGGCCGTTCCAGTGCCCGCTCGATCGTCGTCATCGCCTGCACGACAGCGGCGCGCTGACTGTCTTCGAGCGAAGCGAGCAGGCTTCCGACCTCCTCGCGCGAGCGGCGCTCGAGCTCGGCAGAGGCGGCGCGGCCTTTGGCGGTCAGCGAGAGTTCATTGACGCGGCCGTCGTCCTTTGACGGCTTTCGCGTCACGATCTGGCGGCGCTGCAGCGCCTGCAAGGTCCGGCTCAGGAAGCCGGGATCGAGCCCGAGGTCGCGGGTGAGGTCGGTGGCGGTGCAGGCCGGGCGATGCGCGATCTCGTAGATGATGCGCGCTTCCTGCAGCGTGAAGGGGCTGTGTAGCAGCTTCGGCTCGATGATCCCGAGCTTGCGCGTATAGAAACGGTTGAAGGCGCGAACGGCCGCGACTTCTTGGTCGGAATTCATCTGGGACCTCGGGCACCTCTCGATATTTGCCATTGTCAAAGAGATATTTGATTTTGGCAAGTATATTTTCATCAGGGAGGCGCCCGGCTCGTGCCGCTTCTACTTTGCATGGGGTTGTTTTCGATATTTTGTGTCCGGGCCTGCGGTGTATCGCTTTAGGCGACGACCGTGATCCGGCTGCGCAACTGGGTGCGCGCGGAGCGGCCGAGTTGGCGCAGCAGCCGCGTCTCGGAGCGGCGGGCGTCCGGCCGGTAGCCGCCAAGCCGCTCATAATGATCGCGGGCGATCAGGAGCCCCTGTTCCGCCGATGGCCCGGCGAGCATGCGGGCGACGAATTTGAAGCCGTCGCGCAGCCGCGTCTCGGCATAGGGCGAGCGGGCATAGCGAAATACTCCGGCACGCGGCCGTCCGCTGTTCGATACGTTCTGGATGAACTGCGTGGTCTCTTCGATCCAGCCGCTGTCGAGCACCGCGCCGGCATGCAGGAACATCAGCCATGGCGAGCGGGCCGCCCGCGCGCCGGCGGCCAATGCCGCGGCGCGTGTCCCTTCAAACCTCAGAAAGCGGCAACCGGCCACGTCTGCCACCCGTTCGATCACGCCATTGCCGGCCCGGTCGACCAGCAGCACCTCGCGGATGACGCCGGCTGCGGCTCCCGGCACCAGCGCCGCTAGCGTGGCGACGGCGGGCTGTTCTATTCCTTCGGTCGGGATGATCACGCTCAACATGAGTGAGGTTTTCGATGGCTCAAACGGTGAAAAACGCTGCACAGTTATCATCTTGTCATAATCAAAACAGCCATTTGCATGCAGATTTTTGCAGCATCGGGCGCTGGCTCCGTCGCCGATGTCTGCGCTTCCTGTGAGTTGTTGCCGAAGATGTTCTTGATTTGTTCCCGGTGCGTGCTATGTTCGCTTCATGAGCCGAGCATCCTCTCATGCCCTCAAGCACCCGCCGGTCACGGCGCCCTCCGAGCCGGCGGGTGCGACACCTTTTCCCGACATCGCGGTCGCCATCGAACGCCAGCGGCGGCGAGGCCGCGGCGCGCAGTCCAACGACAGCGGCCGGTTCGAAGCCGAGGCGCGGGTCGCCTTCGACGATGGCTGGCAGAGTCTGGACGACCTGCCGCCGTTCAAGACCACGGTATCGCTCGATACCTCGCGCAAGGTCATTACCCGCAACGACTCGCCCGACATCGGTTTCGACCGCTCGATCAATCCGTACCGCGGCTGCGAGCACGGTTGCGTCTACTGCTTCGCGCGGCCGACCCACGCCTTTCTCGGCCTGTCGCCCGGGCTCGATTTCGAATCCAAATTGCTCGCCAAGCCGGACGCGCCGGAATTGCTCGAGAAGGAGCTGGCGGCACCCGGCTACGAGCCGCGAATGATCGCGATCGGCACCAACACCGATCCCTATCAGCCGATCGAGCGCGAGCACAAAATCATGCGCGGCATTCTCGAAGTCCTCGATCGGGCCGGTCATCCAGTCGGCATCGTCACCAAATCGGCGCTGGTGACGCGCGACATCGATATTCTGCAGCGAATGGCGAAGCGCAATTTGGCAAAGGTCGCGATTTCCGTGACCACGCTCGATCCCAAGCTCGCCCGCACGATGGAGCCGCGCGCCTCGACGCCGCCGAAGCGGTTGGAAGCGCTGCGGCAATTGTCGCAGGCCGGCATCCCCGCCACCGTGATGGTCGCACCCGTTATTCCCGCGCTGAACGATTCCGAGATCGAACGCATTCTCGATGCCGCGGCTCACGCCGGCGTCAAGGAAGCGAGCTACGTGCTGCTGCGGCTGCCGCTCGAGGTTCGCGACCTCTTTCGCGAATGGCTGATGGCGAATTATCCCGACCGTTACCGTCACGTCTTCACCCTGATCCGCGACATGCGTGGCGGGCGCGACTACGACTCGCAATGGGGTACGCGGATGAAGGGCACCGGCCCGATGGCCTGGATGATCGGGCGGCGGTTCGAAATCGCCTGCGAGAAGCTCGGCCTCAACAAGCGGCGTTCGAAACTGACGACCGATCATTTCGTCAAGCCGAAGCGGAACGGACAGCAGTTGAGTTTGTTCTGATCGTCATTGCGACCGTTGGCTCCTCGCAATGACGGGGAGGAGACTCACATGAGTACAAGCAAGCCAGTCCCCCGGTTCACGGTCATCACGCTCGGCGTCAGCGACATGCGCGCCAGCATCGCCTTTTATGAGGCGCTCGGCTTTGCCCGAAAAATGCACGCAACCGGTGAGGCCGTCGCTTTCTTCGACACCGGCGGCACGGTAATCGCGCTGTTCCCGTGGGATCAACTCGCAGGCGATGCCAAGCTGCCGGATCAGCCGCGGCCGAAATCCTTTCGCGGCACGACGCTCGCCTGGAATTGCAGCTCGACCAAGGAGGTGGACGCTGCGCTCGATTTCGCCGTCTCCTGCGGCGCGTCGCTGTTGAAGCCCGCGCACAAGACCGAATATGGCGGCTATTCCGGCTATTTCGGCGATCCCGACAATCACGTTTGGGAAGTCGTGGTGGCGCCCGGCATCGAGGTCGGCGAGGACCGGCAGGTGCATCTGCCGGATTAAACGCGCGACGTTGCGGCAGCGCCACTTCTCTCTGCCGGTGAATTGCCGTATTGCGGTTTGATGCACCAGCAGCCCGCGCCAGCGTCGGAAGAGCAGCCGCTCGTCATTCTGACAACGCCGCGCCTGATTCTGCGCGCTGCGGCTGAAAAGGACATACCGGTCCTGCAGGATCTGATTCTTGGCGATAGCGATGTGATGCGCTTTGCATTTGCCGGAGCGCCGATGGCAAGGGACGCTGCCGAGGATTTCATTCGGCGATTCTTCACCTTCGGTGGCAGCCCCACGGGGATGGCGGTTCTGGCCGAAAAGCCTGCGGGTGAAATCATCGGCTTTGCCGGCTTGTCCCCATGCGACGCGTTGGGAACTGACGATTTTGAGATTGGCTTCGTCCTTGCGCGCCGGGCATGGGGCAGGGGGATCGCAACCGAAATCGGGAGGGCGCAGCTCGCCTTCGGGTTCGACCACCTCAAATGCAGCAGATTACTTGGACTGGTCGATCCGAAAAATGCGCCATCCATTCATGCCCTCGAGAAGCTCGGAATGCGTCACCGGCAGACGATTGCAGAGCCCAAGCGCGGCAGCCGGAGCGTTTATGTGATTGAGGCCGGGGAGTGGCGACGAGGTCACGCTGAATAATGGGAATTGTGCCGGGTTCCCGGTTGCGCGCCGCCGCGCGCTGGCGCACGAATCCCGGCCATGATTCGGGACAAGTCCACCAAGAAATCTGACGGGAAATCAGCCAGGAAAGCCGGCAAGGAAGAGGCCGAGCTGCTCAAGGGCGTGATCACGCTTGCCCCGCCGAGCTTTCGCCGCGAGCGGGCGCTGATCAAGCGCGGCGTCTGGCCCGTCGCCGGCTGCGACGAGGCCGGGCGCGGTCCGCTGGCGGGTCCGGTGGTAGCGGCCGCGGTCATCCTCGATCCCAAGCGAATCCCCAAAGGCATCGACGATTCCAAGCGGCTGACGCCCGAACGCCGCGAGGAACTGTTCGAGGAGATCTGCGCCACCTCGTCCTTTTCGGTCGCCTTTGCCTCGCCCGCGCGGATCGACCGCGACAATATCTTGCGCGCTTCGCTCTGGGCGCTGGCGCGCTCCGTGCGCGCGCTGCCCGAAATGCCGAAGCATGTGTTCGTCGACGGCCGCGACAGGATCGATGCGCCCTGCGACTGTGACGCCGTGATCGGCGGCGACGGCATCGTCATGTCGATTGCAGCGGCCTCGATCATCGCCAAGGTGACGCGCGACCGCCTGATGAGCGCATTGGCGCTGGATTGCCCGGGCTACGGCTTCGAGACCCACAAGGGCTACGCGGTGCCGGAACACCGCGAGGCGCTGGACCGGCTCGGCCCGAGCATCCATCACCGCCGGTTTTTTGCACCCGTCATTGCCGCGCGGCTGAAACATTTCCCCGAGATAGTTGAAGAGTCGGTCGAACCCGACCTCTTCACCGTGGATGAAGAGATTACTTCCGATATCTCGGTCACGATCTGAGATCGGTTGCCTCGACGGCTCCTGCGCTCTATCAACCGTCGGGGGCAGGGCTGCCCGGCCCGGCATTCGGACGTTTCATGCGCTTCACCTCGCTCGTTGTCGAACTGATCCGCGCCCGGCCGCGGCTGGTGGTCTGGCTCGTTGTGTTGGTCCAGGCCGCAATTTGGCTAATCCTGCCGATGCTGCTGTACCGCAGCCCGCCTGGTGATCTTGCGACCGTGCTGGCCTTCGGCCGGGAATACCAGGTCGGAACATGGCTCGGTCCGCCGTTGGCGCTCTGGCTCGCCGACATCGCGTTTCGCGCCGCCGGCAACCATATGTTCGGCGTCTATCTTTTGGCGCAGGTCTGCGCCGTCGTCACTTTCTGGATCTACTATCAACTGGGCCGCGCGATTGTCGGCGGGCAGCAGGCGGTGCTCGCGGTGCTGCTGTCGATGACGGTGGTGGCCTTCAGCTCGCCCGGCGTCGAGTTCGGCCCGCTGGTGCTGGCGCGCCCGCTATGGGCGCTGCTTTTGCTGCACTCCTGGCAATTGATCGGCCAGAACCGGCGCAACGCCTGGTTCGCCTGGTCGATCGAGGCCGGGCTTTTGCTGCTGACGACGCCGGCCGCGCTCGGATTGCTGCTGCTGCTCGCCGGATTTGCCGTTGCCACCGCGCGGGGGCGGCGCGTGCTGATGTCGCTCGATCCGCTCTATGCGCTGCTCGTGATCGCCGTCCTGGTCTTGCCCTATCTGATCTGGTTGCTCCGCGCCGATGCGCTCGCGATGCCGCCGTGGCCCGCGATCTCCGATCTTGGCGGGCGCATCCTGCAATGGGGCTGGCTGCTCGTTGGCCTCGTGCTCGCAATGTCTGCTATCGTGCTGCTGGCGATCCTCAACTCCGGCCGGTTCGCCCGCCATGCCGGGGAGGCGCCGATCATCTACCGGCCGCCGGTCGATCCGCTGGCGCGCGACTTCGTCTATTTCTTTGCGCTTGCGCCGGCGCTGCTCGGAAGCCTGATCGCGGGCATCTTCAACCTCGATCATGTCGTCGGCGGGGAGGGCGTCACCTTGTTGATGTCGGGGCTCGCCGTAATCGTTGCCAGCGGCGATCTGATCCATCTGCGGCGCCAGCGCCTGTTGCGGACGGCATGGGCGGCGGCGGTCGTCGCGCCTGCCTTGGTGACGATTGCGGCCACGCTGTTTTTGCCGTGGACCGCGAACGAAGTGCCGACCTCGCTGCCGGCAAAGGCGATCGCGCATTTCTTCGGCGACAGCTTCGAGCGCCGGACCAACCAGCGCCTGCGCGCGGTGGCCGGCGATCCGCAATTGGCAAGCTTCATCGCCATGAGCAGCGGACGTCCGCATCTGTTGCTTGATGCCACGCCGGAGCGAACCCCATGGCTGTCGGTCGCGAAATTCAACGAGACCGGCGGCGTTGTGATCTGGCGCGCCTCCGACACCTCGGGCGCGCCACCGCCCGATATCGCGCAACGCTTTCCCGGCCTGGTGCCGGAAGTGCCGCGCGCGTTCGAATGGATGGTGAACGGCCGTCAGCCATTGCTGCGGATCGGCTGGGCGATCGTGCGGCCGAAGGCGCCGTAGCGTTTCTGCGGTGCATCGCCGAGGCGCCGCGCCGGATCTGTAGGGTGGGCAAAAGCGAAGCGTGCCCAACATCACGAGCACGGACAGGATGGTGGGCACGGCGCGTTCGCGCCTTTACCCACCCTGTCCTACGAAGCCTGCAGCGCCTTTGCGATCGCGCGCAGGTCCTGCCAGGACATCCGCTTGTAGGACGGAGAGCGCAACAAATAGGCCGGGTGGAACGTCGCCATGGCGCGGATGGTGCGGGTGCCGGTGTCGTAGTCGAACCATCTGCCGCGGGTCTTCATGATGCCATCGCGGGTCGACAGCAGCGTTTGCGTCGAAGGGTTGCCGAGCGTCACCAGTATGTCGGGGTTCACGAGTTCGATCTGCCGCTGGATGAACGGCAGGCAGATTTGCGTCTCCTGCGGCGTTGGCGTTCGGTTGCCGGGCGGCCGCCAGGGAATCACGTTGGCGATGTAGGCCTTGCTGCGATCTAGTCCGATTGCCGCGATCATCCGGTCCAGCAACTTGCCGGAACGTCCGACGAAGGGCAGGCCCTCGATGTCTTCGTCGCGTCCGGGTGCTTCGCCGACGAACATGATGCGCGCCTGCGGGTTGCCGTCAGCAAACACCAGCCGCGTCGCGGTGTTTCGGAGCGCGCAGCCCTCGAAAGTCTCCAGGAGGGCACGCAGCGCTTCCAGCGTCGGCGCCGTTCGCGCCGCTTCGCGCGCGAGAGCGATGGCGGCTTCCGGCGCGGGCGCTATTTCGCTGCGCGGAACTGCCGGCATCGCGGCGGGCATTTCCCTGACGGGGCTGGGTGGCGCAGTCTCACGGACAGCGATGGAGGCAGCAGGGGTGTCGGCCTCGGTCAGCCGATCGACTGGTTCCTCCATCAACGCGCAATCGACCCCGGCCTCCAGATAAAAAGCCAGCAATTGCCTGACATTAGGTGTGGGTTCGGGGATCAAATCCATGATGCCAATCTAATATGGATCGAGCCGGCGTGAAACGCCTCGCATTGCATTTCCATGGTTGTCCTCCCCGCAAAAATCGGAAACAACGAGCCTTTAGAGCCGTTCTCAATTGGGCTGAGATCAGATCATGAGTGCAGAAGAACTTCCTCCCCGCGAATCCATGGAATTCGACGTCGTGATCGTCGGCGCCGGGCCGTCTGGCCTCGCTGCGGCGATCCGGCTGAAGCAGCTCAATGCCGATCTCAGCATCGTCGTGGTGGAGAAGGGTTCCGAAGTCGGCGCGCACATCCTGTCGGGCGCGGTGATCGATCCGGTGTCGCTCGACAAGCTGATTCCGGATTGGCGTGAGGACGCCGATTGCCCGCTCAAAACCCAGGTCAAGGACGACCGCTTCTACTGGACCACCGCGACCAGCGCGATCCGGCTGCCAAACTTCGCAATGCCGCCGCTGATGAACAATCATCACTGCTATATCGGCTCGCTCGGCAATGTCTGCCGCTGGCTGGCGCCGAGGGCCGAGGCGCTCGGCGTCGAAATCTATCCCGGCTTTGCCGCGGCCGAGGTGCTGTATGACGATAACGGTGCAGTGCGTGGCATCGCCACCGGCGACATGGGCATCGCCAGGGACGGCAGCCACAAGGATTCCTACACCCGCGGCATGGAACTGCTCGGCAAATACACCCTGTTCGCCGAAGGTGCGCGCGGCAGCCTGAGCAAAGAACTGATCGCGAAATTCTCGCTCGACGCGAAAAGCGAGCCGCCGAAATTCGGCATCGGGTTGAAGGAAGTCTGGGAGATCGATCCCGCCAAGCACCAGAAGGGCCTGATCCAGCATTCGTTCGGCTGGCCGCTCAACAATAAAACCGGCGGCGGCTCGTTCCTCTATCATTACGACGACAACAAGGTAGCGGTCGGTTTCGTCGTGCATCTCAATTACGACGATCCGTATCTCTCGCCATTCGACGAATTCCAGCGCTTCAAGACGCATCCCGCCATCCGCCCCGTGTTCGAAGGCGGCAAGCGTATCTCCTACGGCGCGCGCGCCATCACCGAGGGCGGCTATCAGTCGGTGCCGCGGCTGAGTTTCCCGGGCGGCGCGCTGATCGGCTGCGCGGCGGGCTTCGTCAACGTGCCGCGCATCAAGGGCGTGCACAACGCGATGGGTAGCGGCATGCTCGCGGCGGAACACGTTGCGGCGGCGCTCGGCGCCGGCCGCGCCAATGACGAACTGGTGGAGTACGAAAACGCCTGGCGCGATTCCGCCGTAGGTCGAGACCTGCACCGGGTCCGCAACGTCAAGCCGCTATGGTCGAAATTCGGCACCATCATCGGCGTGGCGCTGGGCGGCTTCGACATGTGGTGCAACACGCTGGGCTTCTCGCTGTTCGGAACCCAGTCGCACGCCAAGTCTGACCGCAAGACGCTGGATCCGGCCAAGGCGCATGCGCCGATCGCCTATCCCAAGCCGGATGGCAAGCTCACCTTCGACAAGCTGTCCTCGGTGTTCCTCTCCAACACCAACCATGAGGAGGATCAGCCGGTTCATCTCAAGGTCGCCGACATGAACCTGCAGAAGACGTCCGAGCACGATGTCTATGCCGGTCCGTCGAACCGCTATTGCCCGGCCGGCGTCTATGAATGGGTCGAGGAGGCCTCGGGTCCGCGCTTCCAGATCAACGCCCAGAACTGCGTCCACTGCAAAACCTGTGACGTGAAGGACCCGAACGGCAATATCAACTGGGTTCCGCCGGAAGGCGGCGGCGGGCCCAATTACCAGGGCATGTAAGAGGCCGTATAGACCACGATTGCGTGAGCTGGAGGAGGGTGATACCGCCTCCGGCCACGATACCGCCACAGTAAAAGCGTTTCCGGGTTGGGCTGGCTAAATCGGAGCCCTAAGGGCCTATCTGCCAATCGATTCGCCAACCCGTATCCTTGCGGTTGAAGGCCAAAAGCGGCATTGTTGCTGCCTGAGATGCCGCCGCTTGGGTTTGCATTCGAGACCGATCGTAACGATCCCGCCATACATCCTGGAGCTAGGCGAACTGTGATGCTTTCCACTCGTATGAATCGTTGGACCATCGCCGCAATTACTGTTGCCAGCCTGGCCGCGCCTGGCGTGGCCTGGGCGCAGACGCCCGAACATACGGCCGACAACGCCGCGCAATTCCCCACCAAATCCGATCTGAAGTCGCTGACGACGGCAGGCAGCTATCTCGCCGCGCGCCATGCCAGCGTCGAGCGCGATGCGGCCTCGGCTGCGGCATTCTATCGCTCCGCGCTGCGCACCGATCCGAAGAACAACGAACTCCTGGATCGCGCCTTCATCTCTTCGCTCGCCGATGGCGACATCGATGAAGCGGTCAAGCTCGCCGATCGCATCCTGACGATGGACAAGGCGAACCGCGTCGCGCGGCTGGTGGTCGGCGTCCGCGACCTCAAGCAGAAGAAATATGCGGCCGCGCAGCTCAACATCAACCAGTCGATCCGCGGACCGATCACCGACCTGGTGGCGACGCTGCTGTCGGGATGGGCGAGCTACGGCGCGGGCGATGCCAAGACCGCGGTTGCCAATATCGACAAGCTGACCGGCCCCGAATGGTATCCGATCTTCAAGGATCTCCACACCGGCATGATCCTGGAGATCTCGGGCAAGGACAAGGACGCCGGCACGCGGTTCGAGCGCGCCCACAAACTCGACGATTCGATGCTGCGTGTATCCGACGCCTATGCGCGCTGGCTGTCGCGCAACAAGGATGGCGCGGCGGCGGCCGGCATCTACGAAGCGTTCGACAAGAAATTGCCGCGGCATCCGCTGGTGCAGGAAGGCCTGCGCGAGACCCGGGCCGGCAAGAAGATGTCGGCGCTGGTCGATTCGGCGCAGGCCGGCGCGGCCGAGGCGCTGTACGGCATCGGCGCCACGCTGACCCGCCGCGGCGGCGAGGACCTGGCGCTGGTCTATCTGCAGCTCGCGCTCTATCTGCAGCCCAATCATCCGCTGGCGCTGTTGTCGCTCGCCGATCTCTACGAGTCCGTGAAGAAGCCGCAGATGGCGATCAAGGTCTACGAGCGCATGCCGGCCAGTTCGCCGCTCAAGCGCAACGCGCAGATCCAGCTCGCCACCAATCTCGACGCCGCCGACCGCAGTGAAGAGGCGATCAAGATCCTGAAGGGCGTCACCGCGGAGGCGCCGAAGGACATCGAAGCCATCATGGCGCTCGGCAACATCGAGCGCGGCCGCAAGAAGTTCAACGATTGCGCCAATACCTATACGCTCGCGATCGACGCGATGCCCGGCGTGACGGACAAGAACACCTGGGTCACTTATTACTATCGCGGCATTTGCGAGGAACGTTCCAAGCAGTGGAGCAAGGCCGAGGCCGACATGCGCAAGGCGCTCGAGCTGCAGCCCGAGCAACCGCATGTCCTGAACTATCTCGGCTATTCCTGGATCGACCAGGGCATCAACCTCGACGAAGGCATGAAGATGATCCGGCGCGCCGTCGACCAGCGCCCCGATGACGGCTACATCGTGGATTCGCTGGGCTGGGCGTTTTACCGGATCGGCAATTTTGAAGACGCGGTAAAGCATCTCGAGCGTGCGATCGACCTCAAGCCGGAGGATCCGACCATCAATGACCATCTCGGCGACGCCTATTGGCGCGTCGGGCGGACGCTGGAAGCCAAATTCCAGTGGGCCCATGCCCGCGACCTCAAGCCCGAGGCGGAGGAATTGCCGAAGATCGAAGCCAAGATTGCCAACGGCCTGCCCGAAGACACTTCCTCTGCGGCTTCCGCCGACAAGAAGAAAGAAGACGGCAGGGGTGGCTGAGGCAAGGACTTTGGGGGCTGTTCGGCAATGCCACTGTTGAATGACAAGGCGCGCGCCAAGGTCAACCTGACCTTGCGGGTGAATGGCCGCCGTGCCGACGGCTACCATGATCTCGAAAGCGTGGTGGCGTTCGCCGACTGCGCCGACCGGCTGACGCTGACGCCGGGTTCGGATCTGGATTTGAAGATGTCGGGACCGCTGGCGCAGGCCTGCGGCGAGACCTCGGACAACCTGGTGCTCAAGGCCGCGCGCCTCTTGGCCGAGCGCGTATCGGACATGAAAGCCGGCAGCTTTACGCTCGACAAGGTCTTGCCGGTCGCGGCCGGAATCGGCGGCGGTTCGGCCGATGCCGCGGCGGCGCTGCGGTTGCTTGCGCAGTTGAACGGGCTCGCGCTCGACGATCCCCGCATCGTCGAGGTCGCGCAACTGACCGGCGCTGACGTGCCGGTCTGCGTCAACTCACGCGGCTGCGTCATGACCGGCGTCGGCGAAACGCTGCAGCCGCTCAGTCTGCCGAAGATGCCGTGCGTGATGGTCAACCCCGGCGTTGCCGTCGCGACCCGCGACGTTTTCAATGCGCTTGGCCTGCGCAACGGTGAGCTGCTGGTCGGCGTCACCGACGTCCTGCTGCGGGACCGCTGGCCCGACGAGAAGGCATCGCTGGAAGATTGGGTCGAAGCGCTCGCCGCCAGCTCCAACGATCTGGAAGCGCCCGCCATGCGTGTTCAGCCCGTGATCGGCGAGGTCATCGCAGCGCTCAACGCGACCAACGGCGCCTGGCTGGCACGGATGTCCGGCTCCGGCGCCACCTGCTTTGCGATCTACGAGAACACCGTCGAAGCCGGACGCGCGGCAGAGCAGATCCGGCGCAATCACCCCGGATGGTGGGTGCATGCGGGAACGCTGAGTTAGAGATTCCCTTGTAGGATGGGTGGAGCCAACGGGTCCGGCCTTCGGCCGCCCGATGATAAACTCCGCGATACCCATCAGCCGGCGCGAATGGCATGAATTGATGGGTATCGCTTCGCTCAACCCATCCTACGAATTGGGCCGCCGTGCCAGCGCCAGCGAAATGCCGAGGCCCGCGATGAACAGCCCCGAGCCCTGTCGCAATCGTTGAAGCACATTCGGCCTGTGCGTGAGACTACCGCGCGCCGTCGCGGCCATCATCACCACGATGATATCGACAAGCGTGTTCAGCGCGACCGAGATCAGGCCCAGCGCCATGAACTGGAGCGCCGGATAGCTGCCGGCCGGGTCGAGGAATTGCGGAATGAAGGCCAGGAAAAAGGCCGCGGTCTTCGGGTTCAAGGCTTCGACCAGCACACCTTCCCGAAACGCCCGTTGTGTACCGACCGCGATGGCTTGCTGCGGCAGCAGATCGCGCGCCTCGCGAAATGTCTTGATGCCGAGCCACACGAGATAGATTGCGCCGGCGAATTTGAGCGCGGTGAACAGCTCCGCGCTGGCCAGGATGAGCGCCGAGACGCCAAGCCCGCCCGCGATCACGTGCACGAGCCCGCCGAGCGCAGTCCCGAATGTCGAAGCGATACCGGCGCTCTTGCCGCCCGACAGCGTCCGTGCGGCGACGTAGAAGATGCCGGGACCGGGGGCGGCGGCGATGACGAGTGCGGCCAAGAGGAATAGCGTGAAATTGGTGCTGTTCAATGCGATGTCTCTTGTAGGATGGGTAGAGCGAAGCGAAACCCATCGATTGTCGCCAATGGGGTAAATTGATGGGTATCGCTTCGCTCAACCCATCCTACAGACGGCTAATGCGATCTCGCCAGGCAGAACGCCACGACCTGTTCGAGTGCGGTTTTCATCGGCGAGGCTGGGAATAGCGCGAGCGCGTCGACGGCCATTGCGCCGTAATGCTGGGCGCGGCTGATCGTGTCCTCCAGCGCGCGGTGCTTGGTCATTAAGCCGATGGCGTGATCGAGATCGCTGTGGCCGATCTCGCCACGCTCCAATGCCTTGATCCAGAATTGCCGCTCGCTGTCATTGCCGCGGCGGAACGCCAGCACCACCGGCAGCGTGATCTTGCCTTCGCGGAAATCGTCGCCGATGTTCTTGCCGAGTTTCGCGGCCTTGCCGCCATAGTCCAGCACGTCGTCGACGAGCTGGAATGCGATGCCGAGATTCATGCCGACCGAGCGGCATGCGGTCTGCTCGGCCTTCGGCCGGTTGGCGATCACGGGTCCGACTTCGCAGGCGGCGGCGAACAATTCGGCGGTCTTGCCCCTGATCACGGCGAGGTATTCGTCCTCGGTGGTCGCGGTGTTCTTGGCCGCCGCAAGCTGCATCACTTCGCCTTCGGCGATGGTGGCCGCGGCCGCGGAGAGAATGTCGAGCGCACGCAGCGAACCGACCTCGACCATCATGCGAAAGGCCTGGCCGAGCAGGAAGTCGCCGACCAGCACGCTGGCTTCATTGCCCCACAGCATCCGCGCCGACAGCTTGCCGCGGCGCAGCTCGCTCTCGTCGACCACGTCGTCATGCAAGAGCGTCGCGGTGTGCATGAATTCGACGGACGCTGCGAGCTTGATGTGACCATCGCCGGAATAGCCGGCGAGGCCCGCCATTGCCAGCGTCAGCATCGGGCGCAGACGTTTGCCGCCGGATGAGATCAGGTGGTTGGCGACTTCCGGAATCATGGTGACTTCCGATCCCGTGCGCGACAGGATCGTGGCGTTGACCCGCTCCATGTCGGCGGCGACCAGCCCGACCAGCGCATCTATCGAAGCGTTCGACGGGCTTTCGAAGGGTACAATAACCGCCACACGGGTCTCCAATTTTGGCCAATTCGCACTATCCTTATTCTACAATAGAAAGGGCCGGCAATCGCGGCAAGGGCACGTAACGGTTGACAGACCCCGTGCCGTCGTCGCATCGGGGCAAAAAGGAGAACACCACTTGCGGGAATTGGTCAGGACCAACGATATCGTGCTGGTTTCTGCGATCGGCGCGCTGCTCGACGGCGCCAATATCCATCATCTGGTGCTGGACCAGAACATGAGCGTCATCGAGGGATCGCTCGGCATCCTGCCACGCCGCATCCTGGTTCATGAGGACGACAATCGCGCAGCCCGCCAGTTGCTGGCCGACGCCGGTCTGGCTCACGAATTGCGCCCCGATGACTGACCTCGAACTCACCGAGGATGCGTTTCTCGGCGGGCAATTGCGTTTGAAGCAACTGAAATCGGGACATCGCGCCGGTCACGATGCAGTGCTGCTGGCGGCGGCGACCGCGGCCCGTCCGGGCGACCGCGTGGTCGATCTCGGTGCCGGCGTCGGGGTCGCGGGGCTTTCGGTTGCCAGGCGCGTAGCCGGCGTCGATCTGGTTCTGGTCGAGATCGATGCTGTGCTGGCGGGCCTTGCGCGCGCCAATGCGGAGGCGAATGCGATTCAAGCCAGTGTGATCGTGCTTGACGTGGAGGCCGATGCCACAGCCTTTGCCGCTGCCGGACTCCTTCCTGACAGCGTCGATGCGGTGCTGATGAATCCGCCCTTCAACGACCCGGCGCGGCATCGCGTCTCGCCGGACACGGCACGCGGGACCGCGCATATGGCGACCGCAACGACGCTCTCGAAATGGATCCACGCGGCGCGGCGCATTCTCAAATCGAAGGGAGCGCTGACGCTGATCTGGCGTGCCGATGGAATCGCCGAGGTGTTCTCGGCGCTCGATCACGGTTTCGGGAGCCTGCAGGTGCTGCCGGTTCACGGTGACGCACGGGGGCCTGCCAATCGCATCATGGTTCGCGCCACCAAGGGTGGGCGGGCACCGACGCAAATCCATCCCGCCCTGATGCTCAATGACGAGCAAGGTCAGCCCCATAAAAGGGTGCAGGAGATTCTGGTCGGGAAGGGAACCTTGCCGCTCGCGAACCTGTAAAGTCGGCCCGCAACTCCCAATTACTCGCTACTGCGGAAGCGTCTCTGACTGTTGTTTGGGCGCCGACGTAAAATGAATCGCGGTCAGAAGGCTGCCGATGAGCATTATCAGCAGGTAGATTTTCATGTCAGTCTCCGCTGCGCCATTGCAGTCTCTCGTCTGCAATGCAAAAGGCATTCCTGCCAAAAGGCGTTCCGGCCTTTCCAATGACATTGGCGTGATAAAAAATGGTTAATTCGAGGTAACGGCATGAGTGAACAATTAAGTGATCGCACGGGATTGCCGGGCCTCATTGACGGGATGAAACGATTCATTCCGGCAAAATTCCGGCGCGACGCCGCGGTCGTTCCGGTGGTGCGCCTGTCGGGTGTCATCGGTGCGGTGACGCCATTGCGGCCGGGCCTGACGCTGGCCGGCATCGCCAAAACGCTCGAACGCGCGTTCGCCACCCGACACGCCAAGGCGGTGGCGCTGGTGATCAATTCGCCCGGCGGCTCGCCGGTGCAATCGCGTCAGATCTATTTGCGGATCAGGCAGCTTGCTGCGGAAAAGAAACTGCCGGTACTGGTGTTCGTCGAGGACGTCGCGGCGTCCGGCGGCTACATGATCGCCTGCGCCGGCGACGAGATCTTTTGCGATCCGTCCTCGATCCTCGGCTCGATCGGCGTGGTCGGCGGCAGTTTCGGCTTTCAGGACTTGATCAAGAGGATCGGTGTTGAGCGGCGGCTTTACACGGCAGGCGAGCACAAGGCGATGCTGGACCCCTTCCTGCCGGAAGACCCAGATGACGTCGCCCGCTTGAAGACGCTTCAGCGCGAGATTCACGGCATCTTCATCGCGCTGGTCAAAGGCAGCCGCGGTGCGCGGCTCAAGGAGGCCGATGACGTCCTGTTCACCGGCGAGTACTGGGCGGGCGAGAGATCGGTGTCGCTCGGCCTTGCGGACAAGATCGGCGACCTCCGCTCGACGCTGCGCGAGCGCTATGGCGACAAAGTGCTGACGCCCGTCATCGTGCCGACAAGCGGGATGCTGGCCGGGCTCTTGGGCCGCAGATCGCCGGGCGCGGGCTCGCTGGCCGACGGTATCGGGGGATTGCCGGATGACCTGATTTCGGCGCTGGAGACCCGGGCCATTTGGGCCAAATTCGGGTTCTAGAGCGTTTTCAAGCGAAGTGGACACCGGTTCGCGTCAAGAAAACGCGTCAAAACAAGAAGCTAGAGCCCGGTTCTGATTCAATCAGAACCGGGCTCTAGGCCGGACATACCCGCGCCATTTAGTCCCAAAAGCACAATTGCGGCGCAGGCCGGCTTCGGCGAGAATGCAACCTATTGGGGGCTGACACGTGAACGACAAGGATCGACCGATGCCGCCGCTGATCGCATTCGCGGGTGCCCTGGGAGGGCTCGCCGTGGTCCGCTGGGCCTACAAGACTGCTGTCCGTATCAACAGGGAACTCGAAGAGGCACGGCTGGCGCGCGTCGCCGAGGCCACCCAGACGGCCGATATCCCAACGCTGCGCCGCGACCCCGTCACCGGCGCCTACCGGCCGGGTTGACCTGAAACGCGTCATGCCCGGGCTTGTCCCGGGCATCCACGCCCTTGGCTCACCAATAAGAAAGAACGTGGATGGCCGGGACAAGCCCGGCCATGACGGAGAGAGCACGAACTGTCGCGCTTTGGCATCCCGGCATCGCCTTGATTCCCTGCCCCTACGCCGATACGGTCCCGCGCACTTCAAAACCCCCTTCGCGAGACCGATTCTGCCGATGGACGCTTTGCCTGCCCATATGCGCCCGGAACGTTCGTTCCAGGGCTTCATCCTTGCTCTCCAGCGGTTCTGGGCGGAGCAGGGCTGCGTGATCCTGCAGCCCTACGACATGGAAATGGGCGCAGGCACCTTCCATCCGGCGACGACGCTGCGCGCGCTCGGGCCGAAGCGCTGGAATGCGGCCTATGTGCAGCCCTCGCGCCGGCCGAAGGACGGCCGCTATGGTGAGAACCCCAACCGACTGCAGCACTATTATCAGTTTCAGGTGATCATGAAGCCGTCGCCGCCGAACCTTCAGGACCTCTACCTGAAGTCGCTGGCCGCGATCGGTATCGATTCAGGCATCCACGACATCCGCTTCGTCGAGGACGATTGGGAAAGCCCGACGCTTGGCGCATGGGGGCTGGGCTGGGAGTGCTGGTGCGACGGCATGGAAGTCAGCCAGTTCACTTACTTCCAGCAGGTCGCAGGCGTCGAATGCGCACCCGTTTCCGGTGAGCTCACCTACGGGCTCGAGCGGCTTGCGATGTATGTGCAGGGCGTCGACCGCGTCTACGATCTCAACTTCAACGGCCGCGACGGCGCCGACAAGGTCACCTATGGCGACGTCTTCCTGCAGGCCGAGCAGGAATATTCCCGGCACAATTTCGAGCACGCCGATACGGCGATGCTGTTCGAGCAGTTCAAGATGGCCGAAGACGCCTGCAAGAAATATCTCGCAACCGGATGGAAGGAGGGCGGCAATCAGAAGGAGCATCTGATGGCGCTGCCGGCCTATGACCAGTGCATCAAGGCGAGCCATGTCTTCAATCTGCTCGATGCGCGCGGCGTGATTTCGGTGACGGAGCGGCAGAGCTACATCATGCGCGTGCGCGAATTGGCAAAGGCCTGCGGCGAAGCCTGGGTTCACACCGAAGCGGGCAGAGCGATCTGATGCCTGATCTTCTGCTGGAACTGTTTTCCGAGGAAATCCCCGCGCGCATGCAGGCGAAGGCGGCGGACGATCTGCGCCGCATGGTGACCGACAAGCTCGTCGCCGAGGGCCTGGTCTATGAAGGCGCGAAAGCGTTCGCGACGCCGCGGCGGCTGGCGCTGACCGTGCACGGCATTCCCCAGCGACAGTCCGACCTCAAGGAAGAGCGCCGCGGCCCACGCGTCGGAGGGCCCGATGCCGCGATCCAGGGATTTTTGAAGGCGACCGGTCTGGCCAGGATCGAAGACGCCAAGATACAGACCGACCCGAAGAAGGGCGACTTCTACATCGCCCTGATCGAAAAGCCGGGCCGCGCCACCATCGATGTACTCGCCGAGATTCTGCCGGTCATCATCCGAACCTTCCCGTGGCCGAAGTCGATGCGCTGGGGCACACGTTCGACCAAATCGGGTTCGCTCTCCTGGGTGCGGCCGTTGCACTCGATCATCGCGACCTTCGGTCCGGAGACCGAAGAGCCCGACGTGGTGAAATTTGCCGTCGACGGCATCGAGGCCGGGCAGATCACGTTCGGTCATCGCTTCATGGCGCCGTCGGCGATCTCGGTGCGCCGCTTCGAAGATTACGAAGCCAAGCTGAAGGCGGCCAAGGTCGTGCTCGATCCGCAGGCGCGCAAGGACATCATCCTGGCGGATGCCAAGGAGTTGGCGTTCGCGCAAGGCTTTGAGCTGGTCGAGGACCAGGGGCTCTTGGACGAGGTCGCCGGCCTTGTCGAGTGGCCGGTGGCGTTGATGGGATCGTTCGACGAGGAATATCTCACGATCCCGGACGAGGTGATCCGCGCCACCATCCGCAACAACCAGAAATGCTTTGTGGTGCGCGATCCCAAGACCGGGAAGCTCGCCAACAAGTTCATCCTCACCGCCAATATCGAAGCGACCGATGGCGGCAAGGTGATCGTTGCCGGCAACGAGCGGGTGATCCGCGCGCGGCTGAGCGATGCGAAGTTTTTCTATGAGACGGACCTGAAGACGAAGCTGGAAGACCGGCTGAAGAAGTTCGACCAGATCGTGTTTCACGAGAAGCTGGGCACGCAGGCCGAACGCATCAGGCGGATCGAACGGCTGACGGCCGAGATCGCGCCGCTGGTCGGTGCCGACGTCGCGAAGGCCAAGCGCGCCGCGCATCTGGCAAAAGCCGATCTGTTGACCGAGGTCGTCGGCGAATTCCCCGAGCTGCAGGGCTTGATGGGGAAATATTATGCGCAGGCGCAAGGCGAAGACGCCTCCGTCGCCGCCGCGAGCGAGGACCATTACAAGCCGCAAGGCCCTACCGATCGCGTGCCGAGCGATCCGGTAAGCGCGGCCGTCGCACTGGCCGACAAGCTCGATACCCTGGCGGGTTTCTGGGCGATCGACGAGAAGCCGACCGGCAGCAAGGACCCCTATGCATTGCGGCGAGCAGCGCTGGGTGCCATCAGGCTGATCGTTGATAATACGCTCCGGCTGCCGATCTTGAACGTGGCGAAGTCGGCATTGGCTGGTTTGCCGGAAAAGAGCGACGCCGAGAAGCTTCCGGGCGACCTCCTCGCTTTCTTCGCCGACCGCCTGAAGGTCCAACTCCGCGATCAGGGCGCGCGCCATGATCTCGTCGATGCCGTGTTTTCGCTCGGTGGCCAGGACGACCTGCTGCTCATCGTCCGCCGGGTCGAGGCGCTCGGCAAGTTCCTCGACACTGATGACGGCAAGAACCTGCTTGCAGGGACCAAGCGCGCGGGTAACATCCTTTCGATCGAGGAGAAAAGGGACAAGCGCACGTTCGACGGTGCGCCGGATGCCGGGCTCTACGCGCTTGCCGAAGAAAAGGCGCTCGCCAAGGCGATCGACCAGGTCAAGAGCGAGGCCGGAGCCGCAGTGCAGAAGGAAGATTTCGCAGCCGCGATGAGCGCGATGGCGAAGCTGCGGCCTGCCGTTGATGCGTTCTTCGACAAGGTCAAGGTCAATGACGATGAACCCAAGGTGCGCGAGAATCGACTAAAGCTTCTGAACGAAATCCGTGCGGCGACCCGCGCGGTGGCGGATTTTTCCAAGATCGAAGGCTAGACCATGGATCCTCAGACGCTCGCCGCTTATGACCAGGATGCGGCGGCGTTCGCGAAGGACTGGCTCGGTCAGCCGGCGCCCGTTGACCTGCAGGAAGTCGTCGAACGATTTTTCGTGCGCGGCGGCAATTCGGCCGATATCGGCTGCGGCTGCGGCCGCGAGGTCGCCTGGCTTCACACCCACGGCTTTTCGGCGGTGGGCTTCGATGCCTCGGAGGGCCTGCTCAACGAAGCGCGCCGGCGCTATCCGTCGTGCAAGTTCGCGCATGCCGAATTGCCAGATCTGCGCGGCATCGGCACGTTCGATAACGTGCTGTGCGAAACCGTGATCATGCATCTCGACCGCAAGGAGATCGCGGCATCGGTCCGCCGCCTGCTCGATATCGTCAAGCCCAGCGGCATTCTCTATCTGAGCTGGCGCGTCACCGAAGGCGCCGATCAGCGCGACGCGCAGGGACGGCTTTACGCCGCGTTCGATCCGGCGGTCGTGCAGGCGGAGCTGAAGGCCGCGACCGTATTGCTCGACGAAGAGATCGTCAGCGCCTCATCGGGAAAGAAGATTCACCGGCTGGTGGTGAAGAAGCCTGGATTGGAAATTCGCGAGTAGCTGTAGGGTGGGCAAAGCGAAGCGTGCCCACCATCAAGCAGCGCGGTCGGTGATAGATGGTGGGCACGTCGCTAGCGCTCCTTTGTCCTACTGCGTCACGAGCGCTTTCTGACATATCGAGCGGCACGGGCTCCGCAACAGGGGCATCGCGGGAGCCACTTTGTAAGCGCTTTGATCAAGCGTGCACGCATGGTCGCGATCGAGTTTGGAATGTGGCGTTCAGGCCGCAAGGGCGGATCCGCGGGGTCGATAACCGTCGGGTAATGCAGGCGTCGAGAGCAGCGCGGGGGAACGAGGTCCTGAGGGGGGAATCGCGGCTCGCTCGGAGACCAGGAACCCATAGGCCGCGATGCAGAGCGTTGCGTGATGATGGAAGCCACGCCATCCGCGCCCTTCGTAGTGCCCAAGCCCGACCTCCTGCTTGAGTTCCTGATAGTCGCGCTCGATCCGCCAGCGCATCTTGGTGATATCGACGAGCTGGCGGAAGCTGATCTCTGCCGGCAGTGTGGAGAGCCAGTATTTGTATTTGCTGAGCTTTGTTTCGCCCTCCGGCCACTCGATCAGCAGCCACTCCTCTGCGACCTGCCCGGGGATTGCACCATTGTAGCCGACGCGTACGCGCACCCGTGCAAAGCGCGAGGACAGCCAATCGGCCGAGCCTTCGCGCCAGCGGATCGTGCGCCAGGCGTGCTCAGGTAGAGCACGCACCACTTCTTGGGCCGAGATCAGATCGGGCTCATTGCGTCGGCCGTTATTGTTGAGCGATTTGTCGGGCCGCTTCGGACCGGTGCCAGGCGCCCACATCAACACGTTCGGCTGAATGCCCGCCACATAGCTCAATCCCAGGGCAGACACGCTCGTGCGCAATCGCGAGTCACGGCCGTAGTCGAGGTCCATCAACAGCACTCCCAGCGGAAGGCCTGCCGCGTGCGCCCGTTGGATCAACTCGAGCGCAATCTGCTGTTTGGTCTTGAAGCGGATGTCCTCAGGCACCCCGGCCCGATCCCGACGCGCGCGATCCTCGGCCCACTCTTTCGGCAAATAGAGCCGATACCCGACCGGCAAGCTGGCAAAGTGGTTCGCAATCGACAGCGACACTGCCACTTGGCAATTGGCTTCCTTGCCAAGCTGCCCGCAATACTGCGGCTTCACCCCAACCGAATGTCGGCCCTTCTTCGGGATGCCGGTGTCATCGATGATCCAGGCCTCGATCGGCCCGTGCTTCGTGATTGCCGGAACCACCAGTTCGCTGATCTTGGCCAGCACCTTCTCGTCCGACCAACCGCCAGCACCGACAAAGTGCAGCAACGACTGGTGTTGCGCAGAGACACGCGCTGGATCGGTCCGCGCCGCCATCGGCTCTACGCTCTTGCGCTCGCCCGGCAGGATCAGCCCGGTGCAGTAGTCGCGCAGCGGTCGAGCCCGATCCGCCTGACCCATCGCGCTCGCAAGTTCCTCAACATAGGACGCAAACCGGATATCGAGATTCATCTTAGCCTCCACGCTGAGCTTGAATCTCGCAATTATCTGATTCTTCTAGTCGATCGCCCGCGACCCTCTGACTCAGTAGGGTTTGCCCACCCTACAGAACTGCACCGCGCAAAAAAAAGACCCCGCCCGGAGGGGACGCCGGGCGGGGCTTCTTGTCCGGTCGTATCTCGCGCACATCCGCTTGCGCGGCGCCCGGACCAATCGTTCAGGCTACTGAAGGTCAATCGACCACCTGAACGATGCGACGCGAACGCGGTTCGACCAATATCGTCTGGCCGTTCACCACGGTGTAGCGATAGGGCGTCACCCCGAACGATTGCGGCACGTCGTAGTAGGTCACGCCGGCTTCCGGCAGCACGGTGCCAACCGTCACGCGCTCGGAGATCGTATAATTCGGCACGCGTTCACGCACGATGTATTCGCGGAAGGCCGGACGCACGTCGGGCGCGATGCCTTCATGCTCACCGATGACGACAGTGCTGCCGCCGCCTGTGCCGATCGTGGTCTGCGCCTGAGCTGCGATCGGGACCGCCATCGCGCCCGCGATCGCCGCAATGGCAATTAGTCTGTTCCGCATAGTGAACTCCTTCGCGAGAAGAGGTGCCGGCTTTCGCCAGCACACACAATGCGGGCCAATTCATCCCGTGCGGCATTGTTCCGGAAAAAGCGCGGCCTCATCCGCGGCATTTCTGGGGAATTGTTGCGGAGGTTGGAACCCATTGAAGCGGTTGAGCGTCTTGCTATTCCCGAACCGCGCCAGCGGTTAAGTTGCCGCCCTCGATTCGATTTCCCACCCCCGATCATCCCGGAGATTTCAATGACCATCACCGCCACGCATGTTCCCGCGATCGTTGCTCTGCTCGCCGGGATATTCATCCTGATCATGCCGCGGCTGCTCAACTACATCGTCGCGATCTACCTGATCTTCGTCGGCCTGGTGGGTCTCGGCGTGCTCAAGATGTTCAAGTTCTAGCACTGGAAAGCGGGGTTTCGCGGCTTGCGCGGAACCCCTCAAAATGGTGTAAGGCGCGCAATCTTCTTCCCTTTTTCGGATAGTTGGAATCCATGGCCAAAGCCGTCGCGAAGTCCAAGAAGGCTGCAGTGAAATCTGTAGCGAAATCAAAGCCATCCGCCCGGCCGAAGGCCGCGCCGCAGGCCTCGGCCCGCAAAGCGCTGAAGAAGGCCCCGGCCAAGCCGGTCGCCAAGGTCGCGGCCAAGAAGGCTGCCGTCCGCAAGCCTGCCGCCGAGGCGGTAAAATCCGGCAAGTGGGTCTATACCTTCGGCGACGGCAAGGCCGAGGGCAAAGCGGGCCTGCGCGACCTGCTCGGCGGCAAGGGCGCCAACCTCGCCGAGATGGCCAATTTGGGCCTGCCGGTGCCTCCGGGCTTCACGATTCCGACCTCGGTCTGCACCTATTTCTACGCGCATGACAAAACCTATCCGCCCGCGCTGAAGGCGCAGGTCGAGAAGGCGCTTGAGCATGTCGGCAAGCTGACCGGCAAGGCATTCGGCGATTCCAAGAATCCGCTGCTGGTGTCGGTCCGCTCCGGCGGCCGCGCCTCGATGCCGGGCATGATGGACACCGTGCTCAATCTCGGCCTCAACGACAAAACTGTCGAAGCGCTCGCCGAGCTCTCCGGCGATCGCCGCTTTGCCTATGACAGCTATCGCCGCTTCATCACGATGTATTCGGACGTGGTGCTCGGCTTTGAGCATCATCACTTCGAGGACATTCTCGACACCTTCAAGGACAGCCAGGGCTACACGCTTGACACTGATCTCACCGGCGACGACTGGGTCGAGCTGGTCGGCAAGTACAAGGAAGCGGTGGCGCGCGAGACCGGCAGGGATTTTCCGCAGGACCCGCACGAGCAATTGTGGGGCGCGATCGGCGCGGTGTTCTCATCCTGGATGAACGCGCGCGCAGTGACCTATCGCCGCCTGCACGATATTCCGGAATCCTGGGGCACCGCGGTCAACGTGCAGGCCATGGTGTTCGGCAATATGGGCGAAACGTCTGCGACCGGTGTTGCGTTCACGCGCAATCCCTCGACCGGCGAGAGCAAGCTGTACGGCGAATTCCTGATCAACGCGCAGGGGGAGGACGTGGTGGCGGGCATCCGCACGCCGCAGGACATCACCGAGGAAGCGCGCCAGGAATCCGGTTCCGACAAGCCGTCGATGGAAAGCGCGATGCCGGAGGCCTTCAAGGAACTGACGCGGTTCTACACGCTGCTCGAAAAGCACTATCGCGACATGCAGGACATGGAGTTCACGGTCGAGCAGGGCAAGTTGTGGATGCTGCAGACCCGCGGCGGCAAGCGCACCGCGAAGGCTGCGCTGCGCATCGCGGTCGAGCTCGCCAACGAAGGCCTGATCTCGAAGAAGGACGCGGTGATGCGGATTGATCCGGCTTCGCTGGATCAATTGCTGCATCCGACCATCGATCCACAGGCCAAGCGCGACGTGATTGCGACAGGTCTGCCGGCCTCGCCCGGCGCCGCTTCCGGCGAGATCGTGTTCTCATCCGATGAAGCCGCGAAACTTCAGGCTGATGGCCGCAACGTCATTCTGGTGCGCGTCGAGACCAGTCCGGAAGACATTCACGGCATGCACGCCGCCGAAGGCATTTTGACCACCCGTGGCGGCATGACTTCGCACGCTGCGGTGGTCGCGCGCGGCATGGGCAAGCCCTGCGTCTCCGGCTGCGGCGCCATTCGCGTCGACTATGGCCGCGGCACGATGAGTGTGGGCTCCCGCACCTTCAAGACCGGCGACGTCATCACCATCGACGGCTCGCTCGGCCAGGTGCTGGCCGGCAAGATGCCGATGATCGAGCCGAAACTGTCGGGCGAGTTCGGCACGCTGATGGGCTGGGCCGATGCGGTCCGCAAGCTCGGCGTTCGCGTCAACGGCGACACGCCTGACGATGCTCGCACCGCCGTGAAGTTCGGCGCCGAGGGCATCGGGCTGTGCCGCACCGAGCACATGTTCTTCGAGGAAACCCGCATCCGCACCGTGCGCGAGATGATCCTTTCCGAGGACGAACAGTCGCGCCGCGCGGCGCTGTCAAAACTGTTGCCGATGCAGCGCGCCGATTTCGTCGAGCTGTTCGAGATCATGAAGGGCCTGCCGGTCACGATCCGCCTGCTCGATCCGCCGCTGCATGAATTCCTGCCGCACACCCAGGCCGAGATCGAGGAAGTCGCGCGCGCGATGAACACCGATCCGCGCAAGCTCGCCGATCGCGCCCGCGATCTCGCCGAGTTCAACCCGATGCTGGGCTTCCGCGGCTGCCGTCTTGCGATCGCCTATCCCGAGATCGCCGAAATGCAGGCGCGCGCGATCTTCGAAGCGGCGGTCGAAGCCGAGAAGCGCACCGGCGAGGCCATCGGTCTGGAGGTGATGGTGCCGCTGATCGCGACCAAGGCCGAGTTCGACCTGGTCAAGGCGCGGATCGACGCCACCGCGCAGGCGGTGATGAAGGAGACCGGCAAGAAGCTCGCTTATCAAGTTGGTACGATGATCGAGCTGCCGCGTGCGTGCCTGCTGGCCGGCGATGTCGCCCAGACCGCGGAGTTCTTCTCGTTCGGCACCAACGACCTGACCCAGACTACCTACGGCATCAGCCGCGACGACGCCGCGAGTTTCCTCGGCACTTATGTCAGCAAGGGAATTCTCGAGATCGATCCGTTCATCTCGGTCGATCGCGATGGCGTGGGCGAGCTGGTGAAGATCGGCGTCAGCCGTGGTCGCAAGACACGGCCTAATTTGAAGGTCGGCATTTGCGGTGAGCATGGCGGCGATCCCGCCTCGGTAGCGTTCTGCCACGAGATCGGGCTCGACTACGTTTCGTGCTCGCCCTACCGCGTGCCGATTGCACGGCTTGCCGCCGCCCAGGCCGCGCTCGGCAAGAAGATTGAGAGTCAGGCGTAGGGCTTCTTCGATACGATGACGAACACGACGTGATGCCCGGGCTTTGTCCCGGGCATTTGCGTTTTGCTGCCTAGGTGAGAGTCCTCGTTGCGAGGAGCCACCGGGTCGCGCGAATGCGCGCCCGATGACAGGCTCCGCGACGAAGCAATCCATCTATCCGTTATGCGGTGAAATGGATTGCTTCCGCCTTCGCTAAAGCTACGGCGGACAAGTCGCTTCGCTCGCAATGACGGTTGAAACGCTTCAGCACGATAGAGTGAATTGGAACGGGTGCGCTTCACGCGTACCCGCGCAAGAATTTCTTCACCATCTTCGTTGACGGGATGTTTACCACTTTCATCGCGGGCCTGTTTACCAACACTTCTCATGCAATCCGCGAAATTCGCGCGATGTCTTGCGTGTAGCACGCACGCCACGCCGATTAACTCCCCGGCAACCTAAATTCGATACCAACAAAAAAGGTCGAATTGCACGGATGTACTGACATTCGATCGTGTAAGCGTTGCGTGAGCGTACAATGTTTGTGTTGCGTAACCAGCCGAAGGGCGCGCGGTTCGCGTCCTTCGGTCTCGGTCTCTGCATCTTCGCATTGATGCCGACCGAGATAGGATATCAGGACATCGCCTCGCTGCTGGCGCGCCAGCCGGGCGTCGCCGAGCGCTGGCAAAAGCGCGTATTCTCCACCGCCGGCATCCAGGTCGCGACGTTCTCCTTCGGCCGCCCGATCGGAACGGCGTCGCCGCAGACGGCGACTTACCGTCTCGCAAGCCTCGACACTCAGGGCATCGACATCATGGGTTCGGTGACGCGCAATCCGCTGGTCGCTCCACCGCCGCGCTATCACGCCGCCGATTTCCCCAAGGTCGACCGCACATTGAAGGGCGACCGCCTTATCATCGCGCCGCCGTCGCCGGCAGTGGAGACCACAGGCCCTGCCGATCGAGCGCCGGCGATCGAGGATCCCGCGACATCAAATGCATCGGTCAAGGGCGCCAAGACCGCCGAGACGCCGCCGCCTGTCGAGCGTGCACCGCTCGATCCCGAGCTGCAGGCCGCGCTGAACGCGCCGCCACTGGATATGTCGCTGTCGCTTGAGAGCAAGCCGCAGGACGATCTCAAGGTCGCGCCGCAAGCGGCTACGCCACCGCGCGATGGTTTCTCCTTCAAGACCTCGAGCCTGTTCTTTGGCTCCTCGCTCGGCTCGCCCGAAAGCATCGAACGCTGGCAGCCCGGCGAAGAGCCTGTCATTGTCATGCCACCAGCGCATCCGGATCCCGACATGAAGGTGATGGCCTCGCTGCCGGTCGATGCCGATGGTCCGGTGCGCGCCGGTGAGATGGGCGAGAGCGTCGCGCCGAAGGGCGAGGTCAACGCCGACAACCAGCGCGCCAAGACGCCGGCCGAACGTCTCGGCCTGTTCGACGAGAAGTCGCGCGCCAAGTCGGAAAAGTGCTTGGCTGAAGCGATCTACTTCGAGGCCCGCGGCGAAGCGGTGCGAGGCCAGATCGCGGTGGCGCAGGTGGTTTTGAACCGCGCCTTCTCCGGCAAATATCCCGAAACCGTGTGCGGTGTGGTCTACCAGAACAAGCATCGCCATCTGGCGTGCCAGTTCACCTTCGCCTGCGATAACAACAAGGATGTCATTCGCGAGCCCGACATGTGGGAGCGGGCGAAGAAGATCGCGAAGGCGATGCTCGAGGGCCAGCTCTGGCTGCCGGAAGTCGACAAGTCGACGCACTACCACGCCTATTGGGTGCGGCCGTCCTGGGTCAATGAAATGAAGAAAATGCACAAATTCGGCGTGCATACCTTCTATCGGCCACGCGCCTGGGGCAATGGCAGCGACGCGCCGAGCTGGGGCACCGCCGCCGAGACCGCGGCGATCTCCGCCAAGCTCGCGGAAGCCGCGCAAAGCTCGGCCGAGCAGGCGAGCGCGAAGCGGTAACGGCCGTCGTCCCTGCGTTCCGCAGGGACGACATTTGGCCGAGACGGCAGAGTCCTGCAATTGCACTCATTGCCCTCGACAATTTTGCAGAGCTGCCCTGCAGCGGAAAATTTTTCTCTCCCTCCCTCTTGGGGTTTTCATGCAACTGCATTAACTCACCGTAACGTTTCGCCCGGGCCGTCCCGGGCGCCGATTGGTCCAGGGGGAAGCAAATGGCTGTAACGACCGACCTTCGACCATCCTCCGGCCTTGGCACCTGGCGCACGCCACTGGTGATCATGATCTGCGGCTGCATCATTGCGCTGTTGAGTTTTGGACCGCGCTCCAGCCTCGGCTTCTTCGTTCAACCGATGAGCGCTGAATTTGCCTGGGGCCGCGACGTGTTCGGCCTCGCGCTGGCGCTGCAGAACCTGCTGTGGGGACTGGGGCAGCCGATTGCGGGCGCCATCGCCGATCGCTTCGGCATCCTGCGTGTCATTGTCATCGGCGCGCTTCTTTATGCCGCCGGTCTTCTATTGATGCGCTATTCGTCGACGCCGCTGTCGCTCAATCTTAGCGCCGGTGTCTTGATCGGCTTCGGCTTGTCAGGCTCGTCGTTCAACCTGGTGCTGTCAGCGTTCAGCAAGCTGTTGCCGCCGGAACGGCGCGGTTTCGCGCTCGGCGCCGGCACGGCTGCTGGTTCGTTCGGCCAGTTCCTGTTCGCTCCCTTCGGCGTGGCCGTTATCGATCAGTTCGGCTGGCAAGCAGCGCTCATTGTATTTGCGGCATTGATGCTCCTTATCGTGCCGCTGGCGCTGGCGCTGGCAACGCCACCGGCCGCAACAACGGCCGATGCGCCGCCCGCCGAGCAGCAATCCTTCAAGACCGCGCTGGCGGAAGCGTTCGGTCATCGCTCCTACGTGCTGCTGGTGCTCGGCTTCTTCACTTGCGGCTTCCAGCTCGCCTTCATCACCGTACATCTGCCGGCCTATCTCGTCGATCGCGGTATTCCCGCATCCACCGGCGGCTGGGTGATTGCGGCGATAGGCCTGTTCAACATCATCGGCTCGCTCAGCGTCGGTTGGATACAGAACTATTTTCCGAAGCGCTATATCCTGTCGCTGATCTATTTCACGCGGGCGCTCTCGATCATCGCCTTCATCTCGTTTCCGATCACCACTTTCTCGGCTATTGCGTTCGGCGCCATCAGCGGCCTGACCTGGCTCTCGACGGTGCCGCCGACCTCGGCGCTGGTGGCGCTGATGTTCGGCACAAAGTGGTTCGCAACACTGTACGGCTTTGCCTTCGTCAGCCATCAGGTCGGCGGTTTCCTCGGCGTCTGGCTCGGCGGCATCGTGTTCGAGCAGTTCGGCTCCTACACCCCGATCTGGTGGCTCTCGATCCTGTTCGGCGTGCTGTCGGCGCTGATCAACCTGCCGATCGTCGAGCAGCCGGTCGCGCGCCCGGTTGCACAACCCGCCTGATGCGGTAAACACTCCCGACACAGAAAAGTCCGGGGAGTTTTGCCGTGGGTACGTTCAAGGCCATCAGGATCGACAAGGCCGATAAAGGCACCACCGCCGCGCTGACGCAGTTCGACGAAGCCGAGCTGATGGAAGGCGATGTCACCGTCGCCGTCGAGTGGTCGACGTTGAACTACAAGGATGGTCTAGCCGTCACCGGCAAGGCTCCCGTCGTGCGGCGTTTCCCAATGATCGCCGGCATCGATTTCGCGGGTACCGTTGCACAATCCTCGCATCCGGGTTGGAAGGCCGGCGACAAGGTCGTCTGCAACGGCTGGGGCATGGGCGAGACCCACCTCGGAGCCTATGCCGAGAAGGCGCGCGTCAAGGGCGACTGGCTGGTGCGGCTGCCTGACGGAATGTCGACGCGTGAGGCAATGGCGATCGGCACCGCCGGCTACACCGCGATGCTGTCGGTGTTGGCGCTGGAGAACCATGGCCTGTCGCCCAAAAGCGGTCCGGTCGTGGTGACCGGCGCCGCCGGCGGCGTCGGTTCAGTGGCGATCGCCGTGCTCTCCAAGCTCGGCTATCACGTCATTGCATCCACCGGGCGGATGTCGGAAGCCGACTATCTCAAAGGCCTCGGCGCGGTCGAGGTGATCGACCGGGCCGAACTTGCAGGGGCCGTCAAGCCGCTGGCCAAGGAACGCTGGGCCGGCGGCATCGACAGCGTCGGATCCACCACGCTCGCCAACCTGCTCTCGATGACGAAATATGGCGGCGCCATCGCGGCCTGCGGCCTTGCCGCGGGCATGGACCTGCCGTCCTCGGTCGCGCCGTTCATTTTACGTGGAGTGTGCCTTCTGGGCATCGATTCTGTGATGTGTCCGTTGCCCCGCCGCCAGCTTGCCTGGAACCGCCTTGCCAGCGATTTGGACAAGGCAAAACTAGCTGATATTACTCACGAAATCGGTTTGGACCAGGTGATCGGCGCGGGCGCCGAAATCCTCGCAGGGAAGGTCCGCGGTCGAATCGTGGTAAAAATCCTCTAACGGTGTTCAGACTTTACCAACCAACCTGCTCCAATGTTGCCATGGTGGTTGGTATGGTAAGCAGCGGGTAAAGGCGGGCGCCCGCGCTCTTGTTAAGTTGGAGTAGCTGCATGCTTGCGCGTTTGGTTCTGGGGGCCGTCACGGCCAGTGCGATGATCGTTCCTGCGCTGGCCGGGATGATGAATGCCGACGAGGCGCGCAGGTTCGTGAGCGGCAAGGTTTTCGCCTTTACCTGCTTTGATGGCACCCGCGGCGCTGGGCGCATCCTCGACGATCTCGGTGCAGCCGGTTCTGTCCAATTCAGCGGCTCGGGCCCGATCCGTCATGTGCGCCTGCCCGGCAATACGCTGCAGATTCGCGGCCAGGCCGTCTGCGCTTCGATCAAGGGGCTGCCGTTCGAGCCGTGCTTCAATCTCGACAAGCGTGATGACCGCTCGTTCCGCGGCTCGGTCTCGGGCATGGGCTTTGCCTATTGCGATTTCCGCCATCAGGGCGCCTCGCAGATGCTGATGGCGCGCTCCGTGGCGCGCCCGCGCTCGCTGCATCGTCGGGAGGACCCGTCGCGTGCGGCGGCCGATGCACGGGCCGAAGTAACGGCGCGGGTCGAGACGCCTGCGGTCGAGAGCGCCAAACTCGAGCCGGTGAAATCCGAGCCGAAGGCGGAGCAGGCGAAGCCCGAACCCGCTAAGGCCGAGAGTGCCCCGGAGCTGCGCCGCTCGACCGATTGATCGCGGCAACGGCACCTGCGGCCGCTGCCCACCATCACCGAGTGAGGCGATCACACTGCTTGGGCTCCCTCTCTTGCGATGGACCGGCCGCGCTGCCGGTTCGAGAGCCGGTGTGGTCGTTAATCCCACATTGTCAGCCAACGGGAACCCGTAGTCATACGGGCTGGCGCATTCATGTCCTGGTAGCGAATCTCGTTCCAAGTGACCGGCAGAGAAGGCCGGGAGGCGGCCCAACACATGAGATCAATCATGCCGCTGTATTTTTTTCGGATCAGCCACGGTCGCTACGCAGGCGCGTCCGATCAGGGATCCGAATTCGAAAGCCGTGAAGCCGCCTGGGCCGAGATGACCAAGGTCTGCGGTAACCTTCTTGGCAGCCTTTCGCGCAGCCTGAAACAGAACGCCGAATGGCAGATGGAGCTTTTGGACGAAGCCAAAAAGCCGGTTTTCAGGATTCGTCTGGTCGCCGAATCCATCGGTTAGAGGACCATCGTCTAGCTTCCCCTGGGCGCGGCCGGGGCTGCCGCCTGCCTGCGGAACAGGATCCGCTGGTACAGCCACCCGATCGCCACCAGCACCAGCCCGAGGCACATGAAGGACAGCGCGCGATAGACGCCGGTCAGTGCCTCCATGTCGATCAGGAATGCTTTCAGGATGGTCAGTCCGATGACCACCGCGGACGCCAGCCGCGCGCGCTGCGAGTTGAAGAGAATGCCGATGCCGAGCAAGACGACGCCGAAGGCGAGATATGCGATCGAGTAAGTATATTGCTCGGCACCGCTGGTCGGGCCGGCCGCAATCGCCGGACCGTGATAGATTCGCCTGATCTCGAACGTCACATAGGCAAGCGCGAGAACGAGCGCTGCCGCCGCGATCGTGTTGGCATAGGCGACCGGCCGCCGACCCGCGACGGCATAGGACAACAGCAGCGCGAGCACCGCGGGCAGGGCGTAGCCGAGCAGCAAAAGGTTGATGACAATGCCGCCGACATCGATCCATCGCAGCATCGGGTTTTCCAACAGCAACAGCCCGAACAGTGTCGCGAGGCCGGCAAACGCCGTGAGCAGGATCGCGCCGGCATTGTGAATGACGCTGCCGGTGCGGATGCGCAGCCGCTCCAGTCCGATTGCCATTGCCAGCGTAACGCAGACCTGCAGCGCGACTTCGGTGAGGTCGGCGCTCGCATGGTAGACGTCGCCATCGTTGACGGCATGGCGGATTTCCATGAACGCCAGCAGAACTGTGAACAGGATCGCCGCCGCTTCCACCGTGCGCAGTGGCGCGTCATCGCCGCCGCGGCGCAGGAAGATGCTGCCGGCCCAGAACGATGCCGCCGGAATGCCGTAGCCCCACAACAGCCAGTTGAAGATCGGCGTGGTACCGACGGCCTCGCCGACAATGCGCGGCTCGTAACCGATGCGCAGCACGACGATGCCGGCGAGGATGGCCGCGAGCGTGCGCAGGAACGGAATCGGCCGCTGCGTGGATATCCAGGCGGTGCCTGCTGACATCAGCGCCAAGGCGATCGTCAGCCAGCCTTTTTCCAGCGCAAAGGTCAGCGCCAGCGCCAGCGCTGCGAGGGTGCCGGTCGCAAACAGTGCGATCGAGGCTTGTAGTCCCGGACGATCCTCGCGCTTGCTGAGTATCTCCGTCGCAGCGGCATAGGCCGCGGCGAGCATTACCGCGACAATCGCAAACGGAATCGAGCGGTCGAGATGCGCAATGCGGGCGTAGAGTGCGACCAGCAGCGCCAGCGGCGTGAACACCGCTGCGGCCGACCAGATCACCGGTATCACCGGCCCCGTGAAGCGGCCCTGCGCGAAAAATCCCGCCACGCCAAAGCCCGCCGCGAAGATCGCGGCCGAGATCAGATGCAGCGACACTGATCCTTCCGTGGCGGTCGGCCCGATGCCTTGCAGCGGCCCGCCGGGCAGCACCAGCATGTCGGGATTGGCGCGAATGGCCCATTCGGCGAACACGACGAAGACCAACGCGGCGGCGGCGCCGACGGCACCCGCGGCGGCATCGCTGCGCCAGGCAACCACGATGCTGCCGGCCACCAGCAGCCCGAATACGATCGTCGCGGCGTCGGCATGAAAACTGTTGAGCACGATCAAGGTCGCGCCGAGCAGATAGGCCGCAAGCGAGCCGGATGAGATCGGCTCAACCTGGCCTTGGTCCGCGGGCGGGCCGAACATGAAGCCGCACACCACAAGTAGCGCGGCGAGAATGAATCCGGCGAGCACGTGGAACGCATGCGGGCCGACCATCGACGGGCCGCATTGCAGGCAGGGGAATGTCCATAGCAGGGCAAACGCGATCGTGGTGACCGCGAGCCAGCGCCACAGCCTGACGCGTGCCAGACCGAAGGCCGCCGCAGTGACGATTGCGAGATAGATGTAGAGCGCCCAAAAGTCCGGCTTGTCGGACGAGACCAGGATCGGCGTCACAAAGGCGCCGACCACGCCGAGGCCGGCCAGCGCCGGGCCATGCAGCAGCGCCGCGGCCAGCGTGCCCAGCGCTACCAGACCGAGCAGGATGAACGCGGTCGCCGGGACCAGGAAGCCGTACAGCGCATAGGCTGCATAAACCGTGGCAAATGCCACCGCCGTTCCGGCGGCGGTCAGGATGGCCGGGATATTGGCGATCGGCAGCGCGTCGATCGTGGAAATGCTTTCCTTGCGCCGCGTCCATTCGCCCGCAAGCAGCAAGGCCAGAGCGAACAGGCCGCCGAGGATGGTGCGCACGCCGGGGCCGAGCAAACCTGCCTCGATCGAATAGCGCACCATGAAGAATCCGCCGAGCGCCAGCGTCAGGCCGCCGATCCACACCACCCAGCGCGTGCCGACGGTTTCCTCGAAACCGCGATCGGCCGGCGGCAATGGAGGCGGCGGCGGTGCCCCGTCGGCGGCCTGCCCAGCCGCCTCAGGACTGGCAGCGGACGCGATGGATTCCGCCTCGGGAACGATCGGCGGAGGCGTCGGTGTGGCCCCGCTCGGAGCTGGCGGCAGACTTTGCTCGAAGGCTTCAAATGGTGTCAGGGGCGGAGGCGCGGCTGCAGCAGCGGCCCCCGGCGTGGCCTGCATCGCCTCCAGGCGCTGGCGCAACTCCGCCACCTCATTCATTGCCTTCCGCGCCAAGATCAGGGCGACGATCGCGATCGCAAGCGAAAAGAAAACGAAGGGGTCGTCGAACATCGGGCCTCCGGGCGGGCGCATCAGAGCGTTAACCGGCCACGTCCGCAGCCCGGTTGCAATCCTGTGTGTGCTTTTGTCCGCTAAAAGTTCACGCCGATCCGGAGTTCATTTGGCGCATCCGTGTCCCGGACGCGGTGCAGCGTGCAAACGCTGCTCCGCTGAGCCGGGACCCGACGTCGCAGTGCATTGGACCCCGGATCAGCAGCGCACCACGCCGCATGCGCAGCATCCGGGGAACGCCGCGTCATTCCAGATCTAGTCGGAAGGGCCGGCCTTCGACCATCATGCTGCCCGGACCCATTTCGTCCAGCGCGCGCAGCATGCGCCCCTCACGGCCCAGCGCCCTGTCGGCGAGGCTGACGATCAACCGGTTCGGCGCCGCGATCGGGGAGCGGGCGCGAATCTGCCGGGCGATCTCGATCTCGGCGCGATGCGGATTGAGCGCGCAGGCGGCGGCAAAAGCACTCGCCGTCGAGCGGCTGATGCCGGCATAGCAATGCACCACCATCGGCGCGCTGCGGTCCCAGCCTCGGACGAAATTCAGCACTCTTTCGATATGATGATCCGCCGGCGCGACAAAGCCGTCCATCTCCTCGATAATGTCGTCCATCGAGATTTTCAGATGGTTGGCCTCGAGCACCGAGGCCGGGCGCTGCACCTGATCGACATTGGCCATCACGGTGAGAATGTGGCTGGCGCCGGTCGCCCTGACGGTGTCGGGAAGTGCGGCAAGCGAACAGACGTGAAGCATGGCGTTCCCTGGTATCCTTGGTTGCCGCGATTATAGCTGCTGCCTGTAGGGTGGGCAAAGCGAAGCGTGCCCACCATTTTTGTCGGATGGTGGGCACGGCGCAAGCGCGCCTTCGCCCACCCTACGTTGACGATAGCAGCTCGAATCGCGCCAAAAACTGCTTTTCGGCCCGGGCCGCGGTCCACGGCGTCAGATAGTCCCGCACCGTGGCCTCGGGGAGGCCGGGGTCCCTGCCGAACAGGCGCTTCGCTTCACTTACCGAAAATCCCGCCAGATGGGTGGCTTCGAGATAGGCCGCGCCGCGGTCCGCCGCCTTGATGGCCCTCGTGATTTCATCGGCGAGACTTGGCGGCAGGCCGAAGCGAATATGGATCGCCGCCAGCAGGCGCTTCTCCACCACCTTGTAGTCGCCGCCGAGCACTGCCTTGAACGGTGAGATCATGTCGCCGATGACATATTCTGGTGCGTCGTGCAGCATCGCCGCGAGGCGGAAGCGGGCGTCGACGCGCGGCATCTGCTCGCGCATCACGGCTTCGACCAATAGCGTGTGCTGCGCCACCGAGAAGATGTGCGCGCCGCTGGTCTGCCCGTTCCAGCGCGCCACGCGCGCCAGGCCATGGGCAATGTCGGCGATTTCGATATCGAGCGGGGATGGATCGAGCAGATCGAGCCGTCGCCCCGACAGCATCCGCTGCCAGGCGCGCGTGGCGAGGCTGGACGATCTTCGCGCCGTCATTTGGCCTTGAGGCGGGGCTTGCGCAGCTTGCCGGTGCAGGCCTCGTGGCAGAAGCACGTGACGAGATGGTCGTTGACCATGCCGGTAGCCTGCATGAAGGCATAGACGATGGTCGGGCCGACGAATTTGAAGCCGCGCGCGCCGAGTTCCTTTGAGATCTTGACCGATACCGGCGTCGAGGCCGGTACGCTGGCCGTGGTCTTGAACTGGTTGACGATGGGCTTGCCGTCGACGAAGTCCCACAGGAATTTGGAGAAGCCCGCGCCTTCTTCCATGATCTTCAGATAGGCCTTGGCGCTGTTGACCGCGCCTTCGATTTTTGCGCGGTTGCGCACGATGCCGGCGTCGTTCATCAGCGCGTGGATCTTCTTGGCATTGTAGCGCGCGATCTTTTCCGGCTGGAAATCGTCGAACGCTTTGCGGAAGTTTTCGCGTTTGCGCAAAATCGTGATCCACGACAGCCCGGCCTGAAAACCGTCGAGGATCAGTTTTTCGTACAGCGCCCGGTCGTCATATTCAGGCACACCCCATTCTGTGTCGTGATAGGCCATGTAGAACGGGTCTTCGCCGGGCCACGGGCACCGTGTCTTGCCGTCAGTGTGCAGGCGCGCAGATTTGCTCATGCGACGGTCTGCTTCGGTGGGACGCGAACGTCGTTCGGATCGGTCAGCCGGATCGCAAGGCCGCCGGCGGTCAACGAAAGTCCTGCATCGAGCGCATCCGCAACGCGGTCGATCCGGACCAGCGCGAGGCCGTGGCCGCCGGCGGTCGATCCCATGGTGCCGACCTGCTTGTCGCCACCGAGAACGGCGACGCCGGTTTCCGGCGAAAAGTCTTCGAGGGTAACGCGCACGATCCGCGTGCGCGCGGTGCCGCGATGCTGCATGCGCGACACCACTTCCTGGCCGACATAGCAGCCCTTGTCGAAATCGACGCCGTGCAGGCGGTCCATGTTGGTCTCGTGCGGGAATGCGTCGCTGTACATGAAGTCGAGCCCGCCGCGCGGCACGCCCAAGGCGATGCGATGCGCCTCGTAGTCCTCGCTGTCCACGAGGTCGGCGCCGATCAGCTCGGCCACCTTTTGCTTGAGATCTTCAGGGACAAGAATGCGCCAGCCGAGAGCTTCATGCCGCGGATCGGCAAAGGCCAGATCGGGCTTCACCGCGGGCTCGCCGTCCCAGGCCGCCAGCACGCCCATGCTGTCGGAGATGTTCTCCACCGCGACCTTGGCGCGCAGCTTGTAGAAGCCGAGCTTGTCGGCGAGGTTCTGCGCCAGCACGCGGGGCGCATCGATCAGGAAGTCGCCGCCGTGACCTGCAGGGGCTTCGGTGATAAGGAAGTCCGTCGTGATCTTTCCCTGCGGCGTCAGCAGCGCGCCGAACCGGCCAAGACCGGGCTGCAGCGGCGTGACATCTGTGGTGACGAGGCCGTTGAGGAAGTTGCGGGCATCCTCGCCACTGACCTTGACCACGCCCCGGTCCGGAAGAAATGCTGCTTTCATTAGGTAAAACGGCCTCTTTTGCAGTGCGGTTTGCAGTGAGCTTTCAAGTTCCTGGGAAAACGCAGGAGCCGGATATCACATGAGAACGTAAGGCGCTAAGGTGCTGTCAACAAGGCCTTAAAGCGAGCGCCAGAGGACCATGAAGCAGCGATGAATCAGCGATTTGATACCATTCTAAAATCCGGCACCGTGGTCAATCAGGACGGTGAGGGCATCTGCGACATCGGCATCTCCAATGGCCGGATCGCTGCGATCGGGGGGCTCGGACAGGCCTCCGCCGGCGAGACGATCGACTGCAAGGGCCTGCACATCCTGCCCGGCGTGATGGACACGCAGGTGCATTTCCGCGAGCCGGGGCTGACGCACAAGGAGGACCTCGAGACCGGCTCGCGCAGCGCCGTAATGGGCGGCGTTACCGCGGTGTTCGAGATGCCGAACACCAATCCGCTCACGGTCACCGAGGAGACGTTCGCCGCCAAGATCAACGCCGGCCGTCATCGCATGCATTGCGACTTTGCCTTCTTCATCGGCGGCACCCGCGAGAACGTGAACCATCTGCCGGAGCTGGAACGCGCGCCGGGTTGTGCCGGCGTAAAGGTGTTCATCGGCTCCTCCACCGGCGCGTTGTTGGTCGAGGACGACGAAAGCCTGCGGCGTATCTTCCAGGTAATCCGCCGCCGCGCCGCCTTTCACGCCGAGGACGAATATCGCCTCAATGACCGCAAGTCGCTCCGCATCGAGGGCGACCCGCGCTCGCATCCGGTATGGCGCGACGAGACTGCAGCGCTGATGGCGACCCAGCGGCTGGTCAATCTTGCGCGCGAGACCGGCAAGCGCATCCACGTGCTGCACATCTCGACCAAGCAGGAAATCGACTATCTGCGCGACCATAAGGACGTCGCATCCTGCGAGGCGACGCCACATCATCTCACCATGGCCGCGCCGGAATGCTACGAGCGGCTCGGCACCCTTGCACAGATGAACCCGCCGGTACGCTCGGCCGATCACCGCGAGGGCATCTGGTATGGCATCGAGCAGGGTATCATCGACGTGCTCGGCTCCGACCACGCGCCACATACGCTGGAGGAAAAGGGGAAGACCTATCCCGCTTCGCCCTCCGGCATGACCGGCGTGCAGACGCTGGTGCCCTTGATGCTCGATCACGTCAACGCAGGCCGGCTGTCGCTACAGCGTTTTGTCGATCTCACCAGCGCAGGTCCTGCGCGGCTGTACAACATCGCCTGCAAAGGCCGCATTGCGGCGGGCTACGACGCCGACTTCACCATCGTCGATCTCAAGCGCTCTGAGACCATCACCAACAAGTGGGTGGCCTCGCGCGCCGGCTGGACGCCCTATGACGGCGTCCGCGTCACCGGCTGGCCGGTCGGCACCTTCGTGCGCGGCAGGCGCGTGATGTGGCAGGGCGAAGTAACGACACCGTCCACCGGCGAGCCGGTGCGATTTCTGGAGACATTGAAGGCGTAAGGCACAGCATCGCCGACCACAACTGTCGTCACCCGCGAAAGCGGGTGATCCAGTATTCCAGAGAAGGCAGTGATTGAATCGAGAAGCCGCGGCGTACTGGGTCGCCCGGTCAAGCCGGGCGATGACATTTGTGCAAGATCACTGCTTCGCCAGCGTCAGCGAAAACTCGCCGTTGCGCACGCGGGCCGAAAGACCTTCGGCGAATTTCGCGACCGCGTCCTCGCCATAGGTCGAGACCAGTTCGGCGAGCGCCGTGAACAGGCTCGCTTGCGCCAGGCAGTCGCCGTCGACGCCATCGTGCCGCGCTTCGGCCCAGGCCTCGCTCAGGTAGCTAAGGGCAGTCTGCTTCTGTTCGAGATCCGGAAGCGGGTCGTGGGTGGTCGAGAAGGAGACTGGGCGGCTCATGAAGCTCAACGAAATCTGCGCGCGAACCAGGGCGGATCGCATCCTAACTCGACAAGCTGTATCACGCGCTGCGGGCCCGCCTAGGCCACATCTTTAGGAAAGGTTAACGGCACTGCCGATATTTCGAGCGAGGGTTCCACGAGGTTCCCAACGTCAGGAAATGCAGCCGAGAATCGCTCCGGGCGTAGCGCAGACATGGTGCGCGCCGGCCTCGATCAGCTCGGCCCGGCTGCCGTAGCCGTACAACACGCCGATGCCCTTCATACCGTTGTTTTTTGCGCCGACCATGTCGTGGCTGCGGTCGCCGATCATCAGGGTTTTGGACGGATCGACGGCAACTTCCTTCAGCGCGTATTGCAGCAAATGCGACTTGTCCGCGCGGGTGCCGTCGAGCTCGGCGCCGAACACGCGCTCGAAGTGCTTGCGCAAGCCGAAATGGTCGATGATGCGCTCGGCGAACACGTGCGCCTTGCTGGTAGCGACGAACAGCCGGTGGCCGGACGCGCGGAGTGCCGTCAGCACCTCGTCGATGCCGTCGTACACGCCGTTTTCGTAGAGGCCGATGTCGGAAAATCGCTCGCGATAGAGCGTCACCGCGCGGTCCGCGGAGTGATCGCCGAGCAACTTGACAAAGCTTGAGCGCAGCGGCGGGCCGATGCACCAGGTCAGTTCGTCCTCGGTCGGGATGGTGGGATGATCGAGCCTTTGCAGCGCATACTGGATCGATCGGGTGATGCCGGGCTTGGGGTCTGTCAGCGTTCCGTCGAGGTCGAAATAGATCGTGTCCATGGCCTTAGTTCGCGTAGCGCGCGGTGAGGTCGCGCGAGATTTTGGAGCCTTCCTCGATATATCTGCGGATCGCGACCGAGGCTGCCGGCGTGCAGGTCCGGTAGGTCTGCTGAAAGCCATTATAGCCGCGGTTGAAGCCGGCGATCATGCGGGCGCGGCGGTCCCCGGAGGGGGTTTCGGCATCGATCAGCGCCTGCATCTCATTGCGCCATTTCGCTCCTTCATTGGCGCCGCAAATGCCTCGGAGGTAATGCAGGGTGCCGAGAATCTCGGCCAGCCGCTGCAGTTCGCCATCAAACGGCGCAGCCGCGTCCTGGGCGCGTGCGGGGGCCACATGGCATGCCGAAATGAGGATGAGGGCGGCGAGGGCGTGCTTGAGCATTTGAGGGCCGATATGCCCCCTCAATACGCCCGAGGCAAGGCGTGAGGCGCCAGTAGGGACCGCCTAGACCAGCTTCCGGGCGGCCTCGATAACCTCCAGAAGGCCGCCGGTGACCTTGAGATTGCCAAGCGCATCCGGCGCCAGCCATTTGAAATCGTCGTGCTCGTCGTTCAGGACTGGCTCGCGGGCCGTCCAGCGCGCCGCGAATGACATGATCACGTAGTGCCCGCCGCCAGAGGCCCCCGGCAGCACCTCGCGCCAGCCGGCCAGGCCCAGAATCTGGATTCGCAAGCCCGTTTCCTCGTCCACCTCGCGGTGGAGCGCGGTATGCAGGGATTCGCCGAATTCGACCCGGCCGCCGGGGAGCGAGTAAAAGCCCTTGCCCGGCGTGCGGGCGCGGCGGACCAACAGGACCTTGCCGTCACGGAAGATCGCGCCGCTGACGGCGAGTTGGGGGCGGTCCGGCTGAATGGGAGAGGTCAAGGGGTGATCCGGTAAGCAGGGAACTCGCTGCGCACACGATCATGCCCGATCGGGCCGCGCAGGTCGAATGTGGTGGGCCGGGGACGAGGCGGCTAGTTCGACATCGCCCCTTCGAAGTCGGTGTCGGCATTGCCGTTGATGACGCCGCCGGCCAGCGCCACCAGCGGCTTGACCCAGGCGGTGGCCTGCTCGGCCAGCGTGGCGCGGGTTTTGTCCTGCTGGGCCTCGCGCATCGCCTTGCCTACCGCGGTCAGGATCGAGGTCATGGTCGCCGTGAGCTTGTCGAAATCGGCACGGACCTTGGGGTCGGCGCATTCATAGGCCTCGATCGCGAGGTCGCGGGCCTTGAAGTTGGAGGCCCAGAAATGCTCGGCGTAGGACAGCGGCGTCCAGGTGAGAAAATCCTCCGCGCATTCCGGCATGTCCGGAACCATTTCGAGCAGCATGATGGCTTCGTTGAAATGATTCAGGTAGTCGGTGGCGAGCCCAGTGCGGGGATTGATATTGGCGGCGCGCAATTGCTCCGCGCGAGCTTCATCTATGCGGCCTGTCGGTGGCGGCATCGGCGGATCGGATCGCACTTCTGTGGCGGCCATGGAGGTCATCCATCCCACTGTTAACATCTGGGGTTAACACCCATTAAACGGAAGCCTATGTTGGTCAGATAATGTGCGGACGCTTCGTCATCACCTCGCCGCCGGAGGCGCTTCGGCAAATCTTCGGCTATATCGAGCAGCCCAATTTCCCGCCGCGGTATAATATCGCGCCGACTCAACCTGTTCCGGTGGTGATTCTGGAAAATGGCGGCCGCCATTTCCGGCTGATGCGCTGGGGCCTGGTGCCGGCTTGGGTGAAAGATCCCCGTAAATTTACGCTCCTGATCAACGCGCGCTCCGAGACGGTGCTTGACAAGCCCGCGTTCAAAAACGCCATCAAGCGGCGGCGCTGCCTGATCCCGGCGGACGGCTACTACGAATGGCAGGACGCCGGCGGCCGCAAGCGGCCGTTCTTCATCCATCGCCGCGACGGCCGTCTCGTTGGCTTTGCTGCGCTCGCGGAGACCTGGATGGGGCCGAACGGCGAGGAGACCGACGGCGTCGCCATCGTCACCGCACCCGCCAGCCGCGATCTCGCCACGCTGCATCACCGCGTGCCCGTGACGATCGCGCCTGACGAATTCGAGCGCTGGCTCGATGGCCGCATCCACGATGCAGAGGATGTCATGCCGCTGCTGCGCGGGCCTGTTGAGGGCGAGTTCGCCTGGCACGAGATTTCCACGCGCGTCAATCGCGTGGTCAATGACGACGCGCAATTGCTGCTGCCGATCACGGACGAGCAGCGTGCGGCGGAGGAGCCGAAGCCTGCGAAGCGCGCCGCGCCGCGCAAGGCGACGGCGGCATCAGAGGATGACGGGCAGGGCTCGTTGTTTTGAGGCGGATACAATCTCGTCGTCTCTGGTAGGGTGGGCAGAGCGAAGCGTGCCCACCATTTCCACCACGAAATTCTGCTCGCAATGGTGGGCACGCTGCGCTTTGCCCTCCCTACAGGTCAGCGAAAAATATGCAGCGCCGCGTATTGCAGCAGCATGATGGTCTTGGCATCCGCAATGCGGCCATCCGAAATCATGGCCAGCGCGGAATCGATCGGCAACTCCAGCACCTCGATGTCCTCGCCTTCGTTGGCCAATCCACCGCCGTCGCCGACCCGCATCGCAGCTTCGTATTCGGCGACGAAAAAGTGCAGCTTCTCGGTGACCGAGCCCGGGCTCATGAAGGCCTCGAACACCTTGCGCACATCGTGCAACCGATAGCCGATTTCCTCCTCCGCCTCCGCACGAATCCGATTCTCGGGAGTCTCGTCGTCGAGCATGCCGGCGGCGGCCTCGATCATGAGATCGTCGTGCCCGGCACGATAGGGCGGCAGGCGGAACTGTCGCGTCAGCACGACGGTGCGGCTTGCGACATTGTACGCCAACAGCGTGGCGGCGTGACCGCGGTCGAAAACCTCCCGCTTCATCGTCTGCCATTCGCCGTCGCCGCGGCGATAGTCGAACTCGACTTCCTCCAACCGATAGTGCCGGTCGGAGAGCACGGTGACGTTCTTGACGCGGACACGATCTGCGAGGCTCATGGCAATCCTTCAGCTCACCGCGGCGGCTCGCGGCCGTCGAGCCACTTGGCGAAAAACAGCATCTTTTGCTCGCCGAATCCGATCGACTGGTAGAAGGCGGCGACATCAGAATTTTCCGGCCGCACCAGCAATTGCAGTTTCGGAATGCCGGCCGCGCGCAGCCAGTCCTCGGCCGCGTTCATGATGGCGCGGCCATAACCTTGCGCGCGGCGATCGGGATCGGTGGCGACGTAATAGACCCAGCCGCGATGCCCGTCATGGCCGACCATCGCGGTCGCCACGATCGCGTCACCGTCGCGGCCGATCAGCACCGTGGAGTGCGGTCCACGGCGAGCGAGCGCGATGTCGGCGGCGGGATCGTTCCAGGGCCGCGTCAGGCCGCTGGCCTGCCACAGCGCGATCACGGCCGCGACATCGGCATCCACGATCTCGGCGATGGCGAGCGCAGGCACGGGCTTCGTCGCTGATACGGTCACAGCACCTTGCCCGGATTCATGATGCCGAGCGGGTCGAGCATTGCCTTGATGCCGCGCATCAGTTCGATCGCGACCTTGTCCTTGACGTCGGGCAGTTCGTCGCGCTTGAGCACGCCGATGCCGTGCTCGGCGGAAATCGATCCACCCATCCGCAATACGATTTCGAACACCACCTCGTTGACCTCATGCCAGCGCGACATGAAATCGGCGGTATTGCCGCCGATCGGCTGGCTGACGTTGTAATGGATGTTTCCGTCGCCGAGATGGCCGAACGGCACAGGCCGCGAGCCCGGGATGAGCTTCACCACTGCCGCATTGGCCTCCTCGATGAAGGCGGGCACGGCCGCGACCGGCACCGAGATGTCGTGCTTGATCGAGCCGCCTTCCGGCTTCTGCGCGGCCGACATTTCGTCGCGCAGTTTCCAGAACGCGGCGCGATGCGAGAGATTCGCCGCGATCACGGCATCATCGACGATGCCTTCCTCCATGCCCTTGGCGAGGATCGCTTCCAGCGCGTCACGCGCGTCGTCGCGCGAGGACGACAATTCCATCAGAACGTACCAGGGATGCTTGGTCGAGAGCGGATCGCGGATGTCGATGCCGTGACGCAGGCTGAAATCGACGGCGATATCGGCCAGCAATTCGAAGCTGGTCAGGCTGCCGGCGGCCTCATTCTGCGCGATCGACAACAGTTTTAGCGCCTGCGCCGGCGATTGAAGGCCGACATGGGCGGTCTCCACCGCGTGCGGCTTCGGAAACAATTTTAACGTCGCCGCGGTGATGATGCCGAGCGTGCCCTCGGCGCCGATGAAGAGGTTGCGCAAATCGTAGCCGGTGTTGTCCTTTTTCAGTTTGGACAATCCGTTCAGGATCCGGCCATCCGCCAGCACGACTTCGAGCCCGAGCGCCATCTCGCGCGCCACGCCGTACGCCAGCGCCGCCGTGCCGCCGGCATTGGTGGAGAGATTGCCGCCGATGGTGCAGCTACCCTCGGCGCCGAGCGACAATGGGAACAGGCGATCGACTTCGGCCGCGCGAGCTTGCGCGATCTGCAGCACCACGCCGGCCTCGCACGTCATGGTGTTCGAGGCGGGATCAATCTCGCGAATTTTGTCGAGCCGCCGCAGCGAGACGACGACCTCGCCATGATGCGGGGTCTGCCCGCCGACCAGCCCGGTGTTACCGCCCTGCGGCACCAGCGCGATTTGGTGTTCGCTGGCGAGTTTGCAGATCGCGGACACTTCTGCCGTCGAGCCCGGCCGCAGCACCAGCGGCGAGCGGCCGTGGAACAGGTCGCGTTCCTCGGTGACGTAAGGCGCAATATCGGCAGCATCGGTCACCGCATATTTCTCGCCGACGATGGCGCGGAATTTTGCGATCAGCTCGGCGGGAAGCGGCGACACGGAACCCTGAACGATATTCATTTTATTCTCTTTCATTCCCGACCGTTCATTCTCGCCCAACTGCCGCGCGGCGCAGCCGGTCGTTGATGGCTTCGCCCAATCCTTCGTTCGGAATCGGCATCACCGCGATCGTGTGCGCGCCCTTGGCGTCGAGCGCGCGAAGATGGCCGAACAAATTGGCGGCGGCCTCGTCGAGATCGCCGCGCTCCGACAGATTCATCACGCTCGAGGCGGCGTCAATTCCGGAAATTGCTCCGAGGCCAAACGCGAGCAATGCTTCGCCCGGCTCGAGCGCGGCCGCATTGAGCCGCACACGCGCGCGCGGCGCGTAGTGCGAGGCCAACATGCCCGGCGCCAGCGGCTGGCCGGTTTCGCTCTCAGTGCCCGCCGGCGGCTGCACCAGCGCGCGGCCCAGCACGCGCTCGATCTCGGCGCGCGGCAGGCCGCCGGGGCGCAGCAGCATCGGCGCGTCAAAGCAGCCGACGATGGTCGATTCGACGCCGACCTCGACCGCGCCGGCATCGACGATCAGGTCGATCCGCCCCGCGAGGTCGCTCTGCACATGAAGGGCCGTGGTAGGCGAGACGTGGCCCGAGATGTTCGCGGACGGCGCGACCACCGGGCCGCCGAACTCGCGCAGGATGTCGCGAGCCACCGGATGGGCCGGAATGCGGACCGCGACCGTATCGAGGCCGGCGGTCGCGAGATCGGCGACTGCGCAAGCTTCCGTCTTCGGCAGCACCAGCGTCAGCGGGCCGGGCCAGAACGCTTCGGCCAGCGCCGTCGCAGCCGCGTCAAACCGGGCGATCTGCCGCGCGGCGGCGACATCGCCGACATGGGCGATCAGCGGGTTGAAGGCCGGCCGGCCCTTGGCCTGGTAGAGGCGGGCGATCGCGGCCGGATTGGTGGCATCGGCGCCGAGGCCGTAGACCGTCTCGGTCGGGAACGCCACCAGCCCGCCTTCTGAAAGCGCACGCGCGGCAGCCGCCACGGCGGCCTCGCCGGCGGGCAAAATCTGGGTTTTCAGGCCAACATTCACTGTGATTAATTTCCTTAATTCGGCTGCTTGCGGTCGCCGAAACCCAAGGCTATAAGCCGCGTTCCAAGTCGGAGTGTGGCTCAGCCCGGTAGAGCACTGCGTTCGGGACGCAGGGGTCGCAGGTTCGAATCCTGCCACTCCGACCATTTGCGCTTGCCATTCATTTTTCAGGACTTTTTCTGATTGCTGGCGGTTCCCAAGTCAACCGCTGATTCCCCTTCCAAAGCCGAGCATAGATATGCGTTCCCGCGGCGCATGGCGTCCGGGGCTTGCCAGTTTCACCCTCGAAAGGGAGGATGCAGGGAATGCCGGGTGCCGGCTCGCACCCGCGGTCTCGTGTGCAAGTAGCGCTAAGAAAATGCGCACACGAGCATACAGGTACAGCCAGAGCATTCCGGCATTCCCTGCGCAATGGTTTGACGGCTTATGCCGCGCTCTCCCGGAGACGAATTCCTTTTGCCTCCGTCGCTGCCGGCGGATCGAGTCGTTTGGAACATCTCGAAGGAGAGGTTGAATCAGATTGCGTACGATCGATGAATTTTTCAACGTCCGCCAAACTGGTCACGAACCCGGGGATAGCTCATGTTCTTGCTCGAACAGGATCTGGCCGAACTGGTTGCCTGGCGCCGCCAACTGCACCGCAGGCCGGAATTGTCGGGGCAGGAGAAGGAGACGGCGCAAACCGTACAGGCGTTTCTCAGGGCAGCCGGGGCCGACAAGATCATTACCGAACTGGGCGGACATGGCGTGGCCGGGATCTATGAAGGGAGTGCGCCGGGCCCGACGATCATGCTTCGGTCCGAACTGGACGGACTGCCGATTCAAGAGACATCCGTGATTCCGCATCGGTCGGAGGTGCCGGGAAAAGCGCATCTCTGTGGCCATGACGGTCACATGACGATCCTCGCAGCCGTGGCGCGCGATCTCTGCCGAACGCGTCCCCGCTGTGGGCGGGCCGTGTTGCTGTTCCAACCCGCTGAAGAGGATGGATCGGGCGCGGCTTCTGTGCTTGCCGACAAAAAATTTCAGCAGGTGCAGCCGGACTTCGTGTTTTCCTTGCACAACCTGCCGGGCCTTGCGCTGGGCGAAGTCGCCATCGCGGAAGGCCTGGTCAATTGCGCCTCGCGCGGCATGCAGATCGCATTGTTCGGCCGAACGGCGCACGCGTCGAATCCGGAACTCGGCGTTTCGCCGCAACGAGCCATGGTCCGGCTGCTGAACGAAATCCCTGCGCTGGGACAGGGCGGCGAGTTCACTAGCGAATTCTCGATGGTCACGGTCACCCACGCGCGGCTGGGTGAGCCGGCGTTTGGCATCTCGCCGGGGCACGCCGAGCTTTGGTTGACGCTCAGAACGCTGACGGACGCAAAGATGGAAAGCATCCGCTTGCAGGCTGAGAATTTGATTCGGCGCGTTGCGGAAGACGAGCGGCTGAAAGTGGAGATCGCCTATCGCGACGTCTTCGCTCACTGCATGAACGCGCCCGAGGCGGTCATTCATCTGAAGAGCGCGCTAGATGCCGAAGGGATCGCGCACTCCACGCGGGGCCTGCCGCTGCGCGGCTCCGAGGATTTCGGCCTGTTCAACCGGCAAGCGAAGTCTGCGATGTTTTTCTTGGGCGCCGGTCGGGATCATGCCGGCCTGCATGCGCCGGACTATGATTTTCCGGACGAGTTGATCGAAGTCGGCTCGCGGGTCTTCATCCGCGCGTTGCGCAATCTGTTGGGTTGATGTGGCGCGAATCGATTTCCTGATATCGCTGCACAACAAAGCATCACGACTCGGCCGACCGCTGCATTCGACTTCGCGTTCACCTCACAAAATTAGAACGCTTAAAAACTTCATGCGATTTAGAACAATTCGAAGAGCGTGAGGTGTTGCCTCATCGCAACTAACGCAATCCGTTATGTGCACGCTTCGTTACCTTAGATGGCTTCTACTCGCCGTTTCCACCTCAGAAGTTAGAACGGGCCGGAACCTGCTTGTGGGCCTTTGGGGTGGAAGTATGACGCATCGAGTCGCTGCCAGAAATGTTATGCGCGCTGTTTCGCTGGGAGCGGTGAGCTATCTTGCGCTGTCTCTGGATGTTGCCGGCGGCTCGAGCGCCTTCGCGCAGAATTTGCCGCCCGTCACCGTCGATGCTCCAACCCAGCAACGCGCGCGCTCAGCCCCAGCACGGAGAACGCAAACGTCGACGTCGCGCGTGCAGCGCCGTGTCGCAGCGCCGGCGCCGCGTCGGGTGGAGCCGGTGCCGTATGTGACGCCTACGACTGGCGCGCTCGGTGCTCCGCCCGCACCCTATGCGGGTGGGCAGGTTGCCACGGGATCCCGGCTCGGATTTCTCGGTAATCGCGGCGTTATGAACACGCCGTTCAACCAGACCAGCTACACTGCGGAGCTGATTAAGAACCAGCAGGCGCGCACCGTCGGCGATGTCCTGTACAACGATCCGTCGGTCCGGATGAAGACGCCCGCCGGCAACGGCATCGATGGCCTCTACATCAGGGGCTTCTACCACGACAGCGGCGACTACTCCATGAACGGCCTCTATGGAATGGCGCCGTTCTATTCAACGTCGGCGAATTTCCTCGAACGTGTCGAGGTTCTGAAAGGCCCGGGCGTGCTGCTCACCGGCATGCCGCCTGCGGGCGCCAACGGTGGTAGCATTAACCTGGTAACGAAGAGCGCTCCCGACTTCGATATTACGGAGCTGACCGCACTTTATAGGTCAAAGTCCCAATTCGGACTGCAGACTGATGTGAGCCGGCGCTACGGTGAACACAAGGAATGGGGAATCCGGTTCAATGGCGAGGGGCGAGGTGGATCGACCGCGTTTGACCGGCAGACCTCCGAGTTCGGCAACGCCGCACTCAATCTCGACTACCGGGGCGAGCGTGTGCGCTTCTCCACGGATATCGGTTACCAGGCCGAAAATCTTAATCCGCCGCTGCGGTTCCTGACGTTCAACACCAGCCCTCCTTTTCCGACCTCCATTCCGGTTCCAGCCGCACCAAAGCCCGGCACCAATTACATGCCGGATTGGGCCACATGGAAACCGAGGGATACGTTCGCGATGACGCGCGGCGAAGTCGATCTGACTGAGTCGGTCACTGCATATGGCGCGCTCGGATACCACAAGAGCGAGATCGATTACATCTATGCGTCGCCGCGCATCACGAGCGCCAATGGCAACTGGACGGCCATTCCTTTCAATGGACGCGACGTCTATGACAATTATGCGGGTGAGGTCGGGCTGCGCGCATCGGTCGACACTGGGCCCATCAACCATCTCCTGACCGTCAACTACTCGGCCTTCGAGCGGGATTACAGTTCGTTCGGCAGGGCAGGTGCGGCTGTCAATTCAAACCTGTACAATCCGGTCTCGATCCCTTACCCGAACTTCACGACTGTCGCCCAAAATCTTCAAACTCAGACAAGGCTTACCAGTGTCGGCATCGCCGACACGATGTCGATGTTTAATGACAGACTCCAGTTCATCGTTGGAGCCAGACGACAGACGGCGGCAGTGGACAGTGCAAACCTTCTGACTGGCGCCAAATCGAGCGTCGATGTTCCAACCTGGAGTCCCGGCTATGCGGTAATCGTGAAGCCGCTGGAGAACGTCTCGCTCTACGCAAACTACATCGAAGGCCTCAAGGCGCCAGAAGTGGTAACGGGAGCCACGACGTATTCAAACGTCGGAGAAATCATTCCGCCCGCGCAGACGAAGCAGAAGGAAGCCGGCGTCAAAGTCGACATGGGCCGCGTTACCGTCACAGCGAGTTGGTTTGATATCACGAGCCCTAACATAATAGCGGTCGCCGTACCGGGAGTGACCCTGCCTGCAAGGCGACTTGCTGGCGAGCAGCAAAATCGTGGCGTAGAGCTCCACGCCTTCGGCGAGATTTCGCCGACTGTTCGGATCCTGGGCGGCGTCACTCTCATCGATGGCGAAGTGATCAAGCAATCGACCTCGGTTGGATCATCGGTCTTCAACTTCAACGGTAAGGTGCCCGTGGGTGTGTCGGCGTTGAATCTCAATATTGGCGCCGAATGGGACACTCCCTTCGTGGACGGGCTTACGCTGACCGGCCGGGTCATTCACACCAGCGAGAGTTATGCCAACGATGCGAATACGCAGGAGCTGCCGGCATGGACGCGGGTCGACCTCGGTGCGCGCTACACCTTCCTGTCACCCTGGAACGGCAAGCCAATCGTCATTCGCGCCAATGTAGAGAACGTCTTCAATGAGGCTTATTGGAACTCCTATCGCACGGTAAGCAGCGCCGTATCCCTCGGTGCCCCGCGCACCTATCTCTTGTCGACGACGTTCAATTTCTGAACGCTGCGCAGTTCAATCGCTTGCAATTCATGCCGCCGCGGATCTCATCCGCGGCGGCATTTCTTTGACCTAGTGTTGTCGCAAAACTGACGCATCGAAATTGATGACAATGCGATGAAAATCGTCGCGCGCTGGATGTGCGATTTCGAAAATCAAAAAGGTTCCCGCCTGGCGAGTTAGAATTGCAAGAAACTGCGCATCGCATTGCCATCAGTCACTTTTCATGCGCGCCGGCCGCGCAAGCGCGGAGGTTGCATCGTGTCACGCCATCGCCACCTTGGAGCTATTAAAAACTTCGTCGTCGATATTGCTTTGACCATGATTTGCTTCTGACCTAGTCAACACGCCATTGCTTTCGTTTTCTGAAGAGGGACCGAACCATGATGGTGTTCGACAGAGACGACGTCACCTTCACCGTCGTCATCAATCACGAAGAGCAATACTCCATCTGGCCGACGTTCAAGGATATTCCGAGCGGCTGGAAAGCGGTGGGCAAGACCGGCAGCAAGAAGGAATGCCTTGAACACATCGAGCAGGTGTGGACCGACATGCGCCCGCTAACGTTGCGCAAATTCATGGACGGGACGGCGCCGCAGAAGTCGGCTTAAGCCAACGGAGCCTTGTCTTCCGATGCGGCTTCTTTGTCTGCCTTACTCCGGCGGCAGCGCCATGTTCTATGCGCGGTGGCGCAGGCTTTTGCCGTCATGGATCGATGTCCGGCCGATAGAGTGGCCCGGGCGCGGCGCACGCATGGACGAGCCGCTGGCGACCGACCCCCACGCGCTTGCATGGCAGCTCGCTGCCGAACTTCACGCCCAGCTTGATGCGCCCTATGCACTGTTTGGACATAGCCTCGGCGCGCTGATTGCATTCGAACTCGCGCATTTCCTGCGTGATCGCGGCGCGCCTGCGCCGGCTATTCTCTTTGCCTCGGGCGCTGAGGCGCCGGCCGTTCGAGACGGCAGCAAATGGCGCCTGCCATTGAGCGACGAAGCGTTGCTGAAGGAGCTCCGCGATCTGCAGGGCACGCCGGATGAGGCGCTGTCGAATGCCGAGCTGATGCGATCGGCATTGCCGGTGCTCCGCGCCGATTTTTTGATGTGCGGCGCCTATGTCTATCGGCGGCGGCATCCGTTGTCGTGTCCCGTGCACGTCTTCGGCGGCGCCGACGACGAGACCAGCCGCGAAAAGCTACAAGCCTGGCGGCGGGAAACGTCGGCGGAATTCGCGCTCGACATGCTGCCGGGCCATCACTTCTTCATTCACACGCAGCAAGCCGAACTGCTCGGCCTGATCGGATCGGCCCTGGCCCGACGGTCGGGGCGATCGATCGGTTCGCATCGGAGCGAGGATCATGAGCGTATTCTCCGTCCAGCCACTCATTGAAGGCAAGCGTCTTCCGTTGTTGCTGAAGGCCGACAAGGCCGGGCAGCCGCTCGGTGCGGCGCTTCCCATGCTACGCGACACCATCGATCGGCATTTGACCGATTGCGGCGGCATCGTGTTTCGCGATTTCTCTCTCGATGGGCCTGACGCGTTCCGGGCGTTCGCGGCCGATTTCGGTCATCCGCTGCTCACCTACGAGTTCGGATCGACGCCGCGCTCGCAGGTCACCTCCGGCGTCTACACCTCCACGGAATATCCGCCGCACCAGCACATTCCGCTGCACAACGAGCAGGCCTATACGCGCGATTGGCCGATGAAGATCTGGTTCTATTGCATGCAGCCGGCGCAGGAGGGCGGCGAAACGCCGATCGCCGACAGCCGCGCCATCTATCGCGACATGCCGACGGCGATTCGGGAGCGTTTCGCCGAGAAGGGCGTGATGTATGTGCGGAACTACGGCAACGGGCTCGACGTCGACTGGCAGCAGGTGTTCGGTACCGAGACGAGGTCGGAGGTCGAGGCCTACTGCGCCGGGCACGACATCGAATGCGAATGGAAGGAAGACGGCGAGCTTCGCACCCGCCAGATCTGTCAGGGGACGGCACGGCATCCGGTGACGGGAGAGTGGGTCTGGTTCAATCAGGCCCATTTGTTTCACGTTTCCAACCTCGAGCCGGAAGTGCGCGAGAGCTTGCTCGACGTGGTCGGCGACGAGACTGAACTGCCGCGCAACGTCCTCTACGGCGACGGTTCGCCGATCGACGACGAGACGCTCGCCACCGTCCGCAACATTCTCGAAACGCACAAGATCAGCTTTCCCTGGCAGGCCGGCGATGTGGTGATGCTTGACAACATGCTCACCGCGCATGCGCGCGCGCCGTTCAAGGGACCGCGCAAGGTGATCGTTGCGATGGCGGAAGCGCATCGGCAGGGCTGATCGGCATTTCGGGCGACGAGAATCGTCGGTTGCGGGCGGACTGGATTCGAGAAGATGTACAGAGACAATCTCGTCGAACGACTACGGTGCCATGCCGCGTTACGCCCGGACGGGGTCGCGTTGCGCTTCCTGGAGGGAGACGGCGTCGCCGAAGAGTTGACGTTTGCCGGTCTCGACGCCCGGATTCGATCCGTCGCAGCCCGGCTGCAGCAATTGGGCGGCGCGGGCGAGCGCGCGGTTATCCTGCTGCCCAGCGGCCTCGACTATGCCGTGGCTTTCTATGCGTGCCTTTATTCGGGGGTGATCGCCGTCCCGGCCTATCCGCCGGAGGGCGGCGCCGAACGCTATGCAGGGCGTCTCTACGGCATTCTGCGCGATGCGACGCCCCGCCTCATCCTGACGGAAGCCGCGCTGGTTGGTGCGGTGGAAGCAGCACTTCCCGAACTGGCGAAAGCAGAGATCATCGCGGTAGATGCGATACCGGCGGCGTTCGCTGCAGAGTGGCGTGAGACGAGGCCGGAGGCAGATGCGGTTGCCTTCCTGCAGTACACGTCCGGATCGACCTCGCAGCCGAAAGGCGTTTGCGTCTCGCACGCGAACCTGACGGCCAACGAGAAGGCCATCGAGGCCGTCACCCGAGGGGCGCTCGACGACGTCTTCGTGAGTTGGCTGCCGCTCTATCACGACATGGGATTGATCGGCGGGTTGTTGAATCCGCTGTTTACCGGCTTTACCGCCGTCCTGATGTCGCCACGCAATTTTCTCGAGCGGCCGCGACGCTGGCTTGAAGCCATCGATCGTCACGGCGGTACGCTCAGTGGCGGACCTGACTTTGCCTTCGCGCTGTGTGCCGACCGCATTTCCGACGAGACGATCGGCCGGCTCGATCTCAGCCGCTGGAGGTTCGCATTCTCAGGCTCGGAGTTTGTTCGCAGCAGCACGCTCCGCAGATTCGCGGAACGATTCGAGCCGGCCGGGTTCAATCGACGAGCGTTGAACGCCTGCTACGGCCTGGCCGAGGCGACGCTGCTGGTGACGGCAGGTGACCTCTCGACCAAGACTGTCAGCCATACCCTCGATACGGCGGCGCTTGCGGCGGGCCGCGTCGCAACAGCCGACGAGGGCACCGATCTCGTGGCGTGCGGCCGGACGGTCGCGGGCCACGTCACGCGCATCATGCGCATCGACGGGGCGGCTGCGGCGCCGGCCGACGAAGTCGGCGAGATCTGGGTCGCGGGCCCGAGTGTCGCGCTCGGATACTGGAACAATCCTGAGGCCACGCAAAAAGCCTTCGTCGAGCACGACGGCATGCGCTGGCTGCGTACCGGAGATATCGGATTCATTCAGGACGGCGCGCTGATCGTAACGGGCCGGCTCAAGGACCTGCTGATCGTTCGCGGCCAGAACGTATATCCGACTGACGTCGAGCAGGCGGTCGAAGCCGAGGTCGAATCCGTCCGTAGCGGACGGGTTGCCGCGTTTGCGGTCGAGATCGATGGACGGGAAAGCATCGGCGTCGCGGCAGAATTCAGCCGTACCGTTCTCAAGCGCGAGCGTCCCGAGGCTCTCGCCCAGGGAATCGGCGAGGCCGTGCTGCGGCAGGCGCAGGAATATCCGGCCGTCATCGTCCTGTTGAATCCGCAAGCGATGCCGCTGACGACGAGCGGAAAACTGCAGCGCTCCGCCTGCGCCGCCGGCTGGGCCAACAACACGCTCGACAGTTTTATGGTCTTCGAAAGAGGCCGACGTCGCGATGGCGCGACGCTGACCGCGCCCGCGACCGACACCGAGCGCGCGCTGGCGTCGATCTGGTGCGAGGCGCTGGGCGTAAGGGCCGTGCACCGCGAGGACGATTTCTTCGTACTGGGTGGAAACTCGATCTCGGCCGGCCAGATAGCTGCCGCGCTCCGCGAACGCTTCGGCGTCGAGTTGGAACTGCGCAGCTTTTTCGACGCGCCGAAGCTTGACGCATTCGCTGATCATATCGACGCGCTGCAGCGCGACGGCGCGAAGAGGGCGCTTCCCCCGATCCAGCGGGCAGCGCCGGCCGACCGCGCGACCTTGTCCCATGCGCAGGAGCGGCTGTGGTTTCTCTGGAATCTGGACCCCAATGGCACGGCCTACACGGTCGCGAGCACGATCAGGCTCAAGGGAAAGCTCGACCATACCGCCTTGTTACAGGCGATTGCGGAAATCGTTCAGCGTCATGAGGTGCTGCGCACCACATTCGTTGCAACGGATGGTCGCGCAAGGCAGGTTATTCACGACGCCCTCGGCGTCGGTATCAGGCACCAGGATCTCCGCGGATGTCCCGCTGAACACGCGGCGGAGGTCAGACGGTCCGAACTCGGAAAACCGTTCGACCTTGTCAATGGGCCGCTATTGCGGGCGGTGTTGCTTCAGTTCGCAGATGATGCGCACGAATTGCTGCTGCTTGCTCATCACATCGTCGTCGATGGATGGTCACTTGACGTGATGCTCGAAGAGCTGGCGGGACTCTACCGCAACGGCATCGGACAAGACGCAGGCCGGCCGCCGGTGCCGATGATGCAATATGCGGATTTCGCAGTCTGGCAGCGAAACTGGCTCGCTTGTGGCGAGGGAGATCGGCAGCTCGCCTATTGGCGTGCAAAGCTGGGCGACGCGCACCCCGTGTTGGCTCTGCCCCATGACCGGCCGCGTATGGCTACGCAAAGTCATGCCGGCGATACGGTCGGCCTTGCCATCGACGGCGCGCTGGCGGCCCGGCTGCGGGAGATCGCCGCAAAACACCGGGTGAGCGTCTTCATGCTGCTGCTCGGTGCATATCAGGCGCTGTTGCATCGCTATACGGGGCAGAGCGATTTGCGCGTCGGCGTGCCGGTCGCGGGGCGTCGTCACGCGCAGCTCGAGCGGCTGATTGGCTGCTTCATCAACACGCTGGTGCTGCGGGCCGAGGTTGCCGATGAAGCAACCTTCGCGAACCTGCTGCAGCAGGTCAAGGACGCGGTGATCGAGGCGCTGTCGCATCAGGATCTGCCGTTCGAAATGCTGGTCGACGGGCTGCGCCCTGAACGAAGCGGTGGGCACAATCCGCTGTTCCAGGCCAAGTTCAACTACATGACGGCGCCGCGCGGGTTCGACGGCGTCGAGGGGCTCACCGCCGAGATCGACATCATGGACCTCGCGGGATCGCATTTCGATCTCGCGCTCGATGTCGTCGATGGCTCTGGCGGCATGAAGGTAACGTTCAACTACGCCACTGATCTGTTCGATTCCCCGACGATCGCGCGGCTGGCGGCGCAGTTCGGTTCATTGCTGCGCCAGATCGCGGAGAATGCGGAACGACGGATTTCGGACTTCGTCATCGACGATGCGAACCGGCAGGTCGTGCCGAGCGAGGCCGCCGTGTTCGGGTTCACCGATGTGGTCGGTCTTCATCGCGCGTCGACGATCGATCGCCAGGCCGAGGTCGCCATCCGGTGCGGCAGCGAGACGCTGACATTCGTCGACCTGGAGCAAAAGTCAAACCGCATCGCTCACATGCTTGCAAGCAAGGGCGTGACGCGCGAGGTGCCGGTTGCGCTGTGGATCGAGCGCTCGCCGGCATTTGTTGTCGCGCTGCTTGGTGTGCTGAAGGCGGGCGGCGCCTATGTGCCGCTCGATCCGAAATGGCCGCTGGAACGTATCAGGCGCATCCTGCAAGACGGCGGCATCGAAATCGTGCTGGCGGCCGGCGAGAAGCTGGCCGAAGTGCGTGCACTTGATTGCACTGTGCTCGATGCGGAAGCCGAAGCGGCGGCGCGCGAGGACACATCGAGCGCGCCATCAGACAATCTGATCCACCCGGCGCAGACCGCCTACGTCATCTATACCTCCGGATCGACCGGGACGCCGAAGGGCGTCGCCGTCTCACACGGCGCGTTGGCCAATTATGTGCAGGCCCTGCTGCAACGCCTGCAGCCGCAGCGTTTGGCGAACATGGCGATGGTCTCGACCGTGGCGGCGGATCTCGGCCACACCGTTCTGTTCGGGGCGCTCGCCTCCGGCGCGACGCTGCATTTGTTGCCGCCCGAAGTGGTGTTCGATGCGGATGCGTTCGCGAAAGTCATGCGGGACGGCGAAGTCGGCATTCTCAAGATCGTGCCCAGCCATCTGCGAGGGCTGCTCAAGGCTTCGCGCTCGGCCGATCTCCTGCCCAGCGATACGCTGATCCTCGGTGGCGAGGCCAGCGATCCCGCACTGTTGAACGAGATCCGGCAGTTACGGCCGCAATGCCGAATTCTGAATCACTACGGACCGACGGAAACGACGGTTGGCGCGGTCACGCATGAATGTGACCCCGCGAGCGAGACGGGTGCGATCCCGACTGGCTTGCCGCTTGCCAATCTGCGCGCGCATGTTCTGGATGACGCGCTCAACGAGGTTCCGATCGGCGTAGCCGGCGAACTCTATATTGGAGGCGCCGGCGTCGCGCGGGGCTATCGTGGCGAGGCCGGCTTGACCGCCGAGCGCTTCATTCCGGATCCGTTTGGGCCGGCTGGAGAGCGGCTATATCGCACCGGTGATCGCGTTCGCTGCGATCGGGAAGGCCGGCTGATATTCCTCGGCCGTGGCGATGATCAGATCAAGCTACGCGGCTATCGCATCGAGCTTGGTGAAGTCGGGCGCGCGATCAAGGGGCTGCCGGGGATCGACGACGCGGTGGTTGTCGCACGCGCCATCGGGGACAGCGCCGAATGCCAGGAACTCGTTGCGTACTGTGTGCCCGCGATGGGTGCCACGCCGAAGCCGGATGTGATCAAGCAGCAATTGGCCGCGGTGGTGCCGGAATACATGGTGCCGTCGCACATCACTGTTCTGCAGCGGCTGCCGCTGACGCCAAACGGCAAGGTCGACCGCAAGGCGCTGCCCGAGCCGGTGGGAGATGTGGTCGCCGCGAACTATTCCGCGCCGATGGGGGACACTGAGGAACAGATTGCGGCGGTGTGGCGTGAGGTGCTCAGTCGCGAACGCATCGGCCGCAACGACAATTTTTTCGAGCTTGGCGGCGATTCCATTCTCAGCCTGCAGATCATCGCACGCCTGCGCAAGCGCGGCATTCGCCTGACGCCGAAGCAGGTGTTCGGCCAGCAGACCGTGGCGGGGTTGGCAAGCGTCGCCGCCGTCGCGCCAGCACCTGCGGCAGGGAAAGAGAGTTCTGCCGCAAAGGTATCGACCGGTGCGGCAACCGGCATGCGTCATTTGCTGCCAATTCAGGCACGCTTTTTCAGCGAAGACATCGGCAACCGGAGCCATTGGAACCAGGCGGTGCTGCTGGAGCCGCAAACGCGGATCGACTGGGAGACGCTGCGGCGCGCGCTGACGACGATCGTCGATCATCACGATGCGTTGCGCCTGCGGTTCGCGCAGGTGGACGGCGCGTGGCGCACAGCGCTGGGCATTCCGCCATCACCGTCGGAGTTGCTGTGGATTCGTACCGATGTCGGAGATGCGACACAGGTCACCGCGATTGCATCGGCCGCGCAGGAAAGCCTGTCGCTGTCCTCGGGTCGTTTGCTGCGTGCGGTGGCGATCGACCTTGCGGACGGCAGTCAGCGGCTGCTGATCGTGATCCATCATCTGGTTGTCGACGGCGTATCCTGGCGGGTCCTGCTCGAAGACCTGGCCTCGGCGTACGACCAGCTAAAGAGAGACGCCGTCGTAACGCTGCCGCCGAAGAGCGAGTCCTATGCGTCCTGGGGCGAGCGGTTGCATTCCTACGCGACGACCAGCGAGCTTGCCGACGAACTGCCGTTCTGGCTCGATGGTGCGGCGGGTCCAAGCCTGCCATGCGACGATGATCATGGCGGCGTCGATCGGGTCGGCGACGGCGAAGAGGTATCACTGGTGTTCGATACCGAGGTGACGTCGAGGCTACTGCAGGAGGCGCCGTCGGCCTATCGGACGCAGGTCAACGATCTGATGCTGGCGAGCCTGGCGCGTGCCGTGTCGCACTGGAGCCAGCGCGACGATGTGACGGTCGAGCTCGAGGGTCACGGCCGCGAGGACATTTTTCCCGGAGCGGATATTTCCCGCACGGTCGGCTGGTTCACGACAGCCTTCCCGGTGCGGCTGCAAGGCGGGTCGGACGACCACGCCTCCCTGATCAAGGCGGTGAAGGAGAAGCTTCGCGCGATCCCGAACCGCGGGCTTGGTTATGGCGTGTTGCGCTATCTCGGCTCCGAACACCAGCGCAACGCGCTGGCGCAACTGGCGGAGCCGCAGGTCGTCTTCAACTATCTCGGCCGCTTCGACGGCAGTGTGGGGGCTTCCTCGCTGTTCGGATTCGCGCCCGAGAGCGCGGGTGCGTCGCGCAGCGCCATTGCGCCCTTGCGGGGATGGCTGAACATCACCGGTCTGGTGCGTGAGGGACGTCTGCACTTGTCGTTCGGATATGGACGAAAGCGCTATCGGCGAGAGACGGTCGAGCGGCTGGCGAAACTTTACGAAACGGCCCTGTGCGAACTGGTGGCGCATTGCTGCAGCGGGGCCGTTGGTCTCACGCCTTCGGACGTCCCGTTGTCCGGCCTCGACCAGGCCGATCTCGATCGGTTGGCGACGATTTTCGATCTCCGCAGCATCGAGGACATTTATCCGCTTTCGCCGATGCAGCAGGGCATGCTGTTTCACGCAGTCTGCGATGGCGACAACGATGCCTATGTCAACCAGGTCGGGCTCGAGCTGTTCGGCTTCGAGGCCGACAAGCTTCGAGCCGCGTGGCAAGCGGTGAGTGACCGGCATGCGGCCTTGCGGACCGGCTTTGTCTGGCAGCACGTGTCAGGCGCGGCCCAGCAGGTCGTGCACCGTCATGTGACGGTGCCGTTCGTCGAAGAGGATTGGCGCAGCCGGACGGCAGCGCTGGAACGTGGCGGACGCGCCGAACTGGATGCCGCGCTGGCAGAAGCATCGCGGCGGGAGCGCGAGAGCGGCTTTGACGTCTCCCAGCCGCCGTTGCAGCGGGTGCGCTTGATCCGGCTCGACGACGAGCGTCACTGGCTGATCTGGACCCATCACCACATCTTTGTCGACGGCTGGAGCTCGGCGCGGCTGGTTGCGGAGGTGTTTCGGCATGTGAGCGGGGGAACACTGCCGGCCGTACAGGGCAGCTATCGCGACTACATCGCATGGCTGCAAGGTCGCGATCACGCAGGCGCCGAGAAATTCTGGCGCGACGCTTTGGCAGGGCTCGAAGCGCCGACCTTGCTGGCGAATGCGCCGGTTACGAACAAGGCATCGGAGGAGGGACACGCCAGCATTGCGCTTTCGCTGAATGCGGAATTGACCGAACGGCTGAAGGCATTTGCGAAGCGCGAGCGCGTGACGCTCAATACGCTCGTTCAGGCGGCGTGGGCGCAGTTGCTGCGGCGGCATTCGGGGCAGGCCGCCGTCTGTTTCGGGGTGACTGTATCGGGTCGTCCGGCAGACCTGCCGGGCTCCGAGGAGATGGTGGGCCTCTTCATCAACACGTTGCCGATTGTCGACGCACCAAGCCCGCAAGCGCGAGCTGGCGATTGGCTGCGTCAGTTGCAGGAGCAGAACCTGGCTCTGCGCGAGCATGGCTGGACGCCGCTCTACGAAATCCAGCGCCTCGCCGGCCAAGCCGGGCAGGCGCTGTTCGACAGCATTCTGGTGTTCGAAAACTATCCGATCGATGAGGCGCTGCGGCGAACGGGGGAGAGCTGCCCACGCGTGGGACGGGTGCAACATGTGACGCCGACAAATTATGCGCTGGCGGTTGCCGTGTTTGCCGGAAGCGAACGGCTCGATCTCGAGTTCAATTACGACCGCGCCCGCTTTGATGAGGTTGCCATCCGGCGCCTTCGGGACATCCTGCACGGATTGCTGGAGCGGATCGCGGCCAATGCGGAGCGACCGATCGGCGATCTCGGATTATCCGCCGGTGATGAGACCCGGCGAATTCTGGAATGGAGCGGTGCCGGCCGTTTGGCGACAGGTGCTTCCTATGTCGGCGTCGTTGCGCATATCGAAGCGCAAGCCGTGCGGGCGCCTTCTGCCCTTGCGATTGTGTGGGGCGACCAGCGCCTGAGCTATGGCGAGTTGAACGCCCGGGCCAACCAACTCGCGCGGCGGCTTCGCCACTGGGACGCCGGTCCGGATCGCCTGACCGGCATCGCCTTGGCGCGCAGCCCTGAAATGATGATAGCGCTCCTGGCCGTTCTGAAAGCAGGCGGCGCCTATCTTCCGCTCGATCCGGATTATCCGGCCGAGCGGCTCGGCTACATGCTGCGCGACAGTGCGGCGACACTGGTATTGACGCAAAGCGCGCTGCTCGAACCTCTCGCGCCGGTGCTGCGCGAGACCGGCGTCGAAGCCTGGTGCATCGACGAGCCGCAGCGGCCAGTCGGCGAAGATACAGCCAATCTGAATGTCGAGATTCACCCGGATAGTCTGGCCTACGTCATCTACACGTCGGGTTCGACCGGGACGCCTAAGGGCGTGGCGGTAACGCATGGGCCGCTGGCCATGCATTGCGAAGCGATCGGCCGTTTGTACCGCATGACTTCGCGCGACCGGGAATTCCAGTCGGCCTCGATCAATTTCGACATTGCCCACGAGCGCTGGCTGGTGCCGCTGATGACAGGTGGCTCGGTCGTGCTGCCGTCCAGGCCAGGTCTATTGATCGACGACCTCGTCGATGAGATTGCGAGAAACTCGGTCTCGACGATCTTTCTGCCGCCGGCCTATGCGGATCAAATGAGCGCAGCGTTGTGCCAGAGTCGGCGCCGGCTTGCGATCAGGGCGTGCATTGTCGGCGGCGAGGCCTGGTCGGATAGCGGAATCAAAGCGCTTCGCCAGGCCGCCGATGTCGACCTTCTGGTCAACGCCTACGGCCCGACCGAAACGGTGATCGCGCCGACGGCGTGGCTCGTCGATGACGCCGCGTTGACGCCAGGCCAGCCGGCGCCGATCGGACGGCCCGTTGGCATCAGGTCCGCCTACATTCTCGATGCCGATCTCAACATCGTGCCCGTTGGTGTCACCGGCGAGCTGTTCATCGGCGGCATTGGATTGGCGCGAGGCTATCTGAACCGGGGCGCGCTGACGGCAGAACGATTTATCCCGGATCCGTTCGGCGGTAGCGGCGGGCGTCTCTACCGTACCGGCGATCTTGCGCGGTGGCGGGTGGACGGCGTGATCGACTATGTCGGCCGTGCGGACCAGCAGGTGAAGATCCGCGGCTTCCGTATCGAACTGGGAGAGATCGAGGCGCCACTGCTCGAGCAGCGTGGCGTACGTGCGGCGGCCGTGGTGACGCGCGAGAGCAGGACCGGCCGTCAGTTGATCGCCTATGCGAGCGGCGAGCCGACGCTTGACAGCCGCGCCTTGCGCGATGCGCTGTCGGCCATCCTGCCCGATTACATGGTGCCATCGATGATCGTGGTGCTCGAGCAATTGCCGCTGACCCCCAATGGCAAGATCGACCGTCGCGCATTGCCGTCGCCGCACGAGGATGCCCAAGCCCACCGCGGCTATGAGGCGCCCGAGGACGAAATCGAGATCGCGCTGGCGAAGATCTGGGCCGAACTGCTCGGCGTCGAGCAGATCGGACGCAACGATCACTTCTTCGAGCTCGGAGGACACTCACTGCTGGCGGTGCGGGTGCTCAGCCGGGTCTCTCAGGAGATCGGCGTGTCGATTCCTGTCTCAGACCTGTTCGTTCATCCCGACCTCGCGTCATTCGCACGCGTCGTATCGATCAGGCTGATCGAGCAGGAGTTCGATGCCGACGAGCTCCAGGATCTGATCGCGGCGGGGCAGTGAACATGGCTGAACCATCAAAGCCCGGTTTGCGTGATCTGGATTCCGCACAGGTGAAGAAACTCCTGTCGCTGGCGAGAGACCGCGGCCGAAATGCCAGCAAGATTGGAATCTCCTCGATTCCGGCGGTGCCGCGCGGCGGGCCGCTGGAATTGTCCTTTGCCCAGCAGCGGCTTTGGTTGCTGGCGCAGCTCGATGGCGCCAACGCCAACTATCACATTCGCGGCGCTTTGAGCCTCGCGGGTGATCTCGACGTCGCTGCATGGCGTCGCAGCCTTGATCGGTTGTTTGCGCGTCACGAAGCGCTGCGCAGCGTCTTCCGCGTGGTCGAAGGAAAACCCTGCGTTGAATTGCTGCCGGCCGATGAGCACCTGCCGGTGCTCGAACATGACTTGCGGCAACGGCTGGATGCCGAACAGGAACTCGCGCGCTTGTGCCGCGAGGAGGCCGATACGCCGTTCGATCTCGCCGCCGGCCCGTTGATCCGCGGACGCCTGATACGGACAGCGGAGAAGAAGTATCTGTTCCTGCTCACCCAGCATCACATCATATCCGACGGCTGGTCGATGAGCGTGCTCGTGCGCGAGCTTGGCGCGCTTTACCGAGCCTTCACAGCAGGCCAAAACGATCCGTTGCCGCCGCCGGCAATTCAGTATCCGGACTATGCAGCCTGGCAACGGCAGTGGCTGGCCGGCGAGCGATTGCAGCGCCAGGTCGATTATTGGCGGCAGGCGCTCGCGGGCGCGCCGGCGGTGCTCGAACTGCCGACAGACCGGCCGCGCCCGCCGGTCAGGTCTCTCGCCGGCGCGTCATTGCCGATCGAGATCGACGCCGGGCTTGCGCATCGTATCAGGCTGTTCAGCCAGTCGCACCGCGCGACGGCATTCATGACGGTGCTGGCGGCCTGGGCGGCGGTGTTGTCAAAACTTTCCGGGCAGACCGATCTTGTGATCGGCACGCCGACGGCAAACCGCAACAGGCGCGAAATCGAAGGCCTGGTCGGCTTCTTCGTCAACATGCTGGCGCTCCGCGTCGATTTATCGGGAGAGCCTGATGTGGCGGAGCTGCTCAACCGCGTGCGCGCTGCGGCGCTCGAAGCTCAGGATCATCAGGATCTGCCGTTCGAGCAACTCGTCGAGATCATTCAGCCGCCGCGGCGGCTGGAGCATACGCCGGTCTTTCAGGTCGTGTTTGCCTGGCAGAACAACGAGACGGCGGTGCTTGAACTGCCTGGCCTCCAGGCCGAGATTGCCGATATCCCGCTGCAGCAGGTCAAGTTCGATCTCGAGCTCAATCTGGGCGAGGCGGGCGGCCGCATCGTCGGCGCCTTGAACTATGCAACGGCACTGTTCGACGAAGCGACGATCAGGCGTCACCGGGACTATCTGCTCGTCTTGCTGCGGGCCATGGTAGCCGACGCGGATCAAATCGTCGATCAGATCGACATTGTCGGTCAAGAGGAACGCAAGCTCGTTCTGGACACATGGAACGAAACGGCTGCGCCGTTCCCATCGGAGCGCTGCATCCACGAGCTGTTCGCAGAGCAGGTCCGAACCGCGCCCGAAGCCACAGCGCTGGTTCACGAGAACGTTCGCCTGAGCTATGGCGAACTTGATGCGAACGCCAATCAGCTCGCACGGCATTTGATCGCTTTGGGTGTGGGCCCGGATCAGCCGGTCGCGATCTGCCTGGAGCGCGGCATCGCCATGGTCGTCAGCCTGCTGGCCGTGCTGAAGGCGGGCGGCGCTTATCTGCCGCTGGATCCGGCCTATCCGGCGGAGCGGCTGCGGCAGATCGTGGAGGATGCAAAACCGAAATTGTTGATTGCTGATAGTGCCGGACGCGCAATCTTCGCGAATGCGGCCTGCAAGATTGTCGATCTGGAGGCGAGCGCGTCGGCCGTCGCCAATTTGGAGGCATCAGATCCAGGCGACCTTGTCACGGGACTTACATCACAGCATCTCGCCTATATCATTTACACGTCCGGCTCTACCGGCCGGCCGAAGGGAGTGATGGTCGAACATCGCGGCTTGGTAAATCTGGCGCTGGCCCAGCGAGCGCTGTTCGACGTTTCCCAACGCAGCCGCATCGTGCAGTTTGCCTCGTTCAGCTTCGACGCCAGCACCTGGGAAATTGTCATGGCCCTGTGCTCGGGGGCCGAACTGTTTCTCGTCGGCCCGCAACAGCACCGCAATACGTCGGAACTGCTCGATTTTCTCTCGGACAATACCATTACGCACGCGACCTTGCCGCCGGCCATGCTGCAGGGGCGGGACGATCTCGACAGGCTGGCGTCGCTGCGGGTGCTCGTCCTCGCCGGAGAATTGCCCAAGGCGGAATTGATCAAGGGTCTGCCGCCTGGCGTTGCCGTTTTTAACGGCTACGGGCCGACGGAAACGACGGTCTGCGCTACCAGTTGGCTGCGGCCGGCGAGCTTTGATAGCGACGTCGTCCCAATCGGTCGCCCGCTTCCCAATACACGGATCTATCTGCTTGATAGCTTCGGCGCGCCCGTTCCGTTAGGTGCGACCGGCGAGATCTGCATCGGCGGGGCAGGAATAGCCCGCGGCTATCTCAATCGCGCCCATCTGACGGCGGAGCGCTTCGTGTGCGACCCCTTTAGTGGCGACGCTAACGCGCGAATGTATCGCAGTGGCGATCTCGGACGCTACCTGCCGGATGGCAACATCGCGTTCCTCGGCCGCAACGATCATCAGGTAAAAATCCGCGGCTTCCGCATTGAATTGGGCGAGATCGAATTTCGTCTCAATGAGCACGCCGACGTCGCCGATACGGTGGTGCTGGTCCGCCAGGATCACAGCGGTGACCCGCGCCTAGTCGCCTATGTGGCCGCGAAGGACGACGGCGTGAAGCTTGATGCCGGTGAATTTGCGGCTGCGATGCGCAATCATCTCCGTGAGCGTTTGCCGGACTACATGGTGCCGTCGGCGTTCGTGCGCCTGGATGCACTGCCGCTCACGCCGAACGGCAAGGTCGATCGCAAGGCGCTGCCCGCGCCGGAGGATGATGCCTTTGCAAGGCGCAGTTTCGAGGCGCCGCAGGGCGAGATCGAGGGGGTAGTTGCAAAGATCTGGACCGAGCTGCTCGGCGTCGATCGAATTGGACGTAACGATCACTTCTTTGAACTGGGAGGCCACTCGCTGCTCGCGGTCCGCATGCTGGAACGCTTGCAGCGGCATTCGCTCCGCGCTGACGTGCGCACGCTGTTCGCAAAGCCGGTGCTGGCTGAGTTCGCCGCCAGCCTCAATGGCGGCGTCGGCGTGGCTGTTCCGGCCAATCTGATCACGCCGCAGACGACGACAATTACGCCCGAGCTGTTGCCGCTGATCGCGTTGACGCAATCCGACATCGACAGCATCGTGGCCAAGGTGCCCGGGGGCGTTGCCAACATCCAGGACATCTACGGGCTATCGCCGCTTCAGGATGGCATCCTGTTTCATCATCTACTGTCGAAGCAGGGCGATCCATATCTGCTGGTCGGCCAGATGGCGTTTGCAAGCCGTGACCTGCTCGATCGCTATCTCGCTGCCGTTCAACAGGTGATCGATCGTCACGACATTCTCCGCACGTCCACTGCATGGGATGGGCTGTCCGCTCCGGCGCAAGTGGTTTGGCGGCGGGCTTCGCTGGCTGTTACCGAAGTCGTGTTGGATCGCGACAGTCCCGCGCACGAACAGCTTGCGCGGCGTTTCGACCCGCGCCGCAGCCGGATCGATCTCGGTCAGGCGCCGCTGCTGCGATTTGCGATCGCCCGCGATCCCGGCAAGGAGCGCTGGCTGCTCTTGGTATTGCTGCATCATTTGATCGGCGATCACTCCACCCTGGAGGTGATGCACGACGAAGTTCAGAAGATATTGTCGGGACGTGCTCATGAGCTTTCGGCTTCGTATCCGTTCCGAAATCTGGTTGCGCAGTCGCGTGGATCGGCCGCCATCGCGGAGCACGAGCGCTTCTTCCGACGCATGCTGTCCGACATCGATGAGCCGACCACGCCGTTTGGGCTGGATCGCGTGCATGGTGACGGTGGTGGCGTGGCGGAAGCGCGGCGAATGCTTCCGGAACAGCTCAATGCACGGCTCCGCGCTCTGGCACGGCGGCTGGGGGTGAGCCTTGCCAGCCTCTGCCATCTTGCCTGGGGCCAGGTGGTGGCGCGAAGCAGCGGACGCGAGCGCGTCGTGTTCGGCACGGTTCTGTTCGGCCGCATGCATGCGGGAGCCGGCGGCGATCGCACCATGGGATTGTTCATCAACACATTGCCGCTGCGGATCGATCTTGATGGCGCCTCGGTTGAAGACAGCGTTCGTCATGCGCACGCCCGGCTGACCGAGCTGATGGCGCATGAACATGCCTCGCTGGCGCTCGCGCAACGATGCAGCGGCGTCGCCGCGCCGGCGCCCCTGTTCAGCTCGATCCTGAATTACCGACACAACGCGATGCCGGCGGCTTCGTCTCCAGATCAGGGCGGCGCAGGTCTGCAGGGCGTCGAGTGGCTCGGCGGCGAAGAGCGTACGAACTATCCCTTGATGATGGCGGTCGAGGATTATGGCCAGGCGCTCGGCTTGACCGCTCAGGTTGTCCATCCGCTCTCGGCCGATCGTATCTGCGCCTTGATGCAGAAGGCGCTCGATCAATTGGCTGAGGCGTTGGAACACGCGCCTCGGTCTCCGGTCCGGCAACTGGATGTTCTGCCTAATGAAGAGCGTCAGCTTTTGCTGGAGACGTGGAATCGGACGCACGCTCGATATCCACGAGACCGTTCATTCGTCGCGCAGTTCGAGGCGAAGGTCCGCCAATGCCCCGACACGATCGCGTTGGTGTTTGGCGATGAGGCATTAAGTTACGCCGCGTTGAACGCGCGCGCCAATCGGCTGGCGCGGCGATTGCGCGGTCGCGGCGTTGGAACCGACGTGGTGGTGGGGCTGGCGCTCGAGCGCAGCGTCGAGATGATGGTCGCGCTGCTGGCGGTATTGAAGGCGGGCGGGGCCTATCTGCCGCTCGATCCGGACTATCCGGCGGAGCGGCTGGCGCACATGCTGCGCGACAGCGGGGCAGCGCTGGTGCTGACGCAACGGATGCTGCCGGAGCAGTTTACCCCGGTGCTGGAGGAGACCGGCGCCGAGGCCTGGCTGCTTGACGAGCAGCAGCACGGAGATGGCGAGGGCGGTGATGCGGCGAACCTCGACGTCACCGTCCATCCCGAGAGCCTCGCTTATGTGATCTACACCTCCGGCTCGACCGGCCTGCCCAAGGGCGTGATGGTCCGCCATGATGCGGTAACAAACTTTCTGGCGACGATGGCGGATCGGCCGGGCCTGACGCCCGAGGACCGCGTACTCGGCTTGACCTCGCTGTCGTTCGACATTGCGGTGCTGGAACTGTGGCTGCCGCTCACGCGCGGGGCATGCGTGGTGCTGGCAGATCGCGCGGCGGCGCATGATCCGGCCCGGCTCAAGGCTATCGTCGCCAAGCAGGGCGTCACCCTGATCCAGGCGACGCCGTCGACCTGGCGGATGCTGCTCGACCATGACGGCCCGTCGCTCCCCGCAAGCTGCCGCGTGCTGTGTGGCGGCGAGGCGCTGGCGCCGGATCTGGCGCGGCGGCTGGTGGCGCAAGCCGGTGAGGTCTGGAATTTGTACGGCCCGACCGAGACCACGGTGTGGTCGGCCCGCCATCGCCTCGATGCGCAGGATGGTCGTCCGCTTCTGGGCGGCCCAATCGGCAACACCACGCTGCATATTCTGGATAACGACCTCAATCTCGCGCCGGTCGGGGTTGCCGGCGAACTCTATATCGGCGGCGCAGGACTGGCGCGCGGCTACTGGCGGCGCGGCGCGCTGAGCGCGGAGCGCTTCATCCCCGATCCGTTCGGCACATCAGGCGCGCGGCTCTACCGCACCGGCGACGTGGCGCGGTGGCGCGCTGACGGCGTGATCGAGTATATCGGCCGCGCCGATCACCAGGTGAAGATCCGCGGCTTTCGGATCGAGCTCGGCGAGATCGAGGCGCGGCTTCTCGAACAGGATGGCGTACGGTCGACGGTGGTGGTGGCGCGCGAGCATGGCGCGGCGCGCCAGCTCGTCGGCTATGTCAGCGGCGCGGCATCGCTGGACGGGACAACTCTGAAGACCGCGCTGTCGTCGCTGCTGCCGGACTACATGGTCCCGCCACGGATCGTGGTGCTGGAGCGGCTGCCGCTGACACCGAACGGCAAGATCGACCGCAAGGCGCTGCCCGCCCCGGACCAGCTCGCCGCGTTGGCCGAGCATGTGGCACCGCGCACGCCGGTGGAAGCGGCGCTCGCCGCGATCTGGGCCGACCTGCTGCGCCGGCCCAACATCGGCGTCACCGACAACTTCTTCGAGCTCGGCGGCGACTCTCTCACCGCCGTCCAGCTCGTCAGCCGCATCAAGCGCGATCTCGGCCACGACCTGCCGCTGAACCGCCTGTTTGAAATGACGACCATCGAGACGATGGCCGCTGCGCTTGCCCCGGAGATTCAGGTCGACAAGCGCAGCGACGACATCGCCGCGATGCTCGACATGTTGAAGGAAGTCGAACTTTCCGATGAATGATATCGCCGCCACGCAGAAGCAGCAGCTTCGTGACATCTCAGGGCGATTGATGCGCCTTGATGCCAGCAAGCAACAAGCATTCCTGACGCAGCTCGCGGCGAAGGGCGTCAATCTCGCTATGCTGCCGATTGCGCGCCAGGAGAAAACACGGGCACCGCTTTCCTTTGCGCAGTCGCGCCTCTGGTTTTTGTGGCGGATGGATCCGGACAGCGCCGCCTACAACATATCGGCGACGGTGCGGGTGCGAGGGCAGCTTCAACGGCACGCCCTGCAGCAGGCCTTCGATGCGCTGGTCGCCCGTCACAGCGCGCTTCGCACGGTGTTTCGACAGGACGGCAAGGAAGCCGAGCAGGTCGTGCTCGACCCGCAACCGTTCGCGTTGCGGCATGTAGCGCTCGATGGCGATGACCGTGAACAGCAGGCATATCTGTTGGCGCGGCAGGAAGCCTCGCGGCCGTTCGATCTCGAAGCCGGCCCGCTCATGCGCGCCGCGCTGCTGAGGCTGGAGGAGGACGACCATTTTCTCGTCGTCAGCCTGCATCACATCGTGGCCGACGGCTGGTCGATGGGCGTGCTGGTCGACGAGTTCTGGCGCTTGTACGCGGCATTTGCAGGCAGCGAGGCGCCGGCTTTGCCGGAGCCCGATATTGAATATGCCGATTATGCCTGTTGGCAGCGACTCTGGATGGGCGCTGTCGATGGCGAGCGCCAGGTCAATTACTGGACGACGCGCTTAAAGGATCCGGCGGTGCTGCAGCTTCCAATCGATCGGGCGCGGCCGGCGGTTCCCGATCTCGCCGGCGCCGCGCTCCGCATGGCGCTCGATCCGGCGCTCGCCGAAGGCTTGCGCGCGCTGGCGCGCCGGCATCAGACCACGCTGTTCGTCGTCCTGCTGGCAAGCTTCAAACTGCTGCTTTATCGCTACACCGGCCAGTCCGACATCAGCGTCGGCGTGCCGGTCGCCAATCGCCACCGCGATGAGACGCACGGGGTGATCGGGCTGTTCGTCAACACCCAGGTGCTTCGTACGCAGCTCGACGGGCGCGCGACGTTCGCTGACTTCATCGCATCCGTCCATTCGGCCACGATCGAAGCGCAGGAGAACCAGGACCTTCCGTTCGAGCGCTTGCTAGAGATACTGCAGCCCAAGCGCAGCCTGAGCCAGAACCCGCTCTTTCAGGTGCTCTACAACCATCAGCGCCGGCGCCAGTCGGGCAACCCGCCCGACCGGACCGGCCTGCAGATCGAGAAGCTCGACGCCGAAGTCGACACGGTCAAGTTCGACCTGGCGCTCGACAGCGAAGAGGGACCGGCAGGGGAGATCCGCGCGATCTTTACCTATGCGACCGCGCTGTTCGAGCCGGCGACGGTCGAGCGCCTTGCGTCGCATTGGATCACGATCCTGAACACGATGGTTCAGGACGGCGCGCAGTCGGTCGCCGGCGTGGCACTGCTTTCCGCGCAGGAACTTGCCACGCTGCGGGAGTGGAACGGCGCGGGTGCCGGGATAGCCGCGCCGTTTACACCGGTGCACCAAACGGTCGCGCGGCTGGCCGCGGAAACGCCTGACGCGCCGGCGCTCATCTTTGGCGACAACGTGATCTCTTATGCAGAGCTCAACCGTCGCGCCAATCGACTCGCGCATCGCCTGATCCGCTTGGGCGTCAGCCCTGCCGATCTGGTCGGCATCTCGGCACGGCGGTCGCCATCGCTCGTTGCAGCCCTGCTGGCCATATTGAAGACCGGCGCGGCCTATCTGCCGCTCGATCCCGAGCATCCGGCAAAACGACAGGTCGGAACCATGCACGACGCCGGCGTGCGCTTCGTGCTGGTTGATTTGGAAGGCTCGGCACTCACTGCGCTTCCGTCAGGGATCGCGGCTGTCCCGCTCGACGCAAGTGATCTCGACCGGGAGGCGGAGAACGATCCCGGCATTGCCGTCGAAGCAACAAGCCTTGCCTATGTGATCTACACCTCGGGCTCCACTGGCGTCCCGAAGGGAGTAGCCGTCGAGCATGGGCCATTTGCGATGCATTGCGAGGTCACCGCCGCGCTCTACGACATGGACCGGTACTCGCGCGAACTGCACTTCCTGTCCTTTACGTTCGACGGCGCCCATGAGCGGCTCTGGACGGCGCTGACATGCGGCGCTGCGCTTGTGATGCGTGACGAGAATCTCTGGTCGGCCGAACAGACGCTTGACGTTCTACGTAAGCAGCGCGTCACCAACGCCGGCTTTCCGCCGGCCTATTTGCAGCAGCTCGCCGACTTTGCGGCGTGGCGCGGCGATCCGCCGCCGGTCGGGCTCTACTCGTTCGGCGGCGAGGCCATGCCGAAGGCCGGGTTCGACAAGGTCAAGCGCGCGCTCAAGCCGCGGACGTTGATCAACGGCTACGGCCCGACCGAAACCGTCGTGACGCCGCTGGTCTGGAAGGTCGATGCCAGCGAGGAGATCGAGGGCAACTATGCGCCCATCGGCCGCCCCGTGGGACGCCGCTCGGCTTATATTCTGGACGGGGACCTGAACATCGTGCCGGTTGGCGTAACCGGCGAATTGTTCATTGGCGGCGAGGGACTGGCGCGCGGTTATTGGCGGCGCGTCGGACTGACGGCCGAGAGATTCATCCCCGATCCCTTTGGTGCGCCCGGCGCGCGGCTGTATCGCACGGGCGATTTGGCGAGATGGCGCGCCGATGGCGTGATCGAGTATGTCGGGCGCTCCGATCATCAGGTGAAAATCCGCGGCTTCCGGATCGAGCTCGGCGAGATCGAGGCGTGGCTGATGCGCCAGCCGGGCGTGCGATCGGCGGTGGTTGTTGCGCGCGAAGCCGGCGTAACCAGCCAACTGGTCGGCTATGTCGCCGGCGAGGGTACGTTCGATGAAGCGGCCATGCGCGCGGCACTTTCGGACGAACTGCCCGATTACATGGTGCCGGCCCGCATCGTGAAGCTTGAGCGGCTGCCGCTCACGGCGCACGGCAAGGTGGACCGCGAAGCGCTGCCGGTGCCCGAGATGCCCGCTGCTGCGGCCGCACATGTCGCGCCGCGCACCGCGACCGAGGCGACGCTTGCCGCAATCTGGGCCGAGTTGCTTGGCCAGCCGCTCATTGGCGTTGACGACAATTTCTTCGAGCTCGGTGGCGATTCGATCATCTCGCTGCAACTGGTCGGTCGCGCCCGGCAGGCGGGCCTCGTGATCGAACCGCGTGACGTTTTCCGGCACCAGACCTTGCAGGAGCTGGCGCGGGCCGCGCGCATCGAACGACCGGTGGAAGACGCGACTCCCGAGAAGGACCTCGAGGGCAGCGAGCATCCGCTGTTGCCGATCCAGGCGCGGTTCTTCAGCGAAGACGCTGGAGAGCGTCACCACTGGAACCAGGCCGTCCTGTTGATGCCGAAGTCGCGGCTGGATTGGGCGACCGTGGAACGCGCGGTCGCCGCCGTTATCGCGCATCACGATGCCTTGCGTCTTGGCTTCAAGGAAGTCGATGGCGCTTGGCGCGCAACCTATGGCGCTGCGCCGGCAGCTTCGGAGTTGTTGTGGATTCGGAGCGGCATCCGCGATGCAGCCGAGGTGACGGCGGTCGCTTCTGCCGCCCAGGCGAGCCTGTCGCTGGCAGGACCGCTGCTGCGCGTGGTCGGCATGGAGCTTGCCGACGGCAGTCAGCGGCTCCTGATCCTGGTGCACCATCTCGTCATCGACGGCGTGTCATGGCGCGTGCTGCTCGAAGACTTTGCGGCGGCGTACGGGCAGTTTCAGCAAGGCGCAGCGTCGATCGCGCTGGCGAGGAGCCAATCCTATGCATCGTGGGGCGCGCGGTTGCAGGCATATAGCCGCTCCGAAGAGCTGTCTGCCGAGTTGCCCTATTGGCTCGAACGAGGTTCGCGCGCCGATCTGCCTTGCGACGACGATCATGATGGTGTCGACCGGGTTGCCGAGGGCGAGGAAATCCTGCTGGCATTCGATGCCGGGCTGACGACGCGGCTGCTCAAGGAAGCGCCGTCCGCCTACCGGACCCAGGTCAACGATCTGCTGCTGGCGGCATTGGCGCGGGCGGTATCGCGCTGGAGCGGAATTGAGGATGTTGTCGTCGAGCTCGAAGGGCACGGCCGCGAGGACATCTTCGCTGGGGCAGACATTTCCCGCACGGTCGGCTGGTTCACGACCGCTTTCCCCGTGCGCCTGCCGGCCGGCTCCGGTGATGACGCTTCCCTGATCAAATCCGTTAAAGAGGAGCTTCGGGCGATTCCCGCCCGCGGCTTGGGCTTCGGCGTATTGCGCCATCTCGGCACCGAGACGCAGCGCCATGCGCTCGCCGCGCTGCCCGAGCCGCGCATCGTTTTCAACTATCTCGGTCAGTTTGATTCCAGCGTAGGTGAGGGCACGCCGTTCCGGCTTGCGTCTGAGAGCGCCGGGCCGTCGCGCAGCGACAGCGCGCCGCTTGGCCGCTGGCTGAGCATCAACGGCCAGGTGCGCGAAGGCCAGCTACGGTTGTCCTTCAGCTACGGCCGCAGGCGTTACCGGCGAGTTACGATCGAACGCCTCGCAGAGCATTATGCCGCGGCGCTGAGAGAACTCGTCGAGCATTGCACAAGCGGCGCCCGCGGCATGACGCCATCGGACTTCGCATTGTCGAATTTGAGCCAGGCCGATCTCGATCTCCTGGGAGCGACGATCGATTGCCGCGATATCGAAGACATCTATCCGCTGTCGCCGATGCAGCAGGGCATGCTTTTCCATGCGCTGCGCGACGGAGAAAGCGGCAACTACGTCAACCAGGTCGGTCTCGAAGTGCGAGGCCTCGATGCCGGCAGGTTGCGCGCAGCCTGGCACGAGGTGAGCGTGCGCCACGCGGTGCTGCGGACCGGCTTTGCCTGGCGCGAGTTGTCAGGCGCGGCCCAGCAAGTGGTCTATCGCCATGTGACGCCGCCATTCGTGGAAGAAGACTGGCGCGAGCAGGCTGCAGCCATGGACCGCGGCGAACTCGAGGCGGCGCTGGCGAAGGCGTCGCGGGCCGAGCGAGCTAGGGGATTCGACCTGTCGCAAGCGCCGTTGCAGCGCGTGCGGCTGATCCGGCTTGACGAGAACCGCCACTGGCTGATCTGGACGCACCACCATATCCTGCTGGACGGCTGGAGTTCGGCGCGTCTGGTTGCCGAGATACTGCAACATGAGCGCGGCCATCGTTTGCCTGCCGTGCAGGGCCGCTACCGCGACTACATCGCCTGGCTGCAACGGCAGGACCGCGATGCGTCGGCGACGTTCTGGCGCACGGCATTGGCGGAACTGGATGAGCCGGGTTTCCTGGCGGATACGCTGGGAGGACCTGCAGCCGCTGGTGCATCCGGCCATGGTTCGCTCGATCTGCTTCTCACTGCCGATCTGACTGCAAAGTTGCACGCATTTACGAAGCGCGAGCGCGTCACGCTGAACACCCTGTTGCAGGGCGCGTGGGCGCAATTGTTGCGCCGTCACACCGGCCGGCGCGTTGTCTGCTTCGGCGCGACGGTGTCGGGCAGGCCGGCAGAGATCAGCGGGTCCGAGGAAATGGTCGGCCTGTTCATCAACACCCTGCCGGTTGTGGATCGGGCAAGCCCGCAAACCGATGTGGGTGCATGGCTGCGGGACCTGCAGGAACGCAACATCGATTTGCGCGATCACGGCTGGATGCCGCTCTACGAGATCCAGCGCCTCGCCGGACGATCCGGCCGACCGCTTTTCGACAACATCCTGGTGTTCGAGAATTATCCGATCGATCAGGCCTTGCGCGGCGAGAACGAAAGCGGTCGGCGATTGGGGCGGGTCGAGCAGGTCTCGATTACCAACTATGCGCTCACGGTGGCGGTATTCGCCAAGACGGACGGCATCAATCTCGGCTTCCGCTACGATCGAGCCCGGTTCGATGAAGACCAGATCAGATATCTGCAGCTCACGCTGTCGCGGCTCCTTGCCGAGATCGTCGCGGATGCCTCCCGACCGCTGGGTGAGCTCAGCGGGCTCGATGCCGATGAGACGCGGAAGGTGCTCGGCTGGAGCGGTGGCTTTGCCAAGGCTCCGAACGTTGGCAACAGTATCGTCGCTCAGATCGAGGCTCGTGCGGCTGCTTCGCCATCCGCTATTGCGTTGGTATTTGGCGACCAGCAGGTCAGCTATGAGGATCTGAACGCTCGCGCCAATCGTCTGGCGCGGCGGCTGCAAGCCCACGGAATCGGCCGCGACCGGTTGGTCGGGCTTGCACTGGAGCGCAGCGTCGAGCTGGTCGTCGGTGTTCTCGCCGTGCTGAAAGCCGGCGGAGCCTATCTGCCGCTCGATCCCGATTATCCGCCAGACCGCCTTCTGTATATGCTGCGCGATAGCGGAGCCGCGCTGATGCTGACGCAAGGCCGGCTGCTGGATCGTCTCGCGCCCGTAATTGCGAGCGCGTCCGTTGAAGCCTGGGCTATAGAAAGAGAAAGGGAGGCTTGGGCAGGAGAGCCGGTCCGCAATCTCGACGTAGCGCTCCATGCCGACAGCCTGGCCTATCTGATGTACACGTCGGGATCGACGGGTATGCCTAAGGGCGTCGCGTGCACGCATGGCGCGCTGGCCGCGCGGCTTGGCTGGATGCAAACGGAATATCGCCTCGGTGCCGGCGAGACCTTGCTGCAGAAAACGCCGTTCAGTTTCGACGTCTCGGTCTGGGAGATCCTCTGGCCGCTCGCAACCGGCGCACGGCTTGCGATTGCGGCGCCGGGCGCGCATCGCGAACCGCGGCTTCTGGTCGATGCCATCGTCGCCCACGAGGTAACGACGCTGCATTTCGTGCCGCAGATGCTCGAACATTTTGTCGCCGAGTCTGAGGCGAAACGCTGCGTCAGCCTCAAGCGCCTGTTTTCCGGCGGCGAAGCTTTGTCGGCGGAACTGAAGGCGCGTGCGCTCGCAGCCTTCCCCAATTTGCGTTTCGACAATCGATACGGTCCAACCGAAGCCTTGATCAATGCCACGTTCTGGAATTGTCGCGACGATGACGCGGCGCGGGTGCCGATCGGACGGCCGATCCCGGGTACGGCAATTCGTATCCTCGATACCGACCTGAACATGGTCCCGGCCGGCGTGACCGGTGAATTGTTCATTGGCGGAGCAGGGCTGGCGCGGGGCTACTGGCGACGCCAGGCGCTGACGGCGGAATGCTTCCTTCCCGATCCCTTCTGCGGCCCTGGCGCGCGGCTATATCGAACGGGTGATTTGGCGCGTTGGCGCGCGGACGGCGCGATCGAGTATGTCGGGCGGTCCGATCACCAGATCAAGATCCGCGGCTTTCGTATCGAGCTCAGAGAGATCGAGGCGCGGCTGCTCGATCAGCCCGGTGTCCGCGCTGCGGTGGTGGTAGCGCGCGAGATCGGATTGGGCCGCCAGCTCATCGGATACGTCAGTGGCGCGAGTGAACTGAAGGAACAGGTCCTGCGGACGGCGCTGTCGGTCGTTCTGCCTGATTACATGGTGCCATCGCGGATCGCAGTGCTGGAGCGGCTGCCGCTGGTGCCGAACGGCAAGATCGACCGCCAGGCGCTCCCGGCGCCCGACGCCGCGTCCGCGGGTGCGCAGTACGAGGCGCCGCGCACGCCGGCCGAACTGGCGCTCGCGGCGATCTGGGCCGACCTGCTCGGGCGGCCTGCTGTCGGCCTTGCCGATAATTTCTTCCAGCTCGGCGGCGATTCGATTATCTCGCTGCAGATGGTGAGCCGGGCCCGCCGCGCCGGTTACCTGATCGAACCCCGCGACGTGTTTCAGCATCAGACGCTCGAAGCATTGGCGCTGGCCGCACGTGCCGAGCAACGCAGCGAAACGCTTGCCGATCAGGGGCAGGTCACCGGCCCGCATTCGTTGCTGCCGATCCAGGCCCGATTCTTTGCAGAGGACGCAGGAAGGCGCGATCACTGGAACCAGGCGGTGCTGCTGCGGCCGAGGGATCGTCTCGATTGGGAAATGATGCAGCGCGCGATGGCGGCCGTGGTCGATCATCACGACGCGCTGCGGCTTCGCTTTAAGGAAGCCGAAGGAACGTGGCGCGCGGAGCACGGCGCCGCACCCGCCGCCGCGGATTTGCTTTGGATACGAAGCGCGGCCGACGGGGAAGCCGTGACGGCGTTGGCATCGTCGGCGCAGGCAAGTCTTTCGATATCGAGGGGGCCGCTGCTGCGGGCGGTTGGGATCGACGTTGCCGATGGCACTCAGCGTCTCCTCATCGTGATCCATCATCTGGTGGTCGACGGCGTGTCGTGGCGGGTTCTGCTGGAAGACGTCGCCGCCGCCTATGCACAGCTAGTGAACGGCGACGCGGCGGTTGCGCTTCCGGCGAAGAGCCATGCCTATGCCGTATGGGGCAAGCGGCTGCAAGATCATGCAGCATCGCCCGAACTGGCGACTGAATTGTCCTATTGGGTCGATCGCCGTGCAAATGCGGATATTCCTTGCGACGACGATCACGGCGGCCCCGACTATGTCGCCGATGCCGATGAAGTCTTGCTCACGTTCGAACGGGAATTGACGCAGCGCCTGCTGACGGATGCGCCGTCCGCCTACCGTACGCAGATCAACGATCTTCTTCTTGCAAGTCTCGCGCGTGCTGTCTGGCAATGGAGCGGACAGGACGATGTGCTGGTCGAGCTGGAAGGCCACGGCCGCGAGGACCTGTTCGGCGATCTCGACATCTCGCGCACCGTCGGCTGGTTCACCACCGCCTTTCCCGTGCGGCTGGCTGGTGGATCGCAAAACCCTTCGTCACTCATCAAGACTGTGAAGGAAGAACTTCGCGGCATTCCCGGCCGCGGGCTCGGCTATGGCCTGTTGCGCTATCTCGGCTCCGAAGAGCAGCGCGCGGCGCTGGCTGACATTGCCGAGCCGAAGCTTGTCTTCAACTATCTCGGCCAGATCGACGGCGGCGTCGACGACGACGCGGCATTGTTCGCCATGGCATCGGAAAGCGCGGGTCCCTCGCGTGACGAATCGAGTCCGTTGCGGCGCTGGCTCAGCGTGAATGGCACGGTGCGCGACGGCCAGTTGCGGCTCTCGTTCGGCTTCGGTCGCAAGCGCTATCGGCGCGAGACGGTCGAGCGATTGGCCGGGCTGTACGACGTGGCGCTGTGCGAACTGGTCGATCACTGCACCAGCGGCGCCTGCGGCGTGACGCCGTCGGATGTAGCATTGTCGGGCCTTGGCCAGGCCGATCTCGACAGCCTGGAGTTGGATTGGCGAGAGATCGAGGACATCTATCCGTTGTCGCCGATGCAGCAGGGCATGCTGTTCCATGCGATGCACGACGGCGAGAGTGGGCTATACGTCAATCAGGTCGCCGCGGAAGTGCGCGGTCTCGATGCCGGAAAGCTCCATCGCGCCTGGCAGGCGGTCAGTGATCGCCATGCGGTGCTGAGAACCGGCTTCGTCTGGCGCGATTTGGCAGGCTCGCCGCAACAGATCGTCTATCGTCGTGCTGAGGTGCCGTTCGTCGAGGAGGACTGGCGCGCGCGGGCCGCGGCGTCCGAGCCGTCCCAGTTGGAGGCTGCGCTGGGCGAAGTCTCGCTGCGCGAGCGGGTCGAAGGGTTTGACCTGTCGAAGCCGCCCCTGCAGCGGGTGCGGCTGATCCGGCTCGGAGAAGATCGTCATTGGCTGATCTGGACCCATCATCACATCCTTCTCGACGGATGGAGCTCGGCGCGGCTGATCGCCGAGGTGATGCAGCACAACGGCGACGGCCGGTTGCCTGCATTGCAGCGCCGCTATCGCGACTACATCGGTTGGTTGCAGAGCCGGGACAGCGATGCATCGGCGGCGTTCTGGCGCAATGTCATGGCAAAGCTGGAAGAACCGAGCTTCCTGGCAGGCGGTTCGACCGAACATGCAGACGCGGAGTCGCCCGGTCACGGCATGCTCGCGCTGGAGCTGGATGTTGCCGCGACCGAACGCCTGCAGCAATTTGCTGCGCGTGAGCGTGTGACGCTGAACACGCTGGTGCAAGCCGCTTGGGCTCAACTGCTACGGCAATATACAGGACAGGGAACGGTTTGCTTCGGCGTCACCGTATCAGGCAGGCCGCCGGAATTGGCCGGCGCCGAGGACATGGTGGGCCTGTTCATCAACACCTTGCCTGTTGTCGACGACGTCGGTCCGCAGCAGAAAGTCGGCGCATGGCTGCGCGAGCTGCAGGATCGCAATCTGACCTTGCGCGAATACGGCTGGACGCCGCTCTACGAGATCCAGCGCCTGGCGGGACGTCCCGGGCGGCCGCTGTTCGACAGCATCCTGGTGTTTGAGAATTACCCGGTCGACCACGCGCTGATGGGGAAAGATGGACAGATCCGTGTCGGCGAGACCAGGCTCGTCGAGACCAGTAATTATCCGCTGTTCGCCAGCGTCGGCCTCGATAAGCGGCTGCGGCTGGTCTTCAACTATCAGCGCAGGCATTTCGATGAGGCGCCAGATCGCGCGGCTGCAGCGCGCCTTTGTGCAGTTGATGGAGGCGTTGAGCGTCGATGCCGATCGGCCCGTCGGCATGATCGCGGCCAGCGATCCGGCCGACGATGCGCTGCTCTCCCGGGCGAACGATACGCGCCGCGATGCGCCGCGCCGGGGAATTGTCGAGCAGTTCGAGGCGCAGGTCGGTCAATCTCCCGACGCGATCGCCCTGGTGTTTGGCGATGCGGAGCTGAGTTATCGCGCGTTGAACGCTCGCGCCAATCGGCTGGCGCGGCGATTGCGCGATCACGGTGTTGGAACGGACGTGGTGGTCGGGTTGGCGCTCGAGCGCGGCGTCAAGATGATGGTCGCGCTGCTGGCCGTATTAAAGGCGGGCGGGGCGTATCTGCCGCTCGATCCGGACTACCCGGCGGAGCGGCTGGCACACATGCTGAGCGACAGCGGCGCGGCGCTGGTGCTGACGCAACGGTTGCTGCTGGAGCAGTTTGCGCCCGTGCTGAAGGAAACCGGCGCCGAGGCGTGGCTGCTCGACGAGAAGGAAGACGGCGAGGGCGGTGACGGCGGCAATCTTGATGTCGTCGTCCACCCCGAAAGCCTGGCCTATGTGATCTACACCTCTGGCTCGACGGGTCTGCCCAAGGGCGTGATGGTCCGCCATGATGCGGTGACAAACTTTCTGGCGACGATGGCGGATCGGCCGGGCCTTACGCGCGAGGACCGCGTACTCGGCTTGACCTCGCTGTCGTTCGACATTGCGGTGCTGGAGCTATGGCTGCCGTTGACGCTCGGGGCATGCGTGGTGCTGGCGGATCGCGCGGCGGCGCATGATCCGGCCCGGCTCAAGGCTATCGTCGCCAAGCAGGGCGTCACCATGATTCAGGCGACGCCGTCGACCTGGCGGATGCTGCTCGATCATGACGATGGCGAACTGCTCCCCCCGAGCTGCCGCGTGCTGTGCGGCGGCGAGGCGCTGGCGCCAGATCTGGCGCGGCGGCTGGTGGCGCAAGCGGGTGAGGTCTGGAATTTGTACGGCCCGACCGAGACCACGGTGTGGTCGGCCCGCCACCGCCTCGATGCGCAGGACGACCGTCCAGTTTTGGGCGGCCCGATCGGCAACACCACACTGCATATTCTCGACAACGATCTCAATCTCGCGCCGGTTGGCGTGGCGGGCGAGCTCTATATCGGCGGTGCAGGACTTGCGCGCGGCTACTGGCGGCGTGGCGCGCTGAGTGCGGAACGCTTCATCCCCGATCCGTTCGGCCCACCGGGGGCGCGGCTCTACCGCACCGGCGACGTAGCGCGGTGGCGCGCTGACGGCGTGATCGAGTATATCGGCCGCGCCGATCACCAGGTGAAGATCCGCGGCTTTCGGATCGAGCTGGGCGAGATCGAGGCGCGGCTTCTCGAACAGGCCGGCGTGCGCTCGGCGGCGGTGGTGGCGCGCGAGATTGGCGCTGCCCGTCAGCTCGTCGGCTATGTCAGCGGTGCGGCATCGCTGGACGGGACAACTCTCAAGACCGCGCTGTCGTCGCTGCTGCCGGACTACATGGCGCCGGCACGGATCGTGGTGCTGGACCGGCTGCCGCTGACACCGAACGGCAAGATCGACCGCAAGGCGCTGCCCGCCCCGGACCAGCTCGCCGCGTTGGCCGAGCATGTGGCACCGCGCACGCCGGTGGAAGCGGCGCTCGCCGCGATCTGGGCCGACCTGCTGCGCCGGCCCGATATCGGCGTCACCGACAACTTCTTCGAGCTCGGCGGCGACTCGATCATCTCGCTGCAGATGGTCAGCCGCGCGCGCCGCGAAGGTGTGTCGATCGAGCCGCGCGATGTGTTCCGGCACCAGACGATCGAAGCGCTGGCTGCGTTGTCCTGCGACGTTGGCCCGAACAAGGACACTTTTGGACCTGCGCGTGGCTCACTGTCGGGTTTGACCAGCGAACAGCTCGATCGGCTTGAACTGGACTGGAGCCGCATCGAGGACATCTACCCGCTGTCGCCGATGCAGCAGGGCATGCTGTTCCACAGCCTGCGCGATGCCGGCAGCGGCGTCTACGTCAACCAGGTCAGCGTTGAAATCCGCGGACTTGATGCGGGGCGTCTCGGAAGCGCATGGCGCGAGGTGACCGCACGCCATCAGATGCTTCGGACCGGATTCCTGTGGCGCGAGCTTGCCGGGTCTCCGCTGCAAGCCGTCTATCGCGACGCCGTCGCGCCGTTCGAACAGGAGGACTGGCGCGGTCAAACCATCAATGAGGACCGGATTGCGGCGGCGCTTGCCGACGAACGCGCCGCCGAGTTCGATTTATCGATGCCGCCGCTGCAGCGCGTGCGGCTGCTGCGCCTCGAGGACGATCTCTATCGCCTGATCTGGACCTACCATCATATCCTGATGGACGGATGGAGTTCGGCAAGGTTCGTCGGGGAAGTCCTGGAATCCTATTATGGCTGCGCGCCCGCGGCGAACCCGACGCGTTACCGCGACTACATCGCTTGGCTGCTGGCGCAGGACGCCAAGGCTGCCGAAGCTTTCTGGCGTGAGCAGCTCAAATCCTTCGACGAGCCGACGCAACTGGCCGATGCCTTCGGCTCGCGCCGCCATGATGCATCCGGCCACGAGCGCTGTTACACGCGGCTTGGAGAGACGGCGACGGCGGACCTGAAGGCATACGCGCGCCGTGGGCGGATCACGCTCAACACCATCGTTCAAGGCGTGTGGGCGCTGCTGCTGCAACGCTATACCGGCCAGCAGACGGTGACGTTCGGGGTAACCGTCGCCGGCCGCCCGGCGAAGCTCGACGGATCGCAGCAGATGCTGGGGCTCTTCATCAACACGCTGCCCGTGATCGAAACGCCGGCATCGGCCAGCACCGTCGGAGAATGGCTGCGCGCGCTTCAGGATCGCAATTCGACGATCCGGGATTACGAGCATACGCCGCTCTACGATATCCAGAGCTGGGCCGGCCGTGCCGGTCAGGCCATGTTCGACAGCATCATCGTGTTCGAGAACTATCCGATCGAGCGCAGCATGCACCGGGGTGACGGCTCGCTGCAGTTCGGCGGGCTCAGGAATGTCGACGTGACGAACTATCCGATGGACCTGTCGGTGCTCGTCGAGGACACGCTTCAGGTCGAGTACACCTATATGCCGAGCCATTTTACGGCGGCACAGGCGGGGCAGATCAAGGCGCAGTTCGAGCGTCTGCTTGAAGTGCTGACGCGCGACGCGTCGGCGTTGCTTGGCAATATCGATCCGGTCACGGCGGTCGACGCCGCGCTCGCCGAAAACTGCAATCGGCACGCGACGTCAGCGGTCCCGTTGCCGCTGGTTCACGAGTCGATCAGCATCCACGCGCGGCGTCACCCGGAGCGGACGGCGCTTACCATCGGCGGCAAAACGCTCTCGTTCGGTGCGCTCGACGCCAGGGCCAATCGTCTTGCCCATCACCTGATCGGCCGGGGGCTGAAGGCTGAGCAGCGCGTTGGTGTTGTGGTCGAGCGAACCGAAGCCACGATGGTCGCGCTGCTGGCGGTCCTGAAGGCGGGCGGGGCCTACGTTCCGCTCGATCCTGAAATTCCGGCCGAGCGGCGCGCCTTTGTCATGCGCGATGCCGGGATATCGTTCCTGCTGGCAGGACAGCTCGATATCCGGGGAGGCGTGGATCGTGTCGAGAGTGTCTGCCTTTCGACATTCGATTTCGATGCCGGGCCGGAGCATGCGCCGCAACCGGAGCTGCATCCCGAGAACCTCGCTTATCTGATCTACACGTCCGGTTCGACGGGAACGCCAAAGGGCGTGGCCGTCGCCCATGGGCCGCTCGCGATGCACTGTCATGTCACGGGCCGGCTTTACGAGATCGACGAGAGCTCGTGCGAGCTGCACTTCCTGTCGCTCGCCTTCGATGGCGCCCATGAACGCTGGCTGACGGTGTTGTCGCATGGCGCGCGCCTCTTGATGCGGGACGCCGAATTGTGGACGCCGGAGCAGACAGTTGAAAACCTACACGCGCATCGCGTCAGCCATATCGGATTGCCGCCGGCCTATCTGCAGCAGGTTGCGGAGGCGGTCGAGCAGGCGGGCAATCCGCCGCCGGTCAAGCTCTACTCGTTTGGCGGCGAGGCGATGCCGAAAGCGGGCTTCGACAAGGTCAGGCGCGTTCTGAAACCGCGGATATTGATCAACGGCTATGGTCCGACCGAAACCGTCGTTACGCCGCTGGTCTGGAAGGTCGATGGCACTTGCGAATGCGAAACTCCGTATGCGCCGATTGGTCTGCCGGTCGGCGACCGCCGCGCCTACATCCTCGATAGTTCGCTCAATATCATTCCCGCCGGTGTCGCCGGCGAGCTCTATCTCGGCGGCTTCGGGCTGGCGCGCGGCTATCACGGCAAGGCGGGTATGACCGCCGAGCGATTCGTGCCCGATCCATTCTCTGCGGTGCCGGGGAGTCGCCTCTACCGGACCGGTGACCTCGCGCGCTGGCGCGAGGACGGTACCGTCGAATATCTCGGCCGTAGCGACGACCAGGTCAAGGTCAACGGCTTCCGGATCGAGCTCGGAGAGATCCAGACTTCCCTGCTTCGCCACGAGGAGATCGAACAGGCCGCCGTAGTGGCGCTAGCGGGCGCGGCCGGAAACCAACTCATTGCCTATGTCGCGCCGAAGGCGGCAAGGAACGCAACGGGAGGCGCTGCCGAGGCTCTGGTCGACAGATTGACCTCCTTTCTGAAGCAGACGTTGCCTGTTTACATGGTGCCGGCGCGGATCATGGTGCTTGAGCGACTGCCGGTGTTGTCGAGCGGCAAGGTTGACCGGCGTGCGCTGCCGGCCCCGGACTCGGCCGGGCGAAGCTTCGTGGCTCCGCAAGGGCCGGCCGAAGCCGCGATGGCGCGACTGTGGGCCGACATTCTCAAGCTGCCGCAGGTCGGCGTCACCGATAATTTCTTCGAGCTCGGCGGCAATTCGATTCTCAGCCTGAAGGTCGTGGCCCGGCTGCGGCAGGACAAGACATTTGGCATCGAGATCAAGCTTCGTGATCTCCTGCAGAAGCCCACGATCCGCGCGCTGCTCGCGGATAACGTTTCCCCGACGCCCGCAACAGCGCCGCCGCCGACAGCGCTACTTCCGCTGAATGCGGCGGTTCATGGCGCGCATCCAGTGTTTTGCGTACATGGCGGTTTCGGCACCGTCTTCGATTATGGGCCGCTGGCGCGCCGCCTCGAACGACGCCGCCAAGTCATTGGGCTGCAGTCCAGGATGCTGGTCGATAGTTCATGGAGCGACCGGTCGCTCGAAGCGATGGCGTCCGACTATGCGAACGAGATCAGGCAGGTTCAGCCGCAAGGTCCCTATAGCTTGGTGGGCTGGTCGCTCGGAGGCCTTCTCGTCACGCTTGTTGCAGCCGAGCTCGAACGGTGCGGTGAACGCGTCGATTGTCTCCTGATGGTCGACAGCTTTGTGCTGCGTGAGCACGGCGGATCGGATCGGCAGGCAGCGGCATCCCACTGGGCCGATGATCTCGCAGGGTTGCTGTCGGCCGTTCTGCCGCACGCCGCAGCCGTTCGTATCAGTTCGCATGTGGAGGAGGCGAAGGTCGCAGGCATGCCGGAGACATCCGAGAGCGTCCGACGTCTGGTTGCTAAGATATTGGGAGAGGGGGTTTCGGCGGACGACACACTGCTTGGCGTCGACGATCTGTCAGCAGCCTTCGCGGTCGGCCGGCACCTCAAGTCCCTGACGCAGAATGCCGCGCCGCCGCGGCGTCTTGCGACCAAGCCATTGTGCTGGTGGACGTCGGGCCGCCTGACGCAGCGCGATCGGCTGGAGACGCAACTGCCTGATGCCGTTGATCGCGGCGTCATCGGAGACAACCACTTCACGATCCTGAGGGATGCCAGCTTGCTCGATGAGATCTGCAGGCTGCTCGTGCCGGAGACGGCATCGGCGGCTTCGCAGGACACGGTGCCGGAACCGGCGGAGTGAACATTCGCATGAGCCTTGATCCCGATATCGCCGCACTGCTCGAGATGGTGCAGGATGGCACCGAACGCGGATCACGCGTTCCGTTTCCGCAATTGACGGCCGTACAGGCACGCGCTGATTTCGATGCATCCTCGCCGTTGCTCGATGTCGATCCGCCGGCGCTCGCGTATGAGCGCCATCTCGCGCTGCCGACGCGCGATGGAGCTACGATCGATGCGCGGCTCTACGCAAAGCAGGAGCCGAGCCGTGGCAATCCCGCACCGGTCCTGCTCTATATGCACGGCGGCGGCTTTGTCGTCGGAAGCCTGGACTCGCATCAGCCATTGTGCCGCGGCCTCGCCGAAGACAGCGGCGCCGCCGTGCTGTCGGTCGGCTATCGGCTTGCTCCGGAGCACAAGTTTCCGACCGCGTTCGAGGATGCGGTCGATGCGCTGGCCTGGATCGGCCGTGAGGGGCCTGCTGCGGGACTAGATGCCGGCCGCGTCGCCGTCGGCGGCGATAGCGCTGGCGGCACGCTCGCCGCGGCGCTCGCCATTGAAGCAAGGACGAACCGAAACCTGCCGCAGCCTGTCCTCCAGGTACTCGCCTATCCCGGCCTGAGCTCCCGGCAAACGTCCAATTCCTACGAACGATACGGATCCGGTTATCTCCTGGAACGCAGCACCGTCGACTGGTTCTTCCGGCAGTATCTCCGCGACGATTCGGACCGCGAGGATTGGCGGTTTGCGCCGCTGGCCGCGGAAGATCTCTCAGGGCTGCCCCCGGCGCTCATCGTGCTTGCCGAATACGATCCTTTGGTGGACGAAGGGCGCGACTACGCGGCAAGGCTTCGCGCCGCCGGCGTTCCTATCGACCTGCAGATCTATCCGGGCATGATCCACGAGTTCCTGCGCATGGGAAATGTCGTGGCCGGTGCCCTGCAGGCACGGGCCGCGATCGGGCAGGCGCTGGCGGGCGCCTTTCGCGCCGCAGGCGAAAGGCAGCGGCCGGGCATGGAAAGACAGAGCATATGAAGGTATGTCATAACTCTCGTCTCTCGTAGCCTCGCCGCAAGCCGTTCCCGAGCCGCACCCCATGAGCCAGAATTCACTCTCCGACTACAAGCTGTCTCGCCGCGCGCTTCTCACAGTGGGCGCGGGCATCGGCGGCGGGGTGCTTGCAGGCGGCTGGCCGATGGCGCTTGCTCAAGCCGCCGCACCGCAGGGAGGCCCCCGCATCGCCGCGCTCGGCTGGGCTTGCGCGCAGACTATACTGGCGCTCGGCGTCGTGCCGCTCGTTGTACCGGAGATCGAGCGTTACAGCCGGCTGGTCGTCGAGCCGGCTGTCCCGTCAAGCGTTCAGGAAATCGGCCTGCGTTCGGAGCCAAATCTCGAACTACTGCAGAGTTTTGCGCCTGATATTATCATCATCGATCCCAGCATCACAGCCGCACTACCCCGGCTCAAGCTGATTGCCCCGGTCGAGGTCTTCACGATTTTCAAGCCCGGCCGGCATCCGCTTGAAACAGCGCGCAGTTCGACGATGGAGCTGGCGCAGCGTCTCGGTGTGCAGGCCGCATGCGAGGCCTATCTGGCGCGTTTCGATGCAGCCATGACCGGCTACCGCGATCAGCTTCGCGGTCGCAACGACAAGCCGCTGTATCTCGTCAGCGAAATCGCGCGCAACCGTGCGCTCGTATTCGGCCCGAACAGCCTCTATCAGGAGGTGCTCAGTCAGTTCGGTTTGAAGAATGCCTGGACCGGCCAGAGCGGTCCGTGGGGACACACCAGCGTGGGCCTTGAAGTGCTCGCTGCGGTTCCGGATGCGCGATTGGTTCTGATGAGTTCGCGGGTTGCCGATATCGAAGCCTTGCTCAACGCAAGCCCGGTGCTGCGGACCTTGCCGTTCCTCCGCTCGGGGCGGCTGACGGTGCTGGGAAATCAATTCTTCTATGGCGGCGTGCCGGCGGCCGAACGCTTCGCACGCCTTCTCGTCGAACGTTTGCCGCAGGAAAACAATGAGCAAGGTTGACGCGCTGCCCGCCCGATCCGGGATCGAGATGCATCCTGCGATACTGATCGGCTTATTGTTTGCGGCGGCGGCTGCGCTGACCTTTCGGCATCTGTCGGGATATCTGCCTGTTAGCGCGTGGTTGCCGGTGCTGTGGCGTCCTGAAATCAACGATCCGCAGCAGATGCTCGTGCATTATACGGTCTTTCCGCGAATTGCGGTGGCGCTATTGGCCGGCGCAGCATTGGGCCTTGCCGGCGCCGTCTGTCAGCAGGTGCTGCGCAATCCGCTGGCTGAGCCGACCACGCTCGGTGTCTCGAACGGCGCCTATCTCGCGCTGGCGGTGACGACATTGTGGGCGCCGTCGCTACTTGCTTTGGGCCGCGAGTGGATTGCGCTGGTTGGGGGATTCGCTGCGTTCCTCTGCGTGTTCGGCCTCACCTGGAAACGTGCGCTATCGCCGGTCGTTCTGGTGCTGGCCGGATTGATCGTGGGCTACTACTGCGCCGTGACGACCCAGGCGCTGGTATTGCTCAACCATGACTACCTGATCGGCCTGTTCATCTGGGGCGCGGGCTATCTCAACCAGCAGGACTGGAGCAACGCGGCGTTCCTGGCGCCGCGGTTTCTGATTTCGTTCGTGCTGATCGCGGCTATGGTCCGCCCGCTGACATTGCTCGGCTTCGACGACGAGACCGCGCGCAATCTCGGCCTCGGATTGACGGGTGCGCGGGTCTGGGCACTTGGCATTGCGATCGCTCTCAGCGCTTCGGTGGTCAGCGTGGTCGGCGTGTTGGGCTTTGTCGGTCTGACCGGACCGGCTCTCGCCATGCTTGCGGGCGCGCGACGTTTCCGCGATCGGCTGATTTGGGCGCCGCTCTGCGGCGCGGGCCTCTTGTGGCTGGCAGACGAGCTTGTGCTGCTGATTCCGCCGGGCTATCGCGAGATGCCGGCCGGCGCAGCCACGGCCTTGATCGGCGCGCCCATGTTGCTGGTGCTGTTGCCGCGGCTACGGTCCGCAGCTCCAGTCGGAAACCTCACACCATCCGTTCCGCCACGTCTTGATCATCCCTGGCGGGTGATCCTGTTTGGTCTGGCCTTGCTGTTGTTTGTGGTCTGGGTCGCGCTCGCAGTTGGGGTCGGCGCCGAGGGCTGGAGCTGGAGTGGTCTCGCCGGCATCCAGGAATTCCTGCCGTGGCGCTGGCCGCGCGTGGTGTCGGCGTTGGCCGCGGGGGCCACGCTGGCGGTGGCTGGCACGCTGCTGCAGCGCATGACCGGAAATCCAATGGCGGCTCCAGAGGTGATGGGGATCAGCTACGGCGCCGCGATGGGCGTGATCGTTCTTCTCTATCTCCTTCCGTCCCACACGCGCGTGGCGGAGATTGCAGGCGGCGGGATCGGAGCCTTCATCGTGCTCGGGCTCGTTCTGCTGTTCAGCCGGCGGTCCGAATTCAGTCCGGAGCGTGTGCTGCTGGCTGGTGTCGCCATGAGCGCGGCATTCGGCGCGATCATCGCCATGGCGCTGGCGACCGGTGATCCGCGCATCGGCATGCTGCTGTCATTGCTGACCGGATCGCTCTATCAGATCAGTCCGGCCGAGGCCTGGGTCCTGGCCGCCGCGGCGCTCCTTCTGTTGATCATGGTGCCGATGCTGTCACGCTGGCTCGACATTCTGCCGCTCGGCTCGGCGGCCTCGCGTTCGATCGGCGTATCGATGGCGAGAAGCCGCATCATCATCATGCTGCTGACCGCATTGTTGACGGCGACCGCGACGCTGATGGTTGGGCTGCTGAGTTTGGTCGGTTTTATCGCGCCGCATATGGCGCGGATGATGGGGGCGCAGCGCGCGCTGCATCAGACGGCGCTGGCCGCACTGATCGGAGCCATCCTGATGGTAACAGCCGATTGGGCCGGGCGAATGGTGATATTTCCGTTCCAGATGCCGGCCGGCATTTTCGCGATGATGCTCGCCGGGCCCTATCTTCTCTGGCTGTTGCGACCGCAGCGCGGATGACGCGAGACGGTGAAGCGCCGAATGATTTACGCGCTCACCGTGCGAAGCTGATGAGATGGCTGTGATCCGGAGACGGCATCACCCCCATCGGAATGCCGTAGATGGTTTCGAGTTCGGCAGGCGTCATGATCCTGTCCGGCGCGCCGCGCGAAATCAGCTTGCCCGAATGCAAGGCGATGATCTCGTTGCAGAAGCGTGCCGCCATGTTGACGTCATGGAGCACGACGACCACGCCGAGATTACGCTCGCGCGCGAGCCGCTTCACCAGCGACAGCACTTCGATCTGATGGGCAATGTCGAGCGCCGAAGTCGGCTCATCGAGCAGCAGGCATTCGGCATCCTGCGCAACCAGCATGGCGATCCAGACCCGCTGGCGCTCGCCGCCTGACAATGTATCGACCAGCCGGTCCGCAAACGGCTCGATGTGGGTCAGCGCCATGGCTTCCGCAACCTTGTCGCGGTCAGTGTCGCCAAACCGGCCCAGCGCGCCATGCCAGGGATAGCGGCCGAGCGCGACCAACTCCTTCACCAGCATGCCGGCGGCGGGCGGCGTCTGCTGCGGCAAATAAGCCACCTTGCGGGCGTACTCCCGATCGCTCCATTCGCGTAAAACGCGGCCCTCGAAACGGATCGTGCCGGATGAGCTTGGCTGCTGCCGCGCCAGCAACTTCAGCAAGGTCGATTTGCCGGAGCCGTTGTGCCCAATCAGGCCGACGACGCTGCGCGCGGGAAGCGACAGGGTGAGCGGTTCGAGCAGCGCGCGCCCCGCCACAGCGAACGCCACCTGGTCCAGTTCGAACAAGGGCGCGGCCGCATCGGGCGAGGCTAGCGCGATTTCGGTTGGCCGAACTACATGCATGGGAAAGGGCCTGCGGGGATAATGCGGTGCGAGGTGAATGTCGTCGTCCCATCGGCCTGCGGATGTGGGGACGTCATGGCTGCCGCAGGCTCCAATAAGCGACTGCAAGATGCTGCTCGCGGGCGAGCTTCCGCTCGTCGCGCAGATGGTTTCGCAGCGCCTTCAGCGCCTGCGCTTCGCACGCGACCCATGCAAAGACCTCGCGATGATCCGGCCATCGCACGGCCTTGACGGCATCGACCAATAGCTGCGTCGTCCCGGCCGGACGGTCGCCGCGATGCAGCCATTGGATCGATACGCCGGCTGGCGCGATCAACGGAACCTGCTCACGCCGGTCGGCGACTTCGATGAAGACTTCACCCGTTGCCGTCGCCGGCAGCGTTTCGAGAATTCGCGCAATGGCGGGAAGGGCGGTCTCGTCGCCCGCCAGCAGCAACCAGCGTGCCGGACGAATGCCTCGTCCGAGCGGACCGGCCATGCCGCAAATGGCGCCGGTTTGCGCATTGAGCGCGAAAGCCGAGCCCGGTCCGGCATGATCGTGGACCACGAAATCGATGTCGATCTCGCAAGCCTGCAGATCGATGCGGCGGATCGTGTAGTAGCGGGTGACGGGTCTGCGGTCCGGTTCCGGCCACAGGATGCGCCCGTCGGGGGCGGGCCACGGCCATTCAGGCTTGGCGAGGCCTTCCGGCGGAAAATACAGGCGGACGTGCAGGTCATCGTCGTTCACGAAGCGGGCGATGTCGTCGCCGGTGAATGTCAGCCGGCGCATGCGGGGCGTCAGGTCGATCGCTGCCTTCAGCCGCACCTCGCGGAAATTGGCCAGCGTGCCGCCGTTGGATTCATGGCCGGACCAGACGATGGTCGGCGGCTCATCGCCGGCGAACTCGATGACATGGGAAGCCACCACCGAGCGCAGCATTTCCAGATTGCCCTTGTCGTTGGCCTCGACGCGGATCTTGAGCGCCTCGGCCTCGACGGCGAGCGAGCTGGTTCCAAACGGCAGCTTCGCCACCATCAGGCCACCTTGGTCCTCGAAGGCGATATCATGCTCGGCAAGATGATCGATCATTCGGGCAGCAAGGCCGGCGGCATCCGCAATCGGAATGCGGGTTTCGGAAACAAGCGAATCCAAAGTCATTTCTCCAGTCGGGCCTGCCCGATGCTGGCCTGCGCACGCTTCGATTTCCGGATATCGCAGCCCGACACCGAATCCATGTCCCTGGTGGATCCATGTCCTACTCGCTCGCCGGCTGCGACGCAAAGGCTCTACTACTCGCATTTTATTAAACGCGTTGCCGATCACAAATTAGAATCAATCGAAAGAGGCTGAAAAATAGGCTCTGGAAGAGCGATGCTGCCATCATGTATTCGCATCACTCCCGCAAGGCTATTCGTACTACGACGGGCCGTGTAGGTTCGCTTCAGCTCTACTCCAGCGCGGCACTCATGATGAATCCACGAAGCGGCCTGACGGCGCAGATTCTGCATCTCCTGCGGCCCTACTGGCCGATCGTGCTGGGCGGCACCGTTCTCGGCGTTGTCGGTGGCGCCAGCGTTGCGGGACTGCTCGCGGTCGTCAATCGCGGACTTTACGCGTCGCAAGACGACGTCGCAACGCTGCTGTTCGCGTTTGCGAGCCTGTGTCTCTTGATCCTGATCGGCTCGATCGGCGCCGATATCAGCGCCAACTATGTTGGGCAGCGGATCATCGCCGAGCTGCGCAAATCGCTCGCCGTGAAAATTCTGGCGGCTCCGATCGACCAGCTCGAAATCTACCGGACGCATCGATTGATTCCGGTCCTCACCCATGACGTCGATACCATCAGCGATTTCGCGTTCTTCTTCTCCTCCTTCTTCGTGTCCGTCGTCATCACGCTCGGCTGCATGGTCTACCTTGCGGTGCTGTCGTGGCCACTTTTCCTGATTACGGGGCTGGTCATTGTCCTCGGCTCGCTCGCGCATGCATATGCGCGAACGCGCGGCGTTCAGGGCTTCAACGTCGCCCGCGATTCAGAAGACCAATTGCAGAAGCACTACCGCGCGATTGCCGAGGGCGCGAAGGAGCTGCGCCTGAACCGCACCCGCCGTCAGCGCGTCTATGTCGATCAGCTTCAGCGCACCGTCGACCGGATCAGCGCGGTGCAGATCAAATCGATCAACCTGTTTGTGACCGCGCGGGCGTTGGGTACGATGTTGTTCTTCGTCGTGATCGGCGTCGCGCTGACGTTGCGTCCGTTCCTCTGGCCCGACAGCCCGGCCGCCGTCTCCAGCGGCTTTGTCCTGGTGCTGCTCTATATGCGGGGACCCATCGATCAGGTGATCGGCATCCTGCCGGCGTTGGGCCGCGCGCAAGTGGCGATGAAGCGGATCGCCGAGCTTTCGGAACAGTTCGCGACGCCCGAGCAGGGCTTGCTGGCCGCGCCCTCGAACGCGCCAAGTGGATCAGGCAGGATCGAATCGATCGAGCTCCGTGGCGTATCGTACGGCTTCCGCGCGGTGCCCGGCAGCAACCCCTTCGTTCTCGGACCGATTGATCTGCATGTCCGGCAGGGAGACATCGTTTTCATTGTCGGTGAAAACGGAAGCGGAAAAACCACGCTGATCAAATTGCTGTTGGGTCTCTACGCACCACAGAGCGGTACGCTGCTTCGCGACGGTCTGCCTGTTGTAGCGGAAACGCGGGATGATTACCGACAGCTCTTCACGACCATCTTTTCCGACTATTACCTGTTCGAAGATCTTCTGCAGGGAGCGGGAATGGTGCCTGACGTCGCGGAGCGCTATCTGGAGCGATTGGAGGTCGCGCACAAGGTCTCGGTCGAGAACGGCGTGTTTACGACGACGGACCTGTCGACCGGTCAACGCAAACGGCTGGCGCTGATGAATGCCTGGCTCGAGGAGAGGCCGGTCCTCGTGTTCGACGAGTGGGCCGCGGATCAGGACCCAGCCTTCCGCCACATCTTCTACACGGAACTGCTGCCTGACCTGAAGCGCATCGGCAAGACGATCATCGTGATCTCACATGATGACCGTTATTTCGGCGTGGCAGATCATCTGGTGCGACTGCGGCACGGCAAGATTGTCGCGGGTGAAGCGAAGACCCATGACATCATCAAGTCGTCATCGGTTCCAACCGACGCCTCTCTTTAGAGCTATTTTATTCTTTCGGAAAATTTGCGTCGAAGTTCCGTCTCTTTCGAGACGCGCGCCGGGGAAAGCGCGCGATGTTTTTGGCGACGCCGTTTTGTCAGATTTGTAAGAAATCTAAACTGCGTGTGCCTGCATTTCTTGTCATCCTGTACGCGAGTGCTTTACATCGCAGGCGCGCGTCAAGATCGCGTGCTGTTTCAAGCAACCATTTGCGATGCGAGGGCCGGATGAACAAAGCTTCGAGCTCCGCGACAGGGCCTCGCGCATTCCCGATCGGACCGGATTTTTCCATGACCGTCGTTCAAGACGGTGGGGGAGATCTCCGCATTGCTGTAGGCATCACGACGGTGATGCGCCTGCGTCTCGATGACCAGCTCGATCATCTGAAGATATTGACCACACCCGACGATCCGCAGCTGGCGATATCGGCGGTTTCGGCAGCGGCCGAAGCCACGTTTGGATGGCGGCCGAGTCTGGACCGGCTTGTGCTGGAGTCGGCCAGCGTGGAGCTTGCGCGCGAGTTGATGAACCACGGTCTCGCTCTCATGGCGGGGGCAGACCTCGTGCTGCTTCCCGAATTGATCATGCAGCGGCGGGACAATTGGCTGGTCAATGCCGGACGGCCGCCATTGCCGCAACTCCACGTCATGACGGACGGCAAGCGCCATCCGCGACGTTCGCCAAAGCCGGTGGGAAAGGTCTATGCCCGCTTCATACCCTGGCTCGCCGAAGTGATCTCCTTCCGCGTCGCCAACACGGACGGCGACCTGCATCTGCTGCACCGGTGGATGAACGATCCCCGCGTCGACGCGTTCTGGAACGAAGCCGGCGATCTCGAAAAGCATCGGCGCTATCTCTCCGGCATCCTGGCGGACCCGCACATGCTGCCGCTCATCGGCTGCTTCGACGACGAGCCGTTTGGCTATTTCGAGCTCTACTGGGCCAAGGAGAATCGTATCGCGCCGTTCTACGATGCCGACGATTACGATCGCGGCTGGCATGTCGTCGTCGGCGAGGACGCCTATCGCGGGCGCCGCTATATCAGCGCCTGGCTGCCATCGCTGATGCACTACATGTTCCTGGACGATTGTCGAACGCAACGGATCGTCGGCGAGCCGGCGGCAGCGCATGCGCAGCAGCTCCGCAATCTGGAAGTCTCGGGATTCGCAAAGATCAAGAACTTCGATTTTCCGCACAAGCGGGCCACGCTCGTGATGCTGTTGCGCGAACGCTTCTTTGGTGACCGGCTGTGGCTGCCGGCAGCGACCAGCCCGGCGACCACGTCCTAACGCCCGAACGGAGCGCAGCTCATGTCTCACCAGTTTGCGATCGAACACGACGTCATCGGCGTCGGATTCGGGCCGTCCAATCTTGCGCTTGCGATCGCACTGGATGAATGCGCCAGAAGATCACGTCTGAAATGCGCCGCTCTGTTCGTGGAGCAGCAGCCGCAATTCACCTGGCACGGCGGCATGCTGCTTCCAGGCAGCGACATGCAGATCTCGTTTCTCAAGGACCTCGTTTCGTTGCGTGATCCGACCAGTCCGTTCACCTTCGTGAATTATCTGCACAAGCGCGGCCGTTTGCAGGATTTCATCAACTGCCGAACGTTCTATCCGACCCGGATTGAATTCAACGACTATCTGCGGTGGGTAGCCGCCCAGTTCAAGTCTCAGGCGGCCTACGGGGAAACCATCGTCGCCATCGAGCCGGTAACGGTTGGGCAGTCGGTGACGTCCTTGCGCGTTCATTCACGGACGCTCGCCGGCGGGGAAACGGTGCGGCTTGCAAGGAACCTGGTGGTCGCGGTGGGAGGGCGACCGTATATCCCGCAGGTATTTGCAGAGATCGCCGATGATCCGAGATTGTTGCACTCCAGCCGCTATCTCGACACGGTCGAGGACATCGGCCTCGGTGGAAAGGCCGCGCGCGTGGCCGTGGTCGGGGGAGGGCAGAGCGCGACCGAGGTGACGGTCGACCTTCGCGGGCGATTTCCGGACGCGCGCATTGATCTGATCTTTCGCGGCCATGCCTTGAAGCCGTCCGACAGCAGCCCGTTCGTCAACGAGATTTTCAATCCTGATTACACCGATTTCATCTATGCGCAGCCTGCCGAGCGACGAGACGCGATCGTTCGCAACTTCCGGAACACGAACTATGCGGTGGTCGATTCCGACCTCCTCGACCAGTTGTATCGATTGCTCTACCAGCAGCGCGTCAGCGGCACGACAGGGATCGCATTGCACCCTCGTAGCGAAATAACGAGCATAGACGCCGCACCTGAAGGCATCGAGATCGGCACCGTTGACAAGTTCGGCGGTGCAAAGCGCCGAGCCACCTACGACGCCGTCATTCTGGCAACGGGCTACGACAGGGAGACTCCACACGCATTTCTGGAGCCGATCCAGCGCTACATTCGCGACACCGTGTTGGACCGCAACTACAAGCTCGTCACCACTCCGGCATTTCGGCCGCAAATCCATCTCCAGGGATATTCGGAGGCCTCTCACGGCCTGAGCGACACGCTGCTGTCCGTTCTTGCCACGCGCTCGCAGGAAATCGCAGAATCGCTGCTTTCGACGATTTCGCGCCGCGAACTCATCGCGTAGGCGATCAGATCGAGGGAGCGATGAGTCGCCACTGTGCAGCGGATCCAAGCGCGGCCGGCACCGACAGCACGGCAGGTGACGGGCCTGCGTCGATGATCACGGTGTTCGGAGCTATCGTGAATCCGAGTGCGGCCGCCTTCAGCAAGGCTTCCTTGAGGGTCCAGTAGCGAAGAAAGAGCCGGGACCGAAGTGCCGCAGGAGTGTTCCATAGAACCTCCCGCTCTTCGGCCGCCAGGACGATTTCGGCGACCGAATCCATATCGGCGATTTCCCGCAGCGGTTCGATATCGACGCCGATCGGCATGCGGGCCGCTGCAACGGCCACAGTGCCCCTCGCGTGGCTCAGGCTGAAGTCGATCTTCGCTCGATCAGCAACGAGCATGGGCTTGCCATGCTCCGATGGTTCAAACCGCAGGTCTTCGGCCGGCTGACCGACAAGTCCGCCAAGCATGAGGCGAGCGCCCGCATGCGCAGCGAGATAGCTCAGTCGATCTTCGATGTGCAGGAACCGCCCCATGCGATCGGTCTCACCGGCATCGAGGAGTTTCGCAGCTCGCTCAACGTTGAGCATGCCGGGTTCGCCGGCAGCGATCTCCCGCGATGGAGGTATCGCTGCCAGCCAGAGAACAATCTCTTCCGGTTCCAACTGTCTGACCTGCCTCGTGATATCAGCATACGGCAGGCATCGCACCCGCAATTGATCCTGCGGAGCCGTGCATTTCACGGCGATCGACCACGCGAGGAAGACGCTTGCACGCGCCATTGAAAGCGATGCGGCAAATGGTTCTTGTCCAGCCTTCCAGGAGTTGGTCATGTCCACGGGCTTATCGACCAATGCGCAACGGTCTGCAACCCCCGGATGTGCAGAGGGCCGCGTCGAGATGATCTGACTTAGAATCCATCTAACTGAGACAAGCCGAGATCATACACGCTTGCGGTGCTGATAGATTCACTCTCAATCGCATCCGCAGATATTCAGCGTGGAACCGGTCATGATAAAATCCGTCCCTCTCGAGCAGCATATCGATAGCTATCTGCCGGAGCGAATTGCAACCATACTGGTTCGCAGTCACCACGCGGGGCTCGTCAGCAAGGAGCCATCCACGCGCATTAACTACCTCCTCGAGATTGCGTCGCTCCATACCAGGGGTGAACTCCTCGGACAGCCTGGCCTCGGACGCCTGAGTTTGCAACGGATCGAGAAGTGGATGGATTTTCATGGCCGCCGCCTTCGGCGCAACGATGAGAGTCTGGATAGCGTGATCTGCCGATTTGGCTTTCGGCAGGATTTACTCGAGAAGAAGGCCAGCCGGTCCGCGCCAAGATCCGTCATCTCGTCCGAGGACAGAGACAAGATCTTGCGCGAGTTCGGTTCATACGGCGAGCGTGAAGATATCCGGCGGCCGGAACGGCGGATTGCGGTGAGCCAGGATACTTGATGCGAGGATGCCGCGCGTTCGCTACTGTTTACGTCTCATCCGCCAAAGCCGTAATATTCGCGAACGACGGGTTCGCGAAGCGGGTCCGGCTCACACTCGCACGGCGTTAAGAGGTCGACGCGTCTGCCGATGCGGCTGCCAACAATTTCGGCAGTCGCTTGGGTTACTCCTTAAGTGCCGGCTCCGCTTACTGCGGCGACAAAGCCAGCCGCATTGAACACCCCGTGAATGACGATACCCACTGACGTGTTTTGCCGGCGCTGCACGATCCAGGGCAAGAGTAGTGTAATCGGCAGCAACGTCACCATGATCGGCCAGCCGAAACTCCAGTGAAACAAGCACCACAGAATTCCGTTTAGCAGCCATGCTATGCGGCCAAATCCCGCCTCCTGGCGGGGCAGAAGGTAACCGCGCCAGCACAGTTCCTCACCCAGGATATTGGTGACAAATAAAGGAATCCATGCCGCAAATACCGAGGCGTGCCAGCCGGGGGGCTGCAGCAGGAACCAGGGTGACGGACGGAAGCTCGGCTCTATGTAACGCGCCAGCGCCAAAATCGCAGCGGTGGCGGTCCCAATAGCGAAAAGCCCGCCGATGGCCCAAACGATGTCGCCACGGTTCATCGTGTTCAACCTCAGGCGCTTTCTCAGCGAGCCTTGGTCACGCTTTGGCAGTTCTCGCCAGGCCATCAGACAGCCAAAAATCAGCATGGGGATAAGTACGAGCGCCGTGCCGCTTACGTACCAGCCAATGATCGGCGAAATACCGAACGCGTCACGCAGCCAGGGAATTACGGCCATGATTGCCAGCCACAGCAGTATTGAGAACGCGCCAAACATCGAGGTCGAGGCGGCGAGCCCTATCGGCGGCGGCGTTTCCGTTTGCGTTTGCATGAACGGCATTCAGTTATCTTTACCGATCTGTGCCGACGAACGCTTCGTTCACGTGAACAACTGCCGACTGACAGCACCAAACACCGGCGCGCCGCAATCGTTCTTGATCGCTGATGTCTGATCTGAAAGCTGGCCGCGCGCATCGTTCAGCCAGGCGACGAAAGCAGTCAGCGCCGGATCGTCAGCCATGCGCTGCTCGTATTCGAGCACGAACTGCCGGCGCGTCGGGCGAACGGTTGGATGGGCCTTGACGAGATTGCCGCGTGCGAGATCGGGCGCGAGAAGGCCGTCGATGGCGATGGCGACGCCCATGCCGGCGGCGGCGGCTTCAATGGTCAGGCCGAGGCTTTCGAAGCTGCTGCCGCCCTGCACGGGCACGTCGGCGAATTGCGCGTGATCGAGCCACCGCCGCCAATCGTCCGGGCGCGGCCGCGCATGCAGGAGAGGAACGGTTGCGAAATCCACGGCGCCGTTCGTCATGAATTGCGGCGCGCAGACCGGCACGGTCGTAATCGGCATCAGCGAATGGGTGATGAGCCCGGCGCGGGGCTGCCCGTCCGAGACGGCGATCACCGCATCGTACCGGCTGGCGAGAAGGTCGAGCGGATTGGAACTCGTGTGCAGGTCGACTTCCAGATCGGGATAGGCCGCCTTGAGCGTGGGCCAGATCGGCAGCAGGAAGCGCGACACGAAGAAGCCATAGACCCCAACCGAAAGTCGCCTGAAACGCCGCAACCGCAGCCCGTCGGCGGCATCTGCGATCCGGTCCAATGCCTCGCGGGCGGAATCGGCGAAGGTCTTGCCTGCGGAGGTGAGGACCAGGCCGCGCGAGCCGCGCAGAAAGAGTGCGGTCCCCATTCGCGCTTCCAGGGCGCGGACGTGCCGGCTCACGGCGCCGACCGTCACGTTCAGTTCGTCGGCTGCCCGGGTGATCGACAAGTGCCGTGCGGCGGCCTCGAACGCCCGCACCGCATGCAAGGGAGGAAGTCGTCGTGATGCCATCGCGGGAGCTTAGTGGAAAAGGGCCGGCCGGCAAACGGGGGGAACCGCAGCGTTGACTCTGGCTCAAGCCCCCGACCCAAGAAGTCGTTTGCACGGCCGCTCCCTGGATCATACGCCGATATTTTCCGCAAATATCGTCCAGGCCAGTGCGCCCGGGCGGGCGGAGCCGAGGGAGATGCCCATGACCATTCATGTCGATCTGACCGGCCGCGAGGCGGCGGCGCGGCGCTCCAGAGCACTGGCGCCGACCTGCCGCGGGCTGAACTATTATTCGCTCGACCAAAGCCTGCGCGACCTCTTGCCCCATTACATGGAGGCACCGCTGCTGGCGCATCTCGCGCCACACCTTTCGGAACTCGGCGAACTCGCCGGAGGCCGGCTGCATGATTTGTCTGATAAGGCCGAGCGCCATCAGCCGGTGCTGCATCCGCGCGACGGCTACGGCCGCGACGAGGAGTGGGTCGAGTATCACCCGGCGTATCGCGAGATGGAAAGCATCGCGTTCGGAAAATTCGGCATGCACGCGATGTGCAATCGCAGCGGCGTCTTGGCTTGGCCGTCGCCGATGCCGCCGATCGCAAAATACGTATTCCATTATTTGTTTGCGCAAGCCGAGTTCGGCCTGCTTTGTCCGGTCAACCTCACCGACAGCTCTTCGGAGCTGGTGCGCCGCTTCGGCACGGATGAGCTGCGCCAGCGCTATCTCGAACGGATGTGGAGCCAGGATCCTGCCGCGCTGCTCAAGTGCGCGCAATTCATGACGGAGAAAACCGGCGGCTCCGATGTGGGCGCCGGCGAACTCGTTGCTGTCAGCGACGGCAAGGATTGGAAGCTGTGGGGCGAAAAGTGGTTCTGCTCGAACGTCGACGCCGAACTGGCGGTGTTGCTCGCCCGGCCCGAAGGCGCGGTGGCCGGCGGCCGCGGGCTCGGTCTGTTCCTGATGCCAAAAGTGCTTCCCGATGGACGGCGGAATTCGTACCGGATCCTGCGGTTGAAGGACAAGCTCGGCAGCCGCACCATGGCCAGCGGCGAGATCGTGTTCGAGGGCGCCACAGCCTACCAGCTCGGCGAGCTCGATCAGGGCCTCAAGCACATGCTGGTGATGGTGAATTCGAGCCGGGTGTCGCACCTTGCGCGCGCGGCCGGCATGATGCGGCGATGCCTCAATGAGGCGATGATCGCCGCGCGGCATCGCAACGCGTTCGGGCGCGCGGTGATCGACCATCCGCTGATGCGCCGGCAGTTGCTCAAGCTCATGGTCCCGACCGAGCAGGCGCTGTCGGCGCTACTGTACTCGGCAACCGCGTCCGACAAGGTGCTGCGGCTGCTGACGCCGATCGCAAAATACCGGGCGTGCCGGGACAACGTCACGGTCGCCACAGGTGCGATGGAGGCCCGCGGCGGCAACGGCTACATCGAGGACTGGCCGAACGCGCGGCTGGTTCGCGATGCCCATCTCGGCCTGTTGTGGGAGGGCACCAGCAACATCAACGCGCTCGATGCGGTCCAGCGCGCGGTCGGAAAGGCGCGCGGCCATGAAGCGTTGTGCGACGATCTCGGCCGTCGGTTGGACGATACGGCCGGGATGCCGGGGCAGTTTCGGACGCGCCTTTCCGGCGCGCTGACGGATGCGATGCGCTTTGCGGAACAGGTTGCGGCGGATCCCGAGAACGAGCGTTTTTGCAGGGTCGCCGCCGGAAAGCTCTACCACGCGACGACGGCTGCGCTATTGGCGTCCGAGGGCACGCGCCTCGGCAATGCCGGTGGCGATGCACGCCGCCTGCTGCTTTCGCGTTTTGTCCTCGAGCATCGCTTGGCCGAACCTTCGTCCACCAATCTGCAGGCGCAGCATTGGGAGAAGGCAGCGATCGATTTGCTGCTCGGCGATGCGCCGGTCCCGATGCGCGAGGCTGCCGCGCTGGTGCAGGGATAGGTCATGGACATCGCTCACCAACGTGAACTCGCCCGCCTGCGCGCGACGCTGCGCCGTGAACGACGCCCGCAAAGCGGCCTCGATCAACGGCTGGTGCCGCCTGACAAGGCGACAGCCTATCGCGTCGCCGGCATGGTCGCGGAAGAACTTGGTTGGGAAGTCGTCGGCTGGAAGATCGCCGGCATGAAGGAGGGGCTGCAGCGTCAGCTTCGCACGGACTCGCCGATCTATGGCCGGGTGTTCGCACCGATCATGGAGTCGCCGGCCAGCGTCGAGCACGCCAAACTCTGCAGCCCGATTCCCGAAGTCGAGTATCAGGCGCGCTTGGGCGTCGACCTGCCGCCGCGCGAAAAGCCCTATACACTTGCAGAAATCACAGAGTCAGTGGCGTCGCTGCATACGGGAATCGAACTCGCCGAATGCCGCTTCGTCCATGATGCCGCATTTCCGCCGCTGCCCGCGATCCTCGCCGATGGCGCGGGAAGCGGCATCATCGTTTGCGGCGCCGCGATTCCCGATTGGAAGACGCGCGATATCGCCGGACAGGAAGTGTTGTTGAGCTGCAACGGCACGCTGCGCCGAAAGGGCACGGCGGGGGAGGCGCTCGACCATCCGATGGTGCCGCTCACCTGGCTCGCCAACGAGCTCTCGCGCACCGGAGTCGGAATGAAGGCGGGACAGACCGTCAGCACGGGAACGCTGACAGGCATGTTGCGGCCGAAGCCCGGTGAGGCCTATGTCGCGGATTTCGGCCCGTTCGGAACCGTTACGGCGACCTATGCGTGAAGGGCCGCGGCAAGGCCGATCTCACTTGCCCTGTTCGGGAAGGTCGCCAAGAAGATTCGACAGCCTGACCGCAAGCTTTCGCAGCCGGACATTCTCCTCGAGCAGCAGCCCGAGATTGCCGTTTTCCTGCTGCCGCGCGCCATCTCTGCGAAGGCCGTCGGCTTCGTCGAGCAGGGGCGATAGCGCGGCAAGGAGGGCGTCGCCTCGAAGCGGCGCGTTGCGCGCTTGAGGCTCGTACTTGTCCTGACGCAGCGGCACGACGTTGTCGCGATGTCCGGCGTCCCGAAATGCATCGACGCCGGGCTGTCTGGCACGCGGTGAATGTTCGATACTCATGACAATTTCCTGATCACAAGGTGGCGCAGTCGCCTTTTCAGCGACGAACTTTCCATTGAGTCCGGGGCAAATTTGCGTCGGAAAGGCAACGGCGAAAAGGCTCGCCAGATAGTTCATGCGTCGCTCGAGTCACACGGCAGATCGGATTAGGCCTAATTTTTGACGTACCGCCGGCCTTTCTGGCGTCCCGGGGTGGGCTGGGGAGCAACCACCTTAGGGGCGTACCGATGACGGATTTCCTGACCAATGCGGAGCACTGGCGCAAGCGCGCGGAACGGACGAGGGAGCTAGCTGCCGTTGCCGTCAAGGACCAGGGGCGCCTGCTCAAGGTGGCGGAAGAATATGATCGCCTGGCGGCGCTCGCCGAACGGCGGCGAAGCGCGCCGGTTCCGCCCGGTCCCTACGTTCCGGCAAGCCGGCCCGAATAAACCCTTCAATCGAGAAGCCGTCGTAAGAGCGGGCCGTTTCCGCTTCCGCAGGCGCGTGGCTGCGTCATCGCGGCGGAAATGCGCCCCCATACCCCAGATGTGTGACCTCTAAAACACAACCGCCAAGCAACGTTCAAACCATTGTGATCGCGTGATTGCGGTCGAATCAACGAATCGCCTAGACCGTTAGTGGGGCTGGGAAGCGGAGAGTTAGTATGAGAGTCGCTTCCTTAGAAAGTGTACTGACGGCGGCTACGCTGGTATTGGCCATCGTCATCGTGCTGTGGGGAATCAAGATTTTCCACGGTGTGTGAACAGGCGAGCTGGCGTCGAACTAGAGACCTCCGGTCAAGAAGAGGCTCGCGACCAAGGCAGAGGCAAAGGCGTCACTTCCGCGGCGGCGGAGGCCTTCTTGTTTCTGGTTGCCCGACGCATGGTTCGCCGGAGGCTTGTCCCTTCCGACGCGTATCGAGTTTGATTTACGGCCTGGCGCGATTCCGCACGGGCCGCGAGAGGCATTGGTTTCAAATTCCGCATGCATTTTGGTTATTATCTGATGATCGCAGCCCTCGTTCTCATGGGGCTTGAAGTTCTTTACGCGCTCTATCAATTGTCGACGTTTCTCTAGATCGCACGCGCAGGCTGCAGGTTTGCCCCGCGCGGGCCTTACGATTTGCCGCAATCACGCCGCTTTAGCGCCGGGGTCGTCTCCGCACGATTCCAATTTTAGTCGCAAATTTGCCTGCCGACTCACCTCATTCTCCGCGCGCGAGACAGGGTGACTGGGGGCACGTTCCGCTTTTTAAAATTGGAGTATCAATCATGCGAGTAGACCATCCGCAGCTTAATAAGCGAGACCGCCGCGCTGAACCTTCATTTTGGGTTGAGGAACCGACCGACGACGCTCTTTCACTGCTTGAGAATGCCCTGCGCGGGGACGAGCCCGCCCTTCGTCGAAACGAAAAGGCCGACGAGGCCCATGCGCTGATCGAGGAGAATGCCAGGCTTCGGGAGCTTTTGTCCCAGCTTTCGGACCTGATCCGCAAAAACGGCATTCAGACGCGCTAGACCAGCGCCACGATCTGATTTCGGCCCCGCCCCGGCACGAGTGGTTCGACCGCTGCCGGGGCGGGGCCGCATTGTTTTCAAGGATTGAATTCTTTGCCGCCGCCGCATGAGAAGCGGCGGATGGTCCGGCCGGATACGCGCCACCATCAGGCCAGATGACACGCCACGAAATGTCCGTCGCTGCCTTGCTTCAATTCGGGCGCGCTTTCCCGGCAGCGCGGTTCGGCGATCGGGCAGCGGGTGTGGAAGTGGCAGCCGCGCGGCGGGTTCATCGGGCTGGGTACGTCGCCCTGCAGCCGGATCCGCTTACGCTTCACCTTCGGGTCCGGCACCGGCACGGCGGAAAGCAGCGCCTGCGTGTAGGGGTGTCGGGGATTGCGGTAGAGGTCGCTCGCGTCAGCCAGCTCGACGATGCGGCCGAGATACATCACCGCGACGCGGTCGGAAATATGCTCGACCACGGAGAGATCGTGGGCCACGAACAGATAGGTGAGCCCGAGCTCGGCCTGCAGGTCTTCCAACAGATTGATCACCTGCGCCTGAATGGAGACGTCGAGCGCGGAAACCGGCTCGTCGCAGACGATGAACTTGGGCTCCACCGCAAGTGCGCGCGCAATCACGATGCGCTGGCGCTGGCCACCGGAAAATTCGTGCGGGTAGCGGCGCATGTGCTCGGCCTTCAGCCCGACCTTGACGAGCAGGCTCGCCACGCGGTCATCCCGCTCGCTTGCCGAGGAAGCGAGCGCGTGGATGGTGAAGGCTTCGCCGAGAATCGCGCCGACCGTCATGCGCGGATTGAGCGAGGCAAAGGGGTCCTGGAAGACGATCTGCATGTTGCGCCGCATGGTGCGCAGGTCGCCGCCGGAAAGGCCTCGCACGTCGCGCCCGTCGAAGACGATCTCGCCTTCGCTGGGTTCGACCAGGCGCAGCACGCAGCGCGCGGTGGTGGACTTACCGCAACCGGACTCGCCGACCAGCCCGAGCGTTTCGCCGCGATTGACTGCAAACGACACGCCGTCCACCGCATGCACGCGCCCGACTTCGCGCGAAAGGAATCCGCCCTTGACGGGAAAATATTTCTTCAGGCCGTTAACGCGCAGCAGGGGTTCGCTCATGCCGTCTCTCCGCGCACGTCTCCGAGGTGGCACGCCATGCGATGGCCCGGAGCGACCTCGCGCAGCACCGGTTCCTGTTCGGCGCAACGACCAAAGGCGTAGCGGCAGCGTGGCGCGAACCGGCAGCCGGGCGCGGGATTGATCAGGATCGGCACCGAGCCGCCGATCGCTTCCAGCCGGGTCTTGTGCGCGCTGGCGAGATCGATGCGCGGGATCGAGCGGATCAGGCCCTGCGTGTAGGGATGGTGCGGGCTTTCGAACAGGCTGTCGACATCGGCCTCTTCGACCACCTTGCCGGCATACATGACGACGACCCGCTGCGCGGTTTCGGCCACCACGCCCATGGCGTGGGTGATCAGCATCACCGCCATGCCGAAGCGTTCCTTCATGTCCTGCAGAAGATCGAGAATCTGCGCCTGGATGGTCACGTCGAGCGCGGTGGTCGGCTCGTCGGCGATGACGAGCTTGGGCTTGCAGGCAAGCGCCATCGCGATCATGACGCGCTGGCGCATGCCGCCCGAGAACTGATGCGGGTAATCATGGACGCGAGCTTCCGCGTTCGGGATCTGCACCAGCTTGAACAGTTCGACCGTGCGGGCGAGCGCGTCCTTGCTCGAGAGGCCCTCGTGGCGGCGCAGGCTCTCGGCAACCTGTTCGCCGACGGTCAGCACCGGGTTTAGCGAGGTCATCGGCTCCTGGAAGATGAAGCCGATATCCTTGGCGCGGATGTCGTCGAGCTCGCTACTGGTGAGCGGCACGAGGTCGCGGCCTTCGAACATGATTTGGCCTTCGACGATGCGGCCTGGCGGCATCGGAATGAGCTTCAGAACCGACATGGCTGTCACGGTCTTACCGCAGCCGGATTCGCCGACCACGCAGAGCGTCTCGCCCTTGTTGAGCGTGATGTCGACGCCATCGACCGCCCTCAGCATGCCGTCGTCGGTAGCGAAGTGGGTTTTCAGGCCCTTGATTTCGAGCAATGGAGCCATCAGATCACCCGCCTCGCATCGAGCGCATCGCGCATGCCGTCGCCGATGAAATTGATGGCCACGACCGCGATGAAGATGGCGCCGCCCGGAAACAACGCCCAATGCGGACCGATGTCGAGATAGTCCTTGGCGTCGAACAACAGCCGCCCCCAGGTCGGGGTATCCGGCGGAAAGCCGAGGCCGAGAAACGACAGCGTCGATTCGGCGATGATCGCGGCGGCGACGTCGATGGTGCCGGCGATGATCACGGGGCCGACTGCGTTAGGCAGGATGTGCCGCACCACCTGCCGCAACGGGCTGGCGCCGAGCGCGCGCGCGGCTTCGACGAATTCCTTCTCGCGCAGGGAGAGGAACTGAGCGCGCACCAGCCGCGCGACCGGCATCCAGCGCAGGCCGCCGATGACGAGCACGATCAGGATGAAGATGCCGCCCTCGGGCCCGAACACGGATTTGAGCCCGTCGCGGAACAGATAGATCAGAAGCAGCAGCAGCGGCAGTTGCGGTAGCGAGAGGAACAGGTCGGTCAGCCACATCAGCGCGTGCCCGAGCGCCCCGCGCGACATGCCGGCGAGCGCGCCGATCAGCGTACCGACGAGGACGGCGACCGCCATGGCGGCAAGCCCAACCGCGAGTGAGATACGTCCACCATAGATCATGCGGGCGAGGATATCCTGTCCGAGATCGTCGGTGCCGAAGGGGTGGGCGAACGAGGGGCCCTCAAGGCGCGCGTTGAAATCGATCTCGTTGATGCTGACGCGCCAGACGAATGGGCCGAATACCACCGCTGCGATCAGGACAAGCAGCAGGAACGCGCTGACCACGGCGAGCTTATGCCGGCGATAGCGCCGCCAAGTCTCGCGCCAGGGCGACCAGGCCGGCCGCCGCTCAGCGGAAGGAGATGCGAGGGTCAAGCCAGCCATAGAGGACATCCGCGATCAGGTTGAAGAGCACCACAAGACAGGCGAAGACGAAGGTCACGGCCATCACAACCGGCGTGTCGTTGGAGAGGATGGAGGAGATCAGCAGTGAGCCGATCCCCGGAATCCGGAAGATCTGCTCGGTGACAATGGCGCCGCCGAACACGGCGGGCATCTGCAGCGCGACCAGGGTGACGACCGGAATCATCGCGTTGCGCATCGCGTGCTTGACGATCACCCGGGGTTGCCCGAGGCCCTTGGCGCGGGCGGTGGTGACGTAGTCAAGGCGGATCACGTCCAGCATGGCCGAACGCACGAAGCGCGTCATCGAAGCCGCCTGGAACAGGCCGAGCACCATCACCGGCATGATGGCCTGGCGGATATGCTCGAAGAGCCAGCGTATCCCGGTCGCCTTGATATCGCTGGAATAGACAAAGGGCAGCCAGTCCAGCGTGATCGAGAAGACCAGGATGAATAGCAGCCCCGTGAAGAAAGTCGGCAGCGAGAAGCCGATGAAGGCAAACGTGTTGGCGATCTGATCGAAAATCGAATAGGGCCTGGTCGCGGCGAACACGCCCACGGGAATCGCGATCAGGAGCGCCAGTATTTGCGCCGAGCCAATCACGTAAAGCGTGGTCGGCAGGCGCTGCAGGATCAGCGTGTCGACGTTCATCCGGCTGACGAAGGAAAAGCCCCAGTCGCCCTGCGCCATCGCCGCTAGCCAGCGCAGGTAGCGGACGTAGATCGGATCGTCTAGGCCGAACTTGGCCCGAAGCGCCGCCCCGACTTCGGGCGGCACGTTCGGATTGGTCGCCAGTTCACTGAAGGGATCGCCGGGCGCGAGCGCCAGCACGATGAACAGAACGAGCGAAATGCCGAGCAGGCTCGGCACGGCGATCATGAGGCGACGCAGCACATACTGGCTCATGAGGGAAAAATCCCTTCGCGATCAGCCCGTCGCCTCCCGATACCAGTCGAATAGATTGTCGGTCTCGTTGGCCCAGCCACTGACCACCGGGCGCAGCGCATTGGCGGCAGCTTCCACTTTCAGGCGGTGCATCACCGGGATGAACACGATGTCCTGCATCATGATGTCGTTGGCCTTGATGTAGAGAGCGGCGCGCTTCACCATGTCGGTCTCGGCCTCGGCGGCGTCGATCGCCGCGTCATATTCCTTGTTGACCCAGCGCGGGAAGTTCACGCCCTGCCACTTGTTCTCCTTGGTGGCGACGTTGCGCGAATGATAGCGGCGCATGTGCTGGGCCGGGTCGGGTTGGCTCATCGGGATCTGGAACATCTCGAGGTCGGCATAGAATTTGGCGTAGGTGTCGGGGTTAGCGACATCGGAGGAGAAGAACACCGAGGCGACCACCGATTTCAGCTCGACGTCGATGCCGGCCTTCTGACAGGCCTGCTTGACGATCGCCTGGGTCTTCTGGCGCGGGCCGTTGATCGCGGTCTGGTATAGAAGCTTCAGCTTCTTGCCGTCCTTCTCGCGGATGCCGTCCGCGCCGACTTTCCAGCCCGCATCGTCCAGCAGCTTGGACGCCTTCTCGATGCTGAATTCCCAGCTAGTGTTTTTGGAAACAAACTTCTCGGGGCCGTTGAGGAAATTGGGCGTGACGCGTCCGGCGCGGCCGTAGATGACTTTCTTGACGGCCTCGCGGTCGACCAGCATGGAGAGCGCCTTGCGCACCGCGGGATCGGAGAGCAGCGGGTGCTTGGTCTTGATCGAGGAGCGCTCGCCGTCGACCTCGGTGTTGGGGTCGGTGAAGTTGAGGGCGATGAATTCGGTGTCGCCGCCGACCGCATAGACGGTCTTGCCCTTGCCGCCCTTTTCCAGGCGCAGCAGGACGTCGTCTTCCACCTGGATGTTCCAGCCGAAATCATACTCGCCGGTCTGGATGACGGCGCGCGCGGCCGAGACCGCATCGCCGCCGCCTTTCATCTCGACGGTGTCGAAGTGGGGGCGGTTCGGCATATGGTAGTCGGGATTGAGCACGCCGCGGATCACATCGCCCGGCTTGAACTCGACGAATTTGTAGGGACCGGTGCCGACCGGCGAAAGGTTGTTCGGCGCCTCGCGGGACTTGGCGCCTTTATATTCCGCGAACAGGTGTTTTGGGATGATGCTGCCGGGAGCGCCGACGAACGCATCGGCCCAGAACGGTGTCGGCTTCTTGAAGAGGATGCGGACCGTGAGGTCGTCGACCTTTTCCACGGTGATATCGCGGTGAACGCCGATGGTCACGGTGGCGGTGGCGGGATCGCGGGCGTATTCCCAGTTGAACACGACGTCGTCGGCGGTGAAGGGCTTGCCGTCGTGCCATTTGACGCCGGGCTTGAGTTTCCAGGTCACCGACATGCCGTCGGCGGCGAGGCCGCCGTTCTGCAGCGAGGGAATCTCGGCCGCCAGAACCAGTTTCATGTTGCCGTCCGGATCCCAGCAGGCGAGCGGCTCATAGAACAGGCGCGAGCCGTCCTGGTCCTTGGTGCCGGTGGCGAAATGCGGATTCAGCAAGGTCGGTCCCTGCCACCAGAGCAGCTTCAGCGCGCCGCCGCCGCCGCGCTTGGTCGGCTTGTAGACGGAGGGGCCTTCGGCCAGGGCCACGCCGCCCATGGCCAGAATCTGCGTGGCCATGGGTGCGGTGAGACCGAAAGCAAGCATGCGCTGAACGAAGCCGCGGCGATCCATGCGCCCGTCCTTCACCTCGTCGATCATGGCTTTGAGTTCAGTGTCCAGCATCGTAGTCCCCGTCTGGTTTTCGTTTGGTTGTGGCCGGACCCGCGGGCCGCGGCCGGCGGAGGGTAGATTGCGCATCGTTTGAACGCAAACGGTTCAATGGTCGTCGTTTGGGCAAAAAGTCTTTGCACCGCACACGGCTTCGGCAATCCGGCCTTTTCTGTGCGCCAAATTTGTTCGCTTGGTCAGACGAGCGACATGTCCAGCGGCGGTGCCACGCTGTCCGGCAGCGGGCTGACATAGGGGGTGCGGGCGGTGCGCTTGTTGAGGTCGGCCTTGGCGGCGGCGATCAGGTCCGGTTCCGTCAGCGCCCTGACGCCTAAACCCGCCATGGCCTTGGCGGCCTGCACCATCGCCTTGTGGGCGTGCGGGCTCTTGCCCTGTGCCACCACCTGCCAGGTGTGCAAGGGGGTGCCGATGGCAATGGTCGGGGCGTGAACCTGAACGGTCGGCACGACCCAGCTCACGTCGCCCACATCGGTGGATCCGATCAGTGGGTTGCGCTTGGCGTCCAGCGGCACGATGAAATCGGCCAGCGGCCGGTCGGTCGGCTCCATGCCGATCGCATGATAGACGGTGGCGATATCCTTCTCGGTCAGCGTCGAGCGGATTTTTTGCGCGAAGTCCTTGTCGGCCTCGTCGAAATGCGGCGGGCCGAGTTCCTCCATGATGCCGTGAAGGGCCTGTTCGAGCGGGGCGTTGGGCAGCAAATTGGAGACGGCGGAAATGATCCGCATCTCCACACTCGTTTCGGTCATCAGCGCCGCGCCCTGTGCGATCTTGTGGACGCGTTCCACCAGTTCGTTCATGCCGGGCAAATCGCGGGCGCGGATCGAATAGCGCACGCGGGCGTGGGCCTGCACCACGTTCGGGGCGATGCCGCCGGTATCGAGCAGCGCGTAATGGACGCGGGCATCGCTCGGCATGTGTTCGCGCATGTAGTTGACGCCGACATTCATCAGCTCGACCGCATCCAGCGCGCTGCGGCCGAGATGCGGCGAGGCCGCGGCATGCGAGGTGCGCCCGGTGAAAATGAAATCGGCGCGGGTGTTGGCGAGCGAGGGGGTCACCACCACTTCCCAGAAACTGTGGGGGTGCCAGGTGATCGCGATATCGGCGTCGTCGAAGGCGCCCGATCGCACCATGAAGGTCTTTGCCGCTCCGCCTTCCTCCGCGGGGCAGCCGTAATAGCGCACGCGCCCCGGTGCCTTGTGCTCGGCTAGCCAATCCTTCACGGCGGTGGCCGCGAGCAGGGCGGCGGAACCAAGCAGATTGTGGCCGCAACCATGGCCATGGCCGCCGGCCTGCAGCGGCCGCGGTTCCGCCACGCCAGCCGCCTGACTGAGGCCGGGCAGGGCGTCATATTCGCCAAGGAAGGCGATCACGGGTCCGCCTTCGCCCCATTCGCCCATCAGGGCGGTAGGAATGCCTGCGACCTGCTCCGTGATGCGGAAACCCTGATGACGCAGCTCGGCGAGATGTTCGGCGGAAGATCGCGCCTCGGTGTAGCAGATCTCGGGCATCGCCCAGACCCGGTCGCTTAGGGCGGTGAAGCGCGGCTTGATGGTGTCGACGCCACGCCAGATGCTACTGCGGTTATCCATCTTCCAATCCCTGAAACTGAAGGCGATGTGAGCAATTGTTATCAGCTTCGCGAGATAACGCCCAGCGCAGGGCAGGTATCCGCCATGCTCGTCACACCTTCAAGACGTGCGGCCTGAACAGCCGGCCTTTCTCCACTACCAGCACCACCGCGAGCGCCGCCAGCGTGCAGAGCAGGAAGCCGGTCGCGAACGGCACCAGCGTGCCGTCGTAATCCTGGCCGATGGTGGCGCCAATGCCGATGCCGAGCAGGGTGGTGATCGAGCCGTACAGCGACGCAGCGGTGCCGGCGATATGGCCCTGCGGCTCCATGGCGAGCGCGGTGAAATTGGCGATCATCAAGCCGAACGCAAACATCATCGATATCGAGAGCACCATGAACAGCGGCAACGGCAGCATCTGCATTTTCGCCGCCACCAGCATGGTTGCGGCGATGACCACGAAGCCTAGCAGCGCAGCGTGGGAGATCACGCGCATGCCGAGGCGGCCGACGAGGCGGGAATTGACGAAGCCGGCGATGGCGGTTCCGACCGCGACGCCGGCAAACGCAACCGGAAAATAATATCCGAGCTTGTAGATCTCGGTGAACACTTGCTGCGACGTAAACACGAACGCGAACAGCGAACCCAATACGCCGCCGGCGACCAGCGCATAACCCAGCGTCTGGCGGTTGGTCAGCGTCTGGCGGAACGCATCGAACACCTCGCCGACGGCGAGCGACCTGCGCCTTTCGACCGGCAGCGTCTCCGGCATGCGCAGCGCGCTCCAGATCAACGCCACCACGCCATACAGCGTCAGCACGATAAAGATGCCGCGCCATTGCGTCAGCAGCAGCACGGCCTGGCCGAAGGCCGGGGCGACCACGGGCACCGCAATGAATATCATCATCGCCAGCGACATCACGCTCGCCATGCGCCGGCCGGCATAGCAGTCGCGCACGATTGAGGTTGCGATCACACGCGTGGCCGAGGTGCTGAGGCCCTGCAGTGCGCGTGCCAGCAGCAACGTCTCGAACGATGGGGCGGCGATCGCGAGCAGGCCGGCAGCGCAGTAGACGATCATGCCGCCGAGCAGGACCGGCCGCCGGCCGAACCGGTCGGATAAGGGGCCCATGACGAACTGCCCGACGCCGAAGCCGACCAGGAAGATCGACAGCACCATCTGCGGCCGGTTGACTGAACTGATGTGGAAGGCGGACGCGATGTCCGGCAGCGCCGGCAGCATCATGTCCATCGCAAGCGGATTCAGCGCCATGATCGACGCGATCACGATTACGAATTCGGGGAAGCCCATCGGGCGGTGGCCTGAAGCGGCCAAGGCATCGGCACTGGTATCGGACAACGAAAAACCCTCTTGCGGAGCGCAATCTATTCATGGTGCTGCGGCGCACAATCTGCGTTTTGGTATAGCAGCCCGGCAGCATCGGAGCCGATAGGCACGCCCTGCCCACCCAGGCGGCAACGCGTTCCGCTGCCGGCCAAAGTCATTGTTCTGGTGGGCCGCTTGTTCTATCCCGTACCGGCTGGAAACGACAGCCGTGGCTTACGTTCGAACGGAGACCTTGTGTCAGGAAAAACCTTGAAGATCGGCACGCGCAAGAGCGCGATGGCGCTGGCGCAGACCGAAGCGATCGCACGGCTGCTGCGCGCGGCCGATCCCGCGCTCGGCGTCGAGATCGTCACGTTCGAAACCCGCGGCGACCAGGACCAGACCAGCAAGCTGTTGCGCCACGGCGGCAAGGGTGGCGCCTTCGTCGCCGAAATTCGCGAGGCCATGCGCGGCGGAGAATTGCAGGCGGCAATGCACTCGCTCAAGGACGTTCCCGGCAACGAGGAGACGCCGGGCCTGATCATCGCGGCGACCCTGCCGCGCGATCCGGCCAACGACGCGCTTGTGCTGCGTCCGGGCCTTTCGCTGGATGCGTTCCGCGCATCGAAAGGTAAAGGTTTCAAGATCGGCACCAATGCGGTGCGCCGCGCCGCCTATCTGCGCCGGCTGTTCCCCGAGGCCACCGTGATTCATTTCCGCGGCGCCGCCGATACCCGCGTCGCGAAGCTCGATCGCGGCGACAAGCAGCGGCTTCCCGATGGCGGCGAGGTGGGACCGGCGGACGCGCTGGTGATGGCAAGGTCAGGGCTCGAACGCATCGGAATGGCGTCGCGCATCGTCCATGACTTTTCGGTCCGGGAAATGCTGCCTGCGGTAGGGCAGGGCATCGTCGCGGTGGAATGCGTCGAGAAGGACTGGGTCACGCGCGGCCGGCTCGCCAGGATCGAGGACGCCTCGTCGCGCCTCTGCGCCGAGGCCGAGCGCGAAGTGCTGTGGGTTTTAAACGGCCACTGCAACTCGCCGATCGCCGGCCACGCGACGTTGGCGGGCAATGAGATGACGCTGACAGCCGCCGTGCTGGATGAAGCCGGCGACCGCTTTATCGAGGTGTCGCGCCAGGGGGCTGCGAACCGCCCCCGCGAACTCGGCCGTGCGGTTGGGCTCGAGTTACTCGACAAGGGAGCCGCGGAAATTATCGCGCGCACGCGGCCGGAGGAGGATTCGCTGCTTTCGTAAGGGACGCGTTCCCCGGATGCTGCGCAGCGCGCCGCCTCTCGCGGCGTGGTGCGCTGCTGATCCGGGGTCCATGCCACGAACGATGGGTCCCGGCTCAGCGAAGCAGCGTTTCACGCTGCATCGGGACACGGATGTCGCGCTCGTCGCCGTGACGGTCGCGAACTACAGCCACAAAATCTTCTTGCGATATTCGAGATCCGTCAGCAGCGGCTGCGCCGGTCCTTGATGGAACACCGCGCCGCGTTCCAGCGCGAAGACGCGGTCGGCGAGCGCCAGCACCAGGTCGAGATTGTGCTCGACGATCACGATGGAGATGTGCTGCCGCAGTTTGTCGAACACCTTGAACAGTTCGAGGATCACGGCCGGTGCCAGCCCCTCGAAGGGCTCGTCGAGCAGCAGGAGTTTGACATTGCCCGACATCGCGCGCGCCACCGCCACCATCTGCTGCTCGCCGCCGGAAAGATAATCCGCCGCGACGTCCATGCGCTCGGAGAGGCGCGGGAAATAGTCGAGAATCTGCGCTTCGTCCCACACCACGCCGTTGCTGCCGTCGGTCTTGCGTGCGAGACGCCCGAGCGACAGATTTTCCCGTACCGTCATCCCGGCGAACAGGCCGCGGCCCTGCGGCACATAGCCGATGCCGGCGCGCGCGATCTCGGGCGCGGGCAGGCGGGAGAGGTTCATGCCGGCATACTCGATCGTGCCCGACGACAGCGGCACCAGGCCCGCGAGCGTCTTTAGGAGCGTCGACTTGCCGGCGCCGTTGCGGCCGAGCAGCGCAACGATTTCACCTTCGCGCACGTCGAGGGTGGCGTCGTGCAGGATATGGCTCTTGCCGTAAAACGTGTTGACGCGCTCGAAGCGCAGAATGGGGGCTGTGCTGTGGCGGGCCTGCTCGCTCGCGATGTGCTCGACCTCGGGCACGCCGGTGCCGGTATAGATTTCCTGCACCTTGCGGTCGGCCCGCACGGCCTCGGGCGTGCCGGTCATCAGCACTTCGCCCTGGTTCATCACGGTGACGGTGCGGGAGAAGCCGAGCACGCGATCGATGTCGTGCTCGACGATCAGGACCGGAATGTTGGCGGCAATGTTTTTCACGAGGTTCGAGACGCGCTCGCGCTCGGCGGCGGCCAGCCCGGCGAGCGGTTCATCCAGCAGCAGCACCTGCGGTTTGGAGCCGAGCGCAATCCCGAGATCGACCAGCCGCTGCCCGCCATAGGACAGTTCACCACCTTCGATAGTCTCGATGCCTTCGAGGCCAAGGAACTTGATCAGCTCCGCGGTCTCGGCGTGGATATCCCTGTAGTGGTCGATGTCGCGCCACAGGTCGAAACGCCCCGGGCTCTGCGCCTGCAGCGACAGGCGGAGATTCTCGTAGATCGAAAGGCCCTTGAACAGGTTCGTGATCTGGAACGAGCGGGCCAGCCCCTGATGGCAGATCGCCTCCGACTGCACGCCCTGGATCTCGCGGCCGTTCAGCTTGATGGTGCCGCTGTCGGTCGGATAGAGGCCGGAGACCAGATTGAACAGCGTGGTTTTTCCTGCGCCGTTCGGCCCGATCAAGGCGTGGATTTCGCCCGCGCCGACGGTGAGGCTCGCATCGGCCACCGCGCGGATGCCGCCAAAGCTCTTTGAGACGCCTTGCACGTCGAGCACGGTGCCCTCAAGCGCTTTCGGCCGCAGGAAAGCCGGCAAAGGCAGGCCTTGGTAGATTTTTCGCCTGCTCATGGCGGCGGATTCTTCCGGCGGTGGCCACCAGCGCTTTGCGAGTGTCGCCCAGATGCCGACGAGACCACCCGGCGAGTACAGCACGAAGGCGACGAAGACGAGACCGAACCAGAGCAGCCAGTTCGGCGTCCAGATTGAAAACAACTCGCGGAACAGGATGAAGAACAGCGCGCCGATCGCCGGCCCCAGCATGCTGCGCATGCCGCCGATCACGACGATGGCGAGCAGTTCGCCTGAGAAGGGGACGGAGACGGCCTCGGCGGAGACCAGATAGTTCTGGAATCCGATCAGTCCGCCGGCAAAGCCGGTCACGACCGCCGAGATCACGAAGACGCCGAGCTTGTAGCGCTCGACCGGATAGCCCTGGAACGTGGCGCGCAACTGGTTCTCGCGGATCGCCATCAGCACATGGCCGAACGGCGAGCGGACCAGGCGCAGTAAGAGGTAAAGCACGCCGAGGCAGAGCACGGAGACGACGATGTAGTAGTTGAGCGCGTTGTCGAGGCTGAATGGGCCGATGCTGCCGCGCTTCAGGCCGCCGAGACCGTCCTCGCCGCCAGTTACTGCGGTCCACCGAAAAGCGATGGTGTAGGTCAGCGCCGACAGCGCCAGCGTCAGCAGCGAGAAATAGACGCCGCGCCGGCGCAAAATGACGAAGCCGACGAAGGTCGCGATGACGGCGACGACGATCGCCGCCAGCGCGAGCGGCAGGAAGATATCGTTGTTGAACCAGTTGCGCTGGATCAGTCCCGCCGCATAGGCGCCGATGCCGAACCAGGCGCCGTGGCCGAACGAGACCAGCCCGGTGTAGCCGATGCAGAGGTTGAGCCCCATCGCGGCAATGGCGAGCGCCACCACCATGGTGCCGGTGTTGAGTGACAGGCCGAGCAGATAGAGGCCGAACGGCAACACGATGACGGCGAGCGCGGCCAGCAGCAGCGGACGAAATTTGGCGGCAGGCATCATCATTCGAACTTCTCGATACGTTCGCCGAGCAGCCCGCGCGGCCGCACCATGAGCACCAGGAACATCAGCACATAGATCGAGGCTTCACCGGCAGCCGGCGCGAAGTGGATGGTGATGCCCCTGACGACACCGACCAGAAGAGCGGATATCACCACGCCCCAAAAACTGCCGAGGCCGCCGATCACGACGACGACAAAGGCGACGGTGATGATCTCGGCGCCCATCGCTGGATGCACGATCGTGATCGGTGCAAAGAAGGCGCCGCCGAGCGCGGCCATGCCGACGCCCAGCATGACGATCGCGGTCATGTAGGGCTGCAGGCGAATGCCGAGTGCGGCGACCATGTCCGGCCGCTGGATGCCGGCGCGCACCACGCGGCCGAACGACGTCTTGTGCAGCAGGAGCCAGACACCGAGCAGGACTGCAGCGACGACGGCGAGGATGAGCAAGCGGTAGCGCGAGAACAGGAAATCGCCGAGGAACACCGAGCCGCGAAGCGCCTGCGGGATCGCGGCCGATATCGGCGGCGCGCCCCAGATGATACGGATCGCCTGTTCGGTCACCATGGCGAGGGCGAACGTCACCAAAAGGCTCAGGATCGGATCGGCGTCGTAGAACCTTCGCAGGATGAAGCGCTCGAAGAGAATGCCGAGCAGCGCGACACCGACCGGCGACAGCACCACCGCCGACCCGAAGCCGAGATATTTCGTGATCTCGACGGAAATGTAGGCGCCGAGCGCATAGAACGCGCCATGGGCGAGGTTGACGATGCCGCCGACGCTGAAGATCAGCGATAGCCCAAGCGCAATCAGGAGGTAATAGCCTCCGAGCACCAGGCCATTCACCACCTGTTCAAGCAGAAATCCAAACTGCATCTGCGATCCGCGACTTTAAAACGCGCCTCGAAAAAGAGACGGCGCCGGCTGTTGTCTGCCGGCGCCGCTAGCGCCAGTGTGCCCGACGCCCGGTTTCGGGCTTCTATGCCTTCATGTTGCAGGGATTTTGCGTCTTTGTCGGGTAGATCGTTTCAAGTTCGGCGCCCGCGGCCGGAACGGCCTCGCCGAGCACCAGCATGTCCCACTTGTCCTTCATCTCGTTCTTCGGCTTCACCGTGAACGGATAGGCCTCCTGGACGAGCTGATGGTCCCAGGATCGGAAATACGCCTTGCGCGACTTCATGATGTCGAACTGCGTCTGCTTCTCGAAATAGCCGATCAGCGCGTCGCTCTCGGTCGACTTGGTCTCGGTGATCGCCTGCGCGATCATTTTCAGCGTGATGTATTCGATCCAGGCATGGTTTTCAGGCGGCTTGCCGTATTTCTTGCTGAAGGCATCGACGAAGGCCTTGGACACCGGATTGTCGAGCGTGTGGTACCAGACCGTGGGCCAGGTGCCGGAAAGATTGCCTTCGCCCATCGCCCAGGCGTCGCCGGTGTTGAGGTTGAAGCCGACGAGCGGGTAGGGGAAGCCGAACTCGGCATATTGTTTGACGAGATTGGTCACCTGGTTGCCGGCGAGGTTGCAGCAGACGACATCGGGCTTGGCCTGCCGCACCTTCAGGAGATACGGGCTGAAGTCGGTAACGTCCGTCGCGATCAGCTCGTCGCCGATCAGGGTAGCGTCGTTGGCGCTGAAGAAGGCCTTCGCCGCCTTCAAGAGGTCGTGGCCGAAAATGTAGTCCGCCGTCAGCGTAACGAACTTCTTGCCCTTCACCATGCCCTTCTGCTTGAGCGCGGTGCCGACGGCGTTGACCATCACCGTATTGGGAATGTCGCAATGGAAGGAGTAGCGGTTGCAATCCTTGCCGCGTAGCGCGTCCGAGCGCGCGCCGGTCGAGAAGAACACCTTCTTGTTGCGTTCGGCGACCTGCATGATGGTCAGCGACGAGGCGGATGAGATTTCGCCGAACAAGAGCACGGCGCCGTCCTGCTCGATCATGCGTTGCGCCTTGGTCGAGGCGGTGGCGGGATTGACCGAGTCTTCCGACATCAGGTCGATTGGCTTGCCCATGATGCCGCCGGACGCGTTGATCTCTTCCGCCGCCATCTTCACCCCTAACTGGGCGTAGCTGCCGATCGCGCCGAGGAAGCCCGTCAGCGGCACCAGATGGCCGATTTTTATTCGCGCGGCCTGCGCGCTGACGATTGCAGGAAATCCGAGCGCGGAGACGCCGGCAAAGGCGGCGCCGGCTTTCAACAAAGTACGTCGGCTGTAGCGGGTCATCACTGATCTCCTCCCCGAGAGTACGTCGCGACGTTCTCTCTCCGATTCCCGCTTATGCGACAATGTGAGAGACGTTCTTTTATTGTTGTAAGATATTTCCGGACGCAGTCGCTCCTGTCAACGCCAAATGCGTCGCAGCCGCGTCTGCCGTGCGGAGAGGATTTAGATCAATCGTATCAGGAGGATTTCGCCAGACCCCGCGCGCCGAATTCGATCGACAGTCGGCTGGCGGCCGATTGCACCAGCTTGGCGCGGCTCTGCACCACCTGGTCGGTCATGCGCCAGATCGGGCCGGAAATGCCGAGCGCGCCGATCACTTCGCCGGTGAAGTGATAGACCGGCACGGCAACGCAGCGGACTTCTGCGTTGTATTCGCCGTCGTCGAAGGCGATCGCGTTGCGGCGGATTTCGGCGATCTCGCGCATCAGCACGGCGGGATCGGTGATCGACTTTTTCGTCGAGGGTTTCAATTCGACACGTTCGAGAAAGCGCTTCAACTGGTCCGGGCGGAGCGAGGCCAGCATGATCTTGCCGAGCGCGGTGCAGTGCGCCGGCCGCACCACGCCGACGCGGTCGGCCAGTTGGAACGCGCCAGCCCCGCTGGTGCGGGCGATCACGACAACGGCGTCGCCCATGCGCACAGCAAAATGACCGCTCTCGCCGGTCTCTCGCGACAGCTCTTCCAGGATTGGCGTGGCCAGATTGACCATCTCGATTTCGTCGAGCGCGCTTGCCGCCAGCGCAAACAGCGGCCGGCCGACGCGGTAGCGCTTGGAATCGCGCTCCTGCCTGAGATAGCCGAGCGAGACCAGCGTCTTGGCGAGGTGGAAGGTGGTGGAATTATGTAGGCCCACCAGCTTGCTGAGATCAGCCAATCCAATGCCTTCGCGGTGGCGCGCGACTTCTTCCAGGATCGAAAACGCACGCCCGAGCGACTGCACGCCGCCGCGTGCACGCTCCTCGGCCTCGTCGTCGATATTGGGCTCGCTCGACGGCATCAGCCTTGCGATCGAAACCTTGCGTGGGCCTGCAGGCTTGTCGCTCGTCTTCGGCTTGGTGCGCGGCTTCACAGAATCAGTTCTCCAGATGGGCGAGGCGAAGTCTAGCAGGCCGCCCTGGCCCTTCAACGGCATCACCCCCGGTCGGAGGCGCAATCCGAACCATACCACAATAGCAATTGACGTACAGTATTATGAGAAATAGGTTCGCGGGGGCCGCCGACCGCGCGAGGGAAAGACGCGGAGGCAAATTCGTTGGGCTCAGGGAGAGAGTGGTCGATGTCGCGTAACATGCTCAACGGCGCCCAGGTCATCGTCGACTATCTGATCCAGGAAAAGGTGCCGCAGGTTTTCGGCCTGTGCGGCCACGGCAATATCCAGTTCATCGACGCGCTGTACGAGCGTTCCCACGATATCAAGACGATCTCGGTGCATCACGAGAGCGTCGCCGGCTTCATGGCCGACGTTTACTACCGCGTCTCGGGCCGGCCGACGGCGACTTTCACCTCTTGCGGACCGGGATCGGCGAACCTGCCGATCTCGCTCGCCAACGCCTTTCTCGATTCCGTGCCGTTCCTGGCGGTAACCGGCAACGTGCCGACCAGCCAGTTCAACCGCGGCGCCTTCCAGGAGATGTACCGGCATCATCAGGCTGATTTTCCGTCCACCGTGCGCACGATCTGCAAGAAGGTGTTCCAGCCGACGCGTGGCGAAATGGTGCCGCTGGCGGTGCGGCAGGCCTGGAAGACCATGACGACGGGCCGCCCCGGTCCCGTGGTGCTCGACGTGCCCTTCGACGTGTTCATGGAGTCGGCGGCCGAGGAGGCGCCGAACGCGATCGAGTGGAATGCCAATATATCGAGCCGCTGCGGCGCCGATCCGGAGGGCGTGGTGAAAGCCGTCGACATGCTGCTCGGCGCCGAGCGGCCAACGATCATTGTCGGCCAAGGCGTGCGCTATGGCGGCGCGGCGGAGGAACTGCTGCGGCTCGCCGAGCGGCTGCAGATTCCGGTCGCGGCTTCCGCCAGCGGCCTCGGCGCGATCGACTGCAACCATCCGCTGGCGCTGGGCCTCGTCGCGCGCGCCGGGCACTACCAGGCCAACCATGCAACGCGTCAGGCCGATGTGCTGCTCGCGATGGGCATGCGGTTCGACGACCGCACCTCGAGCTCATGGATCCCGGGCTATTCCTTCACCATTCCGCCGACGCGGCTGATCCATGTCGACATCGATCCCGAGGAGATCGGCCGCAACTATCCGGTCGCGCTCGGGCTGATGGCCGACGTGCGCACCTTCCTGCGGCAAGTTCACGCCGAACTCGATCGCCGCGGCGATCTCTCGAAGAAGCTGGACGCGCGCAAGAAGTGGCTTTCGCAGATCGATGGCTATCGGAAAGAGTGGGACAAGTTCGTCGCCCCCGGATTTTCCGACGACACCACGCCGATCAATCCGCAGCGCGCCGCGCTCGAAATCGACAAGGCGCTGCCTGAGGATGCGATCCTCGTCAGCGACATCGGCGTGCATCACAACTGGCTGCTCGGTTTCTGCAAGCCGCGGCGGCCGGATTCGCTGATCGGCTCGATGGGATTCGGCCCGATGGGCTTTGGCGTTGCGGGTGTGATGGGCGCGAAGTTTGCCGCGCCCGATCGCCCCTGCGTGTCGGTGTGCGGCGACGGCGCGTTCTTCATGCACGCCAACGTGCTGGGCACGGCGGTGGAATACAATCTGCCCGTGGTCTGGGTGGTCTGGAACAACTACGCCTACGCCTCGATCCGAGGGCTGCAGCGCGGCTATCTCGGCGGCCGCGAGCTCGCGACCGACTTCCACGATCCCAACACCGGCGAGCGTTACAATCCCGATTTTGCCGCGATGGCGCGTTCCTGTGGCGTCGAGGGCGTGCGGGTCGATCGCGCCGGCGATCTCGGCGAGGCCATCCGCAAAGGCATCGCCGCCAACAAACCGTATCTGATCGACGTCGATATCGCCGCCGACATCAATCCGGTCGGTGCGGGTGTGTGGGAATTGCCCGGGCTTGGACAGAGCAAGGCCGGCATCGGCACGCGCTACCAGCCCGCCTGATCTCACTTCGAGGAAAATCACATGCTGCTAGCAGGCAAGAAAGTCGTCGTAGTCGGTGGTTCCTCGGGCATCGGCCTGGCGACCGCTGAGATGGCGAAGCGCGAGGGCGCCGACGTCATCATTGCGTCCCGCAATGTCGAAAAGCTCGACCAGGTGGCGGAGAAGCTGAACGCCATCGCGATCCCGGCCGACGTCACCAGCGATGATAGCGTGGCAAAGCTGTTCCGCCGTTGCGGCCCGATCGATCACGTCGTGGTTACGGCGGCGCAGCTTCGCACCGGCCCGTTCAAGACGGTGGCGATGGAAGATGTGCGCGTCACGATGGAAGGCAAGTTTTGGGGCGCGTGGCGGGTCGCGCGCGAGGCCGAAATCCGCGCCGGCGGCTCGCTGACCCTGGTCTCGGGCTTTCTCAGTGTCCGTCCGCGGCCGAATTCGGCAGTCATCAGCGCCGCCAACGGTGCGCTGGAATCACTGGCTCGGGCGCTCGCGCTGGAATTGGCGCCGGTGCGCGTCAATGCAGTCTCGCCGGGCGTGATCGACACCCCGATCCGCGCTGCGATGCCGGAAGAGGCGCGGCGCGACATGCTGGCGAAAACGGCGGCGGCGCTGCCGGTCGGCCGCGTCGGTGCGGCTGAGGACATCGCGCGGCAAATTCTGAGCTTCATGGCGAACGGTTTTGCGACGGGATCGATCGTCTATATCGATGGCGGGGCGCTAGTGATCTGACCGGCAAAGGAGGCAATCATGGCTCCAGAAAACAACGGCGCCTTCATCCGCAACATCGCCGAAGTGCCGTGGCGCGAATTCCCCAATCACTTTGGCGGCGCGCTGTCAAAACCGCTGGTGATGCCGGACACCGCGGGCTCCCGTCACATCGACTATCGCATCTCGATGTACCAGCCGATGGCCCATGTCGCGCGCCACAATCACCTCGTGCAGGAGCAGATCTACCATGTGCTCGAAGGCGAGGGGCTGATGGAGATTGCCGGCAAGAACCATGTGGTGCGCAAGCACGACTTCATCTTCCTGCCGCCCGGAGTCGAACATGCGATCTCGAATTCCGGGCTGGTCGATCTGGTGTTCCTGGTGATCACCTCGCCGGCGACGGATGAGGAGAGGCCGGTGTGAGTATTCCGTGTCCCGGACGCGGCGCAGCGTGTAACGCTGCTCCGCAGAGCCGGGACCCACTCCCGCAGCGTATGGACCCCGGATCAGCAGCGCACCACGCCGCAAGCGGCGCGCTGCGCAGCATCCGGGGAACGCAGTCCAACACCTGTCGCTTCATGCTCTCCTAGGACTGCAGACGCGTTGCTGCCGCGAATCAAGCCGCCAGATCCTGCAACAGCAGCGACGAGCCGCGAATCAGCACCTTGCGTCCCTTTGCCGTAATGGCGGGTGCATCGCCGTGCATCACGGCGAGTTCGAGCGCGATCAGGCCATCGATCGTGGTGCGGCTCATGCGCGGCAGCCTTGATGCTGGCGTGCGCAATGCTTTCAACGTTTCCCACTGGGACGGCGTCAGGTCGTAGTCGAATTCTTCGTTCATGGTGCCTCGGCTTCCACAATTCTTGTGGCGCCTCATAGCGAGCGCACATGAAATTCGTGCGACCGCAACGAGACGGGATTTCGACAAGCGACGATGCGCTGTCACATCATCGTGTCATTGGAATTGGTCGATGTTGTCGAATCACGCGCGTGGGCCAAAAACAAATGACGCCGGCGCAGGTCGCGTGAGCACGGGCGTCAAAAAGACCGCCCAATCGCCGGAACACTTAGGAGAAGGTTACTAACGAAAAGTAAACGGCGGGCCTGGTGCAAATACCGTGATTCAGCTCACAGTGCCGCTCTATCCCCGCCGCACGCTGGCGCCGCCATCGACCGGCAATGTCACGCCGGTAATAAAACTCGCTTCATCTGAGGCGAGGAACAGCGCGGCGTTGGCGACGTCCCAGCCGGTGCCCATCTTCTGGCGCAGCGGCACCTTGCTGTCGCGTTCGGCCTCGACCTCGGCGCGGCTCCTCTTGAATTCGCGGGCGCGGGTGTCGACGGCCATCGGCGTGTTCATCAGCCCGGGCAGGATGACGTTGGCGCGGACGCCGTATTGCGCGTTCTGGTAGGCGAGCTGTTCGGTGAAAGCGATCATCGCCGACTTGGTCGCCTTGTAGGCAACGTAAGGGTAAGTCGTGATCGCGGCCATCGAGGAGATGTTGATGATGGCGCCGCTTCGTTGCGCGCGCATGATCGGGATGACGTGCTTGGCCGCCCACACGCAGCTCTTCAGGTTGATCGCGACGCAGCGATCGAACGCTTCCTCTGATATCTCGAGCAGTTCGGCGTCGCCGCCGGCGAGGCTGACGCCGACATTGTTGTGCAGCACGTCGATGCGGCCCCAGCGTGCTTGCGCGTCTGCCACCATCGCCTTCAACTCGGCGCTTTTGGTGACATCGGCTCTGAAGGCTGCCGCCACGCCGTGGCTCTCGGCGATCATGTCGACCGTCTCCTGCGCCGATTGCAGATTGTGATCGACGCACAACACCTTGGCGCCTTCGCGCGCAAAGGTCAGCGCGGTGGCGCGGCCATTGCCGATGCCTTCGCCCGGGCTCTGGCCGGCGCCGACGACGATGGCGACACGATCTTTCAGACGCATCTCGTTCCACTCCCGGGATCGGGTACTGTTGCAGTACCTCTTTGTAACAGGGCTCGTTGTCGGTTCGGGCTCACCTACCCATGGAGCGCTTTATGCTCCTGCTCGTAGTTGGCGTAGGAATCCTTGATGCTCGCCATGTTCAACATCATGGTGGCGACAGGCGTATCGTCCATTGCGAACACGGTCGTGCGCATCCACACGCTTTCGGTGCGGCGGCTGCCGCTGAGCGCGACGATCTCGCGTTCGGTTGCATAGTTCTCGCCGACGAATAGCGGCCCGCGCAGCAGGCGGATCTCCTGATCCGCGAACAGCCCGACCGCGGGTCCGCGGACCGGCAGCCGATCCTCGCGGGCGCGGTACTGAAGCAGCACGCTTAGCATTTCGAACGGGATGATCGCGCGGCCCCAGGGATTGAGCTCCTGGGAATAATATGCCGATGGTTCGGTGATCACCTCCAGCTTCTGCTCAAGCGAAAACGGATAGAGATCGCCCATGTGCTGGTCGAAATCCATTTTCACCATCTTGCGGCCGGTCTTCATGCCGACCTTGAGATCGGCGAGGATGACGGGATCGGCGAGCGGCTTCAATTCGCCGAGCCGCCGGGAAAGCGCCGTTTCCATTACGTCGCCGACGGAAGCGGTGCCGCGCAAAATCTCGGTGCCGTCGCGCTTGGTCATGCCGATCGCGCAAGTCGTTTGCCCCGGCTTCGGTTTCTCGATGTTGGCCTGCACTTCTTCGCCCTCAAAGGCAGGATTGCGGTAGTGCGCTGACAGGCAGCCAGTTTCGAACCAGGCCTGGCCCCAGATGCGTTCACACAGCGGCGCGAACTGGCTGAAATGGGTCGGGCCCTCGATGGTGCCGCCCTGAAAGCCGAGCTTCTGCGCGGTCGCATCGTCGTGGATCGAGGCGTGCGAATCATAGACCTGCGCGTGGAGCATCTGCCTCGGGCTCCGCCACGGCCCCACCAGCAGATTACCGCTCTCCAATATCTCGGTCCTGAAGGCCGGTTCTGTCATCGCTGGCGTCTCCCTTTCCCCCAAGCGTTTCAAAGAAGGCGGGCTCCCGCAAGAGGCCCGGCCGATCCACAACACGGGCGAGATATGCCCTGCGGCCATGAATTCACGCTGGGCACGCATAGCAAAATCGGTGCATGGTGTTCGCAATTAGACCGGTTCAAATAACCGGCGGAACGTGCGACGGGGAGCGGACGAATGGCGTTGATGGAAGTGGGACTGGACGACAAGTACCGTCTGGATGCGAAACGGATTTTTCTGTCCGGTACGCAGGCGCTGGTCCGGTTGCCGATGTTGCAGCGCGAACGCGATCGCGCACAGGGGCTCAATACCGCAGGTTTCATCTCCGGCTATCGCGGCTCGCCGCTCGGCATGTACGATCACGCGCTGTGGCGCGCCAAAACGTTCCTCAAGCAGCATGACATCGAGTTCTCACCGGGTCTCAACGAGGACCTGGCGGCTACCGCTGTGTGGGGCAGCCAGCAGGTCGGCATGTTCCCGGGCGCCAAGGTCGATGGTGTATTCGGCATCTGGTATGGCAAGGGTCCCGGCGTCGACCGCTCCGTCGATGCGCTCAAGCATGCGAACTCCGCCGGCACCTCGCCGAATGGCGGCGTGATTGCGCTGGCCGGCGACGACCATGGCTGCCAGTCGTCGACACTGGCGCACCAGAGCGAGCAGGTGTTCGCGGCGGCGCTGATGCCCGTGGTCAACCCGGCGACGCTGCAGGATTATCTCGATCTCGGCATTTTGGGCTTTGCGCTGTCGCGCTATTCGGGCTGCTGGGTCGGGTTCAAGGCGATTTCCGAGACGGTCGAAAGCTCGGCCTCGATCGTCAGCGATCCCGACCGCATCAAGATCATCACGCCCGACGATTTCGAGATGCCGCCGGGCGGGCTTTCGATTCGCTGGCCCGATGCGCCGATGGAACAGGAGCGGCGGCTGCACGGCGCGAAGATGCAGGCAGTCGCGGCGTTCGCGCGCGTCAATCGCCTCGACCGCATCGTGCTGGATTCAAAGCCGGCGCGGCTCGGCATCATGGCGACCGGCAAAGCCTATCTGGATCTACGGCAGGCGCTGGCCGATCTCGGCATCACGGATACTGAAGCGCAGGCGCTAGGATTGCGCATCTACAAGGTGGCGCTGACTTGGCCGCTGGAGGAATCCGGCGCGCGCGCCTTTGCGGAAGGCCTGCAGGACGTGCTGGTGGTCGAGGAGAAGCGCGGCTTTATCGAGGACCAGCTTGTCCGCATTCTCTACAACGTGGATGCCGCGAGGCGCCCTTCGGTGGTCGGCAAGCGTGACGAGAGTGGCGCCATGCTGTTGCCGAGCGAAGGCGAGTTGACGCCGACCATGGTGGCGGCGGCCGTCGTGGCGCGTTTGCGAAAACTCGGTCATCGCAGCCCGGCGCTGGAGCAGCGTCTCGCAAAACTCGAGGCGTTCGACCGCCCGGCGGACGGCGTCGGCTCCGCAAAGCTGCAGCGCACGCCGTATTTCTGCTCGGGGTGCCCGCACAACACCTCGACCAAGATCCCCGAGGGCAGCCGCGCGATGGCCGGCATCGGCTGTCACGGCATGGCGCTATCGGTGCCGAACCGCCGGACGCAGACGATTTCGCATATGGGCGCGGAGGGCGTCACCTGGATCGGACAGGCGCCGTTCACCAGCGAGCCGCATGTGTTCCAGAATTTGGGCGATGGCACCTACACCCATTCCGGCCTGCTCGCGATCCGCGCCGCGGCCGCCGCCGGCGTCAATATCACCTACAAGATTCTCTATAATGATGCGGTCGCGATGACCGGCGGCCAGCCGGCCGAAGGCGGGCTTTCGGTATCGCAGATCGCGCACCAGGTTTCGGCGGAGGGCGCCAAGCGGCTTGTCATCGTCTCCGACGATCCCGAGAAATATCCGGCGAATTATTTTCCAGCAGGCGCGACCGTTCATCACCGCCGCGAACTCGACGCCGTGCAGAGGGAGCTGCGCGAGGTCAAGGGCCTCACCGTCCTGATCTATGACCAGACCTGCGCGGCGGAAAAGCGCCGGCGCCGCAAGCGCGGGCTCTATCCGGATCCGCCGAAGCGCGTCTTCATCAACGAACGCGTCTGCGAAGGCTGCGGCGACTGCTCTTCCGTTTCGAACTGCGTCTCGGTGCAGCCGCTGGAAACCGAGTTCGGCCGCAAGCGTCGGATCGACCAGTCGAACTGCAACAAGGACTTTTCCTGCATCGAGGGCTTTTGCCCGAGCTTTGTCACGGTGCATGGCGGACGCTTGCGGAAAGCCGACCGCGCGGCGGCTGATCCCTCGGCGCTGTTTGCCGACCTGCCGACGCCCGCTACACCGGCGCTCGATGGCGCCTACAACATCCTCGTCACCGGCATCGGCGGCACCGGCGTCATCACCATCGGCGCGCTGCTCGGCATGGCCGCGCATGTCGAGGGCAGGGCGTGCTCGACGCTCGACTTCACAGGGCTATCGCAGAAGAACGGCGCTGTGATGAGCCATGTCCGCATCGCGCCGCAGGCTGACGATCTCTCGACCGTCCGCATCGCCCCCGGCGGCGCCAATCTCATCCTCGGCTGCGACATCGTGGTCGCCACCAGCATCCCCGCGCTGAGCCGGGCCGAGCGTGGCGTGACACGGGCGATCGTCAATGCCGACCTCTTGCCGACCGCGAGCTTCGTCATCAATCCCGACATCGATTTCGAGGCGGGAACGATGCGGGACGCGCTGAATGAGGCGGTCAGCGCCTCCGACCTCGACATTCTCGATGCCACCGGGCTTGCCACCGCGCTGATGGGCGATAGCATCGCGACCAATGCCTTCATGCTCGGCTTTGCGTTCCAGCGCGGGGCGATCCCGCTGTCGCTGGAAGCGATCATGAAGGCGATCGACCTCAATGGCGCGGCGATCGAGATGAACAAGCTCGCGTTCTCCTGGGGCCGGCTCGCGGCGCACGATCTGCCGCGCGTCGTCAGCGCCGCACGCTTCAAGAGTTCGGGCGCGGCGCCGGTCCGGCGCACGCTCGACGAAAGCATCGCGTTCCGCGCCAGGTTCCTGACCGACTATCAGAATGAGGCCTACTCGAAGCGCTACCTCGCCGACGTCGAGCGCGTCCGCGCCGCGGAAGCCAAGGCCGCGTCGGGCTCGCATGAACTGACCGAGGCTTTCGCCAAGGGCCTGTTCAAGCTGATGGCCTACAAGGACGAATACGAGGTCGCCCGGCTTTATTCCGACGGCGAGTTTGCAAAAGCGCTGAAGGAGCAGTTCGACGGTGACCCCGGCGTCAAGGTCAGCCTCGCGCCGCCGCTGCTGGCATCCCGCCATAGACTGACCGGGCATTTACGCAAGCGCGAATTCGGTTCCTGGATATTCCGCGCCTTCGACATCTTGACCCGCTTCAAGTTCCTGCGCGGGACCGCATTCGATCCGTTCGGCCATACGGCCGAGCGGCGGATGGAGCGGGCCTTGCCGGGCGAATATTCCGCGATGATCTTCCGCCATCTCGACAGGGCCAAGGCGCATGACTGGCCGCGTCTGGTGGCGCTGGCGAAATCAGCGGAACTTGTTCGCGGCTATGGCCATGTCAAGGAAGCCAATGTCGCGAAATACCGTGCAGAGTGCACGCGGCTGGAAGCGGCGATCGGTCAGCCGGTGGCGCAGGCGGCCGAATAGGGGCTGTTCATCCGGCACGTGAAGTTTCTCACGGCTGGCTCAGTCATCGGTGACCGTGAGGGCGGGAACGGCTGGAATTGTCCGGCCGGCGCCCTACATGTCGGCTGTTCTTAATTCTTTGGGTTGATTTCAGGAGGCCTGCGATGGTCCTGAAAAACGCTATTGCCGCAGCACTTTGCATGGGGCTCCTGATGTCGGGCAGCGCCGCGCTTGCAGACGAGTATCGCGCGGGCGAGCTCCTCGAGCTCGATCCGTCCAAGGCCTTGCTCTCGCCGAAGCGGCTCGGGCCGCAGACGCAATTTGCGCCGGTCCGGATCGAGGCCAGAACCGATCGCAAGCCGGTGAAGACGGAGCGCGTGGTCGTGCCCAAGGCCGCTGCGCCGAAGGTTGCTGCACCCAAGGCTTCTGCATCCAAGGCTGCTGCACCCGAGGCCGCTGCACCCAGGACTCGTGTCGTGCAGGAGCGCGTGCAGAAGCCGCGCGCTGCTGTCAACACCAAGCAGGCGCGCCACCATACCAATCCGCTCGACGCCCAAGCGCGCGACACGCGGATCCAGACCTGGCCGTGCAAGTTCGGCGGTATCTGCGACTGGCAGCGGTAGAGTAGATTCGTAGGATGGGTGGAGCGACCTGTCCGCCGTAGCTCGCAAAGAGCGAAGGCGGAAGCGATACCCATCATGCCTCCGCGCAAAGATCGATGGGTTTCGCTTCGCTCTACCCATCCTACGATTCCACGTCATCCACCTGTCGCAAAACCTTCGGCCAGCATTCAAATTGCTCGGGCACACCTTCGTCGTGATTCGACGAGGGGTGTTCGATGCCGATTGCGATTCGCGCCAAGCCCGCCCTGACGCGGCGTCAATGGCTGGTCCGCTCCGCCGCGACATTCGCCGTCGCTGGCTTCGGCGGCCTCACCAGACCCTACCTCAGTCGCGCCGCGGATCGGCCGCTCATCACCAGCGGCATTCAATCGGGCGACGTCTCGGCCAATTCCGCGGTGGTCTGGGCGCGCGCCGACCGCGCGGCGCGGATGCAGGTCGAATGTTCAGCCAGCGAAGATTTCAAGACCATCATTGGCACGGCTTCTGCCGATGCGTTGCCGGATGCCGATTTCACTTCGAAGGTGCTGCTCGATGGACTGACGCCGGGGCAGGATATTTTCTATCGTGTGCGGTTTGAAAGCGAGCCGGGGATCGCTGGCGAGGCGCAGGTCGGGCATTTTCGTACCGCACCCACCACACGGAGCAGCGTATCGTTCGCCTGGTCGGGCGATACGACGGGGCAGGGCTGGGGCATCGACGAAAGCCGCGGCGGCATGCGGACTTACCGGACCATGCTCGACAACCGCCCGGACTTCTTCATCCATTGCGGCGACCACATCTATGCGGATTGTCCGGTGGAGCGGGAACTGAAGCTGCCCGATGGCGGCGTCTGGCGAAACCTCGTTACCGAGGAAAAGTCTGTCGTCGCCCAAACCCTCGCGCAGTTCCGCGGCAATTACAAATACAACTGGCTCGATCCGAATTTTCGCGCCTTCCATGCCGCCGTGCCCTTGTTCGCGCAATGGGACGATCACGAGGTCACCAACGACTGGGCGCCCGTCAGCACGGCCGACGCGAGCGGCTATGCCGAGGACGGCAGCTCGCATCTGGTGGCGCGGGCGCGCCGCGCGTTCCATGAATTCATGCCGATGCGGGCGACACCCGCACAGGGAGACGGCCGCATCTATCGCAAGATCGCCTACGGCCCGCTGCTCGATGTCTTCATGATCGACATGCGCAGCTACCGCGATTCCACTTTTAATAGGCATGACGACCACAGCGACACCTGCATCCTCGGCGCGGCGCAACTGGCCTGGCTGAAGCGCGAACTGGTGGCTTCCGGCGCCACCTGGAAGGTGATCGCGGCCGACATGCCGATCGGATTGATCAGCGAGGATGCCATCGCGCTCGGCGACGGCCCGCCGGAGCGGCGCGAGCATGAGATCGCCGATTTGCTGTCGTTCATGAAGCGCGCCAGCATCCGCAACATTGTCTGGCTGACCGCCGATATGCATTACACGGCCGCGCATCACTACGATCCGAACCGCGCGATCTATCAGGACTTTGAGCCGTTCTGGGAATTCGTCTCCGGCCCGCTGCATGCGGGCACCTGGGCGCCGGCCCCGCTCGACAATACGTTCGGCCCGAAAGCGATGTTCCAGAAGGGGTGCAGCGGCGAAAATCTCGCCCCCTGTTACGGCTTGCAGTTTTTCGGCCGCGTCGACATCGACGGCAAGACCGAAGTCATGACCGTGACATTGAAGGACGTCGACAACCGCGACCTGTGGTCGGTCGATATCAAGCCCCGCCCGGATGCGCGGCCTGGCCGGATCATGGCGCAGCATATCTGAGCCGGCGTTGTGAGGGGCGCACCAGCAGATAGCCGCCGACCACGATTGGCACGGAGAGGGCGATGATCGCCCCGAGCACGCGGCGAACGCCCTTACCATCGCACCCCTGACTGGGTCCTGATTGCCTTCGCGCGGCGATCTCCAAAGGTCAATTTCGCTTAGTGAAATAGCTGGAGCGTCGCGCATCGGCCTAACGCGGCGGGAAGCCAAACGCGACCTTGCCGAAGGACAAACGGTGTGCAAATCCCGGCCTCGAGCCGGTTTGCGGATTCATTCTGTTCCGCCGGCCGGAATTCGGGTTTTCGCTACACACCGCCGCGGCTCCAGTCCATACTGGATCGCATCAAAGGGAGGTCTTTCAAATGCGTGAAGCTGTCATTGTTTCCTATGCACGTACGGGGCTGGCGAAGTCCGGCCGCGGCGGGTTCAACATCACCCCGCCGATGTCGATGGCGGCTCACGCCATCAAGCACGCCGTCGAGCGCGCCGGCGTCGACAAGGAGTATGTCGAGGACTGCTATCTCGGCAATTGCGCGCATGGCGCGCCGAATATCGGCCGCCAGGCCGCGCTGCTCGCGGGATTGCCGAAGTCGACCGCCGGCGTCTCGGTGAACCGCTTCTGCTCCTCCGGCCTGCAGACCATCGCGATGGCCGCCAACTCGATCCGCTCTGACGGAGCTGACTGCATCGTGGCCGGCGGCGTCGAGAGCATCTCGATCCCGGGCGGCGGCTCGCCCAAGGAATCGATCGATCCGGACCTGCTCAAGGTCGCGCCCGATATCTTCATGGCAATGATCGACACCGCCGATATCGTTGCCGAGCGCTACAAGCTCAGCCGTGAATATCAGGACGAGTACTCGCTGGAATCGCAGCGCCGCATGGCCGCCGCCCAGCAGGCCAACAAGTTCAAGGACGAAATCGTCCCGATGAAGACCAAGATGAAGGTGGTCGACAAGCAGACCAAGGCGGAGAGCATCGTCGACTACACCGTGGACCGCGACGAGTGCAATCGTCCCGACACGACGATGGAAGGCCTTGGCAAGCTCGAGCCGGTCAAGGGCCCGGGCAAGTACGTCACCGCCGGCAACGCCAGCCAGCTCTCGGATGGCGCGGCAGCGGTCGTTCTGATGGAAGCCAAGGATGCCGAGAAGCGCGGCCTCAACCCGATGGGCCGCTTCGTCGCCTGGGCGGCGGCGGGCTGCGAGCCGGACGAGATGGGCATCGGCCCGATCTACGCCGTGCCAAAACTTCTGAAGCGCCATGGCCTGAAGATCGACGACATCGATCTCTGGGAGCTCAACGAAGCTTTCGCCAGCCAGTGCCTCTATTCCCGCGACAAGCTCGGCATCGATCCGGAGAAGTACAACGTCAACGGCGGCTCGATCGCGATCGGCCATCCCTTCGGCATGACCGGTGCGCGTCTCACCGGCCACATCCTGCAGGAAGGCCGCCGGCGCAAGGCCAAGTGGGGCGTCGTCACGATGTGCATCGGCGGCGGCCAGGGCGGCGCCGGCCTGTTCGAGATCTACAGCTGAGATTTTTCGAACGCAGCGACACGCAAAACAAAGAGAATGGCCCCGCGAGGGGCCATTTTTCGTTCTTGGCGAGCACGCGCTCAGAGGCGATCCGGAAGGGACCGGGATCGCGTCAAGAACGGCCCAAACAAAGCGGAGCCCGGCACTGAACTAATCAGAACCGGGCTCCAGCAATGCTACATCAGTAACGATACTTCTTGATGACCACGGTCTTGTGGCGGTGACCGTGCCGATGCCCGCGATGCCAACCGCGGTCGCGCCAGAATTCGGCACGCGCGCCGTGATGGTGGTGATGATAACCAGTGTGGTAGCCGCGCTTCTTGATCACGACGGTCTCGGCGCTCGCAATCGACGGCGCCGCAATGATGAGCGCGCCGAGTGCGGCAATGACGTATCCAAGCTTCTTCATCCAATTCTCCTCAATTGAGCGAGGATAGAACATCAAATTTTGCAGAACGTTCCCGCGGAACTGGAAGAGAATTCTGAACGCTTGTTCAGACGCGTGTGCGATGCAGCCCGAATCGATCATCGTCCGATCGCTTCTTTTGTCGTGGCCGTGGATCGCATGCGTGCGCGAGAGGCAACGCTGCGAACGTCGATACAGCAAGCGCCCACTGGAAACCGGCAGCGCCGCGCCTCAATCCAGCGTGGGACGAGAATGGGCGGGCTTTACTCTTGCTTGCGGAAGGCTGGGAGCGGGCGCATCATCGCGTCATAATAATCAAACTGGGGAGGCTGCCATGAGTGGGGTTTCACGCCGTCATTTCCTGAGCCTGACCGGATCGGCCGCGGTCGCCGCGATGTCCGGAAGCGCCCATGCCGCGATGGGGCCGAATGACAAGTTCGACCTCGTTATCAAGGGCGGCGACGTGCTCGATCCGAGTCAGTCGCTCAAGGGCAAGCGCGATATCGGCATCCGCTGGGGCATGATCGAGGCGGTCGAGAACGAGATTCCGGCCGCGCGCGCCGCCAAGACAATCGATGCCTCAGGCAAGCTGGTGACACCCGGCCTGATCGATCTGCATTCGCACGTCTACCCCTATGGTTCGGCGATCGGCATTCCCGCCGACGAGCTGGTGCAGGCCCAGGCCACCACCACGGTGGTGTCGGCAGGCGATGCCGGCGTCAACAATCTCGCGGCGCTGCGGCGTTACATCGTGGCGCAATCGCGGGCGCGAATTTACGCCTTCGTTCACATCGCCAACAACGGGCTGTCCGGTTTCCCGGTCGCCGAGCTCTACAACATCGACTACGCCCAGGTAGATGCGTGCGCGATGGCGCTGGCGGAAAATCCGGACTTCCTGCTCGGCGTGAAGGTCAGGATGTCGGAGAACGTGATCGCCAGGCACGGGCTGGAGCCGCTGAAGCGCGGCATCAAGGCCTGCGAAATGTGCGGCTGGCCGGCCAAGATGATGGTGCATATCGGCGGCGTCGAGACCAAGGAGCTGATGTCAGAGATTCTCGATCTGATGCGGCCGGGCGACGTGCTGACGCACGCCTATTCCGGCGCTCCGAACATCGGCGGCCTCTTCACCAACATCGTTCAGGACGGCAAGCTGCTGCCGGCAGCGCTATCAGCCAAGCAGCGCGGCGTGATGTTCGACGTCGGCCATGGCGGCGGCAGTTTTGATTTCACGGTGGCGGAGGTCGCGCTTCCCGGCGGCTGCACGCCGGATACGATCTCCTCCGACATCCACGTCTTCTCCGGCAACTCGCCGGGCATGCCGTATTTGCCGAACGTGATGAGCAAGTTCATCACGCTCGGCCTTACATTGGAGCAGGTGGTGGCGGCCGCGACTTCGACGCCGGCGAAGATCATCAACCGCGCGCCCAAGATCGGCACGCTGCAGATCGGCGCACCCGGCGACGTCGCGATCCTGGATCTGGTGGAGGCGCAGACCTCGTTCGTCGACACCCGCAACAACAAGCGCGAAGGCAAGCTGTTGCTCAGACCCGTGCAGACCGTGATCAACGGCGTGCCGTTCGGCCGGCCCTACCAGGCGCCGTTCGCGGTGCGGTGAGCCGCCGCCCGTTCACTTTGATAGTCGCTGCGCGCGGATATCGCCGACGATGTCGGCAATGACGGCGCCCATCACCAAAGCGCCGCCGGCGAGGACCCGGAGTGTGGGCACCTCGCCAAATCCAACCCATATCCAGAACGGCATCAGCGGCGTCTCCAGCGTGGAGATCAGGGCGGCCTGCCCGGAAGGCAGCAGCCGCGAACCGAGGAAAAACAGGGTCAGCCCCAGCGCAACCTGGAAAAATCCGAACATCGCGAGGATCAGGATATCGGCCCCGGGGATGCCGGCTATGCTGCCGGCAAAGGGAATGCTGACGACGCTGCCCAGAAAGTTGGATAGCGCGGCGGCGGCCACCATGGACGTATCCCTGTGCCGCCGGACCATGACGGTCATCGCGGCGATCGCCAGCGTCGTGAAGCAAGCGAGCGCTATTCCCAGGATATCGGATCCGATGCGCGCGTTGCCGACGATGACCGCAACGCCGCCGAGCGCCACGACACTCGCGATCATAGTTCGCGCATGCGGAACTTCTTGCAACCACGCCCAGGCAAGCGCGGCCGTGACGAAGGGCCCTGTCGCGATGATGATGGCCACATTGGACACGCTGGTCAGTTGTAGCGATGGGATGAAGGCGATCATGGCGGATGTCGATAATGACGCGACTAGCCAGCCGCTTTTTCCTATCCTTGTCAGATCCCGCAGTCCGGCGCGGCCTTGCAGCACCAGCATGATCACCACGATCAGGCCGCCGCCGAACAATCCGCGCCAAAACAGGATGGTCCAGGAGTCGTAGGGAAGCAGCCTTGTAAAGAACGGCGCCGTGCTCCAGGCGATGGCGGCGGCGACGACCAGGGCAATGCCTAGGCGATGCTGGGAGCGCGCCTCCGTCATCAGGGGATCAATCCGGGCTGGGGATGAGGCTTCGGCCGATCAGCTTGTTGACGAGTGGCGCGGGATCGTCAGGGAGCGTGTCGCCACGCCAGGCGACATGCTGGTCGGTGCGCGCAAGGATGAGCTTGTGGCCGCCGGGCGGCTGCGCTTCACCGCGGGGAACATCGACGATCTGCAACGGGACGCCATTGGCGTGCATCACATCGGCCAAAGGCGCAACCACAACACCCGGATCGTAGCGCACCAGCGTGTAACCCGGCCCGAGCGCATCATAGACCGGCCGTCCGTCCGAGAGTTTCGCGAACGGAAGCCGGCAGCCCGGCGTCGAGGACGGCGCGAAGTCCGCCATCGTAAAACCCGGATGCTCGGCGCCGTCATAGGCGATGATCGGAGAGCGATCGTAGAAATAACCGAAGTTGAGCCCGGCACAGCAATATTGCTGCACGTTCAAATCATAGGCCGCTTGCCCGACCTGCTTGCGGACGGCATCGCCCTCCGGCCCCGGCTGCTCGATTGCATCAGGAACGGTGCGGCGCTGGCTCAAGACCTTGCCCGCCATCTCCATCGCAAAGCGCGACACCTGTTCGGTGATGGGTAGGCGCTCGGCCTCATAGGCATCGAGGATGGTAATGCCGGCCCAACCCTGCAGATAGGCGGCGAGCAGCCATGCGAGGTTCGTTGCGTCTGCGATCCCGGCATTCATGCCGTAGCCGGCATAGGGCATCCACAGATGCGCGGCATCGCCGCAGATGAAGGCGCGTCCCTTGCGAAACCGGTCGGCGACGAGGCGGCGGCCGACCCAGTCCTCCTTGCTCAGAATCTCGTATTCGAAATCGGGGCCGACGCCGAGGATGGCGCGGATCGAGGCGTCGCGATCGACGGATTCGAAGGTCTCATCCTCGCGATTGAGGTGATTGTGTATCAGCCACTTCTCGCGGCCGTCGATCGCGACAACCGTGCCGCAGCGCCGCGGATTGAGCGACAGCGTCATCCAGGCGGGCCGGTCCATCAGGCCGAGCAGGGCGGGCGCACGGATGTAGGTCGACTGCACGCGCTGGATGATCGGCGTTCCCTGCAGATTGGCGTCGATCGCCTTGCGAACCAGCGAACGCGCCCCGTCGCAGCCAACGATGAAATCGGCGTGAATCTGAAAGGCGGCTCCGGTATCGAGGTTGCGGACGGTTGCAACGATGCCCTCATCGACTTCGCTGAAATCCTCGAATGCGGTGCGGTTCAGAATCTGCAGCCCGTCGATGGCGGCGGCGTGGGCGAACAGCACGGGTTCCATATAGATCTGGTTGATGCGGTGCGGCGGCTCGGCCGTCGGCCAGCCGGTGTCTGGTCCGCCGGTCGCGGTATAACGATCGCGCCGGCAGGGAATGAGGATACGCGAGAGTTCGATGCCCGTTGCCGTGGTGCGGTAAGAGCAGTCGTTGGGGTAGTCGGCCGGCAATCCGGCGTCGCGCAGCTTCTGCGCCAGGCCTAACCTGCGAAAAATCTCCATCGAGCGCGACGAGACGTGGTTGCATTTCACGCTCGGCGGCTCGCCGGCGGCGCGTGTTTCCACGACAGTGACGGATATTCCCCGCGATGCGAGGTCCATTGCCAAGGTGAGACCAACCGGACCGCCGCCGACAACGAGAACGCTGGTCTTCACCATGTCACTTGCCACCTTGTCGCTTGCTGCGTTGGGACGATCATGCATTACTGAGCGCCACAGAGATCATCGGGGGACCCTCAATGTTTCCGTCGATCCGGCAAGGCATGATCCGCGCCCTTGTTGTTGTTTTGTCGCTGTCGTTGTCGGCGATTGAAGCAGCTAACGCATATCCCGATCAACCCATCAAGATCATCGTGACGTTTCCGCCCGGCGGCAGTGCCGATATCGTCATCCGCGCCCTGCAGCCGCTATTGTCGGAAACGCTGCGTCAGCCCGTTGTCATCGAGAACAGGGCAGGCGCGGGCGGCAATATCGGGATCGCCGCGGTGGCGCAGGCAGCGCCTGATGGCTACACGCTCGGCGTGGCCGCAGCCGGCGTGCTGACCGTCAATCCCCATCTCAACCGCGCGGCGATGGCGTTCGATCCGAGCAAGGATCTGGCGCCGGTCACCTTGCTGGCGGAAATTCCGTTCGTGCTGGTGTCTTCGCCACAATCGGCCATTGCCTCGGTCGCCGATCTCATTGCCAAGGCCAAGGCTCAAACGGCAGGTCTGTCGATCGGCCATGGCGGCAACGGCACGGCGATGCACCTGACCTCGGCCTTGTTCAACCAGAAGGCCGGTGTCGGAATTCAGTTGATCGCCTATCGCGGCACAGCGCCGGCGACGACGGATGTTCTTGCCGGCCACGTCCCGCTGGCCGTGCTGGATATCCCTGCATCCAAGCAGTTGATCGGCGACGGCAAGTTGAAGGCGCTCGGAGTCTCTGCCGCGAAACGCGTGGCCTTCCTGCCCGATGTTCCGACGCTGGCGGAGCAGGGCCTCTCCGGATTCGAATCCGTCGGCTGGTTCGGCATCGTCGCGCCCGCCGGCACGCCGCCCGACGTCGTCAAAACGCTGAATACCGCCTTCGTGAAAGCGTTGAGCGATCCCGCGGCGATCGAGAAAATCCGCGTTCTCGGCGCCGAACCCGCGCCTACCTCGCCCGAGGCTTTTGCAAAATTTATCCAGAGCGAAAGCGTGAAATGGGGCAAGCTGATTACCGAGGCCGGGATCAAGGCTGAATAGGGCACCGGCCACGACCTGCGGCCGGTTGATCAAAATCAAATTGCGAGCCTTCTCGGTTCTGATTGAATCAGAACCGGGCTCTAGATTCTTGTTTTGACGCGTTTTCTTGACGCGAACGGTGTCCACCCCGGATCGAGTCCGGGGCAGGCTTTCGCTGGAAAACGCTCTAACGCCGTTTGATCTCAATCAATGCGACGGCCTTCTTGCTTGGCGACGATGTTGGGCAAAGGATCGAACGTGGCACACAGCGAAGGCCTATCCCACAACGAGGCTGCGACGGACGGCCCAGTCCGGCCAATTCCCTATGACGAGGACGGGCGGCTGCCGCACGAGAGCGAATTTCTCACCCAACTCGGGGATCGGGTCCGCGAAATGCGCGCGCTCCGCAGCATGTCGCGCCGCGAGCTCGCGCGCCGGTCCGGCATGTCCGAGCGCTACGTGGCGCAGATCGAAGCCGGCAAGGGCAACGTCTCGATCGTACGCCTGCTGCGGATCGCGCTGGTGTTTCGCGGCGAATAGCGCTTCGTACGACGAGTTGAGCCTGGACTCGGCTCAACTCCGCGCCCGCTTCTCCACATTCGCGATCCGTGCCGGCACGCCGAACTCCTTGCGGCAGACTTCGGCGAGCACGGCGACGCCTTCGCGGATCTGTTCATGCGAGGGACTTGCGAAACACAGCCGCAGCCGGCTGCCGGCATAGGCCTTGTCGGTCGACCATTCAGGCCCCGGATTGATGGCGACGCCTGCGACAAGCGCGGCCTGATAGAGTTTTAGCGTGTCGACATTGTCGGGCAGCTTCACCCACAGGAAGATGCCGCCCTCGGGCTCCCCGAACTCGGCCGCGGTGCCGAACTGCTCGTTGAGCGCTTCCATCAGCGTGTCGAGCTTGGCGCGCAGGCCGCGTGTCAGCTTCGGCACGTGGGTCGAAAAATTCGGCGCGCAGTACTCGGCCAGCACCATCTGCTCCAGCGCGCCGCTTCCGGCGTCGGTCTTCAGAGCCAGCATCCGCGACATCATCTCCCAGGGTGCCACGATGAAGCCGACCCGCAGCGCCGGCGCGATCGACTTCGAGAACGAGCCGATGTGGATGACGCCGCCATGCTTGCTCATGGCGGAGATCGCGGGCGGCCGCTCGCCGCTCCAGACCAGATCGGCGTAGCAATCGTCCTCGAAAATCGGCACGCCATATTGCTGCGACAGCTTCAGCATCTCGGCGCGCCGCGTCTCCGGCAGGATGCTGCCGGTCGGATTCTGGACGGTCGGGATGGTGTAGATGTATTTCGGCGTAATGCCGCGGCTTTTGTGGTCGGCAAGGGCTGCCGCCAGCGCATCCATCCGCATGCCCTGCTCGTCGAGAGGGATGCCGATCGCCTTGACACCAAGCCGCGTCAGCCGGGTCAGCGCGCCCTGATAGGTCTCCTGCTCGACCAGCACAGTGTCGCCGCGCGCCAGCAAGGTTTGATTGACGAGGTCGAGCGCCTGCAGCGAACCGGAGACGATCATGATATCGTCGGCAATGCAGGCGATGCCGGCGTCGCGCTTGAGTTTCGCGCTGAGGAATTCGCGCAAGGGGCGATAGCCCTGCGGGCCGCTGGCGAGGCCGTAGGTCGCGAGCGTCCTGCCCTCGCGCCGGAGCACGGTATTGACGGCGTCGATCAGGCCATCGACCGGAACCTGCTCGGGATCATTGTTGCCGCCGACAAAGCTGTATCTGGCAAGGCCGGTCCACCGCGCTGCCGGCGCCGGCAATCCGGCGGGCAGCAAGGGCGCAAAATCGAAGGAAGCGGTAGACATGAATGTTCACTCCATCTTGTTTCTTGTTGAGAGGGCCGACCGGCTCTCTGTCTCGTCGTCGTTCAGCCTGGTTCTTGCCGACGATCCTGATCGGCCTGGCTGATGAACGCATCATGAACGGCGCCGACGCCGCCGACCATCGGCGCCTCGATCGTGGGCTCGGCGATCTCGCCCGTGGCCGCCCAGTCGACTACGAAATTGGCTTCCGTTTCGCCGCGCATGTCGTTTGCGGCGATGAAGACCTCGACGGTCGCGAACGCTTTTAACGCAATCGGGGACTTGAGGTAGCTCCCCGCCATCTTGCCTGATGTGTCGAAATAGGCGATCCGCTCGGGGATCAGGGGGCGGGAGTTTGCGAAATTCTGTTCGATTCCGCCTGCGGTCCGGGCGCTGGCTGTGGAGGCGTACGGGATCGACAACGCGGCCAGAATCGCGAGAAAAGCTCCCATTCTATGGCTGTGACACATTGCTTGTTTGACCCTTGCGCCGGGACCTCTAGGTTGCAAAAGGGGGAAATCCGGAACCATGCACGAGCTTATTCGCGATATCACCTTATGCATCCTGTTCGCCTGGGTGCTCGGCCTGTTGGCGCATTTTTCCCGGCAGCCGCTGATTTTGGCCTACCTTATCGCCGGGTTCGTCATAGGTCCATTCGGCATGCGCTGGGTCGAGTCCCAGGAATCGATCACCGTCATCTCCGAGCTTGGCCTGATCTTCATGCTGTTCATGATTGGGCTGGAAATCGACCTGAAGAAGATCGTGCGCGCCGGCAAGGTGATTCTGTTTGCTGCGGGCGGACAATTGGCCGGCGGCGTCCTGCTCGGAATATTGTTTTTTATCGGGATCGGCCTGTCGATGGGGAGCGGGCATTTCGACGCGCTCTATCTCTGCATCGCCTGTGCGCTGTCGAGCACGGTCATCATCGTCAAGGTGCTGTACGAGAAACGCGAGCTCGACACGCTGCCGGGTCGGATCACGCTCGGCGTGCTGGTGCTGCAGGACATCTTCGCGATCCTGTTCCTGGCGGTGCAGCCGAGCCTCGACAATCTGCAAGTGAGCGTGATCCTCTTGTCGATCGCCCGGGTCGGCGTGCTGGTGGCGACCGCGCTGGTGCTCAGCCGCTATGTGCTGCCGTGGCTGTTCCACCAGATCGCGCGCCGGCCCGAGCTGATCCTGCTCGGCGCGCTGGCCTGGTGCTTCCTGATCGGCGAGATCGCGGAGAGGCTGCATTTGTCGCGCGAGATGGGCTCGCTGGTGGCCGGCGTTTCGCTGTCGACATTCCCCTATGCGCTCGACGTCACCGCCAAGGTGACGACGCTGCGCGACTTCTTCATCACGCTGTTCTTTGTCTCGCTCGGCATGACCATCCCGATCCCGGGTGCGTCGGTGATTGGGCTGGCGCTCGCGATCGCGGCCTTCACCGTGGTCAGCCGCATGGTGACGACGTTCATGCCGCTTTATCTGATGAAGCAGGGCCTGCGCGCGAGCCTCCTGCCGGCGATCAACCTGGCGCAGATTTCGGAATTCTCACTGGTCGTGATCCAGACCGGCGTGACGGCACACCATATCAGCCCGGAAACGTCGAGCGCGGCGTCGTTCGCCTTCGTGGTGCTGGCGGTCCTGAGCACCTTCGTCATGGGCCGCAGCGACCAGGTCACGCGCGGCCTGATCGGTCCGCTGAAGCGGATCGGGCTCCGCGACCTCGATCACAAGCATGAGGCCGACGGAGGGCACGAGGGCGGGCACGGGGAGGCGCGCCGGATCGTCATTCTCGGGTTCTTCCGCGCCGCCAGCGCGCTGGTTGCCGATATCGAGCGCCTCAATCCTGCGGTGCTGGAGCAGATCACCGTGATCGACTTCAATCCGCTGGTGTTTAGAACCTTGACGGACCGCGGCATGCACGTGGTCTATGGCGATATCAGCAACGTCGATACGCTGGTGCATGCCGGCGTCGGCAAGGCCGAGCTGATCATCCTCAGCATCCCGGATTCGCTGTTGAAGGGCGCCGACAACGAAAAGCTGGTCCGGCACGTCCGCTCGCTCAATCCGACCGCCAAGATCGTCGCCACCGCGGAGATCCTGGCCAACGTCAACGACCTCTACGAGGCCGGCGCCGACTACGTGACGGTGACGCGGCTTAGCGACGCCCACGAACTCTACAAGGTGATCGAAGCCGCCCAGGCCGGGCTCCTGGAGGACAAGCGCGCCGAGACCGACACGCTGCTCAGCGAGCGCCGCGAGGTGCTGCCGTAGCGGGAAGACGGCGTCTCGGGCCGGTGATTTACCCAACGGGCTTTCGCCGGCTGCACGAGAGGAGCTATAATCTCGCAGGTGCTTTCGCCAGGCGAAACCGCTCCATGCGGCCGGGCGATCATCGCCAGCATTTTTTTCATCCCGGCCCGCCATGCCTCTCCAGCGTTCCGCCTTGCGTATTGACGCTGGCGCCGGCCAAGGAGTCCGGCTAATGCACTGCCTGAACCGAGCTAGATTTGGCGAGATTTTGAGAAATGGCCGATAGCATCCAGGAAGTTCTGCAAGCCTTTGCCAAAGGCGAACTCGTCGTCGTCACCGACGATGACGATCGCGAGGGCGAGGGCGATCTGATCGTTGCGGCTTCGCTCTGCACCGCGGAGAAGATGGCATTCATTATCCGCCACACCTCCGGCATCGTTTGCGCGCCGATCACCACCGACGACGCCAGGCGGCTGCGGCTGGATCCGATGGTGGCGCATAACGAGTCCAATCACACCACCGCCTTTACCGTCTCGATCGACTACAAGCCCGATGGCGGCACCGGCATTTCGGCGGAGGAGCGCGCCTCCTGCTGCCGCGCGCTCGCCAATCCCAACGCCGGCGCCAATGATTTTGCCCGGCCCGGTCACATCTTTCCGCTGATCGCCCGCGATGGCGGCGTGCTGCTGCGCTCCGGCCATACCGAAGCGGCGGTCGATCTCTGCAAGCTTTCCGGCCTGCCGCCGGTCGGCGTCATCTCTGAATTGATGAACGACGACGGCACTGTGATGAAGGGCGAGCAGGTGACGAAATTCGCCGCCGCTCACAAGCTCAAGCACGTCACAATCGCTGACATGATCGCTTACCGTCAGGCGCGCGAAAAGCTGATCGAGCGGGTCGCAACGTTTACCACCGACAGCCCGATCGGTCCGCTGCAGGGCTATGCCTATCGCTCGCCATTCGACGAGATCGCACATGCTGCCTTCGTCTATAACGGCATCGGCGACGGCAAGAACGTGCTGACGCGCTTGCACAAGCCCAATATCGTCAAGGATCTCTTCACCGGCCAGGCGCGGATGCAAATCGTACTGGACCATTTCAAGAAGGCCGGCCGCGGCGTGCTGGTTTACTTGCGCGACGGCGCGGCCGGAGTTCCCGTCGAGCCGGTCGGCGAACAGAAAACGGCAGAGGCGGACAGGCACCGGCAATGGCGTGAAGTCGGCGTTGGTGCCCAGATCCTGCGCGATCTCGGCATCACCTCGATCATCAATCTCACCTCGTCGGTGCACGACTACAAGGGGCTATCCGGCTTCGGCATCGAGATCGTTTCCAACGAAAGGTTGGAGTGATGAGTTGTCATTCCGGGATGGTGCGCAAGCACCAGACCCGGAATCTCGAGATTCCGGGTTCGATGCTGCTCATCGCCCCGGAATGACGATTACCCAATCCATTTGCGCTTCTGCCGATAGCGCATTAATTTGTTGACAATTTCCATGAGGACAGTGATGCGAAAGGGATTTTCATGAGCGTGCGCCCTCAAGCCAAGGACAAGCCGGCGGCGGCTTCCTTCCAGTGGGACGATCCGTTCCTGCTCGACGACCAGCTCACCGAAGACGAGCGCATGATCCGCGACACCGCGCGTGCCTATGCGCAGGACAAGCTGTTGCCGCGCGTCATCAATGCGTATCTGGAAGAGAAGACCGACCGCGAGATCTTCAACGAGATGGGCGAGCTCGGCCTGATCGGCGTCACGCTGCCGGAAGAATATGGCTGCGCGAACGCGAGCTACGTCGCCTATGGCCTGGTGGCGCGCGAGATCGAGCGGGTCGATTCCGGCTATCGCTCGATGAACTCGGTGCAGTCGTCGCTGGTGATGTACCCGATCTACGCCTATGGCGACGAGAACCAGCGCAAGAAATACCTGCCGAAGCTTGCCACCGGCGAGTGGGTCGGCTGCTTCGGCTTGACCGAGCCGGATGCCGGCTCCGATCCCGGCGGCATGAAGACCCGCGCCGAGAAGGTATCCGACGGCTATCGCATCAGCGGCAGCAAGATGTGGATTTCCAACGCCCCGATCGCCGACGTTTTCGTCGTCTGGGCCAAGTCGGCCGCGCATGACAACCAGATCCGCGGCTTCATTCTCGAGAAGGGCATGAAAGGCCTGTCGGCGCCGAAGGTCGGCGGCAAGCTGTCCTTGCGCGCCTCGATTACCGGCGAGATCGTGATGGACGGCGTGGTGGTGCCGGAGAGCGCGCTGCTGCCCAACGTATCGGGCCTGAAGGGACCGTTCGGCTGCCTCAACCGCGCCCGCTACGGCATCTCGTGGGGTGCGATGGGTGCCGCCGAAGACTGCATGCACCGCGCGCGGCAATACACGCTCGACCGCAAGCAGTTCAACCGGCCGTTAGCCGCAACGCAGCTCGTGCAGAAGAAGCTCGCCGACATGGAAACCGAGATTGCGCTCGGCCTTCAGGCCTCATTGCGCGTCGGCCGCCTGATGGACGAGGGCAAGATGGCCCCGGAAATGATCTCGATCGTCAAGCGCAACAATTGCGGCAAGGCGCTCGACATCGCCCGCGTCTCGCGTGACATGCACGGCGGCAACGGCATCCAGATCGAGTACCACGTGATGCGCCATACCGCGAACCTGGAAACCGTGAATACCTATGAAGGCACCCACGACGTCCACGCCCTGATCCTGGGCCGGGCAATCACGGGGATTCAGGCGTTTTCGTAAGTTCCTTGCTCGTCGTTCCGGGGCGCGCCGAAGGCGCGAACCCGGAACCTCGCGCCGTATTCTTTTCCCCACTTCGGGATTCCGGGTTCATCGCTGCGCGATGCCCCGGAATGACGCCAAGAAAAACCATGGCCGACAACGACGACATTCCGTTCAACCGCGACTTTCCGCTTCGAGCCGGCGTCGTCGACGAGCCGCGGCCTGGCGTGCGGCGTATCCTGTGCAACAATCCGAGCCCGTTCACCTTCACCGGAACGGTCAGCTACATCGTAGGCAAGGGCAATGTCGCGATCATCGATCCCGGTCCCGATGACGAAGCGCATGCCAAGGCGTTGCTCGACGCCGTGCGCGGCGAGACGGTGACGCATATTCTCGTCACCCACACCCACCGCGACCATTCCCCGAACACCGCGCGGATCAAGGCGGCCACCGGCGCGCCCGTTTATGCCGAGGGGCCGCACCGCGCCTCGCGGCCACGCTTCGAGAGCGAAAAGCACAATCCGGAATCCGGCGCCGACCGCGATTTCAGGCCCGACATCGAGGTCAAGAACGGCGACGTCATCGAAGGGCAGGGCTGGGCGCTGGAGGCGGTCGCAACCCCCGGCCACACCGCCAATCACCTGGCGTTCGCGTGGCCCGAGCGAAAGATCAATTTCGTCGGCGACCACGTGATGGGCTGGTCGACCTCGATCGTCGCGCCTCCGGACGGATCGATGATCGACTACATGGCCTCGCTGGCGCGGCTGGAGGCTCGCGAAGAGGATCTGTATTTTTCAGGCCACGGGCCGGAAATTCCGGAAGGGCCGCGTTACGTCCGCTTCCTGACCCGGCACCGCCAGGCCCGCGAAGCCTCGATCCTGCATCGGCTTGCCAAGGGCGAGGCCGACATTCCGACCTTGGTCCGCGCGATCTATATCGGCATCGACCCGCGGCTGACGAATGCCGCCGGCTATTCCGTGCTGGCGCATCTGGAAGACCTGGTCGCCCGCGGGATCGTGGCGACCGATGGCGATCCGGTGATCGGCGGGACGTACAGGTTGGCTTGATTTTTTATGGTCATTCCGGGGCGTGCGAAGCACGAACCCGGAATCTCGAGATTCCCCGGTGCGCAATTGCGCACCTGAGGTTCGACACTTCGTGTCGCCCCGGAATGACTGACGTCACTTCTTCACGTTCTTTGCTTGGGCCTTGGCCGGCGCCTGCGGCTTCTTCGGCGCCGCCGGTTTGGCGTTATCGACGGCGGCGTTGATGTCCTCGATCAGCTTTGAGACGCGGGCGGCGTTGCTGCCGAGGTCGCTTTCGAAATAGCGCGAGGAGGAGCGGATATCGACGCGCGATTCGTCGCCGTCGGGCGTGATGCGGATCGAGATGTCCTCGCGGAATCCCATGATCGGCGTTCGCGCCACCGCCTCGATGCGGGCGATGCGGCGCGGCGGCTGCGGCGGCCGTTCGTCGATCACGAGCCATTTGCGCTTAGTGACCAGCGCCAGCGTCACCTCATAGGCCCGCTGCGGGGGAACTTCGAGTTCCACGGTCTCGATGTCGGGATAAGCGATCCGCTGCTGCTCGGCCGAATAGAGTCCGGCATAGACCGCTGAGTTGGCGCCTTCGCCGCTGCGCAGCCGGGCCAGCGCCTCGAAGCGCGGCGGATCGATCGGATTGGTGGTGATGTCGTGGATCGGCGGCAGCTTGCGGTATTGCAGGGCGAGGTAGGCCGGGTAGGCGAGCAGGAGGGCGTTGATCAGGAACGCCAGCAGGATCCGGCCCATGCCGCGCGAGCCGTTCTGCCAGATCGCCGCAAAGGCAGCGAGGCCCACCAGGATGGAAAGCACGGCCAAACCGAGCGCGCCGAAGAACGTCGCCAGCGCGGGTTTTACCTCCAGGAAGCCGAAGCGGACGATGATGATCGACACCACCACCGCGACCACGGCGAAGATGGCGAGGTTGCGCGACCAGGTGGCGAGGCTGGACACGGGCTCCGACTGGTAGGGAGCGGAAAACCTTCGGGCCATCGGTGAATCTGCCGGGTTTCTGAAATCTGTCTGGCCGGCGGGCCGGCTGCAAACTCGCAAGCTTGAGACCACGGCGTGGCGCGAATTTCAAGTTTGCAGGCGATACTAATCGGGCAAATGCGCTGCGTGCAGCAACCTGATGGGTTAACCATCCCTGTAAATTGATTATTAGTTGTACATTGAAGTTGGTCCAATTTTCGTCTACCTCTCGCCGCCGGGTTGTCGTATTTGCCGCAACACGGGACTGTCCTGCACGGGACGCCGGCGAGCGCCAGCCAGGGGAAACGGCGGGCGTCAGCCGGAAGCGCTGCAGGATGATCTCAACTCTTGGTCCTTGTTGCGGGCGGAGTCGCAAAAAAATTGCGGTTGCGCCCCCGGAGTTCTAGGATTGGATAGGGCGCAATCGGCATACGTCCGCGGGGCTGGCGGAAGGCCCCATGAGGGCGAGTGTTCAGTATGAGTGATGCAAAGCACGAACGATATGTCGGCCCGAACGATCCGGCATATTATGCGCCGCGTGAGCAGAGGGAACGGACGAGCAGCGATCAACCGGGCACAATGCTGATGCAGAACGACGATGGCTGGCGTCCGCGAACGCCAACGGAAGGACCGCCCTTGCAGCCCTTCAGCAAGCCCGCACGCCGCCAAGATTCCGAAATGTTCACCAAAGCCGTGGCCCAGGCCATGCAGGAGGCGAGGGAGACCGCGCCGGTCGAAGCGCCATCCGTGCTCCGCGACCTGTCGGGACGCCGCGCGCTGTTCCAGCAGGTCATCCGGTTCTCGATCGCCGTGGCGATCGCGGCGAGCATCGCGATGCTTCTCGTCATGGCCATTCCGTCGTCGCAGCGCCCGGCCAACCAGGATAATGCGTCGCTTTCGGCCGCCTGGCAGTCGGTGAAATCGTCGGTGCTTCCGGCGCCGCAGCCGCAGCCAGCGAGGCGTACGGCGACCTTGGCCGTACAGGACGGCAGCGGGTTCGCCAACGATCCCGTGCCGCTCGGGATCCACGTCGGCTCTCCGCCGCCCGACGCCTATGTATCCATCAATGGACTTACTGCCGGCGCACGGCTCACATCCGGCAAGCGTGTCGGTCCGAGCGAATGGCGCGTGTCGGCGACGGAGATTTCCGGCGTTTCGGTCATTCCGCCGGATGGCTTCACCGGCCAGATGCTGGTGACGGCGGAACTGCGTGACGGCAACGGCGTGGCGCTCACCGGCACCTCCACGCGGCTGACCTGGGCGCCTGTGCCAAAGGCCCCCGTCGCTGCGCCGCCGGTTGCCGCGCCAGCCCCGGTCATTGCCGCGCCGGTTGCTGTAGCGCCGGTCGCCGCACCGCCGCCGGTCGCCATGGCCGCAGCCGCGCCGCCGATGCCGGCCGTGCGGCCGCAGGCGGAGGTCGTGCGAAGCCTCGATCCGAAGGAGATCGCTGCCCTGATCAAACGCGGGCAGGACCTGCTCGCCGCCGGCGATGTGCAGTCGGCGCGGCTGGTGCTGATGCGTGGAGCGGAAGCGCAGGATGCGCGCGCGGCGCTGCTCGTCGGCTCGACCTACGATCCGGCGCGGCTCAGGCAGATGGGCGCCGATGGCCCGCTGGCGGACGTCGCGCAGGCCCGTATCTGGTATCAGCGAGCAAAGGAATGGGGCGAACCCGACGCGCAGCGACGGCTCGACGCGCTGGCGCTCTCGCGCTGATCTTTTCGACGGGCGCACTACGCGCGCCCGTCGAAATCGCACAGTCACCCGCCATCCATCTGCGAGACCATGAACTCCGTGAAGGCCTTGACGCGTGGCGCGCGGTGACGGCCGGGTACGGTCACGACGTGAACCGGAAACGGCTCGCTGAGATGGCTGTCCATCAATAGCGGCACGAGCGTGCCCTCCTGCAACGCGCGCGCGACCACGAAATCCGCCAGTCGCGCAATGCCGAGCCCCGCCACCGCCGCGTCGAGCAGCAGGTCGGCATTATCGCTCGCAAGCGTGCCTGAGATGGCAAGCCGGTTGATGCCTTCGCTGGTGTGGAACGGCCATTGGTTGAACTGCCCAAAGCCGGTGATCGTCAGGCAATTATGCTGCAACAGATCGGCGGGCACGCGCGGCGAGCCGTGTTTCTGCAGATAGTGCGGGCTGGCGCAGATCAGGCGTCTGGCGTCGTGGAGCTTGCGCGCCACGAGGGTGGAGTCGCCGAGCCATCCGGAGCGGATGGCTATATCCACTTGCTCGGCAACAAGATCGATTTGCCGGTCCGAAACAAGAAGCTCTACAGTGATCTCAGGGTAGCGGGCTAGGAAGAGCGGCAGCGCGGGACCGAGGATCTGCTTGGCATAGGTCGTTCCGACACTGATCCGCAAATGGCCGCGCGGCGCGCGGCTGGCCGCCGTGATCTCGGCTTCCGCGGCCTCGATCGATGCAAGTATTTCGCGGCTGCGGGCGACGAACAACTCGCCTTCAGCGGTCAGGACCAGACGGCGCGTGGTGCGCGTCAGCAGGCGGACGCCGAGCCGGTCCTCGATCCGGGTTACGAGCTTGGAAAGCGCCGACGGGGTGATCCCGAGATCGTCAGCCGCGGCGGCAAAGCTGCCGCGCTCGATCACGCGCACAAAGGCATTCATCTCGTCGGAGGTACTGTTCATGAAATCATTTCACGAATGAAGCGAAATTATATGCGATTATCTCCTTTGTGGGAAGGAATAGATTGGGTCCATCGACTTCATGGAGACCCAGACGATGTTAGCGCATGAGATTCTGAGTGGCGGTTCGAAACGGCTCGCCGATGGCGATGGCGGTGCCGTGCTGCGCCATGCCAATGGCAGCATCAATGTCGCGGCCTATGCAGCGATGGCGCACCGTCAACGGGCGGCAGCGATTGCGTCATCGATTCAGTCAGCAGTTCGACGGTTACGCGACGCCTGGCAGGCCATCGCCTTGCGGCGTGACCATCAACGAACCGCTGCGGCGAAACCCTGCGGCTGATATCGGGAGATGAACGGCGGGGCTGCGAGGAAACCCGCCGTGAAGCTGCACGAAAATTGCGAAAGTTCTGCCAGAGAGCCGGCGTGAGATCTCACTCACGCCGGCTGATTGTCTCGGCTGTCCCTGCCGAGCCGGCAGCGACAGGATCGCCTCACGCCGCCGCGTTCGGGAAGCGGTAGCTCTTGAACTGCTCGCGCAGCGCCGTCTTCAGGATCTTGCCGGTTGCGGTGTGGGGGATACCGTCGACAAAGACGACGTCGTCGGGCATCCACCATTTCGCGATCTTGCCATCCATGAATTTCAGGATGTCCTCGCGGCTTGCCTGCTGGCCGGCCTTGAGTTGCACGATCAGCAGCGGACGTTCGTCCCATTTGGGATGATAGACGCCGATGACGGCGGCTTCCGCGACCGCGGGATGGCCGACGGCAAGGTTTTCGAGGTCGATCGACGAGATCCATTCGCCGCCGGACTTGATGACGTCCTTGGAGCGGTCGGTGATCCGCATGTAGCCATGCTGGTCGATGGTGGCGACGTCACCGGTGTCGAAATAGCCTTCCTCGTCGAGGATGTCGGTATCGACCTTGAAATAGGCCTTGGCGACCGCCGGCCCGCTCACCTTGAGGCGGCCGAAGGTCTTGCCGTCCCACGGCAGTTCCTTGCCGGCATCGTCAGTGATCTTCATCTCCACGCCGAACGGCGGGTAGCCCTGGGCCTGCAGGATGTCGAGCCGCTCCTCGCCGGTGAGTTCGGCGAACGGCGGCTTCAGCGCGGCTACGGTTCCGATCGGGCTCATCTCGGTCATGCCCCAGGCGTGGCGCACGCGCACGCCCATGTCGACGAACGACTTGATCATCGAGCGCGGCATCGCCGAGCCGCCGCACACCACGCTCTTCAGGTGAGGCAGTTTCAGATTGTTGGCCGACATGTGGTTCAGCAGCATCAGCCACACCGTCGGCACGCCGGCGGTATGGGTGACTTTCTCGGTGTCGAGCAGTTCATAGACCGAAGCACCGTCGAGCTTGGCGCCGGGCATCACGAGCTTGGTGCCCATCGAAGGCGCGGAGAATGCGATGCCCCAGCTATTGGCATGGAACAACGGCACCACCGGCAGCATGGTCTCGGCGGCGCTGGTGCCGAGCGCGTCGACGTTGTTGGCCATCAGCCCGTGCAGCACGTTGGAGCGATGCGAATACAACACGCCTTTGGGGTCGCCCGTGGTGCCCGAGGTGTAGCACATCGCGGCCGCGGTATTCTCGTCAAAGTCCTTCCACGTGAACTTGCCGTCCGCTTCCGCGATCCAATCCTCATAGGCGACCGCGTTCTTCAGCGTGGTCTGCGGCATATACGCCTTGTCGGTCAGCACGATGTAGCGCTCGACGCTCGGCAGGTTGGCCGCGATCTTTTCCAGGATCGGCACGAAGGTGGTATCGGTGATCACCACGCGGTCCTGCGCGTGGTTGATGATCCAGGCGATCTGGTCGGGGAACAGCCGCGGATTGACGGTGTGGCAAATCGCGCCGATTCCCATGATGCCATACCAGCATTCGAGATGGCGCCAGGTGTTCCAGGCGATGGTGGCGACACGGTCACCGAGCTTGATGCCGTCGCGGTCGAGCCGTTGCGATACTTTCAGCGCGCGTGCATGAATTTCGGCGTAATTGGTGCGATGAATGGGACCTTCGACCGACCGCGTGACGACCTCTTGCGTGCCGTGATACTTCGCCGCGTGTTCGATAATCCGATGGCAAAGCAAAGGCCAGTCTTGCATCAATCCGAGCATACGCACTTTCCTCCGATGGTTTGTTTGTTGCCGCACGATCCGCCGAACATTGTCCGCGGATCGGGGTTAAGTTCATGGAATTGAAATGAACTTTACCGCGCAGAAAGCAAGCCGAAAATGGGCTAATGGCGCCTTTGGCCGCATTGCAGCGGCAATGGTTACCACTGCCGCCGCGGCGCTGTTGATTGGCATGCCAGTCGAGCCGGCCTGGGCGGCGAAAACCTCGCGCGCCGCGCCGTGGGATGACCTGTTCAGGGAATTCCAGCCGCGTGCGCGAGGAAAGGCGCGCCGTGTGGCTGTGCCGCTGCCGAAGCCGCGTCCCGCTGAGGCGCCGTCTGCCAAGCCCGAGAAGCCGGCCGAGAGGGAGCAGGCGTCGCCTGAGAAAGACAAGGCCAAGGAGCAGGCCGCGCCTGCACCGGAGCCCACGCCACAGCCCTCCGAGTGCCGCCTGGCGCTGACGGACGAAGTCGCCATTGCGCCCAGCATCCCGGACATCCGCGGCGCCAATGGCTGCGGCGGCGAGGATCTGGTGCGGCTCGAGGCGATCGTGCTGCCGGACAAGCGACGGGTGTCGGTAAAGCCGGCGGCGATCCTGCGCTGTACCATGGCGTCCGCGCTGGCCGAGTGGATCCGCAAGGACATCGCGCCGCTGGCAGAACGCCTCGGCAGTTCCGTCTCCGATCTCGACAATTTCGATTCGTTCGAGTGCCGCGGTCGCAACCGTATCGTCGGCGCCAAGCTCTCCGAGCACGGCCGCGCCAACGCGCTCGACGTTCGCGCCTTCAAGCTCGCCGATGGCACCTCGATCTCGCTGACCGACCGCACCGTGCCGCGGCAATTGCGCGAGGCCGTATTGCATTCCATGTGCGCGCGGTTTTCGACCGTGCTCGGCCCGGGCTCGGACTGGTACCACGAGGACCACATCCATCTCGATCTGATGGAACGACGCGGCAATTACCGGATCTGCCAATGGGACGTCTGGGACCCGCTGCCGCAGAGAGCGCCGCTATTGCCGGCCGAACGGCCCGAGGAAGCCCCGCCGCGCGAGGTCGCCGCCAAGCCCGACGACGCCAAATCCGACGCGAACAGGTCTGACAAGCCTGATGCAAACAAGTCTGGTGCGAAGCCCGATGCGGCCAAACCGGACGCTGAATCAAATGGCGAGAAATCGGAAAAGGCCGAGCCGGCGCGCGAGGAGAAGCCCGCAACGAAAAAGCGCCGGAAAAACCGGCGCTCTTGATCTTCCACTGCAGTGTAACCGGCGTCGGCTACTGCGCCATCGGGCCGCTGTTGCCGCCGCCCTGCAGCGCCATCTTGGAATTGAACGGCGAGTCACCCTGCTTGGGCTCGAGCACGACGACCACGGTGCCCGTCTTCACCCGGCTGTAGAGGTCGATGACGTCTTCGTTGGTCATGCGGATGCAGCCCGACGAGATCGAGGCGCCGATATATTCCGGCTGGTTGGTGCCGTGGATGCGGAACAGCGTGTCGCGGTTGCCCTGGTACAGGTAGAGCGCGCGGGCGCCGAGCGGATTGTCGACTCCACCGGGCACCGAAGCCGGCAGGCCTTCGATACGCTTGTGAATGTCGGCGGTCGGCGTCCATTTCGGCCATTCCGCCATGTTGCCGACGCGCGCGATGCCGGAGAATGCGAGGGCTTCCTCGCCGACGGTGACACCATAGCGGATCGCCTTGCCGCCGTCCTGGACCAGATAGAGGTAATGGTTGTCGGAATCGACAACGATGGTACCGGGCAGTTCCTTGCGGTGATAATCGACGATGGCGCGGCGGAACGGCTCTGGGGGCTTGACCGCAGCGTAGCGCGCCTTGGCGAGCTGGGCCTTGTCGTTCGGCTTGAGGGTGGCTTCAGGGGCGGCTTGATAGGTGGTTGCCGGCATGCAGCCAGACAACGCAAGGCCGGCGGCGAGCAGCCCCAAAATTACTTTCAGCGACGACATGGTTACACTTCCAATCGAAAGTCAGGCGTTCGCAAGCCGCAATCTTGCGCCTCAAACGCGACGATTCCATTAATCTCATTATCCGCAAAAGCCGGCTGATATGCCAGCATTTGCGCGTCCATTCTGCGCTGCGGAAGGCTGGCTGTGGCTTTTATGCCGCAAATTTTGCGACTTCTGGTTGTTTTCCGGGCAGGTATGGCGCAGGGCCAAATCGCGGCCGCGCCGCCGCCACCCCGCTGCCATAAATATCGACCGCCGGTTAATGCGAGGGTCATGAAGCGCTTGCCAGAATCGGGTTTAGTGCCCTGGGTGGGATTTCCGCCGGTTCCGGAGTTGCCTATGTTTTCGGTGTTTGTTCCCTTCGAATCTACCCTGAAGAAGCTCCCGGCCGTGGACCCGGCGGCATTGCCGGACAATGCGGTCTGGATCGACCTGTTGAACCCGACGGGGCAGGAGGACCGCGCGGTCGAGCGGCTGGCCCGGATCGCGGTGCCGACCCGGGAAGACATGCAGGAGATCGAGATTTCCAGCCGGCTCTACATTGAGAGCGGCGCCCGCTACATGACCGCGACGCTGATGTGCCAATCCGACACCGATATGCCGAAGACCACGGCCGTCACTTTCATCCTCGCCGGTCACCGTCTGGTAACGGTGCGCTACGACGAGCCGAAGCCGTTTGCGCTTGTTGAGCACAAGCTGGCGCGCTCATGCCTGCCGGGGATATCGGGCGAGATGGTGCTGATGGAACTGCTCGACGCGGTGATCGACCGCTGTGCCGACATTCTGGAGCGCGCCGGCGCCGAGGTCGACCAGGTCTCGCACGATATCTTCGAGCCCGAAAGCGCACGGCATGGCCAGGCCAAGCGATACTCGCAGATCCTGATCGCGATCGGGCGCAAGGGGGATCTGGTCTCCAAGATCCGCGAGAGCCTGGTCTCGATCGGCCGCGTCGTCACCTTCCTGTCGGCGGTGGTGGAGGGTGTCAAATGGTCCAAGGACATGCGCGAGCAGCTCAAGACCATGCAGCGCGACGTCGGTTCCCTGACCGATCACGCCTCCTACCTCTCCAACAAGATCACCTTCACGCTCGACGCCATGCTCGGCGTCGTCAATCTCGAACAGAACAACATCATCAAGCTGTTCTCGGTGATGGCGGTGGTCTTGATGCCGCCGACCTTGATCGCCTCGGTCTACGGCATGAACTTCAAGGTGATGCCGGAACTCGAATGGCCTCACGGCTATCCGATGGCGCTCATCATGATGCTCATGGCAGCAGTGCTGCCGTACTTGTTCTTCAGATGGAAGAAGTGGTTGTAGATCACAGTTCCGTGCGGTTCCCGATGTGCGAAAGATCGGCTCAATCCCACCGCTAAAATTTGAGCGGTGGACTGAACGAATGGTCGAAACTTGTCTGCGATAACGTGTCTCTCAGGCCGCGAGGATCCCATGGTTGAGAAACTCATAATGTCGCCACGCAACGTCATCGATCTGGCCCGCTATCAGCAGGGCCGCAGCGTTGGCAAGGCGCAGGCGTTCTCGACGCGGCTTTGCCGGCACTGCGGTGCTGTGCTGGCGGACGGCGAGAACGAGGACGAGTGTTCGAGCACATCCAACGTCGCTGCGACGACTGCTCTGCGCACTGCGCAGCGGAAGTCTTGCGCGGAGTGAATGGCAGCGATCTTGTAGGGTGGGCAAAGCGAAGCGTGCCCACCATCAAGCAGCGCGGTCGGTGATAGATGGTGGGCACGTCGCTAGCGCTCCTTTGTCCTACTGCGTCACGAGCGCTTTCTGACATATCGAGCGGCACGGGCTCCGCAACAGGGGCATCGCGGGAGCCACTTTGTAAGCGCTTTGATCAAGCGTGCACGCATGGTCGCGATCGAGTTTGGAATGTGGCGTTCAGGCCGCAAGGGCGGATCCGCGGGGTCGATAACCGTCGGGTAATGCAGGCGTCGAGAGCAGCGCGGGGGAACGAGGTCCTGAGGGGGGAATCGCGGCTCGCTCGGAGACCAGGAACCCATAGGCCGCGATGCAGAGCGTTGCGTGATGATGGAAGCCACGCCATCCGCGCCCTTCGTAGTGCCCAAGCCCGACCTCCTGCTTGAGTTCCTGATAGTCGCGCTCGATCCGCCAGCGCATCTTGGTGATATCGACGAGCTGGCGGAAGCTGATCTCTGCCGGCAGTGTGGAGAGCCAGTATTTGTATTTGCTGAGCTTTGTTTCGCCCTCCGGCCACTCGATCAGCAGCCACTCCTCTGCGACCTGCCCGGGGATTGCACCATTGTAGCCGACGCGTACGCGCACCCGTGCAAAGCGCGAGGACAGCCAATCGGCCGAGCCTTCGCGCCAGCGGATCGTGCGCCAGGCGTGCTCAGGTAGAGCACGCACCACTTCTTGGGCCGAGATCAGATCGGGCTCATTGCGTCGGCCGTTATTGTTGAGCGATTTGTCGGGCCGCTTCGGACCGGTGCCAGGCGCCCACATCAACACGTTCGGCTGAATGCCCGCCACATAGCTCAATCCCAGGGCAGACACGCTCGTGCGCAATCGCGAGTCACGGCCGTAGTCGAGGTCCATCAACAGCACTCCCAGCGGAAGGCCTGCCGCGTGCGCCCGTTGGATCAACTCGAGCGCAATCTGCTGTTTGGTCTTGAAGCGGATGTCCTCAGGCACCCCGGCCCGATCCCGACGCGCGCGATCCTCGGCCCACTCTTTCGGCAAATAGAGCCGATACCCGACCGGCAAGCTGGCAAAGTGGTTCGCAATCGACAGCGACACTGCCACTTGGCAATTGGCTTCCTTGCCAAGCTGCCCGCAATACTGCGGCTTCACCCCAACCGAATGTCGGCCCTTCTTCGGGATGCCGGTGTCATCGATGATCCAGGCCTCGATCGGCCCGTGCTTCGTGATTGCCGGAACCACCAGTTCGCTGATCTTGGCCAGCACCTTCTCGTCCGACCAACCGCCAGCACCGACAAAGTGCAGCAACGACTGGTGTTGCGCAGAGACACGCGCTGGATCGGTCCGCGCCGCCATCGGCTCTACGCTCTTGCGCTCGCCCGGCAGGATCAGCCCGGTGCAGTAGTCGCGCAGCGGTCGAGCCCGATCCGCCTGACCCATCGCGCTCGCAAGTTCCTCAACATAGGACGCAAACCGGATATCGAGATTCATCTTAGCCTCCACGCTGAGCTTGAATCTCGCAATTATCTGATTCTTCTAGTCGATCGCCCGCGACCCTCTGACTCAGTAGGGTTTGCCCACCCTACGAGATACGTCGCACTAAACGTGCTGGCCGCCGTTGATGTGAATCTCGGCGCCGTTCACATACGAACTGGTTTCCGTGCACAACACGTAGATGATCTTCGCCACCTCGTCCGGCGTGCCGAGGCGGTGCATCGGAATCTGCTGCTCGACGATCTTCTCGGTGCCCGGCGACAGGATCGCAACCCAAGCCGATATAAGCCCGCAGCATTGCGAGTCGCTGGCCGATGATCCCGTTGACCTCCCGACGGCTTATATGGATGATCTGCACTTTCTGGTTGAGGCGCGTAGGTAGGCCTGTAGGCCTGCATCTCTTCGCTTTGTCCGCTGCGCGCCACGGATACTTTGGAGATTGAGTGATGGATCACACCACGCTTTTTCTTGTTGTTCTGGTTGGCGGGTTGTTGGGACTATTCGCGCAAGGCTTGAGAGCTGCTAGCGGCCTCTCGCGGCTGCGGGATACGGCGTCGCGCATGAGCCTGCGTTTCCGTGATCTTTTCGTGCCGAGCCGCTTGATCGTCAATCTGCTAATCGGCTTCGTTATCGGGATTGTGGCAACATTTATCGTCGGCGTTGAGAAGCTGATCCCATTTGATCGGAGCAGCTGGATCGGGCTCGCTGGGATTGTAGTCTCAAGCTACTCTGTAACCGATATCATAGACCATCTTCTACGAGCTCTGAATATCTGGAAGCCCAAGAAAGCGCAGGCCTCGCCACCGAGCGGTGAGGAATTACCATCGCATCCAGCCTCGGACGAACTCCTGAAGTTGATTTTGAGCCAGTTGTCGACGGGAACGCCGACTAGCACCTGGTCGGCCCGTCAGATCGGCAGTTCGACGGATCCCTCCAGTGCGGAAAACCGCGACAACGTCGCAGGCAGCGAGGTCGCATCGCTCCGCTACAACAATCCCGGGGCCCAATATCCCAGCGCGAGTGCCGCGCGCTTCGGCCAGATCGGCAGGTCTACAGATCCCTCCACCGCGGAAAACCGCGACGATGTCGTAGGTAGTGAGGTTGCATCGTTCCGCTACAACAATCCCGGCGCACAATATCCCAGCGCGCGCGCCGCGCGCTTCGGCCAGACCGGCTATGGCATCATCGGTGGCGGCCACAAGATCGCGCGCTTTCCCTCGCCGGTGAACGGCGCTGCCTCGAACTTCGACCTGTTGTCGCGCAGCTATGTCGGCATGCGGATCGGCGAGGCCGGAACGAAGTGGACCGGCGCCCACGGTTTCGGCGTGCCCGGCTATGACGCGAACGCCATCCTGACGAAGGAGATGGTCGACGATGCCGTGCAGGCCGTTGCCCTGCTGAAAGCCATCGCAGGCCGCGAGTCGGGCAAAGGCAATAACCTGACCGAGGAGCAGTGGCGTCAGGCCCATCGCATGTACAAGGCCGGCAGCGCCGACGCCTTCTTCGACGGTCTGCCTGCCGTAGCCGTTGCCCAGCCGCCCGCGAGCGGTGTGCCCTCGGGTGCGGGCCTGGTGCAGCGCGCCCGCGCGCATATCGGCGAGCAATACGTCAACACCCAGGTGCCGAAGGACGATCCGCATTGGCATGGCCCGTGGGACTGTGCCGAGTTCGTCTCATGGCTGGTCTATCAGGAAGCCGGCACGCTTTACGGCTGCGTCGACCACACGGCACAGCCGGCCAAGGCCGATGCCTATACCGGCGCCTGGAAGGCTGACCTCGAGCGGCTCGGCAAGCGCGTTTCGGTGGAGGAGGCGGCGGCGACCGTCGGCGGCATCGTGCTCCGCTATCCGCCGGGTCCGGGCAAGATGGGCCACATCGCGGTATGCGACGGCAACGGCGGCACCATCGAGGCCAAGGGACGGCGTTACGGCGTGGTGGCCGACACGGTGCATGGCCGCGGCTGGCACACCGGCATCCTGATTCCTGGCATCTCCTATGACAATGCCGCGCCGATCAAGGTCAGCTCGCCTGCCGTCATCTACGAGGTCGGTGCGCCGAACATGGATATGGCCGTGGTTGCGCGCATCCAGGCGGCGCTGGCCGCCAAGGGCTTCGATCCCGGTCTGATCGACGGCGAGTTCGGATTGAACACGCAAGCTGCCGTGCTGCGTTTCCAGGAAGCCGAGGGCATGGTCGTCGATGGCGCGGTCGGGCCGGAGACGGCGGCAGCGCTCGGCGTCTCGCTCGGGGTCGAAACCGTCAAGCCCGGCGTTACGGTCGCGGAGACGGGTCCCGCCGCTGGCGCTGCCGCGCTCGACCTGCAGCAACGGCTGCCACTCCTTCTCATGTTGCTATCGAAGGAGAAGCCGATGGCCGCCGATCCAGCCAAGCCGGGCCAAGGCCTCGAACTGTTGCTGCCGCTGATTCTGCAGTCGGCGCTTACCGGCAAGCAGCTCGACATCATGCAGCTTCTTACCGTGCTTGCGACCGGCAAGCCGGCGCCGGCGGTCACGCCGATCGCCAACGCGCCGGCGCTCGCGCAACCGGTCAACACCGTCCCGGCGCCGGTCGTCTCGCAGCCGGCAACACAGCCTGGCGCCGCTGCGCCGGTCGATCCCATCACCGTGCTGATGCCGCTGCTCTACGAGCGGTTGACCGGCAAGCCGCTTCCAGGCACCGAAAAACCGGACAAGCCCGCCGAGCCGCTCGCGCCGGCCATGTCGCGGCTGAGAGGTAAGCTGTTCCCGGGCACCGACAAGCCGGATAAACCCACCGAACCGCTTGCGCCAGCCCTGACGTCGTCCTTCCTATATGCCACCAACCGCAGGGCATCGTCCGACGAAGCCTACTTTTCAGGAGAACGAGCCGACGAGATCACCTACGGCACCGCAAGTGTCCAAATTCCCGAGGCTCACAAGATCGGCAAGGTCGAGCTGCCATTCAAGCTGAGCGTGCTCTCGTTCACCTTCTACGAGGAAAGGCTGGATCCTCAGAAGCACTTCACCATCAAGAGCGTCGATGTCCGGCCGGTCGAGGACTGGATGAAGCTCATCTCGTCATCGAGCAAGAGTAGCGCTCTCGTGTTCGTGCACGGTTTCAATACGACATTTCGAGACGCGCTTTACCGCGCCGGACAGATCTTCTGGGACCTGCAGTATCAGGGCATTCCCGTTCTGTTTTCATGGCCGTCGCGGGGCGCTGTCCTTGATTATGTTTATGACCGCGACAGCGCCTATGGTGCGCGCGATTCCTTCGTCGAAGTTTTGCGAAAGCTTCGCTCCGCCGGCGCGATTCGCGTCGACATTCTGGCTCATAGTATGGGCAACCTTGTGGTGCTGGAGGCGCTCGCCAATCATCAGCATGCGAACGATCCGCTCGGAATTGCGGAGATACTGATGGCTGCGCCCGATGTCGACAAGGATAACTACAGAAAGATCGTAGCTAAAGTCAGAGCGGCCGTTCCCGGGATGACCCTATATGCGTCATCAGCGGATCGTGCGTTGGCTGCATCGAAAAGGATTGCCGGCAATATCGCCCGGGCCGGAGACGTGTCTGAGAGCGGACCACTTCTTGTCGACGGAATTGATTCAATCGACGTGACCGCAATTGGAGAAGAGTTGTTCGGCTTGGGTCACAGCCCCTATGCGACCACAGTCTCCCTCCTCAACGACATCTCGATACTGATCACGCAAGGTACGCGGCCGCCGAATGCGCGTCAGCCGGTGGAGATCAGTGGCATGCCTATGGGCCAGCTTCCTCCGAGCTGGTGGCGTCTTAAGCCGCGCTAGGCGATCCGCGGGAGCCAACGAAAGTGAGCGCCGCCGACTTGCGCGACAGTCAAACGTGCTGGCCGCCGTTGATGTGGATCTCGGCGCCGTTCACATACGAACTGGTTTCCGTGCACAACACGTAGATGATCTTCGCCACCTCGTCCGGCGTGCCGAGGCGATGCATCGGAATCTGCTGCTCGACGATCTTCTCGGTGCCCGGCGACAGGATCGAGGTGTCGATCTCGCCGGGCGCGATCGCGTTGACGCGGACGCCGACGCGGCCGAAATCGAACGCCATCTCGCGCGTCAGCGCGGCAAGCGCCGCCTTCGAGGTCGCATAGGCCGCGCCCGCGAACGGGTGCACGCGCGAGCCCGCGATCGAGGTGACGTTCACCACCGCGCCCCTGGCGTGTTTCAACTCCTCGAGCAGTCCGCGCGCGATCATGATCGGCGCGAAGAAGTTGACGTGAAAGACGTGGTTCCAGGTTTCGACATCAGTGTCCATGGTGCCGAGCCGCCCGCCGTCCGGCGCCTTCGGCGAGATCGCCGCGTTGTTGACCAGCGCGTGCAGCTCGTCGTTCTCCAGCCGCCTGCGAATCTCCGAAATCGCGCGCACGGTGTCGTCATGGCTGCCGAGGTCGACCTCGATGTGATCCTCCGGGCCGGCGCCCCACGGGCAGACTTCCGGGAAGGCATGCCGCGAACAGGTGATGACGCGCCAGCCGGCCGAGGAAAACCGGATCGCGGTGGCATGGCCGATGCCGCGGCTGGCACCGGTCAGGAGCAACGTGCGCCGCGGCGCGTTGGATGAAGAGGGCATTTAGGTCCTTCAGCTTTGAACGTCGTCGCGTGCGTTTGACATCATGGATAGAGCCTTACCTTGGACCATGCGCCATCGGGCGCATCGCGGCGGAATTCGATGCGGTCGTGCAGGCGGTACGGTCGGTCGTGCCAGAATTCGAAACGCTGGGGCGTAATGCGCCAACCGCTCCAGCCGGATGGGCGCGGCACTTCGCCGATGAAGTATTTGGCCGCGACCTTGGCGATTGCCTGCTCGAAGGCGAAGCGGCTCTCCAGCGGCTGCGACTGCTTGCTGGCCCAGGCGCCGATCTGCGCCTGCTTCGGCCGCGTCGCGAAATACGCATCGGCTTCCTGGTCCGTCACCGGCGTCACGCTGCCGCGGATGCGCACCTGACGGCGCAGCGACTTCCAGTGAAATAGTAAAGCGGCCTTAGGATTTGCGGCGAGTTCGCGGCCCTTCTGGCTGGCGATGTGGCTGTAGAACACGAAGCCATCCGCATCATAGCCCTTCATCAGCACCATCCGGACATCGGGCAACCCGTCGGCATCGACGGTCGCCAGCGCCATCGCGTTGGGATCGTTCGGCTCGGACTTCACGGCTTCCGCAAACCACTCGGCGAACAGCGCAAACGGTTCCTCGGCCGCGGTAAAATCACCCGATGTTAACGGTGTCGGGTGTTTGATGGAGGTCGTGTCCGTCATGTCAGGAGTCCCAGTTGCGTACCCTCGCGTCCCAGAACGCGTTGCAGCCCCGATACGGGCACGCCCTATATAGGGCATGGGGACGCGTTGGCCTATCGGCGATCGGGCCGAGGGGCGCTGTGATGACGTTGATTTTGATCGGTCTCGGCTCGGGCGGCTGCAGCCTGTCGCGGCCGGATGCCTACGCCAGGATGCACGCTGCCGACGTCACGGGGGCGCTGGGCAAGCAAGCGGCGACGCCGGTGCCGACCGAGAGCGATCTCGCCTTTGCCCGCACCGCCGCCTCCGACGTGCTGACCAAGGGCGACAAGGATTCCAGCCAGCCCTGGGAAAATCCGGAGACCGGCGCGCGCGGCTCGGTGACGCCGCTGTCCCAGGCCTATTCTGCGGAAGATGGCCGCACCTGCCGGGATTTCCTGGCGAGCTACGTCAACGGCCGCTCGGAAAGCTGGCTGCAGGGCGCCGCCTGCAAGGCCGGCCATGGTCGATGGGAAATCCATACGATTAAGCCGTGGACGAGGGGATAACGCCTCAAATCGACTTCAAGCGACGTGGTAGTTGCAAAAATGCAACTGGCTCCCCAGATGAAGCCAAAGCGGGCGAATTGCCCTAAGCTTCAAGAACCGAATTTCCGTGAAGGAGACGTGACGGATGCGCGACCCCTATGAGGTCTTGGGGGTGCCGCGAGGCGCCAGCGCTACGGCGATCAAGAGTGCCTACCGCAAGCTCGCCAAGAAGCATCACCCCGACAACAACAAGAACGATCCGAAGGCTGCGGCGCGATTTTCCGAGATCAACGCGGCCAACGAGATCATCGGCGACGAGGACAAGCGCAAACAGTTCGATCGCGGCGAGATCGATGCCGAGGGCAAGCCGCGCTTCCAAGGTTTTCCTGGTGGCGGCTTTTCCGGCGACCCGCGCGGCCGCGCCGGTGGAGGCGGTTTCGAATCCTACACTTTCCGCAGCGGGGGCGGCCCCGGTGGCATGGGCGGCGCGGGCTTCGAGGACATCCTCAACAGCATGTTCGGCGGCGCAGCCAGGGGCGGACGCGCCGGCGGCGGCCGGACCTTTGAATTCGACACCGGTGGAGTCGGCCTCGATCTCGATCTGAACGTCGCCATGACGGTGTCGCTGGAAGAGTCGGTCAAGGGCGGAGAAAAGCGCGTCCGTTTGCCGACCGGCAAGGAGCTCAACGTCAAGATCCCCGCAGGCGTCACCGCCGGTCAGCAGATCCGGCTAAAGGGGCAGGGCGAAACCGCGCCAGGCCACCCGCCGGGTGATCTCCTGATTACGGTCAGCATCGCCCCGCATCCCTTCTTCAAGGTCGATGGCAGCGATTTGCGCCTGGATCTGCCCATCACGCTCTATGAGGCGGTGTTGGGCGGCAAGGTCCGCGTGCCCACCCTGGGTGGCGCGGTCGAGCTCTCGATCCCGAAAAATACCTCGAGCGGCCGTACCTTCCGCCTCAAGGGCAAGGGCCTGCCCAAGCCCGGGGAAACCGGGGACCTGCTCGTGACCACCCGAATTATTTTGCCCGACGGGAACGATAGCGAGCTCGAGGCATTGATGCAGAAGTGGCGCGATGGCCACCCGTACAATCCGCGCAGCGATTTCGGCTGATTCGGCCGGGTTCGCGGCGCAGATTTTGCGTAATTGGATAGCGGGGTTCCGAGCAGGAGTTTCCCAAAAAACGCACTTCTTTCCTGGAAACAAAGGGTTTCCCGGAAAAGGGGCGGCCTCGAAAGGGGGACCAGCGCGGTACCAAACCCCGATCGAGGCCGCTTGCGCCGATCGGCGGATCGAACGCTGCTCATTTTCGCGTGATCACCCGGTGCATTAATGAGACGCACCGGTGTTTTGATTCCAGATTTTCGATGTCAGAATTTGGACAAGCGGCGCGGGTGTTGCCAATTCGTCGCTTTTCGCCGCCGTAGCCCCGGAAGAAGCGAAGCGCAATCCGGGAACACGTGATCTGGTCGCAACGATCCCGGGTTTCGCGCTACGGGGTCAGCCCTTCTTTTCCAACTGATCGTAGACAGCCTGGGCGATCTGGGTCAGCCGCCCCCGGTCGGCGCCGGTAGATACCACCGCATAGACGACGCCATCGTCGGCCCAGAACAAGGTGCTCTCCTTGCCTTGCGCCGCGTACCGCATCTGGGTCGTCTCGGCATCCGATTTTGCGGTGTAGATCGTGAAACGTTCGCCTGAGGCGCTCTCATACATCATGAAGGATGCCGGGCCCGCGGAACCCGGCAATAGCCGTCCGCCGACGAGTTTCAATCCGGCCCCCGCCAGTTCCGGCGCGCGGACGACCCAGCCGCAGCGCTTGGTCAGCCATTGCTGCAGATGATGGCGTTCGCTGCCCGGCACCTCGACGGGATGCCGCACCTCCACCACGTAAAGCCGGTGCGCTTCGATCGCATGCACCGTCAAATTTTGGAAAGCCGAGGGTGCAGTCGCCGCGCCGCGCGCGAACCAGCCGATGCCGCCGCCGACGATGAACGCCGCCAGCGTCGCCGCCACCGCGCCGTACACCCATCTGCGCGGCTGTCGCACCAGCCGTTCGATCTCGAGCCGTTTCGGCACCGCCTCGTCGACAACCGAATCGTACCTGGTATGCAGCGCTTCCGCCATCGTGCGCCACGACTGCACCCGCGCGGCATCGTCGGGATGCGAGGCGAGCCACGCTTCGACGTCGCCGCGGCGTTCAGCCGGCAGTTCGTCGTCGACGTAAGCATGCAGCTCGTCTTCGGTGACGGGAATGTTGCGATCGGTCATTGTCGTCTCTGTCTATTCCTGATCTGCTGCGTAACGCGTTTCATGCGCCTTCATTTCACCCGCCTGAGCGCCGCGCGTTCGCCCTCGAGCGAAGCTTTGACATGCGCGCGTGCGCGGGCAAGCCGGGACATTACGGTGCCGATCGGCACGCCCTGGATGTCGGCGACCTCGCGGTAGCTCAGCCCTTCCAGCATCACCAGGAGCAGCACCGAGCGCTGTTCTTCCACCAACGTTGCCAGCGCCCGCGCAATGTCGCGGCCCTCCGCCTCGGTGCCGCTGGCGTCCGGGTTGTTGTCGAGCAGCGGCATGAATTGCGGCCGCCGCGCCAGCGACCGTCGCCGGTTCTTGTTCAAATTGGTCAGGATCGTATAGAGCCAGCTCCTGACGTCGCCGCCGAGAAACAGCCGCTCGGAACGCAACGCACGCACCAGCGTATCCTGCACCAGGTCGTCGGCGATGTCGGCATCGCGCGCGAGTGCGCGTGCATAGCGGCGGAGCGCCGGAATCATGGCTTCGACACTTTGACGAAACGCGCTCATCAGCACCAGATTGCAAGAGTTATGAGGCGCGAACGCCTTACCTAGCATAACACCCAATTGACACGTCTATTCCAGCCATTGAGCCGCACCCGAAACAGCGTTAAGCCGAACGGCGGATTTGGGCTCGACCGCGCCGGAGTGCTGGTGTACCTCCAAGCCTGGATGGAAAGCCCTGGATGGAAGCGCGATTGGAAAGCAGATGTCGCAAAAATCAGGTCTGATGCAGGGCAAGCGCGGGGTGATCCTCGGCGTCGCCAACAACCGCTCGATCGCCTGGGGCATCGCCAAGGCATGCCACGACGCGGGCGCGGAAATCGCGCTCACCTGGCAGGGCGATGCGCTGAAGAAACGGGTCGAACCTCTGGCCAAGGAATTAAACGGCCTCCTGCTGGGCCATTGCGACGTCACCGATGCCGCGACGATCGATGCCGTGTTCGATGTGCTCCGCGAAAAGTGGGGCAAGATCGATTTCGTGGTCCACGCCATCGCGTTCGCCGACAAGGACCAACTCGAAGGCCGCTATCTGGAGACGACGCAGGATAATTTCTCCAGGAGCATGCTGATCTCCTGCTATTCGCTGACTGCGATCACGCAGCGCGCCGAGAAGCTGATGACCGACGGTGGCTCGATCCTGACGCTGACTTATTACGGCGCCGAGAAATGGATGCCGCATTACAACGTCATGGGGGTTGCGAAGGCAGCCCTGGAAGCCAGCGTGCGCTATCTCGCCGCTGACCTCGGTGAAAAGAACGTCCGCGTCAACGCGATCTCGGCAGGGCCGATCAAGACGCTGGCGGCGTCCGGCATCGGCGATTTCCGCTACATTCTGAAGTGGAATGAATACAACGCGCCGCTGCGCCGCACCGTGAGCATCGAGGAAGTCGGCGACAGCGCGCTGTATCTGTTGTCGGACCTGTCGCGCGGCGTCACCGGCGAGGTTCATCACGTCGATTCCGGCTATCACGTCGTCGGCATGAAGCGCCCCGACGCGCCCGACATCTCGCTCTCCAATTCGGTAGCCAAGGAATAGCCGTAAAATTCGATGCCTGCGCCCGTGATCTACTACATCCGCCATGGCGAGACGTCGTGGAACGCGGAAGGCAGGCTGCAGGGCGCGCAGGACATTCCACTGAACGATCTCGGCCGCAAGCAGGCGGCCCACGCCGGCAATGTCCTCGCCGAGCTCCTCGCGCGCGACGGCCGCGACACGTCCTCGCTGCCGTTCGTTGCAAGTCCGCTTTCACGCGCGCGGGCGACGATGGAATTGGTGCGCGGCGCCATGAAACTGCCGCCGGAGAGTTATGCGCTCGACGATCGTCTGCGTGAGATCGGCTATGGCGTCTGGGAGGGCTCGACGCTGGCCGAGATGCAGGCCGCCGACCCCGTGCTCTACGCCAAGCGGCTGACAGCAAAGTGGACGATGGCGCCGGAAGGCGGCGAGACCTATGCCGAGGTGCAGCACCGGATGCGCGACTGGTACGATTCCGTACGCGCGGACACCGTCGCCGTGGCCCATGGCGGCACCGCGCGGGCGCTGATGGTGGCGCTCGGTATCGAGACGCCGGCCACCGCCGCCGACCTCGTGATCGAGCAGGGCGCGGTCTACGTGTTCCGCGACGGGGATCTGCGGAAGTATAGTTAAGGGCTGGAGCCTTTAGCGCCGTCATTCCGGGGCGATGCGAAGCATCGAACCCGGAATCTCGAGATTCCGGGTTCGGTCCTGCGGACCGCCCCGGAATGACGGTTGCCGGTTTGACCGCCGCGCGTTACGACACAAGTCAGAACTGACTTACTTTGGCGAGCAAATACGACGTCATGTCCCACAACACCTTCGGCCATCTGTTCCGGGTCACGACCTTCGGCGAAAGCCATGGGGTCGCGATCGGCTGTGTGGTCGACGGCTGTCCGCCGCTGATCCCGCTGACATCGGAGGACATCCAGCACGATCTCGACCGCCGCCGTCCGGGCCAGTCGCGCTTCACCACCCAGCGCCAGGAGCCGGATGCGGTCAAGATCCTGTCCGGCGTGATGGCGCATCCGGAAACCGGCGTGCAGGTGACGACGGGAACGCCGATCGCGCTGTTGATCGAGAACACCGACCAGCGCTCCAAGGACTATTCCGAGATCAAGGACAAGTTTCGGCCCGGCCACGCCGACTTCACCTATGAGGCCAAATACGGCCTGCGCGATTATCGCGGCGGCGGCCGCTCGTCGGCGCGCGAGACCGCGACGCGCGTCGCGGCCGGCGCCATCGCGCGCAAAATCCTGCCTGACGTGAAGGTCCGCGGCGCGCTGGTGCAGATGGGGCCGCACAGGATCGATCGCGACAAATGGGACTGGGACGAGATCGCGCGCAATCCGTTCTTCTGCCCCGACAAGGACAAGGCCGCGTTCTTCGAGCAGTATCTGGACGGCATCCGCAAGAGCGGCTCCTCGATCGGCGCTGTGATTGAGGTGGTCGCCGAAGGCGTGCCGGCCGGATGGGGCGCGCCGATCTATGCCAAGCTGGATGCCGACCTGGCGGCCGCCATGATGAGCATCAATGCGGTGAAAGGCGTCGAGATCGGCGCGGGCTTTGCTGCTGCCGAATTGTCGGGCGAGGAAAACGCCGATGAGATGCGCACCGGCAATAACGGCACGCGCTTCCTGTCCAACCATGCCGGCGGCGTGCTCGGCGGCATCTCGACCGGCCAGCCAGTGGTGGTGCGCTTTGCGGTGAAGCCGACCTCGTCGATCCTGTCCCCGCGCAAGACGGTGGATCGCGCCGGCGCCGACACCGACATCATGACAAAAGGCCGTCACGACCCCTGCGTCGGTATCCGCGCGGTGCCGGTCGGCGAGGCGATGATGGCCTGCGTGCTGGCGGACCATTTCCTGCGCCATCGCGGGCAGGTGGGCGGGTAGGAATCCCGGCCTCCCTCACTGCATGGCGTCCGCGATCTTTTCCGCCGCCATCAGCACCGGGAAATTGGTGTTGGCGCACGGCACCACCGGAAAGATCGAAGCGTCGACCACCCGCAAACCCTGCACGCCCTTGACGCGGCCTTGGTTATCTACGACCGCCATCGGATCGTCCGTTCTGCCCATCCGGCACGAGCAGGAGGCATGCCACACGCCGATCGCCGCTTTGCGCACGAACGCTTCGAGCGCCTCGTCGTCGCTCATGACCTGCTCGAACGTGAAACCTTCGACGATGAAGTTGTCGATCATGTAGTGGCGCAGCGCCGCCGGCCCGTCCATCAACGTCGCGGCAATGGCGGTGAGGACCTTGTTCCTGGTGTTGACCACGCCGATCTTGCGCACGCGGTCGGAATACGAGGCCGGGAACGGCTTGTCGGTGACCGCCTTGAGCGGCGCGCTCATCTGCAGCGCCGCCATCTTGCGAAAGCCGCTCATCAGGCGATCGAGATCGCGCCTGTCGGACAACAGGTTGAACTCGACAATCGGTTCTATCAGCGGGTCGCGCGAGGCGAGTTTGACCTGCCCGGTCTCCGAGTAGGTCTTGTTGACGAAGGTGAGCAGCGAGGCGATCTGCTCGCCGACCGAATGCCAGGCCGACTTGCTGAGGACGGCGACGAACATGTCGCCGGCAGGTACGCCCGGAAGCCCGGAGGAGTAGCGCAGCCCCATCTGGATGTGCCGTCGGGTGTGCTCGTTCATGCGCGCGCCAGGGCGGACATAGGACGACAACGCGATCGAGGGATGATCCATCAGACCCTGGCCGACGCCCGCGAGGCCCATCAAGACCGGAATGCCCATCTCCTTCAGATGCCCGACCGGTCCGATGCCGGCGCGCAAGAGATGCGCCGGCGAATGAATCGCACCGCACGAGAGGATGACCTCGCGACCGCGGAACTCCTGTTCCCGGCCATCGACCAGCGCCTTCACGCCGACGCATTGCGTGCCCTCGAACAGCAGCTCCTTGACTTGCGTGTTGGTCGATATGGTCAGGTTGGCGCGCTTGCGTGTTTCGCGATCGAGATAGCCCATCGCGGCCGAGACGCGTTGCTCGTCCTGATTGGAGTGTGTCACCGGGAAGTAGCCTTCGACGAACTCGCCGTTCTGGTCGGGCAGGAACGCAAAGCCGGCGAGCTTGCAGGCCTCGCCCACCGCTTGCGAGTGCCGCGTCCAATGCTGGTGCGGAATGCGGCGGACGGGGATACGACCGTCCTTGCCGTGGAACGGTCCGTCGAAATCGAGGTCGCGCTCCACCTTCTTGAAATAGGGCAGCACGTCCTTCCAGTTCCAGCCCGCGGCGCCGCGGGCCTCCCACTCCTCGTAATCGGTCGGCGCGCCGCGGTTGGCCATCTGGCCGTTGATGGAGGACCCGCCACCTAACACGCGCGCCTGCTCATACTTGCGCAATGGCGGGCGGCTCTCATCCGGGTTGTTGTGACTGACGACCTGGGTGGTGACCTTGAGTTCGGTCCAGTGGAAGCGCGGATCGAAATACGCCAGCCCCGAATAGCTGTCGCGAATTTCGGGCGGCTCATTGCCGGGCGGCGTGTCCTGGCCGGCTTCGCAGAGCAGGACCTTGTTGGCGCTCCTGGCGGAGAGCCTGTGGGCCATGACCGAGCCCGCTGATCCGCCGCCGACGATGATCAAATCGTACACTTTGACGTTTCCCCTTATTATTGCGCCGTAAAGCTAGCGCAGCTCCGTCGTCGGGTCACGCCGGCTGTCATGGAAGCGCGCTTGACCTTTCACGGAGTTGCGCGGCAAATACCGGTGTGATGAATGCCTCCGAACTGCAGAAGCTGACCGACTGGCTGATCGACGGCGGCAGATCCAGGGCCAGCCCGAAGAGTTTCATGGCGGAGACCTGCGAGCGGATGGTGGCGGCAGGGCTGCCGCTCTGGCGTGTCGGCGTGTTCGTTCGAACGCTGCATCCCGATATCTACGGCCGTAGTTTCATCTGGAGGCCGGGCGCCGAGGTCGAAATCGGCACGGTCGAATACAAAATTCTGGAATCGCCGGATTTTCATTCGAGCCCGCTGATCATCGTGTTCCAGCAGGGCAGCGAGGTTCGGGCTCGCATCGACGATCCCGCCAGCAAGCGCTTTCCGATCATCGAGGACCTGCGTGCCGAAGGCGTCACCGATTACGTTGCGCTGCCGCTTCCTTTCGTCGACAGCACGGTCAATGCGTCGAGCTGGACCACGAAGCAGCCGGGTGGGTTCACGGACGAACAATTGGCGGCGCTACGGGCAATCGTGCGGCCGCTGGCGCGCGTCGTCGAGATCATCAGTCTGAACCGCATGGCTGCCAGCCTGCTCGATACCTATGTCGGCAACCGCGCCGGCGAGCGGATCATGGGCGGGCAAATTCGCCGCGGCCACACCGAGACGATGAATGCCGCGATCTGGCTGTCCGATCTGCGTGGCTTCACGGCGTTGTCGGACCGGCTGCCGGCCGAGGCCGTTGTGGACATTCTGAACCAGTATTTCGATTGCCAGGTCGCGGCGATCAAGAAGCACGGCGGCGATGTGCTGAAATATATGGGCGACGGCCTGCTCGCGGTGTTTCCGATCGACGAATATGTCGGCGACGAGCAGCAGGTTTGCGGCCACGTGCTCGAAGCCGCGCACGAATCTCGCGCCAGCGTCGCCGACTTGCAGTATCCGATCGGCGACGCCGTCGAACGCTTTCGCTTCGGTGTCGCCCTGCATGTCGGGCGAATTCTCTACGGCAATATCGGCGGCGGCAACCGGCTCGACTTCACCTGCATCGGCCCCGCAGTGAATCTCGCGGCGCGGCTGGAAAAGATCGCCAGCCAAACCAGGCGCACCATCGTGGCGTCGGAGGGATTTGCCGGCATCTGCCGGGGAGGGTGGAGCGATCTCGGCGAGTTTCCGGTTGCCGGCTTCGCAAAGGCGGCGCGCGTCTATGGACTGGCCGACGAGACCTCGGCGGCCTGAGGAATCCCGTACCCCCGGATTTCGCTGCGCTCCATCCGGGGTACGGGGCCGGGCGCGCTATTCCTCCGGCTCGGTCGTGAACAGCAGCGGATAGCCCTTGGCGCGGCCGGCGTCGGTGGCGCGGGTGGCCTTGGTCTCGGCAACGTCCTTGGTGAACACGGCGACGACGCAGACGCCGCGGCGGTGCGCGGTGATCATGACCTTGTGGGCTTGATCCTCGGTCATGCGGAATTCGGCCTTCAATACCGTGACGACGAATTCGCGCGGCGTGAAGTCGTCATTGATCAGGATGACCTTGTGCAGGCGCGGCCGTTCGACCTTGGTTTTGACCTTGGTTTTTGGCGTGACGACGGTATCTGCCATTTGTAGTCCCGAAGCGAAGGAAATTCGACGAGCCCGCCGCGTTCAGTTGGCGCGGCAGTCTGCCAGGCGCTGCGCCATGGTCTGACCGCCGCGGCTGACGGCCGTCTCGATCAGTTTACAGGCTCCGGGCCGGTCCTGAAACCGGGGGGTGCCGAGGGTTTCAACTCGATCAGGGCGACCATCGCGCCAGGCTCGGACACGGCAATCGCAGCGTGGAACCTGCCGAGCAGGCTGCTGTGGACGAAGCCTGATCCTAACCCGAATGTGAAGGACAAATGATTTCAGTGCTTTGCGTCAGCCATTTTGCATGTCACCATCACTGACGTTCGACGGGAGGGCCGCAAATGCGCTGGTATGTCTCGATCGGGGTCGTGTTTGTAGCCGGCATGCTCGCTGGCGGCGACGTGGCAGGTGTTGCCGCGCCGAACCCAACGAACCAGGCGAACGCCGCTGCCCGCCAACTGGCCGACAAGGACGCCAATCCGACCGTCGACCTGGAACTCGTCCTTGCCGTCGACGTCTCCTATTCGATGGACATGGATGAACTGGCGCTGCAGCGGGAAGGCTACGCGCAGGCGATCGTCTCCAAGGAGTTTTTGCAGGCGCTCAAGAGCGGGCCGAACGGCAGGATCGCGATCACCTATTTCGAGTGGGCGGCATCGACCGACCAGAAGATCATCATCCCCTGGCGTGTGATCGACGGACCCGAGACGGCCGATGCCGTCGCCAACGAGATCGTCAAGACCCCGATCCGCCGCGCATCGCGCACTTCGATTTCGGGTGCGATCAACTTCGCCATGCCGCTGTTCGACGAGAGCCCGCACCGCGGTTTGCGGCGGGTGATCGATATCTCGGGCGATGGCCCGAACAACAACGGCGCGCCGGTCCTCATCGCGCGCGATGCCGCGTTGGAAAAGGGCATCGTCATCAACGGCCTGCCAATCATGGTGAAGGAGCCGTCTTATTCCACCATGGATATCGACAATCTCGATTTCTATTACGAGGACTGCGTCATCGGCGGCCCGGGCTCGTTCGTGGTGACCATCAAGGATCGCGACAAGTTCAAGGAAGCGATCCGCACCAAGCTGCTGCTCGAGATCGCCGGCCGCACGCCCGAACGCCCGGTGGTACCTGCAGCGGGCAGGGAGCCGCGCGTCAATTGCATGATAGGCGAGAAGATCTGGCAGGACAGGTGGGGGAGGTAGCTGTTCACCCTCCCCTAGAGGGGTCCGAGACGAGCGAAGCTCGCTCGTGGGTCGACGCTCATGAAATGAGCGGCGGGGTGGGGTGACGGTCTCTCCACATCCAGCAGTGCCCGAGTGGAGAGATCACCCCACCCCGTCTCGCATTTCGCTACGCTCAATGCGAGCCGACCCTCCCCCTCCAGGGGAGGGTAAGCAAGAAGCGCCTATCGCCTGAACCGCGCCACCAATTCCACATGCGGCGTGTGGCGAAACTGGTCGACCGGTGTGACGCCTTCGATTTTATAGCCGCCGTCGATCAAGATCTTCGCATCGCGCGCGAACGTCGTGACATTGCACGAGACCGCAACCACCGTCGGCACCTTGCTCGCCGCAAGCTGCGTCACCTGCGCTTGCGCGCCCTGCCGCGGAGGGTCAAACACCACCGTGTCGTAGTCGCGCAACTCCTGCGGCATCAGCGGGCGTCGGAACAGGTCGCGTGCCTCGGCCTTGACCGGCTTCAGCCCTGAGGTGGAGGTCGCGGCCTTCTGCAAGGCTGCTACCGCGCCGGCGTCGCTGTCGAAAGCGGTTACACGCGACTTCGCCGCAAGCCGCAGTGCGAAGGGGCCGACGCCGCAGAACAGATCGGCGATATGTTTGCTGCGTTTGCAATGTTCGGAGACGAGCGCCGCCAGCGCCTCCTCGCCCGCCACTGTGGCCTGCAGGAACGAGCCGGGCGGTAGCGTGACCTGCGCCGCGCCAATCGAGATTACGGGCGGCGTTCGCATCAGCACCAGTTCACCATGGCGCGTCAGCCGCGCCAGCCGGTGTTGTTCGGCGATGCGCGACAGCCGCGCGATCATGGCAGAAGATATCGGCCCGGAGCCGCGCACATCGAGGTCGAGGCCGCTATTGGTCGCGGTGATCTGGATGTCGAGCGGCTTGCCCATCGCGATCAACGGCTCGGCGATGGCCCAGGCGGCCTCGATCGCGCCACTCAATTGCGGATCGAGGATCGGGCAGCGGTCGATCGGAATGATGTCGTGCGAACCGGCCGCGGCATAGCCGACCTTGAGCACGCCATGCGTTCCGATTCGGCCGTGCAGGGTGATGCGCCGGCGGCCCGCGCCATGGGCATCGACGAGAGCTGCGACGTCGCAATCGATTCCCGCCTGCGAGAGCGTCGTCACCACCAACTCGCGCTTCCAGGCGCGATAGGGCTCGGCTTCCCAGTGCTGGATCGCGCAGCCGCCGCAGACGCCGAAATGCGGGCAGAACGGTGCGACGCGCTCGACGCTCGCTGTCTCGACCTTGAGCAATCGCCGGCGGTCGGGATGGTGGCCGGGAACCGGACCGGCCTCTATTGTTTCGCCGCCGAGCGCGTACGGCACATAGATGTTGCCGCCGCCTGATATGGCGACGCCGTCGCCGTGATGGCCGACATGGTCGATGACGAGGCGTTCGCTCTCAGCCACGGCGCGCGCCCATGAAGAACTCGATATTGCCGTCGCCGCCTTTGATCGACGACGGAAACACCTGGATGTCGGTGCAGCCGAGCGAGGCGGCGAACGCCGAGATGTCGTCGCAGATCGCCTGATGCACCATCGCGTTGCGGATGATGCCGTGCTTGGAGTGCTTTCGTTCCGCCTCGAACTGCGGCTTGATCAGCGCGAGCAGATGCATCGGGGCTGCGGCCAGCGACAGCGCCACCGGCAGCACCGCCTTCAAGGAAATGAAGCTGACGTCGATAACGACGACATCCGGCCGGGCGGGCAGGCGCTTGCCCTCGAACTGGCGAATGTCGGTTTCTTCCATCGACACGACTCTGGGATGGCTCTGCAGCGAGGGATGCAACTGGCCGTGGCCGACATCGATGGCGAAGACGAGGCTCGCGCCGTTCGCCAGCAGCACCTCGGTGAAGCCGCCGGTGGAGGCGCCGACGTCGAGGCAGACATGGTCCTCGATCTCGATCGGATACTGCTCCAGCGCGCCGGCAAGCTTGACGCCGCCGCGCGAAACGTAAGGGTGCGCGGGCTGGGCGGACAATTCGGCATTGGCGGTGATCATCTCCGATGCCTTCAGCACGGGCCTGCCGTCGGCCGTCACGCCACCAGCGTCGATCGCGGCGCGTGCGCGGGCGCGGCTTTCGAACAGGCCGCGCTCGACCAGCAGCACGTCCACGCGCTTGCGGGGAGAGGTTTCGCTGTCGCTTTTGTCAGCCAAGTTTAGTCCGATTTGCCGGTGGCGCGATCCGCCGCCAGAGCGACGCAGGCCTCGAACGAGGTGAGATCGTGCCAGATATCTTGCGGCCGCTGCCGCGGCGTCACCAGTCTAGCACCATGCAGATCGAGCGTGTGGATCATCATGAGATTGTCGGGCAGGCCGAAATCTTCCACCGTCAGCCCGTCGCCGTCGATCAGTTGGCCGGTGGCGGATTTGGTCACATCGTAGTTCCGCTTTACGCGCTCAACATAGATTGCGGGGTCGTTGCTATAGGCCAGGCAGAGCTTGCCGCGACCGGCCATGTAGCCGAGTTCATAGACCGTGCCGGCGTCGGCACTGGGGCCGCGAAACGGCGTAAGATTGGCAATGATCGCGTCCGCCGCATCCATCATTGCTTCATTGCCCTTGAAGATCGAAAGCGACGCGTCGGCGGCGGCAAGGTTAACCGCGTTATCGAGTGGATAGAGGCCGGTCAGCCCATACTGGGCGCAGATCGCGACCTTGCGGCGCCCGATCTCGATGGCGTCCGGCAGGAACACATCGGGACCTGCCAGATAGATCTTCATGGGGCTACCGGCGAAAGAGCCAAGGCTTCAAGACAGTTAAGCCTTCAAGACAGTCAAGCCTTCGGTTCTGATCGGGTCAGAACCGAAGGGGCGCTGTGCCTCAGGCGAGCTTGACGGTTTCCGTCTTGTAGTCCTTGCCGAGCGCGTCGAACACCTTGGCGACGATGCCTTTGGCGTCGAGGCCGGCATGGGCATACATCGCGTTCGGCGAATCGTGGTCGATGAACTCGTCGGGCAGGATCATCGCACGCATCCTTAAACCGCCGTCGAGCATGCCGTGTTCAGCCAGCGTCTGCATGACATGCGAGCCGAAGCCGCCGATCGAGCCTTCCTCGATGGTGAGCAGCACCTCGTGGTCGCGCGCCAACTTCAGCACCAGATCGACGTCGAGCGGCTTCATGAAGCGCGCGTCGGCGATGGTGGTGGACAGGCCGTGGGCGGCGAGTTCGTCGGCGGCCTTTTCGCATTCGGCCATTCGCGTACCGAACGAGAGCAGGGCGACCTTGCTGCCCTGGCGGACGATGCGGCCCTTGCCGATTTCGAGCGGAATACCGACTTCCGGCATTTCGACGCCGCGGCCTTCGCCGCGCGGATAACGCACCGCGCTCGGCCGGTCGTTGATCGCGACTTGCGTCGCGACCATGTGCACCAGTTCGGCTTCGTCGGACGCCGCCATGATGACGAAGTTCGGCAGGCAGCCGAGATAGGCATTGTCGAACGAACCGGCATGGGTGGCGCCGTCGGCGCCGACCAGGCCGGCGCGGTCGATCGCGAAGCGGACCGGCAGGCTTTGGATCGCAACGTCATGGACCACCTGGTCATAGCCGCGCTGCAGGAAGGTCGAGTAGATCGCGCAGAACGGCTTGTAGCCTTCGGTGGCAAGCCCCGCCGCAAACGTCACCGCATGCTGCTCGGCAATACCGACGTCGAAGGTGCGCTCCGGAAATGACTTGTTGAAGATGTCGACGCCGGTACCCGACGGCATCGCGGCGGTGATGGCGACGATCTTGTCGTCCTTCTCGGCTTCCTTGACCAGGCTCTGGCCAAACACGTTCTGGTAGGCCGGCGCATTCGGCTTGGCCTTGGCCTGCGCGCCGGTGGCGACGTCGAACTTGACCACGGCGTGATACTTGTCGGCGGAAGCTTCTGCGGGGGCGTAGCCCTTGCCCTTTTGCGTCACGACGTGGACCAGGATCGGGCCGGTTTCCATGTCGCGGACGTTCTTCAAAACAGGCAGCAGATGGTCGAGGTTGTGGCCGTCGATCGGGCCGACGTAATAGAAGCCGAGCTCCTCGAACAGCGTGCCGCCGTCCATCATGAAGCCGCGGGAATATTCCTCGACGCGGTTGGCGCGGTTGGCGAGGATCTTGGGCAGACGCTTGTTGATCTGCTTGGCCGCCTCGCGCAGCGAGCGGTAGGTCTTGCCGGAATAGAGCCGCGACAGGTACGCGCTCATCGCGCCGACCGGCGGCGCAATCGACATGTCGTTGTCGTTGAGGATGACGATCAGGCGCGAATTCATTGCGCCCGCATTGTTCATGGCCTCATAGGCCATGCCGGCCGACATCGCGCCGTCGCCGATCACGGCAATGACGTTGTTCTTGCCGCCGGCGAGGTCGCGCGCCACGGCCATGCCGAGGCCGGCGGAGATCGAGGTCGAGGAGTGCGCGGCGCCGAACGGGTCGTAGTCGCTCTCGGTGCGCTTGGTGAAGCCGGAGAGGCCGCCGCCGGTGCGCAGCGTGCGGATGCGGTCGCGGCGGCCGGTCAGGATCTTGTGCGGGTAGGCCTGGTGGCCAACGTCCCAGATCAGGCGGTCGCGCGGTGTATCGAAGGTGTAGTGGATCGCGGTGGTCAGTTCGACGACGCCGAGGCCGGCGCCGAAGTGGCCGCCGGTCACCGAAACGGCGTCGATGGTTTCCTGGCGGAGCTCGTCCGCGACCTGCCGCACCTGCTCGATCTTGAGCTTGCGAAGATCCTCGGGCGTGCGGATGGTATCGAGAAGCGGCGTTTTACTATATGTGGTCACAGCGATATTCCAATTTTGCATGTCAGGACGAAGGGCCTGACGCGAGACGGGAAGCGCGTTAACCGCGCCGTGAAAATCCAGACGCCGGGTGCCACCTCGGCAGGCCGGTACCTGATTTGAAAGCCTAGATGCACTCCGGTTTTAGCCCTGTGACATGCATCACGTTGGTCGCCTTTAACCCTTCCCGGCCAGTTTCTCTAGCTATTTGAAGTGCTTACTGCCGTCGGAAATCCGTGACAGGCCCTCTCTTTTTAGCCCATAGAACGGCAAGCTTTACACCAAAGCTACCGCCAAAGCCAACCCGGTGAGCCAGGATGGTTCCTGGGTGAGTCGCCGAAAAGTCGAGATTGTTCAACCGCGGCGGCGAGCGGAAGGTTCCATTTTGCCCAGATCGGAGGAATTTTCGGGCTCGGTCGTGGCCGCTTCGATCCTCTTCCAGGCCCGATCTCGCGCTCCGGAATCGCCGGTGGCGACATCAAGCGCAGCGTCGGGGACGGCCATGCGCGCGCTGAGCGGGACCGGCCCGCAGACGATCATGAAGAAGTCGTAGGCGTTGGGCAGTTCGTTGGCCATCACGAACTGGAAATGCACGCGGAAGAACTGCCAGCGGAATTTCTCGTAGTGCTCGGGCCGGATGATGTCACGGAAGCGAACCGGCACGATCTTCGGGTTGCGCCGGGCGGTCCCGACGTCGATGCCGTGACTGGCAATCGGATCGAACTGGTAGAAATTCATCACGTCCTTGCGGGCCTGACAGTCGATCCAGTCGACCGACGGCTCGACCGCCAGCATCCGCAGATGCTCGCGAAATTCTTTCGATACGGCGTGATAGCCGACGATCGGGAAATTGCCGCCGATCGTCAGCAGCACGATCCGCGGCCCGTGACGGCCGAGCGCGGGATCGAGCTTCAGCGCGCGCGCCAGCATTTCCGTCGACAGGAACGATCCTGAACTATGGCCGACGATGACGATCTCGTCGGCGTCGGTGCTCTTGGCGACATTGACCAGATGCTGCGCAAACCGGTCGATGCGCTGGTCCCATTCCGGGCGCTCGCGGTGCGAGAACTCCCAGGTCCAGATCGTGTCGCACAGGAGATAAAGCACGTAGGTGGCATTCTCGGTGTATTTCAGCATCGTGCCGAGCAGGGCAATGAAGATGGCGGTGGCGGCAGCGATGCTGAATGCGTCGGGAATGCCGATGGCGTTCAGGCCTTTCTCGAACACGAAGGAGACGGCCGCAGCACAAGCGGCTTGCAGCAACAGCACCAGGTGCGGATAGGTGATGAAGGTCGCGAACCGCCAGTTCGCCTTGCCGAAGCGGGCGATGGTGCCGGCGAAGACCAGGCGCCAGTAGATCCAGACCGCGCTGAACACCGTGCGCCAGATCGGCGACGCCAGGTCTTGCTGGATGAAGTCCTCGAACCGGAGGAAGTCGTAGGACGTGCGTGTCTGCCAGTCCTCGGCCTTGGTATCGATGGTCCAGGACGCGATTTCGTCGTCGGATGCCACCTTTGGCCGGCTGATGGTGGCCTGGAGCTGATAAAGCCGGCCGAACTTGCGCAGCTCGGTTCGGAACATGCGGTAATATTGCGCCAGCCCGCGCGGATCGTAACCCTGAATATAGATGATATGGCGGTGCTCGACGCGCACGTACTGTCCCCAAATGTCGGCGGACTATATCAGGCTGTGCGGGGGGCAAAGAACTAATTCGGCTGGTCCGCCTCCCACGGCCGGGAGGGCGGAATTCGCCCGATATTCCCGATTGTTGCGCGAAGCCCGAGAGACCAGACGCCAAGTTTACTGTACGTCGAGCGGCTCGGTCCCCGTGACCTGGCCGTTCGCATCGGTCGTGATTTTGTCGACGCGGGCCTCCGCCTGCCGCAGCAATTCTTCGCAGCGGCGCTTGAGCGCCTCGCCACGTTCGTAGATCGCGACCGATTCCTCCAGCGGCACCTTGCCGTCCTCGAGCCGTTTCACGATCGATTCAAGCTCCTCGATCGCCCGCTCGAAGGAGAGTTTTTTGACGTCCATCTGGTTATTTTCGGCCATATCGAGTTCCCGAATGCGCCCCGTTCAGGCGCGGAATCTATAGCGTTTCAAGCGAAGTGGGTACCGGCTACGCGCGAAGAAAACGCGTCAAAACAAAGGGCTTTGCGGATCTATTGTGGCGGAGATTTACGCGCCCATCAGCGCCGTGACATGCGCCGCCACCGACTCTTTCAGCCCCTGCAGGTCGTAGCCGCCCTCCAGCACCGAGACAACCCGTCCGCCGGCGCTTTGGTCCGCCACATCCATCAGCTTGCGGGTGACCCAGCCGAAATCGTCCGCCTTCAGGTTGAGCGAGGCCAGCGGATCGCGGTAGTGCGCGTCGAAGCCGGCGGAGATGATGATCAGTTCCGGCGAGAACTTCTGCAATTGCGGCAGGATCAGGTTTTCGAACGCGGCGCGGAATTTTGCGCTGCCGTCTTCGGAAGCCAGCGGCGCATTGACGATGGTGTCATGCTCGCCGCGCTCGCCGCTGGCGCCGGTGCCCGGAAACAGCGGCATCTGGTGCGTCGAGCAATACATCACGGTCGGATCGTGCCAGAAGATGTCCTGCGTGCCATTGCCGTGATGGACGTCGAAATCGACGATCGCGGCGTGGCCAATGCCGTATTTGCGCTGGGCGTGACGTGCGGCGATGGCGGCATTGTCGAAGAAGCAGAAGCCCATCGGCTTCGAGACCTCGGCATGGTGACCGGGCGGGCGCACCGCCACGAAGGCGTTCTGGTGGGTTCCGGACATCACCGCATCCGTCGCAGCCACCGCGCCGCCGACGCCGCGCATCACCGCTTCCCAGGTGCCCGGCGACATCGAGGTGTCGCCGTCGATGTAGATCATCCCGCTCTGAGGGGCGATGTGGCGGAGTTCGCCGATGTAATGTTCGCCATGGCACAGCGTGACGGAATCAAGATTGCCTTCCGGCGCATCGCCGCGCGAGAGCGGCTTGAAGCGCTCTTCCCCCAGCACCTCGGCAACCGCGCGCAGCCGGTCGGGGCGCTCGGGATGCCCCGGAGGCGTGACATGGTCGAGACAGGCGGTATGGGTCAGAAGCAGCGTCATGCAAAATCCTGGCGTTAGGGCGCGCGCCGGTAAGGAGCGGCTAATCTAGGCTCTTAAGGGCCGCTCGGAAAGGCCTCCGGCCTTTCGGCTCAGTTGATCCTGGTGATGCGATCGGCGGCGGTCGGGCTGACCGGGCTGTTCGCCGCAAAATAGCCGTGCAGCGCGTCGACGTCGTAGATGCCGACCTGCGGCGCGGTTCCTTGCGTGAGCACGGTGAAACCGTCGCCGCCGACGAAAAGGAAATTATTGACGGTGACACGATAGCTCGCGGCCGGATCGACCGGTTGCCCGTTCAGCAACATCCGCTCCGGCAGCACGCGCTCGCCGTCAGGCCTGGTCGCGTCCCACGCATAGGTAAATCCCTTCGACACCTGCAGGATCCGCGGGCGCTTCGGATCGCGCCATTGCTGCTCCAGCATGTCCTTGATCTGCCTGCCCGTGAGCGTCAGCGTCACCAGTTGATTGCGGAACGGCTGGCTAGCGAACACGTCGCCATAGGTCACCGCGCCATCTTCCTTGCGCGTTACGTCGGCGCGCACGCCGCCGGGATTGGTGAACGCGATGACCGCGCCGCCTTTTGCTTCCGTGCTGGTCGCGGCGAGTTGCGCATCGGCGATGATGTCGCCGAGCGGGCTTTCGCCGGCAGCATTCGGCACGCGCGATAGCGTCGCCGTCACCGAGCCCGCGGGACGGTTGGCGATCGGCGCGGCCAGCCGGTCATAGGATTCGATCAGCGCGGTCTGTTGCGCATCCTTCGCCAGCGTTGCGGTGCGGACGATGGTGTTGTCGGCCTTGGCGCTGATGACGTCGCGCGTAACGGGGTCGAGCTTGAGATCGATCGCGGTGACGAGCGTGCCGTATTTGTCGCCGGAGGTAACGAGCCGTCCATCGATCTCGCAGACATAGGCGCGATGAGTATGGCCGGAGACCACGACATCCACCGCCTTGTCGAATTTTTTGACGATATCGACGATCGGCCCCGAAACGCCAGGGCAGTCGTTGTAATCGCCGGTCGGCAATCCGCCTTCATGGATCAGGACGACGATCGCCTCGGCGCCGCGCGCCTTCAGTTCCGGGATCAGCGCGTTCACCGTATCAGCCTCGTCGCGGAATTCGAGATCGGCAACGCCGACAGGTGCAACGAGGCTAGGGGTGCCCTTCAAGGTCAGGCCGATGAAGGCCACCGGGATGCCGTCGAACGCGCGGATTTCGTAAGGAGGAAACACCGTCTTGCCGCTGCTTTTCTCGATCGTGCTGGCGGCGAGATAGCGGAATTTCGCGCCAGTAAACGGGTGCGGCCCCTGGCATTTGTCGACCGGATGGCAGCCGCCGTTCTGCATGCGCAAGAGTTCGTCCTTGCCCTCGTCGAACTCATGATTGCCGACCGAGGAAAGCGCCAGCCCCATCATCGACAGCGCTTCGATCGTCGGCTCGTCATGGAACATCGCGGACAGGAATGGGCTGGCGCCGATCAAGTCGCCGGCCGCGACGAAGATCGAGTTCTTGTGCCCGCCGCGAAGCTGGCTCACCAGCGTCGCCATGTGTTCGGCGCCGCCGGCTTCGACGGTGAGCTTCTTCGCCCTGTCTTCGGGATCGGTGATCGTGATTCCGCCCGACGGCGGACGAAGGTAGCCGTGAAAATCGTTGATCGCGAGGATGCGCAGGTCGACGGGGGCGGGTGTCTGGGCGAGCGATGATGCGGCAAGCGCCATCATGATCGCCAAGGCAAGGATGGGACGAAGGAGGGGGCTCATGACACTGACATTGGTGGGTAGCTTGGTGTTTCCCGTCATTGCGAGCGTAGCGAAGCAATCCATGGCGCCGCATAAAGAAAGAATGGATTGCTTCGCTGCGCTCGCAATGACGGTGTCGGGATTTCGGGCGGCGATGCTGCCGCTGGCCAATTATTCGGTGACATCCTACATGATCCGGCAGAAGGCCCAACTGTCCCAGGCGATTTTTCGTGACGACGAGGATAACGCAATGCAGCTAGGCGGAATTCATCACCTGACCGCGATCTCGGCGAAGCCGCGGGAGAATTTGGCGTTTTACACCGGCCTGCTCGGCATGCGGCTGGTGAAGAAGACCGTCAACCAGGACGACGTCAGCGCCTATCACCTGTTCTATGCCGACGGCAAAGCCAATCCCGGCACCGATCTCACCTTCTTCGATTTTCCCGCGGCCCCCGAACGTCGCGGAACCAATTCGATCTCGCGCACCGGCCTGCGCGTCGCCGGCGAGAAGACCCTCGGCTACTGGCGGGATCGCCTCAAGAAGGCGGGCGCAGCGACCCGCGATATCGTCGAGGTCGACGGCCGCCTGACGCTGCCGTTCGAGGACGGCGAGGGGCAGCGGCTGGTGCTGGTCGACGATGGCGGTGTGGGGCCGGCCTCGCCATGGGAGCGCAGCCCGGTGCCATCAGAGCACCAGATCCGCGGCCTCGGTCCGATCGTGCTGACCGTGCACGAGCTGTCGCGGACCGCCTTTGTGCTGACGGAAATCATGAACATGCGCCGCGTGCGCGAGTATGCCGCCCACGGTGCCGAGATTCATGTATTCGAGATGGGTGAAGGCGGCCCCGCCGCGGAGCTGCATGTGCTCGAAGACAAGGCCTCGCCAATCGCTCGCCAGGGTGCCGGTGGCGTCCACCATGTCGCGTTCCGTACCCCCGACGAAACGCAGTACCACGCCTGGACGCAGCGCCTGAACGAGCTCCGCGTGCCCAACAGCGGCGAGATCGATCGCTTCTATTTCCGCAGCCTCTATTTCCGCGAGCCCAACGGCATCCTGTTCGAGATCGCGACCGATGGACCGGGGTTTGGGACGGACGAGCCGATGGAGAGCCTCGGCGAGAAACTGGCGCTGCCGCCGTTTCTCGAGCCGCGGCGCGCGGCGATCGAGGCGGGGCTGAAGCCGATTAGATAAACCCGTACGCGTGGTGGCTACTCGTTGTGTTCGATCCGTCCGACTTGAGGCAACATACTCTTATAGTTCTGCAAAGCTGACTTTAAGAATGAGGTTTGTCTCGCGTATTCAAGCGCTTCCTTATCATCCGGAAGCGCATTTGAATGTGCGAGGAGATTGCGTGCATCACGCAACGTGTCATACAGTTGTCCTATGCTCTCGGGCAGATATCCGCCGCCCACGAGCGAATACATCACTGAAGATGGTGCGGCCGCGTCGATTCCCATTGTGTCCCCGATTTCGAACAATAGACTGTCCACCTCGTCCAAGCCCGATAGGACTATTCCGAAGGCCGACTTGCCCAGTAGATCTTTGCGCTGCCGTCTGCGATTGACATATCGCTTTGCAATTTCCTCGCGGGTTTGATTTGGGGAGACGGTCTTAGCATTCGGGTCTAGCGGTAGCTGTGGCTCTTCGATTGGCTTAGGAAACTGAGGGGGTGGTGTCTCTTCAATAATCTCGGCGCCCTTCTGAAGAATTTTGTCGAAAGTAATCTTTGCACCACCAAAGCTGAATTCGAGTAAACGGTCAGCCAGCGTACCTAAATGCTTCCGTAAGATCACAAACAGCACGACTATGACGCCAGGCCAAGCCAAATGACCAATCACAGCAGCCGTGAATTGAAGCCAATCCATGCGTCCCCCAATCAGTCATCGCGGCAGAGCAATGCACCAAAATATCGGTAATAGCGCACTCAATTCGACCGCTCAGTAAAACGTGCAGGCACTTTTCTTTGCCGTATGCGTTCGTTGAAAGACATTGTACCCAATTGCAGTGACGGTTCACGCAGGATCACGTATCGCTGCAATCTATCCATCCCGCATTACGTTCGCGCCGCCGCCCACGGGCTTCCAGGCGGGTAGAGGGTTAACCGCGGTCCATGACCGAGGATCGCCCAATGCTCGATACTGGAAAAACCCGGTGCAGAGATTTTGACGGTTAGATCGAAGATAGTGCTATTACCCATGTCGCTGTGCCTCATCCCCAGCATGAGCACATTGTTGGTCAAAAGACGTTGGTGCTCTTTAAAGATCGGGAGGTTCGGGGGAGAACCCATAGTCCACCTAAACCAATGCATCGGTACCTTCCGGTCATTCTCTGCCTGATCTTGTCGCTCATAGTTTCCTCCACTGACGATGACGAGCTCAGCAGCTACGCCAATATCTACTATGGCATGGTAAGCAGGTTGATTTGACCTGTTATCTATCTTGGCGATCAGGTTGAACGGGTTGGATGTATCGCCTCGCTGCGGAAAATCGATGGTGTGTCGGTTTCCTTCCAGGAAGGAAAGCGTGACGAAGAGTTCCGGCGTCGTTAGTCGCCGAAACGCGTCCCTTACTTCGTAATGCTCCATGATTAGACGATTGAAATTATGCCGGCGATAGTACCGGCCGTCAGTTTGGTGCGGATCGCCTTTTGTCGCAGGAATATCGATCACGACAGCCACGCCGCCAGATTGTAGTGGAACGTGGTAGGGCTTAAGGCCCGTGATTGTCGGCGTGATGTGCTGTTGTAAAACCTGTTCAAACCAGATTTCTGGATAAACCTTGGGGTCCAGTCCTTTGTCGAGCCCCGCAGGATCGTGGTCTTTCTCGGTCATTCCGTAAATGATTTGGCCGCCGTCTGCGTTTGCAAAGGCCGACACGTCGCGAGCCATTTCCAGCTTTTTGTTGTTGTCCGCTTTATCGACCGCGCCGGAGGCTTTGTATTCGAGGTGAAGACTCTCCCTTACGCCGCCGGTATGGAGGGCTTCTATTTCGGCTTCTGTCTTCAACGAAAGCATGAAACTGCTCTGGGTAGTAGAAATCTCTTTCTACCATTTGCAGGATTCCCGCGCCATTGTGCTTAATTTCTGGGATGAGAATACGCTGGCGACGGCTCTTTGGCGCCCGCCTGTCTCGGGCTGGCAATCGCCACGCTATGCGCCATCAGGCCTCTTCAACGCACGTTTGGCCGTTGCTCGCAAAAACTAATTTCCCCAGCCAAATCAACGCGATTTGCCCAGTCCAGTCCCTTCCGAAAAAACAATTTCCTTTTCGATCGCCCCAAATCAGCACTAGACATTCCGCCGTCTCATCCCTCACGAGGGGCGGATCGCGATCGTCACGGACGCGGGGTGGGATGCGGTGGACGCAGCAGCGTCAGGCGCGAGAAGTTGTTCGCAGGGCGGTTATCCGTGAGCGAACACGGCGCGCAAGACGTACGGCGCTGAAGCGTACGGCAAAACCGTGTGGTCCTGACACCCGTGGCTGGTGCCAAGCTGCCGGTGGCGAATCTGATCCAACCGGATCGATCTCGCCATCAAGCCGGCAGTGATGGAGGCAAGAGGAATTCGTCTCCAGGGAGAGCACGGCATAAGCCGTCAAACCATTGCGCAGGGAATGCCGGAGTGCTCCGGCTGTACCTGTATGCTCGTGTGCGCATCTCACTCTATCTCTTGCACACGAGACCGCGGGTGCAGCAAGCACCCGGCATTCCCTGCTCCCTCTGTTCCTGAGGGAAAAGGTTCATGCAAACCTCGGGCGCTAGCCGCGCGGCGAGAAGGTGAAGTCATGCTTACGAACGTTGACGCAAGCAAATTCGTTGTGCCCGGCAAACAACCGCGCCCGCGTGAGGCAGCCTGCGGCGCCTCAGGCTTCGTTTTTCGGCACGTACTTTCCGAGCACGCATTTGTAGCGCTGCAATCGCCATTCGCGATACGGGCCCTTGGCGAGCCAGTCGGCAATTCCGATCTGCGCGTTGACCGCGCAGGCGCTCATGGTGATGCCGGACTGGTCACTGGTGGTGACGATTTTTTCGAGACAGAGCTGGCTGTTGCAGAGAACGGCGACGAGAGTAACGAGCATGGGTGACCTTCGTTGCTGAATACCCGGTTCGCTCACGCCATGCAGGGTTCGTGCCAGCAGGGTGCGCGCCCGGCCTTTAAGGAAATCGGCCCGTAAAACTACGCACTGCAAAGCCGCGCCGTTTTCGGCGCGGGACGATCTAGTCGAACGCTCAAGGGAAACAATTGCGGTGAAAGTAGAATTCGGGCGTGGGCGATTCGCAAAGCGTAGAACTACGGTCTCGGCGGCGGATTAGCCTGACTGTCATTATGCAGCAACACTTATGCATGGCGTTGTTCGGAACGTAGGGATGCTCAGCCATAGAAGATTTGGATTGTCCGACTGATTTTCTTCTCGACAACATTTCGGACTCAATCCTGACATCGCGCCATGCTCGCCTCGCGCGCAACGTGTGAAGCGGTTTCGCACGACGAGCAGGATGAGACATTCGTGCAACAACCGGCGTCCTAAATTCCGGAGGGCGAATCGTTGAGCAGCTACGGCCCGCTCGTGGGGATATAATCGCATCGACGAATCCAAAAAGGAGTTTTCGATGTCGAAGTTTGCGATTGGCGAGCAAGTCGAAAACGTTGCCAACGATCACGAGTCTGGGACAGTTGTCGCCGTGGTTCCGGGGGCTCCATGACAGGCCGTGCAACCACGCGAGCGATCTCCGCGACCGAACTGACGGACGGCGACAATGATGCTGCGCGCATCAGGCATCAGCTTGATGCCTGGGCCAATGCCTCAACTCGCGCTCCCAGATTGGGTGGCAACGCCGGCGGAAGAGTTCAGCACTGAACCGTCCGACAAGACGCCCCCAGCAGCAAAGAAACGTGGCCGCTCCGCTTCAGCGGCGGGGCGTGCCAAGGCCGGCAGGGCGACTAAGGCCAAGGCGACGGAAGACAAGGCAACGGAAGACAAGGCAACGGAAGTCCCTACTGAGATCAGTAGCGAGCCGGAGGTGCCCAGCGCGCCGCTTGAGCCACCGCCGGTTTCCGCAGCGCCTGCTGTGCCTGAGATCGTTTCTCCCGTTCCCGCCCCACCAAGGAGCGAGCGCACCAGCCGGACCTTTGCCATTGCCGCGGCTCTCGCGCTGGCAACGGTTGCGGCCTATTTTTCAGTCGCGGGCATGGCCGAAATATTTCCCGGTGATCCGGTTGCCGTGATGGTGCTTGCCGCCACGATGGAGGCCGGCAAGCTGGTGATCGCCGGATGGCTGGCGGCGCATTGGCGCCGGACCAACTGGAAAATGCGTTCGGTCATGGTCGCGCTCGTTGCCGGCCTTGCGCTGATCAACGCCGCCGGCGTGTTCGGCAAGCTGGTCGAGGCGCATGTCAGCGTCGCGGCCACGGCGCGCTCCGGCGTCACCGAGCGCATCGAATCGCTCGACGCCCGCGTCTCGGCGCAATCGGCTGTCGTTGCCGACTTGACCAACCGCATCGCGCAAATCGACCGTGCCGTGGATGAATCGACACGGCGCGGCCGGGTGACGCGGGCCATCAACATCGCAACCCAGGAGCGCGCGACGCGGGACGGGCTGGATACGCAGCGCCAGACGGCGACCGCAACGCTGGTTGGACTGCAGGCGCAACGCGCGGCGCTGGCCGGCGAACGTTCGCGCATCGAGGCATCCGCAGGACCGATTCAGTATCTCGCGATGATGGTCGGTGCCGCACCCGAAGCCGCGGTGCGCTGGCTGATATTGTTGATGGTGCTCTGCTGCGATCCCGCAGCGATCGCCTTGACGGTCGCTGCGGCCAGTTCGCGACGCTAAGGAATACACGTCAACTTCATTCGATCGCGCTTCCCATCAATGGCGGTAAGCGCGTTCGTGAGCCGGTTACATGGTTCTGCCTTTCGACAATTTCGCGGTTTTCGCCGGTTTTGCTGCCTTGTGATCGTGCCGCTTGTGATCGTGCCGCGCGGTCACGCGGACGCGCTTCTTTGCACTCGCTTGCGCGTCTTGCGTCTTCGTTCCGCCGCGGCGAGAGGCGTACTCCTTGCCGTCGATCGGCCCGACGTGCGGCGGATCCCTGTCGAGGTAGGGCCGCCCGATTCCAAATTCCTTGCCGTGCTCATCGATCCATTTCCAGAACTTTTCCGTGGAGACCCATCGCTGCCCCCGGCTTGCGCCCTTGACGCTGACCAGGTCAGCCGCGAGCCCGCGGCCGTAGCCGCCACGCAAACTCCCGCCATGGTAGGACCGGTCGCTTGCTGCCTTCAGGCCGCTGGCGATTGCTTGACGGTAGTCATCGCGAAATGCGCTGGTGATGCCGGGCGAGAGCCCGGCCTGCTCGGCGGCGTGGAGCATATGAAAAAGCTTTAGCTTGAAGCTCTTGTCCATGCCACCGATCACGTAGTCCATCATGGTCATGCCGGCTCTTTCCGCGGCCTTCGGGTCCTTCCACGTAAAATCCTCGTCGACACGCCTGGTAAAGGTTTTGGTGACAGTGACCGTCTTGCCCTTCCTCTTGACTGTCACTTTCCTCCGCTCATGCACCTTGATGGCGTCGATCTTGGGTGCGCGTTCGTACAGAGCCCACAAATAGCGATCGATGCAGGGCTCCACGACCAGACATTCCTCGTTGATTTCGATGGTGCGCACAGCCGGCGCGGCATTGTCGGGTGCGGAATCGGGCGTGAGTGTCGTCGCAATCTCGGCGGAGGAGGGGCCTTCGGGCGGCAGTACCTCCGCCGGATCGGTCAGTGCGGCCACGACAACAGGTTTCGGCTCATCCGAGGCTGCGGTCGTGTCAGGAGCTTTCGTCGTATCAGGAGCTTTCGTCGTGTCAGGCGCTTTCTCGATCACGGATGCGGTAGGGATCGGCACATCGATGTGATCGATGGCGGCGCTTGCCAGGGCGATTGCAGGCGGCGTGCGCGTAGGCTCGGCGGTTGCGGTGAGAGATGGCTCTTGACGTTCCACAATTGAAGGCGCGTCGGCACTCTCGATGAAGACACCGGCATCCTTGATGGAAGCGCTGACAACAGAAGCGCTGACGCGTTCGGTGGAAGCCGAATTGAAGCCAGCGAGACAAACGAGAGTCCAACTCACGAGAGCCAGGGCCGCGAGAACGTTGATGCGGCGCTGCGCCGTCGTCGCCAATTGCCAGGGGTCCATGATCCGGCCTCCCAAGGCTCCGCATGAGCCTGATTACACAAGCACGCGACAGGGGTCATTCTTCGGATTGCGAAATGAATCCGCAACGGCCGAAGACTACGGGATTATCTGTTTTTTCAAGGGTGTTGCCTCAAAACAACGAGCGGCACAATGGAACTTGTTGTGCATTTTTGGGATTCGTGTGCGGTACCCGACAAAGGCTCACCCCAGCAGTGCCGCATCCGCGCCGTTCACCGCATCGGCACTGTCGGTCACCGTCTTCTCCAGCGAGCCCGCCTGCACGGTAATATTCTCGGCAAAGAACCGCGCGACCGTCACGTAGCGCTGCGGATCGCCGGCATCGCCATGGCTCTTCGCGGCCAGCGCTTCGCCGGCCAGCATGCAGCCGCCGAGCGTCGAGCCGAACAGGCGCAGATAAGGCGTGGCGCCGGCGAGCGCATCGTTCGGCGCAGACGCCACGCGCTCCAGGAGCCACTTGCTGGCGCGCTCAAGCGAGCCGAGCGCGTCGCGCAGCTTTGCGCCGGTCGTACCGAAAGCGGGATCGTTCGAGGTTTCGACCTGCTTGACGATGCCGCCGAGTTCATCGAGCAGCGCCCACACCGATGCGCCGCCATTGGCGGCGAGTTTTCGCGTCACGAGGTCGATCGACTGGATGCCGTTGGTGCCCTCGTAGATCGAGGTGATACGCGCGTCGCGGTAGTGCTGCGCGGCGCCGGTTTCCTCGATGAAGCCCATACCGCCATGAATCTGCACGCCGAGATACGTCACCTCGTTGCCGATGTCGGTGGAGAATGCCTTTGCGATCGGCGTCAGCAGCGCGCCGCGCGCGGCCGCATCGGCGCGCACCTTCGGGTCCTTGGCGCGGGCGGAGATGTCGAGCGCCACCGCCGTCGCGTAACAGATCGAACGCGCCGCGGCCGTCATGCTGCGCATCTGCAACAGCATGCGCTTGACGTCGGGATGCACGATGATGGGATCGAGCCCGTCGCCCTTCTTGCCGACGGCGCGGCCCTGTTTGCGTTCTTGCGCAAAGGCCAGCGCCTGCTGATAGGCGCGGTCGGCAATGCCGACGCCTTCGAGGCCGACGCCGAGGCGGGCCTGGTTCATCATCGTGAACATGCATTGCATGCCCTTGTTTTCCTCACCGATCAGGTAGCCGATGGCGCCGCCATGATCGCCCATCGTCATGGTGCAGGTGGGGGAGGCGTGCATGCCGAGCTTGTGCTCGACGCCGGAGGGGTAGATGTCGTTACGCGCCCCGAGCGAGCCGTCGGCATTGACGAGGAATTTCGGAATCAAAAACAGCGAAATCCCCCTGGTGCCCGCGGGCGCATCGGGCAGGCGTGCCAGCACGAAATGCACGATGTTGTCGGTCATGTCGTGGTCGCCATAGGTGATGAAGATCTTGCTGCCCTTGATGCGGTAGGTGCCGTCGCCGGCGCGTTCGGCACGGGTGCGCAGCGCGCCGACGTCGGAGCCGGCCTGCGGCTCGGTGAGCTGCATGGTGCCGGTCCATTCGCCGGAGACGAGTTTTTGCAGATAGACCTTTTTCAGCTCCTCGCTGCCATGGGCGTCGAGCGCCTCGATCGCCGAGAGCGTGAGCAGCGGGCAGAGGCCGAAAGCGATGTTCGACGCGCTCCAGATTTCGGTGCAGGCGGCGTTGATGGCGAGCGGCAAGCCCTGGCCGCCAAACGCTTCCGGGCCCGATACCGCGTTCCACCCGGCGGCGGCCCAGCGCTGATAGGCATCGGGCCAGCCCGGCGCGGTCGTCACCTTGTTGTCCGCAAGCTTGATGCCGTGCTCGTCGCCCACCCGGTTCAGGGGCGCCAGCACGTCGCCGGCGAATTTGCCGGCTTCCTCCAGTACGGCGGCGGCGATCTCGGCGTCGAAATCGCCGTAATGGCCGGCCTTCACGGCCGCCTGCAGGCCGGCGCCGTGGTTGAGCGCGAGCAGGATGTCGGAGATCGGCGCGCGGTAAGTCATGACGAAAATCTCGCTTTTGGCTAATGAGCTGCCGCCGTCTTCCCACGAAACCGGGGTTCTCTCAACTCTCCACCGGGCGGTATTCGCCCGGCCCGGGCAGCGGAAACCGGCGGCGGCGGACGGTCCATATATAAAGGCTCACGCCGCCGCGGGGCGGATTCGGGTGAAATTCGAGATTTCAGCCTGTTGAAATGGCTGAAGTCCCTCTATAGACCGTCGTTGTCCGAACCAATTCGCGCGGGGGCATCCCCGGCGCTTTCGGCCTCGGCCTGTTGGGGCGTAGCCAAGCGGTAAGGCAGCGGATTTTGATTCCGCCATTCGGAGGTTCGATCCCTCCCGCCCCAGCCAGCACTTAAGCTGCTGAGTTCGCTATGTAAGCAGCTCTATTTCCCGCCAAATTTTTGGGCGCGTTTGGAAATGGAGATTCTGAAGCTCGGTCCAGAATCGAACTAAGCGGCGTCGCGCATCACATCGACCATATTGGCTTATCTCCGTGGCTTTGATCCCAACATATACTGCGGAGGCTACTCGGGCAGGCCTATTACGCGCTCATCGTAGAATAGGGTATTACGGCGAACAAATCGGACAACCAGTCGAAAACCGGGCCGACAATTCCGGGTAACGATACAGGCGCGCCGGCGATACCAGTCACCATTTCTCGACCCATGGCCGGAGCACGACTTCGAACGCCCACGTCGACCGATGCTGGCGATGCAGTTGCAGATAGGTTTCGGCGATACGGTCGGGGTCGGCCATGTTGTCGTCGACAGTCATTCCCGCCAGCCGGTGTGCGCGGGTCCCGTCCTCCTGAGTCCAGCCGATCGCGGCGTCGATCGGCACATTTGCTACGTGGATACCCTGCGGCATCAGTTCTCTTGCCATACTCTGCGCGAGTCCCGACTTGGCATGGCATGCCATCGCAAAGGCACCGCTTGATGGGAAGCCTTTGAGCGCTGCGCTGGCGTTCGTGAAGATGATCGTTCCCTTCGCCCCGTTGGCGTCGAGTTTGTTTCCAAGCATGAGCCTGGCTGCCTGTTGCCCTACCAGAAACGCACTGAATGCCGCGTTTCGAAGTGTTTCGAGGGCCATGATCGGGTCGGCTTCGATAACGCTCTTGCGGAAAATGCCGGGGACCCGGCCATCGACGTTATGCACGACAAGCCTCGGCGTCCCGATGTCCTGCACGACATTCCGGAACAACTGGTCCACGGCCGACGGTTCGCTCGCATCGCAAGCGAATCGATGCACCCCATGCATCTTTTCGAGTTTCGCGAGGACCGCTTTTTCGGGATTCCTGGCTGCCACAGCAACACGCATACCGTTCTTCGCGAACAGCCTCGCGCAACTCGAGCTGATGCCCGGTCCGCCACCGACAATGAGTGCAACTTCCTGGACGGAAGGTTGGGCTTCGCGCTTGGACTGAGTCATGTCGCTTACTCGCATGCGTGTTGGAACTGGCAAAGAGCGGACCGTTCTGGTCCCCTCCCAAGAGCAGGAAGGTCGGCAGTGACTTGCCAATGTTGGACAGGTTTGGTCATTGCCAACGTCGAAAGATGACGCTGGCGTTGACGCCCCCGAAGCCGAATCCATTCGAAATAGCATGCTCCATCGTCATGCGCCTGGCCTCACGGGACACGAGGTCGACGCCTTCCGCGGCTGCGTCGCCATTTTCGAGATTGAGAGTGGGCGGCGCGATTTGGTCCCGTAGCGCGAGGATCGTGAAGATCGCTTCCGCTCCCCCGGCTGCACCGAGCAGATGACCGGTCGCCGATTTGGTCGCGCTCACGGCAATTTTTCCGTCGCGGCCGAACACGGATTTGATCGCTTCCAGTTCGGAAACGTCGCCAACCGGCGTCGAAGTGGAATGGGCGTTGAGATGCTGGATATCACCGGGCTTGAGGCCGGCCTGCCGCAAGGCGCCTTCCATGGCGCGGCGCGCGCCGTCGCCGTCCTCGGGTCCCGACGTGATGTGGTAGGCATCAGCGGTCGTGCCATAGCCGGCGATTTCGGCGATCGGCTGAACGCCGCGGCGGAGCGCGTGTTCCAATTCTTCAATCACGAGGATACCAGCACCTTCGCCCATGACGAAGCCATCGCGGTCGCGGTCGAAGGGGCGGGACGCGCGCGCTGGCGTGTCATTGAAGCCGGTCGAAAGGGCCCGGGCGGCGGCGAAGCCGCCGAGGCTCACGAGATCGATGCAGGCTTCCGAGCCTCCGCAGATTGCAACGTCCGCTTCTCCGGAGCGGATCAGGCGCGCGGCATCGCCGATTGCCTGCACGCTCGCGGCGCAGGCGGTGACCGGCGTACCGATGGGACCCTTGAAGCCATAGCGGATGGAGATATGACCGGCTGCGAGATTGGCGAGAAAGGACGGTACGGTGAAGGGCGAGAGGCGCTTGACCCCGCGCTGATCGGTGGTGCGAACCGCCTCGACGATCGCCGGAAAGCCTCCGATGCCCGATGCGATCACGGTCGCCGTTCGCTCTAGCGAGTGTGCGTCGGAAGGAGTCCAAGCTGCCTCCGCAATGGCCTCGGCCGTGGCGGCCAGTGCGAACAGGATGAAGCGGTCCATCCTCCGCTGATCCTTGGCAGGAACAACCAGATCCGGATCGAAGCCGCCATCCGGATCGTCGGCCTTGGTCGGCACGATTCCAGCAACCCGCGCGGGAAGGGCAGCCGCCCATTCGGGAAGGGCAGCCAGCCCGGAACGGGCCGCGAGCAGGCGGGACCATGCCAGCTCACTGCCGCAGCCCAGCGGCGATACCAATCCCAACCCCGTAACGACGACGCGACGCATGATGAGATTACCTTTTTGAGTTATCCCTGACACCTCGTCGTCCGTCGGGCGCAAGGTAGGCTCTTAACAGCAATTGAGGCCTTGCCCGTCGACACGAAGTCGCAAGCGCCGGACCGAACACCGCGCTACAAACGGCGCAAAGGGAACGTCCGAGATCGGCCTGGCCAGTCCAGTTACGCCGGTAACCCCATCTGCTTGCGAAGGCTCTTGTCAAACATCCGTTCGGGGACAAAACGGCGAAGTACGCTCACCTGACGCGCAACCTTGCCGCAGGTGTATCGCCGACGAGGCGATGCCGTAGTCGCGGCTTCAACGACTCGCTCGGCAACTACCCGGGGATCGTCGGCTGTCTTCATGACCTCGTGCATGAGCGTGCTGGTCCGCGTTCGCGCCGAGACGTAAGCGTCTAAGGTCCGATCCGGAAGCACCATGTTCTGTTCGAACGAAGTGCGGGTATACGCGGGCTCAAGCAAGCAAACTCGAATGCCGAAGGTTCGCACCTCATGGTCGAGAGACTCCGAATAGCCTTCGAGAGCATGCTTCGTGGAGGAGTAGAGGGCCGAGAATGGGGCAGGTATCAAGCCAAGGACCGAGCTTATATTGACGATCCGTCCCGCCTTTTGATTTCGCATGATCGGAAGAACCGCATTGGTCGTGCGGATCACTCCGAAAAGGTTCACGTCGAACAACGCTTGAGCTTGATCAACCGAAGATTCTTCGGCTCCGGCGAGCAGGCCCATCCCCGCGTTGTTCACGAGAACGTCGATCCTGCCCGTCGTATCGAGAACCTTGCCGATGGCTGCCTTCACCGACGCGTCGTCTGTCACATCGCAGGTGACCATCGTAATCCCCTCGAGGGTGCTCGCGACGGCGCGCCGGCTGGTGCCGAACACGCGGAATCCAGCTTGGTGCAGCGCCTTTGCGGAGGCCTGCCCGATTCCTGTAGCAGCCCCGGTCACAATCGCCACTTTACCGTCTCGTCGCATAAAAGCCTCCTCAATGCGATTGATCAGCTATTTGGATTAAGATATAAATATCACATGATGAGAATCATACAACAGGCTATTCGCTTGGAGGATCCGGTATGCGGTATGCCAAAGGGCACAAAGATCACTCCCATGAGCGCATCCTGAAGGCCGCGGCCAAGAGGTTCCGGCGGCAGGGCATCGCCGCCACGGGAATGACCGGGGTTATGGCCGAGGCAGGACTGACGAATGGTGGATTCTACTCTCACTTCCGCTCGAAGAACGATCTGGTCCGGGAGGGGCTAGAGCGTGCACTCAATGAGCAACCGCATCGACTGGCCGAAGCTGATGCCGCCCCTGGCGAGCTCCGTGAGCTGATCCGTTATTACCTGTCCTCGGAGGCATCGCGACCGCCCGGAGACTGGATGCGCCTCCGCAGCGCTGCTTCCCGAGATCGGCCGTCAGCCGCGCTCCACCCGGAAGGTTTACACTGCTCGGATGCGCGAGTTCTTCGAACAACTAGCTCGGCGGCTACCGCAGAATAGTTCTAGCTATCCTTCTCATGATGCGGCGATCGGAATTTTCGCCGTACTTGTCGGAGCGCTTCAGCTCTCGCGCGCGGTTGAAGACCGCTCGATGTCCGATGCGATACTTGCGGCCGGCATTCGTGCGGCAAACACGCTCGCAGATACGGCAGAAGAGAAGCTATAGTCAGCTATTCGAGAAGAGTATGATGTTCAGTTATGCGAAGTTGTTGATTGTGGTTTTGTTTGGGTTCGCTGCTGCGATGATTGCTTGTGGTTTGAGCTATCCAGTAAAGGCACCTGCCCATACTGTCGATCAGATGATTGAGTCGCCCATTCATAACGACGCTGTTGGCGCGATCAAGTCATTGAAGGACATGGGACGTCTGTAATGGGATTAATGATGGGTGCGGGGCATATTTGGCCCGAAAGAACGACTGATCCGCGGAGTTTATGCGGCCTCTAGCCCACGCCGAGGAGGAGGTTCGACCATTGCGGAATATTTAGATGTGGGGCGCTCAATCGGCGAGCCTGGTTGCGCTGCTCGACATGAGTTCTATCCGTCCAGGCTGCATTCGGTCGTTCTGGCAAGGGGTGGAAATCGAAGGAGACCGCAAAAGCGGCTTTTCTGCAGGGGGAAATATCGTGAAGCGCTTTTGGCTACAGCAGTATCCGGAGGGAGTTCCCGCCGATGTCGATGTCAACCAGTACCGTTCGTTGATCGAACTATTCGAAGAAAGCTTTACGACGTTTGCGGATCGCAAAGCTGCGATCTGCATGGACAAGGCGATCACCTACGACCAGCTTGACAAGATGTCAGCCGGTATCGGCGCTTACCTGCAAAGCAGGGGGCTCGCGAAGGGCGCCCGGGTTGCGATCATGATGCCAAACGTTCTGCAAAACCCTGTTGCAGTGGCTGCCGCCTTGCGTGCAGGTTATACGGTCGTGAACGTCAATCCTCTTTACACTCCGCGGGAACTCGAGCATCAGCTCAACGATTCCGGCGCAGACGCCATCGTTATTTTAGAGAATTTTGCGACGACCCTTGAAAAGGTGCTGCCGCGGACGAGCATCAAGCACATAATCGTCGGCACGATGGGAGATCTGCTCGGTCTCAAGGGCGTTTTCGTCAATTTTTTTGTGCGCAAAGTCAAGAAAATGGTCCCTTCGTACTCGCTGCCAGGCGCCATCTCGTTCAAGGATGCGCTGTCGGCCGGTCGCAAGATGAAGCTGAACAAGCCGAACATTGGCCCGAACGATGTCGCGTTTCTTCAATACACTGGCGGCACCACGGGCGTCTCGAAAGGTGCAACGTTGCTCCACCGCAATATGGTGGCCAATGTGCTTCAAATTGTTGCGTGGACCAAACCGGTCTTGCGCAAGCCGCCATTGGTTGAGCCCTTACTGACAGTCTGCGCCTACCACTCTATCACATCTTCGCGCTCACGGCCTGTTTCCTGTTTTCCGTGCGAGTAGGCGGCACCAACCTTCTGATCGTAAATCCGCGGGATATCCCTGGATTCATCAAGGAGCTTCGAAAGTACAAGGTCCATAGCTTCCCGGCCGTCAACACATTGTTCAATGGTCTTCTGCGCCATCCCGACTTCAAGAAGGTGGATTTTTCGGAATTGAAGATTGCAATCGGCGGCGGGATGGCGACCCAAAAGACCGTTGCAGACAAATGGCTCGCGGCGACCGGATGTGTCCTTTCCGAAGGCTACGGCTTGTCTGAAACAGCCCCGACTTTGACGGTGACACCGCCAAATCTCACGGAGTTCTCAGGGACGATCGGATTGCCTGTCCCATCAACTTACATTTCGATCCGTGATGATGACGGCAAGGAAGTGTCGATCGGGGAAGCCGGCGAGATTTGCTGCAAGGGGCCGCAGGTGATGGCTGGTTACTGGAACAGGCCTGACGAAACCGCCCGGGTGATGACAAGCGACGGTTTCTTCCGGACTGGTGATATAGGGGTGATGCAGCCGGACGGCTTTACCAAGATCGTGGATCGTAAGAAGGACATGATCATTGTCTCCGGCTTCAACGTCTATCCAAACGAAGTCGAGGAGGTGATCGCCAGCCATCCGGGAGTCCTGGAATGCGCCGCGATCGGCGTCTGCGACCCGAAATCCATCGAAGCGGTCAAGGTATTCGTAGTTCGCCTCGACCCGAATCTGGGAGCCCAGGACATTATTGCTTTCGCCGGGACACAATTGACACCGTACAAGGTACCGAAGCACGTCGAGTTTAGGTCTGAGCTGCCGAAGAGCAACGTCGGAAAAATTCTGCGCCGAGAACTGCGGAACGAAGCTCTAAAAGCCACCGCAACTGCTTGATTTGTAAAATCACAAATCTACTCCTGATCAGGACTGCGGCGACGATCTGTTCGGCTATAACATCATCATCAAGTGCCTGGGGACCGGCCCAGGCAAGCCAGTGCGCGGCCGCCAGGCAGAGGGGGCCTGCTGAGACGCTAACCGGCATATGAAAGCACACAAGCCGAAGCGAACACCGGCTGCGATCACACGAGCAATCGATAGCGGAAGGGAGCAATTTCCTGTTGGGATGCCTCTGTCGGCACCCTCACGATAGCCTCAAACGTCAATCCAATCAGATGACCGCGGGACTGCTGTCCTTCCCGCCGGTGTTTTCGGCCCAAGTGCCAAATCAGAATGAACTCCGGCGCAATCCGATCAGAAATTTGGTATTCCAAGATCCGGGCGAGGGGAGTTCCAATTCAAATTATATTGACTATATATCGGCAAGGCAGTGAGCCGGTGTTGCGGCAAGGTAGATTGAGCTCGGAATGGCAAAGAACAGTCTTGATGCGTCTTGTCCTGTAGCGCGAACGCTCGATATTGTGGGCGCGCGCTGGACGTTGCTGATTGTCCGTGACCTTCTCCCAGGCACCATGCGATTTCAGGACCTTCAAGAACGTCTGCCCGGCATGGCGCCCAATGTCCTTTCTGATCGTCTAAAAACACTTGAGGCACACGGCCTTGTACGTCGCGAATTCTACAGCGACCATCCCCCGCGAGCCGCCTATACCCTTACCGACCCTGGCCGTGAGCTCGGCGTTATCGTTCTGGCTCTTGGCCGATGGGGCATCCGGCACCTCGGCGGCAGGTTGAATCGCGGCCTCCGGCACGACGAGGCTTTCCGGCACCTGCAACAAGCAGCCGACGCTATCGCCCGCCGGCCGGTTCAGCGGGCAAAATCCGGTGCCAAAGCCGTTTCCTGAACTGTCGCATGATCATGCGGCCTCCAGAGCTTTGCGAATACGCGGAGATTGTTCGAGGGCCCATCGGACGACCTTGGGAGCACGCCCGAGTAACCTTTCAAGCTTATCGTTGACAACATCATAACGTCCGCCTGCGACCAGGCGGGTGATGGTTCCCAGGTGGCCTGCAATATGCGGACTGCGAGACGCGATGGCACTATTGATGTACGTCTCGATCCAGGCATCCAGGTCCTGCGGTACATATGAGATACGTCGTCCCAGCGCGGCGCCGTAATCCTCTGCAAACCCATGCATGTCCTTCAACTCCGGTCCGGTGAGCTCATACGACATCGATATATGCGCCGAAGGATCGATCAGGACCTTCGTGCAAACCTCGGCAACATCATAAGCGGCGATTGGCGCGATCTTTTGCATGCCAAAAGGTAGGTGGAGTTCGCTCGCACCAAGCAACTGCCTTAGCGGAAACCAAGAAAGGATAGGATTCTCGACGAACATGGTCGCCCGGATATTGACGACCGGCAGGCCGGACCACTTTAGCGCCTGCTCCGATGCCCAATGGGCTCTCTGTTGCGGTGACCATTCGGCGACCAGTCCCCCGAGCCATTCGAGACGCGCCTCGTAGGCACCGGTCATTTTATCGAACGTCATGTAGGACTGCTCGAACTCCGAAATGTTCACGAAGACCTCAATGTCCTCTTGCGCGCGCGCAGCGGCGGCCATCAGGATGCTCGCGTCGGTATAGTACGGGTTCAAACTCATGCTGAAGTAGATCCGGCGGCAACCCTTCAGGGCGGCGGCGACATCGGCGACGTTGAGTAGATCTCCGACGAATACTTCAGCTCCGATCTGTCGAAGCGCCTCCGCCCGCTCGTCGTCTCGCCTCACGAAGGCACGCACCGGATATCGCTGCTCCAGTAGCATGTTGATCATCGTCTTGCTTACGGAGCCGACTTCGCCGCCAGCTCCAGTGATCAAAATGGGATTCCGTTTCGACATCGAAATGTCCTTTTCGGCTGGGCGTGGGTGGGTATTCGTTGAAGCGAAGCCGGTTCGCGCCATCGAGGTAGGGGCGACCGTTCGCTCTCAGAGCCCGCTCAGCATTTCAGGAAGCGCAAGACGTGGCTCAACACTGCATCGGGTTGTTCAAGATGCAGGAAATGACCGACGCCAGGCATCACGACGCGCTCGAATCCCTTCGTGAACGCCGCCTCCATGCTTTCGCTAAGCTGCGCGGACATGCAGCCGTCGTCCTCCCCATGCAGATAGAGCGACGGGACAGCAATTGGACCGCTCGCGCGGGCTTCAAGGGCCAGGGCTGCCGGATCAGACGGCGGCGTGAACAACTGCCGGTAATAGGCCAGGGTCTGGGTCAGGACTCCGGGTTGGCCAAACGTCTCGTTGAGCGCGGAACGGTCCGCAGGCGGCAGCACGTACCCCGGCGACCATTCTCGCCAGAGCCGGTCGAGGAATGCAAAGTCGTTGAGCTGAACAGCCGTTTCCGCCAGGCGAGTCTGGAAGAAGAACATATACCAGCTTCGCCGCTGTTGATCGCCATCGGCGACGAATGCTGTCGTCAGTCCCTTTCCATAGGGGACTGCCAACCCGACAAGCTTGCGGACGCGGGCCGCATCGAGGCTTGCCGCGGCGTAGACTGCGCGCGCTCCGAAGTCATGGCCGATGAGATCAGCCTGCTCGGCCCCCAGAGCTTCAATGAGTGCTAATACGTCCTGCCCGGTCGCCAAGGCGCGGTAGGATCCGTCGGGTGCGGCGCCACCGACCCAATATCCTCGCAGCGCTGGCGCGACGGCCCAATATCCTTCCTGCGCGAGACGATCCAGGAAGTGAACCCAGCTCTGTGCATGATCCGGAAAGCCGTGCAAGCATAGCACGAGGGGGCCGCTCCCCGCTTCAAGGATCGGGAAATCGAGCCCGTTGGCGCGGACCGTCCGCTTGCGGATATGGTCCAGGGAAGGCGGCGCGGGGCTGTCGGGCATGTTTACACGATCCTCGTTATCACTACTTGGATGATGATAATCATTCAACACAGGAGGAAAAGACGGCGATGCCGGATTTGCCAATTCAATCATGAATAAGGGCGGCACCGAGCTGGCGATAGCTGTGCACGCCGTCTTCGTTCTAGGCAAGCAAACGAGGGTCCATATCGTTCGCGGCGCAGTTGCGAACAAGCTTCGTCCGATGGAATACGCTACGAGTTCTGACACCAAGCGGGGAGTTAATTGCGATGGGTGGATTCGGTCCCTGAATCCACCGCTGAATAACCGTTCTTCAACGTTGTATTTTGCGGCACGATAGTCTCGTGGTGCAATCGCATCCAATCGCGCCGGTCACGTCCAATACAAAGATGAATGGACGCGTCAGCAACCTTCGGAGGATCCCGTGTTGGGCTTAATGCAAGAGTGGCCGTTGCTGTGTCAGCGAATCATTGATCATGCCGCGACTTGTCATCCAGACCGTGAGGTGGTGACTCGGTCTGTCGAAGGGCCGATCCATCGGACCAACTATGGCCAGATCAGAAGGCGCGCGCTGAAAGTCGCCCAGCGATTGGATCGCGACGGCATTGTGCTTGGCGATCGGGTCGCGACCCTGGCGTGGAACACTTGGCGACACCTTGAGATCTGGTACGGAATCATGGGTATCGGTGCCGTCTGCCACACCATAAACCCTCGCTTGTTTCCCGAGCAAATCGCATGGATCATCAATCATGCACGTGACAGAGTTCTCTTCGCTGATATCACCTTCGTGCCACTTCTCGAGAAGCTTGCGCCGCAACTCGAAGTCATCGAGCGCTTCGTCATCTTGACGGATCGCAATAACATGCCCGGCACTTCCTTGCGCGGCGCGATCGCGTACGAAGACTGGATCGATAGCGTAGACGGCGACTTCGCCTGGAAACTCTTCGACGAAAACACCGCCGCCGGGCTATGCTACACGTCAGGCACGACGGGGAATCCAAAGGGTGTCCTGTACTCGCATCGGTCAAATGTACTCCATTCGCTGATGACCGCGCAGGCAGACGTTCTGGGCCTTAGCTGCAACGACACGGTCCTGCCGGTTGTGCCGCTCTTTCATGCCAACAGCTGGGGGCTCGCGTTTCACGCCCCGATGGTAGGGAGCAAGATTGTTTTCCCTGGCGCGAAGCTCGATGGCGCGTCCGTATACGAGTTGCTCTGGGACGAAAAAGTAACGTTTACGGCCGGTGTGCCGACCGTCTGGCTCATGCTTCAGCAGTATATGGAAGCGAACAACTTGCGTTTGCCAGCGCTTCGGGACTTGACCATCGGTGGCGCGGCGCCACCGCCTGCGATGATTGAAGCCTTTGAGCGGATGGGCATCTGTGCACGGCAAGGGTGGGGCATGACAGAGATGGGACCTGTCGGTTCGATCGGAAGCCTGAAGCCGCCGTTCGCAGATTTGACCGGCGCGGAGAAAATTGCCCAGCTTTCCAGCCAAGGTTTTTCACCTTTCCTCGTTGAAATGAAGATCACCGATGAGTCCGGCGAGAAGCTTCCCCACGACGGAAAGGCGTACGGCAGGCTAAAGGTGCGTGGTCCAAGCGTTGCCAAGGCCTACTACGGGCTGAATGACGAGATCCTGGACAAGGAGGGCTATTTCGATACCGGCGACGTCGCGACGATCGACGAGCACGCCTACATGCGTATCACGGATCGATCCAAGGACGTTATCAAGTCGGGCGGCGAATGGATATCATCCATCGATGTCGAAAATGCCGCTATCGCTCATCCTTCCGTACAGGAGGCAGCGGCGATCGCGGTTTCACACCCGAAATGGGGCGAAAGGCCGCTTCTCATCGTTCAGCTCAATCCGAACATGGAGGCGACCAAGGCGGATATCCTTTCATTTCTTGAAGGCAGGATCGCGAAGTGGTGGATGCCCGATGACGTCGTCATGGATTCAATCCCCCACACGGCGACGGGAAAGATCAGGAAGTCCGAGCTTCGTGAGCGTTACAGGAACCACCTGCTGCCCAGCGCATCGGTTCGTCCAGCAACCGTTAAATGACCAATCATCCTGGCTAGAGCGAGGGAGCTCTTACTGTGACATCCGTTAAATTCGAAAAGCTGCGTAACGTTGGTATCCTAACGCTGGACAATCCTCCGATCAATCTCGTCGATGACGACCTGCTGCTGGAGCTCGGCAAGGCGCTCGATGAAGTGGACAGCTCGGGCGTTCGAGCGGTACTTCTACACGCGACGGGGGACCACTTCGGGCCGGGAGTGAACGTCAAGAGCACCTTTTCGGGAGTGGATAGTAGGGGTGCCCGAAAAATGCTGAGCAGAGCCATTCCGATAGCCCTGCGACTGGAGCAGTTGGACGTACCGATAGTGTGCGCGGTTCAAGGATTTTGCTTCGCGGCATCGCTCGAACTGGCGTTGCGTTGTGACGTAATAATTGCATCTGAAGATGCAAAGTTTGCTCAGGTAGAGCGTGATATCGGAGCCGCAACGTATTTGGGCGGAATCTACCTGCTCGCCGAGCGATGCGGACCGGCGCGGGCTCGAGAGATTTGTCTGACAGGTGAACGCTACGATGCCGCCGTCTTCGAGCGGTGGAATATCGTCAATCGCGTCGTACCGCGGGCATCGCTATACACCGAAGCGTTGGCGTGGACGCAAAGGTTTGCGGACGGTCCAACAAAAGCGTATGCGGCGAATGAGCGTTTGCTGCGCGGATTTCTCGACTACGGTACTAGAGGGGCCGACGAACTGCTCCTGGACATTGGGCCTTACCTGTTCGACAGCGAAGACTTCAAAGCTGGGGTGCGGTCTGTGGTGGAATACGGAGCCAAGAATTTCCGCGGCAAAGTGACCTTCCGGGGATCGTGATGGTCGAGAGACGGCGGCCGCAATAAGTCAACGCCACCATCGTCGCTACGTGCTATGGGTCCGACCGATAGACTCCGTACGACCGAGAGAGCAGAGATGCTTGGAAGGAACGCTGGTCCAAAGTCGCGAGGCGCCGCCATGACGTTCAAACTCCCTAATGACATCGCCACCCGCCCCATCGCCGTTCTGGGCGCCGGCACGCTTGGCCGCCGCATCGCGCTGATGCTGGCGACGCGCGGCGCTGAAGTGCGCCTGTATGCCCGTAGCGCCGCGATGCGCGATGCGGGCGTCGCCTTTGCAAGAGAGCAATTACCTGCCGTGCTCGCTACGCTTCCAGGCAGCAAGGCAGGCACCATCATGGGGGTCGACGACATGACTGCCGCGCTAAAGAATGCGTGGCTCGTCGTGGAGTCAGTGCCTGAAAATCTTGAACTGAAGAAGGACATCTTCAAGCAGATCGATGCGCTCTCTGAGCCCGACGCCATCCTGGCCAGCAACTCCTCATCCTATTCCTCGAGCGCCTTTGCCGACAGTGTGAAGAACCCGACGCGCCTGTTGAACATGCACTTCCTGATGCCGCCGGGCATCACGCCGATTGAGTTGATGTCGTGCGGTCAGACCGACCCGGCTGTGATTCAGCTACTGGTCGACGTCCTGCCCGGCTATGGCTTGACGCCCTACGTTGTGCAGCGCGAGAGCATGGGTTTCATCTTCAACCGCATCTGGGCCGCCATCAAACGCGAGACACTGGCCGTGGTAGCCGAGGGTGTCGCGTCGGCGGAGGTAGTGGATGCTATCTACAGCCAGGCGACCGGTTCACAGCGCGGTCCGTTCCGCCTCATGGACGCGGTGGGCCTGGACGTGGTGCTGAGCATCGAAGAGAACTATGCCCAGCACCGGCTCGGCCTGCCTGAAGAGCCGCGGATTTTGCTGAAGAAGATGATCGCCGAGGGCTGCCTTGGCGTAAAAAGCGGTCGAGGATTTTATGACTACTCGTGATGCGACATCTATCGGCCACTTTGAGGGTTTTGAGATACGGGACATGAGCAGCCAAGCATAGGCACCCGAGGCTCAGATCCCCAACATTGCAGACTCTGCTTCGAGGTCCCTGGCTATAACTTTCAGCCACTGGTGCACAGCCTTGATCCTGCCCGATGTTTCATGCACTTTTCGATAGGTAAAATAGAAATCTCGCGAGTCCATCTTGAAGGACGGCCAGAGCGTAAGGACCTTGAGAGCCCCGCTGGTAATCATCGGCGAAACCAAGGGAAACGGTGCAAGAATAACTCCCATGCCGGACCGGGCCATTTGAAGTGCTGTAAGCAGGCTGTCGCCGACTAGTTCCGGTTCGATCGACGGGAGATCAGGGTCGTTTGCCTGAAGCCATGCACGCCAGCTATTTGGCACAGTGCTGAACTCGATCAGGGGCAACTTAGAGAGGTCCTTGACCGTGCTGATGGGCCCAAATCTCTCAAGCAGGTTCGGCGCGGCGCAGGGCGCCGCTCGGGAGCGAAGAAGCCGATGGAATATCAGGCCGGGCACGGGCGGCGTTCCCAGTTGCACCGCCGCATCGATATCATCCTTTGCGAAGTCGACTGTCGTGTTGCGTGCTTCCAGTCTGAGGTCGAGGTTGGACGACGCCTTGCGGAAGCGTTCCAGGTTGGGCAACGCGGCCAGCATTGCAAACGTCGGAGTCACGCTGACGCGTACAACACGATCGTGCTTCCGGATACCCAATATGTCGCTTGCGCAAAACAATTCGTTGAACGCGTTCAGCACGGAGGCGGCGTAGACTGCACCGCTTTCGGTGAGAGCGATGTTGCGTCCCTTGCGCTCCACCAGTTGTACACCGAAGTGCGCCTCTAGGGCCCGAATCTGATGACTGACAGCGGAGGGCGTTAGATTGAGGCTCTCGGCGGCAAGTTTGACGCTGCCAAATCTCGCGATCGCTTCGAAGGCGCGCAGACTCGTGAGAGGTGGAAGAACCGGGCTGGACATGTTCTGGCTTGAGCCTGCTTCAACAATCAGCAACCGAATTCAATTGTGCTTTGGATCGCCATCCGTCAGCTTCCTGAACAGATCGATGGAGCCGAATTGTAGGGCTGGCAAGTGGGAAAAGCCAGCGGAGGTCGGTTGCCGTACAATTTCGCATCGCGAAACATGCAAGAGGAAGAGGGAGAATGCCATGAACGCCTCCGCAAGACAGACTCAGCAGGCGCATGCGGTGGAGACGATGACGCAGGGGCTGCCTCAACCGCCGGTGTTTTCAACCCTGGCCGAAGAACGACAGCATCGCAAAGAACGCCTCGCAGCCGGCTTTCGGTTGTTCGCCAAGTTCGGATTCGATGAAGGCGTCGCTGGTCACATCACGGCGCGCGATCCAGAGTTCACCGACACGTTCTGGGTGAATGGCTTTGGCATGAGCTTTGGCCAGATCAAGGCGTCAGATCTTATCCGGGTCAACCACAAGGGTCAGGTCGTCGAAGGCAACCATCCCGTCAACGCTGCCGCTTTTGCGATTCATGCGAGCGTTCATGCTGCGCGTCCGGATACCGTCGGTGCGGCGCATTCGCACTCCACATACGGTCGAGCCTTCGCGACACTGGGCCGAAAGTTGGATCCGATCACGCAAGACGTCTGCGCCTTTTACAATGATCACGCGCTTTACGAGGACTACGGCGGGGTCGCCGTTGACCTGGATGAAGGTCAGCAAATCGCCCGGGCGCTGGGGCCTCACAAGGCGGCTGTTCTGCAGAACCATGGACTTCTGACGGTCGGGCAGACCGTGGATGAAGCTGTCTGGTGGTTCATCACGATGGAACGCTCGTGCCAGGTCCAGTTGCTTGCTGAGGCGGCGGCTGCACGAACGGGGCAACCTCTCAAGATTATTCCCGAAAAGTCCGTGCAGCAGGCATTCAACATTCTCGGTACGCCGAGGACAGGCTGGTTTCAATTCCAGACTCTCTATTCGAAGATCGTTAAGGAACAGCCGGATCTGCTCAACTGACGGGGCCAACAAGAACCGCTCTGGGGGAAACGCATGAACATCCAAGCCGCACCCGGCCACGTCAGCCGCCATGTAAAGGCGACCGAAGAACGGCTGGTCCGGGAGGATCTCGCCGCGCTGTACCACGTCTTCTTTGATCTAGGCTGGTGCGAGCACATCTACAATCATATCACGGCGCGGGTACCGGGTCCTGATAGGCACTTTCTGATCAATTCGTTTGGGCTGGCGTACAACGAAGTTACGGCCTCCAATCTCATCAAGATTGATCTTGATGGGAACAAGGTTGTAGACGTTCCGGGACGCGTCAACGCGCCGGGCTTCACGATCCATTCTTCGGTTCATACCGCGCGCGATGATGCCCATTTCATCGCTCACACGCACACCACGGCCGGTGTGGCTGTCGCTTGCACGGACGAGGGGCTGTCGCATCATAGCTTCTACGGCGCGATGCTTTATGAGCAAATCGCGTATCACGACTTCGAGGGCATTTCGACGGACCTTGGTGAGCGCGAGCGCCTCGTAAAATCGCTCGGCAACAAGAACTACATGATCCTGAGACATCATGGTCTTCTGACATGCGGGAGGACTGCCGCGGAGGCACTGTTCCGCATGACGATCCTGCAACGCGCGTGCGAAGTGCAACTTGCGGCGGCAACGTTCGGCAAGAGCTGGCGGCCCTTGTCGGAAGAGGTTCTGCGCCGGACGACGCGTCAGATGCAGAGCGAGGTTGCAAAGGGCTTTGACGAAAAAACCTCCTTTGGGCAAGATTCATTCGAAGCATATCGTCGCGCACTTGATGCAAAGGGATCGCGCTACAGGGATTAAGCTGGCTTGTTGGCTGCAGCGGACGTCTCGCAATTGAGCGGCGAGAAGGAGATGAATCTTGCGGATACTGGTAATCGGCGCCGGAGCGTTGGGCGGATATTTTGGCGCTCGGCTTCTGGCTGCAGGACGTGATGTCACGTTCCTGGTGCGGCCGGCCCGTGCAGAAGCGCTCAGGACGAATGGGCTTGTCATCAGGAGCCCAGCCGGCAATCTCAATCTGCCATCACCGCCGAGCGTGACATCCGAACGGCTGAAAGGCCACTATGATCTGATATTGTTGAGCTGCAAGGCCTATGATCTCGACGGTGCCATTCAATCGTTCGCCCCCGCGGTGGGAGACAATACGGTCATCATTCCCTTTTTGAATGGCCTGCGTCATATCGAGGCACTGAACGCTCGCTTCGGGGAGGCGAGGGTGTTTGGCGGTCAATGCGCCATCTCGGCCACGATGTCTGCAAATGGTGAGATTCTCCATCTCGTCGATTTGCATACGCTGGGGTTTGGCGAGCAAAACGAGGCGCGATCGAAGCGCCGCGATGAGATCATCGCTGCATTGTCAGGTGCCAATTTTATTGCCGAGGCCAGCGACAACATCATGCAGAACATGTGGGAAAAATGGGTGATGATCGCCACCACCGCCGGCTCGACCTGTCTGATGCGCGCGTCGATCGGGGACATCGTCGCCGCTGGCGCATCCGGCGTGGTGATGAGCTTGCTTGACGAGTGCTGTGAAATCGCGGCCAAATGCGGATTTGAACCGCGTCCAGCCTACATAGAACGCGTGCGTTCCATTCTTACAACGCCAGGCTCTCCGCTAATGGCTTCCATGGCACGCGATATCGAGAAGGGATCACCGACGGAAGGCGACCATGTTCTGGGCGACCTGTTGGCTCGGGCGAAAGCAGGACAAGTTCCTGTCCTTCTCAATGCGGCCTATGCGCATGTGAAGTCTTATGAGGCGCGTCGGGCCAGAGAAGCCGGCAAGTAGGAACGGAGCAAGGCCCGGATCAAGCTCGTGCGTTCTCGCCATCGTCTCGGACCCGAGGGCGGATCAAAGCCGGCCTTCAGCCGCCAAGACGGCGGCGGTTGGGAGCACGGGCCTCTTCATTTGGCCGCCTGCGGCGTGAATGCTGAAAACGGGAGACGCTGCGCCAAGGACCGGACGGCGATAGGCTGCGCTGGCGCCGCCCGGCAATCACAGTGGATAGGACTACGGGAGGACACATTGGGCCACTACGGCGACTACCAGACAGAAATCTATGTTGGCGGCCTCAGCGGAAGACTGCCGAAACTTCCGGTAGAGTTCCGCGAATTGGAAGCGCGGGCGCACGCTGCGATGTCGCCGAGTCTTGTGTCTTACGTGGCCGGCGGCTGCGGCAACGAGCATACGCAGAATATCAATGTGTCTGCATTTGAACGGTGGGGTTTGATCCCGCGCATGTTTGTCGGCGCCGCCAAGCGGGATATGTCGATCAGCCTTTTCGGGATGCGGTTTCCAACCCCGCTCTTCATGAGCCCTATCGGCGTCATCGGATTATGCGCGCAGGATTTCCGCGGCGACATCGCGACGGCAAAGGCTGCGCAAAAGATCGGCGTCCCGATGATGGCTTCAACCTTCAGCAACGATCCGCTTGAGCAGGTGGCTGCCGAATTTGGCGAAACGCCGGGCTTCTTCCAGCTCTACACTCCCAACGATCGGGAAGTGGCCGAGAGCCTTATCCGCCGGGCCGAGGCAGCGGGATTTAAGGCGATCGTGGTGACTCTGGATACATGGGTCACCGGATGGCGGCCACGGGATCTTAACCTGGCCAATTTTCCTCAGCTGCATGGGGCATGTTCTCTACAACTATTTCTCGGATCCGGTATTTCGCAGCAGGCTGCAAAAGCCACCCGAGGAAGATTTTCAAGCGGCGATCATGCAATGGGCGAAGATTTTCGGAAATCCTTTGACCTGGGACGATCTTCCCTGGTTGCGCTCGCTGACCAAGCTTCCGCTCGTTCTCAAAGGCATTTGCCATCCTGATGACGCGCGGCGCGCGATCGATGCAGGCGTCGACGCCATCTACTGTTCAAATCACGGTGGCCGTCAGGCAAACGGCGGCATTGCTGCGGTCGACCTGCTGCCTGGCGTTGTCAAAGCCTCAGGCAACACGCCCGTTTTGTTCGACTCAGGGATACGATCAGGGACGGACGTCATCAAGGCTTTGGCACTCGGCGCGACGGCTGTCGGCATCGGCCGGCCGTATGCTTATGGACTCGCACTGGACGGCGTAGAGGGCATCGTTCACGTACTGCGATGCATTCTGGCTGAGGCGGACTTGCTGATGGCCGTCGATGGGTATCCCAGTCTCGCCGATCTTCATCCATCCTCGCTGATGGCGGTTGGTTGAACAAACCGGCTGTCTCGAGACCACTTGCGACGAACCAAGAGACTTGCGCGAAATTAGCGGCCGATTTGCCCGATGCTGCGCATTGAATCCGACGCCTTCAGTGCGGCCGTGGACGACGCGCGGAAGAATTCGAAATCCTTCCCGCACGCCAGACCCGTTTGCCCCATCGCGCGAGGCTCGCAATTCGCTGTTTCGCTGAGGCTAAGCGGCCATTCGCAGCAGATCGACGATATCAGATTCGTTTTTGAAAGGCCGCGGATTGGCCTGTACGAAGCGATGATTGATTGCAATCTTGCTGATCTTGCCAAACTTGTCTTCGCCGATGCCGACATCAGCAAGGCGGCCAGGTAATCCAAGGCTTCTGGTGAATTCCGCAAAGGCGTCTGCGGCCTCCATGCCCGGCCCGCCAAGAGCCGCCGCTAAACGCTTCTGCGCATCCTCGGTGAATGGCTTATTGTATCGAAGCAGGCTCGGCATGATAACAGGTGTGCAATAGTAGTGAGGAACGTCGAAAGTCCCTCCAAGCACATGGCCAATGCCGTGACTTGCTCCCATCGGGACGCGTGCCTGAAGACCGAAGGACGCAAGCCAAGAGCCATGTTGAGATAGTCGCCGCGCCTCCAGATCATCAGGTTGCTGCAAGGTCCGGAGCATTCCCTCACGCAGGATGCGGATGCCGGCCAAGACGACCTCGTCGGCTAGCGGGGTGCCGGCGGGCGAGCACAACGCTTCGATACCGTGATCCATCGAGCGCGTTCCCGATCCCATCCAAAGGCTCGAAGGCGTATGAAGGGTGAGGGCAGGGTCGAGAATAATCGCCACCGGCGACATCTGGGGGTGGAAGAATATCTGCTTCAACTTGTGACGCTCATCGGTGACGAGCGCTGCGGCATTGTATTCGCCACCATTCAGCGTCGATGGGATCGCGATCTGGCGGACTGCGGGCGAACGGAACGGAGAGACGTTTATGCCCGGGCCCATGGGGAATGGATCGAAACCCGCTTCATCGCGGATGTCATGTTCCATCGCCATGATAACTATTTTTGCCAGATCGATCGCAGAACCCCCACCGACAGCCACGATCAGATCAGCTCTTGCGTTTTTAGCTTGAAGGGCAACCTCGGCAGCTTGCTTGCGCGTCGTATGCTGCGCAATTCCGTCAAAGGTCGCCGCGTGCTTGTTGCCCAGCGCTCGACGGATCTTCTCGATCTCATCGGTCTTTGTGTTCAAGGTTCGACTGACGATCAGGAAGACGCGCTTTGCGTTCAGCCGCTCTGCCTCTTCGTTGAGAGCTTCAGACGCAGCTTTGCCATAGATGACACGATCAATTGCTGGAAAGTTGTGTACACCAGTCTTCCGCATTTTTTGTCCTCCCGTCCTAAAAAAAGCAAGTGACTATATTATCAATAGGCACGGCATGCAACAGAGGGGCGGAGCGATGCGATCTCACGCCGGCTTTGTAAAACGCATTAGACGTCACTCGCGGGTAAAGCGGTGACCGGAAGCGAATAACCGCCGCGCGCCAAGAAAACTGCTTTTGACCCTAAGCTCCCCTGCCATCCTGTTTGCCAATCGCACGGCGCCACGTCAGCAGGTGCTCGGCGGGATGCTGCTTCATCCATTCGGCGAGCTTGGGAGCACCAATCAGGCAGGACTACATCGAGAGGTCGGCGAAGTCCGAAGTGGTGACGATCTGCTCGTGGCATTTTGCCGGAGAGGAGATGCCGCGAAGTACGGCAATGATCTTGATCAAGACAGGAGAAACTTATCGCTACGATAGGTATTGGCGCCGCTGACCGTATGACTCACTGGTGCGTTATTCCGAATCTCGCTGACTGGATCGGCTGGCGGAAAGATGCTGTCATAAATCGCACGCGCCTCTCGAATGAGACGATCTCGCTCACGCTCAGACTTTGACACAAATCGAATGACTTCGCCCATATTTGCTCCAAAAAACCTAAGTGCCCGTATCCGCAGTTAGCGAACCGCTTCGCCACGATATGATCACCATCATTCAATCTCGATCTAGGATCTCTGCACGAACTTTGAAGCTCTGCAGGTGGTAACGAAGAGATAAATAACTCGTGACTAGTCGTCTTCGAGGGATTAGCGGCGTTCACTGTTGAAGATGACTTTGCAGTTGATGGACGCGGTCATCCGGCGAGCCAACCGGCGTTGTTCGGGACTGGATCTGAAGACCTTCGCGCTCGAGCTTCGCAACACGCTCTTCCAGCCTAAACATGTACTCGCCGCGCGGATCGTCCATGCCTAGGACCTCAGCCCAGTAATTCAAGCCCTTCCAAAAGCGCTTGAACATAGTTGCGTGCTCCCGTGGTTGATCACTGCGATCATTCTGTTGCCAATATCACGCGGGCCAGCTCCGACGGATTCTCGACAGCCGAGAAGTGGCCGGTATTTTTCAGCGTCACCATCTGCGAGGCAGGAATCAGCGACCGTGTGCGTTCGCGTTCATTTGGCCGAGACCAATCGCTATCGCCATAAATGAGGGTCACAGGCGCCGAGATCTGCCGATAGTAATCGCGGGCTTTGCTCCAGGATCGCCAGCCTGCCAGCACCTTGCGTGCGATCCGCTTGTATCCCGGGCGGTGGGCTACTTCATCGAACTCGGCTAGCAAATCGGCCGGCAGTTTGCGCGGGTCGTGATATCCGCCGCCCATGATCTTGCCGAGAACCATCTTGTTTTCGAGCGACGCATTCATCGCGCCGAGTACCGGGATCTGCAGGCTTCCGATGATAAGATTCGCGAACCAGTTGCCGCGTCGAATACCGTCCCCGTAGCGGGTCTCGTAGTCGTAGGGGTTGATCGCATAGACCCGCTTCACCCGCTGCGGAAGCGCCGCCGCCACCGTGAGGGCCAATGTCCCGCCGATCGACTCGCCAACAACCGTGACGGCCGAGAGGTTTAGCTCCTCGATGAAGCGAATGACGGCCTGCCTGAAGTAGGGTTCGTCAAAGCTCGCGCTTGGATCTATTGGTGAGTGTCCGTGGCCTGGGAGGTCAATGGCGTACACCGTGTGCGATCTGGCGAGGAGGGGCGCCAGACTGCGGAAATATTCGAGCTGTGTCCGGATCGTATGTATGAGGAGCAGCGGAGGCCCGCTGCCGATCTCTTGAAAACGCAGGCTAAGCGTATCCGATATTTCGAGCAAACTTGGTTTGCCTTTTGTCACGCTAAGCATTTCGATTTCTCCCGTGCTTTGAGGGATGCGATCTTTCAAGCGGCGGCGGCTTCTCGGACCTGGTTGACTGCTGCATCCAGAATCGCCCGAGCCAAATCCGGATCGTTGACGACGCGCGATAGCGTCACCGCACCGACCATCGTCATGAGAATGGCCATGGCCTTGCCACTGGGCTCGTCGCCGTCGGTCTCGGCAATGAAGTGGCCGAGCACTTCGAGATGCGCCTTGATTCCCGCTTCGAATGCCGCCTTCACGTCGGGTCCCTGTCTGGCGGCATCTGAGCCGAGCGCCACGATCGGGCAGCCGTCCATCTTTTCTTCGCGATGGTCACCACTGAGGTAAAACGCGATCACCGCGCCAAGTGGATCATCAGGATTTGCCGCGGCCGCGTCCGACCATCGGCCGGAAGCACTCTCCAATGCGCGCTTGGACGCCTCTACCGCCAGACCCTCTTTTGAGGCGAACTGCTTGTAGAAGGCACCTTGGGTTAGGCCGGCCGCCTTCATCAGATCCTTGAGCCCGATGCCATCAAAGCCGCGCTCCCTGAAGAGGCGACTCGCCACATTGATTACAGTTTCGCGGTTTTCCGCGGCCTGAATGCGACTCACTCGCATCTTGGACCTCCATTTGGATTTTGGTCGAACTCTATAACTTAGATAGAGGTCGAACGCAATCTATCAAGTGGGGCATGGCGGAATCTGAGGCCCCCGGGGTCGAAGTAGCCTATTTCGCGGGATCACGTTTTCGTTAGCGCTCGCAATTTAGATTGCGATCGAACTCTAATGTGATTATAGAGTTCGAATGAAATCTAAGTGGTTTGGAGATGGCAATGAGAAAGAGCAGACTTTTGGTCCTGGCAGGTGTCCTGATCGCGGCGTCCGGAGCGGCCGTCTTCGCTACTCTTGCTATTCTCGCCCAAGAAGCTTCCGCGGCGCGTGACCCGCGGCAGGAACCGCCGATGGTCAGACTGACGACGGCAGCGCGGGTGAATGGATCCGAACGCGGCTTCACGGGCATCATCGGGGCGAGGGTGCAGAGCAACCTCGGGTTTCGCGTCGCCGGCAAGATCGTGGAACGGCTGGTGAACACCGGTCAGCAGGTCAAAGCCGGTGAGCCGCTGATGCGGATCGACGAAACCGACCTTCGCCTTGCGGTCACGGCGAAGCGCAACGCCGTTGCGGCGGCGCGTGCATCTGTCGTTCAGACCGACGCGGATGAACAGCGATACGCCAAGCTGGTGAGCAACGGATGGGCTTCCCGACAGCGCTACGAGCAAGCGAAGGCCGCGTTGGACACGGCCGAGGCGCAACTCGCCACCGCCGAAGCTGATGCGCGGGTCGCCGAGAATGAGGCGACCTACTCGGTCCTGGTTGCGGATGCGGACGGAACGGTGGTCGAAACGCTTGGCGAGCCCGGGCAGGTCGTTTCTGCCGGCCAGACAGTCGTTCGGATCGCCAAGGCCGGCCCCCGCGAAGCGGTGGTCGCGCTTCCCGAAACGATCCGGCCAGCGATTGGCTCCGAGGCTGAGGCCAGCATCTATGGCGCCGATGGGCGGCGCTATACGGCGCATCTGCGGCAGTTGTCAGATTCCGCCGATGCTCAGACCCGCACCTATGAGGCCCGTTATGTGCTCGACGGTGAGGCCGCGGCGGCACCGCTTGGCGCGACGGTAACCATTCGGCTCGCAAGCCATGCGAGTCAGCCGGAAGTTCAGGTGCCGCTGGGAGCCGTGCTCGATGACGGCCGGAAGACCGGTGTGTGGGTTTTGGATAGCGCCACCTCAACCGTTCGCTTTCAGCCGGTCAAGCTTGTTCGGGTGAGCAGCGAAACCGCTGTGATCTCCGGACTGAGCTCCGGTGATGCGGTTGTTGCCCTCGGCGCTCACCTTCTCCAGGAGGGCGCTCGCGTCAGGACTGCATCTGAAAACAACGGAAACTAACGAGCTTCAATCTTTCCGCGATCACCGTCGGAGGACGGCAAATGCTATACAGCTACATTGTCAAGAAAGAAATCCGAAAGACCTTCGACCACGTCAATAACCATCGCTGGGATGACGCGGTGAATGCGGTCGCGCCGAACGTTCATCACCGCGTTTCCGGCGCCCATGCGCTTGCTGGTGAGCGCCACGACAAAGAAGCCCTGCGCCGCTGGTTTGAGCGTCTCGGCCGCGTCCAGCCCACTCTTCACATCACGGTCAACAACATCTGGGTGAAGGGCTGGCCGTGGCACACCACCGTGTTTGCCGAGTGGGACGCCACCGCAACGCTGCTCAACGGCGACGCGTCGTACGTCAACCGTGGTCTCCACGTGTTCACCCTGCGGTGGGGTAGAGTCTTTGCACTCGAGGAATTTCAGGATTCCCAGGAGGCGGCCCGTGGGCTTGCCGCCCAAGCGGCAGCAGGCCTTAAAGAAGCTGTCGCCGAACCAATTGTAAGTAGCAGAAGCGCAGTCAGAGGCCGCGCTTTTTAGACAAGCGCGGTTCACTCGGCGCCCACCTGCTGCAGGACGGCGCGAGCGTCAGGACGAACGTCGAGGAAACAGGAGTGGTCAAATGATGAATTTCAATCTTTCCGCGATCGCGGTTCGCGAACGGGCCGTCACCCTGTTCTTCATCATCCTGATGGCGGCCGCAGGCGCCTACGCCTTCATCATGCTCGGCCGGGCGGAGGATCCCTCGTTCACCATCAAGACCCTGACGGTCACGACGGTATGGCCGGGCGCGACGGCGCGCGAGATGCAGGACCAGGTCGCCGAGCCGTTGGAGAAGCGGATTCAGGAGTTGACCTGGTACGATCGGGTGGAGACGACCACACGGCCAGGTTATGCGTACATGACGGTTACGCTGAAGGACAGCACACCGCCATCTAGCGTGCAGGAGGAGTTCTACCAGGCCCGCAAGAAGCTTGGGGATGAAGCGCGCAAGTTGCCGTCTGGTGTGCTCGGCCCGTTCGTCAACGACGAATATTCGGACGTGAGCTTCGCCCTCTATGCCCTCAAAGCGAAGGGCATGCCGATGCGGGAGCTGGCCAGGCAAGCCGAGACCATTCGCCAGGACCTTCTGCACGTGCCCGGCGTCAAGAAGATCAACATCCTCGGTGAACGTCCCGAACAGATCTTCATCGAGTTCTCCTATGCCAAACTGGCAACCCTCGGCGTGTCGGCCCAGGATATCGTTGCCGCCTTGCAGCGGCAGAACACCGTCACACCGGCAGGCTCGATCGACACCAAGGGGCCGCAGGTCTTCATCCGGGTCGACGGCGCTTATGACAGCGTCCAGGCGATCGCCGATACGCCGATCGTCGCTGCGGGGCGGACGCTGAAACTCTCCGACATCGCCGAAGTCCGCCGCGGCTACGAGGATCCTCCCACCTACCTCATTCGACACCAGGGTGAGCCCTCCGTCATGCTGGCGGCGGTTATGCAAGAGGGCTGGGATGGCCTCGCGCTCGGCAAGGCGCTGGAGGAGAGGTCCGCCGCTATCGCTCGGACGCTGCCACTCGGGATGAGTCTGGCCAAGGTCAGCGACCAGGCCGTCAACATCACCTCGGCGGTTGACGAATTCATGATGAAATTTGCGATGGCGCTCGGCGTGGTGCTGCTGGTGAGCCTGCTCAGCCTCGGCTGGCGCGTCGGCATCGTCGTGGCGGCCGCGGTCCCTCTGACGCTTGCCGTTGTGTTCCTCATCATGCTGGAAACCGGCCGGTTCTTCGACCGCATCACGCTCGGCGCCCTCATCCTGGCGCTTGGTCTGCTCGTGGACGACGCCATCATTGCCATCGAGGTGATGGTGGTGAAAATGGAAGAGGGCATGGACCGCATCAAGGCGGCGGCCTACGCGTGGAGCCACACCCGGCCGCGCCAATGTTGTCGGGCACACTCGTGACGGTCGCCGGGTTCCTGCCGGTGGGCTTCGCGCGCTCGACGGCCGGCGAATACGCCGGCAACATCTTCTGGGTCGTGGGGTTCGCCCTTATCGTCTCCTGGATCGTCGCGGTGATCTTTACGCCTTACCTTGGCGTCAAGATGCTGCCTGCGATCAAGCCGGTCGAAGGCGGTCACCACGCGATTTACGGCACACCGAACTATCGGCGCCTGCGAGGGCTCATCACCTTCGCCGTGCGCCACAAGTTCGTAACCAGCGGCATCGTCGCCATCGCTTTCGCGCTTTCCGTCGTCGGCATGGGCGCCGTCAAGCAGCAGTTCTTCCCGACGTCCGACCGCCCCGAAGTGCTGGTGGAGGTTCGTCTGCCGGAAGGCACCAGCATTGAGACCACGACCGCCACAGTCGAGAAGCTCGAACACTGGCTGAACCACCAGTCGGAGGCCAAGATCGTCACGAGCTATGTCGGCCAGGGCGCTCCCCGCTTCTTCTTCGCGATGGCGCCGGAGCTGCCTGATCCGGCCTTCGCCAAGATCGTCGTGCTTACACCGGACGCGGAGGCGCGCGAGGCTTTGAAGCACCGGCTCCGACAGGCGGTGTCAGAGGGGCTTGCACCTGAAGCCAATGTGCGCGTCACGCAGCTTGTGTTCGGACCCTACACGCCGTTCCCGGTCGAGTTTCGGATCATGGGCCCTGATCCGGCGCAACTGTACGCCATCTCTGAAAAAGCGCTCGGTATCATGCGTGGCGTTCCCGATGTGCGACAAGCGAACCGCGATTGGGGCAATCGCACACCCGTGCTCCGCTTCATCCCGGATCAGGATCGACTGAACCTCATCGGCCTCTCGCCGGCGGAGGTGGGCCGGCAGCTCCAGTTCCTTCTTACTGGCATCCCCGTTACGCAGGTCCGCGAGGACATCCGCAATGTCCCCATCGTGGCACGCAGCGCCGGCGGCGAGCGACTGGATCCGGCGCGTCTGGCGGATTTCTCCCTGATGAGCCGGGACGGCCGCTCGATTCCGCTCGACCAGATCGGCCATTCGCAAGTCCGTCTGGAAGAGCCGATTATGAAGCGCCGCGATCGCACGCCGGTCGTCACGATTCGCTCTGATATCAATGAGGCGACCCAGCCTCCAGAGGTCTCCAAGGAGATCAAGACGGCCCTTCAGCCGCTGATCGCATCCCTTCCGGCCGGCTATCGCATCGAGTTGGGCGGATCGATCGAGGAGGCAACCAAGGCCAATGACGCGTTGGCGACGGTCTTTCCCGCCATGATCGCCGCCATGTTGATCGTCATCATGCTGCAGGTGCGATCCTTCTCGACGATGGCCATGGTCATGCTGACGGCACCGCTTGGCCTCGTCGGCGTCGTGCCCGTATTGCTCGCCTTCAACCAGCCCTTCGGATTCAACGCCATTCTGGGCCTGATAGGACTGGCCGGCATCCTGATGCGCAACACGCTGATCCTGACCGAACAAATCAAGGAGAACCGTGCTGCCGGCCTTGACGACTATCACGCCGTCATCGAGGCCACCGTGCAACGCACGAGGCCCGTGATCCTGACCGCACTTGCCGCCGTGCTCGCCTTCATCCCTCTCACGCATTCCGTCTTCTGGGGATCGATGGCCTATACGCTGATCGGCGGCACCGCGGTCGGCACCGTGTTGATGCTGCTGTTCCTTCCTGCGCTTTACGCCGCGTGGTTTCGGGTCAAGCCGACTGCAGATGAGATCCATGAGGATTCGACGAAGGAATCGGAATTGCAAACAGCAATGGCTGCCGAGTAGGGCTCTGTTGGATCCATGAATCGTCCGGTCCGAACGGGAACTGATCCCGATGAGGCGCGCGCGCGCATTCTGGAGGTGGCGGAGGAGCACTTTCGCCGCATCGGTTACCATAAGACGTCGGTGGCCGACATCGCCTCCGAACTCGGCATGAGCCCGGCGAATGTCTACCGCTTCTTTTCCTCCAGGGATGCGATCAACGAGTCGATCTGCGAGCGGGTTTTGAACGAGGTTGCTGACATCGCCTTTGCGATCGCACACACGAACGCGCCGGCCATGGAGAAGCTCGATCAACTCCTGACCGCCGTTCACCGCCACAACAAGATGACGCTGGTCAAGCAAAGGCACATGCACGACCTGATTGTCGCCGCCATGCAGGAGAACTGGACGATCATCAAGGCGCACGTCGAACGGATGGTGGCGATCTTCGAGGCGATCATACGCGAGGGCATCGAAGCGGGCGAGTTCGAGGTCGAAGATGCCGCGGAAGCCGCGCGAGCGGTCAAATCCGCCTTCACGCCATTCTTCCATCCGACTCTGATCGAGCACTGCGTTCGACACGGCGAAGATACCGAAGCAGACCTGCGCAACCAGATCCGCTTCATCCTGAAGGCTCTCGGCAGGTCCGGCTAAACCAATCCGCGTATTCAGGTCTGTGGTTCCGAACTAAGCCGACTGCGTCGGAAACCGCAGGCTATGCTCTGTGGGAGTTGGAGGCTGGTAACTGCCTCCGGCGACCCGGTGAGTACAGTCGAGAGGCTTTCTCCTACCAATTTGTCACGCGAATTTGACGTTCTTGTTTAGGGGCAGTTCGCGCACACGCTTTCCGGTGAGAGCAAAGATGGCGTTCGCGAGCGCCGGCGCCGCTGGCGGAACGGGAGGTTCGCCAATTCCGCGCACCTCACTGCCAAGCTGCAATCCCTTGACGATGATTTCCGGCGCTTGGTGGAATCTCATTGCCTCGAACTCATGATAATTGGTCTGGACCGGCGCGAAGTTGTCGTAGGTCAGCTCACAATTCATAGCGTGGCCCAAGCCCCAGATAATGCCTCCCTGGATCTGCGCCTCGAAATTGATCGGATCGAGAACACGGCCCACGTTGCAAACGGCATATACTCTGTCGATCCTGATGCCTTGCGGCGTATCGCTCACTTCAACGACTTCTGCCATCGGCACACCAAATGATAAGGTCAGGGCAACCCCGCGAGCTCGCCTGTCGTCTATGCGGCGTCCCTTCCAGCCGGAGATATCCCGCAGAGTTTCCAGGACAGCCTTCGAGGCGTCATGATTGCATAGCCGAATAAGCTCTGCCATCGGGTCCGCGCCCGCGGCATGGATCAATTCGTCCAAGAAGGATGCATGATGGAAGCCATTGCCGGAGGCTCCAACCGATCGCCACGGGCTGACGGGCACCATTTCCTTCGCCCGGTAACCTGTCACCCGGTAGTTCGGTATTGCGAAGGGTTGGTCCCAAACACCATTGACACTGCTAGTATCGGGGCCGGGAGGAACGGGCGCCTGCAGACGGTTAAACCAGGAGGCCCCCATTGATTGGCCGGCGATATCGATGCTCATGCTCTCGACCTTGCCATCGCGAACCGTTCCCTTTGCGCGCGAGAGCTGGATTGGGCGCGGATAGTCGTGCGCCATGTTCTCTTCTCGGCTCCAAGTCATTTTGACCGGAACGCCTTCCATCGCAATCGCGAGCTCGATGGCCTGCAGCGCATAGGTGTCGTCGAGTCGTGCGCCAAAGCTGCCGCCAATCGGCTGAGCGTGCACATGAACCTTGTCTTCCGGCAGTTGGGCCAGCTTAGCAGCGTGCATCTGGAGGAATAGCGGGATTTGCGTTCCGGTCCAGACGTCGAGCCGTTCCTTCGTATAGAGTACGACCGCACTCATGGGCTCGAGCGGCGCGTGAGCCAGATATGGCGTTCGATACTCCGCCTCAATCTGGTTGGATGCGGCGGCCAATACCTTCTCGACGTCTCCGTCGTTGCGAAATCGGCTGTCCTGCAGTTCCTTGGAGAACGAACTCTCCAAAACCTTCCACATTCCAGCCGAGTTGGCCGGATAGGGAGGATCGTTCCATTCGATCTTGATCGCGGCCGCGGCCTGAAAGGCTCTCCACGTGTTGTCGGCGATGACGCCCACGCCGTCTTTGACCGGGACGATCTTCTTTACGCCCCTCATCTTTTCCGCGGTAGAGGCATCATATCGTTTGATCGTGCCTCCCATGCCGGGATTGGCACGCACGGTTGCGTACAGCATCCGGTCCAAACGAACATCAATCCCATACTGCTGTGTACCGGTAGACTTCGCAACGATATCGATCCTGCGCATGCTCTTGCCGATGTAACGCCACTCCCGTTCCGATCGGAGCGTGACATCCGTAATGGGCTCAAGCTGCGCGGCCTCGACGGCTAGTTCCGCGTAAGTAACGGACTTGCCATCGGGCAGGATGACCTTGCCGTCTTGAGTTTTCAGTAGCGATCGAGACACTCCCGATCTCTTGGCGGCCGCCTGCTTCAAAGTCTCGCGCGCAACGGCCCCCGCCATGCGGAGTTTGTGAAAACCGTCCGGTACGGTGGAGGATCCGCCCGTTATCTGCATGCCTAGCAGGCGGCTTAATACTTCGCCGCCACCGCGCGCACCCCGTGCCAGGAAACCATCATCGATTGTCGCAAAGGGCAGGCTGTCGTCCATGATCCGGCTGTTGTAGTATGCCGAACTCGGCGGACCAGGGTCGACGCGAACCTTATGCGGATCCACATCGAGCTCTTCGGCAATCAGATGAGCTTGGATGGAATAGGCGCCCTGGCCTTTGTCGGCTCGCGGAGTAATAAGAGTGACGCCCTTCGCATCAACGCGGACGTAGGGCGTGATCGCGGCTTCACCCGGCTGGAGGCCTTTGAGCAACGGATTGAGAGGTTCCTTGCGCAAGTTGTAATAGCCGAACGCGACGCCACCGGCGATCGCAGCAGATCCGATCAGAAACGTGCGTCGTGCAATTTTTCCAAGCCGAGCCACGCTATTTCCCCTTCATCATCTGGGCTGCAGTTTTGACGGCGCTGTGGATGCGAGGATAAGTTCCGCATCTGCAAAGATTTCCGCTCATGGCGTCGGCAATATCGGTCTCAGACGGGTCGGGGGTGTTCGACAGGAAGGCTGCTGCAGTCATCATTTGGCCGGACTGACAATAGCCGCACTGCGCAACTTGGTGCTCGATCCAAGCCTGCTGAACCAGGTGTGGGTTTGCCGGCGTTCCGAGACCCTCGATCGTCGTGACGCTGCCGCGAACTTCGCCAGCACTGATCGAGCATGAACGAACCGCGGCACCGTCGACATGCACGGTGCATGCGCCGCAAAGCCCGGCGCCGCAGCCATACTTCGGTCCCGTAATGCCGAGTTCATCCCGAAGTACCCAAAGAAGCGGCATTTCCGGTTCGATGTCCAAGTCGTGTCGCTTGCCATTGACGGTCAATTGCATTGCGAATGCTCCAGCGATTGAGAAAACGACGATTGGCGCCCGTCTGCTCTTCAGGAGCTCCCAACACTATTGGCAGAGTTGAGGTCCCGCGGACAACGCGCGGTCATTCCCTATGAGTCGTTCCTCGTCTATTACCAGACTTGACTAGTTTTTTGCAAGTGACTAAGTTTTGCTCAGACATTTTGATTTGAGCGAGATCGGAGCCGATTTGGACCTGCTGATGAGGGAGCTGGTGTGTGGTCGATTTAGCGAGTCATCCAACCGTTGTAGCGCATCGAGCTGAGACAAAATCGTCGCGGCCGCACACATTGGACGCCGATCGGCTCCGGTCATTGTGTTTGGAGGCTGGGGCGGACGACGTAGGCTTCGTCGAAGTCGATCGCGAAGATATCGCCGCGCACCGCGCAGATATCATCGGCGTGTTTCCCCGCACGAAGTCGATCATCAGCATTGTGTGCCGGATGAATCGCGAGAACATCCGAACTCCAATGCGGTCCATCGCAAACATCGAGTTTCATCACGTTGTTCACAAGACCGACGACGTCGTTCGAGAGATCGTCAGTAAGCTGGAAGCCATCGGCGTTCGAGCGATCAATGCGGCTGCCGTTGGCTTTCCCATGGAAATGGACCGTTTCGGCGCGGGCAAGCAATGGCTGGTATCGCACAAGCCGATTGCCGAAGCGGCCGGCCTTGGTCGGATGGGCATTCATCGCAACGTCATCCATCCAAAGTTCGGCAACTTTGTTCTTCTCGGGACCGTCTTGCTGGATGCGGAGGTCAGTGCTTACTCGCGGCCGCTTGATTACAGCCCTTGCCTGGAATGCAAGCTGTGCGTTTCCGCCTGTCCCACTGGTGCGATCGCCCCGGACGGGCATTTTGATTTCGCGGCCTGCTACACCCACAACTATCGCGAATTCACAGGCGGTTTCACCGATTGGGTAGATGCGATCGCCGACAGTCCGAGTTCGCGTGCCTATCGGGATAGAGTCACGCCGGCAGAAACGGCCTCAATGTGGCAAAGCCTTTCCTTCGGAGCGAATTACAAAGCCGCTTACTGTATGGCGGTGTGTCCGGCAGGCGAAGATGTGATCGGTCCGTATCTTGCCGACCGAAAGCAATACATGGAAGAGATAGCCAGACCGCTAAACGAAAAGGCTGAGACCGTCTATGTCGTCGCCGGATCTGACGCTGAAGCCTACGTGCCCCGCCGCTTCCCGCACAAGCCGATCAAGCGCGTCCGCAACGGGCTCTCGAACATACGTTCGATTTTCGCCTTTCTGAGATCTCTTACATTGGTCTTTCAGCGGGGACGTTCTGCCGGCCTTAATGCGACGTTTCATTTCACATTCGTCGGCCGCGAAACCGCGGAAGTGACCGTCGAGATCAGGAACAAGACGATAAAGGTTACCAATGGCCGCCACGGTGCGGCAGATTTCGCTATGACAGCCGATAGTGACGCGTGGCTGAGCTTTGTCCGCAAAGAGGTGAAGCTGCCTTGGCTGCTGCTGCGCAGGAGACTTCGCTTCCGCGGTTCACCGCGGCTGCTGCAGGCCTTTGGCCGGTGCTTTCCGTCTTGATCGTTCTGAGCGTGGACAGACGGCCATAAAGCCGTACAGATCTGATGCCCGAGCGTCTAAGCGTTGGCGCGGTAGCGCCCCCGGTCGCCAGTGTATCCTATCCTGCTATTTTGAAAGCACCGCGGACGGATGATCAACGCACTGCTTTACGAATCAAGATGCTCGCCGAGGCAAACGTTTTGCCTTGACGTTGTGCATGATGACCATCATTCTCGTTGCTGAAGATGAGGAACGAGGCAGAAAGCGCACCGAACTCTGGGCACTCTGGCAACTGTTCAGACGTCAACGTTGCCCGTGCGGAATGGAGCAGATGCGCGCTGAGTGTCCAGGGGGGGCGGCGATGGCGGTTGAGGTTCTGACGCAATCTTCCGGAGGCGATAGGGACGCTTGCCAGACCGTCGAGTCGACTACCGAAGCTGCAAGCGGTCAGGTGCAGATTTCGTCGCCGAGAGCACGAGGACGAGCGGCGGAAGTAAACTGGGATCTCTTCCGACTATTCGTTTCCGTCGCCAAGATCGGCAGTCTCAATCGGGCGGCTCGCGAAATTGGTATGAGCCAGCCGACACTCGGTCGGCGATTGAAGGAGCTGGAACGCTACATCGGAGCTCCGCTGTTCTTTCGAGTGTCGTCTGGTGTCAAGCTCACACAGGAAGGCGAACAACTCCGTCAGTCGGCGGCCGACATGGTACGTTCGTTCGAGTTGTTTCAGCGCGACCTGTCATCGCGCGTCGGGGACAGATCCTACTCTATCAAGATCTCTGCCACGGAAGGCCTGACCAAGCACTGGTTGTTGCCTCGCGCCAAAAAGCTGCGTGCGCTGGACGACCAGATCCGACTCGAGATTAACTCCACGGTTCTGCAGCAGAATCTTGCCGCAAGCGACCTCGATTTCGTTCTCAGGATGGGACATCCGGGCGACAACGAGCTGATTGGGCGGCGGGTGGCGACGGTTGCATTCGGCTTGTTCGCGTCCGAAGCCTACCTGGCTGAGCATCCAGCGCCACGGTCTGTTGCGGATCTCGACAAGCACGAGATTATCGGGAGTCCGGTTGACTTTGCCGACCTTCGCAGTGAACGTGCTGGACAAATGGTTCTCCTCACGCGCTTCAAGGCTGCCGCGGACGCCCGCGGCGCATTGAGGGTAATGCCGATCGCAAATCATTTTTCGGCCGCTGCCGCGGGACTTGGGTTGGCATTCCTGGCGGTCCCGTTCGCTCTCGCAGAGGGCTTGGTGCGTGTTCTTCCGCACGAATCGTCGTCAATGGATCTTTGGCTATTGCGTCGACGCGAGAGCGATCTACGCAAGCTGACACGGCAGGTCCGTCGATGCCTCGAAGCAGAGTTTGCGGAGTCTCGTGCGTGGTTTCTGGGGCAGCAAGGGCCTCGACGGCGTTTGCAGCGCATTGCGTGACGGTCTCATGATGTCCTGAAAACGAGCGCACCGGATCTTCCGCGACCAACGGAACTCAACGGCGTTCGCAGGCAGCGAAAAGAGCGCCGGTTTTGAGCGCAGATTAGTTCCTTGAATGCCTGAGACGGAGATAGGTCACCGGCACCGACTAGACGGTATTGACTCAACCGAAAAAAAATGGCTCGGCAAGATGTGCGCTCGCCTTGCAAAGCTTGGTTACGAGCGGGAAGATCGGCCGCGCATTTCCGCGCAATCGAGGACTGATCTTCGCGCCGCTAGCAAGATCTTCTTCGATCCTACCTCGTCTCTCATCACGCGGGAAAGAATCATGGCGCCTACGATCGTGCACATCACCGAAATAGCGAACTCGGCCGCGTCCTCGTCCTCAATAAGCGCAGCGATGCTGTCGAAGGATGATTCGAGATACGCCGTCATGATTTCCCGCGTTCGCGAATCGGCGCGGGCGACGTCGCCGGCCAGAGCAGCAACGGCGCAGCCGGACGCCGGGTGATCGCGATGTGCCTTGCTAAGGTAGGCGTTCAGGAAAGATTTGAGCGTGCGCGGCCCTTTGGCGCTTGCGGCGTTGATTGCCGACGCGTCGCCATCAGCGAGAGCCCGATCGAGCGCTTGGGCGATCAGATCATCGCGGGATTCGAAATGTCCGTAGAAGCCGCCATGGGTTAGTCTGGCGGACTTCATGAGTTCGCCAATGCTGACGCCCGCCAATCCCAGTTCCCTGAGTTGCAGGGCTGCGGCATCCAGAATCCGCTCCCGGCTTCTTGCCTTCCGCGCCTGTGAGTGCCCCACCGGTGTCGCTCCAAGGAAGTTGCGCTTGACGATCTGGATGTCGGCCGTCAAGGGTCGAGTGATGGGGTCAATTACGGTTTTGACAAGATCCGCTTTGTGACGCCGGTGCGTTCGCGAAGCCGGGTACGGGCAAGATTCAAGCTGATGGAGGTGACTGCCCGCGGCCCAAAGGATTCATGACAAGGTCGGAGGTCATCGTCGAGATCGAGGGCTCCGACAAGCCTGCCTTGGTCGCGGAGCGGCTTGGCGTCACCTATTTCGCGGAGCCTCTTGCCGCTAACAGCTATATAGGCAATGCTTGGCATGGCTCAGTTGCCAGAGCTGGCTTCAATTAATATGAGAAGGCCGGATCAAAGCGTTGCCATTGATGCTGGAGCAAATGCCGACAGTTCGGCGAATCGCCTGTCGCGAACTTTTGATGTCCAATATGGATCGGCGATCAGCGCCCGACCTACCGCGACAAGGTCGAACTCGCCACCTCCAAGGCGGGCTTCCAAATCGTGCAACTCGCTGACCTCGGCGCTCTTGCCCTTGTAGGAGTCGATAAAGTCAGCACCTTCGAGGCCGACAGATCCAACGGTGATCGATGGTTTTCCGGTAAGCTTTTTGCTCCATCCGGCGAGATTTAGATCGGAACCGGAGAACTCGGGCTCCCAGAATCGTCGCGTCGAAGCGTGGAATATGTCGGCGCCGGCGTCGACCAGCGGAGTCAGGAGGGCGGCCAGTTCGTCAGGTGTGCGCGCAAGCCGCGCGCTATAGTCTTGCTGCTTCCACTGGGAGAAACGGTGAATGATGACAAAGTCCGGTCCGACGCGCGTTCGAATTGCCTTGATGATCTCAGCGGCGAACCGGGTCCGCTTTACCAGGTTTCCACCATAAGCGTCATCTCGCCTGTTGGACTGTCCCCAAAGGAATTGGTCCACCAGATATCCATGCGCCCCATGTAACTCGACAGCGTCGAAGCCGATCTCCTTCGCAACCAGCGCGGCTCTTGCAAATGCGTCGATGGTGTCGGCGATATCCGCATCGGTCATCGGTTCAGCTACTTGCTTCCCAGAACCCGATAGTCCCGAGGGCCCGTCCGATTTGCCGTCTGGCCGGGGACCGGTACCCGGCTTGCGCACCATGCCTTGATGCCAGATTTGTGGCGCGATCTTCGCGCCGGCGGCATGGACCGCGGCGACGACCTTGCGCCAGCCATCGATGCTTCGGCGTGAATACAAATTTGGGATATTGGAATCGTTTGAGCTGCCGGCCCGGTCGATGGTCGTGCCTTCGGTAATGATCAGCCCAACCCCGCCTTCCGCTCGCCGGCGGTAGTATGCGGCAACATCGTCTCCGGGCGTCTCATCGGGACTTTTGGAGCGCGTCATGGGCGCCATAACCACACGGTTCCGAATTTCAAGCGATTTCACCTGGAAGGGTTCGAACAGTGGATTAGTCGTCATGATGCGCCTCTGCAGCGGGTAGGGGGCGTTTGCAGCGCTAGGCCGCCAACTGTCAGCGCCGGGAAAGTAAACCACAGGCTCGCCGTCGTGAAATTCATTCCTGAATAGGGCAGGCACAAGAATGTTGTAGCCGGCGGCGGGCACAAATTGTCATGTGACCTGATCGAGCGCACCGCCGCGGGCCGATATCCCTCAGGTGTCAAGCGCTGCAAGGAGGGAGCAAATGAGCGAACAGAAGGCCCCGCTGGGTCGGATCCGCACTGAGGTTCACGGGCGGGTGCTGAAAATCATCATCGACAATCCGACGAAGAAGAATTCGTTCAACCCGCAGATGATGGTGCAGATCTCCGATGCGATAACCTTGCTGGATCGCAATGACGATTATTGGGCCGGCGTGGTCTGCGCCGAGGGCAGCGACTTTACCTCCGGTCTCGACATGCCCAAATTCTTCGGCCCGAAGGCCGAAAGGGTTGATCCCCCGGCTGCCAACATCGACGTGTTCGCCCTCAAGGGGCGTTGCCGCAAACCGGTTATCACCGCGGTGCAGGGCATCGTCTACACCATCGGCATCGAAATGATGCTCGCCGGAGACATTGTCGTCGCTGCCTCAAATAGTCGATTCTGCCAAATGGAGTCGAAGCGGGGTATTGCGCCGCTTGGCGGGGCGCACTTCCGATTTCTGACCCGGGCCGGGTGGGGCGACGCAATGTACCATCTGTTCCTGTGCGACGAGTTCGATGCCGCGCAGGCCCACAAGATCGGCCTCGTGCAGGAAGTGGTCGACCCCGGAAAGCAAATTGAGCGTGCGATGGAGCTGGCGCAAACCATTGCCAAGAACGCGCCGATCGGAATCCAGGTCACCAAAGAAGCTGCGTTGAAGTACATCGAAGCCGCTGAACGAGTTGCGATCGACTACATCCCCAAAATCAAGGACCGTGTCTTCAACAGCCAGGACATGATGGAGGGCATCCAATCCTTCGTCGAACGTCGTGCCGCGGTCTTCAAGGGGCGTTAGTCGTCGGCGCCGTGACCAATTCGGCAAGGAAAAGGAGTCACTCATGGGCAGCACGCAAGGCGTCCGATCTTACGAAGATCGCACCGCTCGCGTTGGATTGGTCTCACATTGCCGAGGCACTGAGCGCGCCAAAGGTGGTTTTGCCATCGCGGAGTAGGTGCGTTCGAGCAGATGCGAAGGAGCTATGACTTGTCATGATCGCCGCCAGCGAGACCTTTGGTGGAACTTGGCCTTTCGAACCCTGCTTTTTTGAGGGAGCCGGTTTTCGGATGCATTACGTCGACGAGGGGACCGGCGACCCCATCGTTTGTTTGCATGGGGAGCCCACCTGGGGTTATCTCTATCGACGTTTCATCCCACCGCTTTCCGCCACGCACAGAGTCGTCGTTCCTGACCACATGGGTTTCGGCAAGAGCGAAACTCCTCGGGATCGAGAATATTCGCTGAGGACTCATGTCGACAACCTGACCAAATTGATCGAAGCGCTCGATCTCAAGAACATTACGTTCGTTTTGCAGGATTGGGGTGGGCTGATCGGCTCAGCGTTCACGCTACGACATCCGCACCGCGTCAGGCGCCTGTTTCTCCTCAACACGTTGGCCGGCTATGGAAAGACCTCCGCGGGGTCGACGCCCTGGTTCCAGCTCATCCTGAAGCATCACAAAGCCGGCACGCTCGGGGAGGTGTTGGGGCACCTGGACGTGAATATCCTCAGCATCATGAAGACGCAGGGTTTGGAGAATTTGTCGGCGGTGGATTCCAATTGGCTTGCAGCCTTCGGCTCGGCCTTTCCAACGAAGGAGGACTGCGTCGGGGCAATTGAGTTTCCGCTCGACGCTTTGCTCGGTCGGATCATTCCATACCTCGAGGAGGGCGTTCCGCTTCTCCAAAACCTGAGGTCGAAACCCGCGATGCTTGCGGTCGGCATGAAGGATCGAGCAATTGCGCCGGAGAACCAGATCTCTGATTTCAAAGCAATATGGCCTGACGGGCCGGTCATCAAGCTCCCGCATGCGGGACACTTTAGTCAGGAAGACGCACCGGACACCATCATTGCATCGGTTGAGCTGTTCATCCAAAGCGCCAGGTGCTTGTGCAAGCAAACCTGGCTGGTCTTGCGGGAACAGCGGTGCGTGTCCGGCCATGAAGAGCAACTTTATGAAAAGGAATCGCTCATGGGCAGCGTGAAGAAGGCATTCGATCTTACGGGAAAAATCGCGCTCGTAACGGGCGGCTCACGTGGATTGGGCTTGCAGATCGCCGAGGCATTGGGCGAGCAAGGCGCCAAGGTGATTTTGTCGTCGCGGAAAGCCGCCGATCTCGAGCAGGCGTGTTCACATCTTTCAAAGCTCGGATATCAGGCGGACGCTATCGCGGCCGACAATTCCAAGGATGACGATATCATGCGGTTGGTCGACCAAGCCTTGGGCAAGTTTGGCAGGATCGATATTCTCTTGAACAATGCCGGCGCCACCTGGGGAGCTCCGACAGAGGATCATCCTGTCGAAGCATGGGACAAGGTGATGAATCTCAATATTCGTTCCCTGTTCGTGTTGAGCCAGCAGGTCGCGAAGCGGTCGATGATTCCGAACAAGTACGGGCGCATCATCAACATGGCGTCGATTGCCGGATTGCGGGGGCACGTTGGCGAGCCGCAGATGATTGCCTACAACACGAGTAAGGGGGCGGTTGTCAATTTCACCCGCGCATTGGCGGGCAGTTGGGGTCAGTACGGCATTACGGTCAATGCGCTCGCTCCCGGTTTCTTCCCGTCCAAAATGACGGCCGGAACCATTAAGGCGGTTGGCCTCGAAAAGCTGACTGAGGGTGTTCCGCTGCGTCGCATCGGTGATGAAGACGATCTGAAGGGGGCGATCATCCTGTTCGCCAGCGACGCCGGCAAGCACATTACCGGTCAGATATTGGCAGTGGACGGCGGCATCATGGCTGTCTGACAGCTCGCCCACCGGCCCTTGCTGGCGCGCACTCAATTCAATGTTGAATAGCCGCTCGCCAGATGCGCTGTGGCCAGCACTGACCAAGCCGAACTACCAAGCTGCCAACCAGCCGGTGCCGCGCAAGCGGTTTGGGCGGATCCGAGCGCACCGCCCATCCTAAAGGAGATAGCCGATGACAAGCCCTGTTATTATCGAGAAGCACGGCAGTGTGGCCGTTCTTCTGGTCGACAACCCGCCAGTGAACGCGCTCGGGTCGGCGGTGCGCCAAGGTCTGCGCGACGCCATGCGGGAGGTGCTGGACAATCCGCAGTATGCGGCCGTCGTGCTTGCCTGCGCCGGCCGCACCTTCATTAGCGGGCCGACATTCGCGAGTTCGACCAGAAGATCGAGGGACCCAGTCTCGACGAAATCAATCGCCTGTTCGAGAACCGGTCCAAGCCTGTCGTCGCCGCAATTCATGGCGTCGCGTTTGGCGGCGGGCTCGAAGTCGCGATGGGTTGCCATTTCCGTATTGCGGCGAGCGATGCCAAGCTCGGGCAACCGGAAGTCAAACTTGGATTGATCCCGGGTGGTGGCGGTACGCAACGTCTGCCGCGTGCCATCGGACCGGCGAGAGCTGTGCAATTGATCGTGACGGGCGATCCGATCGGCGCGGAAGAGGCCCTGCAGCTTGGTCTGGTCCACGAAATATTCGAAGGGGATCCAGTCGCGGCAGGTGTTGCCTTTGCGCAGAAAGTTCTGTCCGAACGCCGTCCTGCGCGTTCCCTGCGCGATGACGATTCGAAGCTGCAAGCGGCACGCGCTGACAGAAGCATCCTGACGAAGGCGGCGGCTGAAGCGATGAAGCGCAATAAGGGGCTGGAAGCTCCGGCGGCCTGCGTGGAAGCCGTTGCCTGGTGCCTGGACGTACCATTCGATGAAGCGATCCGGCGCGAATGGGAGCTGTTCACGCGATTGAGAGGTGGCGATCAGTCAAGAGCGCTGCGTCACGTGTTCTTCGCGGAACGCAGCAGCAACAAGATCGCTGGTGTCGAAGCGGGCACGCGCCCGCGCAAGATCGACTCGGTTGCGATCATCGGCGCGGGCACCATGGGTGGGGGCATCGCCATGTCCTTTGCCAACGCCGGCATCTCGGTGAAGCTGATCGAGATCGCAAAAGACGCGCTCGACCGTGGCCTTGGTACCATACGGAAAAATTGCGAGGCGACCGCAGCGCGCTCGGGGATGTCTTCGGACACCGTGACCAAGCGCTTGGGATTGATTGCGGGTGCCGTGGGCCTAGAGCACGCTGGGCAAGCCGACCTCATCGTCGAGGCCGCTTTTGAGACTATGCAGATAAAGAAGGACATTTTCTCCGAGCTCGATAAAGTTGCGAAGCCGGGCGCGATTCTCGCAACAAATACGTCCTTTCTTGACGTCAACGCGATCGCCGCCGTCACGAAGCGTCCCCAAGATGTCCTCGGGATGCACTTCTTCAGCCCGGCGAATGTCATGAAGCTGTGCGAGATCGTGCGTAGTGAAAAGTCGGCGCCGGACGTGCTGGCTACCGCCGCCGCAGTCGCGCGGCGCATCGGCAAGATTCCCGTCGTCGTGGGCGTCTGCCACGGCTTTGTCGGCAATCGAATGCTCGTTGTGCGTATCCGCCAGGCCAGCAAGATGTTGCTTGAGGGGGCGCTGCCGCAGCAGGTTGACGCTGTCGCGACGCGGTTCGGAATGATGGGGCCCTTTGCCATGGGGGATATGGCAGGTCTCGATATCGGCTGGCGATCGCGCAAGGATAGTGGCGAGACATCTCCGATCGAGGATGCGTTGTGCGAAGCGGGAAGATTCGGTCAGAAGACCGGAGCGGGGTACTACCGGTACGATGCTGGATCCAGAACGCCGATTCCGGATGCCGACGTAGAGGCCTTGATCGTGGATACCAGTCGCAAGCTGGGCATCACGCGACGCCAGATCAGCGACGCCGAGATTCATGAACGACTGATTTATCCAATGATCAATGAGGGCGCACGAATTTTGGAGGAAGGGATCGTGGAGCGGGCGAGCGACATCGATCTGGTCTGGCTCTATGGATATGGCTGGCCGCCCCAGACCGGCGGTCCGATGTTTCTTGCGGATAGGGTAGGCCTGCCCGTCGTGGCTGAGCGGCTGGCCTATATGGCCGCGCTGGACAAGGACGAAACACTTCGGCCGGTACCGCTGCTACATCGCCTGGCTATGGCCGACGGAACGCTCGCGGCTTTCAAGTAGAAATGACACGCGCGACGCGTCAAAGGACACGGACGGGATGGTCTACGTGATAGCAACGCTCACGGTGAAGCCAGAAATGAAGGCGAAGTTGTTTTCCGCCGCGAAGGATTGCATCGCCGCCACCCACAAGGAAGACGGATGTATTTCCTATGAGCTGTTCGAAAGTACCACCGATCCGAACAAGCTCGTGTTCGTCGAACAGTGGCAGTCGGCCGACTGCCTCCCTCTGCATTCCAAGAGCGACCACATGAGAGCATTTGGCCGCGTGGCGGTGAAGTGCTTTGCAGCCCCTGTACAGGTCCAGATCATCACTCCCGAAAAGGTCGAGAAGCGGTAGCTCTATCGTCCTCAGACGGCTCGGATAGCGGGTTCCATATAAGAACGATTTCAAGGCTGCACGGACTTCCCGTCCCCTTTGACGGGTCATTCAGTAACGACCCGGTCCCACCCCATGCCGATAGCAGCGTAAGCCGGTCGCGTTTCAAAGGTCAATTGGGGTTCTTGCGCGAGCTCAACCGGAGACGCCAGTCTCCCCACTGGCTTGCTTCCGTACGGATACGCGGGACAATTCTTCTCGAAGCGGCTTGACGAGTTCTAAAAAAGAACTGTAGGTTAACGGAAAGACGGCTGAACAATGGCCGCGGTTTGCAGGATCGCGGGCCCCGCCGGGGCGCGCACTCCGCTGTTCACAGGGAGGACGCTATGCTCAAATTGTTCAAAGCTGCTTTCGCACTGATGCTTTTGGCGCTGGGATCGTCCGCATTTGCCGCTGACGCGCCGGGGGTAACACAGACTGAGATCAAGATTGGCGGGGTCTTTCCTTTCAGCGGACCCGCTTCGTCGATCGGTTTGGTCGGCCGAGGGATTCTCGCTTATGTCCAGTCGATCAACGACCGCGGCGGCATCAACGGACGGAAGATCAATTACATTGCCTATGATGACGCCTACAGCCCGCCCAAGGCCGTAGAGCATGTTCGCAAGCTCGTCGAAAGCGATGAGGTTGCCTTCATCTTCAGCCAACTCGGCACGCCCGGTAATACGGCAGTGGCAAAATATCTGATGTCGAAGCGAGTGCCGGCTATCGGCATCGTCTCGGGGTCGAACAAGTTCACGAACGTGACGGACTTTCCGCTGACGACGACCAGCCTGGTCAGCTTCGACACGGAGGGAAAGATCTACGCCAAATTCCTGACCAAGACGCTGCCGAATGCGAAATATGCCATCCTCTATCAGAACGATGACCTCGGCAAAGATTACGTCAACGCTTTCAAGGCGAGTCTGAAGGGCGATTTCGACAAGAAAGTAACTGCCATCGCTTATGAAATCAGCGATCCGACAGTGGATTCTCAGGTCGTGAATTTGAAGAGCTCAGGTGCCGAAGCATTGCTGGTGGCAGGAACGCCAAAGTTTGCGGCGCAAGCAATCCGAAAGGCGGCCGAGATCGACTGGAAGCCAACAATCCTGCTGAACTACCCCTCCAGTTCGGTTGGCGCGACCCTTAAGCCGGCAGGCCTTGAAAGGTCGGTGGGGGTGATAGTCGGGACCATCCTGATGGATCCGACGGATGCGCAGTGGGATAGCACCGCAGGGATGAAGAATTATCGGGCATTCATCGACAGGTACATGCCGGGCGTCGATATCGCCGACGGCAATTACCTCTTCGGTTATACGCAGGCCATGCTGCTCGAACAGCTGATCAAGCAGTGCGGCAACGATCTGTCCCGCGAGAACATCATCAGGCAGGCGAAGAGCCTGAAGAATGTGGCGTTGCCGACACTGCTGCCCGGCGTCAGCGTCAATACGAGTGACAAGATCAACATGAACTACACGCAGATGAGGCTTCAGCGCTGGACCGGCACGCGCTGGGACCTTTTCAGCGAAGTACTCGATGCCTCCTCGGAGTGATGAGGGGCGACTAATGGCACGCGGAAAAAGAGAACTCGTACCGGCAGGGGTACGGGTATGGAGAGATCAAATGTCGATGAAATGGAAGATTGTGGCGGCTTTGGCTTTGCTTTTGAGCGGCCCGGCATTCGCGGCCGAAGAGCCCGGAATTACAGCGACCGAGATCAAGATCGGCGGCGTTTTTCCCTTCAGCGGACCGGCGTCGTCGATCGGTCTCGTGGGCAGGGGAGTTATGGCCTATATCCAGTCGGTCAACGACCGCGGCGGCATCAACGGTCGCAAGATCAACTACATCGCATATGATGATGCATATAGCCCTCCTAAGGCGGTGGAGCATGTCCGCAAACTCGTTGAGAGCGACGAAGTGTCGTTCATGTTCGGCCAGCTCGGCACTCCCGGTATCTCCGCTACGGCTAAATACCTGAGGTCGAAAGGGGTGCCCAGCATCGCAATTATGAGCGGGTCATCCAAGTTCACGGATGTTGCCAACTACCCGCTGACCACGACAGGTCTTGTCAGCTACGACACCGAAGGAAAGATCTACGCCAAATATTTGACGAGGGCATTGCCAAACGCAAAGTATGCCATCCTCTATCAGAACGACGATCTCGGCAAAGACTATGTCAACGCCTTCAGGGCGTTTCTCGGTAAGGATTTCGACCGAAAGGTCGTAACCGCGTCCTATGAGGTCACCGAACCGACGATTGATTCACAGGTGGTCAATCTGAAGAGCTCCGGTGCGGATGCCCTCGTGATCGCCGGCACGCCGAAGTTCGCCGCTCAGGCCATCCGGCAAGCCGCGGTGATCGGCTGGAAGGCGACCGTAATCCTCAATTTTCCATCCAGCTCGGTCGGAGGCACGCTCGCACCGGCCGGTCTCGACAAATCGGTTGGTGTGATCGTCGGCACGACCAACAAGGATATTCTGGATCCTGCATGGAAAGAGGACCCGGGCATGCAGGCCTACGGGGCATTCTTTGACAAGTATTTGCAGGGCGCCGATATCACCAACGGTAGCTATCTCACCGGCTATCAGCAAGGCATCGTGCTCGAGCAGATTCTAAAACAATGCGGGAGCGACTTGTCCCGCAAGAATATTCTTGCGCAGGCCAAGAACCTGAAGGACTTCGTCATTCCAACTGCGCTGCCCGGCATCAAGGTCAACACCTCCAGCGCCGAGAACATGATCTGGACGCAGATGCGGTTGCAGCGATGGGCCGGCACGAGCTGGCAAGCCTTCGGGGAAGTGCTGGACGCCAGGTCCGAGTGATCTGACCAGCGAAGCCACGAGTGCGGCAGTTCGATGCGAACTGCCCACCGTTCTGGCCCGAAGCTCGGTTGACGGATCACGCACCCAGGCGGTGGACCAGAGGCAATGGCCATCAGGGGGCAAGCGCGTGCAGCGCGCGCGATTGGCTCCGCGCGTAATTAAGGAGATCAATCTCGATGTCGACGAAGGCACTGACATTTGCGCCAAAAGAGGTTTCGATAGCGCGTCGAACCGACGGCACGCTCGTATTGAGCTCGCCTATTCAGTTGGGCGAGTGCGATTGGCGCATCACGGATTTCCTTCCGACCTGGGCAAATTCTGCTCCGGATAGAATTTTTCTTGCGCAACGCAATGCGAAGGGGGAATGGGACGAGATCACCTACGGCGAAGCATGGTTGCAGGTTCAGGCGGTCGGGCAAAGCCTGATCGATATGGGCGCAAAGCCGGCTGACAAGCTGGCGGTACTTTCAGGAAACTCCATCGAGAACGCGGTGATCTCGTTTGCCGCAATGTCAATAGGTGTAATCCTGGCGCCGATATCGCCAAACTACACGCTGATGCCCGGCGGCCTGGCTCGTCTCAAGGATATCGCGGAAACCTTGCGACCGAATTTCGTTTTCGTTCAGAGCGGACGCGACTTTTCCGCTGGCCGCTCCATTCCGGAACTGGCAGCCGCGACCTGGATCAGCGTCGATGGCGCGCCGGACACGGTGCCTTTCCAGACTCTGACCGCCCGAAGCTTGAGTGACGGATTCGAGCGTGCATCAAGTGCGGTGTCTTGCGATGCTGTCGCAAAGATTCTCTTCACGTCCGGTTCGACCGGTTTCCCCAAAGGCGTGCTCAACACCCACCGCATGATGGCGAGCTCCCTGCAAATGGGGAGTCTGCTTGTGTCTTCTCCGGATGCGCCGATCCAGGTTGAGTGGCTGCCATGGCACCATACGATGGGCAGCAACGTAATCCTTCACAGCATCCTCAAGAATGGCGGAACGCTCTACATCGACGACGGTCGGCCGCTGCCTCAGCTCTTCCACAAGACAGTCGCGAATCTCAGGGAGATTTCGCCCACCGCCATGTTCAACGTGCCTGCCGGCTATAACCTGTTGTGTGATGCGATCGAGAACGACCGCGAGCTTGGCGCCAGCGTGTTCAAGCGGATGGATCGATTGAGCTACGCCGGAGCTGCAATTTCGCAAGCGACGCTTGAAAAGCTCTATCGGCTGACATCGTCGATCACCGGCCGACGAATTCCGGTCATGTCGGGCTACGGCACCACCGAAACGGCCCCGACCATCAGTACGACCCATTGGGCGACCGACCAGCCGGGAGAGATTGGTCTTCCCGCGCCGGGCCTGCAGCTAAAGCTGATTCCCGTTTCCGATACTTACGAGGCAAGGGTCAAGGGACCCAACGTTACCCCGGGTTATCTCGGAAGGCCGGATTTGACGGAGAAGGCCTTCGATGAGGAAGGATTCTATCGCATCGGCGACACCGTCTCGTTTCTGGATCCGCAGAAGCCGGAGCGGGGGCTGCGTTTTACGGGCAGAATTTCCGAGAACTTCAAACTCGCGAACGGAACGTGGGTCTCGATCGGGAATATGCGCGCAGCAATCCTGGCTGCAACGCGTGGCGTATTGCTGGACATTGTCGTTGCGGGGGAAAACCGTGAATCGTGCGCGCTGCTCTGCTGGTTGAATCCGACCGAGGCGGCGCGGATATCGAAGACGCCAGCCTCGGATTTGGCCTGCGATGCCGATGTGGTCGAATTTTTGAAGGAACGCTTTCGGGAATACAATGAAACCGTTGGAAGCAGCGAAAGAATCTGTTCGTTCTTCCTGTTGAAGGAGCCGCCGTCAATGGCAGCGGGGGAAATCACCGACAAGGCCTACGTCAATCAACGTGCTGTGCTGAAACATCGCTCTGAACTGGTGGAGCGCCTCTACTGCAACGAAACAAATCGAGATGTGATACGGATTTGAGGCGAGTTCAGTCGTTCGCCTCTGAGGGAGTCCGGGCGAGCGGCTACCTCAAGCGGCTGCTTTGCGGCGCGCTTTTGCCTTCGGGCTCTCTGGCGCCTTTGCCGCTGGAGTGCTTCGGGCACCGGGGCCGGGGTGGGTATGAACCTCCTTAGCCGAAAGCGGCTCGCCGCACTCAGAGCAGACCATGACCGGATCGAAGTTCTTTCCGCATTTGCGGTGCTGGTGCAGCAACGGCCGCCCGCGTTCGTCGACCATGTGCGTGTCGCCCCAATGCACAATCGCCATCATGATCGGATAAAGATCGAGGCCCTTCTGAGTGAGGATATATTCATGCCGTTTGGGCGATTCTTGATAGGGAATGCGACGCAGCACGCCTTGCCGGACCAGTTTCTTCAGTCGTTCGGCGAGCAGGTGGCGTGTGATTCCGAGCGCGGACTGAAATCCCTCGAAGCGGCGCGTGCGCAGGAAGCACTCGCGCAGGATCAGAAGGGTCCAGCGGTCGCCGATCACGCCGATGGTCCGGGCCATCGAACATGGCTCTTCCTCCAGTTCATCCCATCTCATTCCTGCTCTCCGGTCTTCCCACGCTAGTTCCGCTCGAATCGTCCAGTGAACTTTTGGTTCCGCTACCATTCTAGTTAGGTACTAAACTCCAAACAATCCCCTAGGGTTCGTGTCAAACTAGGAAAATTCCGCATAATTTGACAGTTCGTTTTTAGAACTGTAAGGATGGATAGCAAGCTTGGGTTCAGCCTGCTGATTATCGAACCTGACCAACAACGCGCTCTCCGGGAGGAGTCGACATGACCCTGAAGGTAGAATTCCTGTTCGATTTCGGTAGTCCTAACGCCTATCTGGCGGAAATAGCCATTCCGGGGATCGAGCGGCGTACCGGCGTGAAATTCGCGTATGTCCCTATTCTGCTCGGCGGCATCTTCAAGGCGACGGGCAACATGTCCCCATTCGACTCGCTTCGCGGCATCAAGAACAAGCCGGAATACCAGGCGCTGGAGACCCAGCGCTTCATTCGTCGCCATAATGCGACTAAGTTCAAACAGAATCCGTTCTTTCCGGTCAATACGCTGATGCTGATGCGTGGCGCCGTCGCCGCCCAATTCGAAGGCGTGTTCGAGCCCTATTTCCGCGCGGCCTACCATCATATGTGGGAAGAGCCGAAGAAGATGGACGACCTCGAAATCTTCCGGAGCGCATTCATCTCCTCAGGCATCGATATCGACCGGTTGATCGCGCGTGCGCAGCAGGATGACGTCAAGAAGAGGCTGATCGATCTGACCAACGACGCCGTCAGCCGGGGAGCATTCGGCTCACCGACCTTCTTCGTCGGAAAGGAAATGTTCTTCGGCAAGGACCAACTCCGCGACGTCGAGGAATCGATCGTCGAGCAGACCAGACAGCCTGTTTCCAAGACAGCCTAACAGCGCCGACTGTCCGGGTTGATTGACGAAAGCCAAGCTCCGGACCTAACGTAAGAAGTAACTCAGGGAGAATGCCCATGCCTGGCCCGCTTAGCGGTGTTCGCGTCCTCGACCTGACCGGGGTGGTGTCGGGCCCGTTCGCGACCATGTTTCTGGCGGACCAGGGCGCCGACGTGCTGAAGATCGAGCCGATCGGCGGCGATATTACGCGCCGCAGCCGTGCCACCATCGACAAGGACGGCGAGTTCTCCGCGCTGTTCATCTCTTCAAACCGCGGCAAGCGTTCGCTGTCCATCGACGTCAAGAGCACGGGTGGCCGTGAGGTGCTCACCAGGCTGGTCGCGCAGGCTGATGTGCTGGTGCAGAACTTCCGGCCCGGCACCATGGAGCGCCTCGGACTCGGCGTGGAAGAATTGCGGCAGCGCCATCCGCGCCTGATCTACGTCTCGATTAGCGGCGTCGGCGATACCGGCCCGTATGTAAAGAAGCGTGTCTATGACCCGATCATTCAGGGCCTGTCGGGCTTCGCCGATATCCAGTCGCAGCCGGTCACGAACCGTCCGCAAATGATCCGCACGATCGTATGCGACAAGACCACTGCAGTGTTCACTGCACAGGCTGTGGCGGCAGCGCTCTATGCCCGTGAGAAGACGGGGCAGGGCGATCATATCCAGGTCGCGATGCTGGATGCGATGATTTCCTACCTGTGGCCCGAAGGCATGATGCAGTATACGGTTGTGGGGGCCGAGGCCGCCGCCGCCGATCCGAACGATCGGCCGGATCTCGTGTTCAAGACCAGTGACGGCTACATCACCGCCGGCACGATTTCGGATTCCGAATGGCAGGGTTTCTGCCGGGCATCCGGCGATCCCGAGCTTGCCAACGATCCACGCTTTGCGACGCCATCGGCGCGTTCGGTCAACGCCACCGCCCGCATCAACAAGATGGCTGAGTATATCAGCCAGCATACCACCGCAGAATGGCTGGAGCGGCTAGACGCCGCCGACGTGCCTTGCGCGCCGATCCTGCGGCGGAGCGAAATCATCCACAATGAGCAGGTGGTGGCGCGCGATATCATCGCGGAATTCGATCAGCCGAAAGTCGGCCGGGTGCGGCAGCCGAAGCCCGCGGCCCGTTTCGAAATCAATGAGGCTTCAATTGGCGGACCGGCGCCGAGGGTCGGTGAGCATTCGCGCGATGTATTGCGCGAACTGGGGTATGATGACAGCGCCATCGAAAAGATGGTCGCCGAACGTAGCGTGCGCGTGGCCGTCTAGGCCGAAGCCTTTGTGCGAGGGGCGATCGGTTTTCAGACTTTCGCCGGTGCCGGAGTGATCGACGATAACGGGACATTCGCCGCGACCGCTTTCTGGTAGGCCTCCCGCTTCTGGATGCGTTCAAGATAGGGATGTGCGTTGTCACAAATGCCGACACCGTAGGCTATGGCCCACTCAAGGCAAGTCGTAAGCAGGATGTCAGCGCTGGTAAATTGGTCACCCATCAGGAATGTCCGCCCGTCTGCCAGCGCGACCTCCACGTGTCGTAACTGCTGCCGGAAATACTCACCCGCCTGCGCGACGACGTCGGGCGCAATTCCATAGATATGTCCCAGTGCGTCCGCGCGATGGCGGCGCATGACGTAAAGGCTGGTGGAATCGAGTTCGGCCACGATAAAGAAGCACCATTCGAGCCATGCGGCGAACTCGCGCTGGGTTTCGGGAATCAGCGAGCGTTCCGGCGTCGAATAGGTTCGCGACAGATAGGCGACGATCGCGGCGCTTTCTCCGATGCAGAAGTCGCCGTCCTGCAGCAAGGGGATCTTCTGGCGGGGATTGAGCTTGGTGTATTCGGCCGTCTTGGTCTCGCCGGTTCGCGGCCCGATCGGCCTGACCTTGTAGGACAAGCCAAGCTCGTGCATGGCCCAGTGCGGGCGGATGGTGCGGCTTGTACCAACGCCCCACAGGGTGAGATCGGGTGTAGCGTTCATCACCATTTCTCCACGGACGGACGAAGATCGAGTTCATGGGTCCAGCCGTCTCGGCTTTGCTGATGGGCGAACCAATAGGCCTCGGCGATGGAGGACGTCTTCGTCAGGCTGTCCGGGGGAATCTCGCTTGCCTCGATTCCCTTCGCCGCTTTCATGCGCTGATGAATGGCTTCGCTATCTACGCCGGCGTCAATGATGAGATGGACCACGTGGATGTTCTTCGGCCCCAGCTCGCGCGCCATGGCCTGGGCTACCGCGCGAAGGCCGAACTTCGCCGATGAAAATGCAGCAAACCCCTGGCCGCCACGCACACTGGCGGTCGCGCCGGTAAAGAAGATGGTGCCGCGTCCGCGCGGCAACATGACGCGAGCAGCCTCGCGCCCGACCAGGAATCCGGCGTAGCAGGCCAGTTCCCAGGTCTTGAAGAACAGCTTTTCCGTGGTCTCCACGAGGGGCTTATTGACATTCGATCCGGCATTGAAAAGGCAGACTTCGATCGGTCCGATGTTGCTTTCGACGTCGGAAAAAAGCTTTTGAACTTCGGCTTCCTGACGAGCATCGACGCTGAAAGCGTGGATACGATGACCCGCAGCGGCGAGTTCGTCCACAAGCCCCTTGGACTTGGCTGCGTCACGCCGGCAGATACAAACGGTGTAGCCCCCGTTGGCAAAGCGACGCGCGACAGCCGCGCCGATGGCGTCGCCCGCGCCCACGAGTATCGCAACGCCGCGACCTTCCGCCATTTTCGCCTCTCCCTATAAGTTCCTATTTGACACTTACAAGTATCTCTTGTCGACCTCGTTGTAAACGAGCTTTTCGAAGATCCTTAAATGTGACAGGCCTGCTGCCTCTTTTGAGCTGTGGACACCGGAAGACGAATTAGCAATTGACGAGTTCTAAAAAAGAACGTTAACTCGGTCTCGCGCGCGACGCAGCAAGGGTGACGTTGGCTGTTCGGGAGGTTGGCGGTGACGGGTCTTTCACGGGCAATCGATATCGATGAGATTGCTGCGGGGCTGCCAGGCCGCATCCATGAAGTAGCGACTGGCCACGTCGTCAATGCCCCGCACCGGATCGCCCTGATCGAAGATGGCGTCGCCTGGAGCTATCGTGACCTGGATGGGCGGGTCGCCGAGATCGCGGCTGTTCTCGCCTCGCTGGGGGTGAGAGCGGGTGATCGGATGGTCATTATCAGCGAAAACTGCATCGCGCTGGCGGCCTTGCTGCTTGCGGCGAGCCGGCTCGACGCTTGGGCAATCGTCGCCAACCCGCGATTGTCGGCGCGCGAGTTGGACCAGATCCGCGATCATAGCGGCGCCCGCCGGATGTTCTTCACGTCAGGTGTTTCGAAAGAGGCTGCGGCGCACGCATCACGCTATGGTGCGGAGAACCGGCAAATTGGCGTGCTGCGGGAGATTGGCATCAGCCCGCTGAACGAAGGCGCCACTGTCGAGCCGGTGGAGGCCGATCCGGCAAAACAAGTAGCGGTTCTGATCTACACCTCGGGAACAACGGGGACGCCGAAGGGGGTAATGCTCTCTCACGAAAACCTGCTGATCAGCGCCAAGACCACGGCGCTTTTCCGCAAGATGGATCGAGACGACAAGATCTATCTGGTGCTGCCGATCTCGCATATCGTCGGCATCTCGCTCCTGATCATGACGCTGATGGTCGGCGGCACGGTGCGGATGGTCAGCAAATTCGATCCGGCGGCAACCGCCAAGGCGATCGCGGAGGAGGGCGTAACCATCCTCAATGGCGTGCCCGCCACTTATCAACGCCTGCTGGAATACAAGAGCGTATCGGGTCTGAAGCGGCTCGACCGGGGCTCGTTGCGCTTGATTGCCGTTGCCGGCGCGCCGCTCGACCTGAATTTGAAGTTACGCGTGGAGAAGGAGTTCGGCCTTGCGCTCCTCAACGGTTATGGGATCACCGAATGTTCGCCTGGAATATCTGGCGTGCGCTTCGATGCGCCGCGGTCCGATCAGGCGGTTGGTACGCTGCTGCCAGGAGTAGAGGGGCGCATCAGAACAATCGACGGCATACCGCTGTCAAAGGGTGAAGTCGGAGAACTTCACGTTCGCGGACGCAACGTGATGCGCGGCTATTATCGTGCGCCGGAGCTGACGGCCAAAGTGATCGACAGCGAGGGTTGGTTCAATACCGGCGATCTGGCGCGCTTCGACGGCGATTGCCTGTATGTCGTCGGCCGCACCAAGGAAATGATCATCCGCTCGGGCTTCAACGTCTATCCCGCCGAGGTGGAAGCGGTCCTCAGTTCACACAAGGACGTGGTGCAATGCGCCGTCGTCGGCCGTCCGGCCGATGGCAATGAGGAGATTGTCGCCTTTGTACAGTTGCTGCCGGGGTCGCGCGCTACGCCGGCCGATCTGATGGGCTTCATCCGATTTCAGCTCACCTCCTACAAGCGGCCGTCCGAAATCATCGTCCTCGATGCCTTGCCGGCTACTTCGACCGGCAAGATCCTCAAGCATAAGCTCGCTGAGTCCTTGCGCTACGAAGGTAGCCACACCGCACCGGCGCAGCCAGCGCAACTTCTAACACGACAGATCTAACCTGACCGGGAGAAGACCTTTGCAAAAGAGAAACGCAACCGTGGCCGTGATCGGCGCCGGCGATTATATCGGCGGCGAGATCGCCAAAAAGTTCGCCTCGGAGGGCTTCACGGTGTTTGCCGGGCGCCGTAACGGGGCAAAACTCGAACCGCTCGTCAAGGAGATCGAGAAGGCCGGCGGCGAAATTCATGCGCGCTCGCTCGACGCGCGCAAGGAGGAGGAAATCATTTCATTCCTCGGCGATGCCGACAAGCACGCGCCGCTCGAGGTCTGCATCTTCAACATCGGCGCCAACGTCAACTTTCCGATTTTGGAAACCACCGAGCGCGTGTTCCGCAAGGTCTGGGAAATGGCCTGCTATTCCGGCTTTCTCGCCGGCCGCGAAGCAGCGCGACTGATGCTGCCCCGCGGCAAGGGCAACATCTTCTTCACAGGTGCGACGGCGAGTCTCCGTGGTGGAACGGGTTATGCAGCCTTTGCCAGCGCCAAGTTTGGTCTGCGGGCCGTCGCCCAGGCGGCCGCTCGCGAGTTGGGGCCCAAGAACATCCACGTGGCGCATCTCATCATTGATTCCGGCGTCGACACTGAGTGGGTGCGCCAGCGACGGATCGAGGCACTCGGTCCGAATGCGCTGGATAACCCCGATGCTTTGATGCCGCCATCATCGGTCGCGGAATCCTATTGGCTGCTCTATCAGCAGCCGCGCAGCGCCTGGACGTTCGAGCTGGAGATTCGTCCCTTCGGCGAGAAGTGGTAACGGGAGCCTCGCACGATGGAGCTCGAACTTTCCAGCGAGGACGCTGCGTTTCGTGACGAGGTACGCGCCTTTATCGCGGAGAACTATCCGCCGGAAATGCGCGTTCCAAATCCCGAGACCGATTTGACCAAGGAGCAGTCGCTGCTCTGGCACCGCATCCTCTACAAGAAGGGGTGGATTGCTCCGCTCTGGCCCAAGGAGTATGGCGGCCCCGGCTGGTCGGTCACCCAGCGCTTCATCTTTGAACAGGAGACCTCACGCGCCGGAACGCTGCCGCCGCTCGCATTCAGCGTCACCATGGTCGGCCCGGTCATCTACACCTTCGGCAACGAGGCGCAGAAGAAGAAGTTTCTGCCGCGAATTCTCTCCGGGGAGGATTGGTGGTGCCAGGGTTATTCGGAGCCGGGCTCTGGCTCAGACCTCGCCTCGGTCCGCACCAAGGCGATGCGCGACGGCGACCACTACATCGTCGACGGCCACAAGACCTGGACAACGCTGGCCCAACATGCCGACTGGATCTTCTGCCTGGTGCGGACGGACCCTGCAGCAAAGCCCCAAGCCGGCATTTCTTTCCTCTTGATCGACATGAAATCGCCTGGCGTCACCGTGCGTCCGATCATTACCATCGACGGCAGCCACGAGGTTAACGACGTCTTTCTCGAGAACGTCCGTGTCCCCGTTGAAAATCTGATCGGCGAGGAGAACAAGGGCTGGACCTACGCCAAATTCCTGTTGGGTAACGAGCGTACCAGCATGGCCGGGATCGGCCGGTCCACTCGGTATCTCGGGCGTCTCAAGCAGATCGTGAGAACCGAAGTCGGCGAGGACGATCCGTCCTTCGGGGATTTCATCAGGGACATCGCGCGCGTCGAGCTCGATGTGCTGGCGCTGGAGGCGACCGAACTGCGCATCGTGGCTCAGATGTCGCGCGGCATCGATCCGGGACCGGCGGCGTCGCTGTTCAAGATCAGGGGTACCGAGATATTCCAGCGCATCACCGATCTGACGCACCAGGCGATCGGTAATTACGGCCTGGCCATCCGTGAGCACCCGGCAAGCGCCAACCGCTTCATGCCGGGGCCGGACTACGGACACACCGCGACCGAAAAGTACCTGAACTCCCGCAAGCTCAGCATTTATGGGGGATCGAACGAGATCCAGCGCAACATCATCGCGAAAGCGGTGCTGGGTCTCTGATCACATCGCACGAGGCATCCGATGGACATCCAGTTGACGGAAGAACAGGAATTGCTCCGGTCCAGCATTCAACGCTTCCTGCGCGAGCAGTACGATTTCGACGAGCGCCGCAAGATCGTTGCGACCGATGAAGGCTGGAGCCGCAGGCACTGGAAATCGTTCGCCGAACTTGGGCTCTGTGCCGCGCCGTTCCAGGAAAGCTCTGGCGGACTTGGCGGCGGCTCGCTTGCGACGATGATCGTGATGCAGGAATTCGGCCGCAACCTCGTCGTCGAGCCGTATTTTGAGACGGTTGTCCTCGCCGGTGGTCTGATCGAGGACGTCGGCTCGCCCGAGCAGCGCCAGGCGTTCCTGCCGAAGATCATGGAGGGCGATGCGATATGGGCGCTGGCCTGGGCGGAGGGACGGTCACGTTATGATTTCCACAACGTCACTACCACTGCACGCCGCCACGGGGACAAATTTGTTCTGAGCGGAACCAAAGCCGCGGTGGTCGGTGCGCCCTGGGCCGACAAGCTGATCGTTTCGGCGCGCACCTCGGGCCAGCAACGCGATCGCGACGGCGTCAGTCTGTTTGTCGTAGATCGCCATGCGGCCAATCTTCACCTGCAGAGCTTCAAGACCATCGACGGCCGGCGCGCCGCTGAACTCACGCTGATGAAAGTCGAGGTGCCTGCCAGCCAGATGCTGGGGAGCGAAGGCGAGGGCGTCGCGGCCCTGGAGGCGGCTCGCGATCGCGCCATCGCAGCCCTTTGCGCGGAAGCCGTCGGCGCCATGACGGAGCTGAACTCGGCGACGCTCGAATACAGCAAGACGCGCAAGCAGTTCGGGGTTGCGCTGGGAACGTTTCAGGTGCTGCAGCACCGCATGGTCGACATGTTCATCGCGCTTGAGGAATCGATTTCGCTCACTCAGCATTTGAATCTAACCCTGGCGTCGAAGGAGCCGAACGGATCGAAACTGGCGTCCGGCGCGAAGTCGAAAGTTGGCTACGCCGCACGCTTTGTCGCAGAGCAGGCCGTGCAACTGCACGGCGGCATGGGCATGAGCGACGAGTTGAACGTCGGCCACTACTTCAAGCGAATAAGCTCCATCAACGTCCAGTTCGGCGATCCCGCCTATCATCTGATGCGGTACGCGCAGCAGAGCTGAATCTCCCTCCCAACGCAGCAAACCGACTGCCGCACCCCGACCAGAGGTAAACAATGACCGAAGCCGTAATCGTCTCGACCGCTCGCACGCCCATTGGCAAGGCCTACAAGGGCGCCCTCAATCACACCGAAGGCGCGACCCTGCTCGGGCATGCCATCTCTTCGGCGCTGTCGCGCGCGAAGCTCGAGGGCGCCGAGGTTGAGGATGTCGTGATGGGTTGCGCCATGCAACAGGGCGCCACGGGTATGAACATTGCGCGCAAGGCGTTGCTGCGGGCCGGACTTCCGGTCAGCGTGGCCGGAACGACCGTCGACCGCCAATGCGCGTCCGGGCTTCAGGCGATTGCGCTGGCTGCGCGTTCGGTCATTTTCGATGGCGTCGAAGTTGCCATCGGCGGCGGCGGCGAATCCATCAGCCTGGTCCAGAACAACCAGATGAACAGCTTTCATGCCGTCGATCCGGAACTGCTCGCGATGAAGGGAGACGCCTACATCGCGATGCTGGATACTGCCGAGATCGTGGCGAAACGCTACGACATCTCGCGCGAACGCCAGGACGAATACAGCCTGGAGAGCCAGCGCCGGACAGCGGCTGCGCAGCAGGCCGGACGGTTCAACGACGAACTCGCACCGATCAAGACCACGATGGCGGTCACGGACAAGGCGACCGGCGCCGTGTCGTATCAGCAGGTGACATTGTCGGCCGACGAGGGGCCGCGCCCCGATACCACGGCCGAGGGTCTCGCGGGTGTGAAGCCTGCCAAGGGGCCGGGCTTCACTGTTACCGGGGGCAATGCGAGCCAACTCTCGGATGGCGCCAGTGCCGCTGTCATCATGAGCGACAAGCTCGCGGCGCAAAAGGGGCTGCAGCCGCTCGGTATCTTCCGGGGCTTCGTCTCGGCGGGCTGCGAGCCGGACGAGATGGGCGTGGGTCCGGTCTACGCCGTGCCTCGGCTGCTTAAGCGACACGGACTGAAGATCGACGATATAGATCTCTGGGAATTGAACGAGGCATTCGCCGTGCAGGTGATCTATTGCCGCGACAAGCTCGGGATCGACCCGGAGAAGCTCAACGTCAATGGCGGCTCGATCGCGGTCGGCCATCCCTACGGCATGACTGGAGCGCGGCTGACCGGCCATGCCCTGATCGAGGGGCGCCGGCGCAAGGCCAAGTATGCTGTTGTTACCATGTGCATCGGAGGCGGCATGGGTGCCGCAGGCCTCCTCGAAGTTGTCCACTGACGAACGACAAGCTGGCTAGACTAGAGATCTGTCAAAACACATTGGAGGTACGCGTGAAGACTGCAATTACCGAGATGTTCGGCATCGAACATCCGATCATTCAGGGCGGAATGCATTATGTGGGGTTCGCCGAACTCGCGGCCGCGGTGTCGAATGCCGGGGGGCTTGGAATCATCACCGGCCTGACGCAACGGACGCCGGAACTATTGGCCAAGGAGATCGCGCGCTGCCGCGACATGACGGACAAACCCTTTGGCGTGAACCTTACTTTCCTGCCGAGCTTCACCGCGCCGCCATATCCGGAATATATCGCTGCTATCAAGGAAGGCGGCGTCAAGGCGGTGGAGACCGCTGGCCGCAGCCCCGAGCAGTACATGCCTGCGCTGAAAGCTGCTGGCATCAAGGTGATCCACAAATGCACCTCGGTGCGGCACTCGCTCAAGGCCGAGAAGATCGGCTGCGACGCCGTCAGTGTTGATGGCTTTGAATGCGGCGGCCATCCCGGCGAGGACGACATCCCGAACATGATCCTGCTGCCCCGCGCGGCGGACGAGTTGAAGATTCCGTTCGTGGCGTCGGGCGGCATGGCCGACGCGCGGAGCCTCGTCGCGGCGCTGTCGATGGGGGCCGCCGGCATGAACATGGGTACCCGCTTCATCGCCACCAAGGAAGCGCCGGTCCACGACAATGTAAAGCAGGCCTTGGTCAAGGCGACCGAACTCGACACCGTGCTGGTCATGCGCGCGCTGCGCAATACCGAGCGCGTCTTGAAGAACAAGGGCGTCGACCAGCTGCTCGAGATCGAGCGCGAGATGGGCGCAAGCCTGAAGATTGGCGACATCCATGAGCAGGTCGCTGGAGTCTATCCGAAGGTGATGATCGATGGCGACATGGACGCGGGCGCGTGGAGTTGCGGCATGGTCGTTGGACTCATTCAGGACATTCCGACGGTGAGGGAGTTGATCGATCGCATCATGGCGGATGCCGAGCGGCTGATCAGGGGCCGGCTCACGGGATTCCTGGACGCCGACAGCAAGGAAGCCTTGATGGTCGCCTGAAGGCGCGCAAGGAGAACAGGGCGGATGGCCGAAGATCGGATCGAAGTCGACACCGGCACAGAGGAGTTGCTGTGTGAGATCCGGGATCGCGTGGCGCTCGTCACGCTGAACCGGCCCGAGGCCCGCAACGCCTTGTCCGATCAACTGACCCCAGCGCTCCGGCGCATGATCAGGCAGTGCGGCGAAGATTCCAGGGTCGGCGCACTGCTCATCACTGGCGCCGGGACTGCCTTTTGCGCCGGCGGCGACGTCAAGGGCATGGGGAACAATTCTGCGAAGGCAGAAACGCCGATCGATGAGCGGATCGCCGACTTGCGTGTGAAGCAGCGCACCCTCACGGGTGCGCTGGTGGAACTACGAAAGCCGACGCTCGCGGCGCTTCCGGGGCCTGCCGCGGGCGCAGGGCTTGCGCTCGCACTCGCCTGTGACATTCGAATCGCCGCTGAATCGGCTGTGATGACCACAGGATATGCCCGCATCGGGTTGACGGGAGACTACGGCATCGCCTGGTTGCTAACGAGGCTGGTGGGAACGTCCCGAGCACGCGAGTTGATGTTTCTGTCGGAGCGGATCGACGCACGCCGCTGCGAGACCCTGGGGCTCGTCAACCGGGTGGTGGCCGACGCCGTGCTTGGCGATGTTGCATTTGCGCTTGCAAGGTCCTTGGCCGAGGGCCCCTCGCAAGCTTTCGCCGGCATGAAGGACAACCTTGACCATGCCTTGGCCACGGACCTTCTGGATTCGATGGACCAGGAAGCGGCATACATGGTCCGTTCCGCGCGAACGACGGATCACAAGGAGGCGGTGCGCGCCTTCATTGAGAAGCGCAAGCCCGTATTCGCCGGACACTAGCGTGCCTTAAATCTGGAGGTCAGCTTCGCTGACCGGCTTTTCCTGGTAGGGGCGCAGATCAAAAGGCCATTCTGCGGAATTTGATTGTTATATATGATGATAATCATCTAATATAGCTCTGTTTCTTTGGTCATCCCGGAGCAAGCAATGCGTTACCCGAAAGACCATGGGCAGCAGACGCGCAGGCGGATTGTCGAAAATGCTTCCTACGGCCTGCGTCAGAACGGCTCCGACGGCTTGAGTGTGGTCGACCTGATGAAGCTCGCCGACCTGACGCATGGCAGCTTTTACGCCTACTTCAAGTCGCGTGACGCTCTGGTCATTGAAGCGCTCGCCTTGGCCATGGATCAAACCGTCGACCATTGGCTGGATCTCACGCAGGGGTTGCCCGACGAGAAAGGGTTCGACGCAGTCGTCGAGTCCTATCTGAGCCCCCGCCATCGCAACAATGCGGCTCGCGGTTGTGCTCTTCCGGCTCTGGCCGCGGATATTGGACGCTCGGGCCCGGAGGCGCGGCGTACCTTTGCAGGCAGGCTCGAGAAAATGATCGATGTCATGGCTGGTTTGATCCCGAAGAGATCGTCAATGGATGCGCGGCAGGCCGCAGCCGGCGCAATTGCGACCATGGTCGGTTCCATCGTGCTCGCGCGTGCGGCCGGCGACAAGCGGCTGTCTGACGCCCTTCTGAAGGCCGGTCGGCAGGCCTTGCGCAATCAGGACGCTAATGTCTTTCCGAGTCCATAAGCGTCCGCTGCCCCATAACTTGCAAAATGCAAGTTATGGTCTATGACTGCCAGTCAGATGCTCATTTGGCTTGGGAGGTGCGCCTTGAAACTAGCTACCTATCGATCCGCAGGTCAAAATAGGGTCGCGCTCGTCCAAGCCGGCGGCCGCTTGTTGTTTGATCTCGCTGCCGCCTCGCAGCGGGCCGGTAAGCAAAATCCAGCATTCAACTCGATGCTTGACCTTGTGGATTATGGCGACGCCGCGCTGGACGAAGCATCCAACCTGTTCGACCGCTATAGGAAAGATCAGGACTTATGGTCTGCGGTTGCGGAATCCGAACTTCTTGCCCCGTTGCCGGAGCCGCGCCAGATGCGCGACGGCATGTCGTTTCCGGTTCATATCGTTCAAGGCCCGATTGGGCATCTCAAACTAAAGGCGCGTAAGGCAGGCGATACGGCTGAGCTCGCACGTCTGCAGGCTGCGCCGCTGCCCGAGCTGCCCGAGGTGTATCGCAAGCAACCAATCTACTACATTACCAACCGCTTTAGCGTGAAGGGCCCCAACACGACGGTCAAATGGCCGCGTTACAGCCAGGTCATGGACTACGAATTGGAATTCGGAATCGTCACCAAGAACAGGGGCGCGAACATTCCGGCAGCGAAGGCACGCGACCACATATTCGGCTACACGATCTTCAACGATTTTTCCGCGCGCGATGCCCAGCGGGTAGAGATGGAAGGCCGATTGGGACCCCGCCAAAGGCAAGAGCTTCGATGGCGGCAACGTGCTTGGGCCCTGGATCGTGACACCCGACGAAATCGGCGATCCCTACAAGCTCAAGATGGAGGCCCGCGTCAGCGGCGAGATTCGTTCGCAAGGCACGAGCGAAGGCATGCTGTTTTCGTTCGAGGAAATCATCGCTCACATTACCCGGGATGAGACGTTGATGCCCGGTGAGTTCATCGGCTCCGGCACCGTGGGCAATGGCTGCGGGCTCGAACTTGGCTGGTATCTCGAGCACGGGGATAGCATCGAGCTCGAAGTGGAGAAGATCGGCGTCTTGAAAAATCGGGTCGAGCGCCAAGACGTTTGATGCAGGAGCAAATTATAGCTTGCAAAACGCAAGTCATGATATAACTTGCGTTGATAGCTGGAATAATGCGGTCGCGAGAACCGCCGGCAAACAGGAGGCAGCTTTGTCCGAGGATGCATTGGTGACGCGCGAGCAGCGCGGCAATATCTCCGTTTTGACCATGGTTTATCGGCCGCACAACCTGCTCGGCCCCAAACTCCTCAACGCGATTGTGGATCAGGTGGGGGCAGCGCAAGAGGCAGGCAGCCGCGCCATCGTCATCCGTAGCGGACTGCGGCATTTCTCCGCCGGCGCCGATCTGGATATCTTCGAGAAACGGGTAGAGGCAGGCAGCGGAGATCAGGCCGGTGAAAATCGGCAGCTGACCGGCGTCGAATTCCTGCGCTTCATGGAGCTGCTGCCAATCCCGTTAATCGCCAGTGTTCACGGCGTTTGCCTGGGTGGCGGTCTCGAGCTTGCGCTATCGTGCGATTACATTATCGCGGCCTCTTCGGCGAAGATCGGCTCGGTCGAGGCGACGCTTGGGCTGCATCCCTTGCTGGGCGGAATCCAGCGGCAGGTGCAGCGGATCGGCGCGCAGCGCGCCAAGGAAATGTCGATGCTGGCGCGGCGCTACGATGCGCCGACGCTGGAGAAGTGGGGATTGATCAATCTCACGGTTCCGGAAGAGTCGCTGGAGACGGCGACGATGGCGATCGCGGAGGAGTTTGCGCAGGGACCGACGGTGGCGCATGCCGCGACCAAGGAACTCGCGCATATCGCCGTCAACCAGGGCGTGATGGCTGCGGACGAGGCGATGGCAAGAGTACAGGCGCCGATCTGGGCGTCGGAAGATCTCAAGACCGGTCTCACGTCATTCCGCAAGGACGGCCCGGGTCTTGCAAAGTTCGCGGGGCGCTGACATGAGTGGCCCCTTGAGTGGAATCCGTGTCGTCGATTTCTCCCGCGTGCTGGCTGGTCCGCTGTGCGCTCGGACGCTGCAGGATCTTGGCGCCGAGGTCATCAAGATCGAACCGCCAAGCCCCGACGTTTCCCGGTTTGCATTTCCATCGACCGACGGCATGTCGGGCTATTACGCCCAGCAAAATGCCGGAAAACGCAATGTCAGCATCAATCTCAATATGCCGGGTGCCTATGAGTTGGTGCTGAAACTCTGTGACACCGCCGATATCGTCGTCGAAAACTTCCGTGCCGGGACTCTGGCTTTCTTCGGCCTTGACTACGAAACACTGTCCAAACGCAACCCGCGTCTGATCTACGCGTCGATCACCGGCTATGGCCAGGGCGGTCCGTGGCGCAGCCGGATGGCCTATGCGCCAACCGTGCAGGCCGAGGCCGGCTTTACCGACAACAGCGTTCGTCACTATGGCAACACGCTGGCGGAGCCGCGTACCGACAGCCTGTCGCATGCAGACGTCTATGCCGGATTGCAGACCGTGATTGCGATTCTCGCAGCGCTCAACAGCCGCCAGAAGACGGGGCAGGGCCAGTATATCGACGTTGCAATGGCGGCGACGCTGCTCGCCGTCAATGAACGAGCGCATGTCGATCTCTCCGACGACGATATCGGGGCGGAGCCCGCGATACTCGGAGCCACCGATTGCCCATTTTTCACGGGACCGCAAGGCGAGCACTTTACGGTTGCGACCAGTATCATCGGCAGCCTGACCTTTCCGTCGTGGCTGCGCGCCATGCGCCGCGTCGATCTGATGGACGATCCACGGTTCTCCACTGCGGCCGCGCGCCGGCTTAATTTTGGCGTGTTGCACCAGATCATCCAGTCCTGGATCCTGACCTTTCCGGATATGGCGACCCTCGACGCCCAGTTCGACGAGGCCAAGATCGCCATGGGCGAGATCCGTTCGATCAAGCAACTCACTGCATCGGAATGGAGCGACTATTGGGGCGCCGTCCAGCGCGTTCCTGACCGAAGCGGCGGCGAATATCGGTTGCCGGGCCGGCCGTGGCGGTTTTCGGCAGAAGAGTTGACGCCAATTGGCACGCCTGCCTTTCAGGGCGAGCATAATTTCGCGGTCTTCAGCGAACTCGGCGTCAGCGAGGCGGAGCTGAAACGCTTGAGCGAAGCAGGCGTACTCGTCACGCATCGCCGCGCGCTAGAGCCCGAGGTCGTGGCCAAGGCGCAAGCCGAGCCGGGTCAGGCCGCCTGATCAGGGAAACGCCGAAGGGCACTGGACATACACGAATTCCGCTCAATATGGTATGGGGTGAGTTCGGGGTTGAAAGAGCGATGTCCAGTGTCAAGCAAAGCCGTCTTGCCAACAAGGAATGTTCCATGGCGCGCGCCATGGAAATCGTTGGCGACCGCTGGTCCATCCTGATCCTGCGCGAGGCCTATTACGGCGTGAAACGCTTCGACGAGTTCGAATACTATGTCGGGATCGCTCCGAATATCTTGAGCACTCGACTGAAGAAGTTCGTCGAGGCCGGCGTCATGACGCGGGTGCCGCTACCCGAACACGCCGGTCGATATGAGTACGTTCTGACCGAGAAGGGACGTGATTTCTTTCCGGCCTATCTCGCGCTGAAGAAATGGGGTGACGACTGGCTGGCGGAGCCGGCCGGGCCGCAGGTCGTGTTCCGCGACCGCGCTGCCGGACGCCCGATCGAATATCCGGAGTTGCGGACGAGCGACGGCAAGCCGTTGCGGCTCGAGGACGTCGAGATAGTTGCTGGCGCAGGTGCTGTTCCGTTCAACCGCAAGCGGTTTGGCGGCGATGCCGTTGATCGCGTTGCGGCCGGCTCGAAGGCTCGCGTCTCACGACGAAAGCGCAAGTAGCGCTCGCGTGGTCTCGATCCGGATCAGATTCGCTCGGTACTCCGCCGACGCGTAGCGGTCCGAGAGGCACTCGGTCGTCTCACTCAGCAATTTTGCCGCTTGGTCGATATTGTCCCGCGAAAGGGTCTTGCCGGTCAGGAAATCGGCGGCTTGCTGACCGGCGAACGCGTGGTTCGCTGCACCGGTGACGCCAACGGAAATCTCGGCAACCACGCCATGCTGCAGTCGAACGCCGACCGCGATTCCCACGACGGCAAAGCCGCTCGCGGGGTGCCGGATCTTTCGGTAGATGAAGCGCGTGCCGGCCTTCGGCCGCGGGATATGGATGCTGGCGAGAATTTCGTTCGGTCCCAGAACCGTCGAAAAGATATCGACGAAGAAGTCCTTTGCCGCCACCCTTTTCAGGCCATTCGGGCCTGCGATCTCGATCTCTGCCTGCAGCGCCACCACAACCGCCGGCCAGTCAGCCGCGGGATCGGCGTTCGCGAGCGAGCCGCCGATCGTGCCGCGGTTGCGTACCTGGGGATCGGCAATGAGGCTGGCCGCCTGGCGAAAGACCGGCAACTCCTTGTTCAGCGGCTCGGAAGCAAAGAGTTCGGTATGCGTCGTCAGTGCGCCGATCCTGATGCCGGTCTCGCTGATCTCGATTCCCTTGAGCTCGGCGAGGCCTCCAATATCGATCAGGAGCGCGGGCGACGCCAGCCGCAGCTTCAGCGCCGGCAGCAAGGTATGGCCACCGGCCAGAAGCTTCGTTCCGTCGGGATCGTCGCGCAACAGATCGATCGCCTGGGCGAGCGAAGACGCGCGGACATAATCGAAGGCTGCGGGGATCATTGGGAGGCTCCCGTGCGTGCCTTTTGTACCGCCGCCCAGATTCGAGGCGGCGTCAGCGGCATGTCGAGATGGGTGATACCGAACGGTGACAAGGCATCGAGGACGGCATGGACCATGCAGGGTGGCGCGGCGATCGAGCCGCTCTCGCCGATGCCCTTGACGCCGATCGGATTGGTCGGCGAGGGCGTCTCCTGGAACAGCGATCGGATGTTCGGCACATGCTCGGCGCGCGGAACGGCATAGTCGAGCAGCGAGCCGGTCAGAAGTTGCCCATTGTCGGGATCGTAGCTGACCTCTTCATAGAGCGCCTGCGCGATGCCCTGCACGACGCCGCCATGGATCTGGCCGGCCGCGAGGCGAGGGTTGATCAGCGTGCCGACGTCATCGACCGCGACATAGTCGAGGATGTCGACGATCCCGGTTTCCGGATCGACTTCGACATAAGCGAGGTGGATGCCTGACGGCGAACCCATGCCGGTCGGATCATAAAACACCGTCTCATCCAGGCCCGGTGCGACTTCATCCGGCAGTTTGTGCCCGAGATAAGCCATGCGGGCCACCTTGGAGAAGGTAACCGGCGCAATATCGGTGCCGGGCACGCTGAACGCGCCCGCCGAATAGGAAACATCCTTCTCGTCCACTTCCAGCATGCCTGCTGCAATCTTCTTGGCCTTGGCCACAATGCGCTGCGACGACACGTGCACGCTGGATCCGCCGACAGCCATCGAACGGGAATTGAAAGTGCCGTGGCCGGCCTGCACCTGGCGCGTGTCGCCTTGCACGATGTCGATGTTTTCAATAGGAATCTGCAGCACGTCAGCGGCGATCTGCGACAACGACGTGATATGGCCTTGACCCTGGCTCATCGAGCCCGAATAGATCGTGGCCCGTCCGCTGGAATCGATGCTGACCCGCGCGCTTTCCCATCCGCCGCGGTCAAATCCGCCTGGGGCCAGCCGACGCGAAGGTGCCATGCCACACATATGCGTATAGGCGGCGACGCCAACGCCGCGATAGATGCCGCTGCCGCGCAATGCTTCGCATTCGCTGCGGCGTCTATCATAGTCGAAAGCCGTGAGCGCCTTGTCGAGCAGTCCCTGGTAGTTGCCGCTATCGTACATCACGCCCATACTGCCGTAGGGCCGATAGGGAAATTCTGCCGGCTGAACGAAATTCTTCCGCCGCACTTCGACCTGGTCCAGTTTGAGATGGCGCGCCACCGCATCGATCGCGCGCTCGGCGATGTAAGCGCCTTCGGGCCGGCCGTAACCGCGATAGGCATCAACCGGCACGGTATTGGTGACGACGACGCGGGAAATGGCTTCGTAATTGTCGATCTTGTAGGTGCCAGTGCCGAAATTGATGGTGTTTACCGTTGGACCGCCGCTCGCCATGTTGGAGAGATAGGCGCCGACATTGCCGAGCGTTGCCACCTTAAGGCCGAGGATGGTGCCATCGTTCTTGAAAGCGATTTCAATATTCTCGGTATGGGCACGACCATGGCTGGTCGATTGATGACTTTCGGAGCGACTTTCCCACCATTTGACCGGTGCGCCGAGTTCGCGAGCGAGATAGGGGCAGAGCAGGTCCTCTGGATAAAGATGCATCTTGGCGCCAAAGCCGCCCCCGATATCAGGTGCGACCACCCGCAATTGATGCTCGGGGATACCGACCGTTTCCGCGATCCAGCGTCGGTGCATGTGGGGAACCTGGCTGCCGATATAGACCGTCAGCGTGCCGTCCGGTTCTGGTGAGGCAACGATCGCGCGCGTTTCCATACAGGTCGGGATCAGACGGTTATTGACGACGCGCAGGCCGATGACCTGATCGGCTTCGCGGGTGGCTTGCTGGTAGTCGCCTCCGCGCACCTTGTAGATCGTGGTGATGTTGCTCGGAACGTTGTCATGGAGCTGTGGTGCGCCATCGCGGATGGCGATTTCTTCGTCGGTCACGGCGGGCAGCACCTCGTAATCGACGTCGATCAGGCCGATTGCGTCATAGGCCTGCGCCAGCGTTTCCGCCACCACCAGCGCCACGCACTCGCCGACAAAGCGAACGCGATCGGTTGCGAGAACGGGATGGAACGGCACCTTGCTTCCGGGAACGACCCAGTTCGGCACGATCGGCCCAATCCTGCCGACGAGGGCCTTGCCGGACAAGACGAGACGAACACCCGGCGCGATTTTAGCCGCCGACAGATCGACGCTTCTGATCTCGGCGTGAGCGTGTGGCGACCGCAGTACCGCCATATGCAGCATACCCGGCAACCTGACGTCATCGACGTAGCGGCCCTTGCCGGCCAGGAGCTTGAAATCTTCGCGCCGCCTGAGCGGCTGCCCGATATGGCGGATAGCAGTCGTATCGTTCATGGCTGCTTGCCTTGCGATCCCAGACTTTCAACGGCGCGCACGATGTTGTGATAACCGGTGCAGCGGCAGATGTTGCCGGCAAGGCCGTGGCGGATGTCGCGCTCGCTCGGATCGGGTTGATCCTTCAATAGCTGCCGCACGCTCATCACCATGCCCGGCGTGCAGAAGCCGCATTGCAGCGCGTGATGCTCATGGAACGCCGCCTGAACCGGGCTGAGTTCGGCCCCTGTGTCGGTCAGGCCCTCGATCGTCGTGATCGACGCACCGTCTGCCATCACGGCCAGCACCGTGCAGGATTTTACCGCTTGTCCATCGATCTCCACGGTGCAGGCGCCGCACTGCGAAGTATCGCAGCCCACATGCGTGCCGGTGAGGCCAAAATCCTCCCTGATCAGATGGACCAGTAACTTTCGCGCCTCGACGAAGGCGGTTTTGCGCGTGCCGTTGATCTCCAGGGTCATCACGTGACGCTTGGCGGGCTCAAGCATGAATCCTCCTTTGGCGGCAGGTTTGGCCGTTCTTTCGTTTTACTTGTCGCATTAACTCTAATAATAAGAGTGACAAGCGGCAAGCTGTTTTTTTGGAGTCCAAGCGGGGGCACTTGGATCCCCCCGCCGCTCCTATTACTCTGGTAATAAGAGTTATTCGGAGTCGACGTGAATGCGCTCGAAGAGCTTTGAGGGAATGGCCTGCTCGATCGCCGGCGTGCTGGACGCGGTCGGAGACCGCTGGGCCATTCTGATCCTACGCGATCTGTCGCTGGGATTGAGCAGGTATGAGGATTTGAGGAAATCGACCGGCGTTACCCACGCTACGTTGTCCGATCGGCTGAAGCATCTCGAGCAAAATGAACTGATCGAGCGGCGGCAGTATCAGTCGGCTCCTGATCGCTACGAGTATCTCCTGACCCGGAAGGGTAGGGACGTCATTCTGGTCATTCAGGCGCTTGCCCAGGTGGGAGACAAGTGGGCGATCACAGGGAATGCGGGGCCGCCGCTCAAATTTATCAACAAGAATAGCGGCCGTCCGGTGAAGCTCGTGCTCGTCGATGACAGGTCGGGCGAAGCGGTACGCTTAAGGGACGTCCAACCGCAGGCCGGCCCAGGCGCCGATGACCTGGTGAGGTGGCGACTGACCAAGTTCGACCAACGATGATTTAGGTTTGTCGCTAACCAACGCCCGGCTTCAGCGCGTACAGGCCAAGAGCAGCCAGCGAAAAGATCGACAACACCACGCCTAGTGCGAACATTGCTTCATGCGACACGGTGGCGGCCAGCCATACGCCGGCCGCGGCGTTCATCATCTGCCAGAAACCGAGCAGCGCCGAGGCCGCACCGGCCTTCTCGCCGAACGGAGAGAGCGCCTGCGCGGTACCGAGGGGAGTGACAATGCCCATGCCGAGGACGAACGCGCTCATCGCGCAGAGATACGGCAAGAAGGTCGGGCTGAACAGCGAGACAAGCAGGATCCCCACGCCGCCCGCGGCTGTTGCCCCCAAACCGGCACGGATCGAGAGCCCGAGCCCGTAGCGTGCTGCCAATTTCGTTGCCAGCATGCCGGCCGCGAATACGATCAGAACGGTGGCGGCAAAAAAGAGACCTAGCTGGATCGGGGTGAATTGAAGTGCTTCGATGAAGATGCGCGGAGAGGCCGAAAACATCGAGAACAGTCCGCCTATGATCAGGCTGACCGTCGCGGTGCTAGGGTTTCTACGCATTTTCGAGGGCTCTGCCAGCGACGATGATTTGGAAGCGAGCCATTCCGTTGTGGAAGGTGATTGGTCCGGGTGGCCGATGCGAGGCGTAGCCGGTCCATCCGCCGAGCTTGGCGATGATCCATGCCGCCCACTGAAGAGTGTAGGGGTGATGCGGGTTCTTCTGAAGCTCGGTCCTGCCTTTCATGGTTCTGTTGATGGCGGCAAGTGTTTCGATTTCTTCTGGCGTGAAGGCGCATTTGACCGGCAATTGTCCACCACCATTGCGGGCCTGAACGAGCTGAATGACGATACATGCTGCTTTAGTGGCGATCGCCACGAGCTTGATCAGGGCTTCGGCGCTTTCGAGCTGACTGTCCTCGATACGCAGACCCTGGTTCTTCAGCGAGCGAAACAACTGTTCGATGATCCAGCGCTGCTTGTACCAGGAGACGATCCGCCAGGCATCGGCCGCATTGGCGATCGAATGAGTGGTCAAGAGCAGCCAATGAACGGGCTCAGCCCCCTTCGGGGGGTGCAACTCGACGACTTCCACGAAGCTGACTTCGACACGCTCCGGCAGGTCCTTCACGCCGGGGCGCGCCGGCCGCTTGAGCACGATGGTTCCGAAGCGCAGCGAGAGGTGGGCTTGGCGACCGCGACGATCCATCCGCTGCGGCAGATCGATCACCGCCTTGTTGCAGAAGCGGGCTCGCTCCACCGCTTGATAAAGTGTTCTGCCGTCGGCCAGCGCATGATCATGCATGGCCCGCGTCAGCAGGTGGACGTTGTCGCCGGGCGTCAACGCCCAGTGCGCAAAGAACTCCCCCTCACGGTCATTGATGACAGTGATCATGCGCGCTGCAGCCAAAACCTCGCAGCCCTGCTCGGCCGTCGTCACCCAGCGCGCCGATTCCTTGTTGGCCAACTCACGCTCGTCGTGAGGGGTCTTAACCGTGCCCCTGCGCGTCCACACCTTGCCGCCGGTGAGGCCGAGGCAGGCCCCGCTGTCGGCATCGACCGCCATCATGGCATGCAGCAACACGCCGCGGGCATTGCCTTTGCCGACTTTGCCCAGTCTACGCCGACGTCCCTGCCGCGTTTGAAACTTGACCTCGCTGGTGTCCTGGATCGCCAGCACATGACGCCCGCTGACCACGGTCGCCGTCTGCCTGCTCCAGCCTTCAATCAGTTGATCGGTCGTGACTTGCGGATTGTTCACGAACCGCCAGTACGCCATGTACGCGGCCCAGTCACCCTGCGCCATCTGGCGCAAGCAGACGCTGCGCGTGCAAAGCATAGCCTGAACAAACGCCGCCCCCTTTTATCGAGGCGAACGTCGCCAAACTCGCCAAGTGATAAATCCGGCTCTCGCTGCATCTCCGACGCTCCTTCGAATCAAAGCGTCAGAAACAGAATCATACAAACCGCAAAGCGGGATAACATCATGACGCACCGAGTCAATCTGTCGCGCCAGACGTGTAGAAACCCTAGCGTCGCGGTGGGGACGACGAACCGGCGATCTCCTATCAGGCTGACATAGGCTCGGATGATGGCGCTCGGATCGAGCGGAGTTCGAACCGAATTGTGGGTTTCGCCAAGCACGATGCCATAGGCAATGGCACCGACCACCGCAAAAACGGCGACGAGGGCGAACTCGGAGCGCCAACCAAAGGTGTGATCGAGCGCGCCGCCAAGCAGCGGCGAGAAACCAGGAGCGACCGACATCGCAATCATGATTAGCGCCATCGCGCGTGCCAGCACCGCGCCACTAAACATGTCGCGCGCTATGGCACGCGACAGTACTGATGTCGCGCAAGCGCCCGAAGCTTGCAAGACGCGGCCGATCAGAAGATTCGGTAGATCGCTTGCCAGCCCGCACCAGACACTGCCTCCGAAGAACACCGCAAATCCGACTAAAACTGGCCAACGTCTACCGTAGCGATCCGAGATTGGTCCGACCAGAAGCTGGCCGAAGGCGAACACGAAAAGAAAGACCGTGATGGCGGACGTGACCGCCGCGCTTGTGACATTCAACGATATCGCCATCTGTGGCAGCGACGGCAGCATGATATTGGTTGCGAGCGTTCCCATTGACGCCAGCGCGGCGAGGACTGCGATTTGCAAGGCGCCGGAGACGGGCGCGCGTCGCGGTGCAGTCGCGACCGCTTCGCTCTGGTCGGCCATGAGAACTTTCGTCACGTTGAGGTGCCAGCTTCCGGGTGCGTTACAAGACGTCGGGCGACACCGTTCGTGCCGCTCGCCGTAGTATGTTCCTCCTGGTCGATCTGTCAGCGGGCGATGCGCTCGACCGCGATGGCGGTGGCCTCGCCACCGCCGATGCAGAGCGCAGCTACGCCGCGCTTCAGATTGTGCGCTTCGAGCGCGTGCAGCAGCGTCACGATGAGGCGCGCGCCGGTGGCCCCGATCGGGTGGCCGAGCGCGCAGGCGCCGCCGTTCATGTTCAGCTTTTCGCGGGGAATGCCGAGATCCTTCTGCGCGGCCATTGCCACCACCGCAAATGCTTCGTTGATCTCGAACAAGTCGACGTCGGCGACGCTCCAGCCGATTTTATCGAGCAGTTTGCGAATAACCGGGATCGGCGCCGTGGTGAACCATTGCGGCTCCTGGCTATGGGTGGCGTGGCCCTTGATTTCGGCGAGCATCGGAAGGCCGTCGCGATCGGCGAGTGAGCGTTTTGCCAGAATGAGCGCCGCGGCGCCGTCGGCGTTGGCCGAGGAAGCGGCTGGCGTGATGGTGCCGTTGGCGCGGAAGGCGGGCTTCAGGCCCGGGATCTTGGTGGGATCGACCTTGAGCGGATGCTCGTCGTTGGCGATGATCCGCGGCCCGGTCTTCTCGGTCAGCGTGATCGGCACGATCTCGGCCTTGAACGCACCGCCTTCGACCGCCTTGCGCGCACGGGTCAGCGTCTCCATCGCGTAGGCGTCCTGGTCCTTGCGGGTGAACTGATAGGCCTCCGCGGTCGCTTCGCCGAAATCGCCCATCGAGCGACCGGTCTCATAGGCATCCTCCAGCCCGTCCATCATCATGTGGTCAATGATGCGGTCGTGGCCGGAGCGGTAGCCGCCGCGCGCCTTGGCAAGAAGATAGGGCGCGTTCGACATGCTCTCCATGCCGCCTGATAGGACGATGTTGGCGGAGCCAGCATTGATGATGTCGTGGCCCAGCATGGTCGCCTTCATGCCGGAACCGCAGACCTTGTTGATGGTGGTGGCGCCGGTGGCGTCCGGCAGCCCAGCGCCACGCGCGGCCTGGCGGGCGGGTGCTTGGCCCTGCCCGGCCGGTAGCACGTTGCCCATGAATACCTCGTCGATCCGGTCTGGCGCCAATTTGGCGCGCTCCAACGCCGCGCCGATCACGTGGGAGCCCAGCTTGTGCGCGGTAACCGCTGACAGCTCACCCATGAAACGACCCAACGGGGTGCGGGCAGCGGAAAGAATGACAACGGGATCAGAGGGGGCGGGCATGACAGCTTCTCCTGCTGGCTCGTGATCTATTGTATGACGATAGTCATCTATATATTGGAATGCAATGCACTCTTCGCGCCTCCTCTCTAGGGACGCGCTTTCCACCGGAACCCACCTGGTGGACCCAAGTAAATTCCATTTTGGAATTGATGTAGCCGAAAGTTCGTCGTTAGATGCGATTTGAGCTCCCACAAGGCAGGCGGGGTATCGCTCCGCTCAACTTGGACCTCCAGCCGGCTGCATTGCAACCGGCCTTTTTCTTACGCGCGTACCGCGCGCGGACTGATATGCAATTATTGTGAACCCCCGCTGCCGAGCCTGCGGGGGGTTGCGAGACAGTTCTAAAAATGTACTTTGATCTTCCTTGCTCCAGTGGTAACAGAAGCTAGGCTCTCGCCGATCAGATGGAGGGGAGGATCATGAGTATTGCAGATTTCATCCGCAGCGAAGTGAACGCTAACGAGATTCTTTTGTTCATGAAGGGTACGCCGGTTGCACCGGCTTGCGGATTTTCCGCGCAAGTCGTCCGGATACTCGACCATCTCGGCGTACCCTTCAAATCGCACGACATCTACGAGTCCGAAGAACTGCGGCAAGGTATCAAGGATTATTCGGATTGGCCGACGATCCCCCAACTATACGTACGCGGCGAATTCGTGGGCGGCTGTGACATCGTCACGGAGATGTTCCGCTCGGGAGAATTGCAGCAGCTTCTTCTGAAACAGCCGGAAGCTATGCAATCCTGAGCGGCCGCTGTCGCCGCCACATCGAAATCCTCGCTGCCATCTGCCCGCTGTAGATGATGAAGGGAGCTTGCATGGCTACAATCGATCTGTATTTCGATTTCCGCCGTCCCTACTCGTATCTCGCATCATTGGATACGAAATGCGCGGCGAGATGAAATGATAGATATCCAGGTTGGCGATCATCCTTCGGCAGCCCAGTCTTGCTTGTGACTGACGGGATCTAAACATGGTGCGTGATAGAGAGTGCGATCTGGTTGTGTTTGGCGCGACCGGCTTTACCGGGCGGCTCGTGGCAGAATATATCGCCACGAACTACGGAAACAAAATCAAATGGGGAATGGCGGGCCGCGATCTCGACAAACTCGCGGCCGTCCGCGACAGGGTGGGCGCGCCCGACAATACCTTGCTGATCAAGGCTGACTCAGACGATCGAACTTCCTTGCAGGCGTTGGTCCGGACGACGCGCGCCGTCATTTCGACAGTGGGTCCATTCCAGCTTTACGGATCGGAACTGGTGGCGGCGTGCGCTCGTGCGGGTACGGACTATCTCGACTTGAGCGGCGAGACGGTCTGGATGAGGAACATGATCGACGCCCATGAGAACGACGCCCGATCGAGTGGGGCGCGCATCGTTTTCTCGTGCGGCTTCGATTCTGTGCCATTCGAGCTTGGTGTGTTCTTCCTGCAGAGCGCCGCGAAGAAAGCATGGGGTGAGGCGGCCGAGCACGTGAAAGGCCGCGTCCGCGTGATGAAAGGCAACTTCTCGGGCGGAACTGCGGCCAGTTCGCGGGCGACGATGGCCGCAGCGACGAGCAATCCGCAGGTGCTCGCCCAGCTCAAGGACCCGTTCTTGCTGACGCCCGGTTTTGCCGGCCCAAAACAGCCGCATGGAATGAAGATTGAGTTCGACGAGGATCTCGGCGCCTGGGTGGCCCCCTTCATCATGTCGCCGATCAACACGCGCAACGTTCATCGATCCAACGCGCTGATGGGGCATCCCTACGGGACCGGCTTCGTCTACGACGAGATGATCGTAGCAGGGGCCGGCAAGCAGGGAGAGGTTACGGCCGCCAGGATTGTGGAAGAAAACAGATCGTTTGGCGATGAAAGCAGTCCGAAGCCAGGCGAGGGGCCATCCAAGGCCGAGCGCGAGGCCGGTTCTTACGACATCCTGTTCATCGGGCGCAGCAAGGACCACGGCAGGATTTCCGTCGCGGTTCGCGGCGACAAGGATCCCGGCTATGCATCGACGTCGAAGATGATCACGGAATGCGCGCTCTGCCTTTTGCAGGACGCAAGTGACGTTGCTGCCGGCATTTGGACGCCTGGCGCGGCGATGGGCGAGAAGCTGATATCCCAGCTTGTTCGGAACGCCGGGCTCACCTTCAAAGTCGAGGGCTGAAACAGCTCGAGTTGCGGGTGATTTTTTAGCCAGAGAATGAAGCGTATGCCGGCCGGCGGAATCGGGGGGTCTCATGGAATGTGGTCTGACGCTGCTGCTCGCTGCCGAACTCCTTCCCGATCTGAACGCCGATGAAGTAAAAGAAGGTCAGCTCCTCGCGCTGACGTTGGGGCTGCCTTGTGCAGTCGTCCTGCAGGTTGTTCTTTGGCTTGCGCTGTGACGCGTCGCCGGAAGTCCTCAATCGAGCAGCTTGATGCAGGCCAGGCTAAAGATGCCGATAAACAGGGAGGCAAGAGCAGCCAGGAGGGCAGGGCGAAAGCCTCTTCTTCGCAGTTTCGTCAAGTCGGTGCATTCCCATTGCGGCAAGCGCGACCGTCAGCAGGAAGGTCGTCAGCCACATTAGATTCGATTTCAGTCCCGCGGGGATGGTGACGATGCTGTTGATGCAGGTTTCCTAAAGATGCTCTGACCAACAGCCTGTGATCCATGGCTCAAGCTGTTCGGGCTGCAAGTCCAGCCCCGTACCGGGACCATCCGGGACCGCGAGCATGCCGTGCCGGCTAACTGATGGTGTGCCGGCAAGGCGCAGGAGCGGGTTGTCCATCATGTCGTACTCCACGAATGGATACGCGGCGCAAGCTCCGCCGCGGCGCGGTTCAAGCACCGCCGACATTTGAAGCGAGGCGTGGAAGTTCACAGTCGTGCCGAACACGTGGGGCATGATGGGCAGATCATAGGCTTGCGCGAGCGCCCAAATTTGGCGAAAGCCGCTGTAGCCTCCGCATATCGAAAGGTCGGGTTGAAGAATATCGAAGGTGCCTGCGGCGAGAAAATCGCGAAAGGCACGCACGCTTCCGAGCGCTTCTCCTCCAGCCGTTGCGACCGCAGTGGCGCGCGCAAAGGATTGATAGCCCGGGATGTCTTCCGGCTGAACCGGCTCTTCGATCCAGAGCAGGTCGGCACCTTCCATGAACTTTGCCGCGCGGATGGCGGCCGCTGCCGTATAGCCCTGGTTGATGTCGACCATGATGCCGATGTCGGGGCCCACCTGCCTCCGGAGCGCATTTGCCATGATGCCATCGGCTCTCGGCTCAACACCACCCCGGGGTTTGATGGCCTTGAAGTTCAGCGAAAGATATTGGTCGACCTCGCGTTGATATTCCCGGTAGGGATCGGGCTGCGTTCGCACGAATGGTCCGCTTGCGTAAGCAAACACTTCGTTGCGTACCGCCCCGCCCAACAGCGTCGCCACGCTGATATCATGCATTTGCGCGGCAAGCTCGTGCAAGGCGATGTCGATGGCCGAGATCGCCATCATCGATGTACCGCGCCGATCATACCCTGCAGAAGCGCACATCGATTGAAAGTGGCGGCCATACTCGGCGGGCGATTTCCCCAGGATCAGTTTGGCCAACCGAGCGCGGATAAAGGCGCCGGCGGCGTGAGGGGAATTGCCTGCCTCGCCCCAGCCGGCGAGGCCGCTATCCGTGCATATCTGGACAAGCAACGCGTCCCGTTTCCGGAACAGGTTGAGTGCGTTTCCCATCGGCTCGGCTAGCGGGAAGCTAAGATTGAAGCCACGGATTTCAGTAATCTTCATGACAGCTCACGGGTTGTATGTGAGGGACAGAGGTCAGCCCGGTTGAATATTTCCCTTCTCTACGATACGGGTCCATTTTGCGACTTCGTCGTCGATGCGCGCCGCAAACTCCGACGGCGAGCTGCCAACAGAAACAAAACCAAGTTCCGTCACCTTGGACCGGAGTGGCTCGCTCTTGAAGGCCTTGCCAGCAACCTCGCCAAGTTTGTCGATGATTGGAGGCGGCAGCGCCGCCGGGCCGACAATGCCAAAGATCGGCATGGCGTCGATGGCCGGCAAACCGGCCTCTGCCATTGTGGGTACGTCGGGCAACTGTGCGACGCGGTCGCCTCCCGTAACTGCCAGTGCACGAACCAGGCCCTGACGCACCTGCTGTGCAATCGCTGCAACGGTGGCAAACGTCATTTGTACCTGGCCGCCGATCAGATCGGTGATGGCCGGCCCGCCTCCGCGATACGGCACATGAAGAATGTCGATCTCGGTGGCTTGTCGTAGTTGTTCTCCGGCCAGATGAATGGCGGTTCCGAGTCCGGCCGAGGCGAAGTTGATCTTGCCCGGTTGAGTCTTGGCGAGCGCGACAAATTCTTTCAGGCTATTCGCGGCCACAGAAGGATGCACGACGAGAACGAGAGGGGAGGTCGCCAGGAGCGAGATCGGCGCAAAATCCTTTTTGGTGTTGTAAGGAAGCTTCGTGCGAAACAGGCCGGGATTAATGACGAAAGCGCTATCGACAACACCGATGGTATCGCCCACGGGAGAGGCGGCCGCGATCGCCTGCGTGCCAACCATGCTCGCGCCACCGCCACGATTATCGACGATGAAGGGCTGGCCCAAGGTACGCTCTAATTCCGGTGCAATCAGGCGCGCAATGATGTCGGAGGCGCCTCCCGCGGCATAGGGAACGATGATCTTTACGGGCCGTTGCGGGTAACTTTGTGCTTCGGCTCGCCGCAGCAACGGCGAAACAGAGAGCGCAGCCGCCAGTCCTGAGCCGACGATGGTTCTTCGCGTCAATGAGCGCATTGTTCTTCTCCGTGGCCGGGCATCAATCGTTGAACTTGAAACCGGGTGAGGGCTCTCCCGGCGATCCCGGATCGGAAATCGAATCGCAATTGGACTGGATCGGGCTTCCAGCCAGGGCGGCCTGAACGAATGCAAGTCCGTCGGAGTAGGCTGCATGGACCGTTCCGTTGTGGGTCACGCCGGCATAGGTCTTCCAAACCACATTGCTGTTGGCGGCGCAGAGTGCTGCAACCGCAGCATATTGGCGTTGCGGCGGGATCAGCTTGTCGGCCAGACCTGTAGCGAGAAAGACCGGCACCGGCATGCGAACCGGACTCATTTCTATGACAGCGCCTAGACGATCCGCGATCTCTGGATCTTTCAGGCTGTTCGCTATGGTCAGACCGTTGCTGCGAACGATTTGTCCAAGCTCTGCAGTACATCCCTCTCGGGCCGCCTGCAGCAACGGCTTCCCCATTTCAGTCACGAGGTCGTCCGGTTTTATGGTGTCGTCGCCGAGAGCACCTGCGACCATCATGAGAATGGTGTATTGCGGCGGAGATGAACGCGCCAAAGTCTGTTCGCTTGAAGCCTTCTTGGTCGCGTCGGGAAACCGGGAAACGATGCCGGTCGCGATCGATGCCTTGATATTGAGGTCGGGAGCATAGGAAGGCGCGAGACGTGTTGCGCCGAGCGAGGCGCCGGAGCCCTGCGACTGACCGGTAATGATGACGGCATTGGCGATCTGCCCTTTCGAATGATCGAGCGCCGCTCTTGCCGCATCGAGCACAGAACGTCCTTCTGCTTCCCAATTGAGATAGGGATGCGGACCGGGGCCGCCGAGACCCTGGTAGTCGGTCGCGACGACAGCAAAGCCTTGTTCCAGCCAGTTGTTGATGTAGGCGCCGTCGCGGGGCCGATGCCTGCTCCAGGATGGGGCGCACCTGTCCGAGACGCCGAGCGTGCCGTGCGCCCACGCGACAAGCGGCCATCCGCCTTGCGGCGCAGTTCGCTTCGGAAGATAGAGCGTGCCGCTGACCGCAATGATGCCGGACCGCCATCTTGCATCTGTCGACGTGTAGAGGATTCTTCTGGCTGTGGCGGCCGCAACGATCTCGGGCTGATCTTGTATCCCCTCTTCGCGCAGCATGAGGCCTGGCTTCTCGGGCAAGGCGCCGGTCCAGCGGTAGAACGGCGACAAGTCCTGGTCACCAACGCTGGGCCCCTGGGGCAGTGAGTCGGCTGCGGCGTACGATGCGCCCGGATGAGGCGAGGCGCAGAGAGCGAGTGCCATGACGCCGATCCTTGCAAGTGTTTTCATTGCCTGCTTCCTCTTTTGGCGCAGCTCGTGAGGCTGCACTCCTCTTGTGCGTCGTCGCGTTGCTCGCTGCGGCGCCAAACCCTGTCACACTGTCGATTGGGAGCTATTCCACCTGTAGTCCGATCCGGCGGACGACATCTCCCCACTTGTCCGATTCCGTCTTGAGCAGCGCAGTGGCTTGAGCCGGGCTCGTCGGACGCGGGTCGAGGCCGACCTTGGCGAACTGGCCGACCGCGTCGGGCTCCTGCAGCACGGCATTGAGTGCGGTGTTGATCTTGGCGACGACGCCGTCCGGCATGGCTGCCGGGCCGTAGAGCGCGAACCATGTCTCGACCAGATAATTGGGCAAGCCCGCCTCAGTCGAACTCGGCACGTCCGGCAGCAGCGGCGTACGCTGCCGCGACGGGACGACCAGCGGCCGCAATTTCCCGTCGGCGATGTAGGGCGCCGAGTTGCTGACGGCGTCGACCATCACCTGCAGCCGTCCGCCGAGCACATCGGTCAGCGCCGGTCCATTGCCGCTATAGGGAACGTGCAGCATCTCGAAGCCCGCCATGTTCTTCAATAGCTCGCCGGCGAGATGCAGAATGACGCCCGTTGCCGAACCGTAGGCGAGCTTGGTCGGGTTCGCCTTGCCGTAGGCGATGAGTTCCTGCAGGTTGTTCGCAGGCACGCCCGGATTGACCGAGACCACCAGAGGTCCGGTGCCGATCAGCCCCAGCGAAGTGAAGTCGTTGATTCCGTCATAGGGCGCGAGCTTGCGCAGATGCGGGTTCACCGCATGGGTGGATACGCCGCCCAGCAGCAGCGTGTAGCCATCGGATGCTGACTTCGCGACGAATTGCGATCCAACAATCGCGCCCGCGCCCGGCCGGTTCTCGATGACGATCGACTGCCCCAGCCGGTCGCGCATGCGCTCCGCGATGAAGCGCGCGACAACGTCGCTGCTCCCGCCGGCTGCATAGGGCACGATCAGCTTGATGATGCGGTTGGGGTAATCGCTCTGTGCGCGGGCAAGCCACGGGGTTGCGAGTGCGCCGAGCAGGCCGAGGCTAGCCCGCCGCGTCAGCCCTTTCGCCGTTGTCATCCTGTCCCTCCCGGTTCTTCGCCGTTCGCAAGCCGCGCGGCGTTATTTTTCGCCCTTCGAGCATGCCCGCCGTTTCCGCCCTGAGCAGGCCGAAACCGCCCGCAATCGACCACCACATGTGGTCGGCGCGATGGACGATCAGGCATTCGAGGCTGCGCGGCATCAGGTCTCCCTCGTAGGAATGGCCGAGCGCGATGTGCGCGATCTCCTCGGGTAACCCGACTGCGATACAGACATGGGCGCCGTACACCGGGTGGCGCAGCGCGGGCGAACCGGCCTGCGATTTATCCGCTTCCCATCGCTTGCGGTTGGCGGGATCGAACTCCCAGGCTTTGCCGACATCGTGCAGCAGCGCGCCTGCCAGCACGATGTCGCGGTTGACCGCGGCTTCGGGGAATTCCTGCGCAAACTCGTCTGCAATCGCCATCGCGATTCGGGCTACGCTGCGCAGATGTACCGCCTGGCTGCCGCGCTTCAGCGCGAAGACCCCGGGCGTCGCCTCTCCGGGAATGGCGGTAACGCGCGGAAAATCCGTTTCCGCCAATGCATAGGCCCAAGCCTCGATCGCCTTGTGGCGCAGTTCTGCATTATGGATCTGCGCAAGTTCCGGCAGATCCTCGAGCACCGTCGCGCGCAGCGCATCCGTGACGGGGCGGGGTAGGCGTCGGTCAAGGAAATGCATGGGCAACCATCATTCGTCTCAAACGGATGTTGCCGCCGCCCACAACATAGTTTCAAATGCCGATTTGGTCATAGTTCATGCTCTGAGGTTATATATGACGATCAGCGTGCGGGAGATGGACGTGTTCCGATGCGTGATGCAGTCGGGCTCGGTGACGAACGCGGCCGCCGCCCTGAACATTTCCCAACCGGCGGTCAGCCGCATGCTGCAGCAGGCGGAGGAACGTCTCGGTTTCAGGTTGTTCGAGCGCGAGAAGAAACGGCTCAAGCCGACGACCGAGGCGCAGACGCTTTTCGCGGAAGTCGTGAACGTGTTCGCGGCGATCGAGCACACCCAGCGGCTGGCGGTCGAGCTTCGCGACGGCCAGGCGGGGCTCCTGACGGTCGCGACCGTGACCGGGTTCGGTCACACCATTGTGCCGCAAGCGGTTCGGCGCTTTCGCGCTGAACGGCCAGACGTCTCCGTTGTCATTCAAACGCTGACCGGGCCAGAGGTAGTCACCCGCGTCGCCCAAGGGCGAGCTGATCTCGGCCTGACTGTCGGCCCGATTGGGGATCCGTCCCTTGACAGCACCATTCTCTGCACGACCAAGCTCGGCTGCGTGCTGCCGGTCGGTCACCGGCTTGCAGCCAAGGCCGCATTGAGCGCGTCTGATCTTGCGGACGAGCCAGTGATTTGTCCGGGCCCGCATTTGTCGATCGGGGCCGCGATCGTCATTGCCTTTGCCGAGGCCAATCTACGCCTGCGCATCGCCATCGAGGCGTCGCAGTCGAATATCGCCTGCGAGTTGGTACGTGCCGGTGCCGGCATCGCGATACTGGACGGCCTCGGCCTGCTCAGTGCGCGAACCAATGACCTCGTCACGCGTCCATTCGCACCGCGCCTGCAAAGTGTCGCACGGTTGCTGAAAGGCACAAAACGGCCAGCTTCTCGTCTGGTGGAAGAGTTTGCCAGCGTCGTTCAGAGGGTGACAGCCGAGAGCGGCTTGTAACGAAGCAGAATCTCATCTGGTTGACGGAAGTGATTGCATCGCAACGAAATCGCAACGAATTGGGTGAAACGACCGTGAACAAAACGGGACGGAACGATCGCCAGATCAAGAAAGATCAATAACTTAGAAGGTGCGCACTGCGTTCGGGACGCGAGGGGGTATCCTCTTCAGACAGCCGCGACGAGCGAATGTCGGTATCGGTGGTTGCGATTCCACATTTGAACCTGCGAGTTTGAGAACGGACTGGGAAACTTGGCGCTTCCCGATCGAAACTGCACAGGCAGTGGAGGCTCTGCTTGCGGCGATTGCGGCCGGCTGTACGATGGTGGCGCCGAACATGCGTCACTTTTCGAGTTTCCACGAATTCGGCCGCTTTCGCCCGAGACTACACGCCCAAAGTGGCAGCCGAACGTGCAGTCTCGATCACCATGCCGGTGCGAACAGCATCTTGGAATACGCAACATGGTCTCGCGCCGATATTCGACATGAATCTCCCGGAGGGGGCGCTCCGGGCGTACCTTATGCGAAGTTTTGCCAAGGCGACCGGAACATTTGATGATTTCGATTTGCTGGCGGTTGTTGGACGAACCCAGATCGGGCGCACCCGTTATTCTGATCTCGATGCCGAGCTAAATGAGGACGTTCCATTCCAATCGATCGACGAGATCCTCAGCGCAAAGCGCGGTGGCGAGTTGTTCGCTTATCTGCTTGAGAAGTTCGCGGTCCATTCAGGGCTTTCGGGCATCCAGCCCAAGGTGATGATCCGCGCTGTCGAGGACGCGGGAAGAAGTGCGGGTGATCGCCAGTCTCAGGGCTTCCACAGCGCTACGCACATCGTAAAGTTCTGGGACCCGAACGAATATCCCGAGCTGGCTGCCAACGAACATTTCTGCCTGTCGGCCGCAAAGGCCATGGGATTGACCGTTCCGGATTTCCAGCTTTCGGACAGCGGTGCCGCCATCGTTGTGAAGCGCTTCGATCTGCGGCTTGATGGCATTTATCTGGGCTACGAGGACTTTTGCGTCCTCAACGGTGTGCCCACTACCGAGAAATACAACGGTGGCTACGAAACACGCTTATTCAAGGGTGCCCGCGAATTCATTGATCCGGCCGGACAGCGCAACGCGCTAGAGGATCTATTCAAGCTGTTTGTCCTCAATTGTGCACTTCGCAATGGTGACGCACATCTTAAAAACTTCGGTGTCATCTATGAAGATGTGACTGGTCCTGCACGTCTTGCGCCGGTCTATGATCTCGTCAGCACGGTGCCCTATTTGCCGAAGGACGGCATGGCGCTTACATTGAATGGTTCGACCAACTGGCCAGACCGCAAAGCGTTGGTGCGTCTTGGTCAAACCCGCTGCGATCTTTCCCTGCAGGCGATCAATAAGATCATTGAGCAGGCCGCGGACGTTCTGGCGAAGTTGGCACCGGAGGTAACGAAGTATTTCAGCGAGAATTCTGCTCATCGCGAGATCGGAGATAAACTTCTGGCGGCCTGGCAGACCGGCATTCGCGAGAGTCTTGGCTTTTCGAGTGACGTACTCGGATAGCAAGACGCTTTGCGACGTCGGCGCAGATGCGGCACCGTCTCAGGGCGCATGCTGCTACAGGCGACCGTGGTTTCTTCGATAGAGACCGCAAGACATTGAATCGAACCATGCCACTCTCGTTGGTTCGTTCGCGTGCAGCATGCAGCAGTGGCTCGGCGCCCGCGCAAAACCTCTAGAAGCAGGTTTTGCTGAGCATGGGTATTGTGCCTCCGCGCTACATCGGCTTGGCAACAGCGTAAGCATGATTGAATAGGGCGCGAACTTCGACAGCAGCCGCCCAGCAGCGGTGCTCTGCACGCAGTATAGGCGGAAGGTAGTAGTCGAATCCGCCGGAATGGTTGGGCCTTCTGCAGCTTGCTTCTGTCTATCGCAGCGGATGGATGCGGAGTGAATGTGCAGGAAAGTATGATTCAGAACGCTTGTCCCATCCACTTCGCAATCAACGCAGTCAGGGCGCAGCGTGCGCGATAGCGCCGGGTAGGCGATGTCATCTCGAGTTCCTGACAGCCGTGCAGCGCGGTGCGCGTGCTCGGCGTCATCAGTGTTCGATCGAGGTGGAGATTCGGCTCGACGTTCCTGGCAGGTTCGGCGACGGGTGTATGCTGAATTTCAAGGAGTTGAGGCGCCGCCGCATACTACCAAGATCGCGATTACAAAGTTTTGCAGCCGTGTTCCTATTCAAGAAGTTCCGAGGCGCCGGTGAGCGGTACGGTCAGCGGCGCCAATGCCCATCGTAGCAATGAGGTTCTCCTGTCGTGATCAAGATCATCGCGGTGCTCTGCAGTCTCTCCTCTCCGGCAAATTGCTACGAGCAGACCGTTACCACCTCAGACTACGCGGACGTGTCGATGCAGTCTTGCCTGACCGGCGCGCCGCAGCTTGCCGAGTGGATGAAGCAGCATCCCGCCGAGCGCTTGGCGGGATGGCGCTGCGTGGTTGGCAAACAGGATCGCAGGGGAGCCTAGGCTGGAAGGCAACTTTCCTTGCAGCTTCCAGGGAAATGTCTATCCGGCTTGACAAGCGTCCACGCCTGTTCTCATTATGTTCTCATGAGGATTTCCGTCAGATCTCGCGGGTGAACGGTCGGGATGGCTATGACAGCCACGATCCTCCATGCAGACCTGGACGCCTTTTATGCCTCGGTTGAGCAGCTCCTCGACCCTTCGCTACGCGGTAGACCCATCGCGGTCGGTGGCGGGGTTGTGCTTGCCGCTTCTTACGAAGCCAAGGCCTTCGGGGTTCGTAGCGGCATGCCGGGACGGCAGGCGCGTGAACTGTGTCCACAACTCATCTTTGTCGGCGGCCATTTCAAGGACTACCAACGGCTGGGCGACGCCGCCATCAGGGTGATCGGCGATTTCACACCCCTTGTCGAGCGGATTTCCATCGACGAGGCCTTTGCCGACGTTGCGGGCTGCACCCATCTTTTCGGTGTACCTGCTGAAATTGCGGCGGCAATCCGCCGGCGCGTACGCACCGAGCTTGGCCTGCCGATCTCAGTGGGTGTCGCGCGCACCAAGCATCTGGCAAAAATCGCTTCGCAGGTGGCCAAGCCAGACGGGCTTGTGGTTGTCGATCCCGACACCGAACTGGAATTCCTTCACGAACTAACCGTCGAGCTGATGTGGGGAGTGGGTCCGGTCACGAAGGCGCGGTTGGCCGAGATCGGCGTGTTGACCATCGGGCAGTTGGCCAAGACACCAGGATGGTCGCTCGAACGGTTGCTCGGTCCCGCGACAGGCGAGAAACTCGCGGCGCTGGCGTGGAATCGCGATCCGCGGCAACTCAAGCCTCATCGCCGGGCCCGATCGGCCGGGGCGCAGTCAGCGATTGGCAGGAAGCCGGCCGAAGAGCAGGTTATTCGACCCACCTTGCTTCACCTTGCGGACCGCATCGCCGCGCGGCTCCGGGCGAAGTCCAGGCCCGGCCGAACCGTGACGGTCCGCGTTCGCTTCGCCGACCTGCACTCGGTCACGCGCTCGGTAACGCTCGGTGCGCCGATCTCCGCGACCGTGATTCTCGCTGGACTTGCCGAGGAACTGGTGCGCGCGGTCCTCGCAGATCACCCGGACGAGAAGATCATCTCGCTGTTGGCGATCTCCGTATCGCATCTCGAGGAGAACTGGGATTTGGAGCTGGAACTCCCGCTCGGACTTGAAGATGAAGCGCGTCGTCCCGGCAGCAGGCTAGGCATGGCCCGTTGGACGGCAGACTGTGCTGTCGACAAGATCCGCGATCGCTTCGGATGGGATGCGATCGGATACGGCTCGGCAACGCTGGGTGTTTCGCGTTCGGTGCCTGACGAATTTCGTAAACTCGCCGAAAAGAATTTGTAGCCTCCGCCGGCACCTGGATCACGCGCTGGATCGGCGAAGTGTTTCCTGCGCGGCAACGCGCCGATAGGCGGCGAGGCCTACTGTTTCGGTCTTGCGCTCGGACTCGCGGCTGTTTCCCTGGTGCCGCAGCTTTACCGCCCGCGCTTCGCCGTATCGCTCGGCTTCAGTCATCAACGCGCGGTATTGTCGCCCATGCACGGCCTCGAGGTCGATACCGGCACAGGTGAGCTGCTGTGTGAAATCCGCCATCGCGTGGCGCTGATCACGCTGAACCGGCCCGAGGCGCGCAACGCCTTGTCCGATCAATTGACCCCCGCACTGCGCCGCATGATCAGGCAGTGCGGCGAGGATTCCAGCGTCGGCGCATTGGCTCATCACGGGGGCTGGAGCTGCTTTTTGCGCCGGCGGCGATGTCAAGGGTATGGGGAGCAATGTTGCCAAAGCCGAAGCGCGTCGCTCCCCTGCTACTCAATCCCACTATTTTCTCCGCTGAACTGGGATTTTCCACGAATCCCTACGACTGAAGGTGGCGTCCTCGGCAGATGGGCGCTCAAGTCCGGATCTATGCCCTTATGAAGTCGCTCGGCCAACTGCGTGGCTTAAATTGCGTCTATATTGGAGGGGACTAACGCTCATTTCCGTGCGGAACATGAATATGAAGGCTGAGGTCGATGCATACCCGAGACGCAACGCAATCTCTGTAATTCAATCGCCTTGAACAGGCGGACACGCTGACGCCAGGCGCGCAAGCTCATGCCCACTTCGCGTTCAAAATGCCGGGTCAGAGTTCGTGCAGACATCCCAATCTCCCGCCCCCATTTGTCAGCGTGACGAGGATTGGCTGGATCGTTGGGCGGTGCCAGAGCGATCGTCACCACGATTGGCCATGTTCAGTCGGTTGCGGCGCTCATGGACGTTCTCGCCCCGCAGGGAAAACTGGTACTGTTGGGCGTGGCAAAGGACCCGTTGCCCGTGTCGGCGGACCTCTCGTCCGGGGCGAGCGCAGCCTGCTGGGATCGATAACGGGCACGCCCTTCGAAAACGAAAGGACGCTCGATTTCAGCGTGCTCGCGGGCGTACGTCCGCGCATCGAGATCATGCCATTGGAGAGAGCCGCGGAGGCGGTCGCACGGATGAAGTCCGGCCAAGCCAACTTCAGAATGGTGTTGACCATGAGGGAGGAGCGAAATGCGCATCAATGATGATCTGACGATTCCGGTGATAGTCCATGCCGCGCAGCTTCCATGGACATCAAGCCCGGCAGCTGGCGTCGACCGGCGCATGCTGTTTCGCATCGGCGACGAGGTGGCGCGCGCCACCTCGATCGTGCGATACGCACCGCGCAGCGCGTTCCCCCGCCATACGCACGGCGGCGGCGAGGAGATCGTCGTTCTCGACGGCGTCTTCCAGGACGAACACGGCGATTACCCGGCGGGCAGCTACTTCCGCAACCCGCCCGGGACTTCGCACGTTCCCGCATCGAAGGACGGTTGCACGATCTTCGTTCGCCTTTGGCAATTCCGGGACGCCGATCGCGACCAGATCGTACGACGGCCCGCGGAAGGTCGTCCGCTCGAGCCGAGATCGGGGGCTGCGAGCGCGATCGAATTGTTCGACGACGCATTCGAAAACGTACGTTTCGAGACCTGGATGCCGGGCAAGACGATCATGGTCGAGAACGCACGCGGGCTCGAAATGCTTGTTCTCGCGGGGAGCCTGTCGATCGGCGACCAGATGCTGACCTCGCAAAGCTGGGTCCGCTTGCCGGCCGGACAAGCGCTGCGCGCCGTCTCCGGTCCGGAAGGCGCGGAGGTCTGGGTGAAGGAGGCTCCCCTGCTTCATCCGGACGTCTGCCGACTGCCTTGAAGCGATTAGGCCGAAGGCTATGTCCATCATGGCGAGCCATTTCGCGAATATTGGGTGTTGCGCCTCGGGAATTGAACTTGCTCAGTAACATTCGAAGCATAGCTCGATCGCATCCTGAACGCGGGAAATTTACCAATGCTATCAAGGTGCGAACGGAAGAGGAAAATTCAGAAGGCTCATTGATTTTGCTCATCTATTCAGCGGACTTTGATTCCGCCATTCGGTTCGATCCCTCCCGCCCCAGCCAGGGCTCAAAGCGCCAGTCCGGCACGACCGCGGCGCCCTCTCGTGCCGGGTGCGCGGCAACTCGTCGGCAACCCGATGCGCACAAGCAGATTGCGGCGGACTCCGTTGACGACGCCGCGCAGGGACACGACATATCCTGTACCGTCGATCCAGGTCACCGCTCGGGAGCAAGATATGAACGCGCCGCCAAAAATCGATCCCGTTACCGCGCGTTCTGACCGGGACGTGCTGCACTGGCTGACAAACGACACGCGCGATGAGCGCTTCATTGACAATATTTTCGCTGAGCTGTGTATCCGGCTCCAGCGAGCAGGCATTCCCGTCAAGCGGGCGTCGCTTCATATCCTGATCCACCATCCGCAATGGCTTGGCGCACGGATCATGTGGGCCGACGGGATGCGCGAGGCGGAGATTGCGAGGGTCGACTACGACGTCAGGGAGCGATCCGAGTACATCGGCAGTCCCGCCAACGAAGTCCATGACGGTGCCACCGAGGTGCGCGAGAATCTCGAACGGGACCCCTCACTGGGCCGCAAGCACGCCGTCTTTGACGAGATGCGGGCGAAAGGCCTGACCGACTATGTGGCGTGGCCGCTATACCATACGCTCGGCAAGCGGCATATCGTGACCTTTGCAACCGACCGGCCAGGAGGTTTCGACGACGCGCATATCGCCAGCCTGTGGGAACTGTTGCCTGTTCTGGCGCTGGTCAGCGAAATCCGTGTCAAGAACCGGCTGGCGCGAACGCTGCTCGAAACCTATGTCGGGTCGCATGCCAGCGAGCTCATTCTAGCCGGCGCCACCAGGCGCGGCAGCGGGACGACGGTACGCGCCGCCATCATGATCTGCGATCTGCGTGATTTCACCAGGATCTCCGACAACTGGCCGCGCGATGACGTCATTGATCTTCTGAACGGCTATTTCGATGCGATGTCGGAGCCGATTGCGCGACATGGCGGGGAAATACTGAAATTCATCGGCGATGGTCTGCTTGCCATTTTTCCGCTCAGCCAGTCGTCGGCCTGCGCAAATCTGCTGCATGCCGTGGCTGAAGCCCGTCAGGCCATGCTTGTCCTCAACGAAAAAAATAGCGAAACCGGTCGTGAGCCGCTGAATTACGGCATCGGCGTCCACGTCGGAGACGTCATGTATGGCAATATCGGGTCGCGCAGCCGGCTCGACTTCACGGTCATCGGTCCTGCGGTCAACATGGCTTCGCGTCTCGAAGCGCTCACCAAACAGTTGGGAAAAACGGTGCTGCTGTCCCGCGCGTTCGCTGATTTCGTCGAAAACGATTTCGATCTCGAACGCGTCGGCGAATATCCGGTGCGCGGCTTCAACGACCCAATCGAGCTGTTTGCGTATCACGGCTGAACGACGATCTATCGCCAGGTGCCGGGCCGCCGCCCCACGGGCCACCAACATTGATTCGCGCGCAGGCCATTCAGCGCAGTCGCTCCCCGATGTTGCCGGGCTCGATCCTCCGTGGAGGCTGCTTCTATTTGGAAGCGGCTGCCAGGCTATTGAACGGCTACGGGCCGTCTTGAAGCATTTTTCCAAATTCGCCTTGAAATCATTGGATAATTTCGCGGATTTCGATTCCGCCATTCGGAAGTTCGATCTCTCCCGCCCCGGGCAGGCGCTCCGCCGAATTCGGCACCCTCAATTGCCATTGGCGCGGGAACAATGCACGGCCGCAAGAACGGTGCTATTGAGATGCTTCCCTTGCGACATCAACGGAATGCATCACCATCCAGGCACCCATGACCCCGTTCTTGTCGCGCTGTCAGTCCTGATCGCCGCGCTTTCTTCCTACACGGCCCTCGATCTCGCGACTCGCATGCGGGCCGCTTCCGGCTCCGCCAGCCTGGGCTGGCTTGGGGCGGCGGCCGTCGCCATGGGGGGCGGCATCTGGTCCATGCATTTCGTCGCCATGCTGGCGTTCAGCCTGCCCGGCGTCGAAATTTCCTATGATCCGCTCCTCACGCTCCTCTCGCTCGCCCTTCCCATTTTGGTCGCTGCGGCCGCGTTCGTCGTCGTTAGTCAGCGGTCGAACGCGCTCATCATTTCCGGCATTGGAATGGGGCTCGCGATCTCCGGCATGCATTACACCGGCATGGGCGCCATGCGGATGGCGGCTTCGATCCACTACGATCCCCTCTGGGTTGTGCTTTCCATCGCTATTGCGATCGGCGCGTCCATCATTGCGCTGTGGCTCGCCTTTCGCACTACGAGCGTGCTCGAGCGCATATCGGCGGGTGCCGTCATGGGCCTGGCGATCTCCGGGATGCACTACGCGGCCATGCGGGGCTCCTCCTTCGTTGCCACGGATGCCATTCTTGGCCGCGCAGTCCACGGCGCGGTTGGGCAGGCGCCGCTCGCGTTCCTGGTCGCCGGCACCACGATCGTCGTCCTCGTCATCGGGCTCGCCGCGGCCGTGTACGACCGCGCCTCGGCAGAACGTGCCGATCGCGAAGCCGAGGCACTCAGGCGAAGCGAGGAGAAATTTCGCCTGCTGGTGGAGGGGGTGGCCGATCACGCCATCTTCATGCTCGACCCCGAAGGGCGGGTGGCGAACTGGAATCTCGGCGCGCGCCGGCTGATCGGCTACGGCGACGAGATCATAGGTACGCACTACGCCATCCTTCACACCGAGGAAGACCGCGAGTCCGGCGTTCCTGATGCTGTCCTTCAAGAAGCAAAGCGGGAAGGCAAGTCGGCAGGCGAGGGCTGGCGCGTTCGCAAGGACGGCAGCCGCTTCTGGGCCGAGGCGACGATACGCGTGGTGCAAAACGAGCGTGGTGAGGCAATCGGCTACGCCAAGATCGTGCGCGACGTGACGGAACGGCGCCGAGCCCAGGAAGCGCTGGAGCGCACCCGCGATGCGCTCGTGATATCGCAGAAGATGGAGACTGTCGGACAGCTTACCGGCGGCGTCGCCCACGACTTCAACAACATACTTGCCGTGATCCTGGGCAGCCTCGAACTGGCGAAGAAGCGCCTCCAGCCGGAAGATCCCAGGATTCACCGGCTGCTCGATAACGCGATTCAAGGTGCGCTGCGCGGCGCCTCGCTGACCCAGCGCATGCTGGCGTTTGCGCGCAAGCAGGACCTCAAGCCCGTCGTCGTGGATGTCCCGGAGCTGGTGCGCGGAATGGCGGCTCTCCTGAAGTTTGATCCAGCCATCCGGGTCGAGACCCGTTTTCCGATCGAGCTTTCGAAGGTGAAGGTCGATGCCAACCAGCTCGAGCTCGCGATCCTCAACCTCGCCGTCAATGCGCGCGATGCGATCGCGGCAGGTGGCGGGGTCATCAGCATCGCTGCACGCGAAGAGCATGCCATCGATGGCCTTGCCGAGGGACGATACGTCGCGCTCTCGGTGAGCGACACCGGATGCGGCATGGACGAGGAGACGCTCAGGCATGCGCAGGAGCCGTTCTTTACGACCAAGGGCGTCGGCAAGGGGACCGGTCTCGGCCTCTCGATGGTGAAGGGATTGGCCGAGCAGTCCGGAGGCGTGTTGCTGCTGAAGAGCCGCATCGGCGAAGGGACCACAGCCGAGATCTGGCTGCCTGCCGCTCAGGACGAAAAGGTGGAGGCGCCCCATGCGGCGGAGCCGTTGCGCTCCACGCCGCGCAGCAGTCGCCCGCTTTCCGTGCTGGTCGTCGACGACGACCTTCTCGTCCTCGACAGTGTCGCTGCGATGCTCGACGATCTCGGCCACGCCGTGATCGAGGCGCGCTCCGGCGAGGAGGCAGTCCAGCTTCTGCGCCGAATGCCGAAGATTGACATCGTGGTGACCGATTACGCCATGCCGGGGATGAACGGGTTGCTGCTTGCCGAGGCAGTGGCCGCCGAGCGGCCGGGCACGCCCGTGGTGCTCTGCACAGGATATGCCGAGCTGCTGGGCTCGGTGCAGCCTGATCTGCCGCGCATTTCCAAGCCTTTCGATCAGGCGGCGCTCTTGGCTACCATTGATGAGGTGATGCGCGCACAGGCAGCTTCGCGCTCGGTTTTGACCTTGCACCCGAAGAGAGCCTGACGGTTGATCGGTCTCATCGCGTCTCAGTGAGCCGCCGGAGCGGCGGCTCTTCAGAAAGTCTTGCCGTCTCGTTTGCCACTGATCCATCCTCTTGGCCTAGAGGATTGCGGATTCAATGCCGTCATTTGTGAGATGCTTCACAGACATCGCAGGCCCAGGTTTGATAAAGACCTCCGCGCGGCCTGTCCCAGTGTCGGACCAAAACATGGACATCCGCAAGGACGATCCTGGCGCAAAGCGGACATCGTGAAATGTCAGCTCTCTCAAGCGCAGATACCGTTGCAAGTGCAAATCGAACAAACCCAAGCGCCTGCCGCGCGGTCGATAGACTGTGCTGTGAAGGCTTTGCAGCGGGGGAGCGATCTCCCATAATACTGACCCAACAATGCTCAGTGAGTATTAGACAAGTGGTATTATAGTACGGGTGTTGGGGCAGGCGGCGCTTTCGCTTCAATCACCCCTCATTGCGAGGAGGTTTTTATGGCCGATCGCGCGCGCAATAAGGACGGACTGGGCAAAGCCGTTACGTTCAACGTGATCACGCCGATGAATCGCTTGGGCACCTACTGGGTCCGCCTGTGGCTTTGGATATTCGATAATGTGAAAAGAACTCAGAACACGGCCAGGGCGCTGGCGTTTCTGCCCTTCGTTCATTGGGTCGTGGTGAAGCGTGATTGCTTTCCGCGCGTTGACGACGGCCAGCCAGCGGAAAAGCTCAACTACGATTATTTGTTCTTTCTGAGCACGTTCAACGGCCCATGGGGTCCTTATATCGAGGCCTTCGCCGACGTCCTCTATGCGCCGCTCGACATCGTATGGTTCTCGAGCATTCGCTATCCCATGGCGAGGCCTGTCGGGCCGCTGAAGACGTACATCAAGCGCAACCAGGTCGAGTCGGATCATTCGTACAGCGCTTACCCTGGCGCATCGGTGCGCGACGTTCGTGCAGCCCTCGATGTGAGTCGCGAACTCGAACAATTTCAGAAAAATTCGTGCGACCTGGCGCCCGAAAAATTTGAGACGGAGTTCAACCGCCTGCTCATGAGGGTGCAGAACAAGTTGGGTACGTTCGGTCCCATACCGGAAAAGTAATCCGATCGAGCGGAGTTCGCGTATGGCAAATCAAAACGGCGGAAAATACGGCTTTACGGGTCTGTTTCCAATCACGCCTGGGCAAACAGCCGAGTTGCGCACATTTCTGCGTAAGCTGGACGAGAGCGTGAAATATCCGCGCGGTTCGCCCTTGAGCGAGGTGTCGATCGTCCACATGGCCCGCTTCGTCATGATAGACAGACTTGCCTATCAGGGTACGCCGGCGAAGGTCGATGCACTCAAATCAGCCTATCTGCTGTTCGCCTGTGACTTTGACGGTTTCAGCATCGACGTTCTGATCCGTGCAATGGTCAAGTATATTCCGTGTGAATTAGAGGCCATTTGGCGGCACTGCCGTGGCTTTCCCGGCATCGAGAGCTGTGACGATCTCGCTGCGTATTTCGAGCAATGTCAGATTACAACCAATTTGCTGTTGGCCGACCAGCCCGACGCGAGCGTGAACGATATTCTAAAGGGACTGATGTATCGGCGCCGGCTGGTGAAGTTCATCAAGCACGTTCAGAAAGCGCAGCCAAGTCCGGAAGAACTCAAAGCCCGTTTCGAGAAGATGTGGCGAAGCCTGCAAGCGGTCAGGCCGAGCGCAGGGAAGTTGTAACGGCATAGCGATTGATAGTGGGGCCTGCGATGTTTGATTTCTCCAGTATTCAAGGCAATATTCTCCGTGGCTACGCTTCCTTTCCGCATGCACGTTTCCTTTATTTGTTTATTCGTGATGCGGGCCATGCCAAGCGGTTGATGCAGATCCTGCTGGACGAGGGTCACGTCACTCCCGGCCAGTGGCAGGAAAAACCGGACACGACGCTCAACCTTGCCCTGACCTTCGACGGACTGCGGGCCTTCGGCCTTCCGGAAGAAAGTCTCGCGACTTTTCCTGCTGAATTTCGCGAGGGCATGAAGGTTCGTGCAAAGGTGCTAGGCGATGTCGGCAAGAGTTCGCCGCAACATTGGGATGAGCCCTGGAAGACGAGCCGTGTGCATATTTTGGTGATGATCTATGGCAGGACGATGGATGCGCTTGAGGAGCGCTGCCGAACATTTAGGGAATTGCTGCCGGCTGGCATAACTGAGCTGGGTCCCGATCAAGCCGCCGAATCTTTCAGCAATGATGGCGGGAAGACGCGCCGTGAGCATTTTGGCTTCGCCGACGGGCTGAGCAATCCCGATGTCCAGGACGTACCGCGCGAGGCGGCGGCCAGCAAGGATATAGGCAATCCCGATCACAGCGGGCGATTTAGAAAAATTCCGTTGGGGGAGTTCATCCTCGGCTACCCCGGCGAAGGCGGCGATCTCGCGCCTATGCCGCTGCCGAACCTGCTTGCGCACAACGGCACATATATGGTGTTCCGCAAGCTCGCACAGAATGTGCTGGCGTTTCGAGACTACATCAGAGCGCAAGCAGAGTCGTTTTCCCGGACAATCCCCGGTCGTCTGCCGGATGGCGTAAGCGCGGAAGAATTTCTGGCCGCCAAGATGATGGGACGCTGGCAAGATGGATCTTCGTTGATCGAGTATCCGCACAAGCCGGCAGGGTCTCTCGCCAATGCATTCGCCTATGCCGACGATCCTGCAGGCGCGCGATGTCCATTGGGAGCACATGTGCGGCGCACCAATCCGCGCGATGCGCTCGGGTTCGGCGGCAAGACGATGAGCCGGCACCGTCTGATCCGGCGGGGGATCACCTATGGCAAGTTTCTTCCGCCCGACGAGCGGGATGATGAAAACCGCGGCATCATCTTCATCGCCTTCAATTCCGGCTTCGACCAGTTCGAGTTCGTGCAGCGGTTCTGGGTTAATTTTGGCGACGATTTCGAGCAGGGCAATGACACCGATCCGATTGTCGGCGTTGGCCGACGCGGCCAAATGGTGATCCCGGGCGATGAGGCCACGGGGCGGCGGCCATTCATATGTTTCGACATTCCGCGCTTTGTCGAAACCAAAGGCGGCGACTATTTCTTCGTCCCGAGTCTCGCCGCGCTCAGGTTGCTGGCCTCCGGCAGGGTTCATGCGTCATGACCCGGTCCGGCACCCGTCGGCAGTTCGACGCTCGCGCGAGCGGGAAGCGGCTCATGGTGCGCCTCTTCGGAGATCAGCCGGTCAGCCTCGGCTTTCACGCGCTGCGCCGCTTGCCAGAATTCGGGCAGATGCTGCTGGCGATCGTGCGCCCGGCGCGAACGGGCGACGCGCGGACATCGTCCGCGACGCCGGCGCGATATCGGCAGATTGTGAACGCGCTGGAGCTGCCGCCGGACCGGCCAATGCCGTTGCATGAGCTTGAGCGCGCCGTGCCTGGCGAGGCAACCATGGTCCGGAGCATGGCGCGGATCGCCGCAGAAGCGGTCATTACCAACTATTGCGAGATGAAGGTTTCGAATTGCTGCACTCCTGCGATGCGCGATCAGCACGCCAAAGCGCATGGATGCGTGAAGGCAGAATTCATTGTTCGCGACGATCTTCCTGCCGAGTTTACGACGGATCTGTTTCGTCCGGGCGTTCGCTATCCGGCCACGCTCCGGTTTTCCAACGGCCTCGGCACGGCGGGCAGCGACAGGAGGATCGACGCGCGTGGCTTGTCCATCAAGCTTCACGGGGTCGGGACGGACAGCATTCTTCGTATGCTGGCGCCAGACAAGGCATCCGCCGGCGAACATGATTTCGCGCTCAGCAGTTTTCCGATCTTCTTCTGTAAGAACGTGATCGACTATACGCTGTTTATGAATGCGGTGAGTGCAGCACATGCAACCTGGCGTGAAAAACTCGGCAGGGGGCTGCGATGGCTCGAGTTCGGTGTCCGGTGTCCACGCCAGTCTTACCTGTTCGCGCGAACTGCGGTGAAAGGCCTGCTGACGATCCGCAATCCGCTGACTGCCACCTATCACAGCATGTCGCCGTTTTTGTTCGGCGAGCACAAGGTCGTGCGTTACTTGGTCGGTCCTCCCGATAAGAAAAATGGTGGCGCCGGATGGGGGATGTTTGCGCTTTGGACCCGGTCGCAAAGCTTTCTCCAGGATGCGCTTGTGAGGGATCTGGATCCGCATACGCATCGACCCGGCGATCATGCCGTCGTGCTCGATTTCTCCATACGGATACGGCACGCCGCCACGCCGGATGACGTCGAGGATGCCTCGCGGTGGTGGACCCGCCCTCAAGACGAAGTCGTGCGATTGGCCAGGATTGTCATTCCCAAGCAGAGCTTTCTGGCGCAAGATCAGCTGTACGACTGCGAGCACATGGTGTTCAATCCCTGGAATTGTCTGCCCGAGCACAGGCCGCTCGGCAGCGTCAACCGGATGCGCCTCGCGGTCTATCTTGCCTCGCGGCAGGTGCGACGGAAACTGAACATGGTGGCGTCATGAGCAGCCAGCTGAGGCCCGATCGGTCGGACGGACTTCAGGTGCCGCGGGCGCCGCCGAATGCCGAGAACGAAGCTCTGCACGCCGAACGCCGGCAGCTTACCGTTGTATTTATCGACATCGTCGGATCGACGCCCCTCAGCGAGCGGATCGATCCCGAAGAGTTTTTCGCGGTCATCAGAACCTACCGCGATATCTGCGACGAGCAGATTCGCCGCTACGGCGGTCACATCGCCAGAATGATCGGTGACGGGTTGCTCGCATTTTTCGGCGTCCCGCAAGCCCATGAAAATGATCCCGAGCGCGCGGTCCGCGCCTCCCTGGCGGTCGCCGCAGCGATAAGGGAGCAGAAGTTTCTGCTGTCGGATGGCAGCTTCGTCCGCCTGGGCGTACGCATCGGGGTCAACACCGGGGTGGTCGTCGTCGGCAGCGTGCCCGGCGAGCCCCCCAATCGGCGGGAAGTGTTCGGCAGCTCGGCACATGTCGCTGCTCGCCTGCAAGGGCTCGCCGGTGAGAATGGTGTCGTGGTCGGTTCGAGCACTTACGAGCTGACCCGCGGAACGTTCAGCTACGCGCCGCTTGGCAGACGATCGCTCAAGGGCGTGGAGGAGCCGATCGAAGCCTGGCGTGCAGATGCTCTAGCGTCCAGCGAAAGCAGGTTCGACAGGGCGCAGAGGTCGCCTCTTGCCCCGATGATAAACCGAACCAGCGAAAGCGCATTGCTTGCCGAGATGTGGCAGCAGACAATAGCGGGCTGGGGACAGGCCGGCGTCGTTTCCGGCGAGCCCGGCATCGGCAAGTCACGCCTGATCCGCCAGTTCCGCAGTTCCCTCGATGCATCTCCGCGTGATGTTCTGTCGCTGCAGTGCTCGCCGTTTCACGTCAACACGCCGCTTGCGCCTGAAATCGAGAGACTCACGCGCGCGGCCGGCATCCAGGAGGCCGACGATGCTGAACTCGCATTGGCAAAATTGCGATCGCTTTTGGCAAGAGCCATCCCCGATGTCGAGCACGCACTTCGTTACTACGGAGCGATCCTGTCGATACCCGCCTGCTCAGGATACGAGCCCGCGGATCTAGGATCTCCCTTTGAGCGCGAGCGTACCCTTCAGGTGTTCATCGATGTTCTCATCGCGGCCTCGCGCAAGCGGCCGATCCTCGCAATCGTCGAGGACGTCCAGTGGATCGATCCGACCAGTATCGAGCTGCTGGTACGCGTGATAGCTCACTGTTCCGGCGAGCGGATCATGATCCTGATCACGCATCGCGATGACTACCGGGCCAACTGGTTGTCGGGCGCGGCAGTTCGACGGATCGCTCTCCAAAAACTGCCGGTGCGCGAATGCGAGCAGATGGTCGCCGCGATCGCAGGCAGCGATTTCGTTCCGCGCCGGATTACCAGCCAGATCGTGGAAAGAACTGATGGCGTACCACTCTTTGTCGAGGAGTTTACGCGGGCCGTCGTCGATTCCGGAGCGGTCCCGCGCGCTGCTGATGGCCCGGTCCTGAACGGGAAGTTGCCGGAACCTCTGGTGCCCGCAAGTATTCACGATTCACTGATGGAGCGTCTTGATCGTCTCGGTCCTGCCAAGCGCGTCGCCCAGATCGCTTCCGTCTTCGGAAGGAAATTCAATGATGAAGGCATTTCCAGCGTACTTCCAGGTAAAGGCCAAACGCTGAAACACGCGTTGCGGGCGCTGGAGAACGCCGGGATTGTGTATCGTATCGAGGAGCCTCAAGGCGCGGTCTTCACGTTCAAGCATGCGATGATACAGGAAGTCGCCTACGCGTCGCTGCTCAAAGAGGAAAGGCGCGAGCTTCATGCGCGAGTCGCATCGTGGTTGCTTCAGGAGGTAGCCATCGGAGAGAGCAGCCAGCCCGCCGTGCTCGGCTATCACTATGCGCGTGCTGGCAATATTCAGGAGGCGGTCGAGGCTTGGCTTCAAGCGGGAAAATCCGCGCTGCGCCGATCAGCCACCAAGGAGGCCGTGGCCCATCTTCGCGAAGGCCTTTCGCTCATACCCAAGCTGCCCGCTTCACCACGGCGCTTCGAAGCTGAAATCGCCCTGCAATCCAACTTGGCGATGGCGTACACCGCCAACGCAGGGTGGTCAGATCCGAACGTCTATGGCCCCTACAGTCGCGCACTCAAACTTTGCGCAAACCATGGCACCATCCGCGAGAAGGCGACGGTGCTGTGGGGAAGTACCATAGCAAAGCTAGTCAACTGCGAGCTCACCAAGGGCCTCGAACACGCGCAGGATTTCGTCCGCCGGGCCGAAGAATGGCGCGATGACGAGGCTGCCCTCATGGCGTACGCCGCTGCCGTGATCGCCAATTTCTTTCTCGGCCGTCTGGAGCAAGCGAGCGAGCTCGCGGCGCTGATCGGCGCCCGCTACAATCGTCTTGAGCACGGCAAGCTGGTCCAATTCTATCAGCATGATCCATTGATCGTTTCGCTGGTCTATTCCGGACACATCGAATGGCTGTTGGGTCGGCCCGGCCGGGCTAGAGAGTGCTGTGAGACGGCGCGGCAGCTTGCGAATGAGATCGGGCATCCGTTCATGCTGGCATTTGCCTCGATTCTTGGCGTTTCCGATCACTGGTATGAGCGCGACCTTGCGGCCAACCTTGCCAGCGTCGAGCGCGGCATGAAAGTTGCTGATGAATACGGCTATCCGATGTACCGGGTCATCGGTCCGTTGTGGGCAACCGCTGCGCTAGCGGAACGTGGCCCTGCGCCGAAAGTGCTCGAACAACTTTGCGGGTTGCTAGGCAAGCTACCAGCCCGGTGCATTCAGATGCCGCTCTACCGAATTCTGCTCGCCGCTGAATTCGGACGAATCGGGCAGATAGAAAAGGCTCGAAGCTTCGCTGCTTCGGCCGAATCCCTGATGAAGCAAACCGGCGAACGCTGGGCTGCTCCCGAGATTTTTCGGATTCACGGCTCGCTGCTGTGTTGCGAACCCTTGCGAGACGACCGTGCGGCCATGCGCCTGTTCAAACGCTCGCTTACCTCTGCCAGAAAGCTCGGTGCGGTCGGTTGGGAATTGCGTACGGCGATCAGCATCGCACGTTTGATCTGCGCTGGCGAGAGCGCGTCGGGATGCGCAGAGGCACGAGACCTGCTGATATCGACCAAGGCGAAATTTGCCTCCGCGGAAACTTCCCGCGACTTGGGCGAGGCTGATGACCTGATAAGAGCGTTGGCCTAGCAAGGCGTGCGGCGACAAGGGCGCTTGAGACATGCCGTCCTGGCAGCTTAAGGGGTCCGAAAACGGCGAGCGACACCCTTCGCGCCGCTCGCAGTCTTTCCGACGGCCCGATCAGCGCACGGCGCGCTCGACGGCGATCGCGGTCGCTTCTCCGCCGCCGATGCAGAGCGCAGCGACACCGCGCTTTAGGTTCCGCGCTTCCAGCGCATGCAGCAGCGTCACGATCAGTCGCGCGCCGGTGGCGCCGATCGGGTGACCGAGCGCGCAGGCGCCGCCATTGACGTTGAGCTTTTCGGCGGGAATGCCGAGATCCTTCTGCGCCGCCATCGCCACCACCGCGAACGCTTCGTTGATCTCGAACAGGTCGACGTCGGAGGCAGCCCAGCCGACCTTGTCGAGCAGCTTGCGGATTGCCGGGATCGGCGCGGTGGTGAACCATTGCGGCTCCTGGCTGTGGGTGGCGTGGCCCTTGATCTCGGCGAGCACCGGCAGCCCGTCGCGATCGGCGAGCGAGCGCTTGGCCAGAATCAGTGCGGCGGCGCCATCGGCATTCGCGGAGGAGGCGGCCGGCGTAATGGTGCCGTTATTGCGGAACGCGGGCTTCAATCCGGGAATCTTGGCGGGATCCACCTTGAGCGGATGCTCGTCATTGGCGACGACACGCGGACCCGCTTTCTCAGCCAATGTGATCGGCGCGATCTCGGCCCTGAACGCGCCGCCCTCGACCGCCTTGCGGGCGCGGGTCAATGTCTCGATCGCGTAGGCGTCCTGGTCCTTGCGGGTGAACTGATAGGCCTCCGCGGTGGCCTCGCCGAAGTCGCCCATCGAGCGGCCGGTCTCGTAGGCATCTTCCAGCCCGTCCATCATCATGTGATCGATGATCCGGTCATGCCCGGCGCGATAGCCGCCGCGCGCCTTGGCCAACAGATAGGGCGCGTTCGACATGCTCTCCATGCCGCCGGACAGCACGATCGAGGCTGAACCGGCATTGATGATATCGTGCGCCAGCATCGTCGCCTTCATGCCGGAGCCGCACACCTTGTTGACCGTGGTGGCGCCGGTGGCGTCGGGAAGTCCGGCGCCGCGCGCAGCCTGGCGTGCCGGCGCCTGGCCCTGTCCGGCCGGCAGCACGTTGCCCATGAACACCTCCTCGATCCGCTCCGGCGCGAGTTTCGCCCGTTCCAGCGCCGCGCCGATCACGTGAGCGCCGAGCCTGTGCGCGCTGAAGGGGGACAATTCGCCCATGAACCGGCCAAGCGGGGTGCGGGCGGCGGAAAGGATGACGACGGGATCGGGGCTTGCGGCCATTGCGGGTTCTCCTGTTCGATCGCTGTTATATGACGATAGTCATATATTGCGGCATTGCAATAGAATGCCGTCGCTTTCCGCAACGAGGCGCTAGATCTGAGCGTTTTCCAGCGAAAGCCTGTCCCGGACTTGATCCGGGGTGGACACCGGTTCGCGTCAAGAAAACGCGTCAAAACAAGGATCTAGAGCCGGTTCTGATTCAATCGGAACCGAAAAGGCTCTGGCCGCGAATTCCGGCAGGAGCGATGACAGGGAAACGAGGGGAGGGCGAAGACCTCCCCAGCGCCCTATCTTTCGTTTCCCTATATCGTAAGGATTATCACCAATGATCCGTTATCTACTCCAACGCGCTCATTGTGGCAGCGACCGGTTCCCTGTTTCATTTCCGCGGGGGACGATGCAATCCACTCCGAAAACTGAACTTCGATGAGCGCCCATGATGCGCCCATGGCCCACATCCGAAGTCAGCCCGGGCGCCGTTTCTCTTTTGCTGGTGATTTCTTGTGTGCGGATCGCAGAAGCGCCGATCCAGGATGGCCCAATGGCAACCGGCGCAAATGCCGAAAATCAATGGCTAGTGAGATATGGATGACCTGACCGCTATGGGCGAATCCGGAGTAATCAATTCGACGGGACTGTCGAAGCAGACACGCGCCGCAGCGATCGCGACTTGGGTCCGGTTGCTCACGCCCAGCTTGCGCATGATTTCGCGGACATGGACTTTCACGGTTGTTTCGGTCATGCCGAGCTTGCGACCGATCACCTTGTTGGGATCGCCTTGGCAGAGGCAAGCGAGCACCGCGTACTGCCGCTCGGTAAACTCGGGCGGGTGCCGCGTGCCGTTTAGGCCATGGTCGCGCTGCACGCTTACCGCCTTACCGTCGAAGAGGGACCCTGGCTGGTCGTAAGGACCGTCCTCGGGCCCGAGCGGGGGCGCCTGCGTTTGTTGTTCAGGCTCCGGGAGCGCTTGCTCCTGGGATAGGTCTGGTTGTCTGTATTCGAGAGGCGCCGGCGGGCTGAAGGTCTGGCTGGCCAGAATGGCGGTCGCTGGAAAGTAGGTGCCACCATGGAGGACGAATGAAAGGGCGTGCAACGCAAGCTCGGGTGCCATGGAATTGCTGAAGTAGCCCCGGGCTCCGCAACGGATCGCGGCGAGAACGGTGGCGGGGTGTTCATCGTCGGAGATGATGGCGAGTGCCGCCTCCCGGCGAAGGGTATGCAACACCTGTATCTCGGTGAAGACCTCGTGGGGGGAGGGGGCGCCGACGCTGTAAATCAGCATCTCGCATTCGCTCCGCTCGATAAGTCTTGTATGCGCCTCGTCGGGATCGAGCGAAATCAGCTCGACCTGTTCGTGGTTGGCCCAGGGACTTAAGAAGCTCTCCGCTCGAGCTCGTCGAAAGGCCATTGCGTCTACAATAAACACAGTCTTCTTTGGTGGGACTGACATAACGCGCCCCCAGAATGTAATACTGATGATATTGTTGGACTCTTTCAGAACCGCACGTAGTCGCTATGAATTAGTTCACTCTGCATCTTAATTGTTCAAAAAAACTTTACCCTCGTTAGCGGGGGATGCCAAGGAGATCAAATGTGACCGGATGTCGTCAAAATCCGGTCATTAAAGTGTGCTTTTTCATTCCCCAATTGCAAAAAGCCGCACCGCGCAACCTTCGCTAATATATCTTTCGATACGTACGCCTGCCCTGACGAAGCGGGTACGATAGTATCGTTGTCGGCCTCGCACGGCGCGGAACCAAACGATGTTTGTCAGCAAGCTGCCCCCAAAGCCGGATTTCGAAGTGCTGGCTGCGGCTGCGCCGGCTTCCGCAGATCGCCGCACATTCGTTCTCGCCCTGATGGGCAACCTGATCTGTAGCTGGTCGAACAACGAAAGTCTCTTCATCTACGTTCTGATGATCCTGTTGCGGACGGACGAAGCGTCGGCCGCCGTCGTGTTCGCGACGCTGAATACGACTCGCGCGAGACTCGATCTGATCCAGCGGTTGGCCAAGATCAGGGTCAGCGACAAGGCGCTGTCGAAAAATCTGACGACTCTCATCGAGCGCTTTTCGGAATCGACCAAGGTTCGAAATGAGTTGAATCATTGCATGTTTATTTTCGATTCCTCGGGCGCCATCACCCACACGCAGTCGATGCGATTGATGGAAACAAGGGCGAGCCTGAGGTTCGGAGAGATCAAGGCGCTGGACGAAAGCCGTCTACAAGAGATGGTGCGGACGACCCACGAAATGACGAAGATCAACCGCGAGATCTGGGATCTCCTGCCGCGCCTTGAAGCACATGTTCACGGCGTGAAGCCACAAAGCGTGCCGCGCGACGCGGCTTAAACAGTCCGGCGACGACGAATGGTCATGTCTCGTCCCGCTGCTGTTCCCTCCAATATCCATTCGTTCTGAGCGCCAATCGTGTCGATGGTTGATATCGCAAGATACAGCGAGCGATCGAATGCGTGCATGTTGTTGTCGAAGATGTGGCGGCATTCTGACCGGGCCGGCATTCGCAATCACGCGGGTGTCGGCGGTCGGAAGAAACCGACGTTAAAGAGCACCGCCGCGCTTCGAAGACCGCAGACTTAGAAGATCAGCGTTCTCCGTTCCGCCCGCGATGCTCCAAACCCCAGGAGCACGTCATGAACTTCATTCCAAGTTGGGATTGGCAGGACCAGGACCAGAAGCAGGACCAGGACCAGAAGCAAGACCAGGACCAGAAGCAAGATCAGGACCAGGACCAGAGGCAGTTCCAACTCCAGGCCGCGCTACAGTCGCTGGAGTCCAAGAACGAGAACGAGAACGAGAACGACAACAAGAACGAGAACGAGAACAAGAACGAGAACGAGATCGACAACAAGGTCGATAACGAGCTCGACAACAAGGTCGACAACGAGGTCGATAATGACCTCGACAACAAGGTCGACAACAACATCGAAAACAAGATCGAAAATACCGTCGAGAACAAGGTTGACGTCGATGTGGATATCGATGTCGATCTCGACCTGAAGGCCGACGGCCTGAGCAGCCCGGTCATCGATCTCAACCACTTCACCACGAACGGTTCTGTCGTCATGCCCGACGTCGTGAACCAGAAGATGGACGACGGCAACCAGTTCAATATTGATCAGGTCAACAACCTGGTCGATAACGACTCCAACACCTCGAACGCCACCTACAACGGCGGTGGCACCGGATGGGGTGCTGGTTTCAGCATGGATGCCAAGATCGAGGGCGGCGAGTCCAAGATCGACATCGGCAACGATGTTGGAGCGCGTGCAGATGTTGCTTCCAGCGCCGATGCAGCTCTCAACCAGTCTGCATTCGACCAGAACATCACGCAGGGTGCGAACATCCAGTTCAACAGCATCACCATTCAGGCTGCTGGCACCTCACTGAGCGATGACGACGTAGGCTAGTTTCGCGTTCGACCCGCGCGGCGTTTGCCGCGCGGGTCATTTCTTCGCAAATCATTTCAGTTCAGTCGCCGCAGTTGCCGACGAGAAGCTGTGGGGTCGCCGTGCGGCCCTAACAGCTCGCGGCGACAGGGGAGGTTCCCATGGCGTCAGCTAGTTTCGTCGAAATCATTTCCCATTTCGCTGGATATCTGCAGATCTTCGAGGACATCGCTCGCGATCGCATCCAGTACGATGAGACGCCCGCACCCGACCCCTCCGGCGACTACACGACGCTGCGACCGAACTACCACCATCGCTACGCGCCGGAGGATATGGACAGCGCGGCAAGCCCGGTGCCGGAACTGATAGCCGACGATCCGATGGATGTGTTCCGCGGCCGTCCGCTCAAGCTGCTCAAAGGCCCGCAGGACCCCGATTTCGATTTCTTTCCGACGCCGCTGAAACCGAACATCGTGCTGCCGGCAGCGGGCGGCGGTGGTGGCGGAGGCGGCGGCGAGTTTAACATCAAGGTGAAGTACGAGGACGGCGGCGCACAGATTCAGCTTACGGTCCACCAGTACAACTTCATGCAAGACGAGGACATCAATCTACCGGCGGATTTCCTGGCTACGGCCGAGCCCTTGATCATGAGCCTCAACAGCGATGCGATGGCCGTCATCGGGAAGTTGGTGGATGGTGCCAACGCCGAGATTCCCACCGATTGGTGGATGCCGCACAACGATGCCGGCGCGACGGATTTCCTGAAAGATCATGACGCTGCATGGGCCGACCGTAACGGTACGCCGGACGAGCATTCGGTGCCTGCCGGTTACTATGTCAACGGCGAGCCGCAGGAACCGCCAACGGAGCCGAGGCCGCCAGCCGAGCTGAAGGAGTTGCCGGACACCGGCGACGGCATCGGCCAATGGGCGTCGATGGGCGCCAACTACAGCATCAACGCGGCGCTGCTAGTCGATCTGGGCGAGAGCGCCCGGACCATGGTGGTGTTGGGGGATTACTTCAAGACCGATGCCATGTTCCAGACCAACACGACCATCGACAACGATCAGGTCAGCGTGTCGGGCGGGGAGGGCACGCCATCGGTGACCAGCGAAGGCAATGTCGCGACCAACATTGCCAATTTCGTCCAGAACCCCAGCATCTACGCCGACCTGCCGTCCTACTGGGCGGGGCCGAACTGGATCGTCGATGTGGTCGACGGCGACTACTACAGCGTCAATGCGGTGACCCAAACCAACTATCTCTCCGACAACGATGTGGCAACGCAGGTCAGCAGCGAAGGCCACTACAACCTCGTCGGCGGCCACAATCAGCTCGGCAATCTGGCTCAGATTTTTGATGGTGAGATTCAATACGACCTGATCATCATCGAGGGCGCCTATCACGGCATGAACGTGATCTTCCAGAACAACATCCTGTTGAACAACGACAATATCGTGATGTCGGCCGACGGCGCCGATCCGTCTCAATCGGTGAATTCGGGCCACAACAAACTGTTGAACGAGGGAGCTATCGAGAATTATGGCGGCGACAATTTCGACACGCTGACCCCGGGCCTCCAGCTAATCCTGGATCTGCTGGCCTCCGGCGTGACATCGATTGATCCCGAACTGGGCAGCCTCATCGCCGGCAATGGCGGCCCTCTGCGCGTGCTCTACGTCAAGGGAGACTACTACGACATCAATGCGGTCTGGCAGACCAACGTCACCTCCGACATCAACGTGCTGTATCAACTGCAAAACGAGCCGTCAGCCGATCTGATGGCGCTTGATCCCGACGCCGGCGTAACGCAGTCGGCTACCACCGGCGGCAACGAACTCGCCAACGATGCCGCGATTGTCGATGTCAATCCCGACGTCATTTACGTCGAGGGGGAAGTCTACACCGATTCCATTCTGGTGCAGGCCAACCTGCTGCCGGTGGACCAGGATGATGCGGTCAATGGCGATACCGATACCCTGGTGACTGAACTCATCGCGTTCGTCGACGACACCCAGGACCAGACAAACGCGAGCCCGGCTGTCGTTACCAATTCGGTGCAGGCAGATCCGATGGCGAGCGTGCTGCATTAGCGACAAGCAGGATGTTTTGATTATTGGAAGTAACGGAGTTTCCAAATGTGGGGTTGGGATGATCGTCCAGGCGGGAGTTGGCGCTTGAGGGAGTATGACGAAGCAACGCCGCATATGGCAAAGATAGTTCCGCTTCGCCCCTGGTTTGATGAGCCCCCTCGGCATCCCAAGAATCCGCCGGTCGAATCTGCGCGCGAGAAGGCACTTCCAGCCGAAGCCAGAGTCGCGGACCCGCCGGCTGTCGAGCCATCCCTGCGGGAGGAAGCCAAGACCCCGGCGCCGGGATCCACCGTCGTGATCGAGCAGCAGACTCCTGCGCCTCCGCTGCAGCGTGGCGGCAACAGGGACGGTGGCGGCTCCTCCGGCGGCGGTGGTGGCGGCGGAGGTGGTGGCGGCACGCCGCGGCTCCAAAAGCGTTCCGGCGACAATGAATTTCGCGACGTACTCGGCAAGGGGCTTGCGAACGCCCGCCGCAACCTGGTGACCGTGGCGATATTCTCGATCGCGGTCAACCTGCTGGTGCTGGCGATTCCGATCTACCTGTTCAACATGTCCGATCGCGTGATGACCAGCCGCAGCACGGACACGCTGGTGATGCTGACCATTATCGTGGTCGTCGCGATCGCAGCGCATGTGCTCATGGATATGGTGCGCCGCGTCATCCTGATGCGGGTTGCGGTCGAGACCGAAGCCAAATTGGGCGGACCCGTGCTGAGCGCTGCCGCCAAATCCGCGCAGAGCGGATCCAGCCGCGAATTCCAGACGCTGGCCGACCTGCAGCACCTACGCGCGTTCCTTACCGGCCCCGTGCTGCTGACGATGTTCGATACGCCGGTCGCGCCGGTCTATTTCGCCGTCGTGTTCCTGATCCATCCGCATCTCGGATTCATCGTGCTGGGGGCGGGCGTCGCCCTGGTCATCGTGGCGCTGATAAACCAGCGCATCACCGCGATCCCGTTCAACCAGGCCAACAACTACGGCGCCAGGGCAAACCTGCAGGCGGAGTCGATGGCGCGCAACGCCCAGGTCATCAACGCCATGGGCATGATTCCCGAAGGCGTGCAGGTATGGGGCCGCGAAACCGTGGAGTCCCTGAAGGCACAGGTGATCGGGCAGGACCTCAACATCGTGATGACGGGCGTGTCGAAATTCCTGCGACTGTGCACCCAGATCGCGATCCTCGGCTGGGGAGCATGGCTGGCGCTGGAGAGCGAGATCACCAGCGGCATGGTGATCGCGTCCTCGATCGTGGCGAGCCGGGCTCTGGCGCCGCTGGAAGGCACCATCGAAGGCTGGCGCAACTTCGTGCAGGCGCGTTCAGCCTATGCCCGCATCAAATCCCTTCTGCTGAACTCGCCGCTCAACCTAGAGCGGCTTCGGCTGCCGCGTCCGGCAGGATACCTCAGCGTCGAGCGCATTCTCTACGTGCCGCCGCCGAACAAGAAGGTGATCCTGAACGGAATCAGCTTTCAACTGAAGCCCGGAGAATCCCTTGCCATTGTCGGAGACTCCGGTACCGGCAAAACCATGCTGGCCCGCATGCTGGTCGGATCCATCATTCCAACCGCCGGCAGCGTCAGGCTGGACATGATGGATCTGCGCAACTGGGATCCGCGGCAGTTCGGCGAGAGCGTCGGCTATTTGCCGCAGGATGTGCAACTGTTCCCTGCATCCATCAAGGCCAACATCGGCCGGATGCGCGAAGACGCCCGCGACGAGGATGTGTTCGACGCGGCCGAGGCCGCCGACGTGCACGAGCTGATCTCGGGCTTCGCCCAGGGCTACGAGACCATCGTCGGCATGGACGGCAGTCCGCTGTCGGGTGGCCAGCGCCAGCGCATCGGGCTGGCGCGCGCGTTCTACGGCAACCCGCGCCTGCTCGTGCTCGACGAACCGAATTCGAATCTGGACTCCAATGGCGAGCGGGCGCTCGCCAAGTCGCTGCTGCGCGCCAAGGAAAAGCAGATCACGGTGGTGACGATCACGCAGCGCGCGGCGCTGCTGATGAGCGTCGACAAGATCATGATCCTGCATCAGGGCGCGGTGCAGGCGTTCGGAAGCCGCGACGAGATCATTCCCATGATCACCGGGCGCAAGCCGAACAATCTCCCCAACGGCGATCCCCCTCCTGCGTTGAATTCATAGGGACGTCAGCCGGTTTGACAGCAACGAGGTTACGCGATGGCCAGCAGGAAAATTGCGGACCGCTCCGCAGTATCACAAGGCACCTGGTACGATTCGCTGCCGCGATCGACCAAATTTCCGACGGTTGCCGGCGCGCTGATCATGGCCGTGGTGCTGATGGGGTTCGGCGTCTGGGGCAACACGGCGCCGATCGCCGGCGCGGTGGTCGCGTCGGGCGTGTTCGTCGTTACCGGACAGAACAAGATCGTCCAGCACCTCGAGGGCGGCGTGATCCGCGAGATCTTCGTGCGCGAAGGCGACAAGGTGGAGGCTGGACAAATACTGCTCGAACTCGATGACACGGCGGCGCGCGCGGAGTTGCAGCGGTTGTTCCTGCGCCGCATCCGCCTGTCGGCCATGGATGCAAGGCTGCAGGCCGAGATGAGGGAGGAGTCGGATATCACGCTTCCGGCCGAGGTCGTCGGTTGGCTGGGCAAGTCGCCCGAGGTGAAGGAAATCGTGGACAGCCAGCAGATGACGTTTGCGGCACGCCGCAACAACCTCAACAGCGACGTCAAGAGTATCCAGGAGAGCATCAACGCTCTGGAGGAGCGGATCCGGGGGTCGCGGGTGCAACTGGACGCGGTCAAGCGCCAGATCGTCCTGCTCGATGAGGAGATCGTGACCAAGGACCGCCTGGTGCAGGCCGGGCTGGTGCGCAAGCCGGAACTGATGGTGTTGCAACGGTCGAAGGCCAATCTGGAAGGCGAGGTCGGCCGCATCATGGGCGACATCGGCGATGCGAAGGAACGCATTGCCCGCGCGCTCGAGCAGATCAATGGCGTGCGCAAGACCGCGATCAAGACCGCGGTCGAGCAGATGCACGAGGTCCGTGGCGAACTGGCCGACGTCCGCGAGCGGATGCTGAGCGCCAAGGGCATACTCGATCGGGTCCGCGTCACGGCGCCGGTGAGCGGCGTCGTGGTGAAGCTGCGCTATCACACGCGGGGCGGGGTGGTCGAGGCCGGCAAGAACATCATGGAGCTGTTGCCGGTGAAGGACGAACTCATCATCGAGGCGCGATTGCGGCCGCAGGACATCGACAGCGTCAAGCACGGACAGGCCGCGATGGTGCGGCTGACGGCGTTGAACCAGCGCATCACGCCGATGGTCTCCGGCGACGTCGTGTACCTGTCGGCCGATACGCTCGCGGACGAAAAGAAGTCCCAGCAGGTCGGGCCGACCGACATCTATCTCGTCCGCGTCAGGCTCAACAGCGAAGAGAGCCGGAATCTTCCGGGCTTCAGTCCGACGCCCGGCATGCCCGCCGAAGTCTACATCAAGACGGCGGAGCGCACGTTCTTCCAGTACCTCATGAGGCCCATCTACGACAGCTTTATGCGCGCATTCCGGGAGCGCTAGGCACACGACAGGAATTCAACACGCACCTTGGAAAGGCATCCGCCGTGCATATCGACATCATAGAAACCCTGCCGTCGCTGGCGAAACTCGAGGACAACTGGAACGCCGTCTACGACGCGGACGGCGAAGCGCAGATATTCCTGTCATGGAAATGGCTCAAAGGCTGGTTGTCCTGCATCCCGGGACCATGGTTCATCCTGGCGGCGAAGGCCGGTGACGCTGCCGATCTGCCTTACGTGGCGTTCTTTCCCTTGCGGCTGCAGACCAAGATCGAGAAATCCGACATCGTCAGTAACATGCGGATGGCGGGTAATTTCGCTGCCGACTACACCGGCTTGATTTGCAGGCCCGAGATGGAGAACAAGGTCATTCCCGCTTTTGCCCGCTACGTCAGGCAGATGAACTGGACGCGCCTCAACCTGGACAATCTGCGGATGTCGGAGCGGCGCGTGCGCTTGCTGCTGGCCTGCTTTCCGAAAGCCGGCTTTCGCTACACCGAGCTCAACAGGATCAACAAGGTCGACGGTATCGATAACGGTCTGTGCCCGTATGTCACGCTGCCGAAGAGCTGGGATGCCTATCTCGAATCGTTGAGCCCCAATACCAGGCAGAAAATCCGGCGTCTCCTGAAGCAGGTCGACACGAAGGGTGACTATCGAGTAACCGTTGCCACGCCCGAGACGTTCGCGCAGGATCTCAAGACCCTGCTGGGATTCTGGGAGACAAAGTGGCGGCCTCGGAAGGGAGATCGAGTCGATAGCCTGGTTCAGTCGAACGGCGTCATGCTGACGCGCAGTTTTGAATCCGGTCTGGTGTACCTGCCGACGTTCTGGCACGGCGACCGAGCCGTCGCGGCGCTGGCCACGCTGGTGGATCCGCGCAAGCGCACCTTCTCGTTCTACATGACCGGACGCGACGAGACGTTCGATGGACCGCCGCCGGGCGTGATCCTGCATGCCTTCAGCATTCGCCACGCGATCGAGCTCGGCTATGCCGAATACGACTTCCTGCGCGGAAACGAGCCGTACAAATATTCGTTCGGCTGCGCGGAGCGCAAGATCCGCGGCACCGTTCTGGAGACCAGGAACGGCAGGAATCTCGGCGGCAGGATCGACCGCAGGAGCATCCCTGACGTCCTGCAACAGGCGACTGGGCTTCACCGGAAGGGGAAGGCTGCCGACGCCGAGATGGGCTACCGGCGGATTTTGGAGGTTCAGCCAAAACACGCCGACACGTTGCATCGGCTCGGCCAATTATTGGCGGCCAGGAGTGACTTCACCGCCGCCAAGCGGCTGTTCCGAACCTTGACGACGGTTCGCCCTGATGCGGCCAAGGCATGGCAGTGCCTGGGCCAGGTCTGCGAAAGCCTCGGTCAGCACGAGGAGGCGCTGCGTCAGCATCTCGAGTTCATGCGGCTGCAGCCGGATTCGCCGGACGGGTTCGTCGCGGTTGCCAGATGCATGGCGAAGCTCGGGCGGTTGGCGGAAATCAATGCTGCGCTATTGGCCGTGATCGAACCGGCGAGTGGACCGTCGGTGAGGAAGTGGCGCGATTGGCGAAGCATCCCGAACCGGCAGGCTGCGCGCGAAAACTCCATCTCGGCGTAGGGCAGAACTGTCTGAACTGTCCCGTTGGCAGCGCGCGGTGGGGAGGAGGACAGCATGCTCGCGATGACAATAAAGGTCGGTCGTTGGCTGACGGCCGTGATGACGTCCGGGACGCCACCGTTCGTCAATCGCATGGTGCGCCGGTGGATTTCTCGCCATGCATTTGAGACCGAACGTATTTCCTCTCCGGCGCATAGATGAACCGGCGAAGGCGCTCGGCCCCAAGGATGCGATTGCCTAAACAGCCACCCGATCACCGGACTGCGTTACCTGAACGGACACGCGTCAGGATGAGCGCACTCGGAGCGGCGCGATGCCCAAAGTTCGCCGGCCGGGAAGGGGTGATCATCGGCTCCGGCCGCTATCGCAGCACCGTCCGCATCATGTTCGACGGTTTCAAGTCGCCGATCTCGCTGCACAGCACCTACGTCGAACCGGTGGTTGAGGAAGAAAGTGTCTCCCGCCCGGGCCGGAACGCCACGCCCCCCGGATCTCACCGCTAGATGTGTGTGTCCGGTGATTCAACGACGCGCCGAAGGCGGAGGGAAGGCGGCAAGTTCCGCCTGGCTGGAACTGTCGCGCCTGCAGATCGTTGGATTGGCGTCGGGCGAACATTCGTTCGTGATCCCGAGCGGGTTTTCTCATTCTGTTGCCGAGGTGCCGTCTGCTGCAAAGCTCATCCATCCTCATTCCTGGCGAAACCGTCTGGAGAAGGTGCAAGGCAGGGCGGCTGACGATCCTCAATGATGCCGCCGCATATTTCGCCGCTTTGCGGGAAGCGCTACTGCTCGCAACGCGGCAGGTGTACATCATCGGCTGGGACATCCACAGCCAGACCCGGTTTGTCGGGCCTTCCGGGTACGCCGACGACGGCTATCCGCAAGAGCTCGGTGCGTTTCTGAAAGCGCTGCTGAAGACGAAGCCCGATCTGCGGATCAACATCCTGAACTGGAATTTCCCGGCCCTCTACGCCGCGGAGCGGGAATGGAATTCGGCCGCCAAGTTCACCGCGCACGCGTCGGACCGGCTGCGCTTTTGTTTCGACTCCAGCCTTCCCTTAGGCTCAGCGCAGCATCAGAAGATCGTCGTCATTGACGGTGCGCTTGGCTTCGCCGGCGGTCTCGATCTGACGATCCGGCGCTGGGACACCAGCGCGCATGAGACACGTCATCCGCTTCGTACCGATCCCGACGGCAAACCCTATCTGCCGTTTCACGACGTGCAGTGCATGGTGGATGGCGAAGCTGCGGCCAGCCTGACGGAATTGGCAGAGAACAGGTGGCACGCCGCCGGCTGCACGGTCGAAAGACCCGCAGCGACCAAGGGCGAGCGCTGGCCGGCCTCGGTCCCGGTGCAGTGCCGGGGAATGACGGTGGGCATCGCCCGGACCGAGATAGCCACCGCGCGCGGTGGCGGCGTAAACGAAGTCGCGCGACTGTTCGAAGCCTCCATCAACGCGGCCGACCGCTTGATCTATATCGAAAACCAGTTCACCAGCGCCACCGACATCGCGCGCCTCCTGGCGCAGCGGTTGCTGGACGTGCCGCAGCTTCGCGTCCTGCTCGTCATGCCGAAGATGCATTCGTCCTGGTTCGAATCGCAGGCCATGCAGAGCGGGCGCGGCGGATTTATCGCCCAGTTTGTGTCGGCAGGCGTCATGGACCGGGTCCGCTTCGTCTATCCATCGACGCGGGATGCCGGGCAGGCGGCCGCGGTCATGGTGCACAGCAAGGTGATGATCATCGACGATCGCATCCTGCGCGTGGGATCGGCCAACCTCAACAATCGCTCGATGGGGGCGGACACGGAATGCGACCTGGCCTTCGAGGCGACTTCCGACGCGCATTGTGAATATATCGCCTGGCTTCGCCGTAGTCTGATTGGGCATTTCTGCGGCGTCGATGAACGCGAAATCGAACGCCACGAAGCCGACCTATTCGGATTTCTCGACCGCCTGGCGGAGGACGACGGCCCGAAATCGTTGCAGCCGATCGATCCGGCCGCGTCGGTCGGCGGCGTGGCGGTCATGGTGCAGCCGGTCGCCGATCCCAGGGAACCGCTTCACCTCGACCGCGCCGCCAATCGCATGTGGACGGCAAAAACCATTTTGGCCGTATCCGGCCTCGCTGCGGCGCTCGCCGGCCTGGCGCTGGCCTGGCAGTACACATCGCTGCGCGATTTCGCCGATGTCGGCTTCGTCTCCTCGATCATCTCGCAACCGGCGCGGTCGCAATTCGCGCCGCTATTTGCGGTTGCCGCCTTCGTCGTCGGCGGGCTCGTGGTTTTTCCGGTGCTGGTACTGATCGCCGCGACCTCTGCGGCGCTGGGGCCGTGGATGGGTTTCCTGAGCGCGAGCGCCGGCGTGCTGCTCAGCGCGCTCACGCTGTTCTCGATCGGGCGCGTGCTGGGCCAGGCGCGCTTGCAGCGGCTGCTCGGACGCCGGGCCGCGCGGGTTCAGAGCAGCATCATCGGCAAGGGGGTTATGGCGGTCGCCATGATCCGGATGGTGCCGATCGCCCCGTTCTCGATCGTGAACGTGGTGGCGGGCGCCAGTAAATTGAGCCTGCGCGATTTTATGCTCGGCACCGTGCTCGGCATGGCGCCGGGAATCGCTGTCATGGCCGCGCTCGGCGCGCAGATCGCGGATCTGGCGCGAAACGCCTCCTGGATCAATGTGCTGCTGCTGGCGCTGGCGATCCTCGCCTGGATCGCGCTGTGCCTTGGCGTGCAGTTCCTGGTGACTTGGCTGGCGGGACGAAGAACGTGATGGCTACGATTCGCATCATGACCTGGAACGTTCACGGCATCTTCCACCTCAATCCCGGGTTCGATCTGGATGGCGTCTGTTCCGTCATCCGCCAGTGGTCGCCTGATATCGTGGCCCTGCAGGAGGTCGATTCGCGCGGAAGAACCGACGATCCCTTTGCCCTTCTGGCGAAAGCCGTCGCCGATCACAGCGTCGACGCGCGATCGATCGTCACCGAGGACGGCGACTACGGACAGGTGCTGTTGAGCCGCTGGCCGTTCGCCGAGCCCCCGAAAATTTCCGACGTCTCGTATCAGGAGCGGGAGCCCCGCAGGGCCATTACCGCGCGCATTTTGTCTGATCATGGCGAGATAAGGGTCATTGCCACGCATCTCGGCCTCAGCATCCATGAAAGGCACGCCCAGGCGCATGCCCTGGCCGAGCTGGTGCAGCCGACGCGGACGCTCGTGCTCGGCGATTTCAATGACTGGTTCTGGGTGAAATCGGTGCGGGGCGTGCTGGCGCGGATTTGCCCGGTCCGAACGCGGCTGAGGACGTTTCCGGCGCGCTTGCCGATGATGCGGCTCGACCGAATCTACGCCTCGCCCGATCTCGTGATCCGTTCGGCCTGGACCGATCGCAAGGCGCGCACCTTTTCGGACCATCTTCCCGTCATCGCGGATGTTGCGTTTCCGGAATAGAGGTCCGCATCAGTCGGGTTTGGCCGGGTGCTGCGTTCTCGGGTGGCGCTCATGCAGCAGGCAGGCCAGATCGTGACGCAACTCGGAGCGGTTGCGCATCGCGGTTTCGAACAGCGCCTCCTGAATGTCCCGGGGCATGTCGCCCCAAACCGCAATCGCGGCCTTGCCGAGCAATGATGCAAAGGTCTGTTCGTCGGTCATGTCGATCCTCCCGATTTTCGACGTTTGACCGAAACGAAGGTTCCCCATGGACTGGGAATCAATCCGATTTCGTCCGTCGTCGATACGAGATCACGGGCCAAGCGGCCGCCCGAGCCGGCCGACACCCGGCAGTTTCAATGCGGGGCGGCGGATGTCGAAGCCGAGAACGCCTCCGAAAAAATTGAGTTCGATGCCCTCGATCCATCCGATCGTCAGTCCAAGGTAACCTCCGAGCGAAGCAAACACGCCGGTCCGCGACGGCGTGAAGCCGACCCAATTGCCATGGTAAGGATAATCCTTGCCGATCGCCGTCGGCGGCAACACCGCTTCAAGTTCCGGAACGGCATCCAGTATCGCCTGGATGAACGTGTTGGAGTTCGGACCCGGCCAGGCGCTGTAATCTCCATTGGCTCGAAACTTGTAAGTCTCGATGACCGAGCGGATTTTGGGAATCAGCGCTTCCGCTTTCGGACCATCGACGCTGACGACCGTTTCGGGGATCTCGCCAAACCAGCGCCCGTCGGCCTGGAATCCGTCGATCCGGATCGGCTCACCCCAGGCCGTGTAATCGTAGCGGCTGTAACGACTGGCCCCGCGCTCCTTCACGACGATCCAGGTGTGAACCGCGAATATCCCGCGCCAGCGTACGGTTCTTGCCGCGAATACCCTGACCACGGCATCGGTGTGTTCGGAAGCGTTTGTAAGAAGTCCGGCGCTTGAACGGTCCGCCGTTTGCCAGTTCTCGCGCCTGTCGCCGAGCAGGTATTGCACGGCGGAAACCGCCATGGGAACGAGCATGACCAGAAGGAAAATGACGAGGTATCTCTTCACGGCGGGAAATCAATGTGAGGGGGCACTTGATGTAATGGCTTCAACTCTGATTTCCAGTTCGGCGCTGCGCAATTCCGCGATCAAAAACGAAGAATGCCGAGCGCAAAAAGCAGGCCGATGGTCACGGCTGCCGAAAGCAACAGCGAGCCAAGACATCCCAGCCTGTTCGAGAAAAACAGGAACATTACGCTTCTGCGCCTATGATTTCGCTTCTCCGACCGTGTCGGCCATCTTCGCGCCGCGCTGACCCAGCGGCTTGTTTCCGCCCTCCGTGCTGTCGGCTGCGGTCTGATGCTCGATCTCCGCATTGAGTTCGGCACCGAGCAACACGACGATCGTGGACATCCACATCCAGATCATCAAGCCGATCGCGGCCCCGAGTGAGCCGTACGTCGCGTCGTAGTTTGCGTAATGAGCGAGATAGAACGACAGCAAGGCCGATCCCGCAAGCCACGTCAGCGTTGCAACCACGCTGCCGACGCTCAGCCAGCGCCATTGCGGCGAGCGGCGGCTTGGTCCGAACCGATAGAGCACCGCGAGGCCAAACAGCATCGTCAGGACCAGGACAGGCCACCGTCCGAATCGAAACAGCGCATCGGTGACGGCCCCGAGCCCGATCGTGGACAGAACGATCGGAAGCGCGACGACCGAGCCGATGGTGAGAAGCACCGCGACCAGCCCGCCAAAGGTCAATGCGAGGGAAACCGCGTTGAGCTTGAAAAAGCCGCGCTTCTCGTCCTCGTCATAGACCACGTTGAGCGCATCGATGATGGCCTTGATGCCGCCATTGGCGCTCCATACGGCAAGCAGGAAAGAGAACAGAAACGCCAGCCCCAGCGTGACGTCGCCCTTGGCCAGTACGCGATTGACCTGATCTCTGACGATGCCGAGCGCGCCCTCCGGCAGGAAGCCCGCAAGCATCGTCATGTGGTCGTTGATCGTACTCGCCTTGGCGAACAGCGCGTAGGACGAGACGAGAGCGGTGATCGCCGGGAAAAGGGCGAGCAGGCCATAGAAGACGACGCCTGCGGCGACGGCGAGAAGCCGGTCTTCGCCGACCTGCTGGTAGGTCCTGATCAGGATGTCCTTCCACCCTCTCCAGGGAATCTGCCACGGAGACACCGCGCGGCGGCCGCGGCCCTGATCGCCTGGATCTCCCTCAGTATCCGGCTCGCCCTTGGCTGGCTCAGGCTTCGTGTCGTGCAGGTAACTCACATGGTTCATGGCGAACCGTCCCGCGTCTCTACGCCTTAATGCGCAGCGGGCGGCGACGTTCCTGGATCAAGTCGCGATGAGCAGGTGGCGACACCACGCCGGAGCGCGGTGCCGGCTGACCGTGGCGATCTAGCGGCCCCAGCGCAACACCACGGGATCGAGCTGGCGGGCGATTTCGATGAGACCCGCGCGCGCCGCCGGGTGAACCCTTTGCAGGGGATGACGAACCGCGTCCGAACCGATCACGCCGCCTTCCTTCATCAGTATCTTGGCGGCCTGCAAGCCGCACTGGCGGTTCTCGTAATTGATCAGCGGCAGCCAGCGCGCATAGGCTGCCATCGCTTCCTCGCGGCGGCCTGCGAGATAGGGATCGATGATCTGCCGGATGCCATCGGGATAGCCGCCCCCCGTCATGGCGCCGGTCGCGCCTGCGTCGAGATCGGCCATCAGCGTGATCGCTTCCTCGCCGTCCCAGGGACCTTCGATGCTGTCGCCGCCGGCCGCAATCAGATCGCGAAGCTTCGCCGCCGCCATCGGCACCTCGATCTTGAAATAGCGGATACTCGGAATTTCCCGCGCCATGCGGGCCAGCAGGTCGACCGAAAGCGGCGTCCCGGCAACGGGCGCATCCTGGATCATGATGGGAATGTCGATGGCGTCGGAGACGGTGCGATAGAACTCGAAAATGGCCTTTTCCGGCACGCGGAACGTGGCGCCGTGGTACGGCGGCATGATCATTACCATCGCCGCGCCCGCGTCCTGGGCCTGGCGGCTGCGCTCGGCGCAGATGCGCGAACCGAAATGCGTCGTCGTCACGATCACCGGCACGCGGCCGGCGACGTGCTCCAGCACCGCGACCATCACCTTTTCGCGCTCGGCATCGGTGAGGACGAACTGCTCGGAGAAATTGGCCAGAATGCACAGGCCGTTCGAGCCGGCGTCGATCATGAAATCGATGCAGCGCCGCTGGCCCTCGAGATCGAGCTCTCCGTGGTCGTCGAAGATGGTCGGAGCGACGGGGAAGACGCCGCGATAGGGCCGTTGTGCAGTCGGGGTCATTTAGGGATGTTCCGTTCGAAAGGGATCAGTGATTGTATGGCCGTCCCATTCATTCATCAACATGATAGAAGGCACGTCACGATCGGGCAGCCAGACAAGGAAAAAGACCGATGGGGGGAGTTCTGGAGGGCATTCGTGTCCTCGATTTCGGGCGTTATATCGCAGGACCGTATTGCGCGACATTGCTGGCGGAGTTCGGTGCGGAAGTCATCCGGGTGGAAAAGCGCGATGGCAGCGAGGACCGTTTCGTGGCGCCGGTCGGCGAAGGCGGCGAGGGCGCGCTGTTCCTGCAGGTCAACCGCAACAAGAAATGCATCACGCTCGATCCGATGAAGCCGCAAGGCCAGGAGGTGATGCGCCGGCTGGTTGCGACATCAGACGTCGTCGTCGCCAACCTGCCGCCGCAGACGCTGCGCGCGATGAAGCTCGACTATGAATCGCTGAAGGCGATCAAACCGGACATCATCCTAACGACGGCGACTGCCTTCGGCGGCCCCGGGCCATGGTCGGACCGCGTCGGCTTCGACGGTGTTGGCCAGGTGATGTCGGGCGCGGTCTACATGACGGGCAAGGGCGATCCGCCGTATCGCGCCGCGGTGAACTGGGTCGATTTCGGCACCGCGCTGCATTGCGCCTTCGGCACGCTCGCCGCGCTGATCGAGCGCGGCAAATCCGGGCGCGGGCAGATCGTCGAGGGCGCGCTGCTCGCAACCGCGCTGTCCTTCACCAACGCAACGCTGATCGAGCAGGCGGTGATATCAGCCAACCGCGTACCCACGGGCAATCTCGGCCAGACCGCGGCGCCCGCCGACATCTACCGCACCAGGGACGGCTGGGTGTTGTGCCAGGTCACCGGGCACCCGCTGTTCATCCGCTGGGCCAGATTGATGGGCGAGGATCATTGGCTCAGCGATCCGCGCTTTGCCGACGACATCAAGCGCGGCGACCACGGTCCCATCATCAGTGAGCGAATGGCGCGCTGGTGCGCCGAGCGCACCACGCAGCAAGCCGTCGATACGCTCGGCCAGGCGATGATCCCGGCCGGTCCGGTCTTGAGCCCGCAACAGGCGCTGGAGCATCCGCACATCCGCGCCGCCGGTTTCATGCAGGATGTCGACTACCCCGGTTTGCCGAACCCCGCGCCAGTGGCGCGCGCCGCGGTGCGGCTGTCGGAGACATCAGGCGAAATCGTCACGCGCCCGCCGACGCTCGGCGAGCACACCGATCGCGTGCTGGCCGACATCGGCTACGACGCGGATGCGATTGCAGCGCTGCGAAAAGACGGGATTATTTAACATGTAGGGTGGGCAAAGGAGCGTGAGCGACGTGCCCACCATCTATCGTCGAGCTCGCTTCTCGATGGTGGGCACGCTTGCGCTTTGCCCACCCTACAAACTACGCCCTCCGAATGAGAGGGCGGGAAGTGAAGAGCAAACCTCGGGCGCAATGCGTCGCGAGATCGCGAACGCATACTCACTTGTCGTCACCCGCGAAGGCGGGTGACCCAGTATTCCAGAGACAGCAGTGATCGAACGGATAAGCCGCGGCGTACTGGATCCCCGCCTTCGCGGGGATGACAGTCGTTGTGGCGTTCCGGTATTTCCCCGTCATTGCGAGGAGCGGAGCGACGAAGCAGTCCATTCCCCTTCCTTGCAAAAGCTTGAAGTTTAAAATATATGCTGAACCCTGATCCTGGAGGCTTGACCGATGGCCCAATTGTCGCGTTCCTCCCATGCGCTCGTCACCGGCGGCGGGCGGGGCATTGGCCTTGCGATATCGGCGGCGCTGTCGAAAGCTGGTGCAACGGTAACAGTGCTCGGGCGCAACCGCGCGACATTGGATGAAGCGGTTGCGTCCGGCGCAGCGCAGTTTGCAGCCGTCGCTGATGTCGCCGACCAGGCTTCAGTCAAGTCGGCAGTAGCGGAAGCCGCCGCGCGGCAGCCGATCGACATCCTCATTGCCAATGCCGGCGCGGCGGAGTCCGCGCCGTTCGGTCGCTCCGATGCGGCGCTGTTCCAGCGGATGATGGACGTCAATTTCATGGGCGTGGTCCACGCCGCGCAAGCCGTGCTGCCGGGAATGCTGGAGCGCCGCCAAGGCCGGATCGTCGCCGTCGCGTCGACCGCCGGCCTCAAGGGCTACGCTTATGTCTCGGCCTACAGCGCGGCGAAACACGCGGTGATCGGCCTCGTTCGTTCGCTGGCGCTGGAGACGGCCAAGAGCGGCGTTACCGTGAATGCCGTCTGTCCGGGCTTCACCGAGACCGATCTGCTGGAAGGCTCGATCGACAACATCATCAAGAAGACCGGCCGCAACCGCGAGCAGGCGATTGCGGAGTTGTCAAAGCACAATCCGCAGGGACGTCTGGTGGCGCCGTCGGAAGTAGCTGATACCGTGCTCTGGCTCTGCGGCGAGGGCGCAGGCGCCATCACCGGACAGGCCATCGCGGTTGCCGGTGGCGAGGTCTGAGCGGTCAACGACAATGCAATTCAGGGAGATCCCATGAGCAAGCCTGCCAATCCCGTCACGCTGCCGCTGGCCGACTATTCGCCGAAACATTTTGTGCTGGCGGTCGTGGATCGCGTCGCCACGGTGACGCTCAATCGTCCTGAGCGAAAGAATCCGCTGACCTTCGAAAGCTACCGCGAGCTCACCGATTTCTTCCGCGCCTGCGCGATGGACGAGGAGGTCAAGACCGTCGTCGTCACCGGTGCCGGCGGCAATTTCTCCTCCGGCGGCGACGTGTTCGAGATCATCGGTCCCTTGATCCAGATGGACACCAAGGGACTGACCGGTTTCACCCGCATGACCGGCGACCTGGTGAAAGCGATGCGCGCTTGTCCGCAGCCGATCGTGGCCGCCGTCGAAGGCATCTGCGCCGGAGCGGGTGCGATCATCGCCATGGCGTCCGACATGCGCTTGGCCGCCACCGGCGCCAAGGTTGCCTTCCTGTTCAACAAGGTCGGGCTCGCCGGCTGCGACATGGGCGCCTGCGCGATCCTGCCGCGCATCATCGGGCAATCACGGGCGTCGGAACTGCTCTACACCGGCCGCTTCATGACCGCGGAGGAGGGAGAGAAATGGGGCTTCTTCTCCAGGATCGTCACCCCGGAACAGGTGCTGCCGCAGGCGCAATTATTGGCCAAGCAGATTTCGGAAGGACCCACCTTCGCCAACACCATGACCAAGCGTATGCTGGCGATGGAATGGGCAATGTCGGTGGAAGAGGCGATCGAGGCCGAAGCGGTGGCGCAGGCGCTCTGCATGACCACGGAAGATTTCGCGAGGGCGTTCGAGGCGTTTTCGAACAAGCGAACCCCGGTATTTCAGGGGAATTGAGGACGCAGCGGGCCCGTGTCCCGGACGCGGTGCACCGTCTCTTGACGCTGCTCCGCAGAGCCGGGACCCACGCCGGATGGGCCCCGGAACAGCAGCGCACCGCCATAGCGCGTCAAGGACGCGCGTGAACGCGCTTGTGGCGCTGCGCCGCATCCGGGGCACAAACAGCCCCTTGCCCCGAAATTATTTTAGGCTTAAAGTAATTTGGAACTAGCCCGACAGCCTGTTTCGGAGGCGGTAGATGAAGATCGCGATAATCGGCGGCGGACCGGCCGGTCTCTATGCCGCGATCCTCTTGAAGAAACAGCGGCCGCAGGCCGAGATCACCGTCTACGAGCGCAACCGCGCCGACGACACCTTCGGCTTCGGCGTCGTCTTCTCCGACGCCACGCTGGACAATTTCGAAAAATACGATCCGCCGAGCTATCGCCGCATCACCGAGGAATTCGCCTATTGGGACGATATCGCCGTGCATTTCCGCGGCACCGTCCACCGCGTCGGCGGCAACGGCTTCTGCGGCTGCTCGCGCCGCACGCTGCTGTTGATCCTGCAGGAGCGCGCCCGCGAACTCGGCGTGACGCTGTTGTTCGAAACCGACATCGACGACGAAGCCCGCTTTGCCGACACCGATCTCATCGTGCTCGCCGACGGCATCAACAGCCGCTTCCGCGACAAGCACATCGGGCATTTCCAGCCGCAGATCGACCTGCGCTCCAACAAATTCGCGTGGATGGGCTCGACCCGACCGCTCGACGCCTTCACCTTCATCTTTCAGGAGACGGAGTGGGGGCCGTTCATCGCGCACGCCTATCAATACGAGGCCGGGCGCTCGACGTGGATCTTCGAGACCGACGCCGAAACCTTCCACCGCGCCGGCCTCGAAGGCCTCAGCGAACGTGAGTCCGCCGATCGCATGGCCGAAATCTTCGGCTGGTTCCTCGACGGCCATCCGCTGCTGATCAACCGCTCGACGTGGCGCAATTTTCCGATGATCCGCAGCCAACGCTGGATCAAGGACAACATGGTGCTGCTCGGCGACGCCAAGGCGACCGCGCATTTCTCGATCGGCTCGGGCACCAAGCTCGCGATGGAAGACGCGATTGCGCTCGCCGACGCCATGGCGCAGGCGCCGACCGTCGACGCCGCGTTGCAGACCTACGAGCAGGGGCGGCGCGAGGAGGTCGAGAAGACCCAGCACGCTGCCGACGTGTCGCTGGTCTGGTTCGAGCATGTCGACCGCTTCTGGGATTTCGATCCCGTGCAGTTTGCGTTCGGCGTCATGACCCGCGCCAAGGCGATCACTTACGATAACCTCACGCTGCGCGCGCCGGAGTTCGTCCGCGAGGTCGACAAGGCGTTTGCGAAGCAGGTTCGCGCCAAAGGGTTCGATGTCGACCTCGACAGGCCAGTGGCGCCGATGTTCCAGCCGCTCAGGCTGCGCGAGATGGAAGTCGCAAACCGCGCGGTGGTGTCGCCGATGTGCATGTATTCGGCGAAAGACGGCGTGCCCGGCGATTTCCATCTGGTGCATTACGGCTCGCGCGCCATCGGCGGCGCGGGACTGATCTTCACCGAGATGACCTGCGTCGGCCGCGACGCCCGCATCACGCCCGGCTGCACCGGTCTGTGGACCGACGAGCAGCAGGCCGCCTGGACGCGCATCGTCGACTTCGTCCACGCCAATTCGGCCGCCAAGATCTGCCTGCAGCTCGGACACGCCGGCCGCAAGGGCGCAACCAAATTGATGTGGGAGGGCATGGACCGACCGCTGGAGCAGGGCGGCTGGGATACGATCTCGGCGTCACCATTGCCCTACTTCCCCGACAGCCAGGTGCCGCGCGAAATGGATCGCGCCGCGATGGACCACGTCAAGAAAGAGTTCGTGGCGGCCACCTTGCGTGGCGAAGCCTGCGGCTTCGACATGCTGGAGCTGCACTGCGCCCATGGCTATCTGCTGGCGAGTTTCATCTCGCCACTGACCAACCAACGCACTGACGAGTATGGTGGCACGCTCGCCAACCGGCTGCGCTATCCGCTCGAAGTGTTCGAGGCGATGCGCGCGGCGTGGCCGGCGCACAAGCCGATGTCGGTTCGCATCTCCGCCACCGACTGGGCGGCGGGCGGCATCACCGGCGATGATGCGGTTGCGATCGCGCGCGCCTTCGCCGAATCCGGCGTCGATCTGGTCGATGTCTCGACGGGTCAGACCGTGCGCGATGCGCAGCCGGTCTATGGCCGCATGTTCCAGACGCCGTTCTCCGATCAGGTCCGGAACGAGGCCCGCGTCGCGACCATGTGCGTCGGGAACATCACCACCGCGGACCAGGTGAACACGATTCTGGCCGCCGGTCGCGCCGATCTCGTCGCGCTCGCCCGGCCGCATCTGGTCGATCCGTCCTTCACCATGCGGGCGGCCGCCTGGTATGGCGCCGACATCGCGTGTCCGCCGCAATATCTGCCCGGCAAGGAACAAATTTTCCGCAACAGCGTACGCGACCGGCAGGATTTCGAAGACCTCAAGGTTAAGGCTAAACCGAAAACCCGCGCTGAGCTGAAGGCCGAGGCGACAAAGCCGCTTGCAGCCGAATAGGCTGAATGGCAGGCTCCATCGCTCCCTTGCCCCGCGCCAGCGGGGAGAGGTCGAAGAATAGAGTGGAGTTACGCGCATGAAAGCGATCATCGTCGGAGGCGGCATCGGAGGCCTCACCACCGCGCTGATGCTGCGCGCCCGCGGCATCGATTGCGAAGTGTTCGAGCAGTCCGACACCATCCGCGAACTCGGCGTCGGCATCAACACGCTGCCGCATGCGATCAGAGAATTGACCGGCCTCGGCCTGTTGGACCGGCTCGATGCTGCCGCTGTTCGTACCGATCAACTGTACTATCTCAGCCGCCACGGCCAGGAAGTCTGGCGCGAGCCGCGCGGTCTCGATGCCGGCCACGACGTGCCGCAATTTTCGGTCCACCGTGGCCGCCTGCAAAGCGTGATCCATCGCGCCGTCGAGGAACGACTCGGTACTGAAGCGATTCACACCGGTTGCCGTCTCGGCGCGTTTGCGCAGCACGAGGGCGGCGTGGTCGCCCACTTCTTCGACCGCACCGGCGCCCATGTCAAAACCGCGCGCGGCGATATTTTGATCGGCGCCGACGGCATTCATTCGCGCGTGCGCGAGATGCTGTTTCCGGACGAGGGACCGCCGTGCTGGAACGGCTTGATGCTGTGGCGCGGCGCGCGCGACTGGCCGGCGTTCCTGACCGGCCGCTCGATGATCGTGGCCGGTGGGTTGAATGCCAAGGTCGTGGTCTATCCGATTGCGGAAGGCTCGAGTCCATCGAGCCGGCTGACCAACTGGGCGGTGCTGGTGAAGATCGGCGACGGCAATTCACCGCCGCCGCGCCGCGAGGACTGGTCGCGGCCCGGCAAGCGCGAGGAACTGATGCCCCATGTCGAGCGCTTCAAGGTGCCGTATGTCGACGTGCGCAGCCTGATTTCGGCGACGCCGGAATTTTACGAATATCCGTGCTGCGACCGCGATCCCCTGCCGTACTGGACCTGGGGACGCGTCACGCTGCTCGGCGACGCCGCGCACCCGATGTACCCAGTCGGCTCCAACGGCGCCTCGCAGGCAATTCTCGATGCCCGCGCGCTCGCCGATGAGCTGGCGCGCGCCGAGCACCCGCGCCAGGCGCTGGTCGCCTATGAGAAGAAGCGCCTGCCGATGACGGCGGAGATCGTGCGCGCGAACCGCCGCGGCGGCCCCGAGGGTGTGATCGACGCCGTCGAGCAACTGGCGCCGGACGGCTTTACCGACATCGAAAAGGTGCTGAGCCACGCCCAGCGCGAGGCGATCGTGCGCGGCTACGCGTCCAAGGCCGGCTTCGCCCCGCCGCAGGTCGGGCTCGCGGCGGTGCGGGCGTAGTTCACGCCCCCGGAGGCGGCGGCAGGAAGTGGATGTTGTGCTCGGCCGCCAACGCCACCACAGCGTCCGGCTTCTGCTCCTTCATGTTGTGGATCGCCCAGAACAGGTCGTAGAGCCGCCGCGTCGGTGAGACCCAGAACAGCGTCTTCGCGGTCCGTCCCGACTTGTTGAAGATGCCGTGCGGCTTGCCCATCGGCAGGCGAACCAGATCGCCGGGGGTGGCCTGCGTGTCGGCGCCATCGAGGAAGAAGTCGAGCTGCCCTTCCAGGATGTAGAGATACTCGTCCTGATCGGGATGGATGTGCGGCGGCACAAAAGTCTCGGGTGGCAACGTCGCATGCCAGGAGAAGGAATGCTCGGTGACGCTCTTCGGCACGTAGGTCTGGCCGAGGATGCTCCAGGTGATTCCCTGGATTCCCTCGTTGGCGCGGGTAATGCCGGCGATTTCAGTCTTCATGGTCTCGCTCCCTCTCGATTGTTATTTCGCGGGCGTGCAATCCTTGGCATAGCGGTCGCCGTAGTTGGAAAACACCTTCTCGACGATCTCGGTCTGGAATTTACCGTCCGGACGCTTGGCGACCTTGGTCAGATAGAAATTCTGGATCGGATAGCCGTTGACGTTGAACTTGAAGTCGCCGCGCAGCGAAGTGAACTCGGCCTTCCTGAGCGCGGCCGAGACCGCATCTTTGTTCTTCAGATCGCCCTTCACCGCCTTCACCGCGCTGTCGATCAACATGGCCGTATCATAGCCCTGCATGGCGTAGGTGCCGGGCACGCTGTTATAGGCGGCCTCGTACGCAGCGACGAATTTTTTGCTGTGGGGATTGTCCATGTTCGGCGCCCAGTTGGCGCCGCCGAACATGCCGACGGCGGCATCCTGCTGCGCGGGCAGGGTCGATTCGTCGACCGTGAACGCCGACAGCACCGGGATCTTGTCGGCGAGGCCGGCCTGCCGGTACTGCTTCACGAGGCCGACGCCCATGCCGCCCGGCATAAAGGTGAACAGCGCATCGACCTTGGAGGAGGCGATCTTGGTCAGTTCGACCTGGAAATCCAGCGTGCCGAGCGGGGTGTAGCTCTCCTCGACGATCTCGCCCTTGTAGTCCAGCTTGAATCCGGCCGCCGAATCCTTGCCGGCCTGATAGTTCGGCACCAGCACGTACATGCGCTTGTAGCCGCGGTCCTGGGCGACCTTGCCGAGGATCTCGTGAACCTGGTCGTTCTGGTACGAGGTCACGTAGAAGAACGGACTGCACTCCTTGCCGGCATAGCTCGACGGTCCCGCGTTCGGGCTGATCAGGAACGTCTTGTTCCCCGTCACTGGCCGGTGAATGGCCTGCAGGATGTTGGAGAAGATCGGCCCGACGACGAAATCGACCGTCTCGCGCTCGAGCAGGCCCTTGGCCTTGGTCACGGCGCCATCGGGCTTGAGTTCATCGTCGACGACGATCACCTCGACGTCCTTGCCGGCCATCTTGCCGCCGAGCTCCTTGACCGCGAGCTGGAAGCCGTCGCGGGATTGCTGGCCGAGTACGGCCGCCGGGCCGGACAGGGTTGTGATCACGCCGATCTTGATCTTCTCCTGCGCTGCGGCGGGAGCGGCGGCAAACCCCAGCAAAACGGCAAGTCCTGTCAGCTTCAACGACTGCTTCATGATTATTCCTCCGTTTGGCGGCTCTGCAGCCAAAACCTGCGCTACATCAAATGCTCGGGGTGCAGCTTATTCTGACGGCGACGGCACCCGCAAGCGCAACGCATCCATGCAAGCCATGCGCCAATTGCTTGAAACTTAAAGAAATCTGGACAATGATCCCAAGCTGAGCTCTGTTCGGGCTCGCCGAACGTTAAAACGCAGACAAGATAGGATCATGACTCTCGATTCAGAGACCAAGGCCGTCGAGCTCCCGGAGCATCATGGCGACGAACTCAGGCTGTGGCTTCGCCTCCTGACCTGCACGACCCTGATCGAGGGCGAGGTACGCAGCCGCTTGCGCGAGCGCTTCGACGTCACGCTGCCGCGGTTCGACCTGATGGCCCAGCTCGACAAGGTGCCGGAGGGCATGACGTTGTCGGATGTCTCGAAGCGGATGATGGTTTCGAATGGCAACGTCACTGGCCTCGTCGAGCGCCTGGTCGAATCCGGGCATCTCGACCGCCGCACCTCGGAGGTCGACCGCCGCGTGCAGGTGATCCGCCTGACCAAGGCCGGTCGTGCCGAATTCCGCAAGATGGCGGCTGAGCACGAATTATGGATCGCCGATATTTTTGGAGACCTGACGCCGAAGGATGTCCGCGAGCTGATGCGCCTCTTGGCCAAGACCAAAACTTCGGCGCAAAAATCCGCAAGGGCGCGGGGCGATCGAGGCTGACACGGGAAGGGTGATCCGTTGAGCGCCGATGTGGACTTTGAAGCCGAATACAATAATCGCGCACGGGTCGCTGGACGCTAGTTCATCCCGCGCAGGGTCGCCGACGGCGTTTCGCCGAACTTGGCGCGATAGGCGCTTGCCATCCGGCTGAGATGTGTAAAGCCGAGCTCGAATGCGATATCGGTGATGCTGTCGTTGGGGGAGGCGATGGCCAGTCTGACGTTGAGGTGCGCGAGGCGGATGTCGCGCAGCATCTCGGAAATCGATGTACCAAAATGCCGCCGGAAGCCGAGCTGCAGCGCGCGGATGCCGGTGCCTGCGGCCGCGGCGAGCTGCGCCAGATCGAGTGGTTCTTCCGCATGCGCATGCAGGAATTCGCGCGCCCGCTGTAACGACTGCGGCAGCGCTTCGGTCCGGCCACCAAACCGGTCGATCGCGTCGCTGGCGCTGTGGCGCTGGCCGTGGAGCAAAGCACCCAACAACGTCTCGCGTATGTTGGCTGCTGTTATCGGCGACAGCCGCTGCTGCGGTCCGAAGCGCTCGGCGAGATCGACGAACTCAAAAATCTGCGACTGAAGCGCGCGGCCGGCTACGGAGGAGAGATCGACCGCGGGCTCGAACTCGACCGCGCCTGCCGGTCGCCCCGATAACGCCGCGGCCCGTTGCTCGATCAGGCGGCGGTCGACCAGCAGAATGATCTGGGCGCAATTGCTCTGCCAAGTCATTCGCGTCGGGATCGTCGGCGAAAGGAGTGAAGCGTAGGCGCCGGGAGCGGTTGCGATGTCGCGCGAGGCGGTTTGGATCCGCGCTGAACCGTGCACGGGAATTTGCAACAGGAAGAAACGTTCGAGACAGCCGGGGTCGATTGATACCGATCCGCCATAAGCGACGTAGTTGACAGAAAATCCGCCAAAGATCGCACAGTTATGCAGCGCGAAAAATTCGGATGAGGCGCGGGTGGGCTTTAGCTCATGCGGGCAGAATATGCGTCCAATCGCGTCGGCGGCGCCATCGACGCTGTCGGTCGAAACGCGGTTGAATGCCGCCAGGCGGGCGGTCGGGTCATGCCTTACAATGCTGGTGCCCGTCTCCACGGCCCGGCCCTCTGCATTATTTGAAGCCTATAATATCTCTGGGCCGGATGGTTGGGAAGGCGATTTGACGGCCGCTTATGCCTGATTGGAAGGCAGCCGATCGTATCGCGCCGCAGCAATCCAAAATCCCGCGATGGGTTCGGCCGGATTCGTTTTCCGGCTAGACGGCCGTCCCGCTGCGTTAGAGCCTGCGCGAACCGTTCTGGGCCTCGCAACCACACCAACCGCGACAGAGGAGATGGCGATATGGCAGCACTCGAAAAAGGCATCACCGCCAACGGCACCGGCTACGGCGGCAAGACCTGGAATATTCTCGGTCAGGTCTACTTCCCCAAGGCCGTGACCGATTCAACCTTTGCCTTCGAGACCAACAGCGAGCCCGGACAATTCGTGCCGGTGCACGTTCACCCCACACAGGATGAATTCATCCTGGTGCAGGAGGGCGTTCTCGATCTCAAGCTCGACGGCGTCTGGATGCGGGCCAAGGCCGGCGACCTGGTTCGGATGCCACGCGGTATCCCGCATGGCTACTTCAACAAATCAGACAAGCCGGCCCGCGCGCTGTTCTGGGTGTCGCCGATGCAGAAGCTCGAAGCGCTGTTCAACCAGCTTCACAATCTGACCGACCCCGAAGAGGTGGTCCGGATCTCGGCGCAGCATGAGGTGAACTTTTTGCCGCCCGAGGCCAACGAATAGCTCCCTGAACTCATCCTTGCTGGAGACGTCGTCATGGTCATCCGAAAGAAAGTCTGCGTCATTGGCGCCGGCGTATCCGGACTTGCGGCCGCAAAGGCCTTCGCCGCGCGCGGTCATCAGGTCACGATCGTCGAGCGCAGCGGCGATCTTGGCGGCGTCTGGGAACCGGCGCGGTCTTACCCCGAGGTGCAAACGCAGAGCCCGAAGGATTTGTACCGCTACACCGAAAAGGCGATGCCGGATTCCTATCCGGAATGGCCGAAAGGTCCGCAGGTCCACGCCTATCTGACTGAATACGCAAAGGACAACGATCTCCTTGGCGCGATCCGCTTCAACACGACCGTGGTGGAAATGGATCGCCGGCCTGACTCTGCGCCGGGCTGGCGGCTCGATCTGCGTGGGCCGGACGGCCGCACCACTCCCGAAGACTTCGATTTCGTCGCGGTATGCACCGGGCAGTTCAATGAGCCACAGACGCTCAGCCTGCCGGGCGAAGACGCCTTCAAGGCGCAGGGTGGGCGTATCCTGCACTCCTCGCAATATAACGACCCGGCGATTGCCAAAGGGCGCAGGATCGTCGTGCTCGGCGGCTCGAAGTCGGCGACCGATATCGCCGTCAACGCGGTCAATTCCGGGGCGGCCGAAGTGACGCTGGTGTACCGCGAGCCGGTGTGGCGGATTCCCTATTTCATCGGCGGCCTGGTCAATTTCAAACGCATTCTCTACATCCGCGCGCAGGAGGAGATGTTCCGGAGTTGGGGCATCGGCGCGATGTCGCGGTTCGCGCATGCGGTGGCAAAGCCGCTCGTCTGGGCCAACTGGCGCGGGCTGGAGAGCCTTCTGAAAATTCAACTCAAGCTCGGCAGATGCGACATGGTGCCGAAGGAAAGGATCGAAGACGGCGTCAACTGCTCGGTGCCGATCGCGACGCCGGGGTTCTTTCCGATGGTCGCGGACAAGCGCATCAAGGCTATCAGAGGCAGTTTTGAGCGCTATGATGGCAATACGATAGTGATGACTGGCGGGCAGCGCGTCCAGGCCGACGTGGCCGTGCTCGCGATCGGCTACAAACTGGGTGTGCCGTTCCTGCCGCAGGCTTACCGAGACAGACTGGTCGATCCCGACGGGCAGTATCGGCTCTATCGGCTGATTGCCAACCCGGACCTGCCCGAAATGGGATTCGTCGGCTTCAACTCCAGCTTCTGCACGGTGCTGTGCGCAGACCTCGCCGCGAACTGGCTGGTGCGCTATGCCGATGGCCAGCTCCTCTGTCAGCCGACGCCCAAGGAGATGCGGGACAACATCGAGATGATGCTGCATTTCAAGCGCGTCGAGCGGCCGGCGGCCGGTATCTATGGCGGGCTGTGCGTCGCGCCCTATCACTTCAAGCATTTTGACGAATTGCTCGCCGACATCGGCGTATCCGGACGCCGGCGCAATCCGCTGGTGGAGAAATTCACCCCGCCCGATGCCGCCGCCTACGGCCGCTTCCTAGCCGCGGCGCCGGACTACCGGGCCGCCTGAGGGGCGAGTTCCCGGCTCGGGCACGCGGCCGTTAATCTCTGCCGTGGGAATACGCGATTCCACCCTTGATTCCACCCTTGCGAAAAATTGTTTTAAGCCTAAAATGATTTGCGAGACGACGTTGCCGGGCGTCCTCGATATTGATCTCGAGTCTTTCATGGATGGAAGCGAGGGGAGATTGAAAATGTCAGGTAGCACTCCCAGCCGGACCCTTGGTCGGTCTCTTGGCCCGTCGGGCCACGTCGACGATTTTACGCGGCGAAATCTGCCGCCATCAGAGCAACAGCCGGATCTGCTGCTCGACCGGCCGGAATTTCAGTATCCCGAATATCTCAACGCCGCGGTCGAGCTGACCGACCGGATCGTCGAAGAAGGCTGGGGCGACCGGATCGCACTGATCGGCAACGGCCGACAGCGCACCTACAAGGAACTGGCTGACTGGTCGAACCGCCTTGCGCATGCGCTGGTGGAGAACTACGGCGTCAAGCCCGGCAACCGCGTCCTGATCCGCTCCGGCAACAACCCGGCGCTGGTCGCGGCGTGGCTCGCGGCCACAAAAGCAGGCGCCGTCGTCGTCAACACCATGCCGATGCTGCGCGCCGGCGAGCTGAGCAAGATCGTCGACAAGGCGGAGATTGCGCTGGCGCTGACCGATAGCCGCATCGCTGATGAACTGGTCGCGTGCGCGAAGACCAGCCGCTTCCTGAAGCAGGTGGTGAATTTCGACGGCACGTCGAACCACGATGCCGAGCTCGACCGGGTGGCGCTGAACAAGCCGGTCCGGTTCGACGCGGTGAAGACCGGGCGCGACGACGTCGCACTGCTTGGATTTACCTCCGGCACCACGGGCGAACCCAAGGCGACGATGCACTTCCATCGCGACCTCATGATCATTGCGGACGGCTATGCCAGGGAAGTGCTCAACGTTACGGAGGACGACGTTTTCGTCGGCTCGCCGCCGCTGGCCTTTACCTTCGGGCTCGGAGGGCTGGCAATCTTCCCCCTGCGCTTCGGCGCAACGGCGACGCTATTGGAAAACGCATCGCCGCCCGAAATGGTCAAGATCATCGAGACCTACAGGGCGACGATCTGCTTCACCTCGCCGACCGCGTATCGCGCGATGCTGGCGGCAATGGACAATGGCGCCGACCTGTCGTCGCTGCGGCTGGCGGTTTCCGCCGGCGAGACATTGCCGGCGCCGGTGTTCGAAAGCTGGACCCGCAAGACCGGCAAGACCATTCTCGACGGCATCGGCTCCACGGAACTGCTGCACATTTTCATTACCAACCGGATCGGCGATGCGGTGGCGGGGACGACGGGACATCCCGTGGCGGGCTACGAGGCAAAAATCGTCGACGACGACATGAACGAATTGCCGCCCGGAACCATCGGCAAGCTTGCGGTGCGCGGGCCGACCGGCTGCCGCTATCTCGCCGATGCGAGGCAGTCGAACTATGTGCGCGATGGCTGGAATCTGACGGGCGACACCTTTGTCCGCGACGCGAATGGACGACTGTCCTTTGTCGCCCGCTCGGACGACATGATCGTCTCCTCCGGCTACAACATTGCAGGGCCCGAGGTCGAAGCGGCGCTGCTCTCGCATCCTGCCGTCGCCGAATGCGGCGTGGTCGGCGCGCCCGACGAAGCGCGGGGCATGGTCGTCAAGGCTTACGTGGTTCTGGCAGGCGGCGCTGCTGCCGATGCCGCGCTGACGCAGTCCTTGCAGGATCACGTCAAGAAGACGATTGCGCCCTACAAATATCCGCGTGCGATCGAATATGTCGCGCAACTGCCGAAGACCGAAACCGGCAAGCTGAGGCGCTTTGCGCTCCGGCAGATGGCTGCGGCCGGCCCGGCGTCGCCAAGCGTTGCCGCGGAATAATTTCTAACCTGATGGAGAAAAGCCGGTGACCGCCCCCAAAGGCCCCACACTGAGCGTGGTGCCTCATCCCACGACCGACACCTCACCGCCGGGCCCGCAAGTGCTGCAGCCGAGCGGCTGGCCGATGCCGAAAGGCTACGCCAATGGCATGGCGGCCGATGGCCGGCTTGTGGTGACCGGCGGCGTGATCGGCTGGGATACGCAGGGCCGCCTGGAGCCCGATTTCGTCGCGCAGGTGCGCCAGACGCTATCCAACATTTCCGAGATTCTTGCCGAGGGCGGTGCCAGACCTGAGCATCTGGTGCGCCTGACCTGGTATGTCGTCGACATCGAGGAATATCTCGCGAGCCTGAAAGAGCTCGGCCGCGTCTACCGCGAGATCTTCGGCGCGCATTATCCGGCAATGGCGCTGGTGCAGGTGGTGCGCCTGGTCGAGAAGGACGCTCGCGTCGAGATCGAGGCGACGGCGGTGGTGCCGCGCTGAAATCCGCTTATCGGGGTGTCGTCTTAAAGCTCTGTTCTCAGCTTCCAGAGTTCCGGAAAAAGTTCGACCTCGAGCATCTTGCGCAAGTAGAAGACGCCCGACGTGCCGCCGGTTCCGCGCTTCAGGCCGATGATGCGCTCGACCGTCGTGACGTGGTTGAAGCGCCAGCGGCGGAAATAGTCTTCGAAATCGACCAGCTTCTCCGCAAGCTCGTAGAGCATCCAGTGTTTCGCCGGCGACGCATAGATGGTCTTCCAGGCCTTCAAAACCTCGTCGTTTGGCGTGCGCTTGACGCGCCAGTCGGTTCGGCGCGCGTCTTCGCCGATGTCGAATCCATTGCGCGCCAGCAGCAGCAGCGCCTCGTCATAGAGGCCCGGCTCAGCGAGAATTTCCTCGAGCTTTGCCATGATGTCGGCGCGGTGGGCATGCGGGCCAAGCAGCGCCAAATCGCGATTGCCGGCGAGAAACTCGATCGCGCGGTACTGGTACGACTGAAAACCCGAGGACTGCCCGAGTTGATCGCGAAACTCGGAGTATTCGCTGGGGGTCATCGTCCGCAACACATCCCAGGCGGTATTGAGTTGCTCGAAGATCCGGGCGACGCGCGACAGCATCTTGAAGGCAGGATGCAACTGGTCGTGGCGGATCGCCTTGATGGCGGAACGGATTTCGTGGATGGCCAGCTTCATCCAGAGTTCGGAAGTCTGGTGCTGGATGATGAACAGCAGTTCGTCATGCGCGTCCGAGAGCGGCTCTTGCGCGTCCAGAACGCGTTCCAGATGCAGATAATCGCTGTAGGACATGCGCCCGTCGAACGACATCTGGGCTGCCTCACGCGAGGAGTCGTCGGGCTTGCCAGTCATGTTACGAGCGCCTTTTTGCGGTAATCTGCGGTATCCCAGCGGCGATTGGTCAAGACGTCGGCGATGACGTCGACTGCCGCCCGAACCTCGGCTTCTCCGACGTAGAGTGGCGTAAAGCCGAAGCGCATCATGTCCGGCGCGCGGAAGTCGCCTATCACGTCGCGCGCGATCAGCGCCTGCATGATCGCATAGCCTTCCGGGTGACGAAACGAAACCTGGCTGCCGCGCCGCTTTGCGTCCCGCGGCGAAGCCAGCGTCAGCTCGGGACAACGTCCTTCGACTTCGCGGATGAACAGGTCGCCAAGCTCGATCGATGCATGGCGCACGTCGGTCATGCTGACGCTGTCCCAGACGTCGAGGGCGGCGTCGAGCGCGGCCATCGCAATGATCGGAGGCGTGCCGACCCGCATTCGCTCAATGCCCGGCCCGGCCCGATAGTCGAGGTCAAAGGCAAAGGGCGCATGATGACCCATCCAACCGGAAAGCGCCGGCCGCGCCGTATCGGCGTGCTTCGGCGCTACATAGATGAAGGCCGGCGCGCCGGGACCGGCATTGAGATATTTGTAGGTGCAGCCGACGGCGAAATCGGCTTCGGCAGCTTCCAACTCGACCGGAATCGCGCCCGCGGAATGCGCCAGATCCCAGACCGTCAAGGCGCCAGCGGCATGTGCCATGCGCGTCAGCTCGCTCATGTCGTGCAGCCGGCCGGTGCGATAGTCGACCTCGGTCAGCATCAGCACCGCGATCGTCTCGTCGATGGTGGCTTCGACGTCTTCGGGCGCCACGACCTTCAACTCGTAGCCACGGTCGAGCGATTCAAGCAGACCGCTGGCGATGTAGAGGTCGGAAGGAAAGTTGCCGCTGTCCGACAAGATCACGCGCCGCGACGGATTGAGTTCGAGCGCCGAGGCCAGCGCCTGGTAAACTTTGATGGACAGCGTATCTCCCACTACGACCGTCCCGTCGGCAGCGCCGATCAACCGGCCGATGCGGTCGCCGACACGCCGCGGCTGCGTCATCCAGCCGGCGACGTTCCAGCCCTTGATGAGGTGCTTGCCCCATTCCTCCGATATCATGCGGCCGACGCGATCGGCGGCTGCAACGGGCAGGGGACCGAGCGAATTGCCGTCCAGATAGATCACGCCATCCGGGATGGCGAACAGGGATTTTGTTCGCGTGAAATCGGTCATGTCTTTCCCCGGTCCGCGCCCCCTGGAATTATTCGCGCTGATATCGATTATTTCAAGCTTGAAATTTATGGGCGGAAGGTGCGCTTCCCGGTATAGACTGGTTGGGTGTGGGCATCGATCGGACATCCGCCCGGCCCACGAGATCGAATGGAACGAACCGCGTGATTTTTCATCAGATTTCCGACTGGAACGATGCCTACGCGAATGCTCCAAACATTCCGGGCGGGGAACGCTGGCCGGCGGCGTGGGTGCAGCCCGCGCAGGCCTATCGCGACGCCCTTCAAGGCAGCAGCCGCGCGACGCTCGATATCAGCTATGGCGAGCGCGCACGAAACCGCTTTGATCTCTTTAAACCGGAAGGCCGGCCAAAGGGCCTGGTCGTCTTCGTCCATGGCGGATTCTGGAAGGCGCTCGACAAGAGCTTCTGGTCGCATCTCGCGCGCGGATCGGTTGAAAGCGGCTATGCGGTGGCGATGCCCTCCTACACGCTGTGCCCGGCCGTGCGCATCTCCGAGATTACGCGCGAAATTGCCGCGGCCGTCGAGCGTGCCGCCGCGATGGTCGAAGGTCCGATTTTTCTGGCGGGCCATTCTGCCGGCGGGCATCTGGTGACACGCATGATCTCGGCGACGTCGCCGCTCCCGGACGATGTCCGGGCGCGCATCAGCCACACCGTCTCCATTTCCGGCGTTCATGACCTTCGTCCGCTGATGAAGGCCGCCATGAACACGGACCTTCGGATCGACGAGGCCGAGGCGCTCGTGGAAAGCCCGGCATTGCTGGAGCCGATGCCGAATGCGCGCGTAACATGCTGGGTAGGCAGTGCCGAGCGGCCGGAATTCGTCCGCCAGAACGCGCTCCTCGCCAATATCTGGACCGGGCTCGGCGCGAAAACCTGCGTGATCGAAGAACCCGGCCGGCATCATTTCGATGTCATCGACGGGCTCGCCGATCCCTGTCACCAACTCACCAGGACCTTGTTGTCGCCGTAGCTTGCTGAATTTGTGAAATGAACGGCGGTCGCGGTGGCCTTGCCACCCGGTGGTTCTGACCTGCCAATTATGCTGCTTGAAAGGTCTGTACGGCCTGGCGTGCACCGAGTGCGTAGAGTTTTGCGAGCGCCTCGGTGACGGCGCTGCGCATGCGAGGATCGTTACCCAGCGTGCCGAAGATGGAGCTGACCTCCAGCAGCGCGGGAGCAAGCCGCTCTGCGACCGGGCCGGCACGCTCGGCGATATCAGCCAACTCTCGCGCAAGGGGATCGCGCACGTCGATGGCGCGGCCTCGCTCGTCGGCCCCGGTGACGTAACGCATCCAGCCGGCCACCGCGAGCGCATGGGTATCGATCGGCAGCCCCAGCCGCAGCCGGTCCTGCATGGTAGCGAGCAGCCGTTGCGGCAGCTTCTGCGAACCATCCATCGCGATCTGCCAGGTACGATGGTGCAGGGCCGGATTGGAGAAGCGCTGCAGCAGCGATGCGTTGTAGGCTGGCAGGTCAGTGCCCTCAGGCATCGCCAGCGTCGGCGCGGCGTCCTGCATCACCTGTCGGGCAAACGCCACAAAGCGATGGTCGGTCATGGTTGCGGCGATGGTCTCAAAGCCTGCGAGATATCCGAGATAGGCGAGCGCCGAGTGGCTGGCGTTGAGCAGCCGCAGCTTCATATGTTCGAACGGCGTTACATCCGAAACCAGTTGCACGCCCGCAGCCGCAAAGTCCGGCCGTCCGGCCGGAAAGCGGTCTTCAACGATCCATTGCGTGAACGGTTCTGTGATAATGGGCCATGCGTCGATCATGCCGAGCGCTGAAGAAATCTCCGCCCGGTCGAGGTCCGTGGTCTCCGGCACGATCCGGTCCACCATGGTCGAAGGGAAGGCCACCTCGGCTTCAATCCATTTCGCGAGATTGCGCGATCGCAAGGCGGCGAACTGCGTCACGATCCGTTCGACTGTTTGGCCATTGGCGGAGAGATTGTCACAGGAAAGAACAGTGAAGGGGGCTTCGCCCGCGATCCGCCTGCGCGCGAGCGCGGCCACCACGTATCCGATGGCCGAACGCGGCGTGCCGGGATTCTGCAGGTCATGAACGATATCGGGATGACGCTCGTCCAGATCGCCGGTCTGCGGCGTATGGCAATAGCCCTTCTCGGTGACCGTTAGCGAGACGATGCGCGTGGCCGGGTTGGCCATGCGCGCGATCAACTGGCCGGGTTTTTCGGTGGCGACGTCGATAGCGAGAACCGAGCCGATGATGCGGTGATCAGTGCCCGCACCGGAGCGAACAGCCAGCGTGTAAAGGCCGTCCTGCGGGGCGAGGGCATCGCGTGTCGCCGGGCTGCGCAAGCTGGCCCCGATGATTCCCCAATCCAAAGCGCCGCCCGCCAAGAGGTCATCAATCACCACCGCCTGGTGCGCCCGATGGAACGCGCCAATTCCGAGATGAACGATGCCTGGCGAGATCAGCGAGCGGTCATATGCCGGTTGCCGGATGTGGCCGGGAAGCCGAGGAAGGTCGGCGTTCGAAAGGCGGAAATTGCCGTTTTTCGGGCCAGAAGGTGGGATTTTTGCCGTTTCTCTTGACATGGGAAGCTCGATCTATCAATCTTTGGTCAATTGGTAAGGCCAATGTTCCAGATTTATTGACCTTGGCCTGATCAAAGCAAGAAAAATCGATTCGCTAGGGATCGTCAGGGAGAGCCGAGCGTGCCGCTCGAAGCCGTGGAAGCGCGACGCCTTTATCGCCAGGTTGCCGATCAGCTTCGCGCCTTGATCGACAGCGGCGAATACCGCGTGGGCAGCCGTCTTCCAACCGAACGCGATCTTGCCGAACAATTGAAGGTCTCGCGGCCGACGGTACGTGAAGCCCTGATTGCTCTGGAAGTGGAGGGCCGGGTTCGGATTCGCGTCGGTTCGGGGATTTATGTCAGTGAGCCGGCGGCGCTCGCACCGCCTTTGCCATTGGCGGGCGAGATCGAAGGCCCATTCGAACTGCTGCGCGCTCGCGAATTCCTCGAAGGCGCCATTGCCGAACAGGCGGCGCGGGTGGCGACAGCCGAAGATATCGCGCGCATCGACGCTTCGCTGGAGGCAATGGCCACCGTGCAGCATCCCGGCGAAGCCTCGATGATCCATGACCGCGCGTTTCACATCGCGGTGGCAGGATGCCTCGACAACGCCGTGCTGGTCCGCGTGGTCGGTGAGCTGTTCGACCAGCGGCTCAATCCCTATTTCGCCAAGCTCGCGCATTATTTTGAAAATCCGGAATCCTGGAATGCGGCGCTGGCCGAGCACCGCGCGATCCGCGATGCCATCGCCGCGCACGATTCCGATGCTGCCCGCGTGACGATGCGCGAGCACTTGGCGCGTTCGCAGGCACGCTTTGCGCAAAATTTCGGAGCGGGAGCTTCGTCCGCCTCGCGCATCCGCGCAAGCAGCGGCTGAACAACGAGAATTCGAACGGTTCGGCGAAACGCCGGGCCGGTTGGGTAACAAAAGCAAATTGTAACGACGGAGGAAATTCACGTGTTGAAGAAATTGACGATTGCATTCGCGGCGTCTGCTGCGGCGCTGCTGGCCGCAACCACCTCGGGCCTGGCGCAGACCAAACTGAAATGGGCCCACGTTTACGAAACCTCGGAGCCGTTCCACACCGCGTCCGTCTGGGCCGCGGGCGAGATCAACAAGCGTACCAACGGACGCTACCAGATCGACGTCTATCCGGCTTCGCAGCTCGGCAAGGAAACCGACATCAACCAGGGGCTGGCGCTCGGTTCCGTCGACATCATCATTTCCGGCTCGAGCTTTGCGGCCAAGAGCTTTCCCCCGATCGGCGTGACCTATTATCCCTACACCTTCCGCGATGCCGATCATCTGCTGGCCTACACCAAGAGCGACGTCTTCAAGGAACTCGCCAAGGGCTACGAGGACAAGAGCGGCCATCACATCGTGGCGGTGACCTATTATGGGGTGCGCCACACCTCTTCGAACAAGCCGATCAAAGCCTGCGCCGACATGAAGGGCCTCAAGATGCGTGTGCCTGACGTGCCGGCCTATCTCGCGATGCCGCGCGCCTGCGGCGCCAACACCGCGCCGATCGCCTTTGCCGAGGTCTATCTCGCCCTGCAGAACGGCACCGTGGAAGCCCAGGAAAATCCGCTTACCACGATCGAGGCCAAGAAGTTCTACGAGGTGCAGAAGCACATCGTGCTGACCGGCCACATTGTCGATCACCTCAACACCGTCGTCGCCGGCGCGCTCTGGAAGAAGCTCTCGGAAGAAGACCGCAAGATCTTCACCGACGTCGCCCAGGAAGCGGCGGCAAAGGCTACGGCCGAGATCAAGACCAACGAGGCCAAGCTGGTCGATTTCTTCAAGCAGAAGGGGCTGACGGTCACCGAGGTCAACAAGGACGAGTTCCGCGACACCGTGATCAAGACCACGAAGTTCGAGACCTTCGACTACCGCAAGTCCGACTGGGATCGTATCCAGGCGGTGAAGTGACGACGAAGTCGTCATCCCGGGGCGACGCGTAAGCGTCGAACCCGGGATCTCGAGATTCTCAGGTGCGCAATTGCGCACCATAGTTCGGCTCTTCGAGCCGCCCCGGAATGACGTGGGAGCCAGTTGGGGAATAAGCGCATGTCGACGGTTGAAGTGCACAAGCAGATCACGGCGGACGAGATCGCCCATACCTTTGAGGACGAGGTCCCCAAGGGCGCCGATCTCGGCCAATACGCCGCCGAGGACTGGCTGGCGCTCGCGATCTTCTGGATCATGGCGCTGTCCGTCTTCCTGCAGTTCTTCACCCGCTATGTGCTCAACGACAGCTACGCCTGGACCGAGGAGATCGCGACCTATTGCCTGATCGGCGTGGTCTTTATCGGCTCGGCGATGTGCGTGCGGCTGTCGCGGCACATCCAGGTCGATCTGCTGTTCCGCTATCTGCCGCATCTGCCGGCGCGGGCGCTGTCGACGGTCATCGACCTGATCCGGATCGTGTTCTTCGGCTATGCGATCAAGTTGGTCTGGCAGTTCATCCAGATCATCGGCGACGAGCGGATGACCACGATCAAGTTTCAAAAGGGATTTGTGTATTACGCCGTGCTGCTCGGCTTCGTGCTGATGTTCGCGCGCTCGATCCAGATCGCGGTCGAGAACTGGCGGAGGGGCTATTCGATCCTGGAGCGTCCCGGCGCATTCGACGGAACGGAAGGCTAGGGCGATGCTGCTGCTGCTCGGGGGATTTCTGCTGCTGATGCTGGTCGGCCTGCCGGTCGCGCTTTCGATGGCGGTGTCGTCGCTGGTGTACATTCTCGTCACCGGCATCACGCCGGATGTTACGCTGGCGCAGCGCATGATTGCCGGTGTCGAAAGCTTTCCGCTGCTCGCCGTGCCCTTTTTCATTCTGGCCGGCAATCTCATGAACATCGCGGGCGTTACGGGGCGCATCTACAAATTCGCGGTCGCGCTGGTGGGCTGGATGCGCGGCGGCCTCGGCCACGTCAATATCGTCGGCTCCGTGATCTTTTCCGGCATGTCCGGCACCGCGATTGCGGACGCCGCGGGGCTCGGCACCATCGAGATCAAGGCGATGAAGGATCACGGTTACTCGACCGAGTTCGCGGTCGGCGTCACCGCGGCGTCTGCCACGCTCGGTCCGATCATCCCGCCGTCGCTGCCGTTCGTGATCTACGGCATGATGGCGAACGTCTCGATCGGCGCGCTGTTTCTGGGCGGCGTGATTCCGGGCGTGTTCATGACGTTGGCCATGATGGCGACCGTGGCCTATTTCGCCCACAAGAACGGCTGGGGCAGCGATACGCCGTTCTCCTGGCCGCAACTCGGCTCGGCCGCGATCGAAATCCTGATCGTGCTGGCGTTCCCGGTGGTTGTTTGGCTGCTGGTCGTCGCCGGGCTCTCGGTGAACATGGCGGTCGGAATCGGTCTCGTGGCGCTGTTGGCGCTCGACTGGTATTTCGATTTCTCCGCGGTGATGGCGCTGATGGCGCCGGTGATCCTGATCGGCGGCATGACGCTCGGCTGGTTCACGCCGACCGAAGCCGCAGTCGCCGCGGTGATCTGGTCGCTGTTCCTCGGACTTGTGCGCTACCGCTCGATGACGCTGCAGACCGTTGCCAAGGCGACGTTCGATACCATCGAGACCACGGCATCGGTGCTGTTCATCGTGACCGCGGCCTCGATCTTTGCCTGGCTGCTCACGGTGTCGCAGGCGGCACAGACGCTGACGGATGCGATGCTCGGCATCACCCAGAACAAGTGGGTGTTCCTGCTGCTGGCGAACATCCTGATCCTGTTCGTCGGCTGCTTCATCGACACCATCGCCGCCATCACCATTCTGGTGCCGATCCTTTTGCCGATCGTGCTCAAGCTTGGCATCGACCCCATCCATTTCGGCCTGATCATGACGCTGAACCTGATGATCGGTCTGTTGCACCCACCGCTCGGCATGGTGCTGTTCGTGCTGGCGCGGGTAGCAAAGCTGTCCGTCGAGCGCACGACCATGGCGATCCTGCCTTGGCTCGTGCCGCTGCTGCTGGCGCTCGTCGCCATCACCTACATCCCGGAGCTGACGCTCTGGCTGCCTAAATACATGGGACTCTCAAAATGACATCGATGGCTTTAGCCGCAACCCTGTTCGGCCCGGAAGATCTGCGCATGGTCGAGCGGCCGCTCGAGCCGCTTCCCTCTGGCATGGTGCGCATTCGTTTCGGCGCCGGCGGCATTTGCGGCTCGGACATGCATTATTACCGCCATGCCCGCACCGGCGACTTTGTCGTGACCTCGCCGCTGGTGCTTGGCCATGAGATTGCTGGTGAGGTGGTCGAGATCGCAGGCTCGGCGCCCGACGTGAAGGTCGGCGATCGCGTCGCCGTCAACCCGTCGCGCTGGTGCGGCCATTGCAAGCCGTGCCGCGAGAACCGGCCCAATCTCTGCGAAAACATCTTCTTCATGGGATCGGCCTCGAAGACCCCGCATATGCAGGGCGGCTTTGCGTCTTACTTCGACGCCATCCCGGCGCAGTGCGTGAAGATTCCGGACCACGTGACCTATCAGGCGGCGGCGCTCGCCGAGCCGCTCGCAGTCTGTCTGCATGCGGTCGCCCGCGCCGGGGACGTGACCGGCAAGCGCGCCGTGCTGTTCGGCGCTGGCCCGATCGGTCTCCTGACCATGCTGGCGGCGCAGCGCGCCGGGATTGCAGAGATGACCGTCGTCGATATCGCAGCAGCGCCGCTGGCGTTTGCGACGAGATTGGGCGCCAACCATGTCGTCGACATCTCCGGCGGCGAAGAGGCGCTGAAGGCGCAGGCTGCAGCGCAGCCGTTCGATGTGGCGTTCGAAGTCTCGGGCACCGCGGCGGGCTTGGCCAGCGCGATCGGCGCGGTCAGGCGCGGCGGCGTCGTGGTTCAGGTCGGCAACCTGCCGGGCGGACGGATTTCGGTGCCAGCGAATGCGGTGATGGCCAAGGAGATCGACCTTCGCGGCTCGTTCCGCTTCGGGACGGAATTCTTCACGGCGGTCGAACTGATCGCCGACGGCAGCGTCGACGTGCTTTCGCTGGTGACGGCGCAACGCCCGCTCGCGGTCGCGCCTGATGCGGTGCGGCTGGCGCTCGACCGTTCGCAAAGCGTCAAGGTCGTGCTGACAGCTTGATGGCCGTTCTCATTTCAGGAGCTTCCGCATGATGCTGCAGGGATGGCGGTGGTACGGACCCAACGATCCCGTATCGCTCGACGATATCCGTCAGGCCGGCGCGACAGACGTGGTAACGGCGCTGCATCAGGTGCCGATCGGCGAGGCCTGGACGCGCTCGGCCGTCGAGGAGCGGAAGAACCTGATCGAGAACTCGCAACCGGGCCGCTCGCCGCTCATCTGGTCGGTGGTGGAATCGATTCCGATTCCTGACGACGTGAAACGGTTAGGGGGCAAGGCGACTCGCTCGATCGAGACGTGGATCGCGAGCATGGAGGCGGTCGCCGCCGCCGGCATCAAGGTCATCTGCTACAATTTCATGCCCGTCGTGGACTGGTGCCGCACCGATCTCGAATGGGAACTGCCGAACGGCGCCAAGGCGATGCGCTTCGACCAGGAGCGGTTTGCGGCGTTCGACCTGCACATCCTGCAGCGCCCCGAAGCGCCGGCCGAATATTCCGAGGCTGCGCAGCGCCGTGCCAGGCAGGTCTATGAAGCGATGACGCAGGCCGATATCGACGTCCTCATCACCAACATTGCCAGCGCGCTGCCGGGATCCACCACCGATCCGCTGACCATTCCGCAATTCCGCGACCGCCTGCAGCAATACCGCGGCATTGATTCCAAGGTGCTGCGTCAGCACTTAAGCGAATTTCTCGCGCGCGTCGCGCCGGTGGCGGAGCAGCTTGGCGTCACGCTGACGCTGCATCCGGACGATCCGCCGCGTCCGCTGTTCGGCCTGCCGCGCATCGCCTCATCGGCGGAAGATTATCAGGCGCTGTTCGACGCGGTGCCATCCAAGGCCAACGGCATCTGCTTCTGCACCGGCTCGCTCGGCGTGCGCGCGGAGAACGATCTGCCCGCGATGGCCAAGCGCTTCGCGCCGCGGATCGGCTTTGCCCATCTGCGGGCGACCAAGCGGGAAGCCGACGGCCTGTCGTTCTTCGAGTCCGATCATCTCGATGGCGACGTCGACATGATCGCGGTGTTGAAGGCTTTGCTGGCGGAGAACCGAACGCGCTCGTCGAATAATCAAATTGTATTCCGGCCGGACCATGGCCACCGCATGCTCGACGATCTCGCCGCGACCAAGCGCACCAATCCCGGCTACACCGCGATCGGGCGCTTACGTGGCCTCGCCGAATTGCGTGGCGCCATCCGTGCCATCGAGCACGCCGGCTAGGGCGGCCGGGAGAGGGGCCCCATTCTACTTTGCATGGGGTTGTTTTCGCAATTTTGTGCCTAGAGCCTTCCCATCCCGCGCTGGCTCAGCCCGGCATTCGTGCCGTCTTGGCGGCCTCGAAAGCCGCCAGCCGCGCGGCAAATTTGCCGTTCGCAAGGCCAGCGCGCGCGAGGATGGTGGGGGCGGGCAGCGTCTCGAAAAAATGACAGGCCACGCGGTGGCCGGGGGCCGCCTCGCGCAGCTCCGGCTCCTGGGCCGAGCAGCGCGCCTGCGCATGCGGGCAGCGGGTGTGGAAACGGCAGCCGGTCGGCGGCTTGAATGGGCTCGGCACGTCGCCTTGCAGCATCACGCGTTTGGTGCGGAGCGCAGGATCGGGCTTTGGAATCGCGGCGAGCAGCGCCTGCGTATACGGGTGCAACGGCCGGTCGTAGAGCGACTTCTTGTCTGATATCTCGACCAGCTTGCCCAAATACATCACGGCGACGCGGTCGCTGATGTGCTTCACCACGGCAAGATCATGGGCGATGAACAGATAGGAGAGGCCAAAACGCTGCTGCAGATTCTGCAGTAGGTTGACGATCTGCGCCTGGATCGAGACGTCCAGCGCCGATACCGGCTCGTCACAGACGATCAAGTCGGGATTGGCGGCGAGTGCGCGGGCGATGCCGATGCGCTGGCGTTGTCCGCCCGAGAACTGATGCGGATAGCGCCGGGCATGTTCGGGCAGCAGGCCGACGATGTCCAAGAGCTCACGGCCGCGTGCCTCGCGCGATGCATCATCCCCGATTTCGTGAACGCGCAGCGGCTCGGCCAGGATTTCGCCGACTGTCATGCGCGGATTGAGCGAGGCGTAGGGGTCCTGGAAGATGATCTGCATATGCCGGCGCATCCGGCGCAGCGCATCCTTGTCGAGATCGGCGATTTCCTTGCCCTTGAAGCGTACCGAGCCGGCGGTTGGGTCCATCAAGCGCAGGATCAGACGTCCGGTGGTCGACTTGCCGCAGCCGGATTCGCCGACCAGCGCGAGCGTCTCGCCGCGGGCGATCTCGAAGCTGACATCTTCGACGGCGCGCACGAGCCCAATGGTCTTGCGGCGGATCAGCCCGCGGGTGACCGTAAAATGCTTGACCAGGCCATCGACCTGCAAAACGGGGGCGTCGCTCATGATGTCACCTCGACCGGGGCTTTCCAGCACGCGACCTGGTGACCGGGCGCGATGTCGCGCAGCGGTGGCGGATCAAGCCGGCAGCGCCGGTCCGCAAACGGGCAGCGCGGCGCAAAGCGGCAGCCCGCCGGTTGGTTGTTGGGGCTGGGCACCGTGCCCTCGATGGTGGCGAGCCGCTTGCGGTCGATATCGATGCGTGGAATCGACCCGAGCAGGCCGATGGTGTAGGGATGCTGCGGATCGGCGAACAGGTCGTTCACATCGGCGCTCTCGACGATTCGCCCCGCATACATCACCAGCACCTGGTCGGCGACCTCGGCGATGACGCCGAGATCGTGGGTGATGATCAGGATCGCCATACCAAGCCGCCGCTGCAGGTCGCTTAACAGGTCAAGAATTTGTGCCTGGATAGTGACGTCGAGCGCCGTGGTCGGCTCGTCGGCGATCAATAGTGCCGGTTCGCAGGAGAGCGCCATCGCGATCATGACGCGCTGCCGCATACCGCCCGACATGTTGTGCGGAAAGTCGTCGATGCGTTGCGCCGCCGACGGAATCCGCACCAATTCGAGCATCTCGATGGCGCGCGCCCGCGCCGCGCGGGGCGACATCGCGGTGTGAGCAAGGATCGCCTCGACAATTTGCTGTCCCACGGTGTGGACCGGATTGAGCGAGGTCATCGGTTCCTGAAAGATCATCGACATCTTGCCGCCGCGCAGCCTGCGCCGCTCGTCGGCCGTGAGCTTCAGCACGTTGCGATTACCGAACAGCACCGCTTCGGCCTCGACCTTGCCCGGCGGGCTCGGCACCAGACCCATCACCGAAAGCGAGGTCACGCTCTTGCCGCAGCCGGACTCGCCGACGAGGCCGATGGTGCGTCCGCGCGGAACGCTGAAGCTGATGCCGTCGACGGCGCGGAACAGCCCGCGGTCCGTCGCGAAGTGGGTCTTCAACCCGCGAACCTCGAGGAGCGTGTCCATCAGAAGGAGTAATCCAGTCCCTTGTAAAAGGTGTTCTGGTAGAGCATGTGCGGCCTGACGCTCTTCATCTTCTTCGAGCTGGTGGTGTACATCGCAACGTTCATCACCGGCATCCACAAATGCTCGCCCATCACCTTCTCCTGCACCCGGGCGTAGTTGAGCGCACGTTCAGTATCGGTCAACGCGGCGCGGCCGGCACGCAGCCACTCGTCGGTCTCGGCGTCCTTCCAGTTCATGCGATTAGGCGTCGGGGTGTTCTTCGAGTTGAAATAGATGTTCATCAGCTCGCCCGCCGACAAATAGGGCACGGTGACGGTCCACAGCTCGTAGTCCTGCTTGCCCATCTCGGCGGGGGCGATCGTGGAGTCGAAGCCGACGATCTTCCAATCGACGCCGATCTTGCGCATGTAGCCTTGAATAGCTTCAGAGACGCGCGGGAAGTAGGTCACCTGCGTGAACAGCACCCGCGGCGCCAGCTTCATGCCGTCCTTCTCGCGGATGCCGTCGGCGCCGACCTTCCAGCCGGCCTCGTCGAGCAGCTTCTTTGCCCGCTCCACATCTTCCTTGATGATGCCCTTGGTCTTGTCGGCGAAGTCGAGCGCCTTGGGGTCGACGAAGGTGAATGCCGGTTCGGCATTGCCCAGCATGACGCCCTTGACGATGTCGGCGCGGTTGATGGCGATATTCATCGCTTCGCGTACGCGCTTATCCGATACCATCGGGCGCGTGATCTTGTAGCCGTAATACATGAGCTGGAAGTTGGGCTTGGCTTCCTGGACAGTCAGGTTGGGCGCGGCTTTGACCTGCTCGATGAATTGCAGCGGAACCTGGTGGGAGAGGTCGAACTGACCACCCATGATGGCGGCGACCCGGCTGGCGTCCTCGGGCACGATCTTGATGCTGAGTTTTTCGAATTTCACCGGGCCCTTGTTCTGGTACATCGACGGGCCCCATTTGTAGGCGTCGTGGCGCTTCAACACGATTTCCGTGCGCGGCTGCCAGCTCTCGAAGCACCACGGACCGGTGCCGTCGATCCCCTTGATGCCGTAATCCTTACCCAGCGCTTCCACGCTTTCCTGGTTGTGGATCGCGTTGGTGTACATGGTGAGCTGCAGCAGCAGTTCGGAGTACGGCTCGTTCAGCTCGTACTCCACCGTGTAGGGATCAGGCGCGCGCAGCTCCTTGATATCGCCGGCGCGCCAATGGTATGGCGCCTTGGTGTCCGGATCCTTCAGCCGCTTGAAGCTGTAGACGACATCGGCGGCGGTGAACTTCTTGCCGCTGCAGAATGTCACGTCATCGCGCAGCTTGAACGTATAGGTCCTGCCGTCCTCGCTGATGGTCCAGGACTTGGCGAGATAGGGGATCGCGGTCTTGCCGTCCCAGTCGAGCGCCACCAGCGTATCCTGGAACATGTTGACGATGTCAGACGTCGGCGACCAGGTGGTGCGCTGGCCGTCGTAATGCGGTGCGTCCAGCGACTTCATCACCCGTAAGGTCTGCGCCTCGGCCGCCGAAGACATTGCGGCCGCTCCCAGCAGCGCCAAAACTCCCGTCAAAATGCTGCGCATCGTGTTCTCTCCCTCGTTACTTCTGGCGCGACACGTCCAAGCCCTTGTAGAAAGTGTTCTGGTAGAGCATGTGCGGCCTCGCATCCGATATCTTCTTGTTGGCCACCTGATACATGTTGATATTGAGCACCGGCATCCAGAGGTGCTCGCGCATCACCTTCTGCTGCACCAGCGCGTAGTATTTGGCCCGGTCGGTGTCCGTCAGCGCCGAGCGGCCATGCTTCAGCCATTCATCGGTCTCGGCGTCCTTCCAGTTCATGCGGTTGGGCGTCGGGATGTTCCTGGAATCGAAGTAGATGTTCATGAGATCGCCGGCCGACAGATAAGGCACCGTCACCGACCAGATTTCGTAGTCCTGCTCGGCCATCTTGGCGGAGGCAATCGTGGAGTCCCAGGGCTGAAGTTGCCACTGTATGCCGATGCGGCGCAGGTAGCCCTGGATCGCCTCGGCAATGCGCGGCGTGTTGCCGGCCTGGGTGTAGTAGACCTTCGGTTGCAGCTTGACGCCGTCTTTCTCGCGGACGCCATCGCTGCCGATTTTCCAGCCGGCATCATCGAGCAGCGCCTTGGCGCGCTCGACGTCCTCCTTCACGATGGCCTTGGTGGTGGGGTCGTGATCGAGCGCGTCCGGATCGACAATGGTGAAGGCCGGTTCGGCGTTGCCGAGCAGCACGCCCTTGGCGATCTCGACGCGGTTGATGGCGATGCTCATCGCTTCGCGCACCCGTCGGTCTTCCACCATGGGCCGCGTCGTCTTGAAGCCGAAATAGAGCAATTGGAAGTTCGGCTTCGCTTCCGTCACGTTCAGCATCGGTGCAGACTTGGCTTGGGCGATGAACTGCGGCGGGAATTGATTGGTGATGTCGAACTGCCCGGCCATCATCGCCGCAACGCGGCTGGACTCCTCGGGCATGATCTTGACGCTGAGCTTCTCGAACTTCACGGGCCCCTTGTTCTTGTACATCGAGGGGCCCCATCGATAGACGTCATGGCGCTTGAGCACAATTTCGGTGCGCGGCTGCCAGCTCTCAAAACACCAGGGGCCGGTGCCGTCGGCGCCCTTGATGCCGTAATCCTTGCCGAGTGCTTCCACGCTCTCCTTGTTGTGGATCACGTTGGTGAACATGGTGAGCTGCAGCAGCAGCTCGGAAAAGGGCTCGTTGAGCTCGTACTGGACGGTGTAGGGATCGGTCGCGCGCAATTCCATGATGTCGCCGGCCCGCCACGCGTAAGGGGCCTTGATCGCGGGATCCTTCAGGCGCTTGAAGCTGTAGACGACATCCTCGGCGGTAAACTTCTTGCCGCTGCAGAACGACACGTCGTCGCGCAGCTTGAACGTATAGGTCCGGCCGTCCTCGCTGATCGTCCAAGATTTGGCGAGATAGGGGATCGGCGTGCGGCCGTCCCAGTCGAGCGCGACCAGCGTGTCCTGGAACATGTTGACGATGTCGGAGGTCGGGGTCCAGGTGGTGCGTTGCGCATCGTAATGCGGCGCGTCGATCCCTTTCATCAGGTGGAGCGTCTGGGCCGTCGCCGGGCCGGTGACGCATAGTGCCAAGGACATTCCCAGTGCGAACCTGATCATGTCTGCAGCCTCGGGTCGAGGACGTCGCGGAATGCGTCGCCCAGAAGGTTGGCGGCCAGCACGATCACGAAGATGGCACAGCTCGGGATCGTCGCGATATGCGGCGCCATGAACAGGAAGTCGCGGCCCTGCGCTGCCATCATGCCGAGCTCGGCGGTCGGCGGCTGCGCGCCCATGCCGAGGAAGCCGAGCGCGGCGCCGATCAGGATAATCTGGCCGAAGCGCAAGGTAAGAAACACGAAGATCGTCGAAATGCAGTTCAGCGTCAGATAGCGCCAGATCAATTCACCGTCGGAGACGCCGACGGCGCGGCCGGCCTCCATGAATTCCTGGCCCATCACGCCGATCGCCGCGCCGCGTGCAACGCGGGCGACATCGGGTACCGTGGCAACCACGAGCGCGATCACCACGGCGGTCAGCCCGGCGCCGAAGATCGCGGCCACCGCAAGTCCGATCAGGATCGCAGGGAAGGCGAGCATCACGTCGACCAGCCGCATGATCCAGCCGTCCAGCCGCCGGTAGTAGGCGGCGAGGATGCCGAGAACGCCGCCGATGAAGCCGCCGACGATCACGCCGACCAGCCCGAGCATCAGCGTGTTGCGCGTGCCGTAAAGGACTCGGCTGAAAATGTCGCGCCCGGTATTGTCGGTGCCGAACCAGTGCGCGGCGTCGGGAGGCAGCATCACCTTGGTGAGGTCGGTGAAGTAGGGATCGTAGGGCGCGATCCAGGGCGCAAACAGCGCCGCCAGCACGATAGCCGTGAGCGCCAGCCCGGCGAGTGCAGCGACGCGGTCGCGCGCCAGCCGGCGCAACACCCCGGCTCGGGCGAATACGCCGGTTTCGCGCTCCTGGACAAAGCCTTGTTCGAGGGCCTCGACGCTCATCTGCGCTGCACCCTGGGATCGAGATAGACGTAGAGCACATCGACCAAGAGGTTGATCGTCAGGAAGGCGACGGCGAGGATCATGATCGCGCCCTGCGCCGTCGGAAAATCGCTGGAGACGATGGCGCCGACGGCAAGCCGGCCGACGCCGGGCCATGAGAACATGGTTTCCGTGACCACGGCGCCGCCGAGCAGGAACGCCGCTTGCAGCCCGATCAGCGTGACGACGGGGATCATGGCGTTGCGGAGCGCGTGATGAATGATCACCACCCGCTCACGCAATCCCTTGGCGCGCGCCGTGCGGACGAAATCGGCGCCGAGCACTTCGAGCACGGCGGTGCGCGTCAGCCGCGCGATCGGGCCGATCAGCACCGCGCCGAGCGTCAGAGCGGGCAGGATCAGGCTCGGCAATCCGCCGTCCCATACCGGGCCGGTACGACCGGTGAAGGGCAACAGCGCCCATTTGAATCCAACGAACTGGATCAGGATCAGGCCGATGAAGAACACCGGCATCGACACGCCGGCGACCGAGCAGGCCATGATAATGCGATCGGTGAGGCGGCCGCGATGGACTGCCGCCAGCGTCCCGAGCGCGAGCCCGGCCGGCACTGCGATCAGCATCGCACCCAGCATCAGCTCGATCGTCGGCCCGATCGTCATTGCCAGTTCTTCGCTCACCATTCGGTTGGAAATGATGGAGCGGCCGAGATCTCCGCGCAGCACACGCAGGATGTATTCGAAGAACTGAACGGGGATCGATCTGTCGAGACCGAGTTCCTGACGGATTGCGGCGATGGTCTCAGCCTTGGCATCGGGCCCGGCAATGATCATCGCGGGATCTGCCGGAACGACCTGCAACAGGCAAAAGCAGAGAAAGAGAACCCCGAGCAGAGCGGGGAACGAAATCAGCAGACGATGGACAATCTGTTGCCCCATGCGACGCCAACGGACGGGTTGGGCCAAAAGGAATTCACGCGCCCACGCCGACGCTATTGTCTCTCCCTTGGCAGCCGCACTTCGTCCGACGTGTGCGGCATTTGATTATCGGGGAATAGTGGCATGCGTCCGACGCAGCGTCACGCTCAATCTGACAATTCGTTTCGGGCTGCGTCCTTTTGCGTCGACGCGACGACTTCTTGCAATGCGAAAAATCCGTGTCACGGGATTTTCGCTGACGCGCCGGCCGTGCTTGGCACTGCGCCCATCTCGACGATGAGCGAAATCAGTGTGAATGCGTCCAGTGGTGAATGAATGGCGGTCACACGCGCAAAGGATTCGCACCGCGATCTACTGCACGACGTTCCCGATGTGCTTGCTGGACGCGCGGCCCGATGAACGTTGGAACTCATGAGAGCCGTCCATCAGGTGCATTACCTCGATGCAATCGGCGTTCAGGCGGTCGTTGTCGACCAGCCGCCCCGCAAGCACCTTCGCCTGAGAGGGATCGTCGGACTGTACATCGACCCAGCGCTGGAGGCACTTGAAGCTGTGACCGTCGGAATTCAAGAGATCTTTGTAGAAGGAGACGCGGTAATTGCTCATCTTGGCACTCCCCGTCGTACCGGCATCTAGGCGCTAGCTTATACTCTCAGGCGCGGACGTCGGCCAGCCGCTCGCTGGGCCATGACGACGATTTAATTTAACCCGCTCCTTGGGATGCCAGCATGGGGTCTGGCTGCAGCCGCTGGATGCGCGTCACGCGAAAGCTACCGGAGGGATGCCAAGGGGCGACGGCGCGCGCCTACCTGTCAGCGGCGGAATACATCGCGCCGAGGTCGCGAGCGCGCAATCTGCCTCGCCGGATTGACCACCGCTCGAGGCTGTTTTGCATCGCCTCGGCGAGCGCCGGATGCGCGTTCAATCGCTTTTCCGGCACGCACGCGATGATCGCATTTCGATCCTGGACGCCCTGTTCGTCGATGATCCAGGCTGCCAGCCGGTCGCCGGCGAGCCGCGCCGCGATACGATCGGGTACCGGGTCGATGTCGTTCGCGACCAACACGTTCATCACGATGCGGCCGCCGGGCGCAAGCCGCGCGCGGATGGAATCGCAGGTTTCGACGTCGAATTCATCGTCAAAGCGAAAATCCGGACCTCCGACATCGATGGCGATCCCGTCGTAAAGCAGATCGTCGTCGAGAATGAACTTCCGGAAATCGGATGCGATCAGCGGCAATCCGTCCGGCAGCCCAAAATATCGCTGGGCGATCACGAAGCTGATCGGATTGTTGTCGACGATCGTCAGCTCTTTTCCGAGACGCGCCAGCCTGGTCGCGAGATTCCCGCCGCCGCATCCCAGGACGAGAATGTTCGTCGCGCGATGCAAGAGCTCGTCCATGAGCCTGACATAGCTGAAAACGCTCTCGCCGTCGGGCGTGGCCTGACTCTGCCTGATGCCTTCCTCGAAATAGATCAGTGTTCCATCCGCGGTGCATTCGACGATCTCGATCGCGCCGTTCCTGCCCCGATAACGCCCCAGCAACCGCACCTGACATCACCATGCATCAAATAGGATGTATGAAACATCGCTTATCATGTAAGATGCCCGATGCCAATCACGCGGGGTGAATGTTCGTCGGCGTGTATGATGTACTGCACCTCTGAATTGATGCTTGAGCCAGTAATTTAGACGGTATATCCGTATTTATCCGGAATCGGAGAACCGCCCCATGATTACCGCCAATCAACTCAGGGCCGCGCGCGCACTCCTGAACATAGATCAGCGGCAGATGGCCGATCTCGCGGATCTTTCCGTGCCGACCATCCAACGCATGGAAGCCAGCGATGGCGTCATCCGCGCCAATGTCGATTCCCTCATGAAACTGGTTTCCGCGCTTGAGAGCGCCGGGATCGAGTTGATCAATCCGGGCGCCGCGAGCGCGACCGGGGGGCGGGGCGTGCGCCTTCGCGAACATGTCACAAATCCGAAGATGAAGGTCAAGACCGTGCGCCAACCCAAGAAGGTACTGGAGCGGGTTCGATAGCTTTCCTCACGACGTCACGGCGTTCGCGCCCGCCTGTTCCAGCAGTGCAAGAAGACCGCGCAGCATTGCGACCGGGGTGGGCGGGCAGCCCGGAATGTGCAGGTCGACCGGGACGACTTCGGAAACGCCGCCGACGACCGCATAGCTGCCGGCAAAACATCCGCCGTCCCGCGCGCAATCTCCGACCGCGACGACCCATTTTGGGTTCGGCGTCGCGTGATAGGTGCGCTCCAGCGCCTCGCGCATGTTCTTCGTCACCGGTCCCGTCACCATCAGGAGGTCCGCATGACGCGGCGAGGCGACGAACCGCAGGCCGAACCGCTCGACGTCGTAATAGGCGTTGTTGAGCGCATGAATTTCCAACTCGCATCCGTTGCAGGATCCGGCATCGACCTCGCGTATCGAAAGGCTCCGGCCGAGCCGCCGCCGCGCCGTCTGGCCAACGGCGGTCGCAAGTTCCGCTACCGCGGCATCGGCCGCCGATGGCGCCGGCTCGGTGAGCGGCTGGCGAAACACGCTTTCGAAGAGCAGCTTGCGCATCGCGTAACGTCCTTACAGATCGTGGCCCGAATAGGAGCAGTTGAACGACTTGTTGCAGAGCGGAAAGTCCGCGACGATGTTGTTCTCGATCACGGCTTCCAGCAGCGGCCATTGACACCATGAGGGGTCGCGCATGTGACATCGCTCGATCAGGCCATTGCGCAAGCGCAGCCAGACCAGAATGTCGCCGCGGAATCCCTCCACGATCGCCATGCCCTCGCGTACCTCTCCTCCAAGCGGGACTTCCGTGCGTATCGGTCCCTTGGAAAGCCGGCTCAGTATCTGGTCGATCAGCGAAAGGCTTTGCTCGACTTCGCGGATCCTGATCCAGACACGGGCATTGACGTCGCCTTCGTTCAGGACAGGAACGTCGAAGTGCAGACTGTCATACGGCGGATAGGCCAGCGCGCGGCGCGCATCGAACGACCGGCCCGAGGCGCGGCCGACATAGCCGCCGGCTCCATATTGGCTCGCCAGCGAAGCTTTCAGCGTGCCTGTATCGACGGTGCGATCCTGCAGCGAAGCGGTGTTGTCGTAGAGTTCGACCAGCGCGGGAAAGCGCAGGCGGATATTGTCCAGCGCGGCCTGGATGGCTTCCATCCCGTCCTTGCCGATGTCGCGGGCCACGCCGCCGGGCACGATGACGTCGCGCATCAGGCGATGGCCGAAGGCCGCGCCGGCTGCACGCAGTACACTCTCGCGCAACACGCCGCAATGCGCATGCATCAGCGCAAAGGAAGCGTCGTTGCAGATCGCGCCGATGTCACCGAGATGGTTGGCGAGCCGCTCGAGTTCTGCGAGCAGCGCCCGCAGGAACACGGCGCGCTCCGGCACCTTGAGATCAAGTGCGGCTTCGGCGGCGCGCGAAAATGCGTAGGCATAGGCGACGGTGCTGTCGCCCGAGGCGCGGCCGGCGAGCCGAACGCCGCGTTCGAGGCTCGCGCCGGTCATCAGGCCGTCGATACCTTTGTGGACATATCCCAGCCGTTGCTCCAGCCGGACCACGGTCTCGCCGCTGGCAGTAAAGCGGAAATGTCCGGGCTCGATGATCCCGGCATGCACCGGGCCGACCGGAATCTGGTGCAGGCCGTCGCCTTCCGCGGCGAGAAAGCGATAGGGCGCCGCCTTCGGCAGCGCGTCGATGCGATCGCCCAACGGGAAGCGCACGCCCCAGCGATTATGATCGAGCCAGGGCCGTGCATCCGATGATTCCTCGGCGGACAATCCGAACAGATCGTGGATGGTGCGCTCCAACCGCTGGGCCGGCGGGTGATGCCGGCCTACGGAAGGAAAGCGACGATTGGGGCAATCCAGGCTGATGACCGCGATGTCAGCGGCCTGCCCATCCATGATCGCCATGTGAACCGTTGCGGGATCGCCCCACAGGCCGAGCAGGCTCCAGCGTCCATGCGCCAGTTCGCTCGCCGCGAACGTCCAGATCGAAGCATCGACCACGACGCGCCGCCACGGGCTGTGTTGCCCGACCTTGCGGCCTTCCAGCGACAGATCGATCAGCGATGGCATGTCAGTCCTGTCCTCTATCCAAGGAGTTGGGCCACGTGCTGGAACCAGACCACCAGCGGGGCGGGAAGATAAATCCCTGCGCCCAATACCAGTGCGAGATGCGCGAACATCGGAATGTAGGATGCGTCGGCAGGCGCCGTGCTGCCGCGCGGCTCGCCGAAGGCGACGCTGGTCAGGCGCAACGTCAGGGCGCCGAAGGCCAATAGCAGCCCGAACACCAGTACGATCGCAAGCAATGGCTGCCTTGCAAAGGTCGAGCTCACGACCAGGAATTCGCTCATGAAGATGCCGAGCGGCGGCAGTCCCGCGATTGCGACGACGCCCACTACCAGCCCCCAGCCGAGCGCTGGGTGAGTCGCCGTAAGGCCGCGGATCCGCGATATCCGTTGCGTGCCCTTGATTTGCGAAATGTGTCCGACTGCATAGAAGATCGCCGACTTGGTCAGGCTATGCATCACCATGTGCAGAAGCCCGGCGAAATTGGCGAGCGGGCCGCCCATGCCGAATGCAAACACGATGATGCCCATGTGTTCGATCGAGGAGTAGGCGAACAGGCGTTTGATATCGCGCCGCCGGTATAGCATGAACGCCGCGAAGATCAGCGAGACCAGGCCCATCGTCACCATCAGCGGACCGGGCGCGATCGACGCCGGGTTGGCCGCGAGCAATATCTTGAAGCGCAGCAGCGCGTAGAGCGCGACGTTCAGGAGCAGGCCCGACAACACGGCCGATATCGGCGTCGGACCCTCGGCGTGCGCGTCGGGCAACCAGGCATGGAGCGGTGCGAGGCCGACCTTGGTGCCGTAGCCGAGAAACAGGAACACGAACGCGACGTTGAGCAGGGCCGCGTCGAAGTTCGCGGCGCGCTCGACCAGCAGCGTCCAGACCATGCCGTCCTGACCTTCGCCCATGACCGGGCGCGCCGCCATATAGACCAGGATGGTGCCGAACAAAGCGAGCGCAATTCCAACGCTGCCGAGGATGAAATATTTCCAGGCGGCTTCGAGCGCCGCATGGGTACGGTAGATGCCGACCATCAGCACCGTCGTGAGCGTCGCGAGTTCAACCGCCACCCACATCAGGCCGATATTGTTCGAAACGAACGCCAGATTCATGCCGAACATCATGGTCTGATACATGGCGTGGTAGAAACGCAGGTACGTCGGCGTCAGCCGTCCGGTTTCGAGTTCATGCGCGATATAGCTCGCGCTGAAGATGCTGGTGGTGAATCCGACGAACGTATTGAGCACGATGAAGACGATGTTCAGGTCGTCGATCAGCACATACGGTCCGGGGGAGGAACGTTCCATCACGAACAGGCAGAGCGCAGACAGGAAAGTTGCGAGGCTGGCCAGGACGTTCAGCCGCGCCGTCAGGCGGTAGCCGGGCAGGGCGGCCAGCAGCGCCGCCGAGCAGATCGGTATCAGCAGAACCGCTGTGACCGGGTCGAAGAAAGGCAAGGTCATCGGCGTTCGCCCCGGAAGTCGTCGAGCGCGGAGACATCCACCGAATCGAAGCGCTCACGGATTCGGAACAGGAAGATGCCGATCACGATGAACGCGATCAGGATCGAGAAGGCGACGCTGATCTCGACCACCAGCGGCATTCCCTTGGCCCCGGTTGCCGCCAGTACCAGCCCGTTCTCGAGCGACATGAAGCCGACAACCTGGCTGACCGCGTTGCGGCGCGTCACCATGACCAGAAGCCCGAGCAGCACCACGGACAGGGCGAAGGCGAGATCCTCGCGCGCCAGCGGGTCGGCGTCGCTCGTCACCCGCAGCATCAGAACCAGCGAGAGCGCGACCAGGCCCATCCCGGCCAGCATGGTCGGGCCGATTCCGACGGCGGATTCGATGTCGCGGTGAATTCCGAGCTGCTTGACGATGCGGTGCAGCGCCACCGGAATGACGATCGCCTTGAACACCAAGGCGATGAACGCGGTGACGTAGAGATGGGGCGCGTCCTGGATGAAGGCCTGCCAGGCGACCGAGTGCGACAGAACCAAAGCGTGGAGCGCGAAAACGTTGAGCAGCGAATAAAGACGGTCCTGATACAGCATCATCAGGCTGATCAGCACCAGTCCGCCGGCCAGCGTGTGCGAAACGTCGAAGGCGAGGCTCTGCATCTGCATCAGAAACTCCTCGAGACGAACAGTAGCAGGGTGCCGAGCAAGCCCAGCATGAGCGCCGCGCCGAGGAACTGCGGAACACGAAACACCCGCATCTTTGCGGTCGCGGTCTCGAACAGCGCGAGCAGGAAGCCGGCCAGCGCGAGCTTGACGATGTAGGCGCCGGCGCCGATCGTGTAGGACAGCGCTCCGCTGCCGTACAGCGCGATCTGCCAGGGGAAAAACACGCAGGCGATCAGCGAGACATAGAGCAGCAGTTTGAGGAACGCGCCGAGCTCGATCATCGCCAGATGGCGCCCCGAATATTCCAGGATCATCGCCTCGTGCACCATGGTGAGTTCGAGGTGCGTCGCCGGATTGTCGACCGGAATGCGGGCGTTCTCCGCGATCGCCACCATGAACAGTGCGACCAGCGCCATGCCGAGCGACACCCGCAAGCCCACGTAGGACGACGCCAGGAAATGCGCGACCGTCGAAAGCTGGGTCGAGCCGGCGACGAGCGCCAGGCAAAACACGATCAGCAGCATCGCGGGCTCGGCAAGCGCGGCGATCATGACTTCGCGGCTGGATCCGATGCCGCCAAAACTGGTGCCGACGTCCATTCCGGCGAGTGCGAGGAAGAAGCGCGCGCTTCCCAATAGCGCAACGATGGCAATCAGATCGGCTGTCCAGTTGAACAACAGTCCGGTCGCGAAGGTCGGCACCAGCGCAGCGGCCACCCAGATCGCGGCGAAGGTGATGTAGGGCGTGACGCGGAACAGCCATGATGCGTTGTCGGCGAGCACCACCTCCTTGCGCATTAGCCGGAGCAGGTCGCGATAGGGCTGAAAGATGGAGGCGCCCTGGCGGCGTACCAGCCGGGCCTTGATCTTGCGCACATAGCCGGTCAACAGCGGCGCGAGCAGCAGCACGAGCAGCATCTGCACACCTTGCACGATGATGTCGGAGATCACGACCATATCGCGAGCACCAGCAGCAATGTGACGAGGGTGACAAAGACCAGGCTGAGATATCGCCGGATGGTCAGGAACTGCAGGCGGTTGAGCCGCGTGGACAAGAAGCCGACGGCATCCGCAATCGGCGCATACATTCCGCTCCAGACCAGGTCGTGCAATTCGATCCTGAGCCGCGCCGGCCCGATATCTCCCGGCGGCGGCATTGTGACGTGATCGCGGGCGTGGAAGACCAGCGTGCCGAACACCCGGCGGATCGGTTGCGCAAAGCTGACGCCTGAATATTGCGCGGCGGGTGCCGCGTCGGAGAAACCGCATCCCCAGGCCGGCCCCCGTCGCAGCGCGCGCGAGGCGAAGCGGTGAATGAAATAGACCGCCAACGACGCGGTTGCCGTGATGAACACCATCACCAGCAATCCATTGTATGAACTGCGGCCCTCCGCGATCGGCACGATCGAAAGCCAGGGTTGGCTGGCCTGCGCCGGCATGCGGCTGCCGACAATTTGGGTGGCGACCGGCGCAAGGGCGTCGATTGCCAGTCCCGGCAGGATTCCGGCCAATAGACAAAGCACGGCGAGGATGAACATGGCCGCGAGCGAGAAGCGGTCGACTTCACGGGCGGTCTCTGCCGCTGTGCCGCGGGGGCGACCGAGAAAGGTCACGCCATAAGCCTTGACGAAACAGGCGGCCGCCAGCGCCGCCGCCAGCGCGAGCATCGCGCCGACCGCCGGCACCATGATCTTCAGCGCCCATTGCGGCAGCTCCGGGCTTTGCAACACCGCCTGGAAGATCAGCCATTCGGACACGAAGCCGTTGAACGGCGGAAGCGCCGAGATCGCAACGCAGCCGACGAGAACGACGAAGCTCGTGAGCGGCATGCGGTGAATGAGGCCGCCCAGTTTGTCCATGTCGCGCTCGCCCGTCGCAGTCAGCACGGCGCCGGCGCCGAAGAACAGCAGGCTCTTGAAGAAGGAGTGATTGAGCACGTGAAACAGGGCAGCCGTGAAGGCGAGCGCGGCGGCGAGCTTCATGCCATTGGCCTGGAACGCCATCGCCAGCCCGAGGCTGACGAAGACGATGCCGATATTTTCGATGGTGCTGTAGGCCAGGAGGCGCTTCAGATCCTTTTCCATCATGGCGTAAAGAATGCCCATGACGGCGGTGATGCTGCCGAGGAACAGCACGACCGCGCTGACCGGCCATGTCGGCTGTCCCAGCAGATCGAACATGACGCGAATGAAGCCGTAGATCGCGACCTTGGTCATGACGCCGCTCATCAGCGCCGAAACATGGCTCGGGGCCGCGGGATGGGCGAGCGGCAGCCAGACATGCAGCGGCACCAGGCCGGCCTTCGAACCGGCGCCGAGCAGCATCAGGATCAGCACCAGCGTCGCTGAGTATGGCGCGTGCTGCGCGGCGCGTATGGCCGCAAATCCATAGTCTCCGGCAGGCCCTGCCAGCAGGCCGAAGGCCAGCAGCAAGGCGAGCGTGCCGAAACTCGCCATCACGAGATAGATGTAGCCGGCTTTCGCGTTGCCCGGTTCGCGATGGTGCGCCATCACCAGCGCCCAGGACGCCAGCGACATGAATTCCCAGCACAGCAGATAGGAAAATGCGTCGTCGGCCAGCACCACGAGATTCATGCCGGCCAGAAAGGCGGGAAAGAACGGCAGTACGCGATGCGGCGCGGGATCATGATGGCCGTAACCGAGGCCGTAGAGACTTGCCGATGCCCCGCCCAGATTGACGACGATGAGGAAGAACGACGCCAATGCGTCGAGACGGAAATGCGCCCCAAGCCACGGCAAGCCCACCGGCAAGGTGAGGGTGGTGGCGTCCGTGGGGCCGCCGAGCAGGCTGCGCAACGCGCCGATCAGTGCAATCGCGGATACCGCCAGTGTCGCGCCGTAGATGACGGCCGTGACGGTCTTCGAGCGGCTCAGCGCGATCGCCAGCACGGCCAGCCCAAGCAACCCGGCAACACAGATCATTTGCAGAGCGACGGCCGACATTATTTGCGCGACCTCGCTCCGCTGGATGCCTTGTTTTCCGGTCGCGCGTTGGAAGATCCGTAATCGGCCTTCAGCCGCACGCCGCGTCCGCCGTCGGCGCTGCTCGCCCCGGCATCGATCAATTCTATGCCGGCGCCCTCGAGCGCGGTGATCAGCTTCACCAGCGAATCGACATTGCCCCGGACCATGGTCTCACTTGCTTCCATGCGCTGGATGGTCGGCACCGAAAGCCCCGATAGTGCCGCGAGCCGACGCTGATCGATGCCGAGAAGCACCCTGGCAGCCCGCAATTGAGCTGCAGTGATCATCAGTCTGCCTCGCCGGCAAGGCTCGGGCCAATTATGGACGTCATTCCTGCATCCTAAGTATTGATGTTCAAATGTCAACAAGTGATATCTCAGATATCTATTCTGAGGGGTGCGTTTGAGGACGAAGCGTGCTGGCTTCTGGCCCGATGCACGTGGCGTTCCCCGGATGCTGCGCAGCACGCCGCTTCTTGGCGGCGTGGTGCGCTGCTGATCCGGGGTCCATGCTCGGTGCGCTGGGTCCCGGCTCTGCGGAGCAGCGCTACGCGCTGCGCCGCGTCCGGGACACGGAGACTAATTACGCGTCTTCAATCCTGCGCCACCGGCTTGGTCGCGAACTGCGGAAACATCGCCGCGACGACGGGGCCGTCGGTGCGCCAGGAATGGCAGCCGCCGATGAAGAACGGACGCTGGCCGGAGTTCTGCTGGTTCTCCAGCGTATCGCGGCCTTCCGGATTTCTGCCATAGGACATGGTCTGATACAGCGTGGTCACGGCGGGGCCGAGCAATTCGGCAAGATGCGTGCAGGTCTCGATCCGGCCGATCTTGCGTCGCACCGTCTCGCGCCAGCCCGGGCCAATCCGCTCGCCGACCAGGCGCCGCAAGATCGGCTCGACCTCGATGCAGGTCGGGTAGGGCGTGGCGTGCATCATCGCCTCCGCCTCGCGAATGGTCATGCCGTCGTCGATCGCCAGCCGCAGGCCGATATCGTGGACGGGATCGCCCGGCTTCAGTTCGCCGCGGAAACGATCGGCACGCTGGGTGAAAGGCTTTGTATCCCGCAGCCACGCCTCGACTTCCCAGAGCCCGTCATCCCGCAGGAAGCCTTCGCATTCGACCGATCGCGTGTGCATCAGGCGGCGCGATAGCTTGCCGTTTTCCAGAGACATCAGTCCGTATCCTGCTTCGATGCGTCGCTTCAGCCGAATTTCACGATCATCTTGCCGAGCGCCGATCGTGACTGCATGGTCTTGAACGCCTCGCGGAAATTCTCGAACGGCACGATCTTGCCGACCACGGGCAGCAATTTTCCCGATGCCAGCCAGTCGAACAATTGCGCCATCAGGCGGGCGTGCGTTTCCGGCTCGCGCTTCTGGATCTGGGCGAGGTCGACGCCGAGCAGCGCGCCACCTTTCAGCAGCGGCAGGTTGAACGCCAGCGCTGGAATGGTGCCGGAGGCGAATCCGACGACGAGGTGCCGCCCGCGCCAGGCGATCGAGCGAAACGCCTGCAGCGATACTTCGCCGCCGACGGGATCGAAAATGACATCCGGGCCATGTCCGCCGGTCAATTCCTTCAGCGTCTCCCGCCAATCCGCCTGGGTGTAGTCGATGGTCTGATCGGCGCCGTGACGAACCGCGAAGTCGCGCTTTTCCGGCGTTGAGGCCGCGGCAATCACCCGCGCGCCCATCAGCTTCCCAATCTGGACGGCTGCGATGCCGACGCCACCGGCCGCGCCCAGCACCAGCAATATTTCGCCTTCGCGCAGCGACGCGCGGGCATCCAGCGCGTAAAGCCCGGTCAGGTAGTTGGCCTGAAACGACGCCCCAGCCTCGAACGGAACTTGCGGCGGCAGGTGCTGGAGCGCCGCAGACGGCACCGAGATATATTCGGCGAGCGCGCCGGAACGGGCCATGCCGATCACCGGCGTGCCCGGCTTGAACGCGCCGATATTGTCGGCGACGGCATCGACCGTTCCGGCAAACTCCGTTCCCGGCACGAACGGCAGCGGGTCCTTCGTCTGATAAAGGCCCTGCACCTTCAAGCCATCGACGAAGCCGACTGCCGCGGCGCCGACCCTGACACGGACTTCGCCAGCGGCGAGGCCAGGCGTATCGATCTCCTTGATCGAGATACCGTCGATCGAATTGTAGTTCTCGACAACGACCGCCTTCATGCAAATTCTTTCATGCGTTTTCTCTTCATATCCCAAGACCTTGCGCCGGTGTCTTGAGGCGCCTGCAGATACTTGAGGTGAACTCTATTCGGCAGCTTCGGCCTGCCGGTCGATCGCCAGCGCGCCTTGCTTGATGAGTGGAATCAAGTCGCGCCCGATCGCCATCGTGTCGTGCGGATTCTCGAAACCGCGCAGCAGGAAGGAATGAATGCCGAGCCGGTAATATTCCAGCACGGCTGCCGCGATCTGCTCGGGTGTTCCGACCAGGCATGATGTATTGCCGGGCGCGCCGGTGGCGCGGGCGATCCCCATCCATAGCCGCTCGTCATGGACGTCGCCGCGCGCGGCGTAGCCGAGCAGGCGTTCGGCGGAATGATTGGTCGGCTGCGGCGCGGCACCGGTCTTGTGCTCGACATCCGCCAGCAGGGCGTTCGCCTTGTCCCACGCCGCGCCTTCGCTGTCCGCCATGATCGGCCGCAGCGACATGTTGAAGCCGACGCTGCGCCCAAAGGCGGCGGCGCGACGGCGGAAATCCTGCACCCGTTCCCGCGTTTCCTTCAGCGGCTCGCCGAAAATTGCGAACACGTCGCAATGTTTGGCGCCCATCTCCAGCGCGCCCTCCGACGAGCCGCCGAAGAACAGCGGAGGGAAGGGCTGCTGGTAGGGCTTGATGTCGGAGAAACCGCCTTCGACGCGGTAGAATTCGCCCTTGTGGTCGATCGGGCTGTCGCTGGTCCAGAGTTTTTGCATCACCTCCAGATATTCGCCGGCGCGGCGATAGCGGTCATTCTTGGGGAGGAAGTCGCCTTCGCTCGCCTGATCCGCGTCGCTGGTGCCGGCGATGATATGCAGCGCCATTCGGCCCTGCGTGAGCTGGTCGAAGGTTGCGACCTGCCGCGCGGCCAGCGCGGGGGCCACCGAACCCGGCCGGTGCGCGATCAGGAACTTGATCCGCTCGGTGTGGTCGGCCGCATAGAGCGCAATCGCAAATCCTTCGGCGGCGGAGGCATAATATCCGACAAGAACGGAATCATAGTTCCACTGCTCATGCAGCCGGGTGAAATCGACCACCCATTGCCGCGATATTTGTCCCTTGATCAGGTGAACCGCGACGCCCTCCTGCTGGGTGCCGATCATTCCGATGATTCTTGCGGGCATGGGCGCTTCCCCGGTCGCTGACGTTTGACTGGAATGAAACGCGCAAGGCCAAGGGAAAGCAAGGGTTTAGGACCGCTCCGTTACGCGTCGTGTTCACGGCTGGCATCCGCTGCCGCCAGCGCTTCGCCATGCCGGCGTGATAAGGCCGAGGTAATGTTGCGCTCGGTCAGGTCCATCAGGCGATGCATCGCGCGCCGCGCGCCGTCGGGATTGCGCGCCCAGATCTCGTCGAGGATGGCGCGGTGATAGGGCAGGCTCTTGCGCGGCGCGCCCGGGTTCAGCGTCGAGAGATCGAACGACATCCGCAGCGCCGCCTCGACGGTGGCGCCGAAGGCGACCAGAAAGTCATTGCCGGTCGCCGTCAGGATGCCGCGATGGAAGCGCAGATCAGGCTCGGAATAGGCGCGGCTGTCCATCCCCGCGGCGTCCATCTCTCGGTAGGCCCGTTCGATCCGGGCGAGGTCGGCGTCCGAGCCGCGCTCGGCGCAGATCGCGCAAGCCTCAGGTTCGACGATCCGGCGCACCTGCGTGAGCTGGCGGGCGAACTCTTCCGTCGGGCGCAGCGCCCATGTCCATTCCAGAAGCTCTGCATCCAGCATGTTCCAGTTGATCCGCTCGCGCACATGAGTGCCGGCCTTCTGGCGCGCCGCAATCAAGCCCTTTGCCTTGAGGATGGACAGCGATTCCCGGATCGAGGTGCGGCTGACGCTGAATTGCGACGCGAGCTCGATCTCGCGCGGCAGCGTGCTTCCCTCCTGCCACGTGCCGGAGACGATGAGCTTGGCGATTTCCCGCGCGACGTGGGTGTTGGACTGACGGAGTTCGACGTCCCTGGGCAAATCGTGGACCCTCAAGCCTTGAAATAATATTGTCTGCTTTATTGCGATGCGATGTCAATTGATACCATAAAAATAGTACTTCTGAGAGAAGCATCCTTTTGACAGCACATTTTATGTCGGTCATATTATCCAAAAAGACCGTCAGGGAGGCTGCCATGACCAAGAAGAATTCGAGCCATACATCCGCGGGCTTCAGCCGCCGAACGCTGCTTCAGGCCGGCGCCGCCACCCTCGGCGCGGTCGCATTTCCGCTGCCGGCCATTGCACAAACAAAACCGTTTGCCGGCGTCACGCTGCGCGGCGCGTCCTTTCAGCACCGCTTTTTCACGCTGCTGCAGAACTACATTCCGGAGTTCGAGGCGCAGACCGGCATGAAGGTCGATCTGCAGCTCTCGGCGTTTCCGGTCTACAACCAGCAGGCCAATCTCGAATTGTCGTCGGGCGGCTCGGCGTTCGATTTCGTCAACGTCACCTTCATCCTGGCCGCGCGCTGGGTGGCGGCCGGCTTGCTCGCCAATCTCGACGAATTCACCACTGATCCAAATCTGACGGCGGCGGAATGGAATCCGAAGGATTTCGTCGAGGGCGCGCAGGTACCGTACCGCGACGCCAAGGGCGCCACCTACGGCTATTCCTGGGAAGGCGGGGCCATGGTGATGGGCCTGTCGCGCATGGATCTGATGGAGAAAAAGGGACTCAAGATTCCCAGGACCTTTGCCGAATTGCAGCAGGTCTGCGCCGAGATCAACGGCACCGACAACGTCAACGGCATCGTCAGCTTCCAGCTCCATCACTGGTGCCTGCCGCCCTATATCCAGGGCTTTGGCGGCAACATCTTCCGCAAGCCGCCTGCCGACATCATGCCGACGCTGAATTCACCGGAAGCGATTCGGGCCGTTGAATATTACGCGAATCTTCTGAAGAACTACGCGCCGAAGGGCGTACTCACCTACACCGAGGATCAGGCGCGGCAATCCCACATGACGGGCCGCTCCAACATCTTCATTCATTCCAGCGCCTGGATTACGCCGATCCTGCTCTCGAACGACAGCAAGGTGAAAGACACATCACGCGTCGTCAGGATGCCCGCCGGGCCTGTGCACGACTACCCGGCCGCCAACAGCCAGGGTCTCGGCATTCCCAAGAACGCCAAGAACAAGAAAGCGGCGTGGGAATTCATCAAGTGGGCGCTCAGCCCCGAAATCTCGATGCGGCTCGTCAAGGAGCACGGCCATTCCTCGGTCTGCCGCAGATCCGTGATCGAGAGTGAGGAATACCGCAAGCTGAACACGATCAACGGCCAGGACCTCGGCGCGCTCTATCTCGAAGTGCTGGGACTGCCGGCCAAGGGCGAGAACTACATGGCCTATCGCACGGTGAAGGAGTTCCCGATCGTTGGCGATGTCCTCAACAAGGCGTTCGAACAGGTGGCGACGGGGCAGCTCGCAGCCCAGGCTGCGATGAACGCAGCGCAGGAGCAGGCGGTCGCCAATCTCCGCCGCGCCGGGACGGCGCTTTGAGCGGAGAAGGACTGGTCGACGCCGAGCGCCGCCGCTTCAATCGCATCGCGCTGGCGCCGAGCCTGATCGTGTTGTTCGTGATCGCAGGCTTGCCTGCGATCTATCTTGTCGTGACCAGCCTGACGCCGTTCCAACTGGTCAATCCCGGCTCGTCGACAGATTTCAGCTCGCCCTTGCGGAACTATCGCCTGCTACCGGGCGACCCGCGCTTCGTCAATTCGCTATGGGTGCAGGCCAAGCTGTCGTTCTGGGGCGTGCTGTTGCAGGTCTTGCTCGGCATGCTGTTGGCGCTATTGCTGCACACGCAGTCGCGCGTCGTGGAATTCGCCCGCACCCTGTTCCTGATTCCGATGGTGCTGCCGCCGATCGTCGTGGCGATCATCTGGAAGCTGATTTACACGCCCGACATCAGCCCGCTCTACTACGCCGCAAGCCTGCTTAACGTGACCATGCCGTCGCTGACCTCGAGCGTCGATTTCGCGCTGACCGCGATCATCATCGCCGACACCTGGGAATGGATGCCCTTCACCTTCCTGATGGTATTGGCGGCGCTGCAGACCATTCCGGAGGAGTTTTCCGAAGCCGCCCTGGTCGACGGCGCCAACCGGCTGCAGATATTCTTCTACATCACGCTGCCCTTCATCACGCCGATCCTGGTCATCTCGGGCATGTTTCGCCTGATCGACAGCGTCAAGGCATTCCCGCTGGTGTTCCTCTTGACCGGCGGCGGGCCGGGCAGCGTCACCGAGGTGACCAACTACTATGCCTATCTGCTCGCATTCGACTTCAACGAAATCGGCTATTCCAGTTCGGTCACGATCGTGATGCTGCTGCTCGTCGTCGCGGTCAGCCTCGGTGTGGTGTGGATGGGCCGCCGCCGCGAGGCCATGGCATGAGTGGGGGCATGAGTGGCCCGGTCCGCCGTTCGGCCAGCCCGCGCCGGCTCGTTGCGATCGGCGTGACGCTGATCGTTCTGCTGTCGCCGTTCCTCTGGCTCTTGCAGATGAGCTTCAAGTCCAACGACCTGATCCTGCAGTTTCCGCCGCCCTTGATCTTCACGCCGACGCTGCAAAATTACGCGTCGCTCTGGCAAGGCGCGTTCGCGGCCTCCTTTGTCAACAGCCTGATGAGTGCGTCCCTCTCCACGGCGCTGGCGCTCGTTCTCGGGGTGCCCGCGGCCTACGCGTTGTCGCGATGGGCGGGGCGGGGAAAGCACGCGCTGAGCTTCGCTATCCTGGTGACGCGAATGGCGCCGCCGATCGCATTCACGATTCCGTTCTTTCTGTTCTATCGCTGGATCGGGCTGCTCGACACCGTCACCGGGCTGGTGCTGGTCTACACCAGCTTCAACCTGCCGCTGGTGATCTGGATGATGCAACCGTTTTTTGAAACCGTGCCGTCGTCGCTGGAAGAGGCGGCGCTGGTCGACGGCGCGTCGACACGGGTCGTCTTCCTCCAGATCGTGCTGCCGATGGTCGCGCCCGGCATCGCCGCCACCGCGATACTGTGCTTCCTCTACGCCTGGAACGACTTTTTCTTTGCGCTGATCCTGACGCGGACCAACGCGCGCACGGCGCCGGTCGCCGTGGTCAACTTCATGAACTACGAGGGATGGGAGTGGGGCAAGATCGCCGCGGGCGGCTCGCTGGTGATGGCGCCGGTCCTGATTTTCTCGCTCGCCGTGCGCCGCTATCTGGTGAGCGGGCTGACAGCGGGCGCCGTGAAAGGGTGAGGCGATGCGGCTTCCGACCGGTGCTTCACGATTTGTATTCATCTTTGCCCATCCGGCCGACCATGTCGGCGCGCCCCGCCATTACACGCCTTACTTCCAGGGCAATGGGCTGGACTGGCATATGGTGCCGCTCGACATCGCGCCGGAACATCTTTCCGAAACGATCCGCACGCTCGCGAAATCGCCGAGCGTCGCCGGCTTCAATCTCACGATGCCGCACAAGCCGGCGGCGTTCGAGCTGTGCGATGCAGTCGGGCCGGCCGCAGAGTTCGAAGGCGTCGTCAACACGATCCGGATCGAGGCTGGTGGTCGGCTGGTCGGCGAATCCTTCGATGGCGGCGGTTTCCTGAATGCTGCACGCGAGGAGAGAATCTTCGATCCCGATCGTCGCTGCGTCGTAATCGGCGCGGGTGGGGCCGGCCGGGCAATCTGTCACGCGCTCGCTGCCGCCGGACTAAAGCGGCTGCGGATCCTGAACGAAGCGCCGGGTCCGGTCGAAATTCTTGCCGCAAAACTCCGCAGCCGCTTCGAAGATCTCGAAATCAGCCTGGACGAAAAATTCGATGACGCCGGCCTCTTGGTCAACGCCACCTCGCTCGGGCTGCGCGAGACGGACGCCCTGCCGATGAATCCCGCGAGGCTGCCGGATGATTGCGCCGTATTCGATATCATCGCCGCCCGCCGGACCGAGTTCATGCAAGCCTGCGCCGCGCGCGGCCTGAAGGTGGCTGATGGCGTCGCGATGATCAAACACCAACTGCCCCTGCAGACTGCATTCTGGCGCGGCGAATCTTGAGCCATCGCGCGTCGCAACCGCGTGCCATCACGCCAAAGTTCCCGATTTCGCCGCGCGCTGCGGATGCGCTGGCCGGCCGTGACGCTGCTTCTGCAAAGGGTCTCCGGCCCGGCGCGGCTGGCGCTTTGTCTCGTCGCCGTGGCGCTGGTGCTGCCGCTGGCGCCCTTGAACGACGTGCTGCGTGAACAGCTCAGGCACTTCTTCATCGTTGCCGTGATTGCGCTGATCGGATGGATCACGGTTCGCGCCGTGGACATGGGGGCCGCGCGCTATCTTCAGCGCTTCCGCCTCGATACCGACGAGAATTTTCTCGCCCGCAAGCACGTCACCCAGGTGCGTGTCTTCAAGCGCGTGATCCATATCTTGATTGTCATCATTGCCGTTTCCACCGCCCTGATGACCTTCGAGTCCGTCAAGCAGTACGGCGTCAGCCTGTTCGCCTCCGCCGGCGCGGCCGGCCTGATCGCCGGCCTTGCCGCAAGGCCTTTGCTCAGCAACCTCATCGCCGGCGTTCAGATCGCGATCACGCAACCGATCCGGATCGAGGACGCCGTCATCATCGAGAACGAATGGGGGTGGATCGAGGACATCGCCTCGACCTATGTCGTGGTCCGGTTGTGGGACTGGCGCAGGATGGTGGTGCCGCTGTCCTACTTCATCGAGCGTCCCTTCCAGAACTGGACCCGCGATACCCAGTCGCTGATCGGGGCCATCACCCTTCATGTCGATTATTGCACCGATGTCTCGCGGATCAGGCAGCGGTTAGAGGAGGCCGTGCGCGAGTCCAAATTGTGGGATGGCGCCGTGGTCAATCTCCAGGTGACCGAGGCCAGCCCGCGGTCGATCGAGCTTCGGGCGCTGGTCAGCGCCAGATCCGCGCCGCAAGCCTGGGATCTGCGCTGCGAGATCAGGGAAAAGCTGCTCACCTTCATTCGCGAGGAGATGCCGGAAGCCTTCCCGCGCGAACGTGCCATGATATCGCCCCGGCTCGCCGACTTCGGCGACACTTTCGAGCGCGGCGACGCGCGGTCCCGTCCGGTCCCGGCGGCGGCCCACAGCTAGCTCGTGCACGCGAATTCCCGGCTCCGATGCCCTCGCCGAAACTGCCGAATGGGGCCTTGCGTCCGCTTGTTCGGGCTGTAATGGATACGGCTGAACCACGTCCTCACCTATATCCAGAAGAAGAGATCGATGAGCCAACTGATTGTCCGTGCCGGTGAATTTACTTTCCAGGCCCGTTTCGAGGAGCAACTGGCGCCCAAGACGGTCGCTGCCTTTCGCAAGGCGATGCCATTCGAGAGCCAGGCGATCCACGTCCGCTGGAGCGGCGAGGGTGTCTGGATGCCGCTCGGCGATCTCGATTTCGGCGTCTCCTACGAGAACCACACCAGCTATCCCGCGCCCGGCCAGATCATTCTTTATCCCGGCGGCATCAGCGAGACCGAAATCCTCCTGGCCTATGGCGGCGTGCATTTCGCGAGCAAGATGGGCCAGCTCGCCGGCAACCACTTCATCACCCTGACTTCGGGGTTGGAGAACCTGACCGCGTTCGGCAAGACCGTGCTGTGGAAGGGCGCGCAGAAGATCCGCTTCGAGGAAGTCTGATCATGGCGGCGCCGACCTATCCGCGCGACTTTCGTGGCTACGGGCGCAACCCGCCTGATCCGAAGTGGCCCGGCAACGCGCGGGTTGCGGTGCAGTTCGTGGTGAATTTCGAGGAAGGCGGCGAGAACAATGTTCTCGACGGCGATCGCGCCTCCGAGGCTTTTTTGTCAGACGTGCTGGGTGCGCAGCCCTGGCCTGGACAGCGCCATGCCAACATCGAGTCGATGTTCGAATATGGCTCGCGCGCCGGCTTCTGGCGGCTGTGGCGGGTCTTCGCCGAGCGCAATTTGCCGGTCACCGTGTTCGGCGTCGCGAAGGCGTTGCAGCGAAATCCCGACGTAGTTGCTGCCATGAAGGAGGCCGGCTGGGACATCGCCAGCCACAGCCTGAGATGGATCGAGCACAAGGACATGTCTGAAACCGAGGAGCGCACCGAGATCGCGGCGGCGATCCGCGTCCACACCGAGGCGACCGGCGCCCGCCCGCTCGGCTGGTACACCGGGCGCTCCTCGATCAACACCTTAAGGCTTCTGATGGAGGCCGGCGGTCTGCTTTATCTCAGCGACTCCTATGCCGACGACCTGCCGTACTGGATCAAGTCGCGGGGCTCCAAGCCGCATCTGGTCATCCCCTATACGCTCGACGCCAACGACATGCGCTTTGTCAACGCGCAGGGCTTTGGCGGCGGAGATGAATTCTTCACCTACCTCAAGGACAGTTTTGACGTACTTTATGCGGAAGGTGAGAGCGCGCCGAAGATGATGTCGGTCGGCCTGCATTGCCGGGTCGTCGGCCGCCCCGGCCGCGCGGCGGCGCTGATGCGGTTTCTCGACTACATCGGAACGCACGAGCGCGTCTGGGTACCGACGCGGCTGCAGATCGCGCAGCACTGGCACGCCAATCTGTCGCACCTTGCCGATAGCGCTTTCGATATCGGATGAAGCAATGCTCGGCGATGAAATCGTAAGCCGTATCAATCAGCTCGGAATGATTTCCGAGACGCCCGATCATCTGGCGCGGATATTCCTGTCGCCTGAGCATCGCATCGCCGCCGATCTCATTCTGTCGTGGATGCGGGATGCCGGTATGGAAGCGCATCTCGACGCCATCGGCAATGTCTGCGGCCGTTACGAAGGCGACCGCCCGGGACTGCCGTGCCTGATGTTGGGCTCGCACTACGACACCGTGCGCGATGCCGGCAATTGGGATGGGCCGCTCGGGGTCATCACCGCGATCGCCTGCGTCGCCGATCTGAACCGGCGCGGCGTGCGGCTGCCGTTCGCGATCGAGATCGTCGGTTTCGCCGATGAGGAGGGCCTGCGGTTTGCCTCGACGCTGCTCGGCAGCCGCGCGGTCGCGGGAACCTTCGACGCAAGCGTGCTCAACGCGCGCGACCGTGACGGCGTCTCGATGCGCGAGGCCATGGTGCAATTCGGCCTCGACCCTGACGAGATCAGTGCGGCGGCGCGCACCCGCCGCGAGCTGCATGCCTATGTCGAACTGCATATCGAGCAGGGGCCGGTGCTGGAACAGCAAAACGTTCCTGTCGGCGTAGTGACGGCCATCGCGGGCGCCACGCGGCTCGCCGCAAATCTCTCCGGCATGGCCGGCCATGCCGGCACGGTGCCGATGGCGCTGCGGCGCGATGCGCTGGCGGGCGCTGCCGAATGCATCGTCGCGGTCGAGCAATTCTGCAAGGCCGATGGCGCCGGTCTGGTCGGCACCGTCGGCGTCATCACCGCGCTGCCGGGCGCCACCAACGTCATTCCGGGGCGAGTCTCCATCACGCTCGACATCCGTGCGCCGGCCGATCCGCACCGCAAGCGCGCCGTTGCCGAGATCGTGCAGCAGATCGAGGCGATCGCGGCGCGCCGTGAACTGTCGCTGCAGATCGACGTCACCCATGAGAACCGCACCGTGCCCTGCGCGCCCTGGCTGAAAGCGCAGGTCGCGGAAGCGGTTGCGGCCGAAGGCTATGGCGTGTTCGAACTGCCGAGCGGGGCGGGGCATGACGGCATGGCAATGATCGATATCGCCGACGTCGCCATGCTGTTCGTCCGCTGCCGCGACGGCATCAGCCATAACCCGGCGGAGCATGTCGAGACCGCCGATGCCAATGCCGGCGCGCGCGTGCTGCTGCGGCTGATCGAAAATTTCCGGCCGAGGTAAAGGCGGCAGGCCTAAGTTTCAGCGTTCGTCTGGATTAAATTTGCGCAGATGCAAGAGCTGACCTGAGCGCTGCGCGCTGCCGCTTTATGACAATGCTGTGACATCATAATTCATCTGACAGAAAGACGAATCGACGATGTCACGAGTAGCAACACGTGATAATCGACACCACGGGACGTCGTTGATCCAAGCCTATGCATCGTCATATTTCATTTTCATCACATCACGAATACCGATTTTATCAGGGGCCGTTTGCCTCCTGTGTCGCCAACGGTATTCAAGCCGTCAATTTTCTCGGTGATCGCTTCCTGAGAAGGTACCGCCCATCGGCCGGGATCGAGGAGCTGTACAGGCACTCGATCAACAGTGCCTTTTCTCCGACGGAAGACTTTCTGGTCACGGGGGCGCCGCACGCATCCGCCTATTATCCCCGTGACTTTGCCTGGTTTTATCCCGACGTGCTCGATCCCGAGACCATCGTGGATTCCGAGGATGCCGTCCGCAGGGTTCGCTTGCTCGAAAAAAGCGTCCGGCTGATGCTTGAGGCCGTTCGCTCCAATGTCGTCACGACGACCATTGTTCCCGCAGGCCGCGATCGGTACATCGGCATCAATTACTTCTCGCTGCCGTCGGATACGCTGTTGGGCATCCTCGCGGGTCTGGAACAGATCGTGCGCGCGGACCAAGGGACATCTTCGCATTTGGCGATGGCACAAGGCGCGCATGCCGGCCGCTTGTTGCTTGCCGGGTATCGCGACGACCTGAAGAAAGCGATATTTCAACTTGCCGGCTCGTTGCAGCCGTTCGACGACAACGGCCTCACAGCTTTGCTTTGTGACGTAAACGCACCCCGTTCCGCGGCAACGGATACCCGCGCCGAGCGCCGGCGCTTCGTCACCAATGCATGCGTCTACGCGACTTTTGTGCGCGGCACGCGTTTAGGGGTGATCGACCGGATCGAGCTCGAAGGACTGCTCGGACGCGAGCTTTCGCAGTATAAGAAGGAGCTGCTCGGGCTGTTCGGCAAGCATGGTTATGTCAGGCATGCGCTGGATTCCGGGATCGAACCGGCGGCATCCTCCATTGCGCTTGATTTCGTCAATGTGCACCAGGGATTTTGGGATCTGAGCGAGGCGAGCGAACGCGCGCTGTTTGCCGCCACGACGGATCTGATACTTGGCGAGCCGCGGTTTCGAATCCCGGACACATCACATTTCCTGGTGTCCACGGATAACCCGCAGAACAAGATGATCCACAAGATTGCAGCTCCGGCCTACCAGGGGCGTTCCTGCTGGCCGACGTTCAACGTCGAATTCGCCGATCGCATGCTGGAGTACGATGAATTTTCCGGCACCGACAAGTACCGGTCCTGTGCCCGCGATATTTTGAGAGACATCCGTACCGCGACCGAGACGCACGGCGGATATCAGGAACTGCTGTCGGAAAACGGCCTCAAGTATCGCACGTGGGCGTATCAGGGAGCCGTCGCGCACTCCTGGTTTCCCCGTTTCCTGACGGTCTGGAGGAGGGCATACGGGACCCCGCTGCTGAGCTGGAATTCGCAATCTCTAGAGGCGGCCTCTGCATAGCGAGGCGATGCCCGGCGCCAGGACAGACAAGTTGTCGTTCAGCCCGTGGCAGGCACGCGCAATTGCGGTTTGCTTAGATAATGAGCAGGTGCCCGTCCAGAATGCGTAGGACGGAAGGTGCACCGCCTCAGTATCGACAATCAACGAATTGAAACAACGATCAATTTTGCCGCGGTCGGCCGCCGGCCGCCATTGTACACAATGGCACGCGCTTTGCTTGATTTCTCCCGAGGAGTTCTCTCGTTCGGGGCGCGTACGTCATGGCGAACTCAGCAAAGCTCGCAGCGGAGCCGCAGCCGATCGAGCTCGATTGGGCCGCGACCGCGCTTCTCATCATCGACATGCAGCGCGATTTTCTCGAGCCCGGCGGCTTCGGCGAGACGCTCGGCAACGACGTCAGCCAGCTCGCGCGCGCGGTGAAGCCGATCGCCGCCGTGCTGGAAGCGGCGCGCGCGGCCGGCATGCTGGTCATTCACACCCGCGAGGGCCATCTGCCCGATCTTTCCGACGCGCCGCCGGCCAAGGTCAAGCGCGGCGCGCCGTCCTTGCGCATCGGCGATCCCGGCCCGATGGGACGCATTCTCATTCGCGGCGAAGCCGGCCACGACATCATTCCCGAACTCTATCCGCTCGACAGCGAGATCGTGATCGACAAGCCGGGTAAGGGCGCGTTCTACGCCACCGAGCTCGGCGACGTGCTGCAGCGCTACGGCATCGAGAATCTTTTGGTGTGCGGCGTCACCACCGAGGTCTGCGTCAACACCACCGTGCGCGAAGCCAACGACCGCGGCTATCGCTGCGTGGTGCTGGCGGATGGCTGTGCCTCCTATTTTCCCGATTTCCACGAGATGGGCCTGAAGATGATCAAGGCGCAGGGCGGCATCTTCGGCTGGGTTTCGGACTCGGCCGCGGTGCTGGAGGCGCTTTTACCGGAGATTCCAACAACGGCAGTAGCGGGGGCATCACGATGAGCGCAACGGGGACATCAGGTACATCCACTTTCAAGCCGGCGCTGTGGACGCCGGGCGACTGGAACGCCTTGTTCGGCTTCGGCACCAACATCCTCGTCAACATGCTGGTGCTGACCGGGCTGTTGCGCTTCGTGCTGAAGATGCCGGACAGTATCGTGTTCGGCCGCATCCTGCCGGCGCTCGGCCTGATGATGTGCCTCTCGACGTTCTATTACGCGTATCTCGCCTACAGGCTGGCGCAGAAGACCGGCCGCAACGACGTCTGCGCCCTGCCGTCCGGCGTCAGCGTGCCGCACATGTTTATCGTCACCTTCGTGATCATGCTGCCGATCACGCTCAAAACCGGCGACCCCGTGAAGGGCTGGTCGGCGGGGCTAGTCTGGGTGTTCTTCCAGAGTTTTATTCTAATGATCGGCGGATTCATCGCGCCCTACATCCGGAAAATCACCCCGCGCGCGGCGCTGCTCGGCACGCTGGCCGGCGTCTCCGTCACCTTCATCTCGATGCGGCCGGCGCTGGAAATGTACATGACGCCGCAGATCGGCCTGATCTGCTTCGCCATCATCCTGGTGAGCTGGTTCGGTGGCGTGAAATATCCGAAGGGTATTCCGGCGGGCCTCGTCGCCATTGCCGCCGGCATGCTGATCGCCTGGGGCTCCAACCTGTTCGGCCTCGGGCTCGGCGGCTTGAGCCTGAAGGGCCTCAGTGATGCCTTTGCCAATTTCGGCTTCTCGGTGCCGTTGCCTGCCTTCGGTCACGTGTTCTCCGGCTTCGAATTCCTCGGCATCATCCTGGTGACCGCGATCCCGTTCGGCATCTACGACCTCGTCGAAGCCATGGACAATGTCGAAAGCGCGGAAGCCGCCGGCGACGAATATCCGACCACGCGCGTGCTGACCGCCGACGGCGCCGTCAGCCTGATCGGCTGCCTGATGGGCAATCCCTTTATCAACGCTGTTTATATCGGCCATCCCGGCTGGAAAGCGATGGGCGGGCGTATCGGCTATTCGGCCGCGACCGGCATCATGGTGGTGCTGCTGTCCTGGTTCGGCATCATCTCGGTATTGCTGGCGCTGGTGCCGGTGGTCGCGATCTCGCCGATCTTGCTTTATATCGGTATGCTGATCGGCGCGCAGGCGTTCCAGACCACGCCGCTCAAGCACGCGCCCGCGATCGTGCTGGCGCTGACACCGCATCTCGCGGCGTGGGCGAAGCTGCAGATCGACACCATGCTCGGTGCGAGCATGGCTGCGGCGCAAACCGTCGGCGGTCTCGCTGCCGACAAGGTCGATGCGGTCAAGACGGCCGCCATATCGGCGCTGCCCCAACAGGGCGTGCTCTATCGCGGACTGGAAGTGATGGGCGGCGGCTCGATCCTCACCGGCCTCGTGCTCGGCGCGATCGGCGTGTTCGTGATCGAACGCGATTTTCATAAGGCCTCGGCGTTCGCGCTGGCCGGTGCGATCATGACCTATTTCGGCTTCATGCACGGCGAAGCCGTCGGCATCGGCGGCGGCCTCGGTGTTACGCCGGGCGTGGCGCTGGCCTATGCCGTGATGGCGGCGGGACTGTTTGCGCTGGCGAAGACCAGTTCAAGCGCGAACTACAGCGCACATCCCGAGGTGCCGGCGGCGGCGCCCGCGGAGTAACCGGCCGTCGCGTTCCCCGGACGCAGCGCAGCGCGTCAGCGGTGCGCTGCAGAGCCGGGGTCCATGCTGCTTCTGGGTCCCGGCTCTGCGGAGCAGCGTTGCACGCTGCACCGCGTCCGGGACACGCGAATATCAGGCGACGGCTACGTCTTGACAAACACCAGCATCGTGCCATTGCCCTCGGCCGGCGGCACCACAACGCCATCAGCACTCTTCACGCCGGTAGCGCCCAACGCCTTTTCCGCCGCCGCGACATCGGCCGCAATCACCAGCCCCGCGCCGCCGCGCTCGGGCAGCTCCGCCAGCGGGACGTCAGGGTAGCGTGTGCTGAGCTGGGTCTTTGTCAGGAATATGAAGTCGGCGCGGTCGCCGCCCGAGGGGACCGCAATGACGCCGTCCGGTTCGACCTGTGCCTCACGATCGATCATGCTCGCGAGCTGCGCGGCGTCATCCGCGGGCTCCGGGGTGACGATCAGCACCTCCTTCAGGCGCTTGGCGCCATTGGCGTGCTTCATCAATTCGGGAATCCAAACCGTCTCGCGCGTCTTGTGCTGGCAGGCAAACATGCGCACGCCGCCGGGCGCTTCCGCCGTCGGCCATTGGAAGGTGCGAAACTTGGCCGCCGATACCGTGCCATCGGGCATCGTCACGGGACGTTCGAAATCGGTCGGCCCAATCGGCGGATAGCCGCGCGCGCGAATTTCTTCCGCGCCTTCGGCGGAATCCACCGCCGTGAACGCGATGCGCTCGATGCCTTCGCCATTCTTTTCCAGATATGCCCGCGCCGGAGCATTATGTTCTGTCGGCGCCAGCACGCCGAGCAATTCCATATAGTCGGGGTCGAACATGATGGTGTAGTTGCCCGATCCCATATGTGCGCTGTGGGTGCCGCGCGGCGATACGGTGAAGCCGAGCCGCTTGTAGTTTTCGGCGGCTTTGTCGAGATCTTTCACCATGACCACGGCGTGATCTATTCCGATGATGTTTTTGAGTGCCACTCTTTTGTTCCCTGAGGCTCGTTAGCGGTCTAAGCTAATCAGAACGATCAGTTGCCTGCAAGAAAGGATCATGATGAACACGAGCAACGTCCGCTGGCCCGATTCACTGTGGGCGGCCGTGACGCCATCGGGGCCTGATTTACCGGAACTGATCGGCTCGCAGCAGGCCGATGTGATCGTGATCGGCGGAGGTTTCACCGGACTTTCCACCGCGCTGCATCTGCGCGAAGCGGGCGTCGATGTCGCGATTGTCGAAGCCGCGGAGCCGGGCTGGGGTGCATCGGGCCGCAACAATGGCCAGGTGATCCCGACGCTGTCGCGGCCCGATCCGGAAGATATCATCGCCAAGCACGGCGCGGCCGGCGAACGTTTCGTCGGCATGCTGCGTGACAGCGCTTCTTATCTCTTCGACGTGACAAGGCGCTACGAGATCGACGCCGAGGGGGAACAGGCCGGCTGGATTCAGCCCGTGCATTCGCCCGGCCGCATCAAGATCGCGGAACGGCGGGTGCGGCAGTGGTCGAAGTTCGGCGCGCCCGTTGAGTTGTTGTCGCGCGAGCAGACGCGCGACATGCTCGGCTCCGATGCATGGTTCGGCGGCTTCTGGAACAGAAGCGGCGGCCACATCAATCCGCTGGCACTGGCCCGTGGCCTCGCGCGCACCGTGCTCGGCCTCGGCGCGCGCATTTACGCGCGCTCGCCGGCGGAAAGCTTTGAGCGCCGGGGCGACCGCTGGGTGGTTAAGACGGCGAAGGGCGAAATTTCCGGCCGCGCGCTTGTCGTGGCGAGCAATGCCTATAGCGGCGAGTTCTCCAAATCGCTGGTGCCTGAGATTGCGCGCGAGGTGATGCCGGTGCTTTCGTGGCAGATGGCGACGCAGCCGTTGTCGGACAACGTCCGCAACACCATCATTCCCGGCCGGCAGGCGATGTCGGATACCCATGGCGAACTCTATTTCGCGCGCTACGACGCGCGAAATCGCCTGGTCACCGGCGGCGCGGTGATCGGTCCTGGCAACAAGGTGGAGCGGATCAAGGCGCGCGTCACCGAGCGCCTGCATCGGCTGTGGCCGCAGATCGGCGATGTCTCGTTCGATTATGTCTGGAACGGTTATGTCGGCATGACCACGGATTTCCTGCCACGTATCCATCGGCTTGGTCCCAACGCCTATGGCTGGACCGGCTGCAACGGCCGCGCTGTGGCGCTGACGATTCCGCTCGGCAACGAGCTGGCAAAGGCCGTCCGAGGAGTGCCGGAGAACGAGTTGGCACTTCCGTTCACTGAGCCAGTGCCGATCGTCGGCCACGGCATCCTCCGCAAGCTCGCGCCGCTGATGCTGCTGGTCTACCGCCGGCGAGATGCCAAGGAGATGGCGTGATCTTCTCCCTCTTCCCCGCTCTTCGCGGGGAGAGGGAGCTACACCGCCGCCGTGTCGTGCTCCCGCGCGAATTCCCCGCCCGGGATCGAGTCGAGCAGCGCCCGCGTATACGGATGTTGCGGATTGCCGAACACCTCCGCCGCGAGCCCGTGCTCCACGACCGCCCCATCCTTCATCACAGCAACGAGGTCGCAGATTTGCGCGGCGACACGCAAATCATGGGTGATGAAGACGATCGAAAGTCCAAGCCGCGCCCGCAATTCTGCAAGCAGCTTCAGCACCTGCGCCTGCACGGAAACATCGAGCGCCGACACCGGCTCGTCCGCCACCAGCACGTCCGGCTTCAGCGCCAGCGCCCGCGCAAGTCCAATACGCTGGCGCTGGCCGCCGGAGAATTCGTGCGGATAGCGGTCGCCGGCGGAAGGATCCAGCCCGACCAGCGCGAACAGCTCTTTCGCATCTGCAATCGCCTCGGCGCGCGGCGTGCCGTGCACGATTGGCCCCTGCGCCACCAGCTCGGCCGCCTTGCGGCGCGGGTTGAGCGAGGCGAACGGGTCCTGAAACACCATCTGGATATGCCGCGTCTCGCGACGCACTTCTTCGCGCGGCATTTTCGCCCAGTCGCTGCCGTCGAGCACGATCGATCCCGTATCCGGATCGATCAGCCGCACGATGCAGCGCGCCAGCGTCGATTTTCCCGAGCCGGATTCGCCGACAATGCCGAGCGTCGCCCCGCGCGGCAGATTGAGCGACACGTTCTTCACGGCCGCCGTCACCCGCGCGCCGCGCCCGAGAAAACCACCGGTGCGATAGGTCTTCGAGACATCGGTGATCGTCAGGATGTTGTCAGAGGCAAGCGCCCGCGGGGGAGGCGCGTTCAGTGGTGGCACCGCGGCGATGAGCTGCTTGGTATAGGCGTGCTGTGGATGGTGCAGCACGTCGGAAGCCGTGCCGTGTTCAACGATGACGCCGTGCTGCATCACCACCACGCGGTCGGCGATCTCGGCGACCACGCCGAAATCATGGGTGATGAACATGACTGCGGTCCTGCGGCGCTGCTGCAGGTCGCGGATCAGTTTTAATATCTGCGCCTGCGTCGTGACGTCGAGCGCCGTCGTCGGCTCGTCGGCAATCAGGAGTTTCGGATCGAGCGCCAGCGCCATCGCGATCATGGCCCGCTGGCGCTGCCCGCCAGAGAGCTCATGCGGGTAGGCCTTTGCCGCCAGCTTCGGATCGGGAATGCGGACGTCGGCGAGCAGGGCCAACACTTTCGCGCCGATCTCGGCCTTCGACAATTCGGTATGGATCGAGAACATCTCGGCGATCTGGTCGCCGATGGTGCGCAGCGGATTGAGCGCCGTCATCGGCTCCTGGAAGATCATCGCAATGCCGGCGCCGCGTACCTCGCGCATGTCGGCAACCGTAGCTGAGCAGAGATCTCGGCCCTCGAATAGCATCCGGCCGCCATCGATCGTCACCTCATTGGGCAACAGCCGCATGATCGCATTCGCCATCATCGACTTGCCGGAGCCGGATTCGCCGACCACGCAGAGGATCTCGTTGGAAGCGATTTCCAGCGACACGCCCGATAGCGCATGCGCTCTATCCGCGCCGCCGGGGAGGCGGACGCTCAAGCGATCGAGCGAGAGGATGGTCTCGTGCTCGCTCATCGGCCTTTCAGCCTCGGATTGAGCGCATCATTGAGGCCCTGGCCGACCAGCGACACCGCGAGCACGGTAACGAGGATGGCGAGGCCGGGGATTGCCGAAACGTACCATTGCACCCGCAGCACGTCGCGGCCGAGCCCGATCAGATTGCCCCAGGACGCCACGTTCGGATCCGACAACCGCAGGAAAGCGAGCGCGCTTTCGAGCAGGATCGCGACCGCCATCACCACGCTGGCGTAGACGATGATGGGCGGCAACGCATTGGGCAGGATCTCGCCGAAAATGAGCTGGATATTCTTCATGCCGAGTGTCCGCCCGGCCTGGACGAACTCGCGGTTGCGCAGCGACAAAAATTCCGCGCGGGTCAGCCGCGCCGGCGCCGGCCACGACACCACGCCGACGGCGATGGTGACCGTCGTCAAGGTCGAGCCGAACACGGCAACCAGCACCAGCAGCAGCACGAAGTTTGGCAGCGTCTGGAACGCTTCGGTGATCCGCATCAAGACATTGTCGACCCAGCCGCCGTAATAGCCGGCGAAGGCGCCGACGAGAATGCCGATCAGGATCGCGATTGCGGTTGCGACACCCCCGATCAAAAGCGATATCCGCGCGCCGTAGAAGATCTGCGCGGCGATATCGCGTCCCGAATTGTCGGTGCCGAGCAGGAAGCGCGGGTTGGAGAACGGCCAGACCAGCGGCCGGCCGGCGAGCGCCAGCGGATCGCGCGGGTAGAACCAGCTGGCGGAAATAGCCATCGCGATCACGATCAGGAGCAGGATCAGGCCTGCGACCGCGGCGGGACTTCGGAAGTAGCGCTTGACCGCGTCCATGGCGTCAGGCCTCCGCCGTGATGCGCGGGTCGAGCCGCGCATAGATGAGGTCGACGATGAAGTTCACGGTGATGACGAGCAGCGCCGAGACGAAGACGATGCCAAGCAAGGTATTGAGGTCGCGCTGCACCACAGACTCGTAGGCAAGCCGCCCGAGCCCCGGCAACGAGAACACGCTTTCGACCACCACCGATCCGCCCAGCATGGTGCCGGCCTGCAGCCCGATCAGCGTCACCATCGGCAACAGCGCATTGCGCAGCACGTGCCGCGTCACCACGCGGGTCTCGTCGAGGCCCTTTGCGCGCGCGGTGCGGACGTAATCGAGATTGAGAACCTCCAGCATCGAAGCGCGCATGATACGAAGATAAATGGCGAGAAAGATCAACCCGAGCGTGAGCGTCGGCAGCACCAGATGGCTCGCGATATCGAGCACGCGCCAGATGCCGGTCCGCATCGTCCCGATATCCTCGAAACCGCCGGGCGGAAGCCATTGCAGATAGACCGAGAACACAACAATGGCCATCAGGCCGAACCAGAACGAGGGCGTGGCGTAGAAGATCAGGCCAAGCGTGGAGATCAGCGTATCAGGCCAGCGGTTGACGCCGCGCGCGGCGATCACGCCGAACACCAGGCCGAAGAAGAACGCAAACGACAGCGACGCGGTCATCAAAAGGATCGTCGGCGGCAGCCGTTCCAGGATGACCGAAGCCACCGGCTTGCCGTAGATCGAGGAAAAGCCGAGGTCGAGCCGCACCAGCCGCCAGAGGTAATTGCCGAGCTGGGCCGGGATCGAGAGGTCGAGCCCATAGAATTTGCGCAGCTCCTTGGCGGTCGCGGCATCGCCGCCGCCCATCTGCGCCATCATGGCGTCGACGGTGTCGCCCGGTGCGAACTGCAGCAGCAGGAACACGCCGATCAGGATCAGGATCAAGGTCGGGATCGAGGCGGCAAGCCGCCGCCCCGCAAGGCTCAGAATGCGCATAGACCTATCTTGGCGGATATCGGCTTAAGCCGAAAGCCAAAGATCGTGCCAGCTTGTCGATCCCCAGCGCGGGGTATTGGAATGGTTGCGTGCCTTCGCCGTAATCGTGGTGACGAAAATCTGCTCGATCGGCATCCAGACCGGCAGCTCCGTGTTCACTTCCTTGACGAATTGGGCGTAGAGCGCCTTGCGCTTGGCCGGATCGACTTCGGTTGCTGCATCGTCGATGGTCTTGTCCACATTCTTGTCTTCCCAGCCCCACTGGTTGGTCCAGGGCGCGCCCTTCGGCTGGCCGGAGCGATACCAGACCGTGGTCGAGACCGCGGGATCGTTGCGGTATTGGTGCCAGCCGGTGGCGAGATCGAAGGCGTGCTCGTCATAGACCTGCTTGAGGAAGCCGCCGCCGTCGTTACGCACGATCTCGATGGGGATGCCGATCTCGCCCAGCGACTGCTGGATGAAGGTTGACCACAGCGAGATGTCCTCGCCCCACGGCGCGGGCAACAGCTTTAGCGTGAAGCGCGTGCCGCCGGTGCCTGGCTTGAAGCCGGCTTCATTCAGCAGCGCGGCGGCCTTGGCCTTGTCGTAAGGGTATTGCGGCGTGTTCGGGCCCGGATAGAAATCGGTCGAGGTCGAGGGGATCGGCCCGGTGCCGAGCTTGGCGAAATCGCCGAGAAAGTTTTCGATGAAGAACGGCACGTTGATCGCATGCGCGATCGCACGGCGGACGCGGATGTCGGACAGTTCCTTGCGGCGGAAGTTGAACTCCAGCGTATTGGTCCGCGCGTTGCCCTCATTGCCCTTGGTGGAGACGATGAAGCGCTTGTCCTTGGAAAGCCGCGCCAGGTCCGAGAGCGTTAGGCCCGAGAACGGCGAGTAGTGCAGCTCACCGGCCTCCATCTGCGCGGCCGCCGCAGAGCGGTCGGTGATCACGCGCCAGACGATGCGATCGAGATAGGGCGCGTTCGGGCGCCAGTAATTCTCGTTGCGATCGGCGATGACATATTGCCCGCGCTCATATTTGACGAACTTGAACGGCCCGGTGCCGACCGGCGCGAGGTTGGTCGGGTTCTGGCGGATATCGCCGCTCTCATAGAGATGCTTGGCCGAGACATAGCCGAGGTCGGGCAGGGCGCGGAGCAGCAGGTTCAGCGGCATCGGCCGCTCGTATTTGAAGATCGCGGTCTGGGCATCAGGCGTTTCCACCGCAGTGAGGAAGAGCTGCAGCGTCGATCCGTAATTGAGGATCTTCTTCCACATGTTCATGGCGGTGAATTCGACGTCGGCCGAGGTGAACGGCTTGCCGTCGTGCCAGGTGATACCCTTGCGCAGCTTGAACGTCACCGCCTTGCCGTCGGGGCTCGCTTCCCAGCTTTCGGCGAGCACGCCGACCGGCTGGCCGTTGGCGTCGAGATCGACGAGGTTTTCCTGGATCTTGCCGCCGATGATGTAGACGCCGGTGGAAGCCTGGATGCTCGGATTGAGCTGGCGCTGCTCGGCGCCGTAATGGACGTTGAACACGCCGCCCTTGCGCGGCGTCTCCTGCGCAAAGGCCCGCATCGGATTGATCACGTTGGCCGCGATGGCTGCCGACGTCAGCAGCGCGGTGCGGCGATTGATCTCAAGGCGCGTCAAATCCATGCGAAGTCTCCGAACACGATATTGATGGCAGACCGTTCACGCGTCCGCCTTAGCGGCGATGTTACGATGGAAGGCCAACGCGAGTCATTTTCAAATCAACGCGCAGGGCGGAAAATCCTTCCAGAAAACAACGTGCTTACTGGCCGATCAATCTGCGCATTTTGTCCTGTCGGAAGGCAAATCACGGCTCGCCTCGATAGAGACAGGGACTGGAAAGCAGCCCGGGATTGTCCGGAAATGGGGCGTCTGGGTTCGTTGAATCCCCCTAAAAATAGGCTCCGGACGGCTTCCAATGCCAAAAAACCCCGGAAAAATTGGACGAATCACTGCAACTCGACTAGCGAGATAGTTGTGCAGAATGTCGGAAACCCTGTTTTTTAGGCGGTTTCCGACATATCGTCGCCTGTGCCAGAATCAATGGAGCAACCATGGCCACCCAAATGTCTAAGTCGCAGCTCATCGAGAAGATCGCGACCACCACCGAAGTTTCGAAGAAAGAGGTCAAGAACGTGATGGACACGCTCGTTGACGTCGGCCACAAGGAGCTGAAGAAGAACGGGGTGTTCCTCGTTCCTGGCTTCGCGAAGTTCGTCGTGGTGAAGAAGCCGGCGACCAAGGCTCGGAAGGGCACCAACCCCTTCACGGGCGAGGAAATGATGTTCAAGGCCAAGCCGGCTCGCAAGATCGTCCGGGCCCGCCCGGTCAAGGCCGCCAAGGACGCGGTTTAAGAAAAGCGGAAAGGCCTCCGGCGACGGGGGCCTTTTTGTTTTCTTCACCTCGCCCCGTCGTCCCTGCGAACCGCAGGGACCCCTAGCGTGAGCGCAATGGCGCTCATCGCGACCGCGTGATTTCTCTTGCGGCACCGTGGCAAGACGCCGTCCTTCCAAGCGAAGGCCTGTGGTTATGGGTCCCTGCGTTCGCACTAGGGTTTCTACACGTCTGGCGCGACAGATTGACTCGGTGCGTCATGATGTTATCCCGCTTTGCGGTTTGTATGATTCTGTTTCTGACGCTTTGATTCGAAGGAGCGTCGGAGATGCAGCGAGAGCCGGATTTATCACTTGGCGAGTTTGGCGACGTTCGCCTCGATAAAAGGGGGCGGCGTTTGTTCAGGCTATGCTTTGCACGCGCAGCGTCTGCTTGCGCCAGATGGCGCAGGGTGACTGGGCCGCGTACATGGCGTACTGGCGGTTCGTGAACAATCCGCAAGTCACGACCGATCAACTGATTGAAGGCTGGAGCAGGCAGACGGCGACCGTGGTCAGCGGGCGTCATGTGCTGGCGATCCAGGACACCAGCGAGGTCAAGTTTCAAACGCGGCAGGGACGTCGGCGTAGACTGGGCAAAGTCGGCAAAGGCAATGCCCGCGGCGTGTTGCTGCATGCCATGATGGCGGTCGATGCCGACAGCGGGGCCTGCCTCGGCCTCACCGGCGGCAAGGTGTGGACGCGCAGGGGCACGGTTAAGACCCCTCACGACGAGCGTGAGTTGGCCAACAAGGAATCGGCGCGCTGGGTGACGACGGCCGAGCAGGGCTGCGAGGTTTTGGCTGCAGCGCGCATGATCACTGTCATCAATGACCGTGAGGGGGAGTTCTTTGCGCACTGGGCGTTGACGCCCGGCGACAACGTCCACCTGCTGACGCGGGCCATGCATGATCATGCGCTGGCCGACGGCAGAACACTTTATCAAGCGGTGGAGCGAGCCCGCTTCTGCAACAAGGCGGTGATCGATCTGCCGCAGCGGATGGATCGTCGCGGTCGCCAAGCCCACCTCTCGCTGCGCTTCGGAACCATCGTGCTCAAGCGGCCGGCGCGCCCCGGCGTGAAGGACCTGCCGGAGCGTGTCGAAGTCAGCTTCGTGGAAGTCGTCGAGTTGCACCCCCCGAAGGGGGCTGAGCCCGTTCATTGGCTGCTCTTGACCACTCATTCGATCGCCAATGCGGCCGATGCCTGGCGGATCGTCTCCTGGTACAAGCAGCGCTGGATCATCGAACAGTTGTTTCGCTCGCTGAAGAACCAGGGTCTGCGTATCGAGGACAGTCAGCTCGAAAGCGCCGAAGCCCTGATCAAGCTCGTGGCGATCGCCACTAAAGCAGCATGTATCGTCATTCAGCTCGTTCAGGCCCGCAATGGTGGTGGACAATTGCCGGTCAAATGCGCCTTCACGCCAGAAGAAATCGAAACACTTGCCGCCATCAACAGAACCATGAAAGGCAGGACCGAGCTTCAGAAGAACCCGCATCACCCCTACACTCTTCAGTGGGCGGCATGGATCATCGCCAAGCTCGGCGGATGGACCGGCTACGCCTCGCATCGGCCACCCGGACCAATCACCTTCCACAACGGAATGGCTCGCTTCCAAATCATCGTCGCTGGCAGAGCCCTCGAAAATGCGTAGAAACCCTAGTGCGTGCGCAGGGACGAACGGGGGGAGAGAGTTCGCGCACGTCATCCCGCCACAGGTCGTCATCCCCGCGAAGGCGGGGATCCAGTACGCCGGGAAGCCTGAGTTCGAACTGAAAAGTCGCGGCGCACTGGATCGCTCGGTCCCGGCTACGCCACGGCTTCGCCGAGGCTTTCTCTCTTGCTCGCCGTAGCTTTAGCGGAGGCGGCAAGCCGGGCGATTCGTGGCGTGCTGCTTGACCCATTGATCGCTCATGATCAGTCCGACCAGCAGGGCGTTCACCAGAATATTGTGCTCGCCGCTTTCGCTGGCCATCACCTTGGTCACGCGCGCTCTTGTGCGATGACGAACGCGTGAGCGGCGGAAATACCATCCGGTTTGGCAGGCGCATTCGACAAGGATTTTCCCCGTTTGCCGCCACCGGGAACGGCAATGTTGCTATTTTCGAACGCGCCTTGTGGGGCCCTCCGGCCGCGCCAAGATCAAGCAGAACAACAATGGAGTCCGGGAGACCACCATGGGCCTGCAGCAAGCAAAACTCGAATCGCTTCCCTTCGTCACCGCCGAGCTGAACTATCTCGCGCCGACGCCGGGAAAGCCCCGCACCTACGCTTTCGATCCGCCGCCGGGCGAAGCCAAATCCACCGCGCTGCCCGAACCGCACAACGTCCCGATCTTCGACGCGCGCCTGATCGCCGCCAACCTCTCTTTGGACCGCGAGGGCTTTGCGCTGGTCCGCCATCCCACCATCGTCAGGAATTTCTATGACGATAAGGAAGTGAGGAACGTCTACTATCCCGCCGTGGAAGCTTTCCTGAAGGCGACGCTCAAAGCCGATCGCGTCTTCATCTTCGATCACACCGTACGCAAGCGCGTGGAGGGCGCAGCCGACATCAGGGGCGCTGGCCCACGCCAGCCGGCCACACGCGTCCATGTCGACCAGACCGATAAATCAGGCGCCAACCGCGTGCGCGAACATCTGCCGGATCAGGCTGACGAGCTTCTGAAGGGACGGGTGCAGGTCATCAACGTCTGGCGGCCGATCCGCGGGCCCCTGCGCGACGCGCCGCTGGCAATGTGCGATGGTCAGACGGTCAACGCGAGCGATCTCGTCGCTTCCGACCTGATCTATCCGAACCGCAGTGGCGAAACCTATTCGGTAAAATACAATCCGAACCATCGCTGGTACTACATTCCGGAAATGCGGAGCGACGAGGCGTTGCTGTTGAAGTGCTACGATTCCGCAACCGACGGCCGCACGCGGTTCGGGCCGCATACCGCCTTCATCGATCCGACCACGCCGGCCGATGCGCCGCCGCGCGAGAGCATCGAACTGCGAACGCTGGTGTTCCACAGGACCTGATCGCTGCGAGCGGGCGGATTCGCGTTCTCACCATATTGGTGCTACCTCGCCCCGAAATAATTTTGGGGCGAGACGGCTCATGGACGACGGCAAGAGCGATGGTGCGGATGTCAATTTCCGCGCCCTGATTTTTGCTCTGCTGGCGCTGGCCTGCGGTCACATGCTGTCGACGCTGCTGCGAACCATTCCGGCCATCAGCCTCGACGTGATGGCGGCCGATTTCAAAACGCCCTCGCAGACTCTGGCGAGCCTGACCTCGATCTATCATTTCGCCTTTGCCGCTTCGCAGATTCCGGTCGGCGCAGCGATGGATCGCTTTGGCGTGCGGCCGGTGTCGCTCAGTCTGCTGGCGGGAACAATTATCGGCGCGCTGGCGTCGGGTCTGGCCACCGGGCCGGAGGGCTTTCTGTTCGGCCAATTCCTGCTCGGGGTCGCCACCTCGGGCATGCTGATGTGCCCGATGACGCTGGCGGCGAAACAGATGTCGGCGGCGCGCTTCGGCCTGTGGTCCGGCATCATTCTATCGATCGGCAATATCGGCATGCTGCTGTCGTCGAGCCCGCTGGCCTTCGTTGTCGAACAGTGGGGATGGCGGGCCGGGTTCTGGATCTCCGCGGGTTTCGGCGCCGCCGTGGCGCTCGCGGTGTTCGCAATGGTCCCCAGGCAGCCGGCCGCGCATGCCGACGACTCCTCGCCATTATCGCAAATGACCGAGGTGCTGCGCATCGGCCTGTCGCGACCGCTGCGCGGCCTGATCGCGCTGGCGCTGGTGTCACTCGCGGCCTCGCTGGTGCTGCGCGGACTATGGGGCGGACCGTGGCTGATGGAAGTCAAAGGGCTTGGCCGCATCGAGGCCGGCAACGCGCTCGGCCTGTTCACGCTGGCGCTGATCGCAGGGCCACTGCTGATGGGGATTGTCGATCGCACCATCGGCCATCGCCGCGAAGTTCTGGCCGCCACGCATTCCTTTGCCGCACTGCTGCTCGCCCTCATGGCGGCCGGAGCGCCGCATTATCCGCTTTCCGAGTTGCTGGGCGTAAACGCCGTGCCGGCGCAGGTCGACGCCGGGCTGTTTGTCCTGACCGGCATCGCCATATCGACGCAGCCGCTGCTATTCGGCATGACGCAGCAAATGGCGGGCGCGCAGAATGCCGGCAAGGCGCTATCAGCCGTCAATCTCGCGTTCTTCCTGGGCGCCGCACTGATGCAATCGGCAACCGGCGTGGTCGCGGCGCTGCTGGGCCTGCCCGCGGTGCTGCTGTTCATGGCGGCGGCCTTGATCGTGGGGACCGTGGTGTTCTTGCTGTACACGTAGGATGGGTGGAGCGGAAGCGATACCCATCAATGCCAGCCTCCCGTGTTGTGATGGGTTTCGCAAGGGCTCAACCCATCCTACACTCCAGTGCTGAACAGCTGATAATAACGGGTAACCATGTCCGCCAGGATCGATCCCATCACGCGCTCCGTCGTCCAGCACCGGCTCAGCTCGATCGTGAAAGAGATGGGCGAGGCGATGCTTCGCACCTCCTATTCGCAGATCCTCAATTCCAGCCGCGATTTTTCGCTTGCGATCTGCGACACCGTGGGACGGCTGATTGCGCAGGCCGATCACTTACCGGTTCATGTCGGCGCGCTGCCATGGGCGACGCTCGCGGTCGAGGAACGGTTCAAGGACGTTAAGCCGGGCGACGTGATCCTGCTCAACGACCCCTATTATGGCGGCAGCCATCTGCCTGATTTGACCGCCTTCGTGCCGGTGTTCGACGGTGAGCGGCGGCTGCTCTGGACTATCGTGCGCGCACACCAGAGCGATATCGGCGGCGCTACCCATGGCGCCTATAACCCTGCCGCCACCGAGATCTATCAGGAAGGGCTGCGCGTCCCGCCGATCAAGCTCTATGAAGCGGGCAAACTCCGCGACGATCTGCTTGACCTGCTGGCGCTGAACATCCGTAACCCCAGAGAATTCCGCGGCGATCTTGCGGCCATGCTCGGCGCGGCGCATCTCGGCGAGCGGCGGTTGTCGCGACTGTTCGCCGAATTCGGCGCGCCGGTGGTGGAAGCCGCCGTCGAGGCGATCCTCGACGCCACCGAGCAGCAGACCCGCGCGGTGGTCTCGACCTGGAAGGACGGCGTGTTTTACGGCGAGGCGCTTCTCGACGATGACGGCCACGGCCGTACCGATATCCGCATAGCCGCCAAGGTCACCAAGAACGGCAGCGACGTCGAAGTCGATCTCTCCGATTCCGATCCGCAGTCGACCAGCTTTGTGAACTCCTCGCACGCCAACATGCAGGCCGCAGTGGCGATGGCGTTTGCCTATCTGATCGATGCGGAGATTCCGAAGAACACCGGCGCGCTGCGGCCGCTGAAGGTGATCGCCAAACAGGGCACAGTGGTGTGGGCCGATCCGGGCCGGCCGGTGACGTTGTGCACCAGCCATCCCTCCAATGAAATCGTGGAAGCGATCGTGAAGGCATTGTCGGCGTCCTGCCCGGAGCGCGCGATGGCGGGCTGGAGCCGACGCTTTCGCATCGCGATCCAGGGCGAGGACCCGCGCACCGGAAAGAATTTCATCTGGCACCTGTTCCAGGCGCGGCCCGGCGGCGGCGCGTCGTCCGGCGGCGACGGCTGGTCGTCGATCGGCGAGTGGCACTCGGTCGGCGGGCTGAAGTTCGGCAGCCTGGAGGTCGCCGAAGTGCGCTTTCCCTTGCACTTCCGCACGCATGAATTCCGCCCCGGCTCCGGCGGCGACGGCCAGCATCGCGGCGGCCTCGGCGTCTTGCTCGACCTGGTGCTGGAGACGGAAAAGCCCGCAAAAGGCAATACCGCCGGCGACGGCGCGCGACACGGTCCGTGCGGCATGCTCGGCGGTGAGGACGGCAAGCCGCATCACTATCGTCTACTCTCCGAGGGGTGTGAGCCCCGCGTGCTGCGTACCAAGGAGGTCGGTATCGAACTGCGCCCCGGCGATTGCCTCGAAATCCGCTCTTCCGGCGGCGGCGGGTGGGGGCCGCCCGCGAAACGATCGGCGGAGGCACGTCGGCGCGACCGCGAGCAGGGCCTGACCGAAGTCGCGGCGGAGCAGGCGTCCTCATGATGTTCAGGATAGGCGTTGACGTCGGCGGGACCTACACCGATCTCGTGGCCACGGACGAGACCGGCCGCACCGTGTTTGCAAAATCACCATCGACCCCGGCGGATCAGTCGCTCGGCGTGATGGCGGGGCTGGAAGAATTGGCGCGGCGGCTGAACGTCACGCGCGCGGACATGCTCGCGGCTACCGACCGCCTCGTGCACGGTACGACGGTTGCGACCAATGCCCTGCTGGAGCGTAAGGGCGCAAAAGTCGCGCTGATTACCACTAGAGGCCATCGCGACGTCATCGAGATGCGCGAAGGCTTGAAACCCGACCGCTACGATCTACGCTCGCCGCCGCCGGCGCCGCTGGCGCCGCGCGATTTGCGCTTCGGCGTCAAGGAGCGGCTCAAGGCCGACGGCAGCGTCCTCATTCCGCTCGATGCGAAATCGCTCGACGATGCGATTGCCGGCATCAGGCAGTCGGGCGCGACCTCGGTCGCGGTGTGCTTTCTGCACTCCTATCTCAATCCCGTCCACGAACTCGCCGCCGTCGAGCGCTTGAGGCAGGCGCTGCCAGATATCAGCATCTCTTGCTCCAGCGACGTGCTGCCGCAGATCAAGGAATATGAGCGCGTCTCGACCACGATCGTGAACGCCTATGTCGAGCCGATCGTGCGGCGCTATCTGACCAACCTCGAAGCGCGGCTCGGCGAGGCCGGCTTCAAGGGCAGTCTCTTTGTCGTGCTGTCGCATGGCGGCATGGCGCCGGTCGAGGAAGCTTCGCGCCTTGCCGCGGGCACGGTGCTGTCAGGCCCCGCGGGCGGCATGTCCGGCGGACGGCGCTGTTCTGACTTGGTCGGCATTCCCGATCTGGTGCCGTTCGACATGGGCGGCACCTCCACCGATATCTCGCTGATTTCAGGGGGGCAGGTCTCGCTCTCCGTCGACGGCATGCTGGCCGGCCAGCGTATCGCGCTGCGCAGCCTCGATATCGCGAGCATCGCCGCGGGCGGCGGCTCGATCGCGAGCGTCGATGCCAGCCGCACGCTCCGCGTGGGGCCGGAAAGCGCGGGCTCGGTGCCTGGCCCGGCCTGTTACGGCAATGGCGGCGAGGCCGCCACCGTGACCGACGCCAATGTCGTGCTCGGCTATCTCGATGCCGCCGCCTTCATGGGCGGCAAGCGCCCGCTCGACCGCGCGGCGTCGGAGGCGGCCGTCGACCGCATCGCGGCCGCGATGGAGCTGTCGCGCGTCGAGGCCGCCGCCGGCATCTACCGCATGATCAACCTGAACATGGCCGACGGCATCCGCCTGATGACGCTGCGCCGCGGCGTCGATCCGCGAAAGTTTGCGCTGTTGAGTTTCGGCGGCGCGGCGGGCCTGCACGCGGCGGAGGTCGCTCGCGAGCTCGAGATCAAGCGCATCATCGTGCCGACGGTGGCGTCCGTGTTGTCGGCCTGGGGCATGCTGACCAGCGATCTCCGCTACGAAGTCAGCCGCACGCACTATGGCGCCGGCGCGCGCATCTCCGCCGATGAAGTGCGCGAGCTGTTTGCCGGGCTGGAGCAGCAAGCTGCCGGCCGGCTGCGCTCGTGGTTCAATGGTCCGATTGCAATCGAGCGCTCCGCCGAAATGCGCTACGGCGAACAGATTTTTGAAATCGACGTCTCGCTCGACGGCCTCGACTGGAACGCCGCCGATCTCGTCGAGCAGATCGAAGATCGTTTCCATGTCAGGCACGAGGAGCTCTACACCTATGCCTCGCGTGGCCAGGAGGTCGTCTTCGTCAACGCCCGCGTCGCGGCGATCGGCGAAGTCCAACGACAAGACGAAAGCGCACGCGAGGCCGCATCCTCCAGCACCTGTTCGCCGCATAGCCGGCGGCAAGCCTTCTTCGGCGGCTGGCGCGAAGTCCCGGTCTACGCCCTCGACGAACTGCGTCCCGGCCACACGCTGATGGGACCTGCGATCATCGAAGCCGAGACCACGACCGTGCTGGTCGACACTGGCGACCGCGTCACGGTCAATCCGTTGGGCTGGCTGGATATCGCGCTACGCTGACACCGTGATCGTAGGATGGGTGGAGCGAAGCGATACCCATCATCTTTTGTATCCTTTGTGCAGCGCAATTGATGGGTATCGCTTCGCTCCACCCATCCTACAGACTCAATCGGTGCATTACCGATTTCGGCCCCTACACGGCCAATCTCGACCATGTATACGGCCAAGACCCAACTCGTTCGCCAGCCACAACGGAACCGTTGCCTCTTGAGGCCCCTCGCGTATCACGGGCACTACGGGCCCGCCGCATGGATCGACCCGGTCGTCCTCAGGGCGATAACGATATCGTGGAACGATATTGTAATCCCAGTAGGGAGCTGGCCTTACGACGGGCACCCTGATGATGGGCCTTTCCCGTGGTTCACGAACGACTTGGGCCGTCTGCGCATGCGCTGCGGTACCAAACGTGCCCAGGTTACCCAGGACCAGGGCCGTTCCCAGAGCTACGATCGTTATCCTCATGCCTCGACCTCCTTGCCACACACTGCTTAGACGCAACTTGGATATCCAGCGATGTTCGAATTCGTGCCGCTGCAGCGGCATATCGGACATCAAACACGCCTGAATCGCAACGTCTCATTTTATGAAGACTGGCGACCCATTTGGCGTGGCAATGCCGCGCCGCCAACATTTCATTTTAACAACCTGAACTCCCGCGCTATCATCGCCATCGCTGGATGGCGTCACGAGCTCTGAACAGCTCGCGTTCGAGGGCCGCGTTGATGAAAACAAGAATAAAATGGCTGTCACCAGCCTTCTTCGCATTGTTCTTGGCATCGATACTGGCCGCCCTGCAGCCGGCCCAAGCTGCCGGCGTGACCGACACCGAAATCCGCATCGGCAACATCATGCCTTACACAGGCCCGCTTGCCGCGTTCGCTTCGATCGGAAGGGCGGAGGCCGCCTATTTCGATATGATCAACGAGCGCGGCGGCATCAACGGGCGCAAGATCAGGTTCATCTCCCGCGACGACAGCTCCAATCCGAGAACGGCGGTCGAGCATACCCGCGAGCTGGTCGAACAGGAGCGCGTGCACCTGATGTTCGGGTCGTTCGGCACGCCGACCAATCTGGCGACGCGAACCTATCTCAACGAGAGAAACATCCCGCAGCTCTTCGTCGCCTCCGGCGACGAGGAGTGGGCGCATCCGAAGCGGTTTCCCTGGACGATGGGCTGGCAGCCGACATTCCGCTCCGAAGGCCGGATCTACGCCAACTACATTCAAGCCGCCTATCCGAGCCGGAAGATCGCCGTGCTCTGGCAGAACGATCAGTTCGGCCGCGATCTGTTCCGGGGATTGCAGGAGGGGCTCGGCATCACCGCCAACATGATCGTTGCGGATATCGCCATTGATGCTGATATGTCGATCGATACCCAGGTCGACATCCTCAAGAACTCGGGCGCTGAAGTGCTCGTGCTCAACTGCGCACCGCCGATCTCGGCGCGTGCCATTCGTAGAGCGGCCGAACTGGGCTGGCATCCAGTATTGTTGCTGGTCAATGCGGCGGCTTCGATCGCAAACGCGCTGAGGCCGGCAGGCCTTCAGAATTCCGTCGGTGTGATCTCCACCTCGTTTCTGAAGGACGCCAGCGACACCACTTGGAAGGATGACCCCGCCATCAAGGAATGGCTCGCGTTCATGGACAAGTATTATCCTGACGGCGACAAGGAGGATGGCAATGCCATCTTCGGCTACGCAGCGGCCGAGACGTTGGTCCAGGTGTTGACCCAGTGCGGGGACGACCTGTCGCGCGAGAACATCATGCGGCAGGCAGCGTCCTTGCGGAATTACCAGAGCACGGTTGCATTTCCGGGAATAGCGATCAACACCGGACCGGCCGACTTCCATCCGATCGAGCAGATGCGGCTGGTGCAGTTCGACGGTAATTCGTGGCAGCCGATTGGCGATGTGATCGAGAGCGCGTTCCTCGGCGTGGCTGGCGATAAGTGAACGGCGACCATGTAGGATGGGTGGAGCGAAGCGATACCCATCGAGTCTTGCGCTGCGGCGATGGGTATCGCTGCGCTCCACCCATCCTACGAGATATCAGCTCACGGCCTCTTCTGCCCGTAATTCAGCAGCCCGCCCTTGCTCTTCGGCGAATGGGCGCGCAGGCCTTCCTCGTTGGGCTCGGTGCCCCAGCCCGGACGGTCCGGCATCACCAGATGGCCATCGACGATTTCGGGCACGTGGGTAAACAGTTCATGGTCCCACGCCAGGCGGTCGATATCGGTTTCCATGATGCGCAAGTTCGGCACCGCGGCCGAGAAATGTGCGTTCATCATGGTGCAGAGGTGGCCGTAGAAATTATGCGGGGCGACGTTGACCTCGAAATGCTCGGCGGCGGCGGCGATCTTCATCGATTGCCACACCCCGTTCCAGGGCGTGTCGACGATGGCGACGTCCATCGCCTGTTCGTTGAAATAGGGCAGGAACTCGCGCAGCCCCAACAGCGTCTCGCAGGATGAGACCGGATGCGGGCTCTGGCGGCGGATGTAGCCCAGCGCCTGCGGGTTGAAGGTGTCGATCTCCACCCAGAACAGATCCATGTCCTTGATGGCGCGCAGTATCTTGAGGTAGCCCTCGGTCTTGGCATTGAAATTGAGGTCGAGCAGCAGATCGACATCGGGGCCGGCGCCGTCGCGGATGGCCTCCAGATGCATGCAGAGATTGCGCAGCACCTTGCGATCGACATTGATCTCGGGTTCGAACGGCGAACCAAAGCCCGGCCGCCAGCCCTGCGGCTTGCCATCGGTGTAGACGAAGATGTTGGTCTTCATCGCCGTAAAACCTTTTTCGCGTACCTCGCGGCCGATCGATTTCACGCCATCGAGATCGGTAATGGCCGGCTTGAACCAATCAGGATGGTTGATGCGCCAGGTCGCGCAGTGCGACCAGTAGACCCGGATGCGGTCGCGGATCTTGCCGCCGAGCAGTTCGTAGCAGGGCACGCCGAGCGCCTTGGCCTTGACGTCGAGCAGCGCGTTCTCGAGCGCCCCAAGCGCCAGCGCCACCACGCCGCCGGCGGCCGGGCGCGTCGCGGCGAACAGCTCCGCGTAGATACGCTCGTGCTGGAACGCGTTCTTGCCGATGACTCGCGCGCCAAGCCGCTCGATCGCCGCCGTCACGCCGGGCGCCCCAAAACCCTCGTCGTATTCGCTCCAGCCGACGATGCCGTCCTCGGTCATGATCTTGACGAAGTGGTAGTTCCGCCATCCGGCGTCGCAGGCCAGCGTTTCGACGCTTCTAACGGTGGTGGCTTTTTTCATGATTTCCTGCCCCGGGCTTGTTGTTGTAGTTGGCCGATAACAACAATGGATCGGTGGGGAGGTCAATCGCAGGGCAGCGCATAAGGCAGAGCGCGGCCTGCATGGTTTGCCGACGAAGCATCGTCTCCGCTTCTTCGTCATGGCCGGGCTTGACCCGGCCATCCACGTCTTACTTCGCTTTGGCTAAGCTCGTGGCGAAAACAACGTCGGCTTCCGCCGCTCGAACACCTGCCGCCCGTTCTTGAATCCCATCAGCACATCAGGCAATTCCGCAATCGCGTTCGTCCCGCTGTCTGTATCGAGAATGATCAGGTCCGCCGGATTGCCCACCGCGATGCCATAGTCCCTCAAATTCATCAGCCGCGCCGGCAGCTCGGTCACGAGATCGAGGCAGGCGTCGAAATCGCTGATCCCGGCATGCGCGACATTGGCATAGAAATTCGCCATCCGCAGCAGCGAGGCGTCGCCGAACGGCGTGAAGGGATTGAGCACATTGTTGGTCGCGACCGAACAGAGAACGCCATCTTCAACCAACTTGTGCGCCACCGTCAGCCCACGCGGTGCGTTATGCGTGGCGTCGCGGCCCATCAGATAGAGATCGGTCGCGGGCAGCACGGTGACTGCGACGCCGGATTTCGCCAGCCGCGCGGTTGCGGCCTTCAGCCGGTCCGGCGGCAGCGCCGATAATTTGGTGGCGTGACCGATCGCGACGCGGCCCTGATAGTTACGCCGCTCCGTCTGCTGGCAGACCTCGTCGAGATGCCACCAGGACGGATCGAGATCGAAGTCGAGGTGCAGATCGACGTCGACATCGAATTGCTGCGCGAGGTCGAAAATCTTTTCGAGATGCGCGTTCGGATCGGTGTCCATATAGGGGCAGCCGCCGATCACCTCACCGCCGTCGCGCAAGGCCGCAATGAGCAGTTCCTCGGCGCCGGGATCGTTGGTCAGGCCCTCCTGCGGAAACACGCAGATCGAAAGATCGAGCGCCCAGGCATAATCGCGCTTGAGCGCTTTCACCGCCTCAAAACCGCGCAAGCCGATGCGCGGATCGATTTCGACATGGGTTCGCATCCGCGTCGTGCCGTGCACGATGGCGCGCTCGATCACCCGCGCGCCGCGGGTGTAGACGTCTTCCACCGTGAAATCGCGCTTCATCGCGGCGACCGCGGCAATCGCTTCGCTGACGCTGCCGTGGTTATGCCCGCAGCGGCCGAGCAGGCAGGCCTTGTCGAGATGAATATGCGTGTCGACGAAGCCGGGCAGGGCCAATCTGCCGCCGACCTCGATCTCAGCCGCTTCGCAGACAAGCCGGGGTTCGATGGCCACGATACGCCCGCCGGCGATGCCGATATCGACAGGCGTCGCCGAGGTTCGCGTCCTGGCGTTGCGGAAGATCAGGTCAAAGGCGGTTTTCGTGTTCATCAGGCGTCGCGCTGGAGAAGATCTCAACCTATCGGAAGCGGGGGCGCAGGGCAGCCCCAGATTGTGTGCAATTGGAAGGCTGAACTGTTCAAAATATGTGCATGCAGTTTGCGGGCTGGACTGTAGTATCCCCGGCATCAGGAGAAGCCGCCATGTCTGTCGCCGCGAAAGCCGAAGTGAAGGGAATGTCCGATGCCGAGGTGGTCGAGGCCTATCTCACGGCATCGATGATCCCGGATCCCGATGCGGCCGCGGCCTACATGAAGCCGGGCACGATCATCACCTTCACCGGCGGACGCGAGTTCGATCATCCGCGCGGGCCGACCGGCTTCAACGCGAAACGCTATCGCTGGGTCAAGAAGAAGATGGACCGCTTCGACGTCTGCCCGGGCGCCGAGGAGACCGTCGTCTACAGCATCGGCACGCTGTATGGCGAATGGCTCGACGGCACGCCGTTCGAAGGCAATCGCTACGTCGATCGTTTCGTGGTCAGGGGCGGGCAGATCGTGAAGATGGACGTCTGGAACGACAGCGCCGAGCGGATTTTGGTGCAGATGGGGATTGAGGCTTGAGGTTCGGGGCTTTCATCTTCGAGACGCGCGCTAAGCGCGCTCCTCAGGATGAGGTCCTAGACTTTCAAGATGAGGTCTTGGACCCTCATGGTGAGGAGCGCGGCAACGCCGCGCGTCTCGAACCACGAGGCCACCGGCGATTGCTGCGGGCGGTAGACCTACCTCGCCCGCACCACCTTCGGCAGCTTCACCACCCGCTCACTTTCGCCTTCCTCGGCATACGGCGCCAGAATATCCAGCAAATCGCGGCCGCGCGGCGGGGCGGGGGCCACCAGCGCGCGGCTGGCCACGGAATCCAGATGGCTGTGCATCAGGGTCATCACCTTGGCCTCGTCGCCTTTGACCAAGGCGGCGATGATCGCGCGGTGCTCGTTGATGGCGCATTCCGAGGAGTGCGGCCGGCTGTAGAGCGATAGCGTCAGGCAGCAGCGATAGGCGACCTCGCTGACGTAACGCACCAGGATCGGACTGTTCGTCATGTTGGCGAGCAGGATGTGGAATTCCGTCGCGAGGCGAATCGACACCGCATCCGAGCCGTCGCGCGCGCGGCCCTCGGCATCGACATGGGCGTTGAGCTCGGCAATCTGGTTCTTGGTCAGCTTGCCGGCGAGTTGCCGCACCACCAGGCGCTCGAGTTCGATCCGGATATCGAAGGCATCGCGCGCTTCCTGCCAGCTTGGGGTCGCCACCACCGCAATCCGGTTGCGGCGCAGCTCGACGAGGCCTTCCGCGGCCAATTGGCCCAGCGCGTGGCGAGCGATGGTGCGGCTGACGCCGAACCGCTCGCCGAGCGAATCCTCCGGCAATTTCGCGCCGGGCGCCAGCGCCTGCTCGATGATGGCGCGGCGCAGCGCGCGGCAGATCACGCCGACCTTGTCGGATGGGACAACGGTTTTGCTGGCGGGGCGGGGCGCCATCGGCGAATCCTGACGGGTGCTTCGAATGGGTCCTCTTATCACAATTGCCGACTGATTGTGCGCCTCAATTGCATGCACTTTGAAGGTGGAATTGCACAAAAGGAATCCGGCGGATCGGGCGGCAAACCGCGGGTCCCTTGATTTCACAGGCAAGTTTGGCTGGCATCCGGCTTGCATGCACTTCCAGCCATGATGCGCATGCAACCACATTCCGAATTTCGGGGCACGCCGGTTCCGGGCTCCGCCGTTCCGATCGCGATCGAACTGTCGGAGGCTTCCGTCACCTTCGGCCGCGGCCCCCGCGCGGTGCCGGCCCTCTCCACGACAAGCTTGCGGATCGCCGATGGCGAGTTTGTCGCCCTCGTCGGGCCGTCCGGCTGCGGCAAGTCGACGATCCTGCGGCTGGTGAGCGGCCTGGTGCAGCCGACATCGGGCGTCGTCATTGTCGGCGGCCGGGAAGTCGCCGCCCGCGCCTTGCGCGTCGGCATGGCGTTCCAGAATCCGACCATGCTGCCCTGGATGTCGATCGAGCGGAACATCATGCTGCCGCTCAAGATCGTCGAGCCGTTTCGCTCGCAATTCCGAAAGCTGCGCAAGACCGAATTCCGCGACAAGGCCAATGCGCTGCTCGAGCAGGTCGGCCTCAAGGGGTTCGGCAACCGCTACCCCTGGCAACTCTCCGGCGGCATGCTTCAGCGCGCCAATCTCTGCCGCGCGCTGATCCACGAGCCGCGCATGCTGCTGCTCGATGAGCCCTTCGGCGCACTCGACCAGTTCACGCGGGAAGAGCTGTGGTCGATCCTTCAGGATCTCTGGATCGCGCACAAGCCGACCGTGCTCTTGGTGACGCATGACCTGCGCGAGGCCGCATTCCTCGGCAGCCGCATCTGCGTGATGAGCGCGCGGCCCGGCCGCATCCTCGACGACAGCCGGGTCGACTTCGCCCGGCCACGCACGGTTGCGATGACGTTCGAGCCGGATTTCGTGGCGCTGAACCAGAAGCTGCGCGCCTTCATCGTCGATGCCCGAACGGCATCCGCGCAGGGAGCAGCCTGATATGCCCGAGCTCGATTATCGCCAAAAAGCCTGGTCGGCGGCACTGATCGTGCTGTTCTTCGTCGCCTGGGAATTGTTCTGCCTGATATCAGGCATGTCTGACCTGGTGTTGCCGCGCCCCTCGCAAGTATTCGTCACCCTCGTCGAGAAATTCCCCATCCTGTGGCCGCACATCCTGCAGACGTTGGCGACGACGATGATCGGGTTTGTTCTTGGCGTCGGCCTCGGCGTCGTATTGGGCGCGGTGATCGGTGTCTCGAAAACCGCGTATGACACGGCCTATCCGCTGCTGGTTGGATTTTCCTCGATCCCGAAGGTCGCCGTGGTGCCGATCTTCGTGCTGTGGTTCGGCTCCGGCTCGGTGCCGGCGGTGTTGACCGCGCTCTCGATCTGCTTCTTCCCGATCGTGGTCAACATCGCGACGGGACTGGCGACGACCGAACCTGAACTCGAAGACGTGCTGAAAGCACTCGGCGCCAGCAAGTTCGACATCCTCTGGAACGTCGGCTTGCCCCGCACCATGCCGTTCTTTTTTGCCTCGCTGAAGGTCGCGATCTCCTACGCCTTCGTCGGCGCGGTGCTGTCGGAGACCGTGGCGTCCAACCGCGGCATCGGCAACGTCATGATGACCGCGTCCTCGAATTTCAACGTGCCGCTGGTGTTCGCCGGCTTGTTCGTGCTCGCCGGCCTCGGCGTCGCGCTCTACGTGATCTTCTCGGTAATCGAGGGCCGCGTCACCGGCTGGGCCACCCGCAAGAACGACATGATCGCGACATGAAAGCTTTCGCCAACCGCCATCCAACCCTTATCGAGGAGAATACGATGTTAGCCAGAGTAAGCGCCGCGCTGTTGGGAGCCGTTCTGTTCGCCGGTGCCGCCAGCGCCCAGGAAACCACGATCAAGTTTACGCTGGGTTGGAAGACGCAAGGGTCCGACGCCGCGTTCTTCTACGCCAAGGACAACGGCTTCTTCAAGGAAGAGGGCCTCAATGTGGTGATCGACCAGGGCGAGGGCTCGGGTGCGACGGTGACGCGCATCATGTCGGGCGCCTACGACGCCGGCTTCGGCGACGTCAACGCCATCATCCAGAACGCCTCGACCAAGCCGCAGGACGCGCCTGTGATGGTCTACATGATCTGGAACCAGCCGCCGTTCGCCATCGTCACCAAGAAGACCAGCGGCATCAACACCATCAAGGACTTTGAGGGCCGCACGCTCGGCGGCGCGCAGGGCACGCCGACGACGCGGTTGTTGCCGGTGTTTGCCAACAAGAACAAGCTCGAGGGCGAGAAGATCAAGATCTCCAACATGGCGCCGAATCTGCAGGAGCCAATGCTGATCAAGGGTGATATCGACGCGGCTCTGGTGTTCAACATTACGAGCTACTTCAACCTGGTGCTGAACCGCCAGGATCCCGACAAGGACTACAAATGGTTCTCGTTCGGCGATTACGGCCTCGATCTCTATTCCAACGGCATGATGGTGTCGCGCAAGCTGCTGGCGTCCAATCCGAAGGCCGTCACCGGCCTCGTCCGCGCCGTCAACAAGGCCGTGATCGCGATCGCCAAGGACCAGAATGCCGGAATGAAGGCAGCGCTGAATTACGACAATCTGATCAATGCCGAGGTCGAGAAGCGCCGTCTGCAGTTTTCCTTCGACAAGCTGATCGTCTCGCCCGAGATGAGGGAGATCGGCGTCGGCGATGTCAAGGACGACCGCATGGCTCGCGCCATCGGAATCATCGTCGAAGGCTACCAGCTCGCCCGCGCGCCGGCGCCTGCGGAGATTTTCTCCCGCGAATTCCTGCCTCCGCGCAGCGAGCGGGAGTTGGTGTATACGGCGAATTGACTCGGGTCCATCCGGCCGTCATTGCGAGGAGCGCAGCGACGAAGCAATCCATCGCGCCGCAAGCGGAGATATGGATTGCTTCGCTACGCTCGCAATGACGGAGAGGGCGCGTCATGATTATGAAGGTTGCCGCACACAGCCTGTTCTCCGGGCCCGAGCGGGGCCTGCTGGAAAACGTCGTGCTGCGTCACGACAACGGCATCATCACCGACATCACCGAGGCCGCGTCGCCCACAACCAGCCCGCGCTCCCTCATTCTTCCCGCCTTCGTCAACGCCCATGATCACGCGCGGCCGACCGCGTCCTCGTTCGGCGCGCTCGGCATGCCCTTGGAGAGCTGGATCCTGCGCTCTGCGCTCGGCACGCCGGTCGATCCCTATATGACGGCGGCCTCGGCATTGGCCCGTTCGGCGAGGGCGGGCTGCGCTGCGATGATGGTGCACTACACCCGGCCAAGCGGCACCATGCCGCTGGTCGAGGAGGCAGAGGCGATTGCGCGGGCGGCGTCCGACGTTGGCATCCGCATCGCGTTTGCGCTCGCGGTACGCGACCAGAACCCGGTCGTCTATGGCGACAGCGAACCGGTGCTGTCGCAGCTCTCAAGCGACGATCGCAAGGCCATTGAGGAATTGTTCGTCCGCGCGCCGATGTCGCCAAAGGCCTATATCGAACTCACGGATGCCATCGCCTCGGCCATCACAGGTCCAAAAGTCGATGTGCAGCTCGGCCCGGCCGGCGTGCAATGGTGCTCAAAACCGCTGCTCGAGGCGGTGGCCGAGAATTCGGCGCACACCGGGCGACGCATCCACATGCATCTCCTGGAGACAATCTATCAGCGCGCCTGGGCAGACCGGCATTTTCCGGATGGCGTCGTCCGCTATCTCCGCGATATCGGCTTCCTGTCGGAGCGGCTGACGCTGGCGCATTGCATCCATGCCCGCGCCGACGAGATCGAGATGATCGCCGCGTCCGGCGCGCGTATCGTCACCAACTTCTCCTCCAATTTGCACCTGCGCTCCGGCCTCGCCCCGATCGCTGCAGCGCACCGATGTGGCTGCGCCATCGCGGTCGGCGTCGATGGTCTCGCGCTCGACGAAGACGACGACGTGCTGCGCGAGATGCGGCTGGTGCAGATGATGCACGGCGGCCTCGGCTTTGAGCGAACCTGGACCGCTTCCGAATTCCTCGCGCTCGCGATCGCCAATGGCCGCAAGGCGACCGGCGCGCCCGGAACGGGCGCGCTCATATCAGGCGCACCGGCCGATTTCGTCACCATAGATCTCGATCGGCTTGACCGCGACCGGATCATGCCGGTCGACCCCATCGATCTCCTGTTCGCGCGCGGCAACGCGTCTTTCTTGCGCGACGTCGTGGTGGACGGACGGCTGATCGTCAGCGAAGGCCGTTGCACCGGTGTCGATCTTCCCGCAATCGAGCGGGAGCTGCGCGGAATTTATCGCGCCAACGCAAGAGAATTCTCGCCGTTTCAGCGGGCCTGGCCGCCGCTCGCAGCGTCGTTGCAGGGCTGGTTCGAAGCCCAGCTCGATTGCCGGTAGATCGCTAAGCGCCTCAGTTTGCTGTGTGAATTCCGTCATGTGGAACGAAATTCCACTTGCGCAGAATCTCGGCAACGGTTCATGTCGAGCAACAAGAAACTGCCGGTAGCCGCCTCGCGCTGCTGATTGCGGTATGGGAAGCAAGCGGGGCGAGGTGAGCCGATCGCCGCATCATTTCGCTCTGCTGTCCAGACGGAACCGTTCATGTCCTTCCATAAATTGCTGATTGCCAACCGCGGCGAGATTGCCATCCGCATCGCGCGCGCCGCGGGCGACGCTGGCCTTGCGACGGTCGCAATCTACTCCGCTGACGACGCGCAATCGCTGCATGTCCGCGCCGCCGACGCCGCCCTTGAAATCCCCGGGCGCGGCGCGCGGGCCTATCTCGATATCGAGGCGGTGATCGCAGCCGCCAAGGCGACCGAATGCGACGCCGTGCATCCCGGCTATGGCTTCCTCAGCGAGAACGCCGCGCTCGCCCGCCGCTGCATCGAAGAAAGCATCGTCTTCGTCGGCCCGTCGCCGGAAGTGCTCGATCTGTTCGGCGACAAGGCGCAGGCCAAGGCGCTGGCAAAAAAATGCGGCGTCCCTGTTATCGAGGGCACCAGCGGGCCGACCAGCCTCGATGAAGCCAAGACCTTCCTGGAATCGCTCGGCGCAGGCGGCGCCATCATGATCAAGGCCATCGCCGGCGGCGGCGGCCGCGGCATGCGCATCGTCGACGACGCGGGCGGGCTGGAGGAGGCCTATGCGCGCTGCCAATCAGAGGCGATGGCGGCCTTCGGCAGCGGTGGCGTCTATGTCGAGCGCCTGATTCGCAATGCCCGCCACATTGAGGTGCAGGTCATCTGCGACCACCACGGCGCGATCAGCCATCTGTGGGAGCGCGAATGCACGATCCAGCGCCGCAACCAGAAGCTCATCGAGGTCGCGCCGAGCCCCTCGCTGAACGATGCCTTGCGTACGCGCATCATCGACGCCGCCAAGGAACTTGCGGCCGCGGCGAACTACGACAATCTCGGCACTTTCGAATTCCTCGTCGATAACGACGCCAGGACCAGCGACAGGGCGTTTGCCTTTATCGAGGCCAATCCTCGGCTGCAGGTCGAGCATACCGTTACCGAGGAGGTGCTTGGCCTCGATCTCGTGCAGTCGCAGCTTGCGGTCGCGGCTGGCGCGACCCTGGGCTCGCTCGGGCTTGCGCAGGGCTATATCCCGAGGCCGCGCGGCTTTGCGATCCAACTCCGCGTCAACATGGAGGTGATGGACGAGACCGGCGCCACCAGGCCGACCGGCGGCACGCTGGCCGTGTTCGACCTGCCGTCCGGCCCCGGCGTGCGCGTCGATACGTTCGGCTATTCAGGCTACCGGACCAGCGCCGCCTTCGACTCGCTGCTCGCAAAGGTCATCGTGCATTCGCCGGGCGGCAACTGGACCGACGTGGTGCATAAGGCCTCGCGGACGCTGCGTGAATTTCGCATTGGCGGCGTCGCCACCAACGTTCCCTTCCTCGCGGCGATTTTGGCGCATCCGGATTTCGTCGAGAACCGTCTCAGCACCGGCTTTATTGACAAGCATGTCGCCGATCTGGTTGGCGAAACCAACACGACCGCGGAAACGGAACTGGTCGAATCCGGCAGCGCCTCCGATGACGAGACGCTCGCGATCGCTGTCGCGGCATCGGCAACCGGCCCGGCCGGTTCGGTCGCGGTGCCGGCGCCGCTGCAAGGCACGATCGTCGCGATAGACGTCGAGGAGGGTGACCTGGTTCGCCCCGGTCAGCAGATCGCGGTGCTCGAATCCATGAAGATGGAGCATCTGGTCGCGGCGCCGCAGGGCGGCCGGGTGACGCAGATCGCTGCAGGCTCCGGCGTGACGTTGATGCAGGACGAGCCGATCCTCTATCTGGAGCCTGCTGAGATCGACGCCCATGATGTCACCGAGGAGGATGATATCGATCTCGACCACATTCGCCCCGACCTCGCCGAGTTGATCGAACGCCACGCCATCACGCTGGATGAAAACCGCCCGGCATCGGTCGATCGACGGCGCAAGACCAACCAGCGCACGGCGCGCGAGAATATCGCGCACCTCGTCGATGAAGGCTCCTTCGTCGAATATGGTTCGCTCGCCATCGCTGCCCAGCGAAGGCGGCGCACGGTCGACGACCTGATCCGCAACACGCCGGCCGACGGCCTGATTTCGGGCGTCGCCACGGTCAATACGGAAAAATTCGGCGCGGACGCCGCCCGCTGTATGGTGATCGCCTACGATTACACCGTGCTCGCCGGCACCCAAGGCCACATGAACCACAAGAAGATCGACCGCATGCTCGGCCTTGCCGAGCAATGGCGGCTGCCGCTGGTGTTCTACGCCGAAGGCGGCGGCGGCCGCCCCGGCGATACGGACAGGCTCGGCATGACCGGTCTCGACGGGCCGTCCTTCGTGCAGTTCGCAAAGCTCTCAGGGCTGGTGCCCGTGATCGGCGTCGTCTCCGGCTATTGCTTTGCCGGTAACGCCGCGATGCTCGGCTGTTGCGACGTCATCATCGCGACGAAGAATGCCTCGATCGCCATGGGCGGACCGGCGATGATCGAGGGCGGCGGGCTCGGCGTCTATCATCCTGCTGAAGTAGGTCCGGTGTCGTTCCAGTCGCCGAACGGCGTCATCGACATTCTGGTCGAGGATGAAGCGGAGGCGACATCCGCGGCGCAGAAATATCTGTCCTACTTCCAGGGTGCGGTCGCCGACTGGAAAGCGCCTGACCAGCGCCTGCTGCGGCGGGCGATTCCGGAGAACCGGCTGCGGGTCTATGACATCCGAACTGTCATAGATCTCTTGGCCGACGAAGGCTCGGTGCTGGAGATCCGCCGGGATTTCGGCGTCGGCATGATCACCGCCTTTATCCGTATCGAGGGGAAACCGTTCGGCCTGATCGCCAACAATCCAAAGCATCTCGGCGGCGCGATCGACGCGCCGGCCGGCGACAAGGCCGCGCGCTTCATGCAGCTCTGCGACGCCTTCGACATTCCCATTATATCGCTTTGCGATACGCCGGGCTTCATGGTCGGCCCCGAAGCGGAGAAAACCGCGATCGTGCGCCACGTCGCGCGGATGTTCGTGACCGGCGCCAGCCTCACCGTGCCGCTGTTCGGCATCGTCCTGCGCAAGGGCTATGGCCTGGGGGCGCAATCGATGATCGGCGGCGGCTTCCACGCCTCGTTCTTCACGGTGGCCTGGCCGACCGGCGAGTTCGGCGGCATGGGGCTGGAAGGCTATGTCCGGCTCGGTTTCCGCAAGGAAATGGAAGCAATCGAAGACCCGGTCGAGCGCGAGGACTACTACAAGGCCAAGGTCGCCGAACTCTACGCCAACGGCAAGGCGGTCTCGATCGCCTCGGTGCTCGAGATCGACGAAGTCATCGATCCCGCCGACACAAGGCGCTGGATCATGTCCGGCCTGCGCTCGGTGCCAGAGCCGGAGGCACGCGCGACCAAGAAGCGGCCGTGTATCGATGCGTGGTAGCGGTGATCCGTAGGGTGGGCAAAGGCGCGATAGCGACGTGCCCACCATTCAGCACCGAGCGCGTTTCGCTGTGAGCGCTTACCCTCCAGGGGAGGGTGCTACCCCAGCCTCAACTCATCATATCCCTTCGCCGCTACCGCATCGCACCGCGCGCGATACGCCGGCGCGCTGCCGCTGTAGCGGGCGACGATGCGTCTCTGTTTGCCTTCGACGTTGGAATTGATGCCGGTCATCCAAGAATTGACCTCGTTGGACAGCAATCCTTCGCCGAGCGCCTTGACGTGATCGGTCCAGGATTTCACGCCCTCCGGCGTTGCCTCCAGCCGCGTCAGCCCCTCTTTCATCGCAAACCGAAGCAGCCCGGTCACCCAATCGACGCTGTATTCGATGCTGCGCGGGATGTTGCCGAGCGCGGTGTGCGGCCCCATCAGCATCAGCATGTTCGGAAATTCATGCACCATGATGCCGAGATAGGTCTCCGGGCCTTGTCGCCACTTGTCTTTCAACCGCGCGCCGCCAACCCCGCGAAAATCGACCTTGTCGAAACTGCCGGTGATGGCATCGAAACCGGTCGCGTAGATGATGATGTCGAACTCGTAATCCCATTCGCTTGTCCTGATGCCCTCAGGCGTGATCCGCTCGATCGGCGTCTCGTTGATGTCGACCAGCTCGACATTGTCCTGGTTGTAGACCTCGTAATAGAAGGTCTCGAGCGGCAAGCGTCGCGTACCGAAGCCGTGATTTTTCGGAATCAGCTTTTCCGCGACCGCCGAATTCTTCACGCGCTGACGGATCTTGCGCGCGACGAAATCGGAGATCGTGGCGTTCGCCTTGCGGTCGATCAGTATGTCGCGAAAGTTGCCCTGCCAGATGCCGAAGCCACGCTCGCCATAGAGCTTTTCATAAAACGCCTCGCGCTCCTCGTCGGATACCTCGAACGCGCCGCGCGGGTCCGGCGTGTGCAGGAAGCAGGCGAAGGTTTCCTGGCAACGGGCGAAGATCTCGGGATAGCCGGCCTTGATCTTCTTCTGGGTTTCGGCGTCGATCTTGCCGTTGTGCAGCGGCGCGCACCAGTTCGGGGTGCGCTGGAATACGGTGAGATGGCCGACTTGCCCCGCAATGGTCTGGATGGTCTGCACGCCGGTGGCCCCGGTACCGATCACGGCGACGCGCTTGCCGGTAAAATCCACCGGCTCCTTCGGCCATCGCGCGGTGTGAAAGGAGGCGCCCTTGAAATCCTCGCGGCCCTCGATCCTCGGCAGGGTAGGCGTCGACAACGGCCCGATCGCGGTGATCAGGAAGCGCGTACTGAAGCGGCTGCCGTCCTCGAACGTAACGGTCCAGCTTCGCGTGTCTTCGTCGTAGACGGCCGCCGTGACCCGGCTCCGAAACTGGATATCGCGACGCAGGTCGAATTTATCGGCGACATAATTAAGATAGCGCAGCGTCTCCGGCTGGCCGGCAAAATGCTCCGACCACTCCCATTCCTCCAGCAACTCCTTCGAGAACGAGTAGCCGTACGAATAGCTCTCGGAATCGAAGCGTGCGCCGGGATAGCGGTTCCAGTACCAGGTCCCGCCGACATCGGTCGCGGCCTCGAACACCCGCACGCGAAAACCATGCTCGCGCAGCCGGTAGAGCTGGTACAGCCCCGACATGCCCGCGCCGATAATGATGGCGTCAAAGTCCGGAATCGGCGTCGCTCCCGCATTTGTGGTTTGCTCAAAAGCTATCCGGTCTCGCGCCCGCGGACAAACCTGTATCAAGGCGTGGCAGGGTTGCGTGTTTATCCCGCCAAGTCGGCCTCGCTCGGCTTTACTGCCGGTCGCATCTGCCCCTATCGTGGAGCCCAGATCGCCCTCAAGGCGACGACAATTCAGGGAGCGAAGCGACCGCAATGAACGATCCCGTTGACGTCCTCATCATCGGCGCCGGCGCGTCCGGCGCGGCGGTGGCGTGGAGCCTGGCTGAAACCAGGATGCATATCCTCTGCCTCGACCAGGGCGGCTGGATGAAGCCCTCGGAATATCCGAGCACCGGGCGCGACTGGGAGGCGAAGTTTTATGGCGACTGGTCGACCAGTCCGAACATCCGCGGCCGTCCCGAGGACTATCCGATCAACGACGACAACTCGCCGATCAAAGTCGTGAACTTCAACGGCGTCGGTGGCTCGACGGTGATGTACACCGCGCATTGGCCGCGGCTCCATCCGTCCGACTTCCGGGTGAAGACGCTGGACGGCGTCGCCGACGACTGGCCGATCGATTACGACACGCTGGTGCCGTTCTTCGAGGAGAACGATCGGATGATGGGCGTCTCGGGTCTCTCGGGCGATCCGTTGTCGCCGCTGACGCACCCGCCGATGCCGCCGCAGCCGCTTGGACTCTCCGGCCCGCTGATCGGCAAGGCCATGAACAAGCTCGGGTGGCATTGGTGGCCGTCGGACACGACGGTCGCGACGATGGACTACGAGGGCCGGGCGCGCTGTATCAATCTCGGCCATTGCACGCCGGCCTGCGCGCAGGGCGCCAAAGCCTCGACCGACATCACCTATTGGCCGCAGGCGATCCGCGCCGGCGTCGAGCTCAAGACTCATTGCCGCGTCCGCGAGATCCTGACCAATGAGCATGGCATGGCCTCGGGCGTCGTCTACTACGACAAGGATGGCGTCGAGCAATTCCAGCCGGCCGAAGTCGTCATCATCGCCTGCAACGGCGTCGGCACGCCCCGGCTGTTGCTGAATTCGGTCTCCGGCCGCTTCCCGAATGGGCTCGCCAATTCATCCGGCCTGGTCGGCAAGAACCTGATGTTCCATCCCTATGCGCAGATCTACGGTTTCGTGAAGGAGCCGACCGACTCTAACCGCGCGCCGCCGACCTGCCTCTGGAGCAAGGAGTTTTACGACACCGATCTCTCGCGCGGCTTTGTGCGCGGCTACGGCATCCAGTTCGGCCGCGGCGCGGGGCCGGTGTTCGAAGCCGTCGCGAGCGAGCAGAAGGGCATTTTGCCATGGGGCGCGGACCACCACCGCGTGTTCCGGAAGTTCAACGGCCATCGGCTCGCGGTGTCTGCGATCTGCGAGGATCTGCCCGAGGAGCACAACCGCGTCACGCTCGATCCTGTGCTGAAGGACGGCCACGGCATCCCCGCGCCGAAGATCGACTATACGATCAGCGAAAACAGCCGGAAGATGATGGAGCATGGATTGGCGCGCGGCCGGGAAATTCTCGAGACCGCCGGCGCCACCGACATCTGCATCAACAAGCCGATTCCCTGGGGCGGCTGGCATTTGCTCGGCACCGCGCGGATGGGCACCGATCCTGCGCGCTCCGTCGTCAACGAATGGGGCCGCTCGCACGATGTGAAAAACCTCTTCATCGTCGACGGCAGCGTGTTCGTCACGTCAGGCGGCGTGAACCCGACCTCGACCATCCAGGCGATCGCGCTCTATGTCGCCGACCAGATGAAGCAACGCCTTGCCAACCTCTTCGATTGAGACCGCGATGTCCGCAACCAATGAACTGACCGCAGCCCAACGCGACGACCTCCGCACCGTCGCTGCGATGATCATTCCCGCCAGCGACGAGTACAAGGTGCCCGGCGCCGACGATCCGGCGGTTCAGGCCGACATGCTGGCGACGCTCGGCCGCGATACTGCGCAGGTGGCGCAGGCGCTCGATCATCTGGCGCGTCTGGCCGGCCAGCCGTTGGCCGAGCTTGACGCGGCGCGGCGCGATGCCGTCGCGCGGGAGTTCCGCGCTACCGGCGGCGTTGCGGCCGCGACGCTCGTTCGCGTCGTGCTGCAATGCTATTACCGCGATGACCGCGTGCTGCGCTCGCTCGGCCTCGAGTTGCGTGCCCCGTTCCCGAAGGGACACGTATTGCCCGAGGGCGACTGGTCGCTGCTCGATCCGGTCAGGGCGCGAGGCGGCAAGCTGCGGGTTTCCTGAAGCGGAGGCGGAGCAGGCCTGCGCACGCGCCGCGGCTCTTGCGCATCCGGTTCCCGGCCACCATTTGAGGAAACCGAAGGAATCTCACCATGTTGGATATTACCTCAGATATCGTCAATGACGGGCTGTCATCGCGAACGGCCGAGCCTGCCCGGGACAATGACCGGGTTTTGCTCGATGCCTATTCCAATGCCGTGATCGATGTGACCGAGCGGGTCGGTCCCGCAGTCGTGCGCGTCGAAACCGGGCCGAAGGTGCGCAGTGCGCGTGAGCGCGGCGGACTTGGCTCCGGCATCGTCATCTCGCCTGACGGTCTCGTGCTGACCAACAGCCATGTGGTCGGATCGTCGAAAGAGATCCGGCTGCGCGACATCGAAGGCTTCGTCACCGATGCCCACGTGCTCGGCGTCGATCCCGACACTGACCTTGCCTTGCTGCGGGCCGACGGCGCGCGCGATCTGCGTTATGCCTCGCTCGGCAATTCCAAGAGCCTGCGTCGCGGCCAACTCGTGGTCGCGATCGGCAATCCGCTCGGGTTCGAATCGACGGTGACCGCCGGCGTGGTGTCGGCGCTTGGCCGTTCGATCCGTTCGGTGAGCGGGCGCACCATCGAGGACGTGATCCAGACCGACGCGGCGCTCAATCCCGGCAATTCCGGCGGGCCGCTGGTGTCGTCGGCGGCGGAGGTGATCGGCATCAACACTGCGATCATCAGCGGCGCGCAGGGCATCTGCTTTGCGGTCGCCAGCAACACCGCGCAGTTCGTGCTGTCCGAGATCATCCGCCACGGCTATGTCCGCCGCGCCTATATCGGCGTCGCGGGCCAGACCGCGCCGATCCCGCGGCGGCATGCGATCGTCGCCGGCGTCGACAACAAGATGGGCGCGCTGCTGGCGCAGATCGAGCCGGACAGCCCGGCCGCGAAGGCGGGCCTGCTGCCCGGTGATGTCGTGATCAAGCTCGACGGCGTCGAGATCAACGGCGTCGACGATCTGATCCGCGCCCTCGACCGCGACCGAATTGGCCGGACGCTCGCGATGGATGTATTGCGGATGGGAAGATTGCGGGCGATCGATATCCATCCGGTGGAGCGCAGGCAGCCGGGAAGGCAGTGATGATTGCCGCCCGGCGCACTGCACCCTCTCCCCTTGTGGGAGAGGGTGGATCGAATGAGCGTCAGCTCATTCGAGACGGGTGAGGGGTCTGTCTCCGCGGATACAGACCCTTCATCCGGCGCTTCGCGCCACCTTCTCCCACAAGGGGAGAAGGGAAGAAAGGATGCTACTGCCGCAACGCTGCCAGCAATTCATCCGGCGCTTCGGCCATGATCATGTGACCGGCGCCGGGAACGACGACGATCCGCGCATTCGGCGTCGCCGCCGCCAGCGCCTTGCCGCCCTTGGCTGGCGTCATCATGTCGCGCTCGCCGAGAATGAAGGTGACGGGCACCTTCACCTGCGCGGCTGCTGCGAGCGCGTTCTGATAGGAGTTGCAGGCATTGAGATCGCTGTAGAGCACGCCCGGTCGCGTCTGCTGCAGCACGCGCTGCGCGCCCTGATGCATCCACAGTCCCGGCGCGAGGCTGCCGCCGAGCTCGGCCTTGAAGCCGAGGCCCCAGATCGAGACCATGTCGATGGCATCAGGGTTGTTGACCTCGGCGGCCTTGAGCAGATCGGGGCCGACCGTCATCGTAGCAGCGGTGCCGATCAGGCTGAGGCCGGACACCTTGTCGGGATGTCGCGCGGACGTCTCCAGCGCGATCAGCGAACCCATCGAATGGCCGATGAGCTTCGCCTTCGGCGCGCCGGCCGCGTCGAGCAGCGCGGCGGTCCAGTCGGCCATGTCGGCGATGGTCGGCAGCGGGCTGCCTCCCGAGCGGCCATGGCCGGGCAAATCGGGCGCCAGCACGGCGTAGCCGTGATGGGCGAACCAGCGGCTGTGCAGCGCCCAGGTCGAATGATCGAACCCCGCGCCGTGCAGCATCACCACCGCAGGCAGCGACGGATCGAACGGACGGCCGCCGGTCGCGACGAAGACATCAGCACCGTTGACGGAAAGCTGCATGGGTCAAACCTTCTGCGATGCGCGGAGCGCCTGGCCGAGATCGTCGATGATGTCGGAAACGGCCTCAATTCCGATCGACAGCCGCACCAGCTCCTCGCCGACCCCGGCGGCCTTCAACTGGGCGGCATCCATCTGCTGATGTGTGGTGCTGGCGGGGTGAATGACCAGCGTCTTGGCATCGCCGACATTGGCGAGGTGGCTGATCATCCGAAGCTGCTCGATGAATTTTTTGCCCGCTGCGCGGCCACCCTTGATGCCGAAAGAGACGATCGATCCGGCGCCGCGCGGCAACAGCCGCTTCGCGAGCTGATGGTCGGGGTGATTTTCCAGCGCCGGATGCAGCACCCACTCGACCGCCTTGTTGGCGCTCAGCGCCTCCAGCACCGCAAGCGTGTTGCTCATATGGCGCTCCATCCGCACGCCGAGCGTCTCGACGCCCTGCAGCAGTTGGAACGCGTTGGTCGGCGACAGGCAGGCGCCGAAGTCGCGCAGGCCCTCGGTGCGGGCGCGCATGATGAAGGCGGCCTGGCCGAACTGCTCGTCGAAGACGATGCCGTGATAGCCGGCATAGGGCTCGGTGAGCTGGGGGAACTTGCCCGAGCCGTGCCAGTCGAACCGGCCGCCATCGACGATGACGCCGCCGATCGCGATGCCGTGGCCGCCGATCCATTTGGTCGCCGAGTTCATCACGATATCGGCGCCGAGCTCGATCGGGCGGCTGAGGAACGGCGTCGCAAAGGTGTTGTCGATCAGGAGCGGAATCCTGGCGTCATGCGCGATCTGCGCGACCGCCGGAATGTCCAGCACTTCAAGCCCGGGATTGCCGATGGTCTCGCCGATCACCAGCCGCGTGTTTGGCTTGATCGCGGCGCGGAATTCATCGAGCGCGCGCGGCTTGACGAACGTCGTCGTGATGCCGAAGCGCGGCAGCGTGTGCGCGAGCAAATTGATGGTGCCGCCATAGAGCGAGGCGGAGGCGACGATGTGATCGCCGGCGTTGAGGATCGTTGCGATCGCCAGATGCATCGCGGCCATGCCGCTTGCCGTGCAGATCGCGCCGACGCCGGCTTCCAGCGCCGCCAGCCGCTCCTCAAGCACGGCGGTCGTGGGATTGGAAATGCGGGTGTAGATGTGTCCGGCGCGTTCGAGATTGAACAGCGCCGCAGCGTGGTCGGAGTCCTGGAACACGTAGGAGGTGGTCTGATAGACCGGAACGGCACGGGCGCCGGTTGCGGGATCGGGGCGCTGGCCAGCATGCAGGCTCAGGGTCTCGAAGGCAGGCGGTTTGGGTGCGGGCATGCGGGGCTCGTCAGATCAAGTGGTGGCGGGAAAGTATGTGATGGCTCAGACGTGCACGGCGGTGCGGACGCGGCCGGCATTGCCGAACACGCGCAAATAACGTTCGATCTCGGACGGCGTGCCGGTGGCCTTCTCGGGATTATCCGACAACTTGACCGCCGGCCGCCCGTCGACCGACGTCACCTTGCACACCAGCGAGATCGGATCGAGATCGGCCGATCCATCCGGCGCGCAGCCGACGAAATCATTGGTGAGATTGGTGCCCCAGCCGAACGAGATGCGGACGCGTCCGGCGAAGTGACGATAGGTCTCCTCGATCGAATCGACATCCATGCCGTCGGAGAACACGAGCAGCTTCTCCTTAGGCTCGCGGCCCTTCTGCTTCCACCACTTGATGATGTCTTCGCCTGCCGTGATCGGCGGCGCGCTGTCCGGGCGGAAGCCGGTCCAGTCAGCGACCCAGTCCGGCGCATCGCGCAGGAATGTTTTGGTGCCGAAGGCGTCGGGCAGGGCGATCAAGAGGTTGCCGCCGTAGGTGTGTCGCCACTGATCGAGGATGCGATAGGGCGCCCAGCGCAGCTCCTCGTCGGAATTGGCAAGCGCGGCCGCGACCATCGGCAATTCATGCGCATTGGTGCCGATCGCTTCGAGATCGTTGTCCATCGCCAGCAACACGTTGGAGGTGCCGGTGAAGGAGGGGCCGAGCCCCTCCTTGACGGCCTCGACGCACCAGCGCTGCCACAGATGGCCGTGGCGCCGGCGCGTGCCGAAGTCCGACAGCCGCAGGCCTTCGAGCTTGCGCAGCCGCTCGACCTTGGACCACAGCTTGGCCTTGGCGCGGGCATAGAGCACGTCGAGCACGAAGCGTCCCTGACCCTTGGTCGCCTGCCGCGAGCGCAGCTCATTCATGATCGCAAGCGCCGGGATTTCCCACATCGTGGTGTGGGTCCACGGCCCGTGGAAGTGCAACTCGTACTGGCCGTCGACCTTGTTCAGCTCATATTCGGGCAGGCGGAAGTTGGCAAGCCAGTGGATGAAGTCCGGCGAGAACATCTGGGTCTTGCCGTAGAACGTGTTACCGGCGAGCCAGATCAGCTCCTTCTTGGTGAAGCGGATGGTGCGCGCGTGGTCGAGCTGTGCGCGCAGTTCGCCCTCATCGATGATCTCGGCGAGGCGAACCTGCCGGGTGCGGTTGATGACCGAAAAGGTGACGCGCTGCTCCGGGTAAAATTCCCGGATCATCTGCAGCATCAAGAGTTTGTAAAAATCGGTATCGAGCAGGCTGCGCACGATCGGGTCGAGCCGCCAGCCATGGTTATAGGTCCGGGATGCAATATCGGTAACTGCCATGGCGGAACTTTACCGTGCCGCGGGCCGCCCAACCAGTGGGTTTTGCCGGCGGCATGGCAGCTCAGCGCGCTATTCCTGCCGGATACGGCCGATCGCAGCAGGAATATCCTTCCAGGCCGGCTTATCAGGGGCAAATTGTTGCCTCAGATAGGCGACCAGCTCGGCGATCTGGCCGTCGCTCAGGCTGTCCTTGAAGGCCGGCATATAGCCGAGGTCGGTCGTCGCCGGTTTTGCGATGCCGTGCAGGATGACCTGGATCAGATTGTCGGGCACGGTGCTGTGCAGATTGCTGTTGAGCGCCAGCGATGGCCGGCTGCCAAACAGCGGCGCGCCGCCGACCTCATGGCAGACCGCGCAGGCGCCCTGATAGAGCCGCGCGCCGACGCTGGAGGCCGCAAGCGTTCGCGTGCCCGTCGAGGCTTCGAGCTTGACGGCAAGCGCTTGCTGTGCCGGGCGATCGATCGCGGTCTCGTTGAACGAGGCGAGATAGACCGCCATGGCGCGGATGTCAGCATCAGGCAACGCCGCGAGTTCCTTCACCACCGGCGCCATTGGCCCCGCGGCGACGCCGTGAAAGCGCGACTCGCCGGTTCGCAAATACGCGTACAGTTCGTCCTCGTTCCACGGGATCGGCGCCTGCGACAATGAGGTCAGCGCCGGCGCTTCCCAGCCTTCCGCAAATCCGCCGGCGAGATAGGCGTTCGCCTTCTCCGCGCCGAGCGCATTGCGCGGCGAATGGCAGGCGCCGCAATGGCCGAGGCCTTCGACGAGATAAGCGCCGCGATTCCAGATCTCGGATTTTGCGGGATCGGGCTGGAACACGGCGGGTGTGTGGAACAGCGCATTCCATCCGGCCATCAGCGGGCGCAGGTTGAACGGGAATGCCAGCGCGCTGGCCGGCGTCTCCGCTCGCACCGGCGACTGCGCCATCAGATAGGCATAGAGCGCCTGCATGTCGGCATCGGTGGTCCTGGCGAAATGCGGATAGGGAAACGCGGGATAGAGATGCCGCCCGTCGCGATGAATGCCCTCGCGCATTGCGCGCTCGAAGGCGGGATAGGACCACGCGCCGATTCCGGTTTCGACATCGGGCGTGATGTTAGTCGAATAGATCGTGCCGAACGGTGTCGGCAGCGGCCGGCCGCCGGCGTTGAGCACGCCATTCGCAGCGGTGTGGCACACCGCGCAATCGCCGAGCGCCGCAAGTTGCTCGCCGCGGGCGATGGTCGCGGCCGAATAGACCGAGGCGTCGGGCCGCGCGATCGGCGCGATCGCTCGCCACGGCAGCACGGCGGCGCCGATGCCGACCGCAGCCGCGCACAGCGCTGCGGCAGTCGCAAACACGCCGCGTCGTCCGGCGAACGGATTGGGCCATCGATTGAGGTCAGGCTGTGGTGCGGATGCCGGCGCGGGCAACGCCTCGGCTGCCGCTGGCTCCTCGCCGCGCAGACCCCGCGAGATGCGTTCCGGGGTGAACGGCAATTCGCGAAAGCGCACGCCGGTCGCATCATAGATCGCGTTGGCGATGGCGGCTGCGCTGGGGACGGAGGCGGACTCGCCGACACCGAGCGGCGGCTGATCCTGTCGCGGCAGCATCAGCACGTCGATCTCAGGCACCTCGGGAAACTTGATGATGGGGTAGGTGCCCCATTCGCGCGCCGTCACGGAGCTACGATCGAACGACACTTCCTCCATCAGCGCGCGGCTGGTCGATTGGATGACGTTGCCGTGGATCTGGTGGCGCACGCCGTCCGGATTGATCATCAGGCCGGAGTCCTGGCCTGCCACCACCCGCGTCACGCTGACATCGCCGGTCGCCTTGTTCACCGCGACGTCGGCGATCCACGCCGACCACGCTGCGCCATAGCCGGGAAACTTGCTGTGCACATAGAGCGCATAGGCAAAGCCGCGCCCACGCACGACATCGCCTTCGGCCTGCTTCTCCTCGCGTACCGGCCGCGGTTTCCAGCCGGCGCGTTCGGCCACCGCATTGACGAGATCGATCGCGCGTGGATCCTTCAAATAGCGCAGACGGTACTCGATCGGATCGACACCAGCCTCGCTGGCGCATTCGTCGATCCAGGATTCATGCGCAAAGGTGTTCGGCAGCGCCGAGACGCCGCGCAGCCAGGAGGCGCGCACGATCGGCGGCATGTCGTTCGCTACCACGCGCAGATTCTCGTAATCGTAGGGCGGGATCGCGGTGCGATCGCCCATCTCGAAGACAGCGGGTGTGTGCGGTACGGCGCCGGTTAGCAGCAGGGCAAGCGTCGGAGCGCCGTTCGATGGATAGCGCGTCGCAAAATCATAGCCGGCAACGCTGCCATCGACGTTCAATCCGCCGTTGACATCCATCAACTGCGCGGTGCCCTTCGGTTCCCAGGCGTGCTCCTGCTCGCGCGTCAATTGCACGCGGACGGGCCGGCCGACGGCGCGCGACAGCAGCACCGCGTCGGCGGAAACATCATCGGCACAGTTGCGGCCGTAGCAACCGGCGGCCTCCAGCCGGATCACCTCGATCTCGGCTTCGCGCCGGTGGATCAGCCGCGCCAGATCGGTGCGCAGATGATGCGGGTTCTGCGTGCCGGACCAGACTCGCGTCACATCCTCCTGATAATCCGCAACCGCGCAGGACGGGCCGATCGAAGCGTGCATCTGGTAGGGCCAGATGTAGGTTCGCGGCATCGGCTTGGCGGCATCGGCGATCGCCGCATCGACATCACCCTTGTCGATCAGCGTTCGTGGCGTCGATGGATTGGCCCGCAACGTCGTTTCAATGTCCTTGAGGTCGGGCAGCGTCGGCACCGGCTTCCAGCTCACCTTGAGCTGCGCCGCCGCCTTGATTGCATTCTCCTCGCGCTCGGCGACGACGCCGACGAAGTCGCCGATGCGAACGACCGCGACAAGTCCGGGGATGTCGCGCACGGAGCTCTCGTCGACCGCGATCAGGCTGTTACCGATGAAGTCGCCGACATCGACGCCGGCATATGGCGGGCGAACGACGCGGCCATGCAGCATGCCAGGCACGCGCATGTCGTGCACGTAGACCAATTCACCGGTCGCCTTCGCCGGAAGATCGACGCGCGGCACCGATCGGCCAACGATGTTGTAAGCGTCGACGGACTTAACTGGAACGTCGTCGGCGAGTTCAAGGCGAATCGTCTCGCCCGCAATCAGTTCGCCGTAACTGACGCTGCGATTGTCCTTGCCGCGGACGAGGCCGTCTTCAATGACGAGATCCTCGGCCGAAAGCTCCAGCCGCTCGGCGGCGCGCGCGACCAGAAACTGCCGCGCCTGCGCGGCAGCCTTGCGCAACGGAACGGCCGTAATCTGAATTGTTTCGCTCGCAATCGTCGCGCCCTGATTGGGAACGAGGGCTGTGTCGCCGAGCACGACCACAACACGGGCAAACGATACGTCGAGCTCTTCGGCAACGATCTGCCCGAGCGCGGTGCGGATGCCGGTGCCGAGATCGACGTGGCCGTTATAGGCGGTGACCGATCCATCTGCCGTGACCTTGATGAAGGTCTCGAACTTGACGGCCTCGACCGGCGATGCCGGACGCACGACGGACAGCGTGCCTTGCAACCGTTCGCGATTCTCAACCGTGTCAGGGACGGTCATCGCGCCTGCGCCTCAACGAGACGGCCTGTGGCGCGCATTGCAGCGCGCATGATTTCGACATGCGCGCCGCAGCGGCACAGATGATGGCGCAGTGCTTCCAGTACCTCGTCTTCCGACGGGTGAGGGGAGCGCAGCAACAGCGCCTTGGTGGTGATGATCATGCCGTTGAGGCAATAGCCGCATTGCGCCGCCTGTTCGCTGATAAACGCTTGCTGCACGGGATCGGGATGTTCGCGCGTGCCGAGGCCTTCGAGCGTCACGATGTCGCGCCCGGCGCAGCCCTCGATCGGGATCACGCAGGAACGCGCGGCGACGCCGTCGATCAGCACGGCGCAGGCGCCGCATTCGCCGAGCCCGCAGCCGTATTTCGGTCCGTTCAGTTCGAGGTCGTTGCGGAGCACGTAAAGCAATGCAGTGTCGAGCGCGGCGTCAACGTCGTGAACCTTGCCGTTGACGGTCAGGCGCATCATGCTCTCCCGAAGTCCTCGTTGCGCTGCAAAACCCGCACTGGATGCTTCGCGAAAGATACCGTTTGTGTACAAACGTGCAAGCCGCGCGATCCCGCGCTGCAGCGCGCTGCTCGCTTTATGAACAGAGCGGCGAGGCAAATGAGGTATTATGCGGCAAGCGGGGCGTTTCGCAGCGGGAGCGGCTTGACAGCGTTCCAGTCCGCGCGCAACATCATTCGTATACGAACAAATGGTCGAAACCGCGAATAAGCGGCTATGATCGGCGCCTTCCCGACTGCAGGCTTGTTCATGACTGACGAGACCGTTGCCACTGGCGACAAGATCCGCTGCGATGCCTGTCCGGTGATGTGCTACATCAAACCGGGCGCGGCGGGTGCGTGCGATCGCTATGCCAACCATAATGGCGAGCTGGTGCGCGTCGATCCGCATATCGTGCTGGAGCGAACGGTGTCGCACGGCGGACGGCTGGTGCCGTTTCAGGCCGGTGGCGACTGGGACGGCAAACTCGTCCACGAGCCCAACGTGTTCGTCACCGCGATCGGCGCCGGAACAACCTATCCCGATTACAAGCCGGCGCCCTTCATCGTGTCATCGGAGATCGACGGCGTCGACATGGTCACGGTCGTGACCGAAGGCATTTTCAGCTATTGCGGCGTCAAGGTGAAGATCGACACCGACCGTTATCTCGGCCCCGAGACGGCGACCGTCCGCGCGGAAGGCGAGGCGATCGGCCATGTGACGACCAGCGAATATGGCTCGCAGATGCTTTCGCTCGGCGGCGTGCATCATCTGACCGGCGGTTCCAAGAAGGAGGGCCGCGTTACCTGCGACGCGCTGATGGACCTTTCCAACTGCAAGCCGGTGGAGCTGACGATCGACGGCGGTGCCACGGTGGTGGTGCAGGCCGGCCACCCGCCGATCGTCAACGGTGTTGCCGAAGAGCGCATGCGGGTAGGCTGCGGCTCGGCGACCATCGGCATGTTCGCCAAGCAATGGCACGGCAAGGTCGACGAAGTCGTTGTCGTGGACGACCACATCACCGGCGTGCTCTCGGAACACCAGGCCGGCAAGCTGCTCGATATTCCCGATACCGGGATCAAGATGAAGGGCCGGCGCTCGACGCCCGGCCGTTACTTCCAGGTCGCCGATCCCGGGACGGGGTGGGGCGGCACCAATATTTCCGATCCGCTGTCGGTGCTGGGGCCGTTCAATCCGAAGGAGGCGCGGCCTGGGCTCACCATGCTGATGGTCTCGACCACTGGCGAGCACGCAGCCTATTACCAACTCGACGAGGCGTTGCGGCCAATCGAAAAGCAGATTCCGGCCGACCTCCAGTTCTCGGTCGAGCGCATCCAGGAAAATTGCGAGCCGGCCTTGTGCACGGTGCTGTTCATGGGCGGCGCCGGCGGCTCGCTGCGCGCCGGCGTCACCGACAATCCGGTGCGGCTGACGCGGTCGGTCAAGGACGCGCTGACGCGGGTCACCAGCGGAGGCGCGCCGGTCTATGTCTGGCCGGGCGGCGGCATCACTTTCATGGTCGACGTTACGCAAATGCCGGCCGGCGCATTCGGCTATGTGCCGACGCCGGCGCTGGTCGCGCCGATCGAGTTCACGCTGAAACTGTCCGATTACGCGGCGCTGGGCGGTCACATGGATCATGTGCGCCCGCTGGCATCGTTGCGGGAGAACAGCGGGTTCCGCCCGATGCCCAATATGGCGGGACGGCGCACATGAAACGGCTCCCGCAAATCGCGCTTCTTCCTGACGGCAAGCGGCTGCATTTGCAGGACGGTCCGATCGACCTGATCATCGAGGCGAAAGGAAGCGAAGGCGAGGTGCGCGCCGCTTATGAGGCCGCCGCGCGGCGCTTCACCGGCCTGCTCGATGAACTCTGCGAGGAGTTGATCGAACTTCGCAAGGCCGCCGATCCGGCGCGAAGCGCGCTGAACGGTGTCGTTGCGCGCCGCATGCATGCGGCGGTGGCGCCGTTTGCGGGCGAGCACTTCATCACGCCGATGGCGGCGGTGGCAGGCAGCGTCGCGGAGGAGATTCTTGGCGCGATGCTGGGCACGGCGCGGCTCGATCGTGCCTACGTCAACAATGGCGGCGACATCGCATTGCATTTGACCCGTGGCGAGCAATTCACCGTCGGGCTGATGAACCGACCGGACCATCGTGGCGTGATGCAAACCATCACTATCGAAGCCGATGATCCGGCACGCGGCATCGCGACCAGCGGGCGGCACGGACGCAGCTTTTCGCTTGGGATCGCCGACGCGGTGACCGTGCTGGCGCGAACGGCGGCGCAAGCCGATGCCGCAGCGACCATCATCGCCAATGCCGTCGATCTGCCCGGTCACCCCGCCATCATCCGCTGTCCGGCCAATGATTTGCAGCCCGACAGCGACCTCGGAGCGCGCCTCGTCACCCGCGACGTCGGCGTGCTCCGGGAAAGCGAGATCGACGATGCGTTAAGGGCAGGGGTGAGCCGGGCACAACAATTGCTTGCGGCGGGATTGATCGAAGGTGCGGCCTTGCGTCTACTAGGCGAGACGGCCGTGGTGGGTGCAACAGGGATCAGGGCGGGCGCGTTGCCAACATTTCATGGAAACGCACCGGAAAGAACAGCGCATGTTTGATCGGGAGCGAGGCTGACAGATGAGCGCGATCATTCGCAAGATCGTCACGGTGGTCGAGGAAACCCATCTTGAGATGGGACAGAAGATTGCACCGCCGACGCGGCGGGCCGCGGCGATCGCTGTGATCGAGAATCCGTTTGCAGGCCGGTATGTCGAAGACCTCTCGCCTTTGATCGAAATCGGCGAGGAGCTTGGCGAATTGCTCTCGAAGAGAGCAGTTGCCGCGCTCGGCATTGAGGGCGCCAAGGCCCACAGCTACGGCAAAGCGGCCGCCGTGGGCGAAAACGGCGAGCTCGAGCATGCGGCAGCGATCTTGCATCCGAAGATGGGTGCGCCGGTGCGGAAGGTATTGGGCAAGGGCGCGGCGCTGATTCCGTCGTCGAAGAAACGAAGCGGCCCAGGGACGACGCTGGATGTTCCGCTCGGTCACAAGGACGCGGCTTTCGTGCGCAGTCATTTCGACGGCATGGAAGTGCAGATCAACGATGCACCCCGCGCCAACGAGATCATGGTCGCGGTCGCCGTTACCGATAGCGGCAGGCCATTGCCGCGTGTCGGCGGGCTGACGGTTGAGGAAGTCAAAGGCGAAGACGGTTTGAGATAATGAGATCAACATTGGAGGTAGGGATGCGACGGAGACATTTGCTGGGAGCAGGATTGGCGATCGCGGTCGCCGGCATGGCTGGGAGCGCCATGGCGCAGAGCGAAATCAGGGAAATCAAGATCGGCGAGATCAACAGCTATTCGCTGTTGCCGGCCTTCACCGAACCCTACCGCAAGGGCTGGCAGCTCGCAGTCGAGGAAATCAATGCCGCGGGCGGCATCAACGGCAAGAAGCTGGTCGTCATTTCCAAGGACGACGGCGGCAAGCCGGCGGATGCGCAGACCGCAGCCAACGAGTTGGTCTCGAGCGAGAACGTCGCGATGCTGACCGGCACGTTCCTGTCCAACATTGGTCTCGCCGTCTCCGACTTCGCCAACCAGAAGAAGGTGTTCTTCCTGGCCGCGGAGCCGTTGACCGACGCTATCACCTGGTCGAAGGGCAACCGCTACACCTTCCGCCTGCGTCCCTCCAACTACATGCAGGCCGCGATGCTGGTGGAGGAAGCCGCCAAGCTGCCGGCCAAGCGCTGGGCGACGATTGCGCCGAACTATGAATATGGCCAGTCTGCGGTTGCAGTATTCAAGAAGCTGATGTCGGAGAAGCGACCCGATATCCAGTGGGTCGACGAGCAGTGGCCGCCGCAGGGCAAGATCGATGCAGGTCCGGTGGTGCAGGCGGTTGCTGCGGCCAATCCCGAGGCGATCCTCAACGTCACCTTCGGCGCCGACCTGGTGAAGCTCGTGCGCGAAGGCAATACCCGCGGCCTGTTCAAGGGACGTTCGGTAGTGTCCTTCCTCACTGGCGAGCCAGAGTATCTCGATCCGCTGAAGGATGAGACGCCGGAGGGTTGGATCGTCACAGGCTATCCCTGGTACGACATCAAGACGCCGGACCACGACAAGTTCCTGAAAGCCTATCAGGCCAAGTACAAGGACTATCCGCGGCTCGGCTCGATCGTCGGCTACCAGACCATCAAGGCGGCTGCGGCGATCCTTGCCAAGGCCAACTCGACCGATCCTGAGAAGCTGATCGCAGCAACCGAAGGCCTGTCGATGCCGTCGCCGTTCGGCGAGATCACCTTCCGCAAGATCGATCACCAGTCAACGCTCGGGGCCTATGTCGGCAAGACCGCGCTGAAGGACGGCAAGGGCGTGATGGTGAACTCGGTTTATCGCAAGGGCGCGGACTATCTGCCGAGCGACGCGGAAGTGGAGAAGCTCCGCCCGAAGCAGTGAGCTTTGGCTGAGGTCGGGGGCCTTCATGGTTCGAGACGCGCGGCGATGCCGCGCTGCTCACCATGAGGTCTAAGAGGACCTCTCGATCTATGACCTCATCCTGAGGAGGCGCGAAGCGCCGTCTCGAAGGATGAGGGCCCGCTCTGATGATGCCCTAACCCGGACCGCCAATGGCTTTCTACTTCGTTCAGTTCCTGACCGGTCTCGCCAGCGCGGCGTCGCTGTTTCTGGTCGCGTCGGGGCTGTCGATCATCTTCGGCGTGACGCGGATCGTGAACTTTGCCCATGGCGCGTTCTATATGCTCGGCGCCTATGTCGCGTTCACGCTGACGGAGCGGTTCTCCGGCGCGCTCGGCTTCTGGGGCGGCATCCTCGTTGCAGCGCTGATCGTTGCCATCATCGGCGTGCTGGTCGAGATGGTGCTGCTGCGGCGGATCTATCATGCGCCGGAGCTATTCCAGTTGCTGGCGACGTTCGGCCTCACCTTGATGGTTCAGGACATCGTCGTGATGATCTGGGGCCCGGACGATCTGCTCGGCCGTCGCGCACCCGGCTTCAAGGGCGCGGTCGATTTTTTCGGCCAGAACATTCCGAGCTACGACCTGTTCCTGATCGCGCTCAGCCCGATCGTGCTCGGCGTGCTGTGGCTTCTGTTCCAGCGCACGCGCTGGGGCGTCTTGGTGCGTGCGGCGACGCAGGACCGCGACATGGTGGCGGCGCTTGGCGTCAATCAGAAATGGCTGTTCACCAGCGTGTTCGCACTCGGCGTCTTTTTGGCGGCGCTCGGCGGCGCGTTGCAGATCCCGCGCGATGCGGTGCATCACGCGCTCGACCTTCGCATCATCGTCGAAGTGTTCGTCGTCGTTGTGATCGGCGGGCTCGGCAGCATCATCGGTGCCTTCGTCGCCGCCGTCCTGGTGTCCGAACTCAACGCCTTCGGCATTCTCATTTTCCCGAAGATCTCCATCATCCTGGTGTTCCTGGTGATGGCGGTCGTGCTGATCGTGCGGCCGTGGGGACTGTTCGGCAAGCCGGAAGCCATCGCGCGCCGCACGCCGGGCCTGACCGTCAATCCGTGGCGGCCGCTCACGTCAGGGGAGCGCTTGATGTCGATCGGCGCGCTGGTCCTCGCGGCGATGCTGCCGCTCTTCGCCGGCAATTATGCGCTGACAGTCGGATCGGAGATTGCGATCTTCGTGATCTTTGCCGCCAGCCTGCATTTTCTGATGTCGGTCGGCGGCCTCGCCTCGTTCGGCCATGCCGCCTATTTCGGGCTTGGCGCCTATGGCGTCGCATTCCTCGCCAAGGCGGCGGGATTGCCGATGATCGTTTCGCTGCTGCTCGGCCCGGTGCTGGGGCTGCTGGGTGCCGCGGTATTCGGCTTTTTCGCCGTGCAGCTCTCCGGCGTCTATTTCGCGATGCTGACGCTGGCCTTTGCGCAGATCGTCTGGTCCATCGCGTTCCAGTGGGTCGAGGTGACCGGCGGCGACAACGGCATTTTGGGCGTGTGGCCGGAGAGATGGGCGGCGAGCCCCGCTAATTTCTATTGGTTGTCGCTCGGCATCACGGCGCTCGTGGTCACTGTGCTCCGGGTGATGGTGTTCTCACCGTTCGGCTTTGCGCTGCGCGCAACGCGGGACTCGCCGCTGCGTAGCGAGGCGATCGGCATCAATGGCAAGCGCGTGCAGTGGACGGCTTTCGTCATATCAGGAACGGTGGCGGGCATCGGCGGCGCGTTGTTCGCCTATCTGAAGGGAAGCGTGTTCCCGGACAGCGTCGGCATCTCGCTCTCTGTGGATGCGCTGGTCATGGTGCTGCTTGGCGGCGTCGAGACGGTTTCCGGCGCGGTGATCGGCGCCATCGTGTTCAAGGCGGCGAACATCTGGCTGGTCAGTCAGACCGATCTCTCAAAACTGGTGCTGGGCGGCTTCATCGTGCTGATGGTGGTGGCGTTCCCCAAGGGGATCGTCGGGACGCTGGAGACGATCCGCAATCGCCGGCGATCCTCCGAAGCCAAAAAATCTGCGCTGGTCACCTCCCGGATCGAGGCTGCCGAATGAGCATGGTCCCTACATTGCTGTCGGTCGAGGCCTTAAGCAAATCCTATGGCGGCGTGCACGCGGTGCGCAGCGTGTCGTTCGAGCTGCGTGCGGGCGAAATTCTCGCGTTGATCGGACCCAACGGTGCGGGAAAAAGTACCTGCTTCGACATGCTCAACGGCCAGAACATGCCGGACAGCGGACGGATCCATCTGCTCGGCGAGGATACGGTCGGCCGAAAGCCGCGCGCAATCTGGCGGCTCGGTGTCGGGCGCACGTTCCAGATCACGGCGACATTTCCGACCATGACCGTGCGCGAGAACGTGCAGGTCGCACTCGTGTCGTATGGCAGGCAATTGTTCAACCTCTGGGGCTCGACCGCGGCTTACGCCCGCGAGGAGGCGGGCCGGCTGCTCGACCTCGTCGGCATGGGCGCCTATGCCGAGCGTCCGTGCGGTGAGCTTGCCTATGGCGACCTCAAGCGACTGGAGCTTGCGATCGCGCTCGCCAACCAACCCAGACTGCTGCTGATGGATGAGCCCACCGCGGGCATGGCGCCGCGCGAGCGGATCGAGCTGATGCGGCTGACCGCAAGCATTGCCCGCGAACAGTCGATCGGCGTGCTCTTCACCGAGCACGATATGGACGTAGTGTTCGAACATGCAGACCGCATCCTGGTGCTCAACCGCGGCAGCCTGATCGCCGAAGGCTCGCCTGAGGAAGTGCGCGGCAATCCGCAGGTGCGCGCGATCTATCTCGGCGAAGGACTGGTCTACGATGCGCGTCATCGCGAGGGAGCCGGCGCATGAAGCTGCAGGTCACCGATCTCAACAGCTTTTACGGCCCGGCGCATATCCTGTTCGATATCGCGCTCGAAGTCGGCGAGGGTGAAGTAGTGGCTTTGCTCGGCCGCAACGGCGCCGGTAAGTCGACCACCTTCCGCTCCATCGTCGGCCTGGTCGAGAGCCGTTCGGGACGGATCGTCTTCGAGGGCAAGGATGTCTCTCGCGAACCGACGCATGCGATCGTGCGCAGCGGGCTCGGCTACGTGCCGGAAGAGCGGCGCATCTTCACCGACCTGACGGTGGAGGAAAATCTCGAGGTCGGCCGCCAGCCAAAACGGCCGAACGCGCCGCACTGGACGCGCGAAAAGCTGTTCACGCTGTTCCCGAACCTCGGCGAGATGCGTAATCGGCCGGGCGGGCGGATGAGCGGCGGCGAGCAGCAGATGCTGACGATCGCACGGACCCTGATGGGCAATCCCACGCTGGTGCTGCTCGACGAGCCGTCGGAAGGGCTGTCGCCGAAAATTGTCGAACAGATGGTCGATGCCATCCTGGCGATGAAGAAGGAAGGCGTCAGCATCGTGGTCTCGGAGCAGAACCTGCATTTCGCGCGGCTGATTTCGGACCGCGCCTACATCATCGAGCGTGGCAAGATTTGCTTCGGCGGCACGATGGCCGAACTCGACGCGCGGCCGGACGTCCGGGACGCGCATCTGTCGCTGTGATCGGCGAGGGGAAGGGCGGGGAACGCAGATGGGAAGGAGTGTTTCGCCGAAACGGAGCGTCAAGCCGCCGCGCCCGTCCTACATTCTCGACGAACAGATCGGCTTCATCCTGCGTCAGGTCTGGCAGCGCCATGCCACCATCTTCGCCCGCGAGATCGGCATCAACCTGACGCCGACACAATGGGCAGCGCTCGCCAAGTTGACCGAGACCGGACCATGCTCGCAGAACCTGCTCGGCCGGCTGACGGCGATGGATGTGGCGACCATCAAGGGCGTGATCGACCGCCTCACCGCGCGCGGCCTGACCGAGACCAGCCCGGATCCCGAGGACGGCCGCCGCCTGCTCGTGAGTCTGACGCGCGCCGGCCAGCAAATGGCCGAGAAGGCCGCGCCGAATGCCCTTGCGATCTCGCGGGAAACGCTGGCCCCGCTGGACGCCAAGGAGCGCGAGACGTTGATCGCATTGCTCGACAAGCTGCGTTAAGGCGTCAGCTCAGGTTGAGCACCAGCGCGACCGCGCCCACCAGAATGAGGCTCAGTGCCCAGGTCGTATCCAGGTTGAACCAGCTCTGCGATATGAACTGGAGGCCGAGATAGCGGTAGGCGAGCCACGCGCAAACTCCGCCGGCGGCGACCATCGCGATGGCGTGGACGGTGGCAACCAGCACGGCCATGCCGAGATTGGCATTGATGAGAGTGCCGGCGGCCGCGTGGCCGCCGTCGAGCTCGGCTTGCCGGCAGAGCCCGAGATAGATCGGCACCAGCATCAGCGCGGCGCCATGCGCCAGCGCCACGGCAAACGACCATAACCCCAGTTGCGCCGGTGATATCCGCGCTAAAACTCTCGGATGGCGGCGGTTGGCCAACCGGAAAAGGCCGAAGGCGATAACAAGGACGCTGGCGCCGATCTGGATCGTGCGCTGCCACTCGACGATGGCAACGAGCAGCGCGAAGGGAAGGAGTACCAGCAGCATCGCGAGCAGATGGCCGGCCGTGAGCGGCCCAAGCGCGGCCACCAGCGCACGCGGGCTCCGCTCCATCAGTCCAGCCGAAACAGCGAGCGGCCAGCCCATGCCCGGGTTGACGCCGTGGTAAAGGCCGCTCGCGATGACAGCCAGCCAGAGCCAGGCCGGTGTCCAGTCGGCTGCACTCAAATTTCAAACCGACGGATAGCAGAACGAATCCGTCGAACAGTCGCCGCCGTCGAGCCGGATCTGGTGCGCGCGGTAGCCGTCGGGGAAGTTGACCCAGTAATTGCTCGCCAGTTCGAGACCACCGTCCGGCTTCGCATTGGCCATCACCATGGCTCCCGGGACGCCATCGGGGTAAAACTGGTCGTCCCATGTCGAGTACAGCGAGTTGGTCCAGTACACCCGCTTGCCATCGCGGCTGATCTCGACCATCTGCGGTCCGCCTGCAAACGCCTTGCCGTTCGGGTGCTGCGTGCGGCGTGCGATGCCGCCGATGTGAACCGAGCCGGCAAGCTTCGGCTTTCGCGGCTCCCTGACATCGTATTGACGCATCTCGCCGGTGCCCCAGCAAGCGACGTAGAGGAATTTGTCATCCATGGACAGGTCGATGTCCGTCACCAGCGGCGGCACTGCGCCAAAGCCCTGCAGCAGCGGCGGCAATTGCTCCTTCGGCGCCGCCTCCGGTGGGATCGTCGCCGTCTTCTCGACGTGAAACTTGCCGCCCTCGCGCCACCAGGTCCAGATCGAGCCTTCGAGGTTTGTGGTGTCGACTACGGTGCCCAGAAAGCCGTATTCGCGAACTGGATCATGCGCGGGACGCACTTCCAGCCCCATCTGGTGATTGGCCCCGAGATCGATCGTCTGCACGTTTCGCCGGGCCCGCAGATCCCAGAAGTGAATATGGTGACCGTACTTGTTCGAGAGCAGATCCTCCGGCACGATTCCGTTCTCGAACTGCGGCGGCAACCCCCACTCGCTCGTCACCATGTAGTCGCGTGGCAGATTCCACCAGAAATCATAGTGCATTGTCTGGGGGCCGCGATCGATCTCCCACCGTCCGAGGACCTCGAAGGTCTCGCAGTCCATGATAAAGACGCCGGGCGGTCCATCGGTGCCGTCCTTGCCGCCGCCGCCGAGGGTAGAGACATAGATGCCTTCCGGCCCGCAATGAACGGTGTGCGGCCGCGAATATCCCGTCTTCCTGAAGATCTCTTCAGGCTCGATGATCTTGTGTATCGCCGCCTTGGTGGGGTCGGGCTTGGTGTCGACGATATAGATGCGGGACGATCGCATGCCGGGAATGATGAGATAGCGGCGCTCGAGGAAGGCATGCCCGGTGAGCGGCGAGAGTGCCGACGAGCAGGCGTTCCAGCCGAAATGATGAAACTCGTCGCCCTTGTTCGGCATCGTGACGGTATGAACGATCTGGCCGTAGCTCGAGGAGCCCGGCTTGACGTCGATCACGGCGAGGGCGTCCGGCTTTGAAGCATCCGGGCTGAGCAGCACGGTATAGGCGAAGCTCTCCGGCGGAGCTTCCATGGCAAGCTTTGGCGAAGCGTGAAACGTGGGATCGGGCCGAATGTTCATCGTACTCCTCCCTGTTTGTCTGGACGGATTCCAAGAATGATTAAAGTCGGCGGAGGGGGCTCCGCTCTATTTGACCGTGATGGTAATTTTCTTCGAGACTACCGGAGGATTGTGCGGATAGTGGCCGGCGTCGCCCAGCACGAGCTGAAGCGTGTGCTTGCCGGGCGGAAGCTCGATCCGGGCTTCGGTCTGGCCCGCGCCAAAATGAAGGTGCGATTTGTCCTGCGGAATCTCTTCATTGGGATTGAGCGGTTCATTCACATCGATCAGCAGGTGATGGTGGCCGCTGTTTGGGTAGTTGTCGCCCGCGTGGGTTACGCCCATGTTGCGCAGACCAAAGCGGCACCAAAATCCGCCCTTGATGACGGCGCCGTTCTGCGGCCACACGAAATAGAGAAGGGCCTCCTTGTGTGAGGGCTTGCCTTGAGCATACGCGGCGAACGGCAGGCAAGTGAGCGCTGCTGAGAGAGCGATCCACTGCGTGAACTTCATGACCGCCCTCTTAAGACTACTTGGGAGACAGCGCGATGCGGAACCCGTGGGTGGGATATCGCACGTTGGTGTCATAGCTGCCGCGGTTTGATACGCGGGCATAGTCTGAGTCCTTCCTCCAGGAGCCGGAGCGGATGACATGCGAGGAACAGGCATTCTCGACCCATGCTGACCCGTCTCCTGGCGCGCCCTGATAATTTCTGTGCCAGCAATCTTCGACCCATTGATCGACGCCGCCGCCCATATCAAACAGCCCAAATGGATTTTGCTTGAGGCTGCCGACCTTCACCGGCTGGTCGGCCGCTGGAATGTCGCTGCAGTTCTTGCAATTGACCATGCCGGGTTGAAACTGATCGCCCCACCAGTATCGGGTCTGCGTGCCGCCGCGCGCCGCATATTCCCATTCGGCTTCGCTCGGCAGTCGATATGGTTTTCCGGTGGTTTCCGCGAGCCACGCGACATATTGCTTGGCATCGCTCCAGCTTATGTTTGTAACAGGCGCATCGTCCTTTCCGGTCGCAGCGAATTCGCATGCCTTTGCGGCGGCGCATGCGTTCCATTCCTGCACGGTGACGGGAAATTTCCCCATCGCAAATGGCTTGACCGTTACCTGACGGACCGGCCGTTCCGAAACGTCTTCGTTGCTGCCCATGGCGAAGCTGCCACCCCGAAGCGAAATCATCTCGGGTTCTCGAACCGGCGCAGCCGCTTGCTTCGTCGGCGGAGTCTCGGGAGACGCCGGCGGCGGTAGCGGCGCCGCCTGTTGTTGAGTTGGTGAAGGAGAAGGTTGGGGCGCCGGCGCTCGTTGTTTCGCGGCTGGCGCAGGCGCCTTCGGCGCTTCCGTCGGAGATGAAACGGGAGCCGACGCCTGATTTATCGCCTTGCGAGGCTGTGCGAACATGTACCAGAGAGAGCCGATCGCAATGGTCAGCATCGCAATGCCGAGCAAGAGGATCAGAACGCGTTCGCGCCGGTTCCGATATGCGTTAAGGGCGGAGGGGTCGGGAAGCACGCGGTAGACCCGAACGGGATCGGTGATGTTCTTGACTTTTCGATCACCGAGCGACTCGTATCCGCAAACCAGCTTGTGCTTTATCTGCTCATAAATGCCGCCGGAGATATAGACTTCGCCGGGATGGGCTATGCCCTCAAGCCGCGTAGCAATATTGACGCCGTCGCCATAGACGTCGTCGGTCTCGATAATCACGTCGCCAAGATTGACGCCAATTCGATATTCGATCCAATGATGCTTGGGCAGTGATGCATTGCGGCCAACCAGATTTTGCTGGATCACGATGCTGGATCGGACGGCTTCGACCGGGCTGTCGAAAATGGCGATGAAGCCATCGCCCGTGGTTTTAACAAGCCTGCCGTGGTGTTCTCTGATGCTGGGTTCGATGAGGTCGCGCTCGATCCTCTTGACGCGATTGTGCGTCCCTTCCTCGTCGATCTGCATTAGACGGCTGTAACCGGAGATGTCGCCTGCCACGATGGCCGCGAGGCGGCGTGGCATTGGCTCTGGCGAGGGCTCACCAGTTCGGCCTGACTTGATGTCTCGAATTTGGGCCATGGCTTGGATTGGCTCCCAACTGTCAAATACAAATACAGTATGAGGCAAGCAATCTTTCCAGCACCTACAGCGTACCATGGTGGCTGTTCGCCGCAAGCAGCCGTGCGCGGGTTCCACGCGGTTCGTAAGGGCTAAGTGTGAGTGAGCTCACAAAAAATGAGGCCTGACCGGCAATTTGGTCATCGCGTTCGAGGATATAGTCGCCCGGCGCACTCGCAGGGCCAGCGGCATCAATGCCCGCTGACGATCTCCGGCACCTTGCCGGCGGGCGGCGTATTGCGGCTGCGCTGGGTGCGGACGATGCCATCGATGATGGTCATGCCGATGCCGGGGAGGTCGCCGAGTTGCACGCTCTCCAGAATGTTCTTGCCGGGGGAATGCTGGGCCTTGTCCATCAGGACGAAGTCCGCGGAGCGGCCGATTTCGATGATTCCGCAATCGAGCTCGCGCATGCGCGCGGTATTGCCGGTCGCAAGGCAGAAGGCGAGTTCGGCCGGCAGTTCGCCGAGTGACGACAGCATCGAGACCATTCGCAAAATGCCGAGCGGCTGCACGCCGGACCCGGCCGGCGCGTCGGTGCCGAGGATGACGCGATGGAGGTCACCCATCTCGCGCGCGGTGCGCAACGTGAACAGCGCCGAGCGCTCGTTGCCGTTGTGAACCAGCTCCAATCCGCGCTTGCAGCCCTCGCAGATGCAGCGGATCTGGTCGTCGGGCAGCGCGGTATGGCCGCCGTTGATATGGCCGACGACGTCGGTGTCGGCTTCCAGCACCACATCCTTGTCGATCAGGCCGGATCCGGGAATTGAAGGTCCGCCGGTGTGAATCGTGCTCTGAATGCCGTATTTGCGGGCCCAGCCGACCATTTTGCGCGCGGTCGGGCCGTCCTTGACGCCGCCGAGGCCGACCTCGCCGAGCAGCTTGACGCCGGCCGCGGCCATTTCCTTGAAATCGTCCTCGACCATCTCGCACTCGATGACCGGCGCGCCGGCATGCACCTTCACCCCGCCTGGCCGCAGCGTCCAAAACGCGCGCTGCGCAAAGATCGCCATCGCCTTCAGGCCTACGACGTCGCGCGGGCGGCCGGGCATGTGGACCTCGCCGGCCGAGATCATGGTGGTGACGCCACCATGGAGATAGCTGTCGATCCAGTTGCCCTGGTTCTGTCGCGGCGTCCAGTCGCCGGCGACGGGATGGACGTGGCTGTCGATCAATCCGGGCGCGACGGTGGTGCCGTTGGCATCGACTGTCGTGGTGGCGCCCTCGGTATTGCAGTCCTTGAAGCGGCCGATGGCTGTGATCTTGCCGTTCTCGGCCACGATCGTGTCGGCATCCAGGATCGGCTTTTCCAAAGCCCCCGACAACACGAGCCCGATATTGCGGATCACCAGCTTGTTCGGACCGGTCGTCTGGGGTGCGTCGTGGGCCATGGTTTTTCCTTTTGCTTCAATGCCTTCGCCGGACATTCTGCCCGGCTTGACGATCGGATCAAGCTGGATTATTTGTTTGTATACGAATGATCGTATACGAATGATTGGACCGGTCAATCAGTCTTGCGGGTCAGGGAACGGTGCGATGAGCAATTTCAACCAGGAAAGCGTGCTGAGCGTTCATCACTGGACCGATACGCTGTTCAGCTTCACCACCACACGCGATCCCTCGTTCCGTTTCCGCAATGGCGAGTTCACGATGATCGGTCTGAAGGTCGGCGAGAAGCCGCTGCTTCGCGCCTACTCTGTCGCCAGCGCCAATTACGAGGACCGGCTCGAATTCTTCTCGATCAAGGTACCGGATGGCCCGCTCACCTCGCGGCTCCAGCATTTAAAGCAGGGCGACGAAATCATCGTCAGCCGCAAGGCGACCGGTACGCTGGTCATCGATAACCTCGAGGACGGCCGCAACCTCTATCTGATCGGCACTGGCACCGGGCTGGCGCCGTTCCTTTCCGTGATCAAGGACCCCGAGACCTATGAGCGGTTCGAGAAAGTGGTGCTGCTGCACGGCTGCCGCCGCGTCGCCGAACTCGCCTATGGCGAGATGATCACCGAAAAGCTGCCGAACGACGAGCTGATCGGCGAATATGTTCGCAACCAGTTGATCTATTATCCGACCGTGACCCGCGATCCCTTCCGCAACCGCGGCCGCATCACCGACTTGATCACTTCCGGCAAGCTGTTCGCCGACATCGGGCTGGCCACGCTCGATCCGGCCCATGACCGCGTCATGATCTGCGGCAGCCCGGCGCTGGTGACGGACACGCGCGCGCTGCTCGTCGGCAAGGGTTTTGCCGAGGGCAATCACGGCGAGCCGGCGCAGTTTGTGGTCGAGAAGGCGTTCGCGGAGCGGTAAGGCGCCGGGACGACAGACCATCTCGTATCCCGGCAAGCAGCGCGCGCGTGCTGCCGAGCGGGGGCCCATTCTACTTTGCATGGGGTTGTTTTCGCAATTTTGAGTCCGGGCCCATGGTGAGGGGACCCGCTACGCGCTCCTCACCAAGAGGAGGTAGAGCTAAGGCCGCACCGCCGGCGCTTCCATCGGCATCCCGCGCGCCCGCGACATCAGGTATAATTCCAGTTCAACCAGTTCCGGCGCGCCGTAATCATAGGCCTGCGCGCGGATGCCGGTGATGCAGGCGCGCAGCCGGCGCTGCAGCGAGCCAAGCGATTGCCATTCCAGCCGGTAGAGCGGGTAGCCGGTCGGATGTCCTTGTGTGATCGCGGCGCCGGCGAGCCGCTTGTCCCAATTGTCGTCATGGCAATTGGTGCAGCCGAGGTTGAGCTGGCCCTGCCGCTGCATGTAGAGCTCGCGTCCTTTGGCGACGAACGGCGCGAGCTGCGGGTCGGATCTGGTTTCGATCGGAGCCCCCTGTGATTGCCGCGCGACAAAGGCTGTCAGCGCCAGCAACTCGCGGCTCTCGAACGGCAGCGGCGTGGCCTGTTGGTGGTTGGTGCGGCACGAATTGATGCGCTGTTCCAGATCGATGGGGCGGCCGGTTGCCTTGTCGAACGCGGGGTAGCGGGCGGCCACACCCTTCATGCTTGCGCGTGCATTGCCATGGCAATCGGCGCACGCTTTGTCGGCGGCGCCCGTCTTGCGGTTCCACAGTGTCTCGCCATTGAGCACCCAGAGCATGCCGGGATTGGCGGTGTCGTCGTCCTGCATCGTTTTTGTGTCCGGCTTCATGAAGCTGTAGCCGGAACGGCGGTCGGCTTGCGGGATCTCGGCAGCTCCGACGGCGCCCACCACCAGCAATGCGGCGGCTATGGCGCCCAAAAATCTCATTCGACCGAGATCGAGGCGGAAGCGGTTTCGGAAAAACCCTTGTCGCCAATCCATTCGAACTCGAACTTGCCGCTTTCGGTCACGGTCGTGAAGAAGGAGAAGAACGGGTTGGCGGCAATCGCCGGGAACAAATCGGCGCGGAAGATTTCAGCGCCGTTAAAGCGGCACGTAAAGCTCGTGATGATGTCGCGCGGCACAGCTTCACCTGACGCCCTATGGCGAAAGCCCGACTCCATGATGTGCGACATCAGCGTCTTGATCTCGATGATGTCGCCGCGTTTGGCTTTGGCCGGAACGTTGATCAGCGCGGAAGCCATCAGATCACCTCCTCGGTGCAGGCCGCCAGTGTCACCACGACGTCGACGCTGGCCGACCAGAACGACCCGTCCGAGAGTTTGGCGATCGCGACCACCTTCTGGCTGTCGGTGAGGCGAATGCGGGTCGAAACCTGCGCGCGGCCGGCATGGGGGCCGAGGTGGAAGTTGGCGACGTTCGGCTGCGGATTTTTCTCGTTGAACACGTGGATGCTGCTGACGTGGTCCTCCGGCGCCATCGGGTGGGCGACACTCACCGTCAGCGGCACGGTATTGCCGTTCTCGACCAAGGGCGGCACGTCGAGCTTGACCTTGCCGGTTTTCACCGCGCCGCCGCCGGTGACATTGCGGATGGCGGAAGCGAGCATCTCGGGCGTCGCCTCGGCAGGCCGAAGCGTGACGACGGGGGCCGTGCCAAGCACGGCTGCCGCTCCGGCGAGGCCGAGAAACTGGCGGCGTGTCGAATTCGGTGGTTGCTGCATCGGACCTTCCTATTCGCGTAGGCTTGCGAGATACGCCACGATATCCTCGATCTGTTCGGCCGACAGGATCGGCTTTCCGCGCCACAGCGTCCCGACGCGAGTAAGGCCGTCAACGCGGTAATAGGACGGCATGATCGTCTCGGCATTGAGACGAGAGGCATCCACCAGCCGAAGCCGAAGCTGACCTTCGGACCAGCGGCTGCCGGAACCGGAAAGATCAGGCGCCAGGTCGCCCTGGAATTTCTGTTCGGGAAATGGGCCGTTGTGGCACAGGATGCAAGTGCTGGAACGTTCGACGACGAGGGCGCGGCCGCGCGTCGCATCGCCGGCCGTGCCCGTCAGTGACTGCGGAATGGCATCGTCAATGACGGCATAGCTGCGCAGTTCCGTTGCGGCGGCGCAGCCGGGCAGCACGAGGAGAGCTCCAGCAAGAATCGGATCCAACATGCGATAGGTGCGTCTAGCCAAAGACTTCCGCCGTAATGGTCGCGAACCAGGATTGCGCATAGTCGGCCTCGCGGGCGCGGAAATCGCGTGACGCCTCCAGCGGACTAACGCCGCCGGCGCCTTCAACGTCGGCAAGCGATCCATTCTTCGGATGGTATACACCGGCAATCGAGATGCCATAGTCGGGGGCTGCCAGACTGTAGCACGTATTGATCAGTTTCGGCGCGGCTGGCGATCCGCCGGCGACCAGTGTGGCAATCGCGTTTGCGCAAGTCTTGGCCTGCGCATTCGCCGAGAACGCGGATTTTGGCATCGCGCCGGCGAGACAGGCATCGCCGATGACATGGATGTTCGGCGCCGATCTGGATTCGAAAGTGACAGGATCGATCGCGCACCAGCCGGTGTTATCGGTCGCGCCCGCGATCGCCGCGATGCGGCCGGCCCGTTGCGGCGGAATAACGTTGGCCACCTGGGCGGTGTGATTGCCGAAATCCGTGATCAGAGTGTTGGTCGCCGGATCGACGGCATTCACCTTGCCGCCCTGCGATAGCGATATCCATTCGATCATCCCCGGGTAAAGCTCCTTCCAGGCGTTCTGAAACAGACGCTGCTTGGAGAAGGTGTCTTTTGCGTCAAGGATGATCAGCTTCGAACGCGGCTTCCTGGTCTTCAGATAGTGCGCAATCAGGCAGGCCCGTTCGTAAGGTCCGGGCGGACAACGGAAAGGGTTGGCGGGAGCTGCGATCACCACCAGACCGCCATCGTCCATGGCCTCGAGTTGCTTGCGCAGCAACAGCGTTTGCTCGCCTGCTTTCCAGGCATGCGGCATCTTCGCCGCGGCGGCTTCGTCGTAGCCCGACAGGGCGTCGAAACGCAGTTCGATACCGGGAGACAGCACCAGGCGGTCGTAGGCGAGCGAGGTGCCGTCGGCGAGCCCCACGGTCCGCGCCGCTGCATTGATGGTCGTTGCTTCCAGCGCCACCACGGTGATGCCGCTGGCGGCGACCTTGTCATAACCGAATTTTTGCTGCTCGATCGAACGCAGTCCGGCGACAACATTGTTGCTGAACGGGCAGGCGATGAAGGTCCGGTTCGGCTCGACCAGCGTGACCTGCAATTTCGGATCGATCTGTTTCAGCGCGCGCGCACAACTCGCACCGCCGAAACCGCCGCCGATCACGACGATGCGCGCCGCGGATTGCGCCAACGCGGGCAGCGGAGACGCCAAGGCCGTGACTGCGGCGGCCGCGCTGGCGCTACAGAACTTCCGGCGGCTCATGCGACGGCTTACGCCCATGCTGGCGGCCCCTTACTTTTGTGCAGCGAGCCACGCCGCCATCGCGCGCAACTCATCGTCGGAAAAGCCCTTGGCGATGCGGTTCATTACCGTAGCGGGAAGCGAGCCGTCGCGAAATCCAGCCATCGCGGTCGCGATCTCGCCGGCGTCGCGGCCGTTCAGCCGCGAAACGGACGATCCGGTCACCCCACCGGAGTGGCAGCCGGAGCAGGACGCCGCGCCAGGCGGGGGATCGGAAGCCGCAAGCACCGGCAGGCTCGACGCCATGACCGTTGCCAGCCCGATGACGACACACAAGGCTTTCATCAGAAATCTCTCGATGGGCGAGCGGCGGCCGGAAAGGCCGCCGCCCGTTACTCTCAGGCAAACGTGATGTTCTGGTCCTTCAGCGGGACCGAACGGATCCGCTTGCCGGTTGCCGCGAAGTAGGCGTTGAGCACCGCGGGTGCGGCGACGCCGATGGTCGGCTCGCCGACGCCGCCCCAGAAGCCGCCGCTCGGCAGCATGACACTTTCCACCTTCGGCATCGCGGCAATGCGCATTGAATCGTAGGTGTCGAAGTTGGTCTGCTCGATCTTGCCGTCCTTCACCGTGCAGGCGCCATAGAACAGGGCGGACAGGCCATAGACGAAGGAGCCGGCAATCTGCCGCTCGACCTGCGCCGGGTTGACGATGTAGCCCGGATCGGTCGAGGCGACGATGCGATGCACCTTGATCTTGCCGTCGTCGGTGACCGAGATTTCCGCGGCACCTGCGACATAGCTGCCAAAGCCCATCACCTGCGCGATGCCGCGATGGACGCCTTGTGGCGCGGGTTTGCCCCAGCCGATCTTCTCGGCCACCGCATTGAGCACGGCGAGGTGCTTCGGATGCTTGCTCATCAGCTTGCGGCGGAATTCCAGGGGATCCTGGCCCACTGCATTGGCGAGTTCATCCATGAAGCATTCCAGGTAGATCGCGTTGTGATTGAGGTTGACGCCGCGCCAGAAGCCAGGCGGGACGTGCGGATTGCGCATCGCGTGCTCGATCAGCAAATTCGGTACGCTGTAGCCGATCGCTGCCTCGCCTGTGGCATTGAGCCCTTGGAACACCACCGGGTCCTTGCCGTTTTCCAGCGCTGCCGGACGCGCCGAGGACAGGATCGACTGTCCTGATATTCTGACATGCAGCGCCGTCAGATTGTTGTTGGCGTCGAAGGCGCCGGTGAGTTTGCATTGCGTGACCGGATGATATTTGCCGTGCAGCATGTCCTCTTCGCGCGACCACAACAGCTTGACCGGTGTGCCCGGCATCTGCTTGGCAATCAGAACCGCCTGCCGGACATAATCGGTCATGCCACGGCGGCCGAAGCCGCCGCCGACCATATGCTTGTGCACATCGCATTTTTCGGCCGGCAATCCCGATGCTTCCAGCGTAGCGGCTAATGCCGCTTCGCCGTTCTGCGTACCGCACCAGACCTCACATTTGTCAGGCGTATAGATCGCCGTGGCATTGAGCGGCTCCATCGTGGCGTGGTTCTGGTAGGGATAGTTGTAGACCGCTTCGACCTTCTTGGCGGCAGAGGCAATCGCGCCCTTGGCGTCGCCGTTCTGGTTGCCGATGTAAGCCGGCTGGGCGTTGTCGAGGCCTTCGGCCAGCCATTTGGCGATCGACTCACTGGAGACTTTGGCGTTCTCGCCTTCGTCCCAGACGACCGGCAACGCGTCGAGCGCGGTCTTGGCGTGCCACCAGGTATCGGCAATGACAGCGACTGCGGTGTCGCCGACACGGACGACCTTTCTGACGCCCTTCATGCCCGCGACCTTGGCTTCGTCGTAGCTCTTCAGTTTGCCGCCGAAGACGGGGCAATCCTTGATCGCGGCGTTGAGCATGCCCGGCAGCTTGACATCGATGCTGTAGATCATCGCGCCGGTGGTCTTCTCCACCGTATCAAGCCGCTTCAGGGACTTGCCGGCGAGCTTCCAGTCCTTGGGATCTTTCAGCTTCACGTCAGCCGGCGGCTCGAGTTTGGCTGCCGCTTCCACCACCTTGCCATAGGTCGTGGTTCTGCCCGACGGCGTGTGGGTAATGATGCTGTTGGCGGCCGTGCATTCCGAGGCCGGCACCTTCCATTCGTTCGCGGCGGCCTGCACCAGCATCATGCGCGCGGTGGCGCCGCCCTTTCGGACATATTCATGACTGGCGCGGATGCCGCGGCTGCCGCCGGTCGAGAAGTCGCCCCAGGTGCGCTTGCGTGCGACACTTTGACCCGGCGTAGGATATTCGGTGGTGACCTTCGACCAGTCGCATTCAAGCTCTTCCGCGACGAGCTGCGCGAGGCCGGTGAGCGAGCCCTGTCCCATCTCCGAGCGGGCGATGCGGATCACGACAGTGTCATCGGGGCGGATCACCACCCAGGCATTGATCTCGGGCGAGCCGTCGGCGGCGCGAACCACATTCGGCCCGCCGAAGGGAATATCAAGACCGAGTGCGAGGCCGGCGCCGGCGGCAGCCGTGCCGATCACAAAGCTGCGGCGATTGAGTTTGGGCATGACGTACTTGTTCATGGCGTCCCCCTCAAGCGTTCGCGGCGGCGTGGATCGCCTCGCGGACCTGCTGGAAGGTCCCGCATCGGCAGATATTGGTGATGGCCTCGTTAATATCCTGGTCGGTCGGCTTCGGCTTTTCCTTGAGAAGGGCTGCGACCGCCATGATCATGCCGCTCTGGCAAAAGCCGCATTGCGGGACGTCGTTAGCTACCCATGCCTGCTGCACCTTGTGCAACGCGCCTTCTGAGGCGAGACCTTCGATCGTGGTGATCTGCTTGCCGGCGGCCTCGCTGACCGTCATGCCGCAGGAGCGCATCGCGACCCCGTCGACGTGAACGGTGCAGGCGCCGCATAGTGCAATGCCGCAGCCATATTTGGTGCCGGTCAGCCCGACATTCTCCCTGATAGCCCAGAGCAGTGGCGTGTCGTCTTCGACATCCACATTGATTGTTTTGCCGTTTATTGTGAGGTTTGCCATCGCATGTCCCTTTTTGAGTCCAATTCGCCAATTGAACCGGGCGCGATGTGATCCGAGAAAATAGAACAGTTCAAATCAAGAAAACGCGCGCTTGACGAACGGGAAGAAAGTCGATCCGCCGGTGTTACGCCAGGTTTCCGCAACCTGGCCGATCGGGTGTCCTTCGTTCGGGGGATAGAGGCTAGACGGACTTATCAAGGCGCTCGCTCAGCAGCTTCGCGATACGGGTCATCGCGGCGAGCTCTTCGGGACTAAGCCCCTTCGCGAGGGCGTTTGCCCACGGAACCTGGAGCGTGCTGGCGGTTTCGAAGGTATCCTGCCCACGCCTGGTTAGCGCGACGAGGTGCGCCCGGCGGTGATTCGGATTGGGCCGCAGCTCCACGAGGCCATCCTCTGCCATCTCGTTCACAATGCGCTGAACTCCCTGTCGATTGAGTCCCATGCTGCGCGCAAGCCAGGCCACCGGTTGCGGACTTGGCGCAAGCGCGATTGCGCCCAGCACCTGCCAGCGCGCGCTGGTGAGGCCGAGGTCCGAAACAAGCCGGTCACCGGCCGCGAGCAGGCGTCCATTGAGGCGGAACACGGCGAGAACCAGCTCGGTCAAAGCCTGACCGCCGGGCGTATGTCGTTTCGTCGTCATTTGACAATTAATATCCAAGATGACAATATATTGTCAATTAGCAAAACGAGTGTGGAGTGAATAATGTTTGCAGGACAGCTTGCAATGGTCGTCGCGGCGGCGTTCGCCGGTGCCGCCTTCTTCATCAACTTCGCCGAACAGCCGGCGCGTCTCGGCCTCGATGACCGGGGCCTCTTGAGGCAGTGGAAGCCCAGCTACGCGCGCGGCTTTATGATGCAGGCGAGCTGCGCCGTCATTTCCGGCGTGCTCGGCCTGACCGCTGCCTGGCTGACGCGGGATTGGCGCTGGATCGTCGGCGCGGTGCTCATTCTCGCCAACTGGCCCTATACGCTGATAGGCATCATGCCGACCAACCGCCTGCTGAACGCTATCGACGAGAACGACGCCGGCCCGCAGTCACGTGCGCTGATCGTGAAGTGGGGAGGGTTGCACGCGGTCAGAACGGGGCTCGGGATCGCGGCAACGCTGGCTTATCTTTGGGCGCTCAACTAGAGCGTTTTCAAGCGAAAGCCTGCCCCGGACTTGATCCGGGGTGGACACCGGTTCGCGTCAAGAAAACGCGTCAAAACAAGAATCTAGAGCCTGGTTCTGATTCAATCAGAACCAGGCTCCAGGCGCAGCGAACAGGGGTGTGTCCCCGCGTTGCATCATGTCTTTTCGGTGCCCACCGTCAGACGCAGAAAACTCGTCAGGCTTCCGAGCGCGGCAAATCCGGCCCCCAGCATCAGTGCGACCGTCGCACCGTCGTGACCGGCCAGCCCAAAGCAAAGGGCCGCGAGCGCGGCGCCGAGTGTCTGCCCGGTCAGACGAGCGGTTGCGACGATGCCGCTTGCGCTGCCACTGCGATGCGGCGGCGCGCTCGACATCAGCGCCCGCAAATTTGGCGTCTGAAAGAAGCCGAATCCGATTCCGCAAATCACCGTGCGCCAGACGATGTTGGCAACGCTGGGATCCGAAGGCAGCGTTGCCAGCAGCGCCATGCCGATGCCGAGCAATACCAGCCCGAGGCCGCCGAGAATGCCGACAGGATAGCGATCGGAGAGCCGGCCTCCGATCGGCGCCATGATCGCCACCACCAGCGGCCACGGCGTCATGAAGAAGCCGGTCTCGACCTGGGAGCGATGCAGCACGTCCTCGAAGTAGAAGGGCAGCGAAACGAAGGCCAGTCCCTGCACCGCGAATGTGCAGACCGACGTGGCGGCCGACAGCGCGAACATCGGCCGCCGGAACAGGTCGATAGGCAACATCGGCGCCGGATGGTCCGCATCTCGGCGGGTCATGACCCAACCGAGCAGCAATGCTGCGCCAAGCGCCAGCCCGACCAGGACGGGCGGCGCCTGATGTGCCGCGCTGCCGATGCCGATGATGAACAGCCCGAGACAGCCTGCGGTCAGCGCTGCACTCGCAAAATCGAACGCGTGTTTCGCGCGCGGCGTTCTGGGCAAGGTCTTCAGGCCGATCCAGATTGCGATCAGCCCGAACGGAAGGTTGATCGCGAACAGCCACGGCCATGTTCCGACCGAAAGGATCGCGGACGCAATGGTCGGACCGAAGGTGAATGCCGTTCCGACCACGAGCGCGTTATGGCCGAACCCGCGCCCCAGCATGCGCGTCGGATAGACGAAACGAACCAGCGCCGCATTCACGCTCATGATGCCGCTGGCGCCCAGCCCCTGCAGCGCCCGCGCCGCCGTCAGGCTCGGCAGCGACCATGCCAAGGCGCAGCCAAGCGAGGCCAGCGTGAACAGAACGAGGCCGCCGATATAGATACGCTGATGACCGACGATTTCGCCGAGTGCACCAAGCGGCAGCAGCGTCGCGACCAGCGCGATCTGGTAGATATTGACGACCCAGACCACGTCGGCCGGGCTGACATGTAGGTCGGCCGCGATGGCGGGGAGCGCGATATTGGCGATCGCCGTATCCAGCGAGGCCAGCGCCAGCGCGGTGAAGATTGCCGCCACCGCCCAACGCCTGAGTTCCGGCGGCAAGCCGTCGATGGGCGCGGGGGCGGGCGACTTTGCGGTTGTATCCAGTGACATTCTCTCGGGCTCTCCACGCCGGGGCGGTCGCGCCCTCTGCGGCGTGTACTACGGACGCAGCACGGACCACAGGCGCGCCGCTGCATGATGCATATGCGAACTGACCGTCGGCCTCGGAAAAAAGCCCCATCCGCGCCAAATCCGCGCGCCGACCTTCGGATACCTTCCCGCCCGCCAAGCGATCGACTAGGCTTGAGACGCACAGCGACCGCAATTTCATAAAAAGACGGTCACGGCGAGAGGAAACGCTTTGAACGGACTGGCGAGCCGGCGCAGCGAAGCCATGCGTAGCGTAAGCGGGGGCAGGCGTGGGCGCGTAGGGGCCGGCCTGTGGGTTTCCCTCCTGCTGGCGATCCTTGGCTTTCTCGTCATCTACCCGATCCTGATGCTGCTGCTCGGCGCGCTTACCGATACCAATCCGGTGGTCGACGGCATCAGCTTCAGTCATCTCTCGGTGACCAACTTCCTCACCGTGCTGGCGAACCCGAATGTCGCCGAGGCACTCGCCAACACGCTGATTGCCTGTGGCGGCGGCACGCTGATCGCGGTCGCGGTCGGATTGCTGTTTTCCTGGATCGTTGTCCGCACCAATACGCCGTTCAAGGGTTTTATCGCGGCCGCCAGCATCCTGCCATTGTTCGCGCCGCCGCTGGTCGCGGGCGTCGCATGGGCGATCCTCGGCTCGCCGAAGACCGGCCTGATCAACACCATGTTCAAATGGGTGGGGCTGGATTGGCGCGTCGATTTCTATTCGATGTGGGGACTGGTGTTCGTGTTCGGCATCTACTACGCGCCGTATGTCTACATGTTCACCTCTTCGGCGCTGCGCAACATGGATCCGAGCCTGGAGGAGGCCGCCGAGATTTCCGGCGCCAGCGCCTTCGCGACGCTGTTCTCGGTGACGTTTCCGCTGATCATGCCGGCGATCATCTCGGGCATGCTGCTGTCGTTCATCGTGATGCTCGGCATCTACGGCATTCCGGCGGTGCTGGGCGCGCCGACCAACCTTGCCGTGCTGACCACCTATATTTTCAAGCTCACCAATTGGTCACCGCCGCTCTACAACACCGCCGCAGCGGTGGCGATCATCCTGATGGTCGTCACGGGCCTGCTCGTATTCCTGCAGCACAAGGTGCTGAGCGGCCGCAGCTACACCACCGTCGCCGGCAAGGCGTTCCGTCCGCGTAGCCTCGATCTGGGGCGCTGGCGCTGGTTCACCTTCGGTCTCGGCATCGTCTATCTCCTGGTCGTCGTGGTGCTGCCGTTGTTCGCGCTGATCGTTGCCGCGTTCCGCAAGTTCATGTTCATACGCGACGTCTCGAGCCTGTTCGATGCCAGGCAGTATTCCCTGATGCATTTTGAAAGCATCTTCGACAATCCGCTGACCATGCGTTCGATCTACAACGCGGTCGAAGTCGGGCTGATCACAGCGGTGGTTGGCGGTGCGCTGGCATTTGCGATCGGCTACACCATTCACCGCACCCAGGTGATGGGCCGCCGCTGGATCGACGTGATCTCGACCTTGCCGGTCGCAATCCCAGGCCTCGTGGTCGGTGTCGCCTACCTCTGGGCCTGGATCGGCATTCCCGCAGGGCTTTACGGCACGATCTGGATACTGGCGCTGGCGTTCATCGCGCGCTTCATGCCGGACACGGTCAAGTCGCTGTCGACCTCGTTCCTGCAGATCCATCGCGAGCTCGAGGAAGCCGCCTGGGTCTGCGGCAACGGCGTGCTCGGCACCATCAGAACGATCGTGCTGCCGCTGGCGCGGCCGGGGGTGATCGCCTCGATGACGCTGTTGTTTGTGCTGGCAATCCGAGAACTCGGCTCGTCGCTGTTCCTCTATACCAGCAACACCATGGTGATGTCGGTGCTGTTGCTCGACTATTACGAAGGCGGCAACCTCGGAAAGACCGCCGCATTCAGCCTGGTGCAAACCGTTCTGCTCGGCGTTCTCATCGGCGGCGCCAATTGGCTGTCGCGCGGTGCGGCGCAGAGCAGTGTCGCCCGAACCGGATAACAAAACGAAGGGGAGGATTGGCTATGACTGGAAGGATCTTCACCAAGCTTGCTGCAATCGCCGGCATCGCCGGTCTTGCGCTGACATGGAGCGCAGCGGCGCAGGCGCAGGAGTTCGGCTCGCCCGAACTGATTGCCGCGGCGAAGGCCGAGGGCAAGCTGATTTACTACACCGCGAATTTCGCCGAGGTCGAGCAGCAGGTCATCAAGGCGTTCAACAAGCGTTTCCCCGAAATTAGGATCGAGATGGTGCGCGCGCCCGGCGGCCAGCTCATCACCCGCGTGAAGACCGAGGCCGCGGCCGGCAAATTGATCGCCGACGTGGTCGATCATTCCGACCGCGCGCTGATGCAGCCCCTGGCGGATATGTTCCAGGATTACGCGCCGCCGAATGCCGCGGACTACAATCCCGAGGCGCAGATCGCACCGCAGCTCTGGCCGCGTGTCACGCTGGTGTGGGCGATCGCCTACAACACGGAATTGGTAAAGAACCCGCCCAAGAACTGGATGGACCTCACCAAGCCCGAATACAACAAATTGACCGGACAGGTGGTCGCTCCGTCGGGCGGCACCACGTGGACCCGGGTGATGTTCGAGCGCCAGGTGCTCGGCGAGGACTATTGGGCCAAGCAGGCTGCGACCAAGCCGGTGTTGTATCCATCGGGTGCGCCAATGTCAGACTCGCTGGTGCGTGGCGAAATCGCGATGGGGCCTTTGCTCTACAATGCAATTTATCCGAAGCAGAAGGACGGCGCGCCGATCCAGATCTTCTTTCCGCCGGAAGGCGCGCCGGTCAATCCTTATGCCACGGGCATTCCGAAGACCGCCGCGCACCCGAATGCTGCAAAACTGTTTCTCAACTGGTGCCTGTCGAAAGAGGGGCAGACATTCATGATCAAGGAGCTCGGCAACCTCACGTCACTGAAGGTGCCGCCGGCATACCCGGAAGGCTTTGATCCAAAAGTGGTCAAGGTCTGGTTCCCGAAGTTCGACGAGTATGTGAAGTTGCACGCGGCCTGGGTGGCCGACTGGAACAAGGCCTACGGCTACGGGCAGTGATCGTCATAGCAGAGAAATTATCGAACCCATGACGGCAACCCTGGAAGTCACCGACCTGCGCAAGCAGTTTGCGATCGGCCGGCCGGCGATCGATGGCGTCAGTTTTGGCGTGCCGGCCGGCGAGATCGTGGTTTTGCTCGGCCCCTCCGGCTGCGGCAAGACCACGACGTTGCGCTGCGTCGCGGGGCTGGAACACCCGACGTCAGGTGAAATCAGCATTGCCGGCAAGGTCGTCTCGTCACCCGAGCGTGGTATTTTGGTGCCGCCACGTCTGCGCGATCTCGGCATGGTGTTTCAGTCGTATGCGGTGTGGCCGCATATGACGGTACGACAGAACGTGGTCTATCCACTCAAGCACCGGAAACTTTCGCGCAGCGACGCCCGCCGCAAGGTCGATGAAGTGCTCGAACTGGTCGGTCTGTCGGAATACGCTGATCGAGCGGTCGTCGCATTGTCAGGCGGCCAGATGCAGCGCGTGGCGCTGGCGCGCAGCATCGTGTACCGGCCGCAACTACTGCTGCTCGACGAGCCCCTGTCGAACCTCGACGCCAAGCTGCGCCTGCGGCTGCGCGATGATCTGCGCGTGATTCTCAAGCAAACCGGGATGACTGCGCTCTATGTCACTCATGACCAGGCCGAAGCCGTCGTGCTCGGCGACCGCATCGGCGTGATGCGCGACGGCAAATTGCTGCAGATGGATACGCCGGATGCGATCTATAACCGCCCGGCGGATTTGTTCGTTGCCAACTTCACCGGCGCGACCAACGAGCTCGCCGGCACGCTGGTGTCGCGCAACGGCCAGTTCGGCATCGTCGATTTCGGCGAGGGGCGGCGGGGCGAGGTGGCTTTGCTGCATTCGCTCGGCCCGGACGAGAGGGTGCGTATTGCGCTGCGGCCGGAGAACATCACGATCGGCCAACATGACGGCGCCAACATTTTTCCCGCCCGCGTTCTCGACCGCCGCTATCAGGGCACACAGACGGCCTACGGCATCGAACTGTTCGGCCGGCGGCTGGAGGTGGTCGAGCTCGGCACCGCGGCTCGCCATCAGGTCGGCGTCGAGACCCGGGTTTCACTGCCGCGGGAGAGTTGCTGGGCCTATCGCGATACGGGACCGACGGCATATGAATAGCGGCTGATAGGTCTTACGTGCCCGGGCTCAACCCCAGCCGCGCGTAGATTCGCCGCGCATAGGCGCCGAACTCATCTGTGGTCTTGATCGGCAATGCGCGGGGAAACGGGAGCTCGATCGGGAAATATTCCGCCATTCGCGCCGGACCTGCGGTGAGCACGGCGCAGTGCGAGGCGAGGAACACCGCTTCCTGGATCGAGTGCGTCACGAACAGGATGGTCTTGCCACTTTCGCGCCAGATCCGCAGCATTTCGAGGTTCATCTGCTCGCGGGTCAGCGCATCGAGCGCGCCAAACGGCTCGTCCATCAGGATCAGCTTGGGATCGTGGATGAAGGCGCGCGCAATCGCAGTGCGCTGTTGCATGCCGCCGGACAATTGCTGCGGGTATTTATCCTCGTAGCCAGCCAGTCCCACCAGGTTGAGCAGATCGCGGGCGCGGCTCCGCGCAGCCTTCATCGGCAGGCCGACGATTTCAGCCGGCAGCAGCACGTTATCCAAAATGGTTCGCCATTTCAGCAGCAGGGCCTGCTGGAACACCATGCCGATGTCGCGAGCGGGGTCGAACGATGTGTTCGCATTGCCGATCTTGATCGTGCCGCCATCGGCCTCGTGCAATCCGGCCAGGATCTTCAGCACGGTGGTCTTGCCGCAGCCGGACGGGCCGACCAGCGAAACCAGTTCGCCTTCCTTCACGTCCATGGTGACGTCGGAGACGGCGAGGAATTCCGCGCCCTTGGACCGGTAAACCTTGCGGACGTTGCGCAGGCTGATGAAGGGCTCGTCCGCCGTCATGCCAACCATTTCTGCAGGTTCGCCTTCACGAAGGCGTCGTCGGAGAGATCGGCATGCTCGCGGCAGACGCGGTCGATTTCCTGCATCTGGCCGGGGCTCAGCCCTTCGGCCGGATCGAGACACCAGAGACCTTGCATCAATCCCTGCCGCCGCAGGATTTCGTGGCAACCGGCGATGCAGCCGTGAAAATTATTGGCAACGTCGAAGAACGCGCCGTTGCAATCGGTGACACGCGCGTCGAGCGCCAAGAGATCGGCCGGCACGGCGTCCTTGCCGCGTGCCGCCTTGCACATCTCGAACTGCCTGATCGCGCTCGCGGTCCATACCGACCAGTGCCCGAGCAGGCCGCCCTTGAAGTACGCTCGCGTGGTGACGCCGTTGTCGCGCAGGTCGAACGGCAAAGTGAGGTCCAGCAGGATGTGATCGTCGTTGCCGGTATAGAGCGCAACGCGGTCGAGTGCGCGCGCTGCCGCGACGCCGCGCAGAACGTCCAGTGTCCGATAGCGATTGAACGGCGCGATCTTGATCGCAATGACGTTATCAATAGCCGCAAAGCGCTTCCAGAAATCGGCGCTGAGGATCACGCCGCCGACGGCCGGCTGCAAATAGAAGCCGACCAGCGGGATCTCGCGTGCCACTGCCTCGCAATGCGTGATGATCTCGTCCTCGGATGCCGATTTCATCGCAGCCAGGCTGAGCAGGCCGGCGTGATAGCCGATGTTGCGTGCCGTTTGCGCCTCTGCAACAGCCTGCTGGGTCGGACCGGCCAGGCCTGCGACCATCGCGACCGGCCGCTTGGTCCATGAAGCGGCGGTCTCGGCCGCCAGCTCCAGCACCGGACGGTACATGCCGACGTCGCGGATCGCGAATTGCGTGGTGTGCACGCCCACGGCCAATCCTCCGGCGCCAGCATCGAGGTAATAACGCGTCAGCGCCCGCTGATGCCGTACATCGAGTGCGCGGTTGGCGTCGAGCGCGAGCGGATGCGCCGGAAGCACGGTGCCGTCGGCGATCAGCTTTCGAACCTCGGCCTTGATTTCGCTATGATGCATGGCGGCTATTCCTATCCGAATTCCGGGCCGGCGACGGCGAACGGCGGTTGCGCGGGCGAGGCGATCGAGGAGCCAAAGCGCATGCGCTGAAATGGCCGCTCGATATTCCAGCCCGAGCGAACGAGGCCGTTCAGAAACGCATCCTGAGAATGAACGGCGTCGATCAGCCAGGGGCCGGTCTCGGAGCTAGTGATGGCGTCGACCAATGCCAGCGCCTGATCGGCGTGGTCCGCCAGGACTGGACCGATGTGCCGTGCGGTGCGTCCATCGCGGATCAGGGCCATGGCTCGAGCATCCGACACGATGCGAGAACCCGGGCGCGCGGCAAATTCCGACAGCAATGTGCTGCGGTCGAATCCCATGGCGCCGCCATCGCGCGCTGCCAGGGCTTCGAGGCTGCCGGCCGCTGGCGGCCTTGTCGCTGTGGTGCCTTGCGGCTTTTCCAACCGCAACCGCCGTAATTGCAGCGTTGGCGCAAAGCCGAGCGGACCATAGACGGTCGCGCCAGCCGGCGTGGCATCAAGCCAGGTTGTGAGCCGGCGCCGCGCGGCCGCTTCCAGGCAGGTATCGACGAGCCTGGTCGCAAGGCCGCGCCGACGAAAATTGGCGGTCACGAGCACCATGCTGATCCAGGCATTGCCCGCCGAGTAGGGCAGGAGCGCCGCTGATGCCACCAACCGGTCGCCGTCGCGCGCGCCGAATACGATCCCATGGCTCAGGAAAAAGCGCCAGTCGGCTTCGTTCTGGTTCCAGCCGGCTTCGGTCGACAGCACGAGCCCGGCCTTCGCATCGCTGACATCGAGTTCGACGATGTCGATGGGCTCAATAGCGGCCATCGCGCACCTCGTATTTGGTGGGCTTGCCGAGGCTCGGCATCGAACGCGACACCCAATCAGCGGTCCAACTGATGAGCTGCTCGGTATCGACGATCGGCAAGCCGAATAGTTTCACCGCCTGCGACGTGTCGGTGAGCCACGCCGTAGGCTCCTCTTTGCCGACAATCACGGGCGCGCGGCCGAAGCGCTGGCCTAATTTTGCGGCGAGATCGCGCACCGCCAGGATCTCGTGGCCACTGACATTGATCGGCGAGGTCGGCGTCTCGCAATGCGCGAAACAGCGCAGCGCCTGCGAGGAAGCGTCGCCTTGCCAGATGAAATTGACATGGCCGAGGCTGACGTCGATCGGCTGGCCCTGCAGCACCTTGCTCGCGATATCGTGCAGCACGCCGTAACGCATGTCGATCGCGTAGTTCAGCCGAAACAGCCGTCCGGGCGTTCCATGCTTACGTGAGAAATACTCGAACATACGCTCGCGCCCGACGCAGGATTGCGCATATTCGCCCGGCGGATCGGGCGCCATATCCTCGGCCGAGCCCTTGCCGTTGACCGGCACGAACGGATAAACGCAGCCGGTCGAGAACGCGACGATACGCGAGGTCGCAAAGGCCTGCGCGACCAGGGCAGGGACGTGCGAATTCATCGCCCAGGTCAGCGAGAGGTCGCCCTCGGCGCCGAACTTGCGTCCGGCCATGAAGACGATATTCGGAACTTTCGGGAGGGCCTTGATGGCATTTTCGTCGAGCAGGTCGCAATTGATGGTCTCGACGCCGCGCGCCTGCAGCCAGTCCTTGACGGCGGGATCGCTGAAGCGGGCCACGCCGATCACGCGGCGCTCCGGCGCGGCCGCCTTGGCAAGGCCGGCCAGCGTCGGCCCCATCTTGCCGGCAACACCCAGGATCATGATGTCGCCGTCGACCTTGCGCAGATCGTCGATCAATGCCTGGGTCGGGCGACACAACAGCTCGTCGAGTGCGGTGATATCGGCGATCGTCTGCGGCAGGTTCTCGCGCGTCAGCAGCATCTTCATTCCCTGTCTTATTGCAGCCGGATGTCACGGACGACGAACATCCGCTCTAACCCGAGCACGAGCCCATACAGCGCCACACCGAGCAATGTCAGGAGCGCCACCGCCATCACCATCGCCGGCGTGTCGAGCGAAGACTGCACCTGGATCATGAGGTAGCCGAGCCCCCGCTCGGAGGCGATGAACTCACCGACAATCGCGCCGGCAACCGCCAGGATGGCACCGACTTTCATTCCGGAAAACACGTAAGGCAACGCACCCGGCAACTGGATCTTTCGAAACAGCGTCCACCGCGAACCGCGCAGCGACTTCACGAGATCCAAGAGATCAGGCTCGACCTCACTCAATCCACGCGCAGTGGTGAGCAGGATCGGAAAGAAGCAAATGGAAAACGCGATCAGGATGTTCGGAAAGATGCCGTAGGAAAACCAGACGATGAACAGCGGTCCCAGCGCCACTTTCGGGATCATGTTCAGCGTCACGAACAGCGGCAGCAGCAATAGGCTGACCAGCGGCGACCAGGTGAACAGCATGGCCAGCATGATGCCGACCAGCGCGCCGAGGCAGAACCCGCCGAGAATTTCGATGGCCGTCACCGCGAGATTGGAGGGCCAGGCATAGCTGGGAGAACCCAGCGTTGCGACGGTCGCGAGTGGCGAGGGCAGAATGAATTTCGGCACCTGGAAGGCGTCGACCAGAACCTGCCAGAGCACGATCACCGCCAGATGTACGATCAGGATGATCGCGAAAGACCGTGCCGATCCGCCGTCACCGCTGAACACCGTGCGCTCCCTTATGATGCGCGGCCGGTTCCGCGCCGCGTGGCGGCAATCTACCGCGGCCCCTGCCAGTAATCAACCATATGGTTGATTATGGGCGCAGCGAATGCATCACCAGGTCGACCACGTGCCTGCGGCGCGCCTGCCGCGCGGCCCGGCTCGACAGGTCCCTGCCGAAGATGGCCGACAGGGTCGGCGTGTTCGAAAAGTAGAAGTAGCTGAGCCCGGCAATCGAGATATAGAGGTGCACGGGGTTGATACCTTTACGGAATATGCCGGCTTTTACGCCCTCGCCGAGAATGGTCGAGACCAGGCTGACCAGCGGCGAGTGCATCGCTTCCAGTTTTTGCGATCCGCGCACATGCCGGGCGCCGCCGCGGTTTTCATCGTTCAGCAGCACGATGAAGTCCGGATGCGCGGCGAGGTGATCAAAGGAACTCTCGATCAGCTTTTTGATTGCCTGCTCAGGCGGCAGCCCTTCGAGATTGAGCTTGCGCTCCTGGGCGCGGATCTCCTCATAGACCCATTCCAGCACCGCCAGATACAGCGCGTCCTTGTCGCCGAAATAGTGATAGACGAGCTGCTTGTTGACGCCCGCCCGCGCGGCGATCTCGTCGACCCTGGCCCCAGCGAGGCCGCTGCTGGCGAATTCGCGCCGCGCCGCCGTCAGCAATTTTTTGCGGGTCGCGGCCGGATCGCGCCGCTGCGGCCTGGTATCGTCAGAACGTTTTTTGGGCATTTCCAACCAAATAGTTGACAAGTCGTCTGGTCCCTTGTTGCATTGGTAGCGTCAGGAATGCGCGACGACAAGATCGGTTACAGAACGAGGAGGGTGCGATGAAGGCTTTGCGAATTGCAGGATTGGCGCTTGCGCTTGCCGTGCCGGCTGCGCCCTGTGTGGCCGCCGAGTCGGTTAACCTGATCCTGAACTGGACGCCGACGGCCGATCATTCGCCGTTCTACTACGCCAAGTCTCAAGGCTGGTACGAGAAGGCCGGCATCGATCTCACGATCGAGGTCGGCAAGGGCTCCGGCGTCTCCTCGCTGAAGGTCGGCTCCGGCGGCTCGCCGTTCGGCATCGCGGATCTCGCGACCGCGCTGGTGGCCAAGAGCAAGGGCGCCGACGTGGTGGCGCTGATGAGCATCTACGCCAACACCGGACAGACCTTCTATTGGCTGAAGAGCTATGGCGTGAATGGGCCGAAGGACTTTCCGAACCACAAGATCGGCAATCCGCCTGGCGACGCGTCACGGGTGATGTGGCCGGCCTTTGCCAAGGCGGCGGGCATCGCGCCAGATTCAGTGAGCTTCGTCAATGTCGGCCCGACCGCCAAGATCGCGGCGCTGAAGAGCCATACCGTCGATATCATCAGCGACTTCTACAACGAGCACGACCTGAAGGTGATCGAGTTCGGCGCCGATCTCGGTTACGTCAACTGGAAGGACATCGGCCTCAACCCTTACGGCAATTCGCTGGTCGTCAACGGCGCGTATCTTGCGAAGAACCCGAAGCTGGTCGAGGAGTTCGTCAAAATCAGCCAGAAGGCCTATGCGGCCTGCGTCGCCGACGTCGAGCCCTGTCTGAAAGCGTTGCTCGACCAGGCCTCCGGTCTCGACAAGCAAAACCAGCAGCGCCAGTGGGAGCGCATCAAGTTCCTGATGACGGACGAATTCACCACGACCAAGGCCTTGGGCTGGATCGATGCCGAGCGGATGAAGAAGGACTACGAGCTGGTGCAGACCTATCTCGGCATGGAAAAGCCGTTTGATGTGAACACGGCGTTTTCGGTCAAGATGCTGGATCAGGCGATCAAGATGGATGCGAGTAAGGTCAAGAGGTAGGCGGGCTCTCCGCCGTCATTGCGAGGAGCAAAGCGACGAAGCAATCCATCTATCCCCGCGCGGATAGGTGGATTGCTTCGCTTCGCTCGCAATGACGGTGAGCCAGTCGTCCCGAGCTGTGCTAATGATGGGCACGTTCGCCACTCCCGAAAGGCGCCCCGGATGACAATCACCGAGCAAGCCCCGTCCTCAGACAAGGAGGGGCTGCGGCGTGCAAATGGCTATTTTGTGCCACCGCCATCGTCCTGGACCATCCTTTTGCAGTGAGATGTCATGATGGAAGATCACCCTCTTCTGAACGTGCTGGCGAACTGGCCAGGCCGTGTTTCGACACAGCTTGCCTTCGAGGCGCGCGGCTTCATGATCCACAGGGCATGGCAAAATCGAATGATTGAGTACTGCGGCGAACACCAGGCGGACTTGCTCAATCGATACTGGGATGAAGTCGCGTTGGAAACAATGCGGTGCGCAGGAATGGTGCGTTCCGAGATGCGGTACTTTGGCATTGAACCAAGATACCGTTCTGCATTTTTGGACGAGCTCTTCGCGGCCAGGGATTTTCTTGAGCCTCCTTTTCAAGCTCCCCCGCTCATCAGATGCTTGTTTGAGCATCTCAAGAAGACCTGGTTTGATGCAGAGTTTGGAAATAGCGAAGCAGCCTTCATAGGGATGCAGAAGAAGCAGGAGAGCGAGCGTTTAGAAATTCAGACGGCGGGTTGGACAGGAAAGAAGCGGGACGTCCTTCCCTTCATTGATAAGTTTTGCTCAGCGCATGCATTCAAGCGCCGTCGTAACCTCTGGCATAAAAATCTGAGCTGCGGCTTTGTCTTCGAGGTCAGTACTGATCTCGGGGGGAGTCCCTATTGTACCCAAATGCCATTGATGTTTCGGATATTCCACGCGGACGATCCCAAATTTGCGTTTGAGTTGGGAGGGAATGAGCCGTTCGATCAGCTTGTCTACGGAAGTCGATTGTACGGTGGAGGAGGGGATGCCAGCGATTTTGTTTTGGGAGTTCGGGCAAGCATTGAGCTGTTCGATGTAATCGCCGTATCCTTTGGGACTTCTCCGCAAGCTTAGAATCGGAAGCAGTCTTGGCTTCCCGCAAATTGCTGCGAATCTCTGTACTTCCATTCATCTCCGTGGGGAGAGGTGGATTGCTTCGCTTCGCTCGCAATGACGGCGTGAAAGAAGCAGGCGCCGCCTCACTGCAGCGCCATCCCTGCGGTCGCGATCACCTTCGTCAGCTTCTCGTAATCGGCCTTCATCAGCGCGGCGAGGTCGGCGAGCGGCATCGGCTTGCCCGGGATATTGGCGACCGCGAGTTGGCGCTGTACCCCCGGATTCTGTAGCGCCTTGTTGATGCCGTCGTTGATCTTGGCAACGATGTTATCCGGCGTGCCGGCCTGAACATAGATGCCGTACCAGGGCAGGTATGCGGCTTCCGGAAATCCGGCTTCGGCGATTGTCGGCACGTCGGGCAAATCGGCGACGCGTTTGTCGGTCATCACGGCCAGCGGCTTCACGCTGCCGGCCTTGATGTGCGGCAAGGCGAGCTCGAGCGAGACGATCTCGAAATGCATCAAGTTCGTCATCAGGTCGGTCAGAGCCTGCGGCTGGCCCTTGTAGCCGACATTGGTCAGCTTGATATCAGCGGCCTGAAACAGTTTTTGCGCGCTCAGGTCGATGGAGGAGCCGGTGCCGGGATTGCCGAAATTGAGTTCGCCCGGCCTCTTGCGCGCGATCTCGACGAATTCCTTGATGGTGCTGGCCGGCATCGACGGATGCACCAGCGCCACGCTCCGATTCCAGACCGCAAGGCCGACGCATTTAAGATCCTTCAGCGCGTCCCAGCCGGCGTCCTTGTAAAGCGTCGGGTTGACCAAAGCCGCGGGGCCGGTAACCAGCCAAGTGTAACCGTCGGGTTCGCTGCGCGCCACGGACGCGGTGCCGATGTTGCTGTTGCCGCCCGGCCTTGCTTCGATAACTACCGTCTGTTTCCAGTCGCGGCCGACTTGCTCGGTCACCGCGCGCGCGACGATGTCGACGATGCCGCCGGCGGGGTAGGGCACGATGACGCGGATCGGACGGTTCGGATAATTGCTCTGCGCGTGCGCCGCGTTGCCGAGCAGCATGATTGCGCCCAAAGCAAAACCCAAGGCAGGATTCACGGCAAAGCCCAGCACGGTTTTGATCCGGCTCATTCTTCCCTCCCCATGTTTGCCGCATCGTTCCCGCGATGCGCCGCGCCCCTCTGACGGGGGTATTCAGTCGTTGGCCACCAGCGAGCGAATGCTGCGCGCCAAGCCCAGCATGCGCGGCCCGCATTCACGCTCGATCTGTTCGGCGTTGAAGCGAAACGAGGGAATGCCGCAATTGACCGACAGGCAATCGCCCGACGGCGTGCGGTATAGCGGCGCGGCGACGCCAAAAATCTCGCGCCGCCATTCGCCGAGCGAAATCGCAAAGCCGCGCTCCTTGCAAAGCTCGACGTCCGGCAGCGTCCGCCTCTGGACATAATCGGCTTCTTCCGGGCGCTCGGCCTTCACCTTCGCCACGTACGCGTCGAGTTCTTCCCCTGTGAAGAGCGAGAGCAGGGCGCGGCCGACTGCGGTGGGCGCCAGCGAACTAGCAAAGCCGACATCCGGCAGATGCGCCACGGCGTCGGTGGTGCGCAGCGTTTCGACATAGATGAAGTCGAGCCCGAACGGCATCGCGATCGAAACCGTGCCGCCGGTGTAGGCCGCAAAATCGCGCATCAGCGGGCGTGCCAATTGCCGCACCTTCAGCGCCGACAGCACCGGGTAGGCCGCGGCCAGAATGCCGAGCCCGAGCTGGAAGCGTCCCTTCGCATCGCGCTTGAGATAGCCGAGTTGCGCCAGTGTGTAGGTCAGCCGCGACACCGTCGGCCGCGACAGGCCGGTATGGAGCGCAAGCTCGGCGTTCGACAGCGAGCCCGCGCGGTTGCGGAACGCCGCCAGTACGTCGAGCCCATGCGCCAGCGTGGTCGCGAAGGAGGGATCGGCCTGATCCTCCGCAGTCCGGGATATCGAGGGATCGACATTGGAAATCGCCATGGCCGAAAGTTGGCCATGGTTCCCTAAATATGTCAATATATCGAAATGAATTTGCATATTGTGTCGATATACGCTTAGCTTCCCGAAAAATCGGGAGGCAGCATGGATTTCGACCTTTCCGGGCGATCGGAAGACTGGCGGAAGAAACTTCAGGCGTTTTTCGACGGCGAAGTACTGCCGCGCCATCGCGGCTGGCTCGATCACTCCGCCAAAGGCGAGCCAGCACCCTTCATGGAGGACCTGCAGCGCAAGGCGCGTGCGGCGGGGCTATGGAATCTCGGGCTTCCCGAACTCGGGGAAGACGAGCCCGGCACGCGTCTTTCCAACCTCGAATATGCGCCATTGGCTGAGATCATGGGCCGGTTGTTCTGGGCGCCTGAGGTCTTCAATTGCCAGGCGCCCGACGTGCCCAACATGATCGCGCTGCAGAATTGCGCGACGCCCGAGCAGAAGGCGCTCTGGCTGCAGCCGCTGCTGGAAGCCAGGACGCGTTCGGCGTTCGGCATGACCGAGCCGGACGTGGCTTCATCCGATGCGACCAACATCGCCACGCGCATGGCCAGGGATGGCGATGACTACGTCATCAACGGACGGAAATGGTTCATCACCGGCGCGGCACATCCGAAATGCAGCTTCCTGATCGTGATGGGCGTGACCGATTCCGACGCTGACCGGACGCGGCGCCATTCCTGCATCATCGTGCCGATGGATACGCCAGGCGTTCGGCTGGTGCGCCGGCTGCGCTGGATGGGGTGTGAAGATCACGTCGCGCCGATCGGCGAGCTTGCGTTCGATAACGTGCGCGTGCCCCGCGCGAACCTGCTTGGCGCGGAAGGCGACGGCTTCAAGGTTGCGCAGATTCGTTTGGGGCCGGCACGCATCCATCATTGCATGCGCTCGATCGGGCTGTGCGAACTGCTGATCGAATTGATGATGGTGCGGTCATCCGAACGGTCCGCGTTCGGACGTACCGTGATGCAATACGACACCGTGCAGCGCTGGATCGCCGAATCCCGCGTCGAGCTCGAGCAGGCACGCCTGTTGACCTATCGTTGCGCATGGCGCCTCGATCAGGCCGGCCATCACGGCGCCTGGCGCGATGTGTCCTTGATCAAGGTTGCAGTGCCCGCGATGCTGCAGAAGATCGCCGACCGCGCCATGCAGGTGTTCGGCGCCATGGGCGGCTCCGACGACGCGCCGATCCATCAGGCGCTGGCCTGGGGACGCCTGCTGCGGATCGGTGACGGGCCCGATGAAGTCCATCTGCGGCAGATCTTTCGCATGGAGCCGATGCCGGCCTGGTCGATTGCCAACTCGCCATATCTGTCCGCACATCCGTCCTGAGCGGCGGATACGTAACGGCGGCCGGTTCGAGGGACTCGCGTGTCGCTGACGCTATTCGAATTTCGACCTTCTGTTTCTTCTGCGTAGGGAGCACACAACAATGAGCCAACCAGCCACGATCGAAGCGCTTAAGGAGTCTCCAAAGGAAGCGTCCGCCTCCGTCATCGCGCAGCATGCGGCGACGCTGAAGGCGCTGCCGTTCTCCGACACGCGTGATTTCGACGACGCCGCGCGCGGCTTCCTCGGCACGATCGAGAATGCGAAGATTACGTCGCCGCAGGGCAGGGTGGTCTGGAGCCTGGAGCCCTACGGCTTCCTGTCCGCGGAAGAAGCGCCGCCGACGGTCGATCCCAGCCTGTGGCGGCAGTCGCGGCTCAACATGCATCACGGCCTGTTCGAGGTGGTGCCCGGCGTCTACCAGGTGCGCGGGCTCGACATCGCCAACATGACGCTGATCGAGGGCGATAGCGGTGTGATCGTGGTGGATACGCTGACCTCGATCGAGGGCGCGCGGGCGGCGATGGAGCTCTACTTCCAACACCGCGGCAAGCGGCCCGTTGCGGCCGTGATCTTCACCCATACCCACACCGATCATTGGGGCGGCGCGCGCGGCGTACTCGACGATGCAACACCTACCGGCGACAGCGTGCCGATCATTGCGCCCAATCTGTTCATGGAGCATGCGGTTTCGGAAAACATCATTGCCGGCCCCGCCATGCTGCGGCGCGCGCAATATCAGTTCGGGCCGTTTCTTGCGAAAGGCGTGCGCGGGCAGGTCGATTGCGGACTTGGCAAGACCATGGCGGCGGGGGCGGTCGCACTCGTCCGTCCGACCGACCTGATCATGGCGACCGGCGACCGGCGGACCATCGATGGGGTCGAATTCGAATTCCAGATGGCTCCGAACAGCGAAGCGCCGGCGGAGATGCATTTCTTCATACCGCGTTACAAGCTTCTCAACCTTGCGGAAAACTGCACGCATAATTTTCATAACCTGCTGCCGTTCCGCGGCGCTGACGTACGCGACGCACTGGCCTGGTCAAAATATCTCGGCGAGGCCTTACAGATGTGGGGCGGCAAGGCGGATGCGATGTGCGGCCAGCACCATTGGCCGGTCTGGGGCCGGGAGCGGATCGACACCATGATCCGCCAGCAGCGCGACCTCTATAAATTCGCGCATGACCAGACCATCCGCCTGATGAACCATGGGCTGACTGCAGCCGAAATCGCCGAAACCATCCGCCTACCGGCGAGCCTTGAGGGCGCCTGGCATGGCCGTGGCTATTACGGCCACATCAGGCATAACGTGAAGGCGATCTACCAAAAGTATCTCGGCTGGTACGATGCCAATCCCGTCAACCTCGATCCGCTGCCGCCGGTCGAATCGGGCAAAAAATATGTCGAGTATATGGGCGGCGCGGACGCCGTCCTGACGCGCGCGCGAGAGGATTTTGCCAAGGGCCAATTCCGCTTCGTCGCGCAAGCCGTGAGCCATCTGGTGTTCGCCGACCCCGACAACCAGGCGGCGCGCGCGTTGCTCGCCGATACGTTCGAACAGCTCGGCTATGCCTCCGAAAGTTCGACCTGGCGCAATGCCTATCTGTTCGGCGCGCAGGAACTGCGGCAGGGCATGCCCAAGACGCCGCCGCGCGCCGCGATGCCACGTGAAACGCTGGCCGCGCTCCGCACCGAGCAGCTCTGGGACGTGCTCGGCGTGCGCCTCAACGGTCCCAAGGCCGAAGGCAAGCGCATCGTCCTGAACTGGAATTTCACCGATACCAGGGAGAGCTTCATCCTCAACCTGGAAAACTGCGCGTTGACCTATGTCGCCGGTGCAGAAGCCGCCGACGCCGACGCCAGCTTCACGCTGCCGCGCGGAGTGCTCGACGAAGTGATCGCCAAACTGACGACATTCCCGGAAGCTGTCGGCTCCGGCAAGATCACGGTCAGCGGCAATCCGGTGCGGCTCGGCGAATTGATGATGATGATGGACGAATTCCCGCGGATGTTCGAGATCGTCGAGCCGAAGCGGACGGTGGTCTCTTAGCGTCATTGCGAGCCAACGGGTCGCGCGAATGCGCGCCCGATGACAGGCTCCGCGAAGCAATCCATCTCTCCACTCGCGGTGACATGGATTGCTTCGTCGCTTCGCTCCTCGCAATGACGATGACGTGTGGACGCCGTTACTCTGCGCTGCTCACGAGCTTGATGCGCGGCTCTTCCTCCATCAGCCCGCGATACGCAGCAAGATAGTCGAGGGCCATGCGGCGCGCCGTGAAACGGGCTTCGAACTGCCGGCGGATGGCGCCACGATCCAGCATGGATAGTCGATCGACCACGGCCACTGCGCTGGTTTCATCTTCCACCACGAAACCTGTGAGACCAGGGTCGATGATCTCCGCCACCGAGCCACGGTTGTAGGCGACCACCGGTGTGCCGCAGGCCATGGCCTCGATCATGACGAGGCCGAAGGGCTCCGGCCAGTCGATCGGCACCAGCAGCCCGATGGCGCCGCTGAGGAAGTCGGGCTTTTCGCGGTCAGTGATCTCACCGATGTATTCGACCAGCGGATTGGCCTTGATCAGCGGGGAAATCAGCTCGTCGTAGTAGTCCTGGTCGGCGCGATCGACCTTGGCCGCGATTTTCAGCGGGATGCCGCATCGGGTGGCGATGCTGATGGCGCGATCCACGCCCTTTTCCGGCGCGATCCGCCCGAGCACCGCCAAATAGGACGGCTGCACCGGCTGCGGTGTCAGCAGATTCTGCGGTAGCCCGTGGTGAATGGTGCGCACCCAATTGGCCTGCGGCACCGGCCGACGCTGCGCGTTGGAGATCGAGATCACCGGGACTTTGGAGAAGGTATTGAATACCGGTTGATGCTCCGGCAGGTCGAGCCTGCCGTGCAGGGTGGTCAGGAACGGCGTCGGCTGTCGGTAGAACAGCGAGAACGGATAGTAGTCGAGATGAAAGTGCAGAAAATCGAACTCTTCATCGTCGCATTTCTGCCGAACGCGTTCCAGCATCACCATGTGCAGCGCGTTGGGGTCGCGGACGGAGCCGTCGAGGCGCAACGCCTTCGGCCATGTCGCATCGAGTTTCGCCGAGGTGCGGGAATCCCCGCTGGCGAACAAGGTGACTTCGTGCCCCAACGCTACCAGTTCTTCGGTCAGCCAGTGCACCACCCGCTCGGTGCCGCCGTACAGTTTGGGGGGAACAGCCTCCGTCAGCGGGGCGACCTGCGCGATGCGCATCTTTCGTCTCCTATTTCGAATGTTGGTTGGATAAATCCCTCAGCCCGCAGATCGGCACCGGCGTGCCGGAAGCTGGAACGTTCTTGCATCTGCGAAGTTCCCATCATTGGCGCATCTTGGTTCTTCCACACGACTGTCTTGCTGATGCCATCTGACACCAACAGATTTAAGGCGACTTCGATGCTGCAGAATTGTTGCGTGGTGATGGCTGCGCGCCAGCAAATCCGAAGCGGCACCGTTCACGACCTCGTGCGCGATGTGCGTTAGGGATTCCCTTTCACTCTCAACAGGTTTGCAGACGACATGGACAATCTTTCAGGGTATGTGCGGCGGCCGCTTCCATTTGTCTTGCGCTATCTGCGCAGGCGCCGCGGAGCCCATGTGGTCATCGTGTCTGCCGTCGTTGCAGCGGTTGCCTGCTCGGTGGGCACGCAATATGGCGTGAAGAGTCTGGTCGACAGCCTGACCGCCGGTTCGTCGCACGCAAGTAGCGTATGGCTGGCATTCGCTTTTCTCATGTCGTTGATCGCGGCGGATAATCTGCTGTGGCGGGTCGCGAGCTGGACGGCGAGCTTCACCTTCGTCGGCGTTACCGGCGATCTTCGCCGTGACATGTTCCGCCACCTGACCGGTCACGCCCCCAGCTATTTCTCTGATCGGCTGCCGGGCATGCTGACCAGCCGTATCACCGCAACATCCAATGCCGTCTTCACCGTCGAAAACATGTTCGTCTGGAATGTGTTACCGCCGTGCATTGCGACCGTTTCGGCGATACTCCTTATAGGAACCGTCAGTCTTGCGATGTCTGCGGGCTTGATCATCATCGCGGGTATCATGCTGATGGCGATGTTTCACCTCGCCGCGGCGGGCAAGCCGCTGCATGATGACTTTGCCGACAAGGCGGCTGCGGTGGATGGTGAGATGGTCGACGTCATCAGCAATCTGCCGCTGGTCCGTGCGTTCTGCGGCCTCAGCTACGAACACGACCGTTTCGACGCCACCGTCGAACGGGAACTCGACGCACGTGGGCGCAGCCTCCGCTATCTCGAGAAGCTGCGGCTGCTTCACGCCGTTGTGACCATTCTGCTGACGATCGCGCTGCTGGCGTGGGTCATCACGCTCTGGCAGCGGGGCGCGGCGACCACCGGCGATGTCGTGCTGGTATGTACGCTCGGGCTCTCGATCCTGAGCGCGACGCGCGACCTTGCAGTGGCGCTGGTTGACGTGACCCAGCACGTCGCCCGCCTGACGGAGGCGATCGCCACCTTGCTGCTGCCGCACGAATTGAAGGATCATCCCGAGGCCGAGCCGCTGATCCGCAGCGGCGCCGCCGTCGCCTTCAACAACGTCTCGTTCCACTATCCAGGCGGCGTTCAGGTGTTCGAGAAGTTCTCCTTGCGCATTCAGCCGGGACAACGGGTCGGGTTGGTCGGCCATTCCGGCGGCGGGAAATCCAGTCTGTTTGTGTTGCTGCAGCGGTTCTACGACGTCCAGCACGGCAGCATCATGATCGACGGCCAGGACATCTCGCGGGTGACGCAGCAAAGCCTGCGCGAGGCGATCTCGGTCGTGCCGCAGGACATCTCGCTGTTCCACCGCTCTATCATGGAGAATATCCGCTACGGACGTCCAAACGCGACCGACGACGAGGTGCTGCGCGCAGCGATCGCGGCGCGCTGCGATTTCATCGAGAATCTCCCAGAAGGCATGGCGACGATGGTTGGCGATCGCGGCATCAAGGTTTCCGGCGGGCAGCGGCAGCGGATCGCCATCGCGCGCGCCTTCCTGAAAGACGCGCCGATCCTGTTGCTGGACGAGGCAACCGCTGCGCTCGACAGCGAATCTGAAGAGGCGATCCGCGAGGCGTTGTCGCGGTTGATGCGAGGGCGCACCGTGATTGCCATCGCCCACCGTCTCGCCACCTTGCGCAATTTTGACCGTGTTGTGGTATTGCAGGGCGGGCGGATCATCGAGGACGGACCACCGGATATTCTCCTGCAGGGAAGGGGCCCTTACCGCGAATTGGTGGCGCGCGAAATGGGCCGTCTCGCCACCCACGCGGCCTGATCTGCGGCAGTAGCGTTTGCGTCCCGATGCGTCCATCACAACGCAAGGAAATCGCTTGAGGGGTCAAAATGACAGCCGAAGTCACCCAACTGATCACCGTTCAGGCTGCCGAACACGTCGCGGAGTCGCCATTCTACATCCCGATGACGGGCCCGGCGACGCGGCCGCGCTGCTCGCTCAAGCACGATGATACCTTTATCGTGCTGGACAGCCATGGCGATATCGGCGCCTCCGCCGGCGGGCCCGACGGTCTGTTCAACGCCGATACGCGTTACCTCGCCCGGCTGGAGATGGTGCTCGACGAAGTCCAGCCGCTGTTGCTCGGCTCCAATCTGCGCGACGATAATTCGGCGCTGACCGTCGATCTCACCAATTCCGACGTGTACCGCAACGGCAGGCTGGCGTTGCAGAAGGACACGCTACACATCGTTCGCTCGATTTTCCTGTGGCGCGGCACTGCTTACCAGCGCATCGCGCTGCAAAATCACGGCGACCGGCCGGCGAGCTTCGACCTGACGCTGCTGTTCGACAATGATTTCGCCGATTTGTTCGAGGTGCGCGGCGAGCGCCGGCCGCGCCGGGGCGTAGGCTCCAGCCGGTTGCTCGGTCCCGCCGATGTCATGCTGGAATACAGCGGGATCGACGGTCAGGCCCGCATTACAGCGTTGCATTTCGAGCCGCGGCCGACGCGGCTCGCGGTCAATTCTGCAACCTATCATTTCGAGTTGGCGCCCAGGCAAGTGATTGCATTGTTCGTCGCGGTATCCTGCAACAAGCCGGCCATGCAGAAGCCGGTACCGTTCTATCGCGGCCTGCTGGCGCATCGCCGCGAGATGCGGCGGTCGACGGCCGGCGCAGCCAGCATCGAGACGTCGAACAATATCTTCAACGAGGTGCTGTGCCAGGCGATGGCCGATCTCAACATGCTGATGACGGATACGCCGCAGGGCAGATATCCCTACGCCGGCATCCCCTGGTATTCAACGACGTTTGGCCGCGACGGGCTGATCACCGCGCTGCAGATGTTGTGGGTCGATCCGCGCATTGCCAAGGGCGTGCTGCGGCGGCTGGCTCATTTTCAGGCCAAGGAGGTCGATCCGCTTGCCGATGCCGAACCTGGCAAGATTCTGCACGAAATGCGCGGCGGCGAGATGGCGGCGCTGCGCGAAGTGCCGTTCGCGCAATATTACGGCAGCGTCGACTCGACGTCGCTGTTCGTGCTGCTGGCCGGCCTCTATGTCGAGCGCACCGGCGACGAGGAAACGCTGGCCGAACTGTGGCCCGCGATCGAGGCGGCGTTGCGATGGATCGACGGGCCCGGCGACCCTGATCGCGACGGCTTCGTCGAGTACCAGCGCGCCACCGAGCAGGGGCTTGCCAACCAGGGCTGGAAGGATTCCTTCGACGCGATCTTCCACGCCGATGGACAGCTCGCCGAGGGCTACATCGCGCTGGCGGAAGTTCAGGGATATGTATTTGCCGCCAAGCGGCTGGCGGCGCGTTGCGCCCGGCGGTTGGGATTGATCGATCAGGCAGCAGAACTAGAATCCGCAGCCCTGCTGCTGGCCGAGCGCTTCGAGGAGGCGTTCTGGTGCGAGGAGCTCGGCACCTACGCGCTGGCTCTCGATGGCGCCAAGCGGCCGTGCAAGGTCCGAACATCCAATGCCGGCCAGCTTCTCTTCACCGGCATCGCTCGGACCGATCGTGCCCGTCTTGTTGCGGCCGATCTGATGAGCCAGAAATTCTTTTCGGGATGGGGCATCCGCACCGTTGCCTATGGCGAAGTTCGCTACAACCCGATGTCCTATCACGACGGGTCGATCTGGCCGCACGACAACGCGCTGATCGCGCTCGGTTTTGCGCGCTACGGCCTGAAGCATTCGGCGGCGCATCTGTTCAAGGGCCTGTTCGACGCTGCGAGCTACATGGACTTGCGGCGGCTGCCGGAATTGTTCTGCGGATTCCGGCGGGAGAAGCGGCGCGGACCGGTGCTTTATCCGGTCGCCTGTGCGCCGCAGGCCTGGGCCAGCGCGACGCCCTTTACCCTGCTGGAGGCGACGCTCGGTCTCGAATTCGATGCTGCGTGCGGCGAAATCCGTCTTCGTGATCCGCGCCTGCCGGAATTCCTCAACGAGGTGGTATTGCGCGATCTGCGGATCGGGCCCTCCAGCGTTGACTTGAGGGTCCGCCGCCACGGCGAGGTTGTGTCGCTCGAGGTATTGCGCACGCGCGGACAGATTCAGGTGTCGATCGTGTTGACGCACTAGCGGTCGTGCATTCCTAGCCATGCGTCTTCGGAGTTCAGGAGGCCATATGCGCGCCGGTATTGTCATCATATCGCTGATCGCCGGGCTAGCGATGAGCCTCCCGGTTTCGGCAGCGGAAGATAATGGAACGCCGGGAAGCCGTGCTGCTCCGGCCGATACCGCTAAAGATGCGAAGGATCCCCCGAAAAAGGAACCGGCGCCTCCGCCGTCGGTCACTGTGATCGGCGCCCGCGACGCGCTCGGTATTCTGGGCCGCGAGGTCCGCAGTGCGGCCAACGAAAATATGGGACGCATCGTCGACGTGATCGTGGACCGCGAGGGCACTGTGCGCGCCGCCGTCATCGATTTTGGCGGTTTTCTCGGTGTCGGCAGCCGAAAGATCGTCGTCGACTGGAGTGCGCTGCGTTTTGGCCGTGTTGCCAACAAGAGTGACAGCATCACGCTCGAGCTGACAAAGGAGCAGGTGATAGCGGCGCCGGAATACAAGCAGGACGCGCCGGTCATCGTGCTCGGTGCGGCCGGCCGCTTGCAGCCGTGGGATTTCGACAAATAAAGGAGAAACGGTCTGATCGTGCGTCCGTCCCAGTCGCTCGATCCGATGAACGACGATCGCCATCGGCGATCCGCCGGCGAGGGTAATGTTGTGCCGGTGCCGCCCGCGTCCAGCGAGCGGCCCAAACCGTCGCGCGAGAGCCAGCGCGGTCTCGACTGGTTCATCTTCTTTCTCGCCGACGTGCAGACCGGATTCGGTCCGTTTATCGCGGTTTACCTCACCACGCAGAAATGGACGCAGGTTGAGATCGGCTTCGTGCTGTCGATCGGCGGGATCATCGGCCTGCTCGGGCAGATGCCGGGCGGAGCCGTTGTCGATGCCGCCCGTTCCGAGCGGCTGGTGGCGGGGCTCGCGGTCGCCACCATCGGCTGCGCCGCGCTGGCCTACGCTTTGTGGCCGATCTTCCCGGTAGTGACTGCGGCCGCCATCTTGCATGCGCTTGCGAGCTGCGTGCTGGGTCCGGCAATCGCCGCGATCAGCCTCGGCCTGGTCGGGCCGTTTGCGATCGGGGAACGGCTCGGGCGCAATGCCCGTTTCGCGTCCCTGGGTAATGGTTCAGCGGCGGCGCTGATGGGCGCATCCGGCTATCTGTTGTCAAGCCAGTCGGTCTTCTTCGTCACCTTCTTTCTTGCAATCCCTACCCTGTTGGCGCTTGCCCGGATTCGCGGCCAGGAAATCAACGTGGCGCAGGCGCACGGTGCCTTGAGCGAGGACGGTGATGATACCAAGGCCGCCGACAAGGAGGCGACCAGTGTGCTTCATCTCCTTCGGCAGCGCCCACTGCTGATCTTCGCCGGCGGCGTGTTGCTGTTTCAACTCGCCAACGCCGCCATGCTGCCGCTGATGGCCGGCGTGGTCACGACGCGATCGGCTCAATGGGCGCCGGTGCTTATTGCGGCCTGCATCATCGTACCTCAAGCGATCGTCGCGTTGACCTCACCCTCGGTCGGGCGCAAGGCTCAGGCGTGGGGGAGACGACCGCTGCTGCTCTTGGCGTTCGCTGCGCTGGCGATCCGTGGTTTGCTGTTTGCGGTGGTTCGCGATCCCTATGTTCTGGTCCTGGTGCAAGTGTTCGACGGCATTACCGCGGCCGTGCTCAGCGTGATGGTGCCGCTGATCGTGGCCGATGTCGCCTACGGCAGCGGCCACTTCAATCTGGCGCAGGGGATCGTCGGAACCGCGACCGGCATTGGTGCTTCGCTGAGCACGGTATTGGCAGGCTATATCAGCGATATCTTTGGCAGCAGCGTCGCGTTCATCGGGCTGGCGGGGATCGCAGCCCTTGGCTTGACGGTGATCTGGGCGTTCATGCCGGAGACCCGGCGGACCGAGGTTTAAGCGTGAGGCCCACGGTCAATAGCGCCGCGATGGCCAGCGACGCGCCGACGCCGGCGATGCAGGCGCTCCATCCGAACCGGTCGAACAACTGGCCCAGCACGGCGCTGCCGACGAGACCACCGAGGAAATAGCAGGCAAGATAGGTTCCGCTGGCAATGCCCCGGTGGTCGCTGGCGGCCTGGCCGACGAAGCCGGTGGCGCAGGCCTGCGCAAAGAACGTCCCGACACCGACCAGTACCATGCCGGCCAATACTTGCGGCAGGTGGGAAGACAGCATCAAAGGCAATCCAACGGCTGCCACCGCCAGCGCCCCCCAGATCGCTGGCCGCGTGCCAAACCGGGCGACAGCACTGCCGGCAAATAGCGTCGTGACCACGGAAGGCGCGAAGACGAAATAGACGAAGCCGAGATCCATCCGCCCGAGCGCCAGCGGTTCGCGCACCAGCACGAAATTGACGAAGGTGAAGGTGCCGATAAAGGCGAACAGGATGCAAAAGCCGATGGCAAAGGCAGCGCGCAGCGCCGGGTTGCGCCAATGGCCGAGCGTTGCCGCGAACGGCGATTGCATTGAAGGCATCGCGTGCATCGGCTTGACACGATGGATGGTGAAATAAACCAGCACGGCGCCGGCGAGATTGAGCAGCGCGAAGAAATAGAAGTTCGAGGCCAGGCCGAGCGTGTCGACCACCGCCGCCGACACCAGCCGGCCGATCAGATTGCTTGCGACGTTGCCGGTGATATAGGCCGCGAACGCGCCGCCCGCATCCATCGAACTGCATTGCTCGCCGAGATGCGCCAGCGTCAACGCGAACGCCGAGGCCATGCAGAGGCCCTGGGCGATGCGAAGCGCCGTAAACGTCATGAGATCAGGCGCGATCGCCAGCAACGTGGTGGGGACCGCGAGCACGACCAGGCTGACGAGGATGCCGAGCCGGCGATCGATATGCGGGCTCAGGAAGCCGACAACGAGGCCGGCGACGGCCATGCCGATGGTGCTGGCATTGACTGCAATACCCATGGCGGCCGGCGTTACATTGTAGTGCCGGGTCAGCGAAGGAAGAATCGCCTGCGTCGCGAACAGATCCACCACGGTCAGGAACGCCGTGAGGCCAATGACCAGGGATCGTAGCGCCACGCCCGGTGAGTGACCATGCATTTCCATCGCTTGGGATTTCATCGGCGCGGACATGGCGGTCATGGCGCTTCTCAATATCTTATCGAGAAAGAAGGATGTGACGCCTGGGCGTGTGGGGCGACACGGGGACCCCAGGCCGTCACATCCGGCAACGAGACGTCGGGTGGCGCTCGTTACAGCTCCTTACATATTGTGGTCATGCGGATCCTTACGGACGTCGCCGACATAGAGAATGACGGTCTCCTTGCCGAGATTCTTCCACCAGTGCGAGGTGCCGGCGACTTCCGGCCTGATCTCGCCGGCCTTGTGCACGATCGGCTCCGAGCAGTTGCTGGCGTATTCGACGATCTCGCCCTGCTGGACATAGATTAGCGCAGGCCGGTCGTCATGGCTGTGCCAGGGCACGATGCCGCCGGGCTCGATGGTCAGCTTGCGGAAGCGCAGCTCGCGATTCCTGATGTTGGCCGGCTGTTTCTCGAGGTTGATCGAGCCAAGGGTGACGTCGGTGACGCCGACAGGCTTGTAGTCGACCATTGCGCGGACGTTGGGCTGCATCTTGCCGGCCGGGCATTCGCCCGCAATGGCGGTCGAGGTGGTTGCAACCGAACCTGCAACCATTCCGGCGAGTGCGAGACCTTGCCAGATTGTGCATGAAGCGACGTTGGATTTGGACATGTCGTGGTCTCCTCTGTTTCTATCTTTGCCGTGGGCTCCGAATGATCTCGCCGGCTACGTCATCACCATCAAGGAAACCGCTCACGAGAGGAAATGCCGGTTGGCTCTTGACTCCATAGCGTCGCGCTATGCGGCTAATCGTGGCCGAGCATGTGCTTTATGTCGGAGGAGAACGTCGGATAGGCGTAGATATTTTCCCGGATCTGGCTCGCGGTGATGCCGAAGCGCATAGCCAGTCCGAAGATATTCACGAGCTCCTGGCCGGCATGCCCGACGAAATGCGCGCCTAGGATGCGGTCGGTCGATTGATCGACGATCACCTTCGACCACGCCACTGTTTCGGCATAGGTTTTCGCGGAGAACCAGTCGAGCATGTCATTGACGTGGACGTCGATCGCAAGACCGTTCTGCCTGGCGGCGGCTTCCGTCAGGCCGACCGAGGCGAGCGGCGGCACCGTGTAGACCGATGTCGCCATGCTCGCGTAGTCCGGGCTGTATTTAGCGCCTTCGACGATGTTTCGGCCGACGATGTCGCCCTCATAGGTCGCGATCGGCGACAGTTGCGGCGAGGTCGGAACTGCGTCGCCGCAGACATAGACGTTGGGATTGGAGGTCGACCGCAGATGGCGGTCGAGCGCGACGCGGCCATCGGCTTGCTCGACATGGCCCGCGGCGAGATCCAGCGTATCGACATTGGCGACGCGTCCGGCGCCGTTGACGACACGGTCGGCTTCGGCTGCGTGCTCAGCGCCGTTATGGCTGAAGACGACGCGCAGGCGGTCCTTCGCCTTTTCAATTTGCTTGACGCTCACTGCAGTTCGGATGCGAATGCCGATGCGCTCGCTCTCGGCCTGCAAGCGCGCGACGGCGTCGGCGTCCATGGCAGGCAATAGCTGCGGCAGCGCCTCGAGAATAGTGACCGCAGCACCGGCGCGCGCATAGACCTGGCCAAACTCGAGCGAGATGACGCCGCCACCGATGAAGATCACGGAAGCCGGCAGTTCGCGCTCGCTCAGCATTTCGTCCGAGGTGATCATGAGCTCGGCGCCTGGAATCGGCAGCGGCCGCGGCTTCGATCCCGTCGCAATCACGATATGCCTGGCCCCGAGTGTCCGGCTTCCGACGCGGATTGTATTGGAGCCTGTGAACGCGCCGTGGCCCTTGATGACCTCGACATTGCGCTTGGCCATCGCGCGGGCGAGATTGGCAGGGATGTCCTTGATCATGTCCTTCTCGCGGTCGATCAGCGCGGCCCAGTCGAGTTTCGGCTTGCCGACGGCTATGTGATGGATGGATGCGCGTTCGATTTCGTGCAGCGCGTGACCGGCGGCGACCAGCACCTTCTTCGGCGTGCAGCCGCGGTTCGGGCAGGTGCCGCCGAGAAGATCGGCCTCGATCATCGCGACCGACATTCCCGCGCGCCGGACCGGTCCGGTGACACCGATGCCGGCATTGCCGCCGCCGAGAATGACAACGTCAAATTTCTCCGGTGTCATCGAACGAACTCCTCTGTTGGCAACGCCGGATGCGATCAGGCCGCGCCGGCGGCGCAGCCTGATGAGCCTGCGGCAAGCGGGCCGGCACGGTTACTTGGTTGTGATGGTCGAGGTGATCGAGCCCACCACCTTGGTCGCCATCTCGAACTGCGCCACACGGTCCCTGATGTTGTGACGCCTGGCGATCCATCCGAAATCGGTCCAGACTGCCCAGACGTCGCCATTGTCGTCCTGCGTCAGCAATAGCCGGACCGGCCAGTCAAGTCCGGCGTTCGGATTCGAGGTGATGAACTGCGTCCCGAGCGGCGGATTGCCGAACACCAATAGCGTCGAGGGGCGCAGCTTGATGCCGGCGTCGGCCGCGAGTTTCGACTGGTCGATCTCGCTGAAGAATTTGATGCCCTTGGCTGAGATATCCGCCTTGATGCGGCTGATCGCCTCCGGCATCGGCACCGCGCTCTTGACACGAACGATACCATCGTCGCTGTCCGCCCGTGCTGCCGAGACGACGGAAAGCACGAGCACCGCCAGCAGCAGTGTGGCGAAGAAATTTGCAAAGGGGTTCGTCAGATGGCGTGTCATGGGAAACCTCCTGTCGGTGGCGCATGCCCTCCGCATGCCTTCGAGGACAGGATGAACGTTCGGTGGGCCGATATGAAATGCGCATCCGCTCTCAAGTCGATAGCGGCGGACTATCGGTGCTCTCAATACGCCATGGCTATCGAACCGATTGTGCAACGGCATTTCAAATCAAGGGAAGTCCATCCTCTGATGGGCCAGCGCCCGATTGGCGGGCGCGATGTCAATCTTGAGGAATTTCCCATGACCACCCTTTCCAAGACCCTGATTGTCGCCGCGGCCTTTGCTGCCGTCGCAACGACCGCCTTCTCGCAAGTCCCCTGGGAATTCAATCCGGGCATGGCCTACATGTATGCCGGTCCGGGGAAGATGTCGGCGATGGCGATGGCGGCGACACCCAAGAATCACGACGCAATGATGAAGAACGCCAGGAAGGTGCCTGCTAACACCGTGTTCTTCATGGACAAGGGCCAGCTCTATTCGACCTCGGGCATGCTTGACCCGACCGGCAATTTCTATCTGCCCTGAGGCGGGAGCACTGCAGGTTTGGGCCGCACTTGCGGGGCGGCCCAAGCCGGAAAATAATACTGATATGCCGGAGCAAGCCATGACGACAACGCTATCGCCAGCCAACGCCGAACGCCTCAAGGAGGCGTTCCAGCAATGCCGCGACATGGAGGGTACCTTGCGCGAGCAGCTCGAGGCCTACGCCGCGGCGGGGCGGGAGATCTTTCCGGCCTATGGCGAAGCGGTCGACCGGCTGGTGGTGCGGCTCAATGAGAACGGCGGCGGCGAAAATGCGCCGAGGCCGGGCGAAGTGATGCCGCTGTTCCTGTTGCCGGACGAGACCGGCCGGCTGGTCAGCCTGAAATCGCTCCTCGACCACGGTCCTGTCGCCGTGATGTTTTATCGCGGCCATTGGTGCCCTTACTGCCGGCTAAACGTGAGGGCGGTGATCCATGCCCAGGACCGGATCAGGGCATTGGGCGCGCAGACGGTTGCGATCATGCCGGAGACGCAGGCCTATGCCGAGAAATTCAAATCCGAGGCCGCAGCGCCGTTCCCGGTGCTGACCGATCTCGACAACGGCTACGCGCTGTCGCTCAACCTCGCGATCTGGCTCGGCACCGAAATCCAGCGGCTGCTTTCCTATCAGGATATGGCGAGTTTTCAGGGCAATGACGGCTGGGTGCTGCCGATCCCGGCTACCTTTGTGGTCGGCCGCGATGGATTGGTGAAGGCCCGCTTCGTCGATCCCGATTTCCGCAAGCGCATGGAGATCGACGACCTGATCGCCGCGTTGAAGAGTGCAAGCGAAGAGCGATAGCCCGAGCCCATCCCGGCCGTCCTCGCATTGCGTCTAGCGGGAGGAGCTCTTGCGCTTCGTTGCCTGGGCCTTGCGTATATTGCGGGTCCGCGCGCGCCGCATGGCCGGTGTCGGCTTGGCGCGTTCGGGTACGTTGGGCCGATCCGTCGCCTTGAAGCGGTCACCGGAAAGATGGCGCGGCGGTGCGCCGAGAGTTTTCAAAATCTTTCGCGCATCCGCGGTATCCGGCACCAGACGGGCGCCGACGCGATGGGCATGCTCCTTGCTGATCAGCCATTTCTGAGTATCCCAGGAACCGCTGCCGCGCTTGCCGGCGACCCGTTCGATTCCGCCTTTCGTTCCGATATCCTGGGTGCGGAACGTCTTGAATTCCCGCCGCGGCCGCACCTCGATATGGAAGAAGCTGCCGCTGCTGCGGGCTCCGGGCTTGGCGCGGCGGCGCCCCTCGGGCTGAACCCTTGCGTGGGCTTGCGCCGACATGCCGCGCCATGCCGTGCGGGCCTTGCGAATGTTCTTCTTCGCTGCGGCCTTTTGCTTTGCCGTTACCATCGTGAACTCCTCACTGTTGGTTCCGACATATCGTCAACACGAGGATTCTGGCAAGGTTCCCGGGTGATCGACGTCAGCGTTCGATAGTGCCTGAACGCCGGATCTTCTTCTGCAATAGCATCACGCCGTACAGCAGCGCTTCGGCGGTCGGCGGGCAGCCCGGAACATAGATGTCGACAGGAATGATGCGGTCGCAGCCGCGCACGACCGAGTACGAATAGTGGTAATAGCCGCCGCCGTTGGCGCACGACCCCATCGAAATCACATATCGGGGCTCGGGCATCTGGTCATAAACCTTGCGCAGCGCGGGGGCCATCTTGTTGCAGACTGTACCGGAGACGATCATGACATCGGCCTGCCGTGGACTGGCTCGGGGCGCAAATCCAAACCGCTCGGCGTCGTAGCGCGGCATCGCCATCTGCATCATCTCGATTGCGCAGCAAGCGAGGCCAAATGTCATCCACATCAACGAACCGCCGCGGGCCCAGGTGATCAAATCATCGGCGGCGGTAACGAAGAAGCCTTTGTCGCTGAGCTCATGGTTCAATCCAGCAAAAAAGTACTCGTCACGCACGGGAGCGCCGGTCCCCGGGTCCAGGATTCCCGTTCCGGAGGGCGTGATCAATGGTCGGGAGTCCGGCATCGGGCTGCTCCCACTGGTTGTTGCGGGGCTTACGTTTTCCCGTCTATGACGGCAGAAACTTCATACAAATGTGGATCGATCTCGCTCGTGATTTCGTCGAAGTGGCCCCACTGCTTGCGAAACTCCGGCGATTGATGGGCCGATCGCAGCAGATCGCTGTTCTGCCATTGCACGTAGTTGACGATGCGGCGTCCATCCAGACTGCGATGCAGGCTGATCGAAATGAAGCCCGGCTGACGCGCCATGAAGCGGGCGCGCTCGGTCATGACCGACAACGCCTCGGCCTGCTTCTCGGGCTCCGACTCGATGATCGTGATCTGGGTAACGGGTTGGTTGTCGGCTTGGATCTGCGGCATGGCTGATCTCCCTTGATCGAGACCGAATTCAGCGCAGCTTCGTGGCGCAGCGCCCGGCGCAGGCCCCCAGCGTTGCTGGCGCGGGCCGGCATCCGCAAGCTCGACGACGCCGGCGGGCAGTCCAGTCATGGCGACCTCGCCTCAGCTACGGAAATTCCGGGAAGGGGAAGCAGTTCCGAGAAATTGCCCGAGGGCGTGCAAGACTCGCGCGAACCGGATCGCTGCCGCACAAGGCCGGTGGCCGGCCGACCGGATGCAAAGCGTTGGTAGTGGAACCGGTGGAGAAACTTCAAGGAAGAGAAATCTCCGAGAAAAGAAAAATCTCGAAGAAGCCCGGAACGTGATCGCGCGTCGAAAGTTACGTCTGCAAGGAGCAAGTAACCCTCATAGAAGGTGAAAAGCTCCGACGGCCCCGTCATTTTGCGATTTCAAATGGCGGGGTCGCTCTTTATCGACCTTCACTCTACCGAGGAAGCATGCGTCGCGGTTCCGCCGGGCGGAGCGCTGCATCAGCGGGGTGGTTGCATGCCCGGGGAAGTCAGCCAATTTCTGATTTCAACTGCCTTCCTCATTTGCAACGCCTTGCGTTTGGCGGCTTCCTTGTCATCGCCGGGCGGCAGCTTATCCGCTGTCTCCTGCAAATCCTCGGCGATCTGTTCCCAATCTTTGCGGTTCGGGCGCGGATGAGATTTCATCGGTCCCTCCAACTCCCAGCCGAATCCCTATATGGTGCGGCCGTCCTGGATTTTAAGGGGATCCTATTCTGCGCAAATGCGGCGGAAAGCCCGGGAACCGATCCAGTCGGGGCTTCTCAGGCGGGGCTTTTCAGGGAGTTCCATTCCTGTCGATGAGTTGCTGCCAGTTGGTGCTGCGCAGCATCCGCATCACGGCGGATGCCACCGCAGTCCGTTCACGTCCGGCCACGCCGTAAAGATTTACCGTTCGCCGCGCATCCAGCCCTTCGACGCTGGCGCGCTTTAGCGTCGGCGGGATCGACGCAGTATCGGGCACCACGGCGACGCCGATATCGGCCTCCAACAGCTCGATCAGATCGCGCTCGGATGCGATCTCGTGGCTGCGATCGACGTCGAGGCCGTGTTCGCGAAGCGAAGAGTTCACCCGCGCCGCATGCTCGCAGTAGTTCCGCGACAGCAATTGCTCGGCGCGAAGATCGCCGAAGTCGAGTTTATCGCGGTCTGCCAGCGGATGCTTCCGGTTGATGACGAGCTGAAAGTTTTCGGTAAACAGCGGCCAGGTATCGAGCCGGTCCCACTCTTCGCTGATTTCGGCGGCAATGCCGAGTTCGGCTTCGCCCTTCTTGAGATATTCCGCGACTTCGCGGGCGTTGCCGCGCAAGAAACGAAACTCCAGACGATTGAACATCCGCTTGATCTGGTCGAGATGCGGAATCAACAGCGACAGATCGACCGAATGGGTCAGCGCGATCCGGAGCGCGCCGACTTCGCCGCTCTTGAAGGATGAGGCAAGTTCGCGCGCGCCGGTCGCCGCCTCATAACATTGCTTGAGCAGCGGATGCATGCGCTGGCCGAGCTCGGTCAATTGCGCGGCCGGGCGCTCGCGGCGAAACAGATCGCCGCCGAGTTCGGCTTCGAGTTGCTTGATCGCCCGCGTCAGCGACGGCTGCGTGACGTTGCACTCGTCGGCGGCGCGCGTGAAGTTGAGCACGCGCGCGACCGCAAGGAAGTAGCGAACCTGATGCATCTCCATGGTCGTGCCTCGCTCTGCCGTGCAGGAAAGCTACCCGATTGCGCCCCCCGATGACTACCCAAACCGCCATAGCGCGGGCGTATGGTTTTGGAAGCCAAAGGGCATTTCCTTGAAGCCGTGCCAAGCGTGCAGATTGCGGCGGAAATGGTTTCGTTACGACGTTGACCAGTCACACGAAAGGGCAGCCCATGAATATTCAGCTCAAGACACAGGGTGCTTCGGCCTTACGGCCACTGACAGGTAAGGTCTCACTGGTCACGGGCTCGACCAGCGGTATCGGGCTCGGGATCGCCCGTGCGCTGGCCGAAGCCGGCTCGGCCGTGGTGCTGAACGGTTTCGGCCTCGCGGCCGAGATCGCCAAGACCCGCGATCAGCTTACCGCCGATTTCGGCATCGAAGTCAGCTATTCCGCGGCCGATATGACGAGCCGGGAAGCAATCGCCGAGATGATCGCGACCACGGTCGCCAGTTACGGCCGGCTCGATATTCTGGTCAACAATGCCGGCATTCAACACGTCGCCCCGCTCGATCAGTTTCCGGTTGAGAAGTGGGACGCGATCCTGTCGATCAATTTGTCATCGGCATTTCACACCATGCGGCTCGCATTGCCCGCGATGCGCCAGAACAGGTTCGGCCGCATCATCAACATCGCCTCGGCGCACGGCCTGGTCGCTTCGCCTTTCAAGGCGGCCTATGTTGCCGCCAAGCACGGCATCGTCGGCCTGACCAAGGTGGCGGCGCTGGAGACCGCGGAAGAGGGCATCACCTGCAACGCGATCTGCCCCGGTTACGTCTACACGCCGCTGGTCGAGGCGCAGATCGACGGCCAGGCCAGGGCGCACGGCATTTCCCGCGAGCAGGTCATCCACGACGTGCTGCTGGCGCAGCAACCGAACAAGCGTTTTGCCACTGTCGAAGAGCTCGGCGCGCTGACGGTGTTTCTTGCCAGCGACGCGGCGGCCTCGATCACCGGCATCGCGCTGCCGGTCGACGGCGGCTGGACCGCGCATTAGCACGACAAAAATCCGAGGGAGCGTGACATGAAGGACGTTCAGGATATCGGTTCTTCGCCGAACTTGCGATCGCTGGCCAGGTCCGAGTCGGGTCAGATCGTCCTGGTGCTGCAGGGCGGCGGCGCACTTGGCTCTTATCAGGCCGGTGTCTATCAAGCGCTGCATGAGGCCGGAATCGAACCGGACTGGATCATCGGCACCTCGATCGGCGCGATCAATGCCGGCCTGATCGCCGGCAACGCGCGGCAGAACCGCTTGCCGCGCCTTCGCTCGTTCTGGAAGAAGATGGAACAGAGTCCGGTCTGGACCTTTCGCGACATCTTTCCAGGTTTCAACGAAAAGCTTTCTTATTGGTCGACCGTGACCAACGGCATTCCCGGCTTCTTTCGGCCCAACCCGTTGGCCCATGCCGGCGATTCCTATCCGCTCGGCGCCGACAATGCCGGCTATTACTCGACCGCGCCGCTGGAGCGGACTCTGAGCGAGCTGGTCGATTTCAAGCTGGTCAATCAATGCACGCCGCGCCTGACCGTCGGCGCCGCCCATGTCCGCACCAGCCAGATGCGCTATTTCGACAGCCGGGACTGTGAGCTCGGCGTCAGGCACATCATGGCGTCGGGCGCGCTGCCGCCGGCATTCCCGGCGATCCGCATCGACGGCGAGCTTTACTGGGACGGCGGCATATTGTCGAACACGCCGACGGAAGCCGTCTTCGACGATAATCCGCGCAAGAACTCGCTGATCTTCGCCGTGCATCTTTGGAATCCGTCCGGCGCCGAGCCGACCACGATGGCGGAGGTGCTGAACCGGCACAAGGACGTGCAGTATTCGAGCCGGATCTCCAGCCACATTGCCCGCCAGCAGCAGGCGCACCGGCTGCGCCATGTCATCAACCAGCTCGCCGCGCGTCTGCCGGAGGCCGAGCGCAACAGCGAGGCGGTGAGGGAACTGACGGGCTATGGCTGCCCGACGCGGATGCATGTGGTGCGGCTGCTCGCCCCGCAGCTCAGCCGCGAGGACCACACCAAGGACATCGATTTCAGTCCGTCCGGAATCATGCAGCGCTGGGATGCCGGTTACCGCCACACCAAAGCAGTGCTCGAGAAGCAGCCCTGGGTCGGCGAATTTGATCCGTTATCCGGCGTCATCCTCCACGAGCAGATGGAGGCGATGCCGGAAGCGGCGGAGTAGATGGGAGTTACGCGGCGATCGAAGGCGCGACCGTCTTGTGGTAGAGCGCGCTGTAGCAGGCGGCCGATAGATCCCAGCTAAACGATCGCGCCATTGCGTTGCGTCGCATCGTGTCGAGCCGGTCCTTGGCGCGGAAGGCTTCGAACGCCCGCCGCACGCCGCCGAGAAACGACTCCGGCGACGGCTTTGCGAACAGGAATCCGGTTTCGCCGTCCTTGATGGTCTCCGCCAGCCCGCCGGTCTGGTGACCGATCGGCAGCGATCCGAACCGCTGCGCATACATCTGGCTCAGCCCGCACGGCTCGAACCGTGATGGCATCAGCGTGAAATCGCTGCCGGCAAACATCCGCCGCGCCTGTCCATCGTTGAAGCCGATGACGACACCGATCGCATCCGGCCGGCGCAGATGTGCCTCGACCAGCGCCTTCTCGATGTGGGGCTCGCCGCTGCCGGTCACGACGATCTGGCCGCCGGCATCGATGATTTTGTCAGCGGCTGACAATACGAGGTCGACGCCCTTCTGGTGGACGAGGCGGGCGACAAGCGCAAAAATCGGCCCGCGTGACACCGCCAGGCCAAACTGTTTGCGGACATAGTTCGCGTTCGCCTGCTTGCCTTCCCAGTCGCCGGCGCCAAAGGTTTGCGCCAATTGTGCGCAGGCGCGCGGATCCCAGCTTTCGTCGATGCCGTTCAGGATGCCAGTCAGTTGGTCGGCGTCCGAGCGGCGCTTCAGCAGGCCTTCGAGCCCGCAGCCGAGCTCGCGCGTCGTGATCTCCTTTGCGTAGGTCGCGCTGACGGTGGTCAGGTGCGAGGCATAGACGAGGCCGCCTTTCAGGAACGACATGTGATCGTAGAATTCGAGCCCGTCGATGTGGAAGGAGCTTTCGGGCGCCCCGATGCGGCGCAGCGAATCCGCGGGAAACAGTCCCTGATAGGCGAGATTGTGGATGGTCAGGATCGAAGGAACTTTTGCATCCTTCCAGGCCAGGTAGGCCGGCGTCAATGCAGCCTGCCAGTCATTGGCGTGAACCAGGTCCGCTGCCCAATTCCTGTCCACCTTGCCCAAGGCAAGTTCGGCGGCAGCGGATGCAAGCCGCCCGAAGCGGATGTCGTTGTCGGGCCAGTCTTGGCCGTTTTCATCGCCGTAGGGGTTACCGGGGCGGTCATATAATTGCGCGCAGAGCAGGACGTAGACCGGCAGGCCGTCCTTGGTCGCTGCCCGCCCCACAGTGCAGGCCGGCATCTCCGCTAACGCCGCACATTGTCCAACGATATCAATGTGCGTGAGCTGTTCGACGACGTCCCGATAGCCGGGCAGCATGACCCGGACGTCACTCCGCCGACGAAGCGCCCGGGGTAGGGCGGCGGACACGGCGGCGAGCCCGCCCACCCGGACGAAATCATCCATTTCCGTAGTGATGAATAAGACTCTCAAAGGAATGCCCTCTACCAGCCTCTGATGAGAGGAAATGCAAGAAAGGGTCCAGTTTACTCTAAGGGTCCAGTCTACTGGCGATAATGCCGGGCCCTAGCTATCGGTTCCTGATGCGAAAGGCTTTCCTGCCGCGGCGGCGCCCTTTAGGGTCACGCCGCGCCAACAACAAGTGCCGTTAGGCCCAAGGAGCTACACGAGAATGACGATAGCCGGTAACGAGCAGAGGAATATGACAGGCAGCTTCGCAGGCCTACGCGTCCTCGATTTCTCAACCACGATTGCCGGGCCTCACTGCACGCGCATGCTAGCCGATATGGGCGCCGAGGTCATCAAGATTGAAACCGAGGAGGGCGAGACGATGCGGACCCGTCCGCCGGTACGGAATAATTGTTCGACCGCCTTCGGCCAGCTTAACGTCGGCAAGAACAGCCTGGTGCTCGATCTGAAATCGCCCAAGGGCGTCGAAGCCGTTCGCCGATTGGTCGCGACTGCTGACGTGCTGGTGGAGAATTTCCGCCCCGGCGTCATGCGGCGATTGAAGCTTGATTATGCCTCCCTGCACGGCCTCAACCCGAAATTGGTCTATTGCTCGATCTCCGGATACGGCCAGACCGGGCCGTCGGCGGAGCTGCCGGCCTATGCGCCGGTGATTCACGCGGCATCGGGCTATGAGATGGCGCATCTGGCCTACCAGCGCGGGACGAAGCCGGCCGGATTATTGCGGCATCTATCACGCCGACGTACTCACCGGTGTCTACGCATTCGGCGCGATCTCGGCGGCCCTGTATCAGCGCACAGCGACCGGGCAGGGCCAGCAGATCGACGTCTCGATGCTGGAATCCATGCTGAGCCTGACCTTGAACGAACTGCAATGGTCGCAGTTCGAAGTGAAGCCGACGCAACGGCCGATGTTCGGCCCGATCGAGACGACCGACGGCTATGTGATGATGGCGATCGCCAGCGAGAAAACCTTCCAGAGCCTGATGCAGGTGATCGGTCATCCGGAGTGGGTGAGCGATCCGCGCTTTGCCAAATACTCCGATCGGAGGGAAAACTGGACGAGCCTGATGGAAGGCGTGGAGGCATGGTCGCGCACCGTGACGACCGAGCAGTGCCTTGCTGCGCTCAATGAGTATGGCGTGCCTTCGTCGGCCTATCGCACGGTCGCCGAGGCGCTGCGCGATCCGCAGATCTCCCATCGCGGTGCGTTGGCCGAGGTCGAGGACGGCGGCGGCACTTTCAAGGTCCTCAATCTGCCGTTCCGCATGTCCGGCGCCAACGTGTCGGCGGCGAAGCGCATGTCGACGCTCGGCGAGCACACGCGTGCCTATCTGAAGGAGACCGGCCTGTCGGAGGATGAGATCGCATCCTTCGCTGGCAAGGCGCAGTTGGCCGAGCGCGCCTGACGGCGGGGCGTCGCGACGCAAGGGTGGCGATGCTGCGGCTTTTCATCCGCGGCTTGCAAACGCCCTTGCCCGCGCCGGCGTTTCCGGACAATCTCCGAGAGCCATCGACGATCCGGAATACCGGACGAACGACATATCGGAGGGAACATCCATGAAAGCGGCGATCCGTTCGAGCGCGCTCGCGCGAATATTTCTTGTGGCGGGATTTGGCGTGGCGTTGTCGGCAATGCCCGCCAGCGCGCAGAAAGCGGGCGGCAGCATCACCGTCGGCCTTGAGCTCGATATCCCCGGTTTCGATGTGCTGAAGGTCGGCGTTTACGACACGGCGGCACTCACCGCGTCATCCGCGCTCTTCGATACGCTCACCACTCTCGATGCGAACGGCAAGCCGCAGCCGAAGCTGGCACTGTCCTGGGAGCCCTCCGAGGACTTCAAGATGTGGACCTTCAAGCTGCGTCCGGGCGTCAAGTTCCACGATGGCACGCCGTTCAACGCCGAAGCGTTCAAAGCGAATTTCGACCGGCAGAAAGATCCCGCCAACAAGTGCCGCTGCGCCTTCTATATCTCCAACGTCAACAACGTTCAGGCGCCGAACGAGCTGACGTTGGTCTATAATCTCAATGACCCCTCAGTGAACTTCCCGTCGTTGGTGTCCTACGCGAGCCAGACCAACGCGATACACTCCCCGACCGCGTGGAAGACCAAGGGCGACGATTACAACCGCAATCCTGTCGGCACCGGTCCCTACATTCTAAAGTCCTGGACGGCCGGCGATCGCATGATCCTGGAGAAAAATCCGAACTACTGGGACAAGGACAAGATCAACTTCGACCGCATCACGCTGAAGCCGCTGCCCGACGCGCAATCGCGCTTTGCGAGCCTGCAATCCGGCGAGGTCGATCTGATCTGGGATGATGAAACTTCCGCTGATAACATCCAGAGGGCGCAAAAGGATTCCAAGTTGACCGTGCACACCTATGCCGGCTCGGGGGCTGCGGTTTACGCCATGAACACCAAGACCCCGCCGTTCGACGACGTGCGCGTGCGCCAGGCGCTGGTGATGGCGCTTGACCGCAAGAAGATGTCGCAGGCCATTACCAATGGTCTCGCTAGACCTGCCAGCAACCCCTACGGCGACGGCTCCTGGGTCAAGTGCAAGGACGACGGCGCGCTTCCCGAAGACCTTGAGAAAGCCAAGGCGCTGATCAAGGACTACGGCAAGCCTGTCGATTTCAAGATGCTCGTCACGGCGACGCCCCGTGGGCGCACCGTTGGCCAGGTGCTGCAACAATTGTGGAAGCGGGCCGGTGCCAACATGGAGATCGAGCAGGTCGATCAGGCGACCATTCCGCCGCGCGCCTTCATGCGTCAATTCCAGTTGACGCCGTGGCGGATCGTCGATCTCGCCGATCCTGACATCCAGATGTATGCCAATTTCCGTACCGGTAGCCCGGTCGCGCTTGCCAATTATTCGAATCCGGAGCTCGATAAACTGCTCGACCGCGCGCGAATCACCGCCGATCAAGGCAAGCGCAACGAGGACTACTGCGCGATCACCCGGCTGATCAACAAGGAGGCGATCTGGTTCTGGACCTTCCAGAATACCTACTACGCAATCTCGAGCGCGAAGGTTAAGGGACTTCCCAAGATGTATAGCGGGGTGATCGACGTATCGCGCGCCTGGAAGGAATAACCGTCGATGGCGTTCTTCGTCGCACGCCGGCTGTTGTACTTGTTGCCGGTGCTGATTGCGGTTTCGCTGCTCACCTTCTCCATCGCGTCGCTGCTGCCCGGGCGATCTCGCGTACACCATCCTCGGTGACCAGGCGACGCCGGAGAACGTGGCGGCGTTGCGGCACGACATGGGACTGGATCAGCCGATCTGGTGGCGTTACCTGAGCTGGCTCGGCAATGTGCTGCAAGGCGATTTCGGCCGTTCGTTCCGCACCGGACAGACGGTGCTACAGGCGGTTGCCGAGCGGCTGCCGGTCTCGATCGAGTTGATGTTGTTGGCGCAACTCGGCGCGCTCGGAATCGGCGTTCCCCTGGCGATCATCTGCGCGGCGCGGAGCGGTGGACCGTTCGACCGCTTCATGACCGGCACTGCTTTCGGCATGTTGTCGGTGCCGACCTTCCTGTCGGCGATCCTGTTGATCTATTTCTTCGCGGTCGAACTGCGCTGGTTGCCGGCCACCGGCTATGTGCCGTTTGCCGAAGACCCGCTCGCCAACCTTCGCTTCATGGTGCTGCCGGCGCTGACGCTGGCGCTCGCCGAATGGCCCACCATCATGCGCGTGCTGCGTTCCGACATGATTGCGACCTTGCAGGAAGACTATATCGCGCTCGCCAAGGCAAAAGGCCTGACGCCGGCGCGAATCCTCTTCGTGCATGCCCTCAAACCATCGTCGCTGACCTTGGTCACGATCACCGGCATCAATATCGGCCGGTTGATCGGCGGCGCTGTCATCGTCGAGACGATCTTTGCGCTTCCGGGCATTGGCCGGCTGCTGATCGGCGCGATTCTGACGCGCGACCTGATCATTCTGCAGGGGGTAGTGCTGTTGGTCGGGGCGGGTTTCGTCATCATGAATTTCATCGTCGACATGCTCTACGCGGTTCTCGATCCCAGGATTCGCCATGGCCACGCTTGAACTCGATGTCGCCGAGGTGGCTGTAACCCAGCCTGCGCGCAAGGGCCGGCGGCTTGGCATGCTGTTCTGGGCGGCGATCGGCTGGATGACTTTCGTCTTCGCGCTGGCAGTCTTTGCACCCGCCCTGCCGCTGCCGAGCCCGACCGACATGGACATGCTGGAACGGCGGGCCCCGTTCTCTGCGGAACATTGGCTGGGGACCGACGGGCTCGGCCGCGACGAACTTTCGCGCCTGATCTACGGCGCGCGGATTTCGCTCGTGGTCGGTCTCTGCGCGCCTGTAATCGGGCTCACCATCGGCGGCGCGCTCGGCATGCTCGCGGGCTATTTCCGCGGCCGGTTCGAATCGATCGTTGTCGGCAGCATGGACGTGCTGCTGGCGTTTCCGCCGCTTATCCTGGCGCTGGCCGTAACGGCCTATCTCGGGCAGTCGATTCTCAATCTCACTCTCATTCTCGGCTTCCTTGGCGTTCCCGCCTTCATGCGGGTGGCGCGCGCTGCGACGCTGACGCTGTCGCGGCGCGAATTCGTTATAGCGGCGCAGGCACTGGGCGCCACGCATGCGCGCATCCTGTCGCGCGAACTGTTGCCGAACGTGATCCTGCCGCTGTTTGCCTTCTTCCTGCTCGGCGTTGCCATCACCATCGTCGTCGAGGGCTCGTTGTCATTTCTCGGGCTCGGCGTGCCGCCGCCGATCTCGAGCTGGGGCAGCATGATCGGGGAGGGGCGCGAGAGCCTCGACGTGGCCCCGCGGCTCGCCTTCTTGCCGGCAGCGGCGATGTTTCTCACCGTGCTTTCCTTCAATCTAGTCGGGGACACGCTGCGTGCGCTCACCGATCCACGACAGGGCGCGCTGTGAACGCGAATAACTTGCTTTCGGTCGAAGATGTCGTCGTCGATCTTCCGACCCCGCGCGGCAATCTGCGCGCGGTGGATCATGTCGACCTCACCGTCGGCGCCGGGCGCACGCTCGGTATCGTCGGCGAATCTGGTTGTGGCAAGACCATGCTGTCGCGGGCGGTCCTGCAATTGTTGCCGAAGAAGGCAAAGCTCTCCGGCCGGGTGATGTTCGACGGGCAGGACCTGCTGCAGCTTCCGCCGGAGAAACTGCGCAAGCTACGCGGCCGGTCGCTGGCGGTGGTATTTCAGGATCCGATGACCTCGCTCAACCCGGTTCTCACGATCGGGACGCAGTTGATCGAGACACTGCAGGAGCACCTCGAACTGGACGACGCTGCCGCCACCAGGCGCAGCGTCGAGCTGCTCGCGGCGGTCGGAATCCCCGCGCCCGAGCAGCGGCTGGCGCAGTATCCGCACCAGCTCTCCGGCGGCATGCGGCAGCGCGTGGCAATCGCGATCGCGCTGTCGTGCGAACCGAAACTCCTGATCGCCGACGAGCCGACCACCGCGCTCGACGTCACGATCCAGGCGCAGATCCTCGATCTCCTGGCGCGGGAGCAGCGTCGCCGCCACATGGCAATGATCATCATCACCCACGATCTCGGCGTCGTCGCCGGCCGCACCGACGAAGTTGCGGTGATGTATGCCGGCCGCGTGGTTGAGCGCGCGCCGACGCCTGCCTTGTTCAAAAAGATGCGGATGCCCTATACCGAGGCGCTTCTGGCGGCGCTCCCCAAACTCGACGCCGCGCCCCACACGCCGCTGCCGGCGATATCGGGACGTCCGCCAGATCCGACGCGGCCGCTGAAGGGATGCTCGTTCTCGCCGCGCTGTCGCTATGCGGTGGCCCGCTGCCAGAACGAGAAACCGGCGCTCGAGGCGGCAGAGACGAAGGCCCATCAGTTCGCCTGCTTCCACCCGATAGAAGCCCACGCGGATGCCAATGCATGATGCCGCAATCCGCTCCATCGATTTCGTCTGACGCGTTGCTCGAAGTCGACAATCTCGTCGTCGAATATCCTGTCGGTTCCAGGATCGTTCATGCCGTGTCCGGCGTCTCCTTGCAGATCGCCCGCGGCGAAACGCTGGGTCTGGTCGGCGAATCCGGTTGCGGGAAATCGACGCTCGGCCGCGCTGTCCTGCAACTGCGCCGCCCTACCGCCGGGCGTGTGCTGTTCGATGGCCACGATCTTACGACGATGCAAGGCGATGCCCTGCGGCTGATGCGCCGGCGCGTGCAGTTGATTTTCCAGGATCCGATCGCCTCGCTCAACCCGCGCCGCAAGATCGGCGACATTGTCGCCGAGCCGCTGGTGATTGCGGGCGTCAAGGATCCGGAGAAGCGCAAGCGGCTTGTCCACGAGGTGCTGAGCGCGGTCGGACTTGACCCGATGCTCGTCGTCGGGCGGCTGCCGCATGAGTTTTCCGGCGGCCAGTGCCAGCGCATCTGCATTGCACGCGCGCTCATTCTCAATCCCGAGTTCATCGTCTGCGACGAGCCGGTCTCCGCGCTCGATGTATCGATACGCGCCCAGATCCTCAATCTGCTCGAAGAGATGAAGGCCCGGTTCGGGCTGACGCTGCTGTTCATTGCGCACGATCTCGCCGTGGTGAAAGCCGTGAGCGACCGCGTCGCGGTGATGTATCTGGGGCGGCTCTGCGAGGTTGGTCCCTCCGAGCAGCTCTTCGCCACGCCGGCGCATCCCTATACCGCGCTCCTGATCGAGGCGATTCCGATGCCCGATCCGGATGTGCGCCCCACCGAGACTGTGCCGGTGGGGGAGCCGCCGTCGCCGATCGCGCCGCCGTCCGGCTGCCGGTTTCGCACCCGCTGTCCCCGCGCGGATCAACGATGCAGCGACGAGATGCCGGAACTGCGCGCGGTGGCGCCCGGCCAGTTCGTGGCTTGCCATCACCCGCTGATCTGAATACCCGGGGAGCGCTGCCCGCGTTTGTCTCGACGGGACGGACGTGGCAATGTCCGTTCTCAAGAAGTATCTAGCGCCCAAGAAATGGTTCAAGAACAAGAATGACGGGAGAGAAGCGATGAAGAGTTTTCAGGTCGCTGAGTTCAACGCACCGCTGAAAGAGGTGGATCAGGAGACGCCGCAGCCCACGGGTACGCAGGTGCTGATCAAGGTGAAGGCCGCCGGCGTCTGCCATAGCGATCTCCACATCTGGGAAGGCGGTTACGATCTCGGCCATGGCCGCAAGCCGCTGTCGCTGAAGGACCGCGGCGTGTCGCTGCCGCGCACGATGGGCCACGAGACGGTCGGCGAGGTCGTCGCGTTCGGGCCTGACGTCACCGCTGCCGATAAAGGCGATCTCAAGGTCGGCGATGTCGCGCTGGTCTATCCCTGGCTCGGCTGCGGTAAATGCGCTACCTGCGTCGGCGGCGACGAGAACATGTGCGCGGTGAAACCAAATTCGCTCGGCGTTTATTGCGACGGCGGCTATGCCGACTACATGACGGTGCCGAATCCGAAGTATCTTCTGAACCTCAGGGGGCTCGCCCCCGTCACCGCCGCGCCCTATGCCTGTTCCGGCGTCACCACCTATAGCGCGCTGAAGAAGGTCGAATTCGCGTTCAACTCGCCGATCGTCATCTTCGGCGCCGGCGGCCTCGGCCTGATGGCGCTGTCGCTCTTAAAGGCGATGGGCGGCAAGGGCGCCATCGTCGTCGACATCGATGCGCGCAAGCGCGAAGCGGCCGAGGCCGCCGGTGCGCTTGCAACCGTCGACGGCAAGGCGCCGGACGCGTTGGAGCAGCTCACGAAAAAGGCCGGCGAACCCATTCGTGCCGTGATCGACCTCGTCGGCAATGCGCAGACCACGCAGCTCGGCTTCGACTGCCTGACCAAGGGCGGCAAGCTCGTCATCGTCGGCCTGTTCGGCGGCGGTGCGACCTTTGCTTTGCCGCTGATTCCGATCAAGGCGATCACGATCCAGGGCAGCTATGTCGGCAATCTACGCGAGACCAAGGAATTGCTCGAACTGGTTCGAAACAAGATGATCGCGCCGATTCCGGTGACGACGCTGCCGCTCGCGAAAGCCAACGAAGCGCTCGCCGATTTGCAGAAGGGCAAACTGGTCGGCCGCGCGGTGCTGACGCCGTAGCCTGTTGCCGCTGTCATTGCGAGAAGCGAAGCGACGAAGCAATCCATCCATCCGTTATGCCGCGAGATGGATTGCTTCGCTTCGCTCGCAATGACGAGGAAAATTCCCAAATCTCTTTCAAGGAACCCCCATGTCCGCGAATAACGCTCTCCACATCGCCGTGCTCGGCGGCGATGGCATCGGCCCTGAAGTGATGGCGCCGGCGCTGGAAGTCCTGCGCAAGATCGAGGCGACGAGCGAGCTGAAGTTTCGCTTCACCGAGGCACCGGCGGGTGCCAACAATTATCTCGCGACCGGCAAATCGATGCCCGACAGCACGGTGCGGCTGTGCGAGGAGGCGGACGCCATCCTGCTCGGCGCTTGCGGCCTGCCGTCGGTACGCTACCCTGATAACACCGAGATCGCTCCGCAGATCGAACTGCGCTTCCATTTCGATCTCTATGCCGGCGTGCGCCCGGCGCGGCTGATCCCGGGCGTGCCAAGCCCGATCGTCGGCGCCGACCAGCGCGGCATCGACCTCGTGCTCATCAGGGAATCGACTGAAGGCCTGTTCGCCTCGATGGGCAAGGGCGTAGTGACGGAAACCGACGCGCGCGAGACGCTCGTCATCACCCGCAAGACCTCCGAGCGGCTGTTCGAGTTTTCCTTCAAGCTTGCCGAACGGCGCAAGGCCCGCGGCAAGGCGAATGGCGGTCTGACCTGCGTCGACAAGGCGAATGTGTTCAGGGCCTTCGCGTTCTTTCGCGAGATGTTCGATGAAGCCGCAAAGCGCCATCCGGCCGTCAAGACAGACCGCGTCTATGTCGATGCCTGCTCGCTGATGCTGGTGAAGCGTCCCTGGGATTTCGACGTCATGGTGACCGAGAACATGTTCGGCGACATTCTCTCCGACCTCGCCGCCGGCCTGATCGGAGGCCTCGGCATGGCGCCATCAGCCGATATCGGCGACCGCTACGCCGTGTTCCAGCCGTGCCACGGCACCGCCCCTGATATCATGGGGCAGGGCAAGGCCAACCCCACCGCGATGATTCTGTCGGCCGCGATGATGCTGGACTGGCTCGCCGACAAGCACGGCCTCGAGAGCGCAGCGGAAGCCGGTGAACGCATCGAGCGCGCAGTCGACAAGGCCTATGCGGGCGGAATCAAGCCGATGGAATTCGGCGGCAACAACGGCACGGCGGATATCGCCAAGGCGGTGCTGGCGGCGTTGTAGCTAAAACCATCCGCATCGTCATTGCCTGCGACAAACGCGAAGCGTTTGCGCAAGGGAGCGCAGCGGACGAAGCAATCCATTTGTCCCCGCGCGGAGAGGTGGATTGCTTCGCTTCGCTCGCAATGACGCGGATAGGGTTTCGCTCATTGGGCTACGGGATCCAACGCTACTTCCCCTTGAACTGCGGCTTGCGTTTTTCCATGAAAGCCGTTCGGCCTTCGCGGAAATCCTCCGAATCCATGCAGGCGCGGCCGATGGCTTTGATCGCATCCATGTCGCGCTTGCTTTCGTCCTTCAGCACCTCGGCGATGGTGATCTTGGCGGCATTGATGGCGAGCGGCGCGTTGCCGGAGATGGTGCGCGCGATCTCCGTGGTGGCGTCCCACAACTCCGCGTCCGGCAACACGCGGTCGACCAGTCCGATCCGCAACGCTTCCGCAGCTTCGATCCGCATGCCCGTGTACATGATGAGCCGCGCAAAGGATGGGCCGACCAGCGAAACCAGGTGCTTGAGCCCGTCATAGCCATAGGCGATGCCGAGCTTGGCGGCTGGAATGCCGAACTGGCTGTTGTCGGAGGCGATACGGATGTCCGTGAGCATCGCGACCTGCATGCCGCCGCCGAGGCAGAAGCCGCGGATGCAGGCAATCGTCGGCTTGGGGTAACTTGCGAGCAGCGCGCGTTGCGCCTCGCTCCGCTTGGAATATTCCTCCGACGCCGCCGCATTGTGGCGGGTCTTTTCGAACTGGCTGATATCGGCGCCCGAGACGAAGGCCTTGTCGCCGGCGCCGACCAGGATCACGACGCGCACGTCCGCGTCGTCGCGCAGTTCGGTCAGTGCGTGGCCCAGGCCTTCCCACATTTCGAGCGACATCGCATTGCGCTTGTCGGGATTGTTGAAGGTGATGACGCCGACGCCATCGCTGACGCTTTGCAGGATCTTGCCGTCGGCATAGGATATTTCGGCAGTTTTGGCGATGTCGAGCATCGGTTGCGGCTTTCACTCGTGAGGCTTGGTCCATTGTCGGACAAGCGTCGCGCCGAGGTCAATTGCCGCCTTTGCACGTGCGACCAGCAGAGGGCGCCGGGCAATGGGGGGAGTCGTCAGGGCAGGAGCGGGCTCACGCGCATTGCGTGTGAGGGAATATCGGCGTGACGGTGATGCAGTCGTTGTTGATGGTCGAACCGGCAGTGGTCGTCGGAGACCTACCGCGTCGGCTTTTCGCTGCGGTGCATCCGAACTCCGCCATCCCCATCCTGATGGCGTCGCACGGGTATGGTCCCGGCCAGCTCAAGATTTGGCCCAGCGCAGCAACAGGCTACCCGGCGATTTCTCGCACGATTGATCGGGTCCGCGGTGCTGCGATCCAGGCGCGATAGTGCCTAGCCCTCGTTGGCGGCGATCGATTCCATCAAAGACACCAACTGACGCTGTACAGTCTGGTCCTTGATCTTGCTGTAGGCACGAAGCAGCCTCAGGCTGAACGCGCTGTCCAGGAAGAGCAGGCTCTCGACTTCCCGCGCCTTGCCGTCGCCGTCGTAGAAGAACGTCACCGGCACGTCGAGCGCGGTAGCGATTTGCTGAAGACGAGCAGCGCCGACACGATTGACGCCCTTCTCGTACTTCTGAACCTGCTGGAAGCTGACGCCAAGCTTGTCGCCGAGCTCCGCTTGCGAGATTTTCTGTTCCACACGCCGCAGGCGAATCCGCTTGCCCAATTCGATATCGGGTTTGCCGGCGCTGCGCTGTTTCATCTTTTTCGCTGCTGATCTGTTCATTCTGGTTTTACCGTCCTTCAATCGGGAAACCCTGGCAAAAGTAGGTCAGGGGTTCATCCATATGTACCGCGTTAAAGTCAGTCCGGTCCGTGAGTTGGTAGTGGGAACCACGGAATTCCTGAGAGATTGCGGGATGGTAGCCAAACGCCTTTGCGTATTGGAAGCATCCTGATACCGGCGTCGCCAACTACCTAAAGCTGTCGGCGCCCGGGGCGTATTGACAAAACCCCGCCCACTACATTTGGCAAAATATTCGACAAACCACAACCACCGCGAGTTCAATGGCCACAGATTTTGGCCGGCATGCTTACTGTGTCGCATCAAGCACCGGATTTCTACGGGGGATGAGGGCCGATCGTGCCGTCGTTCGCAGCGCGTCGGCGGTTGTTGCTAAAGTTTCCGCGGACACTGATGCCTGATAAAATACAGCAGAGTTCAGCTCCGCTTTCGGATCAGGCGTGCTGGGAAATAGCAGCAATTCGCGTGCTCGCCGCGCTATCGGAATCCTGCAAATGGATCTGGCGCAGCGTCGTTCGAACGGGAGGGACGGGCCGGATCCGACATCGCGCAATATTTGCGGCGTGTCGGTTGCACCGTGCCGGCGGCATCCCACGGATCGATCGATGTCGCGCAGCAACGCACATGCCGAAGCCGTGTCGGGGCGCTTACGGCTATTGGCCCCGGGGGACGCAGGTTCGGCTCGAGCCGGGATTTGCCCAAAATGATGCAATCATCGGCCTGGCCGTCTGCGGCTTATTGGCCTGGGGTACCACTTAAATTGGCTTCCACAGCCGCACCGTTTTGCATACGCTTTGCGGTAGTGGCCGCGTCGTCGGCCAGGCCAAAGTCCCGCTTACAAGGGACGGGCGTTACTGGGGAGGAAGCCATGAAACGAAGAACCCTACTTGTGGGCCTTGGTGCGACGGCTGCGGCCGGCGTCCTGGGCATGCCATCGATCGTCAGAGCACAGGCGCCCGTTACCCTCAACGGGGCGGTGCAGTTCAACGACGATCACGCCTTCACCAAGGCGCTGACCAGGTTCGAAGAGCTGGTGAAGAAGTACTACGGCAAGCCGGTCAACTTCACGCTGCACAAGAACTCGTCGCTCGGTCTCGAGAAGCAGTATTTCGAGTACATGTCGCAGGGCAAGGCGGTCGATTACGGCATCGTCTCGCCGGCCCACATGTCGACCTTCGCCAAGGCGGCTCCCTTCATCGATGCACCCTTTGTGTTCAAGGGCATCGAGCACATGAATAAGGTGGTCGAAAAGAATATTCTGGCACCTGTGGCCGACGAAATCGCTGTTAAGGCGGAGGTCGTCTTGATCGGCTATGCGGGCGGCGGCATTCGCAACATCTTCGCCAACAAGCCGCTCAAGAACCTCGCCGATCTCAAAGGCCTCAAGGTGCGCGTGCAGGGCGCTCCGATCTGGTCGAAGACGTTTGCAGCCGTCGGCATGAGCCCGACGGTGATCGCCTACAACGAGGTCTACAACGCCATCCAGAACGGCGTGATCTCGGCGGGCGAAAACGAGGCGGCCGGCGTCGAGGCGATGAAGTTCTACGAAGTCGCCCCGCACCTCAATCTGACCCAGCACGCGGTATCGATCCGGCCGATCTGCTTCTCGGTGAAGACGCTGAAGACCCTGCCGAAGGACCTGCAGGACGCGATCATGAAGGCCGGCAAGGAAGCCGGCGATTATGGCCGTCAACTGGAGTCGAGCGAGGAGGTCGTCAAGCTCGATACGCTGGAAAAGGCCGGCAAGCTCAAGCGCGTTCCGTTCGAGGAGCGCGATGCCATGAAGAAGCTCGCCGATCCCGTGATGGCCACTTATGCCAAGGAAATCGGCGCCGAGGCCATCTTCGAGAAGATCAACGTCGCCTGATATTTGTCGCGCCGAGCGATAGGAAGTGGGGCAAGCCATGCGGCTTGCCCCATTCCGTGATCGTTACCTTCCGGAGCCATGATGACTGAAATACCAATGCCGCCGAACCCGTCGCTATGGCGACGAGCGACGGCGGCCTATGCGAAATTACTCGAAATCCTGCTCGCCGCATGTGTCGGCATTCTGGTCGTTCCGGTCACCCTGCAGGTCATCTCGCGCTACACGCCGTTCATTCCGTCCTACATCTGGACCGAGGAGATGGCGCGCTTCCTGTTCATCTGGACGATCATGATCGGCGCCATGGTCGGAATCAGGGAGGCGCAGCATTTCGAGGTCGACGTCTGGCCCACCCTTTCGCGGCGGGCGGAAGCCGCGGTGCGGATCGTCGCGCGCCTCGGCGTGCTGGCGATGGCGCTGGTATTCATGTGGGCTGGCCTGGAATTTACGCGGTTCGCCTGGAACCGAACGTCGGAACTGGCCGATCTACCGCTCTGGATGATTCATGTCGCATGGCCCGCGGCGGGTGTGACGTGGATCGTCTTTGCAGGCGAGCAGATCATCGACGAATTGAAAATTCTGGTCGGGGCGAGCCGATGAACGGTAATGTGCTTTCCGCCGGAGAGGCCGCACTGGTCCTGTTCGGCGTTTTCGTTGGCCTGCTCATCGTGCGCGTGCCGGTAGCGTTTGCGCTCGGCCTTGCCTGCGTACCGATCCTGCTGATCGAGCCCCGCCTGTCGATGATGTCGCTCGCGCAGGAGACCTTCAACGCCTACAACTCGTTCATCCTGCTCGCCGTGCCCTTCTTCCTCTTGACCGCCAACCTGATGGGCATCGGCGGCATCACCGACCGCCTGGTGGCGTTGTCGCGCTCGATGGTCGGGCATTGGCCGGGCTCGCTGGCGCAGATCAACGTTGTGCTGTCGGTGTTCTTTGCCGGCATTTCCGGCTCTTCCACTGCGGACGCCGCGAGCCAGTCCAAGATCTTCATCGATGCCCAGACCAAGGAAGGTTACGACCTCTCGTTCTCGATCGCCATCACGGCGGTAACAGCGGTGCTTGCCGTCATCATCCCGCCCTCGATCCTGATGATCGTCTGGGGCGGACTGATCTCGACCTCGATCGCCGCGATGTATCTGGCCGGCATCGTCCCCGGCCTGTTGATCGCGGGCGCCCAGATGGCGACCGTGCATGTCTACGCGGTGCGGCGCGGCTATCCGACCTACCCGAAATCGAGCTGGACCGACATCGGCTACGCCATCTGGCGATCGATACCGGCGCTGATGACGCCGTTCATCATCGTCGGTGGCATCCTGCTCGGATGGTTCACTGCCACCGAATCCGCCTGCATCGCCGTGCTCTATTCCGTGGTGCTGTCGGCGTTCTTTTACCGCGAAACCGGCCCGCGTGAACTCTACAAGGCGCTGCTCGATACCGGGCGCCTGGCAGGCGTCGCGCTGTTCTGCATCGGCACCGCGAGCGCGTTCGGCTGGCTGCTGGCCTATTACAAGATACCGCAGGAGCTCTTGGCCAACGTTTCGACCTGGGGCATGGGCGCGGTCGCGGCCGGCTTCTTCATCGCGTTCTGCTTCCTGGTCGTAGGCTGTTTCCTCGACGCCATTCCGGCGATCGTGATTGTCGGCACCGTGCTGGAGCCCTTAGCGAAGTCGGTCGACCTGCACCCCGTTCAGTTTGCGATCATCTCGATCGTGTCGCTGGCGTTCGGACTGGTGACGCCGCCCTATGGCCTGTGCCTGATGATCGCCTGCTCGATCGCGGGCGTGCGGCTGCGCTACGCGCTGAAAGACACATTGATCATGCTGATACCGATGCTGCTGGTATTGGTCGCCGTCATCATCTGGCCGAGCGTCTCATTGTTCTTGCCACGTCTGATCGTGCCGGAGATGCTTAAATAGCTATTCTTCCCTGTCGAGTGCGCAGCTTACGGTGTAGACAACGCCGCGCGGCAGAAAGTCGACGGTTGCTTCGCCGCCGAGCTGGTCGCGTGCGCTGCGCTCGATCAGCCGTGAGCCGAAGCCACGCTGCACCGGTGCCGTGACGGGCGGGCCGCCTGCCTCGGTCCAGATCAACCGCAACTTGCGCCCGTCGCTTTCTTCGAGGATTTCCCAATCCACCGCGACGGTTCCGGTGTCGTTCGATAGCGCGCCGTATTTAGCGGCATTGGTTGCGATCTCGTGCACGATCATCGACAGCACGACGGCGAGCCGCGGCGACAGCGGGATCCGCGGTCCGAACATCCGCGTCCGCTCCGGATTGTTGAGCAGGTAGGGCTGCAGCACCCGCGCAATCACTTCCCGCAGCTCCGCGCCCTGCCACTTCTCCTGGCTGAGCAAGTTATGCGCCTCCGCCAGCGCGCCCAGCCTTCCCTCGAACTTTTCGCGCTCCGCCCGGCTCGCGCTGCGGAAGGTCTGGGTGGTGATCGACTGCAGGACCGCGAGCGTATTCTTGACGCGATGGTTGAGCTCCTCGATCAGGAGATTGTGGAGCATCTCGCCGCGGGCGATCTGGGTTGCCATCCGCACCGCGAAGGCGAGCCCGACCATCAGCAGCACGGCACCCATTACGCTCGTGATCGCGAGGTTGCGCCAGAGCGGCGCGACCAGCGAGCTTTCGGCAACGCCGGCGGCAACGGTCCAGCCGGTGAGCGAGGAGCGAGTAAAGCTCGTAATCAGCCGCACGCCCTCGAGCGATACCGTCGGCAGGGTGGCTTCCGGATTGTTGAACATCTCCGTATAGAGCGAGGGCGATGCACGCTTGCCGACAGTATCCTGTGGGTTAGGCACGCGCGCGAAATTGGTGCCTTCGCCGTCGAAGATCGAGATCGTCCAGTCCTTGCTCGGCCGCTGCTGCTCGACCATCGCCTGGAAAATCTCGATCGGCGGACTGAAGGAAATGTCGTAGAGTACTTCGCCATCGACGATGACGGGCACCTCGACCGTCACGATCAGCCGCTTCTTCACCGACCCAAAGAACAGGTTGGAATAGACCGGCTTCTTCTCCGCAAATACCCTCCCGACCAGGGCGAGGTTGTTGCGCAATGGCAGGTTGGCCGTATCAGGCGTGAGAGAAGAGAACAATTGGCGGCCTTCGCGGTTCGCCACCAGCACGACGCCGCCTTCGCCATACTGGTCGAGGAAGCCTTGGCAGATGCGGCGGAATCCGTCGAAATCTCCGTCGCGCAGCGCGTTTGTCAGCGATAGCACCTGGAGCGCGCCGGTGATCCGCTGCATCTCCGAGTCGAGCACGAGGCGAATGCTGCGAACCGTTTCGAGGACCCGTTGCGTCGCGTTCTGGCGGTCCTGCTTGTAATGGCTGAAAACGATGCCGGCAGCGAAAACAATCAACGGCAGCGTGGTTCCCGCGACCAGAAGGGCAAGACGCACTGGCAGTGAAAGTTTCGGCAACGCAAGCCCCGGATACACGCCTAATCGGGGGCAAGCATAGGAGAAGCCGCCGAATTTCGCCAAGGATATTAGGAGGATGTTGCTGCGCTATCGGCAGGGCATCGGGTTCCGCAGCGGCCGCCCCGCGCTGCGGAATGCCTCTCTTTTTGCCTAGAGATTACTGTCGGTGATCGCGGCATACACCATGGTGCGCAGCTCGCGCCGCAAGGGATAGGCGCTCGACGGCAGCACCTGAGTCATGAAGATCGTGATCAGCTCTTCCACCGGGTCGATGAAGAACGACGTTGTCGCCGCACCGCCCCAGTTGAACTCGCCGGGACTGCCGGCAATCAAGGTCTGCGCCGGGTTCATAGTGACGGCGAAGCCGAGCCCGAAGCCGATGCCGTTATAGGCCGCTTCCGAGAACAGCGAGCGCGACATCGCCGGCAGGTCGACACCGCCGGGCAGATGGTTGGACGTCATCAGCTTCAGCGTCTTGGGACCTAACAATCTGATACCGCCGAGCTCGCCGCCATTGAGCAGCGCGCGGCAGAAGGTGAGATAGTCGGCCGTGGTCGAGCACAGGCCGCCGCCGCCGGAGATGAAGGAGGGCGGCGACAGGAATGAACTCGTCGCCGGGTCGTCCTGCAGCGTCAGCGTGCCCTTGCGCTCGGTGGCGTGGAACGTCATGCCGCCCTGCGGGTCGGCCGAATAACACGCCGCGAACCGATGCGCCTTGTCCTTGGGCACGAAGAAGTCGGTATCATTCATCCCGAGCGGATCGAGGATGCGCTCTTTCAGAAACTGCTCGAATGGCTTGCCGCTGATCAAACCGATGAGATAGCCGATCACGTCCGTGGCGACGGAGTAATTCCAGGCCTCGCCCGGCGAAAATTCCAGCGGAATTTTTGCAAGGTCGTCGATCATGCCTTGCAGCGTGCCAGCCTTGATGACTTCGCCGATCTTGTTCTCGCGATAGGCCGCGTCGACGTTGCTGCGTTGTTGGAAGCCGTATGTCAGGCCGGAGGTATGCCGCAACAGATCCACGATCAGCATCGGCCGTGACGGCGGCCGGGTCAGGAAGGCCGGGTGCGTACCGGCCACGAACACGCCGAGGTTCTCCCATGCCGGAATGTATTTGTGCACGGGCTCGTCGAGCGCGACGCGGCCTTCCTCGACCAACATCATGAAGGCGACGGAGGTGAGCGGCTTGGTCATCGAATAGATGCGGAAGATCGTGTCGTCCTTGACCGGCACCTTGCGCTCGAGATCGGCAAAGCCCTGCACGGACGAATGGACGACCTTGCCGCGGCGATAGATCAGGAGCTGCGTCCCCGGGAAGCGGCCGGCATCGATGTAGCGCTGCTTCAGATGATTTTCGAGGCGATCGAGGGCCGCCTTGGACATTCCGGCGGATTCGGGGGAGGCGGGGGCTAACATCGGCATCTCCGGCTGGCGACTGCGGCCTTGATAGCCGAAAAGTGTCCCCTGTTCCAACGGGCCGTGCTTATGTGGGCTGGAAGGGTGATATAGGCTGACTCCAGCCATCGCATATCTCCGCAGGACAGCAAAAATGCGCCAATTCAGCGAGACCGAACTGACCGCCGCCGTCATCCGCAGCTTCGACAATACGCCTGATACGCGCGCCAAATTCCTGCTGCAGGAACTGGTGAAGTCCCTCCACGACTATGTCCGCAAGACCGACCTCACCTTCGAGGAATGGGAATATGCGATCGATTTTCTCACGCGGACCGGCCAGAAGTGCACCCCGATCCGGCAGGAGTTCATTCTGCTGTCCGACGTGCTCGGCGTGTCGATGCTGGTCGATGCCGTGAACCACCGGGAGCGCGAGGGCGCCACCGAGACCACGGTGCTCGGCCCGTTCTATGTCGGCGAGCACAAGGTGATGCCACACGGCACCGATATCTCGGCAACGCTACCCGGCGAGCGGATGTTCGTGCAGAGCCGCGTCACCGACCTCGAGGGCAAGCCACTGGCCGGCGTGCCGGTTGACATCTGGCATGCCGACGATGACGGCTTCTATGATTCCCAGAAGCCGGCCTATGCCACTGAAGGGCCGTCGTCGCGGGCGCGTTTCATCACCGATGCCGATGGAAGGTTCTTCTTCCGCACCATCCTGCCGTGCAGCTACCCGATTCCGACCGACGGCCCGGTGGGCGAGATGATCGTGCAGACCGGCCGTCACCCGATGCGGCCGGCCCACGTGCATTTCCTGGTCGATGCGCCCGGCCATCAGCCGCTGATCACCCACGTCTTCATCGACGGCGACAAGTATCTCGATTCCGACGTGGTGTTCGGGGTCAAGGACGAGCTGGTCGCCAGAATCGAAAAGCGTACCGATCCGACGATGCCGGACGGCAAGCCCGCGGGTGAGCCGTGGCACCTGATGAGCTACGCATTCCGCATGAAGCCAGGCGAGGGAAGCGCGCCGAAACCGATGATGGCGAAGACCGCGGAGGATGCGTAAGCCGTCCGTCTTTGGGCCTGCCCAATTCTTGTGCGCCGCACAAGGATTGGGCGAATCGCAAATTTTGGATGCGGAACCGGTCTGTCGTTTGGCTGCCGAGTTTTGCGGCGACGAATGAATAATACATTGAAATAATTACATATTTTTCACTGCGGGAGGCTTGGCACGAAGCTTGAATAGCTTGTGTCGACGCCATTGAAGCCGTCCCTCGAGACCACTCATCCGAATTGTGACGCCGCCATTCCGGGGCCTCCCTGGAACGCGCCTTTCTGCGCCTGGCACGGTGACACCAATCGGACGGCCCGTTCAACGCACCGACGCAAAAGGACAACGACGCCCATGACGAAGCCTACCCATCCGACCTCACGCCACGGTTTCAGCCGCCGCCAGCTCCTTAAGGCCACCGGCGGCACGGCAGCATTACTCGCCGCGGCCAAGCTGAATTTCCCGGCCGGCGCGTTTGCGCAAGGCGCGGGTCCGGAAGTGACCAAGGCGACGCTCGGGTTCATCGCGCTGAGCGACGCCGGTCCACTGTTTGTCGCCAAGGACAAGGGATTCTTCGCCAAGCACGGCATGCCCGACGTCGAGGTCGCCAAGCAGGCGTCGTGGGGTACCACCCGCGACAACCTCGTGCTCGGTTCGGAAGGCAACGGCATCGACGGCGCCCATATCCTAACGCCGATGCCGTATCTGATCTCGGCGGGCAAGGTGACGCAGAACAACGTGCCGACGCCGATGTACATCCTGGCGCGGCTCAATCTCGATGCGCAGTGCATCTCGATTGCCAAGGAATATGCCAACCTCAAGATCGGGACTGACTCTTCACCACTTAAAGCCGTGTTCGAGCAGAAGAAGGCCGCCGGCAAGTCGGCCAAGATTGCGATGACCTTCCCGGGCGGCACGCACGATTTGTGGATCCGTTACTGGCTCGCCGCCGGTGGCATCGATCCCGACAAGGACGTCGAGACCATCGTGGTGCCGCCGCCGCAGATGGTTGCCAACATGAAAGTGGGCACGATGGATGCCTTCTGCGTTGGCGAACCCTGGAATCTGCAGCTCATCAACCAGGGCATCGGCTACACCGCGGTCAATACCGGCGAACTCTGGAACAAGCATCCGGAGAAGTCGCTCGGCATGCGCGCAGCCTGGGTCGACAAATATCCAAAGGCCGCCAAGGCCATCCTGATGGCTGTCATGGAGGCGCAGCAATGGGCCGACAGGGCCGAGAACAAGAAAGAGCTCGCCACCATCATGGGCAAGCGGCAGTGGATGAATTGCCCTGTCGACGACGTTTATGACCGTTCGGCGGGCAAGTTCGACTACGGCATTCCCGGAAAGGTCGTCGAGAACTCGCCGCACATCATGAAGTACTGGCGCGACTTCGCTTCCTATCCGTTCCAGAGCCACGATCTCTGGTTCATGACGGAAGATATCCGTTGGGGCAAATACGAAGCAGGCTTCGACAGCAAGGCGCTGGTCGCCAAGGTCAACCGTGAGGATCTCTGGAAAGAAGCCGCCAAGACGCTGGGCGTCCCCACCGCAGAGATACCGACTTCGACCTCGCGCGGCAAGGAGACCTTCTTCGACGGCAAGGTGTTCGATCCGGAAAACCCGGCTGCGTATCTGAAGTCCCTTTCGATTAAGCGCGTTGAAGTCTGATCAAGCCCGGGCCGCGCGCGGTTGCGGGCGGCCCGCTCATTGAACACGGAGATGCATTTTCAATGACGATGCCTGCGATCAAAGCTGAAGCCACTGCCGTGGCCATTCCGACCGCCTCGCCGACCTCTGCGGCACCGGTGGTGATGATGACGCCGAAGCCGGCGCCACGTGCCGAGAAATACGTCAAGATGGGCAAGGAGATCGCGGTGCGCATCGTGCCGCCGCTGATCGTTCTCGCACTCTTGATGCTGTTCTGGGAATTGGTCTGCCGCCGCACCGGCTCGACCCTTCCGCCGCCGTCGCGCGTCTTCAAAGACACCAAGGAACTGATCTTCGATCCGTTCTTCGACAATGGCGGCATCGACAAGGGCCTGTTCTGGCATCTGTCCGCCTCGCTCCAGCGCGTCGCGTTTGGTTACTCGATTGCCGCGATCGTCGGCATCGCGCTCGGTACGCTGGTCGGGCAGTCGGTGTGGGCGATGCGCGGGCTCGATCCGCTGTTCCAGGTGCTGCGCACCATTCCGCCACTGGCCTGGTTGCCGCTGTCGCTGGCCGCGTTCCGTGATGGACAGCCGTCGGCGATCTTCGTCATCTTCATCACCTCGGTCTGGCCGATCATCATCAACACCGCGGTCGGCATCCGCAACATCCCACAGGATTACCGGAACGTCGCAGCCGTCGTGCAGCTCAATCCATTGGAGTTCTTCTCCAAGATCATGATCCCGGCAGCGGCGCCCTACATCTTCACGGGCCTGCGCATCGGCATCGGCCTGTCGTGGCTGGCGATCGTGGCTGCGGAAATGCTGATCGGCGGCGTCGGCATCGGCTTCTTCATCTGGGACGCCTGGAATTCCTCGCACATCAGCGAAATCATCCTAGCGCTGTTCTATGTCGGCATCATCGGCTTCGTGCTCGACCGCCTGATCGCGGGACTGGCGAAGGTCGTGACCCGCGGCACCGCGCTGAACTGAAGGATCAAGTCATGCACGCCTATCTGAAGCTCGACCATATCGACAAGACGTTCACCCGCGGCAACGCCACGACGGAAGTGCTGAAGGACATCAGCCTGACCATCGCGAAGGGCGAATATGTCTCGATCATCGGCCATTCCGGCTGTGGCAAGTCCACGCTGCTCAATATCGTCGCCGGCCTCACCGGCGCCACAAACGGTGGCGTGCTGCTGGAGAACCGCGAGGTCAATTCGCCGGGACCGGATCGCGCGGTTGTGTTCCAGAACCACAGCCTGCTGCCGTGGCTGACGGTGTACGAAAACGTCAAGCTCGGCGTCGACAAGGTGTTTTCGTCGACCAAGAGCCGCGCCGAGCGCGACGCCTGGGTGATGCACAATCTCAATTTGGTGCAGATGGCGCACGCCAAGGACAAGCGCCCGTCGGAGATTTCAGGTGGCATGAAGCAGCGCGTCGGCATTGCCCGTGCGCTGGCGATGGAGCCGAAAGTGCTTTTGCTCGACGAGCCGTTCGGCGCGCTTGACGCGCTGACACGTGCGCACCTGCAGGACTCGGTGATGGCGCTGCACCAGAAGCTCGGCAACACCATCCTGATGATCACGCACGACGTCGACGAGGCCGTGCTGCTGTCGGACCGCATCGTGATGATGACCAACGGCCCGAGCGCACGGATCGGCGAAGTGCTGGACGTGCCTTTGGCGCGTCCGCGCAAGCGGCTCGAGCTCGCGCGACCAATCCTGGCTACCTCAAGTGCCGGCAGCGCGTGCTCGAATTCCTCTACGAGCGGCATCGTTTCGTCGAGGCGGCGTAGGCTCCTACGAAAGCGGCTAGGGAAGGACGTGCCATAAGCGAACCGCTCGTCATCGTCGGCAACGGCATGGCTGCTGCCCGTCTGGTCGATGAACTCGCCAAGGTGGCCTTGGGCCGCTACGCCATTGCCGTGATCGGCGACGAACCGCGGCTTGCGTATAATCGCGTGCTGTTGTCATCGGTGCTGGCTGGCGAAACCACCTCGCAGGACATCGAGCTGCGGCCGGCGTCCTGGTGGCGCGACCGCGGCGTGACCCTGAAGTATGGTTGCGTGGCGACCGAGATTGATGTCGGTCGCCGCGAACTCAAGATCGAGAACGACGAGAGCATTCCGTTTTCGAAATTGGTGCTGACCACCGGCTCGTCGCCGCTGCGGCTGAATGTACCCGGCGCCGATCTCGCCGGCGTGCACACATTTCGTGACAGCCGCGACGTCGACTTGCTGCTGACACTGGCCGCGCAGAAAAAGCGCGTGGTGGTGGTTGGCGGTGGACTGCTGGGTCTCGAGGCGGCTCATGGCCTCGCCAAGGCCGGCGCGCCGGTGACGCTGGTGCATCTGATGGACCGCCTGATGGAGCGACAGCTCGACGCGCCTGCGGCGGCGCTATTAAAATCCCTCGTCGAGAGCAAGGGCATCGAAATTCTTCTCAACGCCAACACGGCGAGCATTCATGGCGAGACGCGGGTTGAAGGCGTCGAACTGGCGGACGGGCGCCTGCTTGAGGCCGACGCCGTGATCTTTGCCGCAGGCATTCGTCCGAACATCGCGCTCGCCAAGGAAGCCGGTATCCCTGTCAACCGCGGCATCATGGTCGACGATCATCTGCAGACCGGCGCTTCCGGTATATTCGCCATCGGCGAGTGCGCCGAGCATCGCGGCGTCTGCTACGGCCTGGTCGAGCCGGCCTATGAGCAGGCGATGGTGCTGGCGCGGCATCTCGCCGGGCGTGAAGCGTCGTACAGCGGAAGCATCGTTGCGACCAATCTGAAAGTTTCCGGCGTCAGCGTGTTCTCCGCCGGCGATTTTATGGGCGGCGACGGCAGCGAGGCCATCGTACTCTCCGACATCAACCACGGCGCTTACAAGAAGCTCGTGATCGCGGATGGGAGATTGACCGGCGCGGTTCTGATCGGCGATGTCGCCGACGCACTCTGGTATCTCGAATTGATCCGCACGCGTCAGCCGACGGCCCGAATTCGCGCCGATATGATGTTCGGCCGCTCGCTCGCGATCCGTTCCGAGGCGGCATGATCGGATTGCTGGCATGACAGTCGTCGATCCCGATCTCCGCGCTGTCAAAACCACCTGCGCCTATTGCGGCGTCGGCTGCGGCATATTGGCGACGCCGGACGGGCGGGGCGGGGCGGCGATCTCGGGCGATCCTGACCATCCCGCCAATTTCGGCCGGCTGTGCTCGAAAGGTTCGGCGCTTGGCGAGACGCTCGGGCTGACGAACCGGCTGCTCTATCCGATGACCCGCTGCGGCAAAGGAACCATGGAGCGGGTCGCCTGGAGCGACGCGCTCGATCATGTCGCGCACAGGTTTCAGCACATCATCGCGCGCGACGGTCCGGGCGCGGTCGCGTTCTATCTTTCCGGCCAGTTGCTGACCGAGGATTACTACGTCGCCAACAAGCTGATGAAGGGCTTTATCGGCAGCGCCAATGTCGACACCAATTCGCGGCTGTGCATGGCCTCGTCCGTGGCCGGCCACCGCCGCGCTTTTGGCGCCGACACCGTGCCGGGATGTTACGAGGATCTCGACGAGGCCGACCTCTTGGTGCTGGTCGGCTCCAACGCGGCCTGGTGCCATCCGGTTCTGTACCAGCGCATGCTCGCCAACAAGCAGAAGCGCGGTGCGCGCATCGTCGTAATCGATCCGCGCCGAACCGATACCGTCGGCGACGACGATCTGTTCCTGGGATTAAGGCCGGGCACGGACACGGCGCTGTTCAGCGGGTTGCTGGTTTACCTCTCGGACAATGGCGCGCTCGACCGCGACTACATCGAACTCCACACCACCGGCTTCGACGATGCCATCGCCCGCGCACGCAGCATCACCAGCAGCATCGGGGCCACTGCGCTCGCGACCGGCCTGTCCGAGCAGGATGTTGCGACGTTCTTCCATATGTTCGCCAATACGCCGCGCGTGGTCACCCTCTATTCGCAGGGCGTCAACCAGTCGGCGCAGGGCACCGACAAGGTCAACGCCATCCTCAATTGTCACCTCGCGACCGGGCGGATCGGCCTGCCGGGCGCGTCGCCGTTCTCGCTGACCGGGCAGCCCAACGCGATGGGCGGACGCGAGGTAGGCGGGCTCGCCAACCAGCTCGCCGCCCATATGGGATTCGCGCCGCCGGATATCGATCGCGTGCGGCGGTTCTGGAAGGCGCCGCGCATCGCCACCCATGAGGGCCTGAAGGCGGTGCAGATGTTCGAGGCCATTGCGCGCGGCGAGATTAGGGCGTTGTGGGTGATGGGTACCAATCCGGCAGTGTCGCTACCGAACGCGGATGCTGTTCGCGAAGCCCTGAAGAAGCTCGAGCTGTTCGTGATTTCTGAGAACGTGATCTCCAACGACACGGTGGACGCCGGCGCGCATGTGCTGCTGCCGGCGCAGGCCTGGGGCGAGAAATCCGGCACGGTGACCAACTCGGAACGGCGCATCTCGCGGCAGCGCGCATTTCTTCCCTCGCCGGGAGAGGCCAAGCCCGATTGGTGGATCATGGGTGAAGTCGCCAGGCGCCTTGGCTTCGGCGCAGCCTTCAGCTTTACCTCGGCGGCGGATATTTTTCGCGAGCACGCCGCGCTCTCGGCCTTCGAGAATGCGGGCGCGCGCGACTTCGATATCGGCGCGCTGCAGTCGCTGTCGGACAGCGATTTCGATGCAATGGCGCCGGTGCAATGGCCGGTCCGGCAGGGGACCGAGCCGCAAGCGCGCTTCTTCGCCGAAGGCGGTTTCTTTGCCAACGATTTCAGAGCCCGTTTCATCGCGCTGGAAACCCCGGCGTTGCGGACCGAGACCAGCGCGGCGCGGCCGTTGCGGCTCAACACCGGGCGCATCCGCGACCAGTGGCACACCATGACGCGCACGGGGATGAGCCCGCGGCTCGGCCAGCATCTGCCGGAGCCGTTCGTGGAGGTCCATCCCGACGATGCCGCAAAATTTGGCGTTGCCGACGGCGATTTCGCGCGGGTCACCACCGATTACGGGCAATGCACGCTCCGCGTCATCGTCAGCGAACGCCAGCAGCGCGGGATGCTGTTCGCGCCGATCCACTGGAGCGAGGCCAATGCGACCGGCGCGCGCGTCGGCTCGCTGGTGGCGCCCGTCACCGATCCGTTCTCCGGTCAGCCCGAGAACAAGGCGACGCCGGCCTCGATCGTGCCTTACGAATACGTCTTCCGCGGCTTTGCGTTGTCGCGCAAGGCACTCGAACTGCCCGCGCATGCTTGGGTGGCGCGCGTTGCCGTCAAAGGCGGCCATGGCTACCTGTTCGCCGACAATGCCGATGTCGCGGGCTGGCAATCCTGGCTGAAATCCATCGCGCGCGACGATCTCGCCGAATACAAGGACCTTGGCGGCGGCGTCTATCGCGCCGCATCCTTTGACGGCGACCGTATCGACACCTGCCTGTTCACCGGCCCGGCGCGCGACGCCGGCGACTGGAACGTGGTCAAAGACCTGTTTGCCGCTGATGCGCTGAACCACGACCAGCGTCGCATGCTGCTGTCGGGCAAATCGGCTGACGGCCTCGCCAACGCCGGCCCGATCGTCTGTGCCTGCTTCGGCGTCGGCCGCAACACGATCTGCGAGGCCATCGCAGCGGGTGCGGGCACCGCCGCCGACATCGGCGCCAAGCTGAAAGCCGGCACCAATTGCGGCTCCTGCATTCCGGAATTGAAGCGCCTGATCGCGCAGACGGGAACGGACGACGCCGCGCAGCGGAAGCTCGCGGCGGCGAACTGACCTTTCCACGTCATTGCGAGGAGCGAAGCGACGAAGCAATCCACTCTTTCTTTGCTCGGAGAAATGGATTGCTTCGCTGCGCTCGCAATGACGGCACCTCACCCCTTCCTGTTCTTCGCATTCACCGCGATCGCCGCCGCGGCGGTGCGGTTCTCGACGCCGAGCTTGGAATAGATCTGCTCGAGGTGCTTGTCGACGGTGCGCGGGGAGAGTCCCAAAATCTGTGCGATATCGCGGTTGGTCTTGCCCTTGGAGAGCCACGACAGCACTTCGCCCTCGCGCGTCGTCAGGCCCAACTCGCTGGAGAATTCCACTGGCGCCTCCGCGCCGGAATCTTTCGCCAGCCGCAGCAGGAATTCGTTCGCACCGAGCTTCCCCATATATTGCAGGCGAAGCTGCTCGCTGCCGTGACGCGTCGGCATGGCGACGGCCTTTGCGCCGGCTTTGCCCTTGCGTGCCTCATCGAGCCATTGCGGAATCGGCTCGGGCAGCACGACGTCATCGTCGCCGTCGGCGGCGAGCGAGTCGGAGAGCAGCTTTTGCGCCTGCGGTGTCGCCCACATGATCTTGCCTGCGCCGTTCACCGCGAGCAGATAGCGGCCGGAGACGTCGAGCGCGGCGCGCGCGCTCTGGGTCAGGCGGGCATTGGCGAGATGGACGCGGATGCGCGCCAGCATCTCCTCGACCGCGATCGGCTTTGTCACATAGTCGACGCCGCCGGCCTCCAGCCCGCGCACAATGTGTTCGGTTTCGGCCAGCCCCGTCATGAAGATGATCGGAACATGGTCGAGCCCGGCGTCGCGCTTCAGCCGCCGGCAGGTCTCGAACCCATCCATCCCCGGCATCACAGCGTCGAGCAGCACGATGTCAGGCGTGATCTGGTCGACGATCCGCATGGCGGAAGCACCATCGAGCGCGACCATGACGGTCATGCCCGCGCCGTCGAGCGCATCGGTCAATAGCCGCAGCGTCTCGGGCGAGTCGTCGACGACGAGAGCGACGTCGCGCTTTTTTGGTTCAATGATCATAGCTGTGCAGGGCTTTCAGGGTCGCCATGTACTGATCGAGATCGAAGCGGTCGATCAATACGCGCATTTGCGACACGAAGTCGGCATGTTCGGGGTAGTCATTTCCGATCTCGTCGAGCTTGACCTGGATCGCGCGGACGTAGCCGAGTTGCCCAAGCCCGATCAGTTCCTCGACATGTTTCACTGGCGGCCGCGAGCCGGTCTCCGGCCTCCAATGGGGGGCAGGGACATCGTCTGCCTCATACTGCCATTCGAGCTTGAGCAATTGCCGGATGGTTTCGAGCAGCTTGGGAATATCGATCGGCTTCATCAGGTAGCCGTCGTGGAACGGTTGCGCCAGCGGCGCGCCATGCGCTTCAAGCGCGCTCGCCGACACCATCAGGATACGCGCCTGGTGATGGCCGCTTGCGCGCAGCGTTTCCGCCACCGTCCAGCCATCCATCCCGGCCATCGAGATGTCGAGCAGGAACAGATCAGGCCGGCAATGCTGCGCCAGCGCGAGACAGCCGGGGCCATCGGGCGCGCTGAGCAGAATGAAGCCGAGCGGCGTCAGCACCTGGCGCAGGAGATCGCGGTGGGTCGGGTCGTCGTCGGTGATCAGGATCGTCTTGCGGGGGCCGTGATAGCCGAAGATCGGCGCCTCCACCGGCGCGATCCGCGTCGGATTCGTGACTTCCGACAGCAGGATTTTCACTCGAAACGTGCTGCCGTTGCCGACTTGGCTGGTCACCTTGATGTCGCCGCCCATTACGCCCGCCAGCAGCCGGCTGATGGTCAGCCCAAGCCCGGTGCCGGTTTGCGGCTGCGAGACGCCGAGCGCGCCGCGTTCAAAGGGTGCGAAGATACGTTCGAGGTCGTCCGGCTGGATGCCGGGCCCGGTATCGATCACCTCGAACTCCGCAACGGGGCTGCGGTAGTGCACGACGAACTGCACGTTTCCGGTCTGCGTGAACTTCAGTGCATTCGACAGCAGGTTGATCAGAACCTGCCGCAGCCGCTTCTCATCGGCATAGACGACGAGCGGCAGCACCGAAGGCCGTTTGAAGATGAAGTCGATGCCCTTGGCGGCGGCCTGAACACGAAACATGCCGACGAGCTGATCGAGAAATTCGCTCAGGCGGACCTCGTCGCGCGACAGATAAAGCCGGCCTGCTTCGATTTTGGAGATATCGAGGATGCCGTCGATCAGTCCTGACAAATGGTCGGCGCTGCGCCGGACCACTCGCACCTGGTCGCGGGGCTTGGCGGGGAGATTGGCATCCTGCTCGAGCAATTGCGCATAGCCTGAGATGGCGTTCAGCGGCGAGCGCAGTTCATGGCTCAATCCCACCACGTAACGGCTCTTGGCAAGGTTTGCCGATTCCGCGACTTCCTTGGCGCGCTGCAGTTCGGCATCGGTCCGCTTATGCGCGTCGATCTCCTGAATCAGGAGCGCAGTCTGCCGCCGCGTTTCAGCTTCCGCCGCGCGGCGGCTCTGTTGCGCCAGCACGAACAGCCATGCCACCACGCCGATGATGATGGTGAGCGCGAAGAACACCTTCCACAGCACGTCCGACAGCGCAAAATTTTCGACGGGCATTGCCGCCGAGGTCTGCAGGTAGATCAGCCCCAGCGTCAGCCCGACCAGCCCCGCGGAAACCGCGAACACGCCGAGATAGTGCCCGAACTGCGAATTGATCCGCGCGTAGATCGCCTCCGGCAACAGTTTCCCGAGCATGTCCGAGACCTGAGCGCCGGCGCGCGCATGCGGCTTGCAGAGATCATGGCAGCGCGCATCGAGCGAACAGCACAGCGAACAGATTGGGCCGGCATAGGCCGGGCATGAGGCCATGTCCTCCGGTTCGAACGAGTGCTCGCAGATGCAGCACTGGATCGATTCGAGGTTCTGCCAGCTCCGCTTCGGCTTGCGCGCGATGTAATATTTGCCGTCGGTCGCCCATGCGATCAGGGGCGCGGTGACGAAGGCAACCGCGAGCGCCACGAAGGCAGAGAGCGCCTTCGCCGTCGGGCCGAACAGGCCGTAAAAGGCAGAGATCGAAACGATGGTCGCGATCGTCATCGCGCCGACGCCGACCGGATTGATATCGCAGAGATGCGCGCGCTTGAACTCGATGTGCTGCGGGCGCAAGCCGAGCGGCTTGTTGACGACGAGATCGGCAACCAGCGCGCCGACCCAGGCAATCGCTACATTGGAATAAAGCGCCAACGTCTGCTCGAGCGCCTTGTAGACGCCGATTTCCATCAACAGCAGCGCCACCAGAACGTTGAAGACGAGCCACACCACGCGGCCGGGATGGCTGTGGGTCAGTCGCGAGAAGAAGTTCGACCAGGCGATCGAGCCGGCATAGGCGTTGGTGACGTTGATCTTGATCTGCGAGAGAATGACGAAGGTGCCGGTTAGCGCCAGCGCCAGATCGGGCTGGGACAGCACATAACGGAACGCCTCAAGATACATATGCGCGGGCTCGGCGGCCTGCTCGTTGGAGAGTCCGTGGCTCAACGCGAAAAAGGCGAGAAACGATCCTAACAGCAGCTTGAGCGCGCCGAAAATGATCCAGCCGGGGCCGGCGCTGAGCAGCGCAATCCACCACGACGTCCGCGAGGTGCGGCGGTCGCGGGGCAGAAACCGCAGGAAGTCGACCTGCTCGCCGATCTGCGCAACCAGCGAAAACACCACCGACGCGGCGGTGCCGAACAGCAGCAGATCGAGATGGCCGCCGGCGTCGCCATGCTCACCTGCGAATTTGCGCCACTCCGTGAAAGACTGCGGGTTGGCGTAGGCGATCGCCACGAAGGGCAGGATGTGAAGCACGATCCAGATCGGCTGCGTCCACAATTGAAAGCGGCTGATCAGGGTGATGCCGTAGGTCACCAGGGGAATGATGACGACGGCGCTGATGAGATAGCCGATCGGGCGCGGGATGCCGAAGCACATCTCGAGTGCCGCGGCCATGATAACTGCCTCGATCGCGAAGAAGATGAAGGTGAACGAGGCGTAGATCAGCGAAGTGATGGTGGAGCCGATATAGCCGAAGCCGGCGCCGCGGGTCAGCAGATCAATATCGATGCCGCATTTTGCGGCATGATAGGCAATCGGCAGGCCGCAGAGGAAGATGATGACGCTAACGACAAGAATGGCTGATGTGGCGTTGGCCGCGCCGTAGTTGAGTGTAATCGTGCCGCCGATCGCCTCCAGCGCCAGAAAGGAGATCGCGCCGAGCGCAGTATTGGCGACGCGGGCGGCAGACCACCGCCGCGCGCTCTTGGCGGTGAAGCGCAGCGCGTAGTCTTCCAGCGTCTGGTTGGCAACCCATTGGTTATATTGGCGCCTGACGCGGTCTATCCGCTGCCGCCCTGCCACTTGCAGCTCCTGCCCAGTTCGACCGACCCGCTTGGCCCAGCAAACTCCGTACCAAAGCCTCACGTCGCTATTTTGCGGTGCAATATACGCAATCCCACGTATCTGTGCGGTGCACAATTCTGGGCAATCCTCGCCTGACCAATAAGCGTTCTCGAACAAAATGGGGTGCTCATGTCAGACGAACCAAACAAGGGCCTGCGGTCTCCGCTTCGCCGCAAACTGCTGATGGGCGCGGCGGCGCTGCCGCTCATTTCGATCCTTCCTCGGCCCTCATTCGGGGCAGGTCCCGCAACCGCCACGGTCAACACCACGGGGCTCGCGGTCACCGATACGGAGGTCACCGTCGGCATCCTGCACTCGGCCACCGGCACGATGGCGATCTCGGAGACGGGCTCGATCCAGGCCGAAAAGCTCGCGATCGAACAGATCAACGCCGCCGGCGGCGTGCTCGGGCGCAAGATCAAGTTCATCCAGGAAGACGGCGCCAGCGACTGGCCGACCTTTGCGGAAAAGGCCAAGAAGCTTCTCGTCAACGACAAGGTCGCAGCGATCATGGGCTGCTGGACCTCGGCATCGCGCAAGGCGGTGCTGCCGGTGGTCGAGCAGTACAACGGTATGCTGTACTATCCGACCTTCTATGAAGGTCTCGAGCAGTCCAAGAACGTCATCTACACCGGTCAGGAAGCGACCCAGCAGATCCTCGCCGGCCTGAACTGGATCGCCAAGGAGAAAGGCGCCAAATCGTTCTTCTTCATCGGTTCGGACTACATCTGGCCGCGCACCTCGAACAAGATCGCGCGCAAGCACGTCGAGAACGTGCTGAAGGGCAAGGTCGTCGGCGAAGAATATTACGCGCTCGGCAGCACCCAGTTCAATTCGGTGATCAACAAGATCAAACTGACGAAGCCCGACGTCATCTTCACCGACGTGGTCGGCGGCTCGAACGTCGCCTTCTACAAGCAGCTCAAGGCGGCCGGCGTCGACCTGTCGAAGCAGGCGCTCCTGACGATTTCGGTGACCGAGGACGAGATCGACGGCATCGGCGGCGAGAACATCGCGGGCGCCTATGCCTGCATGAAGTACTTCCAGTCGCTCGACAATGCCAACAACAAGACGTTCGTTCCCGCCTTCAAGAAGATGTGGGGCGAGAAGACCGTGATCGGCGACGTGACGCAAGCCGGCTATCTCGGCCCGTGGCTGTGGAAGCTGACTTGCGAGAAGGCCGGTAGCTTCGACGTCGACAAGATCGCAGCCGCTTCGCCCGGCGTCGAATTCAAGGAGGCGCCCGAAGGCTACGTGCGCATCCATGAAAACCATCACCTCTGGTCGAAGACCCGCGTCGGGCGCGCCAAGCTCGATGGCCAGTTCGAACTGATCTTCGAGACCGCGGACCTGATCGAGCCCGATCCGTTCCCGAAGGGCTACCAATAAGCGCGGAACCTTCCCGCAACTTTCCAACCGCTCCCTGGCGTGGACCGTCAATCCGCGCTTCACGACCCCGCGTCGCGAATTCTCTCGCGACGCGGGGACCTTCCTCCGGCGGAGAAGTCAGATGTTCGGCGACTATTCGATTGGCGATCTGGGCTCCATCTTCGTCATGCAGGGTTTTGCGGGCCTGATCCTGTTCTCCGTCTACGTGCTGATGGCGCTCGGCCTTGCCATCATCTTCGGCCAGATGGGCGTCATCAACATGGCGCATGGCGAGTTTATGATCCTGGGGGCCTACGTCACCTGGATGACGTCGAATTTGTTCCAGAGCTATCTGCCAGGTCTTTTCAGCGGCTATTTCTTTCTCGCGATGATGCTGGCTTTCCTCGCCTCCGGCGCGCTCGGAATGCTGGTGGAGTGGGTGCTGATCCGTCATCTCTACAAGCGCCCGCTCGACACGCTGCTCGCCACATGGGGCCTCAGCCTCATACTGCAGCAGGCCTATCGCTCCGTCTTCGGCGCCCGCGAGGTCGGCGTCGAGCTGCCGCAGTGGATGCTGGGCTCGCTCAAAGTGACCGACAGCATCGAGGTGCCGATCAACGGCATCTTCGTGATGGGTCTCACCGTCTCGATCACGTGCGCGGTTGCGTACGTCATTTACAAGTCGCGCTGGGGCCGGCAGGTCCGCGCGGTCGTGCAGAACCGGATCATGGCCGGCGCCGTCGGCATCAATACCGAAAAAGTCGATCGCTACACCTACGGCCTCGGTTGCGGGATCGCCGGGATAGCGGGAAGCGCTTTTACCATGATCGGCTCGACCGGTCCGACCTCGGGGCAACTCTACATTGTCGACACGTTCCTGGTTGTCGTGTTTGGCGGCGCCGCGAGCCTGCTCGGCACCATCGCGTCGGCCTTCTCGATCTCGCAAACGCAATCGACGCTCGAATTCTTCATGTCGGGCTCGATGGCCAAGGTTCTGACGTTGCTCGCCGTCGTCGGAATCCTGATGTTGCGGCCGCAGGGTCTCTTCAGCCTCAAGGTTCGCAAGTAAGAACAAGAAAGCACGGTCATGATCATCAACGCGCGCTTCTTCAATCGCTCCGAACTTATCGGCTTCGTTGCACTGGGCCTGATCCTGCTCGTGATCCTGCCGCTGTCGCTGGATGTGTTCCGTCTCAATCTGGTCGCGAAATATTTGACTTACGCCTTTGTCGCGATCGGCCTCGTGCTGTGCTGGGGCTATGGCGGCATCCTGAGCCTGGGCCAGGGCGTGTTCTTCGGCCTTGGCGGCTACTGCATGGCGATGTTCCTCAAGCTGGAGGCATCCAGCGTCGAGAACACCAAGATCCAGTCCACGCCCGGCATTCCCGATTTCATGGACTGGAATCAGATCACCGCGCTGCCGCTGTTCTGGCAGCCGTTCCACAGTCTCACCTTCACCGTTCTCGCCATCATCCTGGTCCCAGGCCTCTTCGCCCTGATCATCGGCACGGCAATGTTCAAGCGCCGCGTCGGCGGCACCTATTTCGCGATCATCACCCAGGCCGTCGCCGCCATCCTAACCATCCTGATTGTCGGGCAGCAGGGTTATACCGGCGGCATCAACGGCATGACCGACCTGCGTACGCTGAAGGGATGGGACATCAGGCCGGACCACGCCAAGGTCGTTCTATACTTCTTTGAAGTGTTCCTGCTGTTCGGCTGCATCCTCTTCGCGCAGTTCATCCGGCTGACAAAGCTTGGCCGCATCCTGGTGGCGATGCGCGAGCAGGAAGATCGTGTCCGCTTCTCCGGCTACAGCGTCGCCAATTTCAAGATTTTCGCCTTCTGCATGGCTGCGATCTTCGCCGCGATAGGGGGCGCCATGTTTGCACTCAATGTCGGTTTCATGTCGCCGTCCTTTGTAGGCATCGTGCCGTCGATCGAAATGGTGATCTACACCGCCGTCGGCGGACGGACGTCGATCTTCGGCGCGGTGTGGGGGGCGCTGCTGGTCAATTTTGCCAAGACCGGCCTTTCGGAATCCTTCCCGCAGCTCTGGTTGTTCGGCCTCGGCGCGCTGTTCATCGCGGTCGTGCTCGCTTTCCCGAACGGCTTGTCCGGCATCTGGGCGGATCACGTCCAGTCGCGCATCGATCGCCTGATCAGCTCGATCAAGAAGAAGTCCGGCGGCTGGGCCAGCAATTCTGTCGCCGATGGCGCGCCGGCAGAGTGAGGAGGACATCATGCTCATCGGTCATCTCGGTTGCCGATGCCACACTGGCGAAATGAGGAGATAGATAATGCTCATCGGTCACCAGCCCAAACCCTTCCTGCTCGCGGTCGAAGCGCTCACGGTGTCGTTCGACGGCTTCAAGGCGGTGAACAATCTTTCCTTCTATGTCGAGGAGAACGAGATCCGCGTCATCATCGGCCCCAACGGCGCCGGCAAGACCACGGTGCTCGACCTGATCTGCGGAAAGACCAAGGCCACCTCAGGCTCGATCCAGTTTCGCGGCAAGGAGCTGACGAAGCTGAAGGAGAACCAGATCGTACAGACCGGCGTGGGGCGCAAGTTCCAGACCCCATCGGTGTTTGAGGATCTGACCGTATTCGAGAATCTCGAGATTTCCTATCCGCGCGGCCGCACTGTGTTCGGCTCGCTCGCCTTCCAGCGCGATACTTCCGTCAAGCAGCGCATCGCGGAAGTCGCCGAGATGATCTTCCTGAAGGATCGTCTCGATACCTATGCCGATCAGCTCAGCCACGGCCAGAAGCAATGGCTCGAGATCGGCATGCTGCTGATCCAGGATCCGGAACTCCTGATGCTCGACGAGCCCGTCGCCGGAATGAGCGTCAACGAGCGCGCCAAGACCGCCGAACTCTTGAACCGTATCATCAGGGATCGCTCAGTGCTCGTCATCGAGCACGACATGAAATTCGTCGAGGACATCGCCCACAAGGTTACGGTGCTGCACCAGGGCCAGATCCTGTCGGAGGGAACGATGGAGAAGGTCAAGAACGATCCGAAGGTGATCGAAGTTTACCTCGGGCACTAGCGCATGATCCCGGAAAGTGGCGTCCGGTTTCCGGACAAGATCATGCGCAACAAATAAGGAGCAGGGCAGATGCTGGCTATTTCGGATCTCCACGTTGCCTACGGCCAGAGCGAAGTGCTGCACGGCCTCAACGTCTCGGTCGCGCCCAATGAGATCGTGGCGATCATGGGCCGCAACGGCATGGGCAAGACCACGCTGATGAAGTCGCTGATGGGCATCGTGCCGACCAAGAGCGGCTCGGTGAGCATGGCTGGCGTCGAGCTCAGCGTAATGCCGAGCTACGAGCGCGTCGCCAAGGGCCTCGCCTACGTGCCACAGGGCCGCATGATCTTTTCCACCATGACGGTCAAGGAGAACATCGAGACCGGCCTCGTGGTGTCGGGCGGCTCGGAGGTGCCCGGGGACATCTACGAATTGTTTCCGGTGCTGCTGGAGATGAAAGGTCGGCGCGGTGGCAATCTCTCCGGTGGGCAGCAGCAGCAGCTCGCGATCGCCCGCGCGCTCGCCACCAAGCCAAAAGTGCTGCTGCTGGATGAGCCGACCGAGGGCATCCAGCCGTCGATCATCAAGGACATGGCGCGCACCCTGAAGCGCATCCGCGACGAGCGCGGCCTGTCGATCGTCGTTTCCGAACAGGTGTTGAGCTTTGCGCTCGACATAGCCGACCGCGTGCTGGTCATCGAGAACGGCGAGATCGTCCGCGACGAGCCGCGCGACAGCGTCGATGCCGCGCAAGTCTCTAAATTCCTGTCCGTGTAAACCCGCAAACCGTGCTGTCTAAAAGGGGAGCTATAGATGCCAGAGACACTGATCAAGGTCGATCTTTCGAAATCGGCCTACGACAACGACATGATCCACAACCGCTGGCATCCCGACATTCCGATCGTGGCGTGGGTCAATCCGGGCGACGATTTCATCATCGAGACCTATGACTGGACCGGCGGTTTCATTAAGAACAACGATTCCGCCGACGACGTGCGCGACATCGACCTCTCGATCGTGCACTTCCTGTCCGGCCCGATCGGCGTGAAGGGCGCCGAGCCCGGCGATTTGCTCGTGGTCGACCTGCTCGACGTCGGTCCGTTGAAGGAAAGCCTGTGGGGTTTTAACGGCTTCTTCTCCAAGCAGAATGGCGGCGGCTTCCTGACTGACCATTTTCCGCTGGCGCAGAAATCGATCTGGGACATCAAGGGTCTCTACACATCGTCGCGCCACGTGCCCGGCGTAAATTTTGCTGGATTGATCCATCCCGGCTTGATCGGTTGTCTGCCCGATCCGAAATTGCTGGCGACCTGGAACGAGCGCGAGACCGCGCTGATCGCGACCAATCCGACGCGCGTGCCGGGCCTTGCCAATCCGCCGTTCGCCGCGACCGCGCATGCCGGCCGCGCCAAGGGCGATGCCAAGGCCAAGGTCGGTGCCGAAGGCGCCCGCACCGTGCCGCCGCGTGAGCATGGCGGCAATTGCGACATCAAGGATCTGTCGCGGGGCTCGAAGATCTTTTTCCCGGTCTATGTGCCGGGCGGGGGGCTCTCGATGGGTGATTTGCACTTCAGCCAGGGCGACGGTGAGATCACTTTCTGCGGCGCAATCGAAATGGCCGGCTGGCTGCATCTGAAGGTCGATGTCATCAAGGATGGCGTCGCCAAGTATGGGATCAAGAATCCCGTGTTCAAGCCGTCGCCGATCACGCCGAACTACAAGGATTACCTGATCTTCGAGGGCATCTCGGTCGACGAGGCCGGTAAGCAGCATTACCTCGACGTCCACATCGCCTATCGCCAGGCGTGTTTGAACGCGATCGAGTATCTTAAGAAGTTCGGCTATTCCGGCGCGCAGGCCTATTCGATCCTCGGCACCGCGCCGTGCCAGGGCCACATCTCCGGCGTGGTCGACGTGCCGAACGCCTGCGCCACGCTGTGGCTGCCGACGGAGATTTTCGACTTCGACATCATGCCGTCGTCGGCCGGACCGATCAAACACATCAAGGGCGACATCCAGATGCCGATCTCGCCGGACAAATGATGCAGCGGGCGAAGGATGCGGGACGGCCAGTATGCCGGCCGCCCGCATCCGTCGCGGAACGACAACGAAAGATCGCGCGAGGAAACCAGATGCCCGTCTACGAATATCTCTGCAACGATTGCGGCCCGTTCACGGACATGCGGCCGATGGCCGAATGCGACGACCCGCAGGACTGTCCGAACTGCGAAAATGAATCGCCGCGCGTGATCCTGACCGCACCGGCGTTCTTCTGCATGCCATCAGAAAAGCGCAAGGCGATCGCCACTAACGAGCGCAGCGCCCATGCGCCGAAAACGGTCGCGGAATACAAGGCTTCGCACGGTCCCGGCTGTGGCTGCTGTTCGACCGGCAAGAAGAAGCCGGCCCGGCTCATGACCAAGACGAAGAGCGGCGCCAAGGGCTTTCCAACCGCGCGCCCCTGGATGATCAGTCACTAACGGCGCGATCCTTCCAACTCAAACCAGAAGAGGCGGTCCAATGCTCCACGGTGACATTTCCTCCAGCAACGACACGGTCGGCGTCGCCGTCGTCAATTACAAAATGCCGCGTCTGCACACCAAGGCCGAGGTGCTCGACAACGCCCGAAAGATCGCCGACATGATCGTCGGTATGAAGCTCGGCCTGCCAGGCATGGATCTCGTGATCTTCCCGGAATATTCCACCCACGGCATCATGTATGACTCCAAGGAGATGTACGAGACAGCCTCCCAGGTCCCGGGTGACGAGACGGAAATCTTTGCCGAAGCCTGCCGCAAGGCCAAGGTGTGGGGCGTGTTCTCGCTCACCGGCGAGCGCCACGAGGAGCACCCGCACAAGGCGCCGTACAACACCTTGATCCTGATGAACGACAAGGGCGAGATCGTCCAGAAATATCGCAAGATCATGCCGTGGGTACCGATCGAAGGCTGGTACCCGGGCAATTGCACCTATGTTTCCGAAGGCCCCAAGGGCCTGAAGGTCAGCCTCATCATCTGCGACGACGGCAATTTTCCGGAGATCTGGCGCGACTGCGCCATGAAGGGCGCCGAGCTGATCGTGCGCTGCCAGGGCTACATGTATCCCGCCAAGGAACAGCAGATCCTGATTTCCAAGGCGATGGCCTGGGCCAACAATGTCTATGTCGCGGTCGCCAACGCTGCAGGCTTTGACGGCGTCTACTCCTACTTCGGTCATTCCGCGATCATCGGCTTCGACGGCCGCACGCTCGGCGAGACCGGCGAGGAGGAATACGGCATTCAGTACGCGGGATTGTCGAAGAGCCTGATCCGCGACGCGCGCCGCAACGGCCAGTCGCAGAACCATCTCTTCAAGCTGCTGCACCGCGGCTATACCGGCATGATCAATTCCGGCGAAGGCGCGCGCGGCATGGCGGCCTGTCCCTACGATTTCTATGCCAAGTGGATCGCCGACCCCGAAGGCACGCGTGAGATGGTCGAAGCGATGACGCGTTCGACCGTCGGCACCGACGAATGCCCGATCGAGGGGATTCCGAACGAGGCGACGGCGAGCAACTACTAGCCGGTGAGCGTGCCACACATTCGAATGTCGTCCCGGCCCTCATGCGCAATTGCGCATCAGGAGCCGGGACCCACAACCACGAATGTGGGTTGTAGCACTGCGGTCGCAGTTCCTTCATGTCTGACCTTCGTGGTTATGGTCCCTGCTTTCGCAGAGACGACGTTGTGGAGACATCATTGCCCGTTTCGTCTAAGATCCGCGTCTGTGACTTTTGACGAGCGAGGCGACCTTGCAGAAAAGAAAATTCGGCACCAATGGCCCCGACGTCTCCGTGATCGGCCAAGGCACCTGGTATCTCGACCGCGGCGACCGCAAGGCCGCGACTGCGGCGCTGCGCCGTGGCATCGAAACCGGTATGACCCATATCGACACCGCCGAGATGTATGGCGATGCTGAGCCCGTGATAGCCGATGCGATCGCGGGACTGCCGCGGGAAAAACTCTTCCTGGTCTCAAAGGTGTTGCCGAGCAACGCCTCGCGGCGCGGCACCATCACCGCCTGCGAGCGCTCGCTAAAGCGGCTGAAGGCCGATTATCTCGACTGCTACCTGCTGCACTGGCGCGGCTCCTATCCGTTCGAGGAGACGGTGGCGGCGTTCGAGGAACTGGTGACGAGCGGAAAGATCCGTTCCTGGGGTGTCAGCAATTTTCATTCAGATGATCTCGACGAACTCGTCGATATCGCAGGCGAGGGCAAGATCGCCTGCAACCAGGTGCTCTATCATCTGCAGGAGCGCGCGATCGAGCACGCCGTGATCCCGTGGTGCGAGAGGCATGGCGTCGCCGTCGTCGCCTATTCGCCGTTCGGCCACAATGACTTTCCGTCGCCGCGCAGCAAGGGCGGCGAGGTGCTGCAGGCGATTGCCGATGCACACAAGGCGACCCCGCGCCAGATCGCGCTGGCGTTTCTCACGCGCACGGCGTCGGTGCTCGCGATTCCAAAAGCTTCCAGCGCAGAACACGCGGCCGAGAATGCGCGGGCGGGGGACTTGAAGTTGAGCGAGGCCGAGATTGCCGCGCTCGACAAGGCTTTTCCGCTTGGTCCCAAGCCGCGGGGTTTGCCGATGCTGTAGCCTCTCCCTATCCCCGCGCTTCGCGCGTCTGACGGACTTCAGGCGGCCGGAAACTGCAGTTCGAACGCGACGCCCTTGTCGGACGGCAGGAGCCGGATCGATCCGCCGTGGCTGGTCATGATAGCCTGGACGATAGAGAGTCCCATTCCCGTGCCGCCGGTGTCGCGGCGCGTGGTGAAGAAAGCGTCAAAGATCTTCTCCCGGTTCGCTTCGGATATCGGATCGCCATCATTGCTGACCGTCATCCTGACGGATCCATTTTCCTCGGCCGCTTCGAGCCGCACGGCCTTGGCGTTATGACGGATGGCGTTGTCGGTCAGATGCGACAACACGATCAGCGCCTTTTCGCTGGACATGCCGATCGCGCGGTCTGGGCACCCCGTTGCATCGATTGTGCGTGTCGGAAACCGGCTCTTCAATCCGCCGATGACCTGCGACAGCTCGCTCTGCTCGTTCTGCGGCGCGGCCTCGGCGCGCGCCAGTTCGCGTAAGCGCTGGCTCATGGCTTCCAGGCGCCCGGTGTCCCCCAGAATGTTCGATATGAAGTTCTTCTGTTCCATCCGGGTGAGGGTGTCTGTCTTGCTCTGCAGGGAATCCAGCAGTAGTTCGGCGGCACCCTTGATCGATGTCAGCGGCGACTTCAATTCGTGGGTAAGGTGCGCCGAGAAGGTCGCGATGTAATCCGACCGTCGCGACAATTGTTCGGCCATGTCGAGAAAGCTGTGCGACAACTGGGCAAACTCGCGCGTGCCGTAATGGGCGAGGGGCCGAAATGCATCGCGATCGCCACGGCTGATGCGCGCGGCGCGATCGACCAGCTCGCGCATCGGGCGGGTGATGGTTCGGGAGAATACCAGGCCGATAAAGATGGTCGCGAAAACAACCGCAAGCGCCGCCAGAATGAACTTGCCGCGTTCCTGATAGAGGTGGTCGAAGATGTTGCTCGGGGTCCTCGACGTATAGATCACGCCTGCGACACGGTTATTGACGACAACAGGCATTGCCGAGAACACGTGGACGCCGACGCCGCGGCTGATCGAATAGATCGGAGGAGGAGGCTTGTCGGGTTTGCGAATCCGCAAGGCCGCCCGGTATTGTCCCTTGAGCGCTGTGGCTATCTCCTCGATATGGGCGAGCGATTGGCCGACCTCGTCACGGCCGGCAATCACGACGCCATGGGGATCGAGGATGCGGAAGCCGGCCAGCGTGACTTTCTGGGTTTCCCGGATAATCGGCGTCAGCCGCGAGCCGATCTCGACATAGGGTTGCGATGCGGGTGCGCTTGCCGGAAGTGCGTCAGGCCGCCGCCGAAGCAGGTCGCCGCCGGCAGCGAGATCGAGCGCGGGTCGGATCGGCGTAAGCTGGTCTTCCCGGCCCAGGCGCGCTTCGGCCGGAATTTCGGCGCCGAGTGCGATGCCGGCGTTAAGGCGGGTTTCCACTTCCCGCGCATAGACCGCGGCAAGCACCCGGCTTTGCGCGATCAGCTCGGCCTGGGTTTGGTGAATGAGCTGGTTGTCATAGAGGCGGAAGAAGAATAGCCCGACCAGCGGCAGTGTCGCCGCAGCGGCGAGCGCGGCAAAAATGACCTGTCCTACCGACGGCCGCCATTTTTCAGCCTTGCGAGGCATCATGCCTGGAGCTCGCATCGCCCGAGCTTGAAGCCGACGCCGTGAATGGTTTCGATGACGTTGTCGCAGTTCACGGCGGACAGCTTGGCGCGGATATTGCGAATATGGCTGTCGATGGTGCGATCCGACACCTGGATGTTGAGCTGATAGGCGGCGCTCATGATCTGCTCGCGGCTGAAAACGAGCGTTGGCCGTGTCAGGAATGCCCTGAGGATTCCAAACTCGATGGCCGTGAGGCGCAGCGGCCTGCCCGCAAACTCGGCAATATGCTGGCCGGGATCGATGAACAACTTGCCTTGCGACAGCGTAGCCGAGGACGCCTTTGCGTCCTGCCCACGTGAGGTGATGCGGCGCAGGATGACGTTTACCCTCGCTACGAGTTCGCGCGGGCTGAAGGGCTTGGTGACATAGTCGTCACCGCCGATCTCCAGGCCCAGTACGCGATCGATCTCGTCGTCGCGCGCGGAGAGAAACAGGATTGGAACGTCTGAGGTTTTTCTTATTTCGCGGCAAACGTCCAAGCCGTCGAATTCCGGCATGCCGATATCCAGAATGATCAGATCCGGCTTGTCGGCGGCAAAGCGGGTCAACGCTTCCTTGCCGTCGCGCGCTTCAAAGACGGTCATTCCGACCTTCTTTAGTGCAACACGGATGACCTCGCGTATATGAAGGTCATCGTCAACGATGAGAATGCGGTGCGTCAAACGTCTCTCCCGGCGCAATCGGCTTGCAGTCGAACTAACCTGTGGTCGAACTCTTCGGTTGGGCTTCCAGGGCACGCTGGAGGCGCCAACTCCGAAAACCCCAGGAGCGCCAGGAAGCGGTCTCTTTGGCTTGTTGTTCTACAAGGCAACTACGGCGGGAAACAAGGGCCGGATCGAACCCGCGAAGGGCGATGGCCCGGTCGACCGCAGGCAATGCCTGCGGCCCGAGGGATAGCAGATAGGTCATATCGATCCACACTCCTTTGCCGCCCGCTTCGCGGCTATGGTTGACATTATAGTTTGCGATGATGGCGGCGAAGTTCACCAGCGAACAGATGTAGAGGGTCGCCGTCAGGGTGATGAGGTTGGCGCGGATCAGCCAATCATTCGAGCGGTTCAGAACGATGCGGACGACGATGAGCACGAGCCCCACCGCGACCAGCGCCATCCAGATGAAGGCCGCGACGCGCCACCAGGTCAGCAGATAGATTTGGACATAGAGATCGAGGCGCAGGATCGACGACATCACCAGCAGAACATTCTGCGCCACCCATAGATAGACCAGCGGCCGAATCACTTTCGATTGCTCGGCCGGCCCACCCGGTCTCATCGCGGCCAGAACGAAGCCTGCCGCCAGAAGCGCCGTGACAATGAGGGGATAGGCGCCTCGATGGGCGTAGGAGGCGTAGCTGATATCGGCGGGCAGGGCCACGTTGCCCCAGAGATAGATCGCATCGAGGATGGTTTGAACGGCGAACAACAAGTTGAACAGGACCAGCGAACGCAGGATCGTCGCGACGCCGAAAAACTCCATCCGGTCCGATCGCGGCGTCTGATCCGCCGCTTCGACCAAGGCGGACGAAACCGCCATCTTGCTGCGCCACCAGACGTGGATGAAGGGCCATATGATCGACAGCGCCACAGCCCAGAACAATATCCGACCCAGGCTCAGATAAGAGGCAGCATCGCCCGGGTTCATCAGGCGGATCCACTTCTCCAGCAATGGATTTGCCGAGACCAGCAGAAGAACGAAGATACCGCCGAGGGCCACGGGAATGAACCAGATCGTAAGACCGGTCTTCAGTGACGGCAGATTGAACAAGCCTATGGCATCCCGAAAAAACCGGAAGGGGCCGACCAGAAACAGATCGCATAACGCCGCCGCCTGTTCACTGAGCTTGTATCTTTGCAGATTGGTGGTCAGCAACAGACCAACGCTGAGCGCCAGAATCATGGAGGCCAGAGAAGCCGTGTTGAATTCCTCGATAGCCGGTACAAGTCCGGCCAACACGAGCACGCCGGCCAGCAGCATCCGACTTCTGTTCAACGTTGCGAAATTGGCGGTGAGTGAGCCCAGAGCCAGTGCGAGCGCAAAGACGACCGCAGAAATTCCGATTTGTTGGCCGTAGAACAACCAGTCGGCCAGGGCCGCCAGCGCCACGGCAATCGCGGGTTTGACCGGGATCGGGCTCTCCTGGGCAGAGCCTGCATCGGATGCCGGCGTGGTGAGGTCGGTCATTGTTGCGCTACCTGTCTGGAGGGGAAAATTGCAAATCAGCGCCGTCGCAGGTCGCTCGCATAGCCACCACCCGTCGTTAGCTAATCTTGTGGGAATAGGCATTCGAAGACCGACGCTGCGTTGCAAGACGGACTATCTGGCGCGGTTGTGCAATTGGTTGGAGCGCCGTCTGCAAGAGTTCAGGATTTTTCTGCAGTTTCCGTGCAGGTGCGATTATGCGCTCGCGCCGGCATGACAAGTTTGATACGGGCAATGGTCTCATCTGATCCCCTTGCCCAAGCTCCCATCATTTTTCATGCAAAGTCTCAAACGTATCGGCCTGATCCTGGTCTGGCTCGCTGGAATAGCCTTCGTTTTCGCTGCTGCGAACAAAAACGATCCCTATCTGATTTCGCTGCGGGGAACGGGAAACATTGCTCTGGCTACTGCGAGCGTGATTGCCGCCGTTTTGCTCATCCGCTGCGGTTATTGGAGAAGAGGCGTTGCGGGAAGGGCGCTCATACTGCTGTGGTGCCTGCCATTGCCGTCGATGCTCGGTGCGCATGCTGCGTTTGAATGGCGCAAGCAACGGGTTCTGCGGGCCGATGCTGCACAGGTGCGCAGCCTTGGAAAGCATTTTATCGTTGGGTACTCGTCATTCCCGGAGGTTTCAGTTCTCGCCGAGAAGGGCCTGATATCCGGCGTCTACATCACCAAGCACAATGTCGCGGGATCGCCGGCGACGCGTCTGAAGGAGGAGATTTCGGCGCTGCAGGCAAAGCGGCGCGCTGCCGGCCTGCCGCCCCTGATCGTCGCGGCCGACCAGGAAGGCGGCATCGTATCGCATCTGGCACCGCCTTTGACCAAGCTGCCGGCGCTATCGACGCTTGCGAGCCTGGCGCCGGATTTGCGCGCCGAGAAAGCAGAGGCGTTCGGGCGCACGCACGGGCAGGAGCTGGCGGCGCTCGGCGTCACCCTGAATCTTGCGCCGGTGCTGGATTTGCGACCTGAACTGAAGCATAGCCGGTTCGACTTCAACACGCTGATCGGCCGCCGCGCGATTTCCGATGATCCGGCGGTCGTCGCCGAGATCGGACGAGCTTATGTGAGCGGCCTCGAAGCGTCCGGCGTCGGAGCGGCCGTCAAGCATTTTCCGGGGCTCGGCCGCGTGCGAGCCGATACCCATCATTTCAGCGCCGACTTGGATGCGCCGCTCGATGAACTCGAATCGTCGGACTGGATTCCATTCAGGAAGGTGCTGGCCGGCACGAAAGCGCAACTGATGATCGGGCATGTGACGCTGACGTCCGTCGACCCGGACCGCGCCGCGTCTCATTCCAAACGCGTCGTCGACGGCATCATTCGCAAAAAATGGAGCTATCAGGGCGTCGTCATAACGGACGACCTTGTAATGGGGGCAATCTATCAACGCAATGTCTGCACGGCAGTGGTCGAGGCGCTCAATGCCGGCGTCGATCTGCTGCTGGTTGCCTTCAACGGCGCGCAGTTCTATCGCATCTTCACCTGCGCCATGGCGGCGTCGGCCGAAGGCAGGCTCGACGCCGCCATGTTGGACGACAGTGAGACGCGGCTGAAAGGGGCGTTCCCTGTGGATTGAGGGACCGCGGTGCGGGGGGCGGAAGGCAAGATGCCGGCGCGAACTACTTCGCGAACCGGCCTTCCTTCGGCAGCTCCGTCATTGCCCGGGTCCGGAATGCGGGCTTGTGATCCTGCTGTTTGGACCACGACACATAGTAGGCGATGGCTGTCATGATCGAAATCCCAGCGAAGCTGACCAGGACATGCAGGGCAAGCGAATCCGGGCCTGTGATCAGGACGAGATGCGCGGCAAACGAGAGAAACACCCCGGCGCAGAACACCGCCAGCCATTCCTGGCCGCACTTCATGATCGGCTGTAACGCCTGCCATCGGAATCCGCGCCAGCTCCGCGGCACCATGTAGGTAAAGAGAAAGGCCAGTGCCAGGAAATGAAGCACCCTGTAGGGGGCAAGGTTTTCCCCATCGTTGGAAGAAAAGACATCGCGCAGGAAATCCGGCACGATGCCAGCTTGCGGAAACTTCCCTGCAACTGTGACGACCAGCGCAAAGAGCAGGTACAGCCATGCCGCAGCGCGCAGGATTGCGAGGCCCTGGAGGGTGCGTATGGCGTGCACCTGGCTGGCACCGCCTAGCCCAAACCAGGCGCCGAGCACAAACAGGAGTTGCCAGGAGAATGGGTTGAGATGCCAGCGTCCGTCCGGAAACGAAGACAGATTCCAGTCGAGCAGGCGGGATGCGAAGTAGAGACCAATCGATCCGGCGATCGTGAGGTTCGGCCGCCGCATCATGCCGAACAGCACGATCGGAAAGAACGCCATCAGCACGATGAACAGTTGCAGCACGTCGAGATTGAGCGGCTTGGCCTGAAGCAGCAGGCCGTGAATCAGCGTCCGGATCGCATGGTCGACGATCCCCGTAACATTGAACTCGCCGATAAGCTCGGGGGCGCGGGATCTGCGCGCGACATATCCGATCAGTTCGATATAGATCACGAACAAAACGACGTAAGCGGCGTAGAGCTGCCATAGCCGCTTGAAGATGCGGGTCGTCGACACGACGAAACCGCGTTCCAGCATCATCTTTCCATAGAGGATCGCCGCGGTGTAGCCGCCGATGAATACAAACAGATCGGTGGCGCCGCTGAAGCCGAAATTGCGCATGGTCAGCAGGCTCACCGCATTATGCGGGACGTGATCCAGAAAGAGAAACCAGGCCGCGATGCCAAGCAGGAGACAGAGTCGGAGATCGCGGTCGCGCGCGGCGAGCTCGGCCTTCATTGACGGATACATTTCTGGCTAAGACTTTACATGTCGGAGGAATCGAATCGCGAATCTAGCGCGATTGTCCGCACCGTCGGAATAGACTTTGCGTGAAGAATAATTAAGCAAGTTGTCGGCGATTAAAGCCCGCCCATCAATCACAATGTTTTGAGGGAATAGCTTGACCGAACGCGGTCACACTCTCTCGTGCTTGCGCAGATCGCGGATGTGATCGAAATGGCCGGCCTGCAGATCGGCGCCTGTCGCGCCGATCTCAGGAAGGGCCGCCTCGCTCAGAATGTCGGCCGTGATGTCCTCGACCGAGCAATCCGCGATTTCGTGGATGAAGCTGATATTCTTATACTCACCCGACGCGACCCGGGAGATGACCTCGCGCCTTGTGATTTCCGGATCGACGATAGCCTCGCGACCGCGGCGGCCGTAGTCGATCATCACGACGAAATATTGCATATTGGCGATCTGACCTTATCCCGCGCGCCGAAATCGACGAAAAAGAGTATTTCTGAAAATCGGAAATTAGTCAAGTTAAAATTCCGAAAAACAGAAGTTGCGATCGAGGTCGGTGAGACAGTCACGCCTCAGGCAGGACTTGTTGATTCGGAAGGTGCGAGCCGCGCTGATTACTTTTCCGACATGCGTCCGCCGGTCGCCCTTGCTGCCTTGCGCGAACGGGCCGCCGCCTTGTTGCGCAATCGTTCGATCTGGCCCCTTGGCAGGGTGACGCAGATCTCGCCGATCCATTCGAGCTTTACGCCGGCGATCGGCTTGGCATTGAAGCTCGTCAGGTTAACCGACGCTGGGGATTTTCCGCGCTCGATCGTCTTCAGATAGCGCTCGCCGGTCTTCAGGCGGACTGCGGCTTCCTCGCCGTAGAAGCTCGACAGCGGGTGGCGCTGCTCGCGATAGACGACGATAATATCGCCATTTTCGTACTTTGGCAGCATGGAATCGCCGGCTACCTCGAAGGCGATGGTTTCTTCCGCGATCGGGAAGGGCAGTTCGACTTCGCCGAGGCCTTCCGGCGGCACCTGCTCATGTTCCGGCTCGATCGAGGCGCCAGCGCCTACCCGACCCATGATCGGCACCGAGTTCAGCTCGAGATATTCGATGATCGGCGCGATTTCAGACGCCTTGATCAGCCGTATCCCGGACAGGATTTCCGAAACCGCGCCGGGACGAACGCCCATCGCGGCGGCCAATCCGCCCTTGGTCTTGCCCGGCTTTTCCAGGCCCCGCTCGATCAATCTGATGTCCAGCATGATCACACCTTTCCGAATTTCAGAAACAATAGCAGTTCCGATTATCGGAAATCAAGCTTGACTTTCATTTCGGAATATCAGAAATTGATTGCCGGCGTCGGGCGGCGTTGACACGAGCAAGGAAAACAAGATGGAACTGTCGAACTGGGCGCCCGAGCATTCGGACGCGCTGCGGGAATTTCTTGCCAAAGGCATGAGCTATTCGGAGGCCGCGCGAGCGATCAATTCACGATTCAATACGTCCTACACTCGCAGTGCAGCGCTCGGACGCGCACGGCGCCTCGGACTAGGAGCTGACGATCGCCTGCAACCGTCTATGCCCACCAAGCCGGCGGACCTGCACGAGATCGGACAGCCTCGTGCCAGTGATTCGAGGACGTCTGCGCTTGTCTGGCCGGTGCCGTTGTTTAAGGAGATCAAGCCGCTCAAGCTGCGCTGCGCGGCGATCGAGCCACTGCATATCTCCCTGACCGAGCTGGAGAGTGGTGACTGCCGCTATCCCTATGGCGGCGATGAAGAGAGTGAGGTTATTACTTTCTGCGGTCACCCGCGCCGCCCGGGTTCGGCTTACTGCACGCCGCATTTTCATTTGAGTCGCAACCCGGTCGTGCCGTCCGAACACGCGGTGAGCACCGCCCTGCTGCGGATGTTGGAGACGGCATGACGAACGCTGCTGTCACATGCGTAGCCGACAGGCTGAAACGGCTGCCGCGCCGCCATCGGATCGCTCACCTGCGTGCGCTGATCGGACTTCAGCCGGAGGGCTGCGGCCGGCGGGATGAATTGTCCGAATTGCTGCGCGACGAGATATCGAGCGCATCAACCGAATAGATCTTCCGGTCGATACCGAAATTCACTGTTTTCAAGGAGCATATCAGATGCCGAGAGCCAAACGCCGAAAGCCGTACAATCCCGCCAAGGCGCATGACCGGAGGTCGCGCGATTTGTTACGCAATGCCGAAGTCGCAACCATCGAGGTTGATAATCCCCTGGCGTTGGAGCCGGGCGAGAAGATCGTTGCGCTACGGTCGATCCGCAACGACCCCCTCGCTCGGTTACATTCCCACCGCCAGATCGACGAGGCGCAGTACCAGGCGGGAAGGGCGTTCCAGAGCGACTGGGAGAAGGCGGAGCGCGGCCCGCGTGCGGTCGATCCGACCCGGGAATATGTCGATGGCGGGCAGCAGCGCGAACCGATCACCGAGGGCCAACGCAAGGCCGTGCTGCGGTTGAACCGTGCCGAGCGCGAACTTGGGGCGGATGGCTCGGCGCTGGTGCATGATGTCCTGGTCCAGGGAATGACCATGGAACAGGTCGGCGAGCGGAGGGGACTGCGCACCAAGCGATGGCATGACTATTTTTCAAGGCGATTGCGCGAATGCCTCGACCGGCTAGCGCTGTTGTACGGGTTCGCGACGGAGCATCCTGTTCCGGTCAAAACCCTCCCGCGCTAAAGCGCAGAGGCTGCACCACGTCATAGGCCGCCTTCGTCAACGGTACGGCATAGTCGACGGTCAAGGCGCCGAATGGCGAGGCCCAGGTCAGGCCGGCACCGACCGACGAGCGCACGACATTCTTGTTGGCGACCTGAAGCGATGCCGTCGATCCGCTGTAGCGGAATACGCTGCCGGCGTCGACGAAGGCCGTGGCCCTGAGGCCGTATTCGTTGGGCACGCCGGGGATCGCGCTCTGCAGTTCGGCGGTCGTTGCCCAATAGGCGCTGCCGCCGACATTATCCATCGTGGTGCCCGGCGTCAGGTCGCGTGGGCCGAAGCCGTTCGGAGCAAAGCCTCGCACCATGGTCGGGCCGCCGAAGAAGTTGTTCATCAGTGGCACCTGCTGACCGCCCCAACCAGTAACGTAGCCGCCCTGGGCGCGCACCATGCCGACCAGGTCGCTATTGAGCGATTTGTAATAGCGCACGTCTTCCGTGGTCTTGAGGAATTTCACGTCGCCGCCTAGTCCGGCCAGATCCTGGCTGAGCTGCGATCTGATTCCGCTGGTCGGGCTCTTTGTGTTGTCAAGCGTACTGTAGGTCACCGTACTGCCGGGGGCGGAGACCCAGGTCGGGCCGGCGGCGGCCGCCTGCCGGACGGCCAACGAGGGCGTCAGGCCGGAGCTGTTCGGCGATAGCGTGATGTTCTGATTGTAGATCGAGTAGCGCCACTGCACGCCGAGCTCCTCGTTGATCGGCGTACCCAGTTGCAGCCTCGCGCCGTAGGTGGTGCTGCCGTAGGATTGGTAGCTATTGGCGTCGTTCTGGCGACCGAAAAGTTCGATTCCCGCGGCGACCTTCGTGCCGAGAAAATACGGTTCGGACGCGGCCAGATTGATGCCGCGCGCATATTGGCCATACGTGAAGGTGGCCTGCACATTCTTGCCCGTGCCGTAGAAATTTCGCTCGCCTACTTTGACCTCGACGAGCGCACCATCGACAGTCGAGTAGCCGCCAGCGATGTTGAAATCACCGGTCGCCTGATCAACCGCCTCGACATCGAGGACGACATGATCCGGCGCTGAGCCCGGCCGGTTCGATATTTTCACCGTCTTGAAGTAGTTCAAGTTCTTCAAGCGCCGCTCGGCCCGATCTATCAATGTCTTGTTGTAGGGGTCGCCTTCGGCGATATCGAATTCGCGTCGGATCACATAGTCGCGGGTCCGCGTGTTGCCGTGAATTTCGATCCGCTCGACATAGGCTCGAGGCCCCTGTTCGATCACGAAGGCAACGTCGATGCGTTGCGCTGTGGCATCACGGGTGAGTCGCGGCGTCGCCTGGGCAAAGGGATAGCCGAGTTTTGCCATTTCGACCGCCAGTAGCTCGGTGGTCTTGTCCAGGGTGTTGCCGTCGAACACCGCGCCTGGATGGGCGGCGGGAAGGGCACGAAGCTTGTCGCAATCCATGCCCGGGACGTTGCAGGCGACGCTGACTTCCCGGAAGCGATAAAGCGGGCCTTCGTCGATTGCGAAGTTGAGCGTGAACCCCTTCGCCGCCGGATCATACTCCGCCTTTGCCGATGAGACGCTGACATCGGCATAACCTTTGCTGCGGTAGTAGAGGCGTAGCTGTTCCTGGTCTTGCGCGACGCGGTCGGGATCGTAGACGTTACCGCCGGTCAGAAAACTCAGCATATGGGTGGCGGAGGTCTTGATCACGGCACTGAGCTGTCGCTTGCCGAAGGCCTTGTTGCCCGTGAAATCGATCCGCTGTACCGGCGTCTTTGCGCCCTCCGTTACGGCATAGATGAGGTCGACCCGGCCGTTGCCGCGGTCGATGATTTGCGGATCGACGCTGACCTCGGCGCGGCCGACACGCCGGTAGGCCCCGATGATGCGGCCGACGTCGGACTGCACGGTGGCGCGTTGCAGCGAGCCGCGCGGCTTGGATTCGATGGCGGCGGCGAGGTCGGCGTCCTTGACTTTCCTGTTGCCTTCGAATGCGACGCGGTCGAGTACGGGCGCTTCGGACAGATGCACGACAAGCCGATCGCCGGCGCGTTCGATGGAAACTTTCTCGAACAGGCCGGTTGCAATCAGTGCTTTCAGCGCCGCATCACGCGCGGCATCATCGAAATGTCCGTCGGCGTTTGGATGAAAGTGTGAGCGTACAGCCTCGGCGTCGACACGGCGGTTGCCTTCGACGATGATCGTATCTTGCGATGCCGGCGCGGCTTCGGTGACGACCGGCGTCGCGAAAATCAGACCGAGGGCGCCGGCAAGGCGGCAAACGGCCACCCCCGATCGGAACGGTCGGTTGCGCTGCGTGATGCGTCTGATCTCCACGTCCCGCCGGACTCCCAGTTGATCGGCTGAGATCGAATTGCCCGCGCGGGGCGAAAAAATGTCTGGGATAAGGTGAGTTGCGGGCGACTTTTTCGCGACACGCCACAATTTAGGCGCCTTCTGTTAATGCCGATTTTCTCAGAATTGTCGCAATGCACGCTTCATGCTTCGCCATCGAGAGAGCCTCGGATGCTTGCGCAGGAACCGCGCAGGCGTTCACGCTCGCAGGAGCATCACATGCGATATGCCGCCTTCATTGCCGCCGCGCTGATCTTGATTCAGCCTGCGCACGCAGAGAAGGCGCCGGAGGTCGATCCGCGCGCCTCGCTCGGGGTAGTCCAGCAGTGGATCTATAACTACCGCGCCAAGCCAGACTATGCACATGTCCCCGCAGCCGTCCGGGTGCTGTTTCACTCGCAAACATTCAAGGAGCCGGAGAACGCCGGCATTTACCTGGGCTTTATCGCCGGTGCGATTGGTTCCAACCCGGCCAAGGCCGAGCAGCTCATTGCCAGTTTCTTCCCCGTTCGGCCGGAAGACGAATGGGTGATTGTCCGCGCCATCGCCTATTCGGGGCTGCCTGACTGGAGAAACGTTCTGCGCCGGGTGGCGCCACGAATGCCGGGCAGGCGGGTCATGATCGACAGCTATCTCGCGGGCAAGCTGCCGACGTTGACCGACATCCCGTTGGAAGAGGCAAAGCCCGGCATGATGGACAAGTTGCGCGGCGCCTTCACCAAGAATCCGTTTGCCAAGGAAGAGCGGAAGCTGAACACGACGCTCACGTTGGCGAGCAACCAGGATTTGCTGGATACGCTGTGGGGCTACTATTTTGCGACCGGCTCGCATGCCCCGATCCAACGCATTATCCAGATGCTGCCATGGAGCAAGAGCCGCGACACGATCGACAAGCTGACGGTCGGAAGCATGGCGCGGTATACGTTGGCAAGCTATGCGATCCGCGATGCCAGTTTGCGCGAATACCTCCGCAGCGAACTTGCAAGGCAACCGGCGGCAGTCAAGGCACCGCTTGCCGAAGTAGTCGAGGCGGCGGACACAGTGCAGATTGCAGCGCTGCGCAAGGATGCGCTGGCCGCCGTGGATGAACTCAAGACCAAGGGCTCCGATAGCCGCCGGGATCTCAGCTTCTGGGGCCAGGTTGGCGTCGGCGCGGTTGCGCTCGGTTGCGTCTCTGCGGCCGCGTTAGGGCAGGTCGCAGTCGGCATTCCCTGCGTGATCGGAGGCTCGGCCTCGCAGGGATTGCTGTCGTTCTGGGAAAAGCAGCAGTAATCAGGGCCGGTCGCGGAAGCTCATTCCAATCCGGCGCGGCGAAAGCCTTCGAGATAGTGCTCGCGATCGGCATCGAGCTTCCAGGGTAACTGCGTCGCGATCCAGGCGAGCGAGATATTCGGCTGAGTCCGGCGCAACTCCTGAAGCGCGGTGCGCGCCAGTTCGATCTGGCCGGTCATGCCGGCGGCGACCGTCAGCACCCGATAGGCGCCGGTGAGGTCGCCACGCTGACGCGTCGCCTCGCGTGCCAGTGCGATGGCTTCCTGATAGTTCCGTCCGACAAATTGGGCGTAGGCGGCAACGCCGTAATAGATCGCCGAAGAAGGATCGCGGGGACTCTGACGGATGGCGCGTTGCGTCGCCGCATAGGCGTCCGTCCAACGCCCGGTATAAGACAGCGCAAGGGCATAGTACCCCTGCGCCAGGGAGAAATTGGGGTTGAGCTGGAGCGCCAGTTCGAATTCGGCCAGCGAACGGTCGAGCCGGCGCGTGGAGAAATACACGCTGCCGAGGGCCGTATGCGCCCAGGCATCCTCCCTGTCGGCGGCAATCGCCGCCAATGCTGCTTGCTCGGCCACGGGTGCTGCGGTTGCAAGATCCGTCCAGCCCAGATGCACGCCGAACATATGGTTGGTCGCGAACAGCGCCAGCGCCTGGCCGTAGTCCGGATCGAGCGCAATGGCGCGTTCCAGCAGCGCTTGCGCGGCGATGCTGTCGGGTTGCGTTACACGCCAGTGATGCGAAAGCGCCCGCATCACCAGGTCCCATGCATCGATGCTGTTGGGCGGCTTGCGCCGGCTGCGAAAATTCTCCGCCGCGTAAATCTGCGGCTCGATCGCGGTGACAATGGCATCCGTGATCTCGTCCTGTACCGCGAATACGTCAGTTAGGTCGCGGTCGTAGTGCTCCGCCCAGATGTGGCTACCGGTTGCCGTGTCGTTGAGCTGCGCGGTGATGCGTACGCGATCGCCGCTTCTTCGCACGCTGCCTTCGACTACGTAGCGCACGCCAAGCTCGGCAGCGACCTGCCTCATATGCACCGGCTTGCCTTTATAGGTGAATGACGAGTTGCGCGCGATCACGAAAAACCAGCGCAATTTCGACAACGCAGTGATGATGTCCTCGCTAATTCCGTCGGAGAAATACTCCTGCTCGCGGTCGCCGCTCATATTGTCGAACGGCAGTACGGCTATCGCCGGACGGTCGGGCAGCGCGAGTCCCGCACGTGGCTGTTCTGCTTCTATTGACAATGCGACCTTTGCATCGCACGGCCCATTCACGTCGCCGACGAAGCGAACTCCTTTGCGGGGAATGGTGCGGATGAGTCTCTGTTCTTTTCCGTTGTCGCCGATCGCATTGCGGGCAGCGTTGATTCGGCTGTCCAGCGTGGAGTCCGAGACGATCCGCCCACCCCACACCAGCGCAATGAGATCATCCCGGCTGACCACGCGATCGCGGTGCTTCAGCAGGTGAACCAGCAAGTCGAATACTTGCGGCTGCATCGCAACCAGATCGCCGCCACGGCGCAGCTCGCGACGATCGGTGTCCAGGATGTGATTATCGAAGTTGAATCTCACTGGCCTCATCGCATCTATTCTCAAGAAACAATCAAGTCCGTCTCATGAAGAGATCAAGCGTCAGGCAAAGACCTGTCGCCGTTCTCCGCGCATCCTGCCAAAATCGGGAGTTCCAATCCCATTGCCCGGACCGGAGCCAATTTCATGATGGAAAATCAAACCCTCAGCCCGGCGATGCCGGGCAATCGAGTGCTAAGATTCACTGCATTTCTGTTCGGAGGTGTGGCCTATCTCACATTTCTGTTCACGATTCTGTACGCCATCGGGTTCGTTTCGGGCCTCGCCGTGCCGAAGACGATCGATACCGGCGCGAAAACAGGGATATTGGAGGCAATTGTCGTCAATCTCGGGCTGATGTCGTTATTTGCCATTCAGCACAGCGTCATGGCGCGTAAGTCGTTCAAACACTGGTGGACGCAGTTTATTCCGAGATCTGTCGAGCGAAGCACTTATGTGCTGTGTGCAAGCCTGACACTTCTGTTACTGTTCTGGCAATGGCGTCCGATGCCGGCCGTCATCTGGAATGTCCAAGAGCCTGAAATGGCCATGGTGATCGCGACGCTGTCATTCGTTGGTTGGGTAGTCGTGTTCACGAGCACCTTCCTGATCAATCATTTCGAACTGTTCGGATTGCATCAGGTCGCCAACAATCTCGTTGGCCGCGAGATGCCGGCACCAGTCTTCCGGACGCCGTTGTTCTACCGGTTTGTCCGGCATCCGATCTATCTCGGCTTCATCATCGCCTTCTGGGCGGCCCCGACGATGAGCGCCGGGCATCTGCTGTTCGCAGCGGTGACCACAGCCTACATTTTTATTGGTATAGTGCTTGAGGAACGCGACCTCGTCGACATGTTCGGCGACGAATATCGCCGTTATCGTCAGCGCGTTTCGATGCTGTTTCCTTGGCACAAACTAACCTAGCCACTTTTCAAGTGGCTGGATAGGAGACGGAGAATGATGAAGCATACTGGAAGCTGTTTTTGCGGTGTGGTTGAAATCCAGGTCACGGGGGCGCCGGAAGGAATGGGCTATTGTCATTGCCGTTCTTGTCGTTCGTGGTCCGGGGGACCCGTGAATGCGTTCACGCTGTGGAAGCCGGATGCAGTACGGATCACGGCAGGTGCGCAACATGTTTCGACGTTCGAGAAGACGCCGATGAGTCAGCGCAAGTACTGTGCGGAATGCGGCGGTCACCTGATGACAAACCACCCGACGCTTGGGCTGGTCGATGTCTTTGCCGCAACCCTTCCGACGCTACCTTTCTCGCCCGGCGTGCACATCAACTACGCCGAGACGGTGCTGCCAATGCGGGATGGGTTGCCCAAACTGAAAGATTTCCCGGCTGAGTTTGGCGGGTCCGGTGAAGTGATTGCCGAGTAGGCGAAGCGGAGTTGCCGTAACGACTCAGCGGACGCTGTTCACTGCGCCTCTAATCGATAAGACGCGGCCCGTCTCCCGGACCCAACCCCGGGGGGCGGGTGGCGGCCTTTTTGGGTGCCCGTCACGGTCGGGCAACGCTGCACGTCTGTCTTTCGCCCTGAGAGCTATGTCAGCGGCAGGTCCCGCCCTGCAAAATCGGGGTTTGGCGTTGCCCATCCGGTTCCGGTAAGAAAGTCTTGAAATCGCCTGTCGCGGCGAAGTTTTCGTTTCGCCAGGCAGAATAACAAGAGGAAATGCCGGAAATGACTGCCAGGCCGCAATTGCCGGAGCGAACGCCGCGCGCGAACGGCGAACCGACCGCACTGGACGGTCTACTGGTCGTCGACTTCACCAGGGTCGTTGCCGGTCCGGCCTGCACGCAAACGTTGGCCGATTTCGGCGCCGAAGTGATCAAGATCGAAAACCCCGACGGCGGCGACGATACCCGGCACTACGAACACGCGGAAATTGGCGGCGAGAGCGCGGCCTTCCTCAGCCTGAACCGCAACAAGCGCGGCATCACGCTCGATTTCAACAATCCTGCGGCGCTCGAAGTCGCCCGCGAACTGATCGCGAAAGCGGATGTCGTGGTGGAGAATTTCTCCGGCGGCGTGATGAAGAAGTTCGGTCTCGACTATGCTTCCGTCGCGCCGACCAATCCGCGGCTGATCTATTGCTCGATCTCGGCCTATGGCCGCAAGGGTGAGTTCGCGTTGCGTCCGGGCTTCGATCCGATTACGCAGGCCGAGAGCGGCTTCATGTCGCTGAACGGCTTTCCGGATGGTGAGCCGGTGCGGACCGGTCCGCCGATCGTCGATATGGCGACGGGCATGTCGGCATGCAACGCAATCCTGCTGGCGCTGATCGCCCGCGACCGGCTCGGGCGCGGCCAGCAGGTCGAGATTGCGCTGATCGATACCGCCGTGTCGATGACCGGTTTCTATGGCATGGCCTATCTCATCAGTGGCGCGAACCCGGGTCGCTTCGGGAATTCGCCGAACGGCTCGCCCACCGTCGGCGTCTATCAGGCATCCGATGGACCGCTTTACATGGCCTGCGCCAATGACCGGCTCTACCGCCGGCTTGTGGTGGACGTGCTTGGACGGCCGGATCTCGTCACGGATCCCGAGTTCGCGCACAGGAAAAACCGAACTGCCAACAGAGAAAAGTTGCGCGCCGTCATTGCCGGTGTCTTTGCGACCGACAGTCTCGAGAACTGGATGGCGAAGATGAAGAAGGCCAACATACCGGTTGGCTATCTGCGAACGGTAGAGGAAGGATTCAACGCGCCGGAAGTGCGCGACCGCCATCGCCTCAGCCGGATCCCGCATCCGACCGCGGGCGCCGTCCCCAATATTGAAACGCCGTTGCAGATGAGCTTGACGCCAACCGTCGATCCCGTGGCGGCGCCGCTGCTGGGTGAGCATACCAGGGAGGTGCTCCAAAAGACGCTCGGATACGATGAACGGCGTATTGCGGCTCTGGCCGAGGCGGGGGCTTTCGGGAAAACGGATAATGCCGCTTGAGCGGCGCTGACCTTCGTTCTATCCCGATGTATCTCGCAAACGAATGACATCCCTGCGTTTGCACCACGCCTAACCCCTTCAAAGCGGTAGCTTTTTCCGTTCTTCTGCGGCTAATGTGCCGCCAAAGCGGGAGAGAAACATTATGAACGACGGGACCCCCATACGGTCGGCGAGAAATGTCGAGCTCGGCGCCAGCGGCGAAGAATTCCAGAATCTCCACGAATTCATCCGGAAAGCGCGCGCCCGGCTCAACCAGAACGCATGGGACTATATCGTCGGGGCCTCCGAAACGGAGACCACCATGCGTCGCAACCGCATGGCGCTCGACGAGATTGCATTCCGGCCTCGGGTATTGCGCAATGTCGTGGAAGTCGACCCCTCGACCGAGGTTTTCGGCCGCCGCCTGCGTTTGCCTGTCATGATTGCGCCGGTCGGTGCGCTGGAGATTTTCGATCCCAATTCAGGCGCCGCGGTCGCGCGCGGAGCCGGGCAGTTCGGCGCCGCTCACATGTTGAGTTCGGTGTCCGAACCGGGGCTGGAAGCGACGGCCAAAGCTGCACCCGGCGCATTGCGTATCTATCAGCTCTATGTCCGCGGCGACGACGCCTTTGTCGAAGACGTTGTCAGCCGCTCTATCGAGAATGGTTATGCCGCCTTTTGCCTGACGGTCGACACCGCGCATTACAGCCGGCGCGAGCGCGATATCGCTAAGCGGTATGTCCGCGAAAGCCGTATCCGGGCCACCGGCGGCGACTTCCAGAAAGGGCTGGAATGGCGCACGGTGAAGCTGATCAAGGACAAGTATAAAATTCCACTGGTGATCAAGGGCATCGCCACCGCGGAAGACGCGGCCATCGCGCTCGATCATGGCGTGGACTGGATCTACGTGTCGAACCATGGCGGCCGCCAGCTCGACCACGGACGCGGCGCGATGCACGTCTTGCCGGAAATCGTCGACGCGGTTGCCGGTCGCGCCAGGATCATGGTTGACGGGTCGTTCTGCCGCGGTACCGACATCGTAAAGGCGATTGCCTCCGGCGCCGATCTGGTCGGCATCGGACGTCTGCAATGCTGGGCACTCGCGGCCGCAGGCGAGGCCGGCATCGTGCGGATGCTTGAATTGCTGGAAGACGAAGTGATGCGCTGCCTCGGGCTGCTCGGCGTCACCCGCTTGGGCGAGCTCGACAAGTCCTATCTGCATGCAGCTACGGCGACCAATCCACCCAGTGTGTTCAGCGCTTTCCCCCTGCTGGATATCGAGCCCTACCGATATTGAGGAGCCGAAAGCTGCGGCCGGTCCGGAGCGCGGATACCTTTGGTCGGCACTGTCTTCGCATCGTCGGGAACCTGACGTCGATTGCCGCATTATCAGGCGCGTCCCAGGGGGCGCCGCAGCCATGACAGATCTGATTCAAATGGCCCAATAAGTGGAAGCGAATGGCAGAAAATCCTTTCGCTGAATTCAGCCTCGAGAAGGCTATCGATCTCCGCTGGACGTTGCGGGACATTCAGGCTCGCCGACTGAAATTGTCGCCGATCAGCGACGAAGACTTGAGAACATTGACGGGTCTCGGCCTGGTCGAAGTGCGCGACGAGGGGATCGTGCTGACGCAGGCAGGAATCGCCGTGCTGAACGGCTCGTAATCAGCGCGCCTTCAGGAAGCTCTCGCCGGAGTCGCAAGGCGTGCAGCGGTAGGTCAGCACGTCGTAATTCTGATCGCGTGGCTCGATCATGGTGAGCCGCATCTGGGCGCCGCATTTCATGCACGGCATTTCTATGCTGGTTTGAAAGCGCGTACAGGTTGGCGTGGGTCGAAATGTTTGCAGCATCTTATCTCCATGTCCCAAGAGAGACTTAAAACCAGAGACGCAACGCTACCGGACAGCCCATCTCTAAGCCCGAATCACTATGCCACACTGTTGCCACCATTGGAATCGGGCACCGCACCCGTACGGCTACGGGCCGCGAGGAAGGAAATCATTCCTTGGGTCATTTCTGAAATTGGGCCGGCCGCATGGCGGCCACCGAGGCCAATATCGAAGCTCGGTCCAATACGGCGCAGACGCAGCCGGGAATTATGCTAACCTGCCAATGTCGACATTGGAGAAGCGACCATGACTGAACCGAAACTCGAAGTCCCGGCCGAGCTGCGCGAGTTGGCCGAGAGAACCATCGATCAGGCAGAAAAGGCGTTCGGCATGTTCTTCGATGCCGCCGGAAAGTCCATGACGTCGATGCCGGGTGCGGGTACGGAAATTTCCAAGCAGGCGCTGTCGTTTACCGAACAGAATATGAAGGCTGCGTTCGAGCATGCCCGCAAGCTGGTCCATGCGACCGATCTCCAGGAAGCGATGCAGATCCAGTCTGAATTCCTGCGCAGCCAGTTCACCAACGCGGGCGAACATATGCGACAGATAACCGGCGGCGTCATGTCCGCCGCAAAGGATTCGACGAAGGGCAAGTTCTGAGGGGCCTGCTAGCGGCGACGTCCGATCGCGACACCGAACAAAAAGGCGACGAACAGACTGGCCAGCGGCGCTTCGCGAGTGATCGCGCTGATGGTCGAGAGCGGCATTCCCGGTTTCCGTGCCGCGGTGATTGCATCGCTGAGCCGGCTCACCGCGGCCTGCAGCGCGGCGGACACTTCTGTCAGCGTGCGTGACACATCGGTCGCGGTATCAACGGCGCGTTCCGCCATGCCGGGCTGGGATGGTCCTGAGATTTCATTCACAATTTGCAACTCACTCGATCGCTTTGGCATTCGCCGAGCGACGGCTGACGTTCCTACAATGCGGGGCCAATATTTTTGTTCCAATAGGTCCACCTCCGGCAGATCGATGAGGGAACTTTCGGCATCGTACGGATTTGATTTAGTGAGAGGAAAAAGCAACACGGATTTTCCGATGGCGAAAGAATTGACTGAAGATCAATTGATCAGAAGCGGTGGCGCGCCATTGAAGGTCGCGATTGGGGTAGCCATTCTCGGCGTGCTCGGCATGCTGATCGTTGACCATGGGCCGTGGAACAAGCCGAAAGTACAGCACCCAACGACTGCCAGTTACAGTACCACCGGGGAAGCTGCACGGGCAGCCGGTGCGCAGGTCATTCCAACCGAACCGAAGCTTGAGGTGGAGCCTGAACCGCCCGTACCAAAGCCGGTTCACCCGGCTAATCGAGCGCCGCAATAAAGCGTGAGTCGCGGGTGCGCCATCCACGGCCAACGATTTCGTTTCGATCTCGCTGCGTTCGATTTGAGGCTGCTCCGGTACTTGACGTGTCGGGCAAATCAGGTACACGATGACATTATCGCCGATATCGTGGAGCCCGCGCCGGAAACGGTGGCGGGCTTTTCGCTTCATAGAGTTTCAGCCAGGGCGATTTCAAATCGTCGAAGCCGGTTTGTCGAATTTTCCGCAATTCGCTGACCACTCGAAAACGGTTTGACATGTCGGGCAAATCACCGGCATAACGCCATCATCGCGAAAATTGCAAAGCCCGCACGGAGAAATCTGTCGCGGGCTTTTTGTTTGGAATTCTCGAATCGGACGGCTGCGCACATCGACGGCGCAACTCCCAACGCCCCCGCCCGGGCGTCGCAAGCGCGCCGCCGTCCGAACCTTCTCATCACCACACAATTGGCCGGCATGCGCGAACATGTCGGCCCGCGGCGCGGATCGTCGCGCGCCGCACGCGGCCCCCGACGGGATAAGGTTCGCGCCCCAAATGATCTGCGCCTGCAAACCGCGATCATGCCGCACATTTTTTTGGGGGGAGAAGCCGATGACGGCTTATCTGTTCTGGCTTGCCCTTGTCGGTCTCGTTGTCATGGCCGTATCCGAGGAGTTCTCGTGAGCGAGATCATTCAGTTCATTCCGCGCCCGGACGTGACGATGCGCCGACGGATTTTCCGACGATCGCCTTCCGCTCTGCGATGCAGGAACCCGTAACCGATCCTGTCGATAGAAATGAAGCGCGAGGCAAGCTGACAGTTCCGGACACCGCCTCTGGCATCTGCACAAAAAATCCTGAAATCCTCGCCGCGACCGATAGGAATTTGCGCAGAAAATCCTCGCAGGTCTGACAGAATTGATGCGGTCGGCTTCATGGTTCGCCGAACACCCAGCGAAATTGTCGATATTTCGCACCGTCGCAATCACATGAAGCTGCTGAGTCACTGCCGAGTATGCTCTCATGAATGCTTTACCGAACATAAGGGTGGGCAGGCTAGGCGTTGCGGCGGTCGCCGCACTTCTGTGTCTCGTGGACGTGTCCGTCGCGCGAGCCGGATCGAATTCCTGCACCGAAAGAGTATCCTCCTACGTTGCCGAACTGGATCAATTGCTTTCCAAGGAAAGGGAATGGATTACTCCGTACGACGATTTGAACTCCCGATACGCACCATTTCTGGATTGCGAGGGCGATGCGTTACTGGAAGCAGTCGTGAAATCACGGTTCATTGAGCCAATTACCTATAACCCCCGATCAAAAGAATTTTTGATCGAATTCTCGAGCGGCGACGTCAAAGTCCAGTTTGCCTACGATGTCAAAGAGCGAAGGTCCAGCTACGCTTCTGCCAAATTTACAAGGAAGTAAGGGCGCCGATAATGCGTGCTAGATCGCGGTTGGGGCAAGGCCAAGCTATTGCGTGTCGGTGGACAGTCGTAGGCAATAGATGTACCCGGATTTCGGCCAGCCTGAAGAGTGCCGCTGATGGAGATCGAGGAGTCTCTGCACGAAAAATCCTGAAATCATCAGCGAGACTGACAGGAGTATGCGCCAAAAATCCTCACAGGCCTGACAGAATTGATTTCGCCGAGCACTTGGCGAAAAGTGCCGATACCTCGCAAGTCGCATGAAACTGCTGAGTGCCAGGTACGCTCTGATGAATGCTTTGCCAAAGATGAGGTTGGACAGACTGGGCTTTGCGGCGATAGCAGCGTTTCTTTGCTTCGCACACGAGTCTGTCGCGCAAGCCGGATCGAATTCCTGTATCGAGAGAGTATCCGCCTATGTTGCCGAGCTGGATCAATTGCTTTCAAAAGAAAGAAACTGGAGAACTCCGTACAAAGATCTGGAGGTCCGATACGCTCCATTTCTGGGCTGCGAGGTCGATGCCTTGTTGGAGGAAGTCGTGAAGTCACGCTTCGTCGAGCCAATTGGCTATAGCCCCCGATCAAAGACATTTTTCATCGATTTCACGAACGACGACGTCCAGGTCGGCTTTGTCTATGAAACAAAAGAGCGAAGGTCTTCTTACCACTATGCCATATTTGTAAGGAAGTAACGGCACCGATGATGCGTGCCGGTAGCTAGGGTATCTCGCAGACTAACTGCCGATTTCTTTTCGACCGTGCGTCGACAGAATAGTTGGTAATTCCAGGTCGGCCAATCGTCTAGCGATCGCGACCTTCGATATCGACCAATCCTCCACACGCGATGGTCTGCTCCTCGAATGAAAAAGCGAGTATTCAGATGCCTGAAAGAATTTTCATCACGTATACAAATGCAACAGCTATTTCCTATCAGGGCACGACGTGGGCGCACACACGCTGTGTTGAACTACATTGATTCCAAGGGAAATCATTACACCCTTGAAGGGGTGCCAGAGCGCAAGTTCAATCGTAATGCTGAAAAGCTGTTGGCGGCTGTTCGAGAGGAGGCGTTTTCTAATGGCGCGAACAATATGGATTCGCCTTTCAGCGACTTCAAGCCGAATCTCGCACAGTAAAGCCCAACGGAGCTGTTTCTGGACCACATACAATGATCGCCGAGGGCAGCGATCTGAGTTCGGCGTGGGCGAAGATGATACGCTTCGGTGACGAAGTGAATTCAACAGGCTATGAATACCGCCCATATTCTCAGAACAGTAATTCTTTCGCGGCGGCGGCTTTGAAACACGCCGGGTTTTTCGGCCCGGGAACGCCGTTTCCCGAATTCTATGATCGCCTGCTCGCGGTTGATCCGGTTAGCGGCAAAGTGAGTCCCGTCTTCGTCACGGGTTTTGACCAACGCCTAACCAATCCACTCAACAAGTCCGCGACGATGCGGACTCCTGTGCAGGAATTGGAGATTCCGCTAGTTCCGACTAACGGAAACCCCCAACATCGTCGTCAGAATTTGTTCAACGGCCGTTTTGGAATCTGGGCCGCACCTCCCAGTGGCAGTCTGAACCAACCTGCGCCATCGTTGCTGACCGGCAGACCCGCCAGCATGGGCGATAAGCCGGTGCGATATCTCAGTCGGCGCATCGCTGGTAAACCGGAGGCATCAGTATTCGGCACGGGCACGCCACCCGTGCCGTTTGTGCCGACCAACGACTTTTTCTCTCCCGATATCAACGTTTCGTTCGGTGACCGTTTGGGAGAGGAGCCCTCGTCAGCCTACGGCCATGGCAGCGCACGCGAAACTTTTCCTCCAACTACGCCAAGTGGGCTTGCCGGCCGGATTGCCGCTCTTGCCGGCATCGACCCGGCCAAGCCGACAGGGACACCGCAGACTTCCGACGGTGCGACATCCTCTGATGTCGATGCAAATCGTCGATTTCTAACTCGACACATCGCCGGTCAGCCAGGTGCTTCCGTATTTGACACGGGGGCGCCACCCGTGCCCGTCGTGCCGATACCGCGGCTTCGTTCGGTGACCGTTTCGGAGACCAGGCTCCATCAGGATTCAACGGCCTGCTCGGGAAACGCGCACGCGATCCTTTTTCGCCGGATACACCGGGTGGCCTCGCTGGCTGGATCGCTGCGTTGGCCGGCATCGACCGGGCCAATCCAGATCCGCGCGTATTGCCGCCGTACGATAATGGGTCTTACCCCGACAGGCTGCCGCAGCCTTGGCTGTTTCGCGCGCTGACCGGACGTCCTCGGTAGAGAGCAGCGTCCGCCGAAGCCGTTTCAATTCATCGAAACCGTTTCGTCGAATTCTCTGCAATTCGTTGGCCATTCGAAAACGGATTGACATGTCGGGCAAATCACCGGCATAACGCCATCATCACGAAAATCGCAAAGCCCGCGCGGAGAAATCCGCCGCGGGCTTTTTGCTTGGAATCCTCGAATCGGACGGCGGCCGCACATCGGCGCCGCAACTCCCAACGCCCCCGCCCGGGCGTCGCGAGCGTGCCGTCGTCCGAGCCTTCACACAAATTGGCCGGCATGCGCGAACATGTCGGCCCGCGGCGTGGATCGTCACCGCCGCACGCGGCCCCCCACGGGATAAAGGTTCGCGCCCCAAATGATCTGCGCCTGAACCGCGATCATGCCGCACATTCGTTTTTGGAGAGATGCCGATGACCGCCTACCTGATATCGCTTGCGCTCGTCGGTCTCGTTGTCATCGCCGTTTCGGAGGAGTTCTCGTGAGCATCGACATCATTCAAATCATCCCGCGTCCCAAACGCCATGACGTACAGACGGATTTTCCAACAATTGCCTTCCGCTCTGCGCGGCAGGAACCCGTCACCGATCCTGTCGATGCTGCATCAGATAAGCGCGCCGGATCAGCCAACCGAGAAGCCTAGATGGGAAAGGCAAAGGCCCTTCTCGAAATTCGCTCTCTCGCACGCAGCCACACCCGAACCGCGATCCGTGTTCTCGTCGGCATCATGCGAAGCAAGGATGCAACGCCGGCCGCGCGCGTGTCCGCAGCCAACGCCATCCTCGATCGCGGCTGGGGCAAGGCGACGCAGCCGCTGGAGAACAGCGGCGACGGCGCGCTCGAGCTGATCCACCGTATCGAGCGCGTCATTGTGCATCCTGAGAAGGGAGACGAGTAACGCTATTACATGTCTGCGGACAGTTGGCAGACAATAGATGTACGTGGATTTCAGTCAGCACTGAAGAGTGCCGCTGACGGGGATCCAATAGTCTCTCTGCACGAAAAATCCTGAAATCTTCACCGAGACTGGTAGGAAAGTGCGCCAAAAATCGTCATAGGTCTGACAGAATAGATGCGGTTAGTTTCGCCGAGCACTTGGTGAAAAGTGCCGATATCTCACAAGTCTCATGGAATGGCTGCGTGCCGGGTACACTCTGATGAATGCTTTGCTAATGATAAGATTGGACAGACTGGGCTTTGCGGCGATCGTGGCGCCTTTGCTGAGCCTCGTACACGGGGGCGCCGCGCAAGGCGGATCGAGCTCCTGTACCGAGAAAGTATCCGCCTATGTTGCCGAACTGGATCAATTGCTTTCCAAAGAAAGAGAATGGATTACTCCGTACGATGATCTGAACGCCCGATACACGCCCTTTCTGGATCGCGATGGCGATGCGTTCTTGGAAGAAGTCGTGAAATCACGCTTCATTAAGCCAATTGCCTATAACCCCCGGTCAAAAGGATTCGTGATCCATTTCTCGAACGACGACGTCCAAGTCGGCTTTGTCTACGAAGTCGAAGAGCGAAGGTCCGACTACTATTCTGCCAAATTTGTAAGGAAGTAACGGTGTCGATAATGCGCGCCGGTAGCTAAGCGCAGGGCTGCAATCATGGTAAGCGGTCCAGTAGCCGCTAGCGAATCTCTGCTTCGGTCGACACTGACGCCGCCAAGTCCACGGGCGCCGATGCAAATCGCCGATTTCTGGTTCGACGCATGATACGGGGGCGCCAGCCGTACCATTCGCGCCGCCCAACGACTTTCTCTCTTCCGGTACCGATGCTTCCGTCGGTGACCGTTTTGGAGCCTGGCCTTCAACAGGCTTCAACGATGGCGGTGGTGAGCGCAAGCGACGCTCTTTCGCCGGATTCAGTTGGCGGCCTCGCGGCTCGGATTGCAGCTCTGGTTGGCATGGACCCGGCCAATCCAAATCCTCGGGTGCTAACGCCGCCCGGGAAGGGATCCTATGACGACGGATTGCCGCAACCCTGGTTGTTTCGTGCGCTGACCGGCCGTCTGCGGTAGAGAGAACGGCGCCAGTAAAGCGCATTGCACGGAACGTGCCGATGTCGCGGTCGTCAGTTTCCAGGCGCGTCCACAACCTGCGGCGCGATTACCCATCCACCGAGTAGGTCCCGCCATTGTCGATCCTGAAAATCCCGACAGCGAAGGTCTTCGAGCCGCTGCTGGCGTCCGCACGCTACAAGGGGGTGTACGGCGGTCGCGGCTCGGGCAAGTCGCATTTCTTCGGCGAGCTCCTGGTCGAGACCTGCCAGGCCGAGCGTGGGACGCTTGCTGTCTGCATTCGCGAGGCGCAGCGGACGTTGGTGCAATCCTCGAAGCGGCTGATCGAGAGCAAGATCGCGTCCCTCGGCGTTGGTAGCGGCTTCAAGCTCTACAGCGACAAGATCGAGACGCCCGGTGATGGTCTTGTAATCTTCCGTGGGATGCAGGACGACGCCGGCAAGTACCGCCTGATGATGAAAGCAAGGGATGCCGCCACTGCAAGACCACTGCCGCCGGTCGTGCGGCCTGGCACGTCGCGTACACCTTCGGAGCGGCAGCAGGCCGATCTGCGGACGCTTAGCGCCAAACTCTCAAGCTCCGGCGACATCAAGGATGCTGTGGCGCTCTATCACGCGCGGAAGTCTGGCAGACACTGAGGATGTCGCGCTGATAGTCGAGGCTGCAGATCTGCACAAAAAATGCTGGAATTATGCGTGTAAAGTCAGGGCACTGTTCACGAATAATCCCATCGACAGGCCGTAGAGTTGGTCCCTGCTGCGGAGGCCGAGGCTAGCATGAAGAAGATCTTTCGCACCAGAAACGTGTTGCTTGCTCTGGCAGCGTTGCTCGTCGTGTCGATAGCTGAATTTGCCTATCGCAAGAACAATCGTTGCGCGCCTGGAGATCGCCCTATTCAGTCAGAGGCTGACGCGATTAATCAAGCAAGGATACGAATTAGTCGAGCCAGCTACGTGCGCCACGAAATCTATGGATATGTTGATGTGATGCCCGAACTCGTTGCCTGGGATCAGGAGGATAGTTGCTGCGAAGTTACCAGAACCAGAAATATCTTCGGGGTCATCATCTGGAACGTTGTTATTAGAGGAAGCACAGAAGGAGAAGCGACAGAACGGCGCGTTAACGCGGAAATGTCGCTTTCAAACTGCGGCGCTGTGTTCACCGAAGACTCGTTCATATATGCGCAACCAGTTGATGCGGATCGCTTAAGGCAACAAGTGCGGATACCGCCCTGGAGCCTTGGCAGAAAATAGAGCTGCGGGGTAAGACGCCAGCCTAGGCCCGCGCTTTCATTACGGCCCGCATGATCGCAATTTTGGTAGGTTGTGACGAACGTCATCAGCCCGGTGAGGCGGATAATCTCTCATTCATTTGCCGTGGTCCCGGACATTTCCAGGCGGGAAGTGCGCCGTGATCGACTGAGTAACATATCTGATCGTCTCCTGCTGCGAACGGCGAAGCTCGCAAAGTGCGATCACGCGCTTGCACCTAGCGAGTATATTGAGGCGAAACAACAAGCAGGTGTGGTATGTCTGGAAACGAAGTCAAGCTGGCAAACGGTAGACGTTGGACGGCGCAGCAGTTTGTGGATCATTATCTGAGTGCGAGAATTGGCGGAACGCCGACGCCTGTTGGTGACGCACCTGCGCCGATTCCTGTCGACATGCCGTGGTATATGGCCCACGGGCCAGGCAGGTTTTACCACCCGGGAATGTTCCCGATTGTGAATGAAATTATCGATAACAGAAAACTCGCACCAGGCACGTACGACTTGTGGAAGCTGGCACCGAAGAACAAGGAGGACCCTGCTGTAAAGGCCACGATATCAAATTACACTACGGAACCATTTTCTGCAGATTACAAAACGAGGGCACTGGTGTTTGGAAATGAAAGCGCAAGAATTTCTGGCCAGGTGGTCGTCAACCAGGATGGCTCCAAGACATTCAAAGGTGTTGAGATCAAGCCGCTTGATAGCAATTTCGACTTCGAGCGCAATACTCGCAACTATCTTCTTGAAGCAGCACGTGAAGCGGCGAGGCGATATTATGATCCGAGAAATCAGGGGATAACGTTTGAAATTCCGTATCGTGGACTGGGGCGGCTCGATGATCCGCTTCCCGATAGTGGAATAGGGCGGATCTATCATCCCTTTACGGACTCACAATTGAAGGCAGCTCTGTGCAATCCCGCTAGCACGCCGCCAGGATTGCTGCCGAGCTTTACCGCCGCTCCGCCACCCGCGATCAAAGAGCATCTTCGTCATCTGGATCAAACCGGCGGCAACGGGCCAAAAGCAGCCGCGCCGAGCGTTGGTGGTGGACCCACTGCCGCTCCTTCTGCCAATCGAAATCCGCTCCCCAGCGATATTGGCAACTGGGTAGCTTCTCTTGCGGGCGTTGATCCCGCGAATCCGATGCTGCCGCAGCAGGGAACGTCTATCGGCGGCGATTCATCGAAACAGAGACTTCTCCCGCCCTGGGTCTTTTTTGGGTCGCCGTAGGCCCGTCGGCCACGTCCATTCCCGTCGAGCCTTTCGCGAGCATGGCTGTCGGCCGCGTCGCTTCCGTGCGCGCAGCCTTCAGGCCGACGACGCTCTTTCAAATCTTCGAACCACTGCCTGGAAATGGCGGCTTTTATTCTAGGGAGGATTTACCGATGCAGGACAATCGTGACTTCATCGACCGCGCCGAATCCTCAGCCGAAAAGCTCTACGGTGAGCCGATAACAACTGAAGAGATCTCGAAGAACTTCGCGCTCTACGGAGTGCAGAAGCGCGCGGAAGCTCTCGAAAGATTTGACAGCGAGCTGCGAGGTGAGATCGACTCCAGTCCGCACAGTCTGCGCCGGCGCGTCCAGTTGATGGCCTTGCGCAAGAAGATGGGCACCGTTCACGAAGCGCTGCGCAAGGCCAGGCGCTAGAACGCCTGATGCGTCCCACCATCAACCCGGTGCTCGCCGCTCTGGCGCGGGCGCGGATGCAGGCTGCGCCGATGTTCGCGAAATGGTGCGAGCTGAACGGCCTGTCGCCTTGGCCCGCAGCGCCGGCACATATCGCGCGGTTTGTCTTGGACTGCGCTCCGCTCGGTATCGAGCGGCTTTGGCCTGCGGTCCAGGACATATCGCGGCTGCATGTCTCGGCCGGCTTACCCGACCCAACGCTCGGGGGCGCGGCAGCAGCCGCTATCAGCGATCTCGCCGGCATCGATCCGCCGCGCTCGTGGCCGAGCGACCGCAAGCAGCGCTTCAGGTCGCTGCCGTATGACCTGCAGGTCTATGTGGCAGCCCACGAAGCCCAACGCGAAAAGGCGCTGCGGCGGGCGCAGAACGAGGCAGCCACCGCCAGGCACAAGCTGGCGGCATACCAGAAGAGCGAGACCCGCACGAATGAGGAAACCAAATCCAATGAAAACGACACGCACCCCAACGCTTGAAGAGCGCATCAAGCAGGTCAGGGCTGAAGTTGAGGAAATCATGGACGCGCACGTAGACGCCGTGGCCAAGCAAAGTCCCGGCGTTCCGCCCGGCGTTATCCGCAATCTTCTTACGGCGCGGGCGCCGGCATGCCCCTGCGCGCAATATCTCGAACTGGACAGCAAGGCATGACCGGTCATTTGCTGGAAACGGAGGAATTCGAAGATGACTCTCTATAGATGGTCGCAGACGGCGGCAAACAACGCGACTGCCGATCCTTCGATCAACTGGCAGGAAGGGCAGTCGCCCTCCAGCGTGAACGACTCGGCGCGCGCGATGATGGCATCGATCGCCAAACATCGTGACGATATTACGGGCGCGATCGTCACCGGCGGGACAGCGACGGCATATACGGTCACCTCCTACGAGGCGTTCGATACGTTAACTCGCCTTAACGGACAGATCATCGCGTTCACGCCGCATGTGACGAACGGCGCGACCGTGACGCTCAATGTGGATTCACTTGGAGCAAAACCGTTGCGGTCCGCACCGGCAACGGAATTGTTCGCGGGAAACGCTGATCCAGGGGACGCCGTATCTGGCGCTCTATAATAGTTCGGATGCTGTGTTTTACTTGCACGGATTTTACGGCAATCCCTACAACGTGCCTCTCGCGGCCGGATTGGATTATTGGGGACCGACCACCCCGAACAGCGCGTTCGCATTTCCGATGGGGCAGGCAATATCGCGTACGACTTATGCGAGCCTATTCGCCTTGGTCGGGACTACCTATGGCTCAGGAGACGGGTCGACTACCTTCAATTTGCCGGACAAAACGGGTCGCGTGTCGGCGATGAAGGAGAGTTCCGCCACGCGGCTAACTTCCACATATTTTGGCGGCAACTCCGCGAATCTCGGGGCTGCAGGAGGGATGGAAAGCGTCGGGTTGGAGCCCGCTAAAATTCCCACGTTGACCGCGAGTGGAGCCAACAACATTTCCGTTATCTCTACTGTTGGCGGCATCGCTTCTGGCATGACAAATGGCGACCTCCTTGCTCATGACAACACGAGTTTTGGGTTTTATGGGCCGGGCAAAATTGGTGGCGGGGACACTATTTCACTAGGTCAAATTACGTCGCAGGGATCGAACCCAATCAGCGTCACGACGCAGGGCACAACAGCTACCACGGGTGCTGCACACAACAACGTACAGCCGACGATCGTCTGCAACTACATTATTCGGATTATTTAGCTTCTGGGTGCGGAGATTGCGGCCACCAGGGCCGGCGTCCATTGACGATAGCCGGCCGCATTAAGGTGGATGCGGTCGGGGAGACGCGTTCCTTCAGACAGCGACATTTCAACGAAGTGGACGCCTACGCTACCAGCCGCGGCTTTGATTTGAGCGTTCATCAAATCGGAACCGTCAAGCGGCGTCACGCCAACGGCTAACAGCCGAGGGCTTAGTTTCTTCAACTCCGAAAGCAGGGAGACATAATCGCGCTGCATCGTGGATGAACCAATATCATTCGCGCCCAGCGCCACGACAATAAGTGACGGTTTGAAATCTCGCATGAGGCGGGGTGCGATAGCCACGAAGTCCGCAACGGTCGCTCCGCCGATCCCGGCATTGACCACCGGTCTGCCGTCGATCTCTTCGGGAAGTCGCGACATTTCGGTGATGCTGTCGCCGATAACGACAATGGGCTGATCCAAGCCCGCCAACGCGGCTCTAATCATGTACTGCCGTACGTCCTGGTGATCGTGGAATTGATGGCGGGTTACTTCGCCGAACCGTCCCCGCATCCGTTGTAGTTCTGAAAACGATGCAACGAATCCTGCCGCGCAAACAGCGGCCACAATCCAAGGGAGCGTTCGTTTCATAGGCGATCTCTATCACTACAACCCGACCTAGAAAACCCAAAAATCGGAGAATTTGCTATGACGTGGCCCTTACTCGCGGCGGCCTGCCATGCTCGCTGACCTCGTAAAGCTGAAGGCCGACAACATCCCCCGCTGGAATAATGCCAAGCTGACGCGAAATTTCACGCCCATTGCCCGTCACCTAGTCGCACCTGCTGCCAAAGCTCGATACCAGGCCGTTGCCGCCAAAACCGGCGTGCCTTGGGCGGTGATTGCCGTTATCCACCAGCGCGAGTGCTCGCAGGATTGGACGGGGTCGCTGGCGCAGGGCGATCCCTGGAACAGGGTTTCGGTTCATGTGCCCGCCGGCCGGGGGCCGTTCAGGTCCTGGGAAGAGGCTGCAATCGACGCGCTCGTCAATTGCGCGCCTCATGCTGCACGCAACAAGGACTGGAGCATTGGCCGGACGCTGGCCAAGCTCGAGCAATATAACGGGCTTGGTTACGCCGCGCGCGGGAGGCCGTCGCCCTACATCTGGTCCGGCACCGATCAGTATCGATCCGGCAAGTATGTCCGCGACGGCGTCTACGATCCGAACGTCGTGGACGGCCAGCCTGGTTGCGCCGGCCTCTTGATGGCGATGATGGCGCTTGATCCCACCATCACGTTCACTGATGCGACGATTGCGCCCGCGGCTTCGGTCAAGCCGATCCCGGCTGAAAAGCCCGCCACGCCATCGATCGTCAATCCGTCGAAAGACTCGATCGGGGCGTTCATCGCCAACATTTTCAACGTGGTTTTCAGGAGGAAAGCATGATCAGCACATGGAACGAGGTCAAGGCATGGTTCAAGGATTCCGTGACGATCCTCTGGGCGCGTATCCAGTACGTCGTCGGCATCGTTGGCGCAGGGCTCATCGCCGCCTTTTCGGGGTACGACTTCACCCAGCTATCGAGCCTAGACGCCAGGTCGGCGTTCAAGATGCTGGCCTTTGCAGCGCTGGCCGGCGTGATCACCGAGGCCTGCCGCCGCCGAACGCTCTGACATGAAAATCGTGCTCGCCCTGCTGGCTTGGACGGCCGTGCTGGCCGGCGGATGGGTGATCTGGATGGCGAGCCAGCTCTATCAGGTTCGCCCCGGCGTGTTCGGCGCTGAAGGGTTGGCGGTCGTGGTCGCGGTATGGATGACGCTGGAGACGCGCAAATGTGGATGACCATCGTCAGTTTCATCGGCGGCCCGGTCATCAAGGGTCTGATCGAAGGTTACAAAGCGAAGCTTGCTGCCGGTAACACCTCGGAGAAGATCGCGAGTGAGACGGCATCTGCCGAGATCGCAGCGCAGGTCTCCGAAACCAACGCGATCATGCAATATCGCCTCGCCGAGATCGGACACTGGTATGAGCCGGACAAGCTGATGGGATATTTCGTGGCTGTCTATTTTGGAAAACTCTTGATCTGGGACAAGGTTCTCGGCCTTGGCACGACCGATCCGCTCGCGGGCTTTGCGGCGATCACCTCGAATCTCGTGGTGTCGTTCTATTTCGCCAAGCGAGGTTTCGAGAACGTGGCGCGGATTATCAAGCGATGACCGGGATGCAGGCGGCGGATGTCAGGGCCATCGTCATCGAGACGCTGGCCGAACAGCAACGGATTCGTCACGACGATATCGACGCAGTGGTTCTCAAAGCCGTCGCAACGACACTGACTTCGTTTGGGATCGACGAGGACGATCGAAGAGAGCTTCGCGCTGATTTTCAGCACCTGCGGCGCTGGCGCAGAAGCGTCGAGCAGGCACAGAGCTATACCTTCAAGGCAGTCGTCACGATGATCGTGACGGGATTCGTCGGTGCCGTGTGGCTCGGCATCAAGGCGACGCTCGGCAAATGATCGGTTGACTTGCCGCACACATAGACGAACTCGGATGCAGGCGCGACATGTATCAAATTCGCGAGGTTGACGGGAGCGAGGACGATATTGCGGACACACTTGCAGAGCTTCATCAGTTGACGTTTCTTGACACCGCACCCGTTCCGCAATTCGATCAGGGGCACTGGTGGCTTGCGCTTTGCGGAACCAGGCCTGTCGCTTTCGCCGGTGTCATTCCGTCGACGCACGTTTTCAAAGCGGGCTATTTTTGCCGCGTTGGCGTGCTGGGCAAGCATTGCGGACGTCGGCTTCAGTTGCGCCTGATGCGGGCCATGGAGGCGCGTGCACGTCTGAATGGGTGGTGTTCGATCGTATCTGACACTACGGATAATATTTCGTCAGCCAACAACTTCATTCGCGCGGGTTACCGCCTGTTCAGCCCAACGCATCCCTGGGCCTGGCCGAACACGCTTTATTGGCGCAAGGACATGAAATAGCTGCTTGGCATTTTCATGCCTCAAAATGCCTCTACTCGCCCGGTGGCCATCGGCCGCCGGGCTTTTTGCGTTTTTTGAGCAGCCTCTTGCGGCGGATAGCCATGTTCCGCCGCCTTGATCATTGGCCATCAGCCGGTAGACTGGCAAAGCGCGGGCGGCGTAAAGCAGCGGAGCAGGCGAGGAAACACATGGCAGAGGACGGCCGCAAGCCGGATGCAGGTTCACCCGCGGGGCCGGGCTCGGACAGCTATGTCGCCATGGTTGCACGTGCCAAGGCCCTGATTCCGGAATTGCGCGATCGCGCTTCAAAGACGGAAGAGCTCCGCCGCCTGCCGCCGGAGACCGAACGTGATTTGCATGACGCCGGCTTGTTCCGGATCGTGCAGCCCAAGCGCGTCGGAGGTGCCGAGCTTGATTATATTGCTCTGGTCGATTGCTCCGACGCGTTGGCGCAGGCGGATGCTTCCGTAGCATGGAACTTCGCCAATCTTGCCAGCCACCACTGGATGCTGGGCATGTTTGACAAGCACGCGCAGGATGCGGTCTGGGGCAGGAATGTCGATGCGTTGATCGCCTCGTCTTTCATCTTTCCAGCCGGGCGCGCGAGAAAGGTGGAGGGGGGATACTTCCTGCGCGGTCATTGGCCTTTCTCCTCGGGTGTCGAGTCCTGCGACTGGAATATGCTTGCAGGGGTGGTGTCCTCGGACGATGAGGCTGAGGGTATCGAATATCGGATATTCCTGCTCAACCGGAGCGAATACAGGATCAACGACACCTGGAATGCGACGGGCCTGTGCGGTACCGGATCGAACGATGTATGGGTCGAGGATTGCTTCGTTGCGGAGAACATGACCATCGCAGTCAGCGATCTGACCGGCGGACCGACGCCCGGAAGCGCCGTCAATCCAAATGCGCTCTATGCGCTACCGGTATTCTCGCTGTTTCCTTACGTATTGTCGGGCGTAGGTTTGGGCAATGCGCAAGCCTGTCTCAATGATTACGTCGAGTTCGCGCGGCATCGGGCCTCGACCTACAATCGGGCCAAACTCAGCGATCTGCAGACTACCCAAATCAAGATCGCGGAGGCGTCCGCCAAGATCGATGCGGCTCGTCTCGTGATGCGTGCGAACTGCATCGATGCGATGGCCGAGGCGAGGCGGGGTCATATTCCAGACCTTGCGGTCAAGACGAGGTTGCGGCGGGATGGCGCCTTCGCAGTGAACCTTTGCACCGAAGCGGTCTCGCTGTTGTTCGCGGCAAGTGGCGCACGCAGCCTGTTCACATCAGGCGCGCTGCAGCGGCAGTTCCGCGACGCTCACGCCGTGAACTCGCACCTCGCATTCAATTTTGATGCGGCAGGAACCAACTATGGACGCGTGGCGCTTGGCCTGCCGTCCGAAAATCTGACGCTCTGAGGCCCGGCGGATGTCTGATGCACCCAAACATCCGGCCGATCCGGCCAATGAACTTGCCAGCGACAACTCGGCGATTGACCCACGGGATTTTCGCAATGCGCTCGGCACATTCGCCACCGGTGTCACCATTGTCACGGCAATGACCGCGGACGGGAGGCCGTATGGCGTTACCTGCAACTCCTTTGCTTCGGTATCGCTCAATCCGCCGCTGGTGTTGTGGAGCCTCGGGATGTTTTCGCAGGGGCTTACGATCTTCCAGAATGCCAGCCATTTTGCGGTCAACGTTCTCGGAGCTTCCCAGCAGGCGCTGGCGTCGCAGTTCGCAAAGTCGTCGGATGACAAGTTCGCCGGCGTGAACTGGACGCCGGGGCTTGGCAACGCGCCGGTGTTGACCGATTGCGTCGCCAATTTCCAATGCCGCGCGGCCAATCGGTATTACGGCGGCGACCACATCATCTTCCTCGGCGCCGTCGAGGCCTATGCCTATAATCGGCAGGAACCTCTGCTGTTTGCGCGCGGTAATTTCGGCCGGTTTATTGCCGGAGATGACAGTAAGTCCTCGTGAGCAACCGCCGAATCTCGCTGGGCCTTCGACGATGCTGCGGCAGACATCAAATCTGGATCTTTGCCATCTCTGCGCGATACCAGTCGCCAATCTCGCTGGCTGTCATCAGGGCCACGCCGTCGTGACCCAGGACATAGTCGAGCAACGCCTCCAGATATTTGATGCGATGCGGCACGCCCGTGATGTACGGGTGAACTGAGATCGCCATGATTCGCGCGTTCGATGCGCCTTCGAGATATAGCCGATCGAACTGATCGGTGCAGCGTTTCAGGAATTGCTCGGAAGAAAGATGCTGCAGTGCGTGGATGACGATGTCGTTGGTTTCGACCGAATAGGGAATCGTCGTGATGGTGCCGTGAGGCGTAGCGATGTCCTGTGGCAGATCGTCGATCACCCAGTCCGCGACATATTCGATGCCGTTCAGTCGCAGCAGATCTAGGGTTTCCTCGGTCTCGGTAAGGCCGGGGCTTTCCCATGACCGCGGCGGCTTCCCTACAAATCTCGAAATTGTCTCGACCGATCGTTTGATGGCATCGGCCTGATTCTCGACTTGGTGCATCGGCCCTTGCACGAAACCGTGACCCATGAATTCAAAGCCGGCGTCAAGCGCAGCGGAGGCGACCCGTGGGTAGGCGTTGCAGACATTGGCATTGAGCGCCAACGTCACCGGTATATTGCGGTCGGTCAGTGCCTTGAGCTGTCGCCAGAAGCCGGCACGCATCCCGTATTCATGCCAGGACCAGTTCGGCACGTCGGGCAATAGCGGCTGGCCCATCGGCGGACTCAGCACGGTGCGAGGCATCGCGTTCTCGATCCGCCACTCCTCGACATTGAGGATGACCCATACCGCGAGTTTCTTGCCGCCGGGAAGCGTGAGCTTCGGCCTGTCGACTTGCGCTTGATAGGGAATGCGGTCGCTCAGTGCCACGGCAAGCTCCCCCGCGGATTACTCGGCGGATTTGGACTCGCCGGATGCGCCGGCATTGATCCTCGGCATGACCTGTTCGGCCATCAGGACCATCGACTGTCGCCCCAGTTCGCGGTCTTTCCAGTCCTTGCCGGCATACAGCAACGTGCCGAAGGGGCCGGTCTCTTCCTGAAAAGCCAGCAGTTGATCCGCCACGCTGTCCGGCGTGCCATGAATGATCAGCTTGTCGCAGATCGACTCCAGCGTCACCTCGTCGTCCGGCTGATCGCGGCGGGTCTTGAACAGCTCGATGCGACCGCTCCGCTTCAGCTTGGTAAGCAACGAGCGATAATAGTAGACATAAGGTCCGTTTGGATCGGTGGCATAAGCCTTTGCGGTAGCTGCGTCCTTGGCTACGAACATGCTCTTGGCAACGCGCCAATTCGCTAGATCCGCAGGACGGCCGGCGCGTTCGCATCCCTCTACGTATTTCGGCCAATGGCTCTTCACCCAGGCCGGCATCAGGAAATTTGCCGAGATGGGTTCCCAACCGCGCGCGGCGGCTTCCGTCACACCCTTTGAAAACGGCGCCACCGCAGTGACCACGATCGGCGGATGCGGCCGCTGCAGTGGGCGCGGAATGAAGCCCTGGCCGATGTCTTCGATCAGAGTCTTCTGCACCGATATATTCCAGAATTGACCTTGCAGATTATAGGGCGGCTCGCTGGCCCAGATCTGAAGCACCTGATTGATCGCCTCCAGGAACATGGCATTCCTGTCCGCCTCGAGATTGCCAAACACTTCCGCGTCCGACAGCAGGCCGCCCGGGCTGATGCCGAAGATCAGTCGCCCGTCGAGCATATGATCGAGCATCGCTATCGAGGCCGCAATCGCCGCCGGATGAGCGTTCGGCATGTTGACAGTGCCGGTGCCAAGTTTGATCTTGCTAGTTGCCGCGGCGAGCCATGCAATGAATGCGATGCAAGATGTGATGTTCTCGGCTCTGTCCGTGGTGTGCTCGCCGACATAGCCCTCGGTGAACCCGAGCTCATCGGCCAGCAGGAAAGCCTCTCGATCATCCTTGAGCGAAAGCCGCCAATCCTTGTCGACAGGATGGATCGGCATCGTAAAGAACCCAAGCTTCATGGTCACTCTTCCCCAATGGCAGGCTTTTTATTTGCACAGAACGTGCGTCGTTCGTCGCTCGAAAACAAGCTCAAAGTCGAAATAATCATTCAACAAACTTGACCTTTGGCGATCACAGCCGTCTAATTCCGCGAAAATGATGATTGTTGGCCGGGGAGGTCACGCCAAAAATGAAAGCCTCGGCTTTCGGTTATGCCCGCGCAACCAGCGTCGCCAATGCGCTGGAGTTGCTGACCGCGTATGGCGAACGGGCCAAGGTGTTGTCGGGCGGCCAGAGCCTGTTGCCGGCGATGAATCTGCGCCTGGTCGCACCGGAGCTCATTGTCGATATTGGCGAGCTGACCGAGTTGCGTGGGGTCTCGGTCGAGGGAGGCGTCCTCACGATAGGTGCGCTGACACGTCACGTCGATCTCTTGAAATCCCCCGAAATAGCAGCCCATGCTCCCTTGCTGAAGGATGCGGTCGCTCATCTCGCCCATCCCGCAATCCGCAATCGCGGCACGATTGGGGGAAGCCTTGCGCACGCTGATCCGGCTTCGGAACTGCCGGCCTGCATGCTCACGCTTGGCGCTACCATCATTGCCCGCGGACCGGGCGGCGAGCGGCGGATTGCGGCAAACGAGTTCTTCGCCGGGATCTACGAAACTGCGCTTACGCCGCAGGAGCTGCTGGTTGCCGTCGAGCTGCCGCTGACTCCAAAGAACTCGACGCATTTCTTTCATGAGTTCGCCCGTCGGCATGGCGATTACGCCATTGTTGGCCTCGCAGCGCAGGCCTCCATCAAGGATGGGCGCTTCGCCGATCTTCGACTTGGCTTCTTTGCCGTCGGCGATCGCCCGTTGCTGGCCAAGTCTGCCAGCAAGCTAGTCGATGTCGCCGTCACGTCTGCGGTGTTGTCTGAGGCAGCTTCCGCATTGGACGATGAACTCGATCCGCTGGAGGATCAACAGGCGACACCCACCATGCGTCGGCATCTGGCGAAGGTTCTGTTGAAGCGCTGTGTGTCGTTACTGCTTGCCCGGCCTGATCTTCGTGCGGGAGCGTCAGCGTGACGGCTACGGTTGCGATTGCGCTGAGCGTCAATGGCGAGCTCGTCGAAGCGAATGTACTGCCGCGCCTGAATCTGGCAGATTTTCTCCGCGAACATCTCAAGCTGACCGGCACGCATGTCGGATGCGAACATGGCGTGTGTGGGGCATGCACGGTCCGCGTCAATGGCGACATCGTCCGCTCCTGCCTGATGCTCGCGGTTCAGACGCACAATGCAGCGATCGAGACGATCGAGGGACTGTCCGATAGCGGCGAGATTGCCGATTTGCAGTCAGCATTCCGGGAGCGTAACGCGCTGCAGTGCGGTTTCTGCACGCCGGGAATGCTGATGGCGGCGCAGGACCTGCTGAAGCAATCACCGTGTCCGGATCGAGAGCAGATACGCGAACATCTTTCCGGCAATTATTGTCGCTGTACGGGCTACCAGGCAATCGTCGACGCCATCGAGAGCACGGCGTGGACGCGTACGGGACGCCGGCCATGACATCGGAGCGGGCAAATCCTCAAGCACTTTCTGCGCTGGACCGCCCGAACTCCTATATCGGCAAGACAGTGCCGCGGCCGAACCTCGATCGGCTGATGCAGGGACGCGGGCTTTATGTCAGCGACATCGAGCTCCCACGTATGGCGCATGTCGTGTTCCTACGCTCGCCGCACGCGCACGCGAGAATCGTTGGCATCGAGACTTCAGCGGCCAAGCAGATGCCCGGAGTCATCGCCGTCGTTTCAGGCAGGGAGCTATCTACCGTCATCACGCCGTGGGTCGGCGTACTTTCGCATCTGAAGGGACTCAAATCCGCCCCGCAAAGTGCTATCGCTGTCGATCGAGTGTGCTGGCAGGGTGAAGCGGTCGCGGCCGTGGTGGCGGCCAGCCGCGCACAGGCCGAGGACGCCGCAGAGCATGTCTTAGTTAAATATGAAGAGCTGCACGCCGTAACGGATATGCGTGCCGCGCTCAATCCGGCAACGCTTGTGATCCACGCCTCCCTCGGGGACAATCTGGCGTTCGAGCGCATTCACGACACGGGCGGCGTCGATCAGGCCTTTGCCGAGTCCGACGAGGTGGTCGAAGCAGAGTTCGTTTTCGGACGGCACACCGGTGTGACGCTGGAGCCGCGCGCGGTGGTGGCAGACTGGAACGCTGCGGAAACCAGGCTGACCATCTATCAAGGCACGCAGGCGCCGCATATGGTGCAGAATATCGCGGCGCTCCATCTTGGCTTGAAGGAATCGCAGGTCCGCGTCGTGTGCAAGGACGTCGGCGGCTCCTTCGGTATCAAGGTCCACATCTATGCCGACGAGATGGCGACCTACGCACTATCCAAACTCCTGCGGCGTCCGGTGAAGTTCGTGGCCGACCGGGTCGAGAGCTTCAACACCGATATTCATGCCCGCGACCATCGCTGCAAGGGAAAGATCGGCGTCAAGCACGATGGCACCATCATGGCATTCGAGGTCGACGATCTTACGGGCATCGGGCCTTATTCGATGTACCCGCGCACCAGCGCGATCGAGGCCAATCAGGTCGTCAATCTCGTCGGCGGGCCCTATGTGACCAGAAACTACCGGGCCCGTGCCCGCGTCGTATTCCAGAACAAGAACGTGATGTGCCAGTACCGTGCCGTTGGTCATCCGATCGCCTGCTCGGTGACGGAGGGCCTGGTCGATCTGGCGGCGATGAAGATTGCCATGGATCCGGTTGAAATCCGTCGCCGCAATCTGATTGCCGACGACGCCTACCCCTGCGCCTCGCCATCAGGTCTGCGCTTCGAGCAGTTGTCGCACCATGCGGCGCTCGCCAAGCTCGTCCAAATGATGGACTACGATGCGTTGCGCGCTGAGCAGGTCGCCCTGCGAGTGAAGAACATCCATCGTGGCATCGGCATCGCGAGCTTCATTGAAGTTACCAATCCGAGCGCGGCGTTTTATGGCGTAGGTGGTGCGAAGATATCCTCGCAGGATGGTGTCGCGGTGCGGGTTGATGCGCAGGGGTCAGTGATCTGTCAAACAAGTATCACAGAGCAAGGGCAGGGATCGGAATCGCTTACCGCACAGATCGTTGGAAGCGTGCTTGGCGTCTCAATGGATCGCGTCCGCGTAATCCTGGGCGACACCGACAATACACCGTATGGTGGCGGCACCTGGGCTTCGCGCGGCGCTGGTATCGGTGGAGAGGCCGCGCTTCAAGCCGCCAAGGTACTGCACAAGAACATCCTCGACGTAGCGGCTGCCGTCCTGCAATCGACGCCAAGCGAACTCGATATTGTCAACAACGTGGTAGTGAATGTCGTCGATGGCGCGCCGCGGATCGATCTGAGCGAGCTCGCGCGAATTGTCTATTTCCGCCCCGACACGCTGCCCCCGGGTATTCAGCCCGAACTGATGGCGACCAGGCACTTTGTCCCGCGCGAATATCCTTTCGCGTTCACCAATGGCGTTCAGGCCTCGTGGCTGGAGCTTGATCCCGATACGGGCTTTGTGAAGCTGCTGAAGCACTGGGTGGTCGAGGATTGCGGCACGATTATCAATCCGCAACTGGTTGATGAGCAGATCAGAGGCGGCGTGGTGCAGGGGCTTGGCGCCGCGCTATTCGAGAAATGTGTGTATGACGAACGTGGCCAACTCACCAACGCAAATATGGCCGACTATCTGGTTCCGATGTCCGGTGAAATGCCGGACATCGACGTCGGACATGTGGTCACACCGACCCTCGAATCGGAACTGGGCGCGAAGGGCGCAGGGGAAGCCGGCACGGCAGGTGCGGCGGCCGCTGTGACCAATGCGGTCAATGACGCGCTCAAGCCGTTTGGGACAATCATCACAGAGATCCCCCTGACGCCTCAGGTTATTCTGACCGCCTTGGGACGCATCTAATGCGACCGCGATAGGTTTGATCAGGAGGAGCAGCGGCAAGACCACCATGCTGCGCATTATCGCCGGCCTCGAACTGCCCGATGCTAGCCCCGCGTGCAGTTGATCGCAACTGGACATGTGCACCGCGCGGCACTGGCCATGTTTGCGGGCGTGCCGACCACGATCTGTCCCGCCCCCAACCATGCCGTTGATCTCGATCTGGCCGAACTACGCGAACCTTCGTTCAAGGTGGAGCCGCCGGCCTTTCATCTCCATAGCTGGTTTCCGGGTGAGGGATTCGGCACGGTCGTTACCCATCAAGTCCCGATAGGTACGTTCGACGGCCCACATCCGTTTTTTGGGCCAGATGGGAAGCTGCTGTAGCCGTGCGGCATTCCTTGGCCGGACCGATTGCATAAGCCGAAGATCGGGCGCAATCTTTCCCAAAATAGCGGCAGCAATCCTAAGATTTGTGCCGCTCATATTGGGGGAGATGATGCGGCCGCTTCATCTGGTGCTTCCAACGCTTGCCTTGCTCCTAAGCCATCATGCGATGGCGCAGGGGAGCTATCCGGATCGGCCCATCAAGATGATCGTGCCGCTGGCTGCGGCAAGTGCGGTCGACGTCGCGGCGCGGATCGTCACCCAAAAGATGGCCGACAATATGCGCCAGCAAATCGTGATCCTGAACCAGCCGGGCGCTTCGGGCCTGATCGGGGCGGAGGCCGTCGCCCGCGCCGAGCCGGATGGCTACACGATTGGCGGGTTCAATGACAGCATCATGACAATGGTGCCGAACCTGCAGTCCAAGATGCGCTGGGACATCCTGAAGGACTTCGAGCCGGTGTCGCTGGTCGCGACGGTGGAGTGGGGGCTGGTAGCCAACAATCAGGCCAGCTTCAAGAACGCAGCAGATCTGATCGCGGCCGCGAAGGCGACGCCCGGCAAGATCGACTATGGTTCGGGCGGGCCGGGCAGTCCGCAGCATCTGGCGATGGCGATGTTCGCGTCGGCCGCCGGCATATCGCAGACGCATGTGCCCTACAAGGGCGCCACCCAGGCTGCAACCGACATCGCCGCCGGCCAGATTCCCGTAGGTTTCCAGGGCCTGGGCACGGTCGCAACGCTCGTGCGCGGCGGCCGACTCAAGCTGATCGGGGTAACCACCGAGAGAAGATTGTCGCAATTTCCCGATGTGCCGACCGTCTCGGAATCCGGTCTGCCCGGCTTCTTCTTCAATTCATGGTTCGCAATTCTTGCTCCCGCCCGTACCCCGAAGGATATTGTTGCCCGCCTGAACGCCGAGGTGCTGAAGGCGGTTGGCGATCCTGACGTGCGCCGCAAGCTTGAAGAGCTGGGTTTCGCCGTGCACGGCAGTTCAGCGGAAGAGCTGCGCGCCATGACGCGCGATCAGCTCGCGAAGTATGAGCGCGTGATCAGGGAAACGGGAATCGCCAAGGAATAGTTGCCGACCGATGCGCCGCAGCGCCAGGGTCGGCAGCCTATTTTGTAATCAATAGCAGGCGTAACGGCGGCCGCTGCGACCGACATAGTAGTCGGCGCCCATCGCACAGGGACCGGCTCCCCACGCATAAGCACCGCGAATCTGACTGCGTAGCAGGTGGTCGCCGGTGCAATCGGACTCGGCGTTGCGTTTTCGGGAAGATCGATCGCAGGTCTTCTTACACATGTCGAAGAAGTTGTCGTTGCGGCATCCGGCCATTTCTACGCGCCGGGCCTGGTTTACGGGTTCATGGCCGCATTTGTGATGCCGTTTTCCGCCTACCAGGGATGGGGACAGGCGACGGCTCCGCTGCTTGTCAGCCTTTTGAGGTTTGCTATCGTATTGGCCGGCGGATGGATGCTGCAGCAGCACGCGCCTCGGCTCGAATGGCTATACTATCTGTCGCAGGTTCCACGGTTATTGGAGCGCTAACGCTGGGCATCGTTTTCGCATTCCGGCCGCCAAATCGACGTGTTTTGATGCTTTCCGGTTGAAAAGCTGACCGGCGTTGATTACGGAAGGGTTGCATCCCCTGCAGCTTTCTCTGGAGTTTGACTGACGTGCCTCAACGAAGGACGGGTGAAGCTCACGGATTTTCGAACGGCAAACTGTCGGTCTTGCGTAAGCACCCGATTTTTGCCGACCTCGAGCCGGAGGCTTTTGACCAGCTCTGCCGTTACGCCAAACACTCCACGCTGAAGCGGGGGGCCACGCTGTTCTCCAAGGGGGATCCCGGCAACAGCCTGTATGCGGTCATTTCAGGCACGGTGAAGATGAGCATTTCTTCGCCCGACGGCCGCAACGCGATCCTGAATATCATTGGACCTGGGGAAATTTTCGGCGAGATCGCGCTGCTCGACGGACAAGCCCGCTCGACCGATGCCATCGCAAACAGCAATTGCGAACTCTTCGTCATCGACCGACGCGAATTCATCCCCTTTGTGAAGGCTCAACCGGCGTTGGCAATGAAATTCATCGAATTGCTCTGCGAGCGGTTGCGATCGACCAGCGATCAGGTCGAGCAGATTATCCTGCAGAATCTGCCCGGGCGGCTGGCCAGCGCACTGCTTCGCCTGTCCGAAAAGCACACGTCTGCGCCGCAGGGTCGAACCATCGCGATAACCCAGCAGGAGATCAGCGAGATGGTCGGCATGACCCGGGAAAGCATCAACAAGCAGTTGCGCGCCTGGGCGGCCCGCGACTGGGTACGCCTCGAGCATGGCGCCATCGTTGTGTTGAATGCCGAGATGCTTCGTGATCTGGCCGAAGCCGGATCCGGAAGCGAAGGCGAATAGGCCTCTCATTTTCCTTCACAGGTCGAACACCGCAACCGCGCGGATCGGCGATGCTGTCCCGCCGCGCCACTTCATCGGCAGGCCGATGAACGTGAACTGGCCGCACCCCAACAGCGCTTCGAGATTGCACAGGCTCTCGATGTGCGTGATGTCGAGCTCGAGACAGGCCTTGTGGACGAGGGCATTCACCTTGCCCTCGGGTCCCGGCCGCATCGAATCGATACCGAAATGCACGACGCCCTGCTGCGCCAGCCATTCGGTGGCGGCGACGTTCACGCCGGAATTGTCGGTCGAATATTCCTTGTGGGGGAATGTCCGTTCGTGGTGACCGGTGCAGAGCAGGACGGTACCGCCCCTCGGGACCGGCACGCCGGCCTTCGCCACAGCCGCCTCCAGGTCGGCGGGCGTAATCTCGGCCCGCGGCGCGATGTGGCGCAGGTCGATGCAGATACCCGGCACGATGCATTTTTCCAGCGGATATTCATCGATTGATATGCCGCTCTTGCCGAAATGTCGGGGCGCGTCGATGTGGGTACCGGCGTGGTCCACCATGGAGATGAACATCGACGCCAACCCGTGCACATCGCCTGATTCGGCGAAGGATTCTTCGTGGGTTTTCCAGACGCCATGCATGACGGGAGGATGGCCGGGATAGCTCGGCGTGCGGTGATAGAGTTCTCGGCTGAGGTCGACGATCTTCACGCGGAGTCTCCGTGACGCGAACTGCGTCTGTTCTAGAACCCGAACGCCCTCGGCAGCGCCAGCGACAGCCAGGGCACATAGGTCACGATCATCAGCACCGTAAACATCACGTAGTAGAACGGCCAGATGCCGCGCATCACCTCGTCGACCGAAACCTTGCCTATGGCGCACCCGACGAACAGCGTCGTCCCTACCGGCGGGGTCAGCAGGCCGATGCCGAGATTGAGCAGCATAACGATTCCGAAATGTACGGGATCGATGCCGAAGCTTTTCACGACCGGCAGCAGAATCGGGGTGCAGATCAGCAGCAGGGGGGCAAGATCGAGCGCCGTCCCCAGAACCAGCAGCATGATGTTCAGCCACATCAGCAGCACGTATTTGTTGCTCGATATGGCGACGAAGAACTCGGTCATCTTGGCCGGCATCTGCATCAGCGCGGCGACGTAGCCGAAGCACGACGCGGTTGCGACCAGGGTCAGGACCATGGCCACGGTTTGCAGCGTCTTGTAGACCAATAGCGGCAGCTCGGACCATTTGTAGTCGCGATAGATGAACATCGTGACGAAGAACGCCCAGACGCAGGCAACCGCGCCCGCCTCGATTGGTGTGAAGACGCCGGTAAGGATGCCGCCCAGCACGATGGCCAACGTTACGATTCCCCACATGGCGTCGCCGAGCATCTTGAGGGCTTGGCGGATCGGTACAGGCTCACCCTTCGGGTGTTTGTCGCGATATGCGTAGAACAGACAGAGCACCATCAGCGAGAAGCCGAGCAGTAGGCCAGGGAGCACGCCGGCCAGGAACAGGCTGGTGATCGACACCACGCCGCCGGTCGCCAGCGAATAAATCACCGAATTGTGGCTCGGCGGGACGATAATGGCTTGCAGCGAGGCGCTGATGGTCACGTTGGTTGCGAAGACTCGCGGATAGCCTTTGTCGGCCATCTGGGGAATCATCACCGAGCCGATCGCGGAGGTGTCGGCGACCGACGATCCGGAGATGCCGCTCATGATCGTGGTCGCAAGGATGTTAACCTGCGAGAGGCCGCCCCGAATTCGCGTGAATCCGACGAGCACGGCTGCAAAGTCGACCAGTCGCCTGGCCATGCCCCCCTCGGCCATGATGGCGCCCGCCAGCACGAAGAAGGGGATGGTCAGCATCGAGACTTTTCCGACGCCGCTGGCAAATTGCTGCATGACCGCGCCGACCGGCAAATCGATCCAGAGCGCACCGACGAGCGAAGACAGTGCCAGCGCGTAGGCGATCGGCATGCCGATCGCGAAGAACAAGCACATGCTGAGAAGCAGAACGGCGATATCCATGGCAATTACTCGACCGGTACGTGGGCGTCAGCGCCATCGCGTGGCGGTGGGCCAATTGTCAGGCGTTCGATGACGAACAGGAGCATCATGGCGCCGCTGACTACGATCGGAAGATAGGTGATGCCGACCGAGAGCCATGGAAACTCATCCACCGAATTATCCCAGGTGGTCCGAACGAGCCGCAGTCCCCAAACGACCATGAAGATTGCAATCACGCCCATCAATATTTCGCTGAGGAACAGTGAGGCGCGGCGCAGCAGTGGCGGCAGCAGGTCGGTACCGACAGTCATATTCATGTGGATGCGCTGGCGATAGCAGTTCGCCGAGCCGATGAAGGTGATGCCGACGGTGAGCAGTACGGCCATCGGCTCGGGCCATGATGAAGCGCTGTTGAGAACGTAGCGGGTGTAGACGGCCCACGGAATCACCGCCGAGACCAGCACGAGTGCGACGCACGCGACCACGGCGCCGGTCCAGTAAACCGTATCGTTCACACGCCGGAAAATTCCGGCCGCAGAATTGGACATTTTGACCTCAGAGAGTAGCGGCGCTTCGAATCGCCTCTGTAGCTCGGAGGAGTGGCCGGAACGGAGGTCGCCCGGCCACCCGCCGACCGCGCGCAGTACCTATTGGACCGCTTCGATACGCTTGACCATCGCGGCGTACTTCGCGCCATACTTGTCCCAGACCGGCTTCACCGCATCCTGGAACGGTTTCTTGTCGATATCGGTGATGATCTGGGTGCCGGCCGCTTTCATTTTTTCGATGGCCGCATTCTCCGCTTCATACCAGAGCACGCGCTGCTCTTGCTGCGCTTCCTTCGCAAATTTCTTGATCAGCGCCTGATCTTCGGGCGAAAGCTTCTGCCAGGAGATGCGCGAGAACACCAGAAGCTCTGGAATAATCAGGTGCTCGGTCATCGTGAAATACTTGGCCACCTGATAATGGTTTTGCGCGATGAACGATGGCGGATTGTTCTCCGCGCCGTCTACCACGCCTGTCTGCATCGAGCTGAAAACCTGATCGAAGCCCAGCGCGACGCCGTTGCCGCCCAGCGCATTCATGGTGTCGACGAACAGCGGATTGCCCATCATGCGAACCTTGAGGCCCTTGAGGTCGGCCATGGTCCGGATCGGCCGCTTGTTGTTATAGACGTTGCGTGAGCCGGCATTCATCCAGCACAGCGCGATCAGGCCGGTCTTTTCGTTCGCGGAAATCTTCGCCAGCAATTCGTCGCCGATCTCGCCGTCGATCACCTTCTCCATGTGTTTGGAGTTGCGGAAGACGAACGGCATGTTGAAGACGTTGACGTCGTCCACGACAGGGCCGACGGCACCGACCGAAATACGGGCGAACTGCAGCGCGCCGAGTTGGGCCTGCTCGATCATTTCCTTTTCGCCACCGAGTTGCATCGACGGAAACATCTGGATTGTCAGCCGGCCATTGGTGGCAGCTTCCAGCTTCTTGCCCATCCGGACGACGGCTTCGACTGTCGGATAGCCGAGCGGATGAACGTCCGATGCTTTCAGCACCATTTTCGTTTGCGCAAATGCCGATGAAAGCGGCGTCGCCGTCGCCATGGTAGCCCCGAGTCCTGCGCTCAACTTGATGAAGTCGCGGCGTTTCATGTTGTTCCTCCTGATGTTTGTTTATCGTTTTATGGACTTTTCGAACTCTAAGGTCGTTCGTCGAAGTACTCCGGATTGATATGTTGAGTAGCCGAGATGTTCTCGAGAAGGCTTTCGAGGTGGATTTCCATTGCCCGCCTTGCGCCCTCCGCATCATGCGCCTCGATCGCGGTCAGGATGGCCTCGTGTTCGACGATGACCTTTGCGATCCTCCCGCGCTGGGGCAGCGTTAGCCGACGATAGCGATCGACGTGAACCTTCACCTGCTGGATATATTTCCAGATTCCGGGATAGCCGGCGACGTCGGCGACTGTAGCATGAAACGCTTCATCGGCCTGATGAAACGTCTCGCTGTCTCCGGCCGTGCTGGCCTCGCGCTGTCGCTCCAGGATCGACCGTAGCGCCAGTTTCTGGCTCGACGTCGCACGTTCCGCCGCGAGCCTGGCGGTGGTTTCCTCCAGCGCCTTGCGGATAATGATGGCCTCGGGGAGTGCTGCGACCGGAATGCGCGAAACGAAGATGCCGGATTGGGGATAGATCTCCAGCAGCCCTTCATCCGATAATTTGAGGATCGCCTCGCGAACGGGTGTGCGGCTCACCCCGTAGGAGAGTGCGATCTGCGCCTCCGAGACCGCTTCCCCGGGCCGGCGCTGCAGCGACACCAGTTCGCCTCGAAGATCGGAATAGATCCTGGATGCCGCCGTCGCCGCGCGCGGTCTGCCGCTTCGGCGCGTGCCGGCAGCAATTCGGCGAACCTTTGGATCAGTCTTTTTCGAAGCGCGGGCGGGCATGGCTGCTTTCTCGATTGATATATTAGTATATGAATTGGCTTTGACAAACCAAAAATCGTGCCGCGCACCGATTTGCGGCTGCATGCGGGCCCATCCACAGCCGAGCGGGCCTCGTTCTACCCGCTGATGAAGCCAGCGCGCTTCCGCAGTTCACGTTGTCCGTCGCCGATCAACAAGTCGATCAGATGCTGGGCTTGTTGCGGGTGGGCGGCGGCAGTGGTGATGCCTGCCGTGTACATCGTTGCAAGTTCGCAACCTGCTGGCAGCGAGCCGTATAAGGTTACGCCCTTGGTGCTGATGATCTCGGTCGATTGCGTGCATCCGATCGGGCGCCGTGCCTTGGACGCCGCTAGTTCGCGCATCGCCGTCGCGCCATTCGGGAAAATCCTGAGTCGGGCGGCGAGCTCATCGGCGATGCCGAGCTGCCGAAGGACATTTGCAACGTGAATTCCGGCCGTCGAGGCTTTGGTATCCGGCACGAAGATCGCATCGGAGGCGAGCAAAACCTCGCGCAAGCTGGCGGCATCCTTGGCTACGGTCGGGGGATCGCCGGCGCGAACGGCGAGGGCGGTTTCGACCAGGCCGATATCGGCTATCGAAGCGGCAACAACCAGCTTCTCATGCGCCAGTTTGGCGAGGAGCGCCGCGGTCAGGATGACGATGTCGGCCGGTGTGCCCTTGCGAAATTTGTCGGCCATCACGCCGACCGCGCCGAATTCGCCCGCGATATCGAATCCGGTGTTAGCCTTGAAGGTTGGCACCAGGCTTCCGACCAGGCCCTGTGCGGCGCCGCCGCTCAGGAGGTTCAGGCTGCTCATCAGCTTAAGTCCATCGCGGCGATGATCCTGTCACGCGTGATGGGCAAATCGCGCACCCGCACGCCGAGTGCGTCGAACACGGCGTTGGCAATGGCCGCTGTAACCGGGCCGTGGGCGGCCTCGCCGGCACCGACCGGATCCATATCAGGCCGCTGGATGACCTCCACCTCGACATCGGGCACTTCGCTGAAGCGCAGGATCGGATACTCCGTCCAGCTCGTGCTGGTGATGCGTTCTCGGTCAAAGCGCACTCTCTCTTTCAACACCCAGCTCGTGGCTTGAATGGCGCCGCCTTCAATCTGGTTGATGACGCCATCCGGATTGATCGCTTCGCCGACATCGACAGCCAGTGTCAGCTTCCTGACGCTGATCTCCTCGGCGCCCTCGATCTCGGCGATTGCAGCGCAATAGGCGCCGGTGTTCTTGTAGCGGCCAAAGCCTATGCCGTGCCCAATGCCGGGCTGCTTCTCGGGCTTCCACCCCGCGCGCGCCGCCACGGCGCGGATGACGTCCTTGGCCCGCTCATCCCGCAAGTGGCGCAGCCGGAACGCGACCGGGTCCTCGCCGCGCTCGGCTGCGATTTCATCGAGGATGGATTCAATCGCAAACACATTGCCCTGCCCACCGAGCGTCCGCAGCGCGGAGGTTCGTATCGGCATGGTTGTCAGGCGGTGGCTTTCGATGTGCCAGGATGGAAAATCATAGAGCGGGATCGAGTTGCGATCGCCACCCCCGCCGTTGGCCTGCGGCGGATTGGTCGAGACCATACGTGGAAACGGGCTCTCCAGTTCGAACGCTGCCAGCAAGGCGGGCTGAGCCGCGCGCCCCGGTCGCGCCGCATGCCCGTTGCTCCAGATGGAATGTCGCCAGTCGATAATTTCACCCTGCGCATCAAGATCGGCCTCGATCTCGATCGCCATCGCTGCGCCAAACGGCGCATCCGACATTTCGCCCTGGCGCGACCATTGGGCCCGGACCGGCCGGCCGCCGGCGGATTTGGCGAGCAGTACGGCATCGAGGGCGACGTCGTCGGCGGCGTTGTGGCCGTAGCAGCCCGCGCCTTCCAGGTGCTCAACGGTGATGTTCTCGACCGGGAGATTGAGAACCAGCGCCAGATCGGCACGCAAGAGATAGACGCCCTGGCTGTGCGTCCAGACATGAACGCGATCGCCGTCCCACTGCGCGATCGCACAGGACGGGGCGATCGACGCGTGAGCAATATAGGGGCGGGTATACTGCCGCCGGATGGTCTGTGCCACCGTGCCGGGTGATGCGGCAGTTTTCTTGCCGATTACGGTGGATTCGGACGGTTGCGCCTTGAGGAAGCTTGCGAGATCGTTTTCGTCTGGCAGCAACTCGCCATCGGACCAGGTCGCGCCCTTGCGCAACGCATTGAGGGCTGCCTCCGCGCCATGCTCGGTCTCGCTGACGACGCCTGCAAAGCTGCCGTCGCGCACGATGGCAACGAGACCAGCCACCGCACGGGCACTATCCTCGTTCAATTCCGCAAGTCTCGCCCGCGCATGCTCGGGACGCAGCACGCGTCCGTGCAGCATTCCCGCCAACGCGCGGTCGTGGATGAAGCGCGGCCGGCCAAGAACCTTGTCCGGAATGTCGATCCGTTGGACCGAATGCCCGGCCAGGTTCCGGCTCGTTGCGATCTTGGACGTTACGCCGGGTGTGGCGTTGCGATCGAGCGAGACCTCATCGGCAAGTTCCCAATAGCTGGTCCTGACGTTGCCTGGGCCCGAAATGATGCCGTCCTCGATATGGAGGGCGTCGATGCCAACGCCCAACCGTTCGGCCGCCTGCTGAAGGAAGATATGGCGAACCTCGGCGCAGGCATGACGCAGCGCACGGCCCGATTGCTGGATGGAAAGGCTCCCCGATGTGACGCCCTCGTTGGGGCTGACGGCAGTCGACGCCCGGATCACCTGCACGCGCGACAGCTCGACATCGAGTTCGTCGGCGGCGATCTGCGCCAGCGCCGTCACGATGCCTTGTCCGATCTCCACCTTGCCCGGCGAGACCGTCACCTGTCCGCTGCTCGAGAACGTCAGCCACGACGATAATTTCGGGTTCGCCGCAAGGCTTACCGGCAAAGCGGGCGCGGAGGGAGCGGGCGCTGGCTGGTTCATCCTGCCGCCATTTCTTCGGCCGCGCGGAGCACCGCCCGCACCATGCGATTATGCGAACCGCAGCGGCAGAGATTGCGGTCGAGCGCTTCTTTTACCTCCGTGCTTGTCGGCGATGGATTTCGCCTCAGCAGCGCCGCCGCGCTCATCAGAATGCCGGAAACGCAATAGCCGCATTGCAGCGCCTGCTCAGCGATGAAGGCGCGCTGCAGCGGATGCGGCCGCTCGCTCGTTCCCAGCCCTTCGATCGTCGTGACATCCTTGTCCGCCACCGACCAGAGCGGCGTGTCGCAGGCCGATATCGCGCGATCACCGACGATGACGTTGCAGGCGCCGCATTCGCCGGCGCCGCAGCCGAAATGCGGTCCGGTCATACCGAGCTGCCCGCGCAGAATGTCCAGCAATGACCGGTCCGGATCGGCGTCAACCTCGGTCTCAGCGCCGTTGAGGCGAAATCGAACGCTCGGCATCGAACCTTCTCTCGCAGCTTCTTATTGCGGCGGCTTATCGAATTTCTTGACCACTTCCGCCCATTTCACGATATCGCCGCGCAGGAATTTGTCGAACTCTTCAGGCGTCATCGACATCGGGACCGCACCCTGCTGGGTCCAGAGCTTGACGATATCGGGCCGTTTCACGACCGAGTTCACCGCCGTATTGAGCTTGTCGATGATCGGCTTTGGCGTGCCTGCGGGCGCCATCAAGCCGAGCCAGATGGTGGCCTCATAACCGGATATGCCGGCCTCAATCACCGTCGGCGCATTGGGAAGGACGGTCGAGCGCGTCTTGCCGGTCGTCGCCAGCGCGCGGACCTGGTTTTCCGCGACGTTCGGGGCCATCGCCGGAACTGCGTCGATCATCATCTGAACCTGGCCGCCGATCACGCCGCTGCGCGCCTCGCCGCTGTTACGGTAAGGCACATGCACGAGGTCAATGCCCGCCATGGCTTTGAACAGCTCGCCTGCCATATGGTACGGCGTGCCCTGGCCGGAGGAAGCGTAGTTCAGTTTGCCGGGCTGCGATTTGGCGAGCGCGATGAATTCCTGCAGCGTCTTCGCCTGCACGGAAGGGTGAACCACGATGACGAGGTCGGAAGAGTTGACCGGCGCGATCGGCGCGAGGTCGCGCATCAGTTCGTATTTGCGTTGCGGCACCAGCGATTCATTCGCCGTTTGGGTGTTCGACATCATCAGCAGCGTGTAGCCGTCCGGCGGCGACTTGACGACGTCCTGCGTGCCGATCACGCCGCCGGCGCCGGTGCGGTTCTCGATCACGAAGGCCTGCCCAAAGCTTTCCTGCAGGATGCTGCCGATCTGCCGGGCGGTGACGTCGGCAGGCCCTCCGGCGCCGAAGGGAACAATCACCTTCACCTGCCGCGACGGATAGTCCTGCGCCTGTGCACCAGTTGGCGATGTCGCGAGCAGAGTTGCAGCCAGAGCCAATGCAATCCTTGGACCCGTCATTTCCCATCCCCTGACGCTTGTTTTGTTTCTTGCCCCAAGCTTAGCTGCAATCGGAACGGGCTGTCGACGAAAGACTGGCTGCGCGCCCTTGGAATAAAAGATAATCTCGGGTGTATCGCACTGGAGCGAGCCCAATGAGAAGGCTCGAAAGACAATTGGGAGCGCCCAATGAAGAACTCGATCTCGCGACGCAATGTGCTCCAGGGGGCCGGCGCCGTTCTCGCAGGCGCAGCATTTTCCACCCGCGTGATGGCGGCTGCGCCGCCGCCGGAAGCGGTCACACCCGCGCTGATCGAAGCGGCGAAGAAGGAAGGCAAGGTCATCTATTACACCTCGACCGACTTGCCGGTCGCGGAGAAGCTGGCCAAGGCGTTCGAGGCGAAATATCCGGGCATTGCGGTGCGTGTCGAGCGCACCGGCGCGGAGCGCTTGTTTCAGCGTATCGGCCAGGAATATTCCAGCAACATCCATGCCGTCGACGTGGTGAACTCGTCCGATGCCGCGCATTTCATCGTCTGGAAGCGTGACGGCATTCTGGCGCCTTACGTGACGGAGGATGTCGCAAAATTCTATCCGGCCGAACACAAGGATCCGGACGGCCAGTTTGCGAGCTTCCGCGTCTGGCTCAGCATCATTGCCTACAACACAAATCTGGTGAAAGCGGAGGACGCGCCGAAGAGTTTTGCCGATCTGCTCGATCCCAAATGGAAGGGCAAGATCGTCAAGGCGCACCCGGGCTATAGCGGCACCATCATGACGGCGACCTACCAGATGCAGCGCGATCTCGGCTGGAGCTTTTTCGAGAAGCTCGCCAGGCAGAACATCATGCAGGTGCAGTCGTCGGCCGATCCGCCGAAAAAACTCGATCTCGGCGAGCGCGCGGTGATGGCCGACGGCAACGAATACAACATCTTCCAAATGAGGGAGGCAGGTCGTCCGGTCGAGCCAATTTATGCCACGGAGGGCTCGCCGCTGATTATCGGGCCGAACGGCGTCTTCAAGGATGCACCCAATCCCAACGCGGCCAGACTGTTCCAGTCGTTCAGTCTCAGCCGGGAGGCCCAGCAATTGATCATCGATGTCGGTGGCCTGCGCTCGGTGCATTCTCAAACCGTCGAGAAGGCAGGGCGCAAGCCGCTCAAGGACATCAAGACCATGAAGGACGACGCCGCAGCAGTCGAGAAGGAAAGCGAGGCCATCAAGGCGCGCTATACCAAGATCTTTCGCATTTGACCGGGATGGCCTCCGGACTGCCAAGGATTTCGGTCGCCGAAACGCTTGCCGAAAGGATCGCCGCACTCAGACCCGGCGCGTTACCGGCTGAAACCGTCCGCAAATGCGAGGATCTGCTGATCGATGTGGTCGGCCTATGCGTCACCGCGCGCAACGAGGACTATGTCGGAAGCGCGCTGGCCGGTTGCGACGATGACGGTCACTGCACGGCGATCGGGCACAAGCGCACGCTGAGCGCGGCCGGTGCCGCCTTCGTCAACGGCACTGCCGCGCATGGCGAGGACTTCGACGACACTTTCGAGGGTGGTCCGGTGCATGCCGGCGCCGTGATTATCCCGGCACTGCTTGCCGCCTGCGAGCGGCATAATCCGGATGGTCGAATGGCGCTGATCGGGATTGCGGTCGGCACCGAAGTGCTGTGCCGGTTGAGTCTCGTGGTGCCGAAGGCGGTTCACAAGGCGGGCTTTCACCCGACTGCGGTCTTCGGCGCGATGGGCGCGGCCGCGGGTGTCGGTGCCGCCCTTGGCCTCAACGCCAGGCAGATCGTCGATGCGCTCGGCATTGCCGGCAGCATGGCCGGGGGCATCATCGAATATCTTGCCGAAGGCGCCTGGACCAAGCGGCTGCATGCCGGATGGGCGGCGCAATCAGGCATCCGCGCGGCGCTGTTGGCGCGGGGAGGGTTCGTCGGGCCGCGCACGGTATTCGAGGGGGTGCACGGCTTGTTTCATGCCTTCGCACACACCACCGATGGCGATTATGGCGCGCTGATCGGCGATTTCGGCATGCGCTGGGTGACGGACACGCTGGCGTTCAAGCCCTATCCATGCGGAACGATGGCGCAGCCCTATATCGATTGCGCGCGCCGGTTGGCCGCTCGCGGCATCAAACCAGAAGACGTGACCGAGATCGTCTGCGAGGTGGCGGAGGGAACGGTGCATCGGCTGTGGGAGCCATTGGCCGACAAGCAGCGTCCGCGCAACGGCTATGCCGCAAAATTCGCCGTGCCTTATCTGCTGGCCACCGGCTTCGTGCATGGCGGGGTCGGGCTTGCCGCGTTCACCGAAGGCGCGATCCGCGATCAGCAAGTGCTGGCGCTCGCCGCCAAGGTGAAATTCGTGATCGACCCGGACAATCCCTATCCGAACAACTACACCGGCCACATCCGCGCCACGCTCCGCGACGGCAGCGTGGTGGAAGAGCGGCAGCCGTATCTGCGCGGCGGTGCGCAGGAGCCGTTGACGCGACAGGACGTGATCGACAAATTCAGGCTCAACGCCGAGCATGGCGGCTGGAGCGCCATACAAAGCGACGCGGCGTTGAAGCTGTTGGCGGGGCTGTATAATGGCCGCATCGATCTTTCCTCATTGCGCGGGTAGCGGCTCATGACCAAAGAACTCGCCGGCAAAGTCGCCATTGTCACCGGCGCAGGCCGCAATATTGGCCGCGCGATCGCGCTGACGCTGGCGAAAGGCGGCGCGTTCGTCGTGGTGAACGCGCGCAGCAACCGCGCCGAAGCGGAGGCAGTCGCCCAGGAGATCGAGGCCGCCGGCAGCAAGGCGGTGGTTCATATCGGCGACGTCGCTGATGCTAACGCGGTGCAGGCCATGGTCGATGTTGCCGTGAAGCAATTCGGCCGTATCGATATCCTCGTCAACAACGCCGCGTTGCGGCGCGAAAAGCCATTCGCCGAGATGGACTATGCAGCGTGGCGCGAAATCCTCGATGTGACCCTCGATGGCGCGTTCCACTGCGTGAAGGCCTGTCTGCCGGCGCTGCGGAAGTCCGGCGCGGGGACTATCGTCAATATCGGCGGCCTTAGCGCGCACACGGGGGCAAAAAATCGCGCGCATGTGGTGACGGCGAAGGCTGGCATCATCGGCTTGACCCGCGCGCTGGCGCACGACCTCGCTGACGACGGGATCACCGTGAACTGCGTGGTTCCCGGCCTGATCGGCACGCCCCGGCCGAAGGATAGACCGGAGCCGGCGCATCATTTGACGCATCAGACTATCACCGGCAATCGGGGGCTGCCGGAAGACGTCGCCGCAACCGTGCGTTTCCTGTGCGGGCCCGGCGCCCGCTACATCAACGGGCAGGCGATCCATACCAATGGCGGCGCCTATTTGGGCGCCTGATGCATGGCTAAAGACCGTTTTTGCAGACGTACTGCCAGGCAAAGCCTCTCGGCGGCCGCGGCGTTTGATGTTACCTAGAAACGCATGAACCAGCATGCCAAGGTCGATATCCGCCACTCCACCTGTCCGCACGATTGTCCGTCGGCCTGCGCGCTCGACATCGAGGTGATCGACGGGCGTTCGATCGGACGGGTCCGAGGCTCCAAGCTGCAGACCTATACGGCAGGCGTTGTCTGCGCCAAGGTGGCGCGCTACGCCGAGCGCATTCATCATCCCGAGCGGCTGCTGTATCCGATGCGCCGCACCGGAGCGAAAGGCTCCGGTCAGTTTGCGCGGATTTCCTGGGATGAGGCGCTGGACGAAATCGCGGCGCGGTTCGATCAGGCCGAGCGTGAATTCGGTGCTGAGTCGGTCTGGCCCTATTACTATGCCGGCACCATGGGGCTCGTTATGCGCGACGGCATCAATCGCCTGGCGCATGTAAAGAAATATTCGCGCTTCTACTCGACGATCTGCGCCAACATCGCGCGCGTCGGCTTCGCCATCGGCACCGGCAAGATCGCCGGCGTCGATCCGCGCGAGATGGGCGTCTCCGATCTCGTCGTGATCTGGGGCACCAATCCGGTGAACACCCAGGTCAACGTGATGACGCATGCCTCGCGCGCCCGCAAGGAGCGCGGCGCGAAAATCGCGGCGATCGACGTCTACAACAACGACACCATGAAGCAGGCCGACATCAAGATACTGCTCCGGCCCGGCACCGACGGCGCGTTCGCCTGCGGCGTCATGCACGTGCTGTTCCGCGAAGGGTACGCGGATCGCGCCTATATGGATCGATATACCGACTGCCCCGACGAACTCGAGATGCATCTGGCGACCCGCACTCCGGAATGGGCTTCGAAGATCTCGGGCGTGCCGGTCGAGGAGGTCGAGGCGTTCGCGCGCCTGGTCGGCCAGACCAAGCGTACGTTCTTCCGCCTCGGCTACGGCTTTACGCGCAGCCGCAACGGTGCAACGCAGATGCATGCGGCGCTGTGCATCCCAGCGGTGACCGGTGCCTGGCAGTATGAAGGCGGTGGCGCATTCTTCAACAATGCGGGGATCTGGAATTTCAACGAGTCGATCATCGAGGGCCACGACGCGATCGATCAGACGACCCGCTGGCTCGACCAATCAAAAATCGGGCGCATCCTGACCGGCGATGCCGACGCCTTGAAGGGCGGCGGTCCCGTCAAGGCAATGTTGATCCAGAACACCAATCCGGTGACGGTCGCCCCCGAACAGGCACTGGTGCGCCGGGGCTTTGCGCGCGAGGACCTGTTCGTCGCGGTGCATGAGCAGTTCATGACCGAGACGGCGGTCATGGCCGACATCGTGCTTCCAGCCACCATGTTCATGGAACATGACGATCTCTATTACGGCGGCGGCCACCAGCATATTTCGGTGGGCGCGAAGCTGATCGATCCGCCCGGCGAGTGCCGTTCCAACCATGAGGTGCTGCAAGGCCTCGGCCGTCGCCTCAATGCCATGCATCCCGGCTTTGAGATGACGCCCCGCGAACTGATCGATGCGACGCTGAAGAAGAGCGGTCACGGCGACATCGAAACGCTGGAAGCGGATCTGTGGCGCGATATCCAGCCGGATTTTCGAACCTCCCATTATCTCGACGGTTTTGCGCACCCGGACAAGAAGTTCCACTTCAAGGCCGATTGGGCGCACCCTCCGTCCGGTAAGCCTGGCCTAGGTCCGTGGGAGCAGATGCCGTCGCTGCCGGACCACTGGACGGTCATCGAGGAGGCGGATGAGGCGCATCCGTTCCGGCTCGCCACCAGTCCGTCGCGCAGCTTCCTCAATACCAGCTTCAACGAAACCCCGTCGTCGATCGCGCGCGAGGGCAGTCCGACCGTCATGATCCATCCCGAGGACGCGGCGTCACTCGGGATTGCCGACGGCGATGCCGTCGCGCTCGGCAACACGCGCGGCGAAACGACGTTGACGGCGCGGCTATTCGACGGTCTGCGCCGTGGCGTGCTGGTCGCGGAATCCATTCATCCCAACAAGGCCCATATCGGGGGCCGCGGCATCAACATGCTGACTGGTGCCGAAGCCGTCGCGCCCGTCGGTGGCGCGGCGTTTCATGACAACAAGGTCTGGGTGAAAAAGGCGACCTCAGCCAGTGGGCGCAAGAGTTAGATCGCTCTTGCAGTCCACCGTCATCCTGCCGCAAATGCTTCCCAGCATTTGACGAAAAGGCGAGCGGGACAATGACCGACCACAAAAGCGTAATCTGCGAAAAACGCGGGCAGGCGTTCTGGATCACCATCAACCGCCCGGACAAGCGCAACTCCATCAATGCCGATGTGGTCGCCGGCATCGCCCGCGGCTATCGCGACGCGCATGACGACAAGGACGTCCGCGTCATCGTGCTGACGGGAGCAGGCGACAAGGCGTTTTGCGCCGGCGCCGATCTGCAGAACAGCGGTGCTGCCTTCGCGATGGACTATTCGCGACCGAATGTCGACTACGCCGATCTGCTGCGGCTGTCGCAAAACGCCACCAAGCCCGCGATTGCGCGGGTGGGGGGCGTCTGCATGGCCGGCGGAATGGGCCTTTTGTGCATGACCGACATGGCGGTCGCTGCCGATCACGTCATCTTCGGTTTGCCCGAGGTGAAGGTGGGCGTGTTCCCGATGCAGGTGCTGAGCCTGCTGCAGTCGATCGCGCCGAGGCGGCTGGTCAGCGAGTGGTCGCTGACCGGTGAGCCGTTTGATGCGCACGCGGCACAGGCTGCCGGGCTCCTGAACTACGTGGTGCCGGCGGCCGAGCTTGACGCCAAGGTGGAGTGGCTGGTCAGCCGCATTGTCGACAAGTCGCCGACGGCGATCCGCCGCGGCAAATATGCGATGCGCGCCATCGCCTCGATGTCGTTCGACGAAAGCATCGCCTATACCGAAAGCCAGATCGCGCTGCTGGCGATGACGGAGGACGCCAAGGAAGGCCTCAAGGCGTTTAGCGAGAAGCGCAAGCCGTCGTGGCCGGGCCGGTAATCAGCCCACGCTGGCCTTCAGTCCTGCAGCCTCGATGCCGGCGACGGCGCAGATCTCGTCATTGTCGGAGGTGTCGCCGCTGACGCCGACGGCGCCAAGCAGGCCGCCGTCACCCTGGATCAGCACGCCGCCCGGCACCGGCACCAGGCGACCTTGTGCCAGCGCATTCACGGCTCCGACGAAGTAAGCCTGCTCCTGCGCGCGCTGGAACAACGCCCGCGATCCCATGCCCATCGCGAGCGCGCCATAGGCCTTGCCGTGCGCAATCTCGGCCCGCATCAGGCTGGTGCCGTCCTGCGCCGCCGTGACCTTCACGCAGCCGCGGGCGTCCAGAATGGTGATCACCAGCGGCTTCAGTTTCTTCTCGACGCCTTTGGCAAGCGCGGCATCGAGAATCTTGCGGGCGACGTCGAGACTGAGTTCAGCCATAGATAAATTCCTTTGCGATTAGGCAGGATTAACGGTTGGACAGCGCGCTGTCGAGGCTCATCGCAAGCACACGGGCGACGTGAAGCGGTGCACGGTTTGTGCCATCCTTGATCTGATGGCGGCATGAGGTGCCGTCGGCAACGATCAGCGTGGCGGTATCGGCGCGGCGCACCGCCGGTAGCAGCGACAGCTCAGCCATCTCCATCGAAGCCTGATAGGTGTCGGCGCCGTAGCCGAAGGCGCCAGCCATGCCGCAGCAACTGGACTCGATAGTTTCGACGCCGAGGTCGGGAATGAGACGCAGCACCTTCTCGACCGGCTTGAACGCGCCGAATGATTTTTGGTGGCAGTGGCCATGCACCAACGCTTTCGCCGGCATGGCGCCAAGCGGCAGCTTGAGGCGGCCGGCCTCCGCCTCGCGAACCAGAAACTCCTCGAACAGCAATGCGTGCGTGCTGATGCTCTTGGCGTCATCGTCCGAGCGTAGCGAGAGCAATTCGTCACGGAGCGTCAGCAGGCAGCTCGGCTCCAGCCCGACGATCGGCACGCCGCGTGCGGCGAATGGCGCATAGGTGGCGACCAGCCGGTTCAATTCGTTGCGCGCATGATCGACCAGACCCGCCGAAAGGAAGGTCCGCCCGCAGCACAGCGGCCGGGCGCGATCCGTCGGTCTCGGCAAGTGGACGCGGTATCCGGCTTCGATCAGAACGCGTAGCGCGGCGTCGAGATTCTCCCGCTCGTAAGCACGATTAAACGTGTCGGCGAACAGCACGAGCTCGCGGCCATCTGCCGGGCCGAAGACTTCGGCTTCCGGCCTGAATACGTCGCGACGGAATGCGGGCAGGGCGCGTTTCGCGCTGATGCCGGCAAACTTCTCGAACAGGGCACGCAACAGTGGACTGCTATTGCGCCAGTTGGTCAGCGGGGCAAAGCGGGAGGCGAGATCCGCATAACGCGGCAGATAGCCGACCAGCCGGTCGCGCAGGGAAAGGCCGTGTTTCTCCGTGCGTGCGGCCAGCACCTCGATCTTCATCTTGGCCATGTCGACGCCGGTCGGGCATTCATGACGGCACGCCTTGCAGGACACGCAGAGTTTCAGCGTCTCCATCATTTCATCTGAAGCCAGCGCGTCAGGACCCAACTGTCCCGAGATCGCCAGCCGCAGCGTATTGGCGCGGCCTCGCGTGACGTCCTTCTCGTTGCGGGTCGCGCGATAGGACGGGCACATCACGCCGCCTTCGAGCTTCCGGCAGGCGCCGTTGTTGTTGCACATCTCGACCGCGCCCTGAAAGCCGCCGCCGGCGCCGGGATAAGCCGACCAGTCGAGCACGGTCTTCAGCTCGGTGACGCGATAGTCCGGTCGATAACGGAACAGCGAACGGTCGTCCATCTTCGGCGGATCGACGATCTTGCCGGGATTGAGCAGATTGTCCGGATCGAAGCGCTGCTTGACCTCCCTGAAATCGGCAACGATCCGCGAGCCGAACATCGCTTCATGAAATTCGGAGCGAACCAGTCCGTCGCCATGCTCGCCGGAGTGCGAGCCCTTGTACTCGCGCACCATCTCGAATGTCTCTTCGGCGATGGCGCGCATCGCCTTGACGTCCTTTTCAAGCTTCAAATTGAGGACGGGCCGCACGTGCAGGCAACCTTCGGAGGCATGCGCATACATGGTGCCCCGCGTGCCATGCTTGGCGAAGATGGCGTTGAGCCGCTCGGTGTAGTCGGCGAGGTGCGGCAGTGGCACGGCGCAATCCTCGACGAAGGAGACCGGCTTGCCCTCCTGCTTCATCGACATCATCACGTTGAGGCCGGCGGCGCGGAAATCGGCGATGCCGGTCTGCAAGCCTGGCTCCGTGATCTCGACCACGCCGCCCCATTTGCGCTGCGGCTTGTCCCAGCCAAACCCGAGATCGGCCATCAGTTCGCCGAGTTGCTTCAGCCGTTGCAAATTCTCGGCCTGATCTTCCTCGGCGAATTCGACGACCAGCACCGCATCGGGATCGCCGCGCACGGCCGTGGCGATGATCGGCTGGAACATCGCGATCTCGCGGCCGAGCGCAATCATGGTGCGGTCGACCAATTCGACAGCGATCGGCCGTAGCTTCACGAGATGCTGGGCGGCGTCCATCGCTTCATAGAAGCTGCCGAAATGGCAGACGCCGAGCACCTTGTTGCGGATCACGGGCCACAGCTTGAGCTCGACCTGCGTTGTGAAGGCAAGCGTGCCCTCGGAGCCGACCAACAGGTGCGCCATGTTGTTGGGCGCATTGCGCGGCACCAGCGCATCGAGATTGTAGCCGCCGACGCGGCGCTGCACCTTTGGAAACCGCTCGGATATCTCGGTAGCCTCGCGCTCGCCAAGATCGAGCATGTCGCGGAACAGCGCAAGCCCGCTCCGGGGCGAATTCACCCGCGCGAGATCCCGCGGCACCTCGCCGAAATGCAAAAGCGTGCCGTCGGCCAGCGCCGCATCCATCGACAGCGTGTTGTCGCGCATGGTGCCGTAGCGCAGCGAGCGGCCGCCGCAGGAATTGTTGCCGGCCATGCCGCCGATGGTAGCGCGCGAGGCGGTGGAGACGTCGACCGGAAACCAGAGCCCGTGCTTCTTGAGCTGGCGGTTGAGATCGTCGAGCACGATGCCGGGCTCGACCACGCAAATGCGGTTTTCGACGTCGAGCGAAAGCACCCGGTTCAGGTGCTTGGAGAAATCGACGACGATTCCCTCGTTGACGGTCTGGCCGCATTGCGAAGTACCGCCGCCGCGCGGGGTGATGATCCGGCCCTCGTCCCAGCAAATAGCGAGCGCCTTGAGGGCTTCGTCCATGCTGCGGGGCACCACCACGCCCGCCGGCACGATCTGATAGAACGAGGCATCGGTGGCATAGCGACCGCGGTCGAAGGCGTTGAAAAGGACGTCGCCGGTCAGATCTGACCGCAGGCGTCGCTCGAGCGTTGAGGCGTTTTTCATCCCAAATCCAAGGCGATCCAAGAGGGCTGTTGTAACCCCTCTACGGGATTATGCACTTTTTCTAGGACGAATTGCATTATGAATTCATAATCGGCAAGCTAGCTGCCTGCGGCCGTCGTGGCATCCCGTGCCACGGCCAGATGTTCAATGGCTGCGGTTCGCTTGTTGCGCAAGTGCTGGAACAGGATGTCGCTCAGCTCGCTTGCTGCGCGGCGGCGCAGCGCATCCAGGATCGCCTCGTGCTCGCGCATGGCCTCGCCCCAGCGCTGCCGCTGGCGCGCGAAATTGGCGGAATAGCGGACGCGGCGGATCCGGCCGGCAAAACTGGCGTAGGCCGCGCGCAGGGTCTCGTTGCGTGCGGCAGCAACGATGCTCTCGTGGATGCGCTGGTTGACCTGAAAATAGCCGTGCATGTCGCTATTGAGGTAATGGCCGTACATCTCATAGTGCAGCCGCTCGATCGCGGCGATTTCCTCGTCCGTGATGGCCTCGCAGGCAAGGCGTCCGGCGAGGCTTTCCAGGCCGGCCATCACGTCGAAAAGCTCCTCCAGATCCCGCTCACTAAGCTGGCGCGCGCGTGCGCCGCGGTTGGGCAGGAGTTCGATCAAGCCCTCCGCAGCCAGGACCTTGAGCGCCTCGCGTAGCGGTGTCCTGGAGATTCCAAGCATCTCGCAGAGCTGCCGTTCCGGAACACGTGCACCCTCTGGAATGTTGCCTTCGACGACGTAATCGCGAAGCCGCAGCAGGATTTCGCCGTGAAGCGAGGCCTCTTGGCGGTCGGACTGGACGATCGGCACCCCGGCTTCGGGAATCGTGGATTTCATTTGCATAACAGTAGTTTGCGGAATCTGCGGCGTCGACGATCTAAATTGAATACCAAAAATAGGTTGAAAAGACAAAAAATGAATGCAAAATAATGCTCGACGCTCTTTGGGAGGTTGCCATGCGGCAAGGACGGCATTTTCTGCAGATTCCAGGACCAAGCCCGGTCCCAGACCGCGTTCTCCGCGCCATGGACATGCCCGTGATCGATCACCGCAGCGCCCAGTTCGCCGAACTCGGGCGGGCCGTGCTCGGCGGCAGCCAGAAGATTTTCCAGACCTCGGGACCGGTGGTGATCTTCCCGTCGTCGGGGACAGGGGCCTGGGAAGCCGCCATCGTCAACACGCTGTCGCCCGGCGACAAGGTTCTGATGGTGGAGACCGGCCATTTTGCGACCCTGTGGCGCCAGATGGCGGGACGTTGGGGAATTGACGTCGACTTCTTGCCCGGCGACTGGCGCCGTGGCGCAGACCCGGCGGTCATCGAGGAAAGGCTGGCGCGCGACACATCCCATGCGCTCAAGGCGGTGATGGTCGTTCACAACGAAACGTCGACCGGTGCGACCAGCCGGATCGGTGAAATCCGCGCCGCGATGGACCGGGTCGGTCATCCGGCCTTGCTGATGGTCGACACCATCTCCTCGCTGGGATCGGTCGAGTACCGGCACGACGAATGGAAGGTCGACGTCAGCGTCAGCTGCTCGCAGAAAGGGTTCATGTTGCCGCCCGGCTTGGGCTTCAACGCGATCTCGGACAAGGCCCGCGCTGCAGCCAAGATCAACAAAATGCCGCGGTCGTATTGGGATTGGGAGGAAATGCTGAAGCCGAATGCGAATGGCTTCTTTCCCTATACCCCGGCGACCAACCTGCTCTACGGCCTGCGCGAGGCCATTGCGATGTTGCTTGAGGAGGGGCTCGACAAGGTCTTCGCGCGCCATCAGCGGCTCGCCGCTGCTACGCGTGCCGCCGTCAATCACTGGGGACTGGAGGTGCTTTGCCAGGAGCCAAAGGATTTTTCCCCGGTGCTTACCGCCGTGCTGATGCCGCCGGGGCATGACGCGGACCAGTTCCGCAAGGTGGTGCTCGACAACTTCAACATGTCGCTCGGCTCCGGACTGTCGAAGGTGGCTGGCAAGGTGTTCCGCATCGGGCACCTCGGCGAATGCAACGAACTGACCTTGCTCGCTGCGCTGACGGGCGTGGAGATGGGATTGTCGGTCGCCGGCATTCCGTACCGGGCCGGCGGTGTCGATGCCGCGATGAAGTATCTGGAGCAGCGTCCCCAAGGCAATTCCCCGGCGCATCTCAAGGTCGTTGGCAGCTAGCCGGCAGCTCGCGCCTGCCGGCGACGCCGCTCCAGCCCTGCTCCTTGCGCATTGACGTGCTGCGTCCGGCGGGCGACAAGCCCGCCAAATGGTGATATTCGAGCGGCTCGAAACGCCAAGGCAATACCGGGAAGGACGCCCATGACGACCGTGCATACTGGAAGGCATTTTCTGCAGATTCCGGGACCGACCAATGTGCCGGACCGGGTGCTGCGCGCCATGGACATGCCGACCATGGACCACCGGGGTCCCGAGTTCGCCGAGGTTGGTTATGCCGTGCTGGCCGCCATGCAGCGGGTATTTCGCACCAAGCAGCCGGTAATCATCTATCCGTCGTCCGGCACGGGCGCATGGGAGGCGGCACTCGTCAATACGCTGCAGCCGGGCGACAAGGTGCTGATGGCGGAGACCGGGCAGTTTGCCGTGCTGTGGCGCGGCATCGCCGACAAGTTCAAGCTCGAAGTGGATTTCATTCCCGGTGACTGGCGTCATGGCGCCGACCTCGAGCAGATCGAGGCGCGGCTGTCGGCCGACAAGGCGCACAAGATCAAGGCCGTGTGCGTGGTTCACAACGAGACCTCGACCGGCTGCGTCAGCCATCCGCAGGATGTCCGCAAGGTTCTCGACCGCGTCAACCATCCCGCGCTGCTGATGGTCGACACCATCTCTGGCCTGGGATCGCTGGAATATGAGCACGATGCCTGGGGCATCGACGTGTCGGTCGCCGGGTCGCAAAAGGGCCTGATGCTGCCGCCGGGTCTCGGCTTCAACGCCATCTCGGAAAAGGCGCTCGCGGTGGCGAAGGCCAATCCCGCGATGCGCTCCTATTGGGACTGGCAGGAAGTCATCGCGATCAACAAGGCGGGCACCTGGCCCTACACGCCGGCAACGAACCTGCTGTTCGGGCTGCGCGAAGCGGTGAAGATGCTCGAGGAGGAGGGCCTCGAGAACGTCTTCGCCCGCCATAAGCGCCACAGCGCCGCGACGCGCGCGGCGATCAAGGTGTGGGGCCTGGAAACGCAATGTCAGGAGCAGGGCGCGCATTCGCCCGCGCTGACCGGCGTCGTCATGCCGGAAGGTCATGACGCCGACAATTTCCGTAAGGTCGTGCTGGAAAACTTCGACATGTCGCTCGGCACCGGCCTGAACAAGATCAAGGGTAAGGTGTTCCGGATCGGCCATATCGGGCACTTCAACGACCTGATGCTGATGGGCACGCTGTCGGGTGTCGAGATGGGTCTCGATCTCGCCAAGGTACCGCATCGCGGCGGCGGCGTGCTGGCGGCGATGGAAGTGCTCAAGGGACGCGATGTCGTGGCGATGCCGAAGGCCGCCGTTGCCTGAGCCTGTTTGACCGAAACAAAAATAGAGAGAGCTGCGATGAACGCTCCGGTAGCTTCGACCGAAGACCTGATCTATTCCGTCGAGGACGGCATCGCCCGACTGACGTTCAACCGTCCGCAGGCGCGCAATGCCCTGACCTTTGCCATGTACGAGCAGATGGCGGCGATCTGCGAGACCATCAACAATGATCGCTCGATCAAGGCGATGATCTTGACCGGCGCCGGCGACAAGGCGTTCGCATCGGGCACCGACATTTCGCAGTTCCGCGCCTTCAAGACCGCACAGGACGCGCTCGACTATGAGGCGCGGATCGACCGCGTGCTCGGTGCGCTGGAGGCCTGCCGGGTGCCGACGATCGCGGCGATTGCCGGCGCCTGCACTGGCGGCGGGGCTGGGATTGCGGCGTGCTGCGATATCCGCATTGGTACCGAAACAACGCGGATGGGTTTTCCGATCGCGCGTACGCTCGGCAATTGCCTGTCGATGTCCAATATCTCCAGGCTCGTTTCGCTGGTCGGCCCCGCGCGGACCAAGGACTTGATCTTCAAGGCGCGGCTGGTCGAGGCGCCGGAAGCGCTGGCGCTCGGGCTGCTCAATGAGGTCGTGCCCGATGTCGCAACGTTGCAGCGCCGCGCCGACGAGACTGCGAAACTCGTTGCGAGCCATGCGCCGATCACGCTCGAAGTCACCAAGGAAGCGGTGCGTCGCATCCGGCGGACATTGACGCGTGACGAGGGCGAGGACCTGATCCTGCGCGCCTATATGAGCGAGGATTTTCGCGAGGGAATGGACGCGTTCCTCAACAAGCGCTCGCCGAACTGGAAGGGCAAATAGGGTACTCAAGCGTTCAGAACCGCCCACTATGGTTTGGCGGCCTTTTTTGCCAATTCCATACCGAGGTCGAGCGCCGCGATACCTATTCTGTCGGAGGGCGTGGTGAGGCAACGTTGATCCATCCATGCGATGATCGCGTCGAAATCGCCGCCACCCACCATGTCTCGCTCGCCGCTGATGTTCAGGCCGCTGATAAATCCAACCAGCCAGGATTCAAAGCTTCCTTTGACGACCGCATTCTTCTTGCGGTTGGTCCAGGCCGTGCAGCTTTGAGAGCCCGCGCCAATTATTGAGGAACCGGCGTCCGCGGCGGTGGCAAGACAAGCCAGGAGAAAACCAATCGCGAACGCTTTCATGTTTTTCCGCCGACCATTATTCGTCGGATCGTAGCGCAACAGGGCGGCTACTTCTTGAGACAAAGACCAACGGCCGGACCGGTGCCGCATTTGGCGCCATCGGGGGTACCGCCGGACGGACAGAACACCGACACCAGATTTTCATTTGCGTCGCAGCCGACCTCGCCGCTGGCCTGGACCGACCTGATGGAAGTGCCAGCCGGTCCGGGATCGCCCTTCGGACCGGGCACACCCTGCGGTCCCTGTGGCCCTTGGGGACCCTGTTGCCCTTGAGGGCCGGGCACGCCTTGCAAGCCCTGTACGCCCTGCGGCCCGGCCGGTCCTTGTGGGCCGCTATCTCCTTTCGGTCCTGGATCCCGTCCGCACCCCGCGAGGGTCAGCGCCGCACCCATGAGGGCGGTCATCAAAATCCGTCTCATTCAGCCTCTCCTCCTGATGTTTCTTGTAGCGTGCATTAAACGGGCTCACTCGCCGCCGCACAACGGAAAAGCGGCGAGACTGAATTCGGCTGTTCGTAGCAGCAGGCCCTCCTGCTGGAAGGATTTGCACCTGATGCGAAAGTCATGATGCGAAAGTCATGGGCGGCACATTGCGGTGCAGCTTGAACTCTGATCGGTTCGCTCGCAAGATGTGGCAACCATGCAAATACATAGGGAAGAAGCACGTGGGACAGATCCTCAAAGCCGCGGCCGCCTTGACGGCTATGATCGCAACCACCCCTGCGTTTGCCGCTTGGGAGCCGACCAAGCCGGTGGAAATCGTGGTCGCAGCCGGCGCCGGCGGTGCCTCCGACCAGATGGCGCGGATGATGCAGGCAGCGATCCAAAAGAACAACCTGATGAAGCAGCCGATGGTTGTGTCGCTCAAGGGCGGGGCGTCCGGCGCCGAGGCGCTGATGTACATGAAATCCAGCGACGGCGATCCCAACAAGGTGCTGGTCGCCTATTCGCTGATCTACATGCTGCCGCTGTCGGCCAAGATCCCGTTCAACTGGCGTGACCTGACGCCGGTGTCGGTGGTCGCGCTCGACCAGTTCGTGCTGTGGGACAATGCCGACGGCCCCAAGACGGTGAAGGATTTTATCGCGGCCGCCAAGGCGGCGAGCTCGCCGTTCAAGATGGGCGGCACCGGCTCCAAGCGCGAGGACCATGTGTTGACGGTTTTCATGGAGCAGAAGACCGGCGCGAAGTTCTCCTATCTGCCCTACAAGTCCGGCGGCGAGGCGGCGACGCAGCTTGTCGGCAAGCACACCGAAGCCAATGTCAATAACCCGTCTGAAAACCTCGAAGTCTGGCGCGCCGGCCAGGTCCGTGCGCTGTGCGTGTTCGACAAGGAGCGCATTTCCTACAAAACCAAGGTCACGGAGACGCAATCCTGGAACGATGTCCCGACCTGCAAGGAGGAAGGGCTCGACGTGCAGTACCTGATGCTGCGCGCGATGTTCCTGCCCGGCAAGGTGACGCCGGAGCAGCAGGCGTTCTATGTCGATCTGTTCCAGAAGGTGACGCAGACGCCGGAATACAAGGACTATATGGAGAAGCAGGCGCTCAAGCCGATCTTCCTGACCGGCAAGGACATGCTGAAATTCCTCGAAGAGGACGACAAGCTGAATGCCTCGCTGATGAAGGAAGCGGGCTTCGTCGCGAAGTAACGCGCTTACTCCTCCGCGTGGCCGTATCCGGCCATGCGGAGGCGGACTTTTTCGATTTCCGCACTTGACAGCAATGGCGGCGTGCCGATTTGCAGGCAGCCGTGATATTGCCGCGCCAGCGTCTCGACCTCGACCGCAAGCCACATCGCCTTTGCCAGTGACGGCCCGACCGCGATCATGCCGTGATGTTCGAGCAGGCAGGCCAGCCGTCCCTCCAGCGCGCGGACGGCGTGTTCGGAGAGCTCCTGGGTGCCGAAGGTCGCATACGGCGCGCAGCGGATGGTGTCGCCACCGGCGACGGCCACCATGTAGTGCACCGGCGGAATCTCCATGCCCATGATCGCCAGCATGGTCGAGTAGGGCGGATGGGTGTGGACGATCGCCTGCACCTCCGGGCGGGCCTTGAGGATGTCGCGGTGAAACCGCCACTCGCTCGATGGCCGCTGGGCGGGGTCGTGGTTGCCGTCGAGGTGCATGTAGACGATCTGCTCGGGCTTCATCGCCTCGTAGGGCGTGCTGGTCGGGGTGATCAGCATGCCATCGCCATGGCGCAGGCTGATATTGCCCGACGTGCCCTGATTGATGCCGAGCGCATTCATGCGCAGGCAGGCATCGATAATCGACTGGCGTTTTTCCCGGTCTTTCGTGGTCGGCATTTCGAACCCTCTTGCAGCCCGCGGACAATGCTTGAATATTGCGTCGCAGTATAGTCGAACATCTTGCGTGTAATCGTAAGTGGGAGAAGTCATGACGCGTGCCGTGCTTGGCATCATCGGCGGATCCGGTATCTACGACCTGCCGGGGCTGGAGGATGTCCGCGAGGAAACCATCGAGAGCCCCTGGGGCGAGCCGTCCGCACCGCTGATGCGCGGCATCATCGCCGGGCTGCCGGTCGCGTTCCTGCCGCGCCATGGCAAGGGACATGTGCTCTCGCCCTCCGACATCAACTACCGCGCCAATATCGACGTGCTGAAACGGGCAGGGGTTACCGACCTGGTTTCGCTGTCGGCCTGCGGCTCCTTCAAGGAGGAACTGCCACCCGGTACGTTTGTGCTGGTCGATCAGTTCGTCGACCGCACCTACCGTCGTGAGAGCTCATTCTTCGGCAAGGGTTGCGTCGCCCACGTCTCGATGGCCCATCCGGTTTCGCCGCGGCTGCACGTGCATCTGGCGGCAGCGGCCGAGGCTGAGGGGATCGCGGCGGTGCGGGGCGGCGCCTATGTCTGCATGGAGGGGCCGCAGTTCTCCAGCCTCGCGGAGAGCCAGACCTACAAGGCGCAGGGTCATTCGGTGATTGGCATGACCAACATGCCCGAGGCAAAACTCGCCCGCGAGGCCGAGATCTGTTACGCCAGCGTGGCGATGGTCACCGATTACGATTGCTGGCATCCTCATCATGAGGCCGTCACCGTGCAGGATATCATTCGCGTGCTGAACTCGAATGCCGGCAAGGCCAAGGCGCTGGTCGCGCGTCTCGCCCGGGATTTCCCGCGTGAGCATGAGCCGTGCCCGATCGGCTCGGACAAGGCGCTGGACACCGCCCTGATCACGGCGCCGGAAGCGCGCGATGCAAAATTGCTCGCCAAACTCGATGCGGTGGCGGGGAGGGTGTTGAACTCATGAAGGTCGATGGCCGGCATTTTCGCAGCATCTGGCTCGAGGACGACGGCTGCACGGTCGGCGCGATCGACCAGCGGCGATTGCCGCATGAATTCGTGGTGGCGCGTATCGCGAGCGCCGCGGATGCGACCGAGGCTATCCGCTCGATGCTGGTGCGCGGCGCGCCGCTGATCGGCGCGACTGCGGCTTACGGCATGGCAATCGCCATGCGCACGGACGCTTCCGATGCGGCGCTCGATCGCGCCTATGCCATGCTGTTGGCGGCACGGCCGACGGCGATCAACCTGAAATGGGCGCTCGACGAGATGACGCGCTTGCTTCGGCCGCTGACGGCGTCGGAACGCGTCGCGGCAGCCTACCAGCGCGCCGGCGAAATCGCCGATGAGGACGTCGCGATCAACCAGGGGATCGGCCGGCATGGTCTGGCGTTGATCGAACAGATCGCGGCAACGAAGCAGCCGGGCGAGCCGATCAATATCCTGACCCATTGCAATGCCGGCTGGCTCGCGACGGTGGACTGGGGCACGGCCACGGCGCCGATCTACCTTGCCCATGATAGCGGCCTGAAGATCCATGTCTGGGTCGACGAGACCCGGCCGCGCAACCAGGGCGCTTCCCTGACTGCCTGGGAACTCGGGCACCACGGCGTGCCGCACACGGTGATCGCCGACAACACCGGCGGCCATCTGATGCAGCATCACATGGTCGATCTCGCGATCGTCGGCACCGACCGGGTGACGGCCAGTGGCGATGTCTGCAACAAGATCGGCACCTATCTGAAGGCGCTCGCCGCCCACGACAACGGCGTGCCGTTCTATGTTGCACTGCCGTCGCCCACCATCGATTTCAGCATCGACGACGGCATCCGGCAGATTCCGATCGAGCAGCGCAGCATGGAGGAGGTGGCGACCATGACCGGCCGCACCGCCGATGGGCGCGTCGAGACCGTGCGCGTTGTTCCCGACGGCTCGCCGGTTGCCAATTACGCCTTCGACGTCACGCCGGCGCGGCTGGTGACGGGCTTGATCACCGAGCGCGGCCTGCTGCGGCCCGATCGTGCTGCACTTGCGAGCGCATTCCCGGAGCGCAGCGCCGGACATTGACGCCGGCGACGTCGGCACGTATCCCCGTTTAGGACTGTCGTACCGGGGGTCACCGTCTCCATGTCCAACACCGACATCGAAATCGTCGTCGAGGATCCGACCGCGCCGGAAGCGGACTCGCCTCAGATGGCGAGCGTTCGGGTGGTCGACGTGGTCGTCTGCCTTCTGCTTCTCGTGCTTGCGCTGACGCTCGGTTTTGACAACTGGCGCACAGGGGCGGGCTGGGAATCCACCGGTCCGCAGCCCGGCTATTTTCCGTTCTATCTGTCGATTATCCTCGGTAGTGCCAGCCTCTACGGCCTGGTTGCGGCGTTCCTGTCGCGCCGGGAAGCCTCGGAATCCTTCGTGACGCAAGCGCAGCTTCGCCGCGTGATGGCGGTGTTCGTGCCGACGGTTCTGTTCTGCCTCGCCACCCAATTCCTCGGGCTCTATGTCGCAAGCTTCCTTTTGATCTCCTGCTTCATGCGTCTGGTCGGCAAGATCGCATTGTGGAAGTCGCTGCTCACCGCCTTCGTGTTCACCGCTGCGATGTTCGTGACCTTCGACGTCGCCTTCGATGTCATCATGCCAAAGGGCCCGCTCGAAGCGGCGCTCGGCCGCTAACCGGTCGGTGGGACACACGCCATGGAAGCCCCGTAAATGGAAGCTTTGGGCCTCTTGATGCACGGCTTCGCCGTGCTGTTGACCTGGAAGACGCTGCTCCTGATGATGACCGGGCTGGTGCTCGGCATTTTCGTCGGCGTGCTGCCCGGCCTCGGCGGCCCGAACGGGGTTGCGATCCTGCTGCCGCTGACGTTCACGATGGACCCGACCTCGGCGATCGTGATGCTGTCCTGCATCTACTGGGGTGCGCTGTTCGGCGGCGCCATCACCTCGATCCTGTTCAATATCCCCGGTGAGGCCTGGTCGGTCGCGACCACCTTCGACGGCTACCCGATGGCGCAGCAGGGCAGGGCGGCGGAAGCGCTGACCGCGGCCTTCACTTCGTCGTTCATCGGCTCGCTGGTCGCGGTCATGCTGATCACCTTCCTGGCGCCGATGATCTCGTCGTTCGCACTGAGGTTCGGACCACCCGAATTCTTCGCGGTATATCTGCTCACCTTCTGCTCCTTTGTCGGGCTCGGCCGTGAGGCCAAGCACAAGACCGTCATTTCGATGTCGCTCGGTCTCTTGCTCGCGGGCATCGGCATGGACACCGTGTCCGGCCAGTTGCGCATGACCTTTGATTCGGCGGAGCTGCTGCGCGGCGTCAACTTCCTGGTCGCGGTGATCGGCCTGTTCGGCATCAGCGAGATCCTGCTCACGATGGAGGAGCGGCTCGCGCTGCGCGGCCACGCCGCCGGCATCTCCCTGCGCGTGGTGCTGTCGGTGTGGAAGGACCTGCCGAAATACTGGGTGACGCTGTTCCGCTCGTCCTTCATCGGCTGCTGGCTCGGCATTACGCCGGGCGGCGCGATTGCCGCGTCCTTCATGGGTTACAACCTCGCCAAGCGCTTCTCCAAGGACCGGGACAGCTTTGGCAAGGGCCGCATCGAGGGCGTGTTCGCGCCGGAGACCGCAGCGCACGCCTCCGGCACCGCGGCGCTGCTGCCGATGCTCGCGCTCGGCATCCCCGGTTCGGGCACCGCGGCGATCCTGCTCGGCGGCTTGATGGTGTGGGGGCTTAATCCCGGGCCGCTGCTGTTTGTCGAGCACAAGGATTTCGTCTGGGGCCTGATCGCATCGATGTATCTCGGCAACGTCGTCGGCCTCGTGCTGGTGCTGACGACGGTGCCGATCTTCGCATCCGTCCTGCGCGTGCCGTTCGCCGCCGTCGCGCCGATGATCGTGGTGTCCTGCGCGATCGGCGCCTATGCGATCCAGAACGCGATGTTCGACATCTGGCTGATGCTGGGCTTCGGCGTCGTCGGCTACGTCTTCAAGAAGATCGGCATCCCGCTCGCGCCGTTCACGCTGGCGCTGGTGCTCGGCAACCGCGCCGAGGATGCGTTCCGCCTGTCGATGATCGGCGCCGGCGGCGATTTGAAGGTGTTCTGGTCGAACGGCCTGGTCGGCTCGATCACGACACTGGCGATCGTGTTGCTGTTCTGGCCCGTCATCGACAAGGCGTTCGGCAGCGTCACGCGCATGTTGCGGCCGGCGAAGGCGTAGCTGCGCTGGTCTAGATCTTGTGTTTTTGGATGGAGCGGGCCCCATTTCTACTTTGCATGGGGTTGTTTTCGCAGTTTTGCTGACCGTCGAATGTACGGCACCTCTCTTAGCCCGGTAGCAGCTGCTTCGGCAGGCTGAAGGCGAGCTGGTAGAGCGGCAGGTCGTCGATGGCCGCGTGATCGTCTGCAGGCAATGTCTTGCGCAGATGATGGAGCGCGTCGCGGACGGCGGTCTCGTCCAGCCCCTCGATCAGCAGCAAAGCGGCGAAGGAGCCGTCGTTGCTTCGCATGCCTTTCTCACGGGTCTTGATGGCGTCGACAAGGCGTTCGGCAGCGTCACGCGCATGTTGCGGCCGGCGAAGGCGTAGCTGCGCTGGTCTAGATCTTGTGTTTTTGGATGGAGCGGGCCCCATTTCTACTTTGCATGGGGTTGTTTTCGCAGTTTTGCTGACCGTCGAATGTACGGCACCTCTCTTAGCCCGGTAGCAGCTGCTTCGGCAGGCTGAAGGCGAGCTGGTAGAGCGGCAGGTCGTCGATGGCCGCGTGATCGTCTGCAGGCAATGTCTTGCGCAGATGATGGAGCGCGTCGCGGACGGCGGTCTCGTCCAGCCCCTCGATCAGCAGCAAAGCGGCGAAGGAGCCGTCGTTGCTTCGCATGCCTTTCTCACGGGTCTTGATTTCTAGCGGAAGCGATACACTCACACTGAAGAATACCAAGCTGAGTTCGCTGAGTAGTCAGGACTTTCACTTCGCCTGAGCAAGGTTTGTAAAAGGAGTTGGTATAAATCTGCAATCTTTTGATGCTCACGGGGCTCATTCTTCATGCTCCAGGTCGCCCCTCAATGGGTGAGACGGGCAGAGTTATGCGACTGATTTGCCTCTTGCGTTAAACGAAATATTTTTGATCGAGGTTTGCGCCATGTCGGTGCGCAGTACCCGCGCGGCGATGATGCGGTCGAGGTGGGTGAGCTCCGCGACAAGCGCGGCGGCATCCCAGGATGGCGCGGTGTCGAGGCGCAGGGGCGCGACGATGCCGCCCTGGCCAGTGCCGGCAGACGCCGCGACACGTCCGCCGCCGCGCGCGAAATTGCCGAGCCGGGGCATGATGCGTTGCGACCATGGCGTCGGCGCGTTCAGCCGCGCCAGATAGTCCGGCCCGCCGACGACGCGCTCGTCCTCGAGTTCGTAGAGGATGAAGTAGCGGTTCACCGATGCGCCCAGCGCGCGAAAGATGCGGCAGGCCAGGAAGCCGTTGATGCCGACGCGCTCGGCGGCATGTTCGCGCGTGATCCAGTGCGCCCAGTCGGTTTCGTCCTGCGGTGCAAGATCGCTCCAGATCGCGAGATAGCCGGATCCCTGCATGTCGGGCCTCCTTACTTTGGTCCGATGCGCATGGCGGCCGGAAGGGCCGCGGGCAGTTGGCCGGCCCCCTGCAGTGCGGCCTGCATCGCGACGATGTAGCCATAGGGGCCGAGGCCCGCGATCACGCCTTTCACGGCTGCCGAAAGCTTGGAGTGGCGGTGCAGCTCGTCGCGGGCATGAATGTTGGAGATGTGCACCTCGTAGATCGGCCCCTCGAAGATCTTCATGGCGTCGAACATCGCAATCGAGGTGAAGGAGTAGGCGGCGGGATTGATGATGAGGGCGTCGGCCGAGGTCCGCGCGGACTGGATCAGGTCGACCAGCTCGCCCTCGTGGTTCGACTGGTGAAACGCCAGTTGCGTGCCGGTGAAGGCGGCGAACTCCTCGCACGAGGCCTTGATGGCATCGAGCGTGGTCGAGCCGTAGATATGCGGCTCGCGGATGCCGAGCATGTTCAGGTTCGGGCCATTGAGGATCATGATGCGCATGGAATGCCTTTCACGGGATAATGACGGGGCAGTGTAGCCGGTAGCCGATCGCGGCAACATGTCAGCCGGTGAACCATTTCGCCGGCACGGTGACAATTGATGGAAACAGCACCATCAGGAATAGCACGATCAGTTGGGCGATCATGAAGGGCCAGACGCCCTTGATAATGTCCTCCATGCTGATGCGCGACACGCCGCAGACGACGTTGAGGACGACGCCGACGGGTGGGGTGATCAGGCCGATTGCGTTGTTGATGATGAAGAGCACGCCGAAATAGACGGGGTCGATGCCAGCCTGCTTGACAATCGGCATCAGTATCGGGGTGAGGATCAGAATGGTCGGCGCCATGTCCAGCGCCATGCCGACAATCACCACCAGCAGCATGATCGCCAGCATCAGCAGCGTCTGGTTATCCATGAAGGGACGGACGAGGTCGACGATTTGGGTGGCGATTTCCGAAACGGTGATGAGCCAGGACGACACCAGCGCTGCCGCGACCAGGAACATGACGACGCTGGTGCTGAGAGCAGCCGAGACGAAGACTTCGTAGAGTTGGCCGATCTTGAGCTCGCGGTAGATGCAGGTCGCGACAAACAGCGCGTAGACGGCAACGACGACGGCGGCTTCGGTCGGCGTGAATACGCCGAACCGCAGGCCCACGATGATGATCGCGGGCAGCATCAGGGCCCAGAAGCCGTCGACAAAGGCCCAGACGATCTCGCGGAGCGACTTGCGCGGCGGGCTTTCGATATTTTCTTCGCGCGCGACCCACCACCAGGCGATGCACAATCCGACACCGAGCATGAGGCCGGGGAAGATGCCGGCGAGGAACAGTTTCGATATCGAGACGCCGCCGGCCACGCCGAACAGCACGAAGCCGATGCTCGGCGGGATCACGGGCGCAATGATGCCACCGGCGGCGACGAGGCCCGCCGCATACATCTTGCGGTGACCGGCCGCGACCATCATGGGGACGAGCAGCGCCGCCAGCGCCGCGGCGTCCGCCGCAGCAGAACCCGACAGCGACGCCAGCACGCAGGAGGCGAGGATGGCGACGTAGCCGAGGCCGCCTTTGACGTGCCCGACCAGCGCGAGCGCGACATTGACGATCCGCCTGGCGAGGCCGCCGCGGTTCATGACCTCGCCAGCGAGCATGAAGAACGGCACGGCCATCAAGGGAAAGCTGTCGGCGCCGTTGATGATGTTCTGGGCGACGATCTGCGAGTCGAAAATGTCGAGCGAATGCATCAGCGCGACGCCGCAGACGATCAGCGCGAAGGCGATCGGCATGCCCAGCGCCATCGCGCCGAGCAAGGAGAAGGTGAAGACCGCAAGCGTCATGCCCGGCTCCGCGCCATCGAAGGATGATCAGGTGTGCTCATCGCTTTCCGTCACAGCGATCAGATCTTGTTCCGACGCTGATCCGCTCATCACCCGCACGAGATCGAGCAGCAGGATCACGGCGGCCGACACGCCGAATACGAGCCCGGAAGAATAAAAGAACAGTCCGACCGAAATGCCTGAGGCGGGCGCGCTGTCGCCGAAGGTCAGCACCGCCTGCTTCCAGCTTCCGAGCGTCAGCAGCGCGTCCACGTAGAGCATCAACAGATAGCTCACCACGAAACAAATGAGCTTGCCGCGCGGCGGCAGCGCACGGACCAGCGTGTCAACGCCGAGATGGGCATGCAGGCGCAGCGCCACGATGGCGCCGAGGAAGGTCAGCCAGACGAGTAGCCAGCGCGACAGTTCCTCTGACGTCGCTATCCCTGAGTTGAAGAGATAGCGCAGCACCACATTGGTGAAGACCAGCACGACCATCGCAGCGAGGCAGATCGCGATCGCGACCTTGAGCAGCCGGCAGTAAAGGTCGATCAGCCGCTCGATAGTGCCCATGGCGGGCCTACTTGGCGCCACGGATGCGTGCGACCTCGCTCGTGAATAGCTTTACGCGGGCGGGGTCATATTCGGCCGAGAATTTTTCGACGACGGGTTTGGTGGCGTCCTGCATGCGGGCGTATTCGGCAGGCGCAATCTCGTTGAACTGCATGCCCTTGGCCTTCAGTTCATCCAGCGCTTTTTCAGCGGCGAGCTTGGTCTGATCGCGCTGATATTCGCGCGTCTCGGCAAAGCTGTCGCGCAGCATCTTCTGCTCTTCCGCCGACAGCCCGTCCCAGAACTTCTTGCTGACGATGACGACGTTCTGAGTGAAGGTGTGGTTGGTGGCCGAAACGTATTTCTGCACTTCGTAAAACTTGTTCGACAGGATGACGCTGTAGGGGTTCTCCTGGCCGTCGACGGTCTTGTTTTCCAGCGCGGTGTACAATTCGCCGAACGCCATCGGCACCGGGTTTGCCTTCAGCGCCTTGAAGGTTTCGAGATAGACCGGGTTCGGAATCACGCGCAGCTTCAGCCCGGAGAAATCCTCGACCTTCGCAACCGGGCGGCTGCTGTTGGTGGCGTTGCGGAAGCCCAGCCCCCAATAGCCCAACCCGATCAGTTCCTTCTCGGGCAGCAACTCCAGCATCGCCTTTCCGAATGCGCCCTGGGCCAGCGCCTCGGCCTGCTCGAACGTGCTGACGGTGAAGGGGAAGTCGAACAGGCCGAGATCCTTGACGACGCCGGCGAGCGAGGTGGTCGACGCCGAGAGGATTTCCTGCGTACCGCCACGCACCGCCGACTGCTGCTGCATCTCGTTGCCGAGTTGCGAGGCCGGAAACTCGCGGATCTTCAGCTTACCGCCGCTCTTGGCCGCCAGCACCTCGGCGAACTTCTTCACGCCAAAGCTGATGGGGTGGTCGGTGTTGTTAAGGTGGCCCCAGCGGATGGTGCGTTCCTGCACCTGGGCGGAAGCCGGTGTCCCCAAGAGCGCGCAAACGCTGACAGCAGCGCACAGCAATCCGATCCGCATGGCGGTTTTCTCCCTGTTGGTACGCGATCTTCTCGACGTCGCGGTGAGGGCAGTATTCATATGATAAAATCAAAGTCAAAATATAATTTTGGAATACTCATATGAAATAGGTTATATATGGCGAATAGTGGCGCTTGAGCGGAATCGGCTGACGTGGCACTTGCCGGTTGGCTGCCTGGCGCATGGATTGGCAATGACACTGGTCGAGCGAACGGAAGAGCAGGAAGCGGTCGGCGATGACGGCTATCGCCGCATCCGCACCGACATCGTGTTCGGCCGCCTGCGTCCGGGGCAGAAGCTCAGGCTGGAAGGTCTCAAAGAGGACTACGGCGTCAGCGTCTCCACGCTGCGCGAAATCCTCAACCAGGCTCGCCGCGGAAGGTTTTGTGCTGGCCGAGGGCAGGCGCGGCTTCGAGGTGGCGCCGATCTCGGCCGAAAACCTCCGCGAACTCGCGGAGCTTCGACTGCTGCTGGAGCAGCACGCGATGGGCGTGTCATTCGCCAATGCCGATGTCGAGTGGGAAGGGCGCGTGGTTTCCGCACATCACAAGCTGGCGTCAACGGAGCGGTTGATGGAAACTGGCCTCGGCGAGCTCGAGCAGTGGAAGCGCTATGACGGTGAATTTCATCAGGCGCTGATCTCCAATTGCGGCTCGCGCACGCTGATGGAGACGCACGCCTTGGTGTTCGACAAATATTTCCGCTATCAGATGGTGGCTTTCAGCTACCGCGGCAGCGAGCCCGCCGCCCAGCACAAGGCGCTGCTCGATAGCGCGCTGAAGCGCGACGCCGAGACCGCGACTGAGACGCTGCGCGCGCATGTGAACAATTGCGTGGAGCACGCGCTCGCAACGGCAACGCTGAAGTAAAACTGGAACGGATTAGCGACCCGTCCGCCGTAGCAAGAGCGAAGGCGGAAGCGTAATCCGCCGACCGTTTGCCGTGAATGGCGGATTACGCTGACGCTAATTCGTCCTACGCACTACCGATCACACCACCTTGCGCTGCCTGAGATCCGCTATCTCGTCCTTCGCGAAGCCGAACTCGGTGAGCACCTCTTCCGTCTGCTCGCCGAATTCCGGCGGGCGCGCGGCCATCCTGCTTGGCGTGCGCGACAGCGTCACCGGCTGGCCGACGAGCTGGATTTGGCGGTTCTCATCGTTCGGCACGTGTTGCGCGATGCCGAGGTGCTTGACCTGGGCGTCCTCGAACATCTGGTCGATCGAGTAGATCGGGCCGCAGGGCACGCCGGCCTCGTTCAATTCCTTGACCCAGGTTTCCGTCGACTTCTTTTCGGTGAGCTTGCCGATCGTTTCGTTCAGCGCGTCGCGGTTCTTGGAGCGCGCGGGCGCGGTGGCGTAATCGGGATTGGTGATCAGTTCGGGGGCGCCGATCGCTTGCGCGCAGCGTTCCCAGATCCGCCCGCCCGTGGTCGCGATGTTGATATAGCCGTCGGAGGTCTTGAAGACGCCGGTCGGGATCGAGGTCGGATGGTTGTTGCCGGCCTGCTTGGCGACTTCCTTCTCCATCAGCCAGCGCGAGGCCTGGAAATCCAGCATGAAGATCTGCGCCTGCAACAGCGATGTCTGCACCCACTGACCCTCGCCGGAAACATCTCGCTCCAACAGCGCGGTGAGGATACCGAGCGCACAGAACAGCCCGGCGGTGAGGTCGGCGACGGGGATGCCGACCCGCATCGGGCCCTGGCCCGGCGCGCCGGTGACCGACATCAGCCCACCCATGCCTTGCGCGATCTGATCGAAGCCCGGCCGCTTGTGGTAGGGGCCATCCTGGCCGAAGCCGGAGATGCTGCCATAGACGAGGCGTGGGTTGACCTGGCGCAGGCTCTCATAGTCGACGCCGAGTTTTGCCTTCACGTCGGGACGGAAATTTTCGACCACCACGTCGGCCTTGGCGGCGAGGCGCTTGAACACTTCGAGGCCCTTCGGGTCCTTCAGGTTCAGCGTCATGGCCCGTTTGTTGCGGTGCAGATTCTGAAAATCCGAGCCATGGCGCGGTCCGCCCGGCTGCTCGCCACCGCCATCTTCCAAGAGCGCGTCGATCTTGATGACGTTGGCGCCCCAGTCCGCCAATTGCCGCACGCAGGTCGGTCCGGATCGGACGCGGGTCAGATCGAGCACGGTGAAGCGGGAAAGGGCCTGCGAAGCAAGTGGGAAAGGCATTGAGAAACCTTGTTTTTTTGGATTTTCGCGGAGGGAAAAGCAGCCCGACCTGACTTAAACAAATCTCGCGCTGATTTCCAACTGCTTGTTCGCCCGGCAGGGGCGGTCATCGGGGCAGGGCGAGCCACCAATTTTTGGGGGATCGGAAGCCGGCTGCCCGGCACGGCCCCGCAAGACTACGGATGGGCGCCTGAGATTCTGCTTTTCGCCGTAATGCACCGTAAAGCAGGCGGGTGACAAAGCCCGCTGGTAAACAAGCATTAATGAAGGCGATTCTAGCCTTCCGGGTGCTTTTGCGATTCTCGCGCAACCGAACGACCTGCTGACAGGCCTGATCGATGAAGAAGAATGATCTGTTTTCCGATGAGATCTGGCCCTTCCAGCCGTTCGCGTCCGGGGCGGGCGACGGCGCGCTTCAGCCTGACGAGACGCAGGACCAAGAGTTCGGTGACGAAGGCGAGCCTTACCCGCTGGCGCTAGATGCCGCCAGCGTGTCCAGCGGCGAGGTGTATGCGGCGAAGCCGGTCGCGTCGATCGCGACGCTCGCCGACTACTTGGTCAACGGCTTTTGGCAATACAACAACAACATCGCCCATCGCTTTGCTTCCAACACCATCACCTTCAATATCAACGGGCTGAATTCGGCGGAACAGTTCCTCGCGCTATCGGCGCTGCAGGCATGGTCCGACGTTGCCAACATCAGCTTCGTCCAGACCTCCGGCTCCGCGAACATCACGTTCACCCACAACGGCACGATGCAGGCCTATAGCAGCGGTAGCTGGCCCGGGGGCTGGATCACATCCGCGATCGTCAACATCAGCACCGACTGGGTCACCACCGACGGCGGCGCCAACGACGGCAAGACTGGCATCGATAGCTACGCCTACCAGACCTACATCCACGAAATCGGCCATGCGCTCGGGCTTGGCCACCAGGGGCCGTACAACGGCAGCGCGTCGTATTCGACCAATGCGATCTATGCCAACGACACCTGGCAATATTCGATCATGTCGTATTTCGGCGAGCACAATTATTCCGGGAGCTCGTACCGCTACGTGGTCACGCCGCAGATGGCTGACATCTACGCCATGGCTTCGATCTACGGGGCGGCGACCTCAACCAGGACCGGCGACACCGTCTACGGCTTCAGCAGCAATGCGGGCGCGGTCTTCAATTTCGGCAACTACACTTCGGCGCCGGCGCTGACGATCTACGACAGCGGCGGCAACGACACGCTCGATTGCTCCGGCTATTCGTCGGCCCAGACCATCGACCTGCACTCGGGCGCGTTTTCCTCGATCGGCAGCCTCGTCAACAATATCGGGATTGCACTCAACGCAATCATCGAGAAAGCGATCGGCGGCAGCGGCAACGACAGGCTGATCGCGAGCGATTCAGGTTGCACGCTGTCCGGCGGCAACGGCAACGATACGCTGGACGGCGGGACGGGCAACGACATCATCGTGGGCGGTTCCGGCACTGACGTTGCAATATTTTCAGGCGCCCGCAGCAGCTATGTATTTACATATAATTCAGCCACACAGACGTTCACGGTAATCGATCAACGTTCCTCCGGTCAACTCGACGGCGTAGATACCCTTACCGGCGTGGAGAACTTTCAGTTTTCAGACGGGACGTTTGCGAGCACGACATTCCTGAGCCCAACGGTCATTGAGGCATTTGGGGCAACCAGTCTGGTCCAGAATTCCTCTTATTACTTTCTTCAGAGCAACAGCAGCGGAGCCGGCCCTCAACTGTATTGTTTCGGAGCGCCGGTGGTCGTGGGCCAGTTTGGCGCCTGGACGCCGATCGCAACAGAGCAGACGAGTAGCGGCTATCAGGTTGTCTTGAAAAACGGGACGGCTGACAGCTACATCGTCTGGAGTCTCGACAGCAACGGCAACTACCTCACCAATACCGCGGCTGCATCGGGGGCCAGCTCTGGCATTGTTTCGCTGGAAACGAGCTTCCAGCAGGATCTCAACGGCGACGGCACGATCGGCGTTCCCGTCGTGTCAGGAACAGCCATCGAATCTTTCGGATCGACCAAGCTGGTCCAAGTCGGCAATAACTATTATCTCGCCAGCGTCAGCAGCAATACCGGACCCGAGCTGAAAATCTACGGAGCGCCGGTAGCCGTGGGCCAGTTCGGCGCCTGGACGCCGATCGCAACAGAGCAGACGAGTAGCGGCTATCAGGTTGTCTTGAAAAACGGGACGGCTGACAGCTACATCGTCTGGAGCCTCGACAGCAACGGCAACTACCTCACCAATACCGTGGCTGCATCGGGGACCAGCTCTGGCATTGTTTCGCTGGAAACGAGCTTCCAGCAGGATCTCAATGGCGATGGCACGATCGGTGTTCCCATCGTGTCAGGAACAGCCATCGAATCCTTCGGATCGACCAAGCTGGTTCAGGTCGGCAATAACTATTATCTCGCCAGCGTCAGCAGCAATACCGGACCCGATCTGAAAATCTACGGAGCGCCGGTAGCCGTGGGCCAGTTCGGCGCCTGGACGCCGATCGCAACCGAACAGACGAGTAGCGGCTATCAGGTTGTCTTGAAAAATGGGACGGCTGACAGCTATATCGTCTGGAGCCTCGACAGCAACGGCAACTACCTCGCCAATACCGTGGCTGCATCGGGGACCAGCTCTGGCATTGTTTCGCTGGAAACGAGCTTCCAGCAGGATCTCAATGGCGATGGCACGATCGGTATTCCCGTCGTGTCAGGAACAGCCATCGAATCCTTCGGATCGACCAAGCTGGTTCAGGTCGGCAATAACTATTATCTCGCCAGCGTCAGCAGCAATACCGGACCCGAGCTGAAAATCTACGGAGCGCCGGTAGCCGTGGGCCAGTTTGGCGCCTGGACGCCGATCGCAACAGAGCAGACGAGTGGCGGCTATCAGGTTGTCTTGAAAAATGGGACGGCTGACAGCTATATCGTCTGGAGCCTCGACAGCAACGGCAACTACCTCACCAATACCGTGGCTGCATCGGGGACCAGCTCTGGCATTGTTTCGCTGGAAACGAGCTTCCAGCAGGATCTCAATGGCGATGGCACGATCGGTGTTCCCATCGTGTCAGGAACAGCCATCGAATCCTTCGGATCGACCAAGCTGGTTCAGGTCGGCAATAACTATTATCTCGCCAGCGTCAGCAGCAATACCGGACCCGATCTGAAAATCTACGGAGCGCCGGTAGCCGTGGGCCAGTTCGGCGCCTGGACGCCGATCGCAACAGAGCAGACGAGTAGCGGCTATCAGGTTGTCTTGAAGAACGGGACGGCTGACAGCTACATCGTCTGGAGTCTCGACAGCAACGGTAACTACATCACCAATACCGCGGCAGCGTCGGGATCCAGCTCGACGATCGAATCGCTGGAGCCGAGTTTCCAGCAGGACCTCAACGGCGATGGCGTGATGGGCGTTGGATCGCCTACCGTAGTCAGCACAGCTTCGTCCCTCAATATATCGGAAGCTCCGGCCGTGCTCGGCTCTGATAGCTCATTCCTGTTTCGGGCGGATTTAGGTGTGCAGACCGGTGAAGCAAATTCGGTCGTTCTGGCGGAATTCTTAGCATTAGGCAGCAATCCGCGCCTGGAATCGTTCTTAATGAATGCAGAGGCGGATTCACTGCCGGCGTTACTTCACACAGCGAACGGCACTCAGGACGCAACAGTCGATACCTCCAACTATGATAGCTTAAAGTTTCAGGCGAGCGAATTGTATGCGGGGCATTTCATTCTGCACACTTGAAATCCGTGAACACACGTCATCCATTATCCGCATCCGCTACTTCTGCTGAGCTTCAGCTTGCTTCATCCTTTGCTTCACGACCGTGGCTGGATAATATCGCTGATCGCAGTGACGGCTGTCCTCGTGCCGATCGCCTAGGTCGATTGATCGTCTTATTATACAAATATATTCAATAACTTACTTGGAGTGCATTGCGGCCTCTTAGCCGCTCCTGTAAATGGGCTCGGGTGGGGCAACTCAAAAAACTCCTGGCTCGGTTCTTGACCAAGTCGGCAAGTGTTTGTGCTTCTTAATCATCTCGGCATGGCATGTTCCCTGGTCGTTGGGTAGGTGAGCCAACTCCTGATCGACCGATCCATGTCGCCGCGGCCTAAAGCTGATATGCGGTGAGAAAAAATCCGACCGATTTGCTGGGTAATTCTGCCTGGAACGCGATCGCCTTTATCGTGGCCGTGGCACTGAACTTGATTGTCCTGCCGTTCGTGGTGTTTCGCCTCGGTGTCGCTGCGTTCGGCGTCGCTGGGCTCGTTACGGCATGTGTTGCGCCCGCGCTGGCGTTCAGCAACGCTCTTGCATTGTCGATGACCCGGGAGCTGGCCCTGCGGCTGGAGCCGTCGGAGCGCCACGATGCGCGACGAATGTTCGCTACGGCGGCGATGCTGGCATTGGCAGCCGGCGGCGCGATCGCGATGCTGCTTGCTTTGGCCGGGGCACCGCTTGCGCGGCTTGGATTTCATTTGAGTGGGTCGTCCGCGGATGATCTGGGACTCGCATTTGTGCTGGCCAGTGCCGGATGGTTGTGCCAATGCCTGGCCGCCGTCTTCCTGACCCTGTTCACGGCGCGCCAGGACTATCGAAGGGTTGCTTCGATCAGCATCGTCAGTACCGTGGTCGCAACAAGCTCCATGCTGTTGTTGATTCCACGCTGGCCTCAGGCCTCGACGTTTCTCGGCTGTCAGGCGTTGGGCTTTGCAACGAGCCTTGTTCTGGCCTTCGGATGGTCTCGACGTGTCATAGGCGATTGGCTCGCGCGCCCGACGATCGATCGCAGGTCGCTTCGTGACCTTGTCAAGCTGGGTGGCTGGCAACTGGCCGCACAGAGTGGCGCGCTCATTGCCGCACAGGCGGATCGTTACTTGCTCGGAGCTTTGCTGCAGCCGCAATTCGTCGGCTTCTATACGATTGCGCAGCGGCTGGAGGAGGCGGTGTATATCGGCGTCCTGAAGGTCGGCGAAATCCTCTTCCCGTTCTTCAGCGCTCTGCAGAAGGAGACTGACGATCGCAAGGCCGATCTCCTGTTCCGCTCGTCCTGGATACTCAATGTGCTCGCCGCGAGTGCGCTTGGCGGCCTTATCCCCGTCGCCGGCCCGTTGCTTCATCTGTGGACCGGCGCCGAAGTGGCTGCCGAGGCCCAGCGTGTGCTGGTGATACTGTCGATCGCCGGCATCCTCGGGTCGAGCTCGAATGTCTTTGCTTTCTATCTTCTGGCGCAAGGGCGATCGAGTTCGAATGCCTTGATCGCACTGCTCACGGGCGTGTTCACGCTGGCGACCAGTGCGATCGCTTTGCCGTATTTCGGATGGCAAGCGGCGGGGTGGAGCGCCTGCATCGGCATGATCGTTCAGATGGTCACCGTCTTGATCTTGCTGCGCCGGCATTTCGGCCTCGCCGGTATGCGGTCGCGTCTGACCCACTTCGTGTTGATGCCGATTGGGATCGGCATCGCAACCGCGCTGGCGTTGCGATATGGCTTCCGCAACGCGCAACTCGACCAGGCAATTGGCTGGTGGTACGTGGGGGGCTGTTATCTGCTGGCGGCTGGTATCATCTTCGTCGTCACGGTCGCGGTTTCACGGGCCGGTCCCTATGGCGTGGCCTGCTGGCGGGATCTCCGCGTCATCGCCAGCCGTTTCCTGTCCCTCAAGGCGATCTGACAAATGTGCGGAATTGCAGGCATCGTGAACCTCCGCGGCAACGCGGTCGAACCGGCGGAAATCTCGCGACTGACGAATCTCCTCTCGCATCGCGGACCCTTTGGCGAGGGCAGTTGGTTCAGCGCGAACCGCAATTTGGCGTTCGGCCACCGCAGGCTCGCCATCATCGATCCTGGCGAAGGAGGCTTTCAGCCGATGGTCTCCGGCGACGGCCGCCATGTGATCGTGTACAACGGCGAGATCTACAACTTCCTCGAGCTGCGGCGCGAACTCGAGGCACAGGGCGCGGTCTTTCGCAGCCAGTCGGACACCGAGGTCATTCTGGCCGCCTGGCGGGCCTGGCGGGAAAGGATGCTGCTGCGCTTCAACGGAATGTGGGCGCTGGCGATCTTCGACACCAAAACCGAAGAACTGTTTCTGGCGCGCGACCGCTTCGGCATCAAGCCGCTGTTGTATGCGCTGACATCGGAGCGCTTTGTCTTTGCATCCGAGCAGCGCGCGTTGGTGCGAAGCGGCCTGATCAACGTGTCGCTGGATATCGACGTGGCGCGACGGCTTATGCTTGATGCCTTCGGAGTCGAAGGAAGCGAACGGACCCTTTGCGGGGAGGTGCGCCGCCTTCAGGGCGGACATTGCATGTGGCTGCGCCAGGGCAAATTGGAGGTCCGGCGTTGGTGGCGGACGGTGGATCACCTGCCGGTGGTCCCGAACACCGAAGCCGAACAGGTGGAACGCTTTCGCGAACTGTTCCAGGACGCGGTCGCGCTTCGGATGCGCAGCGACGTGCCGATCGGGACCTGCCTATCGGGCGGATTCGATTCGTCGGCCGTGATCTGCACCATGGCCGCGCACGAAAAGGCCGGGATGGGTCCGCGGGACAGCACCTCGTGGCGCCACGCTTTTGTGGCGACGTTTCCCGGCGCCTCGAATGACGAGCGGCCGATGGCCGAGGAGGCGGCGGCGTGGGCGGATGTCGTGCCGACATTCCTCGAGATTGGGCGGGCCGACGCGCTGACCGAACTCGACCAGATCCTCGACGACAATGATGACGTCTATATCGGACTTCCAAGCGCACCCTGGCTGATTTATCGAGAACTCAGGCGTCACAACGTGACGGTGTCGCTGGATGGCCATGGTGCGGATGAGTTGATGGGGGCCTATCTTCAGGAGGGGCAATCGGGGGCGTTCTGGATGCGAAACCTGCTCGCTGGATTTGCTTCCCGTTCGGCACCGGCGCGGCGAGGCATCGATCTGTTGCGGGCGCTGATGATCCGGCGCCAGGGAAACTATTTCCTCCGTGGCGGTCTGCGCGACGTGCCGGCGGAGCTTCCGCTGGTCGGAGCAGACGACGTGCTGCCGCGCGACTGGGGCGCATTGAACCGACGGCTCTACCGGATGTTTCACAGTACCGTGCTGCCGACCATCCTGCGAAACTTCGACCGCCTGTCAATGGCTCACGGCATTGAGGTCCGCATGCCGTTCATGGACTGGCGTCTGGTTACCTATGCGATGGCGTTGCCGGAATCCAGCAAGTCATCGAATGGCTATACCAAGGTCGTTGCACGAAAGGCGATGGCTAACCTGATGCCAGAGTCCATCCGGATGGGACGCCGTAAGGTCGGATTCAATTCGCCGATGCCCGAATGGTTGAACGGACCTCTGGCCGGCTGGACCGCGGGTTTGCTCGACCAGAAGGTACCGGCGTTTGCCGAGCTGGTGGATGAGGAACGCTTGCGCCGGACCGTTGGCCATTTGACCTCCTCGAAACAGTGGGATTGGGAGTCGGTCGGCCGCATCTGGCCGTATCTGAACATGAAATGGATGCTGATGAGGTTTGCGTGAGCGATGCGCTTGTTCCAAAACAGTGGGCTCTACCCGTCCTATCTCGCGCACCTGAACCAGCTCGCGGCGAAAGCTTCGAGTTTCGCAGAGCGTCGTCGCATCTTCCTGGACGACCGCTTTGGCGCGCTGCATTTTCTGAAGCCGGTGCTCGAGCAGGAACCCGAGGCGTTCTTCACCAATGGCGACGATGAAATCCTGCAGCGTCACTGGGCGCGGGAGCAGGGACTTCCGGGCAAGCCGACGCTTGAGGCCATATTGCTTGCCCAGATCGAGCATCACCGGACCGAAGTTTTCTACAATCTTGATCCCGTGCGCTATCCCAGCGCGTTCGTCGGCAAGCTGCCCGGCTGTGTCAGGAAGACATTTTGCTGGCGTGCCGCGCCATCAGGAAACGCCGATCTGACGGCCTATGGCGCGGTGCTCGGAAACTTTCCCTCCATCCTTGAATCTTGGCGCCAGAGAGGTTGCCGGGCAGAACTGTTTTTTCCGGCACTGGACCCTTTGATGGATGAGTATGGTCACGGCGAGCGTACGATCGACGTGCTTTTTGTGGGCGGCTATTCACGACATCATACCGCGCGTGCCAAGACGCTCGAACAGGTGGCGAGCCTGGCGGGCACGCGCCGGATCGTCTATCGTCTCGACGCTTCGCGGCTGACCAGGCTCGCCGAAAGCCCCATCGGCGCTTGGCTGCCGTTGCAAAAGCACCGGCGTCCCGACGCCATCGCCAGGATTGCAGAGCCGCCAGTGTTCGGCAGGCAGTTTTACGAATTGATCGGATCATCGAAGATCGTGCTCAACGGCGCCATCGATATGGCGGGCACCGATAGGGGAAACATGCGCTGCTTCGAGGCCATGGGGTGCGGCGCACTGCTGGTATCCGACGTCGGCGGTTATCCGGATGCAATGGAACCGGGAGTGACGATGGAGACGTACGGCTCGGCGCGGGAGGTAACCGAAGTCATTTCAAGGTGCCTGCGAGATTGGCCGGAATCGGCCGAAATGGCGGGGCGGGGAAGGACCCGGGTTGCGGAGACCTACAGCAAGGCTTCGCAGTGGAAACAGTTTGGCGATCTCGTCGCCGGGGTCTAGCCGTGCTAGAGCGGCTGCATAGCGGACGGACGGGGCGGTTGATTGGGCGTCGATGATGCGTACGGATAGGCTTATTTATGGGGTCAAGTGGCTGCTCGATGGGGCAGCCGCGCCCGTGTTCAAGATGCGGCCGCGGCCCTTCGGTCCAGGCTATCAGACGGTGAAGCGCGGGATCATCACGTCGGCAATCGACAGCGGCCTGCTTCGCGACGGGAAAGAGCTGCCGCGCGGCTATGGCCTCGCCATGGACGAAAGGGTGGTGGAGTATCCCTGGCTGTTCTCGCGATTGTCCAAGGTCGGCACCATGCTCGATGCCGGCTCGACCTTCAATCACGACTTTCTCCTGCGGCGTCCTCCGTTGCGGGACGCCGATCTCACCATCATGACCCTGGCGCCGGAAAAGCGCTGCTATTGGCATGAGGGGTATTCGTACGTGTTCGGCGATCTCAGGAATACGATGTTTGCCGATCGTGTGTTCGACACGATCGCCAGCATCTCGACGATCGAACATATCGGCCTGGATAACAGGATGCTCTATACGGGAAAACCGGAGGATGCGGAATCCGATCAAGATGGCTTTGTCCCGGCCGTCAAGGAATTCAAGCGCATTCTCAAGCCCGGTGGCAATTGCCTTATTTCGGTGCCATTTGGCAAGCGCGACAACCTCGGCTGGTATCAGGTTTTCGACCGAGCCATGGTTGAAAAGATCGTTGAGACCTTTGGTCCATCGTCGCACCAGATCGACTATTTCGGATATTCGCGGGATGGCTGGTCCCGGCAATCGGCCGCAGCGCTTGCGAACGCAACAGTATATGACGTCCATACGGGCAAGGGATGGGGCGATGACCTGGCGGCATCGTCACGCGCTGTGGCGTGCCTCCAGTTAACAGCATGAACGTCGATTACCTGATTCAGCGGCTGATCGGGCGGGCGACCTGCCGGTTGCAGCGCGACGCCGTGCTCGGCTCTCGGGCAAGGATCAGAAACATCCGGGGCGATACGGACAAGATCGTTGTCGGCCAACATAGTCGTATCCTGGGAGAGCTCTTGACGTTCGCGCACGGCGGAGAGATCAAGATTGGCGAGTGGTGTTATGTCGGAGAGGATAGCCGGATCTGGTCGGCCGCTTCCATCGTCATCGGCAATCGCGTCCTGATCTCGCACTCTGTCAATATATTCGACAACCTCACCCATCCACTTCGGGCGGCGAAACGGCACGAACAGATCAGGCAAATCTTCACCCACGGCCATCCGCGCGAAATCTCGCTCGATGAGAGCCCGGTGACGATCTGCGACGATGCCTGGATTGGCGCCGGCGCAATGGTCCTGCGCGGGGTGACGGTGGGTAAGGGCGGCGTTGTGGCAGCCGGCGCCGTCGTCACCAAGGATGTCCCGGCCTTTTCCATCGTGGCAGGAAATCCGGCGGAGCGCATCAGGGAGATTCCACCTGATGAAAGGTGAGCAGAAATTCACGACGTGGGAAGATGCCGTGGTTTGGCTGCGCAACCAGCCGGACCAACGTCAGCTTGTGCTCGACGCGTTCTATGACGACCCTCTGATCGATGCGGCCGAGCGTTATTTTACCAGTGCCGAATGGCAGGCGGTTTCGAAGTTCTTGGAGAATCGAACCGGCAAGGCGCTCGACGTCGGCGCCGGGCGCGGAATTGCGAGCTACGCGCTGGCGCGAAGCGGATTTGCGGTCACTGCGCTCGAGCCTGATCCCAGCGCGGTGGTCGGGACGGCGGCGATCCGCGGTCTGGCGACCGAGGCTGGCCTGCCGATCGAGGTGGTCGAGGAGTTTTCCGAGCGCCTCCCGTTCGCTGACGGCGTGTTCGATGTCGTGTTCGCGCGGGCCGTGCTGCACCATATGCGCGATCTCGACAGCGCCTGCCGGGAAATGTTCCGCGTGCTTCGTCCCGGCGGAATGCTCATCGCCGCGCGCGAACACGTGATCAGCAGGGAATCCGATCTCGGGGCATTCCTCGATCAGCATCCCCTGCATCACCTCTATGGCGGCGAGCACGCGTATCTTCTCGATCGATATATCGGCGCGTTGAGGAATGCGGGATTTGCTGCGATCGAGGTGCTCTCGCCACTCAAGAGCCCGATCAATCTGTTTCCCCATACAATCGAGACGCTGCGAGCGGCCGTCGTGGAAAGATTGACGGACAAGATTCCGGTCAAGCCCGTTTGGCGCACCGCGCTCGCTTCCAGGAGCGTTTTCACATCGCTGCTTTCGATGGCAGAGCGCTTTGACCACCGGCCCGGCCGGCTTTACTCGTTTGTCTGTCACAAGGCACAGTCATGAGCATGTGGGTTACCGGCGCCAATGGCTTCATTGGCCGGCATCTCGTTCGAGTGCTGGCCGATCGGGGCTGTCGCGTTCACGGCATCGGTCACGGCGCGATCGGGGAAGCCGAACGGCATCGCATCGGTCTCGAGCATTGGCTGAACGGTGAGATCGATGCGGCCAATCTCAACGCACTTGCGGAGCGCGCCGGACTGCCATCGACGATCTTCCATCTGGCCGGCGGATCGTCGGTCGGATTGTCGATCGCGCAGCCGTTTGAGGATTTTTCGCGCACCGTTACGAGCACGGCCAGGCTGCTGGAGTGGCTGCGCGGGGCCGCCAGGGATTGTCGCTTGATTGTCGCGTCGAGCGCGGCAGTCTATGGAGAAGGTCACGGGGGAGCGATCCCGGTGGATGCCGCAACGCTTCCGATGTCGCCCTATGGGCAGCACAAGCTGATGATGGAGCAACTGTGCCGCAGCTATGCCATCACGTTTGGGATTCGCAGTACGGTGGCGCGGTTGTTCTCGGTCTACGGGCCAAACTTGCGCAAGCAATTGCCATGGGACATCTGCTCCCGCTTGCAAGCTGGTGAGCGGAACCTGGTGCTGGGCGGAACAGGTACGGAGGTGCGGGACTGGACCGATGTTCGCGACGTCGCCCGGCTGTTGGCCGTGATCGGCGGAACGCCACAGGCGGAGACCTTTCAAGTGATCAACGCTGGCTCCGGGCTTGGAACGACGGTGGCACGGGTTGCCGCCATGCTTGCAGAATGCTGGGGCGGAACCGTATCGGTACGATATTCGGGCATTGTACGCGCCGGCGATCCGTCCAGTCTGCTGGCGGACGACGCAACGGTCCGCGCTCTGCCCTTCGACTGGACGATCTCGCCTGAACAGGGCTTTGCGGACTATGTCTCGTGGTTCAAGGGTCAGAGCCGGTGAACAAGGGTGCGCCGCTGCGTCTCGCTTTTACGCATATTCCCCGCAGGCTCTGGGCCGGCGGCTACAACTATCAAAGCAATCTATTTCAGGCGCTGAGCAAGTTCCGCACCGGCGAGTTTGCGCCCGTCCTGTTTGCCGGGACCGGTGACGATGATGCCGATCTTGCGCCGCTTGCCGCGATACCTGATGTGGAGGTGGTGCGATCGGCGGCGTTCGACGGCCGTGCCGGTTTGGCTGCGGCGCTGGCATGGGGATTGGACCGGGAGGCGGCGGCAGAATTCCGGACGCATCGCATCGACGCCGTCTTCGAAGCTGCCCGCTTCTTTGGCTGGCGACTGCCTTATCCCGCAGTAGCCTGGTTTCCCGATTTTCAGCATCGACGATTGCCGCGGCTGTTTCCGGCGGCGGCGCGGTGGCGTCGCGAAGCCGGCTTCCGAATGCAGATCGCATCCGGGCGTACCGTCATGCTGAGCAGCGAAAGCTCGCATCGCGACTTCCGGAAGTTCTATCCCGGAGCGAAGAACGAGGTCTGTGTGGTTCGTTTCGCGACCGGGCCGTCGCCGGCGTTCCTGACCGCAAATCCGGCTGAGATCGTTGCGCAGTATCAGTTGCCTGAAAAATATTTCTACCTGCCAAATCAGTTCTACACGCACAAGAATCACCAGGTGGTCGTCGATGCGCTGGCCATCCTGGCGGAGCGAGGGTTCGATGCGGTCGTGTGTGCCTCGGGCAGCACCGAAGATCGTCGCGAGCGAGGCTATTTCGATGAGGTCATGGCGGGCGTCCGAAGTCGCGGGCTCGAAAAACGCTTCCGTCATCTGGGAATGATTCCGCTTTCGCATGTCTACGCATTGCTGCGGGCGTGCACCGGGCTGATCAATCCGTCGCGATCGGAGGGATGGAGCACAACCGTCGAGGAGGCGAAGTCGTTTGGCGTGCCGATGATATTGTCTGATCTTGATGTCCACCGCGAACAGACCAACGATACGGCGAGCTATTTCGGGACGGATGATCCCGCGGCCCTGGCCGATCACATTGTGCGAGTCTCGCAGGACTCCGAAGTTTCGATCAGTCGAAATCAGGTTCCGCATCAAAACGACCGCGTGGCTGCCTTTGCGGCTGATTTTGCCGATGCGCTTCGAACTGCAATGCAGCCATTTGGAAGATAGCATCTCTGCCGTCGCGGCGGGCCACTAAGGCTCGCGGGATATCCTTGCGCGCCGGGACATGAATTAGCTCTTCGGCTCGTTCGCTGCCAAACCAAATGAATCTCGTGGCGTGATGTACCAGAGAAGGAAAAGGATGGAGCAACCGTGGGTAAGCAGCACGGTGGTCAGGGGCACGTTGAGAAGTGCCTGCACAATGACGGCGCCCGAGATCAGGATGAACCGTGGCGGCAAACCAGCAGAAACTCGATTGCCAAGCGCTATCACAAGCCCCGACACGAGCGCCGTAACTGGGGCAAAGAAGGCTCCCACGGAGGCGATACCTTCCGTCGCAAACAGCGACGCATTGAATTGTCCGCCAATGCCAAAAGCATTGTAAATGACGTTCGCCAGCTGCTCCTGATAGGGGCAAGCGACGAAGGGTTTCAGCAAGAATACCTGACAGAAATTCGTTACGGGATGAGTGAAGAAAAAGCCATTGTAATAGTCCATGGCCAATGAGGGAATCGCGATCATCCGAAAGTTCACGAGCCCAAAATAGGGGATGGCCAGACTGTAAGGCAACATCCCCTGCTGGAACAGGATGATTAGCAACAATCCGACGGATATCGGCACCAGCAGCGAAAGAGTAACAGCAAGCTTGAAGTTGAAATACCTCGAAAGGGCCAACATTGCCACGAGCCAAAACGGCGTGAACAGGGCCAGTTTGCTCAGCGTGATCGGGTAGAACATCAACAACAGAAACAGAGCCGCGCCGGCGCGCCAAATATTTCCGCGTCCCACAAAACAGGCGAATGCAAATGGTAGCAGCGCGTTGGATGTTATTCCGATCACGTAGTTCAGAATCACCGGAAATCCAAGTTCGGAGCGGTAGTTGTAGATGTTTTCAATCGTGACAAATTTGAAGCTGTAGCTGGCACCGATGAGGATCGTCGCGAAACTCAGCGACAGAATCAGAGTGAGCAGACGGTCCAATCCCGATTGGGACAAAGTATAGATTTGGCGAATGGGCGAGGAGATGAACAGGGCCGGCAACAAGAACGCGATCGCCGATGCCGCAGCAGAAAGCCCGGCTAACCGATGATTGTAGACCAACTCTGAAAAACTATTCAGCCACAAATACCCCGTGAGCATCGTATAGGAATAGAAGCCGACGATGTAACCGAAGCTATTTCCGGCAAATGCAAAAAGCACTGAAATGAGGGCAAATGCAGCTATCAGGACGATAGCGTTAGGCAGGCGCGAAGGATGAAAGGATATGTAGTACTCCGAATAATAGTGGGCAGTATAAACAAGAGAAATACAGGATACCGCGATCAGAATCCAGTTCAGGAGGATCAGGCCCTGACGCTTCCCAAACAGAAGGTTTGGTACGGACATTTGCCTTTGCACGGTCAGATTTTCCATTTTTCGGGGCCGGCATCTAGGTTTGCGATGGCTTACATTCGAGGTTTTCCGAGCTTAGGCAAGCGAAAGCTGGCAGGCACTGCACCATTTGAGGAATCAACGAGGGTCAGGTTGCAATCTCCGTAGCCGAGCCAAGAGTCGCAGGCGAAAAGGTTGGTTCGTTGTTCTTGCAATCGGCTGCCGAAACGTCGCGCCTTCTTGGCTGAGGTCGTCAGATTCGGGCCCCTGCGTCGGATGACGCAGTCCGGGTTCGGTAAGTCCGGTCTCCCGGGTTGACAATATTTGAATAGCCAGTGAGGACATATTATGAATGTCGGCCGGCTAGGTCGTATCAGGCGATCAGATCCACGAACAAGTGTCTAGCGACAACAGGTGTTTGACTATCGAGAATGGCCTTTGGTTGCTTGCTAAGCTTGTCATCGCAATGTAGTCGGTCAGTATAGGGACGTATGATGATCAGATTTGGCCTGCTCGGGTGTGGGCGCATTGCCAAGCGTCATTCCGAGTTGCTCGGAGGCGGCTATATCAACGGAGCAAAGCTCGTCGCGGTCTGCGACCCGATCCGGGAGCGGGCTGACGCGATTGCATCGAAATTCGTCGTGCCGGCGGATTATGATATCGATGCCTTTCTCGCTCGAACGGATATCGACGCGGTGGCGGTGCTGACGCCGAGCGGGATGCATCCTGCACATGTCGTCGCCTGCGCCAAGGCCGGAAAGCACGCCATCGTCGAGAAGCCGATGGCATTGCGGCTTCAGGACGCCGACGACATGATCCGCGCCTGCGACGAGGCCGGCGTCAAGCTGTTCGTCGTCAAGCAGAATCGCTTCAATGTTCCGGTGGTGAAGGCGCGCGAGGCGCTGGAGGCCGGCCGCTTCGGCCGCCTGATACTCGGCACCGTGCGCGTCCGCTGGTGCCGCGACCAGGCCTATTACGACCAGGATGCCTGGCGTGGCACCTGGGCTTATGACGGCGGCGTGCTCTCGAATCAGGCCAGCCATCACGTCGACATGCTGGAATGGTTTTTCGGCGACGTCGTCAGCGTTCACGCCCGCGCGGCGACGGCGCTGGCGAAGATCGAGGCCGAGGACACGGCGGTCGCGACGCTGAAGTTCCGCAACGGTGCGCTCGGGATCATCGAGGCGACCACGGCCGCGCGTCCAACCGACCTCGAAGGCTCGCTTTCGATTCTCGGAGAGAAGGGAACGGTCGAAATCGCCGGCTTTGCCGTCAACCAGATCCGGCACTGGCGCTTTGTCGAGGAACTTGCCTCGGACAGAGACGTGATCGAGAAGTTTTCCGTTAATCCGCCGAACGTCTACGGCTTCGGCCATCAGGCCTATTACCAGCACGTGATCGACTGCCTGGTCAACCAGCGCTCCGCGCTGGTTGACGGTCTCGAAGGGCGCAAGAGCCTGGAACTGATTTCGGCGCTCTACGAATCAATCGAGACGGGCGCCGAGGTGCCCCTTCGCTTCGCGCCTCGGCTGGGCCGGCTCGGTGTCGTGTCGTGAACCGGCCGGAGATGCATCAGGCGGGCGTGCGCGATGTCGCGTTCGGCGCGCGTGTCAAGATCGTCGAGCCGTGTAATCTCTACGGCTGCAAAATCGGCGATGATTGCTTTGTCGGGCCGTTCACCGAGATCCAGAAGGGCGTCGTGATCGGCGCCCGCACGCGGGTGCAGTCTCATGCCTTCATCTGCGAACTGGTCACGATCGGCGAAGACTGCTTTGTCGGGCACGGGGTGATGTTCGTGAACGACACGTTTTCGACAGGCGGCCCGGCCCGCGGCAACAGGGATTTATGGCGCGAGACCGTGATCGGAAACCGCGTCTCGATCGGCTCCAACGCCACCATCATGCCGGTGAGGATCGCCGATGACGTCGTGATCGGCGCAGGCTCCGTTGTGACCAAGGACATCACGATATCCGGAACCTATGCCGGCAATCCGGCGCGACGGCTGCTGACGGACAAGTAGGAAGACGACCGATGCCAGTGCCTTTTGCGGATCTGCAACTGCAGTATCAGACCATCAAGAGCGAGATCGATGGCGCGATTGCTTCCGTCATCCGCGACAACGCGTTCATTCGCGGGTCCTACGTCGACGCGTTCGAACGGGAGTTCGCCGCTGCCGTTGACGTCAAGCATTGCGTGTCCTGCGCCAACGGCACCGATGCGCTGTATCTCGCCATGGCCGCGCTGAAGGTCAGGCCGGGCGACGAGGTGATCACCACGGCGCATTCCTGGATCAGCACGTCCGCAATGATCACGCATGCCGGCGCCACCGTGGTGTTCTGCGACACCGACGGCTCGACCTTCACGATCGATCCGGCGGCGATCGAGGCCGCGATCACGCCACGCACCGTCGGCATCATCCCCGTGCACCTGTACGGGCAACCGGCCGACATGGACGCGATCATGGCGATCGCGAGCAAGCATAAGCTCTGGGTGATCGAGGACTGTGCGCAGGCGCATCTGGCGCGTTACAAGGGCCAGCAGGTAGGTACGTTCGGCGCGGCCGCGACCTATTCGTTCTACCCGGGCAAGAATCTCGGCGCGATGGGGGATGCCGGCGCCGTCGTCACCAACGACGCCGCGCTCGCCGAGCACATGACGATGCTGGCGCGGCACGGTGGTCTGGTAAAGCATCAGCATCATATCGAAGGCATCAACAGCCGGCTCGACGGTATGCAGGCCGCGATCCTGTCGGCGAAACTGCCGCATCTCGCGCAGTGGACCAAGGCGCGTCAGGACGCGGCAAAAGCCTACGGCGCCGGCCTCAACCAGATCGAGGATGTGATCGTGCCTCAGGTCGCGCCTGACCGCACCCACGTCTATCATCTCTACACGATCAGGCATCCGCGCCGCGACGCGCTGGCGGCGCATTTGAACGCGAACGGCGTGCAGACCGCGATCAATTATCCGACGGCGCTGCCGTTCCTTGCCGCGTATCGGCGGTTTGACCATCGTCCCGAGCAATTTCCGAATGCGTTCGCCGATCAGGGACGCATCCTGTCGCTGCCGATGTTTGCGGAAATCGCTACCGAACAACTCCAAAGTGTCATCGATCTCATCCGCGCGTTCCGCGGACCAGGTTGATGCGGTATCATGGTAGTCGTCGATTCCTGGCGCTGTCCCGGTAATTGTTATTGGGATCAAGGCGTTACGGGGAAAGGCAATTTGCCGACGTAAGAGCCATGGTGCCTTTTTTCTGTGTGTTCCGGCTGGCCTCTCGCAGAAGGACTGTTTAGAAGCGGCCATACCAGATCGGGTACCTCATTCTTCAGGGTAGCTTGGCTTGGCGAAGGGAACCGAGAAGTTGCGGAAAATTTTGCTGACAGGCGCAGGCGGATTTATCGGATCTCACCTCGCGGAGGAACTGGTCCGCCTCAATTTCGCGGTCCGTGCGTTTGTGCACTACAACAGCATGGGCTCGCACGGCTGGCTTGATTCCTCTCCACCCGAGATACGCAAGGAACTCGACATATTCGCAGGCAACGTGTGCGATCCGAATGGCGTGCGCACAGCGATGAAGGGATGCGATGCCGTCTTGCATCTCGCAGCGCTAATCGCGATTCCCTATTCCTACCATTCGCCGGACACTTACGTCGAAACCAACATCCGCGGCACCCTCAATGTGCTGCAGGCGGCGCGAGATCTCGGCGTTGAGCATTTGGTGCACACCTCCACCAGCGAGGTCTATGGCACGGCCCAGTTCGTTCCGATCACGGAGGAGCATCGGCTGCAGGGGCAATCGCCCTATTCCGCGACCAAGATCGGCGCGGATCAACTCGCGCTGTCGTTCGAGCGTTCGTTCGGGACGCCGGTCACCGTGGTGCGGCCGTTTAATACCTACGGTCCCCGGCAATCGGCGCGCGCGGTGATCCCGGCCATCATTACCCAGATCGCTGCGGGCGCGCGCAAGGTCAAGCTCGGCAGCATCCATCCAACGCGCGATTTCAATTATGTCGCCGACACCGTCGGCGGCTTCCTGGCGGCGCTCGACTCGAAAGCCGGTATCGGCGAGGTCATCAATATCGGGAGCGCGTTCGAGATTTCGATTGGCGATGTCGCGCGCATGATCGCGGAATTGATGGGCGTGACGATCGAGATCGAGCAAGACGACGTCCGCGTCCGCCCCGAGCGCAGTGAAGTTGATCGCCTATGGGCCAGCAATGCCAAGGCGCATAAGCTTCTCGGCTGGTCGCCGCGTTTTGCCGGCGTGGATGGCCTGCGCAAGGGCCTCGAACAGACCATCGCCTGGTTCACCAAGCAGGAGAACCTGTCTCGTTATCGTGCCAATGCGTACACGCTGTGAATAACATGAGCACTTCCTCTGCCCAGGCGAGCCACAATCGTCCCGCCATGCCTGACCTCAAGCCTGTGCTCGACGCCGTGGATGCCGTGCTCGGTACGGCCGCTCGCCCCGTCGAGTTGCACGAGCCGCGCTTTGGTGAGCGCGAGCGTGAGCTGGTGCTCGATTGCATCGATACCAACTGGGTGTCGTCCGCGGGCAAATATGTCACTCGTTTCGAGGAAATGGTCGCCGCCGCGACCGGCTCGCGCCATGCGGTGGCGATCGTCAACGGTACCGCCGCGCTTCATGCCGCATTGGTGCTCGAAGGTGTCGAGCAAGACGACGAGGTGCTGCTGCCTTCAATCACCTTCGTCGCCACAGCGAACGCGGTGAGCCATGCCGGTGCCATCCCGCATTTCGTCGATTCGACCTGGGATACGCTGGGGCTCGATCCTCAAGCGCTCGAGGCGCATCTCGACGCTATCGCCGCGCGGCGGAATGGAGCATGGGTAAACAAGCAGACGGGCCGTCGGCTTCGCGCATTGGTTCCGGTGCACATCTTCGGGCATCCGGTGGACATGACCGCACTGGGCGCGGTGGCCGCCAAATACGATCTCGTGATCGTCGAGGACGCGACCGAATCGCTCGGTTCGACCCTGAACGGGCAGGGCTGCGGCACGTTTGGCCATTCCGCCGTACTCAGCTTCAACGGCAATAAAATCGTCACTACTGGCGGCGGCGGCATGATCGTGACCGACGACGAGGCGCATGCCCGTCACGCGCAACATTTTACCTCTACGGCGAAGAAGGCGCACGCCTGGGCATTCGACCATGACGAGGTCGCCTACAACTACCGCCTGCCGAATATCAATGCGGCGCTTGGTTGTGCGCAGATGGAGCGCCTGTCGGCGATGGTCGATGCCAAGCGCGTCCTCGCCGAGCGTTATCTGCGTGCTTTCAGCGATTTCCCCTGGGCGCGCATCTATCGTGAGCCGAAGGGCTCGCAAAGCAACTACTGGCTCAATACGCTCGTGCTCGATCGCGAATACGCCGCCGAGCGCGACCGGCTGCTCGGGGCCCTGCACGGTCACGGCATTCGCGCAAGGCCGCTGTGGACGCCCATGCACCTCTTGCCGATGTACCGGGACTGCCCGCGTTCGCCGCTCCCAGTCGCCGAAGACATGCATACGCGCTGCATCAACCTGCCGAGCAGCCCCTTTCTGGCCGAAAGCGCCAACAAGAACAAGATCTGATGCCCCGCGTTGTCTTCTTCACCATTCACAGCACGACGCCGTGGTGGAAATACTTGGCGTCGCGCATGGAATTTGCCGAGGCGGTCGTGCTGAGCGACCTGCGGGATGACGGTGATTATTCACTGGTCGACGATTTCTACCGCTTTATCGGTAAGGGAAATGCGGCCTCTGTCGCGCTTGCGCGGTTTGGCGAGGAAGGATGCGCCGATATCATCCTGCGCTGCCGCGTGCTCCGCAGCATCAACCGCGATCTCGCGCTCAAACTGATCGGCGGCATGGCCCAGGCGATCGAGCAGGCTTTCGACAAGCTCGATCCGCATCTCGTGGTGACGTTTACCATCGACCGCTATGTCATGGACGTGATGGAGCGGATCGCGCGCCGGCGCGGCATCGATTTTCTCGAAATGACGACATCGATCATTCCCGACCAGGTGATGCTGATGCGTCGCGGACGTCCGGCCAAGTTGCGCGAGCCCTCGATCGAGGACATCGATGCCGCGATTGGTCAGCTCTGCGCCGAAGATTTCGCGCCCGCTTATGTGCGCGATGCCAAACGCTTTTCACGGGCCAGGTTCTGGCGCATATTCGGTTACTACGCCCTGCGTGGTGCCTTCTTCAATGTGTGGCGCTTCCTCAAGCGCGACCGCTACAATTGCCATTATCTCGATGCGCTAAAGCGACTCGAGCACAAGGTGCGCATCCGCGACGTTGCCGCGCTCAAGCTGCTCGACGATGGCTGGGATAAGCGGCTGGCCGATTTGCCGCCCGAGCGGCGAGTGTTTCTCGGACTGCAGCTCTTTCCCGAAGCCTCGATGGACTATTGGCTGAAGTCCCAGGATATGCTTGCGCATGACGATGTGCTGCTGCGCTATTGCGAGGTGCTTGGCCGCGCGGGCTATCGCATATTCGTCAAAGATCATCCGCTGCAATTTGGCTTCCGCCAGCGCGAGTTGTTCGAGCGGCTGTCAAAGCTACCCTTCGTGACGCTGGTGCCCTATGATGTGCCGGCTAACCTGCTGATCGGAAAATGCGCAGTCTCGGTGACGTTCACGGGGACGATCGGGCTCCAGGCGGCGTTGGCAGGACTTTGTTCGGTCGCGACCGAACCCTACTATGCAACCGAGCAGCATTTCGTGCACATCCGAGATGTCGACGAAATCGACGTGCTTGCGGAGCGGCTTGCGCGATGGCGTCGGCCTGATGATCTCGCGACGACGCGGCGCGAGATCATGCGGCACCTCGCAGCAATTAGTGCCGAGGGAGATTATTTCGGCTGGCGCAATTTCGATCCTGAAAATGCTGCCGCGCGCGCGTCAGTCGAGCCATTGGCACGTTCGCTGAACGCGCACTTGCCGCACTTCCTGAAGTCCTGCAGAACCGCCGCCTGACGATCACGCAGGGAACACGCTGCAATGGCCGGTGAGGATGGAACAGCGTGATGCGATCCCGTCTCGTTGATCTCGTGACTCGGCCTGCGATTGCGGGCACCGTCTCGGCGCTTATCCTGCGCGCATTGACGCTGGCAAGCCGCTTTCTGTTGTCGCTGCTGCTGGCGCGCATGCTGTCGCCGGTAGAGATGGGGCAGTACGGCCTCCTGACTGCGACGCTGGCGTTCGCGCTGCTCGCGGTCGGGCTCGAATTCTACTCCTACACGCTACGCGAATTGGTGCCAGCGACGCCGGAACGGCGGGCACGGATCATCGCGGATCAGATGACGCTTGGCTCGGTAGCGCTGCTTGCAATCGGTGTGATGGTTTTCGGTGCGATTGCCGCGGGTTGGTTTCCAAGCCGTCTCGCACCGTGGTTCGTCGTGATCCTGATCACCGAGCATGTCTCGTTGGAGGCAACGCGGATCCTGATCATCACCTGGCGGCCGGTGCGCGCCTATATCTGCGTGTTCCTTCGCGGCGGGATCTGGGTCTATGCAATGGCGCTCCTGATGTTCGCGGCACCTTCGACGCGGACGCTTGAGACCGTGCTGGTCTTGTGGGCGCTCGGCGGCGTGCTGTCGATCGCCTTTTCCGCTTTCTCACTCACCGAACTTCCCTGGCGCGAGCTGAAGGGATACCGGCCCGACTGGTCGACCATCGGCGGGGGTCTGCGAACGGCGCGCCCCTTCATGTTCACCGCGGCCGGCGCGCTGGTCATCTCCTATGTTGATCGCTTCGTCATTGACATCTTCGTTGGCCGGGATGCGCTCGGCATTTACACATTCTATTCGACGATCCTGATCGGACTGCTGTCGCTGGGCGGATCGGTGTCGCATCAGTTTCTGCCGAAGGTCATCGCGGGATATGCGGCAGGCGTCGACGCCTACCGCGCTGCACTCCGCTCGTTCCTGTGGTCGATGCTGGCGCTGGCGTCGGGGACGGTGATCGTCAGTAGTGTCGCCATGGCGCCGATGTTGTCGGTGCTCGGACTAACCGCCTATGCGTCGGACATCGGAGTGTTTTATGCCATGCTGCCGGGAATCTTCCTGCGCATGTTGGCCGATGTTCCCTCCTACGCGCTCTATGCAGCGCGGTCGGACAACTATCTCCTATTCTGCAATGTCGGTTCGGCTGTGGTGTCGACGTTGCTCAATATCCTCCTGGTTCCCGTGTACGGAATCTATGGTGCGGCGGTGGCCGGTGGCATCGCCAGCGCCATGCTGCTCCTGTCGCTGGTCGTACTGGCTATCCGGAGAATGCGCGAGACTCGCAGGGAACCCGCCAAATTGGATACTGTCGGCCTTCCAACTGATCCGGACATGCTCTATCCGTGAGCGGCGGGCACTGTCATTGCGGTGTCAAAGTGACTCTGCTATACAACTCTAGGGCGTGTTCCTGACGGCAAAATGCAGCGGCTTACTCAACTGGCGGGCGGTCTCTCGTCACCCGCGATCCTCATCGTTGTGATCTGGTGCGCAGCGCTATTCAGCGTCGCCGTCGGACCAATAGACTATCCGGGACAGCCGTCCATTGTCGTGCTTATCGTAGTCGGCTCGGGCATCGCACTCTTCCTGCTCGGCTATTGGGGGGGCAGGGTCCTCTTCGTCCGCTATTTTTCGCGTCAGGTCGAAATGCCTCCGCTTTCCAGGCGGACGCTGAATCGCATCGTGATCGCTACGTCGCTGTTCGGCATCGTCGGAATTGCGTTGGTCGCGCTTGACCGCACGGTGCTGAGCGGGGTGAGCAATAGTGCCTATTCGGAGCTGTTGCGCTGCGCGCCCGGGCTGGTCGACGCCATATCGATCAAGCGGACACCGCTACTTTATGCCGGTTATGCCATGTTCTCCTTCGGCTTTGTGTCGGTGGTGCTGTTCTTGCTCAAGGGAGAGGAAATCACGGGATGGGCGGCGGCGCTGGCGCAATTGTCCATCGTCTCTCCAGTCGGTTATGCGGTGCTCTATTCAGGGCGCATGCCGATCCTGTTCGTTCTCGTTCTGATTGCGGTGGCGATACTGGTCCGCCTCGCGCAGGGGCGCCCGCCGTTGCCGCGCGGCCATCATCTTATGGTCAAGACAGTCGCCGCGATCGGGCTGTTCGCCGTCTATTCGAGCGCGATCTGGGCGAGCCGGCAGAATTTCTGCATCCAGATGTCGCCACTGATCACCGAGCTGCAGCAGGAGATGAAGCTCAAAGCGCCTTCTGGCGTTGCCAACAAAGCGCCCGAGACTGACGAGAAGATCACGGCAACGGATATTAGCAAGCGAATTGCAGGGGCGCGTGCGGCGCCGCCGCCGGAGCAAAAGCCGACTTCCGCAGATGCGGTCCTCGCGATGATGTTGGAAGCTTGGAACGTGAAACCGCGGGGCTACGTCATGTCCGCGATCGAGTCCAACCGCCTATCGGCACGTGGCGCGATGATCGGCTTGAGCACCTATTTCTATCTGACCCACGGGGTGCGCACGATCGATATCGTGTGGCACGCACGCGACAAGTTCACGCCGAAATGGGGAGTTTACGAGATCGGAGTACTTTCGCCACTGCTGCGGGTCTTCTTCCCGAACAACCAGCAGGTCGAGGCCCTGGAGGCCGAGCTGAAATCTACCATGATCTACGGATTCTTCCCGACCGTGTGGGGCGCCGCCTTCATCGACTTCGGCCTTATCGGTGCAATCATTTACATCCTGATCTGGGGCGTCGTGGCAGGCTGGAGCGCGGCGGGAAACAAACGCTGCGACCTGATGACGCCGTTGCTGCTGTTGGTCTTTGTCCTTGCCAGCATCCTGCTCAGCGTGGTGCAGGGGCCGCTGGGTATGGCAAATTCGGCGCTGGTGCTGGTTTCGACGGTAGTGACTGGCTTTATGATCGACTTTGCCAGGCTGCGGTCGGGGTCACCGGAGGATGCCGGGGAGCTTCAGTTGAAGGGTTCGGCCACCTGAGACCGATCAGCGCGCCGGGATGTCGCGCAGCCATGCAACCGTGGCAGCGACGCCTTGCTCCATGTCAAACGGCAGATCGCCGCAGACCGAAGCCGTAGGCTTGAGGTCGAATTGATACTGCGTGAGCACGTTGTTGAGGCGGAATGAATTGAAGGGAAACTTCTTCATCCCGATCGCGTTCACAGCGTCGCCACACAACGCCAATGCGCGCGCAACGGCGATTGGCAGATGCCGAACGGAGCGAGAGCCGAATGCGCGCTGGAAGGCGTCGCACCAGGCGATGAGATCGATCGGGGTGTAGTCCGCAAGATAAAATGTTCGGCGCTGGATCTGTTCGGCAGGTACCGCGAGCATGCGCCAGTACTGAAATGCAATGTTGTCGATGTAGCTGTAGGACTTCCAGAGTGGTCCGTGCCCGACGTGGAAATAGGACCCGCGCTCGATCATGCGCAGGAAGCGTTGATAGTGCGCGCTCATGCCGGGCCCCCAGACGGTGGTGGGGCGCGCCAGACACCATTCGCGACCGGCGCCGTCCGCGCTGCGGACGATCTGTTCGGTGCGGACCTTGCTCTTTCCGTACAGTGTGTCCGCCGTGTAGTCGGTGTCACTCTTTGGTACATAGCCGACGCGGCAGACGAGCTGCGACGAGGTCCATATCCCCCGCCTGATCGATGGCGTTAGCCGTACCGCCTCGACCAGATTCTCGACGCCCTCAATGTTCGCGGCATAGCCCGCAAGATTGGTTTTCTCATCGAGGTCGATGCGCGCGGCGAGATGGACTAGCGCATCCGGTGCCGCGTTCTGCACAACCTCTTTGAGGCGATCGGCCTCCAGGATGTCGCAGACAATATCGGTCGCGGTAGCCGGAACCTTGTCTAGCCCCACGACCGTACACCCTTCGGTGCGCAACCGCCGCACCAATGCCTGGCCGATGAAGCCGGAGCTTCCGGTTACGAGAATTTTCATGCTGTCGCTGTCACTGCAGAAGAGCGGTCGCTTGACCGGCTTGCCCGGCTGATCTACCAAATCGACCTATCGATTGCAAATTCCACCGGGATTCTCTCGCGGACAATGCATTTTGTGATCGATCTTGATTTGTCACCCCGGCTCTTGCCCAACTGGCGCACGCTTCATGAAGGCATTCGTCTCAGCCGCGTTCCAGGCGATCAATCGCGTGCTGGAGCCGATCGGCCTGCGCCTAATGCGCACCAACGCGCCGGTCCGGAACTTCGCGCTGTTCTTTAAGCACCTGAAGTCGCTGGGCTTCGAGGTCAAGACGGTGGTCGACGTCGGCATCGCTTTCGGCACCTCGCCGATTTACGACGCGTTCCCGCGCGCGAAGTATTTTCTGATCGAGCCGGTCGCGGAATGCCGTCCCGTGCTCGAGCAACTCAAGCAGCGTCTTGACGCGGAATATTTCCTGGTTGCCGCTGGCGCCGAGAATGGTGAGATCACCTTCAACGTCCATGACGATATCTCGGGCTCGAGCATCTTCGCGCAGGTCGAAGGCACGGCGCTCGATGGCGAAGCGCGGAAGACGCCAATGCGTCGGCTGGATTCATTGCTGCCGGAGAAGCTGGAGCATCCGGTATTCATCAAGGTCGATACCCAGGGTGCCGAGATCGAGGTGCTGAAGGGGCTGGGCTCGCGCATCAATGAAATCGACCTCATGATTCTCGAGACCACGATGATGCCGATGCGCCATGGCATTCCGCAATTCGCCGACATCGTTCGCTTCTGCGACGAGGCAGGGTTCGCGGTCTATGACGTGCTTGAGGGGCACATGCGCTCGCTGGATGGCGCGCTCGCCCAGATCGATCTGGCCTTTGTCCGCAAGGATAGCCCGCTGCGCAGCCAGTCAGCCTATTTCAGCCCCGAACAGCTCGCCGATTATCTCACGCGGCCGAGCAAGCTGCACCACGCGAAGAACTGATCGCTCGTCGCGCCAGCATTTCGCCAGGACAGTGCTCAGATTTCCGCGAGCAGGATGAACAGGCAGCGGCGCTCGCCCTTGTTCACCATGCCGCCGCGATGCATCCCGTTGCCATCGAACAGCACGCAATTGCCGTAATTCGAGGTCGCGGCGAAATGTCCCTCGCGCAGCCGCGCTACGTCGGGCGAATTGTCGGGCAAGTCGCCGCCGAAATCGGCCTTCTTGCGCAGGAACGCCGGCAGCGCCATGAATTTCTTGCGCGCGTCGGGCCGCCGGCCCGAGAAACCGCTGAAGTCGTTGGTCCGGCGCACCATGCCTTCGAACCAACCGATCTTCGCATTCTGGCTGCCGCGGACGTAGCAGAACGGTCCGCCGTCGGGGCCGATATCGTGGACATAGATCGCGCATTTCAGCATGCCGTAAGTGGCATCGATGTGCAGGTAGCTGCCCCAGGGGTCGGCGAGCTGCGTGTCCGGGAATACCCGCTTCCAGAACGCGAGATCCTGGTCGTTGATTTGCGCATTGACATGCTTCACGCCGGCCGGACGGCCAAGATAGGCGCTCGCGGCCTCCATGATGCCGTAACGCTTGAAGATGTTCTCCACTGCCGCGAAGGCCTCAGGATTGGCGGAGCGCGTGCACCAGTAGACGTTGTCGTCGAACTTGCGCTTCTCCGGCGCAATGCCGGCACGGCGCTCGTCGAGCTTGGCAAAGGCCGGATTGGTCACGCTTCGGATCTGATCGAGTTCATCCGGCGCGAGCGTCAGGCAGACGATGCCGTCGGACTTGATCTTGTTCAGCAACGCCGGGTTGTCGGGCACCGCAGGACGTCGTGCACCGGTCAGCGTGCCGATCGCCCGGCTGGCGCGGATGCGCGCATACATCGAGATGTAGCGCAGCGCCGTCCGTGCGTTGAGACCGCTAAAGCCGGCTTCCTTGGTCAGCAGCGGCATGTTGTCGTAATCGACGATGCGGCGGATGGTGACGAAGGCGAAGGTCCGCAGGAACACGTTCAGCGCGTAAAGCCGCTCGCGGAAAGTCGGTCGGGGGAACATGCCACCATAGGCTGGATGCGCATCATAGTCGATCGAGGGCAGGGTGTTGCCGCGATAGGGCGGGATTGGCAGCTCACTGATGTCGGCGGCACGTGCCGCGGGCACCGCATCCGTGAGGGAATCGATTGCCGTCATGTCACGCTTCTCCGGACCTGGCGAGGATCGTCATAAGGTCGCCCGATCTATACAACCTGCCGCGTTGTACAGGCAATGATGGCCGGCAGTTTATCCGTCCATCCTGCGGTGTTCCGGCGCGACGGCTAAATCGTGGAAATGCTTCGGGAAAGCGTCACGAAGGTCGATCTTTTGAAGGGTTCCAGCAATCTTCTCCGACGCACCCCCACGGCCATAGGGTGGCTCTACGCCCGGATCAGGGGGGAACTGACCTTCGAAGATGCGCGCTAGACTTGCGAGAATGGCGGCCGAATCGGCTGGGCAATCGAGGATCGAGGCGGCGCGCAGCCGCCCCTGCTGGCGGTCGCCGATATTGATCGAGGGCACGCCGATAGCGGGTGCCTCCAGGATGCCGCTCGACGAATTGCCGACCACGGCGTCGGCAAGCCGTAGCGCCGCCCAGTAACGCTCGCTGCCAAGCGAGGTGAAGTGAAAAGCGTGGTCTGGCCGCGCCGCGACGAAGGCCTTAATGGCATCGTCGATCGCGCGATAGCCGGGATCGGCGTTGACGCCGGTGAAGATGATGCTGCGGTCCTTGACTTCGGCGAGCGCGCCGAGAAGTGCGGCAACGTTCGTTGCGTCCGTATCCGGCCGTGCCGTGGTTGGATGCAGCGTGACCAGGAGAAAGCGTTCCGGGCCACTGATGCCAAGCTCTGTGAACAGCGCGGTCCGGCTTAGCGCGGGCGCCGTGCTGGCGAGATCAAGGCCCGGTGCGCCGACATTGAAGACGAAATCGGGATTTTCGCCCATCTGGATCACGCGCTGCCTATAGGGCTCGGCCGCCACGAAATGCAGGCAGGCCATCTTCGTGATGGCATGGCGGATCGCGTCGTCGAAGGCGCCGGCGGTGATCTCGCCGCCATGGATGTGAGCGATCGGAATGTTCAACAGCGTCGCCGCGACCGCGGCAGCCAGCACCTCGTAGCGGTCGCCGAGCACGACCAGAACATCCGGCGCGAGCTGGGGAAGCACTTCGGCAAAGCCGGAAACGCCTATGCCGGTACCGCGTGCCACCGTCTCGGCGCGGTCGTCGTGCAGTTGCAGATCGATCTTCGCTGCGATTGAAAAACCGTCGGCCTCGATGGCTCGCCAGGTCTCGCCGAAGCGCGGCATAAGATGCATGCTGCAGGCGATAATGCTGAGTTGGACGTCAGCCATCTCCTTCAGCCCGCGTCAGGATGCCTCGCAACAATCCGTAGTCGGCCCGCGAACCGGTGACAACGGCGATGCGGCGACTTGCGGTCATGGGGATTTCCGCCATGGCGACGCATCGAGCATACGGTGTTCGATGACATAGGATGCGTAGGCGAGGTCGGCAGCACTCTCGATTTCGATCGAATGCAGGCGGTCCATCATGATGCCGTAGCTTGCGGAGGGATCGGCATAGATCTTTCGGTGCTTGCGCATCGCGTCCCAGCCGACGAGATAGAGCGCACCGTTCATGGTGACCTCAGGCGCCTGGTCCTGCCGTCGCTGCGCCGTCGTCTTCAGCATCTTCTCGACGATGCCGCCGATCGAGCCGTCCTCGCCCAGCGTCCCGACGAAGATTGAGGCCACTTCGGTCTCGCGCATGCCGACCACCAGGCTCGCCTTGCGCCTGGCGAACAGCTCGACCGCCTCGTCAAAATGTTCCGGCCGCGCGAAGGGCGATGATGGTTCCAGCAGCATGATGCCGTCGTAGCGCCGTCCTTCATGCGTCTCGATCCAGTCCATCGCGTGAACCACCACGTCGTTGGAGGAGGCGGTGTCGGTCGCAAGCTCGGCCGGGCGCTCGAACAGCACCTCGGCGCCATGCCGCTTCGCCTCGGCCCGGATCTCCGCGCTGTCGCTGGAGACGATCAGACGCGAGCAGTAGCGCGACTGCCGCGCCGCCCTTGCCTTGTAGCCGACCAGGCTGAGGCCGCCGATCTCGCGCAGATTCTTGCCGGGCAATCCCTTGGATCCGCCACGGCCCACCAGTAGGAACAAAATCTCAGGCGAATTCGTCATTTACTCTCGACAATCCCGCTGTCAGCGCCGCGATTCGTCACGCGTCAGGGGCTTAAAGGGAACACCTCAAGCCGCCTGCTTGCGTTGCTTTTACCAGTGTACTCGACTAAGACAACCGCTTGACGGGCGGGCGATTTCGATCGTCCCCCGCACCCAGCGACGAAGACCGCATGCATCGCCGAACCCTGATCATTGCCGAGGCCGGTGTGAATCACAACGGCGATCGCGCGCGGGCGCTTGAGCTCGTGGAGGCCGCCGCGCGGGCCGGGGCCGACGTCGTCAAGTTTCAATCGTTTCGTGCCGATAAGCTGGCGACTGCGGGTGCCGCGAAGGCGAGCTATCAGCAGGCGACCACGGGCAACGAGCAGTCGCAGCTCGAAATGCTGAGGGCGCTCGAGCTCAGCGAGGATGACGAGGAGCGCATTGCAGTCGCCTGTGCCGCAGCCGGCATCACCTACATGTCGACCCCATTCGATGCCGAAAGCGCCACGCATCTGGTCCGCCGAATCGGGGTCTCGACGCTGAAGGTCGGATCGGGCGATCTTACCAATGCGCCGCTTCTGTTGCATCTGGCGCGTTTTCGGCTGCCGATCATCCTGTCGACGGGCATGGCGACACTGGCGGAAGTGGAGCAGGCCCTCGGCGTCATCGCCTTCGGCTATTTCAGTGACGCGACTGTGCGTCCGGCAAGTGCCGATTTCGCAAAGCTTCTGCTCGACCGCGAGACCTGGACCGAACTACGCACCAAGGTCACGCTGCTGCATTGCACGACCGAATATCCGGCCGATCCGCGGTCGATCAACCTGCGCGCGATGGCGACGCTGCACGATGCGTTCGGGCTTCCCGTTGGCTTTTCCGATCACAGTCGTGGGATCCATGTTGCGGCAGCCGCGGTCTCGCTCGGTGCGGCCGTGATCGAAAAACATCTGACGCTCGATCGCAATCTGCCGGGGCCCGATCACCGCGCCTCGATTGAACCCGACGAGATGGCCGCGATGATTGCGTCGATCCGCGACGTCGAGCTCGCGCTCGGTGACGGCCGCAAGGTGCCTGCGCCGGAAGAGATTCCAAATCGCGCAGTGGCACGGCGGAGCCTGGTTGCGATCCGCCCCGTTCGCGCCGGCGAGCGCTTCACGGAAGACAATCTCGGCGTCAAGCGGCCCGGTGACGGCATCCCGCCGATCGAATATTGGAGCTATCTCGGCAAGACGGCACAGCGCGACTATGCGGCCAACGAGGCGCTGGAGCCATGAGCCTGATCGTGCTCTGCGCCGGTGGTCATGCCCGCGTTGTCATCGAAGCATTGCGGAGTCGTGGCATACGTCCCGCCGCGGTGACGGATAGCGACCCCGCCCTCTTGGGTGACATGGTCGGGGGTATTCCGATCACGGGACCCGACGAAGATATCCTGAAGATGAGCGTGGATGCGGTCGAGCTTGTGAACGGCTTGGGCAACCGCGCCTCGCGCGCCGATTCGGGCATGTCCGGCCGGCGTACATTGTTTGGCCGTTTCGCAGCTCTGGGTTACAGGTTTCCAGTAATCGCGCATGTCTCCGCGGCGATTGCCTCCGATGCGACACTCGGCGAAGGCGCTCAGGTGATGGCGGGTGCCGTCATCCAACCGGCGGCGCGGATCGGGCGGAATGCTCTGGTGAATACGCGCGCGGTGGTGGAGCATGACTGCATCGTGGGAGACCACGCACATGTCGCGCCGGGGGCGGTGCTCTGCGGCGGCGTGTCGATCGGCGAGAGCGCCCATATCGGCGCGGGCGCGGTGGTTCTGGTGGGCGTCAGCGTGGGAGCGGGAGCTGTGGTTGCCGCGGGCGCCGTGGTCGCAAAGAACGTCGAGGCCGGCGCCTTCGCCAGCGGCGACCGGATTGGTTCGTGATGAAAGAAATATTCGTCGTCAGTGAAGATACGCCTTTGATCGAGACGCTGCGGCGGATCGATCAGGGCCATTTGCAGCTCGCCGTGGTCGAACGTGACGGCAAGATCGTCGGCACCGTCACCGATGGTGACGTGCGGCGCGCGTTGCTCGGCGGCGTCGGGCTGGATGCCTCCGTCGACCTCGTGATGAACCGCTCGCCGATCACAGCGCCGGTCGGCATTACCAACCCCGCCGCGCTCAACCTGATGCGCAAGCATTCGATCCACCAGCTTCCGATCGTCGATACGGAGGGAAGGGTGGTCGAGGTCAAGCTGATCGACGATCTCGCACTGGCGCAGCAATCCGATCACTGGGTGGTGCTGATGGCCGGCGGCCTCGGCTCGCGGTTAAGACCTTTGACCGACGATATTCCAAAGCCCTTGATCCGGGTCGGCGAAAAGCCAATCCTGGAGACTGTGCTCGGCGGATTCGCCAAGGCCGGCTTCGGCAAGTTCTTCATTTCAGTCAACTACAAGGCCGAGATGATCCGCGACTATTTCGGCGATGGCTCGGCCTGGGGCGTCGAGATCAACTATCTCCAGGAGAGCGCGCGCCTCGGCACCGCGGGCGCATTGTCGCTGTTGCCCGAGCGGCCAACGCAGCCGTTTTTTGTCATGAACGGCGATCTGCTCACGACGGTCAATTTCGAGCAGATGCTGAAATATCATCGCGAGCATCAGGCGTTCTCTACCGTCTGCGTGCGCGAGCATTCGGTGACCGTGCCGTTCGGCGTGATCGATTTCGACAATCATCGCCTGCTCGGCATCCGCGAGAAGCCGACGCAGAAGTTTTTCGTCAATGCAGGTGTCTATCTCCTCGATCCGGGCGTGCTCGATCATCTCGACGGCAACCAGGCCGTCGACATGCCGGCCCTGATCGAGCGGACGATCGCCGCCGGCAACCGCTCCGTGGTGTTCCCGCTGCGCGAGTACTGGATCGATGTCGGCCGACTCGACGATCTGCAGCGCGCTTCCGACGAGTTTCAGAGGATTTTCGGATGAGTACCGAGCGTTCGCTCCGCGAGATGATGTCACTCGACGGGCGCGTCGCTGTCATCACTGGGGGCGCCGGTCATATCGGCCGTGCAATTGCGGGCGGTCTGGCCGAGCTCGGCGCCACGATCGCGCTGGTGGATATTGCGGCGTCTGCGGGCAAGCAGGCTGCGGCGGAGCTCACGAAGAGCTGGCCGGTCAAGGCGGACATGTTCGATTGCGATTTCGAGCAAGGGGAGGCGGTGAAGGATCTGCCGCGACGGGTACGTGAGGCATTCGGCGGCATCGACATCATCGTCAATTGCGCGGCTTTTGTCGGTACCAGCGGCCTTCAGGGCTGGGCCGCGCCATTTGAGCAGCAATCAGATGTGACCTGGCGGCGCGCGCTCGAGGTCAACCTGACCGCACCGTTCGTCCTGGTTCAGGCAGCAGCGGAAGATCTTGCCAAATCCGGTCATGGCAGCGTGATCAACATTTCCTCGATCTATGGGCTCGCCGGGCCGGATTGGCGGCTTTACGAGGGAACCACTCTGGGGAACCCCGCGGCCTACGCGGCGAGCAAGGGCGGCCTTGTCCAGATGACGCGCTGGCTTGCCACCACCATGGCTCCGAAAGTCCGGGTCAATGCGGTGGCGCCCGGAGGCGTCTTCAGGGCTACGCCAGAGCCCTTCTTGAGCCGGTATGTGGCCCGCACGCCGCTTGCGCGCATGGCGCGGGAGGACGATATGAAGGGCGCTGTGGCCTTTCTGGCGAGCGATTTGTCGGCCTATGTGACGGGCCAGTGTATTGCGGTCGACGGGGGCTGGACGGCGTGGTAAGCCGACGGCAAATCATGCAATCGCGAGAATCTCCGAAATGTTGAGCTGTAGCAAATGCTTGTTGCCGGAAACGGCTGAGGCAACATCGTTCGACGAGGCCGGTTCCTGCAGCGTTTGTCGTCAGATCGAGGTCCGTGACACTCAGATCGATTGGGACGATCGCTACAAGCAGCTCACCGAGTTGGTCGGCCAGTACCGCGACAAAGGCCTCTACGACTGCATCCTGCCCTATTCGGGCGGCAAGGACAGCGTGTTCCAGCTCTGGTACGTGGTGCGCAAGCTTGGTCTGAAACCGCTGGTCGTGCGTTTCGACCACTGGTTCTATCGGCCGCTGGTCGAGGAGAACAACACCAGCGTGTTCAAGCAGCTCGGCGTCGATGTCCTGAATTTCACGCCGAATTGGCATGTCGTACGCGAATTGATGCTGGAATCACTGAAGCGCCGCGGCGACTTCTGCTGGCACTGCCACACCGGCATCTACGCTCACACCATGCAAATCGCGATCCGCTACGAGACGCCCCTTCTGATCTGGGGCGAGAGTCTCGCCGAATACCAGTCGTTCTATTCTTACGACGAAATGGAAGAGGTTGACGAGAAGCGCTTCAATCGCGCCATGAATCTCGGCATCACCGCCGACGATATGTACGAATTCCTCGGCGGCCGCGTTGCCAAACGCGACCTCTATCCGTTCGTATATCCGCCGCGCAAGGAACTGATGCGTATCAAGTGCCGCTCGGTCTGCCTGGGCAGCTACATCAAGTGGGACACCAAGAAACACGTCGATATCATCAAGAGCGAGCTGGGCTGGAAAGGCCAGGAGGTCGAGGGCATTCCGCCGGAATACGACTATGAGAAGATCGAGTGCTTCTTCCAGGGCGTGCGCGACTACCTGAAATACATCAAGCGCGGCATGGGGCGGACCAACCATCTCGCCAATATCGACATCCGCAACAAGCGCATGACCCGGGAGCAGGGAGAGGCCTTGGTGCGCGAATATGACGGCAAGCGGCCGCCGAGCCTCGATCTGTTCCTCGATTATCTGCAACTGACCGAAGAACAGTTCCTCGGCATCGCGATCAAGCACGAGGTCAGCCCGTGGCAGTTTTCCCCGAACGCGGTGGAGCCGGGCAGGAGAATGCCTGACATGGACAAGTGGGACCGGACCTCGGTGCCATGGCCGAACCATCCGGGTGTCGAAATCGGCGGCAAGGGCTGATTTTGTCGGCCGCGCTGTCGGCGGGGGCTAAGGGATGTCAGACGTTGCGATCGTCGACTACGGTATCAACAATGTGCGATCGGTCCGCAATGCTGTTGAGTACTGCGGACACAATCCGATCGTGACCCACGACGCCGACGTGATCGCCGATGCCTCGCATGTGATCCTGCCCGGCGTCGGTGCCTTCGGCGACGCCATGCTCAACATCCGCGCCCGCGGCATCGACGAGTTGCTTGAACGTCACGTCCGTGAAAAAGGCAAGCCGTTCCTGGCCGTATGCCTCGGCATGCAATTGCTGGCGCAGTCCTCGGAAGAGCATGCCGATGACGGGGGCCTGCATCGCGGGCTGGGCTGGTTCGACGCCGATGTCGTGCGCCTGATGCCGAACGATCCCGCGCTGAAGATCCCGCACATGGGCTGGAACATAGTGGCTCGGGAGCGCGACCATCCGATCCTCGCCGGTATCCGCGAGAGCAATCTCGCTTTTTATTTCGTGCATTCCTTCGCTATGCGCTGCAAGAGCTCGGGCGACGTCGTAGGCCTTGCGCAATACGGTCAATCCGTGACCGCAATCATCGCGAAAGACAATATAGCTGCGACCCAGTTCCATCCCGAGAAAAGCCAGGACAGCGGCATCGAGCTGATGAGCAATTTCCTCCGCTGGAATCCGTAAAGCGCGCGCGATGCTGAAGAAGAGACTGATCCCAAAATTCCTGCTGCGCGACGGCAGGCTGGTGAAATACGTCAGGTTCTTCGAGAACGAGCGTGTCGCCGGCAATCCGGTGACGACCGCAAAAGTCTATAACGACTACGGCGTGGATGAGCTGATCGTGCTCGACATCGTGCCGAGCGAAGCCTCGCGCGGCCGCGTGGTCGATATCATCGAGCGGATGTCGGAAGAGATATTCATGCCGTTCACTGTCGGCGGCGGCGTCAAGACGCTTGAAGATGTCAACATGTTGCTGCGCGCCGGCGCAGACAAGGTTTCGGTCAATTCGGAAGCGGTGCGGCGTCCCGAATTCGTCCGCGACGCAGCGCGGGTGTTCGGCGACCAATGCATCACGGTGTCGATCGACTACAAGAAGATCAGCCCAAATCACGCCAGCGTGTTCATCGACGGCGGCCGCGAGCACGCTGCACTCGATCCGGTCGAATGGGCGCTGCGTTGCGAGGATCTGCATTGCGGCGAGATTCTGCTCGGCTCGATCGACCGTGATGGCACCATGTCCGGCTATGATTTGGACATGATCCACAAGGCGGCGAATGCACTCAGTGTGCCCTTGATCGTCTCGGGCGGTTGCGGTTCACTGCAGCACGCGATCGACGCGCTGGAGGCCGGCGCGTCCGCGGTGGCGATTTCGTCGATGTTTCTGTTCACCGACCACAGCCCGATCAAGTTGCGCAGCCATCTCTTTTCGCGCGGCCTCGATGTGCGGGCGAGTTCGAACAGCAGGAACTAGCACCGTGCAGCTCTCGCTTCAGCGCAATGACCTCGCCATCTACGTGCGGAAACAGTTCGAGAATCTGTTTCCAGATGGTGCCGATCTTCGCGACCTGCCGAAATTCGTGGATCTCGCGCTCGGGCGGATCGAGTACTGCTTCTCGCGCGTGAGGCTCAAGGGCTTCTTTGTCAATGGCGAGGCGCGGTTCTCGCATTGGCACTCCGACCAGTATGCGATCTTCCTCTACTACCTCGCAAACACCGTGTTTCGCGAGCGACCGGGCCATCCTATCGCCGACAAAGCCTACGCGCTCAACAAAGCCTTGCACGCGCTGGACGCATTCTACGAGGTGGAGTTGCCCGACATATTCGCGGTCCAGCATCCGGTCGGCACCGTGCTCGGCCGTGCCAGCTATTCGGATTATTTCATCTGCTACCACAACTGCACGGTCGGCGCGAATCTCGAGAACGACTACCCGTCGTTCGGTTGTGGCATCGTGATGTATGGCGGTAGCCGCGTGATTGGTAAGACAGACGTCGGCGACAACACCTTCTTATCCACTGGTGCAATCATCATCGATGGCGGCCCGCTCGCCGCCGACAGCGTGCTGCACGGCATCTATCCGAAGGCCGCGCGCTCGCCGACGTCGCGCAATGTGAGGCGCGAGATTTTCGGTGTGGGCGCCTGATCGATCAGGTTAGCCGCTTGAACCCGGAATGGGCGACCGGGCCGCGCAGCAATTGCTTGACGGCCTTCTGGTCCACTGCGGTGCGCAGCTCGCGGAACACCTCGTTCACGGTTTCCAGATAGCGATCGACATGGGCATCGGTATGCGCCCACATCGCATAGAACGAGCCGGTGGCAAGGATGCCGCGGTCGAGCATCATCTGCGTGAACAATGTGCGCACCTCCTGCGCGTCAGGCAGATCGAAGGCGAAATGCCCGAGCGGCGAGATACCGGAGACGTGCACCGGCAGGTCGGTTGCCCGCGCCGCATGGGTCCAGCCCTCCTGGATGCGGGTGCCGATGCGCATCAAATGTCTGGCGACATTCTGCTCGCGATGCTTGCGCAAGGTGGCAAGTGCTGCAACCGGGCCGACGCGCTCGGTCCACGCGGTCGAGCTGACAAATGTCTCCTGCGCCGCGTCCATCGACGACGCGCGGCCGACGATCGCTGCCATCGGATACCCGTTGGCAATGGCCTTTGCGAACACCGCGATATCAGGGTCGACGCCATAGGCGAGATGCGCGCCGCCGGAATTGATGCGAAAGCCCGACGTCACCTCGTCGAAGATCAGCACTGCGCCGCAGCGGTCGGCGAGCGCTCGTATACCCTTGATGAAGGCGGGTTCAGGCTCGCTAGAACGCACCGGCTCCATCACGATCGCTGCGAGCCGCTCGGCGTGAGCGGCAACGATCGCCTCGATCTCGTCGAGCTTGTTGAAGTGGAACGGATGCATCAACCCGGCGAGGCCGCGCGGCACGCCTTTGGTGTCGAGGCCCGGCAGCAGGTGGCCGTCGAGCGCCGTGGTCTCGCCGAGATTGGCGCTGAGATACCAATCATGCCAGCCGTGATAGCCGCAGAATGCCACCATGTCGCGGCCGGTGGCCGCGCGCGCGATGCGGATCGCGATCGCCATCGCTTCGCCGCCGGCGCGGCCAAAGCGGACCATATCCGCCCAGGGATGCAGCTCGACCAGGAGTTCGGCGAGCTCGATATCCTCGGCGCAATTGAGCGTCGACATCGAGCCCATGTCGATCGCGGTCTTCACCGCGGCGTCGACGTCGGGATCGGCAAAGCCCAGGATGGTGGCGCCGATGCCGCAATAGCTCATGTCGAGATAGGTCCTGCCGTCGAGGTCGACAACTTCGGCGCCCTTGGCCGATTTGAAATAGGTCGGCCACTGCTCGGGCAGGAACATTTCGGGCCGTTTGGAGAGCAATTGCGTTCCGCCGGGCATGACCTTGCGCGCGCGCCGGTACAGCGTTTGGCCAGTGCTCGACATCGCATGTTTCTCCTGCAGGTAAAGCAGGCGGTGGATACCCCAAGCCCCCCGGTCAGGCAAGGTGCCGTGGCTGGTTCACCGCTCGCAATCGAATTGCATAAGGGGGCGCGTCACGGCACCGTCTGCCTTGACGAGCAATACGTGACTTCTGCGGCCAAAGGTCTTCAGGTCGTTGGATCGTTTCTGCGGTCCATCCTTGCCTGCCGGACCTCGTTGACGACGCGGCGATAAAGGGCAAGCGCAGCTTCTTCCCGGTATTTGTAGGCGACGCTGGCCGCTCGCATTCCTTTTTCGGTCGTCGCCTGACGATCTCGTGCAGCCTCCCGGATCGCCCGGGCAAGCTCGACCGGATCCTGGGGCGGCACGACCCATCCGATGGCCTGTTCACCGAGCGCCAGAGCTCCTTCGGAATTTGCCTCTGACGCGATAACGACCGGTCGGCCGACAGCCAAGAGATTGTAGAGACGGCTCGGGATCGACACGCCGGCGATATTTCGACGATAGGGTATCACCCAAAGATCCGCCGCGGACAGGAACTCGATGAGCTCATCCTCGGGGACCGGGCTCAGGATCGTGACGTTGGTAAGGCCTTCCTGCGCGTACAGGTCATTCAATTCCTTCCAGCCGACGCCCCATCCGGACAGGATGAAATGAATGTCGCTCTCTGACTGCAGAAGTTTTGCTGCTTCAAACACCGTTGCAGGAGAGTGGGTGAAGCCGAGGTTACCTGATAATCCAACGATGAATTTGGAAGCATCCGGAGCGCGGAAACGGCTGGATGGGTCGATCTCCCGATATCCGATTGGGATCAGAGGCCAATTGGGGATGATGTGAAGCTTGTCTGGTTTGACGCCTGGGTACTTCAGGATCAGGGGCGGCACATCCCGTCCGATGACGATGATGCCATCCAGGCTTCGAAACAGGAGCGTGTTGGCGAGGCGGATGAGCCGGGCCGCAAAGGACCTGGATTGGATCAGGCCGGCTGCTTCGAGCGCTTCGGGGTAGAGATCGTAGATGAGGAGCAGCGTCGCTGCACCGCGCAGTTTTGCAGCCAGAAGCACGGTGTACGGCAACGTAAAAGGAGACGTTACGCAGAAGACGATGTCGCTGGATGTTGCTCGCCTCAAGACCGAGAAGAACATCCGCGCGGCTAGCAGGCAAACCGCCGCCGCGCGTTGCACAAGTGCGGACTTGCGCGGACTCCAGTTTCTGATTTCGACAACGGTTGGATTGCTGCGCGGGTCCGCGCTGCGCGAATCCGGGTTGGCGGTGGCGGAAACAACGACAACCCGGTTGTCTGCCGCAAGCGTATCGGCGATCTTGCCCAGATACACCGCCGTCGTGCTCGTATCCGGAGGATAGAACTGAGTAGCGAGGATCAGCCTTGCAGAGCGGTGCATGTGTGAGGGCTGTCTGAGATGTGGAGCTCCGATAGTCGATCTGTCGACTGTTCCGCCCGGGTGTTGTTGGCAACGATGCCGCCGACCATGCCGCGGTGGCCGGCGACGTAGACCGCCTTGCCCGTCAGCTCAAACGGCAGGCTTGCCATTGGCGACCTCCCGCTTCGCTTCGTCGAGATCGTTCGCCACCATTTCCTTGACCATCTGGGCGAACGACGTCTTGGGCTTCCAGCCCAGTTTCTCGCGCGCCTTGCTGGCATCGCCGACCAGAAGATCGACTTCGGTGGGGCGGAAATAGACCGGATCGATGCGGACCACGGTCGTGCCGGACCTGGTGTCGACGCCGGTCTCGTCGACGCCCTGGCCGCGCCATTCGATCCGGCGGCCGACTTCGGCGAACGCCAGTTCGACGAATTCGCGCACCGAGCGGGTCTCGCCGGTCGCCAGCACGAAATCGTCGGGGGCATCGGCCTGCAGGATCCGGTGCATGCCCTCGATATAGTCCCGCGCATGGCCCCAGTCGCGCTTGGCTTCGAGGTTGCCGAGATAGAGCACCTCGTCGAGGCCAACCTCGATGCGGGCGACGCTGCGGGTGATCTTGCGGGTGACAAACGTCTCGCCGCGGATCGGGCTCTCATGGTTGAACAGGATGCCGTTCGAGGCAAACATGCCGTAGGCCTCGCGGTAGTTCACCGTGATCCAGTAGCCGTACAGCTTGGCGACGCCGTAAGGCGAGCGCGGGTAGAACGGCGTGGTCTCCTTCTGCGGCACCTCCTGGACCAGGCCGTAGAGTTCGGAGGTCGAGGCCTGGTAGAACCGCGTCTCCTTCTCCATGCCGAGGATGCGGATCGCCTCCAGCAGCCGCAGCACGCCGATGGCGTCGGCGTTGGCGGTGTATTCCGGGCTTTCGAAGCTGACCCCGACATGGCTCTGGGCGGCGAGGTTGTAGATCTCGGTCGGCCGGATCTGCTGCATCAGCCGGATCAGGTTGGTCGAGTCGGTCATGTCGCCGTAATGCAGCAGGAACGGCACCTTGCGGGAATGAGGGTCCTGGTACAGGTGATCGATCCGCGCCGTGTTGAACGAGGACGACCGCCGCTTGATGCCGTGGACTTCATAGCCGAGGCCGAGCAGATATTCGGCCAAGTAGGCGCCGTCCTGGCCGGTGACGCCGGTAATCAGCGCAACAGGCGATTTCCGTGTCATAGCTCCAACCTATACAAAGGTTCTGGAATATCCCGACGAGACGCGTGACGCGAATCATTGGCAAGCAGGCCAACAGCCTAAAGCTTGCCGGGCGCTTCCCGTGCTGGTTCGGTTGCCGTTCACGAGTTTATCCAAGCCGGCTTGGCCTCCTTAACCCAAAAAAGTTGGCAAATGCAAGCGAAGGACCCTGTTCATTCGGCCGTCGGCTTCGTCGTCTGCATTTCAGCGCCTATCAGGTTAGCTCAGTCTACATCGCCGAGCCGGGCACATCGACAGTCGACGTGCCAAACACAAACAGTTAGAGTAGAAGGATTCCGCATCTGCATGATGTTTCGTGATGCAGAGGCGTCCAGTTGTGTATCTCATGGACGCACACACTATTTTCGTTCTGTCGAAAGACGGCTTTTGCCAACACGAACCGGCTGCCATACGTTTTCACATTTGTGACCATTAGCCCCAGTGATCGTCTCACATAGGCTCATAAAGCTGTCCTGCGGTATCGCTGCAGTTTGCACCTATTTTGTTGCAGCACATTGGCTGCAGGTTACCTACGCGCCAGATCCAAACTTCGCTTTTGGTCCTGATGTTCCGGGTGTGAAGATCCGGCTCATGCCACCATTTGCGCAATTCGGAGGCTCGAAATTCGCAGTAGCGAAGGAGAGAAATAAGTTGTTCGACGAATTGGCCGACTCCGAAGATAACAAGGGCCGCTCCACCATCGAACTTTACGAGAATGACAGACGTCTTGGGCCGGCACACAGCGATCATTCGGACATCGCTAGGTTAGGTCGCGGCCGGTTTTCGCATTGGAGGAAGAATGGCACGACGGTATATTGGTCTTCAAGCGACAATACTGATCCAGCGACAAATGGTAGAGCTTACTGGGTGGTTGGACCCTCTCAATCTGAAAAACATTAGCACCATGCGCCAGATAATGTTGATGCTTTCACTGGCATCCCAACCTCCGGAGTCGATGCTTATCATCTCTGGCCGCTAGATACTTTGATTGGTGTTAGGCCTGCACCCATCCGATCTAGCACTCAGGGACGATGTGGACGAAGTATGCTAGGTCCTCATTCCAGGACCGACCTCAAGAAATGCTCGAGGTTATGGCTCGCAAACAGATACCCTTTTATTCCAGCCGCCCGTGCTGCTTCGAGATCGCTGGGCTTGTCGCCTATGAGAATGCTGCGACTGACATCCACCGGAAAGCGCTCCAACAGATCGTTGATCATGCCTGGAGCGGGCTTGCGTCGATGGCTTACTCGACGATACCGCTCTATCACGGCCTCGGGGTGATAAGGACAGAATTCGAATGCATCGACGTGTGCTCCAATTTTGGCCAAATCGTCCATCATCACCTTATGTAATGCTTCAACGTGAGTTTCCTCGTAGAAGCCTCTGGCTACGCCCGATTGATTTGTAACGACGAATACAAAGTAACCAGCATCATTGGCTGCCTTTATTGCTTCGCGTGCGCCATCAATCCACCTCAGCTTACTGATGTCGAACACATAACCGCTATCCTCGTTCAGTACTCCGTCCCGATCGAAGAAAACTGCTGGTCTCTTCATTTCGCTACCTTGAAGCCACGGACTGCTATCGGCCACAGCTAACTAGATTGCAATTCTAGCTCTTAATGGTGCAGGAGTTTTGCTGCGTAGCAGCTGTTAAGACCTTGTTGCGCAGCGCAATTCGCTTAGGATGGCTCCCAGCCGATCGCGAGTAGTTTGGTTGGAGGAGCCACCAGGGGCCGCCCGATCCGTTCCCAAACTGCGATCTGGCCTGTGGCCTTAAGCGCTACCCCAATCCAGCTTTCGGGTACTGGAATCAACCAAGGTGATCTGCCCGCGCCGACGCGGTAACGCGCGATGAGATCTGCGACCGTTACCGGTTCGGGATCCGATACGATAAAAGTTTCACGCTTCGCGCGGGGATTATTGAGCGCTAGCTCGACCGCCGAGCTGAAGTTTTGAATCGACAGGACGGACCTTTGCGCGGTCAGGGAACCGAACGGCAGCGGGATCGGAAGACGCGAAAGCCGGTGAATGACCGCGAAGTTTCCCTTTTCGCCATCACCATAAATCACGACGGGCCGCAAGATCGTGAATGAAATGCCCGCCGCGCGAATGGCCTGTTCCGCGGCGAACTTGGATCGTCCATACGCATTATGAGGCGTTGGAAAATCATCCTCGGTAAGCTCATGATCTGCATAAGAGCCGGACTGGGCGGCGATCGAAGAAACGAACACTAGGTGCTTTGTAGCGCCGCGGGATATCGCCTGCGCGAGCGCCGAGGTCGCACGATGATTGACGTGATCGTAAAGGCTATCATCGGCATATTTGTGCGCTACTCCGGCGAGATGTACTACGGTGTCGCATTGCGACAGGAGAGGCTGCCAGTCGAACAGCCTCGATATGTCCGGAAGAGAGACGGCGGCGATGTTTGGATTGTCAAAAGTAAATGTCGCTCTTGATGCCGCGATTACCCTGTACCCCCGCATGGCGAGGTGGCGAACGAGATGGCGTCCGACGAACCCGTCGGCGCCGGTCACGAGCACTCTGGGCTTTTCCATGTTGAGGCCATCCTGGCAGAAGGATGCCACCGCGCTATCTTGCGATCCGGCCGGCCCCGTAGCAGGCTCCTGTCGCGAGATCATTGGCCCGGTGACAGGCTTTGGCCAAATTTGCTGTTGCATGAAACCCGCATTTTAAGCTCTGGGCGACAAGCCTCAGGGAGCCAATATAGCCGCCCGAATCAGTTCTGGCCAACCAAGGGTTTAGCAAGGGAACTTCCAGCAAAGGCAAATTGATACCCGTGGAAGATATGGACTGCAGTTGTGATCCGCTTGCGGTTGACAACCTCGAATTTAGTTTAAGAGCGTGTCACGGTTCTGTCAAAAGCTCAAAATGCGACAACTGTCCTCCTCTGACAACGCGCCGGTACGGCACGGCAGCGGGGTCTGGCCCGGCGATTTCACCATGGCCGCACCATTAGCTTGAAGAGGTGAGCTCGGCGCGACGGCCGGCGCGTTGCAATTGGTCTTACGATTGTCCTCTCTCCATGCCCCGCTAGTAACGGCGGATGAATGGGCGAGCAACGTGATCAGATGAACGTGCACCATGACCTGTGCATCTCAATCGGTTCCATCGCGCCGGACCTCAAGCGCTTCGCTCGGATACTGTACTCGATCGCCTCCTTTGCTTCCTCAGGGACGAGTTTCTTGAGCCCAGCTTTGACAATCTCGTGATTCTGGTGCGTGTGTCCTGTCATTCGAGGAAACTATGATCTCCTCAAAGTGATGGACACGTCGATCCACTCGTGATAGTTGTATGAGGCCACCGATGGAACCCACGCGGCATGCAGGCCAGTGGTAAATTGAAATGGGTAGTAGCAATAGCCGGCATCATCGGCTATTTCGCGCTCGCCTCTTACTTCAAGTATTCCTACCCTCTTTCAGGAAAAGAGATTGCTGTCCTTCGCGGCTTCGAGCGATTGGGAGATTCGCCCCATGCCGTCGTCGCACATAGTTGGATTCCCACAGGCGCGCGCTTAGGCGAACCAGATTCCGAGGACGACAACGAGCGCTCTCGCGTCTTGATCTATGAAGACGACAAGCCGCTAGGCCCACCGCACAGCGTGCACGCAGATATTGCCAAGCTGGGCATGGGCCGTTTCTCACACTGGCGCGGTCAGGGTTTTGTGTTTTCCTCAAGCGACAACAGTGATCCGGCGACCAATGGTCGTTCATACCGAGCCGTCGTGCCGGAGACGACCGATTAGGCCGACTCCGAAAACGGAAAGCCCGCCAGCTCTCGCAGGCGAGCCGCTGCTCTACCATCGGCAGCGCCGTGACGTCGTCTGCGGCATCCTTGTAACAAATCAGGTCCGCTCGTCGGCGATCACCTTGCCGTCGTTCGGCAGCGCGCCTGCGCCAACCAGTTCGACATTGCCGCCGAGCTTCGTCACCGCGCGCAGCGTTGCCGCGAGTTCGACCTGTAGCGCCTCGCCGGGCGAAGCCGTTTCCGCCTGCAGCGTCATCAGATCGCTCTCGCCCGATCGCGTGACGACGAGGCGCAGCCGTCCGAGTTGCGGATGGCGCTTGGCGATCTCGGCGATCTGCTCGGGGCGGACGAACATGCCCTTGATCTTGGTGGTCTGGTCGGCGCGACCCATCCAGCCCTTGATGCGCATGTTGGTGCGCCCGCATGGGCTTGTTCCCGGCAGCGCCGCAGTAAGATCGCCGAGCGCGAGCCGGATCCAGGGATGCTGCGGATCGAGCGAGGTGACGACGATCTCGCCGACGTCGCCGGGTGCCACGGGATCGCCGGTGCCGGGACGCACGATCTCCATGATGATATCTTCGTTGACGACCATGCCCTCGCGCGCCGGCGTCTCGAACGCGACCATGCCGAGGTCGGCGGTGCCGAACGCCTGATAGGCGTCGATGCCGCGTGCCTTGACTTCGTCCTGCAGTGATTTCGGAAACGCCGCGCCGGAAACCAGCGCGCGCTTGATCGAGGAGACATCACGTCCGGCATTCGCGGCCGCGTCGAGCAGGATCTTGAGGAAATCAGGCGTGCCGCTATAGCCGACCGGGCGATAGGCCTCGATCAGTTCAAACTGCTGCTCGGTATTGCCGGGGCCGGCCGGAATCACCGCGCAGCCCAGCGCCCGCGCCGAGGCGTCGAAAATGAAGCCGCCCGGCGTCAGATGGTAGCTGAAGGTGTTGAGCACCACGTCGCCGGGCCGAAAGCCCGCCGCGAACAGCGCCCGCGCGCCACGCCATGGGTCGGCGTGAACGGGTTCGGGCTCGAAGATCGGTCCCGGCGAGGTAAACAGCCGTCCGAACGACCCAAGCGGCCCCGCCACAAACCCGCCGAAGGGCGGCGCGGCCTTGTGCAGGGCAGGGAGTTCCGATTTGCGCAGCACCGGCAACTCAGCAAGCGCGGCGCGGCTGGTCACGGAAGCGGGATCGATGCCTTTCAAGCGCTCGGCATAGGCCGGCGCGGCGAGCGCCTTGCGCAGGACGTCCGGAAGCTTTGAAAACAGGTCCGCCTCGCGTATGCCCGGCTCGCGCGTTTCAAGGGCGTCGTAGTGGTCGGTCATGGCTGATGCCTCAGGTGAGGGCCGATTGCGTGCCGCCTCTGACGTGCTATCAGACGGCTTCCACCGGTGTTGATGTTCCAGGGAACGCAATGGCTGAAAGAGATACCGCTGCGGCGGCAGACACGCTGGATTCGGCCGATATCGTCGCCAAGCTGAAGCTTCGCATGATCGACCATTGCCTGCCGCTGTGGTCGACCGAAGGGTGGGACGACGTAACGGGCGGCTTCATTGATCGGCTCAATCCGGACGGCCGTGCAGACCGCCTGGCGCCGCGCCGGGTTCTCGTGCAGGCGCGCCAGATCTATTGCTTCGCCAAGGCGGCGCAGATGGGCTGGTATCCGCAGGGGCGCGCGATCGCGCTGAAGGGGCTGGAGCACCTGCTGGCGAAGGCGAAAGCCCCCGACGGCAAACCGGGCTTTGTGCATACGCTGAAGCCTGATGGGTCCGTGCTGGACCCGCTGCGCGATTCCTACGATCACGCTTTTGTCCTGCTCGCCCTTGCGACCGTCTATAGCCTCGATCGCGATGCGCAGATCCGCGCCGAGATCGACGGGCTGTGCCACTTCATCGAGACGCAACTGCGCTCGCCGCATGGCGGCGTTCACGAAGGATTGCCGGTATCGCTGCCGCGGCGGCAAAACCCGCAGATGCACCTGTTCGAGGCGATGATTGCCGCGTTCGACGCGACACATGACCTCGTGTTCCAGAACAGGGCCGGAAATTTCTTCAGCCTGTTTCTGGCCAACCTCTACGACAAGCAGCGGCAGGTGCTTGGCGAATATTTCGAGGAGGACTGGTCGAAGATCGAGCCGGTCAGTGTCGAGCCCGGACATCAGGCGGAATGGGCGTGGCTGCTGAAAGGCTTCGAGCGCATCACCGGCTGTCCGACCGGGCGCTATCGCGGCGAATTGCTGGCAACAGCCCTGCGCTATCGCGACGAGGCGACCGGCTGCCTGATCGACGAAGGCGACGCCCGCGGCAACATCAGGCGGCATACGCGCCGGCTGTGGCCGCAGACCGAAATCGCCAAGGCGTGGATCGCGCAAGCCGAGGCGGGGGAAGCGGGAGCGGCCGATGAAGCGCGCGCGGCGCTGGCGCGGCTCGAACGACACTATCTCAGCCATCCCGTCACGGGCGGCTGGCACGACCAATTCGACCGCGACGGCAACTCCCTGGTCGCCACCATTCCTGCGTCTTCGTTCTATCATGTCCTTTGTGCAGTCGCGGAAGCGGAGCAGGTGCTCGGCTAAGCATTTGATTCTTTTGTTTTGACGCGTTCTCTTCACGCGAACCGGTCTCCATCCCCGGATCAAGTCCGAGGACATGCTTCGCTCGAAAACGCTATGGCTCACAGCCACCGCTTTCGCCGCTTGAAGCTTTTGAGGTTCTTGAAACTCTTGCGCTGGTCGCCGGCGCCGCCGAGATAGAACTCCTTGACGTCCTCGTTGTCGCGCAACTCGTCAGCGGTGCCGTCGAGCACCACCTTGCCCTGTTCCATGATGTAGCCGTGGCTCGCGACCGACAGCGCCGCGCGCGCGTTCTGCTCCACCAGCAGGATGGTGACGCCGAGGTCGCGGTTGATCGCCTTGATGATCCCAAACACTTCCTTGACCAGGAGCGGCGACAGGCCCATCGATGGCTCGTCCATCAGGATCATCTTGGGGCGCGCCATCAGAGCGCGGCCGATCGCCAGCATCTGCTGTTCGCCGCCGGAGAGATAGCCGGCGAGCCCAGTGCGCTCTTTGAGCCGCGGGAAATATCTGAACACCATGTCGATATCGGCGGCGATCTCGTTGTCGGTGCGGGTGAACGCGCCGAGCTTCAGGTTTTCGATCGACGTCATGTCGGCGATGATGCGGCGGCCTTCCATCACCTGGAAGATGCCGCGGCGGACGATCTTGTCGGGATCGATGCCGTTGATGCGCTCGCCATCGAAGACGATTTCGCCGCGGATCACTTCGCCGTCCTCGGTTTTGAGCAGGCCCGAGATCGCCTTCAGCGTCGTCGACTTGCCGGCGCCGTTGGCGCCGAGCAGCGCCACGATCGCGCCCTTCGGCACTTCAAGGCTCAAGCCGCGCAACACCAGGATGACCTTATCGTAGACCACCTCGATGTTGTGGACGCTGAGCAGCGGGGCGGCGGCTTGCGCGGCAGTCTTCGCAGGACGATTGAGTTCGGTTGCTTCAGTCATGTTGACCTCTCGGTGTCGTCACCCGCGCAGGCGGGTGACCCAGTATTCCAGAGGCGTCTGCGATCGACCGAGACGCTGCGGCGTACTGGATCCCCCGCCTTCGCGGGGGATGACAGTTGAGTGTTGAGGCGCCTGTAGGCGCGCCTTGCCTTACCAGCCGAGCCAGTCGGGCTTGCGCGGCAGGTCGATCGTCTTCACCTTCTCCATCTTGATGCCGCCGTTCTTGACGAGCTCGTTGAGCGGGGCGTCGGTCGCACCTGCGACCTTCATGCGATACAGATCGACCTTGAGCGTGCCACGGTGGTCCTTCTCGGTGAAGGTCGAGGGGTTGCAGATGCCTTCGCCGCCGGCGGGCACCCAATCCTTCTTCTGGTAGAAGCCCTTCTTGACGTTCTCGCCGGTGGCGCCGCCGTTCTTGGCCGCCCATTCGACGGCTTCCTTCATGTAGAGCGCAGTGCAGACGCCGGCGAGGTAGTGCACGGGACGGTAGGCGGTACCGGCCGTGTCCGACATCTTGGAGATTTCCGTGAACGCCTTCATGCCGGGCGCGTTGCCGCCCCAGGCAATCGCGGTGCGCAGCGGAAACACCACGCCGTCGGCGGCAGCACCGGCAGCCTTGGCGGCGTTCTCATCCATGCCCCAGACGTTGCCGAGGAACTGAACGTCGACACCGGCGGCCTTGCAGGCGTTGAGCACGGAGATGTTGGAGCCCGCGGTATTGCCGAGATAGGCGTAATTGGCGCCCGAGCTCTTCAGCGTCAGGCACTGCGCGCTGTAGTCGCCGGGCGTCAATGCGAACACGATCGGTGGCAGCACTTCGAACCCGAGGTCGGTGGCAATCGCTTCACCTGCGGCCTTCGGCGCGTTCGGATAGGGGTGGTTGGCACCCATGTGGACGTATTTCGGCTTGCCGGACTTGCCCTTGGCTTTCCAGTCCTCGGCGGCCCAGGTCAGCATGCCGCGAAGTGCGTCCGAATAGCTCGGTCCATAGAAGAAGTTGTAGGGCGCGGGCTTGGCTTTGCCACCGGCGCCGGTCGGATCGGAGAGTGCTGCGGCATAGGATGCCGAGATATCCGGGATCTTGTCCTGGGCCAGGAAACCCGTCAGCGCTTCGGTGTCGGCGGTGCCCCAGCCGAGAATGGCGGCGACCTTGTCGGCGCCCGACCATTTCTTGTACTGGGCGATCGCGCGCGGCACCTGATAGCCGTAGTCGACGGTATCGAGGTTGACCTTGGCGCCGTTGATGCCGCCGCTCTTGTTGATCCATGCGTAGGTGTCGGCGACACCCTGTCCGAACGGCGTTCCGACGTCCGAAGTTGGTCCTGAATAGTCGGTGAGATGCCCCAGCGCGACCGGCGCCTGGGCCGATGCAGCGGTAGAACCCAACAGCAAAGCAAGCGAGGCTGTGCTCAACAGAGTCTTCATCGTCATGGACATAGTCCTCCCGGTTACTTCTCGAGGTCTTCTCGTTGTTCGTCCCGTTCCGACCTCAATGCGAGAACGGGTAGAGTTTCCAGTATGCCTTGATCTGCCGCCATCGATGCGCAAGTCCATCCGGCTCGAACACCAGAAAGATGATGATGATCAGGCCGATGGCCATCTCGCGCAAGAAAGCGATATTGTTCTTTAGTCCCAGAAATTGATCGATCGGGCTGTCGCGGAGCGCGACGCTGAGCCATTCCATCGATTCCGGCAGCAGCACCATGAAGGCGGTGCCCATCAGCGTGCCCATGATCGAACCGAGCCCGCCGATGATGATCATGGCGAGGAAGATGATCGAGCGATCGATGCCAAAGCCTTCGTTGGAGACAACCTGATTGTAATGCGCATAGAGCGCGCCGCCGACGCCGGCAAAGAAGGCGGCGAGGCCGAACGACAGCGTCCGGTATTTGGTCAGGTTGATGCCCATGATCTCGGCGGACAGATAATGGTCGCGCACGGCGACCAGCGCGCGTCCGTCGCGCGAACGGATCAGGTTGGTGACCAGGAGATAACAGACGACGACGTAGGCCAGCACGACGTAGAAATACTGCTTATCGCCACGCAGCATGTATCCGAAGATCGAGAATGGCTCGGCACTGGCGGGAACGCTGCCGCCGGTGAACCACTCGGCGCGGGCAAAGAAGTCGAGCAGAATGTACTGCGCCGCCAGCGTCGCGATCGCGAGATAAAGCCCCTTCAGCCGCGCCGCGGGCAGGCCGAAGACCAGACCAACCGCGGCCGTCACGACGCCGGCGAGCGGAATGCAGAAGAAGACGGGAATGCCGAACCGGTTCGAGAGATAGGCCGAGGTGAAGGCGCCGAAACCGAAGAAGGCAGCATGACCGATCGAGATCTGACCGGTAAAACCGACGACGATGTTCAGCCCAAGCGCCGCGATGCCGAAGATGCCGATCTGGATCAGCAGGCTGAGGATGTATTCGTTGACGACGTGTGGCGCAAAGCAAATCAGCACTATGCCGGCAATCATGGCGTTGCGGCTGGTCGTGGTCGGAAACACGGTGGTATCCGCCGCATAGCTGGTGCGGAAATCGCCGGCGGGAATGAGGGTCTGGCCTGCCATAATGATTTACACCCGCTCGATGTCTTTGGTGCCGAACAGGCCGTACGGCTTGATCATAAGGATGATGATGAGCGCATAGAACGGCGCGATCTCGTAGAGATTGCCCCAGTGCAGATATTCGCTGTCGAGAAAGTGCGCGAGGTTTTCCAACAGGCCGATGATGATGCCGCCAAGCACGGCGCCGCCAACGCTGTCGAGACCACCGAGGATCGCGGCCGGAAACACCTTGACGCCATAGGCAGAGAGGCCTGCCGAGACGCCATTGACGACGGCCACCACCACGCCCGCGACGGCCGAGACGGTCGCCGAGATCGCCCAGGCCATCGCGAATACGCTTTTGACGGAAATGCCGAGCGACTGCGCCACCTGCTGGTTAAACGCAGTGGCGCGCATCGCCAGACCATATTTGGACAGCCGGAAGAACCACGCCATCCCAATCATCATCGCGACCGAGACTGCGAGGCTCATCAGATAGACGGTCTGTACCTGCAGGCCGAGAATGTTGACGTTCTGGGTCTGGAAGACGCGCGGGAATGGCTGCAAATTGACGCCGAACATCCACTTCATCAGCGCGGCGAACACAGTCGATAGCGCGATCGTTACCATGATCACGGAAATGATCGGCTCACCGATCATCGGCCGCAGGATGACGATCTGGATCGCGATGCCAAACAGGAACATGAACACCAGCGTGATCGGCATGCCCAGATAGAACGGCACCTGATATTTGGTCAGCAGCCACCAGCATACCCAGGCGCCCACCAGCAGCAGTTCACCCTGCGCGAAGTTCACCACCTGCGTCGCCTTGTAGATCAGCACGAACGACATCGCGACCACGCCGTAGAGCGTGCCGACCACGAGGCCGTTGACGAGGAGCTGGATGAGAAGCTGGGTGTTCATGCTGCTAGACGCCATTGGATTGCAGGCCACTTTCCCTCTCCCCTTGTGGGAGAGGGTGGCTTCGCGAAGCGAAGACGGGTGAGGGGTTCTCTCCGCATTCGCGAATGTGGAGAGAAACCCCTCACCGAGGTAAGTTCGTGGTGAATGGCGGTGTAGCCCTCTCCCACAAGGGGAGAGGGCGCATTAACTGGCACCGCGCGAAGCCGCTGCAACATCCTCATTCCGCGGCCTCCGCCATCGGCGCGGGTCCGCCGAGATCGACGACCCGCAGCGTGGTGCGGATGCGCTGGGTGGTGCCGTCCTGGAAGCGGATCACGGTATCGACGGGAATGTCGCTCTTGCCGCCGTAGATCGCGTCGATGATGTCGGCGTATTTTTCGTTGATGACGCTGCGACGGACCTTGCGGGTGCGCGTCAATTCGCCGTCGTCGGCGTCGAGTTCCTTGTAGAGCAACAGGAAGCGCGAGATGCGCTGCGCCGGCGGCAGCGTGGCGTTGACGCCTTCCACTTCCTTGCGCAACAGCGCATAGACCTCGGGGCGCGAGGAGAGGTCGGTATAGGTCGTGAACGAAATGCGGTTCTTCTCCGCCCATTTCGAGATGATCGAATAACGAATACAGATCATCGCCGCCAGCGCGTCGCGGCCGGCGCCGAGCACGACGGTCTCGGCGATGTAGGGCGAGAATTTTAGCTTGTTTTCCAGATATTGTGGCGAGAAGCGCTCACCGCGCGCGGTCTCGGCGAGATCCTTGATGCGGTCGATGACGACGAGTTGGCCATCATTGTTGAAGTAGCCGGCGTCGCCGGAATGCATCCAGCCGTCCTTGATGTCGGCGGCCGAGGCTTCCGGATTCTTGTAATAGCCTAAGAACATGTTGGGGTGGCGCACGACGATTTCGCCGACGCCGTTGACATCAGGGTTGTCGACGCGGATTTCGATATCGCCGGCCATCGGCACGCCGGTCGTATCCGGATCGACCTTGCCGGCCGGATGCAGCGTGTAGGCACCCAGCAGTTCGGTCTGGCCATAGAGCGTGCGCAGCGGCACGCCCATGGCCTGGAAGAACTTGAAAGTATCGGGCCCGAGCGCGGCGCCGCCGGTTGCCGCCGAGCGCAGCCGGGTGAAGCCCAGGCGATCGCGCAGCGCGCGAAACAGGAGCTGATCGGCGAACATCGAATGCTTACCCTGCGCCAGCGCGGAAAGGCCCGTCTTTATTCCGATGTCGAACAGCTTTTGTTTCAACGGCGAAGAATCCATCACGCCGGCGCGCACGTCGGCGGCGATCGATTCCCAGAGCCGCGGCGCGAACAGCACGAAAGTCGGCGCGATCTCGCGGAAATCGTGCATCATGGTCTCGGGCTCTTCGACGAAGTTGACCTTCATCCGGCAGAGCAGCCCTTTGCCGAGCGCGTAGACCTGCTCCATGATCCAGGGCAGCGGCAGTACCGAGACGTATTCGTCGTCCGGTCCCTTCGGATCGAAGGCGAGATAGGTCGCGCAATGTTTGAGGACGCGGCCCGCTGCCAGCATCGCGAGCTTGGGATTGGCCGTCGTGCCTGATGTCGTGCAGAGGATCGCGACATCCTCACCGCGGGTGGCGTCGACCAGCCGGTCGTAAAGGCCCGGCTCGCGCGCGGCGCGGTCGCGGCCCATCGTGGCGAGCTTCCCGGCTTCCATCAGGCGGGGATCGTCGTATTTCCGCATGCCGCGCGGATCGGAATAGACGATGTGCTTGAGGTTGGGGGCGCGATCGGCCAGCGCCAGCAGCTTGTCGACCTGCTCCTCGTCCTCGGCAAACACCAGCTTGGCCTCGCCGTAGCTGAGCAGATAGGCCGCTTCTTCGTCCAGCACGTCGCGATAAAGACCGAGGCTCATGGCGCCGATGGCATGCGTTGCGATTTCGGCGGCCACCCAGTCCGGGCGATTGTCGCCGATGATGCCGATGACGTCGCCGCGCCCAAGACCCAGTTCGACCAAGCCGAGCGCGAAATCATGGACGCGGGTTTGGTAATCGCTCCAGGTGAAGATGCGCCACAGCCCGAGATCTTTTTCGCGCAGCGCAATCTCGCCGCCGTGCTCCCTGGCGTTGAGGCGCAGCAGCTTTGGAAAGGTATCGGCTAGGGCGGCGCGCCCGGCGTAATCCATCATGCCACGCTCTCCCGAGGCGCCGGCGTGTCGTCGGGGTCGACGAGGACCTCATCCTCTTCGCCGAGATAGGCGCGTTTCACATGCGGATCAGCGAGAACGGAAGCGGGATCGCCTTCGGCGATCTTGCGGCCGAAATCCAGCACCATGACGCGGTGGGAAATATCCATCACCACGCCCATGTCGTGCTCGATCATCATGACGGTCATGCCGAACTCTTCGTTGAGATCGACGATGTAGCGCGCCATGTCCTCCTTTTCCTCGAAGTTCATGCCGGCCATCGGCTCGTCGAGCAGAATCAGTTGCGGCTCCAGCGCCATCGCGCGGGCCAGCTCGACGCGCTTGCGCAGGCCGTAGGGCAGGGTGCCGGCGGTCGCCTTGCGCACCGACTGCAGGTCAAGGAAATCGATGATCTCTTCCACCTTGCGGCGGTGCTCGAGTTCCTCGCGCCGCGCGCCGGTCAGCCAGTAAAGCGAACCGGTGATAAAATTGTTCTTCAGAAGGTGGTGCCGCCCGACCATGATGTTGTCGAGCACGCTCATGTGGTGGAACAGCGCCAGGTTCTGGAAAGTGCGGCCGATGCCAAGCTGTGGCCGCGCGTTCGGATTGAGGCCGGTGATATCCTTGCCGCGGTAGAATAGCCGGCCTTCGGTGGGCTTGTAGCGGCCGGAAATGCAATTGACGATGGAGGTCTTGCCGGCGCCGTTCGGGCCGATGATCGAGAACAATTCGCCCTCGTTCACGCCGAACGAGACCTCGGTCAGCGCACGGACGCCACCGAAGCGCAGCGACACGCCGCGCACTTCCAACGTATGAGCCACTCATTCCCTCCAGATAAGGCGCTTGCCGCGCTCTTTATCTATCGTTCGCAACTGCACCCGCAATCTTACATCCGGGGTAACCTTCCGGCCATCCGACTAACGATGCCGATCACGGCCGGCATCACGCGTGGTAACGCCGCACCCCAACCGGTAGCGCCATGGGCACACCCGCCGAGGTGGCCCTCCTTAGGGCAATGCGATAGTTTGAAATGTCTTTTGCCTGACAATTCGTCGGGAAATTTTGCCAAACTGTACTTCTGCTGCAGTGCAGCAAGTGGGGCGCGACGGTCGATGCGATCATGATTGCTGCGGATAACCTCAAGCGCATCGCGGCCTGGTCGCGCGAACTGAACGAGCGGGAAATCGAGGTCGCCCGTGCCGGCATCGTCGAGAAATCCTACCGCGCCAACGAGCATATCTTCATGCGCGGCGATCCCTTCGACTATTGGACCGGTATCGTCACGGGTCTTGCCCGGATGAGTACGGTGTCGAGCGGGGGCAAGGCCGCGACCTTCGCCGGCCTCACGGCCGGCGCCTGGTTCGGCGAAGGCTCGGTGCTCAAGGGCGAGCCGCGCCGTTACGACGTGGTGGCATTGCGCGACACCAGGCTGGCGCTGATGGACCGCAGCACCTTCTTTTGGCTGTTCGAGAACAGCGTCGCGTTCAACCGCTTTCTGGTCCGGCAGCTCAACGAGCGGCTCGGCCAGTTCATCGGAGCGGTGGAACATGGCCGCACGCTCGACGCAACCAGCCGCGTTGCGCGTTCCATCGCCTCGCTGTTCAACCCGATTCTCTATCCGGACATGACGCGCCACCTGGAGATCACGCAGGAGGAAATCGGAGCGCTCTCCGGTATTTCGCGGCAAAACGCCAACCAGTGCCTGAAGCGGCTCGAGAAGGAGGGCTTGCTGCGGCTTGAATATGGCGGCGTCACCATCATCGAACTCGAACGCTTGCGCCACCATGGCGATTAAGTGCCTAAGAGCCTGATTTCAAACGGTTTTGGCGATAGACTTGGCGCAGGTCGAATGCTATGGCCTGCGCGACAAGCGGGTTTGGAGAAGATATGGCGGCTCAAGATTCACAGCGGCGCGTGGCGCTGATTACCGGCGTCACCGGCCAGGACGGCGCCTACTTGGCCGAATATCTGCTCGGCCTCGGCTATGAAGTCCACGGCATCAAGCGGCGGTCGTCCTCGTTCAACACGGCGCGGATCGATCACCTGTACCAGGACCCTCATTCCCGCAAGGTGCCGTTCCTGCTGCATTACGGCGACATGACCGACTCGACCAACCTGATCCGGCTGATGCAGCAGATCCGGCCGACCGAGATCTACAACCTCGCCGCCCAGAGCCATGTCGGGGTCAGCTTCGAAAGCCCGGAATACACCGCCAACGCCGACGCCATCGGCGTGCTGCGGCTGTTGGAGGCGATCCGCATCCTCGGCATGGAGAAGGAGACGCGGTTCTACCAGGCCTCGACCTCCGAACTCTACGGCCTGGTCCAGGAGGTGCCGCAGAAGGAGACCACGCCGTTCTACCCGCGCTCGCCTTACGGCGTCGCCAAGCTGTACGGCTACTGGATCACGGTGAACTACCGCGAGGCCTACGGCATGTTTGCCTCGAACGGCATCCTGTTCAACCATGAGAGCCCGATCCGCGGCGAGACCTTTGTCACCCGCAAGATCACCCGCAGCGTCGCCCGCATCGAGGTTGGCCTCGACGAGGTGCTCTATCTCGGCAACCTCGAGGCCAAGCGCGACTGGGGCCATGCGCGCGATTATATCGAGGGCATGCACCGGATCCTGCAGGCCGATGCGGCGGACGATTTCGTGCTGGCGACCGGCGAGACCCGCTCGGTGCGCGAATTCGTCGAACTGGCGTTCGCCGAAGTTGGCCGCCGCATCGAGTGGCGCGGCCAGGGCGTTGACGAGACCGGCGTCGACGCCAAATCCGGCACGACCGTGGTCCGCATCGATCCGGTCTATTTCCGCCCCACCGAAGTCGATCTTCTGGTCGGCGATGCCAGCAAGGCGCGGCAGAAACTGGGCTGGAAGCCCAAGACGTTGTTCGCCCAGATGGTCAAGGAAATGGTGGCGAACGATCTCGACGAAGCGAAGCGGGAGGTCGCCAATGGCAAGCCTGCCGTTTGAGCTGACGGGCAAGACCGTCTACGTCGCCGGCCACCGCGGCATGGTCGGCGCCGCGCTGGTGCGCCGGCTGGCGAGCGAAAGCGTCGAACTGCTGACGACGCCCCGCAATGAGGTCGATCTGCGCGATCAGGCTGCGGTCAACCGCTGGTTCGCCGCCAACCGGCCCCAGGCGGTGTTTTTGGCGGCCGCCAAGGTCGGCGGCATCGTCGCCAACAACACCCTGCGCGCCGAATTCCTCTACGACAATCTGGCGATTGCAGCGAACGTGATCCATGCCGCGCATGTCCACGGTGCCGAGAAGCTGATGTTCCTGGGCTCCTCCTGCATCTATCCCAAGCTGGCGCCGCAGCCGCTGCGCGAGGATTCCATGCTGACGGGGCCGCTGGAGCCGACCAACGAGCCCTATGCGATTGCCAAGATCGCCGGCATCAAGATGGTGGAGGCCTATCGCAGCCAGTACGGCGCCGACTTCATCAATGTGATGCCGACCAACCTATATGGGCGCGGCGACAATTATCATCCCGAATACAGCCACGTCGTCGCCGCGCTGATCCGCCGCTTTCACGAGGCCAAGGTTGCCGGCGCGAAGGAGGTCGTGGTCTGGGGCACCGGCACGCCGCGGCGCGAATTCCTCTATGTCGACGACCTCGCGGACGCCTGCATCCATTTGATGAAGACCTATTCGGAGAGTGAACTGGTCAATATCGGCACCGGCGAGGACATCACGATCGCCGAATTCGCCCGCGTCGTCGCGGCGACGGTCGGCTACAGCGGCGAGATCGGTTTTGATGCCTCGCGCCCCGATGGTACCCCGCGCAAGCTGCTCGATGTCAGCCGCTTGGCCAAACTCGGCTGGCGCGCCAGCACGAAGCTCGAGGACGGCATCCGGCTCGCCTACCAGGCTTATCTCAGCGAGCACGCAATGACGCAGTAGAAATAGGCCTTCCTGCAATAAAAAAGCCCCGGATGTATCCGGGGCTTTTTGCTGTCGTAAGTATCGTCGGCTTATTCCGGCTTGCCGATATTCACCTTCAGCGTGCCGACGCCGTCGACGCCGCACTCGATCTTGTCGCCGGGATTGAGCTGCGAGACTCCAGCCGGCGTGCCGGTCATGATGATGTCGCCGGCGGCGAGTTTCACCTGCTGCGAGAGCTGCCAGATGATTTCGGGCACGCTCCAGATCAGTTCGGTGAGGTCGCCCTTCTGCGTTTCCTTGCCGTTGACCGTCAGCCAGATCTTGCCCTTGGCGGGATGGCCGATCTTGGATGCGGGCTGGATAGCGGAGCAGGGCGCGGAATAGTCGAAGGACTTTCCGACTTCCCACGGCCGCTCCTTCTTGCGCGAGGCGATCTGCAGGTCGCGGCGAGTGAGGTCGATACCGACGGCGTAGCCGTAGACATGATCGAGCGCCTTGTCGGCCGGAATGTTGAGGCCGCCGCTCTTCATCGCGACGATCAGTTCGACTTCGTGATGCAGGTCCTTGGTCAGCGGCGGATAGGGGATCGTGGCGCCGTCGGGCACCAGCATGTCGGCGTGCTTGGCGAAGAAGAACGGCGGCGCGCGCTCGTCATTGCCCATCTCGCGGATGTGCTCGAGATAGTTGCGTCCGACGCACCAGATGCGGCGAACCGGATAGGAGCCGGTCTCGCCGACGACGGGAAGCGTGGGCTGCGGGGCTGCTGATACGACGTAGGAGGCTGCGGTCATGAAAAGGGTCTCGGGTTACGGTGGAATTCCGGATTCTTCTAGTTGAGCATGATCTTTTCGGAAAACCGGTGCCCACTTTTCCGGATCATGCTCTAGCTTTTACGCGGTTGCGCTGATCGGCGCCAGACTGGGTGGACCGGCTTCGCGCTGCTGCAGGCGGAAGAAGGAGGCATAGCGCCCGCCGCGGCGCAGCAAATCGTCATGCTGGCCGCGTTCGACGATCTCGCCGGCCTCGACCACCAGGATGGCATCGGCATGCATGATGGTGTGCAGGCGGTGGGCGATCACGATGGTGGTGCGGTTCTGGCAAAGATGCTCGATCGCCTCCTGCACGGCTTTCTCGGATTCGGAATCGAGCGCTGCGGTCGCCTCATCCAGCAGAATGATCGGCGCGTTCTTGATCAGCGCCCGGGCCACTGCGATGCGCTGGCGCTGGCCGCCGGATAGCTGCGTGCCGTGCTCGCCGACCGGCGTGTCGTAGCCGAGCGGAAAGCCCATGATGAAATCGTGCGCGCAGGCCGCCTTCGCGGCCGCCACGATCTCGTCCTGGCTGGCGCCTTCCTTGCCGAAGGCGATGTTGGCGCCGATGGTGTCGCGGAACAGATAGACGTCCTGGCCGACATAGGCGGTCTGCCGCCGCAGCGATTGCCGCGACACGCTGGAAATGTTCTGGCCGTCGACCAGGATTTCGCCTTGGTTCACCTCGTAGAGCCGCAGCAACAGCGCGAGCACGGTGGACTTGCCGCCGCCGGAGGGGCCGACCAGCGCGGTGGTCTTGCCGGGCTCGGCGACAAAGCTCATGCGATTGAGGACCGGCTCGCCTGGCCGGTAGCCGAAGGTCACGTCGCGGAACTCGACCCGCGCGTCAGTGAGTTTCAGCGTTGGCTTGTCACTATCGTCAGGCTCGCTCGGTGGGGTGTCGACGATTTCGAGCAGCTTGCGCGCGCCGATCAGGTTGCTATTGAGCTCGATGTTGAGCCGCGCCAGCCGCTTGGCCGGCTCATAGGCCAATAGGAACGCGGTCAGGAATGAAAAGAACTGGCCGGGCGAAGCGCCCATCGCGACCACGCGATAGCCGCCATACATCAGGCCGCCCGCGATCGCGAAGCCGCCGAGGGTTTCCATCAATGGGCTGGAGCGGTTGGAAACGCGCGCCATCTTGTTGGCGTTGCGCTCGACCGCGGCGATACTGGCGTCGATCCGTTCGCGCATCGCCTGTTCGAGCGTAAAGGCTTTCACGGTGCGGATGCCCTGCAGCGATTCCTGCATCGTCTCCATGATGTCGGCGGTGCCGGAGAACTGGTTGTGTGCAAGACCCTTGATGCGCTTCACCAGCTTGCGCAGCACGATCATCGCCGGCGGCGCCACCGCAAAACCGAGCAGCGCCATCAGCGGATCGGTCATCACCATGACGACAACGAGCGCGATCAGCGACAGCAGATCGCGGCCGATGGCGTTGATCAGGAGATTGAGCACCTGCGTCACCGCGGTGGCGCCAGCAGTGAGCCGCGCCAGGAATTCCGATGAATGCCGCTCGGAGAAGAATGCGATGTTTTCGCTCATCAGCTTGGCAAACAGCCGGCGCTGGTTATTTGCGAGGATCGCATTGCCGATCTGCGACAGGATCACGGTGTGCCCGTAGGTCGCCGCACCCTTGATCGTAAAGATGACGACGGTGACCAGCGACAAGAGCGCAATCCCGCGCACATCCTTGTCGACATAGGCCTTGTTGATGACCTCGCCGAGCAGGTAGGCGGAACCCGCGGTTGTCACCGCAGCTAATCCCATCAGCGAAAAGGCGAGCAGATAGCGCCGCCAGTAGGCGAGCCCCTGTTCAGCGACGAGGCGCCGAATCAGGATCGCCGCACCATATGGGTCGTCGGTGATTTTCTTCGGAGTTTGTGTAGGAAGTTCGGTCATCCGCGTTCCATTGACGGCGCCTGGATAGCCCGGCGCGTCAGGGCTGCTGCGATGCCTCCTTGCCTGCGAAAGCGAGCTTTTTCAAGCCCAATAAGCGCTTGATTTCAGGCCGATTCCGCGTGCTGCGGAAGGCCGCCGCGTTCGCTGAACAACCTCTTTTCCCAGGTCAGCGCGTGGCCGGCGATGGTTTCGAGATTGTCGAATTGCGGCGTCCACTCCAGCATCGAACGGATGCGGCTGGTATCGGCAACCATGGTCACGATGTCGCCGGGCCGGCGTGGCGCATATTGAACCGCGAAATTGCGCATCGAGACGCGGCGGACGGCCTCGATGGTTTCCAGCACCGAGTAGCCGCGGCCGTAGCCGCAGTTCAGCGTGATCGAGCTTCCGCCGCCTCGCAGGTACGACAGCGCGGCGCGATGGGCTTCCGCGAGATCGCTGACATGGATGAAATCGCGGATGCAGCTTCCGTCCGGCGTCGGGTAGTCAGTTCCGTACACGTCGACCTTGGCGCGCTGCCCGGTGGCGGCTTCGACCGCAATCTTGAGCAGATGCGTCGCGCCGACGGTCGAGAGGCCGCAGCGGCCGTTCGGATCGGCGCCGGCGACGTTGAAATAGCGCAACACGACGTACTGCATGTCGTGCGCACTAGCGACGTCATGCAGCATGATTTCGGTCATCAGCTTGGAGGAGCCGTAAGGCGACATCGGCCGCGTCGGCGCCTGTTCCGGCACCGGCACATGGTCCGGATTACCGTACACGGCAGCCGTCGACGAAAAGATGAAGCGGCCGACTCCGCCCTTCACCGCTGAATTCAAGAGGCTGCGGGTCGTCATGGTGTTGTTGCGGTAATAGCCGAGCGGATCCCGCATCGAATCCGGCACTACAACGGAGCCCGCGAAATGAATGATGCTCTCGACGCGGTGCTGGGCGATCACGCCCTCGACGAGGTTTTCGTCGCCGGCGTCGCCGATGAACAGCGGCACGGGGCGGGGCAAAAGCGAGGAAAATCCGGTGGACAGGTTGTCGATCACGACGACGCTTTCGCCGGCGTCCACCAGCGCATGAACCGTATGACTTCCGACATAGCCGGCGCCACCGGTGACGAGCACGGTCATGGGTCACCTCTCCCGATTTATTTGCGGGCGATGCTAGGGGGCTCGCGGTGAAGAGGGGGTTTCGGCACAGGCCGAACTGGCCACTATGCTTAATGTTGCGTATAGGAACTGGCCGAAACGGAGCCGGACGTGCCGATCGAGAACAATTTGGCCAGTGATCTGCAACTGATCGTGCCGAATCTGCACAGGCGCTATTCGGGCGTCACGGCGACCAACCGGATGGTGGCGCCGAAGCTCGCGCAGATGTTCCGCGCAGCATGGCTCGGGCCACACGCTCCCGACGGCATCGCGCGGATGGGTTTTGCGGATCTGTTAAAACTCTGGCGGCATCGCAACTCCCTGATCTGGCACGCGCGACGCAACGACGAGATGATTGTCGGTGTCTTGCTGCGTGCGCTCGGCTGGCCGCTGAAACTGGTCTTCACCTCGGCGGCGCAGCGGCATCACACCTGGCTGACGCGCTGGCTGATCCGGCAGATGGATGCCGTGATCGCAACCTCCGAATTGTCCGCGTCGTTCCTCAAGCGCGGGGCGACGGTCGTGATGCATGGCGTCGACACCAAAGCCTACGCGCCGCCGGCCGACCGCGCGGCGGCGTTTGCCGAGGCGAAACTGCCGGGACATTACGCGATCGGATGCTTCGGCCGGGTGCGCGCGCAAAAAGGCACGGATGTCTTCGTCGAGGCGATGTGCCGGCTGTTGCCGCGCTATCCCGATTTCACCGCTGTCATCGTCGGCGCGGTCGTGCCGGAGCAGCAGGGTTTTGCCGACGGCTTGAAGCGGCAGATCGAGGTGGCCGGGCTGCAATCGCGCATCGTCATCACGGGCGAGCTCGAAATCGAGGAAGTGCAGCGCTGGTATCCGCGGCTGACGATCTACGCGTTCACCTCGCGCAACGAAGGCTTTGGCCTGACGCTGATCGAGGCGATGGCGGCAGGTGCGGCGCTGGTGGCGGCGCGGGCAGGCGCAGCGGAGTTCGTGGTCGAGGACGGCGTGACGGGCGTGCTGACGCCGCCGGGAGATACTGAGGCGCTGGTCGCGGCGCTCGAGCCCTTGATGCGCGATCCGGCCTCGGCACATGCGATGGGCGAACGGGCGCGTGCGCGCGTGCTGGAAAAATTCAGCCTTGAGGCGGAGGCGAATGCGATCGCCGCAGTTTACCGCATGCTCGGCTGAGTCACCAGCAGGCGATGCGCGAGGTCGGCCACGTAGGGGGCGTCGATGTCGCGCATGCACCGATGGTCGTTCATGGTGCAGACCGTGCGCTGGCAGGGCTGGCAGGCGAGCTCCGTCTTGGTCTGAACGACGGTTGCCGCGAGACCGTTCAACGGCGCCCAGAGGTAGGGGCTGGTCGGACCGAAAATGCCCATGGTCGGCGTGCCGATCGCGGCCGCGATGTGCATCAGGCCCGAGTCGTTCGAGATGGCGACGCCGGCGGCTGCCATCGCCAGAATACCGTTGCGCAGGTCGGTGCCGGTGAGGTCGCGGACTTTGTCGCCGCCGGCGGTGACGATGTCCTGCGCCAGCCCCTTCTCGCCGGGACCGCCGACCACCCAGACGTCGAGCCCGCGCTCGATCAACAGCCGCGCGACTTGCGGATAATAGGTCCATCGCTTTGACGCGCCGACCGAGCCGGGCGCCAGCGCCACCGCAGGTCTGGTGCCGAGCCCATTGGCCTTCCGCCAGCGGGCGGTTTCCTCCTGCGGAACCACGAGCTGCGGCACTGGCCATTCCGGCGGCAGCGGCGCGCCGTCGGGCAGCGCCAGCGCGGCATTCTTGTCGATGAAGCGGGGCAGGGCCTTTTCGCCCCAGCGCATCCGGTTGATCAGCCCGAATCGCGCCTCGCCGAAAAAGCCGACGCGCTCGGGGATTCCGGCCAGCGCGGGCGCAATCGCCGCCTTCCAGGTGCGGGGCAGGACGAGGGCGGTTCCATAGCCGCGGGCGCGCAGTTCGGCGGCGAGGCCCCGCTGCTTGGCCAGCGCAAGCCGGCTGCGCGGCAGGTTCCAGACGATGCCCGCCCGGACACCGGGCATATAGTCGACCAGCGGTGCGCAAAGGGGGGTCACCAGGAGGTCGACCGGGCGGTTCGGCCAGCGCTGCTTCAAAACCCGCACCACGGTATGGCCGCGGACGAAGTCGCCAATCCACATATAGGGAACGATCAGAATAGGCCTGGTGCCGGCGCTATCTTCCATTTCGATCCCATTTGGTGAATTAAAATTCATATCTTGGCTGTTTCGCCGCTAACCGATTGCCGGCCCGTCGGTAACCGCTCCAAGGCGACACGTAAAGCCGGTCGATTCGGTCTTCGATCCGCCGAGGAGCAAAGTTGCCTGCCGCGCGGGAGTGAGGCAAAGCTTTCGCCCGAACAATCATGGCAGGGGATGGCATGTTGCTGGTGACCGGGGGTGCCGGTTTTATCGGGTCGAACGTCGTGGCTGCGTTGAATGACGCCGGCCGGGACGTCGTCGTGTGCGACGTGCTCGGCCATGACGGCAAATGGCGCAATCTGGCCAAACGCCGGCTGGCCGATTTTGTACCGCCTTCGGAACTGATGGACTGGCTGAAGGGCCGCCGGCTGGAGGCGATCATCCATCTCGGCGCCATTTCCGAGACCACGGCAACCGATGGCGACCTGGTGATCGAGACCAATTTCCGCCTGTCGATGCGGTTGCTCGACTGGTGCACGGCCAACGCCACACCGCTGATCTACGCGTCCTCGGCCGCGACCTATGGCGACGGCAGCAGCGGCTTTCGCGACGACCAATCGATGGATGCGCTGAAGAAGCTGCGGCCGATGAACCTCTATGGCTGGAGCAAGCATCTGTTCGACATGGCGGTCGCCGAACGCTCAGCGCGCGGCGAACGGCTGCCGCCGCAATGGGCGGGATTGAAGTTCTTCAACGTGTTCGGCCCCAACGAATATCACAAGGGCACGATGATGAGCGTGCTGGCGCGGCGCTTCGACGACATCAAGGCCGGCCGTCCGGTGCAATTGTTCAAGTCGCATCGGGAAGGGATCGCCGACGGGGACCAGCGGCGCGACTTCATCTATGTCGACGACGTCGTGCGCGTCACGATGTGGCTGCTCTCGACGCCTGATGTCAGCGGTATCTTCAACGTCGGAACCGGCACGGCCCGCAGCTTTCGCGATCTGATGCTGTCGGCCTATGCCGCGCTCGGCATCGCACCGAACATCCAGTATATCGACATGCCCGAGCAGATCCGCGGTAGCTATCAATACTTCACCCAGAGCGAAGTCGATCGGCTGCTGAACGCCGGGTATAATGGCGGCTTCACTGCGCTCGAAGACGCGGTCGAGACCTATGTGAAGGTTTTTCTCGACCGTCCCGATCGCTTTCGCTGATGGGCACCAGGTAGACAGATGTTCGATTTTGAAGCCCTGAGCCAGGCGATCCCAAATCAGACCGTGCTCTGCGTCGGCGATCTCATGCTCGACGAGTTCGTCTATGGCGATGTATCCCGTGTTTCGCCGGAAGCACCGGCGCCCGTTATCGCGGTCCAGCGTAGCGAGACCAATGTCGGCGGTGCCGGCAATGTCGCGCGCAACATTGCGTCTCTCGGCGCGCGCTGCATCTTTGCCGGCCTGATCGGCGAAGACGAGGCGGGTGCGAAGCTGAAGGCCGATCTGGCGCGGGAAAGCCTGATAGAGGCCGTGCTGGTATCCGATCCCTCCCGCCCGACCACGCGCAAGGTGCGCTTCGTCTCCGAGCATTTTTCCACCCACATGCTGCGCGCGGATTGGGAGCAGGCCGTGCCGGCCTCGGCCGATGTCGAGCAGCGGCTGATCGGTGCGATCCTGCCGCTGGTCGCGCGCGCTGACATCGTGCTGCTGTCCGATTATGCCAAGGGTGTGCTGACGGCGCGCGTCATCCGCAACATCATTGACGCCGCGAAGAAGCTCGGCAAGCGCGTGATCGTCGACCCCAAGAGCGCCAATTTCGCGATCTATCGCGGGGCTACGCTGCTGACTCCCAACCGCAAGGAGTTTGCCGAAGCCACCCGCAGCCGCGCCGACACCGACCGGAACATTGCCGAGGCGGCGCAGGACGCGATGTACCTTGCCGACTGTGAGGCCATGCTGGTGACGCAAAGCGAACACGGCATGACGCTGGTGGTTCGCGGCGGCGAAGCGATCCATGTGCCGGCGCTGCCGGTCAAGGTACGCGACGTCTCGGGCGCGGGTGACACGGTTGCCGCGGTGCTGGCGCTGACGCTTGCGGCCCAAGCCGATTGGGAGACGGCGCTCAGGATGGCGAACGCCGCGGCCGCGGTCGCGGTCGGCAAGAAGGGCACCGCTACCGTCACGCCCGCGGAGCTGCGGCGGAAAATCCTGCCGCATGCGTCGCTGGCGGCCGAAGAGAAGATCGTGCCGGCAGGCGGCGATCTCGCCGTGCATCTGGCGGAGTGGCGCCGGCAGGGGCTGCGCATCGGCTTCACCAATGGCTGCTTCGATATTCTGCATCCCGGCCACGTCAAGGTGCTGACGGCGGCGCGCGGCGCCTGCGACCGCCTGATCGTCGGCCTCAACAGCGATGCCTCGGTGAAACGATTGAAGGGCGAGGGACGCCCGGTGCAGGATGAGCGGGCGCGCGCCGAAGTGCTGGCAGCGCTGGAGGCGGTCGATCTCGTCGCGATCTTCGCGGAGGACACGCCGATCGACCTGATCACGCGGGTGAGGCCGAGCGTGCTGGTCAAGGGCGGCGATTATACGCGCGAGCAGGTCGTCGGCCACGAGATCGTCGAGGCTACCGGCGGCGAGGTCGTGCTCGTCGATATCCTGCCGGGCCACAGCACGACGTCGCTGGTTGGCCGCGCCCGGGGAGGCAAGGCGTGAGCGCTAACGCAGCTTCGTCGCCGATCGCCAAGGCGCTGCCGATCTGGCGCGATCCGGCCGCATGGATGAAGGTGAGCGACGTCGTCGCGGTCCTGCTTGCGCTGTCGCTGCCATGGTCGACTTCGCTGGTCGGTATTTTCGGCGCTATGCTTCTGGTCACGGTTGCGCCGACGGTCGAGTTGAAGGGCTTTCTTGCCTCGCTGAAGCGCCCGATTTCCGCGCTGCCGATCGTCCTGTTCGTTCTGGCGCTTGTCGGAACCCTGTGGTCGGACGCCGCTTGGGGCGCGCGATTCTATGCTGTGGGGCCGGCCGCGAAGCTCCTGGTGCTTCCGGTCCTGCTATATCATTTCGAGCGCTCGGCGCGCGGGTCGTGGGTGTTTGGAGCGTTCCTCGTTTCGTGCACGCTGTTGATGCTGATGTCCTGGCTGGTGTTTTTGCGTCCCGAACTTTCGTTGCGGACGCCGGAGCTCGCCGCGCGCGGCATCTTTGTCAAGAACTACATCGCCCAGAGCCAGGAATTCACGCTGTGCGCGGTTGCGCTCGCCTATCCGGTCATCATGCTGCTGCGGGAAAAGCGGATTGCGCTGGCCGTGCTGCTCACCGCCGTCGCCTTCGGCTTCTTCGTCAACATGGCGTTCCTGGTGGTGTCGCGCACGGCATTGGTCACGGTGCCGATCATGTTTGCGGTGTTTGCGCTGCTGCATCTGAGGTGGCGCAGCATCGTCATCATCCTGTGCGTAGCGGCCGCGTTCGCCGCCGTTGCCTGGCAGACCTCGCCAGCGTTGCGCCGGACCGCGGAGACGTTTGCCCGGGATTATCGGCTCTACAAGGAACAAAACATGCCGACATCGATCGGGCTGCGGCTCGAGTTCTGGCGGAAGTCTTTCGGTTTCTTTGCCGAGGCACCGCTGATCGGCCACGGCACGGGCGCGACGCGCGGCCTGTTCGAGCGCGTCGCCACGCACGACTCACACCAGGCCAGCAGCGAAGTGATCGGAAATCCCCATAACCAGACGCTCAACGTCGCGGTGCAATGGGGCATTGTCGGTGTCGTCATACTGTACGCGATGTGGCTGTTGCACCTGCTCCTGTTCCGTGGCGACGGGCTTGCGAATTGGATCGGGCTTTTGGTCGTAGTGCAGAATATCTTCACCTCGTTGTTCAACTCACACATCTTCGACTTCCATGAAGGCTGGATGTATGTGCTGGGCGTCGGAGTTGCCGGAGGCATGGTGCTGCGCGCCAGGTCAGAGGCAGCGGAATCTTCCGGAACAGTCCGGCCATGATCGCTGGCGTGCACGCCGCAGATAAGATATCAGCGGGCGAGGGACGCCCCGCGAATCCCGATCGTTTCCGCAGCCGGCCAATGGAATGACGCCTCTTTCGCAACTGACCCGTCGCAATTACCTGATCGCAGCGCATGATGCGTTGGTGACCGCGCTTGCGTTGCTCGCAAGCTTCTACCTGCGCTTCGAGGGAGGCGACGGCTTCTATGCCCGCCTGCCGCTGCTGCTCAAGATCTTACCGCTGTTCGTCGCCTTCAGCATCGTTATCTGCTACGTCTTCAATCTGACGACGACGAAATGGCGTTTCATTTCGCTTCCCGATGCGCTGAACATCCTGCGCGTGGCGACCATTCTGGCGGTAGCGCTCGTCGTGCTGGACTACGCCTTCATTTTCGCCGCATCGAACGGCAAGGCGCCGGTGCTATTCGGCCGTGTCACCATTGTGCTCTACTGGTTCCTTCAGGTGTTCGCGCTGAGCGCGCTCCGCTTCGGATATCGCTATTTCCGTTACACGCGGGTTCGCCGCCATGCGCGGACCGAAGGCGCGTCGGCGACGCTTTTGATCGGCCGCGCCGCCGACGCCGAGGTGCTGTTGCGCGCGATCGAGAGCGGCGCAGTTAAGCAGCTTTGGCCGGTCGGCGTGCTGTCGTCGTCGGCCGCGGACCTCGGGCAGTCGATCCGCAACGTGCCGGTGCTGGGCGGGATCGACGACGTCGAGGACGTGGTCCGCGATTATGCCGGACGGGGAAAGCCGATTTCGCGCGTCGTCATGACGCCGTCGGCGTTCGAACCGGAGGCGCACCCCGAGGCGGTTCTGATGCGGGCCAAGCGGCTCGGGCTGTTCGTCAGCCGCCTGCCGTCGCTCGAAGGCGGCGACGTGCCGCGGCTGACCAATGTCGCCGTCGAAGATCTTTTGCTGCGGCCAAGCGAGAAGATCGATTACGCGCGGCTTGAAGCGCTGGTGAAGGGCAAGGCGGTGATCGTCACCGGCGGCGGCGGCTCGATCGGTTCGGAGATATGCGACCGCATCGCGACCTTTGGCGCTGCGCGGCTGTTGGTGATCGAGCACTCGGAACCGGCGCTTTACGCAGTCACGGAAGCGCTGACGGCACGCGCAGCCAATGCCGCCATCGAAGGCCGGATCGCCGACATCCGCGATCGTGACCGGATCATAAGCCTGATGCGGGAGTTCAAGCCCGATATCGTGTTCCATGCCGCCGCGCTGAAGCACGTGCCGATCCTCGAGCGCGATTGGAGCGAGGGCGTCAAGACCAACATCTTCGGATCCGTCAATGTCGCCGACGCCGCGCAGGCGGCGGGCGCCGAAGCCATGGTGATGATCTCGACCGACAAGGCGATCGAGCCGGTCTCGATGCTGGGCCTGACCAAGCGCTTCGCCGAAATGTATTGTCAGGCGCTCGACCACGACCTGATGACGCAATCGGAGGGCAAGCCGCACATGAGGCTGATCTCGGTGCGGTTCGGCAACGTACTGGCCTCGAACGGATCGGTGGTGCCGAAATTCAAGGCGCAGATCGAGGCCGGCGGTCCTGTCACGGTGACGCATCCGGAAATGGTCCGGTACTTCATGACGATCCGCGAAGCCTGCGATCTCGTGCTGACCGCAGCCACGCACGCGCTGACGCCGGCGCGGCCCGACGTCTCCGTCTATGTCCTCAACATGGGACAGCCGGTCAAGATCGTGGAGCTTGCCGAGCGGATGATCCGCCTGTCCGGCCTCGAACCGGGCGTCGACATCGAGGTGGTGTTCACCGGCATGCGGCCGGGCGAGCGGCTGAACGAGATCCTGTTCGCCAGCGAGGAGCCGACGGTCGAGATCGGGGTCGCCGGCATCATGGCGGCTAAGCCGAATGAGCCGCCGATGCAGATCTTGCGCAAATGGCTCGCGGCACTGGAGGATGCAATCGCGCGGGATGACCGCTCCACCATCCGCGCGGTGCTCAAGGATGCCGTGCCGGAATTCGGATCGAACGCCGCCTGATTTTGCTGCCTCGCCCGGTCGGTCCCCGCGGCCATTCGTGCCCCTTCGGAAGCCATGATGCAGAAGTCCGGAAAAGTCGTCGTCGTTAGCCAGCATTACCCGCCCGATCCGAGCACGACGGCAGCGATCATGGCCGCGATTTCCGACCGCGTGGCGCAGGAGGCCGAGGTGCTGGTGCTGTCGGGAACGGTAGGTTCCGCGATATCGGTGCAAGCGGGCAAGCCTGAGGTCGTCGAGGTCAAGAACTGGATGCCGGGCAAGGGCGCGCTGGGAAAGCGCGCCGTGGCCGAATTGCTGTTCACGGTCCGGATGTTTTTCGTGATGCTGGCGAGGTTGCGGCGCGGTGACGTCACGCTGACCGTGCCGGCACCCTTCATGCTGCCTTACGCTTTTGCCGCCGCGGCCAAATTGAAAGGCGCGAGGTCGGCGCTGATCATGCACGATCTCTATCCCGACGTCCTCGTCATGGCTGGCCTGTTGAAGCCGCAGTCGATCGTGGCGAAAGCGATGCGCGCCTTGAACGCGCCGATGTTTCGCGCGCTCGATGCCGTCGTCATCATCGGCCGCGACACCGAGAAGCTGCTGCTGCGCTATGGCGGAATGACAAGCGACAAGATCCGCTTCATTCCAAACTGGGCGACACTTGCACGTGGCGTTCGCGCGATCGACCCGGACAATCCGTACCGCCGTTCGCTTTCCGCCCGCTTCGTCGTCGGACTGTCAGGCAATCTCGGCTTTACCCACGATCCCGTCGTCGTGTTCGAAGCGGCGCGCCTGCTGCGTGACGACAAGGATATACACTTCCTGCTGTCGGGCTGGGGGATTGGGTTCGACCAGTTGAAGGCCATGCAGGCTGAGGCAAAGCTCCCGAACGTGACCCTGGTCGATCGCGTCGAGGAGGAGCAGCTAGAGGCGTTTCTTTCGGCGGCGGACGTCTGGATCATTCCCTACCGCAGGAACGTCGCCGGCGTGTCGGTGCCCAGCCGGTTCTACAATCTGCTGGCGATCGGCCGTCCGGTGATCCTGGTTTCCGAAGCGGATGCCGAGGCGGCGCTGACGGTCATCGAGCACGATGTCGGCTGGGTGGTGGAGCCCGGCAACGCCGGCGAACTGGCGAAAGCGGTCAGTCGCGCCGCCCGGGCCGACGACCCACAGCGGGCCGAACGCGCGGCTGAAATCTCCAGGCGTTTTGATTTTGAGATCGCCATGGACGACTATTGCGGGCTGATCCGCGAACTCGTGCAGAAGTAGCTGGATCAGACGCGAGACGGTTGCCGACGTGAGAAACGGTGCATCAAGAGCGCCGTCACGGCGCCTCCAGCACCGAGTAGCAGGCCGGCGATCGCCGTCGACGAGGTCATGAACGAGCCGACCGCCAGCGCAGCCAGCACGAGGTTGAGCGCGAACACCTCGCTCACCACGCGCCACACCGAAAAGCCGTTGTCGGTGGCGCGCTGATAGAAGTGGGTGCGATGCGCGGCCCAGAACGGCTCGCGCCGCGCGACGCGCCGCAGCAGCGTGACGGTCGCATCGGCGAGGTAATAGAGCGGCAACAGCAGCGCCGCTGCCACTTGCTGATGCCAGGCGAGCTGCAAGAGACACCAGCCGGCCAACAGGCCGATCGGCAGGCTGCCGACGTCCCCGAGAAAGATTTTTGCTACCGGCCGGTTGAAGGGCGCGAAGCCGAGCATCGCGCCGAACAGCGCTGCGGCGGCGACCGTCGTCGATGCCGGAAGTCCGCCGAGCCAGCCGAGCAGAACGAGTGCGCCGGTGATGGGCACGATCTCGGCGACCGTCATCAGGTCCAGCCCGTCCATGAAGTTGACGAGGTTCACGAACCACAAGCCTGCGAGGATCAGGAGGCCACGCTCGAGCCAGAGCGGGCAGGCAGGAACGATCCGTAAGCTGTCGGGGGCCACCAAGATCACCGCCGCGACGGCTAGTCCCTGCAGCAATAGCCGCGGCACCACGGGAAGCGAATTGACGTCATCGGCAAAGCCGACGGCCGCGATGAACAGCGTCGCGCCGAACACGGCTATGGGGATTTTCATCTCCGCCGTGCCGGCAAACGCGATGACTGTGACGGCCGCGATCAGCGTGGCCGCGATCACCGCGATGCCTCCACCTTGCGGCGTCGGAATCCGATGGGAAGAGCGCGCATTCGGTTTTGCCAACGCGATTCGCGCGAGTAGCGGCCGGACCGCCCAGGTCAGGACGGCCGACAACAGCACAGCCGACGCCGCGGCAGCAAACGACAGCAATAATTGCGAATTGGCCATTCTGTCCGTGCGGAAAGCTACTCGAAGGTTATTTGGGAACCTCGATCGGCGCCGTGCCCTGCGCGGCCTTCTCGGCGCTCAATATCCAGACCAGCCCGCCGATCGCGCCGACGATGAAGGATACTGCGCCATAAAGCAGGGAGATGTTGACGCCCTCGTTGGCCATCAGGCCGGCATAGCCGAACGCCAGCCCCATGGTGGCTTCGCGGACGCCCCAGCCGGCAATCGAGATCGGCAGCATGGTGATCAGCATGACGGGTGGAACGAGCTGGAAGATCTGGCCGAACACCACGGGGGCGGCGATCGACTGCACCACGCACCAGGCGATGACGACGGCAAGCACGTGCACCAATAACGACAGCACCGCGACTTTCGGGCCGTGAGTGCGGCTGAACAGCACGCGATTGGCGATCACCGAGCAGGCGTGGATGTGATGGGTACCCCACCAGTGCTTCAACCATGGCCACCGCAGCCTGCCGAGCAGGAGAAACCCGAGGCCGCCGGCAAGCGCTGCGAAATCGACGAACAGCAGCGCCGACCTGCCGTGGGGATCGGTGATCAGGCGATAGCTCCACGGCAGGCTCGCAACGATGACGACCGCGAGCGCGATCAGGCCGATGGCGCGGTCGACGAAGATGGAATAGGTCGCCGCCCGCCAGCCGGCGCCGTTACGCGCGACGAGCCATAGCCTGACCGCATCGCCGCCGATCGAGGACGGTAGCGTCTGGTTGAAGAACATCCCGATCACGTTGAAGCGCATCGCCTGCCGGGTCGGCAGCGGCGCGCCGCATTCCGCGCCGATCTCGCGCCAGCGCAGCACGCCGACGAATATCTGCAGGAACGTCACGGCGATCGCCACGCCGATCCAGCCCAGGCTGGAAACGTCGATGCGGGCCGCGAGGTCGGCGAGGTCGACCTTGCGCAACGAGAAATACAAGAGCGCCGCCGAGACCAGTATCTTCAATGTCGAAAACAGGATTCGGCGCATCTCGCCCGTGCCGGATTTGAGAAGAGGGTGCAAAAAGCGATGCAATTCGGCGCCTTGGTATGGTTTTCGGGCCGATCTGGCAATAGCCGGGCTGGTAGGTGTTGCGGTGGCCTCGGCAACGCAGGTAAAGAGGCGCTAGCGACAGAAATTTCAGCCATTGAGCGGCGCCTTCCAAGGATATGATGCCGGATCAACCCATATTGGTCACCGGAGCTGCGGGTTTCATCGGCTTCCACGTTGCGCGCCGGCTGCTGGCCGAAGGCCGCGCCGTGATCGGGCTCGACAGTCTCAACGATTATTACGACCCGGCGCTGAAGCGGGCGCGGCTGGACGTTCTGCGCCCGGAGCAGGGTTTCACATTCGAGCAGATCGATCTCGCCGATCGTACGTCAGTGGAACGCCTGTTCGCCAAACACCGCTTTCCCAGGGTGGTGCACCTGGCGGCGCAGGCCGGCGTGCGCTATTCGATCGATCATCCGCATGCCTATGTCGATGCCAATCTCGCAGGCTTCGTCAATGTGCTGGAAGGTTGTCGGCATCATGGCTGCGGCCATCTGGTCTATGCGTCGTCCTCATCGGTGTACGGCGCCAATACGAAACTACCGTTTTCGGTGGACGACAAGACCGACCATCCGATCAGCCTATATGCCGCCACCAAGAAGGCCAATGAGCTGATCGCGCATTCCTACAGCCATCTCTATCGTCTTCCGGTGACGGGCTTGCGGTTCTTCACCATCTATGGGCCGTGGGGACGGCCCGATATGGCGGTTTTCCTCTTTACCAAAGCAATCGTGGAAGGCGCGCCGATCCGGCTCTTTAACCATGGCAGGATGCGGCGCGACTTTACCCATATCGACGATGCGACGCGCGCCGTGTTGCGGCTGGTCGACCAGGCGCCCGGCGACGCCGGTGGGGCCGCCGGGGCGCCAGCAAAAGTTTACAATGTCGGCAACAATCGTCCGGAAGAGCTGACCCATGTGGTAGCAGTTCTGGAACAGGCGCTGGGCCGCGCGGCGGTCAAGGAGATGCTGCCGATGCAGCCCGGAGACGTGACCGAGACCTTTGCCGATGTTGCGGAACTGATGCGCGACACCGGCTTCAGGCCGCAAACCTCGATCGAGGACGGGCTTGCCGAGTTTTGTCGCCTGGTATCGTGACTATTACAGGATTTGAGACGCCGATGAACCGACGAATTATTCCCCTGATCATGTGCGGCGGCGCGGGAACGCGGCTGTGGCCGGCCTCGCGCGAGGTTCATCCCAAGCAGTTCCTGTCCCTGTTCGGCGCGCGTTCGACGTTCCAGGATACGCTGTTGCGGGTTTCGGATGCTGGTCTGTTCGAACGGCCCGTCATCATCACCAACAACGCCTATCGCTTCATGGTGCTCGAGCAACTGGCGGAGATCGGACTGGAAGCCGACGTGCTTCTCGAACCGATGCGGCGAGATTCCGGGCCTGCGATCGCGGCCGGCGCCGCCTTTGCACAGGCGCGCGACAAGGATGCCATTCTGCTGGCGCTCGCCGCCGACCACGTCGTGCGCGACACGTCCGCTTTCCTCGCCGCCTGCCGCGAGGGGTTGGCAGCGGCGGAAGCCGGGCACATCGTGACGTTCGGCGTGCAGCCCGAACGCGCCGCCACCGAATATGGCTACATCAATCCCGGCGAGGTCATTTCCGGCAAGGTTCGCGCAGTCGCCAAGTTCGTCGAGAAGCCCGATCCGACAACCGCGGCTGATTACGTCAAGTCGGGCTATCTCTGGAACAGCGGCAACTTCATGTTCCGCGCCGCCGTGCTGTCGGATGAGTACGGCAAGGTTGATGCGGACAGCGTCCAAGCCGTCAGTGATGCAGTGACGAAGGCAGGTACCGACCTTGGCTTCGTCAAGCTCGACGAGGCCGCATTCGGATCGGCGAAATCGATCTCGATCGACTATGCGGTGATGGAGAAGACCTCTCGTGCCGCGGTCGTGCCGGTCTCGTGCGGCTGGTCCGATGTCGGCTCCTGGCATGCGGTGTGGGAATTGTCCGGCAAGGACGGCGAGGGCAACGCGGCGCGCGGCGCAGCCGTGTTTGAGGATTCGCGCAATTGCAACGTATCGACTGATCGCGCGCTCGTCGCGCTTGAAGGCGTCGACGACCTCGTGGTGGTCGCAACCCAGGACGCCGTGCTGGTTAGCCGGCAGAAGGACGCCAACGGGTTGAAGCGGCTGGTCGCGAAACTGAAGACAGTGGCGCCGCAGGTGACGGAAGACCACATCAGGGTGCATCGGCCCTGGGGATCCTATCAGTCGGTCGACAATGGCGACCGGCATCAGGTCAAACGCATCATCGTCAAGCCGGGCGGGCGGCTGTCGCTGCAGAAACACCACCATCGCGCCGAGCACTGGATCGTCGTGCGCGGAACGGCGCAGGTGACGGTCAATGAACTGGTCAAGACCGTGCACGAGAACGAATCGATCTACATCCCGATCGGCGCGGTGCACCGGTTGGAAAATCCGGGCAAGATCCAGCTCGAGCTGATCGAGGTCCAGACCGGCAGCTATTTCGGCGAGGACGACATCATCCGCATCGAGGACGACTACCAGCGCAGTTGAGCCGACCGTAGTTTTACCGGGCCGGGGTTGTAATTCTTTGAATCAAAACGTGTCCGAAAACCGTCGATCGCGTTCGCCACATCTGTGATGGCGTGCTAGAGAACCGCCGGGGATACTCCGGCGCAGTTCTGCTTAGAATCCGCCTAAAATCTGCTTGGGGTCGACAAATCATGAGTTCCAAAGGGTCCGCATTCGATGCGAAGGCCGACGCAAAACGCGGCTTGCGCGTCGGCGTGGTCGGCGCGGGTGTGATGGGCAGCAACCATGCCCGCGTGCTGGCCGGTCTGCCCGGCGTGACGCTGGTCGGCATTGTCGATCCGTTGCCCGAACACCGGGCGCGCGCTACCGCGCTCGCCGGCTGCCGTGCGTTCGCCGAACTCGACGAGCTGTTTGACGAGGGCGTCGATGCCATTACGATCGCGGCGCCGACCCATCTCCATCACGAGATTGCGCTCGCCTGCATCACCCGCAACATCCACCTCCTGGTCGAGAAGCCGGTGGCCTCGACCGTTGAGGAAGGGCAGGACATCGTCAATGCGGCGCGCAGTGCCGGCGTGACGCTGATGGTCGGCCATGTCGAGCGCTTCAATCCAGCGGTCGCCGCGATCAAGCAGGCGATCTCGGGCGAGGACATTCTTTCGATCGGTATCACCCGCGTCGGGCCATTTCCGCCGCGGATGTCCAATGTCGGCGTCGTGATCGATCTCGCCGTCCACGATATCGACCTGATCCGCTGGTTCACCGAGTCCGATATCGTCGAGGTGCAGCCGCAGCTCTCCAGCGCGGTCGCCGAGCGCGAGGACATCGCGCTGCTGCAGTTCCGCACTGCCTCCGGCGTGCTCGCCCACATCAACACCAACTGGCTGACGCCGTTCAAGGCGCGCAGCGTTACGGTCGCGACCCGCGGCAAATATGTGATGGGCGATCTCCTGACGCGGCAGGTGACCGAGTGCTTCGGCTTCAAGCCCGACGGCAGCTACTCGATGCGGCATCTGCCGGTCGGCCATGATGAACCGCTGCGCGCCGAGCTGATCGCATTCCTCGATGCCGTCCGCACCGGCAATATGCCGGCGGTTTCCGGCGACGAGGGCGTCGCCAGTCTCGAGATCGCGATCCGCTGCCTCGAGCAGCCCGCCAAGCCTGCGGCGTCTGCCGCGCGCAAGGGACCGCGCCGCATCGCCGGCTGAGAACCTCTCACTTTGATTTCTGCAAGGCTCCATGAACCAGCACATGCGTCCAGAACCCGTTCCCTTCTATGACCTCGCTTCGCAGCGCCGTCGGCTCGGCCCATCGATCGATGAGGCGCTCTCGCGTGTGACGAGCCATTGTCTCTTCATCAATGGTCCGGAAGTCGCCGTGCTGGAAAAGGCCTTGGCCGATTTTTGCGGCGCCAAGCACGTCGTGAGCTGCGCGAGCGGCACCGATGCGCTTTTGATGGTGCTGATGGCCAAGGAAGTCGGCCCGGGGGACGCCGTCCTGTGTCCATCGTTCACGTTCTGCGCGACCGGTGAAGCAGTAGCGCTGACCGGCGCAACGCCGGTGTTCGTCGACGTCGACGAAGCAACCTTCAATATGGATGCCGCCTCGCTCAAGCGCGGTATCGCGACGGCCAGGCAGCGCGGCCTGAAGCCGCGCGCCGTGATCCCCGTCGACCTGTTCGGCCAAAGCGCCGACCACGATGCGATCGCAGAGGTCGCGCAGGCCGAGGGCCTGTTCGTGCTCGATGACGCCGCACAGGGTTTTGGCGCGAGCTACAAGGGCCGCCATATCGGCTCCTTGGGACTTGCGACCGCGACCAGCTTCTTCCCGACCAAGCCGCTCGGCTGTTTCGGCGATGGCGGCGCCATCTTTACCGACGATGACAAACTTGCCGAGACGTTGCGCAGCATCCGCGTGCACGGCCAGGGCTCCGACAAATACGACAACGTACGCCTTGGCCTGACCGGACGTCTCGACACCATGCAGGCGGCGGTCCTGATCGAGAAGTTGAAGATTTTCGAAGACGAGATCGCGGCCCGCAACCGCGTTGCCGAGCGCTATGCGCGCAGTCTTGGCAATTTCGTGACGGTGCCGCGGTTGGCTTCCGGATGCACCTCGGTTTGGGCGCAGTACACCATCCGCCTGCCAAAGGGGACCAACCGCGACGGTTTTGCGGCAACGTTGAAGGTGCAGGGCGTTCCGACGATGGTCTACTACACGAAATCGATGCATCAACAGACCGCCTACCGGGATTTTCCGATTGCGGATGGCGGGTTGCCGGCGAGCGAAAAGCTCTCGGCTGATGTCATCAGCCTGCCGATTCACGCCTATCTCGACGAGCCGACGCAGGATCGCGTCATCGAGGCCGTGCGCGGCGCGCTTCAGGCATGATGGCGACCCGAAGGGCCGCGTTAGCGCGAGGCGGCCTTCCGGTTTTCGGACCGGATCATGCCTAAACGTTAGCTGCCCGATTTCCCCGTCTCGCGATATGCGCTAGAAGCGGCGCATGCTCGGACGCATCTTCACCGTCGGCGGTTATACGCTGCTTTCGCGGCTGACCGGATTCGCGCGCGATATCATGCTCGCCGCGATTCTCGGCGCGGGTCCCGTCGCGGACGCGTTTTTCGTGGCGCTGCGGCTGCCCAATCATTTTCGCGCGATCTTCGCCGAAGGCGCCTTCAATGCCGCCTTCGTGCCGGCTTACGCGCATCTGCACGGCAAAAGCGAAGCATCGGCAAAACTGTTCGCCGATCGGATCTTCACGCTCTTGTTCGCCGCCCAGGTTGTTTTGCTGGTTGTGGCCTGGGTGTTCATGCCGGAAGTGATCGCCATTCTTGCGCCGGGGTTCAAGGACGATCCGGCGCGTGGCGAGCTGGCGATCTCGTTGACGCGGATCACGTTTCCGTATTTGCTGCTGATCACGCTGGTGACGCTGTACGGCGGCATGCTCAACGTGATGCATCGTTTCGCCAGCGCCGCCGCCGCGCCGATCTTCCTCAATCTGTCGATGATGGCGACGCTGGCGCTGGCGGCGTTCTTTCCGGGCGCGGGCTACGCCGCCGCATGGGGCCTTCTGCTCGCTGGCATCCTCGAGTTCCTGCTGCTGGCGGGTGATGCGGCAAAGACTGGCATTCTGCCGAAATTCGCTTCGATCAAATTCGATGAAGACGTGCGCGCGTTCTTCCGGGCGCTGGGGCCTGCGACCATCGGCTCGATGGGAACGCAGATCGCGTTGTTCGCCGATACGATCATCGCGACCTTTCTGCCGGCGGGCGCGCTTTCGGCGTTGTATTACGCCGACCGTCTCAACCAGTTGCCGATCGGCGTGATCGGGATCGCGATCGGCACCGTGTTGCTGCCGGAAATGTCGCGGCGCCTTGCGGCGAACGATATCACCGGCGCATCAGCCGCGCAGCGGCGGGCGTTCGAATTCTCGCTGTTGTTTTCGGTGCCATTCGTCGCCGCCTTCCTGACCGTGCCTGATGTGATCATGCGCGCGATGTTTGCGCGCGGCGCCTTCTCGAACGCGGATGCGGTGGCTGCCGGCGCCACGCTGGCCGCTTACGCAATCGGACTCATCCCGTTCGTGACCATCCGCAGTGCGGTAGCAACCTTCTATGCCCGTCAGGACACCGCGACGCCGGTCAAAGCGGCGCTGACCGGCGTTGCCGTCAACGTCGCGCTGAAGGTCGCGCTGATGGGCGCACTGGCGCAAATCGGCCTGGCGCTCGCCACCGCCATTGGGGCCTGGGTCAATCTTTTGCTGGTGCTCGCCTTCGCGGTGCGGGCGGGCTACCTCGAACTCGACCGCGCCTGGATGACGTCGCTCGCCAAGTTCGCCGCGGCCGGCGTCGTGCTCGGCGCTGCGCTGTGGGCCACCGCGCGATTCGCGAGCTTCTATTTCGCGCAGATGCACACGTTCCGCGATGAGACCGCATTGGCGTTGCTGATCGTGACCGGTGCATTCGTGTACGGGGTCGCAATCATGCTGCTGTTTGGCCGGGGGTGGATATTCTCGCTGCTGCGTGACCGGAGGTCTGGTCCTAAACGGCTGTAAACAAATGGGAATGCCTCTACATGGATTTCGACAGCTTCCATGCGCGTAGTTTCATGCTCGCACCGGCCAGCGCGATCCGGGCCGACGTAGATACGCGCTTCCACGACCACGTCCAGCGTGTCGGCCTGAACTACACCTTCGGCGGCCCAGTGGTCGCGAAGTATTGATTGCGGCGTTATCTTCCTTCCATCCCGGCATTGGCCGGGGCTTTTTTGTTGTGCAGCCGCGAAAAGGGTCGCGGTGCGCAGCGATTTGCTTGCGCCGGTGCTGTGGTTATTCGGGCGAAAGCGGTTTGCGCTGAGCCGACAACCGCTGCAATATGGCGCCGCTGGAAAAACCGGGAATTGGAGATACGATGGCTGCTCCCATCAAGTTCGGCGTCGGTCAAAGCGTCCTCCGCAAGGAGGACGACGCGCTCATTCGCGGCAAGGGCCGCTATACCGACGACCATTCGCCACAGCCGGCGTTGCACGCGCTGATGCTGCGCTCGCCGCATGCGCACGCGAAGTTCACCCTCAACGTCACCAAGGCCCGCGGGATGCCGGGCGTGGCTGCGATCCTGACCGCCGACGACGTCAGGGATCTCGGCGACCTGCCGTGCCTGTTCAACCTGGAAGTCGATCCGTTCACCGGCCCGCCTTATCCGATTCTTCCCAAGGACGAGGTGCGCCATGTCGGCGACGCCGTCGCCTTCGTAGTCGCCGACACCATCGACCAGGCCCGTGACGCGATCGAGGCGATCGACGTCAAATGGACGCCGCTTCCGTCGGTGGTCGGCGTCGTCAATGCCGTGAAGAAAGACGCGCCGCTGGTCTGGCCCGACAAGCCCGGCAATGTGCTGTTCGACGTGTCGGTCGGCGACAAGAAGGCGGCTGAGGCCGCCTTTGCCAAGGCGCATGCGATCGCCGAGATATCGATCGTCAACCCGCGCGTCATCACCAACTTCATGGAGACGCGCGCCGCGGTCGCCGAATACGATGCCAAGCGCGATCATCTGACGCTGACCATCGGCAGCCAGGGCAGCCATCGCCTGCGCGAAATCCTGTGCGGCATGGTGCTGAAGATTCCGATGGAAAAGATGCGGGTGATCTGCCCCGACGTCGGCGGCGGCTTCGGCACAAAACTGTTTCCCTATCGCGAATATGCGCTGATTTCGGTGGCGGCGCGCAAGCTGCGCAAGACCATCAAATGGACGGCCGATCGCTCCGATCACTTCATGGGCGACGCGCAGGGCCGCGACAACGTCACGACGGCTAAGATGGCGCTGGCCGAGGACGGCAAATTCCTCGGCATGGACGTCGATCTGATGGGCGACATGGGCGCCTATCTCTCGACCTTTGGGCCCTACATCCCGCATGGCGGCGCCGGCATGCTGCCGGGTCTCTACGACATCCAGGCCTTCCACTGCCGCGTCCGCACCGTGTTCACCAATACCGTGCCGGTCGACGCCTATCGCGGCGCCGGGCGCCCCGAAGCGGCCTATGTGGTCGAACGTCTGGTCGATGCGGCCGCGCGAAAGCTCGGGATGACGCCGGATGCGATCCGGCGCAAGAACTTCATCCCGCCGAAGGCGATGCCCTACAAGACCGCGACCGGAAAGGTCTACGATTCCGGCGACTTCACCGCGCATATGAAGCGCGCGATGGAAGTCGCCAACTGGAAGGAATTTCCGAAGCGCGCCAAGGCGGCGAAGAAGCAAGGTCTCGTGCGCGGCATCGGCATGTCCTGCTATGTCGAGATCTGCGGCACGATGGGCGAGGAGACCGCTAACGTCGCGCTCGATCCCAATGGCGACATCAACATCCTGATCGGCACGCAGTCGAGCGGGCAGGGCCACCAGACGGCCTATGCGCAGCTCGTTGCCGAGCAGTTCGGCGTGCCGCCGGAGCGTGCCCATGTCTTGCAGGGCGACACCGACAAGATCGCCACCGGGCTCGGCACTGGCGGCTCGGCGTCGATCCCGACCGGCGGCGTCAGCGTCGAGCGCGCCACGCGCGAACTCGGCAACAAGCTGAAGGAGATCGCGGCCGAAGCGCTGGAGACCAGCGCCGGCGACCTCGAGATCAGCAATGGTGTCGTGCGCATCGCCGGCACCGATCGCTCGATCAGCTTCGCCGACCTCGCGAAACGGCCAGGCGTCGATCCGTCGAAACTGAATGCGAGCGCGACGTTTGCGCAGGCCGATGGCACCTACCCGAACGGCACGCATCTCGCCGAAGTCGAGATCGATCCCGCCACCGGCATCATCAGAATCGTCAACTATGTCATCGTCGACGATTTCGGGGTCACGCTCAATCCGTTGCTGCTCGCCGGCCAGGTGCATGGCGGGGCGATGCAGGGCATCGGTCAGGCCTTGATGGAGCACGCGGTCTATAGCGCAACCGACGGCCAGCTCGTGACCGGCACATTCATGGATTACGCGGTGCCGCGGGCGTCTGATGGTCCGTCATTCCATTTCGAAACGCACAATGTGCCGTGCACGACCAATCCGCTCGGCGTCAAGGGTGCGGGTGAGGCGGGCGCGATCGGTTCCTGCCCCGCGGTGGTCAATGCGATCATCGAGGGGTTGTGGCGCGAGTACAAGATCGACCACATCGATATGCCGGCCACGGCCGAGCGGGTCTGGATCGCGATCCGCGAGGCGCAGAAACGGCATAACCTCTGATATTTTGTCGCATGCGGAATGATGCGCCGAACGCGGTGTTTGCAAACAGCCGGCCTGCACCATCTTGGGGCCGGAACAAACCCGAATTGAAGGGAATTTGCCAATGAAGCGGATCGTCGTCGTCGCAGCTGTGCTTGCATTCAGTGCCGGTGCGGTCGTTGCACAGCAGGACCAGCTCAAGCGTACCCAGGCCATGATGAAGGACAATGGCAAGAACGCAGGCGCGTTGTCGGCGATGGTCAAGGGCGAAAAGCCTTACGACCAGTCGACTGTCAATGCCGCGCTGGCCCAGTTCGATGACACCGCCAAGAACCTTCCGACGCTGTTCCCCGAGAGCATGAAAGGTGTCAAGTTCGAGGGTGATTACGACCCCTCGCCGAAAATCTGGACAGACAAGGCCGGCTTCGAGTCCCAAATTAAGAGCTTCGCCAAGGTCGTCGCCGATGCGAAGGGCAAGGTCAAGAATCTCGAGACGCTCAAGGCGGAAATGCCTGTCATCGGCAAGCAGTGCAGTGGCTGCCACGAGACATACCGGATCAAGAAGGGCTGATCGCATTCTAGCTTTGAGCATGATCTCCGCGCAAACGCGTTCCGCGTTTGTCGCGACGGAAAAACGCTACACATTTTTCCGGATCATGCTGTGGCCTCAGAAAAGGGCGGACGCCGCGAAGCGTCCGCCCTTTTGTGTTAGCGTTTCTTGTTTGCTCGCGTTCGAACCTACCTACTTCGTCACCAAATTTACTAGGTGACTTGATTTATTTGGTTACCTGGCCGCGGATTTCGCCGCCCGGATTGGCTGCGGTGTGGATGTTGATGTAGTACCTGCCCGCCACGAGATCCGCGGCCTGCGCATCGGTCAACGTCGCGCTGCCCTCGACCGGGCTCGACGTCGCATTGGGAATGGCGACAGCGACGCCGGCATTTTTGCCAGCTTCTGCAGGCCCGTGGAAATGCGCAGCGGTGGCAGGGCCGGACAGGCCGGAATAGCTCAGCTTCCAGCTCAGCTTCTTGCTGGCGGGATCGTAGTCGATGTCGGCGGCACCCTTGGCCGCGCTGGTGCTGGGCGGCACCTGGGACTTGCCGTCGAGTGTCGCCTTCATCTTGTCGGCAGACGCGGGTCCGGAAAAAGCAATCGCTGCCCCCAACGCAAGCGTGACAAGCATGGTCTTGTTCGACATGGTGTTTCTCCCTGTGGACGTCAAAACGGTGATGTCAGCCTCAAAACAACGCCTTTCCGAATTTATTCCCGAAACGCAGACAAAGGCTCGAAATTTCGCAGACGCCTATGGCGCAAAGTGCGTCCATACTGGTTGTTGAGTTTAGGACTCCCTGACAACGGATCAGTGAATGCTGCGACGAATTCTCCTTGGCTTGATTTTGGCTGGCGTCGCCGGCGCCGGTGTTTTCTGGTGGCTCACGATCCCGGCGGTCGTTGCCCCAGCCTCGCTTCCTCCCCGCACGCCGAACCTTGCCAACGGCGTTGCAACGTTCAATGCCGGAGGCTGTTCCTCCTGCCATGCCGTTCCCAACCAACCCGATCGGCTGCAACTGGGCGGCGGGCTCGCAATGCCGTCTCCGTTCGGGACGTTTTACGTTCCCAACATCTCGCCAGATCCTACCTACGGTATTGGCCGCTGGAGCGAGGCTGATTTCGTGACGGCGGTGCTCAGGGGGACGTCGCCGGACGGCGTGCATTATTTTCCGGCCTTTCCATATACGTCATACCAGAACGCGAGCGTCGACGACGTGCGCGATCTCTTTGCCTACCTCAAGACGCTTCCAGCGGTGACCGGCAAGACGCGCGATCACGACGTGCCGTTTCCATTCAACATCCGCCGCAACATCGGTGTCTGGAAATGGTTGTTCATGAACGGAAAGCCTCACATAGCAGACGCCGCACATTCGGCGTCGTGGAATCGCGGGACTTACCTCGTCAACGGTATGGGCCATTGCGCCGAGTGTCACAGCCCGCGCAATTTCCTCGGCGGCATCGTCGAAGCGCAACGCTTCGCAGGCGGGCCTAATCCGGAAGGAGAGGGCTGGGTACCCAACATCACCCAGAAAAGATTGGAGGAGTGGAGCGCGAAGGATATCGCCTACTTCCTCGAAACGGGGCAAACGCCGGATGGCGACAGCGCCGGCGGATCGATGGTGCGCGTGATCAAGAACACCTCGCAATTGCCGCCAGAAGATCGCGATGCCATCGCGGAGTATGTCAAGTCGCTGCCGCCGGTCGAAGGACCGCCGCGGCCGAAGAAGAAGGAAGCAGAAAAGTCATGACGGAAAGTAGCTTCGCGCGCCGTCAGGGCGTCAGGGCCGCGGTGATCGGCTCGCGCCGTTCCGGCAAGGAAGGCACGATCGTCAACGGTGGCTTGCGCGGCGCGGGCGTGGCGTTTTTGGTCCGTTTCAAATCCGTGGCACGTTTGGCCGCCGCAATGTCGGCGAACGATTGATCGAAATCGCCGGTCCGGTACAGCACCACGCCGCGATCGAGATAGGCGGTTGCGAAGCGCGGATAATATTGAACGCCCAGATTGTACGTGGCGAACGCCGGGACAGGCTCGAAGCGGCCAATGGGGGCGGCGCCCGATTCCTTGGCTGCGGTTACTGTGGAGGCGAGTGTGACCGCTCCGCCGGTTAAAGCCTCTCCGCGCTGGATGCGTGGTTCATCCTGCGCTGGAGCGTCTGCCTGCACGGCCGCAACTTGCTGCGCGCCGCGGCTGTCCTCCGGCATTTCTGCGGCACCCGGTGGTTTTGAAAACAATCCGAACACGGTGTAGCCGCCGACCAGCACCGCGGAAATGATCGTTGCCGCCATCGTATTGGAGGCGACCTTTCGTACGGTCTCGTAAGTCTGGATCGCCTTCGTGGCAGGCGGCTGCAGCGCAATGGCGAGCAGTTGATCGTAGGTCGCGCGCTGCTCGGTGTCGTTCAGGATGTCATAGGCGCGCATGAGTTCCCTGAACCTCAGCGCGGCCTCGGGATTGTCGGGATTGATATCGGGATGGGTCGCCTTCGCGGCCTTGCGGAATGCCTTCCGCAATTCCTCGGCGTCGTCACTCGGAAGCGCTCCGAGCAAATCGTACAGCGTCCCCATGGTGGTACTCGCGACCGTTTCCCCCTCGGACCGTCCCCGCCGCGGAACTTCCGATTGACGACGCCCCAGATAATCAAAAATATCAAGGCGGTAGCATGATCCCCTTATGGCAAAAGCATGCCATGGTTAACGTCGTTAACCATCCGTTGCGGTCGGGGCGCTCAATTGGCGTGGCAGGCGGGCAGGGCTGGCAGCCCGTCCTCACAAGCAGGCGGGCCTATCGGCCGCACCAGGGACGCGGCCTTGGGGAAGGCGGGCCGACGCCTAACCCGTGCCGAACGCCTTGAAGGTGATGATGGTGTGGGTGTCCTGGATACCCGGAATCACCTGCACCCTCTCGTTGACGAAATGGCCAATGTCGGTGTCCTTATCGACGTAGAACTTGACCAGCAGATCGTAGTCACCGGCAGTGGAATAGATCTCCGAGGCGATCTCGGCCTCCGCGAGCGCATTGGCGACGGCATAGGATTGGCCGAGTTTGCATTTGAACTGGACAAAGAAGGGAACCATCGCTGTCGTCTCCGAATTGGTTGGTCCCAATAGGCCAAAAACCGCTGATAATGGCAAGCCAGCTTGCTGCCGATGCCATGGCGCGGTAGGACATTCCATGGCCTTCAACCTACGACTTGCACGAGGCTTGCGATGACGGCGCCGATCGCGCTGACCATCGCCGGCTCCGATTCCTCTGGCGGAGCCGGTATCCAGGCCGACCTGAAGACGTTTGCCGCGCTCGGTGTCTACGGCGCCTCCGTGATCACGGCGCTGACTGCACAGAATACCGAAGGCGTCAGCGGCATCCATCAGGTGCCGGCGGAGTTCGTGACCGCGCAGATCGATGCGGTGTTTTCCGATCTCGACGTCGGAGCGGTCAAGATCGGCATGGTGGCGCAGCCATCGGTTATCGACGCCATCGTCGCCGGCCTCAAGCGCTGGTCGCCGAAGCACGTCGTGCTCGATCCTGTGATGGTCGCAACCTCCGGCGACCGGCTGCTGGCTGCGGAAGCGGTCGAGTCGCTCAGGACAAAACTCATTCCGCTTGCTTCGGTCATTACGCCCAATTTGCCTGAGGCCGCCGCGCTGCTCGACGAACCGGTGGCTGCGGGTGAGGCCGCCGTCGAAAGCCAGGGCAGGCGATTGCTGGCCATGGGGTGCAAGGCGGTGCTGATCAAGGGCGGCCACGGGGAGGGCGCCGAGTGCGTCGACTATCTGATCGGCACGAGCGGCACCATCGCGCTGGCCGCGCCGCGCATTGTGACGAAAAACACCCATGGCACCGGCTGCTCATTGTCCTCGGCGATCGCGGCGGAGCTCGCGAAGGGCGAGGGCATGGAAACCGCCGTGCGTAACGCCAAGGCGTGGGTCAGCGCTGCGATTGCGGAGGCAGATCGCTTCAGCGTCGGCCACGGTCACGGCCCGATCCACCATTTTCATAAGTTTTATTAGCTGAACTGTCGTCCCTGCGAACGCACGGACCCAGAGCGTGAGCGCAATCGCGCTCATCGCGCGCCGCGGCTTATCAATTGAAGCAAGCGGATTGTTATCTTCTCCACAGTAAGCATCGGTGGTTATGTCCCTGCGTTCGCAGGGATGACATTGAGTTGTCGCCGCCGCCGTGTCGCTTGCCTGTCGCATCACGCTGCTATCCGCGAGAGCCAAGGGCGCGGCATTGATTCTCGTGGGGCTATAGGTCGCGTGATCAGTCATCGCCCTGTCACAGAAATCTGGTAGGTGCACAGATATGGGCAGTGACTCCTTGAGTGAAGAGAGCCCCGAACGGCGCTTTCGTACTTTGTTCATCTCCGACGTCCATCTCGGAGCCCGCGGCTCGCAAGCCGACCGTTTGCTGGACTTCCTCAAAAGCCACGACGCCGACACCATCTATCTCGTCGGCGATATCGTCGATGGCTGGGCGCTGAAGTCGAGCTGGTACTGGCCGCAATCGCACAACGACTTCGTGCAGAAGATGCTGCGCAAGGCGCGCAAGGGCGCCAAGGTCATCTACGTGCCGGGCAATCACGACGAGTTCCTGCGCAACTACTACGGCACGCATTTCGGCGGCATCGACGTGGTGGAAAACACCATCCACACCGGCGTCGACGGCAAGCGCTATCTCATCATCCACGGCGACATCTTCGATCTCGTGGTGCAGAACGCGCGCTGGCTCGCCCATCTCGGCGACAAGGCCTACGACTTCGCCATTCAGATGAATCGCCTCGTCAACTTCTTCCGCCGCATGTTCGGTGTGCCCTATTGGTCGCTGTCGCAATGGGCGAAGCTGAAGGTCAAGAACGCCGTGAACTACATCGGCGCGTTTGAACAGACGCTGGCCGGCGAGGCGCGACGTCATGGCGCCGATGGCGTGATCTGCGGCCACATCCACTACGCCACCATCCGCGACGAGCACGGTATCCGCTACATGAATTGCGGCGACTGGGTGGAAAGCTGCACCGCGCTCGCTGAGCACGAGGACGGCCGGTTCGAGATCATCATCTGGACCGATCCGCAGCGAAGGGCGGCGCCCGTTCCCCGCGTCGCGGCGCGCGCGGCATGACGCATATCCTGGTCGCGACCGATGCGTGGCATCCCCAGGTCAACGGGGTGGTACGCACGCTGACCGCGCTGGCGGAGGCGGCCAGGGGGCTTGGCGTCGAGATGAGTTTCCTGACGCCGCAATCGTTTCGCACCTTTGCGATGCCGAGCTATCCCGACTTGCGGCTGGCTCTGCCGCTTCCCGGCAAGATCGCGCAACTGATCGAAGCGGCAAAGCCCGACAGCATTCATATCGCGACCGAAGGGCCGATCGGGCTGTTGGTGCGGCGCTATTGCCGCAAGCGCGGCTTGCCGTTCACCACGAGCTTTCACACCCGGTTTCCGGAATATGTCTCGGCGCGCTCGCCAATTCCGGAATCCTGGGTTTGGTGGGCGCTGCGTGCCTTCCACCGGCCGAGCCGGGCAGTGATGGCCGCAACGCCGGCGCTTGCGGCTGAGCTGCGCCTGCGCGGCTTTCGCAACGTGGTGCTGTGGTCGCGCGGCGTCGATACCTCGCTGTTCCATCCGCGCAGCGCCGATCTCTGCCTTCCGACGCCGGTATATCTCAGTGTCGGCCGCCTCGCGGTCGAAAAGAATCTCGAGGCCTTCCTCGATCTCGATCTGCCCGGCACCAAGCTCGTGGTTGGCGACGGGCCGGCCCGGATGGCGCTGGAACGGAAATATCCCGACGCCGTGTTCCTCGGCGCGCGGCATGGCGAGGAACTGGCCGAAATCTACGCGGCGGCCGATATTTTCGTCTTTCCCAGCAAGACCGACACGTTTGGCTTGGTGCTGCTGGAAGCGCTGGCCAGCGGCTTGCCGGTCGCGGCTTTTCCGGTCACCGGTCCCCGCGACGTGATCGGCTCGGCGCCGGTTGGCGTGCTGAACGAGGATTTGCGCACGGCCTGCCTGGAGGCGCTGCAGATTTCGCGAGAAGAATGCGTGGAATTTGCCGCCGCCCATACCTGGCAGGCCTCGGCACGGGTTTTTGTCGACCATGCCCTCAACCTTGGTCCCCTGCAGCCGGAAGGCGAGCTGGTCGAATTTGCGGCCAAGGACCCGCATTTCGCCGCCTGATATCACCTGAATCTGTATTGCCCGCCGGTCCGCTTGCGCGATACAAAGTGCGCATGACGGAAAAAGCCTCAACGGCACCGGTCGGTGCTGCAGATATCGACGCGGCGGCGCGAGTAGTCGGCCCGTTTGCGGTGCGGACGCCGCTGTTGTCGTTCCCCGTTCTCAACGAGCGCGTCGGGACCAAGGTCTTTCTGAAGCCCGAAATGCTGCAGCGGACCGGATCGTTCAAGTTCCGCGGCGCCTTCAACAAGCTGGCCTCGATCCCGCAGGACAAGCGCGGCGGCGGGGTGGTCGCATTCTCTTCCGGCAACCACGCCCAAGGGGTGGCGGCGGCGGCGCAGATCCTCAACATGCAGGCCACCATCGTGATGCCGGCGGACTCTCCGGTCACCAAGCGCGAGCGCACCAAGGGCTATGGCGCGGAGGTGGTGCTCTACGACCGCGACAAGGAGGACCGCGAAGCGATCGCCAACGGTATCGCCGGCAAACGCGGTGCGACGCTGGTCCGGCCGTATGACGATCCCTTCGTCATTGCAGGGCAGGGTACTGCGGGCCGCGAGATCGCCGAGGACATGACAGCGCTCGGGCTCGTGCCCGATATCGTGGTAGCGCCGGCCTCTGGTGGCGGGCTGATCGCTGGCGTCGCGACGGCCGTGAAGGCAAAATTTCCGCAAGCGCAGGTCATCGTCGCCGAGCCCAAGGACTATGACGATCACGGCCTCTCGCTCCGCGCCGGCCATCGCGAGGCGCATCACGCCGCCGGCCGCACCATCTGCGACGCGCTGATGGCGGCGATGCCGGGCGAACTCACCTTCTCGATCAACAGCAAGCTGCTCGCAAATGGCGTGACCGCATCCGACGAGGAAGTCGGCGCGGCGGTGGCCTATGCCTACCGGGAATTGAAACTGGTGGTCGAGCCCGGCGGCGCCGTCGGCCTCGCGGCACTGTTGGCCGGCCGCATCGATGCCAGGGGAAAGAACGTCGTCATCGTGCTTTCCGGCGGCAATGTCGACGCGGACCTGTTCGCCAAACTGGTCGCCTGATCATCACATCTTAAACGGAAGCGGGCAGAGCATGTGCTCTGCCCGCCTTTCGTTGTCCGGAGCTCCTTATTCAGCGCCTGAAGCCGCCGCCGAATGACCCGCCGAACGAGCTGCGGGACGGGCTTGAGGCGAAGCGCTGGCTGAAACCTCCGCCGCCCATGCCGCCGCTGAACCGGCGCGGCGCAGTGGTCATCATGGGCCTGGTCATCATGGGCCTGGTCGTGATGGGTTTGGTGACCCGTATCGGATTGTTCTGAATCCTGGGCGGCAAGGTCGTGACCTTGCCGACCTTGCTGCTGCTGTTGTTGCTGGCATTGACAGGGATCGGGTTGATCTTGCCGGGCAGGGTCGTGCCCTTTCCGCCAATGCCATTACTGTTGCCAGTGAGCTTGCCAGGCAGGGTCGTGATCTTGCCTGTCTTGCCGTTGTTGATGCCGCCATTGATCGGGTTATTCGTTGCCGCGCCCTTGGCAGGCAGCGTGATGATCTTGGAAGGCACCGGCATGTGGGCCTGGGCACCAAGATTGTGCTTGGAGATGCCGAGGATGGGCGAGTTGCCGATGTTGCCCGGCTTGAACGTCGGCGACTGCTTCGCCAGATGCGTGAACTGCATCAGGGGCACGGCCTTCGGCGCGACCTGCAGCTTCAGCGCGGACTTGGCGTAGGGGCTGTTGGAATAATTTTCGTGGAACGTCTTGTAGGCGAACGGCGAGTTGGCGACCACCGCTTTGTGCCACGCCGTCGCCATCCGCAAATTGCCGAGCAGCAGGCGGATGTGGTCGCACAGCGGATCGTGCGGGTAAAGGCGGATGAATTCTTCATAGTACTCGGGCGAGCCTTCCGACAGCACGTAGTCGTAAGCCTGGCGCACCGAACGCGACGGCAGATTCGACGCGGTCTGGACGATCGGGCGGCGATCCGGCGCGCGGCCTGCGGCGACCGCGGTATCGCCGAAGAAATAGAAGTCGGAGGTTAGCGACGAACTTTCCCACGGTGTCTGCTTTCCGGAGGTGGTGTTGTTCACTTCGAGCCGCACGCGCTTGAACAATTGCTCGATCGGCAGGTTCGGCTCGCGTGCGACATTCAGGAAAGCTGACGTGTACGGGCTGTGGTTGCCGTCGCCGTCCTGCGCTTCCATGCCCGGCGCGGTCGAGTAGCCGACGATCGAGCCTCGGGGCGCATCGACGATCGCCAAGCCCCGCCCGGCGTCGTTGATCTCGGGGAACGGATTGTTGCGGCAGGCGTCGAGCACCACGATGCGCATCCGGCTCGGGATCGATTCCAGCGTGCCCATCACATCGACCAGCCGGACCGAATTGCCGTCAAGATCGGACGGCGAAGCGATCTTCGCATCGACCGGAAGCAGATAGTTCTCACCCGCCACCTGCACGCCGTGGCCGGCATAATAGATCATGGCGACGGTGCCGGGGCCGCGCTCGGCGACCCTGGCGGAGAAGTCCTGCACGACCTTGACCATGTCGCTGCGCGTCAGGTCGGTGGCCTGGGTGACCTCGAAGCCGGCAGAGTTCAAAAGCTGCGCCATCGATTGCGCGTCGTTGCCGGGATTGGCGAGCTTTGGCGCGATCTGGTAATTCGAATTGCCGATCACCAGCGCGACGCGCTGGTCCGCCGGCGGCGTTTGCATGCCGTTGCGGATGTCGACGTTAGGGGCTTCGGCCAACGCTGCACCGGCGAAGCCGAGCAGGCCTGCCAGCAGGCCGGCACCCAATAGCGATGACTTAAAACGGGACATGGCTGCCTCCTCAGGCGAGACCTTGTTGCGAGATTTGCTGCTGGGGACGCTAAGCCGGGCGCGGGCTGTCGTACGTGACCGCGATCACGGTTGCAGCGCGCGGCGCTTCCACGCTTGCCGCCGCGCGATACCGCTGACAATCTCGGGTTGCTGAACGGTCGAAGGAACCCAAAATGGGCTTCGGGCTAAAGACCACCACAGGAATCATTGCGGGCGTGCTGGTCACGGCGGCGCTGGCTCAGGCGAGCAAGGTGTTCGCGCCGCTTGCGGCGGCATTGTTCATCATTGCGATTGTGTGGCCGATCCAGAAGCAGTTGCAGTCCTGGATGCCAAAACTTGCCGCGCTGGCGATCACCATCGTCGCCACCGTGGCAATCTGCCTCGGCTTCGCCTCGCTCGCAGCCTGGGGATTTGGTCGGGTAGGGCAATCACTGCTCGCCGACCTGGCGCGCTACCAGGCCCTTTATGCGGCGACCGTCAATTGGCTGGACGGCCACGGCGTCTCGGTTGCGGGGTTGTGGGCTGAACATTTCAACGTAAGCTGGCTGCTGCGCGCCACGCAATATGTCACCGGACGGGTGAACACGACGCTCAGCTTCTGGGTGATTGCGCTGGTTTACGTCATGCTCGGGCTTCTCGAAGTCGAACACATCAGGCGAAACATCGAACGGCTGGATAACCGTACCGCAGCACGCGTGCTGCTCGACGGCGGCGAGGCGACCGCGGCGAAATTCCGAAAGTACCTTTTGGTGCGGACGCAGATGAGCGCCGTCACAGGCCTGCTGGTCGGCAGCTTCGCCTGGATTACCGGGCTGCCATTCGCGTTCGAATGGGGCGTGATCGCGTTCGTGCTGAACTATATCCCGTTCATCGGCCCGTTCGTTGCGACACTGTTTCCAACCCTGTTGGCGATGACGCAGTTCGAGACCTGGCCGGCGGTGCTCGGCGTATTCGTGTGCCTGAACATCATTCAATTCGCGGTCGGCAGCTACATCGAGCCGCGGGTGGCCGGCAGCCTGTTGTCGATCTCGCCAGTGGTGGTGCTATTTGCAATCTTCTTCTGGACGTTCCTGTGGGGCCTGTTCGGGACCTTCATCGGCGTGCCCATCACGCTTGCCATACTCACCTTCTGTGCCCAGCATCCGTCGAGCCGCTGGATTGCCGATCTGTTCGGCGGACCGGAGCCGGAGAAACCCGGCAAGCTCTAGTCGGCTGTCTCGCCCTCGATCTCTACCCGCTCGGGCGGCAACAGGCCCAGCCGGCCATCCTGGCCGGCCGTCAGTGAATGAATGTAGAAGTACGTCGCTGCAGCGTCGGTTGCACCCATCACGGGCGAGGGAGCGGAGATGATTCTTAACCCGCCGCATGCGCCGATCCAGTCGATATGACGGTGGCCATGCATCACGACGGCGCGATCTCCCAACGCTTCCAATCTGCGGACGAACCAACTGCCGTTGATCAACGCCGTTCCGATGCGCTCGGAAAATGCTTTTACCGGCATGGGATATTCCGCCAGGTGGTGGTGCAATGCGACGATCCAGCGCGCCCGCGGAAAACATCTGATCGCTGCCTCGAGGCGATGCGCCTGTTCGACGGATACCAGTCCGAGCGCGTTGGTGAAGGAAAAATGGGTCTTTGCATTCGAGTTCAGGATCGCGATTCCGAGGCCATCTTCCGGTTCCGGCGGCAGGATCATCGGAAACTGGTCGTCGAACAGGCTGCGCAGCGCGGCGACACGGCGCAAACCGCCAAACTCAGCAACGGCCGCGATCGCGTCGCGGTAGAGCGCCAGCGCCTGTTGCAGCGTAGCGGCCGGTCTTCCTTTGGCATCGACGACGTGTACCCGTTCGCCTTGCACGGCCGCCATCGCCGACAGCGTCCGGATTTGCCGCAGCCGTTTGCCGGTGCTGAACGGCAGGTCGAGCCTTGCCGGATTGGCGCGGTCGACGATGTTGACGTCATGATTGCCCGGCAACAGGATCGTGCGCGCGGCAAGCTCCGGGTGGCGCGCCAGCGCTTCGAGGACTAACGCCCATTCGCTGGCGCGACCGGCGTCGGTCATGTCGCCCGTGATCAGAACGTGATCGAGCGGATTGCTGGCGTGGATGGCGGCCAGCCGCGCCAGGATTCGATTGAGCCGGCCATTGCCGCGGGGGCCAGCCCGTCCGCTTTCGATGCGAAAGCCATATTGCTCGCCGATCGCGTGAAGATCCGACAGATGCGCAACGCGCCAAGTCCGGCCTTCGGTCGAGGCGGCATCGAACATGGCAAGATCGAGCGGTTGAGGCATGCTGGCATCGGCAAAACCCCAAACCAGCGATGCGACCGCCAGATAGCCTGCCATCAGTACAACGGCATTCGCAAGCGTGGGCATGGCGAGCCGATGCAGCAAGAGCAGATCGCTCCAGTTACCAGCCCAACGCGAGGCAGGCCAGGCGAGTATCGCGATCACCGCCGCGGATGCGGACAACATGATACCGGCGCCAACCGAATTGGCGCTGCGCAAGCGCGCCCGGCCGGCAGGAGTGAAGTTTTTTCCTACGATCAGTTCCGTCAGATGACGCAAGGCTTCGCGCGAAAACGCATAGCCCGGCTGCACCGCGAGTGCATTGAGCGACCAGAAATTGATCTCGGCGATCCGAAGCAGCGGGCGCCATCCGATCCATCCCACCGCGACGATCGCGGCCAGCAACAGCGCGGTGCCGATTTCGGTCAGCGCTGCAAGCTGTTCCGACAGGGTGGAAAACCAGGCCGAAGCCAGCAACGGCGCCAGACCGAGCAGCACCGACGGCAACAACAGCAAGACCGTCCAGGCGAACAAGAGCTTCGGCAAACTGATTTCGACCAGCAGGCTTCCGGCGATTGCCAGCAGCGACCGCTGTCCCGGACTGGCGGCATCATCCTCGATATCGCCGTTCCGCGGATCGACCAGCATATTCTCTGCGGCTTTGGTGACGTGTCGCTCGGAGATCGGCTTCGTCATTGCTCAATACCGCATTAGCTCGGTCAAATTGGTCGCTAATTCGCGAAGGTTTGTCGATGCGGTGCCATTGGCGTCTCGGGATTTGTCACAAAGTTGTGTAGCGGAACATACCCGACGCAAACGTACTTTAAGGTTGTGTGATTGACTCGATGCACTTTCGGGCGTTACCGTACGTGCAAGTCAAACGAAGCTGAGACGGTCAACGCAGACCGTCTATCAGCATGTAACTCGTGTTGCCGAACGGCCCGATCATCTGCGCGCAGCATGTCGAGCCGGATGGAGGAGTCCGATGGACTCACCTTCGATTTCGGAATCCATAGAACGCCCCTACATCTCGACAGGACACCTGCCAGAACCCGAGCTGGTGCAGGAGCTGGTGTCGGACGCGCACCGGCGCTTCAAGTCGAACGGAGACGGACAGAATTCACAGGTCTATCCGGCCCTTGCCAGGGTTCCCCGCGAACTGTTCGGGATTTGCGTTGCCGGCACCAGCGGACGCATTTACGAGGCGGGAGACACCGGCCATGAATTCTCGATCATGAGCGTATCGAAGCCGTTCGTGTTCGCGCTTGTTTGCGAGACGATCGGCCCGGAAGAGGCGCGCAGAAGACTTGGGGCGAACGCTACCGGATTGCCCTTCAATTCTCTCGCAGCCATCGAGCAGGGCAGTGGCCGCACCAACCCGATGGTCAACGCGGGCGCGATCTCGACCACCAGCCTCGTGCCGGGCCTGACGGCCGAAGGCCAATGGCAATTCATTCATGACGGGTTGTCGCGGTTTGCGGGGCGCAAGCTCACGCTCAATGAAGAGGTGTACGCCTCGGCGTCGCAAACCAACTATCGCAATCGCAGTATCGCCCGGCTGCTGCAGAGCTACGACCGGATCTATTGCGACGCCAAGCAGGCGACCGATCTCTATACCAAGCAGTGCTCGCTGAATGTGAGTGCGCGGGATCTGGCGGTCATGGGCGCGACGCTGGCGGACGGCGGCGTCAATCCGGTTACGCGGCAGCGCGTAGTGGATGCTGCGGTCTGTCACTACGCACTCACCGTGATGATTACCGCTGGCCTATACGAGACCTCGGGCGACTGGCTCTACGACATCGGCCTGCCGGGCAAGAGCGGGATCGGCGGCGGCATCGTCGCGGTCTCTCCCGGGAAAGGCGGCTTCGGTACCTTCGCGCCGCCGCTCGACGCGGCCGGCAACAGCGTGAAGGGGCAACTCGTAGCAAAATTCCTGTCGCAGCGGCTGGGAATGGATCTGTTCGTATCGCAACCGGAAAACTGAAGCAGATGCAAAGAGTGGATTGATCGAGCCGCTAGCTCGATCGATCCGGGACCGAGCCGCTCGGGAGGACACCATGGCGACGCACTCGATGTCGATCGGAGCAATCCGGGAGGAAGCGCGGGAGTCATGGGTACCGATGATCGCCATCGCGCTCGGCCAGATGATCATGTCCTACAATGTTGCCTCGCTACCAGTGGCGCTCGGCGGGATGGTGAAGAGTTTTGGCGTCCCGCCGACGACGGTTGCGACGGGTATCGTGGCCTATTCCATGCTGGTGGCCGGCTTCGTGATGCTCGGCGCAAAACTCGCGCAGCGGTTCGGCGCGCTGCAGGTGTTTCGCTTCGCCGTCATCCTGTTCTGCGCGTCGCAGATATTGATGACATTCAGTCCCACGGCGACGTTGATGATCACAGCGCAAGCGCTTTGCGGCGCGGCCGGCGCCGTGATCGTGCCGTCGTTGGTGGCGCTGATTGCCGAGAATTACACGGGGCGGCAGCAGGCGACGGCGGTGGGCGCACTCGGCTCCGCGCGCGCGGCGGCCGGCGTGCTGGCGTTCATCATCGGCGGCGTGCTCGGCACCTATATCGGCTGGCGGCCCGCATTCGGTATCTTGATCGCGGTTTCTGCGATTGTTTTCCTGTTGAGTTTCCGTCTCAAGCGCGACTATGGCCGCCCGGATGTGCATATCGATCTCTTCGGCGTGGTCCTGGCGGCATCGGCGATCGTTCTCATCAGTTTCGGCTTCAACAATCTGAACGGATGGGGGCTGGCGCTGGCCACCGCCAATGCGCCGTTCGACCTGCTTGGCCTTTCGCCGGCGCCGATCATGATCGTTCTCGGCGTCGTGCTCGGGCAGGCATTCCTGATGTGGACGCATCGGCGTCAGGCCGCCGGGAAGACCCCGCTATTGGCGCTCGAGGTGATCGATTCGCCGGAGGAGCGCTGCGCGGTCTATGCACTGTTTGCCGTGGTCGCGCTGGAGGCGGCGCTTAATTTCTCAGTGCCGCTGTACATTCAGATCGTGCAGGGCCGCTCGCCGCTTGCGACCGCGATTGCGATGATGCCGTTCAATCTGACGGTGTTCTTCACGGCGATGCTGATCGTCAATGTCTACGACCGGCTGACGCCGCGGCAGATCGGCCGCTACGGCTTCCTGTTGTGTACGGTTGGTCTGGTGTGGCTGGCCGTTGTCGTGCGCAACGACTGGAGCGAGATTCCTGTGCTGATCGGCCTGGTTCTGTTTGGGATCGGGCAGGGCTCGCTGGTGACGTTGTTGTTCAACGTGCTGGTCACCGCCTCGCCCAAGGAGCTTGCAGGCGATGTCGGGTCGCTGCGCGGCACCACGCAAAATCTTGCCGCTGCGGTTGGAACGGCGGTGGCGGGTGCGCTTCTGGTCGGTCTGTTGAGTGCGATCGCGCTCAGCAGTATCGCGGCCAGCCCCGAGCTGCCGAAGGAGATCCAGAGCCAGGTCGATCTCGACAACATCACTTTCGTCAGCAACGACCGGCTGCGGAGCGTGATGGAGAGCACGACCGCGACGCCGCAGCAGGTCGAGGAAGCGGTGCGCGTGAATACCGAAGCGCGGCTGCGTGCGCTGAAGATCGGATTGTTGATCATGGCCGGTCTTGCGCTGCTGGCGGTCATCCCGGCCGGCCGGCTTCCGAATTATCTGCCGGGCGAGATACCGAGCGATGCGTCGGCTGCCGAGCGCCCGAGATCAACCTGATGTGAAACAAGAGCTTCGGAGCTGGGCAAAGGGACATCCGGAAAGGAGACCAGGTAATGGATGCAATCGATCGCCGCACGGCGCTGCTTAGCCTTTTTGGTGGTGTGGTCGCCGCAGGATTGGGCGCGGACATATTGGGCGGTTCGGCCGAGGCGATGCCACTCGCGATGCAGAAGGATCCCGGAAAGAAGTCGGGTGATTTCAAGGAAGAAGCTCAGGCCGTGGTGACGCGGCCGCCACGGCGGCCTCCTCCTCACTGGCGCCGGCGTCCTCACTGGCGCCGGCGTCGCCCGCGCCGCGTCTGCTATTGGCGTCGCGGCCGGCGTGTCTGCGTCTGGCGATGACGATCATTGAGCCGGCGAGCGCGGCGACGGCCGAACTTCGCGCGAACGCGCTAGCCACGACTCTCGCCGGCTTCGCTCCAAATAGACCAAATAGAGGAGGCTGACATGACCACAGTTGACAACAGCTCGCCGATCGGCGCCACCAATTTGACTGCGCCGCCGTTCTGGATCTGTGTTCTGCTTGGACTCGCCCTGATCCTGGCCGGCTTCCTGGTTCTCGGCGACGTCATGCTCGTCACCGTGATCAGCACCATCTTCATCGGTTGGGTTTCGATCGTCGCCGGCGCCTTCGAGATCGTCCATGCATTCTGGACCAAGGGATGGGGAGGTTTCGTATGGCAGGTGCTTCTCGGCATCCTGTACATCGCCTTTGGCGTCGTGCTGGTCGGCCAGCCGGTCGCCAGCGCCTTGATTCTCACCTACGTCCTGGGCCTGGTGTTGGTGATTTCCGGTTTCGTCCGCATCTTGATCGGCATCAGTCATTGGCGAGACGCAGGCTGGATCATGCTGCTGTCCGGCGCGTTTGGTGTAGTGGCTGGCCTCATCATTCTGACCGGATTTCCGATGACCGGCCTATGGGTCCTCGGATTGCTGCTCGGCGTCGATCTGATTTCCCATGGCATCGGATGGTTGGCTTATGCGTGGCAGCCTACCACCCGAAGCGCGTAGCTCCTCCCTGCCTACTAGAGCGAGATGGCTTTTCTTCGAATCGCTATCTCGCTCCTTTTTTCTGTTTGAGCATGATCTCCAGGCAAACACCTCCCAACATCCCTCGTTACGGTCGCGATGTTTCTGGTTCTTGCCGAACCCCTGCGTTATTCAGCCGAGGTCTTCCATGTCTTGGCATCGAGTCGTCAAAATTCTTGCAGTCGTTGCGTCGACGGCATTGAGCCTCACGGCGGGTTTACTCCCTGCACAAGCTCAGCAAGGCGCGGCTGTGCTATTTCAGAACGTTCGTATCTTCGATGGAAGAAGTGACACGCTTTCAGCATCGTCCAATGTGCTGATCAGGGACAACAAGATCGAGAAGATCTCGCCCGCAGCGATCACCGCAGACGCCGCGCAAACGGCCGTCATTGACGGTGGAGGACGCGTGCTGATGCCGGGACTGATCGACGCGCATTGGCACGCGATGTTGATCCGCCCAACGCCGGCGACCGCCATAGCGGGCGACGTCGGCTACAACAATCTTCTTGCGGCTGCCGAAGCGACGGACACGCTTATGCGGGGCTTCACCACTGTTCGCGACGTGGGCGGGCCGAGCTTTGGGCTCAAGCAAGCCATTGATGACGGCCTCGTCACCGGCCCTCGCATCTACCCATCCGGTGCCATGATCACAGTCACCAGCGGCCATGGCGACTTCCGGCAGCGTTCAGAGCTGCCAAGAACGATCGGCGGCATGCTCAGCCGCATGGAGCAGATCGGCGGCAGCATGGTCGCGGATAGTCCCGATGAGGTGCGCGTGCGGGTGCGCGAGCAGCTCATGCAGGGAGCGTCCCAAATCAAGTTGACGGCGGGCGGCGGTGTGTCATCGCCCTTCAGTCCGATCGACGCCGTCACCTTTACCGAGCCCGAACTGCGCGCCGCGGTCGAAGCGGCTGAGAATTGGGGCACATACGTCGTCGCGCATGCCTTTACGCCGGCTGCGATCCAACGGGCTATTGCCGTTGGCGTGAAGTGTATCGAGCACGGGTTCCTGATGGACGACGCAACCGCCAAGCTGATCGCCGAGAAGGGCGTTTGGCTGAGCCTGCAGCCGCTCCCCGAGGCGTTGAGGCAAGGCTTTCCCGAGGGTTCAGTCGAACGAGCCAAGGCGGATGAGGTCTGGCCGGGCATAGGCAGGGCATACGAATTTGCGAAGAAGTACAAGCTCAAGACGGCGTGGGGCACCGATGTTCTGTTCTCCCCCGCGCTGGCCCAGCGCCAGGGGGCAATACTGGCCTCGCTTGTCCGTTGGTACACCCCCGCCGAAGCACTCGCCATGGCGACTGCGACGAACGGCGAATTGCTGGCGCTATCCGGCAAGCGCAATCCCTATCCGGGAAAGCTTGGCGTGATCGAAGAGGGCGCGTTGGCTGACCTGCTGCTGGTCGACGGCAATCCGATCGAGAACATCAAGCTGATCGAGTATCCGGCGAAGAACTTCCTGGTCATCATGAAGGACGGGAAGATTTACAAGAACCTGGTCGCCAGCGGCAAGGTGAACTAGGGCGGGGACTATTAGCTGACTTTCGGGAGCGAAGTCCGCTATGCGGCGTCTTACGGACTGTGTGCGTGCACACCGGAAGGCGCATGAGTTCCGCAATGGGCCAACAGGATTCACTCGATCACTTCGTTGGCGCAGACGAGTTGCCGCTACGCGGTGCGAGTTCTCCATGCTTTCCAAATACCAACGAAAAATAAGATCGCGCCTGCAAAAAAGGCGAAGATCGCTCCTCCGCCAAGCCATGTGTAATATTCTATCCGCTGTTCAAGCTGCTCAATCACTGGAAAGAATTCCGTCACCATGCCGATCGCAACCAAAAGCACGAGGAAGCCAAACAGAATCAAAATGACTCGCAGAATCGTTGTCCACACTAGCCGAAATCCAGAGGGCCCCTTACGGACGGAGCTTAAGAGATACAGGCCTGCCAGCGGTAGGTAGATTCCGAGCAGGACTCCACAAACAAAAAACAAAAGCTTTAGTGTGAAGGAATCAAGCATCATGGCTCCCCGCGTCTCCTTCCAAAGTCTTCGCCAAGCTGCATTATCCAGCGAGCAGCTGGATAGAGTGAAATGGAAGAAAAAGTGACTGCTAAGGATGCAACGTAGGGGTTAATTAGTTCGCTCATTTGCACAGCCTCTAGCAGCTTAGTAGTAAGCCAAGGGCCGCCGAACCAGAAAGTTGGCATAGCAAAAAGCTGCGCTGTCAATGTGACAATCGACGAGGCGCCTTTATCGGGATTGCTCACAGCAGTTTTGAGCAGCAGCAGAAATACAGTTCCGCTTATTATCCCAATCAGAAATCCCAGCGCCAATCCTACACCCAAGCTATCCTCCAACTCGGTCTTCGCTGCCGCCGAGCCACAAATGGCAGTGGTAATCCTGACCTGGCTGCACTTGCTCATTCAAGTTGCTGGTCGATATGTAGAACCAGCCCAAACCTGTCTCGACCAAGTGATCGCAGACGCCGGGGAAGAATTCCATTTTGACGAAGCAGACTAGCGGATGCGAGGAGTGCGCCAGCGCTGGGATGGCGGCCGCCCGCGCCGCTACAACAAATAGTGCCGCGATCAGCCACGTTGCCCCCGCCTCGCGGAGGAGCCCGATGAAGGAGCGCCGGTTCATTGCCCAGTCCCTCCTGTGCTATCGGTCGAAAGGATAGCACACTTTGGTACGACAGGAGACTGCCGAGCTACGAGATTTGAACCCAGCTTATGTCGCAGATTGGGCATTCGCGTTGGTGTTGCCGCTCCACGATGTATCTGCTGCCGGGCTATCTCGGACCTGCCGGTTCGACGTAGCGAACGTTCTGTTCCAAACGACAACGCTGTGATCTGGCGACGCCGAATGCGACGGGCGCGCCCCCCTACAATCGATTGATCGCCGCCACCTTCAAATGGAACGGCAACATCGTCACCGACATCGGCAATTGCCCGATGCTTTCGCCGTCGACGTCGGCGCGCACCATGGTGTCGCTGTCGATCGTGATCCGTGACGCGTGGCGGCGCGAGACCTTTGGGTGCGCCAGATAGCTGCCGTCGGCAAGGTTAGGGACGATCTTGATCAGGGTTTCCCAATGCCCGAGATCGCCGACCATGATCAGGTCGAGCTTGCGGTCGCCGGGGTCGGCGCCCGGCGCGAGCATCAGGCCTTCGCCCGCGCCATCGAAGCTGCACAGCATCATCGACCACATCAGCAGATTCTGCTCGGCCTCGTCGTCGATCCTGATGCGGTAGCGGCGCGGGTTGTAGGTCAGCGAGGTGAACGCTGTTGTCAGGACGTAGCTGATCGGGCCGAGCCGCTTCAGGAGCGGCACGCGTTGCGCGCGCCAGGAAATTGTGGCCGCGGCGCCGACGATGGCGAGCACGAAGCCGTAGCGCGTCACTTGGTCGCCTGCATAGCCCTTGGCATCAGCGCGGAATACGTCGACGTCTCGCGTGTGTCCCATGGCGATGGCCTTGCTGGCCTGCTCGAGCGAGAGTTGTCCGAACGAGCGGGAGAGTTCGTTCGAGGTGCCGCCCGGCAGTTGCGCCAGCACGAGATCGGGCGCGATCGGCCGATCGTCCGAGATCAAGCCATTCATCATCTCGCTGAAGGTGCCATCGCCGCCGACGGCGATCAGGCGCTGGTAACCGGAAGCGACGGCTTCCTGCGCCAGCTTCGTTGCGTGGTTGCGCGCGCAGGTCATCGCAATGTGGTCGCTATCGATCGGGCCGAGATGCTTTTCGAGTTCGGCACGTATCTGCGGCCAACGCTTGCCGCAGTTACCCTTGTTGGCCATTGGATTGACAATGATCCTGGTTTTCACGGCTATCTCCGCAGGGAAGACAATCGTGCCAGCTTGATCTCGGCGGTGAGGCGAATCAACCGGAAAGCGAACTATTCGCAGGTGCAACAAATGCTGCGGGCGCGTCGTCGATGCCGGCGAGCTTCAGGCGGCAGCGCTTTACGAGAAGAACGCGATCTTCTCGGCTTGGCTCATGCGCCGGATCGGCGCCAGCGGGTCGTTGGCCGCCATGACCGGCTTTCGCAGCATCCCGCTCGCAATGAGGGTCGAGCCGAGCGACACTTCCACCGCTGGCGTGGGCGCAGGCGCGGCGGCGGGCGGTGGCGACGGTTGAACGGTCTGTTGAACCGGCTGCGGCGACGCCGTGGCGACCGGTTCGGGCGCCTTGGCGACGATCTTGGGAGCAATCGGCGCAGGCTCCGCCAGACGGACCTGCTCGGCTATCGCTTCGGCGATCTCCTCGTCGCTGATCGGATCCGGCGCACCCATCTCCATCGCGATCATGTCGAGGATCGCCTCGTCTTGCGCATCAGCGTCCTGGGTATCAGCGTCCTGGGCATCAGCGTCTTGGGCGTCGGCGTTCCGGACGGAGTTGTCTTGGGCGGCTGCGTGCTGGACGGTCGCGTCTTGCACAGCGGTATCTTCGACCGAGGCCTCTGGAGCCCTGGCGCTTTCGGCAGCCAGCGGCGTTTCCGCTTCCGTCAGCACGGCTTCCGCCGCCGCAAGCACGGCCTCCGCGGATGCGGCCATCGAAGCGAACGGCGTCTCGGCAGTTTCCGGTGCTTCCTGCGCGAAGGCTGTCTCCGCTGCCGGCGGCATTTCCTGCGCGGCCGGGGAGGGCGCCGCCGCCTCGGACTCGGCAGCCGGCACTGGCGCGCCGTCCTCGTCCCCGAATTCCACAAGCCGACCCTGGAGGGCGGCAAAGGCCGCACGCAGCGCTGCTCGCGCCTCCTCGGAGGAGAACTGTTCGGTGCCCTTTTCGATGACGGTGACCTGTGAATCGATCAGGTCGCAAATTCGCCCGTCATTGCCGATTTCGCGCAGCCGCCAGGCGATTTCGCGCAGCACCCGCGCGCCCTTGCGGACCGGGGCCAGCCGCTGCTCCAGCGCTAGGCTGTCGAGCGCCTCGACCGCCGATTCCTCGGCCGCCTCGACCGCGCCGCGGATAGCGGCAAGCGCCTCGGTCAGGCGCTCTTGCGCCGCGGCAGCCGCGGCGACGGCCTCGGCCGCCTGCTGCGCCGAAAGGCCTTCCTCCCGCTGGAGGCTTGCTTCCCGCTGAAGGGTCTCTTCCCGCTGGGCGGTGAGGCTTTGCTCGATCCGCGCCACTGCGTCCAGCACCATGCGGGTGTCGGCATTGCGGTTGCGCTTGGCGTATTCGGTCAGGAACCAGCGGCCCCGCGAAGTCTCCATGAAGGCTTCGGCGATTGCAGCATAGTCCTCCTCGCTCGGCAGCGCGGCGCGTGCTGAGATCGGCGAAAGGGCGAATGCTTCGTCGGCCATGTCAAACTCTTCGCGCAAATCGGCGCGCATTGCGATAACGAAACAACACGATATTGACCGAATCGCAATTGAATTGATGCCAAGCGAATCACAAATCCCCATCGCTTCTCAAGGTGCATCGAAGCGATTCGCGACCCGGGTAGCGCTGTTTTACGGCACGCTGTTCGGCATGACCGGCACCCATCTGCCGTTTTTCACGGTATGGTTGAAGGCGGTCGGGATCGATGCGTTTTGGATAGGGCTGATCACGGCCGTGCCGCCGATGAGCCGATTTACCGCCCTTCCGGTGGTGACGGGCCTTGCGGAACGGCGGCAGGCCTTGCGCGGCGGCATCATCTTGACCGCCTTTGCCACCGCCTTGGGCTTTTTCGTGCTGGGCACCCAGCATTTGCCGGTGCTGGTGTTCCTGATCTACGCGCTGACCTGCTGCCTGTGGACGCCTATGGTGCCGCTCACGGATGCCTATGCGTTACGGGGAGTGAAGCGCTACGGCCTCAACTACGGACCGTTGCGACTGTGGGGCTCGGCCGCCTTCGTTTTGGGCGCGCTGGTCTGCGGCATGCTGTTCGACCTCATCGCCGCCCGAAATCTGATCTGGATCATCGCAGGCTCTGCCGCGCTTGGGGCGCTGGCCAGCCTCGCGCTCGAGCCGCTGGACGACGTCAAGGCCGTTCGCCCCGCCGCCGGCGACGCGAGCACGCTGCTGCGCGACGGCGGCTTCATCACGATCATCGTGGCATCGGCGCTGATCCAGGGCAGCCATGCCGCCTATTACATTTTCGCGTCGATTGCCTGGCAACAAGCGGGGTTCGACGGACTGACGATTGCAGTTCTGTGGGTGCTCGGCGTGATCGCCGAGATCGTGCTGTTCGCCCTGTCGCCGCGGTTCACCCTGCAGCCGTCGATGCTGGTGGTGATCGCGGCGCTGAGCGCGGCCACACGCTGGGTGTTGACGGCGCAGGACCTGCCGCTCGCTGTTCTCGCGATCGTCCAGCTCGCGCATGCGCTGAGTTTCGGGCTGACGCAGATCGGCATCATGGGATTGATGCTGCATCACGTGCCCGGCCACGTGATGGCGCGCGCGCAGGGCTATCTGACCGCCTGCGGCGGCATCGTCGCCGGCCTCGCCTCGGTCGCGTCAGGCACGATCTACGAGACCTGGGGACAGGACATCTATTACGTGATGGCGGTGATGGCCGCCCTCGGCGGGCTGGTGGTCTGGCTGGCGCGGGACCGGCTCGCACATCAGCCCCACAAGGCGGCTTCCGGCGGATAGACTAGGCTGCCGTCGTAGCGCAGTCCTTCGCCGCGGTCGCGCGCCAGCAGCAGCGGGCCGTCGAGATCGACGAATCTCGCCTGTTGCGCGAGCAGCATGGCCGGCGCCATTGCCAGCGAGGTCGCGACCATGCAGCCGATCATGATCTCGAATCCGAGCGCCTGGGCGGCATCCGCCATCGCGAGCGCCTCCGTCAGCCCGCCGGTCTTGTCGAGCTTTATGTTGACGGCGTCGTAGCGCGCGCGCAGGCCTTCCAGCGAGGCGCGGTCATGCACGCTTTCGTCGGCGCAGACCGCGACCGGGCGCTTGATGCGGGCCAACGCCTCGTCGCGCCCGGCCGGCAGCGGCTGCTCGACCAGCGTGACCCCGGCGTTGGCGCAGGCGGCGAGGTGGTATTCGAGGTTGTCCGGCGTCCAGGCTTCGTTGGCATCGACGATCAATTCGGATTGGGGGGCCGCCTTGCGGACCGCCGCAATCCGCGCGTCATCGCCGTCGCCGCCGAGCTTGATCTTAAGGAGCGGCCGATGCGCGGCCTTGGCGGTTGCCGACGCCATAGCCTCCGGCGTGCCCAGCGAAATCGTGAAGGCGGTGGTGCAGGGGCGCGGCGCCGGCCGTTCGAGCAGTGTCCAGACTCGTTGGCCGGAGCTCTTGGCTTCGAAGTCCAATAGCGCGCAATCCAGCGCGTTGCGGGCGGCGCCAGCGGGCATCGCCGCCTGCAGGGCGGCTCGGTCCAGTCCCTTGGCAAGGGGCTTCTGCATCGCATTAAGTGCTTCAAGCGTCGCCTCCGCCGTCTCGCCGTAACGCGGGTAGGGCACGCATTCGCCGCGCCCGGTACAGTCCCCCTGGCTCACGATGGCGACGACGGTGACGGCCTCGGTTTTGGCGCCGCGGCTGATGGTGAACGCGCCTGCAATGGGCCAGCGTTCGATGCTGACGGCAAGCTTTCGAGATAGGCTGGAAGTCATTTTAAAATCTGGCAATTTTCTGAACCGCAAGCTTGCCCGCCGCTACCAACTATGGCTGGTTAGGGACAGATTCGACAAGGCAATACGGCGTGCGGAACCCAAGGGATTCGCATCGGTATCGGCCGAGGGGTGGGCATTGTGAGCGGCGACCCGACATTGGAGCGGATAGCCAGGGGCAACGGGCTGGCGCTGTGCGCGGCCGGCTCGTGGACGGCCCGCTTTGCCCCTGTGCTGGAACGCATGGTCGCCGACGCCGAGAAGCTCGGCGGCACCCGGCCCAACATCTCCATCGACGTCTCGCAGGTGTCGAAGCTCGACACGTTCGGCGCCTGGCTGATCGAGCGGCTGCGCCGCAGCCTGACCCATGGCGGCATCGAGGCGCAGATCGCCGGGCTCTCGGCCAATTATTCCAGCCTTGTCGACGAGGTGCGGCGGGTGAAGGCCGAGCCAATCGTCGACACCGATCGGTTGACGATCACCGGCATGCTGGAGCAGATCGGCCGCGCCGTGGCCGGCATCGGCGGCACCTTGATCGGGCTGATCGATATGCTCGGCGCGGTGCTCGCCGCGGCCGCCCGTGTCCTGATTCGTCCCCGCCACTTCCGCCTGACCTCGACCATCCATCACTTGGAGCAGGTGTGCTGGCGCGCGGTGCCGATCGTGGTGCTGATCACGTTCCTGATTGGCTGTATCATTTCGCAACAGGGCATTTTCCATTTCCGCAAATTCGGCGCCGACATCTTTGTGGTGGACATGCTGGGTGTGCTGGTGCTGCGCGAGATCGGCGTGCTGCTGGTGGCGATCATGGTAGCGGGACGCTCGGGCTCGGCCTACACCGCCGAACTCGGCTCGATGAAGATGCGGGAAGAGATCGACGCGCTGCGCACCATGGGCTTCGATCCGATCGAGGTTTTGATCTTGCCGCGGATGCTGGCGCTGGTGCTGGCATTGCCGATATTGGCGTTCCTTGGCGCGATGGCGGCGCTTTACGGCGGCGGGCTGGTGGCGTGGCTCTATGGCGGGGTCGAGCCCGAGGCTTTCCTGCTGCGGCTTCGCGACGCCATCTCGATCGACCATTTCGTCGTTGGCCTCATCAAGGCGCCGGTGATGGCGGCTGTGATCGGCATCGTCGCCTGCGTCGAGGGACTGGCGGTGCAGGGCAGCGCTGAATCGCTCGGGCAGCACACGACGTCCTCGGTGGTGAAGGGAATCTTCTTCGTGATCGTGATGGACGGCGTGTTCGCCATCTTCTTCGCGTCGATCGGAATGTGACCATGGTGGGTGAGATTTCCGACGCGATCATCCGGGTCCGCGACATCACCGTGCAGTTCGGCAAGACGCGGGTGCTCGATGGACTCAACCTCGACGTCAAGCGCGGCGAGATCTTGGGGTTTGTCGGCCCGTCGGGCGCCGGAAAATCGGTGCTGACGCGCACCATCATCGGTCTGGTGCCCAAGCTCAGTGGACGCATCGAGGTGTTCGGCGTCGATCTCGATGCAGCGAGCGCCTCCGAGCGCCGCGGCGTCGAGCGCCGCTGGGGCATCCTGTTTCAGCAAGGCGCGCTGTTTTCTTCTCTCACCGTGCGGCAGAACATCCAGTTTCCGGTGCGCGAATATCTCAACGTCTCGCAGCGGCTGCTCGACGAGATCATGGTGGCCAAGCTCGGCATGGTGGGCCTGCGGCCCGAAGTCGCCGACCGCTATCCGTCCGAACTGTCGGGCGGCATGATCAAGCGCGTGGCGCTGGCGCGCGCGCTGGCGCTCGACCCCGAGCTGGTGTTCCTGGACGAGCCGACCTCCGGGCTCGATCCGATCGGCGCCGGGGACTTCGACGAGCTGGTGCGCACCCTGCAGCGTACTTTGGGCCTGACGGTTTTCATGGTAACCCATGATCTCGACAGCCTTTATACGGCCTGCGACCGCATCGCGGTTTTAGGGAACGGTAAGATCATTGCCGCAGGATCGATTGCCGACATGCAGGCCTCGCAGCATCCCTGGCTGAGGCAATATTTCCACGGCAAGCGCGCCCGCGCTGTGATGGGCTAGGGCCCCAAAAGTGTGATCGGTTTTTCGGATCAGATCGTGCTCAAACATGAGATAAATGACGGGTCTATCGGCGACGCTGGATAGATCTGATTTCGGAGTACCTTGAATTATGGAAACGCGGGCGAATTACGTCCTGATCGGAGCCTTCACGCTGGCGGTGATCGCCGCCGCATTCGGCTTCGTGCTGTGGTTTCAGAGCCTGCACACCACCAAGCAGCGCAGCCCGATACGTATTGTATTCGAAGGCCCGGCGTCCGGGTTGCGCAACGGCGGCAGCGTCAACTTTAACGGTATTAGAATAGGGGAAGTTGTCTCGGTCAAACTCGACAACCCGCGGCGCGTGGTCGCACTGGCGATGGTCGAGAACAATGCCCCGATCCGGAAAGACACCCTCGTCGGTCTCGAATTCCAGGGGCTGACCGGCGTCGCGGCGATCTCGCTGAAGGGCGGCGAGGAAACCGCGCCTGCCGTGCCGCTCGATGAGGACGGCGTGCCGATGCTGACCGCCGACCCGAGCGCGCTACAGGATGTCACGGAGTCGATCCGCGCCACGCTGCAGAACGTCAACCGGCTTGTCGCCGACAATCAGGAATCGGTGAAGAACTCGCTGCGAAACCTCGAGACCTTTACGGCTGCGCTCGCGCGCAACTCCGAGAAGATCGACAACGTCATGCTCAGGGTCGATGGCGTCATGGGCAAGGCCGACAGTCTCATGCTCGGGCTTAACACCATCGCTGGCGGCGCCGCCGGCGGCGAACTGAATCTCATGGTCAAGTCGATCCGCGAACTGGCCGAGGATTTCGACAAGCGGTCGGGCGCGCTGATGGCCGATGGCCGCCGCACACTCTCCGACATCAGTCGCGCCGTGAACAATTTCGACCGCAACCCGACCCGGGTGATCTTCGGGGGAGGCAGCAGCAACAGCCAGGCGGCGGCGCCGCCGCCAGCGCCGGCGGCACCGGCGAGGGCACCGAGCGGGCAGAAGCGGCAGTAGGCAACGAATGGTTTGCCTCACTCTGTCACCGCCCGCGAAACTGCACTTCGCCGCGTCATTGCGAGCGAAGCGAAGCAATCCATAGCTTCCGCGCAGACGGTATGAATTGCTTCGTCGCTTTGCTTCTCGCAATGACGAAAATAGCCGCATCTTGAACGAAAAACGGAGGCATCGCTGCCTCCGTTTCCATTCGTCACGATTCGCTATTCGCTGCTTACCCCAGCCGTCCCGCTGCGTGCGCGAGCAGGGTGTAGACCAGCCCGGTCTCCGAGGTGAGGTGGCCGCGCAGCGCCTGCGGTCCGCGATCCTCGCGTGCAACTTCGTCCAAGAGCCGTTCGAACTCGGCGATATAGCGGTCGACCGTCTGCTTGAAGCTGCGGTCGGCGCGATATTTGCGGGCGACCTCATCGAACGCCTTCTGGCCGGCCGGCGTGTAGAGGCGTTTGCTGAACGCCTTGCTCTCGCCGCGCTGGTAGCGATCCCACATTTCGGCGGCGAGATTGCGATCCATCAGCCGGCCGATGTCGAGCGACAGCGACTCCAGCGGATTGGCCGGGGTCTGCGGCGAGCGGCCACGGGGAGCCTCGCGTCCCGTACCTGCGTCGGTGCGGTGGAGCAGGTCGGACAGCCATCCGTCGCCGCGTCCGGCATCCTGGCTCACCGGACTGACCGGCGGGGCTTCGGCGCGGCGCGGTGCGGGCATGCCGAGATCCGGCGGCGGTAGCGTCGATGCGCTGCCGGCGTCGCGCATCCGCACTTCGTTGCGGCCGCCGGCGGCCGCTGCCATCACGGGCTCTTCCTGGCGTTGCACGCTGGCGCGGCCGGAAGTCACGACGTCGAGACCGCGGCCATGATGCGCGACAATCCGATTGAGCTCGGCAAGCGCCTCGATCTGGTCGACGATCACCTTGCGCATCTGCGCGGTGTTGTCGGCCGCCTCCTGCGGCATCTCGAGCACGCCGCGGCGCAGCTCGTTGCGTGTCGCCTCGAGCTCCTGATGCATTTCGGCGGCCATCTGCTTCATGGACTGCACCATTGTAGCGAACTTCTCGGTCGATTGCTTGAACATCGCATCGGTTTCATGCGTGCTCTGCTGGTACAGATCGTTCATGGCGTCGAGGGTCTGCTGCCGCTCGTTTTCGGCCGCAGTGCGCACGGCTTCGAACTGGCGGCTAATCGCGGCCGATCCTGCGCCGGCGGTTTCCGCCACGACGCGCGCGATATCGCGGGCGCGTTCTTCCGCCGCGGCAAGCGATTCGTCGAGCAGGCCGGTGAAGCGCGACAGCCGCTGGTCGAGGTCGGTTGTGCGCAGGTCGATGGTGGTCACCAGCGATTCAAGCTGCGACTTGCGGTCGGCGACCGACGTCGAGGTGGAGCGGTTGGCCTGTTCGACCACGCCGGCTGCTTCGACCAGCTCCTTGCCGTGCTTTTCGAACTCGATCGACAGCGCGCCGAGATCCTCCAGCGCCTTCGTCGTCTTGGAGTTGAACACGGTCAACTGGTCTTCCAGCGTCTGGGTCGCGACGCCGTTGCGCGCGGTGACGTCGTTCATGGCGGATACGAAGTCGGCCACGCGGGTCACCAGCGCGCGTTCCAGCGAGTTGAGATTGTCGTGGGCGCCGGTGAGCACTTCCTGTAGCAGGATGTTGCCTTCACGCAGCCGCTCGAACAGCGCCACCGTGTCGGTGCGCAGGATCTTGCTGGTCTCCTGCATTTCGGTGACGGCGGCGATCGATACCTGGCGCGACTGGTCGATGGCCGAGCGCGACGCCTGTTCGAGGTCCTTCAGCGACTTGGCCACCGCGCCGGTGGCGAGGTCGCCTGCGGTGGTAATCGTGCGCGCAACTTCCGAACCGTGGGTCGACATCGATTGCGAGAACGCCTGGCCGCGTATTTCGATCGATTTCAGGGCGTCGCCGGTGACACGGTCAATGTCTGTCGTCAGTTGCGTGGTCCTGGCGCTGAGCGCCTCGACCAACGAACCGCGGCGGCTGTCGACGATCTGCGCCAGACGGTCGGTCTGCTGCTGGACATAGGTGACGATTTCGTCGGTCTTGCCGGTCATCGTCGAGCCGAAATTGCTGCTCGCGGCGAGCACCGAACGTTCGATATCGGCCGAGGTCGATTTGACCTTGGAGCTGACCTCGTTCGTTGCGGCGACCAGCACGCTCTGCGCGTTCTGCGCCGTGGTCTGGATGGTATCGGTCGTGCTGGCGGTGACGGTGCCGAGCGAACGCTCCATGTCGGCGGCGATCGCCTTGATCTGATTGGCGGCCTCTGCAGAGGTCGCAGAGAACGAGTTCTGGGCTTCGCGCGCGGTGCCGAGGATGGAGGCCGCGGTGTCGGTGCCGACGGAAGTCAGCGTACGTTCGACGTCGATCGCCAGCGACTTGACGTGGTTGGCGGCTTCCGTGGACGCCGTGATCAACGCGTTCTGGGCTTCGCGTGCGCCCGACGTGATCGATTCGGCAGTGGCATTGCCGGCCATCGAGAGCGAACGCTCCATGTCGGCGGCGAGCGCCTTGACCTGGGTCGATGCGTCGGCTGACGCGTTCATCAGGGTATTCTGGGCCTCGCGGGCGCCTGCCGTGATCGCCTCGGCGGTCGCCGTTCCGGCGATCGAGAGCGAACGCTGTACGTCGGCCGCAAGCGACTTGACCTGATTGGCGGCCTCGGTGGAGGCGGCAACCAGCGTGCTCTGCGCCTCGCGGGCACCTGCGGTGACAGCCTCGGCGGTTGCCGTGCCGGCGACCGACAGCGAACGCTCGACGTCGGCTGCAAGCGACTTGACCTGATTGGCGGCCTCGGTAGAGGCGGTGACCAACGTGCTCTGTGCTTCACGGGCACCTGCGGTAACGGCTTCGGCGGTTGCCGTGCCGGCGACCGACAGCGAGCGCTCGACGTCGATGGCGAGCGACTTGACGTGGCTTGCAGCGTCGGCGGACGCGGTCACCAGCGTGGTCTGCGCCTCGCGCGCGCCGGCGAGAACCGATGCGGCCGTGGCGTCGCCTGCGGCCGAGAGGGTGCGCTCGACGTCGGCGGCGAGAGATTTGATTTGGGCGGCAGCCTCGGAGGACGCGGACACCAGCGAGGTCTGGGCATCTTTGGCGCTGGTCAGGATCGAATTGGCCGCGCCGGTGCCCACCGCGGTGAGGGCGGCCTCGACCTCGGCCGAGGTCAGCTTGAGTTGCGCGCCGACATCGGAGGAAACCGTCAGCAGCGCCTGCTGCGCGCTGCGTGCACCGGTCTGGATGGTCTCGGAGGTATTGACCACGAGGTTGGTCAGAGAACGCTCGGCGTCCTCGACATGCGACTTGATGCCGGAGGACAGCATTTCGGCGCGCGACATCATATCTTCGCTGGCCTGGCGGCCGCTGCTTTCGATCCGGCCGGCCACAGCCTCGATGCGCGAACCGAGCAGATCCTCAAATTGCGCCACACGGGTGTCGATGTCGCTGGCGATGGCGCCGACCCTGGTCTCGACGCCGTTGGCAATGTCGCCGACGCGGGTTTCGATGCCCTGATGAATGTCCTGGAACCGCGCCTGGATGGTGTCGGTCAAATGGGCGCTGCGGCCGTCGATGGTCTCGGTGACGTTGGCAATGCGATGGTCGACCGCGGCAATCGCCTGTGCGGTGCCCTCGGTCAGCGAGGAGGTGAGCAGGGTGAGCCGCTGGTCGATCGACTGGATCGCCTGCGTCGCGCCATCGGTCAACGAGGTTGCCAGCGTGCCGAGGCGGCCGTCGATGGTTTCGGTGACGGATTTGGCGCGGGTGTCGAAGGTGGTTTCCAGCGATTTCAGGCGGCCGTCGATGGCCTCGTCGAACGACTTGATCTTGTTGTCGAGCGAAGCGTCGAGACTGTTGACCCGGGTGCCGAGCTGGGTTTCGAACTGCAGCAGCCGCTGATCGAGCGAAGCGGTGATCTCGCCGCTGTTCGAGACCAGGCGGGTGTCGAAGGTGTCGACGTAGTTCTTCAGGTTGTCTGATATCTCCTGGGTCCGCTGGCCCATGCGCTCGACGATGTCGCCGCCAAAGGTCTTGACGGTGCGATCGAATTCGGAGATGTGCCGCGTGATCAGCGCGCCCAGCGTGCCGCTGTCGCGGGCGAACTTCTCCGAAAGCTCCGAGCCCTGGTTCTTCACCAGCTCGTCGAAAGCGTTCATCTGCAGGGCGAGGCTGTCGTGCGCGTTTTCGGTCTGGCTGATCACTTTGGCGACCAGCGTGTTCACGGTCACGTCCAGCGCGTCACTGGCCTTGTCGCCGGAGGTGAGAATGCGGCTCGCGAGGCGGTTGCCGGCGTCGTCGATCTTGCTGACGAGATCACCTGAGCGCAGCTCGAGTTCGAGCAAGAGCGAATCGGAGGAATTCTTCAGGGAGTCGTGGACCTGCTCGGTGCGGTCCGAGATGCCGTCGACGATGGTCGAGGAGCGCTGCTCGAATTCGCTGGTGATGCGATCGAGGCGCTCGTTCAGCATCTCATGGACGCGATCGGCCAGATCGACGAACTCGTCATGGACGTGCCCGGTCTTGAAGTTGAGGCTGGTGGTCAGCCGCTCGGAAGCGTCGAGCACGGCACGCGTGGTCTCGGCGCTGGCTTCTTCCAGACGATCGAGCAGGTCGCCGCCGCGCTCGCCAAGCGCGAGGATCATGTTGTCGCCGGCATGGCTCAACGCGCTCGTGATGTGCTGGCCGCGCTCTTCCAGTGCGCCGGTGATGCTTTTTGCGACCTCGTCGACGCGTGAGGCGATCGCGTCCGAGATCAGCGCGATGTCGTGGCGCAAGTCGATCTGGACGCCGGAGATGGCGCTGCGAACCTGCTCGGCCTGGCCGACCAGATTGTCGCGCTGATGGGCGATGTCCTGCAGCAGCGCGCGAATGCGCACTTCGTTATCGCTATAGGCGCGCTCCAGCGCTGCGACTTCATTGGCGACCAGCGTTTCCAGCTCGCCGGCGCGCGCGATCGCGCGCTCGACGCCGTCGCCCATCGCGGCGACTTCACGGCGGATTGCCTGACCGACAGTCACCATCGAATCGGCGGCGGCCCCCTCGGGCTCGGAGAAGCGGATCGCGACCTGCGCCATCGACTGCGCGATCATCCGCATTTCCTGGCCGCGCCAGGCAAGGCTGGCGAGGAAGTAAAACAAGAGCACCGGCGCAAAGAACAACGCCGCAAGCCCGGCGAGCACCAGCACGCCGCCGCTCTGTCCGATCGCCGCCTGCAGCGAGGGCAGGAAGCTGGCGGTCAGAAGGGCGCAACCGAGCACCCAGACGCCGCCAAACACGGTGGCAAGCGTGTAGACGCTGCGGGCAGGATGGTTCTTCTGGATCGCCTGCAGAATCTGTCCGATGGTTTCGCGATCGTCGTTGGCGGCGCGACGGGGGCTGCGCGGCTCGTCAATCGAATCAAACGCCGGCCGCTCAACGCCTGCGCGCGTGTCGAACTGCGTTTCTGAATAGGGCGGCGCGGCGGTGGGCATGATCGGCTGCGTGAGTTCGCCGCCGATCGCATTTCGGCTGGGGTCGACGGTCGTATCGCTGATGTTGAGCGCTTCCTGAATGGCGGAGAGCGCGACTTCAGTGGGATCTTTGACCTTCTTGGGATTGTTCGCCATGTGCAGTCCGAGCCCTCTTAAACTTACGCATCCGGCCGCTCTGGCAAAAATGCCCCCGCAAGCTCGAAGCCGGATTCATAATCCCCCGCGGACCGCAAGCATGCCCGCCGGCAGCTTGTCCGCTACATCCGCGAACATCCTATTGGTTGAGCGATACGAATGAAATGGCCGTGATTAAGACATTCTTAATCATCGTTAACAGCTTTGTTCCTTAAGGCCCTAAGGATACACAATTTTTTGGAACCGAATCTGGGATCGGGGCGGTTTGTCGGCAAAAACAAGGCAAAGTTGCGGCGCATTCCGAGAACGTTCCGTTAACTGCTGTCGTGATTGGCTGACCAAAATGCCCTCCGGGAATCACGCGGCAGGGTGATCCGGACCTTGCCATGCCGCTTCATCTCGAACGGGTAGAATGGATGCCATCGCCACCGCTGGTTCCCGGCGACGGGCCGATTGATTTCGAACATCTCGACCGCATGACGTTCAGCGATGCTGGCCTCGAGCGGGAGGTATTGGCGATGTTCTCGGCCCAATCGGCAAGACTGCTGCACAGGCTCGCCGCCATGCCTGCCGATGCCGGCGCGCTGGCGCACACGCTCAAGGGTTCGGCCCGTGCGATCGGCGCGTTTGCGGTCGCCGACGCCGCAGCCCGGCTGGAGGCGGCAATCGCTGGCGGCTCCGACGCATCAGCGCCGCTCGCCGAACTGGACGAGGCGGTTGCGCAGGCGCGGGCGGCGATCGAAGCGGTTCTGCATCGTTCCTGAACGGAAAGCGGTCCGGATCGGCCAAAATCCCGGTAAAATGCTGCCTCAGGTTTTCGTCCCGACCGCTGGCGCTGTGCGGATCGACCCGTTATAGGACTGCCGGGACTCCTATTCCGGCAGCACGAGCGATCATGGCCAAAATCCACTTTATCGACCACACGGGCGAAAAACGAACCATTGAAGTCGAGAACGGCGCGACCGTGATGGAAGCCGCGATCCGCAACGCCATTCCAGGCATCGAAGCCGAATGCGGCGGAGCCTGCGCCTGCGCAACCTGTCACGTCTATGTCGACGAGGCCTGGCGCGAGAAGGTCGGCGCGCCGACCCCGATGGAAGAAGATATGCTGGATTTCGGCTTCGACGTGCGGCCGAACTCGCGCCTGTCGTGCCAGATCAAGGTGAGCGACGATCTCGACGGCCTCGTGGTGTCGACGCCGGAACGGCAAGCCTGAACTCCGGAAGACGTCGCCGCGAGCGTCATGTCGGCTTTGCTCCGCGGCGAATCCAGCGCTGAAAATTGGCCAGGATGTCCGGCGTCAATGGCGTTGGCTGGCGCATAGCTTCGTCAAGCAGCACCGAAACCGATTGCGCCGATGCAACGCATTTGCCTTCGGAGAAAACCACCTGATCGAAGGTGACCGAAGTTCGGCCGAACTTGACGACGCCCAGTCCCATTTCGATCGTACCAGGCCAGCGCAATTCAGCGCGGAAATGCATGTCGAGCCGGACCATGATCCAGGTGACGCCGTCCGGCATCAGCCCGTAGCTGCGGTCCTTCATCAGCGTGACGCGGCCGGTTTCGAAATAGGTCGCGTAGACTGCGTTGTTGACGTGCTGGTTGGGGTCGAGGTCGGCAAATCTCACATTGTCCGACAAGCGGTACGGAAAATCCTCCAGACGCGGGGTCGCGTCGGGACGCAAGTGGGCATTCACGGGGCAATCTCCGAAAGTCTCATTTCCTTACAGCCCACTTGTCGAGTGACGGCAAGGGGTTGCCGCGGCCAGGAGTGCGATATTTGGCTTTCCTGTTGCCGCTGCCTTGGCTAGACAGATGCGGCATTTCGCCAGGTTCAACCGAAAAGAAGCTGATATGAGCGAAGCGATCAAAACCGATGTGCTGATTATTGGCGCAGGTCCGTGCGGCCTGTTCGCCGTCTTCGAATTGGGCCTGTTGGACATGAAGGCGCATCTGGTCGACATCCTCGACAAGATCGGCGGCCAGTGTGCCGAACTCTACCCGGAGAAACCGATCTACGACATTCCCGGCATTCCCTTCGTCACCGGGCAGGGCATCACCGACGCGCTGCTGGAGCAGATCAAACCGTTCGGTCCGACCTTCCATCTCAACGAGATGGTGGAGACGATCGAAAAGATCGGCGATCCGCTGTTCCGCGTGACCACCGATGCCGGCAAGGTGTTCGAGTGCAAGGTGGTGGTGATTTCCGCGGGCGGCGGTTCGTTCCAGCCGAAGCGTCCTCCAGTGCCGGGCATCGAGGCGTATGAAGGCAGCTCGGTATTCTATGCCGTGCGCAAGATGGAGCAATTCCGCGACAAGAGCATCCTGATCGTCGGCGGCGGCGATTCCGCGCTCGACTGGACGCTCAATTTGCATCCGATCGCGAAGCGCGTGACGCTGCTGCACCGGCGCGACGATTTCCGCGCCGCGCCGCACAGCGTCGAGCAGATGCGTGCGCTGGTCGCGAGCGGCAAGATGGATCTGAAGATCGGTCAGGTGACGTCGCTCGAAGGCGATGGCGGCAAGCTGTCCGCGGCGATGATGAAGGGCAACGACAATGCGGTCTCGAAGATCGAGTGCGATACGATGCTGCCGTTCTTCGGGCTGACGATGAAGCTCGGTCCGGTTGCGAACTGGGGCGTCGCGCTCGAGAACAATCTGGTGCCGGTCGACACCGCGGCGTTCGAAACCAATGTCCCCGGCATCTTCGCGATCGGCGACATCAACACCTATCCCGGCAAGCTCAAGTTGATTCTATCCGGATTCCATGAGGGCGCGCTGATGGCGCAGAAGGCGCACCGCTACGTCTATCCGGACAAGCGGCTGGTGTTCCAGTACACCACCTCGTCGTCGAGCCTGCAGAAGAAGCTCGGGGTCAACTGATTCCCAAAAATGACAGTTGGGCTCGCGGAGCTTTGTCGGGGCGCGCGGCGATCATCGCTGGAGCCGTCCGCGAAATGGCCTTAGTCTGCGGCCATTCCTTTAGCGAACGGATCAGGTGATGACGATGCGCAAGCTGGCCGGATTTCAACTGATACTCCCGATCGTGATCGGGCTCGCGTTTGCCGGTGAACTCGCCGCGCAGCCGGCGGAACCTTCTGCTGCCGGGCTGTGGGAGAAGGTCGAGAAGGGCAAGCCGGTCGGATGGTTCCTCGTCGTCGATCGCAATGGCGCCTTCGAGGGCGTGTTCGCCAAGCTCTTTTCCGAACCTGGCGATGCTCCCAATCCGACCTGCTCGAAATGCACTGACGATCGCAAGGATGCGCCGTGGCTCGGGCTCTCCTTCATCCGGGACATGAAGCGCGACGGATTAAAATACGAGAACGGCAACGTGCTCGATCCGCGCGATGGCAAGATCTACAAGGCGAAGATGACGCTCAGTCCCGATGGGCAGACGCTGACGATGCGCGGCTATCTCGGCATCTCGCTGCTCGGCAAGGATGAGGTCTGGACGCGGCTGCCGGACACGGCGTTGGCGCAGGTCGATCCTGCTGTCATCGCAAAATATCTGCCGGCGCATGCCGCGGTCACGAAGCAGCCCGCAGGTTCGGCGAAGGCCCCCGCCGCAGCCAAGAAGACCACGGCGCCAGCACCGGTTCCTGGACCTGCGCGCTAATTCAATCCGGTTCTGCCTGGTGGACGCGGCACGTCCGGCAAAACCGGTATTGGCTGCATTGGTTGCGAGGTGACTTCAGGCACCGCCGCATCGAGCTGCAGCACGGCGGCCGCCGCCGGCACGGCGGCATCCGCCATCGCGGCGTGGCCCTCGGCGCTCGGATGCACCGCGCCGCCATAGACCGCGGACAAGACGCCCCAGGTCGCATCGTGGATATCGGATGGCTGCTGCGATGCGGGCAGGCCCTGCGGGTAGGTCATCGCCGCGAAGTAGCTGTCGTTGGCGTCGCGGATCCAGCGCGCGCGCGGCAGATAGGCGCGGTACTCGCCGGCGCTGCGGCCGCACAGCATCGGCTGGTTGGCGGCCGTGACGAGATCGGGATCGAAGCTGTCGCCGGTCGCCGAGAAACATTGCCGATCGAATTCGGGATCGCTTTCGGCGCGTGCGCAGAAGCCGTGGCTGGCAAAACTGGCTTGATGGCTGTCGACGAAGGTCATGCGGTCGGCGCGCTGATTGCGGCACAGGATGCCGCCCTCGCAGAGCGCCAGCGCTCGCAACTGCGGCAGGAATTCGCTCTCGACGAAGTTCGACACGGCGGCGAGCCGCTGCGGCTGGGCGTTGAACGAGGGATGAATGTCGAAGCCGGCGCGTCCGCCGGGGCAGGGCGCGCCGCCATTCGACAGCGTCGGATTGGCGTAGGCGGTGTAGACCACCCGCGACAGGTCGCCGCCGAGAAGCGGCTTCAGTGCCTCGCGCAGCTTGGCAAAGCCCTGCGGCAGGTCCCGCGTCATCGCACTGCGTGCGTCGTCCACCGAGGCCATCACGCCGCTGCGCCGAAACAGCGCGCGTTCGGTCGTCGTGTCCACGATGACGTCAGCGACAAGGCCGGAAAAGTAGATGTCGTTGGCGCCGATCGACAGCAGCACCAGGTCGAGCTGGCGGTCCGACTGGCGGCGTTTCGCGGCGGCGACGGCCTCACGCAGTTCGGCCAGTTGCCCGTTGACGGTGCCCTGGCACGCACCGCCCGATTTCGACGGCAAGCAGTCGCGGGCGCGCTGCGAGCCGAACAGCCCGTCGGCAATGGTGGCGCCCGTGCAGGCCAGCGGCAGATAGGTTACCGCGATGTGCGGATATCGCACGGCAAGGGCCAGCGCGGTCCGGGTCTGATAGCTGTAGAGCGAACGGTGGCAGGCAGGGTTGAACCAGAGCGCGCTCTGCCGCTGCCAGACCGCCAGCAAATCGGGCGCCTCGCACGCGCGCCCGCCCTTATAGCCCGCGCGGCTCGGCCGGTAATATTGCGATGCCGCTGTTCCGAGATAGGAGCGGAAGCAGAAGCCTTCATCGGCGAGCGCAATTGGGCGGTCCGGATTTCCCTCGCCGGACGCGACGCTGTCGCCGAGACCCGCTATGAAGATGTCGCGCACCGCGATCTCGGTGAAAGCGCGCTGACTGCCCTCCGAGCTGGATACGTCGGCGGTCACGACTGTGGTGCGGCCGTAGCGGACCCGGAGATTGACCGGTTCGGCGCAGTCGAAAGCGGAAGTTTGCGGGCCGTCACCGTCGTCGACCGTCCAGGCGCAGGTGGCGCCGACCGGCACCGGGCCCGTCAGGCGGATCACGACCGGATGATCGATCGGCGTCAGATAGCTTTCTTTGGTGTTGTCGCGCGTGCAGGGCTCGCTGACGCGGCCCGCAAGATCGATACAGAGCCGGTTCACGGTGTTGCGCGCCCAGCCGCGGCCGTCGCTCTGGATCGCCAGCACCTGCTCCGAAGCCAGCACGCTGCGACCGCGTCCGCTTTCGGCATGCAGCAGGAAATCCCGCTCCTCGCGGAACAGGCGGAAGCGGTTACGCACCTCCCAGGAAATCTGCAGCGGCCCGTGGCCGCCGACGGTCTGGGCTTCCGCAGCGGACGTGATTATTCCAATCAGCACGCCGGCAAGCAGCGCGGCCGACATCATCGAACGTAGGAAAATTCCAGCCATGGCGTCGTTTGACGTTAGTGGTAAGGCAGAAATAAGAGAATGGGGCAGCTCCGGCCCAAAACACCAGACGGCGCAGATAACGACGCCGTTACCAGCTTCAGGGTTGCCGGCCGTTGATCGGGTGCCGCACCCTGGCCTTGGCCGTACAGGCTTCGCTGAGCCGGCGCCGTTCCTGCCAGGGCTGCACCACGCTGAGCCAGACTTCGCGCGTTCCCATGATCGAAATCGAGATGCCGAAGGGGATCAGGAAGTAGAGGATCCGGAACACCACCAGCGTCGCCAGCAATTCTTCCCTGCCGAACTGCGGCAGCGCCACCAGCATCGCCGCGTCGAACACGCCGATGCTGCCGGGCGCATGGCTGGCAAACCCGAGCAGCGTCGCCAGGATGAATACCACCGCCAGCGAAACGAAATCGATGTGCGGCGCCATCGGCATCAACAGATACATCGCCAGCGCGCAGAAGCCGAGATCGACGACGCCGATGAGAACTTGCAGCAGCGTCAGCCGGGCGGAGCGGCAACACGACCTTCCAGCCGTTCTGGCCGAGCTCGCGGCGGCCCTCACCCATCAATAGCCAGACGAAATAGGCGGCGATGCCGGCAAGGCAGCCGATCGCGATCAAGCGGTTCATGGCCGGCGGTAGCAGGTCCATCGCCGACGCCGCCTCGGGATGCCAGGCCATGCCCAGGCCGAGCACGAACAGATTGCCGAGCCAGAAGGTGAGGCCCGAGAGGAAGCAGATTTTTGCGACATCGATTGCCGTCAGGCCGTAGTCGGAATAGATCCGGAACCTGATCGCGCCCCCGGTAAACACGGTGGCGCCGATATTGTGGCCAATGGTGTAGCTCGTGAAGCTCGACAGCGCGGCGATGCGATAGGGCACGTGCGTCTTGCCAATGGTTCGCAAGGCAAAGAAATCATAGAAGGTCAGCGTGCAAAACGCCCCCACCACGCAGAGCGCTGCCAGCGCGATGCGATGCGGTGCGATTTCGGTCAGCGCAGTTAGAATGACCCCGGTGTCGACGCCCTTGAGGGTGCGCACCAGATGGGTGATCGCAAGAGCTATGATGAGAAGACTCGCGACAATTCCCAGCCGTTTCCAGCCGATCTTCTCCTTGAAGCCACGCCTGAGCGCGGTCAGCAGCCGATGCATTCATCCTCCCGGCGGGGCGGCAATACGTAAAGATGGGGCCTGTCACGACGGGTGACAGTCGACGGTCAGAGGCACCGTGCGCGAAACCCATAAGCCAAAACCGGGCCGTTGTGCAGCCCTTGACAAGCATGCCTTTTGGCGTCGTTCGCCGCCTTTGTCATACGCCATACATATGTCGCGGCGTTAACGAATTTGAGTCGCAACGAGGTCCGTTCCCGCGGGTGCTTTTTGCTGCGCCGTTCCGTTCGTTCCATCGCGGCGCTTTCGCGGCTTTCAGGAACGTCCTTCTCGCAACCAAGTTAGCCTTTAACAGCACCGAATATGAAGCGCGCCCGGCCAGCACGGGGCCTGCGCCGTGCGTGTTCCCAAATGGAGGAGAACCGCAATGGGACTGTTCACCAAAGACATCAAGACGATGAATGACCTGTTCATCCATCAATTGCAGGATATCTACTATGCCGAGAAGCAACTCGTGAAAGCACTGCCAAAAATGGCCGAAAAGGCCACTGACAAGCAGCTCAAGCAGGGCTTCCTGAGCCATCTCGACGAAACCAAGACGCATGTGCAGCGCCTCGAAGAGATATTCCGCATGCACGGCGCCGAGGTGAAGGCGGCCGATTGCCCGGCGATCGACGGCATCATCGAGGAAGCCGACGATGTCGCGGGCGACATCGCTGATAAGGCCGTATTGGACGCGGCCCTGATCAACGCCGCCCAGGCTGCCGAGCACTATGAAATCACCCGTTACGGCAGCCTGGTCGCGTGGGCACGGCAACTCGGCCGCAACGATTGCGCCAGCATCCTGCAGAAGACGCTCGACGAGGAAAAGACGGTCGACAAGAAGCTGACATCGCTGGCGGAAGGCAAGGTTAACCTGCGAGCCGCAAGCTGATCCATCGCGCCATTGAGGCAAAACGCCGCGCGGGAACGTAGCTCGCGCGGCGTTTCCGCGCCGGCATGCCTGGCATGCCAAAAAGCGTTTGTTCACCATCCGCGCAACTGCGCCGCGGCGGTTACGCCAAATATACCAATAGGGGTGCTGTTACAGGCCTTCGGGGGTCTGTATGTACCGCGTCCTAACTTGCCTCACTTCCGAGCATGACTGGCGCCTGGTCGTGCTCGCCGGTGTCATTTGCTGGCTCGCCAGTGCAGTCGCCATCAGCCTGTTTCATCGTGCCAGGGCCTCGCGCGGCCGTACGCGTGCGATCTGGATCGGCCTCGACGCAGCGGTCGGCGGCTGCGGAATCTGGGCTACCCATTTCGTCGCGATGCTGGCCTACGATCCCGGCGCCGGAGCCGGATACAGCATTCCGGTTACGCTGTTGTCGCTGGTCTTCGCGGTAGGCATCGTCGCCGTCGGTCTGTGCATTGCGCTGTCGAGCGCACGGTGGCCGGTGGTTGCGATTGGTGGTGCCGTGATTGGCGCGGGCGTCGCAGCGATGCATTATACCGGCATGGCCGCACTCGAGCTTCCGGCGTTCATTGTGTGGTCGCCCGGCATCGTTGTGGCCTCGATCGTGCTTGGCAGCGTGTTTGCGGCCATGGCGCTTCTTGTTGCCGTGCGTCGCGATCATCCCGCCTATACCATGGGCGCCACCGGGCTGCTGACGGTTGCCATCGTTTCGCATCATTTCACGGCGATGGGCGCCGTCACGCTGATTCCCGACCCGACGCTCGGGACCGACGGGCTGTCGATTTCACCGACCGCGCTTTCCTTCCTGACAGCGGTGGCGGCGTTCGCCATCCTCGGGCTATCGCTGCTGGCGGCCATGATCGATCGCCGCGCAAAGGGCGAGCTGCATCAGCAGAAAGTGCTGCTCGATACCGCACTCGACAACATGTCGCAGGGACTTTGCATGTTCGATGCGGACGGCCGTATTCTGCTGTTCAACCAACGCTACGTCGAGCTGATGGACCGGTCCGGCATGCCGCTGCAAGGCCGGTTGCTGATCGACGTTCTGCGCGAACTGAAATCGGTCGGCGAATGGGACGGCGATCCCGATGAATTCTTCGCTGCGGTGGTAGCGGATGCCAAGGCCGGCAACACCGTGACCAAGTTGATCGGCCGCAACGGGCGTTCGCTCCGCGTCGTCGACCAGCCGATGAAGGGCGGCGGATGGGTCGCGACGTTCGAGGACATCACCGAATGGCAGGCTGCCCAGGAACAGATTTCCCACATGGCGCGCCATGACGCGCTGACCAATCTGCCGAACCGGACGTTGTTCCGCGAGCAACTCGAGAAGGCGTTGCGGCTCGCCAAACGCAGCGATCAGCTTGCGGTGCTCTGTCTCGACCTCGACCACTTCAAGGATATCAATGATTCGCTCGGCCATCCGGTCGGCGATGCGCTCTTGAAGGAAGTCGCCCGCCGTCTCGGCGAATGCATCACCGAGAATGACACGGTGGCGAGGCTGGGTGGGGACGAATTCGTAATCGTACAGTTCTGCAACGATTGCGACCCGTCGGCCGTTTCCTTGCTCGCCAGCCACGTGGTCGAGAAGGTTTCGGCGCCCTACGAGATTGCCGGCCACCAGCTCGTCATTGGGGTCAGCATCGGCATTTCGCTGGCGCCGGAAGACGGCAAGAACCCCGACGAGCTTCTCAAGAAGGCCGACCTCGCGCTCTATCGCGCCAAGGAGGACGGCCGCGGCACCTACCGCTTCTTCGAGACCGGGATGGACGCGCGTGCGCAGGCAAGGCGACTCCTGGAGCTCGACTTGCGCGCCGCGCTGCAGCGCGGAGAATTCGAAGTCTATTACCAGCCGATCCGCGACGTCGCGAAAGATGTCGTCGTCGGTTTCGAAGCGCTGGTGCGGTGGAGTCATTCGCTCCGCGGCATGATCTCTCCGGCCAACTTCATTCCGCTGGCGGAGGAAACCGGCCTGATCGTGCCGATCGGCGACTGGGTGTTGCGCCGAGCCTGCCTCGACGCGGCCCAGTGGTCGCAGGATGTCGGTGTCGCCGTCAATCTGTCGCCGGTGCAGTTCAAGAATCCCAATCTGGTATCGACGGTGACGGAGGCGTTGAAAACCTCGGGTCTTCCGGCGCACCGGCTCGAGCTCGAGATCACCGAATCGGTGCTGCTGCAGAGCAGCGAGGCCACGCTGTCGGCTCTGCACGAGCTTCGCGCCCTTGGCGTCCGGATTTCGCTCGACGACTTCGGAACCGGATATTCGTCCCTCAGTTACCTGCGCAGCTTCCCGTTCGACAAGATCAAGATCGATCGCTCGTTCATCACCGAACTGGCGACACGCGATGATTCGATGGCGATCGTCCGCGCCGTGACCGGCCTCGGCAAGAGCCTGGGTATCATCACCACGGCTGAAGGCGTCGAGACCGACGCGCAGTTCGACCTCTTGCGCCAGGAGGGCTGCACGCAGGCGCAAGGCTATCTGTTCAGCCCGCCGCGTCCCGCTGCCGAGGTGGAAACGATGCTGTCGAAGCCACGGGCGCGGGTCGTCGCTTAGTTTCTCTCTTTAAGCCTTGCGCAACGCGAAATGCGCGCCGCAGAATGCCATCACGGCGCCGAGGCATAAGGCCGCAAGGCCGGCGAGCACGCCCGACACGGTCGGGACCGGGCTCGGCGACGAGGCGGCCTGTCCGGCGCCGGCAAGGATCAGCACGCCGACCGCGATCAGGAACTGTCGCATCCGCTGCGGAATTTGGCCCGAGGCCGCGCTGTGCATCAGGTTGGCGGTAAAATAGCCGCCGGAAAAGCCCACTGTCGCGATCAGCCACCACGCGATTGCCGCGCCCGCGGGCATGAATTCGCTTGTGTTTGTTCGCCACAGGCCGCCGAGATCGAGCCCGTAACGTGCGCCCAACATGTGCACGGCCAGCGCCAGCAGCACTCCGGAAACAATCGCGCCGGCCAGGATCAGGCGACGCGGAAAATAAGTCGTATCGGCCATGGCCCGCTTGTAAGGTAAAGCCAGCTCGCCGCGCAAGCAGGCCGCATTCAACTCACAACGGGATTTTTGGATTGTCCACCGCACGACCGGAACAGACAGCGACAGCAGGCGAGAGCACGCTCGGGACCCGCTACACCTACAAGGCATCGCTGATCGGATCAGCGCATGAATTTGAACTGACGGAACAAGGCCTGTCGTGGGAGGCGAGGGGAAAATCCGGGATGTGGCCCTATGCCGACATCGCCGCCGTGCGCCTGTCCTATCGACCGATGTCGATGCAGTCGCGCCGCTTCCGCGCCGATATCGAGCACAAGAGCGGCCAGAGCATTTCGGCTTTTTCGACGACTTGGCAGACGGTTGCGCTGATGGCGCCGCAGGACCGCGACTACCGCGCCTTCATTGAGCTGTTGCACGCGCGCCTGAAGGCCGCAGGCGGCAGGGTCGCGTTGGTCGGCGGCATCGGGCCGATGACCTATGCCGGCGGCTGTCTGCTGCTGGCGCTGGTTGCGATCGCGATCGCAGGATTGCTCGCGCGCGCAGTCGCTACGGGTGAATTCGCCGGCGCCTTGTTCCTGGTCGGGTTCGCCGCCCTGTTCGGATGGCAGATGGGCGGCTTCATCCGGCGCAACAAGCCGCGGCTCTACACGTTCGAAGAGCTGCCCGAGACGTTGCTGCCGGCGGCGCCTCGCAATCCGGCGAAATGAAATGTGACTTCGCCGGACGCATGACGCGCGGCATCATGATCGGACCGTTTTCGCTATCAGACGAACTGCCGTGACAGGTCGAAACAGGCGATCGCCAACCGAGGCCGAAATTGCCGCGATCAACACGCGGCATCTGATCGAGACGCCGTTACGGCCGGCCGATCTGCTGTTCGTATTCGGAACGCGCGAGGATGTCGAGGAGCGCGTCGATGAAGCCTGCAGGCTTTGGCGCGACGGATATTTTCGCTGGGCGATCGTGAGCGGCGGCGTGACGCCGGGATCGGATCTGTCGGAATGCGAGGTCATTGCAGGCGCCATGATCGCGCGGGGCGTTCCGGCCGACATCATCCTGAGAGAGGACCGCGCGATGAACACCGGCGAAAACGTGATCCTTTCGCTGCCGGTTATCGACGCTGCGCTCGGCCTTGCCAACATCCGAAGCGTGATCTGCCTCGGCAATACCTGGACCGCGCGCCGCTATCCGATGACGCTGCACCGGCACTGGCCGGAAGTGGAGAAGATGCTGGTCATGGTCGACAGTTTCAAGACGCCGCGGGCGCTCTGGCACACCGACGTCGAATTCAGCAGCCGCATGCTCCACGAATGGGACAAGATCGAGCCGTACAAGGCGAGGGGCTTTATCGCGGAGTGGCCGGCAAGCCGGGCAGGCGACCGATAGTTCTACTCGGTCGTATCGACGTCTTCTTTCGCAGTCAGCATTCCCGACAACGTGCGCAGCGCCAGATCGAGCTGTTCGGTGCTGGGGGCGCCGAGCGCCAGGCGGACGGCGTTGGGGGCGTGGCCTGGACTTACGGCGAAGGTAGTCGAAGGCGTCAACGCGATGTCGCGCCGGGCCGCGGCCGCGACGAATGTCTGCGAGCGCCAGTGCTGGGGCAAGGTCAGCCAGAGATGGTAGGATTTGACGTTGGCCTGAACGTCGAATCCGGCGAGGTATTTGGCCGCCATCTGCTGGCGCCGTGCCGCATCGATGCGTTTCAGGCGTGACAGCTCGGCAACCGTGCCGTCCGCCATCAATCGTTGTCCGGCGGCGAACGCAAATCCCGAAGCCGTCCATCCACCCGATCGAACCGCGGACATCACGCGTTCGCGCAGCCGCGGCGGCGAAACGATGAAGCCGAGGGCAAGGCCGGGCGCCACCTTCTTCGACAGGCTGTCGAGCGTGATGCAGCTATCCGGCGCGAGCGCGGCCATCGGGGTTTCTTCGTCAAGAAAGCCGTAGACCGTATCCTCGATGACGGTGAGGCCGAGCTTCTCGACTACGCGCAGCAAATCGGCCCGGCGCGCCGCTGGCATGGTCATGCCGAGCGGATTTTGAATCGTCGGCTGAACGTACAGCGCCGACAAATGAGCTTCGCGGTGAGCCTTCTGCACCGCGTCCGGGCGAACACCGTACTCATCCATCGCAAGCGGCACCAGCGTCACGCCAAGCCTGACGGCGATGTCCTTGATGAACGGATAAGTCAGCGCCTCGACGCCGCAGCGGCCGCCGCTCGGCACCACCGCCGCTAGCGCCGCGGCGATGCATTGCCGCCCGTTCGCGGTGAAGACGAGTTGGTCGGGGGCAGGAGACCAGTCCTCGCGGGAGAGAAACTCGGCGGAAATGGTCCGTGCGGCAAGAGTGCCTGCCGTGGTCGAGTGCCGCAACGCGAGATCGAGCACCTCGGGGCGTTCCAGCCCTGCAAGGCTTCTTGCGATCATCGCCGATTGCGTCGGCAATATTGGATAATTGACTTCCAGATCGATGCGCGCGCCGCGCGGTTCGGCCGGCATGGCGATGCCGCGGCGCATCTCGCCCGAAACGAACGTGCCGCGTCCGACTTCGCCGACCACCAGGCCGCGGCGCAACAGCTCGGTATAGACGCGGCTCGCGGTCGAGACCGCGATCTTGCGCTGATAGGCGAAGCTGCGCTGCGGCGGCAGGCGATCGCCGGGCTTGAGCGCGCCGTTGGCGATCTCGGCGGCGACGGTATCGGCAAGCTTCAAATACTCGAACTTCGACATTATTGCACCGAGAGCAATGTTTTCCTTGCACCGAGAAATGTATCGGATCATTTTGAACCCATCAAGCCCGTGATTGCACTGAGAGGGGTGCAAGCAATCAGAGCTCAATAGGTGCAAGCGCTTGGACGGCGTTTGCGCCGGCGGCAGCGCTTTGCCGCTCGCAAGCGAGGAGAAAGACGATGACGACGATATCCCAGACGGCAGGTCAGCCTGCTTCCCGGAAGGGCCCGGTCGGATTTTTCGGCCTGCTTGGACGCTGGGTGAACGGCATCGTTACTCATTTTGCGCACCGCGAGGCCATCAAAACACTAAGTGAGCTGGATGATCGCGCACTCCGCGACATCGGGGTCGAGCGCAGCCAAATTGAAGCGGCCGTGCGCGGCAGCATTGATCCGATGTACGGGCGGATAATGTAAGACGCGTTCGACTTCATCGATCTGCAATGCCAACGGCCTGGTCAATCGATCGGGCCGAATTGCGTCGAACGCCGTTCTGTTGAGGTGCGCGACGCCTGCCGGGCGGCGTTCAATCCGAAGCGCCTGCGTGGCTAAAATATCCCACTACCCAGAATAGAATGAAGACCCGTGGCCGTCTCCTAGGTTCGTAGGACGCCGACTTCGTGCGCGATCGGTACGTCAACGATCAACGCAACGGAATCGAGTGAATCTGGAGATGGAAATGACTTTGTTGGCCCAACGCCATTCTATGCTGCGACAGGCAATCGGGCTCGCGCCATTGATTGCACTGGCCGCGCCGGTGGACCGCGCCGAGGCAGCGTGCGATCCGGCATCGCCGGTCAACAACGTCACCGTCACCTGTTCGGGTACGACGACCGATGCGAATGGCACCACTGGCTACGGCAGCAATAGCGATAAGGGCAACACATATAATATTCTTGTCGGCGCTTCGGTGACCGGAACGGCAATAGGCCTGCGGTTCAATACAGAGGGGACGGTCAACAACTCCGGGAGCATTGCAGGTCTCAGCGGCGACGGCATCTTTGGCCTGGTTCGGGGTACAGTGAACAATTCCGGTACGATCTCCGCAACTGGTGCAGGAAGCTCAGCCGTTAATTTCAATGGCACGGGGGTTATCAACAACTCGGGAAATATCTCTGGCGTAAGCAACGGCGTTCGCATGCAGAACGGCGAAGTCACCAATGCCTCCGGTGGCGGCATCAGCGGCGGAATTGACGGTGTGAATATCGTCGATGAAACAAAGGTATCTAACGCCGGTACGATCTTCGGAGGGGTGCGCGGCGTCAACATCGGTGCGACCCTCTCAGAACCGTTCGCCGAGATGTTCAATACCGGAACCATCACAGGCGGTACAAATGGAATAGAGAGCCTCAAAGCACTGAACGTCACCAATTCCGGGGCCATTTCCGGATCAGCCGCTAACGGGTTTGGAATTTCGTCGGCGACCGAGGCCAACGTAACCAATAGTGTTGCCGGTACTATCTCGGGCGGATTGTTCGGCATCAGCGGCGTCACGGTCACGTTGAACAACGCTGGCAGTATCTCGGCGACGGCTGCGAACAGCGTCGGCATCAATGCCACCAGCAACGCTACGGTAAATAATTCCGCGACGGGCGACATATCCGCTGGTCTGATTGGTATCAATGCCGTCAATGGCACCATAATCAACGCTGGCACGATTTCCTCAGGTGGCCAGGCCGTGGCATTTTTTCAGGGCGGCACCATCAACAATTCGGGCACAATTTCGGGCGAAGCGGGCGTTAGCGGCAACCCTGAAGAGGTGATCAATTCCGGCAACGTTGTTGGAGTAGGGAGGGGGATTGTTGGTATCGCCGTCGGTGTAACTAACGCCAGCACTGGTCAAATCACAGCGACCGGAGCGACCGGTATCGGCATCCGTGCAGCCAGCTTCACGATAAGCAACGCAGGAACCATTTCAGGCGACGTTGGCATCGAAGCCATCGGCACTGTCAAGGGCAGCACCATTGACAATTCCGGCACCATCGCCGGCACCGGTGGCACCGCCATCAAGCTGACCTCCGCCGCCGATACGCTGACATTGAGGAGCGGTTCGCGCATCGTCGGCGTCGTCGACATGGGTCTTGGCAACGACGTCATCAATGTGATCGCCAGCGCGCCCAATACCAGGGTGTCGTCGCTGACGTCAGTGGCGCTGCCGACCTTCATCAATTTCACCGGCGTCCTCAACACCAGCTTCTCCGGCGGCAATAACAGCAATCCGGCGGTCACAGTCGGGACGACGCTCGCAACCCTCGATCCGACCGCGCTGGCGCTGGCCGATCGCGCGCTGATGGATTTCACCGGCGGCGTGTCGTCGCTGGTGCAGGGCCGTCTCAATGGCGTGCCGCCCTCGGCGAACGGTTCAATGATGGCGATGGCTTACGCGCTGGACGGCGGCACTACCGGGCGTTTCACCAAGGCTCCCAGCGCGTCAGGCTGGAGCACTGCGGCACCGATCACGGTGTGGGCCAATAGTTTCGGTGGTCAGCGCACCCAGGACGAAACGGCGGCCACCTTGCGCGCCACCAACACCGCCTGGAGCAGCGCCCTGGGCATCGACCGCAAGATACGGCCGGACTGGCTGGTCGGCGCCTTCATCGGCGGCGGCTCGGGACGGCTGTCGGTCGATCTCGGCTCGCAGCGCGTCGATACGGATTATTTGTTCGCCGGCGGCTACAGCCGCTTCGAATGGGCCTCGCAGTTCTTCGACTTCACCGTGCAGGGCGGCAGCTCGACCAACAAGTCGGATCGGCTGGTGCTGAACAACGGTGCTGCGGAGACGGCCAAGGGGACGTATGACGGCTGGTTCATCAGTCCGGAACTGGCCTACGGCATGCGCTATCAGATCGGCAACGGCTATGTGCTGACGCCCACCGCGCGCGTGCGCTATGTCGCCGGCTTCTTCGATGGCTATTCCGAGACGGGTTCGGCCCAGGGGCTGACAGTCGGCCACCGCACCCTGCAGAATTTCGAGGAGCGCGGCCAGCTCGAAGTGTCGAAGACGACGAACTTCTTCGGCGGCGACCACACCCTGAAGACCAGCGTCCACGGCGGCGTGATCGCGCAGCAACGCGTCGGCGACACCACCGTCAACACGGTGCTGATCGGGCAGGGGCTTTCCTTCGCGACACCAGGCAAGGGCAGTACGGTGGGCGCGGTGTTCGGTGCTGGCTTCGACTACCATACCGCCAAGAACGTCGCTGTGTTCGGCGCCGTGGAAGGCGTTGCACTGTCCGACCAGAGCCGCATCGGCACCGCCAGGGGCGGCATTCGCGTCGCATTCTGACGGGGCGCAGGACGCCTCGCACCGGCAAGGCGTGATCTTGATGATGCGCCGCGGCGCCGCGATTGGCCTGTGCCCGAACAGCCATCCTCCAATCGGAGGATGGCTGTTATTCCCGGCGACCAGATCAATATAATTTGAGGCGACGATGAGCCCGGATCATCGCAAGTACGCAAGCGCGCATCATGACCCCTGCACCGGGAAGCGTTTCGGAAATGAACACAGTGTCACATCTGCGGTCGGTCTCCGAAGGCGCTTTCCATAATCAGCAACAGCTCAGTGACCTGGTTGGCATCGTTTATGATGCCGCCATTGATCCATCGCTTTGGCAGCGCACCCTCGAAAGGGCCGCCCTTTTTGTCGGCGGCTCCGGCGCCGGACTTTTCTGCAAGGACGTCGGAGTCCCGCACGCCGCGATACCGCACAGCGTCGGCTTTGAGCGGCCCTTGCCCGTTGCCCTCTTTCGACAGATCTATTCGGCTGCGGAGGGGCACTTTCTCGGCGACCTCGAAGTGCCGATTGCCACCACTGACCTGATGCCTTTCGCAGACTATGCTCAGACCGACTTTTATCGACAATGGGCCGAGCCTCAGGGCCTGGTTGATTTCCTGAGCGCGGTCCTCGACAGGACGGTGATCAGCTCAGCCATCTTCGGAGTGTTCCGCCACAAGCGAAACGGCATGGTCGACGACTACGCGCGCCGGCAGATGAGGCTGATCGCTCCGCATATCAGGCGCGCCGTGTTGATCGGGCGGCTGTTTGAGTTCAAGGCGGCGGAAGTGGCGACGTTCGTCGATACGCTCGATGGGCTTGGTGCGGGCATGTATCTCGTCGATGCGGCAGGGCGCCTCATTCACGCCAATGCCGCCGGCGACGCCATTCTTGGCACCAGCGACATTCTGAGCTCGGTGGGCGGGCGGCTGGCAGCCAATGATGCGCAGGTCGACCGCGCCTTGCGAGACGTCTTTGCGGCTGCAGGGCAGGGCGATGCGGCGCTCGGCAACAAGGGGATCGCCGTTCCTCTGATCGGAAGCGATGGCGAGCGCTATGTCGCCCATGCACTGCCGCTGACCTCGGGCGCGCGCCGCCGCGCCGGTGTTGTCTATACCGCTGCCGCGGCTTTGTTCGTACGCAAGGCGACCCTGGCGGTCTCGTCCGCGCCTCAGGCCATCGGCAGCGCGTTCAAGCTGACGCCGACCGAACTTCGCGTGTTGCTGGCGATCGTCGAAGTCGGCGGTATTCCGGAAGTCGCGATCGCATTCGGCGTTGCCGACACCACGATCAGGACGCATGTCAGCCGCCTGTTCGAAAAGACGGGCACCGCGCGGCAGGCCGATCTCGTCAAGCTTGTAGCGGGATATGCGACACCGCTGGCTGACTGAGCGCGACCGGGATCGTCACGCTACATCGCCTCTTCGATCTGGGTTGTCGCGCTAACGGGCATGCGTAACGCCGCGATGCTGACGAATCAACAATTCCTCCCGTATTCGTAGGACGACAGCCGAACGGCAATTGTTCAGGATCGCAAGCGCCCGGACGGAAGCGCTGTGGCAACGCAGGCGATCAGATATTCGATCCTTCTGCGTTTCATCAAGCTCGGGAACGCAAGCAATGAGCATTGAAGCCATTCCGAGCAAGGCGTCGGCAACAGAACCCAGGCAGCGAACAGCGACAGCCCGCAGAGCGGTGATTTGCGCGTTCGCGGCGACGGGAGGCCTGGCAATCAACATCTTTCTACCCTCGCTGCCGGCAATCGCGGCCGATCTGCGTGTCTCCAGCGCTGCCGTCACTTCGAGCATAACGGTTTTTCTGGCGATCTTTGCCGTGGGACAATTGATCGTCGGCCCGGTGTCGGACCGGTTGGGACGACAAATGCCGATCCTGATCGGGCTCTGCATTTTCGTGCAGGGAACGATATGGTGCGCCCTCGCAGGCGATCTGTTGGGTCTGCTGATCGGCCGATCGATACAAGCTGCCGGAGCATGTGCGGTCGCCGTGCTGTCGCGCGCTATCGCGCGGGATCTGTTCGACGGCCAGGCGCTCGGAAAGGTCATGGCGTCGATCACGATCGCCACCGCGGCTGCGCCGGGATTCTCGCCCCTTGTCGCCAGTGCGCTCGATCAACTTTTCGGCTGGCGCTATGAATTTGCTTTTGTCGCGGTTTTCGCCATCTGCGCCGGAGCGGCGTATGTTGTCTTCGTCGGCGAAACCAAGGCAGCCGCCGAGAATTCGCTGCATCCGCTCAAGGTTGCCAGTTGCTATCTCGGCCTGATCCGAGACGCGCGGTTTGCTGCGCCTGCCAGAACCGCAAGCCTTCTGATGGCCGGCGTGTTCGCTGTCTTCTCGGGCGCGCCGCGCGTGCTTCTCGAAGGTTTCGGCTTGTCGCCGATCACGATCGGCTCGCTGTTTGCCAGCGTTGTCGTTCTGGTGTTCGGTGCCGGCATGCTGGCGCCAAGACTATCGGCGCGGTTCGGTTCCCGTCTTGCGACGTTGGCTGGGTTGGCATTGGCGGCCATCGGAGCTCTCTTGCTGCTTGCCGTGGTGCTGACCGGGAACGACGCGCTGTTGCCGTTTCTCGCCACCGCTTCGCTCTTTCTGTTCGGGATGGGAATCGCGAGCCCGCTGTCAAGCGCGGCCGCGCTATCGCCATTTGGCGACAGGGCCGGCCTCGCGGCAGCCTTGTTCGGCTTCTCGCAGATGGCGGGGGCGGCATGCGGCGTGTCGCTCGCAGCGATTCTCTCCAGCGACCCGGCCATCGGGCTTGGAGCCGTGCTGGCCCTGACATCTCTTGTCGCGCTGGTCCTGCACGGGTGGGAGGGGCAACTGAAACAATCGCACCTTCAATTATAGCGAACGAAGTCGAATGCGGTTGCGCGGCACGACTAAGCAGTGACGCAAGCGGGGTGAGTGCGAGCCGGGGGCCCCATTCTACTTTGCATGGGGTTGTTTTCGCGTTTTTGTGTCTGGACCCTGCGGTGTACCGCCGAAGAGTATCTGCACTGCGTCCGGGACACGAAATCGTTAGCGCTTCGCCAACGGTGACTCGATTCGACTCCAACCCATCCCGCTTTAGAGTGCGTTTTCCAGCGAAGTGGAAACCGGTTCGCGTCGAGAAAACGCGTCAAATCAAAAATCTAGAGCTCCGTTCCGATTCCATCGGAACGGAGAAGGCTCTAATGGCGGACCACCAGCACCGAGCACTTGGCATAGCGCACCACATGGCCGGCATTGGAGCCGAGAAAATAGGTCCGCATCGCCGGCCGGTGCGAGGTCATCACGATCAGGTCGGCCTTGACCGCCGCCGCCTCTTCAAGGATCTCGTGATAGATGCCGCCTTTCCGCACTGCGGTGGAAATGCGCGGCGCCTCGATGCCGGATTCCTGCGCCACGATCGCGAGCGCTTCCTCCGAGGTCGCGCGCTGCTGGGCGTCAAAATCGGCCGGCACGTATTCCGCCAGCATCACCGGCGTCATCGGCAACACATTGAGCAATCGTACCGAGCCGCTCCAGGTTTGCGACAGCGTCGCGGCGGTCGCGATCGCGGGCTTGGCCAGATCGGTATCAGCCAGATCGATCGGCACGAGAATCGACTTGAACATCGGAGCCTCCCGCTGCAGCCATCCGGTTCTGATTTGTCAGAACCCGACTCCAGCCCTTTGTTTTGACGCGCTTTCTTTTATGCGAACTTGTTCTTAATTCGCTCGAAAACTGCATCGTGGCGAGCTTAGCACGGGAGAGCCTGGATGTCCGCGCGCCTCAATCGTCCAGCGCCTGCTTCAGCAATTTCGGGCTGGTGAAGCGCACGAGCTTGCCGCGGCGGAACGCCACCTCGCTCCAGTCCTCGGTGGCAAAGTCGAGGATCGCCAGTCCCGCGGTCGGCAGATTGTCCTCAAGCGCCTTCTTCGCCGCCGCGTCGCCGCTGCCGGCGAGCATCAGCGCCAGCTCATGCATGCCGGGATTGTGGCCGATCAGCATCAGGCGCGCGGGGTCGGTGGCCTCGGCCATGCGGATGATCCGCAGGAGCTGCGTCGGCTCAGCGCCGTAGAGTTCGTCGAGCAGCTCGACCTGCGGCTTCGGCGGCCGTTCCCGCACTGCATCCATTATCGCATCGCGTGCGATTTCCCAGGTCTGCCGCGCCCGCACCGCGGTCGAAACCAGAACGGCGTCGGGAAAAGGCGGATGCCGGCCGATCCAGGTTCCGATAGCGACGGCATCCCGCCGGCCGCGCTCGTCGAGTCGGCGGTCGTGGTCATGGCCCGAAGGCGCGTCGTGTTCGGTCTTGGCGTGACGCAGCAGCATCAAACGGCGCATTGGCGCGATCTCGATTCGGTCTTAGTCTGGACTAATCTACAAGCTCATGTCTGGGACGAGGTGACAAGCGCTGCAGCCGGCCGTAAGAAACGCCATGCCCGAGACTTTCTCAAGTGCGACCAACAGCCCCGACGACGGCCCTTTTCGCTCGCGTCTTTCGTTCGACCTGGATGTCGACATTTGCGTGGTGGGAGCCGGACTTGCCGGTCTTACGGTAGCGCTGGAGGCCGCGCGCCGCGGCGCCAGCGTGGCCGTACTCGAAGGCCGGCATGTCGGCTGGAACGCGTCCGGCCATCAACTCGGTACGGTCATGCCGGGCTACAGTCTTCCGATCGGTGACCTGATCGAGCGCGTGGGCATCGAAGACGCGCGCGAATTGTGGGCGCTGTCGAAGGAGGGCGCCGATTACGTTCGCGCCGCCGCAACCGAAGAGGCGATGCCGGGAATTGCGCTCACTGAAGGCGCGCTGGAGGTCTCCAACGTCGATGCCGGCGAGACGCTGATCAGCCGGCTGCAGACGCTGAGCGAGGATTTCGAGACCGAAGTCGAGGGATGGCAGGTCGATCGCGTTCGCGATCAGCTCGGGACGGCACGCTATTTCCACGGCATCTATTATCCGCGCGCGTTCCAGATCGACGGCCGCAAATACATCCATGGCCTTGCCGCGCAGGCAAGGCGGGCGGGCGCGCGCATTTTCGAAGATACCCCGGTCGTCAGCATCGATCCGTCGGGCATTCGCAAGCGCATCGTGACGCCGTCGGCGCGGCTGCGCGCCTCTCATATCGTGCTGGCCGGCAACGTTCATCTCGGCGCCCCGTTACGGCGCTTGTCGGAGACGCTGCTGCCGGTCTGGCGCTATGCCGCGGTGACGGAGCCGCTCGGCGAACGGCTCGGCGAGGTGATCGCCTTCAGGGGCTCGGTGGCCGACAGCGACGGCATCGACCATTTCCGAATCGTCGACGGCGACCGGCTGATGTGGGCGAGCCCGGAAACCACCTGGGAGGCGCGGCCGCGCCGCTTTGCCCCCCTCGTTCAGCGCCGCATTGCCACCATCTTCCCAGCGCTCGGCAAAGTCCCGATATCAGACGTGTTCGGCGGCGCGGTCGGGGTGACCGTGCACGGCATGCCGCAGATCGGCCAGTTGCGCAAAGGGCTGTGGGTTGCCAGCGGCTTCGGACGCCACGGCCTGAACACTTCGGCGATGGCCGGCCAGGTCATCGCGCGCAGCATCCTGTGGGGTGAGGACCGCTGGAAACTGTTCTCGCCATTCGAACTGGTCTGGGCGGGCGGCGCCACCGGCCGCGTAGCCGGCCATTTGATCGGCCTGTGGGGGCGGGGCCATTCCGCGGCGGCGGGTGCACTGGCCCGTTACCGCGAAGGCGCCCGCGCCCGGGAACGGGTGCGCGAGGCGCGGTTGGCGGAGGCCAACCGGCAGGCCGGAACCAGGCCGCCGCGCCGTCCGCCGGTCGCGCCGCGCCCCGTGCGTCCACGGCCGGCAGAGGCCCGGGACGGCGGGATGCCGGTCGCTCCCTCGCAGGAAAGTGAGAAAGTCCGGGACGGATCGGTGTAACTTCGGCGCTTCCGGGCCGTACTTGATGGCGAACCGTTAGGCCCGCCTCGCACGGAGAATTCCATGTTCGACCGCCGTATCCTGCTCGCATCCGTAGCCGGCCTGTTTGGCTTGGCCGCTTTCCGCTGGCTGCGCACCACGCCGGCGCAGGCCGCCGGGAAATTCGAGGTGGAAAAGACCGACGCCGAATGGCGCGCCCAGCTCACGCCGCAGCAGTATGAAATCCTGCGCAAGCACGGCACCGAGCGGCCGGGCTCGAGCCCGCTCCTGAAGGAAAAACGCAAGGGCATCTTCGCCTGCGCCGGTTGCGATCTGCCGCTGTTCTCCTCGGAGACCAAATATGACAGCGGCACCGGCTGGCCGAGCTTCTGGCAGCCGCTCGACAACGCCCTGGGCAAGACCGAGGACCGCACCTACGGCATTCTGCGCACCGAAGTGCATTGCCGCCGCTGCGGCGGCCATCTCGGTCACGTCTTCGATGACGGGCCAAAACCGACCGGCTTGCGCTATTGCATCGATGGGTTTGGGCTGGTGTTCCACCCGGCGGGGCCGTCGGCATCATAGCGGCCACGGCTCGGCAATTGTTGCCCGCCCGGCAAATGTGCCCCGGTCTTTGGACCGGGGCTTTTTTCTTAAAGCATTGATTTATATTGATTTTGCTGTTTGGCACAACGCTTGCGACATCTTCTCCCGACGCGGCCTGCACCGGCGAGCCGCCCGGATCGAATTTGGAGAAAATGTCATGGGTATCTTCGGCGCTCTTACCACCGCGGTCGGCGGCCTCCGCGCCAACTCCTACGCGCTGGAAAACGTTTCGGGTAACATCGCCAACTCGCAGACCACGGCGTTCAAGCGCGTCGACACCTCCTTCCTCGATCTGATTCCGCAGACCTCAGCGACCGCGCAACTCGCGGGCGGCGTCACCACGCAATCCCGCTCCACCAACTCGGTGCAGGGCGACGTGCAGACGGCCTCTGTGGCGACCTTCATGGCGATCAACGGCAACGGCTTTTTTGCGGTGCAAAAGCCTGGCAACTTCACCGACGGCACGCCGGTGTTCGACGGCGTCGACCGCTATACCCGCCGCGGCGACTTCCAGCTCGACAAAAGCGGCTATCTCGTCAACGGCGCCGGCTATTACCTGCAGGGTGTGCCAATCGACCCGACCACCGGCAACCCGTCCGGCAGTTCGCCGCAGGTTCTCCGATTCCAGAACGACTTCTTGCCGGCGCAGCAAACCACCAGGATCGACTATCGCGCCAACCTCGCCAGCTATCCGCTGACGACCAAGCATGACGTCTCCGTTCCCGGATCGGAATTGATCGTGCCCGGATCATACAGTTCCGGACATAATCCGCTGGCGCTCGGCACGCCTATGGCGCCCTATACCGACGCCTCCAGGAGTGGCACCACCCAGAACAACAAAGCGACGCCGTCGGTTGCGAACACGGCCGCGACCCTGCTCAGCGGCGCGGCCGGCACCAACTCGATCTCCACCAACTTCGTCGCGGGTGACACCATCACGGTCAACGGCCAAACCCTCACCTTCATGGCGTCGGGCACCGCCGCCGGCCCCAACCAGATCAACGTCGACGACAGCATCGGCACCTTGCTGGGCAAGATCGACGTGCTCCAGGGAACGTCAGTCGCATCCACAATCAGCGGCGGCTCGATCACGCTGCATTCCGGCACCTCCTTCAATCTCTCGGTCTCAAGTTCAAACAGCACGGCTTGGGCCGCGCTCGGCTTTACCGGCACCGTGACGGCGACGCGCGGCGGCGGCGGCGGCGTCGGCACCGGTCAGGTCGTCGGCAACGACAATTCGACGTTCCTCGCCGAGTCGATCGCGGGTGGTGCGGTTACGACCTACGACGTCTCGGGCGCTCCGGTGAACCTGCAGTTCCGTTGGGCCAAGGTCGACAGCGCCTCGCTCGGTGCGGGCCATACCGACACCTGGAACCTGTTCTACCAGGTCAATCCCAACGCAACCGGCACTCAGGTCGCGTGGCAGAACGTCAACACCAATTTCACCTTCTCTGCCTCAGGCCAGATGACGCCGGCGATCCCTTCGATCGAGCTCACCAATGCCGTCGTCAACGGCGTCGCGCTGGGCAGTCCCGTCATCAACTTCGGCACCGGCGGCGTCACCCAGTTCGCGGACGCCAACGGCAACGTGCAGGTCAACCAGATCCAGCAGGACGGCTTCCCGGCCGGCCAGTTGCAGTCCGTCGGCGTCGGCACCAATGGCCGAATTGTCGGCAACTATTCCAATGGCCGCAACCTCGACCTCGCCGAAATCTCGGTCGCGACCTTCAACGGCACCAACTTCCTCAAGCGCGTCAACGGCGGCGCATTCGAAGTCACCGACGCGTCGGGACAGGCGCTGTTCGGCAAGGCCGGAACCATTGTCGGCTCGTCGCTGGAAGGATCCAACACCGACATCGCCGACGAGTTTACCAAGCTGATCGTCACCCAGCAGGCGTACTCGGCCAACACCAAGGTGATCACGACTTCCAACACGATGGTGCAGGATCTCCTGAACGTGCTGCGATAGTTCGCCGCGACGCTCACGATGCGATTTGAGATGGGCAATTAGTCATGGGTTTGAGTCAAGCTCTCTCCACCGCAATGTCCGGCCTGCGCGCGACGCAAGCCGCGATCTCGCTGGTCGGATCGAACGTCGCCAACGCGGAAACGCCCGGTTACGTCAGGAAATCGATCATCCAGTCCGCCGGCGTGACCGGCGATTACGGCTCGAGCGTTCTGCTCCACGGCGTCGACCGTCAGCTCGACCAGTATTTGCAGACGCAACTGCGCACGGAAACCTCCGGCGCAGCCTATGCCGATATTCGTTCGACCTACCTCCAAAATTTGCAGAACGTCTACGGAAACCCGTCCGAAACCGGCACGATCGAGGATGCATTCAACAAGCTGTTGACCGCATTTCAGGGCCTGTCCACCAGCCCGGACTCGCAGTCGGCGCGGATCGGCGCCGTCAGCGCCGCGCAGACGATGGCGCAAACGCTCAATGCGGCGACACAGGGGATCCAGGCTCTGCGCGCCAACGCTGAGATGGGCATCAACGATTCCATCATCACGGCGAACAACGCGATGGCCCAGATCGCGTTCATCAACAACCAGCTCCAGAACAACGGCAAGACGGACGCGGCGACGGCATCGCTGCTGGACCAGCGCGACCAGTACATCACCCAGTTGTCGAGCCTGATGGACATCAGAACCGTCGTCAACGACCTCAACCAGGTGACCGTGTTCACGAATTCCGGCGTGCAACTGGTCGGCACCGAGGCGGCGCAGCTTTCGTTCAATCCCCAGGGCACGGTGACGCCCAACACGCTGTACAATCCCGACCCGACCAAGAACAACGTCGGCACCATCACCATCAACTTCCCGCACGGCGGCAGCTACGATCTGGTGTCGACCAACTCGATTCGTTCCGGCAAGATCGCTGCCTATCTCGAGCTGCGCGACAACACGCTGGTGAAGGCGCAGGCGCAGATCGACCAGTTCGCGGCGTCGATGGCGAGCGCACTGTCGGACAAGACGACGGCCGGTACCGCTGCTCCGGCGTCCGTGCTGCCGCAGGCCGGCTACGATCTCGATCTCACGGGCCTGCAATCCGGCAACGTCATCCACGTCAGCTACAAGGACAACACCACCGGTGTTACGCACAATCTGTCGATCGTGCGCGTCGACGATCCGAGCGTGCTGCCGCTGAGCAATACTACGACCCTCGATCCCAACGATGAGGTGCTCGGCATCAATTTCGCCGGCGGCATGGCGTCGGTGGTCTCCCAGCTCAACGCCGCACTCGGGTCGAGTGATCTGCAGTTCTTAAACCCGTCGGGATCGACCCTGCAGGTGCTGGATGATGGCGCGCCAAACCGCTCCGACATCCTGGCGGCGTCGGTCACAACGACCATGTCGTCGCTCACCAGCGGCAACCCACAGCTTCCACTGTTCACCGATAATGGCGGCCTGTTTTCCGGTGCGATCACCGCCAATGGTTCGCAGCAGACCGGCCTTGCCGGCCGCATCAGCGTCAATCTCGGCCTGCTCGGCGATCCCTCGCGCACCATCGTGTTTTCCACCAGCCCGCTGACGCCTTCGGGCGACACCACGCGTTCCGATTTCATTCTCACGCAACTGCAGTCGGGGAACTATCGCTATTCGCCGGAGACCGGCATCGGGACCACCGGCGCTCCGTTCACCGGCACGCTGACAAATTTTGCCAAGCAGTTCATCAGCCAACAGGGCGAAGCCGCAACCGCCGCGAAGCAACTCGCCGACGGTCAGTCTGTAGTGCTGAACACCCTACAGAAGAAGGTGACCGATGCCTCAGGCGTCAATATCGACGACGAGATGGCGCATCTGCTCGCGCTGCAGAACGCCTATTCCGCCAACGCGCGCGTAATGTCGTCCATCAAGCAGATGTACGACACGCTGATCCAGGCTATGTGAGGGTATCATGTCGATCGATGGCGTTAACGGCAGGACGTCCTATATCGGGACCTCGATCCTCAATATCCGCAAGCAACTCGATGATCTGACGCAGCAGCTTGCCAGCGGCCGGGTCTCGACGACCTATGCAGGGCAGGGCGCCAATCGCGGCTTTGCGCTTAGTTTGCGCGCGCAGGTCAGCAGCATCGACGCGTTCAAGGACACCGCAACCAACGTCAACACGAGACTCAACGTCGTCAACCTTGCGCTGCAGGGATTGGCCGATATCGGCACGTCGGTAAAGAAAGCGGCCAGCACGTCGACCATCGTGCTCAACGACAACGGTCAAACCTCCGGTCAGATCACGGCGCAGGCGGCGTTCTCGAATGCGGTGTCGCTGCTCAACAGCCAGACCGGTGACCGCTATCTGTTTTCCGGCCGCACCACCGACACATCAGCGACGGTGCCGGCCGACGTCATGCTTGACGGTGTGGGAACCCAGGCCGGGTTGAAGCAACTTATCAACGAACGCCGCCAGGCCGATCAGGGCGTCAGCAACATGGCGCATCTGACGGTCTCGTCGCCGCCGTTGACGACCACCGTGACCAGCCTGGCCGAGGATGGTTCATCGTTCGGGTTGAAGCTTGGTTCAATCAGCTCATCGCTGACGGGAGCGACCGTGACGCAGCCGGCCGGCACGCCGCCGGCCGCCACCGTCGACCTCGGCGCCGTCCCCCCGAACAATGGCGACAAGATCACGTTCAACTTCAACCTGCCCGACGGCACCACAGAGTCGATCGCGCTGACCGCGACGACCACCAATCCGCCGCCTGCCGGCTCGTTTCTGATCGGCGCCGATACGGTTGCGACCACGGCCAACCTGCAGGCTGCGTTGACGTCCTCGATCCAGACGCTGAGCGACACCGCGCTGGTCGCCGCCTCGGCGATCGAGGCTTCCAACAATTTCTTCAATCCATCGGCGACGGTCGTTGGAGGTACGGCCAACAACAAGGACACGGTGCCGGCGCCGATTACTGGCGCCACGCTGCTTTTCGGCGCTGCGAATACGGATTCGCTGGCCGTAAACTTTGCAGCGGGCGATACCATTACCGTCAACGGCACGCCGATTACCTTCGTCGCTGCCGGCGCGACCGGCAACCAGCTCAATATCACCGACAGCGTTCAGACCCTGCTGGCCAAGATCGATTCGATCACCGGCACCGGTACCCCGTCGACCGTCACCGGCGGCGTGATCGCGCTGCATGGCGGCGACGGCGCGAGCCTGACGGTTTCCAGCTCGAACGCGGCCGCATTCGCGGCGCTGGGCTTCAGCGCCACGACGAGCGCAAATCCGGCGCCGCTGCGTGTGAACGGTCCGCCGTTTGCCACCGCCACCAATCTGATCGGCGGCACAACCGCCAACACGGTCTCGTGGTACACCGGCGAAGTCGGCACCGATCCGCCGCGCGGCACGGCGATCGCGCGCATCGACCAGTCCATCACGGTGCAATACGGCGCGCGTGCCAACGAGCAGGCGCTGCGCTACGAGTTGCAGAACATCGCGGTGTATGCCGCGGTCACGACCAATGCCGCCAACCCAAATTCGAAAGCGCAGGTGAATGCGCTGCAACAGCGGATTTCGGCAAATCTGGCGCCGCAGACCGGCCAGCAATCGATTCAGGACATGCAGGCGGAATTCGCCGGCGCGCAGAACGCCATCAAGGCTTCGACCGACCGCCAGACCCAGCTCAAGGGAATGGCGCAGACCATGCTCGACCAGATCGAGGGCATCAACCAGGACGAAGTGGCGACCAAGATCCTGGCGCTGCAGACAAGTCTGCAGGCCTCGTATCAAACGACATCGATGCTCTACCAGACCACGCTAACCAAGTTCCTGCCGATCTGAAGAAAACTTGTTCGCTTCAAAGCAAAAGGCCTCCTTCGCGGAGGCCTTTGTACGTTTGAGCGATGCGATGGCTACGCGGATTTGCGATCGGGCTCTTCGTGCGATTGCAATTTCCGGGCGCTTTCCAGGATCTGCTCTTCATGGCTGATCAGTTTCTTCGATTCCTTCAGCGCGTGGTAGAGATCGCCATTCAGAATGAAGTTGTTGATCCCTTCGATGAAGGGCCAGGCACTCGGCATCGCGGTCAGGATGTCGCGCACGAGGCTGAAATAGGTCGGATGGTGCGCCATCGGATCCGGTGACAGGTACATGAGCTGTACAGCGAGATAGACCAGCTTGGCCGGCGTGTCGGCGCTCCCGGGTGTGAGAATGTCTTTCTCGCGCAGGATCGGAATCCTGTCGCCGTCGATCAACAGCCTGGCGCGCTGATCGGTATTGGTGACCACGCAGGCACCGATGATGATTCGCTCGTGCGGTTTGAGCTCGACTTTCAAGGCCATGCCTGTTCTCCGTTTGACGCTTTTCGCGCGTTGTCGATTGCCCGCCGGCAGATTCGCATCCTTCCCGATGATGGTTAACCAATGGTGAACATACGATTAGTGCCCATTTGGCGGGGCTTTCTTGTGCCTGACCAGTAGGAATACGGAGCAGATTCCAACCCGACGAATTAATTTCACCGGCGTCAACTCCAACGCGGCCGGTGTCGGTCTCGCCAACTTCATCGACAACGCAGCGACTAACAATGTCGTTGCCAACCTGGCCAGCGCTTCGACGTTGCTGCGCACGGAGGCGTCAGCCTTGGGTTCGAACCTGTCGATCGTGCAGATCCGTCACGAAACTTTTCCGCTCGAGAAGAAAAATCTCGGCATGAAGAAAAGTACCGAAGGTGAGAATTTGGGCTTCGATGTTAATTCCATCAGAACCTGATGGTCGGCATGCTGACGAAAAGGTGGATTTCTGCCGGACTACCGACACAATCGGTAACACTTGCTAACCATATTTAAAGGCGCAACCTGTATGAAAGTTGGGCAGTTTTTCTGCAGTCCCGCGGTCAACCGCTCCCATCGAGGTTAGTGAATGTCTAATGCAGCCCAAGCCTACGCGCGTACATCGCAAACGACGACGTCTCCCCGTGAAATCGAAGCGCAGGCGCTGCTGAAGGCCGCACGGCAACTTCAGGAAGTTCAGTCGAACTGGAACGGCCCCGACAAAGCGATGCACAATGCATTGCTGTTCAACCGTCGGCTATGGTCGATCTTCATGAGCGCCGTTGAGGCGAACGAGAACCCTCAACCGATCGAAGTGCGGCAGAACATCGCGAACATCGGCGTCTTCGTGATGAAGCAGACTGTCGACATGCAATTGAACCCGGATCCGGCGAAGCTGAAGTCGCTGATCGACATCAATTGTAATCTCGCCGCTGGCCTCTCCGGCCGCAGCTAACGACCGAGTGTGCCAAGATGGCTGACCTCTGGAGCATCATATCGGCCAACTACAAGACGGTGGGACTGACCGTTCCGTCCAAGACTCCGTACGTGGCGGTCGATCCCAAGCTCTACGAAGGCACCTGGACCGGGAAGTACCCCGACAACAAGACGTTCAAGTTCACGATCTCGAACGTCACGGGCTTTCGGGCCAAGGTGCAGTACCAGAGCGGCGGCACCAATAAATTCCAGGAAGTTCTGATCAAGGATCTTTCATTCCGAGTCGGTGACACCAAGTTTACGCTCAGCGCCCTTGGCAAGGCGGAGATCAAGAACGTCGTCACCGATGCGGCGAGCGGCCAGACCTATCTCGACCAGGCCTACGCCTCACGCTCCGGCTGAAATCGGCTCAGGCCTTGCGGTCGGTTGCGCGAAGCCGCGTCGGCGCGTCCTTGGTCAGGTCGAGCGTGTGGAAATAGGCCCGCCGGCGCAGCACGGCTTCCTCCGGAAACTGCTTCACGACCTGGCTCGTCTTGACGTCGACTACCTGATAGACGACGGCGCGCGCATCGCGGTCGATCACGACCTGGTTCGATACTGCAGGACTTGAAATGGAGACGCGGACCGCAGCGGAATCCGTGCTGGCGCGCGCGCTTGAGTCGACTGCCGAGACGCTCTGGCTCGCCGGCAGTTCGGTTGCGACCGCATGTTGTGCCGCCTCGCTCACGTGCTGAACGATCGGCGCGGCAACCGGTGCCCCCACCGGTTTGATGTTGAAATCTGTACTCATGGCAGCCTCCAGGCTTGCTGCGAGTCAAATCCCAACCCCTCGTCGGTTGCAATATAGCCCTCTACATCTCAACGTGATGTTAGGGAACACGCTGAATTCCGCTCTGACGCGAGCGCGCAAATTTAATGAAAATTGTAGATAGTCGAAAACGGCGATCGCTTACAGCGAACGGCTGACCGAGAGCGGGGTGATGTTGCGTGGTCCCGGCGCGGCCCGTTGTCCCGAAGCCGTATAGGTATTCGGAATGTTCTTGCGCTGGATCTCGGCGTTGACGCCGCGCACGATGCCCTCCGACACCGCGTGCGCGGTCGCAAGCACGGTGAGATTGATCTGCAGCATCGCGCGGAAGGTGTCGTGATGGCGGCGCAACGTCGTCAGCAATTCCGGCGATACCTGCGCCAGATATTTTTGCGCGTTCTTCAGATTCTCGACCGCGACCATGTAGCGGCGTGACAGCTCGCCTTTTTGCTCTTCCAGCCTTATCGCCTCGCGCACGTTGCCGGCGCGAACCAGTTCGGTTTCGCGCTCGATGATGCCGAGCAGCCCGCTCATCACGTCCATCAGTTCTTCCGCGAGCTTGCGCGCCTCGGTTGGCGTGGAGATCGCTCTTGCTGGCGCGGGGGCCGGTGCGGGCCTGGCCTGAGGATGCTGATTCATGTCGGGGGGTTCCTTTGGATCAGCCGACGCGGTTGGCTTGCTGGAGGATCAAGGTGCGGAAGACATCGTTGGAGATACCGATGCCGCCGGACTTGGCGAATGATTTCGAATACTCGTCCGTCAGCATCGAGCGCCAGACGCCGGTGCCGGTCGTGTCACCGAACGGCCCTTCGCCTTTGACGCCGGTGGTCATCTGCGAAAACATCGAGTTGAGGAACATCGCCTCGAACTCCTCGGCCTTGGCGCGCGTCTTTTTCTGCGCTTCCGGCGAAATCTTGGTCAGGGCGTCGGCAAGCAGCGGGTCCTTGCGGCCGTTGATCAGCGAGGTCTTGTCGTAGGGATTGGCGATGCCGTTCATCACATCACCTCGATGTCGGCCTGGATCGCGCCGGCGGCCTTGATCGCCTGCAGGATGCCGATCAGGTCGCGTGGGCCGATGCCGAGACCATTTAGGCCGTCGACGAGTTGCTGCAGCGAGACGCCGTCCTTCACGACCGCGAATTTCTTGCCGTCCTCGGAGACGCTGACGCCGGTGCGCGGCGTGACGACAGTTCGGCCGCGCGACAGCGGATTGGGCTGGCTGACCTGCGGGCTTTCGGAAATTGTCACGGTAAGATTGCCTTGCGCCACCGCCACGGTGGCGACGCGAACGTCCCGCCCCATCACGATGATGCCGGAACGTTCGTCGATGACGATCTTGGCGGCGAGATCGGGATCGACCTGCAATTGCTCGATCTCGGTAAGAAAGGCGACGACGTTGCCCTTGAATTCGGCGGGGATCGCCAACTGCACCGTGGAGGGGTCGATCGGTTCGGCAGTCTTGACGCCGAGGAAGTCGTTGACGGCCGCCGCGATGCGTTTGGCGGTGGTGAAGTCGGCGTTGCGCAGCGCGAGCCGCACATTCGGCAGGCGATTGAGCGCGAATTCGATCTCGCGCTCGATGATGGCGCCGTTGGCGATGCGGCCGACGGTGGGCACGCCGCGCACGATCTTGGCGGCTTCGCCTTCGGCCTGGAAACCCGAGATCGCCAGCGAGCCCTGGGCTACCGCATAGACGTTGCCGTCGGCGCCGAGCAGGGGGGTGACGAGCAGGGTGCCGCCCTGCAGATTCTTGGCGTCGCCGAGCGCGGAGACCGTGACGTCCATCCGCGTGCCCTGGGTGCCGAAGGCCGGCAGATTGCCGGTGACCATGACGGCGGCGACGTTGCCGGTGCGGATGGTGGCGCCGCGGATGTTGACGCCCATGCGCTCCAGCATCGCCTGCAGCGACTGCTTGGTGAAGGGGATGTTGTTCAGCGTGTCGCCGGTGCCGTTGAGGCCGACGACGAGGCCGTAGCCGATCAACTGGTTCTGTCGCACGCCTTCGATATTGGCGAGATCCTTGATCCGCGACGTCGCGCCCGCGGACGAGGGCGATAGCGCCAGCGCCAGCAGCGCGGCGCAGGCCACCCAAATCACTCTTGCCGAACGGATGCCGGGCATCCTGTGCTCCCCTCGAGGTCTTCCACCGGACCGCAGGCGCCACTCCCATGACGACGGTCCGGCATTAACTATGCGAGTGCCGTGCCACACTGCGTTTCCGATGCAATGCATTGATATTGCTGGGTCTTCGTCGGAGGCGCGAGGTCGCGGCGGCTTCACCACGATGGGCGAAACTGCCGTATGTCGGCAGATTTTGCCGGGCCGTTTACGCGTCATTAACCATAAGAAGGCGAAGGTCGCTCTATTCTCAGGGCGAGATCACCACGATGCGCATCTACGGACCGAACGGCACCACGCTTGGATCGCCCGCAAGTCATACGCGGCGAACCAGTTCGACCGGCTTCTCGCTGCCGGAGACGCCGACCACGCCCGAGGAGCCGCGCGCGGCTGTGGCGCCCAAAGCCGCCGGCAACATCGACGCGCTGCTCGCCCTGCAGGGTGTCGAGGATCCGACGGAGCGCCGCAAGCGTTCGGTAGCACGGGGCAGGGGCGCGCTCGACGTGCTCGACGAACTCAAGATCGGCTTGCTCTCCGGCAATCTCGATGCTTCTACGGTGAACCGGCTGCGCGATGCCGCTGCCAATCTGAAGTCGTCCTCCGGCGATCCCGGCCTCGATGCGGTGCTGGCCGAAATCGAGCTGCGCGTTGAAGTCGAACTGGCGAAGGCCGGGCGGTTCTAGCTCCTGATGTCATTTCCGGGCTTGCCGCCTCCGCTAAAGCTTCGGCGAGCCAAGACATGAAAGCCTCGGCGAAGCCTTGGCGTAGCCGGGGCCGGGCAACCCAGTATTCCAGAGTTGTTCGTGCTCGACCGAAAGGCCGCGACGTACTGCATGCCCCGCTTGAAGCGAGGCATGACGGCGGTGGATTGATTCACGCCGCCATATCCTTGCGCGCCGCGTCGTAACGGCGCTGCGCGTTCAGCACCTCCTTCAGGTTCTTCTCCGCCCAGTCCCGCAACGGATCGACCGCGTCGGCGAGCGTCGCGCCGAGCGGTGTGATCGAATACTCCACCGTGACCGGCACGGTCGCGATCGCGCGGCGTTTGATCAATCCGTCGCGTTCGAGCGATTTGAGAACCTGGCTCAGCATCTTCTGCGAGATGCCCTCAATGGTGCGGCGTAACGCATTGAAACGCATCGGCTCGTGCCTGATGAGAAGCAGGATGAGTACGGCCCATTTGTCACCGACGCGATCGAGAATCTGCCGCGTCGGGCATTGAGCCGAATAGGCGTTCGGGGTTTTGGCGCTGGCTTTCACGGCGGTTACTCCGGCGTAATCAGGTGACCCAAAAGTGCTCTCTTAACACTTACATTCATTTCGCTATCTAGTCACCATTGGATACCACATCCATCAATTCGCAGGGAGACCTCCATGAAAATCGCCGTCATCGGCGCGTCCGGCAATGCCGGTTCGCGCATCACCGCTGAACTCGCCCGCCGTGGCCACACTGTGACCGCCATCGCCCGCCATCCCGAAAAGATCGCCGCCCAGGCCAACGTGACGCCCACCGCGGGCGATGCCATGGACCAAGCGGAACTGGCCCGGCTGCTCGCCGGTCATGATGCCGCGATCAGTTCGATCCACTTTCTCGCCAGCGACCCGGCCAAGCTGATCGGCGCTGCCAAGGATTCGAAGGTCGGCCGTTACCTCGTGGTCGGGGGCGCCGGCAGTCTTGAAGTGGCCCCGGGCGTTCGGCTGGTCACCACCCCGGGTTTTCCCGTGGCATACAAGGCGGAAGCCGAGAAGGGCGCCGCCTTCCTCGATCTGCTCCGAGCCGAGAAGGAACTCAACTGGACCTTCCTGTCGCCCTCCGCCCTGTTCACCGCCGGCGAGCGAACTGGCAAGTTCCGCCTCGGGACCGACCAGCTTTTGACCGCTGCCGACGGCAAAAGTTCGATTTCCTTCGAGGATTTCGCAGTTGCACTCGCCGACGAGATCGAGCGTCCCGCCCATATCCGCCAGCGCTTCACGGTCGGCTACTAGGCGCTAGGTGGTCCCGATAACTTTGCCTGTGCAAGGCCTTGGGGGAGGTACCCCCAAGGAGACGGCCTATATTGTCTGTCACAACCCGCCGCTATATAAGGCCCGCGCGGACGGACAATTTTCCGCCCCGCCTTGCACGTGAAGATGGGCTGGCCTTGGAAAAGTTGAAGAATTATCGACCCTCCGAAAAAGAGCCTTTCATGAACGACCGCCAGCGCGAGTATTTTCGCGCCAAGCTGCTGGCGTGGAAGGACGAGATCCTGAGGGAATCGAAGATCACTCTGCAGACCCTTCAGGAAGAGAACGTCAATCATCCGGATCTCGCTGATCGCGCCTCTTCCGAAACCGATCGCGCCATCGAACTGCGCGCCCGCGACCGCCAGCGCAAATTGATCTCCAAGATCGACGCGGCGCTGCAACGCATCGAGGACAACACCTACGGCTATTGCGAGGAGACCGGTGAACCGATCTCGCTCAAGCGGCTGGAGGCTCGCCCCATTGCAACGCTGTCGGTGGAAGCGCAGGAACGTCACGAGAAGCGCGAGAAGGTTTATCGGGACGAGTAGGACAGGGCCTGGCGGCTGACCGCGACGGGCGGTCAGCGCTGCAGGCTGCAACCATGAAAGCCGCCGCTGATGGACAAGATTCTCGCGGCCGCACAGAACATCGCTACCGCCCGCCGCAATCGCGCGCCGCTGGCCGCGCTGCCGCCTGAGCTAGCGCCTGCCGATGAAGCCGAAGGCTATCAGATCCAACGCGCCGTCCACGATCTGCTGCTGCCGCAGACCGGCGCGCTGGTCGGCTACAAGATCGGCTGCACCAGTCCGGTGATGCAGGAATATCTCGACATTCCCCATCCTTGCGGCGGTGGCGTGTTCGCCAAGGGCGTGCATGACTCCGGCGCCAAGCTGCGCTTCGGCGATTACGTCCGCGTCGGCGTCGAATGCGAGATCGCGGTGCGGCTGGCACGTAGCCTCGCGCCGTCAGAAGCCCCGTTCACCGCGGAGTGGGTGATGGAGGCAATCGAGGCGTATCACCTGGCAATCGAGATCGTCGACGACCGGTACGTCAAATGGGAGACGATGGGCGCGCCGACGCTGGTCGCGGACGATTTCTTCGCCGCCGGCTGCGTGCTCGGCAAAGCGGTGGCGCGCACCAAGGCGCCGGACCTGCTCACGGCCAAGGGCCGTGCCCTCGTCAACGGCAAGGAGTTGGGCCGCGGCACCGGCGCCGACGTGCTCGGCCATCCCCACAACGCGCTGGCTTGGCTTGCCAATCATCTCGCCGAAGAGGGCGCGGGGCTGCATGCCGGACAGATCGTTCTCACCGGCAGCCTCGTGAAAACCGTGTGGCTCGACCAGGGCGATGCCGTGAAGATGGAGTTGGAGGGGCTGGGGACGGTAACCGCGACATTTGCGTAGATCTCGTAGGGTGGGCAAAGGCGCGCTTGCGCCCGTGCCCATCATTTTTGTGTCGGTGGGCACGCGGAGCCTGTCATCAGGCGCGCATTCGCGCGACCCGTTGGCTTTGCCCGCCCTACAGTCCGAGTGAGAGTGATGGCAGAGAGCATTCCCTCGGTTCTCGAATCGGAGGCCAGAGGCGAAATCGCAGACATCTATGCCGACATCCGCAAGGTGCTCGGCACCAGCGTGGTCAACCTGATCTGGCGCAACCTCGCGACCATGCCGGGTGCGCTGGAATGGACGTGGGCGACCGTGCGACCGCTCTATCTCGGTGACGCGCCATTGCACGCCGAAGCCGTCAGGCGAACGATCGCGCTGCCGGATTGGCCTGGCTTCTCCATCGACACCTTGCTTGCCGCCGGCGTGGACGAGGCCGAACGCGCACTGATTCGTGACGTGCTCGACAGCTATCAATATACCAATGCGCTCGCGCTCGTCGTGCTCTCGGCGTTGCTGGCGCATTACGAGCCGCCCCCGGCCGATGCCGTGACGGCCGTCGATATGGCGCCAACGGCGCCCGGCACAAAAATTCCGGAGCTGCCGCCGATGGAGGCGCTGGACCCCGAGGTGGCGGCGCTGGTCGCCGAATTGAATTCCTTTGGAGAGGACACCGAACCGCAACTGATTGCGAGTATGTACCGGCACCTGGCGTACTGGCCGTCCTATCTGGCGCTGGTGCGAACAATGCTGGCGCCACTGCAGTGGGAAGGGCGGCTGAACGCGCTGACGCTTTCGACTCGCGCGCTCGGGCACGCGCATGGTGCGACTCTCGCAAAGCAACTGAAGCCGGCGCCGTCGCCGGATACGCTCAAACCCGCACTCGTCTCCTGCCGCCTGTTCGTCGAACATCCGATCGCGCGGATGACAGGGCTCTGCGCCCTGATCCGGCGCGCGACGCCGGAGTGAGGCATCAGCCGTCGGAGCACTTCAACTCGGACTTATCCCAGAATGATTTGATTGCATTGAAGGGGACGGTGACCCGTTCGCGAGCCCCCCGCAATCGCAGCAGGACATCGAAGCGGTCATCCTTTACGTTCAACTGCTCGAAGTCACTCTGCAGGATGATGGTCATATCGTCGGGATATTTCGTCTTGAGGCCGATCGATAGTTTCACGCCGTCGGCGCCAGTGCGAAACGTGAGATTGACAGGCCGCTGCTCCGAGGCGAGGCGGAGCGTCTCGGCAATCTTGGAACGCACCGTCGGCTTGCTGCACGGCTCGGCGAATGCAGGCGAGGCCGGAATCAGGATCACGAGGAAGAGAAGCAGCATGGCCCCACAAGAAATGGTCACACCCCGCACTTGCGGGGTAGCCAGTACGCCGCGACCTGTCGTTTCCATCACTGCGGTCTCTGGAATACTCGATCGCCTGCTTCTCGGGCGAATGACAAATGGGTGTATGCTCGCGTCCCCGCGGCTTGCCGGGTCATGCTAACGGGTTCCCTCAAAAAAGAAAGAGGGCGCGGGAGCGCCAGATGCCCGCAGCACCCGCCGTCCGTGTGTATTGGTAGTAAGGATACGGTAATCATCGCAGGTGTGCCTATCACCGGCGGTGCGCTGCGCAATGAGCCTAACGGCTTATATCGGGTTTTCCTCGGCCGTCTCCCCGGCCATGAATCCATCTTGCCATCGTCGTCGGCGAATTAATGGTTAATTGAAAACCTAGCCGGGCTCGAAGAACCGTCACCGCTCGTCCGCGCGGTTGCTCGCTCAGTTGATGCCGCCCTGCGACAAACTTGCGCACCCGAGGTGCCGCTACCGGCGGAGTCGCCATGAGGAACGGCGCAACGGGCACCACGACCAGCAATTCCAGGTCTTCATCCAGGACGCCAGCACGCAGGGCGCCGGGACTGCAGGCGCCGTGGACAAGAAGGGCGATGCTACTTTCTCCCGCAGGAACCATGAAGAAGTAACGTTCGGGAGGGGAACGATTCTTGGTCGGGAAAATTATGCAATCGTGTTTTTGAACACGCGGCTACCCTTCAGGCTCTGGCGCAATCTTCCCCCCGAGAGGCGCCGGGGCCTGCTTTTTGGCTGACCGGTGGCCCATTCCACGCCGGGCGCTGTTTGATCGAACTGTTTGGCAAGCCGTATCGCTGTCACAGGCTGATGACGTATGCACTCATCGCCAGCAAAACGGCGACGCTGACAGCGATAATGATCAAGAAGAATTTTCCCATTGCTCCGCCTTTCGCAGATCACAACGCAAGGCAGCAGGAATAGTTCTCTGCTGACAGGCGAACGCAGGCCCTGCGTTCGCGCCTGCCAGGCAAAGAAAAGCCCGCCACTGCGGCGGACCCCAAGGAGCGACCACGATCAGATCGCGATGCCGTAGTAGTCGTTGATGGCGCGGGTCCGGGTCGGATCGCTCCAGTTCCAGGCGTTGTCGTTGCCGTAATGCGGTGCGCTCTTGAGCTGCGCTTCCGTCACGCCGGTGACGTAGCCACCGAGCGAGGTATCGTATTTCAGCGATTGCCAGGGTAGCGGATAGTGGTCGTCGCCGATGCCGAGAAAGCCGCCGAAGGAGAGCACGGCGTAGGACACCCTGCCGCTCTTCTTGTCGATCATGACGCGCTCAATCGAGCCGATCTTGTTGCGATCGGCGCCATAGACGGCAGTTCCCTCGACCTTGTCGCTGCCGATCAGGTTGCCGGTTTCGTTTGCGTCTAGTGCCATGGGATTCTCCTCCTGCTAGATGGATGAACGAAAACAAGGGGCGGGGGGAGACGTTCCGGAGTGTGGCAGCTACCCATCGACGCATCGATGTGGATGTGGCGCGTCCAGCCGCATGTCGGTTTGCCCACGATACCGACATCAGTCGGTCTGGTGGACATGTCCGCTAAAGGCCACTGACATCCGAGGCTTGGCCGGCACACCCAGCGGAGGGCCGTTCCTAAAGCCGATCTGTTAAAAGCCTCGACGAAACCTCCGCCTAGTTGTTCCCGGGAATGCAACATGCGGGTTTGATGGCTCTCGGACGGGCGCAGCAACATTCGCCGAGGTCAGCGCTGCGCTTGTGCGGGTGGCGAAAACCTGAATAATTTCTGTCGCCCCGACGCACGGATCGGAGGATTGCGGTTGCATGCATGCAGCCGCTAGTTGGAGCTATCCACATGTCGACGCTCACCGCGCACGGCGCGTGCTTATTGTGGAAGCCGGAACTGATCTGGCTGAATGTCATTTCCGACGCGATGCTCGCCGGCGCCTTCTTTGCCACGGCGTTCGTCCTCGCGTTCTTCGCGTGGCGGCGCTACCGCGAGCTTATGTTCCGGGGCGTATTCTTGACATTCGCCATCTTCGTCGCGGTCTGCGGAGTTACCCGCCTGCTGTCGATCTACACGATGTGGGTGCCGGCTTATGAAATCGAGGCCCTGACCAAAGCTTTCCTGGCGCTGATCTCGGTCGTGATCGCGGCAGCACTGCTACTGCTGCTGCCGCGGATCCTGGTGCTGCCCACGCGCATCCAGCTTGCGGGTGCCTATGCGGCACTTGAGGAGGAGGTCAAGCAACGCCGCGAAGCTGAGGCCATGGTCAGGCGTTTTGAGGAGAAAGAGGCCACCGAATCCAAGGTCCGGCAAGCGCAGAGGATGGAAGCCATCGGCCAGCTCACCGGTGGCGTCGCGCACGACTTCAACAACATTCTGACTGTGATCACCGGGACCATCGAAATTCTCAGCGATGCGGTCAAGGATCGTCCACATCTCACTCAGATCACCAATCTGATTAGCGGTGCCGCAGCAAGGGGAGCTGAGCTGACGAAGCATCTGTTGGCCTTCTCCCGTCGACAGCCGCTGCAGCCGCGCAATACCGATGTCAACGCGTTGGTGATCGATGCAGCGAGTCTGCTACGACCGACCCTCGGCGAACACATCGAAATTGAATCGATGCTGGCGCACGATTCCGCGCCGGCTCTGATTGATCCCAGTCAGCTCTCGACCGCGATCCTGAACCTCGCCCTAAATGCGCGCGACGCCATGCCTAACGGCGGCAAGCTGACGTTAGAAACCAAGAATGTGGTGCTCGACGAGAACTACGCTCGCCTGAACAGCGAGGTTAGACCGGGCAACTACGTCATGATTGCAGTAAGTGACACGGGGGACGGAATTCCCAGCAGCCTGCTCGAAAAGGTGTTTGAACCATTCTTTACCACCAAGGAGGCCGGGAAGGGATCGGGGCTCGGCCTCAGCATGGTCTATGGCTTCGTTAAACAGTCGAATGGACACATCAAGATCTACAGCGAAGAGGGCCACGGCACGACCGTGAAGCTATACCTGCCGCAGGCCACGGGTGGTGGCCCGGAGGCACCCGCCGGCGAGACTGGCGGGTATGCGGGCGAACACGGCGATGAGTCTATCCTGATTGTCGAGGACGATCCGCTGGTTCGCGAATACGTCGTGGCGCAGATCACCCGTTTCGGGTTCCACACGCTCGCCGCCGGCAATGCTACCGAGGCGCTGGCAATCATCGATGGACCCGAACGCATTGACCTGCTGTTCACTGACGTAATGCTTCCCGGGGGAATGAATGGCCGCCAGCTCGCGACCGAGGGGGTCAAAAGGCGCCCAGGGCTCAAAGTGCTTTATACCTCTGGCTATGCGGAGAATGCCCTCGTACATCACGGCCGTCTCGATGCTGGCGTGCTGCTGCTGCCGAAGCCTTACCTCAGCGCCGATCTCGCGCGGATGCTTCTAACCGCGCTGGCATCGTGAGTTCTGCTGGACGAGCAGGCGTTTCCTTGACTTCGACGTACGCGCGGTCTCCGCCCAAGTCACGGAGACCGCGTTGATCATCGTCTCGTGCCTGAGTTCGCTAGGGAACGACGGACCGCTCCGCTGATCAACACCTAACCATCAGGTCCAGTTCTTAAATCGATCGCCGTTGCCGGCCGGCGAAGAGGCCGTAGACGAAGAGCACAATGATGGCGCCGACCACCGCACCGATCAGGCCCGCGCCTTCTCCGGGCCGATACCATCCGAGCGACTGGCCGAGATAAGTCGACACGAAAGCGCCGACGATGCCCAGTATGGTGGTTAGAATGAAGCCCGAGGGCTCATTGTCTCCCGGCATAATGAATTTCGCAATCACGCCGGCAATGAAACCAATGATGATCGTCCAAATTATGCCCATCTCGATGCTCCCTGTTGTTTGCCCCAACGTCACGTCCATTGACTCATGCTGTGGGCAAACGGCCGTCCGGCGTGTACCTGTCGACGGCTGCCGGAAGCTCGCGAGACAATCTCGCCAGAATCTCTTCCTGCGAAAGTCCGGTCTGCTGTTCGAGTTGTGCCAGAACGTCGGACCCGATCGCTTGCTTCAATTCCGGAGGCGAGACATCCTTGTTCGGGCCTTGGTTGATCCAGGATTCGGCCTTGTCACCCTGGCCGTTTTGCTTGAAACTTTCGAGCAACTCGCCGATCCCGCCGTTGAGCAGGCCGCCAACCCCGGCGCCGCCCAACATTCCGCTCAAATTGCCCAGCAAGCCGCCCGGCGGCTGCTGTCCCCCGCCTGTGTTCGGCTGGCCCCCAACGCCCTTGAGAAGTTCTGCCAGTTTGTCGCGGTTCTGATATCCCGCAATGGCGAGCAGCCCGAGCAGAGCAGTCATCGATGGCATTCCGCGGCCCATGATTAGCCTCCGTGCAGATCGTTGCTGTCAGGAACGCCGGCGGGTAGGTTCGGTTCCAACACCGGAAGACGACAAGGGGCAGGCGGCTTGCGCTGGAGCAAGCTCCAAGATGATACGGCTCCTTGGATCACAAAACGACCACGGCCTCCGCCAGGGGAGCTGACGGAGGCCGCGTTGATACACTTCATCGCGCCTAGGTTCGCGATGGAGTGTGGGAGCTCGGGAGAAACTAGAACGGCAGCAGCACGTCCATCACCTGTTGCCCGTAACGGGGTTGCTGCACGTCGGTGATCTGGCCGCGGCCGCCATAGGCGATGCGGGCCTGCGCGATCTTGGTGGAATCGATGGTGTTGTCGCTCTGGATGTCTTCGGGGCGGACGATGCCGGCGACGATCAGTTCGCGGATTTCGAAGTTGACGCGAATCTCCTGCTTGCCTTCGACCACGAGATTGCCGTTCGGCAGCACCTGCGTGACCACGGCCGCGACGTTGGTCTGCAACGCTTCCTGGCGGTTGACCGAGCCCTTGCCGTCGCTCGACGACGTCGAGTCCGTGGTCAGGATCTTGCCGGGCAGGATCTTGTTTGCCTGCGTGATCGTGCTCGACCCAATGAAATCGGTGATCCCCGAGTCTTCCTTGGCGGAGCGGCTGCGTTGGGTCTCGTTGGACAGGTTGGCCTTGTCGGTGATGTTGACGGTCACCGTCAGGAGGTCGCCGATACGCGCCGCGCGCTGATCCTTGAAGAAGGCGCGAGAGCCGTTCCGCCACAGCGAGTTGGCATTATAGGAGGCCTGCTCCGGCTTCGGCATCGGCATCTGCACCGGCTTGTAGCCGGGCTGCGTGGTCGGATTTTCGATCTCCGTCAGCTTCGGCTTTTCGCCGATCTGCGACAGACGGTCGATCGAGGAGCAACCGCTCGCCAAGGCGGCCAGCGACAGCATGGCGCCGGAGAGAGCGAGGCGGTTGAGACGGGTGACTGACATTTACATTACTCGGCTTTTGGAGCGACTGGCGAACTGACGGTAGCTACGGCGACGGGTGCCGGTGCTTTGCCGAGCGAGGAGGTGGCATCGCTGGTCTGTGGCAGGCGAGACGCCGGCGGTGAGATCGAGACCTGCCCACGGCCAGTCACGGTGCCGGACACCGTGCGCTTCGACTGCAGGTTCATGACGGTGACGACGTCGCCTTCGGTGCCGCTGTCCAGCGCCTTGCCGCGCATGGTGAGGTAGATTCCGGGCGTCTCGTAGATCAATATGACGTTCTGGTCGCGCTGTACCAGATCGGGCTTGGCGAGATCTGCGGTCCTGATGGCCTGACCGGCGCGGAGCTGGCGGCGGGCCTGCATGCCCACCGTGCGATCGCGCGCAGCGGCATCAGGGCCGACTTCCGTCTTGGGGCGGCGCTCGATCATCACGTCGGACGATTTCAAGACCTCATTGCGCTCGACGTTGCGCGCCAGCACTGCGGCCTCGACGGTCTCGATCGCCGTGCCGGCAAAACGCAGCTTGGCAGCAGCGGCACCGTTCTCGTTGGCGATCTCAAAGGTGACGTCGAAGCGGCCGTTGCGGTTGTCGTAGCGCACGATGGCCGCCTGCAGGCTGCCGCTGAAGCCGGCATCCAGCCTGACGTCGCCGGGATCGCGATCGAAGGTCAGCGACAGATTGGCGGCGTCGCCGAGACCATTGCGGCGCTCCAGCGCGCGCGCAACCTGCAGCTCGATGTCCCTGCCTTCGAGCGTGCGGGCCAGACGCGTTACCGAAATTTCCCTGAGGTCGCGGGTATCGACGCCGATCACATGGTGGGCACGAAGGGTGTTGAGCACCTGCGCTACCGGCAGCGAGCCGGTGGTGCCGAGATCCGGGGCGCGATAGATCGCGATCTGCGCGGCGCTGCCGGCATTGTCGATCACGTCGCCGATCCGTACGAGATCGCCCGATACCTGCACGTTGGCACGCAGCACTGGCGTGGCGATCACGTTGCGGTTCGCGAAGCTTTCCTGGGTCTGCGCGACAGCGGCCGTACTCGATGCGGCGATCAGGGCGGCGGCCAGGAGGAGGGCGCGGGCGATCATGACCAGTCCTTTAGCGGAACATGTTGGATGTGGATTGCAGCATCTGGTCGGCCGCGCTGACGACCTTGGCGTTCATCTCATAGGCGCGCTGGGCGGCGATCAGGTCGGAGATCTCGGTCACCACCTCGACATTGGCTTGTTCGAGGTTGCCCTGCTGCATGTCGCCAAAGCCGTCGGTGTTGGCGATGCCGTCCTGCGGCGTGCCGGAGGCCGGGGTGTCGGTGAACAGATTGTCGCCGATCGGATTGAGGCCGGCCTTGTTGATGAAGCGGGTCAGGCCGATCTGGCCAACCAGCGTCGGCGTGGTCGAGCCCGGCAGCATCACCGTGAGCTGGCCCTGCGCGTTGATGGTGATCTGCGAGGAATTCTGCGGGATCGTGATCGTCGGCTGCACCGGGTTGCCCTGGGCGGTGACGACGCGGCTTTGCGCGTCCATCATGAACGAGCCGTCGCGGGTATAGGCATAGGTGCCGTCGGGCACCTGGATCTTGAAGAAACCTTCGCCGCGGATCGCGACGTCGAGGTCGTTGCCGGTCGGCGACAATGTGCCCTGGCCCATCAGCCGCGGCGTGCCGACGGTCTTGACGCCGCCACCGATATCGACGCCGACCGGCAGGATGGTGCCCTGGTCGGAAGCCTGCGCGCCGACGCGGCGCACATGGTCATAAATCAGGTCCTGGAACGCCGCGCGCTGCTTCTTGTAGCCGGTGGTGCGCATATTCGCGATGTTGTTGGAGATCACCTGAACGTTGAGTTCCTGTGCCGCCATGCCGGTCGCTGCCGTGTAAAGTGCGCGCATCGATCTATGCCTTAAGCGTTATGCCGGAACGTCGGCGAGTTTCTCGACTGCGGTTCGGTGCAGGTCGTGCTGCTGCTGCAGCATTGCCGAGATCTGCGTGTAGGTGCGCGTGATCTCGATCATGCGGCTCATTTCGTGGACTGAATTGACGTTCGACTTTTCGATGAAGCCCTGGCGCACCCGCGAAGTGGTGTCGGGCTGGGCGGCGACGCCCTGGCCCGCCGAGTAGAGGTTGCCGCCTTCCTTGACGAGCTTCTGCGGGTCGGCAAAAGAGACCAGCCGCAGCTTGCCGCGAATGGAGTCGGTGCTGCCGGTGCCCTCGAGAACCGTGATATTGCCGTCGGCTGCGATGTTGATCGCCTTGTCGGTCGGCTGGAACACGATCGGGCCGGAGGTCCCCAGCACCGGATCGCCGCTCGCGGTTACGAGCTGGCCCTGATTGTTGATCTGCAGGCCGCCGTCGCGGGTGTAGCGCTCGCCGGCGGCCGTCTGCACGACCAGAAAGGCGTTGCCGTCGATTGCGACGTCGAGCGGGTTCTTGGTCTGCTCGGAGGGGCCGGCCGAGAAATCGTGGAAGGTGGCGCGGTCATGCACGAAGGAGACGCGGCGATCGGCGCGCATGAAATTGTCTTCATGCGCTGGCGAGCGCAGATATTCCTCGAACAGCGACCGGTCGGCCTTGAAGCCCGTCGTGTTGATGTTCGCGACGTTGTTGGCGACGACATCCAACTGCCGTTCCAATGTCATCTTCCGCGAAAGTCCGACGAGAAGCATATTCTCCATCGGTGGTTCTCCCCTTGATCGATCCGAAGCAGGCTCTCCCAAGCCCGTAATCCGGATCCGCCGTAACCTTTGGGCTCTCCCAAGCCGGCGGGTCACGCCGTTTACTCAGCGAAAGCCGTGCCAAGTCCGGAAATGCTGATTTCTTAAGGGGTTAGGCATTTTTCTGCGGGCGGAGGGGGCGGCAGAAAGGTCTTGTTGACCATGTTTGCCCGGCAGATTTTTCCCAGTTGGGCGCGAATGGAAAGGTTCCGTTAACCATTATTACCCTAGCGTTGCACGTGTAGAGGGCGCGTGTGCGCTGGCGGCTTTTGTTTCGCGTTGTGGGGGCATTGTTACCCAGGCTGGTGGCAACCGCGTTCGTTCCTAGATGGAAGCGGGCGGGGCAATGGCTGATAACGAGCAGGCGGAAGGCGCAGACGGCGCAGACGCCGCACCGTCGAAAAAGGGCAAGCTCAAGCTGATCATTGCGGTCGCCGGATTCGTCGCCATCCTTGGCGCCGGCGCCGGCTGGTTCTTCCTGATGCGCGGCCACGGCGAGGAGAAGCACGCCGAAGCGCCGCCGCCGAAGCCGCCGTCCTTCATTGAAGTGCCCGATATGATGGTCAACCTGGTCGGCGCCCCGGGCGAGCGGGTGCAATATCTCCGCGTCAAGGTCGTGCTCGAGATCAAGGAAGAAAAGCAGGTCGAGGCGATCAAGCCGAACCTGCCGCGCGTCACCGACCTGTTCCAGACCTACCTGCGCGAACTGCGTCCCTCCGACATCAACGGTTCGGCGGGCCTGTTTCGTCTCAAGGAAGAGCTGACCAAGCGCGTCAACAACGCGGTGGCGCCGCAGCAGGTAAGCGCCGTGCTGTTCAAGGAAATCGTCGTGCAGTGATGGGGCGGATCTAGCATCATGGCCGGCAACCAAGACCAGATGGACCAGGACGCCATTGCCGCGCAATGGGAAGCCTCGCTGGATTCCGAAGATCCCGCGGCGGCTGCGGAAGAGGCTGCCGCCAATGAACTCTCCGAGAGCATGGCGCTCCAATGGGCGGCCATGGTCGAGGATGGCGGCCGCGAATTCGGCAACAAGAATTCCGGCGAGCGGGTTCTGTCGCAGGAAGAAATCGACAATCTGCTCGGCTTCACCGTCGGCGATGTCAATCTCGACGACCATTCCGGCATTCGCGCCATCATCGATTCCGCGATGGTGTCCTACGAGCGTCTGCCGATGCTCGAAATCGTGTTCGACCGCCTGGTGCGGCTGATGACCACGAGCTTGCGCAACTTCACCTCCGACAACGTCGAAGTCTCGCTCGACCGCATCACCTCGGTCCGCTTCGGCGACTACATGAACTCAATTCCCTTGCCGGCCGTGCTCAGCGTGTTCAAGGCTGAGGAGTGGGAGAATTTCGGCCTTGCGACGGTCGATTCCAGCCTGATCTATTCGATTATCGACGTGCTGCTCGGCGGCCGCCGCGGCCAGACCTCGTTGCGCATCGAGGGCCGGCCCTACACCACGATCGAAACCAACCTCGTCAAGCGGCTGGTCGAGGTGGTGCTTTCAGACGCCGAGCAGGCGTTCCGGCCGCTGTCGCCGGTGACGTTCTCGATCGACCGGCTGGAAACCAATCCGCGCTTCGCCGCGATCTCCAGGCCCGCCAACGCTGCGATCCTGGTGCGGTTGCGCATCGACATGGAAGACCGCGGCGGCAACATCGAACTGCTGCTGCCCTATGCGACCATCGAGCCGATCCGCCCGGTTCTGCTGCAGATGTTCATGGGCGAAAAATTCGGCCGTGATCCGATCTGGGAAGGGCACTTCGCCACCGAAGTGGCGCAGGCCGAGATATCGGTCGATGCCGTGCTGTATGAAGCCGACATTCCGCTCAAGCATTTGATGAAGCTGAAGGTCGGCGACACGCTGCCGCTGGAGATGCGGCCCGATGCGCTGGTGTCGGTCCGCTGCGGCAACGTCACCCTGACCGAAGGGCGGATGGGCCGGGTCGGCGACCGCGTCGCCATCCGCGTCACCAAGCAATTGCGCAAGCCGAATACCACCTTCGCGATGTTCGAGAAGGCCGACGAGCAAACCAAGTTGATGGAGGCACAATGAGTCATTTCCTTGGCATTGTGATCGAGAGTCTGGTGGCGGTTTTGCTACTGCTCACGATCGGTTACTGCATGCTGCTCAACAAGCGGCTGAAGCGGCTGAAGGCGGACGAGCATTCGCTGAAAGCCACCATCGCGGAACTGATCACGGCAACCGAAATCGCCGAGCGGGCGATCGGCGGCCTCAAGCACACGGTGCGCGACGTCAACGAGAATCTCGGCAGCCAACTCGCCGCCGCGACTCAGATGGCGGGGCACCTGAAGGGCATGCTCGCCGAAGGCGACGGCGTCATTCGACGGCTGTCCAAGATCGCGATCGCGGCGCGGCCCTCGCAAGAAGCCGAACCCGCAGCACCCAGGGTCTCTACAGCCAAGGCGGTAGCCGCGGCGGCTGAAGCATTCTCCGAACGCCGAAAGGCCAGTGGCCTCGCCGCATGAAGTCGTTTCGCGATATCCGTGTCATTCCGGTCGTGCTGGTCGCGATCTTCGGCCTTGCAGTGCTGAAGGTCGCCGGCCTCGTGATCGATGGCGGATACGTGTTCGATTATCAGGTCAGCCAGCCGGCCAAGCGCTCCTGGGCGCAGGACAATCTGGGCTATCCCGGCGCCCGCGGGCCGGACCCCGCCGACATCACCGGTTCGGTCAAGAAGGAAGAGAAAAAGGAAGAGGCGCCGAAGCCGGCAGCGCCGGCTACCGAGGCACCGAAGCACGACGGCGTCGTGGTGTTTCCCGACCAGAACCCGCAATCGGTGTCGCCGTCGGAGCGCGCCATCCTGGAACGGCTGCAGGCGCGGCGCCAGGAACTGGAGCAGCGCGCGCGTGAAATCGAAATTCGCGAAAGCCTTCTGAAATCGGCCGAGAAGCGCATCGAGGGCCGCGTCGAGGAAATGAAGGCCACCGAGGCGCGGATCTCGACAGCGAGCGGGCAAAAGGCCGAACAGGACGCTGCCCGCTTCAAGGGCATCATCACGATGTACGAGGGCATGAAGCCGAAGGACGCCGCCAAGGTGTTCGACCGGCTGGAAATGTCCGTGCTCTACGAAATCGCCTCCCAGATTGCGCCGCGGAAGATGTCGGACATTTTGGGCCTGATGCAGCCGGAAGCGGCCGAACGGCTGACGGTCGAACTGGCCCGCCGCGCTGCCGGCACCGATAAGTCCACGTCCACGGCCGAGTTGCCGAAAATCGAAGGCAAGATCCTGCAGCCAAAGCCGAACTGACGCAGGATGCGCTCCCCGGCACGGGTATTGGCGCCGGTCAGAACCTGCGTGGCCCTGACGAGACAAACGAGCGGTGGGCTACGGCAAGCGCGCCACGCTCGTTGGTTTCAAGGGCGACTTTCTGCGCCAGCATGACATCGCCGGCGACGAGGTCGCCATCGGGAACAAAGCACCATTTGCAAACATGTTGGCCGGTGCCGCTGATTTCCTCGATGTTCGTCTGCGTCCCATGATGGATCCGATAGCGCGTCCCGGTGTGGCTGCCGACGACGTCGAAATAGCGGAATCTCTCGTAAGAGGCCCGCTGCTTCGGCGACAGCCAATCCTTCAAGAGCGTGAGGGCTCGCGCCTCAGTCTCGAAGCGAAACGATTTGCTGCAGGAACCGGACCGCGCCACTGCCAGCGAAAGCGCCGACAGCAGCACCGTACCGAGTAAAGCCAGGACGAACGAGCATATCGCAAGGACGATCTGCTGGGTCACTGCCGTCAGCCGCCAACGAGACGCGGATAAAACAGCGTTTCTTCCGCCGTCGGATCGAAGGAGCGGATAACCCGTTGCTCGCCGGGTCCCGTTCGAACCGCTGCGGTAAATCCTGCGCCGGTCAATTCCATAAAGCGCCGCTCGGCCTTTTCGACCTCCGCGCGGTCATGGACGTCGAAAGTATGCCGGGTGTCGCCAGTACGATCCATCACGATCTGGGTTGCCATTTCACGCACTCCGAATTGGCTGCCTGAGGCAGGTTAGCGACCCGGGAGCATTGGTTGATCGACTGCCGGCCCCGCTTCCCGGGTCCATTGTTTCCCTAAGACGGAACCGCCGATGTTAGTTCCAACGCTGCGTGAGATAAATAATGCAGATCAATCATGGCACGGGCGTGATGGTGATCGCTGCGCTCCGAGGCTCGCGACGTCCGAGCGGTGACCCCGAGAAAGGTCCGGATACCGACCCATTACGATGTGTAATTGCTCGAGGCCGCAGCCCATCGTCCCTTCAATGAAATCAATTGGTTGACGTTAACAAAGCCTTAAGCCGGCCAATCCAAGATTCAAACGTGCGGGCGAGAGCGCTTCGCCGAAGAATTCATCGAGGCACGAGATCTTCTGGATGGGGCAAAGGGCCGCCGCTGAAACTGGGTCGCCGGGCCGCGCATTGGCGCGGGCGGCGCGGCATTGCCTTCACAACTATCTCGGCCAGCCCCTTGCTGTTGCTTTGTTATTCGCTGGCCTGACGCTTTCGCAGCCCTGCCGTGCTGACGATCCGGTCCGAGGGGAGGCGACCTTTGCGGCCGGAGGCGGCTTCGCGCGGCTGGTATTGAAACTGGCCGAGGACGTCGAATCCGACGTTTCGACCGCGGGCTCGATCATTATCATCCACTTCAAGCGCCCGGTGGATATTCCCGTCGACAAACTGTCGGACGCCGTCCCCGATTATGTCGGCTCGGCGCGGCGCGATCCCGACGGCACCGCGATCCGGCTGTCGCTGGCGCGGCGGGCAACCGTCAACACCATGACGGCGGGGGAGCGGATCTTCGTCGACTTCCTGCCCGATAGCTGGACCGGGCCGCCGCCCCCGCTTCCGGCTGCGGTCGTTCGCGAGCTGGCGGAGCGGGCGCGGGCCGCCGAGCGCGCACTCCGTGCGCAGCTTGCGGTGGCGTCCGCGAAAAAGAAGCCGCCGGTGCGTGTCCGCGCCTCGGTGCAGCCGACTTTCGTCCGCTTCGTGTTCGAGATGCCCGACGGCGTCAACGTCTCGTCGGTGCTGAATGATCAGAAGCTGACGCTGCAGTTCAACGGCGTGCTCAATTTCGACCTGGCGGATGCGAAGGTGGCGGCGCCGCCGAACATCGCCTCGATCAACCAGCGCGCCGACGTCGATTCTTCCGCCGTCGACATTCTGCTGATCGGCGAGGTCGACGTGCATTCCTTCCGCGAGGAAAAGAACTATGTGATCGACGTAGCCTTCCAGCAGCCGGAAAAGCCTGCGCTGGCCGAGCCGCAAGCCGCGGCCAAACCGGTCGTGCCGGCCAAGCCCGGACCCGCCTCGCGGATCGCGCGCGACAAGGCCCTAAAGGAATCGCCGCCACCACAGCAGCCGGCCGAGATCCCGCCCGTCACGTCGGAGATGATTGCCGAACAGGCTAGGATCGAGATCAAGCCCGCGCAGGTGAATGAAGCACCGGCCGCTGCGGAGGCCGCAATGCCTGGCGTCGAAAAGGCGCCGCCGGCCAATGGCAACGCTATCCCTCCGACCGAGAAGATGGCCGTTGCACCGGAAAAGACGTCGCCTCCGACGGAAGTCGCGAAAGCGGCGCAGCCCGCCGAACCGGTCCTGGCAACTGCGGCGGAAGCGCCAAAGCCCGTGGCATCCAAGCAGACTCAATCTTCCGCGGAGCCGCCGGAAAGTGGTGCCAAGGACAGGACCCCGGCCGTCGAGGCAAGGCGTGACAGTGACGGCCTGCGCGTGACGTTCTCCTTTGCCGCGCCGACCCCGGCTGCGCTGTTTCGCCGTGCCGACACGGTATGGCTGGTATTCGACCAGACCAAGCCGGTCGATATCGAGCCGATCCGTAGCAAGGGCGGCGCCATCATCGGCGATGTCAGCCGGCTGCCGCTGGAAAAGGGCCAGGCCGTCCGCATTCGCCTCAACCGGCCGCAGATCCCTTCGCTCGAAAGCGAAGGCCGCGCCAACGGCGCCGAGTGGACGCTGACCTTCGCCGACCGCGGCCAGACGCCGCCGCTGCCGCTGATGGTGCTGCGGAATATTACCGATCCCGCGCTTGCCAATGTCACCGTGCCGCTGGCCAATCCCGGCGCGATGCACCGGCTGGTCGATCCCGACGCTGGCGATACGCTGTGGGTCGTGACCGCGCCGCCACCGACCCGCGGCCTCATCAAGCGGCAGGATTTCGTCGAACTGTCGCTATTGGAATCGGTGCATGGCGTGGTGGTGCACCCGAACTCCGACGATATCAACGCCGAGGTCGGCGCCGACAAGGTGATGTTCGGCCGGCCCGGCGGATTGACGCTGTCGTCCGCCGACGTCGCGGCCGAACGCGCCACCGCGGCGGTCAGGCCGCTGTTCGACGCCGATGAATGGCGCAAGAACCGGGAAGAAAAATTTCTTTCCCGGCTCGATGCGCTGATCAAGGCCGCGGCCGCCGCGGGGCCTGAGCAAAAGACGCACGCTCGCCTCGAACTTGCGAACTTCTACATGTCGCGCGGCATGTATCAGGAGGCGAGAGGGGTGACTAACCTCATCCTCTCCGAAACCAACCCGGGGAACGAAGACGGCGCCGTGCTGATGGTGCATGCGGTCGCCAGCATCTTGATTGGCCATCCCGAGCACGCGCTGAAGGACCTTGCCAATCCGGCGATCGGCAACGGCTACGATTCCCAATTGTGGAAAGGGTTCGCGTTCGCCCGCCAAGAAAAATGGGTGGACGCGCGTGAAAAATTCAAGAACGCCGAATTCTCGATCGCCGCGCTGCCATTGGAGCTGCAGCGCATCATCATTACCGACGCGATGCGGGCCTCGCTCGAGGTGAAGGATTATGGTGGGGCCTCGCGGCGGCGCAGCGAACTGGAAGTGATCGGCATTCCCAACGAGATGAAGCCCGAGATCGCCGTGCTGCGCGGGCGTCTTGCCGAGGCATTGGGGCACGACAAGGACGCGCTCGACGCCTACAGGTTCGCGGCGCAGTCCAGCGACCGGGAGGCATCGGCGGAGGCGAGCCTGCTGCAGACCCTGCTGCGGCACCGGCGCGGCGAACTCGGCCAGGCCGAGTTGATACATGAACTAGAGACCTTGTCGGTGATCTGGCGCGGCGACGCGATCGAGTTGAAGGCATTGAACAAGCTGACGCAGCTCTATGCCGAAAACGGGCGCTATGCCGAGGCGCTCTCCGCCGCCAAGACCGCGACGAAGCTGCAGCCCAACTCCGAACTGTCGCGGCAGGGCCAGGATGCGGCGTCCGCGCTGTTCACGGACCTCTATCTCGGCCAGAAGGGCGACGACATGAAGCCGGTCGATGCGCTCGCCATGTTCTATGAGTATCGCGAATTGACGCCGATCGGCCGGCGCGGCGATGAAATGATACGGCGCCTCGCGGACCGGCTGGCCGCCGTCGACCTGCTCGACCAGGCCGCCGAACTGTTGCAGTACCAGGTCGACAAACGCCTGGAGGGTGCCGCGCGCGCGCAGGTGGCGGCCCGGCTTGCCATGGTCTACCTGGCCAACCGCAAGCCGGACCGGGCGATCATGGCGCTGCGCCTCACGCGGATCTCCGATCTGTCCGGCGAATTGCGTCAGCAGCGCCTACTCCTGGAGGCGCGGGCCCAGAGCGATGTCGGTCGCCACGACCTCGCGCTCGATATCATCTCCAACCTCACCGGCCGCGAAGCAATCCGGCTGCGCTCCGACATCTATTGGGCATCCCGGCAGTGGCGGGAGGCTTCCGAACAGATCGAATTGTACTACGCCGACCGCTGGCGGGACTTCAAACCGCTGAATGCCGCCGAGAAGAGCGACATAATCCGTGCCGTGGTTGGCTATGCGCTGGCCGAGGACGCGATCGGCCTGGCCCGTTTCCGCGAGAAATACGCGCCCCTGATGATCGGCGAGGCCGACCGGTTCGCATTCGAGACCGCGAGCAAGCCGGCCGCCTCCAACAGCGCCGAGTTCGCTTTGATTGCCAAAATGGCCGCCAGCGTCGACACGCTCGACGGCTTCATCCGTGAAATGAGGATCCGCTTCCCGGATGCCACCGCCCGCGCGCCGCTGTCGCCGGAAATCTCCAGGGGCGAGCCGGTTCACACCGGCGCCTTGCCGGCGATTGGCCGCATCAGGCGGATCGGCGCGGCAAGATAGCGCCGACTTCGTTCTCTCGGTGAATTGCTCGCAGTTTGAAGTCGGAGACGGTTTGCCCGCCCGAGCACCGGTGCATTTTCTATGGCGTGGACCCAATGCCCTCCCGGCACGTTATCGCAGGGCAGGGTCGGTCGAAGCCAGCCATGGAAACACTTGAGGCTTATCTCGACAGGAAATACGAGGAAATCACGTTGCTGAACGGTTTCCTCGAGACTCCTTTGGCGCTGCAGCGTCCGACCTCGGTGGCCGAGGTGATTGAACAAAAATTTCACATCGCCGCCGCCCTGAAGGCCCAGCATGCGCTGCACGATTGGGCGTTCACGGAGACAGCCTGGGCACATCCGGGCCGGCTGCGTGCCGGGCCGTTCACGTTCAGCTACGATTATCAGCGTGCAAACCTCGAAGTGCGCGGCCCATCCTTTTATGACCATTCGACATCGGCGAACCAGACCATCTATACGTCCTCCGGGATGGCGGCGATATCGGCACTGCTGCTGGCCTTCGCACGCTTGGCATCTGAGGCGGACATCCTGGTTTTGCCTGGCGCCTATGGTGAGACCCTGGAGCTGATCGAAAATCATGCACGTCAGTTTCGCCTGGTCCCGCTGAAAAGCTCTCCCGACGAGGTCGCCGGCGGTGCGGACCAACCGCGAATTCTTCTGTTCGATTCATGTACGCCCGCTGCCGCATTCGAGGCGACCCTCCGTTGCGCAAGGCCGCGCCTCGATCTCGTGATTTTCGACACGACCTGCTTCTCGACGGGCTCGGGGCGGATCCGCCGGGTTGTGAGCTGGGCGCGACGTTGGGAAGTCCCGATCGCGCTGGTGCGCAGCCATACCAAGCTCGACTCCCTCGGGGTGGAGTACGGCCGGCTCGGCTCGGTGGTTTTCGTCGCTTGCGAAAAGCACGTCGTTCCGGCCAAGCAGGAGCGGCTGGAGGACCTCGCCAACGAAACGCGCAATGCGGTGCGACTGTTCGGCGGCGCGGCGGTGCCTGCGCATTTCCCGCCCTACGTCGGAACGAAGGCCTATCAGGCTCTGACTGACAGGCGGATGGCGGCCATTTTGCGTAACAGCAGGCGGACGGCGCGCTGTTTTGCATCCGGGCTTGCCGGCTCGTCGGCGGAGCTGCATTTCGCGCACGGTCTCTATGTCACACTGGCGCCGAAGCGAATGCTCGACGAGAAGCAGACGAAGCAAGTGGCGGCGAATTTGTGTGACGACCTGCGAAGAGCCGGATTACCGCTGCGGCATGCGGGGAGTTTCGGCTTCGATTTCGGCGCAGCGGAATGGTTTCGCGATACCGCACGCAATCGCCATGTGGTCAGGATCGCGGTACCCGATCTTCCAACGCTGCTGTGGGACCAGGTCGCTCGAGCCGTGGTGGAATGGTGGTCGGCGCACGAGGGAGAGCCCGAACAGCCATACCGCGCAGACGACCGCGCCTATTCCAATGAGCCCGAGGACGTAGCCAGGTAGCGGATTTGGCCGCAGGTCCGGCCAATTTTTGACGTGTTGGCGCATTACGAAAGCTCTGGCGCCCTCTCACGCGCTTCTAGCCACGTCTACTCTAGGCGCTCAAAGCTGATCGTCCGATGCCGTTGACCCGGGACAGAATTGTTGGACATGACAGAGAACGCCTTGCGTTCAAGTTCACCATGCTGAACGACGGCGAGACGGTCGAATGCCAGATCAGCGATGCCGCGATGGATGAGCTCGGAGGTGTCAGGGGCACCGAGAGCATCGCAAGGCAGGCGCAGTTCGTGGCCTTGCGGGACGCGGTGGAGGAGATCGCGTCCGATCTCTTCGACAAGCTGCCGCCCGTCAAAGGTCGCGTCATCCGGATATTCACCAAGCATATTCCCCAGCCGGCTCCGGACAACTTGCCGGCCGGGCCGCCACCTGCTTCTGCGGCCGACGATCACCTCGGCATCAGTTCGTAGACCTGACGCTCGATATACGATCGCCAAACGCTTTCACACCGTAAAAATTCGCCCCGGGTTCAGAATATTCTTCGGGTCGAGCGCGCGCTTGAGTGTTCGCATGGTTTCGATCTCTTCTTCGGTGCGACTCATTTTCAGATAGGGTCGCCTGAGGATGCCGATGCCGTGTTCGGCCGAGATCGAGCCGCCGAACTCGCCCGTGAGGTCGTAGACCAGCTTCTCGAACTCATCGTGCTTGTCAGGCGTATGTTCGTGATACACGCTGGGATGCAAATTGCCGTCGCCGACGTGTCCCATCACGATGGTGAAGGCTTGCGGATCGATCGCTTTGACGAGTGCATCCAGCGTATCCACATATTCCTCCATCCTGTCGATGGCCACACTTACATCGAACCCCATCCGTGCCGTGAATGGAAAGCTGCGACCGAGTTCGACGCTGGAATCGCGGATGCGCCAGATCGCAGCCACGGACGCGTTCGAGGTCGAAAGCGTGGCGTCGAGGATCAAATTATCTCCCATCGCCGTCTCCAGCATCTTCTCGAGGTCGTCCCGAATGCGTTCAGCGTCGCTTCCTGAGGCCTCCAGCAGCACATAGAAGGGATGGTGGGTCGGCAGCGGGCCAACCACCCCCTTCACGCGCTCGACGGTCTGGCGGTAATAGGCATTCCACATCACCTCGAACGCGGTCAGATCGCCGCCGAGCGATTTTCGCGCCAGCTTCAGGAATGCCATGACCTGGCCGAACGAGGGCAGGGCGCACAGCGCCACCTGCCGCTCCGCCGGCGCGGGAAAGACACGCAGCGCGGCACGCGTTACGACGCCGAGGATGCCTTCGCTGCCGATGAAAAGCTGCTTTAAGTCGATGCCGGTGTTGTTTTTGATGTATTTGCGCAGACCCTTCAGAACGGTGCCGTCGGCGGTGACGACCTCAAGGCCGAGAATCAGGTCTCGCGTCATGCCGTAACGGATGACGCGGTTGCCGCCGGCATTGGTCGAGATGTTGCCGCCGATGGTGCAACTGCCGCGCGCGCCGAGGTCGAGCGGAAACATCAGGCCGTCCTGCTCGACACGCTCCTGCAGTTTTTGCAGTGGCGTGCCGGCCTGCGCGATGGCGACCCCGGCTGAGGCATCGACCTCTTCGACGCTGTTCATGCGCTCCATCGACAGCACGATTTCGTTCGCATTCGGCAGCGCGCCGCGCACCAGCCCGGTCATGCCGCCCTGCGTCGTAACGGGTACGCCTTCGCGGTGACAGAGCCGCAGCAGCAGGGAGACGTCCTCCGTCGTTCTGGGGCGGACGACTGCGCGCGGTTTGGGCACCGGATTGCCGGTGAAGTCGTGGTGATAGCGCGCGTCGATATCAGCGCCTGACAGCACCGCGCCCTTGCCGAGCGCGTTGTGCAGTTCGTCAATGAAGCCCTCGGACATGCCCTGCCTCTTCTTCATGTGGAGTTTGGCCGAAGCTATACATGCGGCATTCCTGAGATGAAACCCGGTCCAGCCGCAATCGCGGCGTTTTCCAGGAATTAGGAAGGTCGCGCTCTGAAGCCGGCGATCAGTGTGGCTGTCGCCGGGGGACCCTGTGCGGAGCCTTCTTGCTGCGCGACTTCGGCATCGGCGGGGTGACGGTAGGGCTGATGGTGGGGCTGTCCTGCCGCTCGGGCTCGATCGAAGTGATCTGGTTGCAGGTGTCGCATTTATAAACGTAGACGAGAGGACGCAGTCCGATCCGGGGCAGCTTTCCGATCTGGACCGTACCACCGCCGCAGATCTCGCAGCGCGGCGGCAGACCGGTTTCTGAAGGCTGGGCGGGCATATCGAACTATCGCTGAAGCAACAAACGACTCAATTCAGCAATGCTGGTTGCCGATTGCATCCTAATCGTGGACAGAAAGTCCGTAAGACTACGAGGTCGTGCCACTCATTCGCCGCCAGCGTCCGTGTTTTGCCACCAAATCGACCCCGGCCGGGCATCCAACCAACACACTGTGCGGTGCAAAGTCGGAGCACCAGCGCGCCAGCACAGAAAAGTTCGCCGAATCGAATCCGGCCCGATTGTGCATTTGTGAGGCGTGCAAAATGTCTTCCACCGACGGTCGCGACACATCGATGCAAGCAGCGCTGGCAACCGCAGAGGCTGCTGCGTCCCGCCCATCGCCCGCCGACAGATTTAATATTGATCGGGAAGGGCCGGCGAAGCGCGCCGTCAGACTCTTGGCGCTGCAGCAACGATTCCAGAAATTAAACGAGTATTGCGACGAGGCGGCCGCTGAAATTCGCGCTTCGCTCGAGCGGTCGCCGCGCTAAAGCGTCATTTGCGGCAGATCAAGGCACGCCTGCCAGATTGCTTACAGTGCTTTCTACACCGAACGGCTCCCTGTTTCGGATGGGGCAGTTGCGGTGACGAGGCCCCGGACTCGCCAAAGCAAAATGACGTTTCGAAGAAACGTCATTTTGCCTTAGTTAGGACACTCCGGGTCTCGCTGTTTTTGATGGAAGCAATGCATCACAAAGGGGGATGCTGCTTCGCCTCACTTCTTCTCGATCTTGGTGACCGCGTCCGTCTTGTCGATCTTCGTGATGGTCTTGGTCCCCGGCGTGTCGTTCACGGCGAAGGTGACCCTGTCGCCGGCGTGCAGGGCGTTCAGCCGCGCGCCATCCTGGATCTTGAATTCTTCGGCTGCAGCGCCGGTATTCGCGCCGGTGGTGCCTTCAGGCATATCCTTGATGGTGATGGTGCCGCTGATCCGGTCTATTCTCGTCACCATTCCCGTACGCGGTTGCTGGGCAAGAGCCGACGTCCCCGCGATGCTGAGGGCCGCGGCGGCAGCCATAATCATCCCTGCGATTTTCATAAAACACTCCCGGCTGTAAGGGGGGTCTACCATAAGACGGGATTGCGGCATTTGTTCCACGCCGGAGTGGACTGCCGCCGTTTTGTTTCTTAGGAATTGGGGCAATGATGGCTTACCGAGCGAAGCCGAAGCAGATCCGCACAACGAAGATGATGGGCGTTTGTGATGGGTCGGAACGAAGAAGACTTTACGCCGCGCCGGCCTCGGGCTCGAGCTCGGTTTCCGTCACCGTGCGGTTGCGGCCGAGTCGCTTGGCTTGATAAAGCCCGCGGTCGCAGCGCTCGATCATGGCTTCCGCGGATTCGGCGAGGCGGAATTGTGACACGCCTATCGATACCGTAATGCTGCCGATCTCCTTGCCCGTCGCACGGCGTGTCAGCTTCGCTTCGGCAATGCGCCGGCGAACGCGTTCGGCAACGGCCGTGCAAGCCTGCAGATCGGCGCCTGGCAGCACCGCGATCAACTCCTCGCCGCCGTAGCGGGCGGCGAGATCGACTTCGCGAACACCTTCCTGCAAGACCTTGGCGACCAGCCGAAGCACCTGATCGCCGACCTGGTGGCCATAATCGTCGTTGAATTTCTTGAAGTGATCGATGTCGATCAGGAAGACGCTGAGTGGCTCGTCCTTTTCCATCGCTGCGATCTGGGCGAGGCGAAGGAATTCATCCATCGAGTGGCGGTTGGCCAGCCCGGTCAGCGCATCGGTGTTGGAGCGTTGCTCGGCCGCTTTCAGCGAGTCGCGGATGCTGTCCAGTTCCTCCGACGTGGCGGCGAAATTCGCCTCCAGCTTGGCGGCCCGCGCCGTCGCCTTTGACAATTCATCAACCAGTTTTGCAATGATCGTCCGGGGATCGCCGGTACCAGCGGCCTCGGAAGACACTTCATCGAGCGCCTCGATGTGGCTGCGGTTGTCGGTGACGGCAGTGTTGAGGAATTGCTGCGCGGTCTCGATCAGCCCGCTCAATTGATCGGGAAGGTCGCCAAACGGATCGGTACCGGCCTGCGCCACATAGGTGACATAGAGTTCGTGGTTGGTTGCCGGGTCGAATTTGCGCTTGCCCGCAATCAGAATGTCGATAGTCTTTCGCAGCGCCAGCGAACTGCCCAAGGAATATTCGAACCAGACGGCGAAATTGGTTGGGGTGGGAGGGACCGACTGCTGCGACATCAACCGCATAGCCCGGTCGGCAATCGTCGTGGCGTATTCGACGTCCATGTCGCCGATCGGCTGGCCTGCCATCTTTAATCCGGTGATGCGTTTGGTAAGTCAGTTCTTGGCATCCATTGTGCACGAAGGAACTAATCTCACCTTAAATTCCCCGCGAAACTCCGCTGCAAATACGTAACCAATATTGACCTATTTGCACGCGGAACCGGCGGGAACCGGGCGCTAACTCCCACCGTAGCTCTGCACCAGGCTTCCTGCCACCAGCGACCAGCCGTCCACCAGCACGAAAAAGATCAACTTAAACGGCAGCGACACCACGACCGGCGGCAGCATCATCATACCCATCGACATCAGGACGGATGCGACCACCAGGTCGATAATCAGGAAGGGGAGGAACAGCAGGAAGCCAATCTCAAAGGCGCGTTTCAGTTCGGAGATCATGAAGGCCGGGACCAGGATCCGCAGCGACAGGTCTTCCGGCGTTGCCGGCGGCGGCTCGCCGGAGAGGTCCAGGAACAGCTTCAGATCCTTTTCGCGGACGTTCTTCTGCATGAAGCCGCGCAGCGGCACAGAGGCCTTTTGCAGCGCTTCCTCGACGCCGAGTTCGTTGGCGACCAGCGGCTTGATGCCGTCGTCATAGGACTTCTGCAGCACCGGCCCCATCACGAACGCGGTCAGGAACATCGCAAGCGCGATAATCACGGAGTTGGGCGGGGCGGTCGCGGTGCCCAGCGCCGTGCGCAGCAGCGACAGCACGACGACGATCCGTGTGAACGACGTCATCATGATCAGGATCGAGGGCGCGATCGACAGCACCGTCAACAGCGCGATCAACTGGATTGCGCGCTCCGTCACCCCGCCGCCGCCCTGGCCGAGATTGATGCTGATGTCCTGCGCCAGCGCCGGATCGGCGAGCGATCCGGCGACGGTCAGGATTAAGAAAAATAAAACTCTACGCGGAGAAGTCGCCGGCCTCACGAAGGGTTCTTCGGACGGCCCAGCAATGACGCCATCTCGTCTTCGAGATTCTCGAAGCCGCTCTTCTGCGGAGCGGGTGTGGGAGGAACGGGGGGTTCGCCGCGGGAGGTACGGGCAGGCGGCGTTTCCGGCGCTACCGGCGGCGCCACGGGTTCGGCCGGCCGGCGCAGGGCGGCTTCCAGCCGCTGCGCCATCTCGGCGAGATTTTGGTCGGCGCTCGACGGTGCGGGGGGTGGAGGGGGTGGAGGCGGCGGCGCCGCGGCCGCACGTTCCGGCGCTCGGGTCGGCGCCTCGCGGACGGGCGGCACCTCACGGATAGGCGGCGCTTCGCGGGCTATCGGTGCCTCGCGGACCGACGCTGCCTCACGAACTGGCGGCGCCTCACGGACCGGCGGTGCCTTGGGCAACTCACGCTGCGGCAACTCGCGCTGCGGCCGCGGCATCAGCGGTTCGTTGCGGGTCACGCGCGGCGGGGCCGCTTCGGGACGACCGGTGATCGATTCCGGCGCAAAGCCCGTCAATGGATCGCTGCGACGCTCCGGCGGCGGCGCGGGCCGGCGGAGATCGTCTGCGAAGGAGGGACGTGCGGGGCGCGGCGGCGGCTCCGGCATTTGCGGTTCGGCGTGATGATCGAAGCCGTCCGTCGGTCGCAAATCGGCTCTCGCCGCTTCCTCGCTCCAGGCGGCATCGGGCAGCGGGGCAATCCGCGGCGGTTGCTCGCCGACGGCAGGGCGCGGCGCCATCTGATCGCGATTGGGCATTGCGCGCACAATGTTGGGTTCGACCACGATGTCGCTTGGACCGCCGATCATCAGGAGATGCTCGACATTGTCGCGCCGTACCAGCACAAGGCGCCGGCGGCCGTCCACGGCGGCGGCGTCGATCACGGCAAGCCGCGGCATCCGCCCGCGCTGGGTGTTGGCGCCGAGGCGGTTGTTGGCGAAGCGGCGGACCAGCCATGCGGCCACGCCGATCAGCGCCAGAACGGCGATGAATGCGAAGAGGAATGTCAGTGTCTGCATTCTTTAGTCCCCGGCCACGGGCCGTTCTCTTGCTGCTGGCTTCGACGAGTGCGGTCTAGGTCTTCCTGTCCGGGCATGTTCCCTTTGGGAAAGCGGTTCCCGTTTGCCGGATCATGCCCGGAACGATCCGCAACCGGCGAATCATGCCCGAGATCAGCCTTATTTCTTAATCCCCACGGCGAACGCCGCCATCCGGGTTAATTAATAGACCAAGAATCGTTTGACCCAAAACGACTTCTGAGCGCCCCACGCCGGGTTGGTTGCTGCTGGTTAACGCAGTTTTCGTGGCGAAAATGCGCTCGTTTCGTCGCTGTCGGCGGGCATTGGCCGACGTCCACGGCCGCAGGCGTGATTTTAACCAGCCGTTAACCATACACCGGGCAAATTCTGCCTACCTCGCGGCGTCTGCCAGAGGTTAACGGGGAACAGCTCGATGGCCATCAACGATCTTCCGATCCTGTCGGCGCTGCGTACCAAGATGCAGTGGCACCAGGAACGCCAGCGGGTGCTCGCCGAAAACGTATCCAACGCAAACACCCCGAATTTCAGGCCGAGCGACCTGGTTGAGCCGAAATTCGACAACAAGGGCACCGATGTCGGCGGCGCGATGGGCTCGCTCGCCATGCTGCGCACCAGCGCCACCCATATCGGCGTCTCCGGCGGCCACGAGAGCTTCAGGGGGGACGGCGGCAGGAGCGGCTTCCTGACCAAGCCTGCCGGCAACTCGGTCAATCTGGAAGACCAGATGTTGAAGGTCTCGGCCAACCAGATGGATTACGCGGCCGCCACTTCGCTCTACAGCCGCAGTCTCGGCCTGCTCAAAACCGCCATCGGAAAGCGCTGACGCGGCGCGATTAGGAGAACCGGATCATGGCAGATGATGGAAGCGATTTCGCCCGCTCGATGAGCATCGCGACCTCCGGCCTGCGCGCGCAGGCGGGACGGATGCGGGTGATCTCGGAAAACATCGCCAATGCGGAATCTACCGCGCCATCGGCGGGCGGCGATCCCTATCGCCGCAAGGTGCCGACATTTTCCTCGGCGCTCGACCGCACGCTGGACGCCCGCGTGGTGACGCTCGGCAAGGTCAGGGCTGACCAGTCGGCGTTTCGCGTCAAGCACGAGCCGAGCAATCCGGCGGCGGATGCTGCCGGCAACGTCAAATATCCGAACGTCAATCCGCTGGTCGAAATGACCGACATGCGCGAGGCGCAGCGGTCCTATGAAGCCAACCTCAACATCATCAGCGCCACGCGCCGCATGATTCAACGCACCCTCGACATCCTCAAGGCCTGAACAGGAACCATAGAAAATGGCTTCACCGACCGTTGCAGCAAACGCCTACGCCGCGCTTTCGCGCATCATGGAATCCGGCGGCGCCGAGAAGGGCGGCCAATCGACCGGCGGCCCGTCCTTCAGCGCGCTGCTCAAGGACGCGGTGGGAAGCGTGCTGGATGCCGGCAAGAAATCCGACGCCCAGACCATGGCGATGACCGCGGGCAAAGCCAATGTCATGGACGTGGTGACGGCGGTGGCGGAGACCGACGTCGCGGTCTCGACGCTGGTGTCGGTGCGCGACCGGGTGATCCAGTCCTACGAAGACATCATGAAGATGCCGATCTGACGTCCCTTGGGACGTCATCCCGGGGCGCGAAGCGAACCCGGGATCTCGAGATTCCGGGTCTGGTGCTTGCGCACCATCCCGGAATGACGGTGCAAGTGAAAGCAAGCGAGAGAGCAAACAATGACCGGTGCCGAAACCCTCGACGTGGCGCGCGATGCGATCTGGACCATCGTGGTGGTGTCGTCGCCCTTGATGGTGATTGGCCTGGTGGTCGGCGTCGTGGTGTCGCTGTTCCAGGCACTGACGCAGATTCAGGAACAGACGCTGATCTTCGTACCGAAGATCCTCGCGATCTTCGTGACGTTATTGCTGGCGTTACCGTTCATGGCCGATTCGATGCACAGTCACATGATGCGGATATCGTCGCGAATCATAGGCGGTTGATGCATTGTGAATAAATGCGCGTCGACATATCGCTGCTGCCGGCCCTTGCCGCCACCTTCATGCTGGTGTTCGCCCGCGTTGGGGCCATGGTGATGCTGTTGCCGGGGTTTGGCGAGAGCAATATCCCGGTGCGCATCAAGCTCGGCATTGCATTGTTGTTGACGTTGATCATCCTGCCGCTGCACCGCACCGCTTATCAGGTCGATCTGACCTCGATGACGGCGATCGGGGTGCTGCTGGTGCACGAGATCGCCATCGGCATCGTGCTCGGCGCCACGGCGCGCGTGACGCTGGCGGCGCTTGCGGTGGCGGGCTCGGTAATCGCCCAGCAGCTCGGCCTCGGCTTCGTCACCGCCGTCGATCCGACGCAAGGGCAGCAGGGCGTGCTGATCGGCAACTTCCTCTCCATTCTCGGCATGACGTTGCTATTCGCCACCGACACCCATCACCTCGTCATCGCGGCGCTGAACGAGAGCTACCGGATCTTCTCGCCGGGCGAGCTAATGCCGAGCGGTGACGTGGCGGCGCTTGCCACGCGCGCCTTCGCGACCGCCTTCAAAATCGGCATACAGCTCTCCGCGCCGTTTCTGGTGTTCGGCCTCGTCTTCAATATCGGCCTCGGCGTGCTGGCGCGGCTGATGCCGGCGATGCAGGTCTATTTCGTCGGCGTGCCGCTGTCGATCATGGTGGGCTTTCTGATCTTCGCCCTCGTCCTCACCGGAATGATGGCGACTTATCTCAACTACTTCATCGGCGTGATGCACGAATTGACGCCGCTGAAATAGAGCATGATCCGGAAAAGTGGGTACCGGTTTTCCGAGAAGATCATGCTCAAACAAAAACTAGAGCGCCGCGATGGCCGACGATACCGATGACAAAACAGAAGACCCTACGCAAAAACGTCTCGACGATGCGCTTGCCAAGGGCGACGTTGCCAAGAGCCAGGAGGTCAACACCTGGTTCATCATCGCGGGCGGCACACTGATATTATCGACGTTCGCGGGATCGATCGGCGGCGGCATTTTGATGCCGCTGCGCAACCTGATCGCCAATGCAGGCCAGCTTCGCGCCGACGGCGCGGCGCTGCTCGCGCTTGGCAACACGCTGGGCTACGCCGTGCTCGGCGCGATCGGCGTACCGCTGCTGATGCTGGCGCTTGCCGCGATCGCCGGCAACATGATCCAGCACCGGCTGGTGTGGTCTTCGGAATCGCTGAAACCGAAATTCAGCAAGGTATCGCCCGGCGCGGGACTGAAACGCATCTTCGGCAAACAGGCGGTGGCGAACTTCGCCAAAGGGCTGTTCAAACTGATCGCGCTCGGCTCCGTCATGATGGCGGTGCTGTGGCCCGAGCGTCATCGGCTGGAATCGTTCCTGATGTTCGATCCTTCGGCGATCCTCGACATTACCACCAACCTGACGCTGCAATTGATGGGCGCAGTGGTGGCGATGCTGGCGGCCGTCGCGATCGGCGATTACTTCTTTCAGTACCGGCAATGGTACACGCGGCAGAAGATGTCGCTGCAGGAGATCAAGGACGAGTTCAAGCAGTCGGAAGGCGACCCCCACATCAAGGGCAAGATCCGACAGTTGCGCCAGCAGCGCATGAAGAAGCGCATGATGGCCGCGGTTCCAAACGCCAGCGTGATCATCACCAACCCGACCCACTATTCGGTGGCGCTGTCCTACGATCGGGGCATGTCGGCGCCGGTCTGCGTGGCCAAGGGCGTCGACAACGTCGCGTTCAAGATCCGGGAGATCGCCAAGAAGCACGACATACCGATCGTGGAGAATGTGCCGTTGGCGCGCGCGCTTTATGCCACCGTCGATATCGACGAGGAGATTCCGGTCGAGCACTATCACGCGGTGGCCGAGATCATCGGCTATGTCATGCGCCTCAAGAACGGACTTGCTAGCCGGGGAATGTGAGGGGAACCGCTGGAAAACGCCTTGAAATGCCTTCAACCTGTCAAATAACCGCCTGATGGACTTGCGCTTGCGGGTCCGATTCAGGCACTCAGAAGCGGCGCGCCCCCGCGCGTCACCTCCTTGCCGACGGGCAGTGCCTCTTCAGATGACCGCCGAAACCGACCCCCATCCGCCCACCGAGCCCTTCGCGGCCCACGAGCCGGCGCGGCGGGGCGGTAGCATCGTGCTGGTGTTGCTGGTGGCCGCGGGCATCGTCGCGGTGGCGGTGGCCCTGATGACCATCGGCCGCGCCCAGGCCCAACCTTATATCCTCGGCGTGTTGGCCCTTTTGGCCATGGTCGGCCTGTTCAATCTGTTCGCTTTTGCCGCCGGTATCATCCGCTTCACCGACCGCGGCGCCGACGATCCGGTAATGGGCCGCATCGCCGATCACGCCTATGACGGGCTGGCGGTGACCGACCCCAAAGGCCACGTGGTCTATTCCAACGCCGCCTACCAGGCGCTGACCGGAGCTGCCACCGCGCAGGATGTGCGGCCGGTCGAGCGCGTCTTCATCGGTAATCCCGACGTCTCCGAAGCCGTGTTCCGCCTGCTCAAGGCCGCCCGTGAAGGCAAGCGGCAGCAGGAGGAGGTCCGTATCGCCGGCTCTGACGGCGCGCAGGGCCGCTGGCTGCGGATGCGGGTTCGCCCGCTCGGCCGGAGCAAGCGCGAAGCAAAATACGCGGTGTGGTCGATCGCCGACATCACGCGGGACCGCGAGCGTCAGGAAGATGTGTTCCGGGAACTGCAGCACGCGATCGAATATCTCGATCATGCGCCATGCGGCTTCTTCTCGGTCGATCCGGCCGGCGACGTCATCTATGTCAACGCCACGCTGGCGAACTGGCTCGATCACGATCTCGCCGAGATTGGATCCGGCGGGTTGAAGCTAACCGATATCGTCTCCGGCGATGGCGCCTCGCTCCTGACCTCGATCGTAGCGGTACCCGGCGAGGTCAAAACCGAAGTGTTCGACATCGACCTGCGCATGCGCGGCGGCAAGACCATGCCGGTGCGGCTCTACCACAAGCTCGCTTTCGGCGCCGACGGCTCGCCGGGCTCGTCGCGCACGCTCGTGATCAGCCGCGCGCGCGACGAGCATTCCGACCCCGAACGTGCCGCCGAAGTCCGCTTCATGCGGTTCTTCGACCATACGCCGATGGCGATTGCGACGGTGGACCGCGGCGGCACGGTGGTGCGCGCCAACGCCCGCTTCGCCAAGCTCGCGCAAAGCCTGAGCTCGGACGGCGCGGCCAACAAGTCGATCTTCCGCACGGTGAATGCGCGCGACCGCAGCCTTCTGATCTCGGCGATCAACCAGGCGGCCGAAGGGCAGGGCGACATCGCACCGGTGGAAGTCATGCTCGATGGCGCCAAGGAGCGCTGGGGACAGTTCTTCGTCACCGCTGTCGAGGAAGACGAGCGCGACACCGAAGCTGCCATCGTCTATCTGCTCGAGACGACTGAGCGGCGCACGCTGGAAAACCAGATCAATCAGTCGCAGAAGATGGACATGGTCGGCCAGCTTGCCGGGGGCATCGCGCACGACTTCAACAACGTGCTGTCAGCCATCATGATGGCGAACGACTTCCTCTTGAACGCGCATAAGCCGACCGATCCGTCGTTCCAGGATATTATGCAGATCAAGCAGAACGCGACCCGCGCGGCGACGCTGGTGCGGCAACTGCTCGCGTTCTCGCGCCGCCAGACGCTGCGGCCGCAGGTACTCGACCTCGGCGATGCGCTTTCCGATCTCACCATGTTGCTGCGCCGCCTGATCGGCGAGAAGGTCAAGCTCGACCTCGTGCACGGCCGCGATCTCTGGCCGGTCAAGGTCGACGTCTCGCAGTTCGAACAGGTGGTCGTCAATCTCGCGGTCAATGCGCGCGATGCGATGCCCGATGGCGGCAAACTGACGGTGAGGACCGCCAACGTGACGGTAGACGAAGCCGCGCAGCTTTCGCACAAGGGTATGCCGGCCGCCGATTACGTGCGGATCGACATTTCCGATACCGGCACCGGTATCCCGGCCGAGATCGTCGACAAAATCTTCGAGCCGTTCTTCTCGACCAAGGAGGTCGGCAAGGGCACCGGGCTCGGCCTCTCCACGGTGTACGGCATCGTCAAGCAAACCGGTGGCTTCGTCTATGTCGACTCCACGCCCGGCGAAGGCACCACGTTCCGCATCTTCCTGCCGCGTCATCGGCCCGAACTGGAAGCGCAGCCGGAGGCGCACGCCGCCAATGGCGCGGCCAGGGAAGGGGCGGCCGAGCCGCCGAAGCCGCGGCCCGACCTGACCGGGCAGGGCACCATCCTGCTGGTCGAAGACGAGGACGGCTTGCGCTCGCTGAACGCGCGGGGCCTGCGTTCGCGCGGCTACAGCGTGATCGAGGCCTCCAACGGCATCGAGGCGATGGAGGCGCTGGACGAAAAGGACGGCGCGGTGGATCTCGTCGTTTCCGACGTGGTGATGCCGGAAATGGACGGCCCGACGCTGTTGCGCGAAATGCGCAAGCGCAATCCGAATCTGAAGATCATCTTCGTCTCAGGTTACGCTGAAGAGGCTTTCGACAAGAGCCTGCCGGAGAACGAACAATTCGCCTTCCTGCCGAAGCCGTTTGCGCTGAGCGCACTGGTGGAGAAGGTGAAGGAGACCATGACGGCGTCCTGAGGTTTTGATCACCGGTCTCACGCTTCCCGGGCGCCTTGAACGATCTTGGGCGCCCGTTCGTCACACCGGCGTGAACCTTTTCGGCTATATCGTCACATCCCCGCGACCGAGGGCCGCAGCCATGCGTCCCTATAGCGGCTTCACTTTTGGGCCCGTCTGCCCATCTTAGGGGCACTTCCCCATGTCGGGGAAAGAGGAAAAAGACATGAATTTCACGCAGACTGCGCGCGGAATTGTACGCACCATCGCCATCGTGATGTCGGTGGCGGTTCCCCTGGCGATCACGATCTCTGCGGCTGACGCCCGCGTTGGCGGTGGCGGCAGCTCCGGTTCGCGGGGATCCAAGACCTATTCGGCGCCCCCGAGCACGACCACCGCTCCGGGCACGGCGCAACCCATGAACCGAAGCTTTACCCAGCCGGGCACCCCCGCAGCGGGTAATCCGGCCGCGGGCGCAGCCAACAAGGGCGGCTTCTTCAACCGGCCCGGCATGGGCATGCTCGGCGGCCTTGCCGCCGGCTTCCTCGGTGCCGGCCTGCTCGGCATGCTGTTCGGCGGCGGATTGTTCTCCGGCCTCGGCGGCCTGTCCTCGATCATCGGCCTGCTGCTGCAGATCGCGCTGATCGTCATCGTGGTGCGTCTGGCAATGTCGTGGTGGCAGCGCCGCCATACGCCGGCCTCCGCCTATGCCAACGCGCCTGCCGCCAGTGGGCCTGCTGAAGGCCCCGGCGCCCAGACCAGCTTCCGCTCCGGACTGGGTGGCTTTGGGCTGGGTTCGAGCCAGCCGGCGCTGGAAATCCAGCCGGCCGACTATGAAGCCTTCGAGCGGCTGCTTGGCGAGGTTCAGGCTGCCTGGTCGAACGAGGACGTCGCCAAACTGCATACGCTAGCGACGCCGGAGATGGTGTCCTACTTCTCCAAGGACCTCGAGGAGAACAAGGCCCGCAACGACGTCAACAAGGTGTCCGACGTCAAGCTGCTGCAGGGCGACCTCGCGGAAGCCTGGCGCGAAGGCGAAACCGACTATGCCAGCGTGGCGATGCGGTTCTCGCTGGTCGACAAGACACTTGAGCGCAACACCGGCCGTTTGGTCGCGGGCAGCGAAACCCCGATCGAGGCCACCGAAGTCTGGACCTTCGCTCGTCGCCGCGGCAGCGACTGGGAACTCTCGGCGATCCAGCAGACGAGCTGATCGCCTGCACCAACACGAAGAAGGCGCTGCGGCTTGTTCCGCAGCGCCTTTTTCTTTGCGGGAATGCATGCTCCATTTCGGACTTCGCCCTGCAGGAATAATGATTGCGGCCGCGTGTTGATGAGACATGGCCCACAACAGGGAGGTCTTCAATGAACAGCTTCGCCCGGATCATCTCGCCGGCGTGCTTCGCCCTCGCCGCCATGTCGATTCTCGCAAGCGTGCCTGCGCATGCGCAATCCGCCAATGCCAGCTTCTTCGTGACCAGCAACGGCATCGGCAATGGCGGCAATCTCGGCGGTCTTGCCGGCGCCGACAATCATTGCCAGACGCTGGCGCAGGCCGCCGGTGCCGGAGGCAAAACCTGGCGCGCCTATCTCTCAACGCAAGGCGCCGACGGTGCGCCCGCGGTGAACGCGCGCGACCGTATCGGCAAGGGGCCATGGCAGAACGCCAAGGGCGCGGTGGTTGCCAAGGATGTCGCCGAACTGCACGGCACCAACGGCCTCACCAAGCAGACCGCCTTGAGCGAGAAGGGCGAGGTCATCAATGGCCGCGGCGATACGCCCAATCGCCACGACGTGCTGACGGGATCGCAGCCCGACGGCACCGCGTTTACCGCCGGCGAAGATCGCACCTGCAGGAACTGGACGAGTTCGACGCAAGGCTCCGCCATGGTCGGACATTCCGATCGCGTGGGACTGCGCGACGACGACGCCTCGAAATCCTGGAATTCGTCGCATCCCTCGCGCGGGCCCGACGGCGGCTGTTCGCAGGCCGACCTGAAGAGCACCGGCGGCGACGGGCTGTTCTATTGCTTCGCGGCGAATTGACGGGCGATCGGTCTTGAGCTCGCCCGGCGAGTGACGCAAACAGGATCGACCAATCGAGGCCCTTTGCACGAACGTGCGTCCAATGACAGCTCCGCAACATCTGCCCTCTCGATGTCGCGGAACTTATTCAGCGTATTTTCTTGCTCGTGCGATCCGGCTGTCGATCGCGGAACTCCTGAGTGTTTGGCGAGTTGCCAATCGGCATTCGGAGGCCTTGCAATGAAACGAGTCCTTGTCGCGTTGGCTTTTACCGTCTTGGCAACGCCGCTGGCGCTGGCGGGCAACACGTCGTCGAACTCCAGCTCTAACTCGTCGAATGGCGTGCACACCCGCGTCGATACGATCACCACCGACGACGGCCGTGGACGGACATTTTATCAGCGGCGCAGCGTCCGCATCGACGCTGATCGCGGACGACCGACATACATGCGCAACTCCGTTCGCGAACGCTACGGCCCTGCGCGCCGCTGGCACCGTGACGATGATGATGATTGAAGCCACGAGGAGGGCGTCGCCCGGGTCGACGACGTTCCCGGGCGCTCGGCGCTGAAGCCGTCAATTTTCAAGTTTTGTCGATCAAAAGCCGCCCCAGAGGCGGCTTTTTCTATTTGCGCCGCTCTCGGAAGCTTTCCCGTCCAGTCCAGTTCCGCAGTGTCTGGCGTGACGAACGAATGGCGGGATGATTTGTTGGGCCTGTCAAACCGGAGCGTGATGACTTGTCGTCGAATCGTCATCCCGCTTTATCTCTTTGTTTGAGCGTGATCTTTTCGGAAACCGCTTCACACTTTTCCGGATCATGCTCTAGGAGGCGCCTTCGATGCATTACGAGCTTTATTACTGGCCGACCATTCAGGGCCGCGGCGAGTATGTGCGTCTCGCGCTGGAAGAGGCGGGCGCCGGCTATGCCGACGTGGCGCGCCACGGCAACGGCATGGCGGCGATGACGCGCATGATGGAAGTCGGGAAGGGAACGCCGCCCTTCGCGCCGCCGTTCCTGAAAGCCGGGAAGCTCGTGATCGGGCAGACGGCCAACATCCTGCTCTATCTCGGATCACGGCATGGGCTGGCGCCGAAGACGGAAGCCGGCAGACTACGGGTGCACCAGCTACAGCTCACGATTGCGGACCTGGTGCTGGAAGTTCACGACACCCATCATCCGCTCGGGCCGTCACTTTACTATGAGGAGCAGAAAGCGCCGGCAAAAAAACGCACTGATGAGTTCTGGAAGGCGCGCGTGCCGAAATATCTCGGCTATTTCGAAGATCTGCTGCAGGCCAATGGCGGGACATATGTCACCGGCCGCCGCCTGACCTATGTCGACTTGTCGCTGTTTCAGATCGTCGAAGGCCTTCGCTATGCATTTCCGAAACGGATGAAGGCCTTCGAGAGCGACATTCCCGGTCTCGTCGAACTGCGCGACCGCGTCGCGGTGCGGCCAAACATCAAGGCTTATCTTGCGAGCGATCGAAGGATTGCGTTCAATGAGGACGGGATTTTCCGAAGGTACAACGTGCTGGATGGCTGATGTTGTCATTCCGGGGCGATGCGTAGCATCGAACTATGGGGCGCCCCTTGCGCCCCTGAGATCTGGTTCTTACGGACCATTCCGGAATCACCGCTCCGCCGTCACATGTTCCTCCCATCCACCGGCGTCATCTTCAACTTCGACAGCTCGATGCCGTCGAAGCAGCTCACATTGACCGCCACCACGTCGGTGCCGTCGGGCTTCTTGCCGCGTGCGAAGACGTCGACGCCGCAATCGATGCAGAGCTGGTGGTGGATCGCGTGCTTGTTGAAGAGATACTCTTTCAGATTTTCCTCGCCGGCGCGGAGATGAAAACTCTTCGGGTCGAGGAAGGTGAAATGCAGCCCCTTCTTGGTGCAGATCGAGCAGTTGCAGGCGGTCACCATCGCCAGATCGGTGGTGCACTCGAAGCGTACCTGCCCGCAATGGCAGCCGCCGGTATAGGTCTTGCTGTCGGGCATCTCTCCGTCATCCTTTTCACCAAATTCCAGGCACCAGACGATAGCGCACGCGGGCGGCGTAGTCAGCATAGCCCGGAAGCCCCTCGACCAATGTGCGCTCCTCGATGCGGGCGCGAATGGCGAACAGCACGGCGAATACCGGCACGAACGCCACACCCCACCACGATCCGAGGAGCAGCGGTGTTCCAATGAAGTACAGCATGACGGCGCTATACATGGGATGGCGGATGAAGGCGTAGGGCCCGCTCGAGATCACGCGTTGGTGGCGCGCGGCTTGCACCTTCACGACCGGCGCGGCGAACGAATTTTCGCGGAACACCCACATGATGAACGCGATCGAGAGTAAAAACATCGCAAGGCCGAGCGCCTGCAGCAGCAGCGGAACATCGGAGGCGTCGGCCCGCCGGTCGAGGCCGATCGCGACGAGCCAGATCAGCAGCACTGCGACAAATATCAGCATGAATATCTTGTCGGCGGTGGGCTGGTCGGCCTGAAATTTCGGCCGCATACGCTCGGCGAGCAACGCCGGATCGGTCTTGGCAAGCCACAATCCGCAGGCAGGACCGAGGATCGCACTGACGATCAACATCACCCACGCCCCCGGCCAGTCCAGCGAACCCGCCGCGGCGAACAATAATGCGCCCATGCCGACGACGACGATGGTGTTCTGCAGCAAAAGCTTTGCGATCATGCGCGGGTTCCATTGACCCCACGCGCAACAGGATCGCGCATTTTTTCGGCAAACTTGCGGCGCTGAGGTGGGGAAGGGTACCCGCTTCCTTCGCCTGTCATAGCCGCGAAGGCAGGTATCCAGTACGCCGCGGCCTATCGGCTCAAGGCGACGTTTCTGGAATACTGGTTCACCCGCTGGAGCCTGTCATCGGGCGGCGCTACGCGCCGACCCGTTGGCGGGTGACGACAACCGGATGGTTGGCTCAAGCCAGTTGGTCGATCCGCGTTCCCTGACCCGGCGGTAGGGGAGCGACCAGCGTCGGCCGCGGCGTGCGGGTGCCGTCGGCGGCAGCGCCGTTCTGCACGTCGGGGGTCTTGTCGGGAGCCTTGAACACGGGGACTTCGGGCGGTCTGATCACCACCGTTGCGGGGACAGCAGAAACACTCATCGGAAGCATCCTTTTGGCTGCCTCCTACACTGGCCGGGTTGAAACGAACGGTTGGTGAATCCGGCCCGGCAATCCCGCGGCAACGCCGTCAATCCCGTTCAGTGGTGAACAGACGGCTCGCGGAATCGTTAGAATGCGACGGATCGGGAGCGACTTGGGCCTATTCGTCCTTGCCGCGGGTCACCACGATCGAGGCTTCGGTCTTGGTGCGCGTGCATTCCATGTTGAGCCGGCGGAAGCGCATGGAAACCTTGTCGCCGCGCAGGATGCCCATGCGCTTGATGCAGCGCGAGGAGCCGGTCGCCACATCGGGCTTCGGAATCGTGAAAATGATGGCGCCGGCCGAGGCGACCAGTTCGAAGAATTGCGGCTTCGGCTTGCGGTCCGTCTTGGCGTAGAGTTCGTTGGAGTAATTGCGGCCGCGGCAGCCGAGCGACAGCTCTTTCGCCGCCGGATGCGTCAGATAGATCATGTTGCCGGTATTGACGCTGATCTTGAGGCCGTCGATCTGGTTCTTCAATTCCTTGGCGATATCGTCGCAGCGGTCGGCCTGCGCCGGCGATGCGTCGACCGTCGCAACCAGCGCCAGCGTGGCGGCAACCAAGGTCGATCGGCGAAATTGTGATTCCAAAGCCATCTGAAATGCCCCTTTGCGCATATTGAAGCCCGCGCGCGGATTTCCTGCAAGGGCCCCGCGCCGAAGTCAACTTGCTTGTCAGAAACCGTAGAGGAAGACGCTGATGCCGAAGGCGATTACGGCGATCACATCGAACAGCGTGGGAATGCTGACCAGCAGCGTGGCAAGCCCAAGCCGCTCCTCGCGTGCGGCGAGCGCGATGGCGCAAGCGCCCATCAGCGGAAACGCGATGATCTGGACGGGGGTCTGGAGGGCGGAGAGGCCGCCGAAATCGAGGCCGTGCCGCACCACTGAGGGCATGTAGTTCAGCCAGTTCATCAGCACGAGCGCGCCGAGCGCCATGACCGCGTAACGCAGCCTGCCGACGGTGGCAAACGCCAGCGCCGCCAGCGCCAACACGGGATGCGCAGCGACATAGGCCTTGATGATCGCGCCGCCGATGCCAGGGCCCGGAATTTCCGACGTGTCGCCGAACAGCATCGGCGCATGCGAGAGCCCTTCGAAGGCTTCGATCGCGGCAATGATGATGAGAAGCAGATAGAGCCCGAGCAGACGCGGGGGACGCGCTGGGACAGAGGCTGCGTCGGGCAATGTGGTGGCGGAGTTCATTACCATCGCAATCGGTTCAGGGACCATCGAAAATCTCGGGTTTGTCTGAAGATGGCCCGGAACGGTTCAACGGCGATCAAGTTCTGCAATGCAGGTTGCCATGGAGGTCAGCGCAATTATAAATTGTATTTTAGGCGCACGTCTCCGTTGATTGATAAGGCTTTTGATCGATGCGTTCTCGTCAGGTGGTGATCTGTTGAAGCCAGTGTGCTAGATTGGATCCGTGAAAGAAGCTCCTTGAAATAGTCTTGCAGGACTTTCGCGAGGGCGTTCCAACTAACCTGAATCGGCCAAGCTATGCTTGATGAGAAACGAATACGCGAGATTGCGCAGGAAGTTGCCACGGCAAATCTCGCGAGTGCAAATGTCTCTTCGGTGTCGAGCAGCACGGCGATCGATTCGGAGGGACACGATGCGCTTCGAATTACGATTGTGATTAAGCCCGGCGCGGAGTCGAAGCTTAAGGGCGATGCCACACTCGACACCCTCGTTGGTATCAAGGACCGGTTGCGTCGCGAGGGAGAGGAGCGATTGGCCATCGTGGAGTACGCCACTAAGGAAGAGCTGGAAGCGGGTGGCGATTCTTAACCCAGATCACTTATTCGAGCAGGCCGAAAAGCTCATAGCACCTCAGGCGGGGCGCCCACGCCAAGTCGATGTAAGACGCGCTATCTCGGCAGCGTATTACGCCATTTTTCATGCCATCATTGCGGCGGCTGCAGACCAGTTCATTGGAGTGACCAACCGCGATGAAAGCCGTTACGGCCTCGTTTATCGCAGCGTCGATCACGGATGGCTTCGTAAGTTGTGTGAGGAGGTCCAAAAGCCCACGCTCTCCAGCAAATTCAGACGCTGTGCTCCGGCGGCGGGGTTCGGTGCAAATATTGTCGCGTTCGCGGCAGCGACTGAAGAGCTCCAAGAAAAGCGGCATTCCGCCGACTACGATGTCATGATCCGCATCAACCGATCGGATGCTGCCCTTGCGATCACCACGGCTCGAGCGGCCCTGGGTCGCTTCCACGGGGCCGGCGAGCCGGAGCGGCTGGCGTTCCTCAGCCTCCTGTTATTCCCGCCTCGTGCATAGGGAAATCTGTACGCACAGTATTTGTCTGCTTGGGCTGGTCCTGTGGTATCCAGGCCGGCGGGGTCCTCTTCCCTTTACACAAAAAGTGCTTAGAACGGCTCTATATCCGGTCGGCCTCATGCGGCCGTTCCGGTCCCCGAACCGACGAGCAATCCATGAACGCCCCGACCGCCTTTCCCGACCAGAAACCCGTTCCGCCCTACAAGCATACGCCGCTGTTTCCGCTGGGGCCGGACACCACGCCCTATAAGAAGATCACGACCGAGGGCGTGCGGGTCGAGAAGGTGCTTGGCAAGGACATGCTGGTGGTGTCGCGCGAGGCGTTGCGGGCGCTGTCGGAGGCTGCCTTCGGCGATATCAACCACTACCTGCGGCCCGGCCACCTGAAGCAGCTCCGCTCGATCCTGGAAGACAAGGAGGCCAGCGACAACGACAAGTTCGTCGCCTTCGACTTCCTGAAGAACGCCAACATCGCCGCCGGCGGCGTGCTGCCCATGTGCCAGGATACCGGCACCGCGATCATTATGGGCAAGAAGGGCTGCAACGTCATCACCGATGGCGACGACGAGGCGGCGCTGTCGGAAGGCGCGCGCGATGCTTACCTGCGCCGTAACCTGCGCTATTCGCAGGTCGCACCCTTGTCGATGTATGAGGAAAAGAACACCGCCAACAACATGCCGGCGCAATGCGAGATCTACGCCGAGGGTGACGACGCCTACAAATTCATGTTCATGGCCAAGGGCGGCGGCAGCGCCAACAAGAGCTTTCTGTTTCAGGCGACGCCCTCCGTTCTGACCAAAGATCGTCTGCTGGCGTTTCTGAAGGAGAAGGTGCTCACCCTCGGCACCGCGGCGTGTCCGCCGTATCACCTCGCCATCGTCATCGGCGGCACCTCGGCCGAGCTTTGCATGAAGACGGTGAAGCTCGCGTCCGCGCGCTATCTCGATGCGCTGCCGACCCACGGCTCGGCCGACGGTAACGCGTTCCGTGATGTCGAAATGGAGCAGGAAATCCTGAAGATGACGCAGTCGCTCGGCGTCGGCGCACAGTTCGGCGGCAAGTATTTCTGCCACGACGTACGCGTGATCCGGATGCCGCGCCATGGCGCCTCGCTCCCGATCGGGCTCGGCGTCTCCTGTTCGGCCGACCGCCAGGTGCTCGGCAAGATCACCAGGGATGGCGTCTACCTCGAAGAGCTTGAGCACAACCCGGCGCAGTATCTGCCGGCGGTCGAGCAGTCGCTCGGCGGCGAGGTCGTCAAGATCGACCTCAACCAGCCGATGAAGGAGATCTTGGCGACGCTGTCGAATTATCCGATCAAGACGCGGGTCTCGATGACCGGCACCATGATCGTTGCGCGCGATTCCGCGCACGCCAAATTGCGCGAGCGGCTGGAGAAGGGTGAGCCGCTGCCGGACTATTTCAAGAATCATCCAGTGTATTACGCCGGCCCCGCCAAGACGCCCGATGGTTACGCGTCCGGCGCGTTCGGCCCGACCACGGCGGGGCGGATGGATTCGTTCGTCGACCAGTTCCAGGCGGCGGGAGGCTCGATGGTGATGGTCGCCAAGGGCAACCGCGCGGTCGCGGTGCGCGAGGCCTGCAAGAAGCACGGCGGCTTCTATCTCGGTTCGATCGGCGGAGCTGCGGCAAATCTCGCCGAGCACTGCATCAAGAAGGTCGAGGTGGTGGAATATCCCGAACTCGGCATGGAAGCGATCTGGCGCATCGAAGTGGTGGATTTCCCGGCCTTCATCATCATCGACGACAAGGGCAACGACTTCTTCAAGGAACTGAATCTGGGGTAACCTGTTCGCGTTCGGCGTGAAATGTGAGCGAGGACGCGATGATCGAGTGGTTCGACGACCTGAAGATCGGGATGCGCTTCAAGAGTGAGGCGGCGACGGTGTCGAAGGAGGACATCATCCGCTTCGCCAAAGAGTACGATCCGCAGCCGTTTCATCTCGATGAGGAGGCGGCCAAGAAGTCCATTCTCGGGGGCCTCGCCGCCTCCGGATGGCAGACGGCAGCGATCGCCATGCGGCTCGCCGCGAGCGCGCGCCCGTTCGGGCCGCATCCGCTGTTCGGCGCCGGCGTCGACGATCTGCGCTGGCTGAAGCCGGTGCGGCCCGGCGACACCATTTTTCTCGAAGGGGAGGTGGTGGAATTGGCGGCGTCGCGCACGAAGCCGCAAGGCATCGCCCGGGTCAGGTGGACCGCCTACAACCAGCATGGCGAAGCGGTCTATACCTTCAATCCGATTGCGATCGTGCCCAGCCGGCCGAAGTGAGCAAGAGGTCGGGCTGCAGGGCGCTTGGCCTCGACGGGTTCAGCAAAGGCTGGGTCGCCGTTCTCCTCGACGGTGACGTGCAGGAAATCTCCTTTCATCGCGACATCACGGACGCGCTGTCGCGTTCTTGCGACAGAGCGGGGATAGATATCCCGATCGGGATGAGCGATCACGGCGAACGCGACTGCGACCTGCTGGCTCGAGCAAAATTGCGGCCGCACGCGTCGCGCGTCTTTGCCGGCGCTCGCCGCTGGCTGTGGTCGGAGTTCAGCGATCCCAATGATGCCAACCGGGAGGCGCAGCGGCGCGGGCAGAAGCGGGTGTCCCGCCAGCTCTGGCATCTGGGTGCGAAGATCATGGAGGTCGACGCGTTCGTGCGCGCGAATCCATCTCGCGATATTCGCGAGGTGCATCCCGAACTGGTGTTTCTGCGATTGAACGACAACGAGCCCTTGCCGTCGAAGAAATCCGCCGGGGGAGTTGCTCTGCGCCGCGCGCTGCTCAAGCAATCAGGCTTTCGGCAGATCGATCGCTGGCTGACCCATGAACGTAGCGGTGCAAAGCCTGACGATGTGCTGGATGCCTGCGCTGTTGCGATTGCGGCCCGCGAGCCTGCGGGCAGCGTCCCCGAGGGGGCGCCGCCCGTTGATGCGCACGGCTTGCCGATGCGGATCTGGTTTTAGGGAGAACCTACGCCCGCGAACCCGTGAACGGGAAGCTGCCCATCGGACCGATGCCCATTTCGCCGGACATGGTGTCGCCGGAAACCTTGCCGGTGAAGGCAAGCGTGAGCGGCATCGGGTTGGTGATGGAGATCTTCCAGGCGACGTCATCGCCGTCGACGGTGCCGTCAAAAATGTCGCCGGAATTGCCGTCCGCTCCTTGCGTGCCCGTCAGCGCGCCGCCCGCGCTTTGCAGCGACAGCGTTGCCTTGCGCTCGCCCATCGGCGTGCTCATGGTGATATTCCAGTTTCCGTCCACGGCCATCTTTGTCTCCCCGACATTTCCACGGCAAGCCGGAATGGCCTGCGAGATCCGCTAAACTCGTGCGCGGTATAGCCTATCTCGCCACACAAGCCCAATCGTCTCAAGCGCCTTTTTGACGCGTATTTTTCAGGCTTGCTGGGCGGCGGCGCGAAGGCGGCTGCCGACCAAAATACGAAACGCGACGTATTGAATTGCAAAGGCGGCAATCTTGGCGCCGACCAGTATGACGGTCACGTAGAACGTCCACAGCTTCATGTCGCCGGTCATCGCGACACCGATGGTGCCGGCGGCGAGTGCGAAGCACAGTGCGGCCCAGGCGTAGCCGGCGAAAGTGACATATTCGGGAATGGTCTGGGTCACGATCGAGGGCATGTAGCGCAACATCCAGCCGCGCTTGAGCATGATGACGCCGATGGCGAAATGCCCAATTGCGGGTTTCGCCAGCACGAAGCGCGGGTCGTGGGTCAGAAGCGTCGCGCTGCCGAGCACGATGACGAGCCCAAGGCTGGCCCATGTCATGTAACCGAGCTCTTTGCCCTTGATGCGAAAGTAGATCACCTGCGCAATGGCGCCAGCGATCGCGACGGCAGTCGCCAGCAGCACATTGTCAGTCGTCAGGTAGATCGCGATGAACAGGATGGTGGAGAAAAAATCGGCGCCCAGTCTGGCGAATACGTCCTTCATCGGTTTGCTCTCTGCTGATGGGTTTCGGTTGGAAGTCTGCTTCAGTTGGTGCCGGGAAGGGCGTTTGCAGGCGGCTTACCATGCTTCGCCTTGCGATATTGCGGATACCATGCCGTGAAGTAGGCGGCGCTGTTGCGGGCGGCGAACGCGATCGCAAGTCCCGACCAGAGCGGCAGACCCGGGACATAGATCGGCAGCACGTTGCCGATAATCATCAGGACAAACGCGACGTTCCAGGCCCAGGTGATGAGGTAGACGATTTTCACAAAACCCGGCCGCTTGGCCGTTTCGGCATCGACCTCCTCAAGCGCATATCGCAGGACGAACGGCTTGCGGATGATCAGCGAAACCAGCGAGATCGCGAGCACGCCGACGTCTACCGTCAGCTTGACGGCCGAATGGCTGAGGTTCGGATCGACCAAGGAGACGTATGCGCCGAGCGCGGCAAATACGACGACCGAGCCCGCGCCCAACATCTTGACCGAGCGGCCGCGATACACGTCGATGCCGATGACGGCAAGGCAGATTGCGGCCGCAACGAAGAGGCTGATCTCGGCCGAGGTCACCAGCATCAGCAGGGCGAACGAGCCGAACGGGGCGAGGACTAGGAAGATGGTCATGACGGCCTCTTGAAGCTAATCTTTACACCGTAAAGATACCATAGGGTTGGGCGTCGGAGCCGTCAAGCGAAATCTTTACAGTGTCTAAATTCGACGACGCGACGATCTGTGATCGTCTTTGCAACGGTTTGCGGGCGCTTCAGGCGCCCAATATCGCGACCGAGAGAAACATGAGGGCGCAGGCGAGCAGCAAAACGAGCGTGATCGTGATGCCGCCGACTCGGCCGACGCTTGCAACGTAGGGTGCGACAACGTCGCGCCCCGGCATCGCGGAGGCTATAGCGCACTTAGGCCGCGCCAACCCAATTGCCGTGGATGCCGTCGGGGACACGATGTCCGAGCTTCACCAGTGCCACCGGTCCGGCGTCGACATCGGTGGCATTGAATACCGCGAGGTCGCTGCGGTTTTCGCGGGCTCGCCAGACCACCGACATCAGCCAGCCGTCACCCTCGCTGGCGTCACCGCCGCGTGGAACGAACACTGCTTCCGAGATCGTATCGCCGGCGGGCAGCAGGTACTGGCCAAGCCGCGATCCATTGCCGTCGACATGTACCAGGCCCGACAATCCGCCTGAAGTCGGCAGGTCGGGATTGGCGCAGGCGTACCATCCATGCCGGTTGGCTGAACCGACGCTTCGATCGCAGACGCGGGGGAATTCGCCGGTAATGTCGTCGAGCCAGGTTTGCGTGAAGCGATCGGTATTGCCTGCGAGATCGAAGGTCCAGCGGCACAGCCGGGCGCGCGACTTGGCGGGATCGGTGGGCGTGCCGTCGGGATGGGTGAACAGCGGCGGCTCCTCGTACTGCATGACGTCGGCAACGATGCGGTCGCCGTCCTCCCACGCGTTCATGACGTGGAAGACGTAGCAGCACTCGGCGCGAAACCAGACGATGTCCTTGGCGGAGCCGTCGCGCTTCATGACGCCGACATAGGCGCCCTTGTCCGGCTCCCAAGCATAGGGCGGCCGGCCCGTCATGGCGCGCTCGATGCTGCCGGTGAGCGGCAGGATCGGAAACAGCAGATGATTTTTGGTGACGATGAAGTCGTGCACCATGCTCGCATAGGGGGCCTCGAAGCGATCGAACCGCGTTACTATGCCGACGGCATTGACCGACCCGAAGGAGAGGGCGGGGGTGAGGGGGCCTGCGGCGTTGTAGCCAAAGAACACCATTTCGCCGGTCACCGGATCGATCTTCGGATGCGCGGTGAAGGGACCCTTGATAGCGCCCTTGTAGTCGCAATAGCCTGTTCGCTTGAGCGTGCCGGGTTCGATCTCTGTCGGCAGGTGGCCTTCCTCGAGCGCCAGCAGTTTTCCGGCATGGAAGATGATGTTCGTATTGGCGACGCCGCCATCGTCGGTGGTCCCGGCCGGTGCGCCCGGCAGCTTGCGGCCGAAGCCGCCGAACAGCGCGCGGCCAGCGTCGTGCTCGGCCAGCCATTTCGGGGTGCGGACCCAGCGATTGCGATAGCTGGCACGGCCGTTCTCCAGATGGAAGGCGTGCAGCATGCCGTCGCCGACGAACCAGTGGGCGCCGGGCGCGTCGAATTGCGGGTTGGGGCCGTTGCGATAAAGCGTGCCGTTAAGCTCGCGCGGTAATTCGCCAGTCACCTTGAGGTGTGCCGCGTCGCATTCCATCGGGATCGGCGCCAGATTGTCCCGCGTCGCATTGGTCGTCGCCAATTGGTCGAGCATCACACGTTCCCTCCGGTTATATCTTTACATCGTAAAGATATAAGTAGGCGCGTTGCCAATGGGTCGTCAAGCAAAATCTTTACAGTGTAAAAATTGTGGTTATAAAGATTCGCATGGCAAGAACATCGAGAGCAACCAAAACGAACCGCCCGGCCGCGAAGCGCAGGCCCGCGAAGACTGTAGCCGAAAGGCCGGCCAGCCGGCGTCGTCGTCCGGCCGGCGAGACGCCTTATCATCACGGCGATCTGCACGACGCCTTGCTCGCCGCGGCGGAGCGGGTGCTGGAACGCGACGGGCTGTCGGGCCTGACGCTGCGGGCGGTTGCGCGCGAGGCCGGCGTATCGCATGCGGCACCGACTCATCATTTCGGCGATCTCACCGGGCTGCTGAGCGAGCTTGCCGCCATCGGATTCCGGCGTTTCAACGCGGCGATGACCGCGGCGGGCAACACCGAAACGCTCCCGCTCATGAAGGCGTTGGCGCGCGCCAAGGCTTATGTCGCCTATGCGCAGGCGCGCCCCGGCATGTACGGGCTGATGTTCCGGACCGAGCGGCTCGACATGACGCGGCCCTCGCTGCACGAGGCGGCGACCGCCTCCTTCGAAGGACTGGCGACCGCGGTGAGCCTCAGCCGCAATGAAAAACTCACCGGCGAAGCGCTGGAGGCTTTGTCGCTCGACCAGGCTGCCGCGATTGCCCGTGCGTGGTCGCTGGTGCACGGCTTCACCACGCTGCTGCTTGATGGAAGGCTCAAGGACATCCTGCACCGGCTGCCCGAGGGGACCGGCGTCGACCAGCTTCTGGATGCAATGCTGCGTTCGACAGTGCCGCGACCGCCGGGGGCGTAAGACGGCGGCCGCTCTGCGGGAGTTCGCAGGCGGGATGAAGCTGCGCGGCGACGGTTGCGGCTGGCGTCCCGCGCTCAGCAGCCCCTGCAAATTTTGGTTTGCCGCGCGAGCCTTGCGTCGGCTTCCGCGTCTTCGTTGGGCTGCCGCGTCCAGTCTTCGTACGCCGCTTTGACGCCCGATCCGGCTGACCTGTCCCTGGAAGACGCTTCGTTCAGGGGGCCCAGAATGATCTCGCGGTTGCGCGCCGTCCTCCGCTTCGGCTTGGCCACCCCGGCTTGTTCGCCATCTGCGGTAGGCGGTTCACCCAAGCCGTCCCAGGCGATCGGCGCGCCCGCGGTCTGCGTCGAGCAGCCAGTTCCGGAGGCGCAGCAGCCGGAGAGGGCGATGCCGGCGATGAGGAGTGCCAGGAGTTTTATATGCATCGCTGCCCCGGGTGATGCCGTGAAATAATATGGTTTGACAAGGTTCAAGCACTCAAGCCCGAAGCTTTGACGTTAATGCGGCAAGAAAGCGCCAGACTGTGTCTACCATCACCGCTTTGCCAATTCCACCGCGCGGCCGCGCTCGCCAATCACCTTCACTTCGTCCTTGCCGCACTTGAAATCACGCGCAAATTCGTCCGCGGCCTGGCGCGCGAGCTCGTTGGCATTGCGGTTGGCCTGGCCGTCGACATAGGCGACGTGGCAGACCGGCCCGGGCGGCAGCCGCGTCACCGCGAGCATCGGTTTCGTGATCGGGTTTCCGGTCTTGTCCGGGTCGTTGTTATCGGCGATCAGCCAGCGCTGAATGATCGCGAACGGCCTGCCGTCGACCGCCCGCCATTCGACGGTGTGGCCGGTCGAATTGAAGGGGCCGAACCAGGCCTCCGCGGCCGGCTCCTTGGCGGCGGCCTCGCGGTTTCGTCCCACCGAGACGGTTTCACGCAGGTCGCCCTCGCTGATCAGTACCATCAGCCCCGATTTACCGGGGCAGACCTGCGTCGTGCTGCCGTCGGATTCGGGCTTGCCGACCGTGTGGCAGTCCTTTGGCGCGGTCGACGTGTAGCTGCTGCTGAAAGTTTGGGCGTTCGCCGGTGACATCAGGCCAAATGCAACGGCGAACAGCGTCATGGCGGCCGACACGGCGAGCTGCCGATGGGAGACGCGTTTCATCTGAACCTTCTCTCGTGGAACCTTTGGGGGTAGACGGTGCAATCTGGGGAAGGTTCAAGGCGAATGTGCGAAACACCTGACAATGCCGCGGAATCGTCCTAGAAGGGCGGCTTCGCAATTCCTCGTTTTTTGAGCGCGCAGTTATCCAATCGTCATGCCCTCCATTCCTTCGAATAAACCCTATCGCGTCGGCCGCTCCCGCACCGGACTTGGCCTTTTCGCCACTAAGCCGATCAAGAAGGGCACCAAGATTATCCGCTATTTCGGGCCGCTTCTTGATTCGAAGAAGAAAGAAGAAGACGCGATCGAGAACAAATATTTGTTCGAACTGAACGACCGCTGGACCATCGACGGCTCGGTGCGCAAGAACATCGCCCGCTATATCAACCATTCCTGCCGGCCGAACGCCGAATCCGATGTCAAACCCCGTAAGCGCAGGGTGTTCATCCGCGCCATCAAGAACATCGAGCCGGGCGAGGAGATCAACTACGATTACGGCACCGATTATTTCAAAGCCTATCTGAAGCCGATCGGCTGCAAATGCGCAGCCTGCGAGAAGAAACGCAAGAAGAAGCGTGCCGAAGCGCGGGCGGAGAAGGCGCGGCTGAAGGCCAAGGCCGAGCGGAAGGCGCTGAAGAAGGCGGAAAAGTTGGCCAAGGCCGACGCGAAGCTGAAGGATAAAGCAGAGGCCGAGCGCACGTCGAAGAAGAAGCTCAAGCTGAACGGCCATTCGGCCAATGGCATGTCACTGAATGGGACATCACTGAACCCCAACAGCCGTGTCAGAGCGTCCGGCAAGAAATTGGCTGCCAGGAAACAGCCGGTTTTCGCGCCGGCGCCGGCCCTTCAGGCATAGGGCTCATCCGCCGGATTTGCGTACCGACTTCGGCAGCAGCGAATTGCCGTAGTCCACCGCGGAGCGCTTAATGATCACGCCCTTCTCGTCGACCACAACGCGAAACCGCCGATGTGCGGACAGGAAGGTCAGCCGATGCCGGCCGGAATCGGCATCGACCCCGCGCTCGGCAAAGCTCGTGATCTTGCCCGCCCGCATCTCTTTCTGAAGGAGCGGCAGCGCAAGGCCGAGGCCTTCGGCGACGATCGCGGCATCGATCTGCACGATTCCATTCTCGAATTCGATCGGTTTCATGTTCAAGTCCTGATGCTTCGGTGCGGGCCTCACGCGGTCACCGGACTGCGTCCGGGCTGCGCGGGGTAGGCGCATTCCGCCAGCGTCGTGGCATCGAGCTCGCGCATGAAGGCTTCGCGCGCGGCGGCCAGCTTCGCTTTCAGCCGGCAACGCGGCTTCAGCACGCAACTACCGCCATCCTCACGAAAACACTCGACCAGCGGCGGCCCTTCCAGCGCGCGCACCACCTCGCCGATGGTGATCGACTGGGCCGGGCGGGCCAGCATGAAGCCGCCGCCGACGCCGCGTTGGGTCGAAATGAAGCCGCTATCGGCGAGGTCGCGCACCACCTTGGCCAGATGGTTGCGGGAAATGCCGAACTCGGCCGCAATTTCGTTGGTGGCGAAACAACGGCCGGGTTCGCCCGCCAGCCGCATCAGGGCACGCAAGGCAAAATCCGTGAACGACGTCAGGCGCATGGGGCCCCTCTCGAAAGATCTGCTTGCAAATCATCTATAGCCGTCTAAATAGGTATTTGAAATACCTATTTAAGGGCAGGCGAAATGGAAGCGATCGTGGCAGGGCCGGAGCGGCGCGAACGGCTCACGGCCGAGATCATGCAACGAACCGGAATTGACGAGACGATGATCGAGCGCCTGGTGCGCGGCTTCTATGCCAAGGTCCGCGAGGACGCGGTGCTGGGGCTGATCTTCGACGCGCGCATCAAGGATTGGGAGCCGCATCTGAAGCAGATGTGCGCATTCTGGTCGTCCGTCGCGCTGATGACCGGCCGCTACCACGGTACGCCAATGGCCAAACATCTCCCGCTGCCGGTCGATGCCGCGCATTTCGACCGCTGGCTCGCGCTGTTCGAGGCCACCGCACGCGAGGTCTGCCCGCCGGAGGCGGAAGCGCATTTCGTGGAACGGGCGCGGCGGATTGCGGCGAGCCTCGAGCTTGGCATCGCCGGCGCCAACGGCGTGATGCTCGCAAACGGTGAAAGATTTCGATGCAATCAGGCAGGAGCAGTGTGATGGCTTATCGTGCACATATCGTGACGAACAAGGAGCAGGCTGATCCGTATTCGGGCAGCAGCCTGGTGCCGATGCTGGTCATCGGGCTGGTGCTGACTTTTGCCGGAATGATTGCGGCGGTGGTATTGAGCTGAGGCGCTCGCGCGCGTCATTCCGGGCTGGTGCGTTAGCACCAGACCCGGAATCTCGAGATTCCGGGTTCGATGCTTTCGCATCGCCCCGGAATGACGGTGCCCACTTTACGCCGCCACCGTCTCACCGCTCTTCCGCAGCCCAATATACTGCAGCTCGGCAAACACGCCCGTTGCAATCGCCTGCGCCACGATGAAGACCTGACCGAGCAGGTTCGGCGACACCGCGCCCGAGAAAAGCAGCGCGATGCTGCCCAGCGTCCAGGCGGCATTACCGATGATCACGAACAGCACCAGCGCCTTCATCACCGTCGACCTCGTCGCCAGCCAGCCGACCAGCGCGGTATAGGCGATCAGGAACAGGCCGGTTTCGCGCAACAAGACTTCCGGCAAATTGAGGAACGGCGCGAGCGCGCCGGCGCCGAGCGTTAGCGCCACACCGGCGACGCCGCTGAAGATGGCGTCGGCGAGCAGAGCGCGGCTCAGGAAGGTGGACGGATGGATCATGACGTTCTCCTGTGCTTGGGAATGACCGGGGGCAGGGATCAGCGTTGCAGCAGCGACCGGAGCTGACGCATCAGCCGCACCGGGCAGAGCGCCTTGCCGACCCTGTTCTCGATCGTCTGCACCTGCACGAACACGAAGACGCCGGTGTCGTACACCAGGGGCTCGGGCATGTTCAGGGAGCGTGCCACGAGCCAGGTGACCAGATTGCGCACCCAGGGGATCATGGCGGCGACGAAGCGGAACAGTGAAAGCATCAGCATGGGTCATCTCCTGTGCCTCCAAAGATGACCCGGCCCGCGACCCGTTTCGATTACCTCGGACGTAATGGAATGGACGAAATTCGCATGGTAGGTTTTCCACCATGAACGCACATGCTGCCACGGCGCGAGCCGAACGAACCCAACCCCTCCACATTGGCGATCACTTGCGCGAATGGCGCCAGCGGCGCCATCTGAGCCAGCTCGATCTGGCGAGCGATGCCGAAATATCCGCGCGTCACCTCAGTTTTGTTGAAACCGGCCGCGCCGCGCCATCGCGGGAAATGGTGCTCAAGCTCGCCGAGCGATTGGAGGTCCCCTTGCGTGAACGCAACGTGCTCCTGGTCGCGGCGGGTTTTGCTCCAGCCTTTCCGCAACGCTCGCTGGATGATCCGGCGTTAAAGTCAGCCCGGCAGGCGATCGATCTGGTACTGAAGGCACATGAGCCCAATCCGGCGCTGGCCTATGACCGGCGCTGGAATTTGGTGACGGCCAACCGCATGGTGGCGCCGTTGCTCGAAGGTTTGCCGCCGCATCTGCTCGGGCACCCCTTCAACATTCTGCGGCTTGCCTTTCATCCCGAAGGGCTCGCGCCGCGCACGGTCAATCTCGCCGAATGGAGCGCGCATCTTCTGGAACGGCTGCATCGCCAGTGTGAGGCAACGGCCGATCCCGAACTGCTCAAACTGTATCAGGAGCTCAAAGCCTATCGCATGCCGGCGCGCTCGGGGCCGATCTCGGCCGACAATGTCGCGATCCCGTTCAAGCTGCGCCACAATGGCGATGTGCTGAGTTTCATCTCCACTACCATGGTGTTCGGCACGCCCGTCGACATCACGTTGCAGGAGCTTGCGCTGGAAACTTTCTTCCCCGCCGACGATCTGACCGCCGATCGGATGCGGCAGATAGCGGCAGCTTTGTAGTTTGTAGGATGGGTGGAGCGAAGCGATACCCATCATGTGAGCGGCGCACGGTTGATGGGTTTCGCTTGCGCTCTACCCATCCTACATTGTGCGGTCGCCGGGGAGTTGCCGACTAGCGACAGGGCCGTGGTCGCGCTGCCCTGCAGCATATCGGTGACCACGGCCCGCCAGTGAAGTGATACGAGACATGCGGCGATCGCCCTTGTCTCCTTGTCCGATCGGATTACCTTCCGGGACATCATTCAGCGAGGACGTTCCGATGAGCACCCTAAAACCCCTCAAGATCGACATCGTCTCCGACGTGGTCTGCCCCTGGTGCTACATCGGCAAACGCCGGATCGAGAACGCCTTGGCGCTGGTGCCGGATGTTCCCGTCGAAGTGCGCTGGCGGCCGTTCTTCCTCAATTCCTGGGTGCCGCGCGAGGGCATCAGCCGCGACGAATATCTCACCGCAAAATTCGGTTCGGTGGAGGCTTACAAGGGCATCGCCGGCCGCGTCGTGGCGGCTGCGGGGGAGGAGGGGCTGACCTACCGGCCCGAACTCGTGAAGCGCCAGCCCAACACCATCGATTGCCATCGCCTGATCCATTGGGCGGAAGCGCAGGGCAAGGCCGCTGAGATGAAGCAGCGCCTGATGGAATTGTACTTTCGCGATGGCGGCGATCTGACCGATATCAACGTGCTGGTGCAGGCCGCGGCCGATGTTGGCCTCGACGCCGACGATGTGCGCAAGCGTCTTGCCACCGATGAGGACGTCGCACTGATCTCCGGCCAGGCGCAGGAAGCTTCCGACAAAGGCATCTCGGGCGTTCCCACTTTCGTCTTCGCGCAGAAATATGCCGTGTCCGGCGCCCAGCCGGCCGAGCAACTCGCCCGCGCGATCCGGCAAGTTTCCGGCGAAATCAACGCGCAGGCCGCGGAGTGACCTTGCGTGTCCCGGACGCGGTGCGGCGCGCAGCGCTGCGCCGCAGAGCCGGGACCCAGGCTGCAGGGGAGACCCCGGAGCAGCAGCGCACCGCCATGGCGCGTCGAAGACGCGCGTAAACGCGCTTATGGCGCTGCGCAGCATCCGGAGAACGCGGCGATGAAACTAGAATAAACTTGGGGAGGCAATCATGATCTACGAACTGCGCACCTACACCTTAAGACCCGGCACGCTCGGCGACATGATCAAGGCCGCGAGTACGATATCGCGCGAGATCCGCAAGGACGATTACGGCAAGCTCGAAGGCTACTGGTCGACCGAGATCGGCCCGCTTAACCAGGTCCTGCACATGTGGAGCTACAACAGTTTTGACGAGCGCGCCCGGTTGCGCGCCGAGCTTGCGAAAAGCCCGCGCTGGACCGGCGAGTATGTGCCGCTGATCCGCCCCTGGTTGGTCCGTCAGGACGTCCGCCTGATGAACGCGGTGAGGCCGCCGGTTGCCCCGGCATCGACGGGCAATGTCTACGAACTCCGCAACTACCGCGCCAAGCCGGCCGGCGGCCTCAAGCAATGGCTCGATGCGTTCACCGCCGTGCTGCCGGAGCGGGAAAAGTATTCAAAGATCGTCGGCCTCTGGACGACCGAAGCGGGGCAACCGAACGAAGCCTGCCACATCTGGGCCTATCCCAGCCTGAACGCCCGCGCCGAAGCGCGCGGGAACGCGATGAAGGATCCGGCCTGGCAGGAATTTCTCGGGAAGGGTCCCGGATTTCTCGACGAGATGCACTCGACCATCATGCTGCCGGCGCCGCATTCGCCGCTGCAGTGAGGCTGGTTACGCGCCCTTCAAATAATAGTTCGCGCGTTTCCCGAGCGCGATCCGCCGCAGCACGCGGCGCATCGCCATCGAGGCGCGCAGCGGCTTTATCGCGGTCGTTACGGTGCGATAGAACGCCAGCTTGAGCGCGTCGAGCACCGGCTGTTTGCCCGGCGCCTGCTGCGGCAGGCCGATGCTGCGCAGCATCGAATTGAAGAAGTGCAGATCGTTCATCCGCCGCACTTCGCGCGTCTTCCAGGTGATCGCCATCGAGATCGAGAACGAGCCTGCAGTGCGCACCCAGTGCGGCCATTGATACGGCACATAGCAGCCGTCGCCTGCGAACAGGCGGAATTCCTTGCCCAACGGCGCAAGGCTCTCGTCATATTTCAGGTTGCGATGCTTGGTCATCGAGCGCTCGATCTCGTCGTCGGAGACGATCGAACGGTTGGTGTTGTCGAAGATTGTGAAGAATTTTTCGCCGTGGATGTGCACGAAGAAATTGTCTTCGCTGTCGAGATGAAAGGGCGTGGTCGAATTCGGCGAGGACACGAACAGGAAACCTTCGACCTGCTCGAAGCCGGCGTCAGCCAAGCTGTCGAAGCCGCGGGCGCGGGCGACGGACAGCAGCGTATCCTCCAGCAACGCCCGATATTCCGGCGAATTCTCGATGCGCTTGAGCACCATCCAGGCGCCGGCGGTCTCAATGCTCTTCACGACTTCGACAGGGTCGAGGTCGACGGTTGGAATCGCATCCGGATCCTGGCTGATCGCGACCTTGCCGGAATTATATTCGATCAGGTCGCGCGGCAGCTCGGAAGCCAATTGCGCGATGCGTGGCAGCGTCAGCAGCGGATGGCCGCCGAGCTTGTGGCGGATCGCAAACGGCTTTAGCGGAAAGTCGCGGCGGAGCGCGTCATGGTCGGCCGTAATGACGGGCGCTATGGCGGTGAGCGTATTCATTTAGGATTTCTCCCGACTCTTTCTGACGAAATGGACGAGACGCCGCGCCGGCTCGCGGATTGCGGACCGCAAGGGGAGCGCGGCGCGAATCAACGCCACCACCGGATCGTTCCGCCGCAGCGGAATCAACACGTCGCCGATCGCAAGGCGTCCGCGCCAGATCGGGTTGATCATGGGATGGTCGGGATTTGCGGTGGAATCCACCATGGCAATGGCTGGATCGGTGCAAAGATGCTGCGTCAGCTCCAGCGTCAGTTGCACGCCCGGCGAAAACTTCGCAAAGCGCTCGTCGACGCCGAGCTTGAAGTAGAAGGCGCGATCCTGATGGCGCAGCACGATCGCTGCTGCCACGGGTGTTTCGCCGGCGCGCAAGGTCACGATCTCGCATTGGCCGGTCTCTGCCAGCGCCGAAGTGGCGCGGCGGACGAATGCCGCATCGCCCTCGTGCTGGCCGAGGGCCGTGCCACGCTGGCCCTTCCAGCCGCTGGCTTCCAGTACCAGGAAGGTTTCGACAGCGGCAGCAATCTCGCCGGGCGTCCGCGCCACGTCGAAATGGACGGCGCCGTTTTCGGCGAGGCGGTTGCGCTGGCGGCGCAGTTCTTTCAGTTTCTTTGCGCCGAGCGCGTCGCGCAGCACTGTATCGGCGTCGGCCGTGGCATCGAGGCAGGCGCGGACATGCGACTGCAGCACCAGCGGCTGCATGCCGCCGTGATGCAGCACATTGGTGAAGGCCTTCATGGCTGCGCCATCGAGCGGGGTGGCGCGGAAAATCAGCGCATGCGCGCCGGCCCGCCTGGCCCGGCGCAGGATGCTCGTGACGGCTTCCTCAGCCATGTCACGATCGAGCAGCGGCGTGCAAAGCGTGCCGTAGGGATCGGCGCTGACCAGAGCGGGCAGTGGGATCTTGTAGGCGCGCCACATCGAGATCACGGGCACAAGGCCGATCAAGGTGGATGCATCGTGCCACGCGCCGAGCGCGGCGGCGTTCAGCCGCCCCCGCGCCGAAGCATTCACCGCCAATTCCCATTCGGGCAAGTAATAGCCGTTCGGCTCGGCGGCGCCATCGGTGAGTGCGCGCCATTGGGGCGCGGAGATGTCGGTAAGCGGCGTCAGCGCCTCGCCGATGGCTGGCGCATTCGCCTCCTTGCTCGATGCCCGGCGCACCGTCGATGTATCGGTAATATCGACCACTTCCCCGAATCCCCGTTCGCGTTTTTTTATGCCGGCGACACCTTGAGGGCGCCGCCGGCTCATCGCGTTCACGGGGTGACCCTAGCGAAAAGAGTTGGAAAATAGCGTTGCTGCGATGCTCGGATTTGAGGTGTCGCGTTAACCGATCGTTCAGCCTGATCAAACCGCTCGGCGTCACGCCACCTCGGCGGCTGCGGGAGCGGTCAGGAATTTGGCTTCAAAATCCCGAGCCGGCATCGGCTTGCCGAAGAAATAGCCCTGTCCCTCTTCGCAGCCCATCCTGACCAGGAAGTCGGCCGTGGCGCGGTCCTCGACGCCTTCGGCGATGACAGACAGGCCGAGCTGCTTGCTCAGTCCGATGGTCGAGCTGACGATCGCCGCGTCGTCGGGATTGGTCAGCAAGCCCAACACGAACGAGCGGTCGATCTTCAGCCCGTCGAGTGGGAATTTCTTCAGATAGCTCAAGCTGGCAAAGCCAGTGCCGAAATCGTCGAAGGACAGGCGAACGCCAAGCTCCTGAATCTCGAGGAACGTATTCAGCGCGCCCTGCTCATCGTGGAGCAGGATGTCTTCGGTGACCTCGAGCTCGAGGCTGGTTGGACTCAAGCCGGTGCTGGCGAGCACCTGCCCGACCGAGACCGCGAGGTCACCGGACTCCAATTGGGACGGCGAAAGGTTGACGCCGATGCGGAGCTTGTGTCCCGCGCGTTCCCAGGCGGCTCCCTGGGTGCAGGCGGTTTGGAGAACCCATTCGGCGATCCGCTCGGAAATCGGGGAGGTGTTGACGACCGGCATGAATTCGCCCGGCGAAACCAGGCCCCGCACGGGATGACGCCAGCGGATCAGGGCTTCGGCGCCGATCAATCGGCCGTCGGCCAGATGAAATTGTGGTTGGTAGAACAATTCGAACTGATTGCGTTCCGCGGCCAGCGCAAGCTCTGCTTCCAGCGTCAGGCGCGTCTCCAGCTCGCGGCGGATCGAGTCTTCGAACAGCACGTGGCCGCCGCGGTTGGTCGCCTTGGCGCGGCTCAGCGCCAAATGGGCGTTGCTGAGGAGTTCGTCCGCCGTTCGTCCATCGCCCGGGCAAACGGCGGCTCCAATGCTGACCTTGACGCGGAGGTGGCGGTTTCCGGCCAGCAGCGGCGCATCGAAGCCGTCGCCGATCTGTTCGGCGAAGCGGCTGAGGTTTTCTCCGATGTCGCTGGTCGGAACAGCGATGGCGAATTCGTCTCCGCTCAAGCGGGCGACCAGACCCGCCGGCGGAATAGCCGCCGTCAGTCGCTGCGAAATGGCGCGAAGCACGAGATCGCCACAGGTGTTGCCGAGCATGTCGTTGATCTGCTGGAAGCCGTCGATGCCGATCACCAGCAGTGCCACCTTGCGGCCGTCCGTCTCGGCCGCGGAAATTTTGGCCTCGAGCTGGACGTGAAGCGTGTTGCGGTTGATGAGCCCCGTCAGCGTGTCGTGTTCCGCAAGATATCTGACTCTCTCGGCTTCACGCTTGCGTACCGAGATGTCGCGCAGGATCGCGCCAAACTGAAGCCCGTCGGTGCCTTGCCAGCCGGAGAAGGAGGCTTCGACCGGAAACACCTCGCCATTGCGGCGGCGTCCATCGAACTCGACCACCGATCCGGCAGCCAGATGAGCAGCGTTCTTGATGGAGAAGGCGGATGTAGCGAGGGCTTCGTCACGTGCGCAAATCTCGTCGAACGGCCGACCGATCATCTCTTCGGGCAGATAGCCGAAGATCGCGGTCGCGCCCGGATTCCACACCGTGATCAAATAGTTGGAGTCGGTACAGATCAGGCCGTCGCCGAGCGACATCGCCACGCGCTGAAAGCGGCTCTCGGCGACCCGGCCGAGCAGATCCCTGATATCGATTTCGTCGAGTGCGATGGCCGCGACGTAGATGATGATGGCGATGTGAAGCAGCGACGTATCCAGAATGAGCGGGAACGCCGCCTGCAGGGCAAACGCGCCTGCCTCGAGCGTGAACGCCGTTGCGCCGAGCAGCGCGACCCGCTTGCCGGCGGAGAGGCGGCGCCACGAGAACAGCATCAGCAAGGCGAGCAACACCAGGCCGGCCGCCGTGACGGCGCCTGAGGTCCATTGCAGCGCGCGGTTCTGCAGCAGCGATTCGGCAGCCAGCGTCTGCAGCACCGGGCCGGACAGGATCACACCGTTCGGCACGCTGAAGCGGTCACCAAGTTCGAGCGCCGTGCCGCCGATGACGACCTTCTTGCCCTGAAGTTTTTGCAGTGTCGCCGGGTCACCGCTCAGAACGTCGGCAAAGGACACTTTGGTGATTCCGGCCGTTCGGATGCTGAAGTCGATCAAAAAGGGCGTGCGCTTTTCGGCGTACTGGCCGGCGAGCACGGCAGCCATCGAGGGTACGAATTTGCCGTCCAGCTTCTCACCGAACGGATAACGCCGGACGAGGCCATCGGGCCCGACCTCGACGTTGACGATCGCCGACCACGAATGTTCGGCGAATTGCTGCAGCGGGCGATTGATGTGAAGCGTCGTCCTGTCGGTGCGGGGCTGCTGGAAGGAGGGCAGCACCACCGATCCGCCGGCGCGCTCGAGGGCTTCGGCAAAGTTTCGGTCCGACGACGCATCGGAAGGCGTCGAGAAGTCGACATCGAGTGCGATGTCCTGGACGTCCGTCTTCTGAAGCTGCCGGATCAGTTCGGCGTGGAGCAGGCGCGGCCACGGCCAGACGCCGATCCTGTCGATCGACGATGCGTCGATCGCGATCACCACGATGTCGCCGCTGACCTGTCGCGACTGCCAGGCGAACCGCAGGTCGGCCAGGGTGTTGCGAAGCGAACTGTGCCAGCCGCCCGCCAGGACGATTGCCAGCGCAATCGTCACGAAAATATGCGGCCGATATCGTTTCACTTGGTCACCATTCTGGTGTTTCGGGTTTGACCGGTCGTTCAGCTCTCTTGCAGTTGATTGTGCGGTTACCGGCCTCTTCCGTGTCCACTGTTGCCGCGGCCACTGCCGTTGGCTCCGTTGCCATTCCCGTTGGCAGCATTTTCGCTGCCGCCATTGCCATTGCCGTTGCCACTACCACTGTTGCTACTACCACTGTTGCCATTACCGCTGTTGCCATTGCCGCTGTTGCCGTTGCCGCTATTGGCATTACCCCCGGCGACAGCCGCTACCGTGCTTGCATTTGCGCGACCGGCGGCGCTGGCGACGGATCCGTTGCCATTATCTCCCTGACCAGTGTTGGCAGCGGCCGTGTCCGTGCCGGGAGTTGATGAACTCCAGACCGTATTGGGTTCGGAGGCGCCCCGCGCCGCGCCGACCGAAGCCGAACCGCCATGGGCGAGGCCGTTGGTGACGCGATGGAAGTTCAACCGAACTTCGCCGATCGACGAGGAGATGCGAGTGACGCCATGCCTCGCGGGATGGGCGTTCGCATGCTTGTTTTGTCCGTTGGCTGCATGGCGTGGCGCGGAGAGACCGTTGCGCGGCACCGGCACTCGCTCGATGGAAGGCGCGCGTGGCTTGCCATGCTCGATCGGGGCAAGGACGCCGGCTCCGCCCAGCGACAGCCCTGTCTTGCCGCTCGCGAACGCCGTCGCGTGCTGCCCGGCCATCACTTGCGCGATCTGTCCCGACTTGAAATCGGCGACTTCGACCTGACCGCGGATCACATCGACGGTGGTCTTGCCAGCGTTCACCGTGACGCGGAATTGCGTGCCCTTCACCACGGCGGCGAGGTAGGGCGTTTCGACCTCGAAATGCTTGACGTTGCGTTTTTCGACGTCGAGCAGGATCGAACCCGCCTGCTGCACGATCGTGGTCGACAGCCCTTCCTTCTTTTGGGCGGGGACGCCGACCACGGAATTCGGCGCGACCATGATCATTTCCTCGCCGCGCTTCAACAGAACGCGCCCGGTGCGGCCGGTGCGAACCGTATCGCCCGGCTTCAACGCGTCTTCCTGCTTGATCGATGCCTGCTGCACGCCGCTGCCGGTGAGCCAGACCTCGCCGGAGGATTTGCTGACCGTCCACTCGCCGCCATCGGCGGCGTTAGCGATCGAAGCCGTCACTAGGAAGAACATCGCCGCGAGTGTTCTCGAGGCGTGAGGGATCGCACGCATGAAACTCTCTCCGATTGCCGCTTTGTCCCGGACGCTATTGGAAATGTTTCAAGATTGAGTGAGCGGAAACCGTACTCTGCGAGGGGCGCGTTAACCTTTCATTGACCATAATTTTCTATTAAAAATCAGATGGCTAGCGGTTTCACTCACTATCCCGGTTTCTTATCCGTACAACTACGGAAACGGGCATGTTCAGCTTTATCCCGCACGGTGATGGTAGGCCTCGGGCTGTGGGCTTCGCTCGTCTGTTTGCCGGCGCAAGCGCAGCAAGCGCATCAGCCCGGTTACGATCCGCGGCAGACCGAAAAGCGTTTCGAGGACCAGCAATCGAGCCAGGGCGCGAACGGGCGGCCCCGATTGCCGTCGCCGCAATTCGCCGGGACGGAGGGGCAGGGAGATACCAAGCCGCTGTTCGTGCTTCGGCGCGTCTCGATCGGCGGCGCCGTCGCGATACCGCAGGACCGGCTGGTGACGGCGTATCAACCCTATATCGGGAAAAAGGTGTCGCGGGCTGACCTGGCGGCGATGGCCAGTGCGGTCAGCGAGGTCTATCGCGCCGCCGGATTCCACCTCAGCCGGGCGATCATCCCGCCACAGGATATCCAGAGCGGCGAACTTCGCATTCAGGTCATCGAAGGCAGCATCACGGAGTTGACGCTGAAGGGGGACGGCGCCGACGAATTCGGCGTCCGGCCGATGCTCGATGCGGTGCTGGCGGAGCGGCCCTCGCGGCTTGCAACGTTGGAACGGCAATTGCTGCTGATCAACGGCCGCCCCGGCGTGCGGATCGTGGACACCGCGCTCGATGAGATCGGTACGACAACCGGCGATTTCCGCCTGATCGTCTCCGTGAAAACCTGGCACGTCTTCACGTCGTTCGGCATCGACAATCTCGGATCCTCGTCGGTCGGACCGTGGCAGAGCTATGGGACGGCGGCGTTCAACTCCTATCTCGCGCCCGGCGATTCGCTGGTGTTCAACCTTTCGACCACGCCCGGCGATCCCAGGCAGCTCGCATTCGGCCGTCTGTCCTACGAAGTGCCCGTCGGCACTGACGGCGCGCGCATCGGCGCGTCCGGCTATTACAGCGAAGTCTGGCCCGGCGATTACCGCCGGCTCTACAGCGACAACATCAAGACCCACTCGTTCGAAGTTCGCGGCAGCATTGCTCCGTTGCAATCGCAGAAGTCCAGCCTGACGCTGACCGCGGCTGCGGGATTCACCAACGCCACCGAAAACGACGTGTTCGGCCTGATCTATGCCGATCGCATCCGCACAGCGAGCCTCACGTCGGACTACCGCCTGCAGGATAATTTCGGCGGCACCAATTATCTGACGGTGAACTATCGCCAGGGCCTCGACATTCTCGGCGCCTCGCACCGCGACGACGACTACCTGTCGCGCGTCGGCGCGTCCGGCACATTCTCCGCGTTGAATTTCTGGTTCACGCGCTATCAGAAGCTGACGGATGCATGGTCGGTGAAGCTCGCCGCTGCCGGCCAGGCCGCGTCCGGCCCGCTGTTCGTGTCGCAACAATTCTATCTCGGCGGCATTGCGTTTGGCCGCGGCTATGGCAGCGCCGAGATCAGCGGCGACAACGGTCTTGCTGGTACGGTCGAACTGCGCTTCGACCAGAAGACGAACCTGCAATATCTGAGCGGCTACCAGTTCTACGGCTTCGTCGACAGCGGCGTGGCCTGGAATGACGGCTACCAGCTCAGCGATGGCCTCTCGCTGACCTCGGCCGGCGGCGGCGTTCGCTTCTTCCTCGCCGAAGGCCTGCAGGCCGACCTCGGCGCCGCCGCGCCGCTCAGCTATCGCGCGCCTGACAACCCCACCCGCGGCGCGCGCGTACTGTTCTCGCTGACCAGCGCGCTGAAGCTCTGTCCGGTGCGGGCGACGACAAGGTGTTTGTAGGGCTAGACCGGCTCGTAGCTCTCGGTTGCGCAGGTATCCTCGGCTTCGACCTTTTGGCGATCGGCGATCGCGCCGTCGGATATTTCGATCCGATAGGTCTGCGTGCCCAGCGGCTTGCCGGTCACCGAAACCACTTCGGCCCTGACGCAGGCGGTCCAGCCCAGTCCGCGGAGGTTGGGGCGCGGCTCGGAGACGCGGACCTGGGTCGGTTGCGAGGCCGCCACGAACACCGAATCCAGTTTTTGCCGCAGCAGCAGCTTGACGTCCGGCGGCGTCCCCAACGCGGGCGGGTCGGGCGCCTTGCCGCGCATGAAGTCGGGCACCGGCGCGCGGACGTCGGCAAAACCGCAACCCGCAAGCGTCAGCGCTGCGCCCGCTACCAGCGCTATGTGAATCACGATCCGCCGCATCGGAGGTTGTTTTACCCCGGCGGCGCCATTTCGGACAGGGGATTGCCGTGCACATAACGATCTCGCGACTGTGATTTGGATCACTGCGCGGGATTCTGGGCCTGCGACAAGGTCGCCGTCGAATGGGGCCGCCATCACGTCTCACAGGGCGCGGCCGGCTTGAACCTTTGGCTTCGAGGCCGTGACCAATCCGAAGCCTGCATTGTCGGGAGGTGCCATCATGTTCCGTCACGCGCTGCTCAAGCTGATGATTCCTGCGGCGGTTCTGCTGGGCGCCCATTCTGCCTCCGCCGAAAGTCGCCTCGCACTGGTGATCGGCCAATCCGCCTATCGCTCGGTGCCCGCGCTGCCCAATCCGGCCAATGACGCCAAGGCGGTCACGCAATTGCTGACCGATTCCGGCTTCGAGGTTTCGACCGCGGCCGATCTTTCGCAGAATCAAATGCGGGAGGTGGTCAGCGAATTTGCCGGCAAGGTGGCCGCGAAAGGCGCCGATACGGTCGCCCTGGTGTTTTACGCCGGCCATGGGCTGCAGATCGACGGCGAGAATTTTCTGGTCCCGGTCGATATCGATCCCAAGCGGGAAGCCGACATTCCGATCCAGGCGGTGCGCCTCAACGACATCCTGAACACGCTGACATCGGTGCCGAGCCGGATGCGCATCCTGATGCTCGATGCCTGCCGCAACAATCCGTTCCCCGATCTCAAGACCGCCGGCAGCGGCCTTGCGCTCGTCGATGCCAAGGTTGGCTCGCCCGGCACGTTCCTGTCGTTCTCGACCTCGCCCGGCGCGGTCGCGGAAGACGGCTCCGGCTCCAACAGCCCGTATACGACCGCGCTGCTCGCGGCCGGTAAGGAGCAGGGGATTCCGATCGAGGAGACTTTCAAGCGGGTGCGGCTTGCGGTGAACAAGGTCACCGAGGGGCGGCAGACCCCGTGGGACAGCTCTTCGCTGACCGAGGATTTCCGCTTTTCCGGCGCCTCGGTCGCCGGACCCAAGCCTGCCGCGCAGCCGAAGAAGACGGTTGCCGAATGGACGCGCGATCTGAAAGGTAAACCGGTCGAGGCGGCGAACGAGTTGATTGTGGCTGACGGTACCGATGAAGCCTATGAGGCCTTCGCCGGCCTCTACCCGCAAACCTCGCTCGGGCGACTGGCGCGGGACTGGCTGGTCCGTCACCGGCGCATGGTGGCGTGGAATAATGCCGTGCTGATCAATACCGCGTCCGGATATCGCTCGTTCCTGACCCGATTCCCCGACAGCGATCTGTCCGCGACCGCGCGCAAGCTGGAGGAACGGCTGCGCAACCGTCCCGACTTCACGCCGGCCGTTTCGGCCGCCAACGCAGCCGTGCCGCAGAACGTCGCGCTCGCCGCGCCGATGTGCCCCTGCAACGTCCAGCCGCCGCAGCAGCCGATCAAGGTCAATGCGCCGGTCCGGCGCGTCGAGCCCGATCCGCCGAAGCGGGTCGATCGCAAGCCGCCGCGGCGCGTGCGTGAGCCGGATGACGACGTTGTGGTCGTTCGCCGTCCGCCGCCGCGCGTGGTCTACGAGCAGCCGCCACCGCCGCCGCCGGTCAGCATCGGCATCGGGATCGGTCTCGGCGGGTTTGGCGGCGGCCGCGGCGGCAACTATGGCGACCATGGCGGCCGGGGTAGATACTGAAGTGCCAATAGGGTAATCGATCCCGCAAGCGTGGGTTGCGCTTGCGGGGGCAGGATGCGAAATCCGGTTTGTCTGTTCGCTTTGATCGTTGCCATCTTCTGTGCGGGTAATCCGCTTCCTGGTTCCGCCTGGGAGCATTGGGGCGGCGATCGTGGCGGATCGCGATTTTCGCCGCTCAAGCAGATCACGCCCGACAATGTCGGCAGTCTCGTCCGCGCCTGGGAGTTTCGCACCGGCGATCTCGATCGCCGGCCGGTCGAGGCGATGAAGCGGACCAAGTTTCAGGCCACCCCGCTGCTTGTCGAGGACAGTCTGATCTTCTGCTCGCCCTTCAACGAGGTCATAGCGCTCGACCCCGGCAGCGGCGTACCGAAGTGGCGGTACGATCCTGACATTTCGACCGCGCAACGCCCGGCCAACCGCTACACTTGCCGTGGTGTCGCCTATTGGCTCGACGAGCGCGCCGCTGAAAATGCCACCTGTCGCGCACGGATATTCATGGGCACCAACGACGTGCGCCTGATCGCGCTCGACGCCAGGACCGGCGTCCCCTGTGCCGATTTCGGCAACAATGGCGAGATCAAGTTCGCACTCGGTCCATTGGAGTGGCCCGGCGAATTCCAGATCACGTCGGCGCCCGTCATTATCAGCGACACCGTCATCGTCGGCTCCGCAATTGCAGATAATCGCCGCGTCGAAGCGCCGCCGGGCACGGTGCGCGCTTTCGATGCGCGGACCGGGCAACCGCGCTGGAGCTTCGATCCGCTGGTGCATGATGGCGTGATTGCCGGCCACGCCAATGTCTGGGCGCCGATGTCGGTGGACGAGGAGCGCGGCCTGGTATTCTTGCCGACGTCCTCGCCGAGCCCGGATTTCTGGGGCGGCAAGCGGCCCGGCAACAACGACTACGCCAATTCGGTGGTGGCGCTGCGCGCCGAAACTGGAGAACGGGTCTGGTCGTTTCAGACCGTGCATCACGATGTCTGGGATTACGACCTGCCGGCGCAGCCGACATTGGCGCGCATCGATACCGGCGAGGGCCTGCGCGACGTCGTGATTCAGCCTACCAAGCAGGGCTTTGTGTTCGTGCTCGACCGCGATACCGGCGAGCCGGTGTGGCCGGTGGAGGAACGCGCGGTGCCGCAGGGCGGCGCCGAAGGCGAGCAGCTCTCGCCGACGCAGCCGTTCCCGACCCACGTGCCGGCGCTGCTGCCACAACAGATCTCGGCCGACGACGTGTTCGGCCTGATTCCGTTCTTGGACAGCGGAGCCTGCCGCGCGCAGGTCGCCTCTGCCCGCAACGAAGGCCTCTACACGCCGCCGTCCACGCCGGGCACCGTGGTGTTTCCGATGACCGGCGGCGGCGTGAACTGGGGTGGCGTCGCATTCGATCCGGTCAGCCAGATCCTTTACGCCAATACGACGCGGGCAATTCACATTATCAAATTGCTTCCACGTGCTGCTGTGGCCGATGGCTTTAGCCCGCCGCCCGGTCACGACTTCGGACGGCAACACGGCACGCCGTTTGCGATGACCCGAGCCGTTGCACTGTCGCCGCTGGGGCTGTTGTGCAACAGGCCGCCTTGGGGCGAGATGGTCGCGGTCGATCTGAAGGCGGGGAAGATTCTCTGGCGATCGAGGGTAGGTACCACGGAAGATCGTGCGCCGCTCGGCATCGCTTTTCCCTTCGGCACGCCGCTTGTCAGCGGCGTCGCGATCACCGCCGGCGGTCTTGTCTTTACCGGCGCGATGGATGCCTATTTGCGCGCCTTCGACGCCCGATCGGGGCGGGAGCTGTGGCAGGGCCGGCTGCCGGTGCCGGGCGTGGCCAATCCAATGACGTACATCTGGAAGGGCGAGCAATATGTCGCGATCGGTGCCGGCGGTCATTCCGAGTCCGGCACTACGATCGGCGACAGCGTGGTGGCGTTCCGCCTGGCGCGGCCGGGCGAGGCGCCCTCGCTGTGGTCGCGCACCATCGACCGGCCGGGCGGACGGTTTATGAGTGGGGCGATTGCGGTCGGGTTGGCGATCGTGTTGATGGCGATCGTGCTGTGGCGCTGGCGGCGGAGCAGGGCGGGGACGACGGAATAGAGGCGAGAACCCCTCAACTTGTCGCCCCTGCGAAAGCAGGGGCCGATACGCCGCGGCTGACGAAATGGGCACTCGGGGCGACGGCTGCGTTTTCAACAATGCAGGCCGGTGGTTATGGGTCCCTGCGTTCGCACTAGGGTTTCTACACGTCTGGCGCGACAGATTGACTCGGTGCGTCATGATGTTATCCCGCTTTGCGGTTTGTATGATTCTGTTTCTGACGCTTTGATTCGAAGGAGCGTCGGAGATGCAGCGAGAGCCGGATTTATCACTTGGCGAGTTTGGCGACGTTCGCCTCGATAAAAGGGGGCGGCGTTTGTTCAGGCTATGCTTTGCACGCGCAGCGTCTGCTTGCGCCAGATGGCGCAGGGTGACTGGGCCGCGTACATGGCGTACTGGCGGTTCGTGAACAATCCGCAAGTCACGACCGATCAACTGATTGAAGGCTGGAGCAGGCAGACGGCGACCGTGGTCAGCGGGCGTCATGTGCTGGCGATCCAGGACACCAGCGAGGTCAAGTTTCAAACGCGGCAGGGACGTCGGCGTAGACTGGGCAAAGTCGGCAAAGGCAATGCCCGCGGCGTGTTGCTGCATGCCATGATGGCGGTCGATGCCGACAGCGGGGCCTGCCTCGGCCTCACCGGCGGCAAGGTGTGGACGCGCAGGGGCACGGTTAAGACCCCTCACGACGAGCGTGAGTTGGCCAACAAGGAATCGGCGCGCTGGGTGACGACGGCCGAGCAGGGCTGCGAGGTTTTGGCTGCAGCGCGCATGATCACTGTCATCAATGACCGTGAGGGGGAGTTCTTTGCGCACTGGGCGTTGACGCCCGGCGACAACGTCCACCTGCTGACGCGGGCCATGCATGATCATGCGCTGGCCGACGGCAGAACACTTTATCAAGCGGTGGAGCGAGCCCGCTTCTGCAACAAGGCGGTGATCGATCTGCCGCAGCGGATGGATCGTCGCGGTCGCCAAGCCCACCTCTCGCTGCGCTTCGGAACCATCGTGCTCAAGCGGCCGGCGCGCCCCGGCGTGAAGGACCTGCCGGAGCGTGTCGAAGTCAGCTTCGTGGAAGTCGTCGAGTTGCACCCCCCGAAGGGGGCTGAGCCCGTTCATTGGCTGCTCTTGACCACTCATTCGATCGCCAATGCGGCCGATGCCTGGCGGATCGTCTCCTGGTACAAGCAGCGCTGGATCATCGAACAGTTGTTTCGCTCGCTGAAGAACCAGGGTCTGCGTATCGAGGACAGTCAGCTCGAAAGCGCCGAAGCCCTGATCAAGCTCGTGGCGATCGCCACTAAAGCAGCATGTATCGTCATTCAGCTCGTTCAGGCCCGCAATGGTGGTGGACAATTGCCGGTCAAATGCGCCTTCACGCCAGAAGAAATCGAAACACTTGCCGCCATCAACAGAACCATGAAAGGCAGGACCGAGCTTCAGAAGAACCCGCATCACCCCTACACTCTTCAGTGGGCGGCATGGATCATCGCCAAGCTCGGCGGATGGACCGGCTACGCCTCGCATCGGCCACCCGGACCAATCACCTTCCACAACGGAATGGCTCGCTTCCAAATCATCGTCGCTGGCAGAGCCCTCGAAAATGCGTAGAAACCCTAGTGCGTTCGCAGGGACGACGGAGATGGGGATCGTCGCGATACAAAATATGACTCCACGTTCTCGCGACGCATTGCGCCCGAGGTTTGCTGATAACTTCCCGCCCTCTCCAATTAGAGGGCGCAGGGAAGACCGGGTGCTGGCTGCACCCGCGGTCTCGTGTGCAATTGCGCATAGCAAAAGCGCACACGAGCATACAGGTACAGCGGGAGCATCCCGGCCTTCCCTGCGCAATGGCTTTACGGCTTACTTCGCACTCTTCCCGGAGAACGGCTTTCTTGCCTCCGTCGCTGCGCAAATAGTTTCACGCAGCTTAGCGCCAGCACCGCGGCGCCCGAACCACACGACTTCGCCGTACGCCTCCTGCGCGTACGTCTAGCGCGCATTCAGCGTCCATCGCATCTCACCGCACGTTCGTGACGATCGCGAGCGCCCCTCAATGGGTGAGACGGGCGGAGTTATGCGACTGATTTGCCTCTCGCGTTAAGTGGAATATTTTTGATTGCTGGGCTTGACACGATTTCTGAAAATCAGAATTGATTTGCCCGTCGTGCCAATTGGTCGCAGCCGCGCATTGAAATTTCGCTTGGGGCGCGTGGCAAATCAGTTCGCAGTTTGTAGGGTGGGCAAAGCGCAAGCGTGCCCACCATCGGGATGCGTGCTCGATGATAGATGGTGGGCACGGCGCAAGGGCGCCTTTGCCCACCCTACGGCGCTACAGCATCGCGAACGCGCTCGAGACCATCGCCACGGGCTTGTTGTCGGTGGCGGAAAGCAGCGTGACGCGACCAAAACTCATGGTGCGTCCGAGGCGGACCACGCGCGCATCGGCCAGTACGTCGGAGGCAGAGACCGCGCGCATGAAATGCGTGGTCTGGTCGACCGTCGTCATTGCGCGGTAGCCGCGGTTGGCGGCGAGGTTGGCGATCACCATCGCGGTGTCGGCGAATGCCATCAGCGCCTGGCCCGAGACCGTGCCGCCATTGCGGCACAGCCGCTCCGAGAACGGCAGGCGCAGGATCGCGCCCGGCTGCCAGTCGGCGGCATCGCCGGGCGGAGCTGAGTCAAAGCGCTCGATCGACAGGTTGAGATCCATCACCCATGGCGCAAATACCTCGCCGAGCACGCGCGTTGCTTCCGCAATGCCGAATTCTCCCGCTTGTGGCTGTTGTTGCATGAACGTTCCGTTTCCTCGTCCGATCTTGTTGTCGGCGCATTGTAGTGGTCATTGCGGCGAGGGGACAGCGGCGGTGGGTGGCGAATACGGCGCGATCCGCAAAGCAATTGGGCGCAAGCGCCGAAATCCCGCAAGCTAGGCGTCGAACCAAAGGCGAGGCCCGCGCGTGCTTGGCTTGGCGGTTGCGTCGGTGGTATCTTTGCCGAAACGCTGAAAGCATCCAAAGGAGAGCGTCATGAGAATGCTGAGCGCGGCCGCGATGGTGGTGTTGTTGATGGTGCCGGCCCACGCGCAGACCCCGAATATCAACCTGATACCGGAACTCCAGTCCAAATCGCCGGAGGAAAGGGAGCAGGAAGCGATCAAGGAGAAGGCTTACAAGGATTCCTTGCGGAAGATTCCCGACGCCAAGACCTCTTCCGATCCCTGGGGCACCATGCGTAGCACCGAGGCGCCCAAGGCCGCGGCGCCCGCCAAGAAGAACAAGACCGGCAGCACCAGCCAGTAGCTTCCCTGCCAAAGCGGCGGGTAGGATTCGTTCGCCGCTACCCCTATATTTGACCTGTCGTCATCGTGTCTGGAGTTACGACATGGTCTTTCGTCCGCGCGATCTCGCGAGCCGGATGGCCGGCCGGCGCAAGCTGGGCGACGGCTACCTGCGCGAGACGTTTACTTTGCCGCGCGACCAAGCGAGGTTGAGGGCGCGCGACTTCCTCAACCGCTATCCCAAGGCAGCCTATATGAGCTCGGTCGAGAGCTGGCGCGAGCTGCCCAGTGGCGACATCGAATTCACCATGCGCCGGCTTGCCAGCGCGGATTAGGCGACGCGGCTCCGCTGACGCCCGAATTTAACATCGACTCTCCGATTTTTGCCGGATTCCGATAACCCGGTATTGAGGTATTCCGCCTAGCTCTACGGACGGACGCGGGCGAGAAGGGCGGACGGCCGTTGCTTTCTCCGTCATTCCGGGGCGTGCGGAGCACGAGCCCGGAATCCATTTCACCCCGGCCTATGCGGTCCAATGGATTCCGGTTCTCGCTTCGCGAGCCCCGGAATGACGCAGACTGCGACAGGACGACCCGACAGGAGAAATCATGGCGAGAGACCGCAAAGACCTTGGTGCCCGCAAGTTCGTTCGGGTCGACTTGCGCAAGCCGGGATTCCTGATTCCGGCGCCGGATGCGCCATGGATCGAGTGTTACGTCCTCGACATTTCGGAGAACGGCGCCTGCCTGGATGTGGGCGACCTCGCGGTTCCCAAGGTGTTCGGCCTTTCTCTCACCGCAGGGGGCGAGGTGCGGAGGGTATGCACGCTGATCTGGCGCAGGGGCGAATTGGTCGGCGTCCGCTTCGTCTCCGCCCGGGAGCTGCGCAACGGCGTGGCGCCGCCAGATGAACCCGATGCCGCTTCCTGGAAGGCCCACGCCTGACTAATTTGCCCTCCGTTTAATCAGGATCCTGCAGCGTCTCGGCCACCAGGCGAATCCGGAATACCGGCTTTTTGGATTCATCCAGCAGTTCCATCTGCCACTCGGTGTTTTCGGGCAGCTTGCGGGAAACGTCCGCGATCATGTCGCCGCAAACCCCGGTCATTTCCTTCCACGCGGCGTTGTGGTCGGCAAATTCCGCGCCGTCATTGCTGACGCATGCATCTTCGCCATGTCGAACGGTGAAGAAAAAGATCGGCATGGCAAGCTGACCAAATGTAGAATGGGCCACCGCTGGCCCTGAGATCCCCATCCGCCGGGGAGTGGATTCCTCGCGTATGGAAAGATCAACTCCGGGTTTTTACGGGCCCAAGCACGTTGCCGGGCATATAGGCCGGGTTATCGCTCAGGTCTAACCTGATGTAGTTGCAGAGAAACTTCTCCGGCTGGAAGGCCCGTGGAAGTGGACGCCGAGCGGGGTTATTCCCGTTCGGCTTTTTTCAGCTCCCGATCAATCCGAAGCTGGACCCGCCGGATGGCAAGCAGATTGAGCCTGGCTTCGGTCTTGCCCGTGACAACCCTGTCGCCAATACGGAATTGCCATTTCCAGATGCCCGGAGCGACCGCCGTCACGGTGTATTCGACGCCCTTGTGGATCATATAGAAATCCCGCTGCGGCTCCCGACCGCTTCAAACCGGACCTCTGACTTAAAATTGCAATTGTTCCTGCCGAGGGCAATGCCTTTGCCGCGACGCGCACGGCCGAAATCCGCTCCCGGGGCTTCAACCCCATGGGCGTGATCGAATTCCCTTGCCCAGCCTAATTTCCGCGGCGCGCAAAAAGCACTGCGCCGCGCAAGCGGAGTATGGTCGCTTGGCGGCGCAGGCCTATTCCCCGAGTGATGCAATGTCCCAGGCAAGAATTTTGTCGGGAGCGATATGAAAAAGGTTCAACGCGCCCGAGACAAATTTGCCGGGCGATTTGCACGGGCGCGGCCGCCCGGTGGCCGGCTTCCTTCCTATTCCTGCCGTGACGGATGAGGCTGCCGTGGCGGAATATGGGTTCTCGACGGCGCGTCCGGCCGGACGGGCTGCGGAAGCCTTGAGGGCTCCGGCGTGCGGCTGAGGTTCAACAGCCATGTGAGGAGATGGGCACCATGGTGTTGAAGCGTCGGCAGGATGGGTTCGTAGGTGAGGACGGTCACGGGGGCGGTCGTTTGTATCTGCATGCCGCTGGGCATAGCCTGCAGCGCCTTGAAGGACGGTTCAGATGAAGCCGCAAGCACGCTTAAAATTGTAGGCGACGTCACCACGTCCCGATTTGCAGGTCGGATAACGATGAGGCCGCCGGTTCGGCGGCCTCATCGCGAGAGCTAGCCTTCCGGCTGCTCTACATCGGGCGCCCGGGGGCTGGCGTCGGGCGCCTCTTCACTTCTGGCCCGAAGATCGGCGGCCTTGTCGAGAAAGCCCGCGGCGATCTCCGGATCCGTGGTGGCCATTGCAAATTTGAGAAAGGTTGCCGCTTGTTCCGTGAGGTATTTCTTGCCCGGCACAATACTGGTTCCCCGTTACTACCCGTCACTACCCTGCCGCACCCGCTGCAATTACGCACTGCGGCGAAATCCGTTCCGGGGAAAAGTGCAAAACTATACTTAAGTCGGGGTGCGCTCACGCGGATGGTGCGTTCGGACTGGTTGGGGCGGGCGTCGAAGGCGGCAACCTCACGAGGCAGAGGCAGGGGGCGCGGTGTCAGCCTCGCCCAAAAGCTTCCCGGTTTCCTTATGGATGAAGTGAAGCCGGGTGCAGGCGAGGCAGACGACGGACACATACGAATTGGGCTCGTCTTCCGGCGCGGTCGCCGGAAGCCAATGCTGCATCTTCGTGCCCAGCCGTGGGCATGTGAAAAGGATATGTCGGCCCGTCATTGGCGAGAGATATGCAGAGGCTGGGTGCCGGGTCACCTCCGTATGTTTGCGTAGTTGGGGGCTGTCCGGGCAGCGAAGGCGAGGAGCGGGCGGCCATCCTCGTCAGGACGCACCGGGAGCCGGGTCGGATATTCCTGAGTTCGGTATCGGAAACACCGTGATGTTACGGACTCCAAAAGTGCGTGTGGAAAACACTATGCTTGATGTCGCCGGGGCTGCTTTTCATCCCGAACCAATTTGTACCGGCTGGGGGCCGCCGAAAGGCGGCCCTTTCAATTTGGGCGAGGCCTTTTGGGGAAGAAGTCGCCAACAGAGGCGGCTCCTTCAATCGCGCGCTCGGTCCCGGTCCCGTTGCCGTTGGTGCTGTCCTAATTCGAAGCTGCGCGAGCACTTAGGCGCTGTTGTCGCAACGATGCGGCTTGGCTCTAGCTGGCAGGACTTCAAAGATAAGCTAGATCGTAATTACAAACGATATAGCGGCCCAACCCAGACGAACTTTGACTTTGGAGAAGAGGACACGGGTAAGGGTCTGTAACGAAAGAGGCCACCAACTGGAGGCGGCCCGCTACTCCCGCGTCTAGCTCTGGAAGCTCTCTAATGAAGAGAGCCGCCAACTGAGGCGGCCTTACCTTAGGCCGATCAGCGCCACGGCTACTTCCGCGATCTTGCGAGGCTTCCTAGTGCCGGTCGCGCTGACCTCGATAACGGTGCGAGCCACCATATCGCAAAGGGGGTCGTTACGGTCAGCCACGCTCAGCAAGTTTAGGGCGTGATTGAAGGCACTGTTCAAAAGCTCGATTTGCTCCGGCGTGTGTTGGCCGTCCTTCAACAACCGATTGATTGGCATTGTCCCGCCCCTAAACCGACGCAAGACCCGGCTAGTTCCGGTGAGGGAACTAGATTCCCTTTTGGGCCGGGAGTCGAATTAAATTCTTGCTATGTTCGCAGCGGAATAATTTCCTTGACCTTGCTCAAGATTTCCATCCCGTCGCCCGGAATGGCGAATTAGGACACTCGCCAAATCAACTTAGGACACTGGGGCTTAAATACGGGCAGTACCCCTGCGGCGAAAAGAACATATTGCGAACATAGAACAAAGATGGTACAAAGATTTCCTCGACGAAATCGAATCCCAAAAGCCGCTCACCGCCATTTGTCCCGCTCGCGAATCCCCGCCATAAGGAGCACGTATTATGTCCGCCACTGCCCTGCGTATCGTTGAAGGATCCTCCATGGATAAGACCAAGGCCCTGTCCGCCGCGCTCTCCCAGATCGAGCGCCAGTTCGGCAAGGGCTCGGTGATGAAGCTGGGCAAGAACGATCGCTCGATGGACGTCGAGACGGTGTCCTCGGGCTCGCTCGGGCTCGACATCGCGCTCGGCGTCGGCGGGCTGCCGAAGGGGCGGGTGGTTGAAATCTACGGGCCGGAATCGTCGGGCAAGACCACGCTGGCGTTGCACACGGTGGCCGAGGGACAGAAGAAGGGCGGCATCTGCGCCTTCATCGACGCCGAACACGCGCTCGATCCGGTCTACGCGCGCAAGCTCGGCGTCAACATCGACGAACTCCTGATCTCACAGCCCGACACCGGCGAACAGGCGCTGGAAATATGCGACACGCTGGTGCGCTCCGGCGCGATCGATGTGCTGGTGGTCGATTCGGTGGCGGCCTTGGTGCCGAAGGCCGAACTCGAGGGCGAGATGGGCGATGCGCTGCCGGGGTTGCAGGCGCGGCTGATGAGCCAGGCGCTGCGCAAGCTCACCGCCTCGATCAACAAGTCCAACACCATGGTGATCTTCATCAACCAGATCCGCATGAAGATCGGCGTGATGTACGGCTCGCCGGAAACCACCACCGGCGGCAACGCGCTGAAATTTTACGCCTCCGTCCGCCTCGACATCCGCCGCATCGGCGCCATCAAGGAGCGCGACGAAGTCGTTGGCAACACCACCCGCGTCAAGGTGGTGAAGAACAAGCTGGCGCCGCCCTTCAAGCAGGTCGAATTCGACATCATGTATGGCGAGGGCGTCTCCAAGATGGGCGAGATCCTCGACCTTGGCGTCAAGGCCGGCATCGTCGAAAAATCCGGCGCCTGGTTCTCCTATGACAGCCAGCGGCTGGGCCAGGGTCGCGAGAACGCAAAGGCCTTCCTCAAGGCCAACCCCGACATGGTCGCCAAGATCGAGATGGCGATCCGCCAGAACTCCGGCCTGATCGCCGAGCAGATTTTGGCCGGTCCCGCCGAGCGCGACGCCGACGGCGAGGAGCCGGCGGACGACGAATAAGTTTTGAGAAACGCTTCAGGGGTTAAGGCCTGAAACGTGACGACGGGTGCTGCGGACGTTGAGTTGCCGACGTCCTCAGTGCCCGTTTTGTTTGGGTGCCGTGGGTGGGTGTGATGAAGCCTCTGATCCTGACCGGCTGGCTGTTGCCGGACTTTCTAAAGAATGACTTCGCTGATCTCGCACTGGATTTAGCATTTTTCGACTTCATCTGGGGACCGCAGCCCTCGCCGGATGAACTCGCAGCCCATCTCGGTCCCCGCACTGCAAGCCACAGCCACGACAGAGCCACACACTGGTCGGACTGGGGCGGTAGCCAGTGGAAACACAGCAAAAGCAGGAAGCACCGGGATCTCAGCCTGGCCGAATTCTGCCAGCACTATGAAACCGTCGAACTATGGTTTGACGTGCGGCCGAAAGCGCAGCTGAAATTGATCTGGCTGCTCGATTATTTCCGCTCTTATCCGCAAACCGTTGGCAGGTTGAAGCTGCGTCTTGTCGATCTGGAGATGAGAGCGCTTGACAAATTTGGCCGGTGGGATCCGCCGGCCGTTCAGGTTACGGAAAAGGAATTGGCGACGGCGAGCGCCGCTTGGCAGGCTTGGCGATCGCCCACACCGGAAGCTTGCTTCGATTTGCTCAGCAAGGATTTGAGTGCCTTGCCGCTTCTCAAACCCGTTTTGATCGATCTGCTCGAAGAACTGCCGTCAAGTTCGACAGGCCTTGGCGCCTCGGAAATGCGGATGCTCGAGCTGATCGGCCGGGGATACTCGCTGACGAATGCGCTCTTCCATCTCTACCAACTGCGGCAAACGCGCATCTTCAGCGAGTGGGAATACGGCTATTTGCTGGATGGGCTTGCGCATGGTCCGCGACCGGCCGTGGCAGGCCTCGATGAGGAACTGCGCACCCTCGACCGCGAAAACTTGCGGGACCGACACGCGGCTTACCTGCGAAGCAGGCTGTCGCTGACCGAATTCGGCGAGGCCGTTGTCGCCCACAAGGAAGACTTCAGTCGACATAATCCAATCGACCGCTGGTGGGGTGGTACGCACCTGACCAACGATAATATGTGGCGTTGGAATCCGGCGCTGGTCGCGCCGTAGCGGCACGACTGTAGCAAGGATGGGTAGAGCCACCGGGTTCGGCCTTTGGCCCGCCCGATGATAAACTCCGCGAAACCCATCGCGTCTATCACCGCAGGGGCGGCACGATGATGGGTTTCGCTATCGCTCTACCCATCACAAAGCTACTCCGCCGCCTGCGCGTAATCCTCAACCGGCGGGCATGAGCACACCAGATTGCGGTCGCCATAGACGTTGTCGACGCGACCGACCGGGCTCCAATATTTGTCGGTGCGCGAGATGCCATCGGGGAAACAACCCGTGGCGCGGCTATAGGGGCGGTTCCATGCATCATCGACAATGTCGTGCACTGTGTGCGGGGCGTGGCGCAAGGGCGAGGCTTCGACCTTCCAGCGGCCGATCTCGATCTCCGTGATCTCGCTTCGGATCGCAATCATCGCATCGCAGAAACGATCGAGCTCCGCCTTCGATTCCGATTCGGTCGGCTCGATCATCAGCGTGCCCGGCACCGGAAAACTCATGGTCGGCGCGTGGAAGCCGTAGTCGATCAGCCGCTTTGCGATGTCATCGACGGTGACGCCGCTCGTCGTCTTCAGCGGCCGCGGATCGACGATGCATTCATGCGCGACGCGTCCCTTGGCATTCTTGTAGAGCACCGGGAAATGCGGATCGAGGCGGCTGGCGATGTAGTTGGCGTTGAGGATCGCCATTTCAGTGGCGCGCGTCAGGCCTTCGCCAGCCATCATCAGGATATAGATGTAGGAAATCGTCAGGATCGACGCCGAGCCGAACGGCGCCGCCGATACCGGGCCGATGGGATGCGGCACCGCGCCGTCGGTTGAGGGATGGCAATTTGAAGGATGACTTGGCAAATAGGGCGCAAGATGCGCTCTTACGCCGATCGGGCCCATGCCCGGGCCGCCGCCGCCATGCGGGATGCAGAACGTCTTGTGCAGATTGAGATGCGAGACGTCGGCGCCGTAATCGCCGGGGCGGGAGAGACCGACCTGCGCGTTCATGTTGGCGCCGTCGAGATAGACCTGGCCGCCATGGCTGTGCACGATGTCGCAGATCTCCGTGATGTGCTCCTCGAACACGCCATGCGTCGAGGGATAGGTGATCATCACGGCGGCAAGATTTTTGGAATGCTTCTCCGCCTTGGCGCGGAGATCGTCGACGTCGACGTCGCCGCGCGCGTCGCAGGCGGTCACCACCACCTCCATGCCGGCCATGTGGGCCGACGCCGGATTGGTGCCGTGCGCGGAAGAAGGGATCAGGCACACCTTGCGGTGCGGCTCGCCACGCGCGGCATGATAGGCGCGGATCGCGAGCAGCCCGGCATATTCGCCCTGCGCGCCGGAATTCGGCTGCAGCGAGATCGCGTCATAGCCGGTGATGTCGCACAGCCATTTTTCCAGCCGCGCAAACAGCGCGTGATAGCCGGCGGCCTGCTCGCGCGGCGCGAACGGATGGAGCGAGCCGAATTCGGGCCAGGTCAGCGGGATCATTTCCGTGGTCGCGTTCAGCTTCATGGTGCAGGAGCCGAGCGGGATCATGGCGCGGTCGAGCGCGAGGTCGCGATCGCCGAGCTTGCGCATGTAGCGCAGCAGCTCGGTCTCGGAGCGGTGCGTGTGGAACACGGGATGGACGAGGAAGGCGCTGTCGCGCTTCAGTTCGGCGGGCAGCGTTTCGCGCGCGCCCAGCTCGACATCCGCATAGGACAGCTTGCCGCCGAAGGCGCGCCACACCGCTTCGACGATCGCAGGCGTGGTCGTTTCGTCGACGGCAATGCCGAGCGTGCCGTCACCGACGCGCAGATTGATCTTCTCGGCGAGCGCGCGGGCAATGATTTCACTCTGCTTCGCGCCAGCCGCGACGGTGATGGTGTCGAAGAACGCCGGCGACGCCGGCGCATAGCCGAGGCTCGTCAGCCCCGCCGCCAGCACCGCCGCCCGGCGGTGCACCGTGCGCGCGATATGCGTCAGCCCCTCAGGGCCGTGATAGACTGCATACATCGAAGCGATCACCGCCAGCAGCACCTGCGCGGTGCAGATGTTGGAGGTCGCCTTCTCGCGGCGGATATGCTGCTCGCGGGTCTGCAGCGCCAGCCGATAGGCTGGCTGCCCCCGCGAATCCACCGACAGCCCGACGATGCGGCCGGGCAGCGAGCGTTTCAACGCGTCGCGCACTGACATGTAGGCCGCGTGCGGACCGCCATAGCCCATAGGCACGCCAAACCGCTGCGCCGAACCAACAGCGATATCAGCGCCAAGCTCGCCGGGGGAGGCGATGAGCGTCAGCGCCAGCAGATCGGCCGCGACAACGGCAAGCGCGCCTTTCGCACGCAACGCCGAGATCGCCGGCCGGAGGTCGCGCACCGCGCCCGTCGTTCCCGGATATTGCAGCAGGCCACCAAAGACATCGGCGCCTTCGAGATCGCTGACGGGATCGCCGACGATCAGATTCCAGCCCAGCGGCTCGGCACGGGTGCGCAGCACCGCGAGCGTCTGCGGATGCACTTCCGCATCGACGAAGAACGATTTTGTCTTCACCTGCGAGGCGCGCTCGGCCAGCGCCATCGCCTCCGCCGCGGCGGTACCTTCATCGAGCAGCGAAGCGTTGGCGACGTCGAGGCCGGTGAGGTCGCAGATCATGGTCTGGAAGTTGAACAGTGCTTCCAACCGTCCCTGGCTGATTTCCGGCTGATACGGCGTATAGGCCGTGTACCAGGCGGGGTTCTCCAAAATGTTGCGCTGGATCACTGTGGGCAAAATCGTGCCGGAATAGCCTTGGCCGATCAGCGAGGTGAACACCTGGTTCTGCGCGGCGAGCTCGCGCATATGCGAAAGCGCCTCGGTTTCACTCAGCGCGGTGCCGAGATCGAGCGGCTTCTTCTGCCGGATCGAGGAGGGCAGCGTCTGGCCGATCAGCTCGGCGAGGCTGTTCGCGCCGACGCTCTCCAGCATCGCGCTGATGTCGCGGGGCGAGGGGCCGATATGCCGGCGCACAAAATCGGTGGCGGCTGCGGCGGTGGTCTTGAGCGGCGCGTTCATGGGTGCCTCGCTAGAATTTGCAAAATTCGGTGTCATCGTCCGCGCAGGCGGACGATCCAGTGCGCCGGGAATTCAGTGGTCGAGCCAACAGGCCGCGGCGTACTGGGTCGCCCGGTCCCAGTGCGCAACTGCGCACAAGGCCGGGCGATGACAGTGAGTGTGTGGTGGCGGAGCGCCTCATCATCCTCACGCCGTATGTGCCTTGTAGGCGGCTTCATCCATCAGGCCGCCGAGCTCGCTTTTGTCTGCGATCTTCAGCTTGAAGAACCAGGCCTTGCCGCCGGCGTCGGAATTCACCAGCGCGGGTTCGGCGGCGAGCGCCTCGTTGACCTCGATCACTTCGCCCGAGATCGGCGCGTAGACGTCGGAAGCGGCTTTCACCGACTCCACGACGGCGGCGGCTTCGGCCTTCTTCAGGGCGCGGCCGACTTTCGGCAATTCGACGAACACGACGTCGCCGAGCTGCGATTGCGCATAATCGGTGACCCCGATGGTGGCGACATCGCCCTCGATGCGGAGCCATTCGTGGTCAGATGTGAACAGCGTCGTCATGAAAACTTCCCTTTGGCGTTTGCAAGTTCAGCGTTTGTAGGTGTTGGGAACGAAGGGCATGGCTGCGACCTGCAGCGGCAGGCGCTGGCCGCGCACTTCGGCGAAAACCTGCGTGCCGTTTGCGGCGAGCGCGGTCGGCAGATAGCCCATCGCAACCGGGGCATTGAGGCTCGGACCAAATCCGCCCGAGGTGACCTTGCCGACCGGCTCGCTGGAAGCGCTATCTGCGAATAGCAGCGCACCTTCGCGCACCGGCGCGCGGCCTTGCGCGCGCAAGCCGACGCGGCGGCGCGATGCGCCTTTTTCAAACTGTGCGAGGATTTTTTCTGCGCCCGGAAAACCGCCGGCGCGGGCGCCGCCGCTGCGGCGGTTTTTTTGCACCGACCATTCCAGCGCGCCCTCGACCGGCGTCGTCGTGGTGTCGAGGTCGTGGCCGTAGAGGCAGAGCCCGGCTTCCAGCCGCAGGCTGTCGCGCGCGCCCAAGCCGATCGGCAGCACGTCCGGATTGTCCAGGAGTAGCGTCACCAGCGCCTCGGCCTGTTCGGCCGGCACTGAGATCTCAAAACCGTCCTCGCCGGTATAGCCGGAGCGGGAGACGAAGCAGTCGAAGCCGGCGACCTTGCGCGGCCCGGTATCCATGAACCGCATGGCGGTGACGTCTGCACCAAGCTTCGCCAGCACCGATTCCGCCTTGGGCCCTTGCAAAGCGATCAGGCCGCGACCGGTTAGCGAATCGATGATGCAGGTCTCGGAGAGATGCGCGCGCAGATGCGCCTCGTCCTCGGCCTTGCAGGCGGCGTTGACGACCAGAAACAGGTGGTCGCCGAAATTCGCCACCATCAGATCGTCGAGAATGCCGCCGTCGCTATTGGTGAACTGGGCGTAGCGCTGCCGTCCCGGCGCAACCGCCAAGATGTCCTGCGGCACCAGCCGCTCCAGCGCCAGCGCCGCGTCTTCGACCCGGCCGGATTTTGCCCGCAGCGCAAGCTGGCCCATGTGAGAGACATCGAACAGGCCGGCGGCGCTTCGGGTATGCAGATGTTCCTTCAACACCCCGGCCGGGAATTGCACCGGCATCTCGTAGCCCGCGAACGGAACCATCTTGCCGCCGCGCGCCACATGGAGCGCGTGCAACGGGGTGCGTTTGAGGGAGGATTTGTCGCTTGCCAGCATCGTCAAGGCCCTCATGGGTTCCGGAGACCAGTCTCCAAAAACCCAAAGAAAGCCCCATCTGTCGCTGTGCCTGAGAGTATTATCCCGTCGGCGGACGCCCTGGGCGCATGCCGCCCGGCGTCTCTTTCCAGATGCTATTTCGTCACGCGGTCCGTTTGCCTGAGAGTTTCCGGGGCGGTTGCTCCTTCGGCGCCGGCGCTTAAGCCGATCTCTCCCGACGTGACGTCTTACAGATAAGAGGGAAACACAGCCCTGCCAAGCCTGTCAACGCAGCCGCAGCATTATCAACGGGACTTGCGCGCCCATCTTGTGTGCTGCGGCAAGCCTATGATCCGCCTGCACAGTTTCTGGACACCGCAGGCGGCCTTGTCTAAAAGCGTTCCGGGGAGCGCGGCCAGCAAAAGTGGCTCCCGGTTTTGCGTCCGGCCGCGCTCCAAAACCATAAAATTGGGCGCATGATCTTTTCACCAAACCGCTTAACACTTTGGCGGATCATGCGCCGAGGTTAAAGGCTGGTTGCGGCCCATTCCGGCCCTTTTTTCCGATTGGATGAACATGAGCGGCGTCAACGAGATCAGGTCGAAATTTTTGGACTTCTTTGCGGAGAACGGTCACGAGATCGTGCCGTCCTCGCCGCTCGTGCCGCGCAACGACCCGACCTTGATGTTCACCAATGCCGGCATGGTGCAGTTCAAGAACGTCTTCACCGGCGTCGAGAAGCGCGCTTACCAGCGCGCCACCACCTCGCAGAAATGCGTGCGCGCCGGCGGCAAGCACAACGACCTGGACAATGTCGGCTACACCGCGCGGCATCTCACCTTCTTTGAGATGCTCGGCAATTTCTCGTTCGGCGACTATTTCAAGGAGCGTGCGATCGAGCTCGCCTGGAACCTGATCACAAAGGAGTTCGGGCTGAAGAAGGACAAGCTGCTCGTCACCGTCTACCACGACGACGAGGAGGCGGCGCGCCACTGGAAGAACATCGCCGGCTTCTCCGACGACCGCATCATCCGGATCGCGACGTCGGACAATTTCTGGGCGATGGGAGATACCGGCCCGTGCGGTCCGTGCTCCGAGATATTCATCGACCGCGGCGAGCACATCTGGGGCGGTCCTCCGGGTAGCCCGGAAGAGGACGGCGATCGCTTCCTCGAATTCTGGAACCTGGTCTTCATGCAATTCGAGCAGCTGACGAAGGACGAGCGCGTCGCGCTGCCGCGCCCCTCGATCGACACCGGCATGGGACTGGAGCGCATGGCCTGCATCCTGCAGGGCGTCGACAGCGTCTTCGAGACCGATCTTTTCCGTCACTTGATCGATGCCGCCGCTTCGGCGCTCGGGCATGGACCGGACGAGAAGAACGTCGCGTCGTTCCGGGTCATCGCGGATCACCTGCGCTCTTCGGCCTTCCTCGTCGCCGACGGCGTGCTGCCGTCGAATGAAGGCCGCGGCTATGTGCTGCGCCGGATCATGCGCCGCGCGATGCGCCACGCGCAGCTCCTCGGCGCGCGCGAGCCGCTGATGCATCGTCTGGTGTGGGCGCTGGTGCGCGAGATGGGCCAAGCCTATCCGGATCTGGTGCGCGCCGAAACGCTGATCGAGGAAACGCTGCGGCTCGAAGAGACCCGCTTCCGCAAGACGCTGGAGCGGGGGCTAGCGATCCTCGACGAGAAGAGCGCCGGCCTGAAGAAGGGCGACATGTTCGACGGCGATACCGCGTTCACGCTGTATGACACCTACGGATTCCCGCTCGACCTGACGCAGGACGCGCTGAAGTCACGCGGCATCAGCGTCGACCAGGCGGCATTTTCGGATGCCATGGAGCGGCAGCGCGTGAAGGCGCGCGCATCGTGGGCCGGCTCGGGCGATACTGCCAGCGAGGCCATCTGGTTTCCGTTGCGCGAAAAGCTCGGCGCCACCGAATTCCTCGGCTACGACACCGAGAGCGCCGAGGGTGTGGTGACGGCGCTGGTCAAGGACGGCAATGATGCCGACAGCCTGAAGGCCGGCGAGACTGGCGCGATCGTGCTGAACCAGACGCCGTTCTATGCGGAGTCCGGCGGCCAGGTCGGCGACATCGGCCTGCTGACGGGCGAGGGCGTCAAGTTCCGCGTTACCGACACGCAGAAGAAGGCGGGCGATCTGTTCGTGCATCTGGGCACGGTGGAGCAGGGCACGCTGAAGGTCGGCACCGCGCTGCAGCTCGAGGTCGATCATGCGCGCCGGTCGTCAATCCGTGCCCATCACTCGGCGACGCATCTGCTGCACGAGGCGCTGCGCCAGGTGCTCGGCGATCACATCGCCCAGCGCGGCTCGCTGGTGGCGCCCGATCGTCTGCGCTTCGACTTCGTGCATCCGAAGCCGATCACGGCGGAAGAACTCGCCCGCGTCGAGGACATCGCCAACGAGGTTGTGCTGGAGAATGACGAGGTCACCACCCGCATCATGGCGGTGGATGACGCTCGCGAAGCCGGCGCGCGCGCCCTGTTCGGCGAGAAATACGGCGACGAGGTGCGAGTGGTCTCGATGGGCAAGCAGGCCCGCGCCCACGGCCAGAACGCGCTCGGCTGGTCGGTCGAACTGTGCGGCGGCACCCATGTGCGCCGTACCGGGGATATTGGCTTGATCTCGGTGACCGGCGAAAGCGCGGTGGCCTCAGGGGTACGGCGCATCGAGGCGTTGACCGGACGTCACGCCCGCAAGCACGCCAACGGTACGATGGCAATTGCGAAGACGGCGGCGTTCGAGTTGCGCACCAGCGTCGACGACATGCCCTCGCGCATCGCAGCGCTGATGGAAGAGCGCAAGAAGCTCGAGCGCGATCTTTCGGATGCGCGCAAGAAGCTCGCGATGGGCGGCGGCGCCGGCAACGGCGCGGCAGCGGGCGGCGTGCGCGAAGCCGGCGGCGTCAAGCTGCTCGCCCGCGCGGTCGAGGGCGTCGAGACCAAGGATCTGAAGAGCCTGGTCGACGACGGCAAGAAGCAGATCGGCTCCGGCGTGGTCGCGATCGTCGGCGTCACCGAGGACGGCAAGGCCGGCATTGTCGTCGGAGTCACCGCCGATCTCACGGCGCGATTCAACGCCGTCGAACTGGTGCGCAAGGGCTCCGAGGCGCTCGGCGGCAAGGGCGGCGGCGGCCGGCCCGACATGGCGCAAGCCGGCGGCCCCGACGGCGCCAAGGCCAATGCGGCGCTCTCCGCGATCGAGCAGGCGATGGCGGGGGCGTAGGGCACAGGTAAGCCGGAACGTCTTGGCGATCGCCAGCATTGTAGCTGGCGATTGCAATGGCTGATTGGCCAACTTGGCACAGCATTCCGGCAAACAGCCCGATCGCTGGACTTACGCAACAGCCGACCTTGGCGTTCGAGAGGTGCCAGGATGATCCGGTGGATGATAAAGCCATCGCTCTTTGCGTCGATCATCTTTGGCGCTTCGGTCTGCGTGGCGACAGCGCAGGACGCCAAGGTTTCGGTCGAGATGATCGGCGCAGGAAGCATGAGTTGCGCTCACTGGCGATCCAAGGAAGAGCACGTGTTGGAGGGGACTGTCTGGATTCACGGTTTCTGGACGGGACTTAATTACGTTGCGGCGGCCAGTGGCCAGTCACAGCCGAGAATCAGCGTGTCATCGATCGTTGCCGAAGTCGAAAAAGTGTGCGCTCGCAAGACATCACAGACCTTGGCCAGCGCCGTATGGACGACGTATCTTGGGGCCACGAGGTAGGGCGCCGAACAGCAGTGATGCTGCGCCGCTTTCGTCATTCTGACGCGCTTGCTGGAACTCAGAGGCCCGCGAAAAGTTGGCAGTTGGCCAATTGAGCCTCGGTCCTGGAAGGCTGACGATGATCCGCCCGGTATGCGCCGCCTTGGCGCTTAGCTGTCTATCTGCGCCTGTATTCGCCGAAACCTGCATTGCTTCTCGCTACGGCTACAACGGTGGCCGAACCGCATCGGGGGAGCGGATGAATCCAAATGCGATGACTGCGGCGCATCGCGCCAGACCATTCGGCTCCCATGTCACAGTCACCTCACATTCCAGCGGGCGAAGCGTTACAGTGCGGATAACTGATCGTGGTCCGTTCGTGAAGGGACGGTGCATAGACCTTTCCGCTGGCGCGGCCCGGGTGCTTGGCTTCTCCGGGACTACGACGGTCTCTCTCCGCTGAGGTGGATGATCCGGCCGCCAGGAGAAACTTCGCGACAGCAGGCTCTCCAGTCGCTCACTGGCAATTCGGTGTCAGCGCGCGCATAGTTGCCAGGTCGTTATACCGGATAGGTTCGTCGGTGTATGACATGGACTCTCCAGGTCAGCGCCGGTGATCTGCGGTTCGGACAACCGGAGTCCCGCCATGTCTGTTACGGCTTCCAGCGAAACCCAACACCAACACACCTTCAATTCCGCTGAAATGGGCGCCATCGCTCATCTCTACCGCGGCGAAGTCTACCGTTCGACGATCTGGAGAACGCGGCTCGACAACACGACCAACTGGGCGATCGTCACCATGGGCATCGCCTTGTCGACGACCTTTTCGAGCCCGGAAGCTTCACCGCTGCCATTGCTGCTCGTTGGCCTGCTCATTGCCGTGTTTCTCGGCATGGAGGCGCGACGTTATCGCTACTTCAATGTCTGGCGCGCCCGAGCGCGATGGATGGAGACGAATTTCTACGCGCCGATATTCACCGGTGAAGCCCGCGACGATAGCTGGCAAGTGGTGCTCGGGCGCGATTACACGGCGCCCCGCCATCACATTTCGTTTGTCCGCGCGGCGGGGCGGCGGCTGCGTCGCAACTACGTCTGGATTCTCGCCGTCCAGGTGATTGCCTATTACGGCAAGATCGCAATCCATCCGACGCCCGCGTCAACCCTCGCTGAATTTGTCGATCGCGCCGCAGTCGGACCGATTCCCGGCTGGGCCGTTCTGATAATTGGCTGCCTCTACAATTTCGGCTGGCTGGCGTTTGCGCTCGGCACGATGTGGCTCGACCAACGCGAGCACGGCGGCGATAAGGTGGCGATGGGTTAGCGCGCCTGCCGCCCGCGGTATTGATGGAATGGGACGCATTCCATCAACCGGTCACTCCATCGGCATACCTAGCCCTTGCGCAGGAACACGTAGTCCGCCGAGTAGGGGACGCTTTCATAGGCGCCTGCCTTGTAGCAGGCGCCATTGACCCTTCCACCCACCGTGTTGATTCGTTGCACGGTCGTCACCGGACTGAGAACACCCGTTGCCGCGCCGGGAAGCTACTGCGAGTTTCAGCCAGGGAATGTCCATTGCGACTTGCCCGGGGGCGGTGCCGACGACCTGGCCGACCACCGCGCTGCCGTCGCTGTATTCCCAGTTCGGTCCGGCATAATGCCGGCCGACCGTCTTGCCGTCCAGGAAAAGCGTCGCGATCGGCTCGCGAAACACCCAGCCCAGTGTGCCATCGGCGCCGGTCTTGCATTCATAGACCTGCGCGCCTTCGGCATGCAGCGTGAGAACGGCGATTTCACCGGGAGCTGCAATAGCCTCGGGAAGCGATTTTTGGGCGGTCGCATTGACGAGCGACCCGATCAGTAGGAAGGCGGCGAGCGCGATGCTCTTGGAGAACGACACGGTGATGCTCCGTCGTTGATTTTTCTGTTATTGCGAGGCGGCGGGCCACGCGAATGCGCGCCCGACGGCAGGCTCCGAGCAATCCACCGCGCCAAGCTTGGGCCGTGGATTGCTTCGTCGCTCTGCCCCTCGGTACGGATGTAGGGGAGTCGCGAAGGCGGCTTAGGCCGCCATCGCCTTCTCGAGATTGGCCGCAACCTTGTCGAGGAAACCAGTCGTCGACAGCCAGCGCTGGTCGGCGCCGACCAGGAGCGCGAGGTCCTTGGTCATGTAGCCTTCCTCGACGGTCGCAACGCAGACCTTTTCCAGCGTGTCGGCGAATTTTGCGAGCTGCGGGTTGTTGTCGAGCTTGGCGCGGTGGGCGAGGCCACGGGTCCAGGCGAAGATCGACGCGATCGAATTGGTCGAGGTCTCCTTGCCCTTCTGATGCTCGCGGTAGTGCCGGGTCACCGTGCCGTGCGCGGCTTCGGCTTCCACCGTCTTGCCGTCGGGCGTCAGCAGCACCGAGGTCATCAGGCCGAGCGAGCCGTAGCCCTGCGCGACCGTATCCGACTGCACGTCGCCGTCGTAGTTCTTGCAGGCCCAGACGTAGCCGCCGGACCACTTCAGGGCGGAGGCGACCATGTCGTCGATCAGGCGGTGTTCGTAGGTGAGCCGCTTGGCCTCGAATTCCTTCTTGAACTCGCGGTCGTAGATGTCCTGGAAGATGTCCTTGAAGCGGCCGTCATAGACCTTGAGAATCGTGTTCTTGGTCGAGAGATAGACCGGGTAGCCGCGCAGCAGGCCGTAGTTGAAGGAGGCGCGGGCGAAATCGATGATGGAATCGTCGAGATTGTACATTTCCATCGCGACGCCGGCGCCCGGGGTCTTGAACACTTCCTTCTCGATGACGGTGCCGTCCTCGCCGACGAATTTCATCGACAGCGTGCCCTTGCCCGGGAACTTGAAGTCGGTGGCGCGGTATTGGTCGCCATAGGCGTGACGGCCGATGATGATCGGCTTGCTCCAGCCGGGAACCAGGCGCGGCACGTTCTTGCAGATGATCGGCTCGCGGAAGATCACGCCGCCCAGGATGTTGCGGATGGTGCCGTTCGGCGACTTCCACATCTCCTTCAGGCCGAATTCCTTCACTCGGGCTTCATCAGGGGTGATGGTGGCGCATTTGACGCCGACGCCGACCTTCTTGATGGCATTGGCGGCATCGATCGTGACCTGGTCGTTGGTCTGGTCGCGGTACTCCATTCCGAGGTCAAAATAGAGCAGTTCGACATCGAGGAACGGGGTGATCAGCTTGTCCTTGATGTACTGCCAGATGATCCGGGTCATCTCGTCGCCATCGAGTTCGACGACGGGGTTGGTCACCTTGATTTTTGCCATGATGGAGGGGGCCTTCTTTGGAAAACCGCGCGTTTCGGGCGGGTGGAGTGATTATAGGCGGCCTATAGCACTGCAAACCGGCCGGCGAAAGCCAAGCCGTTATGCACTTTCAGCCCATCCTTTAGATTAGATTGCGGCCTGGGTCGCCGTCCCCGCCACCACGTACCAGGTAATGAACAGGCCGCAGATCAGGGCGCTCGGCGGCTGGAGCCGGTTCGCCGCCAGGTAAAGGTCGCGATCACGGCGCAGATGCCGAGCAGCGGCACGAACTGGATGGCGACGATGGTCGACAGCGGCACAAAGCCGGGATCAGGCAGCGGGTTGAACAGCTTTCCCGTTAACCACAGCGTGCCGCATTGTAGCACCACCAGCACGATCCGAAAGCGGAACGCCCGCAAGGCGGCGGCGATGGGTGCAATCGCGGGATAAGGCCGCCAGCTAGAACTTCTCGATCTTAATCTGGCCGCTGGAAAACCGCGCCACAAGATTGCGGCAATGGGGTTCGCCGCACCGTCGAGCCCAAGCCTCCATGCGGTCGATCTCAGGCCGAAGGGCGTCCAAGGCCGCTGTTTGCCAGTGCGCTCTCATCCCGCCAAATGGCAGAGCTTCGGTTTCAGAAACAACGCCGACGAAGGGCAGGAAATCTGCGTCCCATTCATCAAGCTTTGACGCCCACCAGGCCGCAACAATTTTTCGCGCACCTTCGATGTACGTAAGCCTTCCCGCCAACATGTCTTGCGCGGCGTCAAAGATCGCATTCCGGGCTTTCAGGATCTCGGATTCATTCCAGCTCATCCACCACGTATCCTAACCGGCCTCTAGTCCGCATTTCGATGGGGTTCCCATCGATTGTTCCTCACTGCAAGGCGACAGCGCCTTGAAGTTTGACCAAGGTTCAAACAGGGGTACTAACCCCATATTTTGCTTGAGAAATTATCCCAGTCAGGCAATCGAAGGCAGCCTGCGAAGGTTTGTCGAATCCTCCTGATCCTTCAGGAGCTGAATCAGAAAGTGAAGTCGAAAATGTCCGGTTCGGGCACCGATAAAACCAAGTCTGGGTTGGACTTAGCCGGACCCATTGTGATCCTCGTCGAGCCGCAGCTCGGCGAGAATATCGGCATGGCCGCGCGGGCGATGGGCAATTTTGCGCTGTCGCGCCTGCGGATCGTCAATCCGCGCGACGGCTGGCCGAACATCGCGGCGCAACGGGCCGCTGCCGGCGCGGACCAGATTTTGGAACAGGCGCAGTTGTTCGACACGGTAGAGCAGGCGGTCGCCGATCTCACACTGCTGTTCGCGACCACCGCCCGCGCGCATGACCAGGCCAAGCCGGTGGTCGCGCCGGCGCAAGCGGCGGCCGAGATCGTGGCTCATGTCGGAAGTGGCGGCGGGGCCGGTATCCTGTTCGGCCGCGAGCGGTACGGCCTGCAGAACGAGGAGGTGGTGCTTGCCAACCGGATCATCACCTTTCCGGTCAACCCCGGCTTCGCCTCGCTCAATCTGGCGCAGGCGGTGCTGCTGATCGGCTACGAGTGGTTCAAACTGTCGACCGGCGGCGCCCTGCCGTTCGCGATGCCGGAACGCTCCGAGCCGGCCTCGCAGCACCAGATGCAGGCCTTCTTCGACAATCTGGTTCGGGAACTCGACAAGGTCGAATTCCTCCGCCCACGCGAGAAGCGCGAAACCATGCTGGTGAACCTGCGCAACATCTTTACCCGGATGGACCCGACCAAGCAGGACATGCACACTTTGCACGGCGTGGTGATGGCGATCGCGGAGGGACGCAAGGGACCGGCCAAGGGCGGCGTGCTCGACGGCGAACAGGCGACAAGGCTGCGGGCGCTGTTGGCCGAGCACGGGCAGGGGCCGGCGGTGCCTGGCGACAGCTCTACCGTCCGCGGCCTGGCACGGCTGCTTCGCCGCAACCCGACCGATGCCGAGCGCATCCTTTGGCAGGCGCTGACGCGCGACCGCCGCTTCGCCGGCCAGTTCAAGCGCCAGACCCCGGTCGGGCGCCACATTCCGGACTTCGTCTCCTTCGTGCATCGCCTGGCGATCGAACTGGTCAACCCGAACGAGACGGAAACAATTGTCGCCGACCGCGCCGGGCGGAAGGCGTGGCTGGAGGCACGGGATTACCGCGTGATCGAGGTGCGGGTTGCCGATGTCGAGCGGGATCTGGCGACCGAGCTGGAGCGGCTTGAGAAAGCCGTAGGGTGGACAAAGGCGCGTTAGCGCCGTGCCCACCATTTGTCGGCATCGTTGTCTTGAATGGTGGGCACGCTCCGCTTTGCCCACCCTACGGGTCGCTGTCCCTTGGGGCACAAACGGAGTAAGCTTGCAGCGCCCGACCAAGGAGAAGTTCAAGCGGCTGCAGTCCAATCGATAACGCAACGGGAGGTGTGCGATGGCTACATCTGACTGGCGTCTCGAAGGCGAATGGATCAAGAACTGCAATTGCGCGTTTGGCTGTCCGTGCGATTTCAACGCGCGGCCGACCCAAGGCTATTGCAAGGGCCTGGTCGGCATGAGGATCACCAAGGGATATTTCGAGGGCACTAAGCTCGACGGCCTGGTTTTCGCGGCTACCGTCCATTTCCCCGGGGCGCTGCATGAGGGCAACGGCCAGTTACAGCCGATCATCGACGAGCGTGCCACACCCGAACAACGCGAAGCGCTTTTCAAGATCATGTCGGGCCAGAACTCCGCCGAAGGCACGCTGTTTCAGATCCTCAGCCTGATCGTAACCAAGATGCATGACCCGTTGTTTGTGCCCATCGAGTTCTCATTCGACAAGGATGGACGCGTTGCGCGCATGGTGGCCAAGGGCGTGCTGGAGACCGAGGTCGAGCCGATCAAGAATCCGGTGACGGGAGAGCCTCATCGCATTCAGGTCGTGATGCCCGAGGGCTTCGAACATATCTCTGCCGAGATCGCCTCGGCCAACATCCGCTCGACCGGCGCGATTGCGTTCGACACCAAGGGGTCGCACAGCTCGCTGGCAAACGTCGTGCAGACGCCGGAGGGCGTCGCGGCCTGACGCTGCATTGGAGGCGGCCCTTCGACGGGCCGTTTCCGTGGCGGAGGTTAAGTCCATGTCCGGGACCTCTGCGCTTGAACAGACCTTGCGCCACGATCGCCTGATCGTGGCGTTCAGCATGGCTTCAGTGATCGCGTTTGCCTGGGGCTATCTGGCCGCTGGCGCCGGCATCGACATGAGCATGGCCGATATGCCGATGGACCCCGAGCCATGGTCGGCCTCGCAGGCCGCGCTGATGTTTGCGATGTGGTGGGTGATGATGATCGCGATGATGGTGCCGAGCGCCGCGCCAATGGTGCTGCTGTTCACGGCAATCAAGCGCAGGCAGGAGACCGAAAATCCCGTCTTCACGAGCTGGCTTTTTCTCGCCGGCTATCTCCTGATATGGGCCGGCTTTAGCCTGGTCGCGGTCGCGGTGCAGTGGGCATTGGATCAGGCCGGGCTGCTGTCCGGCATGATGGCGAGCACCAGCGCCATGCTTGCCGGGACCATCCTGCTTGCCGCCGGGCTCTACCAGCTCACGCCGATCAAGCGCGCCTGCCTGCGCTACTGCCAGAATCCGGTATTCTTCCTCAGCCGCTATTGGCAACCGGGCGCCATGGGCGCGCTGCGCATGGGCTTTCGGCATGGCAGCTACTGCGTCGGCTGTTGCTGGTTCCTGATGGCGCTGCTGTTCGTTGCCGGCGTGATGAACGTGGTGTGGATCGCGGCGGTGGCGATCTATGTCGCCTTCGAGAAGCTGCTCGCCCGCAGCCCGTGGCTCAGCCGCGCGGCAGGCGTGGGCCTGATTGTGGCCGGCGGGGTGGTGCTGGCGCGCGGTCTGATCGTCACGGCGCCCGCGTCGCTCTGGGGCGTGTACTCATAAAATCAAGACGTCAATGGACTTGGCGATGTCGCTTTACCATCGGTAAGCGGACAGCCAAGGCTGGCCTTCAGCAGTCTGCTTTGTGCCAACTACGGAACTCCCTGCACAGCAGCATCCTCACTCGATCCACCACCTCGGCGAGTTGCTGAATGTGCAGTGGGACATCAAGCCCCGCGTTTTGCGGTCCCGGGTTCTCCAATGACGAAGAGGCCGCCGATGCATGGCGGCCCCTCGACTCCGGTGATGGGGCGTCCGCTATTGCGGCGTGCCCTCGATGGCGAAGGAGCGGAATTTCGCGTATTTGTCGCCGACCTCTCGTAGCTTCTTGTACTCCGGATCATTGCGCCAGGCTTGGAGTTTTTCCATGCTGTCCCAGACTTGGACGACGGCGCGCTTTGGTGTTTGGCCATCAAATCCAGTTATTTGTTTCGCGTTTGCGCCAGCGATTCCTCCAATGGCAAGAAATTTACCGCCGTGTGACTTGATGAGGGCCTGCGCTTTCGGGGCATATTCCTTGCCATAGGCCTCCTGATCCATCACGTCGACTTCCGCGACGAAGTACACGGGCGGCTTCGCTTGCGCGTGCAGCCCCTGGACCGCCGCGGCACCGAGTGCAAGGCCGGCCACCATGGCCAGCCCCATCTTGTATCTCGTATTCATGAGTGATCTCCGCGCTGTTCGATTGAGCCCTAAAAAAGCCCGGCTCACGCAGAAATTTGCCGGCCGAACGGCACTATCGCTGCCCGTTTACCTGCGAAGAACTCGGCACCTCCCGCTTCAAGGCAGCTCGCCGAGAAGCCTAGACCACTTCATTGGCGGGTAAAAGGGAGAAGGGCCCGCTGCGGTGCGGGATTTCAATCTGGCCTAGGTCTGCTCAGGGTCAAAGGCGCAATTCTGGCGTGACCAACGCATATCTGCTTTAGCTCCAAGAGCGGACTATGAGTAGCGCCCTAGCCTGCCTCAGACGGCGACAAGCTCCGCAGGGTTACCGGCGCGCTTCGTCCTCTTCACATTGGAAGGCCCGAACAGGTTGGCCGCCGCAAGCCCCGCGGTATCCGCGACGGCGGGATCGCGCGTGACCATGGCGGCAACGATGGCGCCGTCTATTAACAGCGCGAGTTGATGGGCCAGCACCTGCGGCTCGGCGGCGCCCATCTCAGTGGCGAGCTTTTCGATGTGCGCCAGCACCACCTTCTTGTGGCGCAGCGCGATGTTGCGGAACTGCTTGGCGTCCTTGTCGTGCTCGGCGACCGCATTGATGAAGGGGCAGCCGTAGAAACGCTCCTCGGCGAACCAGCGCTTCAGCGCCGGAAAAATCCGCTTCAGCTTCGCCTGCGCATCGCCGCCGCCATTTTCCATCGCGCCGATGAACCATTCACGCCAGGCCTTGCCTTCGCTTTCCAGTACGGCGTTGACGAGCTTGGTCTTCGATCCGAACAATTTGTAGAGCGTGGTTTTGGCGGTGCCGGCCTCGTCGATGATCGCATCGATGCCGGTGGCGTTGATGCCGTTCTTGCAGAACAGATGCGTCGCCGCGCTGAGCAGGCGGCCGCGCGCGGATTCCTCGTCGCCTGCGGCCGATGCCGCGACAGCTTTCCGCTTGGAAACTGATTTGCCCATGCGCCGCAGTTAATCGGAGCGCGGCACAATCATCAAGCCGCATCTTTGCGCCGAAAATAATCGCAAGCACGCGGCAACTGCTTCGCGCCTGAGCAGCACGGCGCTGACCAATTTCCGGGCAGGCGCACTAAGCGACGAGAGACGTTCGGCTTTTGATTTCGGCCTGATCTGGCACGCTTCATGCAGGAAACAGAACGTTCGGTATCCTACCCAAGGGAGAGAAATGATGACCGCGCTCGCTCAAAAAACGGTGCTCACGGGCTGCCTGGCCCCGATCGACAAAAACGGGCTCGATCAGCTCATCGCCAACGGCAAAGCTAATCCGAAGGTCATCAAGACCTTGAAGTGCAAGACGGTGGCGGAGGGCAAGTTCCGTCACGCCAACTACATCCGCAACCTCGCGCCCTACATCGTCGACGAACCGCCGGGCCTTTTGGGCGACGACACCGCGCCGAACCCGTCGGAGGCATCGCTGGCCGCGCTCGGCTCATGCCTTGCCGTTGGCCTGCACGCCAACGCCGTGCATCGCGGCTGGACCGTCAACAAGCTCGAACTCGAGCTGGAGGGCGACCTCAATATCACGGCGGTGTGGGGCACCGGCGACGTCAGCGAAAAGCCGGTCGGCTTCACCGACGTCCGCGTCAAGGTCGACATGGAATGCGAGGGCATTCCGAAGAGCGAGATCGATGCGCTGGTCGCCCACGTCAAGAAATGGTCGCCGGTCGCCAACACTTTTACGCGGCCGGTCAATCTCGAAGTCAGCGCATAAGCAGTCGCAACAAGCCAGTGGGGTGCGGAGGTTCTCATGGGTTCAGTGGCGGTATCGCGGCTCGCAGTTGCCGAAGATCTCCCCGCGGCATCGATTGTCGATCAGGTCGCGGCGATTGCGCGTAGAGAACTCGCACCCCAGGCCGCGGCCATCGACGAGGGCACCGTCTATCCGGATGCGTTGCTGCGGCGGCTCGGGGACGTCGGCGCGTGGGGCAGTCACCAGCCTGCGGATGGCATGGCGGACCTGCGCTGTGCCATTCAATCGATCGCGGCACTTGGAGAGGTCTGCGGCGCCACCGCCTTCATGGCGTGGTGCCAGAACACGTTGGTCTGGTACGCCTCCAATTCGAACAATCCAAAACTCGTTGCCAAATTCGCCGGCAAGTTTGCCAGCGGCGAGATGCTCGGCGGCACCGGGCTCTCCAACCCGATGAAGAGTTTTTTCGGAATCGAGAAACTCAAACTCAGGGGACGCAAGGTCGAGGGCGGTTACGTCGTGCGCGGCGCGCTGCCCTGGGTGTCGAACCTCGGTCCCGATCATTTCTTCGGCACCATCTTCGAGCGCGAGGACGAGGGCGGCGGTATCGTCATGTTCCTTGCCGATTGCTCCGATCCCGCGATCACGCTGCAGCCATGCAAACCATTTCTCGCGATGGATGGCACCGGCACCTATGCCGTGCAGTTTCGGGACGTCTTCGTGCCGGATGAGCTGATCCTTGCCGAACCGGCGGGACCGTTCGTGAAGAAAATCCGTGCCGGTTTCATCCTGCTGCAGGCCGGCATGGCGCTCGGCCTGATCAGGGACTGCATCCAGATCATGGACGAGGTCGAGGCGCCCTTGAGCCATATCAACCGCTATTTGCCGCAACAGCCTACTCAATTCCGCGAACTCCATGCCGAGTTCGAGAAGGAGACGATGGCGCTGGCGCGCGACCCCTACAATTCCGACGATAGCTACTGGCGCCGCGTCATTGCGCTGCGGCTCCGGCTCGGCGACGCCAGCGTCGCGGCTGCGCATGCGGCGATGCTTCATTGCGGCGCGCGCGGTTATTTGAAGAGCCACCGCGCCCAGCGCCGGCTGCGCGAGGCCTATTTCGTCGCCATCGTCACCCCCGCCACCAAGCAGCTTCGCAAGATGCTGGCCGGCGACGAGCACTAAGGGATTTCCGATCGACCCCAACCAGCAACCACGAACAGGAGAGGCCTGCCATGACGGACGTTCTGATTACTGCCGGCGAACTCGCGGAATTCCTCAAGCAAGAGCCGTGTGTCGTCATCGACACTCGCAATCCCGAGGCTTACGGCGTGGGGCATCTCCCGAACGCCGTCAACGTCCATGAAATCTTCACCTATCTCGCGACCTCGACGCCGGAAGGTATTCACGAACTGAAGACGAAATTCGCCGACGCGTTCGGCGCCGCCGGGCTTTCGGGCAAGGAGACCGCCGTCATCTACGAGCAGTCGATGAATTCCGGCTTCGGGCAGTCCTGCCGCGGCTACTATCTGCTGACCATGCTCGGCTATCCCAAGGTCAAGGTGCTGCATGGCGGTTACGATGCCTGGGCGGCGGCGGGCCTGCCGGTGACCCAGGACGTGCCGTCGCCGGTGAAGGCGTCGTTCTCGGTTCTGCCTGAAGCGGGCGACATCCTGATCGATGCCAAGACCATGCTGGCCGCCGTCGGCAAGCCCGGTATCGCCTTGCTCGATGTGCGCGACATCGACGAGTGGATCGGCGAAAGCTCTTCACCTTACGGGAAGGATTTCTGTCCGCGCAAGGGACGCATCCCCGGCGCCGTCTGGCTTGAGTGGTACCGTATGATGAAGCCGACCGCGGAAGGGCCGCGCTTCAAGTCCAAGAACGAGATTTTGGCGGAATGCGCCACCGTCGGCATCACACAGAATACGCCGGTCTATCTCTACTGCTTCAAAGGCGCGCGCGCCTCGAACACCTTCCTCGCCTTGAAGAACGCCGGCGTGAAGGATGTGCGGATGTATTTCGGCTCCTGGAACGAATGGTCGCGCGATCCCGCGCTGCCGATCGAGGAGGGGCTGCCGATGGAGGCCAAGCTCACCACCAAGGCGGCGTGAGGACGCTTGATGTTTGCAGCCTGATTCGACCGGATCGGGCTGCAACATCGCCAACAGGCGGAACCGCGCCATCGCGCCGCTCTGGCGTTCCCGATCTCCGCTGCGTATAATCGCGGCGCAGTCGGGTGGTCGCGGATGTCGATGTCTTCACGCAAATTCGGTCTCGTATTGGTCGCGGCGACGCTGTGCCTTGGCGCTCGCGCCGCTCACGCCCAGGCCTCGCCGGTGAATTACTGGATCCCGGGCTGGCCGATGGGCTTCAGCGGGGATGCGGGCGAGAGCCCGGACGCATACGGCAACTTTCCGAGCTTCGACTTCCGCGACGCCGGCAACGGCTCGTCCTATGCGCGCTACAATTTTTCGAACGGCTTTTTTGTCGGCAGCCAGCGCAGCAGCATGGGCCTCAGCGGCATCAGCCAGAGTGCGTTCGGCAATTTCGGCTCGATCTATAGTGAAGGCATGCAGGTCGGCTACAGCCTGAAGAACAGCGGCTTGCCCGTCACCTTCTATGCCGGGTTCGATACGTTGAAATACGATACCGGCATCGGCGGCCCGTTCGCGCCGTTCGATTCCAAATCCGGCACGCTGCCGATCTCCAGCGTGAATGCCGGCATCGAATTCCAGCCGACGTCGAATCTCAGCCTGTCGCTCGGCGTCGGCTACGTCCAGCAGTCGGGCCGCCTCGACAGCGAATTCAACTCGCTGCCCGGCGCCTCGTCGTTCGCCGTCGGCGGCCGCCGCTACTAGGCATGTGCTGGTAATCAAGTCTGGTCCGCTTTACTCTCGGAAGGCGATTATCAAGCCAACATTGATGCATGTGGCCTTTGGGCCCAGAAGCGGACAATCGAACTGCGGACGTAGGTTTATCGCTTGACCAAGCCCGCGGCACATTTGGCGTATCTCGACTTCTGTTCGCCCTCAGTTAAAGAAACCATGCGATCTACGCCTAAGGATCGCTCACATTCTCGCAACGCACCGACGACGGCTACGAACTGTAGATAGCCGTCGTCACTGCGTAGAATCAACTTGCGATTTGACCTGACCCCAAAGGCACGAAGGGTTCCATCGATGACACAATCTGTCATGGTTTGAACGTCAAGCTTGCTATCTGCAAATACGATGCTTAGCCCTACTTGACCCGTTTGAGCATTGCCGAACGAATACACGCCACACCCCGACGCCCAAGGCCCCGCCTCCGAGACAATCTTGTACATCTGGTCATCCAAGCCAACTCGTTTCCAAAGCGCAGGGTTCGGCTTGTCTCCAACACTAATTGGGGTATCCACGACAATCGCCAAATTTACGTTAGCCGATGTTTGCTGGTGGGCTACCCCGGCCGCTTTCGATAGGTCCTCTATAAGTGCGCTCACCTCATTCTTCAGCGTGCCTGTGAGACCGACGAGACCGACATTGACCGGTTCTCGCCTTAAGAACAGCTTCGCATTACCTCTAGGATCGCGAAAGAAGTACAAATCCCGCTCAATCCACTTTTGAAGGCCGTTGGGTCCATTGGAGAGAGATGTGCTGTCCTGCGCACGGCATTCTCCAGCTTGAGCAAGGAAAATGACAAGCAATGAAGCGGAAAGTGCCAAGCCCGAACGCACTGCCAGACACTGTTGTGCGATTCTCTTGAAAACGGATTGAGCTGAGCATGCGAGCGAGTCTTGGGCGTTGAGACTAGCAACTCTAACGTGCCGGTTCCTGAATTCGCAAGCCCTCGGTCGCCCAATCCGCTGTGAATGCCCATCAAGCGAAGCTCGGCATAGCTCGGCTTTGGGTCCACAAGCCGCTGATCACGGTTAAGTCGGGTAACCTCCGCCTTGCCGTGGGAAGCCGACGTTTATGAGTACACGCCCTGATTAGCCAGCCAACCCACGCATATTCGTAATCCCCAGCGCCTTGATGCGGGAGGCAAGCGTGGTCGGCTTGATGTCGAGCATCTCGGCGGCGCCGCCGGGGCCGAACACTTTTCCGGAGCAGGCCTGAAGTGCTGCGAGAATATTGGCGCGTTCGTGGGAGCGCATTTCCGATGAGGTCATCACCGCGGGGCGGCTATCTGCTTTCACGCGCGCCGCGCCGGGGGAGGGCGGCGCGCCTGATACATCAGGCAGGTCGATGCGCAGGCGGCCGTTCTGGGCGAGGATCGCCGCGCGCTCGATCACGTTCTGGAGCTCGCGCACATTGCCGGGCCAGTCGTAGCGCGCAAGCCGCCTTGCGTCGCCTTCCGACAACCGCAGCTCGGATTTCAGCGCCTTGCTCTCGCGCGTCAAAAAATGCTGCGCCAGCAGCGGGATGTCCTCGCGCCGCTCGCGCAGCGGTACCGATTCCACCGGAAAGACGTTGAGGCGGAAATAGAGGTCCTCGCGAAACCGGCCGCGTTGCACTTCCTGCTTGAGATCGCGGTTGGTGGCGGCGATCACGCGCACGTCGACCGCGCGGGTGCGCTCTTCGCCGACGCGTTCGAAATTACCCTCCTGCAGCACGCGGAGCAGCTTGCCCTGCAGCTCCAGCGGAATTTCGCCAACCTCGTCGAGAAACAGCGTGCCGCCGTCGGCGAGCTCGAACCGTCCGATGCGGTCGCGCATCGCACCGGTGAAGGCGCCTCTGATATGGCCGAAGAACTCGCTCTCAAAGAGTTCGCGCGGGATCGCCGCGCAGTTGACGCGGATCAGCGGCCGGTCGCGGCGGCTGCTCGCTTCATGAATGGCGCGCGCGATCAATTCCTTGCCGGTGCCGGATTCACCCGTGATCATCACGGCGGCGGTGGTCGGCGCCACCAGCTTGACCTGGCGCAGCGTCTTCTGGATCGCCTCGCTCTGGCCGATGATGCCGCGCGGATTGGTCTCGATGCGGATTTCTTCCTGCAAATAGGCGTTTTCCAGCTCGAGCCGCTCGCGCAAGCGATCGACTTCGGCAAGCGCTGCATGCAGCTTCTCGTCGGCCTCGCGGCGCTGGCTGACGTCGCGAAACACGATGACCGCGCCGACCACCACGCCGCGGTCGCGGATCGGCGTCGAGGTATATTCGACCCAGACCGGCGTGCCGTCCTTGCGCCAGAACACTTCGCCTTCGACCTGGTGCACGGCGCCGTCGCGAAACGCCGCGTAAATCGGGCAGTCGTGATCGGGATAGTGCCGCCCGTCATGATGGGTGTGATGCACGATCGGGTGGATTGCCTTGCCGACCAGTTCTTCCGCGCCCCAGCCCAGCATGCGCTCGGCGGCCGGATTGACGAAGGTGGTCTTGCCCTCGGCGTTGACGCCATAAATGCCTTCGCCGGCGGCGCGCAGGATCAACTGGTTCTCGCGCTCGATATCCTGGAACACCCGTTCGACCCGCTGCCAGGTCGCGATCCCGCCGCGCATGTGGTCTTCGGCCGCCGCGTCGACATAGCGTCGGCGCCGTGCGTCGAGATCGCTCATGGTGAGCAGCACCAGCGAGCGGCCGTCACTCGGCACGAGTGAGCCGGCATATTCCAGGCGCAGGCTTTGCCCCGTCGCGTGGCGCGGGGTGAGCGCGTTGGTCCAGTATGCGCCCTTGTCGAGCACGGCCTGCGTGAACACGATCAGAACAGGCAATTGTCCTGCATGCAGCGTGCTGGCCTTGGTCTGGCGCAGCAAGGCGCGGTCATAGCCGAGCAGGGTGCAGGCCGCCGGATTGGCGTCGAGGATTTGGTCGGCATGGGGATCGAGCAGTAGCGCGGGCTCGATTGCGAATTCGAACGCGGCGGTGCGCAGTTCGACATCCTCTAGTGAGGCGGTTGAGCCGAGGGCCAGATCCATCCGAACGCTACTCCGAAATCTCGTAATTCAGCTACGACATTTCGTGTATCACGAATTTTCGTAGCCGCCAACGTCAGTAGAAACCCTGTGATCTCAGAGCCATCGCCGCAGAACCGGGGCTGGCATGTGCCTTGCTTAATTAGGGTGCAACGTCGCGCAGGAGGGCTGATGTCTACCTTCGACAATCCATTCGATCCCAACCGCCGTCTTCATGCCGGTGGCTGTAGCTGCGGCCAGCATGTCGGCGAAGCCGAGCACCAGGCCGCCCAACTGCAGATCCAGGCCGCCATCGACAGCGAGCAGAAGCGCTACGAAGGCGTAGTCGCCTCCGCCGTAATGCGCGCGATGTTTCCGCAGGACGTCGCGCGACGCGCGTTTTTGAAGTCGGTGGGCGCGGCAACCGCAGCGGCGGCATTATCGCAATTCTTCCCGCTCAAGACGGCGACGGAAGCGTTCGCGCAAGGCGGGCCGCTGGAAAAGAAGGACCTTAAGGTCGGCTTCATCCCGATCACCTGCGCCACGCCGATCATCATGGCCGCGCCGATGGGGTTCTATGCCAAGAATGGCCTGAACGTCGAAGTGATCAAGACCGCCGGCTGGGCCGTCATCCGCGACAAGACCATCAACAAGGAATACGACGCCGCGCACATGCTGTCGCCGATGCCGCTCGCCATCACCATGGGCGCCGGCTCCAATCCGATTCCCTACACCATGCCGGCCGTGGAAAACATCAACGGCCAGGCGATCACGCTGTCGATCAAGCACAAGGACAAGCGCAATCCGAAGGACTGGAAGGGCTTCAAGTTCGCCGTACCCTTCGACTATTCGATGCACAATTACCTGCTGCGCTATTACCTCGCCGAGCACGGCATCGATCCCGATACCGACGTGCAGATCCGCGCGGTGCCGCCGCCGGAAATGGTCGCCAATCTGCGCGCCGACAACATCGACGGCTTTCTCGGGCCCGACCCGATGAACCAGCGCGCGGTGTTTGACGGCGCCGGCTTCATCCACATCCTGACCAAGGATATCTGGGAAGGGCACCCGTGCTGCGCCTTCGCCGCGTCGAAGGAATTCGTCACCACGATGCCGAACACCTATGGCGCCTTGCTCAAATCGATCATTGAAGCCACCGCGTACGCGCACAAGGCGGAGAACCGCAAGGAGATCGCGGCGGCAATCGCGCCGGCGAACTATCTCAACCAGCCGACGATCGTGCTGGAGCAGATCTTGACCGGCACCTTCGCCGACGGGCTCGGCAACATCGTCCAGCAGCCGAACCGCGTCGATTTCGATCCGTTCCCGTGGCAGTCGTTTGCGGTGTGGATCATGACCCAGATGAAGCGCTGGGGCCAGATCAAGGGCGACATCGACTATGCCGGCATCGCCGCACAGGTCTATCTCGCCACCGACGCCGCCAAGCTGATGAAGGAAGCAGGACTGACGCCGCCCGCCGCCACCACCAAGAGTTTTTCGGTGATGGGCAAGACGTTCGATCCTGCGAAGCCCGAGGACTATCTCGCCAGCTTCAAGATCAGGAAGGCGTCGTGATGAGCGATGCTCTCGTGTCCCGGACGCAATGCAGCGCGCAGCACAGCGTGCGGAGCGGTGCGTTGCTGAGCCGGGACCGCCTCACGCGCGGTGGGTCCCGGTTCTGCGGCGCATCACTTCGCTGCGCTTCGTGCTGCACCGCGCCCGGGACACGGAGCTTGTCGTCATGACCTCATCCCTTCGTTTTCGCGCGGCCGTGGTTTCGATCGTGCTATTCGCGGCGTTCCTCGGCATCTGGCATCTCGCCACCCGCTCGACGGGCGCGGTCGGCAACATGTCGCCGGAATACGCCAAGCTGATGGGGCTGACGGCCACCCAAGGCAAATCGGCGATGCCGGGGCCGCTCGATATCGGCGCGAAATTGTGGGAGCACCTCAGGCAACCGTTCTACGACAATGGTCCGAACGACAAGGGCCTCGGCATCCAGCTCGGCTACTCCATCGCCCGCGTCGGCCTCGGCTATTTTCTCGCTGTCATCGTGGCCATTCCGCTCGGCTTCCTGATCGGCATGTCGCCGCTGATCAGCAAGGCGCTAGATCCCTTCATCCAGGTGCTGAAGCCGATTTCGCCGCTGGCCTGGATGCCGCTTGCACTCTACACCATCAAGGATTCTTCGATCTCGGCGATCTTCGTCATCTTCATCTGCTCGGTGTGGCCGATGCTCTTGAACACCGCGTTCGGCGTCGCCGCAGTACGCAAGGAATGGATCAACGTCGCGCGCACGCTGGAAGTCGGCACTGTCAGGCGTGCCTTCACGGTGATCCTGCCCGCGGCGGCACCGACGATCCTCACCGGCATGCGGATTTCGATCGGCATCGCCTGGCTCGTGATCGTCGCGGCCGAGATGCTGGTGGGCGGCACCGGCATTGGCTACTTCGTCTGGAACGAGTGGAACAACCTCTCGATCACCAACGTCATCATCGCCATCCTCATGATCGGCATCGTCGGCATGCTGCTCGACCAGATCCTGGCGCGGTTCACGCGCATGGTCACGTTCCCGGAGTGATGGAGATGACCGACAAATTCATTTCCATCGAGGGCATCGCGCGGCGTTATCCGGGCGCGGGTGGCGGTGAGACCACGATTTTCGAGGATCTCTGGCTGTCGATGAAGCGCGGCGAATTCGGCTGCGTGATCGGCCATTCCGGCTGCGGCAAGACCACGGTGTTGAACATCCTGGCGGGGCTTGACCAACCGAGCGAGGGCGCCGTCATTGTCGACGGGCAGGCCATTGAAGGCACGAGTCTTGATCGCGCCGTGATCTTCCAGAGCCATGCGCTCTTGCCATGGCGCACGGTGCTCGGCAACGTCGCCTATGCCGTGACCTCGAAATGGCGCAACTGGGATCGCGCCAAGGTGAAGGCGCATGCGCAGAAGTTCATCGATCTGGTCGGGCTAACCGGGTCCGAGCACAAGCGGCCGTCGGAACTGTCGGGCGGCATGAAGCAGCGCGTCGGCATTGCACGGGCGCTTTCGATCACGCCGAAGATCATGCTGATGGACGAGCCATTCTCGGCGCTGGACGCGCTGACGCGCGGTACGCTGCAGGACGAGGTGCGGCGCATTTGCCTCGAGACCGGGCAGACGGCGTTCATGATTACCCATGACGTCGATGAGGCGATCTATCTCGCCGACAAGATTTTTCTGATGACCAACGGTCCGGGCGCCGTGCTGGCCGAGATCGTGGAAAATCCGCTGCCGAAGGATCGCGGCCGCATCGATCTGCACCGCCATCCGCTCTATTACGCGGTGCGCAATCACATCGTCGATTTCCTGGTCAGCCGCAGCAAGACGTTTGCTGCCACCGTGACTGATCATGATCCGCGCAACGTGCCGGTCGTGCGGCCGGGCAAGCCGGAACTGGTAGTGGCTGCCGAGGCGGAGGATTCGATTGAGGCGTCGTGGCCGAGCGTGGCCCGGCCATCCACGTCTGCATAGACACAGCAAAAACATGGATGCCCGGGACAAGCCCGGGCATGACGAGTACACAAGGAGATAGGCATGAAGCGCGAAGACCTCACCGAAAAGCTGCTCGACATCAAGCGCGAGAAGGGCTGGAGCTGGAAACACATCTGCGAAAAGATTGGCGGCTATTCGGAAGTGCTGATCGTCGGCGCCATCATGGGCCAGATGAAGCTGACGAAGCCGCAAGCCGCCAATGCCGGCGAATTGTTCGGGCTGTCGAAAGCGGAAGTAGCGATGCTCAACGAGGTGCCGATGCGCGGCACCGGCACGCCGATGCCGCCGACCGATCCCTTGATCTACCGCTTCTTCGAAATGGTGATGGTCAACGGCCCGGCGTGGAAGGCGCTGATCGAAGAGGAATTCGGCGACGGCATCATGTCGGCGATCGATTTCGACATGGCGATCGACCGCGTCGCCCATCCCAAGGGCGACCGGGTCAAGATCACGATGTCCGGCAAATTCCTGCCGTACAAATATTACGGCGCGAGTGGGAACGTGCCGGAGTATGGGTTTAAGGAGGAGTGACGTTACCGCCGCCCCGCGGCGGTAACGTCATTCCGGACGACGCGAAGCGGCGATCCGGAATCTCGAGATTCCGGGTCTGGTCCTTGCGGACCATCCCGGAATGACGGCGGAGAGACCTATTACCCGAAGGCCGCCCGCACCTCTGCGATCGGCGCCATCTCGCGCACAAACGTGAACGCGCCGCGCTCCTTCATCTCGCGGGCGCACTTCAAGAACGCCGCCAGCGCGTAGCGCGCCATCGCGCCGCCAACGCTGATGCGCTTGACGCCGGCCTCGGCGAGTTGCGGGACGGTCAGCGTCGGATCGGCAAATCCCATCACCAGGTTGAACGGCTTGCCGACCGACGACACCACGGCGCGGATCGTGCCGATGTCGTAGAGGCCGGGGGAATACAGGACATCAGCGCCAACGGCCTCGAACGCCTGCAGACGCTTGATGGTGTCGTCGAGATCCTTGCGGCCGTGCAGGAAATTCTCCGCCCGCGCGGTCAGCGTGAACGGGAAGGGCAGTGCGCGCGCCGCCTCGACCGCCGCCTGCACCCGCTCTACCGCGAGCGAGAAATCGTAGATCGGCTTCTCCGGATCGCCGGAAAAATCCTCGATCGAGCCGCCGACGCAGCCTGCTTCAGCCGCGCGTGCGATCGTCTTCGCCGCGGTCTTCGGATCATCGGCGCCGCAGTTTTCCAGATCGGCGTTGACGGGAAGGTCGGTTGCTTCCGCAATCGCCCGGCAGTTCTCGAGGATGGCGTCCAAGCTCACGGTCGCGCTGCCGAGCGTATTGGCAAGCCCCAGGCTCGTGGTCGCGAGCGCCTCAAAGCCCATCGCTGCGAGCAGCTTTGCGGTGCCGGCGTCCCAGGGATTGGGGATGATGAACGCGCCGGGCCGCGCATGCAGCGCGCGAAACGCCTCGGCTTTTTCCGTCTGACTTCGCATCGGCAATCTCCGCTTCGTTTGTTGGTCGGGTCTGGTTGGCGGCGAAACTAGCGGGCTATCTGCCATCAGCCAAATTTGTTATTTCTCTAGGCATCATCAGCTTTTTGCATGGACGAAACATGGACAGCGATGCGCTTCTCACCTTCCTGACCATTCATCGCCGCGGCGGCATTTCGAATGCCGCGAAAGCGCTGCACCGCTCGCAGCCGGCGATTTCGCGGCGCATTGCGCTGCTGGAGCAGGAGCTCGGCGTGCCGCTGTTCGAGCGGATCGCGGGGCGCACCATGCTCAGCGATGCGGGGCGGGTGCTAGTGCCTTACGCCGAGCGTGCGGTGGCGGCGACGCAGGATGCGGAGAATGCGGTGCGCGCGCTGGCGCGGCCGGATTCGGGACCGGTCGCGCTCGCTGTCGTCGGCACGCTTGCCGGCGGGCGGCTGTCGGCGGTTCTCAGGCGGTTTGCTGCCGAGCATCCCGAGGTCGAATTGTCCTTGCGCACGGCGACCAGCGCGGAGGTCAGCGACATGGTCCGCCGCGGCGAGGTGACCATCGGCCTGCGTTATGACCGCGACCCTTCGCGCGACCTCGACTGCGAATTGCTGCTCTCCGAACGGCTGCAGGTCGTATGCGCCCTCGATCATCCGCGCGCCGGCCGCCGGATCGCAAAGCTCGCCGATCTGCGCGGCGAGCGCTGGATCGCATTTCCGGTCGTACCGGGACGGCGCGAGATCACGGCCGCGCATGTCTTTGCGCTGTTCCAGACCCACGGCCTCGGCGAAATCGACTGGACGCCAGTCGACAGCCTGACCGCGCAGAAGCGCCTGGTCGAAGCCGGCCTTGGCATTGCGCTGTTATCGGAGAGCAACGCTGCAGAGGAACTGCGACACAAGACGATTTCGACAATCGCCGTGCGCGATCTCAAGGCGAGCCACGACGTCGTCGCGATACGCGCCGCGGCGGATTTCTGAGCGCGGCGGCGCGGCGATTGATGGAGATCGTGCGCAGAGAATATCGCGGCACGAAGGCGTTCGGATGTTAGCACCGTCATTCCGGGATGGTCCGAAGGACCAGACCCGGAATCTCGAGATTCCCCGATGCGCAATTGCGCATCTGAGATCGCCGCTTCGCGTCGTCCGGAATGACGGTGAGGTGTCAGTTCCCCGCCTTCACCTGGGCGGCGGCAACCGCGATCAGTTCGTCCATCTTGATGCGAACTTCCTGCGCGGTGACGGCGACGCCCTTGGCGGTAAGATCCTTCACCACCTTGTCCTGGACGTCCTTGTCGCCGGCCTGCTCGAAATCGGCCGCGACCACTTCCTTGGAATAGGCGGTGGCGGCATCGCCCGACAGCCCGAGCTTTTCCGCTGCCCAAAGACCGAGCAGCTTGTTGCGGCGTACCTCAGCCTTGAACTTCTGCTCCTCGTCGAGGGCGAATTTCTTCTCAAAACCTTCCTCGCGCTTGTCGAAAGTGGTCATTCTTCGGTTCCAATCCCCGCAAACGGTAAATAAGGCCGCGTTGTCGCGGCCCGATGGACTACCTAGATAGAGGGGGCGAATCGGTAAAACAACGGTCCGTTAAGCCGCAGGCAATCGGGATAAGTTGGGCCCAATCGGGCCGGGTCGATTGTGCTGGATGGGCCAATCGGATAGGTTGCCATCAGGCTAGGTTCTTGTTCTGTTTCCGGTCGCTTAAGTTCAGGACGCCGTTAGGTTCAAGACCTGGCCTTCACGGCAGCTCCGTCGTGGTCGCAAACCCTTGTCATCCGGAGCACACCAATTTCATGGATTTCAACAAAACACGGTACATCCCAATGAGCCGTCGACGCCGTATTTATGAAGGCAAGGCCAAGGTCCTGTATGAAGGTCCGGAGCCGGGAACCCTGATCCAGCACTTCAAGGATGATGCGACCGCGTTCAATGCCAAGAAACACCAGGTGATCGAGGGCAAGGGCGTCCTCAACAACCGGATTTCGGAGTACCTGTTTCAGCACCTCAACGACATTGGGGTGCCGACCCATTTCATCCGCCGCCTCAATATGCGCGAGCAGTTGATTCGCGAGGTCGAGATCGTGCCGCTGGAGGTGGTGGTGCGGAACGTCGCGGCCGGTTCGCTGTCGCAGCGCCTCGGCATCGAGGAGGGCACCCAACTGCCGCGCTCGATCATCGAATTCTATTACAAGAACGACCAGCTCAACGACCCCATGGTGTCGGAAGAGCACATCACCGCGTTCGGCTGGGCGACGCCGCAGGAAATCGACGACATCATGGCGCTCGCCATCCGCGTCAACGACTTCCTCACCGGACTGTTCCTGGGGATCGGCATCCGCCTGGTCGATTTCAAGATGGAATGCGGCCGCCTGTTCGAGAACGAGATGATGCGGATCATCGTCGCCGACGAAATCTCGCCCGACTCATGCCGGCTGTGGGATATCAAGTCGAACGAGAAGCTCGACAAGGACCGTTTCCGCCGTGATCTCGGCGGCTTGCTTGAAGCCTATACCGAGGTGGCGAAACGTCTGGGCATTCTGATGGAGAACGAGCGCCCGGCCGGTTCGGGTCCGGTGCTGGTAAAGAGCTGAGAAGAACTGGGGCAAATCTCGTGAAGGCACGCGTTACCGTTACGTTGAAGTCCGGCATCCTCGATCCGCAGGGCAAGGCCATCGAAGGCGCGCTGAAATCGCTCGGCGTCGATGGCGTCGCCAGCGTTCGCCAGGGCAAGGTGTTCGACATCGAACTCTCAGGCTCGGACAAGGCCAAGGCAGAGGCGGCATTGAAGGATGCCGCCGACAAGCTGTTGGCGAATACGGTGATCGAGAATTACAGGGTCGAACTGCTCTAGGCGCGCATTCATGAAATCAGCCGTTCTCGTCTTTCCCGGAATCAACCGCGAACGCGACATGGCGCGCGCGCTCAAGCTCGTCTCCGGTGAGGAGGCGGCGATGGTCTGGCACGCCGACACCGCGCTGCCCAAGGGCACCGATTTGGTGGTCGTGCCCGGCGGGTTTTCCTATGGCGATTACCTGCGCTGCGGCGCCATTGCCGCGCGCGCGCCGGTCATGGACGCGGTGCGCAAATATGCCGCCGATGGTGGGCTCGTGCTCGGCGTCTGCAACGGTTTTCAGATCCTGTGCGAAGCCGGCTTGCTGCCCGGCGTCTTGATGCGCAATGCGCGGCTGAAATTCGTCTGCAGGGACGTGCATCTGCGGGTCGAGCGCTCCGACACTCCGTTCACGCGTGGCTACAATGCCGGCCAGGTCATCCGCGTGCCGGTCGCGCATGGCGAAGGCAATTACGAGGCCGATGAAGAGACCGTGAAGCGGCTCGAGGGCGAGGGGCGGGTGCTCTACCGCTATTGCTCCGCCGAGGGCATCGTCGACGAGGAGTCCAACATCAACGGCGCCGCGCAGTCGATCGCCGGCATCGTCAACGAGCGCGGCAACGTGCTCGGCATGATGCCGCACCCGGAAAACCACGTCGAAGACATCATGGGCTGCACCGACGGCCGCGGCCTGTTCGCGGGCCTTGCCGCGCATCTGCAAAAAGCCGCGTGAGGTTCCTGGTGTCGCGCCTGACGATTGTCGTTGTGGCGCTACTATGCGCCGTGGCAGCCCACGCGCAGGATTATCCCAAGCGTCCCATCACCATGATCGTGCCGTTCGCGGCCGGCGGCACCTCCGACGTGATCGCGCGTGTGGTCGCCGAGGAGATGACCAAGTCGCTCGGGCAGCCGATCGTGATCGAGAATGTCGCGGGCGCCGGCGGCTCGACCGCGCTGACGCGTGCCGCGCGGGCGGAAGCCGACGGCTATACCATCGCGATCGGCAATGCCGGCACCAGCGCCGCGACCTATACGATCTATCCGAAACTGCCGTTCACGCCGGAATCCTTTGTGCCGATCGCGGTCGTTGCAAAGACGTTTGGTATCGTCGCGTTGCGCAAGGATTTCCCCGCCAAGAACCTGCAGGATTTCATCGCCTATGCGAAGAAAAATCCCGGCAAGGTCAATCTCGGTCATGCCGGCGTCGGCTCCTCGAATTTTCTGATCTGCAAGAGCTTTGTGCAGGCCGCCGGCATCGACGTGACGCTGGTCGGTTATCGCGGCGCGGCGCCGGCGCTGACGGATGCGATCGGCGGCCAGATCGACGGCGTCTGCGACGCGGCCGCGTCGGTGTCGCAGGCGATCGATGACAAGCTGGTAAGGGGCCTCGTCGTCGGCTCAACGGTGCGGCTTGCAACCTTGCCGGGCCTGCCGACTTCCTCCGAGGCCGGCCTTCCGGAATTCGAGGCGCAGGGCTGGAACGGCCTGTTCGCTCCAAAAGGCACGCCGCCTGCGATCATCGCGAAGCTGAACGCCGCCGCCAAGACCGCCGTCGAGAGCGAGGCGGTGAAGAAGCGTTTTCACGATCTCTCCACCGTTGCGCCCGACGCCAACGAGCATGCGAGCGAAGTGCTCGGCCAGTTGGTGACGCGGGACGTCGAGAAATACAGGAAGCTGCTGGAAGAGAAGAAATAGCAGCGGCGACCATGTGATAAAAAAGCCCCGCTGAGCGGGGCTTTTTGTTATCGGCCGGTGGTCGAACCCGGCCCTGTCGGCGACAGGGTCGAACCGCTCGGTGATGGGTTGATGTGGGTGTTCCCTGACGGGTTCGCTGGACTGTTTCGGCCGGCTGCTGTACTGCCGGCATCGTTGCTCATGCCGGTGGTGGAATTACCGCCCGTTCCACTTCCGGCCGTCGTTCCGCCGGTGGGGGATCCTGCCGCCGCGCCACCCGTGCCCGAACTTCCGCCCGCGCCGCTGCCGCCGGCTTGCGCCAGGGCGAAAGTGTTCGTGAATGCCAGCGCCATGACCAATCCGATTGTTGCGAGTTTCATGATTGTTCCTTTTCTTGCTGCGTAACGGCGCAACACGATGCGCTGGCATCCGTTCCTGTGTGTCAATCACGGTTGATTGCTGTTCCGCCACCGTTCCCGCAGGCGAAATGCGACGCGCGCCGAAATAGTTGCGCGAAGCCCAGGCGGAGTGGCTTTCGATCGCCGAGAAACAATTGTCGACTTGAACGCTGGCGGCTTTCATCCGCCTTTCGGCTTCCCGCGCATGCGCTCGATCCACTTGCGATATTGGCCGCGCGGGATGGTCATCGCGGCGACGCCCGCCATCACCAACACGAGGCCGAGTGCCAGATTCGGCGGCACGGGTTCGCCGAGCAGCAGGACTGACAGGCCGACGCCGATCGGAATTCGCAAGTATCCCTGCGCATTGGTGGTCAGTGTGCCGAGCCGCGTCAGGCACATGTAGAACAGCATCAGCCCGAACGCGCTGGAGAAGATGCCCATCGCGGCGGTGGCAACCAGCGCTTCAGTCGTCGGCCGCAGGGTCCAGGGATGATCGACGATCAATGCGAGCGGCAACAATACCGTGCCGCCGAACAACAGCGAGCCCGCCGCCACCACCATCGGGTCGTAATTGGTCAGCTTGAGCCCGAAGATCGTGGCGCAGGCGAACGAGATGGTGGCGATCAGGATGACCATTTCGGCAAAGAGGTTGCTGGAGAGCCCGCCGAGCGTATCGAAGCCGATGGTCACGGCCGTGCCGGCCAGGCCCAGAATGGCGCCGATCAGCTTGAGCAGCGTCGCGGGCTCATGCCGCGTGACGGCCCAGGTGATGAGGAAAGCGAAGATCGGCGTGGTCGAGGCCAGCACCACGGTCGGCGCCGCCGCCACATATTGCTGCGCCCAGGTGATCATCAGGAAAGGAATCGTCGAGTTGATGGTCTGCTGGAACGCAAACAGCCTCCAGGCCTTGCCGTCCGTCGGCAGCCGCAAGCCGCGGGCACGCAGGATCACCAGCAGAAAGCCTGCCGCGATTAGCGAGCGCGCCGAGATGAAGGTGACCGGCGGGATCGAGCCGAGGCCGATCTTGGTCAGCGGATAGGTCGAGCTCCAGCAGCACGCCAGCGCGAGCAGCAATGCATAGTCGCGCCAGCCGCGACGGGCCTGTGGCGCGTCAGGTGGCAACGGCGGCGTTGCCAGTCGGCTTCTTCCACTTCACCCGCTTGATCGTGCCCGAGAAGGTGAACAGCGAGCGTTCGCCGGATTTCAGCACGCCGCGCAGGAAGATCAGCGAGCCGCCGGCGCGGGTGATTTCACCCTCGCATTCGACCAGTTCGCCCTCGCGCGCGGCATCGAGAAACTCGCAGGCAAACGATACCGTCACGCCGGGCCCCTCAAGTACGGAGGAGGCGATTGCGAACAGGCAATAGTCGGCGAACGACATGAAGCAGCCGCCATGGACGTTGCGCATGCCGTTGAGGTGCTTCTTCTCGACCCGGAACGCGCAGCGGACCTTTCCGTTTTCGTCCATGCGGTGCCAGAAAGGGCCGTTATGGGTCTCGAAACTGTCGCGGGTCCAGGTCCGCCAGCCGGCAAATTCGCCCTCGGTTTCGACATGCAGATCGGGGCGGCGGTGAAATGCATTTTGGGGGAGTTCGTTCACTAAAAATGACCTTCAATTCGATGTTTCAGCCCTTAAATCCGATCCGGGGGCGATGTGCAAACGCCGATCCCGCAAAGCGCGCCCCGCGCAAAGCTCTGGACAGGGCGGAAATGCGCCATAAAAGGCCTTTTCGCACCCCCTCGATCTTCCTATTAAGGCACCCATGAACGAGCCCCAGATCACCCCCGAACTCGTCGCCAGCCACGGTCTGAAGCCCGACGAGTATGAGCGCATCCTCAAGCTGATCGGGCGGGTGCCGACGTTCACCGAGCTCGGGATTTTCTCGGCGATGTGGAACGAGCACTGCTCGTACAAATCCTCGCGCATCCATTTGCGCGGCTTGCCGACCAAGGCGCCCTGGGTGATCCAGGGCCCGGGCGAGAACGCGGGCGTGATCGACATCGGGGACGGGCAGGCGGTCGTCTTCAAGATGGAGAGCCACAACCACCCGAGCTACATCGAGCCGTATCAAGGCGCGACCACCGGCGTCGGCGGCATTTTGCGCGATGTGTTCACGATGGGTGCGCGGCCTGTTGCCTGCCTAAATGCGCTTTCCTTCGGCGCGCCGGAGCATCCGAAGACGCGCCATCTGGTGTCGGGCGTGGTGGCCGGCGTCGGCGGCTACGGCAATTCCTTCGGCGTGCCGACGGTCGGTGGCCAGGTGCGCTTCCACACCCGTTACGACGGCAACATCCTGGTCAACGCGATGGCGGTCGGCCTCGCCGAGACCGACAAGATTTTCTATGCGGCAGCCTCCGGCGTGAACATGCCGATCGTCTATCTCGGCTCCAAGACCGGCCGCGACGGCATTCACGGCGCCTCGATGGCGTCGGCCGAATTCGACGATGACTCCGCCGAGAAGCGGCCGACGGTGCAGGTCGGCGATCCCTTCGCCGAGAAGCTATTGCTGGAAGCCTGCCTCGAGATCATGGAAAAGGGTTGCGTCATCGCGATCCAGGACATGGGCGCGGCGGGCCTGACATGCTCGGCGGTCGAGATGGGCGCCAAGGGCGATCTCGGCGTCGAACTCGATCTCAACGCGGTGCCGACCCGCGAAACCGGCATGAGCGCCTACGAGATGATGCTCTCGGAAAGCCAGGAGCGCATGCTCATGGTGCTCAAGCCCGAGAAGGAAAAAGAGGCCGAGGCGATCTTCAAGAAGTGGGGGCTCGATTTCGCCGTGGTCGGCTACACCACGCCGACCAAGCGCTTCGTGGTGAAGCATGGCGGCGACGTGATGGCAGATCTGCCGATCAAGGAATTGGGCGACGAGGCGCCGGTCTACGACCGGCCGCATGTCGCCTCTCAGCCGCTGCCGGTGGTGCACGCGCGCGAAGTAGAGCCGCCGATCGGGATCATGCCGGCGCTGGAGAAGCTGATCGGCACGCCCGAATTATGCTCGAAGCGCTGGGTCTGGGAACAGTATGACCACGTCATTTTGGGCAATACTGTGCAGCGTCCGGGCGGCGATGCCGCGGTGGTGCGCGTCGAGGACGGGCCGAAGGGGCTCGCGCTCACCGTCGACGTGACGCCGCGCTATTGCGAGGCCGATCCGTTCGAAGGCGGCAAGCAGGCCGTTGCCGAAGCCTGGCGCAACATCACTGCGGTCGGCGGCCGGCCGCTCGCGATCACCGATAATCTCAATTTCGGCAATCCGGAACGGCCCGAGATCATGGGCCAGTTCGTCGGCTGCCTGAAGGGCATTTCCGAAGCCTGCCGCATGCTCGATTTCCCTGTCGTGTCGGGCAACGTCTCGCTCTACAACGAAACCAACGGCCGCGGCATCCTGCCGACGCCCTCGATCGGCGGCGTCGGTCTGCTCGACGATTTCACCAAGTCGGCGACGCTGGCTTTCAAGGCGGCCGGCGAAGCAATCCTCCTGATCGGCGATACGCAAGGCTGGCTCGGACAGTCCGTCTACCTGCGCGACATCTGCGGCCGCGAAGAAGGCGCGCCGCCGCCGGTCGAGCTGGCCGCCGAAAAGCGCAATGGCGATGTGGTGCGCGGCATGATCCATGCCGGCACCGCGACCGCGGTGCATGACGTCTCCGACGGTGGTCTGCTGATCGCCTTGGCCGAGATGGCGATTGCCAGTGGCATCGGCGCGCAGCTATTGGCGGCGCCGAACGCGATCGTGCCGCACGCTTACTGGTTCGGCGAGGACCAGGCGCGCTACATCGTGACGATGCCTGCGGCCGACGCCGGCCTGGTGCTGGCGAAGATGAAGGGCGCGGGCGTGCCGTGCGCGCGGATCGGCTCCACGGGTGGCGATGCGATCGCGGTTGCCGGTGAAGCGCCGGTCGCGGTGGATGCACTGAAAACAGCGTTCGAGCACTGGCTGCCGGCCTATATGAGCGGCAAGGCGGCGTAGGCTTGTCGTCATTCCGGGATGGTCCGAAGGACCAGACCCGGAATCTCGAGATTCTCAGGTGCGCAATTGCGCACCGTAGTTCGATGCTTCGCATCGCCCCGGAATGACGAACACGCTACAGCACCCTTGTCGCGCCCGGGATCTGCCGCAACGCTCGCGTCAGCGCCCAGCTCGCCGCGACTGTCAGCACCAACCCGATCGTGGCCTTGACGATCGCTGGCAGCTCACAATCGAACAGCCAGTATTGCAGCCACAGCGCGATCGGGTAGTGCACCAGGAACATGCCGTAGGCATCCGCCTGCATCGGATCGAGTAGCTTGGCTGAGCCTGATTGCCTGAACCTCTGGAAAAAGGCCAGGATCAGAAACATGATGGCCACGCTGAAGACAGTGAAGCAGATAGCGTAGAGCGCTTCATACCAGTCCGGCAACGGCGACGGGTTGCCCAGTATTTCGCGTTTGATGAAGATCAGCACCCACAAGAGGCAATACGGAACGATCGCCAGCACCATCCAGTCCCAGCTTACCTTAGCCATCCGGCCGTCTGCAGCGAGCAGCCCGCGGTCCATTTGCGCAACGCCGATGCCGGCACCGAAAAAGAAGTAGCTCGCATAGAGCATCACGCGCCCGTGCTGGACCGAGAACGGCCCGAACTCAAACCAACTGCTATGTCCGTAGTGAACCAGCCCGGGAATGTAGAACGCAGCGGTGACAGCAAGCATGACCGCGAAGAACACTGCGGGCCGGCGACGACCGTGCAGCGAGAGGCGGTTGATCGGATCGAGCAAGTTGGGTGACAGCCGATACAAGATGCAGGCCACCACGTCGAAAACGAGCAGGACCCAAAGGAACCAGATCGGCCCGCTCGGCCACGGGCCCTTCGTGACCATATTCCACCAGTATTCCGAAAAGCCGATCTCGGGATGGTGCCGCAGTGAGATGGCGTAGTAGGCGAGCGGAATGACCGTGAAGGCGCAGATCACGAAGGGTAAGCCAAGCCGAAGCAGGCGATCTGCCAAATAGCTCAGCGGTCCCTTCCGGGCGATACCGGACCAAGCGAACAGTCCCGACAGGAAAAAGAACATCGCCATGAAGAAACTGTCAGTGGCGAGCACGATCATGTCGAAGCCGAAGAATGACGTCGGATCGGTATGACCGAAATAGGTATAGGGGATGACGGCGTGGTGGAGCAGCACCACCAGCGTCAGGAAGGTGCGCGCGCGATCAAGCGAAAGGTTTCGCGATTTGGCTTGGGGCACTGCGCCCACGTCGGCATGCCCCACGGTGGAAATCGATGTCATGCGCGCCTCCCAGCCAGGCTATGTGGTCAAATGTTGCAGCGGGGAACCTGATTCAGCAAGGCCCAATCGAACGCTGCCCAATCCGCATATCCGGCGTGCACGGAACCGGCGGTGCAACCCGTCGTTAGGACTGGTGAATTTATGGGCCACCATTGGGCATGATCGAAGCTAGCGGAGCTCGTAATGACAATTCTCAAATGGGCGCTGATCTTCTTTCTGGTGTCGATCGTTGCCGGCATCCTCGGCTTCACCGGCATTTCGGAGGCCTCCGCCGACATCGCCCGCTTCCTGTTCTATGTCTTCGTCGTGATCTTCCTGGTGCTCCTGATCCTCGGGCTCACGATATTCAGGGTGTAGCTCAATGGTCGTCATTCCGGGGCGATGCGAAAGCATCGAACCCGGAATCTCGAGATTCCGGGTCTGGCGCTTTGCGCCATCCCGGAATGACGTCCTCGCTGACTACGCCACTTCCTCGATCGTCACCTTGTCCGGATAGAACGCCAGGTGGCCGGCGATCTCGGCCATGGCCGGGAAGGGCGTCTCGTAGGTCCAGATCGAATTTTCGAGGCTCTTGCCGTTGGCGTTGATGCTGAAATAGTTCGCGTCCCCCTTGTAAGGGCAGTGCGTGGTCCGCTCGGTCCGGGACAGTAACGCCATATTGGCATCCTCGCGCGGCACATATTGCACCGCCGGATAGCTGGCTTCCTTCAGGGTCAGCGCGCGGGTGGTATCGGCAATGACCACGCCGCCCACCGAGGCCCGGACGCGCTTGGGGTTTGCCGTAATCGTGATCGGATGGTCGGGACCGGGCAATTTCATGATTTTGAGCCTCTTTTTGGTCCGCCCGAAATGATCGGGCGCGACGCGATCTCGCGGTGTCAAACGCTTCGGCCCGGAATATAGTGCCGCCAGGCGTGACCTAGAAGAGCGTACGCGCTAGGTTTGGCCGTCACGGTCGCGCGAGCCGGCCGTGATTCGAAACACCTGACGGAGACATGCTGGAATGCCGATGGATGCCCACGATATCGAGTCGATGATCAAGGCAGCTATCCCCGATGCCGAGGTGACGATCCGCGATCTCGCAGGCGATGGAGACCACTACGCCGCGACCGTGATCTCGGAGTCGTTCCGTGGCAAGTCGCGCGTGCAGCAGCACCAGATCGTCTACCAGTCGCTCAAGGGGCAGATGGGCGGCTTGCTGCATGCGCTGGCGCTGCAGACCGGGGTACCTGGCGGACCCGGGTTACCAGACAGCTAGTCCCCGACGGGCGGCTGGGCATCGATGACAGACAACGCACACGGCGCGCTGTTTCGCCGAATCGTGCCGCACCAGCATAGCCGCGTCACGTACGCGGAGTTGTTCTTCGATCTCGTCTTCGTCTTCGCGATCACGCAAATTTCGCACACGCTGCTGGCTCACTTTACGCCGCTGGGCGCGTTGCAGGTCACGCTGCTGTTTCTCGCGGTCTGGTGGGTATGGGTATTCACTACCTGGATCACCAACTGGCTCAATCCCGAAAAGACTCCGGTCCGTCTCCTGCTGTTTGCGATGATGCTGGGCGGGCTGGTGCTATCGACCTCGATTCCAAAGGCGTTTGACGAACGCGGCTTGTGGTTTGCCATCGCCTACGCGGGGATGCAGGTCGGCAAGACGATATTTCTCTGGTTGTCGACGCCGCCATCGCGCCCGCGGACGCGCATGAATGCAGTACGGATCGCTGTCTGGCTGTCGGTGTCGGCCATCTTCTGGATCGTCGGCGGGATAGTCGAAGGCCAGTTGCGGTTGGCGCTATGGGCGGTTGCGCTCGTCATCGAATATATCTCGCCGGCGGTGCGGTTCTGGATTCCCCGCCACGGCGCGTCCTCGGTCTCGGACTGGATGATCGAAGGCGGGCATATGGCCGAGCGCTGTGGGCTGTTCATCATCATCGCGCTTGGCGAGTCCATCGTCGTCATCGGCGCGACTTTTGCCGAACTCGACTGGACCACCGAAAACGTTCTGGCGTTCGTCTCGGCCTTGGTCGGCAGCATCGCGATGTGGTGGATCTATTTCCACGTCGGCGCCGAAGCCGGCTCCGAGCAGCTTTCAAAATCGAGCGAGCCGGGGAGGCTGGCACGGCTGGCCTACACCTATCTGCACCTGCCGATCGTGGCCGGCATCATCGTCGCGGCGGTGGCGGACGAACTGGTGCTGAAGCACCCCGGCGGACATTCCGATCTCAAGACGGTAATGAGCGCGATCGGCGGCCCCTTGCTGTTTCTGTTAGGGACCATCCTGTTCAAGCTGAGCTTTCGCGGCTTTCTTCAACTCTCCCACGGGGCGGGCATCATCACGCTTTGCGTGCTCGCCTGGTTCGCAAGCGAGCTGTCGCCGTTGATGCTGTCGATCCTGACCACCGCGATCATGATCGCGGTCGCGGTGTGGGAAACGGTCTCGCTGCGATCCGATCCGGCAGAATAGTACCTTTAATCCAGCCTGGGTCGCCTCACCGGCATTAATTGCGGCGAGTTGTGCTGATCGACGACATTTCTGAGGACGAGATCTGACAGTTGGACGACGAGAGCCCGGAGCCTCGCATTTTCCTCGCGAAGCGCCACCCGCTCGGTGTCTGCTCCCTCGTCCCAGCCCGTGTCCGTATCACTGTGTACGGACGAAGATGCCGAACGTTGCCTGTGGTTGCCGGACGCTGGAAATGCGTTGCCCATAACTGATATCCCCTGGCACGAACTCACCCCAAGCCATGCTGCCGCGGAGGCTCGGCTGAGTCCGCGTCAAAAATTGGACATTTCGAAGGGGAAACGACAGCGCAGATGGACCGTTTTGCGGGCGAGGTAATAAAGATGAATACTTGTTAAGAAGTTTGGTTATACTGAGCCCGGACAAGGTGTGGGGACGCGCGGCGGCGTAAGCACCTTTCCATCAAACCTTGACCAGCGCGATCACTCAGTGCCCACGGGGGTGCCGTGGTGGGAATACGCGCCTATGAAACAGAGCGAAGCAAGAGTACGGATTATTCAAGAGTGGGACCGCTGGATCTTGACGCAGACGGTTGAACCGGACGGACCGACTGGAAAAGACTCGTTGAAGTTCTTTCACGAACTGCAAGACGCAGGATCTCCGCTACTGGATTTCCAGTCCCGCGGACAAGACAAGTGGCGGATCATTCACGCGTGGTTGTTGGGTGCAGACCGATTGTCCGATGATTGGATATCTGTCGCTCCCCGGATTGCGCCGACACGCAGGCCGCGACCGGACCGCAGGCGGTCCGTCTGCAAGACGTGAGCTGCAAGGCCCCGCGGCTAGAGCCTTTTCGGTTCCGATTGAATCAGAACCGGGCTCTAGATTCTTGTTTTGACGCGTTTTCTTGACGCGAACCGGTGTCCACCCCGGATCAAGTCCGGGGCAGGCTTTCGCTTGAAAGCGCTCTAATCCTCAGTCCGACGCCACCAGCGCGTGAACGGAGAACATCTGGTCGCGATCGTTCCAGGATTCCCGCACCGACCAGCCCGACTCGCGCGCCAACGCGGTGAAGCGGTCGAGACTGTACTTGTAGCTCGACTCGGTGTGGATACTCTCGCCGGGACGGAATGAAAAATTCCGTCCCAGGATGCGCACGCTCTGCGCCTTCTTGGAAATCAAATGCATCTCGATGCGATGGCGCTCGCGATTATAGACCGAGCGGTGCATGAAGGCGGAGACGTCGAAATTGCCGCCGAGTTCACGGTTGATCCGAACCAGTACGTTGAGATTGAACCGCGCGGTGACGCCGGCGGCGTCGTTATAGGCGTCGTAAAGCACCCGCTCGTTCTTCTCGAGGTCGACGCCGATGATCATCTGTGCGCCTTTGCCCAGAATGTCGCGTGCGCTGCGCAGGAAGGCGCGCGCCTCGTGCGGCTCGAAATTGCCGAGCGTCGATCCCGGAAAGAAGCCGACCTTGGGCTGGTCTGCGATTTCCGCCGGCAGCTCGAACGGCGCGGTGAAATCGGCGGCAACCGGATAAACGCCGAGCTCGGGAAAATCCTTGCGCAAGCCGCCGGCCTGCGCGTTGAGGAAATCGCCGGAAATATCGACCGGGACATAGGCGGAAAAATCGCAGCGCTCCAATAGCAGGCGGACCTTGGTGGTCGCGCCGGCGCCGAATTCGACCAGGGCCGCGCCTTTCGGAATGAGTGCGGCGATTTCGTCGCCGCGGCTGCGCAGAATGCCGAGCTCGGTGCGGGTCGGGTAATATTCCGGCAGCACCGTGATCTGCTCGAACAGCTCGGAGCCCGTGGCGTCGTAAAAATATTTCGGCGACAGCCGCTTGGGGAACTGCGAGAGGTCGCCGATCACGTCGCCGGCAAAGGCGGAGGTCTGTTCGTCGAACGGGTGCGTTTGGGCCAAAGCGGCGGCATGCACATTCATGATACTCTCCTGAACGCGCTTTCCGGCGCGCTTCGATGATCGAAAATGTCAGGCGTAATCGGCGAGGCGTAACCCCGTGAATTGCCAGCGGTGGTGCGGGTAGAAGAAGTTGCGGTAGGTGATACGGCTGTGGCCGGCCGGAGTTGCAAGCGAGGAGCCGCGCAGCACGAGCTGGTTGACCATGAACTTGCCGTTGTATTCCCCGAGCGCCCCCTCGATGGCGCGGTAGCCGGGGTAGGGGGAGTAGGCGCTGCGGGTCCACTGCCAGACGATGCCGAAGGCATCGTTGAGCTGGCCGGCGCGGGCGGCGACCTCCCACTCCATTTCGGTCGGCAGATGGCGGCCGGCCCAGCGTGCAAACGCGTCCGCCTCGTAATAGCTGACATGGCAGACCGGGGCAGCCGGATCGATCGGCTGCAACCCGCCGAGCGTCATGATCCGCCACTCGCCGTCGACCTGGCGCCAGTGGCCGGGGGCCTGCCAGCCCTCGTTGGTCGCCGTGGCAAAGCCGTCCATCAGCCACAGCGTGGCCGTGCCGTAGCCGCCGTCCTCCATGAAAGCCTGCCAGTCGGCATTGGTCACGAGGTTGCGGGCGAGCCTTACCGGGCCGACCAGGGCGCGGTGCGCGGGCTTTTCATTGTCGAAATGGAAGCTGTCGTCGGCGTGGCCTACGGTGTGGATGCCCTCGTTGAGCGTGGTCCACTCCTCTGCCGAACGGTGCGATGTCGGGAAGTGCCAGGATGGATCATAGGCCGGCGGGATCGGGTTCTGGGCAAAGGCGTGCAGGATGTCGGTCAGCATCAACTCCTGATGCTGCTGCTCGTGATTGAGGCCGACCTCGACCAGCGGGACCAGTTTTGTGAGGCGCTCCTCGCCGGCGGTCTGGAAGAATTTGACCACGGCGGCATCGACATGCCGGCGATAGGCGGTGATCTCGTCGGCGCTCGGGCGGGTCAGATGGCCGCGCTGGTGACGGGCGTGTCGCGGTCCGGCGCTGACATAATAGGAATTGAATAGAAACGCATAATCAGGGTGGAAGGGCTGGTAACCCTCGCAGTGCTCGCCGAGCAGGAATTGCTCGAAGAACCAGGTGGTATGGGCGCGATGCCATTTAGCCGGGCTGGCGTCCGGCATCGACTGGATGAGCTGGTCCTCGGGGCTCAACGGGGCGGCCCGACGCTCGGTCTCGCCGCGGACGGCCAGATAGGCTTCCACCAAATTCTGGGCGAGGGCGCCGGAATCCGAGAAAAGTGACGGGGCAGGGCTGGCGAACGCGGCGGCGGATACTGGTTTCGTCACAGGTGTCTCCAGTGAAAGGAGAGAACGTTAGGCTGGCAAACTGGTTCCTGACGGGCAGTCCGTCCTAGATAGGGGTTCCGTCGCGGGAAAAAAGCCCGCCCGCGCTATGACAATAATGCCGTCAGACTATGGGCTGTGGTCGCCCCGGGCGCCCTGAGCCGGCCCCGCGCATGCCAGCTCCTCGCCATTTTACTTTGGATACACAACGGTTTGGGCTACATATATGGCAAGTATCCGGGTTACATGGACGAGCCGGCCCGTTACGCGACGCCGCAGGGGGCTGAGCCCCAAAAGGAAGCAAATATGAGCATCGAACAATTCATCGACAACGAAGTGAAGTCGAACGACGTCGTGCTGTTCATGAAGGGCACGCCGCAGTTTCCGCAGTGCGGTTTCTCTGGCCAGGTGGTTCAGATCCTCGACCACGTCGGCGTCGGCTACAAGGGGCTGAACGTCCTGGAATCCGCCGAGCTTCGCAACGGCATCAAGGAATATTCGAACTGGCCGACCATCCCGCAGCTCTACGTCAAGGGCGAATTCGTCGGCGGCTGCGACATCATCCGCGAGATGTTCCAGGCCGGTGAATTGCAGCAGCTCTTTGTCGACAAGGGCGTCACCGTCAACGCGGCGGCTTCCGCCTGAGCGGCATCGCGCGTCAGGTCGGCCAGGCGCGGCTGGAAGTCATTGTTGCCGACATCACCACGCTTCCCGTTGACGCCATCGTCAACGCCGCGAACTCGTCCCTGCTCGGCGGGGGCGGGGTCGATGGCGCAATCCATCGGGCGGCCGGACCTGAACTGCTTGCCGAGTGCCGCACGCTGAAAGGCTGCGCGACCGGCGACGCCAAGATCACCCGGGGATACCGGTTGCCGGCCAGGCATGTGATCCACGCCGTCGGGCCGGTCTGGCGCGGCGGCAATGATGGCGAGGACGGGCTGCTCGCTTCCTGCTATCGGCGCTCCCTCGAGCTCTGCCAGGCCAATGCGCTCTCCTCTCTTGCCTTTCCCGCGATCTCTACGGGCGTCTATCGCTTCCCTGCTGACCGTGCGGCCGGCATCGCAGTCGCAACCGTCGTCGACGGACTGGCCGCGGCGCCTGCCGTGACAAGGGTCATCTTCTGCTGTTTCTCCCCTGACAGCGGCCTGCTGCATGAACAGGCAATGGCAACCTTTGGCAGCCCTTGCGCCGACTGACGCCGCAGCTACACTCCTCTCCGAATTCCGGAGGGGGGTTCCAATGAACTTACGTCAAATGCTGCGTGCGCTCGCCTGCGGCGTGCTGATGCTGGCGGTTGCGCCACAGGTCCGCGCCGAAGGCACCTTTGATATTCCCGCCGGCGCGCGTTTCAACAAGGACAAGCTTGCGAAGGTCACCGAATTCTTTGGGAATGAGGTGGCGACCGGGAAGATCGCCGGTGCGAACGTCCTGATCCAGCAGCATGGTAAGCCGGTCTATCACGAAACCTTCGGCGTTCAGGACGTGGAGTCCAAGAAGCCAATCAATGACAAGACCATCTTCCGCCTGTTCTCGATGACGAAAGCGATCACGTCGGTCGTGGCGATGCAATTGGTCGAGGACGGCACGATCAAGCTCGACGATCCCGTCTCAAAGTACATTCCGTCCTTTGCGAATGTGAAGGTCGGTGTCGAGAAGAAAAACGAGGACGGTACCAAGACGCTCGAGCTGGTGCCGCCCACCCGGCCGATGACTGTCCGCGACCTGATGGTGCATACGTCGGGGATCACCTACGGCTTCTACGGCGACACCCTGGTCCGCAAGGCCTATGCGGCCGCCAATATCTATGACGGAGATTTCGATCTGGCCGGGTTCGCCGAGCGGATCGCCAAACTGCCGCTGCACAACCAGCCGGGCGCGCTCTGGCAATACGGGCATTCCACCGATGTGCTGGCGCGGGTGATGGAAGTCGCGTCCGGAAAATCCCTGTTCACGATCATGCGCGAAAGGCTGCTCGATCCGCTCGGCATGGTCGACACCGGCTTCTATATCACCGATCCGGAGAAGCAGAAGCGGATGGCGCTGCCGGTGCCCAACGACAGCAACTTTCGCGTCGGCCGCGACACCAACCCCACCAATGTCAAGAAGATCGAATTCGCCAGCGGCGGCATGTACTCGACGATGGCGGACTACCGCCGCTTTACGCAGATGCTACTCAATGGCGGCACGTTCGAGGGTAAGACCTATCTGAAACCCGAAACGTTCAAGCTGATGACGACCGACTATGTCGGCCCCGGGTCTGGGGTCGAGCGGGACTATTTCTATTTCCCCGGGGACGGCTTCGGAATGGGCCTCGGCCTTGCGGTGCGCACCGATCCCGGTAACGCCAAGCCGCCGCCGCCGGGATCCCTTGGCGAATTGAAATGGGATGGCGCCAGCGGCTGCTATTTCGTGGTCGACCGCAAGCAGGACATGTTCTTCGTGCTGCTCGAGCAGACGCCGACGGAACGCCAGCGCATCCAGCGGACGCTGAAGCAGTTGGTCTATGAAGCGCTGGAGAACTGACGGCACGGCAGGGCGTTGCCTTGCTGCGGCGGCGCTTGTGGTTTGCCTGGTCGGCGGCCAACCGCAGGAGGCGCGGGCCGAGCCGAAAGCGCCGACCGCGCCAACTTTTTCGCGCGCGGCCCTTGACCGGATCGGTGACTACGTTCGCAACGAGGTCACGACCGGCAAGATTCCCGGTGCGGTGCTTCTGATCCAGCAGCACGGCAAACCAGTCTATCTTGAATGTTTCGGCGTGCGGGACCCTGCGTCCAGCCAGCCGATGACGTCGGACAGCATTTTTCAGATCTATTCGATGTCAAAGGCCGTCACCTCGGTCGCCGCGATGATGCTGGTCGACGACGGGAAGCTGGCCCTCGACGATCCCGTGTCGAAATACATTCGCTCCTTTGCGGATGCGAAAGTCGGCGTCGATCTTTCCGATGAAGCAGGAAAGTATCCCCTCAAGCTCGAGCCGCTGAAGCGCCCGATCACGATCAAGGATCTGCTCCGGCATACCTCGGGTATCACCTACGGTTTCTTCGGCGAAACCGCGGTGCAGAAACTCTATGCCAATCCGCAACTATACGTCGGCGACTTCGACAACGCCGAATTCGCTGATCGCATTGCGACACTGCCGCTCGCCGATCAACCGGCGACGCGTTGGAACTACAGCCACTCGACCGACGTGCTCGGCCGCGTCGTCGAGGTGGTCTCGGGGCAGACGCTATTTCAATTCGAGAAGCAGAGACTGTTCGATCCGCTCCGCATGTCCGAGACCGCATACTATGTCGCAGATGAAGCGAAGTGGCCGCGCATCGCCCAGCCATTTCCCGTTGATCGTTTTCGGGTGGCCGGAATCGGAGACCCGACAGTGCCGCGGCGCTGGGAATCCGGTGGCGCGGGTCTGGTCTCGACGGCGGCCGACTACGCCCGCTTCCTGCAGATGCTGCTGAACGGAGGTACGCTGGACGGCAGGCGGTACCTCAAGCCCGAAACAGTCGCGCTCATGACGTCCGATCAGATCGGTCCGGAAACCAGGATCATTCACGATCCCTTTTATTTTCCGGGACCGTCCAGCGGCTTCGGTCTCGGCTTTGCCGTGCGCACCTCACCGCCGCCAAACACGACATGGCCGCTCGGCGAATACCGGTGGGATGGCGCAGGCGGAAGTTTCTATTTTGTCGATCCGCAGGACGACTTGCTCGTTGTCTTGATGGTGCAGGCTCCGACGCAAGGCGGTCGAATTCAACTGGCGCTGAAGACGATCATGTACGAGGCGCTTGGGAAAGGTCTGCGCAAGGATTGACAATCGCCTGATTACGCCACGGCGTTTTTCGCGATGGTCTCGCGATAGAACGACGCGCTCAGCTTGGGCGTACGACGCTTGGTATCGAAGTCGACGTGGTAGATGCCGAAGCGCTGCTCATAGCCATCAGACCATTCGAAATTATCCATCAGGCTCCACAGGAAGTATCCGAGCACGGGCACGCCCTCGGATGTCGCGCGCTGCAACTGCGTGAGATAATTGCGCAGATACATGATGCGGTCGACGTCGTAGATGGTCCCGTCCGGCGCCGGCTGGTCGCTCCCTGACGTTCCGTTCTCGGTGATATAGATCGATTTCACGTTCCACAGTTTTGCGACATGACGCGGCACCCAGTAGATGGCCTCGGGGCCGGGCCTGAGCCAACTCGCTTTCATGTGCGGAAACGAGGCGGGAAACGGCGCCAGCGTGAAGCCGCGTTCGTTGTCGGCGGCAACGACGTAATGGTCCGGCGTATAGACGTTCAGCCCGACGAAATCGATCGGCGACGAAATGACGCGCAGATCCTCGGCGGTGAATTTCGGTGCGTCCTGGCCGGACCGCGCCAGGTACGCCTCGGTATATTTTCCCTCGAGCATCACGGTCAGGTAGCCGGCGTTGAGTTCGCGCGTCGCCATCTCGGCGGCGCGGATGTTGGCTGATGTTTCGATGGCAGGGATGCAGCTCACGGCATTTTCCGCCGGACCGACCTTCGTTCCGGCACGCCCGTGGGCGCGGATGGCCTGAACCGCGAGACCATGTCCAAGCGCAACGTGGTGACGGACCTGGTTCAATCCTGACTGAGGCAGTTTGAGGCCGGGCGCGTCGGCACCGAGGCCGTGGCCGAGATGAACGAGCCTGGAGCACTCGTTGATCGTGAAGAAATGCTTCACGAGATCACTCATGCGGGCAGTGACATGGGCCGCGTAGTCCGCGAATGCTTTCGAGGTGTCGCGCGAAGTCCAGCCGCCGAAGCGATCCTGCAGCGCCTGCGGCAGGTCCCAATGATACAGCGTCGCAAACGGCTCGATGCCGTTGGCCAACAATTCGTCGACAAGGCGGTGATAGAAATCGAGGCCCTTTGGATTTGCCGATCCGGTCGCATCCGGGAAGACGCGCGGCCATGCGATCGAGAATCGGTAGGCTTTTGCGCCCAGCGACTTCATGATCTGGATGTCTTGCTTATAGAGACGATAATGGTCGGTCGCGGTGTCGCCATTGCTGCGATCGGAAATGGTGCCGGGCGTGTGGGCAAAGCGGTCCCAGATCGACGGCCCGCGGCCATCTTCGTTGACGGCGCCCTCGACCTGATAGGCCGAGGTCGCCGTGCCCCACAGAAAGCCGCTCGGGAAATCCGACGAGGGTCGTCGATTCCGTGTTCCGGTCGCTTGATTCGATTGCGCCGTGCCGGACTTGGCTGACAGCATCGACATGCCAAGAGCCGACCAGCCTGCAAGTCTGCCAAATTGTCGCCGGGAAAATCTCTTGAATGCCATCATTTTACTCGTCAGGCGCGATCAATTTTGCGCAAACAAAACTCACTTTTGAAGGGCTCAATATCGCTGCTTCCGGGCTCTCGCGCAATTGTACACATGGCAGGACCAGCGGGTCGACATGCCTGCCGAGCAGGGCTAAACAGGCTCATCTATTCGTCCTACTAGGGGAGCAGGACCAATCGGCTTTCGCACGCCGCTGGCGCTTTTATTTGTATCGCTCGGCATCGTTGTCGCGGTGTGGTGGTGGCTAGCCACGCCGGTAGCGCTGACGCGTGCGCCGATCGATCATGCATCGAAGCTGGAATGCGTTTCCTACGCGCCGTTCCGCAACGATCAGACGCCGCACGATCCGACGCTCATCGTCAAGCCGGAGCAGATCGCGGAGGATCTGAAGGAGCTTGCCATGGTCTCCAAATGCATCCGCACCTATTCCATCGACAACGGGCTGGACAAGGTGCCCGAGCTTGCGTCCAGGGTCGGGTTGAAGGTTCTGCTCGGCGTGTGGATCGGGCGTGATCGCGCCAAGAACGCGCAACTCGCCGATATTGCGGTCTCGCTGGTCAAGGATCATCCGGGCACGGTCGCAGCGCTCATCGTCGGCAGCGAAGTGCTGCTGCGCGGCGACATGACGGTCGGCGACCTTCGCCAAACGATCCAGTCGGTCAAGCCGCGCGTGGACATTCCGGTGACCTATGCCGATGTCTGGGAATTCTGGCTGCGCTACCGCGAGGTAGGCGCCGATGTCGATTTCGTTACCGCCCATTTCCTGCCCTATTGGGAAGACGTTCCGCCGCGCGCCGAGGATGCGGCCGCGCATATAGATGAGATACGCAAGCAGGTGGCGGCAGCCTTTCCCGGCAAGGAGATTTTGATCGGCGAAACCGGTTGGCCAAGCCACGGGCGGATGCGCGATGGCGCGCTGGCTTCCCGCGTCAACCAGGCACGTTTCATCTCCGAGATTCTCGAGCGGGCACGGCGCGATAACTTCCGCGTCAATTTGTTCGAGGCCTATGACGAGCCGTGGAAGCGGCGCTGGGAAGGAACGGTGGGGGGCTATTGGGGACTGTTCGACGGGGCCGAACGCAAGCTGAAATATCCGGCCGGCGTGGCCATCAGCAACTATCCGTTCTGGAAGCTGCAGATGGCAGGCGGACTGCTTCTTTGCCTCTGTGTATTCGCAGTTGCCGGGTTCACGCAGAAGCGCCAGCAGGCCGCGGCGCCGTTGGCATCGTGGGCCGCGGTTGCCGCATCCGCGACCGCTGGCGGAATCTTGCTCGGCATCAGCATCGACAAGATGCTCCAGGAAAGCTACGGGCTCGGCGGTTGGCTAGTTCAGGGTTTTCTGCTGACGGCGGCAGTGACAGCGCCGCTGCTGGCCACCTACGCGCTGATGTCGGGGCGGGGGCTTCCGGCGTTTCTTGAAGTGTTGGGGCCGCGCAAGGGCCTGACCCCATTGTTCATGAGCAACATACTGGGCGTGACGCTGATCGTGACGACGCTGATTGCCGCGCAGACCGCGCTCAGCCTGATATTCGACGCGCGCTGGCGCGATTTCCCGTTCGCCGCCCTGACAATGGCCGTGGTGCCGTTCTGGACATTGGCGTTTCTCAACGGCTCAAAATTCGGCGAGCGGCCGCTCTCTGAGGCCGTGTTTGCCGGACTCTTCGCCTCGGCCGCGATCTATATCGTCCTCAACGAGGGTTTCCAGAACTGGCAGGCGATGTGGACGGGCGCAGTGTACCTGCTGCTCGGCAGCGCGCTGTGGCGGGCGCGCACATCAGCCGTTGCCTGAGTTTACGGCTTCCGGCTGACGCTTCTCACGCCCCGCGCACGATCTCGCGCACCAGCCCAACCGTCTCCACGATCATCGCGGCGCTGACGTCGAGATGCGTGCAGGCGCGGATGCGGCCGTCCATCATCGCGAGCAGCACGCCGCGTTTGCGCAAGGCCTCGACCATTTTGTCGCCAGCGATGCCGGCTCTGTCAGGCTTGAAGAACACCAGGTTGGTCTCGGGCTCTTGCACCTCGATGCCCTCGATCTGCGACAGCCCCCGCGCCAGCGCACGCGCATTGGCGTGATCGTCGGCGAGGCGGTCGACGTGATGGTCGAGCGCATAGACGCAGGCCGCGGCGCAAATGCCGGCCTGCCGCATCGAGCCGCCGAGGCGCTGCTTCCAGCGCCAGACGTCGTCGATGAAGGCGCGCGAGCCCGCAATCACGCCGCCGATCGGCGCACCGAGGCCTTTTGAAAAATCGATCCAGGCCGAATCCCAGCCCGCGGCCATGTCGCGCGCCGATATTTTCGTGGCGACGCAAGCGTTCAACAGCCGCGCGCCATCCATATGGGTGATCAGCCCATGGGCCTTGGCGATCTCGACGATTTCATCCAGCGCCGTCTTCTTCCAGATCGTGCCGCCGCCGATATTGGCGGTTTGCTCGACGCTGACGACGGTCTGCGGCGGCTGGTAGCGCGAGCGCGGGTGCAGCGCGGCGCGGAACGTTTCGGGCGTGAATTGCCCGTCATCGCCCGGCAGCGCCGTGATCTGGAATCCGCCCAGCGCCGCATGCGCGCCGCCCTCGCGGGCGATGATGTGCGCGCTGGCATGGGCGAGGATTTCGTCGCCCGGCCGGCAATGGGCGAGGGTGGCTGAGACGTTGCACATGGTGCCTGACGGCATGAACACGGCGGCTTCCTTGCCGAGCAGGTCAGCGACGCGCTCGCAAAGTAAATTCACGGTCGGATCGTCGCCGATCTGCTCGTCGCCGACTTCCGCCCGCGCCATCGCCTCCCGCATCGCGGGCGTCGGTCGCGTCTGCGTGTCCGACAGCAAATTGATGCGGATGGGATCGGCCTTGGGATCGCGCGGGGCAGGGGTGTAGTGCATGGCAGTTTCTCGTCTCTTTTGACTTGATGGCGGGACAGAAATTATCTGAACCGCAGATTTTCGCGAGAGAGCTGATTGATCGCAGTACATCCCATCAGCTTCATTCCCCGCTCGAGTTCCGACCGCATCAGATCGAGCGCCCGCTCGACGCCGGCCTGGCCGGCCGCCGCGAGAGGATAGAGATAATAGCGGCCAACGCCTACGGCCTTGGCTCCAAGCGACAACGCCTTCAAGACATGGGTGCCCCGCTGAATTCCGCCGTCCATGATCACGTCAATTCGATCGCCGACGGCATCCACGATTTCGGCCAATTGATCGAATGGCGCGCGCGAACCGTCCAACTGCCGGCCGCCATGATTGGACAGCACGATGCCGGTGCAACCGATCTCGACGGCGCGCCTGGCGTCCGCCACCGACATGACACCCTTCAGGCAGAATTGCCCGTTCCATAGCCCGACCATTTCAGCCACATCGTCCCAGTTCATGGAAGGGTCCAGCATCTCGGTAAAATATTTGGAGATCGACAGCGCGCCGCTGCCCATGTCGACGTGCTGTTCCAGTTGCGGAAGCTTAAACCGCTCATGCGTGAGATAATTGATGCCCCAGGCCGGCTTGATCCCGAACTGGTACATCCCGGCAAGCGTCAGCCGAAATGGAATCGAAAAGCCGGTGCGCTTGTCGCGCTCGCGGTTGCCCCCCGTGATGCTGTCCACGGTGAGCATCATTACCTGGACGCCGGCTTCTTTCGCGCGTTGCATCATCGCGCGGTTGAGACCGCGATCCCGGTGATAGTAGAATTGATAAACTTGCGGCGTGTCGTGCGCCTTGCGCAGCTCCTCGAGGCTTACCGTGCCGAGCGAAGATACGCCGAACATCGTGCCGTACTTCGCCGCAGCGGCGGCGACGGCGCGCTCGCCGGTATGGTGGAATAGGCGTTGCAGTGCGGTCGGAGAGCAATAGATCGGCATCGCGAGCTTCTGGCCCAGGACCGTCACCGACATATCGATGTTTTCGACGCCGCGCAGGACGTTGGGTACCAGGTCACAGCGCTCGAAACTTGCGGTGTTCCGGCGATGGGTCACCTCGTCGTCAGCCGCGCCATCGATGTAATCGAAGATAGGGCCGGGCAGCCGTCGTCGGGCCAGCCTGCGGAAGTCATGAAAGTTGTGGCAGTCGCGCAAGCGCATGTTGGATCCGCATTGATTCAGCCCACGGCGAGGTTCGGCGTTGAGACGACGCCATACTCGCATACAAAAAGGCCCCGGCAAAACCGGGGCCTTTGATATCTCGTAACTGAAAACCGATCAGCGCGAATAGAATTCGACGATCAGGTGCGGCTCCATCTGCACTGCGAACGGCACGTCCGACAGCGCGGGGATGCGGGTGAACTTCGCCATCATCTTGGAGTGATCGGTCTCGATGAAGTCGGGCACATCGCGCTCGCCGAGTTGGCTTGCTTCCAGAACGGGAGTGAGCTGCTTGGAGGATTCCTTGACCTCGACGACGTCGCCGGGCTTGAGCTTGTAGCTCGGAATGTTGACGCGGCGGCCGTTCACCTTGATGTGGCCGTGGTTGATGAACTGCCGCGCGGCGAACATCGTCGCGACGAACTTGGCGCGATAGACCACGGTGTCGAGACGGCGCTCGAGGAGGCCGATCAGGTTTTCACCGGTGTCGCCCTTCATCCGGCCGGCCTCGACATAGATGCCGTGGAACTGACGCTCGGAAATGTTGGCGTAGTAACCTTTAAGCTTCTGCTTGGCGCGGAGTTGGACGCCGAAGTCGGACAGCTTGCCCTTGCGGCGCTGGCCGTGCTGGCCGGGGCCGTATTCCCGGCGGTTCACGGGGCTCTTCGGGCGGCCCCAGATGTTCTGGCCCATACGGCGATCGATCTTGTATTTCGCCTCACTGCGCTTTGTCATCGCGTCCTCTGCTTAAGAGTTTGAGTTTTGAGGAAACGCGCCCTCCTGTGCACCGGGGTTGCCGGGGCCGACAGGTCCGCCTCGAAAGCTCGGGGAGGACCACGGGTCGCGAAACGCATCGCGGGCCGAAACCGGCCCGCGAGCAAGCGGGTTCTTAGGGAGAAACCGCCGTTCTGTCAACGAAAAGGGCCCTTACTGAGACCGTCATTCCGGGGCGATGCGCAGCATCGAACCCGGAATCTCGAGATTCCGGGTCTGGTCCTTCGGACCATCCCGGAATGACGGCCAAGAGGCCGTCACGTCGCCACCGCCCGGACCGGTTTGGGCTCGGTTTGCTGCCGATTGGCCCGCAATTCGGCTGATATTTCGCGGTTCAGCACCTGTTCCAGCCGATTGAGGGCCCTGGCCATCGGGGCGGCATCGGTAATCCGGTGATCCCAGCGCAACACCACATCGATGGTTTGGTCGGGCTTTTCCACCCCATAGCTCAGGACAAAGGGCCCGGGGCTGATGGCATGGAGCTGGCCCGCGCCATAGGCGGCCACGGAGGTGACCCCAAAACTACCGAAATAATTGGCCCGCTGGCGGCCGAAATTCAACCCGACCGCCCAGAACAGCCGCCGCAGCGGCAGCGGCAGCCGCGTGGTTCGCAGGATCTTCCGGAACGCCGGCACCTCGTCGATCGCCGCCACCTTGGCGTGCCGGATCAGGGCGTCGACTTCGGCAAGCGGCATTTCGTCGGGCGCGGCGACCTTTTGCGGCAGCACGCAATCCTGGCCGTCCTCGACCCGGGCGATCGCCACCATGGCGACGCTGCGCGGCAGTTCGTAGAAGGCCGGCATCGGCCATTTGACGTAGAGGGTGCGCAGGATCGGCTGTTCCTTGGCCACCAGCGCGAACGCTTTGACGAAAATCGCGGCCCAGCCCGGCCGCTGGGCGGCCTGCGCGCGGGCTTCCTGCAGGGCTCGGATATGAAGCGGGCGCGAGAGCGAAACAAAGGGCACGCGGTTCGAGGCGTGCATGAGGTCGGCGACCAGACGGCGCGGTAGTGTGATTTTTCGAACCGTTCCGCGCATCGCTCCGCCCGCGTTTCCGCAATAGATCAATCAAAAAGCCGGCAGGCCGCCCCGGCAACCTGCCAGCACCTCATCTAGCACGAACAAGGCGTTTTGACGCCAGAAGGTTCGTATCCGGATTGCCCCGGGTGGGCGGCGCCGTGCCCCGAGGGATCCCGTAAACCCCGAGAACTTTGAAGGGCTTGCCGCCGTCTCGGCACCTATCGCTTGATCCCTTCAAAGCTTGCCGCGATGCCGCGCTGGAACAGCGACCAGTCGAAGCCGAGCGCCAGCGCGACGTAGCCGCGGTCGATCATCTTGTTGGCTTGCTCGGCCGTGCGCGCGACGCCGCCGATTGGTACGCCACTCCTAAGGATGCCTTCCTCGGCGCGCTTCATCAGCGCCACCACCTCGGGATCATCCGGCAGGCCGCGCTTATTGATGGAGGTGGCGAGATCGCCGGGGCCGATCACGGCGACATCGATGCCAGGCGTCGCCATGATCTCGTCAATGCGCTCGACCGCTTCGACATGCTCGACGGTGACCATGCAGATCATGTCGTCGTCGGCGGTGGCCATGTAATCCGCCATCGACACGCCCCAGCGGAACGGCGCATGGAACGGGCCCCATAGCCGGTCGCCGTGCGGCGGATAGCGCACGCTGCGCACGGCTTTTTCGGCAGCCGCGCGGCTGCAGATCATCGGAAAGTTGATGCCGAGCGCACCAATGTCCATCGGTGCTTTCGCCAGCCACGGCTCGTTGGCGGCAATCCGCACCATTGGCACGCAGGGCGTGCCCGAGGTGGCGGTAATCATCGCATGCGCCGAGCCGAGATCGATCGGGCCGTGCTCGAGATCGACGATGATAAAGTCGATCCCCGAACGCGCCATGATCTGCACGGTCTGGATCGAGGGAATGGTCGCGATCGCGCCGAAGGTCGGACGTCCCTCGCGCCATAGCTGGCGGAGGCGGTTCAGCGGCGCAGGCTTCGCGGAGGTCACGGCGGGGAAACTCCCTGATGAAATGAGCGAGTCATCATTCGGCAGGGAGACCATAGGGTTAAATTCACGCCGTATCGAGCCACGCCGTATCGAGCCACATCGTTTTTAACGCAGCCCATTCGCCATGCCACGATTCCTATGCAAGCGTAATTCAGCTCGATCGCTTGGCTGGCAGCAAATTGTAGCGTTTTCGATCTGATTGACCGATCGACGTTTTCGTCCGTCCCGGTATAGTTCCCCTGCACAATAAACCTAGGGAGGAGACAATGATGAGGACAATTCTGGTCGCCGCTGCACTCGTCGCCCTTGCCACCGGCGCATCTGCTCAGGACAAGCGCCCTGACTACGGCACGGCGGTCAATGCCGCGGGCGCAAAGAAGATCGCAGCCGGCGTCCTTGCCGAATGCCAGAAGAACGGCTGGAACGTGGCTGTCGCTGTGGTCGATAATCACGGATTCCTCGTGTACTTCGAACGAATGGACAACACGCAGACGGGCAGCATGGACATCGCCGTCGGTAAGGCGAGGTCCGCCGCAACCTATCGGCGCCCGACACGCGTTTTCATGGAGGCGATCAACAAGGGCGGGCCGGCCACGGCCACACTTCCCGGTGTCTTCGCCTCGCCGGGCGGATTGCCGATCATGGTCGATGGCAAAGTCACTGGCGGCGTGGGAGTGAGCGGCGTCACCGGCGACCAGGACGAGCAATGCGCGAAGGCCGGACTCGGGACTACATAAGGAATTGCATCCTGCACTCCAGCGTACCGTGACGCGCGCCCAGGCGACCTACGCCGGGACGCGCCCGCCGAAAAACGGCATCAGCGCCCGGCTCAGCGCGTGCGGCCGCTTGGACGTGAAGATGATCTCGGCCCCGGCCTCATTGCTTTCCCGGCCTGGTGACGCCAGTAGCTCGGACACGCGTCGGGCGATGGCGGGCGCCGGGTCGATCCAGTCGACCGGCCAGGGTGCGAGCTTGGTCAGGCGGTCGAGCAACAGCGGAAAATGGGTGCAGGCCAGCACGACGGTGTCGGTGCGATCCTTGCCGCTGCCGACAAAGCAGGGGGCGAGCTCCGCCGCAATATCCTCGTCGCGCACGTCGTTGCCGTTGAGTGCGGCTTCGGCCAGCGAAGCGAGTTCTGCCGATCCCACCAGCGTCACTTCGCAGCCTTGCGCGAAGTCGTCGATCAGGCGCCTGGTGTATTCGCGTTTGACGGTGCCCTTGGTGCCGAGCACCGACACGCGCTTGGTCTTCGAGCTGGCGCAGGCCGGCTTGATCGCAGGCACGGTGCCGACGAACGGCACGCTATAGGCGTTGCGCAGGTGCGACATCACGAGCGTGGAAGCAGTGTTGCAGGCAATCACCACCAGGACAGGGACGTGACGTGCGAGCAGCTCACCGACTAGCGGGACCACGCGGGCGATAATCTGATCCTCACCGTGATGGCCGTAGGGGAAGAACGCGTCGTCGGCGACATAGAGGTAGTGCGCGTCGGGCCGGGTGCGGACGATCTCGCGCAGGACCGTGAGGCCGCCAAGGCCGGAGTCGAAGACGAGGATTTTCGGCGGGGATGACACGCTGCGACCTTAGCCGATTTGCGGTTACCGTCAGGTTGCTTCGAGGGTGCCGGCGGGAGTCACGGCGGTTGCGACAATTTGGAACCATCTGAATCGGCTTGGCAAGGCCGGAAAACTGCTGGGGTGGCTACCCAGGACGTCCTGCAAGCGGGGACGCTCGCCGCCAATCGGTCAGGTGGATTGAGGAAGTCGCGCGATGACTTTGATTTCAAAATCGAAGCCCGCTAGCCAGTTCACGCCCACCGCAGTCCAGTTCGGATAGGGCGGTTCACCGATCTCCTTCAGGCGAACTGCATTGACCGCCTCCCACTGTGCGGCCGGATTGGTATGGAACGTGGTCACGTCAACGACGTCGTCAAATGTGCAACCGGCAGACTTCAGCACGGCCGAGAGATTGTCGAAGGCAAGCTGGACCTGCTTTTCGAAGACCGGCTCGGGCGACCCGTCATCGCGGCTGCCGACTTGGCCCGAGACGAACAGAAGATCGCCCGAGCGGATCGCCGCCGAATAACGGTTGATCTCGTAGAGCGCCTGCCGGCCGGCAGGGAAGATTGCATCGCGTTTGGCCATGACGTCACTCCTGTTCAAAGGCAAGCCAGACCTCCACGGGTCCGGCTGTTTGCATCCTACTCGAGCGATAAATTGACATACGCTCCGTATGTTTCTATAAATTACATACGCGGCGTATGTCAACTAGCATACGGAGCGTATGTAATTTGCGGAGATAGCGGTGGCCGCGAAGCGACGCGCACAGATGGTGGAGGAAACCCGGGCCAAGCTCATCCAGGCCGCCCGTAAGGCCTTCGCGACCAAAGGCTATGCGGCGGCGTCGATGGACGATTTAACCGCCGAGGCCGGCCTAACGCGCGGCGCGCTCTATCACACCTTCGGCGACAAGAAGGGTCTGCTGCAGGCCGTGATCGAGCAGATCGACGCGGAAATGGTGGCGCGAATGCGCGCTGTACAAGATCAGGCGGAGACCCGGTGGCTCGGCTTTCTCGCCGAGGGCGTCGCCTATATCGAGATGGCGCTGGAGCCGGAGATCCAGCGCATCATGCTGCTAGACGGGCCGGCCGTGCTCGGCGATCCATCGCTATGGCCCAATCAGACTGCGTGTCTTCGCTCGACGACGCAAACGATCCAGGCGCTTATCGACGAAGGAACGGTGAGGCCGATGGATGCGGAAGCTGCCGCGCGGCTGATCAATGGAGCGGCGCTCAACGCCTCGCTCTGGATTGCCGCAACCGACGATCCGCACGCCGTCTTTGCAAAGGCTGTCGAGGCTTTCCGATATCTCGCGGTCGGTTTGCTGCAGACCGAGAGATGACCGTCAAGCGTTCGGACGGCGTGCGTTGTCAGCTCTCGCCGAACACGCGCCTGAAGATCGTATCGACGTGCTTGAAGTGATAGCCGAGGTCGAACTGCTCCTCGATTTCGGCATCGCTCAGGTGCTTCTTCACGTCGGGGTCTTTTTTCAGCAGCGTCTGGAAATCGCCTTCGCCGCGCCAGACCGGCATGGCGTTGCGCTGGACGTATTTGTAGGCGTCCTCGCGGCTGGCGCCCTTCTGCGTCAGCGCGATCAGCAGCCGCTGCGAATGCACGAGACCGCCGAGGCGGTCGAGGTTCTTCTGCATGTTGGCGGGATAGATCAGGAGCTTCTCGATCAGGCCGGCAAGCCGCATCAGCGCGAAGTCCAGCGTCACGGTGGCATCCGGCCCGATCATGCGTTCGGCCGAGGAGTGCGAGATGTCGCGCTCGTGCCAAAGCGCCACGTTTTCCATCGCCGGCATCGCATAGGCGCGCACCATGCGCGACAGGCCGGTGAGATTTTCCGACAGCACCGGGTTGCGCTTGTGCGGCATCGCCGACGAGCCCTTCTGGCCCTCGGAGAAGAACTCTTCGGCTTCCAGTACCTCAGTGCGCTGCAGGTGCCGGATTTCGATGGCGAGCCGCTCGACCGAAGAGGCGATTACGCCAAGCGTTGCAAAATACATGGCGTGACGGTCGCGCGGGATCACCTGGGTCGAGATCGGCTCCGGCTCCAGCCCCATCGCTTTCGCGACGTGCTCTTCGACGCGCGGGTCGATCTGCGCAAAAGTGCCGACGGCGCCCGAAATCGCGCAGGTCGCAACTTCCTTGCGGGCGGCGACCAACCGCTCCCGTGCGCGGGAGAATTCCGCGTAGGCAAAAGCGAGCTTGAGCCCGAACGTCACCGGCTCGGCATGGATGCCATGGGAGCGCCCGATGGTCGGCGTCATCTTGTGCTCGAAGGCGCGCTTCTTCAGCGCGGCCAGGACCTTGTCGAGGTCTGATATCAAGAGGTCGGCGGCGCGGGTGAGCTGCACGTTGAGGCAGGTGTCGAGCACGTCGGAGGACGTCATGCCCTGGTGGACAAAGCGGGCCTCCGGGCCAATGATTTCGGCCAGATGGGTCAGGAAGGCGATGACGTCGTGCTTGGTCTCGCGCTCGATCTCGTCGATCCGCGCCACGTCGAAGGTCGCATGCTTGGCCTTGGCCCAGATCGTCTTCGCCGCCTCCCTGGGGATCACGCCGAGTTCGGCCTGCGCATCAGCCGCATGCGCCTCGATCTCGAACCAGATCTTGAAGCGGGTCTGCGGCTCCCAGATGGAGGCCATTTCCGGGCGGGTATAGCGGGGGATCATCGAAGACTCCGAAGCGGGCAGGCGAGGCGCGCGAGGCGGCTCCCGGCCGATTTGTTTTTACGCCGTGCTTTAGCAAATCGTTCCGGGGGAGGCCACCCGTACGGTGGCCGCGAGCGGGGAAAACCGGGCCGCCGCTACAGGCTGGCCAGTCCGCATTCCACAGCCAGGCGGACAAGCTGCGCATCCGTCCGCATGCCGGTCTTGGTCTTGATCAGGTAGTGGTAGTTCTGCACGGTCTTGATGCTGAGATTGAGGTTCGAGGCGATCTGCTCGGTGGTTGCGCCGGCGGCCAATTGCCTGAGGATCTCGATTTCCCGCTCGCCGAGTTGATCGAGCAGCGATCCCGAGGGGGAGAGGCTTTCCAGCGCCAGCACGCGGGCGATGTCGTCGCTCATCGCTTGTTCGCCGCGGACAAGCGAACGGATCGCCCGGATCAGCGCTGATGGGTCGGAGCCCTTGGTGACGTAGCCGTTCGCGCCGGCATTGAAGGCGGCCTTCACCTGCGCCGCCTCGCAATGCATGCTGAAGACGAGAATGCGCGTATCGGAGGAGCGGGCGCGAATGTTCCTGATCGCCTCGAGCCCGCTGGCACCCGGCATCGATATATCCATGACCACGACGTCAGGAGCGTGCGCCTTGAACGCGCGATAGGCGTCGGCGGCGTTTTCGGCCTCGGCCACCACCTGGAAATCGTCCTGGTGCTCCAGCACGCGCCGGTAGCCTTGCCGGACCACGGGATGGTCGTCGACGAGCAGGATCGAAATGCCTTTGGTCTGCGACGCGGTCATCAGGCTGCAAGCGGGATCGTGGCGGCCACGCTTACCCCGCGGTTCGCGTCCGCGATCGACAGCGAGCCGCCGAGCGCGGCGACCCTCTCGCGAATGCCGGTCAGGCCGAAGCCGGGAGAGCGGGCCAGTTTGGCCGCATCGCCGCCGCCATCGTCCTCGACGTGGACCAGCAGCGCGTTTTCCGCGCCGGTGCGCCGCTCGATCCGCAGCACGATCACCCGCGCCGAACTGTGCCGCAAGGAATTGGTCAGGCACTCCTGGGCGACCCGATAGGCGGTCGCAGCGACGGCGCCGCGGACGTCGGCGAGATCGCCCTTGAGATCGAGCTGGATCATCGGCTGCGTCGCATTCCGCGAGCGCCAGCTATCGACGAGATCGACGAGGCAGGCTTCGAGCCCGAGTTCCTCGGCGGGCGGATGGCGCAGGCGGTTCAAGGTATCGCGCAGGCACGCCATGATGCGATGGGTGGCTTGCGAGATCATCCGCGCGTCCTGCGCGACCTCGCCTCTCGCCGTTTCCCGCGCGCTGGTTGCTTCGATCGTGTTGGCGAAAGCGAGGATCGCCGTCAGGTTCTGTCCGAATTCATCATGTAGTTCACGGGCAAGCGCCCGCCGCTCGTCGCTGCGGATTTCGAGCAGGCGCCGGGTCAGCGCGGCGCGTTCCTCCATGGACTGCGCGAGGCGGTCGCCGAGATCGCCGACGGCCTGTCCGATCATGGCAAGTTCCATCGATCGGAAGCGGGGCAGCGACGTGCTGTATTGCCCGCGCGCCATCCGCTGCAGCGCGGCGACGATCTGCTGCGCCGGCGCAAGCGTATGCGCAATCGCAAGTGAAGCAAGCAGCGCGATCGCCACCGCCATCAGCAGGGCGACGTGGATGTTGTCGAGGATGTGCTGCCAGGCGAGTGCGATGGCCGCATTTGGATCGGCGGCGGCCGAGACGCTGCCTGCATTGGCCGCGCGGGTGCTGATCGGCCGGACGACCGCGGCATGATCCCCAAGCAGTGTCTGCACGGTGGCCGCGAACCAGCGCGGCGGAGCTTGGCCGATTCCCTTGCTCTGTCCGCAGAGCGGCTTCTCGAACGCGCCCGCCGGCTCGAGCCGGACGCAGATGCCCGGCGAGATCAGCCCCATCGTTTCGATGGTGCGCCATTCCGGCACCGGCAGCAGTTGCTCGCGCATTCTGTTGCTGCGCAACATCAATTCGCGCCAGTAGAGCGCTTCCAACGCCACCGAGACACGCTCGGCGGAAGCGGCCGTGGCACGATCGACGCTGCGATGCGCGTCGATCGTTGCCCAGATAGTCGCCGCTCCCAGGCACAGGATGACCACGAGAAACAAGCGGGCGACGAGCTGAAGCACGAGGCGCATGCGATCACTCCCGAACGTGCGGATAAGCGTAACAGCACCGCCAACCCATGCCAATGCAGTGGGTTCTAATTCGGGAAAATTTCCCAACCAACCGTGGGCATATGTCTTTGGACGCGGTCGTGACCGCTGATCTATCAAAGCCAAGGGACGTGTTTGCAGGCGGCCTTCCGGCCGCGGCGCGCCATTCCAGGGAGCTGACGCAGCATGAGTGCAACGGCTGGCGGGAAGACCGCATCATCCGGCGCGGATACGTCGGAACGCAGCGTTCTCCTGCTATGGATGATCTTCACCGGGCTCTCCGTTTTTGCCGTGGTCGTCCTATGGCGATACGGTCTGCTCCATCTCATGGTCATTTCAGACCGCACCTACATTTCGAGCGTCATTGCCGTCCTCTATATCGTCACTTGCTTCCATTGCTTCTGGCGGACGCGCGCGATCGCGCGGGAGGGCGAGATCACGCGACGCTGCCGCGCGATCCTGTCGGTTCCGGGCGGCGCAAGGGGGCTGGACGAGGATGCACGCGCCTTGCCGGGCGGGCTGGTGACGGATCACATCCGCAGCCTGGTGCAGAAGGCGAGGGCGCAGGCTGCCGGGCGCATCGACCAGACGCTGCTGCTCCGCTCACTCGCCGACCGGCTGCGTGGCTCCAACGGATTTGGTGCGTTCGTGTCCGACACGCTGATGAAGCTCGGGCTGCTCGGCACCATCATCGGCTTCATCATCATGCTGGCGCCGATCGCCACGCTCGATGCGGCCGACAAGGTCGCGATGAAATCATCGATGGGTCTGATGAGCGACGGCATGGCGGTGGCCATGTACACGACGCTGGCCGGCCTGATCGGATCTATCCTCGTGAAGATCCAGTACTACATGCTGGATGCCGCGACCCAGCGGGTGTTTTCCGATGCCGTCATGCTGACCGAGACGCACGTCACCCCGGCGCTGGAGCGCCATCCTGGAACGCCGGCATGATGGATGATTTCGGTCTCTATCCGCGCGAGGAGGCCTTCGATCCGCTCGGCGTCATGCTGTTCAAGGCGCTTCAGGTGATTGCGTTCCTGTTCTTCCTGGCGCTGCTCGCAGTCTCGCCGGACGCGAAGGACGGCAAAATCGATTCCAAGGCCGAGTTCATCATCACGATGGACTGGCCGGACAATCATCCCGACGATCTCGACCTGTTCGTGCAGGATCCTGCCGGCAACATCGCTTGGTATCGCCACCGCGAAGCCGGTTTCCTCACGCTCGACCGCGACGACCGCGGCGGCGCCAACAATTTCATCGTCGTCAACGGCAAGAAGATTGCGTCGCCGATCAGGGAAGAGATCGTCACCGTGCGCGGCATCGTCGCCGGTGAATACACCGTCAACGTCTCGCACTTTCAGGCGACGACCGGCCAGCCCGTCGCGGTGAGCGTGAAAGTCCAAAAACTCAATCCGACCGCGCAGGTGATCTTCGACAACAAGCTGACGCTCGACCACACCGGCGAGGAACAGACCGCGCTGCGCTTCTGGCTCGATGCCGAAGGCAAGGTGCTCGACGTCCAGCAACGGCAGAAGTCGCTGATGGAGACCTTCCGCAACGTCCGTGCCAATGGCGCGGATCTCGATCCGAAAACCGGCGTCAGGATGCCGCGTCGTGAGTAGCCTGCAATCGGTCGTCCTCACGCTCTCTCTCAGTTACGCGCTGATCGGCGCGCTGTTGCTGATTGTCCTGGTCTATGCGCGCTTGCCCTGGTCAGCCAAGGCAGTCGCTGTGGTGGTGACGAGCGCGTTCTACATTGCGAGCTTCACGGGTGTGCGCGGCCTGTTGGGGTGGGCCAGCATCGACAGGCTGCCCGCAAGCTTCAAGCTGTTGCAGGTCCGGATCGTGGAGCCGCACTCGCTGGAAGGCGACCCGGGCTCGATCTATCTTTGGGTCGAAACGCTCGACGACGGCAACCGGCCGAGCGGTGTGCCAAGGGCCTTTCGCATTCCCTATAGCGACAAGCTCGCGCAGAAGACCGACAAGGCGGCCAGTGAGATCGCCGCCGGCCGCCCGCAGGGCGGTCGCGCCGCTGATTTTGGCGATGGCGGGGGCCGCCTGCTCGAGGCCGCCCGGGAATACATCATGCCCACGGCGATCATCGATACGTCGGGAGGCGATCCCTCCACGGGCGGGGGATTGGCCGCCGTGCCCCGCGACGGCGACGGAGTGTCGTTTGCGCCGCTGCTCCCGCCGCGGATGCCGCCCAAGGACGAGCAGTAGGCTTGGGACGGTGAAGCGGCGGGCCCGGGAGGCCGGTCAATCACGGATTATTGACTAACAGATATTGAAATCTGTCAGCGAGAGATGCTATATCCATTGCTGACGCCGGTACTGGGCGTCACCCGGCTCGTTGGCCCTGAGCCCGGGTACTTGCAAAGGACTGCGCCATGACTGCCCATCTCATTCATCTCACCGCCCAACTCCAGCGCTGGCTCAATCAGAGCGTCGCCCGCCATCTGGCCGCCCAGGCCGAGCGGCTGGAGCCGGTGAAACATTAATCCGTCAAAGGATTTACAACGCGGATTGCAAGGGGATTAGAATGACCACCCGTCCCATCGTTTCGCAGGTGCGCGCATGAACGAAGTCGTGGTTTTGACCCCCGAACGAATCCTGGAGGTCACCGAGGACGTCTTGCGCCGCTATGGGCTCGCCAAGGCAACGGTGGTGGACGTTGCCCGCGCGCTGGATGTCAGCCACGGCAGCGTCTACCGCCATTTCCCCAGCAAGGCTTCGCTGCGCGAGGCGGTGGCCAAGCGCTGGCTCGACCGTCTCAGCGCGCCGCTCCTGAAGATCGCTGAAAGTTCCGGCCCGGCGCCGGCGCGGCTGGATCAGTGGCTGCGCACGATGTTTTCGATGAAGCACAAGCGGCTCGGCGACGACCCCGAGATGTTTGCGACCTACCTGACGCTGGCGCGCGAGGCCTGCAAGTCCGTGAACTGCCACAAGGACTGCCTGGTCGATCAGATTGCGCTGATCCTGACCGATGGCGTGAAGCAGGGCGAATTCCAGGTCGCCGACGTCAAGGTGACGGCACGTGCTATTTTCGACGCCACCAGCCGCTTCCACCATCCCGCACATGCCGAGGAATGGAATGAGCCGGGCGCCCCGGCACGGATCGATGCGCTGCTGGCGCTGCTGCTTAAGGGGCTTGAAGCGCCGCGCAAGCACTGACGATCCTTCTGAAACCGACTTGCAGCCCGTTTTCCCGCGAGCCGTGATGTTTGGTTTTGGGGCGGTAGAAACAGCTATGCAAAGATCGGGTGCCGAGGTCTCACGTTGACCCTCAAGCAGACATTTCGCGATAGCAGAAATCGCTAATAACCCGCCTAGAGTGCGGCCGCCCTCTGTTGGCGGCACTTCCATTTCAAGCCGTCAGCGATGTCGCTATTGGACCCAACGCGGGACATTCGAGCAACAGACGTTCGGCTCTTGGTTGAGCGGCGCCGGACGCGAAAGAAGCTGTAATCCGACGTTTTCTAGCAGATATCTGCTCAATTCTGTTCCCATCGGAAATCCACCCGCGCGAAAGGCATCCTGCCCGTCGACTGTTCCGCATATGATGCTTTGGCAATCTCATGGGTCCGCTTATCTCTTGGGACTGGAGAAAACGCATGAAGCGGTGTCCGGGCCAGCAGAAGCGCGGAGGTGCGAACAAATCCGGCGAGCTCGATCTGGCCCGTGAATATTATCGACAGCGCGCCTGGGCCGACGCTTACCAGGCGTTCTTGCGCGCCGACCAGGAAGCCTCGTTAGCTGCCGAAGCTCTCGAACTGCTGGCGATGGCCGCATACCTGGTCGGCCGGGACGAGGATTATCTTAAGGCGCTCGAACGGGCCTACAATGCGCACCGGGATACTCCCCGGCGCCTTCGCGCCGTCCGTTGCGCGTTCTGGCTCGGCTTTCGCCTGCTAATGCGCGGCGAGATGGGCCATGCGAGCGGCTGGTTTTCCCGTGCTCAACGTTTGCTGGAGCGTGACACGCGCGAATGCGCCGAGCGGGGCTATTTGCTGCTGCCGGTCGTCGAGCAACGTCTCGGATCTGGTGAGTACGAGGCCGCGTTCGTCGCTGCAGCCGAGGCCGCCGCAGTCGGCGAGCGCTGTGGCGACCCGGACCTCGTCGCCTGTGCCCGCCACCAGCAGGGCCGCATACGACTGCAGCAGGCGCAGCTCGGAGCCGGACTCGCGCTCTTGGATGAGACCATGGTCATGGTCACTGCTGGAGAGCTATCGCCGCTGGTGACTGGCTTGATGTATTGCAGCGTGATCGCGGCCTGTCAGCAGGTATACGCACTCGACCGAGCCCGCGAATGGACAGGCGCCCTGGCGCGGTGGTGCGAAGGCCAGCCCGATATGGTCGCCTTCGCCGGGGTTTGCCAAGTGCATCGCGCGGAGATTCTGCAGTTGCAGGGCGCCTGGCCTGAGGCGATCGAGGAAGCGCGGCGCGCCTGCGCGCGGTCGCAGGGCTTCGACCGGAGGGCTGCCGCCGGAGCGCTCTACCAGCAGGCCGAGGTCCATCGTCTGAAAGGGGAGTTTGCAGCGGCTGAAGAGGCGTATCGAGGCGCGAGCCAGCTTGGCCTGGAGCCACAGCCGGGCTTAGCGTTGCTGCGCCTTGTGCAGGGACGCCTCGACGCGGCCGTCACCGCCATTCGCCGCGTCGCAGGCACGACGGCGAACCGCCTGAAACGCATGGGTTTGCTGCCCGCCTATATCGAGATCACGTTGGCCGCCGGTGAGGTTCAGGACGCACGCAACGCCTGCCGAGAACTCGAGGACATTGCGCGGAGCTTCGATACGAGCGTGCCGGATGCAATTGCCGCGCAGGCCTGCGGAGCGGTGGACCTCGCCGAAGGGGACGCGCGGGCCGCGCTCGGTTCGCTGCGCCGTGCCTTCGAGGTGTGGCAGGGGATCCCGGCGCCCTACGCGGCTGCGCGCGTGCGCGTGCTGATCGGACGGGCCTGCCGCGCCCTCGGAGACGAGGACGCTGCCGATCTGGAGTTCGACGCGGCCCGGACCATTTTCGAGCGTTTAGGTGCCGGCCCCGATCTCACGCAGATCGGCTCACTGAAGAAGGGCGTCGCTTCCAGCAATGTGCATCGCCTGACCCCGCGTGAGCTTGATGTTCTTCGCCTGGTCGCCGCCGGCGAAACCAACAAGGCGATTGCTGGCAGGCTCTCCCGAAGCGAGAAGACGGTCGACCGGCACGTCAGCAACATCCTCGCCAAGCTTGATGTCCCCTCGCGGGCCGCGGCGACGGCCTTTGCGTGCCGACACAAGCTGATCTGAACACTGAGATTAAGGTCGAAGGTTTCTTCGATCAGCTTCGGACGGTCAAACAGGCGAGCCGGACTCGGCTTCCGGGTGCAACCACGGAAGCCGTTCGCCTGCAAACGCCTCTCCCGTGGGCTTGAGCTTCTCGGGTTCTTCGAACGCGCCGAGATGAAAGTGTGTCTCATTGGGCCGTCGCTGGTTCGCGCAGGTCAGGGTCGAGCCGCACCTTGCGCAGAACCCGCGCTCCACGCCCGGCGATGAATTGTATTTGCTGATCGCTCCGCTTGTTACCGTGACGGCGGAATCGTCGAAGGCAACGAAGACGGATGCCGGCGCTCCGGTATGGCGCCGGCAACTCTCGCAGTGGCACCACAGGACCCATTTCGGGCGCCCAGCCGCACGGAAGCGTACGGCACCGCAGAGACAACGCCCCTCGAATGCATCGCTCATATCGTTTCTCCTTCCCCGGCGGCTTGCCGCCGGCTTCGACACGTCACGATCGTGCCATACCTACGGCGCCCGCGAATGGGGAAGATCACCCATACGTTTGCAAGGGCCCGATTGGGGCGTTCTCCCGAAGCGCCGGCTCCCGTTTCTCTCTAGCACCAGCCATGGCACGCCGCGGACCCGCGATGCGCCGAGCCCGCGTCTGACTTGTCAGCACAAGGAGAGAGCCGCGATGACCAAGGCATTCGACGCAATCGTAGTGGGCGCCCGCTGCGCAGGATCGCCGACCGCAATGCTGCTGGCCCGGAAAGGATATCGGGTTCTCGTGGTCGACCGCGCAACTTTTCCGAGCGACACGGTCTCTACGCACATCTTGCATCCCCTTGGCGTAAGTGCCCTGTCCAGTTGGGGCCTTCTCGATCGTCTGGCTGTGACCGGGTGCCCGCCGATCGACAGCTATGCTTTCGACTTTGGTCCTTTCACGATTGTGGGCGCGCCAGGCACGAGTGAAGCGCCGGTTGCGTACTGTCCGCGCCGCACGACACTCGACAAGCTGCTCGTCGATGCTGCGGCTCAGTCCGGCGCGGAAGTTCGCGAAGGCTTCGCCGTGGATGAAATCTTGATCGAGGACGGACGGGCGGTCGGCATCAAGGGCCGCTCGAAGCATGGCGGCGCTATCACCGAGCGCGCTGAAATCGTCGTCGGCGCCGACGGCAGACACTCGTTCGTGGCCGAAGCGGTCCGGCCAGAGCACTATGACGAGAAACCCATTCTGCTCGTCGCGTATTACACCTACTGGAGCGGACTGCCGATGTTCGGCAAGTTTGAGCAATATATCCGTGACGGGACCGGATTTGCCGCCGCTCCAACCCATGACGGGCTGACGATGGTGATCGCCGGTTGGCCATACGCAAGGTTCGACGATTGCAAGAAGGACATCGAAGGGAATTACCTGAAGACCATCGCGTTGGCGCCGGCGTTCGCCGAACGCCTGCACGAAGCCAAGCGGGAAGCGCGCTTCGCCGGTGCGGCGGTGCCGAACTACTTTCGCAAGCCCTACGGCCCCGGCTGGGTGCTCGTGGGCGACGCGGGCTACAACCGGGACTTCATCACCGGACAAGGAATCATGGACGCCTTCCATGACGCCGAGCTCTGCGCGGTCGCGCTCGACAGGGCCTTCTCGGGAGCGCAGCCGTTCGACGCGGCGATGAGCGATTACCATCGCGCGCGCGATACACGGGTGGCGGCAATGTATGAATTCACCTGCATGCTGGCGACGCTGGAACCACCGCCACCGGATATGCAGCACCTCTTTGGCGCGATTCACGGCAATCAGAGAGCTATGGATGCGTTCGCGCGGATGAATGCCGGAACAATATCACCCGCTGAGTTCTTCGCGCCGGAAAACGTCAATGCGATTACGGCCGCTTAGGACGACCGATGCTGCGGACGTTGCTAGGCAACGTTTCGGCCAAGGTCGCGACCGAGGCCGCATGCACCGTGACGGTGGTGCGCCCGCCACGATCGACCTTGGCGCCGGTGCAGGAGGGCGGCAAGGGGTAACGCCGCTATCAGACGGCGCGTGCGCTCACTCGAGAGTCTGGACGGGCGGCAGCGTCTTGGCGGAGCGCGGCGGGTTCGGCACGGGATAGCTGGTGACGCGGCCGCTCCGTTCGGCCTGACCGGCCGAATTGGATGCAGGGCCTACCGCTTCCGCCCTGGCGCCTCGCACGCTGTCCCTTGAGGTATGTCTGCGGTGCCGCGACGAGCGCGAGCCTTCCAGTCCCCACGAGCGCGATATCGAAGGCCCGGCCGTATAGCCGACGAAGGCGCCGGCGACAGCCCCGACCGGACCCAGCACGACCGCGCCGGCCACGGCGCCGAGGGCCGCGTCGCCTGCGCGCTGCGCGAGCGCGGCAGAGGGCGCGAGTACCAGGAGCATTGCGGCTGTGGTGAAGGCCTTGATCATATCTCTGTCCCGTCCGTGAAAGGCGGGATGCTGGTCCGCGTTTATGGCGAGATGCGTGAGGCTTTGTGGCCGGAGCGTGGACTTTAGGGTTCCATAGCTCGCTGCATGCCCGGTGTGGCTTTCCTGCCGGCTATCGCCGTCGCCCCTGCGAACGCAGGGGCCCATAACCACCGGCGGTGCTTGTGGAAACAAGATCGAACGGCAGGCACTTCCTCAATTCGCGCGGGCCGCGGCGTATGGATCCCTGGTTCGCAGGGACGACACCGTTTGCTTGTCAGCTCGCTTCCGCCAGCAGCGACAATTGCCAAGGCTGCGGCACGACCTGGGTGTGGTCGGTGAGCTAGCTAAACCGCTTCGCCGCGCGCCAGCGCCGCCGCGTTGCGGATCGCGGAAATGTTGGCCTTGTAGCTGTCCACGGTGCCGCCCTTGAACACCGCGGAGCCCGCGACCAGCGCATTGGCGCCGGCGGCGGCCAAAAGGCCAGCGACATCAGGGCCGACGCCGCCATCGACCTCGATGTCGATCGGACGTCCCGCGGCCATCGCCCTGACGTCGCTGACCTTGCCGAGCGCGGATTTGATGAAAGCCTGGCCGCCAAAGCCGGGATTGACCGACATCACAAGCACCAGATCGATCAGGTCGATGACATACTCGATCGTGCTCGCCGGCGTGCCCGGGTTGAGCGAGACGCCGGCCTTTTTGCCGAGCGCGCGGATCGCCTGCAGCGAGCGATGCAGATGCGGGCCGGCTTCGGCATGGACAGTGATGTGATCGCAACCGGCCTTTGCAAAGGCCTCGAGGTAGGGGTCGCAGGGCGAGATCATCAGATGCGCGTCGAAAATCTTCTTCGTATGCGGGCGCATCGCCTTGATGACATCGGGGCCGTAGGAAATGTTCGGCACGAAATGTCCGTCCATCACATCGAGATGGATCCAGTCGGCGCCCGCGGCGTCCACAGCGCGTACTTCCTCGCCGAGCTTGGCGAAATCCGCCGCCAGGATCGACGGTGCGATGACCAGGGGACGCGACGCAAATTGCTGGGACATGTGCGCTTTACCGAAAGGCTTGCGAGAGGGCGGAATGGTCTCGCGTAACATGCAGCACGGCCGGGGGCAATGCGCGGCGCTGCCGTCTCCTGTGGGCGGAAAAATCTGCCGCGGCGGGCAGCTATTGCCGGGTTTGCCGGTCGGACGGGATACGGAAAGGCCCGGCTTTATTGGGTTTTCTTCATGGCACGGCGCTTGCTGAGGAAAACGGAACACGAGCTGTAGGCCGCTTTGCGCGCGGCATTGTTGGAGTTCCGCCATGTTCTTTGCTCTGAGTGCCGCGTCATCGGCCATCGATGTCCTCAAGGCGCTGACGTCGTCCAAATCGTCTGCGCCAACCACCGGCCTCAGCCAGAACTTCGCTAGCTTCGGCCAGTCGTCCCCGACTGCGCCGGCTTCGATTGGTCCAGGGTCCGGCTCGGGCAACGGCTTTTCGACGATATCGCCGGAAACCATGAGCGCGCTGCTTGACGCGCAAAGCCAGTCCTCGACGGGATCGGCCACGGCTTCCAAGAGCCGTCACGCCGCGCTGAAGGACCTGTTCGGGCAGATCGATGGCGACGGTGACGGCAAGATCAGCAAGACGGAATTCGAAGAGGCGCTCGGTGCCGGTGGCACCAACCTCGCGCAGGCCGACAGCGTGTTCGGCAAGCTCGACCAGGACGGCGACGGCTCGGTCAGTCTCAAGGAACTGGCGTCGGCGCTCCGGCCCGACAAGGGCCATCATCGCGATCGCGATGAGGCGAGCGGTAGCGACGGATCAGGCTCCGATCCAGTCTCACAGGCACGGCAGGGCGCCACCACCACGACCGTCACCAACAGCGATGGTTCGGTAACGACGTCGCTGACCTATGCGGATGGCTCGAAAGTGACGATGACGTCGCCCGCCTCCGGAAGCTCGTCCGCATCAGCGACATCGTCCTACAATTTCATCGAGCAGATGATCCAGCGCGAAGCCAAGGCAATCTCATCGAGCGCCACCGGGTCGCTCTCGGTCAGCGCCTGAGCGGACCATGCTCTAGCCGAAACGATCGCCCCACGCCGGGAGCGCACCCGGAAAGGGTAGCGCGGTCGCAGCATGGACGCCGCGCGCGATCGCGCGCGCGACCGTATTAGCGGCCACCATGCCGAGTTCGGTGAGGCCGAACAATGGATCGATCGGCTTCTTGCCGGTCGCGGCGGCAAACACCACGTCGCCGTCCAGCGGCGCATGCACGGGATAGATGGCGCGCGCCATGCCGGTTTGCGCGATCATCGCGAGCCGCCTGGCCTGCGGTTTGGTCAGCACCGCATCGGTGACGACGACCACCAGCGTGGTGTTCTGCGACGGAGTAGCTAACGGCGCGCCCTTGAGGCGGGCTCTCAGCATATCGGGCGTGAACGAGGGCGGCAGTCCGCGCCCGCCAAACTCGTCGTCCTTCTCGAACGGCGCAGCCCAGAACCACGGGCCGTCGCCGACCGTCACGCTGCCCACCGCATTGACCACCGCGAGCGCGCCGACGGTCACGCCGCCGTCGGTCTGTGCCGAAGCGGAGCCGAGGCCGCCCTTGAAATTGGCAGTGGTCGCGCCGAGGCCGGCGCCGACGCTGCCGAGCGCGAAATCGTCAGTCGCCGCACTGGCCGCGGCGTAGCCGAGATCGCGATAGGGGGGGAAGCGTCCCCATGCCTTGTTGCCGCCGTTGAGCAGATCGAAGCAGATCGCTCCCGGAACGATCGGGATGACCGCGTCACGGATGCGAAAACCGCGCCCCTGTTCGGCAAGCCAGGCCTGCACGCCGCCCGCGGCATCCAGTCCGAGCGCCGAGCCGCCGGCAAGCGCGATGCCGTCAATTGCCTCGACGGTGCTCTCAGGGCTGAGCAGCGCTTCTTCGCGGGTGCCGGGGCCGCCGCCGCGCACGTCGATCGAGGCCACGGCGGGCGAGTCGAACAGGATCGCGGTGACGCCGGAGGCGACGCTTGCGTCATGGGCGTGGCCGACGCGAACGCCGGAAATATCTGTGAGCAGGTTTTTCAAAGCGCCGGTCCGTGAGGCTGCATCCGGTTGGGGCGTCCATCCACGGATATATCAGCCGCAGCGCTGCTTCAACTGGCCAGCGCCAGCCGGATCATCCGGGCAAGCTCGGACTTGCGATAGGGTTTTGCGAGCAGCAGCACGCCGGAATCCAGGCGGCCATGATGGACGATGGCGTTTTCGGTATATCCCGAGGTGTAGAGCGTCTTGAGGTCAGGCCGGCGCTTCAGCACTTCGTCGACGAGTTGGCGGCCGTTCATGATGCCGGGCATGATCACGTCGGTAAACAGCAGATCGACGTTCGAGACATCGTCGATGATGCGCAACGCATCGGAAGCGTTGGCTGCCTCCAGGGTGGTGTAGCCCAGGCTCTCGATCTGGGTCATCACATAGCGCCGCACCAGCGCATCGTCCTCCACGACGAGGACAGTTTCGTTGCCGCCCTCGATATTTCCCGAGACCAGCGCTTCCGCCGCGGTCTGCTGCAATCCCGTTGCCCGCGGCAAATAGATCTTGACGGACGTGCCGTGGCCTTCCTCGCTGTAGATCTTGACGTGGCCGCCCGACTGCTTGACGAAGCCGAACACCATGCTTAGCCCGAGGCCGGTGCCCCTGCCGACTTCCTTGGTCGTGAAAAAGGGTTCGAATACCCGTTCGAGCAGCGCGGGCGGGATTCCGGAGCCGGTGTCGCTGACTGCGATCATGACGTAATTGCCTGATGTGACCTCGCTGTGCATGCTCGCATAGTTTTCGTCGAGGAAGACATTGCTGGTCTCGAGCGCAAGCTTGCCGCCGTTGGGCATGGCGTCACGCGCGTTGATGGCCAGATTGAGGACGGCCGTGGTGAGCTGGTTCGGATCGGCCAGCGCGGTCCACGCATCCTCGGCCAGTAGCGGCGTGATTTCGATGTGTTCGCCGAGCGTGGGGTGCAACAGCTTGGCCGCCTCCAGCACCAGCGCATTGACGTCGACTTCGACGGGCTGCAGCGGCTGCTTGCGGGCAAAGGCGAGCAGATGCTTGGTCAAATTGGCCCCGCGTTCGGCGGCCTCATCGATCAGCTTGGCGACGGCGGCGAGCTGGGGCTGATCGGCGACCGCTTCTTCCAGAATGCCGATGGTGCCGGTGATCACGGTCAGGATGTTGTTGAAGTCGTGCGCGACGCCGCCTGTGAGCTGGCCGACCGCATCCATCTTCTGCACATGCCGCAATTGGGCTTCCGCGGCCTGCTTTTCGGTCAGGTCCCGGCCGATGAAGAAGTGGCGGCGGACCGGCTCCGACCAAGTCCCGGTCCAGTTCAGCGCGACTGATTTGCCCTCCTTGCTGATATAGCGCGTCTCGAAATTGCGCTTGCTTTGTCCCCGTCGGCCCACCCGCATCTCCTTGCGGGTGTGTTCGAGGTCGTCGGGGTGGATGAACTTGATCGCGTTATGTCCGACCATTTCCGACGGCTGATAGCCGAGGATGTCGGTGACGCTCGGGCTGACCTGGATCAAATTCCCGACAGAATCGCTCACCAGGATGAGGTCGTTCGAAGATTCGAATATGCGCCGCCGCTCTTCCATCTCCTGGTCAAGCGCCTGCTCCGTTCGCTTGCTTTCCGTACGCGATGTTCCGAGCAGGCGCGCGAGCTTGGCTTGCAGGCCGACATTGTCGACGAGCAGCACGGCGAGCACGAAACTCGCGGCGCAGAGGCCGTAGATGCGGCCGAGATAGAAGCCGACATCGAACCGCGCCACGTTCAGGATCGCCGAGAGGGCGATGTCGAACAACCAGGCGCTCATCACGACCATCAGCCAGACGTCGAGAACGAAGTGCGGCCTGCGAAGCCACAGCACGATCAATGCAGCGAAGCTCAGGCACCATACGGTCGAAACCACGGCGAGCATGATGGGCGTGTAATGACCGCCGCTCAGAAGAATCGGCAGACGATCGTGCTGGGCGGTGACGAGCCAGGTGAATGCGATCATCGCGACACTGACCGCAACGATGCTCGTAACGACGGCCGTGCCGGCCGAACTTCGCATCTTGTCGTTGTCCGTCGCCTTCAGTAGCGCATAACCGAGCACCAGTAGCGGGAATACGCCGTGCCAGACCATATAGAGCCAAACGGTGGTCTGCGGTCCCGCGCCGAGCAGCCCGCCGGGCGCAAACAGGCCGGGAAAGGTGAGGGCGTGGACGATCGCCGCCATCGCCGTGAACAAATATCCGCTCGCAAGCAACAGCAGCCCCCGTGAGCGGGTAATCGCGAACTGTGAAAACAGCAGGACAGCGGTGATCAGGTCATTGATCGCCAATGCGGACTGGTAGCTCGCGACGAACGCCGGGACCGGGGCAAGCGGCACGCCGGCAAACGGCACGGCGCAGGCGAACAGTATCGCCGAGACGCCGACCACGGCCAGCGCAGCCATGCGATCGCTGCGCGTCGCTTTCATCGTGGAAAGAAAGATGCTGCGCTCGTCACCCATGTCGTCTTCCGGCCAAACTGGCAGCGCACGCGCCATCACAGAAGCTATAAGACCCGCAACAACAATGCATCCGATGCGGCCGGACATCCAGCCGATACCAGTAGGAATCGCACCGCCAAGCTACGCTAGCGGCGCCGCGGCGGGAATCAACCCAAGGTCACGTATCTATCACCTGAAGGAAACAGCAGGGGAAGCCGATTGGGGTAACCACCTCTTTACCGACCGGCTGAATAAAGACTGTGGAACTGCCGAAACCCACGGAGTCTCGTCGTAAGCTCGTGCGACCGACCCGGGAGGCTTCGATGCCCCGCGTGCTTGTTGTTGACGATCAGGCCGGCGTCCGCACGATGATTTCCATCGTGCTGCGTATCCATCGTTTCGAAATCATCGAGGCAGACAGCGCCGCATCTGCATTGAAGCTGTTCGAAGATACGAGCTTCGACCTTGCGATCGTCGACATCTTTTTGCAGGGCACCAACGGCTCCGATCTGATTGCGGCGATGCGCGCCCGCGTGCCGGGCCTGCCCGTTATTGCGATTTCGGGAATGACCGCGCTGGACTTTCTGTCCGAAACGCCAGAACTTTCCGACGTCATCTGTCTGCAGAAGCCGTTTCGTCCGCCGGATTTGATGCGTGCAATCGAATTGGCGATGGGACCGGCCCGACCGCAGGGCGCTACCGTTGCGGGGGCAATGCGTTAGCAGTCTTACCGCTCGGCGCGTCGCAGACCATTGCCATCGACAGTAACCTCGATGAGGGAAACCGGATCGGCGGCAAACTGCCGGTGCGACAACGGAACCGACAGGCGGCAAACGAGGCCTTCCGGGCGCCAGTCGAATTCCGCGCGGCCACCAAGCTGCGACTCGATGCTGGCGATGACGCTTCTGGTTCCGAACCCTCGCGACACCGGCTTCTCGACATGTGGCCCGCCAGTCTCCGACCATATGATCTTGAGAAGGCCCGCCTGGTCTTCCCAACTCACCGACAGCCGGCCCGACAGCGCAGAGAGCGCGCCGTACTTCGCCGAATTGGTGACGAGCTCGTGCAGCGCCAGCGCAACCGTCTGAGCCGTCGCCGGCTCGAATTGGACCTCCGGACCGGACAAGTCGATCTGCTCTCCGGTGGAATAGGGCGCCAGCTCCTCGGCGATCAATTTCCTTATCTCGGCACCTTGCCAGCTCGACAACGAGAGCACGGTGTGCACGCGCGCAAGCGCATTGATCCGTCCTTCGACAGAGCGGACGTAGCTCTTCACATTCTCGCCGCGCGTCAGCCGGACGATGGATTGCGCGAGCGCCAGCGCGTTCTTGGCGCGGTGGTCGACCTCCCGGGCCAGCAGGCTTTGCCGCTCCTCGGCCTGCTTGCGTTCGGTGATGTCGACGGTGACGCCGCTGACGCGGATGACGCGGCCACCCTTGTCGGTGCTTGCCGCCGCCGTTCCCGCGCACCAGCGCACCTCGCCATTCGGCCGGATGATGCGGAATTCCGCTTCGTATGATTTCGCGCCCCGGGCGAAGCTGGCCCACGCCTCGTGCAATTCATGAACGTCGTCAGGGTGAAGCAGCGCCTGGATATTGGCCGGCGTCAGTTCGAACTTGCCGGGATCGACGCCGAGGATCTGATACTGGCCTTCGTCCCACATGAAGTCGCCATTGACCCAGTCCCAGTCCCAGGAGCCCATTTTTCCGGCCGCGATCGCCAGACTGCGGCGCTGCTCGCTTTCCAGAAGCCTGGCATGCGATTCCTCCAGTTCAGCGGTGCGCGCGCGAACCCGGTCCTCGAGTTCGACGTTGAGCCGTTCGAGCTGGCGCGTTTTGCGATAGAGCTCCGCGAACACCTTGATCTTGGCGCGCAACACTTCGGGCACGACAGGCACCGGAACGTAGTCGACCGCGCCCATCTCATAGCCACGCAGCCGGTCGATATCGCTGACCTGGATCGCGGAGATGAAGATCATCGCCGTCTTCTGGAAGCGGGGATGTTCGCGGATCATGGCCGCGAGCTCAAACCCGTCGAGTTCCGGCATGCAGACGTCGACCAGGATGATGGCAACATCGTTCTTGAGCAGGAATTCGAGCGCTTCGCGCCCGGACGAGGCCTTGACCAGGTTCTCGCCGAGTTCTTTCAGGATGACCTCATAGGCGAGCAGCTTCGCCGGCTGATCGTCAACCAGAAGAATGTTTACCTTCTCTTGATCCATCATCTGTTTACGCCGGTCAGCGGTGTAACCACATTCGGATGGCGAGCAGCAACTGCTCGGTATTGACGGGTTTGGCGAGATAGTCCGAAGCGCCGGCTTCGAGGCATTTCTCGCGGTCGCCCTTCATCGCCTTGGCGGTCAGCGCAATGATCGGCAGGCGATTGAAGGATGGGTTTTGCCGGATGACGCCAATGGTCTGATATCCGTCCATTTGCGGCATCATGATATCCATCAGCACGATTGCGATATTGGGGGTGGATTCGACCAGCGCGATGGCCTCATGGCCGGTCGTTGCGGTCAGCACTTTCATTCCGCGCCGTTCGAGAACGCTCGATAGTGCGAAAATGTTGCGTGCGTCGTCGTCAACCAGAAGCGCGGTCTTGCCAACAAGATCCTCATCGGAGCTATTGAGCTTTTCGAGCATTCTCTGCTTCTCGACGGGCAATTCCGTGATCACACGGTGCAAAAACAGCGACGTTTCGTCGAGCAGGCGTTCCGGCGATTCGACGCCTTTCACCACGATGCTCCTCGCCATGGTGTGAAGTTCCGCATCCTCCTCGGCCGAAAGTTCCCGCCCCGTGAACACCACAACCGGAACGTTCGATAGCGCTTCGTCGTTGCGAAGCCGGTCAAGCACCTCGAAGCCGCTCATGTCAGGCAATCGCAGATCGAGCACGACGCAGTCGCAGGGCTGGTTCCGCAACGTCGACAAGGCATCGGCGCCAGTGTCGGCGGTGAGGATCTCGATGTCGTCATGGCCGAGCAATTCGGTGATGCTCATCTGCTCGGCGGCATTGTCCTCCACGATCAGCAGGCGCTTGCGGCGGGGCTTGGCGTATTCCTTGATCTGCGACAGCGCCGCGCTGACACCCTCGGTCGTCGTCGGCTTGTTGACGAAGGAAAACGCGCCACGCGCCAGCGCATGCTGACGGTCTTCGTCGAGCGTGATGATCTGCACCGGAATGTGCCGCGTCAGCGGACTGTGCTTGAGTTGGCTCAGCACGGTCCAGCCCAGCATGTCAGGCAGGAACACGTCGAGCGAAACCGCTGTCGGCTGGAACTGCTTGGCGAGCTCGAGCGCTTCGGCGCCGCGGCTCGCGACCAGCACCTTGAAGCCCTTGTCGCGGGCCAGATCGATCAGCACCCGCGCATAATGCGGATCGTCCTCGACGATCAGGAGGATGTTGTCTCCCGGCGCGAGATCGCGGCGGTCGTCCGGCAATTGCTCGGCGACGCGCTCCTGCGTTGAGGTGGCTGGCAGCGCCGGCGCGGACGTGAATGGCGACGGCGCAGCGATGCGCGGCGCGATCGTGGGGCCGGAATATTTCAGCGGCAGATAAAGTACGAAGGTGCTGCCCTTGCCGGGTGCGCTGCGCAGATGGATTTCGCCGCCGAGCAGGCTCGCGAGCTCGCGGCTGATCGCAAGGCCGAGACCGGTGCCGCCGTATTTCCGGCTGGTGCCGGCGTCCGCCTGCTGGAACGCCTCGAAGATCAGTTTCTGTTTCTCCAAGGGAATGCCGATGCCGGTATCCGTCACCTCGAAGGCGACAACGGCGGGCGCGTGATTGAGGATCGGGTGTTCGGCACTCCAGCCGCCGACGGCGGCCGACACGCTCAGCTTCACGCCGCCTTCCGCGGTGAACTTGAACGCGTTCGACAGTAGGTTCTTCAGCACCTGCTGCAGCCGCTTGGAGTCGGTGACCATGCTGCGGGGAAGGTTCTCGTCGACATTGATGTTGAACCAGAGTTGGCGGTTTTCGGCCTCGTGCTTGAACGGGCGGCCGACGGTCTCCAGCAGGCTCGACGTCATGATTTCCTCGGCATCGACCGTCACCGTGCCGGATTCGATCTTCGACAGGTCGAGGATGTCGCTGATCAGGTTGAGAAGATCGGTGCCGGCGCCGTGGATGGTGCGGGCAAACTCGACCTGCTTCAGCGACAGATTGCCGTCGGGGTTTTCGGTGAGCTGCTGGCCGAGGATCAGGATGCTGTTGAGCGGCGTGCGCAGCTCGTGCGACATGTTGGCGAGGAATTCGGACTTGTACTTCGATGTCAGCGCAAGTTCCGTTGCCTTTTCCTCAAGCGCGCGTCGCGCTTGTTCGATTTCCTGGTTCTTTCGTTCCACCTCGACGTTACGTTCGGCGAGCTGCTGGGCCTTCTGTTCGAGCTGTTCGTTGGTCTGCTGCAATTCCTTCTGCTGCGTCTGCAGTTCACCGGCGAGCTGCTGGGACTGCTTCAACAGGCCCTCGGTCTGCATCGTGGCCTCGATCGAGTTGAGCACGATGCCGATGCTGTCGGTGAGCTGTTCCAGGAAGGTCATCTGTGACGTCGTGAAAGACGAGATCGAGGAAAGCTCGATCACGGCCTTCACCTGGTTCTCGAACAGCACCGGAAGCACGACGATGTTCTTCGGGATCGCGCGCAGCAGCGCCGAATTGATCGGAGCGGTGTCGCTGGGGATATCCGATACCAGCCGCTGCCGCTTGTCCATGGCGCACTGGCCGATCAATCCTTCGCCGAGCTGCACGAGCTGCGGATGCGGATTGGCGCCATCGCCGGCATAGGGGGAGAGCAGGCGCAATTGCGGCGTCTCGGCATTCTCCACCTGGTAGATTGCGCCCATATGCGCGTTGACGAGCGGCGCCAGTTCGGTCAGCAGCAGCCGGCCGACGGTGGACAGTTCGCGCTGGCCCTGCAACATGTTGGTGAATCTTGCGAGGTTTGTCTTCAGCCAGTCCTGCTCGGTGTTCACCTGGGTGGTGAGGCGCAGGTTGCCGATCATCGTGTTGATGTTGTCCTTGAGTTCGGCCACTTCGCCGCGGGCGTCGACCTGGATCGAGCGGGTCAGGTCGCCCTTGGTCACGGCGGTCGCCACCTCGGCGATCGCGCGCACCTGCGAGGTCAGGTTGGCGGCGAGCAGGTTGACGTTGCCGGTGAGGTCCTTCCAGGTGCCGGCCGCGCCGGGCACGTTGGCCTGGCCGCCGAGGCGCCCCTCGACGCCGACTTCGCGCGCCACGCTGGTGACCTGATCGGCAAAGGTCGCGAGCGTCTCGGTCATGTTGTTGATGGTGTCGGCAAGGGCCGCGACTTCGCCCTTTGATTTCACCGTCAGGTTCTGCTTCAGGTCGCCGTTGGCCACCGCGGTCACCACCTTGACGATGCCGCGGACCTGTTCGGTTAAATTGGCCGCCATGAAGTTGACGGTGTCGGTGAGGTCCTTCCAGGTGCCGGCGACGCCCGGGACCTGCGCCTGACCGCCGAGCTTGCCCTCGGTGCCGACCTCGCGCGCCACGCGCGTCACTTCGCCGGCAAAGGCGTTGAGCTGGTCGACCATCGTGTTGATGGTGTTCTTCAGTTCGAGGATTTCGCCCTTCACGTCCACGGTGATCTTGCGCGACAGGTCGCCGCGCGCCACGGCGGTCGTGACTTCCGCGATGTTGCGCACCTGCGTGGTCAGGTTGGCCGCCAGCAGGTTGACGTTGTCGGTCAGATCCTTCCAGGTGCCGCCGACGCCGGGCACCACGGCCTGGCCACCGAGCCGGCCCTCGGTGCCGACCTCGCGCGCCACGCGCGTCACTTCGGCGGCGAAGGAGCGTAGCTGCTCGACCATTGTATTGAGGGTGTCCTTTAGCAGCAGGATCTCGCCGCGGACGTCCACAGTGATCTTCTTGGAGAGGTCGCCGCCGGCGATCGCGGTTGCGACCTCAGCGATGTTGCGGACCTGTGCCGTCAGGTTCGAGGCCATGAAGTTGACGTTGTCGGTCAGGTCCTTCCAGGTGCCGGCGACTTCAGGCACCTGGGCCTGGCCGCCGAGCTTGCCTTCGGTACCGACCTCGCGCGCCACGCGCGTCACTTCCGACGCGAAGGCGTTGAGCTGGTCCACCATCGTGTTGACGGTGTTCTTCAGTTCGAGAATCTCGCCTTTGACGTCGACGGTGATCTTCTTCGACAGGTCGCCCTTGGCCACCGCCGTGGTCACCTCGGCGATGTTGCGGACCTGGCCCGTGAGGTTGCCGGCCATCGAGTTGACGTTGTCGGTGAGGTCCTTCCAGGTGCCGGCGACGCCGGGCACGTTGGCCTGGCCGCCGAGCCGTCCCTCGGTGCCGACCTCGCGCGCCACGCGGGTCACTTCACCCGCGAAGCGGTTGAGCTGGTCGACCATCGTGTTCAGCGTTTCCTTGAGCTGCAGGATTTCGCCGCGCACGTCGACCGTGATTTTTCGCGAGAGGTCGCCGCCGGCAATGGCGGTCGCCACTTCCGCGATGTTGCGCACCTGTGCGGTGAGATTGCCCGCCATCGAGTTCACGGAGTCGGTCAAATCCTTCCAGGTGCCGGCCACTTCAGGCACCTGTGCCTGGCCGCCGAGCTTACCGTCGGTGCCGACCTCGCGCGCCACGCGCGTCACTTCGCCGGCGAAGGCGTTGAGCTGGTCGACCATCGTGTTCAGCGTTTCCTTCAACTGAAGGATTTCGCCCGAGACGTTGACCGTGATCTTCTTCGACAGGTCGCCCTTCGCCACCGCGGTCGCGACTTCGGCGATGTTGCGAACCTGAGCGGTGAGGTTGCCGGCCATCGAATTGACGTTGTCGGTGAGGTCCTTCCAGGTGCCGGCGACGCCGCGCACGTTGGCCTGGCCGCCGAGCTTGCCTTCGGTGCCGACTTCGCGCGCCACGCGCGTCACTTCGCCGGCAAACGCGTTGAGCTGGTCCACCATCGTGTTGATGGTGTCCTTCAGCTCCAGAATTTCGCCGCGGACGTCCACCGTGATCTTTTTCGACAGGTCGCCATTGGCGACCGCGGTCGTCACCTCGGCGATGTTGCGGACCTGCGCCGTCAGGTTGGAGGCCATCGAGTTGACGCTCTCGGTGAGGTCCTTCCAGGTGCCGGCGACGCCGAGCACGTTGGCCTGACCGCCGAGCCGTCCCTCGGTGCCGACTTCGCGCGCCACGCGCGTCACTTCGCCGGCAAAAGCATTGAGCTGGTCGACCATGGTGTTGAGCGTTTCCTTCAACTGAAGGATTTCGCCCGAGACGTTCACGGTGATCTTCTTGGAAAGGTCGCCGCCGGCAATGGCGGTCGCGACATCGGCGATGTTGCGGACCTGCGCCGTCAGGTTGGAGGCCATGAAGTTGACGTTGTCGGTGAGGTCCTTCCAGGTGCCGGCCACACCAGGCACCTGGGCCTGACCGCCGAGCTTGCCTTCGGTGCCGACCTCGCGCGCGACGCGCGTCACTTCCGAGGCGAACGAGTTGAGCTGGTCGACCATCGTGTTGATGGTGTCCTTGAGCTCGAGGATTTCGCCGCGGACGTCGACCGTGATCTTGCGGGAGAGGTCGCCACGGGCGACCGCGGTAGTGACGTTGGCAATGTTGCGGACCTGTGCGGTGAGGTTGCCGCACATCGCGTTGACGGAGTCGGTCAGATCCTTCCAGGTGCCGGCGACGCCAGGAACGATCGCCTGGCCGCCGAGCTTGCCGTCGGTGCCGACTTCGCGGGCCACGCGCGTCACTTCGGAAGCGAAGGAGCGGAGTTGGTCCACCATCGTGTTGATGGCTTCCTTGAGCTGCAGGATCTCGCCGCGGACGTCGACCGTGATCTTCTTCGACAGGTCGCCATTGGCGACCGCAATGGTCACTTCGGCAATGTTGCGGACCTGGCCGGTGAGGTTGTTGGCCATCGAGTTGACGCTCTCGGTCAGGTCTTTCCAGACGCCGGTCACTTCCGGCACCTGGGCCTGGCCGCCGAGCTTGCCCTCGGTGCCGACTTCGCGCGCCACGCGCGTCACTTCCGAGGTGAACACGCCGAGTTGCTTGATCATCGTGTTGACGATGGTGGCAGACTGAAGAAATTCGCCGCCCAGCGGGCGGCCGTCGACGTCGAGTTTTACGGTCTGCAGTAGATCGCCCTGTGCCACCGCGGCAACCGCGCGCGTGACTTCGCGGGTCGGCCACAGCAGGTCGTCGATCAGCGTGTTGACGGAGCCTTCCATGTCCGCCCACGAGCCGCTCGAGAGGTCGAACTTGACGCGCTGGCGCGTCTTGCCTTCGCGGCCGACGACCTGGCCGACGTGCTCCAGTTGCTGCGCCATTCGTTGGTTGGAGGCGACGATTTCGTTGAAGGTGTCGGCAATCTTGCCCTCGATGCCGAGGTGATCGCCGGTCATACGCACCGAGAAATCGCCGGCGCGCATTGCCTGCAACGCGTGCAGCAGGTCCTGCATCGGATCGGACGTGCCGTTGGTGGGAGGTGGTTTGGGTTTGGGCGACCCGGCGAGCGGAGGGAGATGCTCCAGGGGAAAGATCACTCATGGTGTCTCCTCGGCCAGTTCGCGCAAAATCTCAAAATCTCATTGGCTGAGATGCAATTTCACGAAATAGACCCGCTGCCCCGCGGCAGATCAAGCTGGAATAACGGTTAAGGTCGTGAAATCAATGACATGGAACTCAGCCCCAACTCTCCACAATGCCGTGGGAACCCAATTGTTCCGCCCGGTTAAAAATTATTTGGAACCGAAAATAAAAACGCCCCGGTTGGCCGGGGCGTTTGATGTTGTGATCGGTGCTGATCGTCGAAGGGATCAGGAGCCCTTCGGATTGATCTCGGCGTAGTTGCCCTTGGCGTCCCATTTGTAGACGACGTAGTCGATCACCTTGATGTCACCCTTGGCATCGAAGCCCAGCTTGCCGAGCACGGTATCCCATTCGCCGGCCTTGATGGTCTCCATCACCTTCTTCGGATCGGTGGTCTTGGCCTTCGTCACGGCCTGCGACCAGACCTGCATCGCGGCGTAGGTGTAGAGGGTGTAGCCTTCGGGATCGATGTTCTTGCCCTTGAACTTCTCGACGATCGCCTTGGCGGTCGCCTTGTTGCGCGGGTCGGGACCGAAGGTGAACAGCGTGCCTTCGGCGGCGGGACCTGCGATCGAAGCGAACTCCTTGTCGTTCAAGGCGTCGCCCGCCATCAACACTGTCTTGAGGCCCTGGTCGCGCATCTGACGCAGGATCAGGCCGGATTCCTGGTGGTAACCGCCGACAAAGACCAGATCGATACTGTCGCGCTTCAGGCGCGACACGATCGCGTTAAAATCCTTGTCGCCCTTGTTGTAGGACTCGAACATCTTCTCGGTGACGCCGGCCTTGTTGAGCGCCTTCTTGGTTTCGTCGGCAAGGCCCTTGCCGTAGGTGGTCTTGTCGTTGAGGATGGCGACGTTCTTGCCCTTGTAGTTCTTGACGATGTAGTCGGCGGCAACCAGGCCCTGCTGGTCGTCGCGGCCGCAGACACGCGCCACGTTCCAGAGCTTGCGCTCGGTGAACAGCGGGTTGGTCGAGGCCGGCGTGATCTGCAGCACGTTGCCGTCGGCATAGGCTTCCGACGCCGGGATCGACGACGACGAGCAGAAGTGACCGGCAACGAACGGGATTTTTGCGCTGGCGAATTTTTCCGCGATCGAGCGCGCCTGCTTCGGGTCGCAGGCATCGTCGCCGACCTGCAGCGCCAGCTTCTTGCCGAGCACGCCGCCGGCGGCATTGATGTCGGCCACCGCCTGTTCGGCGCCGTTCTTCATCTGTCGGCCGAATGCGGATTCGCCGCCCGTCATCGGGCCCGCCACTGCGATGGAGATGTCCTGCGCCAGTGCCGTTGTCGATAGCGCCAGCGATGCGCCCAATGCCAGGCCGATGAGTTTCAGTGATTTCATGAGGTGTCCTCGCAGGTCAGTCGATTTCAGGAAGCACCCGGCAGGCCGGGTGCCAAAATCACGCCTATTGTCGGCTGATTTTACGGCGAAGTCATCGGCAATTTTCGGGCAAATCCACGGTCCGTTCGCAGCATCTTGCCGCACTTCGTGTCCCGGACGCGGTGCAGCGCCCTTCAGCGCTGCTCCGCAGAGCCGGGACCTGTTAGGGATGGACCCCGGATCAGCAGCGCACCGCCATAGCGCGTCGAAGACGCGCGTAAACGCGCTTATGGCGCTGCGCAGCATCCGGGGAACGCACTCGGAGCGTTACTCCCGCCGGCCGCCCTCCAGATAGGCGGCGCGGATTTCCGGGCGCTGCAGCAATTCGCTGCCGGTTCCGGACAGCGTAATCAGGCCGTTGACCATGACATAGCCGCGATGGGCCAGTTTCAGCGCGTGGTTGGCGTTCTGCTCGACGATCAGCACGGTCAGGCCGTCCTGCCGGTTCAGGGTCCGGATCGCATCGAAAATCTGCCGCGCGATCAGGGGGGCCAGCCCCAGCGACGGCTCGTCCAGCATCAACAGGCGCGGCCGGCTCATCAGGGCACGGCCGATCGCCAGCATCTGCTGCTCGCCGCCGGACAGCGTGCCGCCGCGCTGGGTCATGCGTTCCTTGAGCCGCGGGAACAGTGCGAAGACGCGTTCCAGGCCGCTCGCCCGGTCGGCCTCGCTGCTGTCGGTCGCGTCAGCGCCCATCTGCAGGTTTTCCGCCACGCTCATGCGCGGGAAAATCCGCCGGCCCTCGGGGGATTGGGCGATGCGCAGCCGCGCAATCTCATGCGTCGGAACGTCGGTGATGTCCCGGCCGTCGAATTCGATGCGGCCCGCGCGGGCGCGGGGCCGGCCGAAGATCGTCATCATCAGCGTCGACTTGCCGGCACCGTTGGCGCCGATCAGCGCGACGATTTCGCCGGCATTGATGTCGAGGTCGACGCCCTTCAGCGCCTCGATCTTGCCGTAGGCCGCCCGCAGCGAGCGGATCGCGAGCAGGGGAGTTGCGGGTGACACGCTCACGTCCCGCTCTCCATCACCGCGATGGCTTCCTCCTCGTCGGCGCCGAGATAGGCCGCGATCACCTTGGGATCGTCGCGAATATGCCGCGGCGTGCCTTCGGCGATCTTGACGCCATGGTCCATCACCACGACGTGGTCGGAGATTTGCATCACCACGCTCATGTCGTGCTCGATGAGAAGTATCGAGGTGCCCTGGTCGGCACGGATCGAGAGCAGCAATTCGCTCAATGCAGCGCTTTCGCGCGCATTCAGTCCCGCCGCGGGCTCGTCGAGGCAGAGCAGGGCGGGCTGGGTGCACATCGCGCGCGCGATCTCCAGGCGCCGCTGGTCGCCATAAGGCAGGTTGCCGGCGGCGTCGTCGGCGCGATCCAGAAGACCGATGCGGTCGAGCCAGGTCCGCGCCAGATCGATCGCGGCCTGTTCGGCGTGGCGCCAGGACGGCGCGCCGATCAAGCCAAGGAACGTCAACCCGGAGGCGCGCATCAGCGCGTTGTGCTGTGCGACCATCAGGTTTTCCAGCGCTGTCATCCCGGGAAACAGCCGGATGTTCTGAAAGGTGCGCGCGACCTTGGCCAGTTTGGCAATCCGGAAATCGTTCAGCCGCTCGAGCCGGATGGCGCGGCCATCATCATGGGTAAGGCCAATGGCGCCCGAGGTCGGCTTGTAGAAGCCGGTGATGCAGTTGAACACCGTGGTCTTGCCGGCGCCGTTCGGCCCGATCAGCGCGGTGATCTTGCGCCGCTCGGCGTCGAAGGAGAGGTCGTTGACGGCGACGATGCCGCCAAAGCGCATCGACAGGCGATCGACGGAGAGAATCGGATCGCCGCTCATCCGTGTCCCTCCTTGACGAGGTCGGACGAGATCGCCTGGCTGCGCTTGAGGAACACGGTCGGCGCGCGATGTCCGATCAGGCCGCGCGGCCGCCAGATCATCAACAGCACCATCGCCATGCCGAACACCAGCATGCGGTACTGGTCGAGCCCGCGAAACAGCTCGAAGCCGCCGATCATGGCGAGCGCCGCCAGGGCTACGCCGAGTTGCGAGCCCATGCCGCCCAGCACCACGATCGCCAGCACCAATGCCGATTCATGGAAGGTGAAGGATTCCGGGCTGATGAAGCCTTGTCTTGTAGCAAAGAACGCGCCGGCAAAACCGCCGAACATCGCCCCCGTCGCGAACGCGGTCAGCTTGGTCGTGGTGGTGTTGATGCCGAGCGCGCGGCAGGCGACTTCGTCCTCGCGCAGCGCCTCCCAGGCGCGGCCGAGGGGCAGGCGGCGCAGGCGGATCGTGACCCAATTGGTGAGCAGCGCCAGCGCCAGGATAATGTAGAACAGAAATACGATGCGGTGCGTCGGCGAGAATTCGATGCCGAGCAGGGCCGCCAGCCCGTCATCGGCCGGCGTCAGCGGAATGCCGAACAGGGTCGGGCGGGGAATGCCGGTGACGCCGTTCGGCCCGCCGGTTAGGGTCTGCCAGTTGATCAGGACGAGGCGGATGATCTCGCCGAAGGCCAGGGTGACGATGGCGAGATAGTCGCCACGCAGCCGCAGCACGGGAAAGCCCAGCAGCACGCCCCAGAAGGCGGCGAGAATGCCGGCCAGCGGCAGGCAGATCCAGAACGACAGCCCGAAATTGGTGGCGAGCAACGCATAGGAATAGGCGCCGACCGCATAGAACGCGACGTAGCCGAGGTCGAGCAGGCCAGCGAGCCCGACCACCACGTTCAGCCCCCAGCCTAGCATCACATAGGTCAGCACGAGGATGGCAAGGTCGAGAATGTAGCGCTCATCGTAGAAGAGGACCGGCACCAGGAACGTGAACACCAGCAGCACCGGCGCGATCAGGCGTCCGGCAAGCGACAGCGCGCTTTGCACCGAAGGTGGCACCACCCTGACGGTGTCGACCGGTCCCCACCAACGCCGCAGCAGCTCGACGAGGATGCTGCCGCCGAATACGGCCGCGACCATGACGGCGAGGTCGTCGAAGCGCGTCCAGTAGACCAATTGCCCTTGCGGGCCGGCCTCGGTGCGCACGCCGATCATCAGCGAAAACAGCACCAGCGCCACAAATGCGCTGATCAGCGCTTTCTTGAGGATGAAGGCGGCGCCTGGAGCGTGCGAGGTTTGGGCGGCGGGGGGTGCGCTCACGCTGCGGCCCATCAGACTTTTTCAACTTCAGGCCGGCCGAGCAGGCCGGTCGGAAGGAAGATCAGGACCACGATCAGGATCGAGAACGCGGCGACGTCCTTGTATTCGACCGAGAAGTAGGCCGACCACAGCGTCTCGATCAGGCCGATCAGGAGACCGCCGAGCATCGCCCCGGGCAGCGAGCCGATGCCGCCGAGCACGGCCGCGGTGAATGCCTTGATGCCGGCGACGAAGCCCATGAAGAAATCGACCAGCCCGTAATAGAGCAGGTACATCATGCCGGCCACTGCAGCGAGCGCAGCGCCAATCACGAATGTCATGGAAATGGTGCGGTCGACATCGACGCCGAGCAGGGAGGCCATGGTCTGGTCCTGTTCGCAGGCGCGCATGTCGCGGCCGAGCCGGGTGCTCGATACCAGCCAGGTGAACAGCGCGAGCAGCACGATGGTGGTGACGACGACGATGATCTGGATGTTGGAAAGCTGCACGACAAAGCCTTCAGAACCCTCATGCAGGGTATAGCCGCCGGTGATGATCGGCGGCACCGGTTTGACGCGCGCGCCCTGCGCGACCTGCGAATAATTGGTCAGCACGAATGACATACCGATGGCGGAGAGCATCGGCGCCAGGCGGAACGAGTGCCGCAGCGGCCGGTAGGCGATGCGCTCGACCGTCCAGCCATAGAGCGCCGTGATCGCCATCGATACCAGCAGCACGACCAAGAGGATGAGCGGGATGGCGGTAAGCCCGAACGAGACCAGGATCAGGAAGGTGATCAGGGCGATGAAGCCGCCGATCATGAAAATATCGCCATGGGCGAAATTGATCATGCCGACGATGCCGTAGACCATGGTGTAGCCGATGGCGATCAGGCCGTAGATCGAGCCGAGCACGAGGCCGTTGATCAGTTGCTGGGCGAAATAATCCATGCGCTGCCGTTTTTTGTATGAGGACGCGGCGAGAGCTCCGGCAGCCCATGACGCGCGTCGTGGCATTTTCTAACAGTGGGAACTGGGGGCGGCAACAGCGCCGGCTGCGGCTTATTTGGCTTGTACAGAGCTAGTTTTTTGCGCAGCGGTTCCGGCGCCACAGTCCGGACACGGCGTTGCCTTCCGATGATCCCACCGGAACCGCTGTTCCGCTGCAACCGACGCCGCGGCTCTCCGTTGGTTCCGGCTACGTCTCAACAACGGAGATCCCTCGATGAGCAAGATGAACCAGAACCCGGGTCAGAAGCCCGGTCAGCAGCAGCAGGGCGGCGGTCAGAAGCCGGGCCAGCAGCAGCAGGATCCGGGCCGTCAGGGCCAGAAACCCAGTCAGGATCCACGGCAGATGCCAGAGTAGAAGGGCACATGCAGACAGAAAAGGCCCCGCCGAAAAGGTGGGGCTTTTCTTTTTGTGCGTTGCGTTTCCGTGTCCCGGACGCGACGCAGCGCCCTTGGCGGTGCGCCGCAGAGCCGGGACCCAGATGCAGCCGCCTTGGGTCCCGGCTCTGCGTCGCGCCACTTCATGCCGCGCCGCGTCCGGGACACGGGATAGTGCCGGGCTAGCTCTTCAGCAAACCTAGTTCGGCGATGATCGCGTTCGCCTCCTTGACGGCGTGGTTGGCTGCCGGCACGCCGCAATAGATCGCCTGCTGCAGCAGGATCTCCTTGATGTCGTCGGGCGTGAAGCCGCCTTCGGCGAGCGCCGCGCGCACATGCAGGCGGAATTCATCCCACTGTCCCAGCGCCACCATGGTGCCGATCACGAGCACGCGGCGGGTGCGGTGGTCGAAATGCGGCCGGGTCCAGATGTCGCCCCAGGCATAGCGGGTGATCAGGTCCTGGAAGTCGGTATTGAACGCGTTGCGGTTCTTGATCGACTTGTCGACCCATTCATTGCCGAGCACCTTGCGGCGCTGCGCCATGCCGTCGTCGCGGCGTTGGTTGTCGTCCATGGTAAGATCTCTCCCCGTCATTGCGAGGAGCGAAGCGACGAAGCAATCCACGTATCCGCAAGCGGTGAAATGGATTGCTTCGCTTCGCTCGCAATGACGTCTCTGGTTAGTTACCGTTGCGTCAGGAAACCGATCACCGCGTCGGTGAAGGCGTGCGGCTGCTCGACGTTCGAAATATGCGCGGCATCGAGCAGCGTCATGTTCGCGCCGGGAATCCGGCTGCGCATGAATTCGGCATCTGCGACCGTCGTCGACATATCATGGCGGCCGGCGATCACCAGCGTCGGGCTCTTGATCTTCGGCAAGAGCTCGCGCTGGTCGAGCGTCGACAGCGCCTCGCAGCAGGCGATATAGCCCTCGACCGGCGTGGTCAGCATCATTGCCTTCATGTTGGCGGTGATCTGCGGCTCGCGCTCACGAAAGTCCGCCGTCAGCCAGCCGGCAATGACGGTATCGGCCACCGCGGCGATGCCGCCTTCCTTCACCGCCTTGATGCGCTCGTGCCAGCGCGTTGGGTCTGGGTAATAGCAGGTGGTATTGGACAGAATAATCTTGCCGAACCTGTCAGGCGCGTTGGCGCCCAGCCATTGCCCGACCATGCCGCCCATCGACAGGCCGCACCAATGCGTCCGCGCGATGTTGAGATCGTCGAGGATCGCCAGCACGTCGCGGCCGAAGCGTTCCAGCGAGTAGGGCCCGGGCGGCACGCCCGACTTGCCATGGCCGCGCCGGTCGTAGCGGATGACGCGGAACACCTGGGTGAGCGCCTTCATCTGCGGCTCCCACATCTGCATGGTCGAGCCCAGCGAATTCGACAGCATCAGCGTCGGTCCGCCGTCGCGGCCTTCGACGGATACGTTGAGCAGGCAACCGTCGGCGTTGATCATCGGCATGGGAGGTCTCCGGTCTCTTACTTGTCGTGAAGCGAGGCGAGCAGGCGGTCGATCAGGGCTTGCGAGGCGCCCTGATAGGCCATCGGCTCGAACAGTTTTGCAATCGCGTCGGCATCAAGCTGTGCGGTGACGTTCGCATCCTCTAGCAGCACATCGCGTAGATGTTTCTTGTCCTTGACTGCCTTCCTGCTGGCCGCCTCGAGCAGATGGTGCGCGTCGCTCTTGCCGATCTTTTCGGCCAATGCCATCGCCACCGCTTCGGCCATGATCAGCCCGTCGGTCGCGTCGAGATTGGCGCGCATGCGCGCAGCGTCGACTTCGAGCCCCTCCGCGATATCCACAATGGCCGCCAGCGCGCGCGAGGTGACCAGCAGCAGCGTCGGCAGCGTCGGCCATTCCGCGTGCCACGGACCGGCGCTGCGCTCGTGATCCTGCACTTGCGCAGCAAATATCGTCGCTGCGAGATTGGGCGCCATAGTGGCTGCCGCGAGCGCGCTGGCTGCCGCCACCGGATTGCGCTTGTGCGGCATGGTGGAAGAGCCGCCGCGGCCTTCGCCCGAGGGCTCGAACGCTTCGCCGACATCGGTCTGCATCATCAGCGACACGTCGCGCGCGATCTTGCCGCAGGTGCCGGCGATGATGGCCAATACTGAAGCCGCTTCGGCGATGCGGTCACGGTGGGTATGCCAGGGCGCGTCCGGCAGTGGCAGCTTCAGTTCCTCGGCCAGTTTTTCCGCGACCGCTAAACCCTTGTCACCGAGGGCCGCGAGCGTGCCGGCGGCGCCGCCGAATTGCAGGGCCAGCGCCTCGCTGCGCACGCGCTGCAGCCGCAGCTTCGAGCGGTGCAATGCAGCTGCATATTCGGCGAGCTTCAGTCCGAACGGCATCGGCAGCGCATGCTGCAGCCAGGTGCGGGCGACGACCGGCGTGTGGCGGTGCTGACGCGCCAGCCCGGCAAAGCCTGCGATCGCGCAATCGATGTCGGCGAGCAGCGCATCGATGCCGGCACGAAGGCCGAGCATGACGGCGGTATCGATGACGTCCTGGCTGGTCGCGCCCCAATGCACAAAGCGTGCAGCCGCGGCATCCGATCTGGCGACATTTGCGGTCAGCGCCTTGACGAGAGGGATGGCGAGGTTGCCAGCCTTGGTCGCCGCCTCGGCCAATGCGGCGATGTCGAATGATTCGGCCCGGCACGCGCTGGTAATCGGGTCGGCCGCGCTTGCCGGAATCACCCCGGCTGCAGCCTCGGCGCGCGCCAGCGCGGCCTCGAAATCCAGCATGTTTTGCAGGCTCGCCATGTCGTCGCAGACGGCGCGCATCGCTGCGCTCGACAGCATCGGGGCAAGCAAGGGGGAGAGGGACGTGCTCATTGACGCGACCTAACCATTCCGGCCAGTCAATGCCAATGCCCCTTGTCGGGTTCGCGCCTGCTGCGGTTGCGAATATGCATCGCCCATCGCGTCGGCGGCCTTCCTTTTGGCCCGGGCGTGCTTTACTTGGGGACTATCAGGTTGACGCGATCCAGGAGGGCACCCCATGGCCATGACGATGAACGGCGAAGTCCAGCTTGCGGCGTCGCGCGAGGCCGTGTGGGCCAAACTGAACGATCCGGAAGTGCTGAAGGCCTGCATCCCCGGCTGCGAGGAGCTGGAAAAGACTGATGAAACCAGCTTCCGCGCCGTCGCCAAAATGAAGGTCGGGCCGGTCTCCGCCCGCTTCAAGGGCAAGGTCATGCTGAGCGATCTCGACCCGCCCAACGGCTACAAGATCACGGGCGAAGGCGAGGGCGGCGTTGCCGGCTTCGCCAAGGGCGGCGCCACGGTGGCGCTGACCGAAAAGGATGGCGGCACACTCTTGAGCTACAACGTCGAAGCGCAGATCGGCGGCAAGCTGGCCCAGCTCGGACAGCGCCTGATCAACGGCGCGGCCAAGAAGCTGGCCGACGAATTCTTCACCAATTTCGGCAAGGCCGTGCAGGGCTGATTCTGGCGAGGCTGATTCTGGCGAGTCCGATCCCGCGAGCCCCCTCCGATAGCCCCGTCAAGTCACTCAGGCCATGCCCCAGAAGAGGGGCTCCTGAGGTTGCTCATTATCGGGATGGCCCATATTATGGGCTTTGGAATGAGTATAAACGCCTGCGTTGCCGGCCCCGGCGGTGCGGCCCAAGAGAGTGGTGATGGCCAAGATTTCCCTGATCGTGAACGGTAATCCCGTAAACGCCAACGTCGATCCCCGTACCCTTCTGGTCCAGTTTCTGCGGGAAAATCTCCGGCTGACGGGCACCCATGTCGGCTGCGACACGTCGCAGTGCGGCGCCTGCGTCGTGCACCTCGACGGCAAGGCGGTCAAGTCCTGCACCACGCTCGCGGTGATGGCTGACGGCCATGAGGTCAAGACCATCGAGGGCCTGGCGCCCGACGGCGCGCCGCTGCACCCGATGCAGGAAGCTTTTCGCGAGCATCACGGATTGCAGTGCGGCTTTTGCACGCCCGGCATGATCATGACCGCGGTCGATCTGGTCAACCGCAAGGGCCACGACCTTTCGGACCATGTCATCCGCGAAGAGCTCGAAGGCAATCTGTGCCGCTGCACCGGCTATCAGAATATCGTGACCTCGATCGCCGCCGGCGCCAAGGCAATGGCCAAATCCGCTTAACCGACATGCCCGCTCAATCGACAAGTTCGCCCAATCGATTTCATCGCGAGTAGCGATCAGGAAGTTCTCATGTACGAATTCAAATATCATCGGCCGGCGACCGTGCGGCAGGCCGCCAATCTCCTGGTGAAGAACGAAGACGCCAAGGTGATCGCCGGGGGCCACACGCTGGTGCCGGTCATGAAGCAGCGGCTTGCCAGCCCGCCGCATCTGGTCGATCTCTCGCACATCGAAGGGCTCGATACGATCGAGATGAAGGGCCGTTCGCTGGTGATCGGCGCGACCGCCAAGCATGACGATGTCGCGACGTCGCCGATCGTCGGCGAAGCCATTCCGGCGCTTGCCGAACTCGCGGGCGGAATCGGCGATCCCGCAGTGCGTCACAAGGGCACGCTCGGCGGCTCGCTCGCCAATAACGACCCGACGGCGGATTATCCCGCCGCCGTTCTCGCGCTTGGCGCCACCATCGTCACCAACAAGCGCCGGCTGAAGGCGGAAGAATTCTTCCAGGGCCTGTTCACGACGGCGCTCGAAAGCGACGAGATCATCACCAAGGTGATGTTCCCGCTGCCGAAGAAGGCGGCTTACGTCAAATTCCGCAACCAGGCCTCGCGTTATGCGTTGGTCGGCGTGTTCGTTGCCAAGCGGCCGTCGGACGTGCGCGTTGCCGTCACCGGCGCGGGCTCGGAGGGCGTATTCCGCGCCACCCAGTTTGAGGAAGCGCTGAAGAAGCGTTTTTCGCACAAGGTGCTCGACGGCATTTCGGCATCGCCGGAAGGGCTGAACAGCGATCTACACGGCAGCGCTGAATATCGTGCGCACCTGATCGGCGTGCTGACGCGCCGCGCCGTCGAAGCCGCGACGGCGAAGTGAGTTTGCCGGTTCGCGGCCCATCAAGACTGGTTTTGCCATGAGTGCATCGGCGCTACCCAAATCCGTCGATGGGATGCTGGAGCTATTGACCTCGCGCGGCTATCTCGCGGAGCGGTCGCTGGCGACGGTCGCCTATCTGTCGCTGCGCATGGGCCGGCCGCTGTTTCTCGAAGGCGAAGCCGGCGTCGGCAAGACCGAAATCGCAAAGGTTCTGTCGGCCGCGCTCGGACGAAAGCTGATCCGCCTGCAATGCTACGAAGGCCTCGACGTCGCCTCCGCGGTCTACGAGTGGAGCAGTGCGGCGCAGATGATCGCGATCCGGCTTGCTGAAGCAGCCGGCGATACCGATCGCGAGCAGTTGTCGTCGGATATCTTTGCCGAGCGCTTTCTGATCAAGCGTCCGCTGCTGCAGGCGCTGGAGCCGGACGTTGCCGGCGCGCCGGTGCTGCTGATCGACGAACTTGACCGCGCCGACGAGGCGTTCGAGGCATATCTTCTGGAAATCCTCAGTGACTTCCAGGTCACGATCCCCGAATTCGGCACCATCAGGGCGCCGCATCCGCCGATTGTCATCATCACCTCGAACCGCACCCGCGAGATCCACGACGCGCTGAAGCGCCGCTGTCTCTATCATTGGGTGGATTACCCCGAAGCCGAGCGCGAGCTGGCGATCGTCAAGTCGCGCGTACCAGGCATTTCCGCAAAGCTGTCGCAGCAGGTCGTCCGTTTCGTGCAGGCGCTGCGCGACCAGGATTTTTACAAGTCGCCGGGCGTTGCCGAGACCATCGACTGGGCGACTGCACTGACCGAGCTCGACGCCCGCTCGCTGACGCCGCAACTGGTCGGCGATACGCTCGGCGCGCTGTTGAAGTATCAGGACGACATCGCGCGCATGCAGGGCGATACGCTGCAAAGGGTTCTGAAGGACGCGACGAGCGAGACATAGCTGTCGTCATTCCGGGGCGCACGCAGTGCGAACCCGGAATCTCGAGATTCCGGGTCTGGTCCTGCGGACCATCCCGGAATGACGAGAGTGGAAACCGGGTTGACCATGACCACCATCGACCACCTCAATCCCCCGACCGGGTACATGGCCGACAACGTCGTCGGCTTCGCCCGCGCACTGCGCGCCGCCGGCATTCCCGTGGGTCCCGGCGCGGTGATCGACGCCCTCAACGCGCTGCAGGCGATCGAGATCGGCAACCGCGCCGATGTCTACGCCACGCTGGAGGCGATCTTCGTCAAGCGCCACGAGCATATGCTGATCTTCGCGCAGGCCTTCGATCTGTTCTTCCGCGCCGCCGAGGATTGGAAGCACATGCTGGATTCGGTGCCGTTGCCCGATCACGCCAAAAAGAAGCCGCCGCCGGCCTCGCGCCGCGTGCAGGAGGCGTTGGCGCAGCCCTCGACGCGCGAAGAGGCTCAGCACGAGCAGCAGCAGGAACTGAAGCTGTCGGTCTCCGACAAGGAGATCCTGCAGAAGAAGGACTTTGCCCAGATGAGCGCGGCCGAGATCGCGGAAGTGACCCGCGCCATTGCCAATATGAAGCTGCCGCAGGCCGAGCTGCGCACCCGCCGCTATCGGCCCGATGCAAAAGGCCTGCGGCTCGACATGCGCCGAACCTTGCGCAGCTCCTTGCGCACCGGCGGCGAGATCATCGATATCAGAAAGCTCGGCCGGATCGAAAAGCCGGCACCGATCGTGGCGCTGCTCGATATATCCGGCTCCATGAGCGAATACACCCGCCTGTTCCTGCATTTCCTCCATGCCATCACCGACGCACGCAAGCGCGTCTCGGTGTTCCTGTTCGGCACGCGGCTCACCAACGTGACGCGGGCGCTGCGGGCGCGTGATCCAGACGAAGCCTTGGCGAGCTGTTCGTCTTCGGTGGAAGACTGGGCCGGCGGCACCCGCATCGCCACCTCGCTGCACTCTTTCAACAAATTGTGGGGTCGCCGCGTGCTCGGGCAGGGCGCCATCGTGCTCTTGATCTCCGACGGGCTGGAGCGCGAGGCGGATGCCAAGCTCGCCTTCGAGATGGACCGGCTGCACCGCTCCTGCCGCCGCCTGATCTGGCTCAACCCGTTATTGCGCTTTGGCGGATTCGAGGCCAAGGCGCAGGGCATCAAAATGATGCTGCCGCACGTTGACGAATTCCGCCCGGTGCATAACTTGACGTCGATGGAAGGGCTGATCGAGGCGCTTTCGGCGCCGCCCCCGCCGCACCACATGAGCCGCATCCGCTCAGCAGCTTGAAAGGGCATCAAATGCTCAATCGCGACGAAGACATTCTGCAGGCCGCCGAAAACTGGCAGAAGGCCGGTCACGGCGTGGCGCTGGCGACCGTGGTCGAGACCTGGGGCTCGGCGCCGCGCCCGGCCGGCTCCAGCCTCGTCATCAACGACGACGGCACGTTTTTAGGCTCGGTTTCCGGCGGCTGCGTCGAAGGCGCCGTCGTCACCGAAGCGCTCGACGTGATCGCCAGCGGCAAGCCAAAAATGCTGGAATTCGGCGTCGCCGACGAGACCGCCTGGAATGTCGGCCTGTCCTGCGGCGGCACCATCCGCGTCTTCGTCGAGAAGGTTGGCCAATCGTGAAGCTGGAAACCCTCACTCAGGTCAATGCCGAGCGCGCCGCGCGCCGACCGGTCATCGTCGTCACCGATGTCTCCAATGGCGACCAGCGGCTGGTGAAAGCCAAGGACATCGCCACCGATCCCTTGAGCGCCGAGCTTTCAAAGCAGCTTCGCATGGGCAAGAGCGGCATGGTCGAGTCCGGCGGCAAGAAGCTGTTTCTCAACGTTCATGCGCCGACCGCACGGCTTGTTATTGTCGGCGCAGTCCATATCAGCCAGGCGCTGGCGCCGCTCGCGCGTTCGCTCGACTACGACGTCACGGTGGTCGATCCGCGCACGGCGTTCGCAAGCCCCGAGCGGTTTCCCGATGTGCCGCTGATCGCGGAATGGGCTGATGTGGCGCTGCCGCCGCTCAATATCGACCACTACACGGCGTTTGTCGCGCTGACGCATGATCCGAAGATCGACGACCCGGCACTGCTGCACGCGTTCGAGCGCGACTGCTTCTATATCGGCGCACTTGGCTCGCGAAAGACCCACGCCAAGCGCGCCGAGCGGCTGAAGGCGCAGGGCGCATCCGACGCCGATATCGCGCGCATCCACGCGCCGATCGGCCTTTCGATCGGCGCGGTGTCGCCGTCGGAGATCGCGGTCGCGATCATGGCCGAGATCACCGCCGAGCTGCGGCTGCCGAAAGAAACCGCGAAGGTGCAGGCGGCATGAAGTTCGGTCCCGCCAGTCCGGCCGATGCGATTGGCGGCGTCACCGTGCACACGCTGCGGCAGGGTTCGCTGGTGCTGAAGAAAGGCACCACGATCGGGCCTGCCGAGGTCGAGGCGCTCGACAAGGCAGGCGTCAAGGAAATCGTCGTGGTGCGGCTGGAGGAGGGCGACGTCTCCGAAGACGAAGCCGCCGCCAGCATCGCGCAGGCGGTTGCGGGCGAGGGCGTCAATGTCGAGCGCGCCTTTACCGGCCGCGCCAATCTGTTTGCGGCGCAAGCCGGTGTGCTGGTGGTCGACCGCGCGGCGGTTGACCGTATCAACGGCGTCGACGAAGCCATCACCTTTGCGACGCTGTCCGCCTTCAAGCCGGTGGTCGAAGGCGAGATGATCGCCACCGTAAAACTCATTCCGTTCGGCGTCGAGGCGAAGCTGCGCGACGCGGCCGTGGCCGCTGCAGGCCGCGACGTGCTGCGAATTGCGCCTTATGTCATCAAGCGCGTCGGCGTGGTCTCGACCATGCTGCCGGGACTCTCGCCAAAAATCATCGACAAGACCTTGCGGGTGACGGCGGAGCGACTGGCCCCGGCCGGTGCCAGCATCATCGCCGAGCGGCGCGTTCCGCACGATGAGGCGACACTGGCGTCCTCGATCAAGGAATTGCTCGCCCTCGGCGCCGAGCTCGTCATCGTGTTCGGCGCCTCCGCAATCGCCGACCGCCGCGACGTGATCCCGGCCGCGATCAGCGAAATCGGCGGCGCTATCGAGCATTTCGGCATGCCGGTCGACCCCGGCAATCTGCTCCTGATCGGCAGCGCCGGCGGCGTGCCGGTGTTGGGCGCGCCGGGCTGCGCGCGCTCGCCGGTCGAGAACGGCTTTGACTGGGTGCTGATGCGGCTTCTCGCCGGGCTGAAGGTCACGCGCGCCGAGATCACCGGCCTCGGCGTCGGCGGCCTGTTGATGGAAATCGTGACAAGGCCGCAGCCGCGCACGGTTGCCGATACCGAGGCCAACCGCAACGTCACGGCCATCGTGCTTGCCGCCGGCCGCTCGACCCGCATGGGGGGCCCCAACAAGCTCTTGGCCGAAATCGAGGGCAAGAAGCTGGTGCGCATCGTCGCCGAACAGGCGCTGGCCTCGAAGGCAACGGATGTGATCGTCGTTACCGGCCACCAGGCCGAATTGGTCGAGCAGGCCTTGGCAGGCCTCAATGTAAAGTTCGTCCGCAACCCGGATTTCGCCGGCGGGCTGGCCTCATCGGTGAAGGCCGGCATCGCCGCGGTGCCCGACAGCGCCGACGGTGCCGTCGTCTGCCTCGGCGATATGCCGCTGATTGATGCGAAGCTGATCGACCGCTTGATCGAGACGTTTGCGCCGGATCGCGGCCACCTGATCGCCGTCCCCGTCAGCGATGGCCGCCGCGGCAATCCCGTGCTGTGGTCGCGCCGCTTCTTCAAGGAGCTGATGACGCTGGAAGGCGACGTCGGCGCCCGCCACTTGGTCGCGAAGCACACCGAGGCCGTGGCCGAAGTTCCGGTCGAGGGAAACAGCGCCTTCCTCGACATCGACACGCCGCAAGCGCTGGAGGCGGCGCGGCGATCGTAGGGTGGGCAAAGGTGCACTTGCGCCGCGCCCACCATCTCTCCGGTTCGCCGATGCATGGTGGGCACGCTTGCGCTTTGCCCACCTTACAAACCCTTCATTCACCAACTGGAAACTCCCCCGGCTTAGATTCTATCCGTTACCTCGGGGGAGGGGATTTTGATCGTATCGACTGTCGCGGCACAGCGCCGCGCGCTGTTCGTCGTTGCATTGACGCTGATACTGGCCGTCTCGAGCTACATCACCAGGGCATGGGCGGCCGGCGCGGTCGCGATCGGCAAGTGCGGTGCTTACGGCCAGGCCTATGATTATGCCGCCGAGGCCGACGCGCGCACCGCGGCGCTGAAGCAGTGCAAGGGCACCTGCACCGCGATTACCATGAAACGCGCCTGCGCCGCGTTCGCCATCGACATGACCAATCCCTGCGGTCCCCACGGCTACGCGGTAAAGCCGAAGATTTCGAGCTCGCTCAACGCCGCAACAAAGAAATGCTATGAATTCGGCGGCAAGGAATGCGTGATCCGCGCCTGGGCCTGCGACGCCAAGGGGTGATTTTTGCTATTGTCATTCCGGGGCGGCTCGCAGAGCCGAACTATGGTGCGCAATTGCGCACCTGAGAATCTCGAGATTCCGGGTCTGGTGCTGGCGCACCATCCCGGAATGACATCGGGAGTTCTCATGCAATTCGACACCAAGATCGCGGTCGTGATCCGGAGCGATCTCGAAGCCTGGCAGAAGCTCAATGTCGCGTCTTTTCTGGCCGGCGGCATCGCCGCTTTCCCCGAATGTATCGGCGAGCCCTATGGCGACGGCTCAGGCACCAGATATCTGTCGCTGATCGGCCAGCCGATCCTGATCTACGGCGCCGACCGGCCGGCGCTGTCCCGCGCGCTGGAACGCTCGCTCGCCCGCAACGTCACGCCCGCGGTCTATACCGAGGACATGTTCAAGACCACGCATGACGCCGCCAACCGCGAGGTGCTTAAGGGCGTGATCCGTGCCGAGCTCAATCTGGTCGGGCTCGCGATGCGCGCCGAGCGGAAGGTGATCGACAAGATCGTCGACGGGCTGAAGTTTCACAGCTAGGCGTTTTCGAAAGCCTGAGCTATTGGCCCGGCGTTGCGCCAGGCTGGCCTCGTTGAAGAGGTAATAGAATAACGAGTGACCTCAGGACAGCCACTGCGATTGACCAAGTCAGACCGCATCTGCCCCGACTAACTCGGCTGCGCAATTTCAAAGAAGAGCCGAGGAACATCTGCCGTAACAGACTTGTTCGTTCGTCGGGGCAGCACGAGGAGGCTACCATGAGGACACCTCAGCTCTCCGCATTAATGTTAGCTGTTCTTACCTTCAGCGCCGGCGCCGCGGAACCTCAGAAGCTGTGGGAGGCGAGTGGCTTCAAGAACCCCGAATCGGCGGTCTTCGACCGAACTGCGGGGGCCGTCTATGTGTCGAACGTCAACGGCGATCCGATGAAAAAGGATGGCAACGGCTTCGTTTCAAAGCTCGGGCCGGATGGGAAGGTCGTAACAATCGAGTGGGTCAAGGGACTCGATAGTCCGACCGGGCTCGCGCTTGCCAATGGCAAGCTCTACGTCGCAGACGTGGACCGGATTGCGGAAATCGACCCCGCCAAGGGCGAAGTCCTGAACCGGTTCGAGGCACCCGGATCCAAGTTTTTGAACGACCTCGCCGCTGACAAGAGTGGACGGATTTACGCTTCCGATATGGTGTCAAACAGCATTTGGGTGCTCGACGGCGGCAAGCTGTCTCTCCTGATGCAGGATGACGCGCTCGAAAATCCGAACGGGCTCCTCGCCGAGGACGGCCGGCTTGTGGTTGCGTCGTGGGGCAAAATGGCTCCCGACTTCTCGACGAAGGTGCCCGGCCGCATGAAGACGGTCGATCTCGCGACGAAGAAAGTATCTGATCTAGGAAGCTCGGCACCAGTCGGCAATCTCGACGGCGTCGAACCCGATGGCAAGGACGGCTATCTCGTCACCGATTGGATGACCGGCGGGCTGTTCCGCATCGCGAGCAATGGCACAGCAACGCGCCTCCTTCCGCTTGCGAAGGGGAGCGCTGATCTTGGGATGGGGCCGGATGGTACCGTCATGATCCCGATGATGATGGAAGGCACTGTTGTGGCTTACAGGGTCGATACACGCTGAGAACAGGCGTGCGCCTGGGCTGAGCCGGGCGTGGCTTCTGATGAAGTGCGCTTCGGACACGATGGTCAACGCATGACGCTGCCAACCGCGGGTGGTTAATTGCGTGATCCGTGCCGAGCTCAACCTGGTCGGCTTCGCTGTTCGTGCCGAGCGCAAAGTGATCGACAAGATCGTCGACGGGCTGAAGTTTCATATCTAGAGCAATCGACCGATAAGTTCAGAGCGGTCGGCGGGCGTTCGTTCTGATGTGCAAGTATCCTGCTTAGTCTTCGTCCGGCTCACGTATGACCGGTGCTTCGTCTGCGCCCTCTTCTTCGTCCTCTTCCTCTTCGTCCTCATCGTCTTCATCAGGAGGATCTCGAGGCGGCATCGTGTTGCCCGCGATTAGGGAGGGATTCCAGTCGATCAATCCGCTAGAAATTTTCTCGGGGATGTGTGGGGTCATGTTGTTGCTCCTTGGATGTGACCGTGCGACCAGCGGACACCCATCGGGAGCGGTGACAATGTCAGCTTGTCCCAATGACAGAAATGGTGCCGTCAGACATCGCCCCGTCGTGTCCGAAGAAGAGCGGACACCGGAGCGGCAACCGTCATGCGCCTCAGCTCTGCAGTCCAACAAATCCACGCAGCTTCTTGACCGTCTCGGCAGCGTCGTTGGCTTCCTCGGTGGTCAGGACGGTGATCTCGCCATTGCGCCTGTGCATGACGCTGTGGTGGATTGGTGCGCCTGAAAGGCTGTCCACGTCGGACTTCACCGCGATGTCGTCGATTTCGGAGAGCGCGAACTCGACAGGCTTCTTGTTCCACAGCAACATTTTTTGCTGCAGTATCGCCTTGCCGGAATCCTTGTCGAACGTAAGCGTGGTCGAGCCTGCTTTCAGAACGAGCTTGCTCGGAGCTTCTTGGATACTAGTCATGGCAGGTCTCCGCTGTTTCCAACTTTGACTTGGCAGCTATCGGGCGATGCCTCGATAGCCGACGATACCTGCCCCTCGGCGACCGGTGGTGATGATTGCTGCCAGTACAGAAAGTTGCGAGCAATGCAAGTCTGACGACAGGCATGTCCCGCCTTCCTTGTGCGGCGGTCGCATCTTGCGAATCTCGCAAGGTTTGTGGGCCCTGTCGAGCGACAAATTGACGCCAATGCCGGACGCCTCGAAGCGCACGATCCTGCGCGGCGGCTCCTCCAGGCCGTCTTGCGGCAAAGCCGCAAAACGCGAATACTCCCGCCAGCCGGGTTTCCCGAGGGGAACTGCGGCCAAAAAGCCCGGCATAGGGCAATGAGGGAGGATATCATGTCGCGGGAGTCCGGGCGCGATGCGCCCAATGGCAACAATTTCAATACCAGCCGGCGCAGATTTTTGGGCAGTTCAGGGCTGGCTGCGATCGGCGCCGTCATCGGAGGCGCGATGCCGCTCTCGCGCAACGGCGGCGGAATCCCTCAGGCCCAAGCGCAGGCCGCTCCGGCCGCCGCGCCCCCGTCGGCCGCCGCGCCCGCGCCGGCCAAGGGACCGCAACACCTGAAATATCCCGGCAAGAGCGAGGGGCTGGTCGTGCTCGGCGAGCGGCCACTGGTCGCCGAGACGCCGGAAAGCCTGCTCGACGACGACACCACGCCGATCGAGAAATTCTACATCCGCAACAACGGGCAGATCCCCGAGGCGGCGAAGGATCCCGACGCCTGGAAGATCACCATCGATGGCGAGGTCAACAACAGGATAGAGATCACGCTCGGCGAGTTGAAATCGAAATACAAGGCCGTGACGCGGCGCATGGTGCTGGAATGCGGCGGCAACGGCCGTGCCGGATTCTCGCCGCCGGCGCGCGGCAACCAGTGGACCAATGGCGGGGCGGGCTGCGCCGAATGGACCGGCGTGCCGCTCGCCGATCTGCTCAAGAAGGCGGGCCTGAAGCCATCAGCAAAATACACCGCGCATTATGCGGCCGATCTTCATCTGTCGGGCGATGCCAATAAGCCGAGCCTCTCGCGCGGCGTGCGGCTGGAGAAGGCGATGGACTCCAACACGATGATCGTCTGGGCCATGAACGGCAAGCCGCTGCCGAACATCCATGGCGGACCGGTGCGCCTGATAGTGCCCGGCTGGTCGGGCTCGGCCTCGCAGAAATGGCTGACGCGCATCACCATCCGCGACCGCGAGCATGACGGCCCCGGCATGACGGAGTTTTCCTACCGCACGCCGATCAAGCCGATGGTGCCCGGCGGCAAGGCCGATCCGGCAAACTTCCGCATCCTGGAATCGATGCCGGTGCGCTCGATCATTACCAATCCGGCCAACGGCGCCAAGTTCGCGGCCGGCACCAAGGAGCTGAAGCTGCGCGGCGCGTCCTGGGCCGGCGATCTCACCGTCAAGCAGGTGGATATCTCCACCGATTTCGGCGCGAGCTGGCAGCGGGCCACGCTCGAGAAGCCGAAGAACAAATATGACTGGCAGCGCTGGACCGCGACCTTGAAACTGCCGAGTGACGGCTATTTCGAGATCTGGGCGCGCGCAACCGATTCCAAGGGCGCGATGCAGCCGCATCAGGCCGGCTTCTGGAATCCGCAAGGCTATGGCGGCAACGCCATGCACCGCATCGCCGTGCTGGTCGGATGATGCAGCGCTTGGTGTGGTTCGCGATGGCCGGCGCGCTCTGGATCGTGCCGGCCATGGCGCAGACAGCGTTTGCGCCACGCGAGGAAAGTCCGGAGGAGTTTCCCGCAGGTCCCGGCCGCGATGAGACTTTCTACGCCTGCACCGCCTGCCACGGTTTCCGCCTGGTGGCGCAGCAGGGCATGACGCGCGCGCAGTGGGAGGATTCGGTCAACCTGATGATCCGCCGCCACAACATGCCGCCGCTCGACGACAAGGACCGCGAAAAGGTCCTGAGCTATCTCGAGACGGCCTATCCGCCGCGCGCGCCGGCGGGCCGGGGAGGCTGGGTGAACCCGTTCGCGAAGTGAGCGCTCGCGACTCACACTTCGTCCAGTGATCTCGCAGATCAGACGATTCGCCTGGGTCGGCGGACATGCGTATTTGATACTACAGCCATGTGATTGCGCCGGGCATTTTGCGCGGCGAGGTGCAAAATTGATGCATGAGTGCGAGCTATTTGGTCTCGCATTTGTTGGCACCAATACCTATCTCTCGCATCAGGGAAGGAAATTCGCCCAAGGACAACTCCGATAAAGGAGCCATCCATGGCGAACGCACTCACCACTGGGGCCTGGTTTTCTGCCCCGACCGGAAAGCCCTCGTTCTTCACCCGATTGTTGCGCGTTCAAATCGAAGCCCGTCAGCGGCGGGCTGACCGTGTCGTTGCGCAGCACCTTGCCGCCCGCGGGTTCAAACCGACTGACGACGCCGAGCATCAGGCCGGGCGTCTGCTTGCTAAAGCGGGGCGGCAGCCATGATCACACTCATCCTCGTGCAGTTGGCAACCAGGCTCGCGCGCCTTGGGAAGGAGGGTCTTGCGGCGTGGCACGAAGCCCAGCGCCTTCGCCGTCTCCTTCCGGGCCCGACCGAGGAGTAGCCCGGTTGGCGTGAACAGACGCGCCACGACAAAATCCTGAGCTTCGGTTCTGGTTTGATCAGAACCGAGGCAAGGGCCCAGCCGCATATCGCTCGCTCATGCGGGCTACCGGTTGTCCTAAGCCGCTACCTCACCGCGATCGGTGACACCGTGGAGCCGGAGCCGCCCTGAATTTTGAGCGGCTGCATCACGAAGGCGAATTCGCCGACGCCCTTCTGCACGAGTTCGTCGAGCTTGAGATTCTCCAACAGATGGATACCGTTCACCACGAGCGCAATCTGGTGCACCGGAAGGGACAATTGCTTGTCGGGGTTAGGTGAGACCTCGACCGGCCAGTTGTCGGCGCCGAGCAGCATCGGGTCCTTTGCGGCTAACCAGAGCGCGGCCGGCACGCCGATGCCTGGGCAGGATTTCACGTAGCGCGGGTTGTCCTTGCCGTAAAGCTTGCCCCAGCCGGTGTGGATGACTACCGCGTCGCCGGGCTGCAGCGTCAGATTCTGCTTCTTCAGGGCACCCTCCAGATCTTCCACGGTGATTTCGTAATTGTCGCCCAGCATCTCGACGCCCTTGAAGCCCGCGACGTCGATCAGCACGCCGCGCGTGAACAGCGTGCCCACATTATGGATTCCGAACTTCTTGAATCCGGTGCGATCTGAGTTCTCGTCGACCTTCTGGCAATTGTACCAGCTATTGAGATGGGTCTGGTGCGCAAAGCCGTCGAACTGCGTGCCGACCTGGCCAAGCTCGGTAATGATGATCTCTTCGTTCGAGCCACGCATGTTGGAGAACTGGTTCATGAACGTGCGCTTGGTATGCATGTCGAAGCGCCGCGTTCCGAAGAAGGCCATGCTGGGACCGAGCACGTGCGCGAGCTCGATCACCTCACCGGTCTTGATCAGCTTCGCCGCGTTCATCACGGCCGCGGGCTTCTGGTGATTGGCCGAACCGCGCTCGTCGGCCGCGCCCCATTTCGACGGACAGCGTTGGCTTTCGGACGGAACGGTCCAGGTTGGTGCTTGCGCGTAGGCAGCGGCGGAAAACGCAAGCGCGATCGCCGCACCCAATGTGAATGCTTTCATCTGTAACCTCCCAGGAGAGGGCGCTCTGGAGACGGCACCCCTGAGATAAATAATGCTGGTCCGATTGAGGCGGTTCAAGCGGCAATTCGCCTGATAACGGTGAGGTTGTGCTTCCACGCATGTCTCGAAGTCCGTTATGATGAGGTCAAACGGGCGGGGAAGGCTCTTTGCCTTCCGCTAATCGACTTTCATTGAGGGAGCACATCATGAAACGCCGTACGTTCCTCAAAGGCAGCGCCGTGGTCGGCGCGACGACGCTGGTTGCGGCACCTGCGATCGCGCAAGCAGCGCCCGAGATCAAATGGCGTTTGACCTCGAGCTTTCCGAAGTCGCTCGAAACCATCTTCGGCACGGCGCAGACTTTCGCGAAATACGTGGCTGATGCCACCGACAACAAGTTTCAGATTCAGACCTTTGCGGCAGGCGAGATCGTGCCCGGCTTGCAGGCGCTTGATGCGGTGAGCTCCTCGACCGTCGAGATCGCGCAGACGCCGCTCTATTTCTACATCGGCAAGGAGCCGGCGCTGGCCTATGCGACGGGCGCGCCCTTCGGCATGAACCATCGCCATCAGCACTCCTGGTGGACGTTCGGCGGCGGCGCCGATCTCTGCAACGAGGCGCTGAAGCCTTTCAAGGCGCACGCGATTCTGTGCGGCAATTCCGGTACGCAAATGGGCGGCTGGTTCCGCAAGGAGATCAAGACGGTCGACGATCTCAAGGGCCTGAAATTCCGCATCGCAGGCATGGGCGGCCATGTGCTCGCAAGGCTTGGCGTCGTGCCGCAGCAGATCGCGGGCGGTGACGTATATCCGGCGCTCGAGCGAGGAACGATCGATGCCGCGGAGTTCGTCGGTCCCTACGATGACGAGAAGCTCGGCTTCTACAAGGTGGCGAAGTACTACTACTTCCCCGGCTGGTGGGAAGGCGGGGCCATGCTGCACATGGCCGTGAACGACGAGAAGTGGAATGCGCTTCCCAAGCCATACCAGGCGATCCTCAACCAGGCCGCTTCGGCAGCCGGCGCGTGGATGATCGAAAAATATGACAGCGTCAATCCTGCGTCGTTGAAGCGACTCGTCGCCAACGGCGCGGAGCTGCGCGCATTTCCGCAGCCGGTCCTGGAAGCCTGCTACAAGGCCACGCAGGACCATCTGAACGAGATCGCCGAGAAGAGCCCGCTGTTCAAGAAGACCAAGGAGAGCCATGACGCGTACATGAAGGAAGTGCTGTTCTATACGCAGATCGCGGAAAATTATTACGACAACTACCTGCTCAGCAAAATGCGCAAGGGGTGAGTGGGCCGGTCGGGAGAGAGTAAGCGTAGGTCCGGATGAGCGAAGCGACATCCGGGTCAGGTCCCGCATGTCGCTTCGCCCATGTGGGCTACGGGCTGCTTGGGGAATAATGACGAGACGGCGGAGCTCGATCGCGATCGTGCTAATGGTGACAACGCTTTCTGTCGCTGCAGCCGCGCCATGGCCGATTTATTGGATTGCACTCAACGAGATCGAAGGCCGCCCGACGCCAGCCACGCACACGGCCACCGCGGAGCAGGTAGATAGCTTGTTTAGGAAACTACGGTTATCTCAACCTGTCCAAATCGATCCGATCTCGCAATACTCCTATTTTCTTCAAGGAGTACGCCCAAGCGCAAGCACTCGGATCGCCTGGATCATTGCACGCTCTCATAATATGAACCACTTGAGCGATCATCGATATTGGCACTTGTCTGGCGCGGCGTTGACCATTTGGCTCACGCGCAACTGGACGTCAACCGAGCTGATCGCCAGGGCCATTGAGCTGGAAAACCTGACGGCCACTTCAGTTGTGCCTTGATAAGCAAGCACGGCCTGGACGGGCCGCGCGCGAATGTGGACCCCGACGATAAATTTCCGCGACGACATCCGGGTCAAGACTCGCATATCGCTCCGCTCATGCGGGCTACCTAGCGATTATGCTGAGGTCGCGCTGACATAAGGAATGCTGCCCACTGCGACATCCCGCATGCATGGGATGTGACACTCCTTTGGCGAGGCGCAACATCCTCCGAAAGGGCAGCGCGATCGAGCGGATCTCCAGCCGGGGTCACGCCCATGTGAAAGGTCGCTTTCTGGTTCCAGTTGACAATGACTGACCGGTCAGTCATAAATGAAGCATGACAAAAGAAGCCACCAAAACCGCCAGGAAATCGGCTCCGAAGCCGGCCAATCGCCGGACCGGGGCGAAAGCGTCGGCGTCCTCGAAACCGCTGCCGGCTTCCAGCCGCGCCGAACGCGCGGCCGAGCGGCGCGGGGCCATCATCGCGGCTGCGATGGACGAATTCATCGCGCGCGGCTTTGCGGCGACACGGCTCGACGACATCGCCAAACGCGCCGGTGTCGCCAAGGGCACGATCTATCTGCACTTCAAGGACAAGGAATCGATGTTCGAGGAATTGATCCGGACCGCCATCGTGCCGCTGGTCACCCGCCTCTGGGCGACGCCCCCGCAACCCGGAGCATCGGTGCGCGACATGGTGGAGGGCTTTGCCAAAACCTTCATCGAGGAGGTGGCCGCCACGCGGCGCGGCGACCTTGTGCGGCTGATCGTTGCCGAAGGCCCGCGATTTCCTGAGGTCGCCGACTTCTATTACCGCGAAGTGGTGTCGCGAGGCCTCGCGGGCATGCGCGCGCTGATCGAACTCGGCATCGCGCGTGGTGAGATCCAACACAAGAACCTGGCGCGGTTTCCGCAAATCATGGTGGCGCCCGCGCTCATCGCCGTGATCTGGCAGAGCCTTTTCAGCAGACATGCGCCACTGGATGCCCTCGAAATGTTTCGCGTGCATCTCGATCTGATTTTTGGCGAACGGAGGACGGCATGACTTCGTCGCGAATGATAGCGATCCTGGCCGCGCTGGCGCTCGCTGCCGTGCTCTCAGGCTGCAATGAGCGCAGGGATCCGGGCTTCCAGGGCTGGGTGGAGGCCGACATGATCTTTGTCAGCCCCGACGAAACCGGACGCGTCACCAAGCTTAACGTGCGCGAGGGCGACGAGGTGAAGCCCGGCATGCAGCTCTATACCGTCGACGACGATTTGCAGCAGGCCGACCTCAATCAGAACAAGGCGACACTCGCCAATGCGCAGCAGACCTATGACCGCGCGGCGTCGCTGAGCAAGACCGGCTCCGGCACGCAGGCCAACCTCGATTCGGCAACCTCGGCATTGCGCGTCGCGGAAGCCCGCGTCAACACCTCGCAGACCCGCCTGGCGCGGCGGAGCGGCTTTGCGCCGGTCGGCGGCACCATCCAGCAGATCTATTTCCGCGAAGGCGAAATGGTGCCGGCGCAGCGGCCGGTACTGTCGATCATGCCGCCCGGCAACATGAAGATTCGCTTCTTCGTGCCGGAGACAGAACTGCCGAAGCTTGCGATCGGCGACGAGGTGAAGGTGACCTGCGACAATTGCGCGGCCGATCTCACCGCAAAAATCTACTTCATCGCGACGACGGCGGAATATACCCCGCCGGTCATCTACAGCCTCGATGAGCGCAACAAGCTGGTCTACCTGATCCAGGCGCGGCCGAGCCGGCCGGACGTCTTGCGCGTTGGCCAGCCGATCAGCGTATTCCTCAACGCCCGGAGGCCGGTAGCGGAGAAGAAATGAGTTCGGTTTCGACGACATCTGCCGCGGATATCGCCATCAAGGTCGACGGGCTGTCGAAATCGTTCGGCGGCCGCGAGGTCGTGCATGACCTCTCGATGCAGGTGAAGCGCGGCTCGATCTACGGCTTTCTCGGGCCGAACGGCTCCGGCAAGACCACCACCATCCGCATGCTGTGCGGGCTACTGACACCCGATGCCGGCGAGGGCACCTGCCTCGGCTACGACATCCGCCGCGACGCCGACAAGATCAAGCGCCTGGTCGGCTACATGACCCAGCGCTTCAGCCTGTATCAGGATCTGTCAGTGCGCGAAAACCTCGAATTCGTCGCGCGGCTTTACGGCCTGCGCGACGCGCGCGGCGCTGCACGTGACATGATCCAGCGGATCGGCCTGAACGGCCGCGAGGAGCAGCTTGCCGGCGAACTGTCCGGCGGCTGGAAGCAGCGCCTGGCGCTCGGCGCCTGCACGCTGCCCAATCCGCAACTGCTGCTATTGGACGAGCCGACCGCCGGCGTCGATCCCAAGGCGCGGCGCGATTTCTGGAACGAGATCCACGCGCTCGCCGCCGAAGGCCTGACGGTGTTGGTCTCCACCCATTACATGGACGAGGCCGAGCGCTGTCACGAGATCGCCTATATCGCCTATGGCCACCTGCTGGCGCACGGCACGGTCGACGAAGTGATCGCGAAATCAGCGTTGTCGACCTACACGGTTTCCGGCGACGATCTCAACGGGCTTGCGGCCGAGCTCGCAGGCAAGCCCGGCATCGACATGGTGGCGCCGTTCGGCACCAGCCTGCACGTCTCAGGGCGCGACAAGTCCGCGCTTGAGGCAACCATCGCGCCTTATCGCGATAAGAGGGGATGGCGCTGGGAGGACAGCGAGCCGTCGCTGGAAGACGTGTTCATCGATCTCATGAACCGCTCAAAGGACAATTTCCAATGAGTGCAACCGATGCTGCCAGCCAAAATCGCGACGTGCCGGAGCCGGCCTTCGGCTTCTGGCGGCGCAGCTATGCGATGCTGGTCAAGGAATTCATCCAGCTCCGCCGCGACCGGGTCTCGTTCGCGATGATCGTGATGATCCCGGTCATGCAGTTGTTGCTGTTCGGCTATGCCATCAACACCACGCCGCGCCATCTGCCGACCGCGGTGCTGATCCAGGAGGACAGCGATCTGGCGCGCTCGGTGCTGAAGGCGCTGGAGAATACCAAATATTTCCGCTTCACCCGCGAAGTGCACAGCGTCGCGGAGTTCGACGATCTCCTGCAGTCGGGCAAGGTGCTGTTCGGGGTCGAGATCCCGCGCGGCTTTGAGCGCGCGGTGCGGCGCGGCGACCGCCCGGCGCTATTGGTCGCGGCCGACGCCACCGATCCGGTCGCGGCCGGCTCCGCGCTGGGCACGCTCGGTGCAGTGGTGCAGACCGCGCTCGCGCACGACCTCCACATCGGCGATCCGCCCGCGATGCCGTTCGAGATCAGGGCGCATGCCCGCTACAACCCGGCCGCGGAATCGCGGCTCAACATCGTGCCGGGCCTTGTCGGCACCATCCTGACCATGACCATGCTGATCTTCACCGCGTTGTCGGTGACGCGCGAAATCGAGCGCGGCACCATGGAGAGCCTGCTGTCGATGCCGATCAGGCCGGTGGAGGTGATGTTCGGCAAGATCATTCCCTATGTGATCGTCGGCTTCATCCAGGCCTCGCTGATCGTCGGCATCGGGACCTTGCTGTTTGGGGTGCCGATTCTCGGCAGCGTGGCGCTGCTGGCGGCGCTGACGACGCTGTTCATCACCACCAACCTGTCGATCGGATATACCTTCTCCACCATCGTGCAGAACCAGTTGCAGGCGATGCAGATGTCGATGATGTTTTTCCTGCCGAGCATTCTGTTGTCCGGCTTCATGTTTCCGTTCGCCGGCATGCCGGTCTGGGCGCAGTATCTCGGCGAGGGACTGCCGCTGACCCATTACATCCGCATCGTGCGCGCCATCATGCTGAAGGGCGCGGCTCCTTCCAACCTGCAATACGACACGATTGCACTCATTGTACTGATGCTGGTGGCAATGACGATCGCCGTGACACGCTTCCGTCGCACGCTCGATTGAGATTATATGCGTATCGTCATTCCGGGGCGACGCGCAGCATCGAACTATGGTGCGCAATTGCGCACCTGAGAATCTCGAGATTCCGGGTCTGGTCCTTCGGACCATCCCGGAATGACAGGGGAAGAAGAAAGTGAAGTTCTGGGGCAAGAGGAAAAGCGACCAAGACACCGGAGTTTCCGCTGACTTCCAGCGCGCACTGATGCGCGAGGTCATGGCGACCGAGCTGCTGCGGATCAAGGCGCTGATCGCGACTACCGTGTTGCTGGCCCTGATCCTCTGGACGGTCTACTTCTTCGCGTCCGACGTGGTCAGCCGCGTCTGGCACGGCAATCTGAAGCCGGAATACCTCTATGCGATCCTCGTGCCGTTCATCCTGTTCGAACTGTGGGTGCATGGCGCGATCACCCGCCATATGCGTCAGGGGCGCGACCTGCCGATCTTCCGGCGCTACCTCGGCGCGCTGATCGAAACCTCGATGCCGACGATCGCGCTGGCGCTGCACATCAACAGCATGGGATCGGTCGCGGCGCTCGGCTTCGTGGTGCCGATGACCTATTTCATCTTCATCATCCTCTCCACGCTGCGGCTGGATTTCTGGCTCTCCACTTTCACCGGCGCGGTCGCCGCCGTTCAGTTGTTTTGCATGGCGATCTTCTATCATCCGCCCACGGGCGACGCCGAGCCCAGCATTTACTATCACGCCGCGCGCAGCCTGATCCTCCTGATCTGCGGCTTGCTGGCTGGCGCCGTCGGGCACCAGTTGCGGCGGCAGTTCGAGGCGAGTATCAAGGCCGCGACCGCGCGCGACCGCATCACCAACCTGTTCGGCCAGCACGTCTCGCCGCAGGTGGTCGAGCGGCTGATGGCCGAGGGCACGAAAGCCGACAGCGATATCCGCCGCGTCGCCGTCATGTTCGTCGATTTTCGCAGCTTCACCGCCGGCGCACGCACGCGCACACCGCAGGAGGTGGTGGATCGGCTCGACGGCGCCTTTGCCGTCCTGGTCGACATTCTCGATCGGCACGGCGGCATCGTGAACAAATTTCTGGGCGACGGATTCATGGCGTTGTTCGGCGCGCCGCTGCAGGCGCCGGACCCAGCGCACCGCGCGGTCGCCGCGGCGCGCGAAATGCTGGAAGCCAATGCGCGGATTAACGAGGCGGCAAGCTGGCCGCTGCGCATCGGCATCGGCATTCACCTCGGCGAGGTGGTCGCGGGCAACATCGGCTCGCCCCGGCGCAAGGAATACACGGTGATCGGCGACACCGTGAACTTCGCCTCGCGGCTCGAAGCGCTCAACAAGGACTTCAACTCGCAATTCCTGATCTCCGAAGCGGTTCGCGACGCGCTGGGCGAAGCGTGCCGCGATGCCGTCTCGCTCGGCGAGGTGGAGGTCAGGGGCTATGAGCGGCCGATGGCCGTGTGGCGGCTGGCATAGGGAGAGAAAGAATGCAGCGGCGTTACATCACTGTCGACGTTTTCACCGACCGCGCCTTCGGCGGCAATCCGCTGGCCGTCGTGCTTGATGCCGGCGGGCTGTCGACCGAACAGATGCAGGCGATCGCCACCGAGTTCAACTATTCGGAGACGACCTTCGTGCTGCCGCCGGCCGACAAAGCCCACGACGCGCAGGTTCGCATCTTCACCGTGAACAGGGAGTTACCCTTCGCGGGTCATCCCAATGTCGGCACGGCCTTCGTGCTGGCGATGCTGGCGGCCAAGCCGCCGGCGCGATTGCTGTTCGAGGAGGGGGCAGGGATCGTGCCGGTCGAGATCGTGACCGAGCAGGGCAAGGTCGTCAGCACCGAATTCACGGCGCCGCAGCCGCTCAAGCGGATGTCGCATGTCAGTGTCGAACAAGCGGCGGCCTGTCTCTCGTTGTCGGCGAATGACGTCAAGACCGACCGTCATCCGCCGCAGGTCATCTCGGTCGGCCTGGCCTTCCTCGCGGTGGAAGTTGCCTCCCGCGAAGCGCTGCGGCGAGCGAGGCCCGATGCCGCCGCGTTCGCAAACACCTTCCCGTGTGACGGCAGCGACGCCGTCTATTTCTATACGCGCGACGTGCCGGCCGGTGAAAAGCCATGCGACTTGCAGGCGCGGATGTTTCATCCGGGCGCCAGTGGATTGTCCGAAGACCCGGCCACCGGCAGCGCGACGGCCGCCTGCGCGGCGCTGCTTGCCGATCTCGACGATGCCAGAGACGGCGAATTGAAATTGCGGATCGGGCAGGGCATCGACATGGGCCGGCCAAGCCTGTTGCTGACGCGCGTCCGCAAAGAGAATGGCGCGTTGGCTTCGATTCATGTCGGCGGTAGCTGCGTGAAGATGATGGAAGGAACGTTCTGGCTTGATGGGAAGGGGTGACGGAGAAAACATCGCCACACCGTCATTGCGACCCGTTGGCTCCCCGCAGTGACGGCGAGAGGCTAAACCTGTGGCGCGACCAGATTCTCCACCTTCGCGCCGTCTCGGTCCTCGATCATCTCGGCGATCCATTGCCGGTGGCAATGGGTGTGGTCGCGCTCGTAGCAGAGAATGCACACCGGACCCGACTTCCGCACCAGCGCCGACAGCTCGTCGAGCTCCTCCTTCGCCTGTGCCGTCTTGAGGTGGGCCGAATAGATCCTGTGCAGCAGATCGAACTTGCCGCTGCGCGCCGCCTCGCGGCCCTCCTTCGGCGTTCCCAGCCCCTTCAGGTGCAGATAGGAGATGCCGCGCTCGTCGAGGCCGGCCGCGAGCTGAGTTTTGGAGAAGCCCGGCCGCCGCGAGGAAGCAACGGCGCGCACGTCCACCAAGAGTTTGACGCCCGACGCTTCTAGCTTGTCGAGCACGGCCTTCGCCGGCGTTTGCTCATAGCCGATGGTGAAGAGGCGTTTGGTCTTGCGGGCCATGTCGATATCCGGTGCGTTGATCTGTCATCGGGAAAGCTAGGGTCGTGCGCGGATGATTTCCATATGCCGCGTTGCCGCCGGGCGCGGCATGTCGCATAGTCCCTGCAAAGAGCCTGTCGAAGGCCCGCATGCACGGGGGACACGATGAACCGATTTTGCCGGACGCTGGCAGGGCTGCTCGCGCTTGTCGTTGGCGGCATTGCCGCAGCGCACGCCCAGACAAGCTATCCCGATCGCCCGGTGAAGATCATCGTCCCGATCGGGCCCGGCGGCAGTTACGATCTGGTCGGGCGGTATGTGGCGGACGCGCTGTCGAAGCGGATGGGGCAGGCGTTCGTGGTCGAGAACAAGCCCGGCGCCGGCACCGTCGTCGGCACGCAGGCCGCAAGCCAGAGCGAGCCGGACGGCTACACGCTGGTGGTCGGCGGGCTCTCCAACATGGCATTCAATTCGGCGCTGTATTCGAAGCTCGGCTACGAGCCGCGCAAGGATTTCGTGCCGGTCGCGCTGGTCTATAAGTTCGGCTACGTCATGGTCGGCCGTAAGGATTTGCCGCATGGCAAGCTGGCGGACATCGTCGCCACCGCAAAGGCGAGCCCGGGCTCGATCTCGGTCGCGACGGCAGGCGTCGGCACCGGCCAGCAACTGGTAGCGGCTGCCTTCATGAAGGCTGCGGGCGTCAAATTCCTGGAGGTGCCCTACAAGGGGTCTCCGCCGGCCTTCACCGATCTGCTGGCCGGCCGCATCGACCTGTTCTTCGACTCAATCGCCGCCGGGCTGCCTTACGTGCAATCGGGGCAGGCGCGGGGCATTGCAGTGCTATCGTCGAAGCGAAGCCCGCTGGCTCCCGACGTGCCGACGATGTCTGAGGCCGGCGTGTCCGGCCTCGATGTCGATTCCTGGCTCGGGATATTTGCACCTGCCAAGACCCCGCCGGAGGTCATCGCCAAATTGCGCCGCGAAATCCGTGCCTCGCTGCCCGAACTCAAGGAGCGTTTCGAGAAGAGCGGCGGGGAGCCGTGGGATCTGCCGGACGACAAGCTCGATGCGTTCGTCGCGTCCGAATACGAGACCTGGACGAAACTGATCCGCGAGGCCGGCATCAAGCTCGACTGAGGATCACTTCACCCGCTCGATCAGCTCCATTGCACCCGCAGGCGCACGCACCTTGCCCTCGTGGATCACATAGGCGAACACGTCGCGCGGCATCTTCTTCGGCTCGGCCTTGTCGAGGCGCGGCAGGTCGTGGGGCTCGCCGCCGGCGGCCCAGGCCTGAAACCGCTTGGCCCAGGCGTCGAGCTGCTTCGGCGGATAGCAGGTCTTGAGCTCGTCATTGCCCTTCTGCAGGCGCGCATAGACGAAATCGCTGACGACGTCGGCGATCGCGGGATATTTGCCGTGCTCGGCGAATACGACCGGCGTCTCGAATTGTCGCAGCAAGGCGATGAACTCCGGCACACAGAAACTGTCATGCCGCACCTCGACCACGTGGCGCAGCGCGCGACCGTCGAGTTTGCGCGGCAGCAGTTCGAGGAATTTGCCGAAATCGGCCCCGTCGAATTTTTTGGTCGGCGCGAATTGCCAGAGCACCGGGCCGAGCCGGTCGCCAAGCTCCATCACGCCGGAATCGTAGAAGCGCTTTACGGAATCGCCGGCCTCCGCCAGCACACGACGATTGGTCGCGAAGCGCGGTCCCTTCAACGAGAACACGAAGCCGTCGGGCACTTCACGCGCCCATTTGCGAAAACTTTCCGGCTTCTGCGAACCGTAATAGGTGCCGTTGATCTCGATCGAGGTCAGCTTCGAGGCGGCGTAAGACAGCTCCTTCGCCTGCGCTAGCTTCTCCGGATAGAACACGCCGCGCCACGGCTCGAAGGTCCAGCCGCCGATGCCGATATAGATGTTGCCGCTGCTGGTTGCGGTCGACTTCGAGGGCTTGCTCACTGGAGGACTCTTCGGAAAGGGGGAGGGCTGGCGGATGTTAGCCAAATCGGCTCTGGTTGGCCAGTTGTCGCAGCCGGCGGCAAGGCTTTCGGAATCCAAACGCGCGGTCTCGTGGAGCATGTTTCGAAAAAAAGAAGCTCCGGAAAACCGGAGCCTCTCCCTTTCGCTCTACGCAAAAGCCGTAGTTTCAACGCGCCCAGGGCTTGTTATGGCTTGTTATGTCTCTCCGGCGCCTTGCCGACCAGGCCCTGAAACGGCTGCAGCGATTGCTTGGCAAGCCGGTTGTGGAGTTCGCAGATCTTCTGCGACTCGGCCACTGACGTCTCATAAGCCCGCTTCACAAATTCGCTTTGAACCGTCATCGCCTTGTCGAGCGAGCGAACGCCGCTGAGTTGCTCGACAAAGGACCCGAAATCCTCGAGCGATTTCCTCGTGTAGTCGCGATAGGCGTTCGCGATGGTCTGCAGGCTGACCGGCGCAGGCTCCGCCGCGGGTTCGACTGGCGCAGAGGGGATCGATGCGGCCTCGGCTGGCGTGGGCTCGGCCGGCGAGGGTGCCGCGGTCGGCTGCGGCTCGGGCGATGCGGCGACGGCTGGTTCGTCGACGGCCGGCTGATCGACCTTCGGGCTTTCCGCGTGAGCCGGCTGCGGCTGCAGCGGCGGATCCTGATCCGGGCTTTGCAATTCAACCGGCGCCGGGCTCGCTGTTGGGCTCACCGTCGGGTTCTCTTGGGGAGCGGCCTTTTTACCCCGCTCTCCCTTCCGGTTGCGCCGTCCGGATTTCCCGGTCGGCTTGCCCTGATCTGTATTCGACATCTGCTTCCCCTATTCCCTGTCAAATCAAAGGTCGAGACTCCGCCATGTTTGCGATCTAATCGCGGTTCTTGCTTGTCAGTTGCGCGGCACTCGCGTGGTCAGATTTTGAAAGATGGACTCGATGGCCGGTTTTCTCGATGGTCGACGTAGGGACTATTCCGCCCCGCGCTTTTTCCATGATATCAGTTCCCGGTCAGGCGTAGGGGAACGTTGAGATGAATTCGCAGTCATTCGCCGGTCTTTTGGGAGCCATCGTCGCCTCGATCGTGATGGTGGTCGCCGTTGCCTACGGGCCGATCGGCCAATATGGAAAGCCCGCGAAGCCGGCCAGCATCCAGCAACCGGCGCCGGTGCAGCAGGCTCCTGCGGCGCCAGCGCCGAGCGGGCCGGTGATTCGGGAAGTGCCGAATTAGGAGAGACAGGCCGCCCCTTGCGGAACGAGGGCGGTGTTCCCATGTTATGTTCAACGGCGACGTTGACGCTTCAAGGCTCCGGCGCTGGAACGACCATGAATTGTTTGGCTGCGCCGGATGTACGCGCGCCCTCTGTTCGTGGTCGTTGGCATTTTAGACTCCTTTTTAAGGCCGTTTTCCCCGATTGAGTGGCTGTTCCGGAACCCCCGCCTTGGCATGTGGGACGGCTGCGGATATACGCTGGCGGCCATGAATGACGCCATCAAACCGGGCCCCGAAACCCCGTCGCAGGCCGGTTTGCCTGAGCTTTCGGTCGTCGTCCCGACATTCAACGAACGCGACAACGTGACCGTGCTGTACCGGCGGCTGGAGGCGACTCTGGCCGGCATCGCTTGGGAAGTCGTCTTTGTCGACGACAATTCCCCCGACGGAACCTGGGAAGTGGTGCGGGGGCTGGCACGGAAGGATTCCCGCGTCCGCTGCATCCGCCGGATCGGGCGACGTGGACTGTCAGGTGCTTGCATCGAGGGTATCCTGGCATCGAGCGCGCCTTATGCTGCGGTGATCGACGCCGACCTGCAGCACGACGAAGCACAACTGCCGAAGATGGTTGCGCTGCTGCGAAGCGGCGAGGCGGAACTGGTGGTCGGCAGCCGCTATATCGAGGGCGGCAGCGCCGACAGTTTCAACAAGCAGCGGGCAGGCGCCAGTCAGCTTGCGACCGAGGTCGCTAAGCGCACGCTGAAGGTCGAGATCGCCGATCCCATGAGCGGCTTCTTCATGATTCGCCGCGATCGTTTCGAGCAACTGGCGCCGCAGCTCTCGACCCAGGGTTTCAAGATCCTGCTCGATATCGTCGCCTCCGCGCAGGGCAAGCTGCGCGCCGTCGAAATTCCCTATACCTTCGGCTCGCGTCAGCATGGCGAGAGCAAGCTCGATTCCATGGTGGCGCTGGACTTCCTCGGGCTGGTGCTGGCGAAGCTGACGCATGACGTGGTGTCACTGCGTTTCCTGTTGTTCGCGATGGTCGGGGGCACGGGCCTTGTCGTACATCTCGTGGCGCTGTTCATCGCGCACGAAATCTTCAATGCCCGGTTCGCTGAGGCGCAGGCCATTGGTGCGCTGGTCGCGATGACCAGCAATTTCATTCTGAACAATTTCCTCACCTATCGCGACCAGCGGCTGAAGGGATTTGCGATCCTGCGCGGCCTGCTGCTGTTTTATCTGGTGTGCGGCGTCGGCCTGCTTGCCAACGTCGGGGTGGCGTTCTCGATCTTCGAGCAGGAGCCGATCTGGTGGCTCGCGGGGCTTGCCGGCGCGCTGATGGGCGTGGTCTGGAATTACGCCATGTCCGGTTTGTTCGTCTGGCGCAGGCGATAGTCGGAAGATGACCTCGAGCGAAGCGCGGGTTGCCCTCAACACGGGTCTGGCGATCCTGGCGCTGATCGCGCTGCGCCTGATCGCCGCGGCGTTCACGCCGATCACCTTCGACGAAGCCTATTACTGGATGTGGTCGAAGCATCTTGCCGGCGGCTACTACGATCACCCGCCGATGGTCGCCGTTGTGATCCGACTCGGCACCCTGATCGCAGGCGATACCGAGTTTGGCGTGCGGCTGGTCTCGATCCTGCTGGCGCTGCCGATGAGCTGGGCGATCTATCAGGCCGGCGCCATCCTGTTTGGCAGCCGGCGCGTGGCGGCCTCGTCGGCGATCCTTTTGAACATCACGCTGATGGCTGCCGTCGGCACCATGATCGTGACACCGGACGCGCCGCTCCTGGTGGCGTCCAGTCTCCTGCTGTTTGCGCTCGCCAAGGTGCTGCAGACTGGCCGCGGCGTGTGGTGGCTGGCGGTCGGCGCAGCGGCCGGCTGCGCGCTGCTGTCGAAATACACCGCGCTGTTCTTCGGACCCGCCATCCTGATCTGGCTGATCGCGGTTCCCAAACTGCGGCACTGGCTGGTCTCGCCCTGGCTTTATCTCGGTGGGCTCGTTGCGCTAGCGCTGTTTGCGCCGGTCATTCTGTGGAACGCCGAGCACCACTGGGTGTCTTTCATCAAGCAGATGGGACGGGCGCGGATCGAGGATTTTCGGCCCGTCTTCATCGCCGAACTGATCCCGACGCAGATCGCGTTCGCGACGCCGCTGGTGTGGGTGCTCGGCGCGATGGGGCTTTACGCGCTATTTCGTCGACGCGCCGGTGCGCTGCCGGCGCGCGCGCTGATCAACGCGATGTTCTGGATCATCGTCGCCTATTTCGTCTGGCATTCGCTGCATGCGCGCGTCGAGGCGAACTGGTTTGCGCCGGTTTACCCGGCGTTTGCCATCGCCGCCGCCGTCGCCGCCCATCTGGTCGAGTGGGAGCCGCGCTGGCAGCGCCTGGCCGATTTCTGCCGGCGCTGGGCAGTGCCGGGCGGCATCCTGTTATTTGCGCTGTTGGTCGTGCAGGCCAACACCGGCGTGCTGTCAGGTTATCGCCGCGATCCCACGGTGCGCAGCGTCGGCATCGGCTGGCGCGAAACGGCCGAAGGAATTGAGGCGGTGAGGGCGCGCGTCGGCGCAACATGCGTGCTTGCGTCAGATTACGGCACCACCGCCTGGCTAGCCTTCCATCTGCCGAAGGGCACTTGCGTGGCGCAACAGAACCTGCGCATCCGCTGGGTCAACATGCCCGAACCTGATGGTGCGCAGCTCGCCGGCAAATTGCTATATGTGTATGACGCCTTGCTTGGCGACACGCCCTATCTGAAGGACAGGTTTGCCCGTATCGAGCGGGTCGGCGAGATCCAGCGGAAGCGCGGCCCACTATTGATCGAGACTTATGCCCTCGATGTGCTGGAAGGCCCGAAGGGCGACGTGTTCGACCGCACGCCGCCGCCGGAATTGCGATAGGACGCGTGGGTCAATCACTCGGCGGCGTCGCGATGCGTGCGTTGGTCCAGCGTGGGGCGTTCGCTCCGCCACAGCCAGACCGCGAGCGAGCCTGATCGGCCGCGAATCTGCGCTTCGACGGGACCGGCAAGGCTTCCGGTTTTCAGCCGCGCGCCGCTGCGTTTGGCTGCGGTGCGCAACGTGTCGCTGAGCGCCAGCCGGACATCGTGGCGGGCCGCCACTTCCATCAGCCGGCTCGCCACGTTGACGGTGTCGCCGGTCGCGGTGATGTGCTGATGGTTACGGCCGCCGAGCCGTGAGGCGACGATCGGCCCGAAATGCGCGCCGATCTTGAAGCCGATCCGCACGGCGATCGGTGGCGGCAACGCTTCGATCCAGCGGTCGGTCTTGACGCAGAGCGCGATCGAACATTGTGCCGCGCGCGTAGCGTCATCCTCGGCCGGCTTCGGCAGGCCGAACAGGATCATGGCGCCGTCGCCGAGAAAACTCGTGATCATGCCGCCGCATCGCGTCGCTTCCTTGTCGACCAGCGCGTGAAATTCCTTCAATAGCCCCCGCGTGGCATCCGGATCGAGCGTTTCGCTGAGCGAGGTAAAGCCAGAGAGATCGACGAACACGACCGCGGCATTCTGCCGGACCGGCGCCACCAGGAAGTCAGGATCGCGTGTCAGCCATTCCTGCAGGCCCGGCGTGTGGAATTGTTCGAGCAGCCTGTTTTGTACGGCGAGATGCTGGGCGCTGCGTCGGCCCGACCATAGCTGGACCGCGCCGAACAGCATGAGCGGCGGCGCCGCCGCGGTAATGGTCGTTGCGGCGTCGAGCCAGATGCCGTGCGCGAAAGCAATCGTGTTCGCGGTCGCCCATGCCAGCACGACTGCGCTGACCGCCACGAGACCGATCGGGTTTCGCCGCCACACCAGCAAACCGACCAGCAACATCGGGAGCAGGATCGCCGTGATCGCCCCGGCGATGCGAACCGTTTGGTTGCGTACGAGGCCGTCGCCTGCGACCAGATGCGTAATCGCAGTGGAAATGATTTCCACCCCAGGCATCAGTGAATCGAACGGCGTCGGAAAGAAGTCGCCGGCGCCGGTTGCGGTCGCGCCGAGCACGACGATGCGGCCCTGAATCGCTTCCTTGTCGATCTGGCCGTCGACCAGATTGGCGGCGCTGATCGTGCGAATGGTCTGGCGTGGGCCGTAATAGGAAATCGGCAGCGCATAGTGGGAGGCGGTCGGGATCGGCCGATCGCCGAACCTGAGGCGGTCGGGCTCGATCGTCAGCGGTTGGTCGATCGCGATCGATGCGACACGGAGCGGAAACGACAACTCGATCTTGTCGCGCGTCCGGAACAGCATCGGGACCGAGAGCGGCGTGCCGGTCTGGCCCGTCGCCACATTGGCGATACCGACTTCCGCGCGGTCGGCGAATGCCGGCAGCGGCAGCAGGAAGCGGCTGGCCTTCGGCAGGCGGGCCAGTGGCCCATCGTTGTCGGCGGAAGGCTGAACGGTGTTCGAAAACACCGCAGCCGCTGCAAGCACCGTCGGACCCGCCGCGAGCGATTTCGCGAGCGCCGCATCGCCGTCGGCCGGTCCCTTGTCGATCAGCAGGAGATCGATCGCGATGACTTTCGGCTCCAGCCGCGCGATCGCCTCGACGATCTTGGCTATCTCTGCGCGCGGCAGGGGATAGGTGCCGACGAGTTTGACGATGGTGTCGTCGATCGCAACGATCGTGACGAGGTCCGGCGGCGCCTTCACGCCGCGCACCAGCGTGCGCACGTCGGTCAATGCCGACTCGAGCCGGTCGAGAAACCGCAAATGGCCGGCCGAATGGCCGAGCCATATCGCGCCTGCCCACAATCCCGTGCAAAGCAACACAACCAGAATGTGAAGGCGTCGACGGTTCATCCGCTCGGCTTCTATTGTCCCAATCTTGCCATCAGGGCCGCAACGCGCGCAGGCGGCCAGCGCTTTATAATCAACTCGCCCGACGGCTCGACATCGACGCCATCACCGGCGCCGAGTACGACGCTGCCGCGGCCGGCGGGCCGCGCCACGCGCACGCTGCCGTCGACGACGAAGACCGATGTCTTTGCACCTTCGGCGTCCACCGTCCATTTGGTACCGCGCACCGCGGCAATCGCCTGTGGCGTCATAACCTCGAACCTGGCGCGGCCCGGCTTCTTCGGCACTTCGAGCAGCAGGGCCTTGTTGCTGAGTTCGACGGAATCGACCTGGCCATCACGGTTGCGATCCCTGAGTTCGAATTTCGCGCCGCTTTCGGCCACGATCGTGATCGCGTTCTGGCAACGCAGCGTTTGCGTCCCCTGGGCCGTCGATGCGGACGTGCAGCCCGATTTTGCCGGCTGCGCCGCCGCAGGTCCGGCGAACAGCAGCATGCCTGCGAAGGCGATCGATCCGGCGCGCGCCAGCATTGTCATGGCGGTTCCCTTTTGGGGTACGGCGAAACCTAGGAGTAGGGCGATACGGTGCCGTATCAAGCGCCGCGATCCAGTGCAAAGCCAACAGTAGACGATAGTATGTCTGCCTTCGGCGGGTAAGGTTCGGTGAAGTCTTCCGATCCGGCAGTCAGCAAAAAGATCCGGTAAATCAGCACGGAAACGGCTCGAAAATGGACCGAAAGGCGGCTGGAACATCGAAATTTCCGTGCACAGGTGTCGGACCGATGAGGCGCGAAACGTCTTGTAACCACTCGACCACAACCGAGGTGTTGCCATGTCCAGTTCCGCACTGAAACCTGCCACCGACCTCGCCCGCGGAAACAGCGTGCGTTGTCCCAATGAGAGCGCCGAATATCGCCGCGCCCGCGAGCAATTGCTGGCCGAGGAGATCGAACTGCGCCGTCACATCGAACGGGTCGCCGAATTGCGCCGGGCGTTGCCGCCGGGCGGCGCGGTGACGAAAAACTATCAATTCGAAGGCGAGGGCGGCAAGGCCACCTTGTCGGACCTGTTCGGCGACAAGCAGACGCTCGTGATCTACAGCTACATGTTCGGCCCGCAGCGCGAACAACTGTGCCCGATGTGCACCTCCTTCATGAGCACCTGGGAAGGCAAGCTGCCCGACGTCGAACAGCGCGTCGCCTTCGTGTTCGTGGCGCGCTCGCCGATCGCGCGATTGATCGAGGCGAAGAAGGCGCGCGGCTGGACACGGCACCGGATCTATTCGGATGCGTCGGGCGATTACACGCGCGACTATGTCAGCGCGGCGGATGCCGATGCGCCCGGCTACAACGTGTTCACCCGGCGTGACGGCAGCATCCGCCATTTCTGGTCCGGCGAAATGGGACCATCGACCGCCGATCCCGGACAGGACCCGCGCGGCGCGCCCGACTTCGATCCGCTGTGGACCATCCTCGACACCACGCCCGAAGGGCGTGGCAAGGACTGGTATCCGCGGCTGAGCTATTAGCGAGGTGCTCGCGGCTGACGCCGACCCATTTACAAATCCAGAAATTGGTGTAAGTGATCGCGCGCTTCCGCAGATCCCTGGAAAGACGATGCTTCGTATAGACACCCATTTGTCACGTTGTGCAGGCCAGCCGGTCGTCCGGCGCGGTCGTGCTTTGGCGTGCGCAATTGGCGTGTATTCGATTGGCGCATCGTATCCGCAAGGCAAACTACCAGCGTAACGCGGCAGCGGGTCTCCCTCTGCCGTCGAGGCAGGGAATGATCCGCGGTATGCCATTCGTGGCAAGCTCGACCTTGTAATTCCTCCCTGCCTGCAAACCAACCAGACCTGTGTCGCGACTGATGCAGGTCCTTCCGGAGTCCTGAACGGATCTCGGAACGAAGTAATGCAGTGAAGGAGAGTGAGATGCGATCCGATCCCTACCAGGAGCGCGCCAGGGCCCTGGCCGTTGAAGCCGGGCTCGACCCCGATGCGAAGATCGACAAGCCCGGCCAGCGGCCGATGCCGACCTGGTGCCTGTTCCGTGATGCCGCGCGCAAGGAGAAGCTTGCGCGCGACGCGGAAGCCGTTGCTTGCGATATCGCGCTGAAGCCGCAGGCGGCGCAATACCAGAACAGCCCGCTCAAGATCTTCGGCAAGCACGACGACGCCACGATTGCGCAGATGCGCAATTGCATGTCGGTCGGCAACGTGGTCGCCGGCGTCATTTGCGCGGACGGCCATCTGGGCTACGCCCAGCCCGTCGGCGGCGTGATTGCCTATGAGAAGCAGATCAGCATCTCCGGCGTCGGGTTCGACATCGGCTGCGGTAACATGGCCGTGCGCCTCGACACCCCGTTCCGTCAGATCGAAAGCAAAGTCGGCACGATCATCAAGGACGTGCGCGACGTGATTTCGTTCGGCGTCGGACGCACCAACGACGAGCGCGTCGAGCATGAACTGTTCGACGATGTTGACGCGTGGCGTGAATCCGACATGGGCGCCTACCGGCAGAAGGCAGTGTCGCAACTCGGCACCGTCGGATCGGGCAACCACTACGTCGACCTGTTGCGCGACGAGGAGGGCTTTGTCTGGATCGGCGTGCACTTCGGCAGCCGCGGCCTCGGTCACACCAGTGCGACCCGCTACCTCAAGGCCGCGGGCGGCAAGGATGGCATGAACGTGCCGCCCGCCGTCATCGACGAGGATAGCGAGATCGGGCGGCGCTACATCGCGGCGATGCAACTCGCCGGGCGCTACTCCTATGCCGGCCGCGAATGGGTGGTCGAGCGCGTGCGCCGGATCATCGGCGGCGAGGTCACCGACATGGTTCACAACCACCACAATTACGCGTGGCGGGAGAACCATGGCGGCAAGGATTTGTGGGTGGTTCGCAAGGGTGCGACCCCGGCATTTCCGGGCCAGCGTGGCTTCATCGGCGGATCGATGGGCGACGATGCTGTCATCGTCGAAGGCGTCGACAGCGAGGAGGCGAAGGCCTCGCTCTACTCGACCGTGCACGGCGCGGGCCGTCTGTTTGGCCGCAAGGAGGCCAAGCGGCGGTTCACGCGTGGCGAGATGGACGCCTGGCTGCAATCGCGTGGCGTGACATTGATCGGCGCCGACCTTGACGAAAGCCCGATGGCCTATCGCAGGCTGCCGGAGGTGATCGCCGAGCACGCCGGCTCGATCAGGGTTCAGCACACGCTGCGTCCGTTCGCCGTGGCGATGGCGGGCGGGAATGAGTTCGATCCATTCAAGGATTGAGGCCGAACTTGGCCCGTTATGGGACACCCGGCGCTTACGTCACGCCGGGTGTCCCTGATCGGGACCAGCGCCCGCATCATTGCGGGGAAATTTCTCCAATAGTTCCATGGATTTGAGCCCGCCTTACATCCGCCCGCGTTTAAGCCGGATTTAACTAAAAGTCGCCTTAATGACGCTCTGTGCCTCTGCGAGATGCTGCCCGGGGACATATCCGGACGCGGCATCAAAGGGGGACTTGGTGGAACTTGTTGTTCTGGGCGTTGTGTGAATGAGTAAGCGTACGCGTGCGTTCGGTCCTGCGGCCCGCAGCCGCGGGAAATCCTCCCGCAGAGGCATTCCCCAATATTTTCTCGGCGGTGTCGCGGTCGCAGGCCTCGTGCTGGGCTGCGCCTGGACCGTTTACACCAACGTGCTCGGCGCCAGCATCTATCCATCCGTGAACAACGCCGGCTTGGAGGCGCGCGCCGTCAACAACCCGAGCACCGTCGCGGCGCACGCCGTGCGGCCGGCCTTCAATGAGATTTTCGCCTCGCTGCCGCAACAGTCGCTGGTGATACCCGCCCCAGAGAACGTCGCGAGTTCGCTGATGTTCAACGAAAGGTTCGCAGCCGCCGCCGCGCAAGGCGAGCCCTCGAGAGCGGCCGAATTTAAGCCCGTCGAACCGACGAAACTGGCGGAAGCTTCGCCGCCGGCCGAAGCGCCGAAAGCCGTTCAAGCTCCGAAGCCCGTGGAAGCGGCAAAGCCGAAGATTTCTGCTCCAGCCACCAAGCTCGCCTTGAACACACCTGCGCCGGCGCCAGCAGAGATCGAAGCCAAGACCGGCAAGGCATCCGGCTCTACCGTTCGCGATATGGCGCAGCGCGCCAAGGCCGCTGTGATGTCGATTGCTTCCAACGACAAGCAGACCATGGTTGAGAAGCTGTGGGGCAAGCAGCCTTCGCAGAACTCGCTGCTCGCTTTCGCATCCGCCGACGCCAACGTCACCGGCAGCATCATCGATACGCGAAGCCAGAACCCGATGATGGGCGGCTCGCCGCCCTATGATCGCCAGACCGCCGTCTACGACATCACTGCGCGCAAGGTCTATCTGCCCGACGGCACCCAGCTCGAAGCGCATTCGGGACTCGGCTCGAAGATGGACGATCCCAAATATTCGCATGTGCGGATGCAGGGCGTGACGCCGCCGCACATTTACGAACTGAAGCCGCGCGAGGCGCTGTTTCACGGCGTACCGGCACTGCGGCTGACGCCGATCGGCGGCGAAGAGAAAATCTACGGCCGCGACGGGCTGCTCGCGCACACCTACATGCTCGGGCCGAGCGGCCAGTCCAACGGCTGCGTTTCGTTCAAGGACTACTATGCGTTCCTCGACGCCTATCGCAACAAGGGCATCCGCCGGCTCGCCGTGCTGGTGAAGGTCCAGTAGGCGGCGCTGCGGCCGCTTCAACGCAGATACGAATTTCAAACGGCCCGCCGAGGTCATTCCTGGCTCGCGCCATCCAACACGCCGCGGCCTGACCACGTCATAGCGACGCACACACCAATCGTCGTCCCTGCCTCCGTGCGCAATCGCGCACTCGGCGCAGGGACCCATCGCCACCGCTGCTGATCGTTGAGGGAAAGTCGTCGACCATCCCCGCAAGACAACACCCGCCGCGGCGTATGGGTCCCTGCGTTCGCACTAGGGTTTCTACACGTCTGGCGCGACAGATTGACTCGGTGCGTCATGATGTTATCCCGCTTTGCGGTTTGTATGATTCTGTTTCTGACGCTTTGATTCGAAGGAGCGTCGGAGATGCAGCGAGAGCCGGATTTATCACTTGGCGAGTTTGGCGACGTTCGCCTCGATAAAAGGGGGCGGCGTTTGTTCAGGCTATGCTTTGCACGCGCAGCGTCTGCTTGCGCCAGATGGCGCAGGGTGACTGGGCCGCGTACATGGCGTACTGGCGGTTCGTGAACAATCCGCAAGTCACGACCGATCAACTGATTGAAGGCTGGAGCAGGCAGACGGCGACCGTGGTCAGCGGGCGTCATGTGCTGGCGATCCAGGACACCAGCGAGGTCAAGTTTCAAACGCGGCAGGGACGTCGGCGTAGACTGGGCAAAGTCGGCAAAGGCAATGCCCGCGGCGTGTTGCTGCATGCCATGATGGCGGTCGATGCCGACAGCGGGGCCTGCCTCGGCCTCACCGGCGGCAAGGTGTGGACGCGCAGGGGCACGGTTAAGACCCCTCACGACGAGCGTGAGTTGGCCAACAAGGAATCGGCGCGCTGGGTGACGACGGCCGAGCAGGGCTGCGAGGTTTTGGCTGCAGCGCGCATGATCACTGTCATCAATGACCGTGAGGGGGAGTTCTTTGCGCACTGGGCGTTGACGCCCGGCGACAACGTCCACCTGCTGACGCGGGCCATGCATGATCATGCGCTGGCCGACGGCAGAACACTTTATCAAGCGGTGGAGCGAGCCCGCTTCTGCAACAAGGCGGTGATCGATCTGCCGCAGCGGATGGATCGTCGCGGTCGCCAAGCCCACCTCTCGCTGCGCTTCGGAACCATCGTGCTCAAGCGGCCGGCGCGCCCCGGCGTGAAGGACCTGCCGGAGCGTGTCGAAGTCAGCTTCGTGGAAGTCGTCGAGTTGCACCCCCCGAAGGGGGCTGAGCCCGTTCATTGGCTGCTCTTGACCACTCATTCGATCGCCAATGCGGCCGATGCCTGGCGGATCGTCTCCTGGTACAAGCAGCGCTGGATCATCGAACAGTTGTTTCGCTCGCTGAAGAACCAGGGTCTGCGTATCGAGGACAGTCAGCTCGAAAGCGCCGAAGCCCTGATCAAGCTCGTGGCGATCGCCACTAAAGCAGCATGTATCGTCATTCAGCTCGTTCAGGCCCGCAATGGTGGTGGACAATTGCCGGTCAAATGCGCCTTCACGCCAGAAGAAATCGAAACACTTGCCGCCATCAACAGAACCATGAAAGGCAGGACCGAGCTTCAGAAGAACCCGCATCACCCCTACACTCTTCAGTGGGCGGCATGGATCATCGCCAAGCTCGGCGGATGGACCGGCTACGCCTCGCATCGGCCACCCGGACCAATCACCTTCCACAACGGAATGGCTCGCTTCCAAATCATCGTCGCTGGCAGAGCCCTCGAAAATGCGTAGAAACCCTAGTGCGTTCGCAGGGACGACGGAGATGGGGATAGTCGCGATACAAAATATGACTCCGCGTTCTCGCGACGCATTGCGCCCGAGCTTTGCTCTCAACTTCCCGCCCTCTTGATCTGAGGGCGCAGGGAAGACCGGGTGCGCGCCGCACCCGCGGTCTCGTGTGCAAAGTGCGCAGAAGAGAACGCACACGAGCATACAGGTACAGCGGGAGCATCCCGGCCTTCCCTGCGCAGTGGCTTTACGGCTTACTTCGTGCTCTCCCCGGTGAACGGCTCTTTTGCCACCGTCGCCCCCGAGAAGCTTCGCTTCTTAAGGACTTAATGCCAGCACCGCGACATCAGGACCACACGACTTCGCCGTACGCGTCGGGCGCGCTCGCCTGCTGCGCCTTCCGTGTCCACCGCATCTCACCGCACGTTCGTGACGATGGCGAAGCGCCCCTCATCTGCCGTGAGACGGGCGGAGTTATGCGACTGATTTGCCTCTCGCGTGAAGCGGAATATTTTTGATTCCCGGGCTTGACACGATTTCGGAAAATCAGAAGTGATTTGGTCTTGCGTTAGCTTGTCGCGGCCGCTGCACGAATTTGCGCTTGCGCGCACGCAAATCAGCTAGGCCAGCCCTGCCTGGAACTGGAACTCCGGTTCCCGCACTTTTACGGGGCTATGCATGATATTTTACAGTTGCGTCCGACCGCCGATTTACATCTAACTTCTTAGAGCGTTGCGAGCACAAGGGTCCTGCGCGCAGCCAAGCGTTGGAGTTTTTGTCAGAACGAGAGTGTGTTTGCTTGAGTGAGCATAGAGGAAGCGGATTTAGACCGATACCAGCACCGCCGTCTTGCGACGCTCCAAACGGAGATGGGGCGCGGACTCCTCACCGCCAGTTTGCAATGACGCCTCGCGGGGGAATGGGCAATCGCCTTCTCGCATCATTGCCGGAATCGGACCTTGCTCTGCTCGCTTCCGAGCTTGAATTGATCGCGCTCGAGCAGGACGCAATCCTTTCGCGGGCGGGTGACGATATCCAGTATGTCATTTTCCCACATAGCGGCGCCATCTCGCTGATGATCGAGATGGCGGACGGACACACGGTTGCCACCGCTGCGATTGGGCGTGAGGGTGCTGTCGGCACACTTTCGGTGCTCGGGCCGTCACCCTCGGCGATTACGGCCGTGGTTCGCGCGGCCGGTACCGCCGCTCGGATCCCTGCATCGCGATTTCATGCCGTTTTTGGCCGCAGTCCCGCGATCCGGAGCGCGGTACAAAGCCACATCAGGGCGATGCTGATACAGTTTCAACTCGGTGCGGCCTGCAATGCGCTGCACCCGGTCCAGGCCCGGATGGCTCGCTGGCTGCTGCAGCTTAGCGACCGCGTCGACAATGAGGTGCTCCCGCTCACCCAGCAGGCGCTGTCGCAGATACTCGGTGTGCGGCGCACGACCGTGACGCTCCTGATGCGGAATCTGCGCGCGCGGGGAGGGATCAGATCCGAACGACGAGGATTGATCGAGATCGACCGGACGCGGCTCGCGAGGGCAGCGTGCGAATGCCACCGCGCCATGCGCCTCGAGGCCGAGGAGGTTTTCCCGGCTACCTCCGACCGGGCTCGCGCCGCGGTTCTGCTCGAAGATGGGGCGTCCCTGGAAATAGAACCGGATTCCGTGTGAGCGCGTCTTCGCGCGATGGTTTGCCGCTAAGCCAAATTGACGCGCCGATCCTGTGCCAGATCAGGTGCTCTGCCGCCAATCGCGTTCGAGCGCTGACTCGGATTTCGCCTCGAGCTTCGCAATCTCGCGCAGCACCTTCGCTGTCTGGCGCAGCTCGTCGCGCTCAGGGCCCGGCTTCAGCCGTCGTGCCTCGTCAAGAATGTCCTTTGCCTGTAGCAGCCAGGTGGAGGTTTCGGTTGAGACTTGCATGCGCGCCATGGTGTCCCCCGATCGCGATCATAACTCGATCTGTGTCGATGCTGGTCGTTTTGATTTGATGTGCTTCTTACGCCAACCGGTGCATGCCCTCGGATCACCTTCGAGGGCATGCTTCGCTCGACGCTATGCCGAGCTGGCGCTGCTATGCCGCACACGGATGCTCGGCTCGTCGACCCAGGCTTCACGGGCAAACCAGGCGTGATCGGCGTGGCAGATCACGCAACGGGTCCGTGAGAAGAACACTGCGCTGCGGCTAAAGCTCTCCCGATCAGTCTTGATGCCGGTGGGAATCGCATGTCCGGTCCGCGGACATTTGACCATGACCATTCCCATATCGCCCTCCTAGAGATTGGTTTCTTTGTTTGAAAAAAGCACCGGCCGGTTGGAGTGCGCCACTTGTCGGTGCGGGTTACTTGGGGGGCATCGCGCACCGCGCCTGATCGAGCATCGGGTAGTGGGCCGTATGCTCATCCCTTGGACGTGTTTCCAACCGGCCGGATCCCTCCTTGGTGTAGTCTCGGATGTGAATTGGACGCCGGTCTTTTAGCCGGCCCGGTGGAGAACCTTGGTGAAGTGCTTCCTGATCGGCTCACCCGTTTCCGTCGCAAGCTTCTGGGTAAGCACCCACAATTCCCTGTTCTGGTCAGAAGCGGTGTTGAACGCCTTGCGCGCTTGCGCCGCTGATACGCTAAGAACGTCAGTGGCTGACTTGCTGCCGCACAGACGAACGAAGAAATCGAGCGTGGAGGCGGCATTGGCGTTTGAGATTTCGAACAGCTTGAGCCCGTAATCGGTCGCGCCCCTCGCATTGCTCGAATAGCTCTCTCGCAGCGCTTCCGTCATCTCCTCCGAAGCGGCCTTGATTTTCTCGCAGCCTTCACGTGCGCGGGCGAAGCCCTGCTCGGTAAGTTCGCTAACCACGCCAGGCGCGGCGATTTTCGAGAAGTCCAACCACGGCATTCCGAGAACATGCGTTCCGTTCGGCGTCGCTTTCATTTCGCTTTCACTCACGGCAGCATTACCTTTCCCAAGCGAAAGCATTCCTCGCAGACGCCGGCTCGCGTCACGAGAGCTCGCGCTCTGCGTTCGATCAGATTGTGGATGAGGATTTTGCCCAGCCCTCGACGTTACTTTGCCTAGGAGGATCGGGACTGTCGGTTCGGTTTGCGACTCTCGCGAAAAGTTTTTTTGAAGTTGTCAACGCATACGCTGGTATATTTTACACAGCGCTGTGCATAACTGGGATATCTCAAGCAGCGGGAAGGTTTTGCTTCAGCGTGACGTTGCAGAAACACCGCGCCGTTGCGGTCCGGATCCGCCCAAACAAAAACCCATCCACGTCATTCCGGGTCGGCGCGAAGCGCCGAGCCCGGAATCCATTCATCCCAAACCTCAGGCCGATATTTGCGGATAGATCAATCCACTGCGGGTTCTGCTCTTCAATGAGCCGGATCTTCCAATCCCGCCGCCACTTCTTCAGTTCCTTTTCACGTGCAATCGCCGTTAAGGGGTCATCGTAGATTTCGAGCCAGACCAGTTTGTCGACGGAATATCGCTTCGTGAAGCCGGGGACGGCCTTGCTCTTGTGCTGGTATACACGGCGAACGATGTCGTTCGTCACGCCGAGATAGAGCGTTCCGTACTTGCCGCTTGCAAGAAGGTAGACGTAGTAGGCCATGGCAGGGGAGCAATGGATTCTCTGATGTGCAATTGCACATCATAGCTCGGCGCTACGCGCCGCCCCGGAATGACGGGACATGCTATTGTTGGTTCGCGATCAAAATCAACCATGCCCAAACAAAAACCCCGGCATTTCTGCCGGGGTTCTGCATTCTCGTATCGCCTGAGTGGCTGGATCAGAAATCCATGCCGCCCATGCCGCCGCCCGGAGGCATGCCGGCGCCGGCGCCGGCGTTCTTCTTCGGCAGTTCGGCGATCATGGCTTCGGTGGTGATCAGGAGAGCCGCGACGGAAGCCGCGTTCTGGATCGCCGCGCGAACCACCTTGGTCGGGTCGATGATGCCCTTGGAGACCAGATTGCCGTATTCGCCGGTCTGCGAGTCGAAGCCGTAATTGTACTGCTCCTTCTCGAGGATCTTGCCGACGATGACGGAGCCGTCTTCACCCGCGTTGATCGCGATCTGGCGGGCCGGCGCGGAGAGCGCCTTGCGCACGATCTCGACGCCGGTCTTCTGGTCGTCGTTCTGGGTCCTGAGGCGCTTGAGCTGCTCGGAGGCGCGGAGCAGGGCGACGCCGCCGCCCGGCACGATGCCCTCTTCAACCGCTGCACGGGTCGCATGCATCGCGTCATCCACGCGATCCTTGCGCTCCTTCACCTCGACTTCGGTCGCGCCGCCGACGCGGATCACGGCTACGCCGCCCGCGAGCTTGGCCAGACGCTCCTGCAGCTTTTCGCGGTCGTAGTCCGAGGTGGTTTCCTCGATCTGCGCCTTGATCTGCTGCACGCGCGCCTCGATGTCGGCCTTCTTGCCGGCGCCGTTGACGATCGTGGTGTTTTCCTTGTCGATCATCACCTTCTTGGCGCGGCCGAGCATCTGCAGCGTGACGTTCTCGAGCTTGATACCGAGATCTTCCGAGATCGCCTGACCACCGGTCAGCACCGCGATGTCCTGCAGCATGGCCTTGCGGCGATCGCCGAAGCCCGGAGCCTTGACGGCCGCGACCTTCAGACCACCACGCAGGCGGTTGACGACGAGGGTGGCGAGGGCTTCGCCTTCGACGTCTTCGGCGACGATGACCAGCGGCTTGCCGGTCTGAACCACGGCTTCGAGCAGCGGCAGCAGCTCGTTCAGCGAGGAGAGCTTCTTCTCGTTGATCAGGATGTAGGCGTCGTCCATTTCAACGCGCATCTTGTCGGCGTTGGTGACGAAGTAGGGCGAGATGTAGCCGCGGTCGAACTGCATGCCTTCGACGACGTCGAGTTCGGTTTCGAGCGACTTGGCTTCCTCAACCGTGATCACGCCCTCGTTGCCGACCTTCTTCATGGCGTCGGCCAGGAACTTGCCGATTTCGGCGTCGCCGTTGGCGGAGATGGTTCCGACCTGAGCGATTTCCTCGTTCGAGGTGACCTTCTTGGAGTTCTTGACGAGGTCGGCGACCACGGCTTCCACCGCCAGGTCGATACCGCGCTTCAGGTCCATCGGGTTCATGCCGGCGGCAACCGACTTGGCGCCTTCACGGACGATCGCAGCCGCGAGCACGGTCGCGGTGGTGGTGCCATCGCCGGCCGCGTCAGCGGACTTGGAGGCGACTTCGCGCACCATCTGCGCGCCCATGTTCTCGAACTTGTCGTCGAGCTCGATCTCCTTGGCGACGGTGACGCCGTCCTTGGTGATGCGGGGAGCGCCGAACGACTTGTCGAGCACGACGTTGCGGCCCTTCGGGCCGAGCGTGACCTTCACGGCGTTGGCGAGAATATCAACGCCGCGCAGCATGCGGTCGCGGGCGTCGACGCCGAATTTGACTTCTTTGGCTGACATAATTGGTTTCCCTGAGTTGATCTTTGTTTCTCACCCTGTCGGGGAGGCGCCTTGCGGGCGCTCCTCAGGGTGAGCGTGGCAGGCGATGTCTTAGGCGGCCTTCTTCTTGGCCGAGGTCGCGTCGAGCACGCCCATGATGTCGGACTCCTTCATGATCAGGAGTTCCTGGCCGTCGATCTTGACCTCGGTGCCCGACCACTTGCCGAACAGCACGCGGTCGCCGACCTTGAGGTCAATCGGGATCAGCTTGCCGGCCTCGTCACGGCCACCCGGGCCGACGGCGACGACTTCGCCCTGGGAGGGCTTTTCCTTGGCACTGTCCGGAATGATGATGCCGCCAGCAGTCTTCTCTTCGGCGTCGATGCGTTTGACGACGACGCGGTCGTGAAGCGGACGGAAGTTCATGCAGTCCTCCTAAACGTCTGGGAATGTTGTAGAATTCTGGAATTTTGGCAGTCCGGTCCAGCGAGTGCCAGTCCGGCTGCGGCTGATTTAGGCCAGTATTCTTCGGGGGACAAGGGCTTCTAGCAGAAAAATTGGCACTCAAATATGTCGCCTGCCAATTTCATTAATCATGATTAACCGGGCGGCGGGATGTTAGGACCCCGTATTAGCACCTGCGGTAAGCTGCTGCTAGCGCGTGAATTTTCAACAATTCATTAAACATTTAGGCTTGTGATAGGTTGGTATCGTGCGTCACATTTCTCTCATGTGAGCGCATCTCCGCCGGGGTGGCTCGGTGTGTGGCCACCACGACAATGCGCTCCTGAAACGGAGGTATTGGCATGGTCTCGCGGGTTGGAGTTGCTTCCGACGACTTCCGGAAGCAGGTGCTGGGTTACGGGCTGACGACGGCGCAAATTCTGTATCGGATGCCGGATCATCCCTCATTGCTGCAGACCTATGTCTGGCAGAACTACGATCTGTTTCCGAAATTCCCCGCGCTGAAGGACTTCCTCGCGTTCTGGCAGGAAAAGCTTGATGGCCCGCTGTTTTCCGTAACGGTCGCGCATTCCAGGCTGATCAAGCCGACGGAGCTGCGTGCAGTCGACGGTGTGTTCAGGCTGCATTGATTGGGATGCTGTAGGGTGGGCAAAGGCGCGACAGCGCCGTGCCCACCACGTCAGCGTAGATCTCCGCTCTTGATGGTGGGCACGGCGCAAACGCGCCTTTGCCCACCCTACAAAAGTTTTCTGTGTTAGCCTCCTGCCATAACAACAAGGGAGGCAGCAATGGCCAAGCAGAAGGCGGCATCACGTCCCGCGGCGCAGCCCGCCGTGAAGAAGAAGTGGTCGGGTCACAAGGCGGCAGCCAAGTCCTCAGCACGCAAGGCCGTCAAGTCAAAGGCGAGAGGCGCGCTGGCAGTCAAGGCCAAACCGGCCAGGAAGGCGCGGCCGAAGCAGCGCATCGCCATCAGTCATCACCGCGAAGAAGATTTTAAAACCGACGGCCTGCGCGCTTACGCAAAGTACCGCGACCTCGGGATAGCGGACGCCACCCATGGCCTGGCGCAGGCGCATGTCATCCGCCTGATCGGCCCGTGCAACCCGGCGGAAGTTTCAAAACTGCATTACCACGACGTCGAATTCCAGATGGTCTATGTGCTCAAGGGCTGGGTGAAGACCTACATGGAAGGGCAGGGCGAGACGCTGATGAAAGAAGGCAGCGCCTGGACCCAGCCGCCGCGCATCAAGCATCTGATCATGGATTATTCCGATGATGTCGAGTTGCTGGAGGTGATTTTGCCGGCGGAGTTCAAGACGGTGGAATTGGCGGGGTAGTGCGGCATGCACGTCGTTCCGGGGCGACTCGTAGAGCCGAACCCGGAACCTCGAGATTCCGGGTTCGCGCTCCGCGCGCCCCGGAATGACAGGACACGGCTACGTCATCACCCCCACGACCGCCCCCATCAAACACGTCGCCAGCGTGCCTGACACGATCGACTTCAATCCCAGCGAATTGATCTCCTCGCGCCGCTCCGGTGCCATGGTGCCGAGGCCGCCGATCATGATGCCGAGGCTGGCGAAGTTGGCAAAGCCGCACATCGCGTAGAGCATGATCAGCCGCGAGCGCGGATCGAGCGCGTCCGTGCCGAGTTTCGAGAGGTCGAGATAGGCGATCAGCTCGTTGAGCACGGTCTTGGTGCCCATCAGGCTTCCGGCCGTGACGGCTTGCGGCCAAGGCAGGCCCATCAGCCAGCACACCGGCGCCATCACAAGCCCCAGCAGCCGCTGTAGCGAAATTTTGGCGCCGCCGATCTCGGGCAACAGCCCGAGGATCGCATTGACGAGATAAACCAGCGCCACCAGCACCAAGAGCATCGCGACGATGTTGAGCAGCAGTTCGAGTCCTGCCGCCGTGCCCTTGGTGATTGCATCCATGGTCGAGGACGCATGCATGTCGGGATCTCTGAGCGAGCCGCCAGTGCGCTTATCTGAAGTCTCCGGCACCATGATCAGGCTGATCAGGATCGCGGCCGGCGCGCCCAACACCGATGCAATGACAAAGTGCGCCGCCGCGTCCGGGATCAGCGGCGCCAGGAATGTGGCGTAGAGAACCAGCACGGTGCCGGCGATGCCGGCCATGCCGCCGGTCATCACCAGGAACAATTCGCTGCGCGTAAGCTGCGCCAAATAGGGGCGGATGAACAGCGGCGCCTCGACCATGCCGAGAAAGATATTGGCCGCGGTCGATAGTCCGACCGCGCCGCCTACGCCCAGCGTGCGCTCCAACAGCCATGCCATGCCGCGCACGATCGGGGGCAGTATGCGCCAGTAGAACAGCAGCGTGGTCAGAACGCTCATGACCAGCACGATCGGCAGCGCCTGAAATGCCAGGATGAAATCCGCGCCCGGCGCCTTGAGATCGAACGGCAGCGCGCCGCCGCCGAGATAGCCGAACACGAAGGAAGTGCCGGCGCGCGTCGCCGCCGCGATCGTGCCGACGGCGTCGTTGATGGCGCCGAAGGCTTGTGCCACCGGCGGCAGCTTGAGCAGCACCAGCGCGGTGACGATGGTGACGGCCAGCCCGATCGCCACTTGACGGAGCGACACGGCGCGGCGGTTCTCGCCGCACGCCCATGCGATCGCCAGCAACGCCAGCACGCCAAACGCCGATTGCAGTTGCAGCATGAATCCCCCGAAAACCCCGGCAGGGATTATGGCAGCGTTGGGCAGGCGTGAAAACCCGGCGCGTGTCCCGGACGCGGTGCAGCGCCTTGGCGGTCAAAGTAGCTCGGCCAGCTCGTTGGCCTCGCGGCGGCTCGGGATTGCGGGGAGTTTCATCCGCACTTATCGCGCAAACCGTGGACCAGTTCGACCGCGGCCGCGCGCCATCGATCAGCGCTTAATGATGAGCTGGGACAGTGGCCCATCTGTTCTGAGACGACGTAGCGGGCGTTGTCAACTGATCAGCCGCCATGTGCAGCAGCAATCCGGGAGCCGCTATGAAATGCAGCGTCAGCACGCTTGCGATATTCCACGGGTTGAGAAGGTTAACGAGAGCCCAGAAGCCATCCAAATGCAGAATGACGAGGTGACTGGACACGATAAGCAAGCCCGCCGCCCACAGCCAAACCGTTCCCATCAGCCGCAACGCCTTTGCCAGGATGGACATGGATCGCCCCTATTCCTTCACCTGATCGCGTTTTAGGGGCAAAGAATGAGAAACCGCGGAAGAAAACCGTCGGCATTTTCCATTTCAAATTCAGCATTGCTAAAGGTTGCGACGTCGCGGCTGGATGCGATTTGGCTGAATTGTGCTGAGCGATTTATCCCGTGTGGACGCTCCGCTGCTTCTTGTGCCCCACAAAGGGACGCACCTTGATTCAAGCAGATGAAGGAGCGCGGCAGCGACCTCGCCATCTTCAAACCCAGGCGGCCTGTCCGACGCGCGGCCGTAATCAACCGGAATGGATGCCAGCTTGGATTTTCTTTAAGGGGAGCGCCGCTGCCTAGAATTAACAAAAGGTTAAATCGCTTCGAGTCTTGCCGTCGTCCGTTGCGACAACTGTCGATGAGGATGGCTGAGTATGGTCGCCGGGGGGCCGCCATCTCTGTGCCGCTACAGTAGCGGCTGAAACTTATGCTCTCTGAAAGGTTGTGTCGCGGCTTCAGCGATACGAGCGAGCACGTGAATCATGAACGAAATACTTATCTCGCTCTTCCTGCTCGTCAGCCTGCTGATGAACCTGTCATCGCTGGACGATATCTTCATCGATCTGCTCTCCTTCGGGATCGCGCATTTCCCTTTTCGGCGCGCCGCCGCCAAGCCGGCCCCGCTTCCGAATATTGCGATCTTCGTCGCCAACTGGCGTGAGGAGGATGTCATCGGCAAAATGGTGGAGGGCAACCTCGCCCGGATCGATATTCCGCAGGTTTCGCTCTATCTCGGCGTCTATCCAAACGACACGGGCACGCGGCGCGTAGCTGAAGCCCTTGCCGCAGCCCATCCCGATCGCGTGCGGGTCATCGTCAACAGCTTGCCCGGCCCCACATCCAAAGGGCAGATGCTGAACGAGATGTTTGCCCAGAGCTTCGCGGGGAAGCAGGCTCCGGACCTGGTCGTTCTGCACGACAGCGAGGATGTCATCGATCCACGCAGCTTTGAGATCTATGCGAGATATGCGGGCGAATATGATTTCATCCAGGTTCCTGTCTTCTCGCTCAGCCGCCGCAGAGGGGCCTATGTGGCTTCGACCTATATGGAGGAGTTCGCCGAGCGCCACACGCGCGAACTGATCGTGCGCAACGCGCTCGGAGCCGCCATCCCTTCCGCCGGGGTCGGCACCTGCCTGACGCAGGCGCTCGTCAGGCACTTTCTGAAGACACGCGGGCAGGTCCTGATGTCCGGGACGGTCACCGAGGATTACATTATCGGCATCGAGGCCAAGCGCGCGGGCTTCAAATCGCTTTTCGCCGCGCTGTCCGCGCCGGCCGAAGAGGGGGTCTACTATGTCGCGACCCGCGAGTTCTTCCCCCAGCGTCTGGAAGCCTCCATCAAGCAGAAGACCCGCTGGGTCTATGGCATCGCTTTCGAAGCAATGCACAAACTTGGCTGGCGAGGTCAGCCCTGGGACAGCTATTTCTTCCTGCGCGATCGCAAGGGAATGATCACGAACTTTCTGGCCCCTGGATCTATCGTCCTGATGATCTTGGCGCTTGCCGGCCTGATCGATCCCGAGACCCTGCCGCGCGAGATGTACCAGCTCTTCCAATGGTCTCTGTCATTCAACCTTCTCGCGGTGGTGTTCCGCTATGTCGCGCGCCTCACCGCCAGCTACCGCGTCTACGGCAGGGTCGACTGGCTCGGCGTCGCGATACGATGGCCGGTATCGCTCTACATCAACATGGCCGCCACCTTCCGTGCGTGGAAAATCTATCTGGGCGAATCGCAGTTCGCCACATCCCCCATCGTGTGGTCGAAAACGACTCACGACGTCCCCGACGATTTCCTGGCCGCCACACGCTGATCTCCCGGTTCAAGATATGCGCATTCTCCTCGCCTTTGGCACTCGGCCAGAGATCATCAAACTCGGTCCTGTCTATCGCGCCCTGCGTCAAGCCGGCGCGCATCTGGATGTCTTCTGGTCGGGGCAGCACATCGATCTGGCGGACGGGCTGCTGGATCTGTTCGAAATCGAGCTTACCCATGGCTGCACTGGGGTCATGCAGGAGCCCAGTCTCGCCGGCAAGTTCGCGCTGATCACGCAGCAGATGCAATCCGTGCTTGGGCCGGGGGAGTATGATTGGGTCGTGGTGCAAGGCGACACGATGACCGCTGCAGCCAGCGCCCTGACAGCCTTTCTGAATCATGTCCCTGTTGCGCATGTCGAGGCCGGGCTGAGGACCGGAACGCTTCATTCGCCCTGGCCGGAGGAGTTCAACCGGCGGTTCATCACGATCGCCTCCACATTGCATTTCGCGCCGACCGCGCGGTCGCGCGATCACCTGTTTCGCGAGGGTGTGCAGAGGGATCACATCAGCGTGGTCGGCAATACCGCGGTCGACGCGCTGGTTTATGCACGCTGCAGGCTTGCTGGAGGTTATGTCCCGATCGACCGCGAGATCGCAGGCCTCCCGCGCGACAGGAAGCTCGTGTTGGCGACATTGCACCGGCGCGAGAACATCGGGGCGCCCCTGGACGACATCCTGGAGGCCCTGCGCGAACTTGCAAATGACGGCGACAAGCTGATCCTCCTTCCCGTTCACCCCAACCCGCATATCCGGGCACAGGTCGTGCGGGCGCTGGGCGCGCGGCCGAATATCCGCCTGCTGAAGCCTCTCCGATATACCGACTTGGTCTACCTGCTCAGCCGGTCATGGACGGTCGTGACCGATTCGGGCGGCATCCAGGAAGAAGCGCCGACATTCGGTCTCCAAATCCTCATCACGCGCGAGAGCACTGAGCGGCCCGAGGTCGTCGAGACCGGGTTTGGAACGCTGGTGGGGTCCGACCGCGATGCGATTATCGCGGGGGTGAGGCGTCTCACCAGCTCCGATGCGCCGCAGCTTCTGCCTGCCCGCAATCCGTTCGGCGACGGCGAAGCGTCGCACCGCATAGCGGAGCAGATCTTCAGCCTCAGACCGTTGCAGCAAGCCGCCGAGTAGAAGATGGCAGTTTTGGAAGTATATGCGCCGAGCGCGCCACTCAACGTCAGCCAGGTGCGCTGGAGGCGGTTGAGGAACCTCGTCCTCATCGCCATCGGTCTCGCCGTCACCGGTACGATCGCCGTCTATCTGATCTCCGGCGGGGTTGTGCTGCTGAAGGCCTCCGGGCTGGTGACGCGCGAGCGTATCACCATCGGGGCGCCCTATCAGGAGACGCGGCTCAGTCAGGTGTTCGTTCACCCGGGAGACCGGGTGGAGGCCGGGCAGAAGATCGCCGTCGTCGAATCGACATCCATTTCCCGCACGCTCGCGGAGCTCGCCGTGGAAAAGGCCAGGCTGGACACCCGGATCGGGACGATCGAGGCGAGGCAAGCCGCGATCGACATCTTGCTGCCGGCGGCCCAGGCCAACGCCAGGCAGGTGCAGGACTATCTCGACAAGGTGTCCGGTGCGAGCAGGAACGGCCTTGTGGTGGACAAGCTCTTGACCGACACGACCAGCGCGGCCTTTGCCGCCGCCGAGAAGCACCAGTCTTTGAAAGCGGAGCGGGTCTCGCTCGCAGGCGAGCTGGCCGTCTATCAGAATGCGCTCAAGGAGGTGTCGGACACGTATTACTCCTTGCAGCGCGCCTATGCCGGCGGAGCCTTGTATGCGCCGGTCAGCGGGTACGTCGGCAGCAAGGTCATGAGCGCCGGAGCCGTGCTCGGCCCGGGCGGCAATGACGTCGCCACCATCTACACCGGCCCGAGCTTCATCCTCGCCTATCTCCCCGACAGCTATCTGTTCGATCTCAAGGTCGGGCAGCGCGTCTATGTGCGTTCCTACACCCAGTCCATCGTTGGCGTGGTCGAGGACCTGCTGCCGATGACCGACGCCATGCCGCCTGAATTCCAGGTGCCGGGTGATGTGCGCCAGAGGGGGCAGGTTTTCAAGATATCGATCCCAGAGGGGGCTTTCCTTCCTCTCGATCAGAAGGTGAAAATCTCCACCTGCTATTTCAGCATGTGCGGTTCTGGCGCCGGAATACCTCGGGAGATCATGCGCCGCATCATGAACTACGTCGAACGAATTGAAGGCTACGCGCGCTAGAACTGAGCTTCCAGGAGGTTGTCCATTCGGCCCTGACGGAGGAAGCTGAGGTTGCTGAAGCTTCACGTCGTCCCTGCGAACGCAGGGACGCATACGCCGTGCTCTCTCTACATGAACACGAACGGTAGACGCCTCGTAACCCAACCAGAGCCGCGGAGTATGGGTCCCCGCTTTCGCGGGGACGACGGCGCTGGTTTGCTCAACCCCGTCCGACGAACGGCATCTTGGTCGCCATGACCGTCATGAACAGCACGTTGGCATCTAGCGGCAGGCCCGCCATGTAGGCAACCGCGTCGCCGACCGCCTTCGCGTCCATGCGCGGCTCGTGTTTCATCGTGCCATCGGGCTGCATCACACCGGGGCCGGCGACCATGCGGTCGGTCATTGGGGTTGCGGCATTGCCGATGTCGACCTGGCCGACTGCGATGTCGTACATGCGGCCATCGAGGTTGGAAGCCTTGGTGAGGCCGGTGATCGCGTGCTTGGTCGAGGTATAGGCCGCGGAGAAGGGCCGCGGCGCGTGCGCCGAGATCGAGCCGTTATTGATGATGCGGCCGCCGCGCGGGGTCTGGTCCTTCATGATGCGGAAGGCATGCTGGGTGCACAGGAACGGGCCGGTGAGGTTGGTGTTCACCACCGCCTGCCACTGCTCGAGGCTGAGGTCCTCGAAATTGACCGGCGGCGCGCCCATGCCGGCGTTGTTGAAGAGAACATCGAGCCGGCCATAGGTTTCCATCACCTTGGCAAATAGCGCTGCGATCGAATCGGGCTTGGTCATGTCGGCGGAAACGCACAGGCTCTTGCCGACATTGTCACCGAGCTTCTTGGTTTCTTCCAGCATCTCCATGCGACGCCCGGCGAGCACCACGGTGAAGCCGGCATTCATCAGCGCCAGCGATGCCGCGCGTCCGACGCCGGTGCCGGCACCGGTCACGAGCGCGATCTTGTTGGTTGCTTCGGCCATTGTTTCCTCGCCTTCAGTTCTTGGTTTCTGTTTCGGATTTGTAGGGTGGTCTCGGAATATTCTGGTGCGCCGCCCGCAAGGCCGCCGACCAGCGCGAACGCAGATCGTGGAAATAGGGCTCGCCGGCCTCGATGCGGTGGTTAAGGTCGGCCTCGCAGGCATCTGCGCGCACCACCAGCACGTCGATCGGCAGGCCGACGCCGAGATTGGAGCGCATGGTCGAATCCATCGAGATCAGTCCGGTCTTCAGCGCCTCATACAGTTCGACGTCGTAATGCATCGCGCGGTCCAGTACCGGCTTGCCGTATTTGTGCTCGCCGATCTGCAGGTAAGGCGTGTCGGTGGTGCATTCGATGAAATTGCCGGCGGTGTAGACCATGAACAGCCGCATCCGCGAGCCCTTGATCTGGCCGCCGAACAGGAAGGAGACGTCGAAGGAGACATCTTCGGATCGCAGCGCCTCGCCTTCGGTGGCGTGCACGGCGCGGATGGCGCGGCCGATGCGTTGGGCTGCCTGGAACATGGTCGGCGCGTTGATCAGCGTTTCGAGCTCACCAGTGTGCGGATCTTCCATGCCCTCGGTGAGCGTCGACAGCACCGACTGGCTGATAGCCAGATTGCCGGCGCTGGCGACCGCCATGATGCGCTCGCCGGGTTTTGAGAAAATATGGAGCTTGCGGAAGGTCGAGACGTTGTCGAGGCCGGCATTGGTGCGCGTATCTGCGATCATGACGAGACCGTCCCGCACCAGAATTCCGCAGCAATAGGTCATTCCAAGTCCCCGAACGCATCCGTTTTTGGGCGGCCAAACTAGTAGCCAATTTCGAGGGGGCATCCAACCCCAATTCGATCCGGCTGATCCGCCCGCTGGCGGAAGCGGGCAATCCGAAGGCACAAACCCAGATCGGGACGATGTCGCAGGCCTAAGCCATGACTGAGGCTTGGCTGAGGCCTGCGCCGCCTCCAACTATCGAGCCTGCGAATATTGATTATGTCCGCGGCCTCCGGCACGCTGGCTCTCCCACAAGAACAAAAAGCATTGGGAGGCCATCATGCGTGCCAGCCGGCTGTCAGGCGAACTCTCCATCTCTGTGACGACGCTTTGCATCGCATTGCTCACGGCGGTTCCCGCCGCAGCGCAGAAAAAGGGCGGCACGCTTCGGCTCTATCACAACGACAATCCGCCCTCGACCTCGCTGCACGAGGAAGCGACCATCGCCTCGGTGACGCCGTTCGCCGCCGTCTTCAACAACCTCGTGGTGTTTGACCCCGCCAAGGTCCACGAAAGCATCGATACGGTCATTCCGGATCTCGCCGAAAGCTGGTCGTGGGATTCCAGCAATACGAAATTGACGTTCAAACTGCGGCAGGGCGTGAAATGGCACGACGGCCAGCCGTTCACGGCCAAGGACGTGCAATGCACCTGGCGGATGCTGATCGGCAAGGCCGAGACCCAGGACTTCAAGCGCAACCCGCGTAAGGTCTGGTACACCAAGCTGCAGGACGTCTCGATCAACGGCGATTATGAGGCGACCTTCGAGTTGAGCGAGCCGCAGCCGAGCTTGCCGGTGCTGCTGGCGAGTGCGTTTTCGCCGGTCTATCCCTGCCATGTACCGCAGCAGGTGATGCGCACCAAGCCAGTCGGCACCGGGCCGTTCAAATTCGTTGAGTTCAGGCGCGGCGAACAGGTTCGCCTCGTGCGCAATCCCGACTACTGGAAGACGGATCGTCCGTATCTCGACGAAATCACGTTCCGGATGATCGACAGCCGCGCGACGCGGATGCTGGCCTTTGCCACCGGCGATTACGACATCACCTTTCCTTCCGACGTCAGTGTTCCCCTGATGAAGGACGTGAAAGCGCGCGCGCCGCATGCGATCTGCGAAATGACCGCCACGGGAACGCAGATCAACCTGATGGTCAATCGGGCCAATCCGCCGTTCGACAGCCCGGATATCCGAAGGGCAATGTCGCTGACGCTCGACCGCAAGCCGTTCAACACCATCCTGATGGAAGGCTTGGCGCGAATGGGCGGGGCGATGCTGGCCAAGCCCGAGGGCGAGTGGGGCATGCCGCCGGACATGGTCTCCTCGCTGACCGGCTACGGCCCAGATACCGAGAAGAACATCGCCGAGGCGCAGGCGATCATGCAGAAGCTCGGCTATAGCGACGCCAAACCGCTGCAGATCAAGATCCAGACGAGGAACCTGCCGACCTACCGCGATCCCGCCGTGATCCTGATCGACCAGTTGAAGAAGATCTACATTACAGGCGAGCTCGATATTCTCGACACGCCGCGCTGGTACGCGCGGCTGGCGAAGAAGGATTACACGATCGGGCTGAACGTCACCGGCGTCAGCGTCGACGATCCCGACGGCAACATCGTCGAGAACTATTCCTGCAAATCGGAGCGCAACTATACCCAGTACTGCAACGCCGAGGTCGACAAGTTATTGGCGGAGCAATCGCGCGAGCTCGACAAGGAAAAGCGCAGGAAGCTCGTCTGGGATATCGAGCGGCTATTGGTCGAGGACGCCGCGCGGCCGATCATCCTGCACTCCTCGGCCGGCAATTGCTGGCAGCCTTACGTGAAGAACTTTCGGCCGCACGCCAACAGCCAGTACAACAACCTGCGGTTCGAGGAGGTATGGCTGGATAAGTGACCGTCATTCCGGGATGCGCCGTCAGGCGCAGGCCCGGAATCCATTTAGCCGCGGAGTTGATGTCGCGATGGATTCCGGGCTCGCGCTCCGCGCGCCCCGGAATGACGACGTGGGGAGGCCTACGACTGCGACTGACTCTGCCACTGGCCGGGCCGGCCGGCCTGTTCGACCTTGACCGCAACCGTCAGCGTTTCCGTGCCGCCGCCGTAGCGGGTGCCGCGCACGGGAGCTGCGCCGAGATAGTCGAGCCCGATCGCGACGCGGGCGTGGGCGTCGGTGGTGCAGATGCCGTTGGCGGCATCGAAGCCGACCCAGCCGAGATCGGGCACGTAGGCTTCCGCCCAGGCGTGGCCCGCCTGCTGGTGAAGCATGCCGTCGGAGCGCAGGAAGTGGCCGGAGACGAAACGCGCTGGCACGCCGCCGGAGCGGGCGCAGGCGATGAAGATGTGCGCATAGTCCTGGCAGACGCCGCGCTTGAGCGCGAAGGCTTCCGCCGCCGAGGTGCCTGAATTGGTCGGGTCCTCGTCGAATGTCATGTGCTCGTTGATCTGCACCATCAGCGCATGCAGGAAACCGAGCACGTCGCCATCGGACTCCGACCGTAGCTCGCGGGCAAAGATCGCCATCGCCGGATTGACTTCGGTCAGCGCGGTTTGGCGCAGGAACAGGCTCGGCGGAAAGCGCTCGTCGGTGCCGCGCAGCACGCCGCCCGTGTCATGGGTCTCGATCAGGCCCTCGACATGGATGGTGAGGTCGGCGATCGGCCCGTGGGTGAGCACATGCGTGACGTTGCCGAATGCATCCTGGTGCATGTCGAGGCGAGAGTCGGTCGAGACATCGATCTGCCATTCGGCGACGTATTGCCCGTCATGGCTGCCGGGCGTCATGCGCAGGATCTGGATCACGCCGGAGGCCGGGGGCTCGTAGCGATAGCTGGTGGAATGGGCAATTCGCAGGCGCATGGTGGACCGCTATTTTCTGTTGTCATTCCGGGGCGCGAAGCGAACCCGGAATCTCGAGATTCCGGGTCTGGTCCTTCGGACCATCCCGGAATGACCGAGCATCTCAAATCAAATACTGCCTGGTGATGATCTCACCGAGCCGCGAATTGTCCGCGATGAATTCCTGGATGAACTCATGGACGCCGTGCTGGAAGATATCGTCCATGTGGCTGTGTTCAAGCCGGTTGCGGACGCCGCGGGCGTGGCGCTGGGCGGCGCCCTGGCGACCGTAGGCGACGCCGATCTGGTCGAGATTGCGGACGAGGTTGCTGTAGCAGCTCGCCAGCGAGCGTGGCAGCGTGTCGTTGAGGATCAGGAGGTCGGCGATCAGCCACGGCTTTAGGGTCTCGCGATAGACCCAGTGATAGGCGGTCAGCGCGGAGACCGAGCGCAGGATCGAGGTCCACTGGTAGTAGTCCAGGGGGCCGCCGACGTGCTCCTCCTCGGGCAGCAGCACGTGATACTTCACGTCGAGAATGCGCGCGGTGTTGTCGGCGCGCTCCAGGTGCAGCCCGAGCCGCGAGAACCAGTAGGCGTCGTTGCGCAGCATGGTCCGGTAGGCCGAGCCGTCGAACCGCAGCGAGGTCTCCTGCACGAAGCGGAGAAACCGCGCCAGTTCCTCGCGGCTCGACGTGCCCTTGCCCCAGATCTCCTGCAATTCGATCCAGGCCGAGTTGATGGTGTCCCACATCTCGGATGTCAGCGCGGTGCGCACCGAGCGCGAGTTGAGCCGGGCGGCCTCGATGCAGTTCTTGATCGAGGAGGGATTGGAAGGCGAGAACGCCAGATATTCGACGACGTTCTGCTCGGTGGCTTCCGCATAGGCCTCGTAGAAGCTTGCGCTGACCCCAGCCGTCAGCAGCGCCGATTCCCACTCATTGGTCTTGCCGATATAGGCGGCGGGAAGTGCTGTGACTCGCAAGGTCGCATCGATGGTGCGCGCGATATATTCGGCGCGCTCGACATAGCGGGCCAGCCAGTACAGGTTTTCGGCAGTGCGCGACAGCATACGAAAAATTCGCCCTCTATTCGTCCAGTATCCAGGTGTCCTTGGTGCCGCCGCCCTGGCTGGAATTGACCACCAAGGAGCCTTCCTTCAGCGCCACCCGCGTCAGTCCGCCCGGCACGATGGTGACGTGCTTGCTGCCGGTCAGCACGAACGGGCGCAAATCGACATGGCGCGGGGCGAGGCCGGAGGCGGTACAGGTAGGGCAGGTCGAGAGCGCCAGCGTCGGCTGGGCGATAAAACCCTCCGGCTCGCGCTTGAGCTTGTCGCGGAACGCCTCGATCGTCGCCTTCGTCGCGGCCGGGCCGATCAGCATGCCGTAGCCGCCGGAGCCGTGGACTTCCTTCACTACTAGGTCGCTTAGATTGTCGAGCACATAGGACAGGTCCTTCGGCTCGCGGCAGCGCCACGTCGGCACGTTCTTCAGGATCGGTTCTTCGCCGAGATAGAACTTTACGACATCCGGCATATAGGAATAGATCGCCTTATCGTCGGCAATCCCTGTGCCGACCGCGTTCGCCAGCGTGATATTGCCGGCCGCATAGGCCGACATCAGCCCGGGCACGCCGAGCGCCGAATCCGGGCGGAAGGTGAGGGGGTCGAGGAAATCGTCGTCGACGCGACGGTAGATCACGTCGACGCGTTTCAGCCCCTCGGTGGTGCGCATGAACACCTCGTCGTTCTTGACGATGAGGTCGCGGCCCTCGACCAGCTCGATGCCGAGCTTGTCGGCAAGGAAAGAGTGTTCGTAATAGGCGGAATTGTAGACGCCCGGCGTCATCAGCGCGACCGTCGGCTCGGCCGAGGCGGAGAGCGGCGCCACCGAGCGCAGCGCCGACAGCAATTCGTCCGGGTATCGCTCCACAGGTGCTACGCGGTGGCGGGCGAACAGGTCCGGAAACAGCCGCATCATGATTTCGCGGTTTTCCAGCATGTAGGACACGCCGGACGGCGTCCGCGCATTGTCCTCCAGCACGATGAAATTGTCGGCGTCGACCCGGACGATGTCGATCCCGGCGATGTGGACGTAGACGTCGTGCGGCACGCTCTGGCCGTTCATCTCGGGGCGGAAGACCGGGTTTTGGAAAATCAGGTCGTCGGGAATGATGTTGGCGCGCAGGATGTCGCGGCCGTGATAGATGTCACGCAGGAACATGTTGAGCGCGCGCACCCGCTGCTTCAGGCCCTTCTCCAAAACGGCCCATTCCTTCGCCGACATGATTCGCGGGATCACGTCGAAGGGGATCAGCCGCTCCTGCGCCTCGGCGTCGCCATAAACGGCGAAGGTGATGCCGATCCGGCGGAACAACAGTTCCGCCTCCTGACGGCGATATTCCAGGGCATCCGGAGGCGTCTCCTTCAGCCAGCGGGAGAGCTCCCGATAGGCCGGGCGGAGGTCGCCGCCGGGCCCGTTCATTTCATCGAAGGCAACTGCCATAAATCCTGACTATCTCTCGAAGCCATGCGGCACGGTGCATGAGTTCACGGGATGGTAGCAAGGCTCGGGCCAGCGCGATATGCATTGGCTTGCGGCATTTCGTGTGGGTAGCCGGCCACGCTGCCCTAAAAAAGGGCTGCCGGGTGCTTATTTCGGCAGCAAACCCCCGTGACTTCAATGCGTTGCTTGCGCAAAGTACGGGGCAGGTGGGAGAAGTCATGAGCGAGATCGTCACGGCGGGTATTCTGGTCATCGGCGATGAGATCTTGTCCGGCCGTACCAAGGACAAGAACATCGGCTTCATCGCCGAGTACCTGACCAATATCGGGATCGACCTCAAGGAGGTCCGCATCGTCGCCGACGACGAGACCGACATTGTCGATGCCCTTAATGCACTGCGGAATCGCTACACCTATGTCTTCACCACCGGCGGTATCGGCCCGACCCATGACGACATCACCGCCGACAGCGTCGCCAAGGCCTTCGGGGTCGGGATCGGTCATCATCCGGAGGTGGTGGCGCGCTTCCGCGAGCGCTGGAGCGAGCAGGATCTGAACGAGGCGCGGCTGCGCATGGCGCGTGTGCCCGACGGCGCCGAACTGATCCAGAGCGCGACCATCCTGGCGCCCGGATTCAAGCTCGGCAATGTAATCGTCATGGCCGGCATCCCCTCGATCATGCAGGCGATGATGGACATCGTCGCGCCCAAGCTGAAATCAGGCGTGCGGATGCTATCGGACTCGGTCCGCGCCAATGCGCGCGAAGGCGACATCGGCGGGCCGTTGCGGGAGATTGCCATCGCCCATCCCGACACCATCATCGGCAGCTATCCGTTCATGGACGAGGACAAGAAGCCGAACACCAACCTCGTCGTTCGCTCGCGCGATCCCGACAAGCTCAACGCCGCGATGACCGCGGTGAAGGAGATGCTGGCGGCATTGAACGTCACCACCCGGTAGCAGACAGGCCCAGAACAAGACGAAGCGACAAGGCGAAGCAGCGTGGCAGACAACAATTACGAACCGAGCGCCGAGGCGAAAGCCGGCCGGCCCTTTCCGGTGTCCTGGGACCAGTTTCACCGGGATTGCCGGGCGCTGACCTGGCGGCTCAATGAGGTCGGGCCGTTTCACGCCGTGATCGCGATCACCCGCGGCGGCCTGGTGCCGGCTGCGATCGTGGCCCGTGAGCTGGGCTTGCGTGTGATCGATACGGTCTGTGTGGCGAGCTACGACCACGACAAGCAGGGCGATCTGCAGGTGCTCAAGGGCGTTTCGCCCGATGTCGCCAAACTTGGCGGCGGCACCGGCAAGGGGCTGTTGATCGTCGACGACCTCGTCGATACCGGCACCACCGGCCGCCTGGTGCGCCAGTTGCTCCCCGATGCACATTTCGCCACCGTCTACGCCAAGCCGAAAGGCAAGCCGCTGGTCGATACTTTCATCACCGAAGTATCGCAGGATACCTGGATCCATTTTCCATGGGACACCGCGCTGTCGTTCCAGCCGCCGATCCGTCCGTGAGGTGTTCGTCATTCCGGGGCGCCTCGAAGAGGCGAACCCGGAATCTCGAGATTCCGGGTTCGACGCTGCGCATCGCCCCGGAATGACGGTAGCCACAGATGCCCCTGCAAAACCGCATCACCCCCACCGGCGAAATCATCGCCACCCCGCATCGCGGTATGTTCACCGGTAACCGCGGCATCATCCACGACCCCGCAACCAAGACGCTATTGAAGAAGCGCTGGTCGAGCCCGGCCTGGATTACCTGCGTCTGCGAGTTCAGAGGTTGGCGGCGGCCCGTGATGGGCCGGCGGAGCTGGACCGAGCTGTTCTTTCTCGACGAGGCGACCGCGTTCGCAGCCGGGCACCGCCCATGCTTCTTCTGCCGGCGTGACGATGCCAACCGCTTCCGTAGCTGCTGGGAAGCGGGCAATGGTGCGAAGAACATTCGGGCGCGGGAGATGGATGCAGTGCTGCATGGTGAGCGACTGGAGCGCGGCAAGAAGCGGCTGCATCCGCCGCCGGTGCCGGTCAAGCAGTTGCCTGACGGCGCGATGGTGCAGCGGGGCGAAGACAGTTTTCTGATCCTGCAAGGCAGGGCGCTGCAATGGTCGATGGCAGGATATCGCGAGGCGGTCGATGCGCTCGATGACGCATTGCTGTTGACGCCGCCGTCAACGCTGCGTGCGCTCAGTGCCGGATATCAGCCAGTACTGCATCCGAGCGCGATTAGCTAAGATTTCACGCCAGAGCCACAACTTTTGACCAGCGTTGCGGCAGCTTCCGACCTCAAGCAGACTATCGGTCGTCTCGTTGGTAGACTTAATCTTTTTGCTGCCCGCCCATATTGAGCCAGCCAGTGTTCTGAAGAATGATCTCTGCCAGTTCCGCAGGTCTTTTGCCGTCCGTAGGCAGAACGATAATGCCTTCGGCATCTTCGCTCGCCATGCGCCTTGCTTGCTGAAGCGAGCGCTGTGCCTGTTCGTCTGCCCCAGAACCGATCTCGCGCTGCGCCAGTCGTGCCAACAGTGTAGGCTCGGCAGCCAACATACGGACTACCGTAATCCGCGCTTCGGGTATGGCAGAAAGTATCCATCGTTTGTCAAAATTCGGGTGCATCATGACTCCTGACATGATCAGGCGCGTGTGCCCCAAGGCTCGGTATGTCGACCAGATCGCAGCCAGGTTGATGCTGCTGACGTCAATCGTGCCGGGCTGAATTCTATCAAGCTCGTTTGTATTGGGGCGCGGGAACACCCTATCGAGTTCATCGGTCTCGATAACTGCATGCGCGACTTGAGCCGCGGCGAGTTGGGCACTCATTTCCCAGCTCAACGTCGATTTACCTACGCCGGCGGGCCCAGTAATCAGCAACAGTTGCATGCCACCTCGGCTTCCAATTCGATCTCAGGGCCTCTGGTGCACCGGGCGGCTCGGCAAGTCCAGCGCATTTGAAAGTCCGCTTTCCACCAAACTGCGTCGTTTCCCGATGGCTGGGATTATTCCGAACTGCCGCATGGCCGAAAGCGGGTGTGACAGCCACCAAACCCGGCCATGCGGCACAATCCGGCTTACGGCATAACGGATTGCTTCGCTCGCAATGACGGAGCTAGCCCAACTTCTCCCTCGCCAGCTTCGCACCCGCGCCGAGCGCCGCGAGCTTCGCCTCTGCAATATCCCGCCGCATCGGTGCCATGCCGCAATTGGTGGTCGCGACGATGTTGCTAAGCGGCACGAATTTCGCGACCGCCTCGATCACCTTGACGACATCCTCGGCCGTCTCCACCGTGTCGCTGGCGACGTCGATCACGCCGGCCTGGATGACCTTGCCGGGCAGCAGCGCCAGCAGATCCAGCGGCACCTTTGAATTGCGGCACTCGATCGCGACCTGCTGGATCGGGCTCTTGGCGATCGCCGGGAAAATATCCTCATACTGCCGCCACTCGCTGCCCAGCGTTTCTTTCCAGTCGGTGTTGGCCTTGATGCCATAGCCGTAGCAGATGTGAACGGCGGTGGTGCAGGTCAGGCCTTCGGCCGCGCGCTCCAGCGCCGTTATGCCCCAGTCGGAGACCTCGTCCATGAAGACGTTGAAGGCGGGCTCGTCAAACTGGATCACGTCGACGCCATCCGCCTGCAACGCCTTGGCCTCGTTGTTGAGCAGTTCGGCAAAGGCGAACGCCATCTTGACCTTGTCGCCGTAATACCGGTCGGCCACGGTGTCGGCGATAGTCATCGGGCCGGGCAGGGTGAATTTCAGTTTGCGCGTGGTATGGGTGCGGGCGACGCGCGCCTCGTCCGCATGGACGCGCCCCTTGAGCGTCAGCGGTGCTGTCACCTGCGGCACCATCGCCTTGTAGCGGTCCTTGCGGATGCCCATCTCGACCTTGTGGGCGAAGTCGATGCCCTCGACCTTCTCCAGAAAACCGTGGACGAAGTGCTGGCGGGCCTGCTCGCCTTCGGTGACAATATCGACGCCGGCATCCTCCTGCAGCTTCACCGCCAGCATGGTGGCGTCGCGCTTGGCGCGGGCGAGCTCGTCACCCTTTGATTTCCAGGGTGCCCACAGCGTATTGGGCTCGGCCAGCCATTCCGGCTTCGGCAAGGAGCCTGCGATCGTGGTTGGAAACAGCATGGGAGCCTCCCGTCGGTTCTGATTGAGCGTCTGTCTGCCATGTCTTATGGTCAAGGTACAGAACAACAAAAGTCGCCATTGCCTGGAAAATCTCGATCATACTGGAGAGGAACTGGGGCTTTCGGTAGGCCGCAAGGCAGCCGCCGCGGAGGAGAGGCCCCTCCAGTGCCCTCATCCTTCGAGACGCGCGTTCCGCGCTCCCCAGGATGAGGCTCGAGAGCCAACAAAAGGAAACCCCATGCTCGAATTCTTCTTCGATTGCTCCAGCCCCTGGACCTATCTCGCCTTTCATAACATCCAGCCGTTCGCCAGGGAGCTCAGCGTCGAGATCACCTGGCGGCCGATCCTGGTCGGCGGCATCTTCAACACCGTCAACCCGAGCGTCTATGCGCAGCGCGAGACGCCGGTGCCCTTGAAGGCGCGCTACATGAAGAAAGGACCTCGCCGACTGGGCGCGCTCCGCGGGGCTTGCGATCAAGATGCCGCCGACGGTGTTTCCGGTGAATAGCGTCAAGGCGATGCGCGGCTGCATCTGGGTTGCACAGGAATCTGGCGAACGCATGGTGCCGTTCGCGCGCGCCGTGTTCGAGGCCTATTGGGGTGACGACAAGGACATCTCAAAGGATTCGGTGCTGACGGAGATCTGCGAGAGCCTCGGCGTCGATCCCGTCAAATTTTTCGATGGCATCGGCCAGCAGGCGATCAAGGATCAGCTCAAGGCCAACACGGACGAGGTGATGGCGCGCGGCGGATTCGGTTCGCCGACGATCTTCGTTGGCAAGACCGACATGTATTTCGGCAATGACCGGATGCCGCTGATCCGCGAGGCGCTGCTGCGCCTGAAAGCGCGGGCCGCCTGATGCCGAAGGCCGTCGTCTGCCGCGAGCTCGGCCCGCCAGAGAGCTTGCGCCTGGAAACATTTGCCTCCGCGCCGCTGGCACTCGGGCAGGTGCGCGTGGCCATTCGTGCCGCCGGGATCAATTTCCCTGATATCCTGATGGCCGCGGGCGAGTATCAGCTCAAGCCGCCACTGCCGTTCACGCCGGGCGTCGAAGCCGCGGGCGATATCGTCGAGATCAATGACGCCGAAGGCGTTGCAGTGGGCGACAGGGTGATCGTGAAGATGCGGCACGGTGCTTATTCCGATGAAGCGATTGCCACACCCTCGCAGCTCGTGCCGCTGCCATCGACGTTCGACTACGCCGAAGGCGCGACGTTCCTGGCCGGCCACGGCACGGCCTATCACGCGCTGATCGACCGCGGCCAGCTTCAACCGGGCGAAGTACTGCTGGTGCACGGCGCCGGCGGCGGCGTTGGCCTTGCCGCCGTCGAAATCGGCAAGATGCTCGGCGCCACCGTGATTGCGACCGCGTCAAGCGACGAGAAACTCGCGATCGCCAAGGCGAGGGGCGCCGATCATCTCGTGCGCTACGACCAGGAGCCGTTCCGCGATGCCGTCAAGCGCATCACCGACGGGCAGGGCGCCGACGTGGTGTTCGATCCCGTCGGCGGCGAGGTATTCGAGAACTCGATGCGCTGCATCAACTGGGGCGCGCGGCTGTTGGTCATAGGCTTCACCGGCGGCATCGGGCTTGCCAAGACCAATCTGTTGATGATCAAGGGCGCGAGTGTGCTCGGCATCCGTGCCGGCGAAGCCGTGCGGCGCAATCCTGCGCTTGGCGAGATCAGGATCAAGGCGCTGACGGAATGGGCAGAGGCGGGAAAAATCCGCCCCAACGTCTCGCATCGGCTGCCGCTGGAGGAGTATGCGAAAGCGATGCGGCTGTTGATCGACCGCAAGGCGATCGGCAGGGTGGCGCTGACGATGGGATGACAACGGAGGTTTCCTCACCGCGCTTCGGCATATCGCAGGCACGTCCGTACGATCTGACCGCAGGCTGCATCCTGCGCGTTGCCGATATCGGTCGCACCGGCATACTGTACTTGCGCGACCTTTCCTGCGACGAAGCGGAGCTGAACGCGACAGTAGCCTGTTGGAGGCTGGCCGCCGATGTTCAGCCCGGGCGGGATTGTGACAGTGGGAGGCAGTACCCCGCCGGGAGGACTGGTCGCGTGCTCATACATCCAGATTTCGCCACGGCCATCCTTTGTCGTGCCCGTGGGCAGACCGGCACACATGCGGATCGCTGATTGGTCGAGACCAACGAGGCTTTCCCGGCCTCGCCGTGCCCATTCGGCCTCCCGATCGGCACAGCCGGCGAGGACGAGGGGTGCCAAAATGAGCATCCGCAGGCGAAAGCGCATCGATATCGGTCCGGGTAGTTGAATTGGATGACAATATCGCAGCGCGATGTCGCAATTGCAGCGGGACGGGAGCGCGGCTCCATGCTCAACGAACATGGATCAAAAAGCGACGTGCGACGTTAGTTTGCCCGCCGCCGACCGACCGACTTAGCGTAGAGCGCCTCGGCTAAATCTCGCGAAAACTGCCGGTTCGAACAAACGCAATCGTCTGCTCGATCGCAACGCGATTTCGCACCAGCCAGGGATGCGACGCACCGATCACGATGTGACCTGTCATGCCGTCAAGTGCGGTATTCGCCACCGACACCCGTCCGTCATGCGGCTTCGGCAAGAATGCCGAGGCGATCGGATAGATCGAGCGGTTTCCGGCGATGATGCCGACGGGATAATCGACCGGCGGAAACAGCGCTTCGATGGCGGCGTCGCGCTGCGTGCCGAGTTGCTGTCCTGCCGGTCCGAAGAAGGCGCAGTAGGGTCCGAAATTCTTCAGGCGGTCGGCGATCTCGCTGCCGCTGTTCGGCGTGCCGATCATTACAACGCGGCCCAGACGTGGCGGCCGGTGTCGGGCGATGTAGACGCGAGCCAGCAGTCCACCCATGGAATGGCACACGAAATGGACGGAACCGGCAACGCCATCGGCAAAGCGCTGGATGGAAGGATGGATGTCCTCCGCCAGCGCGTCCAGCGCCCTTCGGCGGCTCGCATAATCCAGGTTAAGCGCCGTCAGCCCGGCAGCCTCGATTGCCGTCTGCATTCTTCGAAACGATCGCGCCGTCCTGCTGATGCCATGCAGCAGGATGACGCCGTCTCGCGTCGCGTCTGCCGAAGCCGGCCGGTCGCTCACTTATATTCGCGCTCCGTCCACCACGGGAAATAGTCGGGCATGTCGCTCGACACCTTGTTCTTGAACTCTGCCGGGCGCTTTTCCAAGAACGACACCACGCCTTCCTTGACGTCTTCCGAGCGGCCGCGGGCGTAGATGCCGCGGCTGTCGACCTTGTGGGCTTCCATCGGATCGTCGGCGCCCAGCATCCGCCACATCATCTGCCGGATCAGCGCCACCGAGACCGGCGCGGTCTTGGCGGCGAATTCCTTGGCAAGTGCGCGTGCGGTCGGCAATAGATCGTCCGGCGGCACCACCTTGCTCACGAGACGGCCGGCGAGCGCTTCCTGCGCCGGGAACACGCGGCCCGAATAGCACCATTCCAGGGCCTGCGAGATGCCGACGATGCGCGGCAGGAACCAGCTTGAGGCCGCCTCCGGCACGATGCCGCGTTGGGAGAACACGAAGCCGAAGCGCGCGGCCTCTGAGGCGATGCGAATGTCCATCGCGAGCTGCATGGTGACGCCGATGCCGACCGCTGGCCCGTTCACGGCCGCGATCACCGGCTTCAGGCACTTGAATATCCGCAGCGTCACCTGGCCGCCGCCATCGCGCACCATGGGATCGCTGTAATCGACCGCGCCGCTCGCGAGCCGCGTCACCGGGCCACGCCGCGCGTCGCGGTCGAACGTATTGGCGCCGGAAGAAAGATCGGCGCCGGCGCAGAAGCCGCGGCCCGCGCCGGTCACGATGATGGCGCGGACATTGTCGTCCTTGTCGGCGGCGTCGAACGCGTCAATCAGTTCCTGCTGCATCGTGCCGTTGAAGGCGTTGAGCTTGTCGGGCCGGTTCAGCGTGATGGTGAGAATCTGATCGTCGACCTCGTACGTGATGGTCTCGTACGCCATGGGTGTTCCTTCCCGTATGTTCTTTTCATTGGAATTTCTAGCTCGTCATTCCGGGCCTGGCTCTGCGGACCATCGCGGAATCATGGCGGTGGTTACTTGCCCGGCGGCGACGGCCACGGCCGCTGCGCACCGCGCAGGCCCTCGAACGCCTTGGCCATGCCGAGCACGCCGAGATCGTCGAAGCGGCGGCCGATGATCTGCACGCCGATCGGAAATCCCTTGGCGTCATATCCGCCATTGATCGAGAGCGCCGGGTTTTCCGCCATATTCCACGGCACGGTATAGCAGATGTGCTCGAACGGCCTGTCGGGATCGTTGATGGGAGCAGCGAACTCGGCCGGGAAGTTCACCACCGGCGACACCGGGGAGATCACGTAGTCGAGTTCGTGGAATAGCTTTGCTGCCGCGGCGCGGATCGCCATGGTGGCGTTAAAACCTCTGACGACGTCGACACCGGAGAGCTTTGCGCCGGCTTCTGCCCATTTGTGGATGTAAGGCAGTGTCTTGCCGCGCTCCTCGGGCGAAAGCTTTGAGAGATCGTCCCACAACCGGGCCCGCCAGAAATTATCGAGCCCGTCGACCATCTCGCGCGTCAGGATGCCGTTGACTTCGGTGACGATCGCGCCGGCGGATTCGAACGCCTTGGCGGCGTTGACTGCTACGTCACGCACTTCCTGCTCAAGCGGCTGGCCAGTGCCGGCATCGAGCATCAGGCCGATGCGCAGCTTGCGCGGCGACTTGTCGAGTGTCTTCCAGTGGATGCTGCTGTCAGCCGGCAGACTCATGCCGTCGCGACGGTCCGGCTTCGCCAGCACGCACATCATCAGCGCGGCGTCGTCGACGGTGCGGGTCATGGGACCTGCGACCCGGCCGACGTAGGGTGGATCGATCGGAACGCGCCCGAGGCTCGGCTTCAGCGCGACGAGACCGCACCAACAGGCCGGCAGCCGCACCGAGCCGCCAATGTCGGTGCCCAGATGCAGCGGGCCGTAGCCGGCCGCGCCCGCCGCGCCAGCGCCGGCAGACGACCCGCCGGGATTCTTGCTGAGATCCCAGGGGTTGCGGGTGAGGGGATGGAAGCTGGAGAGGCCTGACGACAGCATGCCGTAGTCCGGCATCGTCGTTTTGGAGAAGATGATCGCGCCGGCTTCGCGCAGCCGTGCGGCGGGCGGCGCGTCCTTTTCTGCCGGTACCAACTTCACGCTGGCCGCGCCCAGCGGTATCGGCTGGCCTTTGGTCGCGATATTGTCCTTGATCGTTACCGGCACGCCGTCGAGCGTGCTTACAGGTTCACCCTTCTGCCAGCGGTCACTCGACGCCTTCGCGACCGCGCGCGCGCCGTCGGGATCGAACAGATAGAGCGCCTTGATGTGCGGCTCCCAGGCCGCGACATGCTCGATCACTTCTTCCAGCACTTCCGAGGGCGAGAACTGCTTGGCGCGATAGCCGGCGATCAGGTCGGTGGCGGAGAGGTCATGCAGCGAGGTGACCTCTTCCTCGGGGGCTGGTTTATGCATGCTAACCTACCGGCAAACGGGTTTCGATGATGCGGGCGAACATGCTGGCGCCGATCGGCAGGATCTTGTCGTCGAGGACGTAGCCGGGATTGTGCACGGGCACCGAGCCGTCGTGGCCGATCCAGAAATAGGCGCCCGGCACCACCTGCATCATGTCGGCGAAATCCTCGCTCCCCATCTTCGGCGCCGAGCGCGTCAGCACGCTGGACGGATCGACCACGGTCTTCGCCACCGCTTCGACCACTCTGGATTGTTCTTCCTCGTTGACGAGCACGCTGAACGTGTCGCGGATGTCGACCGTGATCTCGCACTCGAACGTCGCGGCAACGCCGGCGCAGATCTTGCGCATGCGATCGCGGATCAGCGCGCGCACGCCGTCGTCGAAGGCGCGCACCGTGCCGCCGAGCCTGGCCTCGCCGGGGATCACGTTGTTGGCGGAGCCGGCATGGATCTGCGTGACCGACAGCACCGCAGCCTTCAAGGGATCGACGTTGCGGCTGACGATAGTCTGCAGGGCCTGCGCCAGCGTGGTCGCGATCACCACCGCATCCTTGGAGCGCTCCGGCATCGCGCCATGCGCGCCGTAGCCCTGGATCGTGATGTCGAAGAAATCGGCGCCGGCCATCGCCGGTCCGGGCAGGATCGCGATCTCGCCGTGATTGAGATCCGGCGCGTTGTGCAGGCCATAGACCTCGTCGCAGGGAAACTTTTCGAACAGACCATCCTTGATCATGGCGCGCGCGCCGCCGAGGCCTTCCTCGGCGGGCTGGAAGATGAAATGCACAGTGCCGTCAAAATTCTTCGTCTCGGCCAGATAGCGCGCGGTGCCGAGCAGTATGGTGGTATGACCGTCATGGCCGCAGCCGTGAAAGCGGCCCGGAATGGTCGAGCGCCATTTCAGGTTGGTATTCTCTTCCATCGGCAGCGCGTCCATGTCGGCGCGCAACCCGATGCGCTTGCCGCCATCGCCCTTGCCCTTGAGCACGCCGATCACGCCGGTGCCGCCGAGGCCGCGATGGACCTCGATGCCCCAACCCTTCAGCTTCTCGGCGACGATGCCCGAGGTGCGCACTTCCTCGAAGCCGATCTCGGGATGGGCATGCAGATCGCGGCGGATGGCGGTGAGTTCCTCGGCATAGCCGCCGATGCGTTCGATGATGGGCATGTCTGGTTATCCCGTGACTGAGGATTTTGAGCGTGAGGGAGCGAATGGGGCAAAGGCGGGGCCGTTCGGCTTGAGGCGGATGCCCGGACGCAGCCGCGTCCAGGGCAGCGCTGCGGTATCGGCCGGCATCGCGCCTGGGGCCGCGCAGATCAAAAGCTTTTCGGCGATGGGTTCGAAATCGGCACGGAAATGCACCGAGCTCTTGTTGACCAGGATTTTCTGTTCGGTCGGCTCGATGCCGACATAGCGATACATCGCTTGATCGGCGAGCTGCGCCTTGTAGGAGCCCACGACGACCCTGACATCACCGATGCGCAGGCAGGCCGAGGGGCCCATGTCCATGTCGCGGCCGCCGTAATAGGGGCCTGGCGCCACGAATTTTCCGTCCGACAATTTTTCGACGACGAACGTTTCCTTGTATGGCGCATCGCCCGGGATGCCCGATTTGCCGCCGAGCGCCAGCGTCACGGTGGCGCCGACGCCGGCCGCATGCGCCGCCTTGGCCGACTCCGGATCGTAGATCACGCCGGTGGCGGCGCCGGACGCGTTGTTGCGCACAAGAGCGCGCAGCATGCCGGTGGTGTCGGAATCGCCGCCGGCGCCGGGATTGTCCTGGGTGTCGGCGATGATGATCGGCTTCTTGGCCGTTTTCGCAAGCTCGATGGCGAGGCGCACGCCGTCATCGGGCGAATAGATGCAGCCGTCGAAATCGTCTTCATGGCCCTCGACGAGCGCGACGATCTTGTCGGCGGCGGCGTCCGCGTCGGCCTGCGTCCTGCCATAGGCGAACACGCTCGGCCCGCAATGGGGAAAATCCGCAGCCGGGAAGCCCGGTGCAAAGGATAGCGTCGGCACGGCGTCGCTTTGGAGCGCCGCGAGCTGCTCGTAAATGCTCCTGGTCGGCTGGTCGTTGGTGCATTGCCAGGAGATCGGGATCAGGAACGGCAGTTGCCGGAACGCTTTTGCAAGGCGCTGCCCGGTCTTCAGCAGCAGCGCGAGGTGTTTGGCGCAGGCGCGGCCGGTGTCGGCCATGTCGACGTGGGGATAGGTGCGGTAGGCGATCAGCGCATCGGCATGCGCGATCATCTCGGGCGAGACATTGGCATGGAGATCGAGGCTTGCGACCAGCGGCAGATCGGGGCCTACCGCCTTGCGCACGCGCGCGAGGATTTCGCCTTCGCCATCGTCGTAATGTTCGGTCACCATGGCGCCGTGCAGATCGAGATAGACGGCATCGATCGGCCCGGCATTGGCGATGCCGTCGACCATCTCCTTCATGACGCGTTCGAAGGCATCGGTTGTGACATGCGCCGACGGGCTGGCGGCTGCGGAGATGGTCGGGACCAGTTCCCAGCCATTGGCTTCGGCCGCCTCGACGAAGCCGGCAAGGCCGACATTGATCTTGCGCATGACCTTGAGGACATCGGGCCCATGCGCCATCGCCGGCCAACCGCCGCCATGAACAAAATCAGCATAGGTCGCCTTGGTCGGCGCGAAAGTGTTGGTCTCGTGCAGGAAGCCGCCAACGGCGATGCGGGTCATAGTGCCTCAGCCAATGTTTTTGGTTGGGGGACGTTAAGCGGGACATCGTGGCAAGCGCAAGGAGTGAAGCAATTCCGTTTTGCATGCCGCGTGGTACGGAATAGCTACGCGAAGCAAGACGAATTTGAGAGCTCGTCATTCCGGGATGGTCCGAAGGACCAGACCTCAGGTGCGCAACTGCGCACCGGGGAATCTCGAGATTCTCAGGGGCGCAAGGGCGCCCCGTAGTTCGCTTCGCGTCCCGGAATGACGCTGACGCGTCACTCCGCCGCCACTTCCACAGGCCGGAAATTGGCGAAATCCCAGCCGCGGCCGGGGGCGGCATCGAGCAATGCCCGGGTATAGGCCTGCTGCGGATGGGTCAGCACCTGCGCGGCCGGGCCCTGTTCGACGATCCGGCCATGCTGCATCACAGCGACGTCGTCACAGATTTGCGCCGCGACGCGAAGATCATGGGTGATGAACAACAACGCAATGCCCAGCCGCTTCTGGATTTCGTCGAGCAGTTCGAGCACCTGCGCCTGCACGGAGACGTCGAGCGCCGAGACCGCTTCGTCCGCAACCAGCACGTCGGGGTCGAGCGCGAGCGCGCGCGCAATCGCGATGCGCTGACGCTGTCCGCCGGAGAATTGATGCGGGTAGCGCGACACGGCATCGGCCGGCAGATCGACCAGTTCGAGCAGCTCGCGCGCCTTCGCCAGCGCTTCGGCACGCGGCATGCCGTAATTGATCGGGCCCTCGGCAATGGTTTCGCCGACGGTCACGCGCGGATTGAGCGAGCGGTAGGGGTCCTGGAAGATGATCTGGATCTTCTTGCGGTGCGGCTGCAAGAGCCGCCGCGAGAGGTCGGAGATCTCGCGGCCCGCGAGCCGCACGCCGCCGGAAGTCGGATCGATCAGGCGGACGATGCAGCGCGCCACCGTCGACTTGCCCGAGCCGCTTTCGCCGACGATACCGAGCGTGCGGCCCTTGCGCAAAGTGAGGGTGACGTCCTTGGCGGCGGCGACTTCGCGCGCCTTTCCGAGGAAAGAACGCTCGCGATAGACCTTGCCCAGTTCGTTGGCTTCCAGCACCACCGGTTCGTCGGTCTCCACGCGGGGCGCCCGCGGCACCAGGCTCGGCACCGAGGAGAGCAGGTTGCGGGTGTACTCCATGGTCGGCGAGCGCAAAATGCTGTCGAGCGTGCCGGTCTCGACGAGCCGGCCGTAGCGCATCACCGCGACGCGATCGGCGATCTCGGCGACCACGCCCATGTCATGGGTGATGAACAGCACGGCGGTGCCGTGATCGCGCTGCAGGTCGCGGATCAGCGTCAGTATCTGCTTCTGCGTGGTGACATCGAGCGCCGTCGTTGGCTCGTCCGCGATCAGGAGCTTCGGTTCGAGCACCAGCGCCATCGCAATCATGATGCGCTGGCGCTGTCCGCCCGACAGCCGGTGCGGGTAGGAAGCAAAGATGCGCTCCACGTCGGGCAACCGGACATGCTCCATCATTGCCAAAATCTTCTGGCGGCGGGCGCGGGCGTCGAGATCGGTGTGGGCGCGCAAGACTTCGTCGATCTGGCGGCCGACCGGCACCACCGGATTGAGCGCCGTCATCGGCTCCTGAAAGATCATCGCCATCCTCGTGGCGCGCAACTGCCGCAGGCGCTTGTCGGTGGCGGTGAGCAGTTCCTCGCCGACCAGCTTGATGCTGCCGCCCGAGGGCACCAGCGCGCCTTTCTGCAACAGCCCCATCACGGTCAGCGACGTCACCGATTTGCCGGAGCCGCTTTCGCCGACAACGCAGAGGGTTTCGCGCTCGCGCACCTGCAGCGAGACGCCGTCAATGATGCGCTGGCCGGATGGATTTTTGCCGAGGCCGACGACGAGGTTGTCGATGTCGAGGATGATGTTGGTCATATAGGTCTCTCAGCCGTCATTGCGAGCGAAGCGACGAATTCAGAGGCTGTCATTCCGGGATGGTGCGCAAGCACCAGACCCGGAATCTCGAGATCCTCAGGGGCGCAATTGCGCACCATAGTTCGATGCTTCGCATCGCCCCGGGATGACGGCTTCAATTGCATTGAAGCCGTCACTTCCCGGCCTCCCGTTGTTTCATGCGCGGATCGAGCGCGTCGCGGGCGGCGTCGCCGATCAGGTTGACGCTCAGGATCGCGATCGACAGCAATAGCCCCGGCCAGAAGATCAGCGATGGCTTGACCTGGAAGTAGGCGCGGCCCTCGGCCATGATATTGCCCCAGGTCGGCGTTTCCGGGCTGATGCCGGCGCCGAGGAACGACAGGATCGCCTCGGTAAGGATGGCGGAGGCGGCGACGTAGGTGCCTTGCACGATCAGCGGCGCAATGGTGTTCGGCATCAGATGCCGCCACATGATCTTGGGCAGGCTGGTGCCGACCGAGATCGCGGCTTCCACATAAGGCTCCTCGCGCGCCGATAGCACGACCGAGCGCACCAGCCGCGCCACGCGTGGAATTTCGGGAATGGTGATCGCGACCAGCACGGTCATCAGGCTGGCGCCCGACAGCGACACCACGGCGATCGCGAGCAGGATGGAAGGGATCGCCATCAAGCCGTCCATCACCCGCATCATCACGGCGTCGACCCATTTGAAGAAGCCGGAGACGAGGCCGATCACGAGGCCGATGCCGATCGAGAAGACCGCTGCGCCCAGGCCGATCAGGAGCGAAATCCGCCCGCCATAGATGATGCGCGAGAGCACATCGCGGCCGTACGCGTCGGTGCCGAGCAGGAACTGCGCGCTTGATGGTTTCAGCCGCTGTGCCGGCGCCAGCAATTGCGGATCGTGCGGCGCGAGCAGGGGAGCAGCGATCGCCATCGCGATGATGAGTGCGAGGCAGACAGTCGCGGTCGCGATGATCGGCGTCGCCGTGAGGAATCCAAGTGTCGGCCGGAATGGCGTGGTGACAGGGATTGACGGTTCGGGAAGGGTTTCGATCGCCATCAGTAGCGAATCCTCGGATCAAGCAGGGTGTAGGCGACGTCGATCAGGAGATTGACGGTGACATAGATCAGCGACGTCAACAGGATCATCGCCTGGATGACGGGATAATCGCGCGCCAGCACGGCATCGACGGTGAGCCGGCCGATGCCGGGCAGGTTGAACACGCTTTCGGTGACCACGACGCCGGAAATCAGCAGCGCGAATCCCGTTCCGATCACGGTGATGACGGGCACGGCGGCGTTGCGCAGGGCATGGCGCAGCAGCACGCCGGTCTCGCTGATGCCTTTGGCGCGCGCGGTGCGGACGTAGTCCTCGCCGAGCACATCCAGCATCGCGGCCCGTGTCATGCGCGCGATCAGCGCGACATAGATAAAGGAGAGCGTGCAGGTCGGGAGGATGATGCGCTCGAAGAACGGACCGAAGCCGGCCGTGATGCTGCGGAAACCCTGCACCGGCACCCAGCGCAGGTCGATGGCAAAGATCTGGATCAGAACATAGCCGATCACGAACACCGGAACCGAGAAGCCGACCACGGACAGGCCCATTACGAAGCGGTCGATCCAGGTGCCGTGCTTCCACGCCGCAATCACGCCGAGCGGCACCGCAACGACGATCGCCAGAATGATCGTGGAAAGGGCAATCGAGATCGACGGCTCAACGCGCTGACTGATCATCTTCAAGACCGGCACGTTCGAGATCAAGGAAACGCCGAGGTCGCCTTGCAGCAGCTTGCCGATCCAGGTGAAGAATTGGGTGTAGAGCGGCTCATTGAGGCCGAGCGAGGTGCGGATGCGCTCGAGTTGTTCGGGCGTTGCGTTGTCGCCGGCCAGAATCGCGGCGGGATCGCCGGGCGTCAGCCGCAGCAGAAGAAACACAAACAGCGCCACCACGCCCATCACGGGAATGGCGGCGAGAATGCGGCGAAGCAGATATCCGAGCATCTTGATCCGTTAGTTGTAGGTGAATTGGGCAGCGCTGCCCTTAGACTTGGTTTCGGCGCCACCAGCGTAGCATTTCAGCAAGTCTCGTGCCATTGCGCCTGCGTTTTTTGCGATGCAGCTAGGCGGTGGGACGAAATGCGTGCGTCATTCTCTTCGTCATTCCGGGATGGTGCGTTAGCACCAGATCCGGAATCTCGAGATTCCGGGTTCGATGCTTCGCATCGCCCCGGAATGACAGATGCACCTCACTCCAGCGTCGCGAGCAGCCCCGCCGTCAGGCGCCCGCGTTCGGCGAGGCTGTCTACTTCAATATGCTCATTTAGCGTATGCGCATCGGCGCCGCGGACGCCTAGGCCATCGAGCGTCGGGATGCCCATGGCACCGGTAAAATTGCCGTCGGATCCGCCACCGGCGCTGCAATGGGGCAGTTCGAGGCCCAACTGCGCGGCAATCCCGCGCGCCTTTTCGTATAACGCCATGGTGCCGGCATCTGGTTCCCACACCGGGCGGGTGACGCCGCGGGTTACCGTGAACGTGACGTCGTTGCTGGTGCCTGACAACGCCAGCATACGCTCGACGCCGCGGTCGAGATCGGCCTGGCGCTTGGCCATGCTCAGCGCTTCGCCGGTGCAGGTGGTGGCGACGCAATTGACCCACTGGCCGCCATGCACGATGCCGACCGAGAACGTACAATCTTCGGTCGTCATGCCGTCGATCGCGATAATCTGGCGTGCCATTTCGCGGATCGCGGAACGGCCGGAAGAAAGCGTGGCGCCGGCATGGCTCGGCTTGCCGACGGCCTCCAGATTGAAGCGCGCAATCGCATAGCGTCCGGTGACGACGCCATTGTTCGGTCGTCCGGGCTCCGGCACCAGCACGTATTTGTTGCGCGCGGCTTCCGCCTCGATGATGTCGCGGGTCGAGGGCGTGCCGACTTCCTCGTCGGGCGTGAACAGCACCGTAATCGGCAGCGGCGTCGTGAACGCGGCGCGGGCCAGTTGCCGGATCGCTTCCAGCGAGAGGTAATTGCCGCCCTTCATGTCGAAGATGCCGGGGCCGAAGCATTTGTTGCCCTCGCGCCGCCATCGCAGCTTTTCGATGGTGCCGACGGGGTGGACGGTATCCATGTGGCCGGCGATCAGGATGCCGGGCTCGCCCTGCTTCGGGTGAGGAAAGCGGGCGCGGACGCAGCCGGCAAATCCCTGGCGGCCGGCGATGCGCTCGATGGTCGCACCCATAATGGCCATGTCGCGCGCGGCGAGGTCGAGCATGCGTTCCACCGCAGCCTTGTCCCAGGTCGGGCTTTCGCACTCCACCCAGCCGCGCAATCCCTGCAGCATGGCCTCGGAATCAAAGGGAAGATTGGCTGGGTTCATGGACTTCTCTTGGTTTTCTTAGTTTCGGGTTTCGACCGATAGGGCGCGGCCTCGCCGTGTACGAGAATGATCTCGCGCGGATTTGTAAAGTGAAACATGAACGCGCGTCCCGCGGTATCCGCAGCGCGGTAGCCGCCTCAAAGCGGATTGACGTGCCGCGCGCTTGATGCAAGTCTTCAAATAGTCAGGATTTACAGCGTGTTAGTTCGCCCAAATAACGAACCGCATGCATAATGAATCAGCGGACATTGAACAGATTCACGTCAGGAGGAGATCGAATGTTCCACATCATGCGTTGGAAACGTCCCACGATAGCGACTGCGTTGTCGGTGCTTGCGCTGTCGGCGGCGCTGACGTCGATAGGCCCGACCTCGCAGGCCACGGCCGCCAGCAAGAAGACCATCACCGCGGTGATGCACTCCGATCTGCGCGTTCTCGATCCCGGCTTCACCACCGCCTACATCACCCGCGATCATGGCTACATGATCTACGATACGCTGCTGGCGACCGATTCCAATTTCAAGGTCCAGCCCCAGATGGCGGACTGGAAAGTCAGCGATGACAAGCTGACTTATACGTTCACCTTGCGCGATGGCTTGAAGTGGCACGATGGTGCGCCGGTGACGGCGGAAGACTGCGTCGCCTCTCTGAAGCGCTGGGGCCGCAACGACAATATGGGCCAGAAGCTGATGGATTTCACCGCCAGCATCGAGCCGATCGACGCCAAGAGTTTTGCGTTGAAACTGAAGGAGCCCTACGGCCTGGTGCTGGAATCGATCGGCAAGCCGTCGTCCTATACGCCGTTCATGATGCCCAAGCGCCTTGCGGAAACGCCGGCCGGTCAGCAGATCAAGGAACATATCGGATCCGGCCCGTTCAAATTCGTGCAGTCGGAATTCCAGCCGGGCGTGAAGGCGGCCTATGAAAAGAACGCGGACTACGTGCCGCGCAAGGAGCCGCCGAGCTGGACCGCCGGCGGCAAGGTCGCGAAGGTCGATCGCGTTGAATGGATCACCATGCCGGATGCGCAGACCGCGGTGAACGCATTGCAGTCCGGCGATATCGACTTCATGGAAAATCCGTCGTTCGATCTGTTGCCGGTGGTGAAAGCCAACAAGGACATCAAGATCGAGATTTTGAACAAGCTCGGCTTCCAGACGCTCGGCCGGATGAACTTCCTCCTTCCACCCTTCGATAACGTCAAGGTTCGCCGCGCCGCGCTGCTGGCGATGAACCAGAAGGACGTTCTGGACGCGCTGGTCGGCAACCCCGAATATTACAAGATCTGCGGTGCCTACTTCGTCTGCGGCACGCCGCTGGCGACCGAAGAGGGCGCCGGAAATCTGACCAAGGCCGGCAGCATGGCGGAAGCCAAGAAGGCGCTCGCCGAGTCCGGTTACGATGGCACCCCGATCGTGATCATGGCGCCGGGCGACGTCGTCACGCTGAAGGCGCAGCCGATCGTCGCAGCGCAATTGCTGCGCGAGGCCGGCTTCAAGGTCGACCTGCAGGCCACCGACTGGCAGACCGTCGTCACACGCCGCGCCAGCCAGAAGCCCACGAAGGAGGGCGGCTGGAATATGTTTTTCACCAACTGGGTCGGCGCCGACGTGATGAACCCGATCGCCAACGCGTCGATCGGCGGCCGCGGCACCAAGGGCGGCTGGTTCGGTTGGGCGGAAAGCGCCAAGATCGAGGAGTTGAAGGACAAGTTCGCGCGCGCTATCTCGCCGGACGAGCAGAAGAAAATCGCTGCCGAAATCCAGAAGGAAGCCTATGAGCAGGTGATCTACGTTCCGCTCGGCCAATATCTCGCGCCGAGCGCGTGGCGGAAGTCGCTTACCGGTGTGCTCGATGGCCCGGCGACGCCGGTCTTCTGGAACATTGACAAGAGCGAGTAGGGCAGTTCGCTTTAAGTCGAATATCAGCAAAGCGCGACGGAGGACGGTTCCTCCGTCGCGTTTTTGTTTTCATCGTCAGCAGTGGGTATCGCGTACCAGTTCCGGGCCGTCATTCTCAAGTGGCGGAGAGACTTGCGGCGGTGGCGGCGACGGGGAGCGCTGATCCCGCGCTTGCTTGCGCTCGGCTGCAGCCTTTTCCCGATCTTTTTCACTGGTCATGTTGTCATACTCCATTTTGTGCACGACAACATTTTTGTGGGCGTTGCGTTCCTCACGCAGGATGCGCGGCCAGATGTTCCAGCAGCAGTTCGCACACCCGCTGCGGCGCTTGATCCGCCGCAAAATGCCCGACGCCGGGCAGCACCTCGAAACAATAGGGCGCGGCGATGAAATCCACCGTGCCTTCGGCGGCGGGGCGACCGACCGTGTCGTCGGCGTCGCCCCAGATATAGAGCGTCGGCACGCGGATCGGACCGAGCGGGCCACGGATCGCGCCGCGTGCGCGATACCAGGCGAGCGCCGCTTCCATCGCGTCCTTGTTGCCGAGCACGGCAAGATGCCTCTCGATCGCATCAGAGGGAACGCCATTGGCGGCGAGACGCTCGCGCAGCCATTTGGCATCGTTCGCGAGCACGACATCGGCGGCATCCGGCTCCAGAAACGCCTTGTGATGCCTTGAGCGCTGCGCCTGCTCGCCGTCGGCTGCCAGCGCGCGGTTGAACGCGTTCGGATGCGGCCGCGAGAGAATGGTGAGCGACGCCAGCCGCTCGGGATGGCGGTCGGCGACCCCCCAGGCGATGCTGCCGCCCCAGTCATGGCCGACCAGATGAAACCGCGCATCGCCATAGCCGGCAGCCGCCACGATCGCCATGGCGTCGTCCATCAGGCGGTCGATCAGGTAGTGCGAAAATTCCCGCGGATCGGGCCGTGCGCCCGGCGAGTAGCCGCGCTGGCTCGGCGCAACGGCGCGATAGCCCATATCGCCGAGCGCCGTCACCTGGGCACGCCAGCAATGCATCGATTCCGCAAAGCCGTGCAGCAGCAGCACCAGCGGCGCGCCGGGCGTGCCGGCGCTGATGGCATCGAAGGTGAGGTGCGGAGCGATGGTGATTTGCTCTGACGCCGGCATGCGACGAACCTAACGAGGCGATTCCGGCCGGCCGATGACGGAATTGTGCAACGGCGGGAAAGTGCTGTATTGGGTGGCCACAAAGCGCCCAAGGGGACAATCGTTGCACTATTTGAGATCGATCATATTCGATACGGCGGTGGTAATCCTGACGCTCGCCGTGTCGCTGACGGTGCCGCTCATGTGGCTGTTCAATGCGAGCGGCCGGACCGTGCGTGCGGTTTCGCAGGTCTGGGTCAACGGCATCATGTTTCTGATGAAGCATGTCGTAGGCCTCGATTACACGGTGCAGGGGCGCGAGAACGTGCCCGACGGTCCCTGCATCATCGCCTGCAACCATCAATCGCTGTGGGAAACCGCGGCGCTCTGCGCGCTTTTCCCGGACGCCAGCATCGTCGCCAAGAAAGAGCTGCGCAAGGTGCCGTTCGTCGGCTGGTTCCTGGAGCGCTATCCGATGATTTTGGTCGATCGCTCGGCGGGCCGCCATGCGCTGCGCCAGATGGTCGATGAAGCCAGGCGAGCGACCGGCGAGGGCCGTCAGGTCTTGCTGTTTCCGCAAGGTACCCGCCAGGCGATCGATGAGCCGATGAGATTCCAGTCCGCTGGCATCTCGGCGCTCTACACCAACCTCGACGTATCAGTCGTTCCCGCGGCGTGCAATTCCGGCCTGTTCTGGGGCAAGAAGACCCTGATCATGCACTCCGGCACCATCACGCTGTCCTTCCTGCCGCCGATCGCGCCGGGCCTGCCGCGCAAGGAATTTCAGGAAAAGATGGAGCGGATGATTGCGGAGGAGGCGAGCCGGCTGCTCACGCTGAGCAAGGCGAAGGTGCGCTAGGCGGAGCGACGCGCGGCGAGCCAGCCGGCAAAGGGCGCGAGAAACGCCAGGCACCAGATATATGGCGCAACCCGCGGCTCGATAAAGGCCATCGCCGCGCCGAGCACGAACACACAGACCGGAAACAGCGCCGTCGCCAGCAATTGCGGATCGCGGCGGCCGCGCAGAGCCAGAACCCACAACACCGCGTTCAGCGCTGCGATCGCCAGCAGGTGAAAGCCGTAGATCACCGCCACCACGCCATCGAGCCGATAGCTGCCATAGAGGCCGTTCGTCACCGGCAGGATGATGATCGAGAGCAGAAAAAACAGATTGAGGAACACCACGCCGCGCCCGCCTTCCGGTGCCACCGCCAGCCGCCGGTGATGGCTGAACCAGAACAGGCCGGCGACGACGAAGCTGATCGTCAATGCGATGACGGGCTGGGCATAGACGCGAAGCACGTCGTGCCAATCGGGCGCTTGCGCAAAACTGGAGGCCTTCGGCAAATCATAGGCGAGCAGCGTCATGGCAACGCCGAAGATGGTGTTGCTCAGCATCTCCAGCCGGCGCATTTCGAACAGATGGATTTGCGGCAATGTGATCCCCCAGTCTCCCCAATCTGTCCACGCTTCCGCTGCGCCTTGATGGTCCAAACGTGGTTGCGCCAGCGTCCCCGCCAAGGTGGCTTGCCAAGCCGCAGCTCGCGGACACAAAGCCCGCCTTCGCCTGTCGGCTTCGGCGTGGCAGCCTTCATTCGCTTCGCGAGCGAAGGCTGGTGCGGGCGGCCGGACTCGAACCGGCACAGAGGTCACCCTCCGAGGGATTTTCTTACCAGCTACGGCTTTCGCCGCCTCGCCAGCGTGGACATCCGCGCCGGCTCGTTTGTGGTCTGGACTATACCTTCACCATTGGTGCGTTCGCGCCTTTAGGTGCTGCCCGTCTAGTCTCTACACCTTCGCACTAACCGTTAGGTTCGGGCGCTTGGCTCGGGATTGCCATATGAAAGGTTTCCCCGAATTTGAGCAGTTCTACAGCTTGGGTTTCCCCAAGAGCACTCAAATGCTTAAGTCCCTTGCGTCTACCATTTCGCCACGCCCGCTTTCACTAGCAGATCAGACACTTAGCGCGTTTTCCGGAGAAGCGGAATTGGGAATAATCTCCGGCCCAAACGCTCCCCACCTTTAAGTGAGCGCGGCGCCAAAGCAAAGCCTCAATGCGGACACTTGGGGTGTTTACCTGCGGCGAGCTTTAGGCAATCTCAAGATAATCCACTTAATGAAGGTCCGATGCCCAACTCGCTGTCCCATCGCCGGTTATTCTCGCACAGCCTCGCGGCGTTGGCGCTGGTTGCGCTCGGCGCCGGCCTGTCCGGTTGCGCCGGGATGAGCGACACCATATCGCCGGCCTTTGCCGATCCCGCCAAATACGATCTCTACGATTGCAAGCAGCTCGAGCCCGAGCGCAAGAGCCTCGCGACGCGCACCGCGGAATTGCAGGGGCTGATGACCAAGGCCGAAACCGGCGTCGCCGGTCCCATGGTGGCGGAGCTCGCCTATCGCAACGACTACATCGCGTTGCGCGGACAGTCGAAGCTGGCCGATGAAGCCTGGCAGAAGAACAGGTGCCAGGAATCTAAACCGGAAGCCAGGCCGGCGCCGGTCCCGCCATCGATCGCGCCGGCTCCTGTTGCCAAGGGCCGTACGAAGGCAAGCCGGTCGGCAAATTAGAACGTTGTCGGTTGCGGCCGTCGAACTTCGCTCACAGCCGCCAATTATAAATCCAGTCCTGCCGCGCCAGCATCCGCTCCGGGCCCATCGCTTTGATCGTGAGGTCGCGCGCCAGCGCCAGTGGTCCGGTGAGATGATAGATGCGTCCCTGTTGTCGGGCGGCACGCTGCACCCGCAGCACGCGGCCGCGCCGCTGCCGGCCATAACGCTTCAGTGCCGCCGGGATGCCTGCGATCGGATCGCCGGGGCTTTCGCTCAAGCATTTGGCAAGCACGGCGGCGTCCTCGATCGCCATTCCCGCGCCCTGCGCGGCAAACGGCAGCATCGCGTGCGCGGCGTCGCCGAGCAGCGCGATCGCACCGTCGGTCCATTCGCCGACTTCGGGTAGGGTGAACAGCGCCCAGCGCCGCCACTCGTCGACGGCCCCGATCAGCATCCGCGCGGTCGCAGGCCATCGCTGCGAGGCGAACGCGTTTTTCAGCTCGTTGGCATCGCCCGGTGCGCTCCAGCCCGGCCTGTTCCAGGTTCCCGGCACGATAGCGACCACGTTGATCTGCCGCGCGGCCGAGATCGGGTAGGCGACCAGATGCGCGTCCGGCCCCATCCAGAGCTGCACGCGGGCAGCGGTATATTCGCGCGGCAGCGTGGTCGCATCGAGGGTTCCGCGCCAGGCGATCAGGCCGGAAAATTGCGGTTGCACTTCCGGGAACAAATGGTTCCGCACCGCGGACCAGATGCCGTCGGCGCCGATCAGCGCCACCGCCAACTCCTGTTGGCGTGCATTGCCGCGGCGCTGCACGACAGTCAGCCCTTTGGCGTGCGAGGTCACGTCTTCGAACTGGCAACCAAGCCGCAGGTCGATGTCCGGATGGTCGTTGACCGCGGCCTGCAACGCGCCTTGCAGATCGGCGCGGTGCATCACCCAATAGGGCGCGCCAGCGCGAAGGCCGGCGGCCTCGCCGAGCGGCAGGCGGGCGATCTCACCGCCCGCACGCGCGCTCACGATACTAATGGCCTCGGGTGTCACCGCGCGTGGCGCAAGCCGCGGCCGCAGGCCGAGGTCGACCAGGATCCGGCTGGCGTTGGGCGAAAGCTGCAGGCCGGCGCCGGCTTCCTCCAGCCGTTCGGCCTTTTCCAGAATGATGACGCGAAAGCCTTTGGCTGCGAGCGAAAGCGCTGCCGTCAGTCCCCCGATCCCGGCACCAGCAACGATGATGGTGCGCGCGGCGGCCACCGAAAGGTCAGGCGACCTTGTCCCTCAGGACGCATTCGGGCGGGCGGGCTTCGCCTGCGGCGAGGTCGGGGGCAAAGCGGTACAGCGTCGAGCAATAGGGGCAGATGATCTCGTTGTCGTTGCCAAGGTCGAGAAACACGTGGGGATGATCGAACGGCGGCTTGGCGCCCACGCACATGAATTCCTGCGAGCCGATCTCGATTACCGAGACTCCGGCGTCGTTATGGAAATGCGGGACGACATGGTCGGACATCAGCTTCACCTTGGATTTCAACGATGAGCGCACGCAATCAACGCGACGCGGCAGCTTCGAAATGCCGCGCACCATAGTGGGGGGTGCCGATGATTCCTAGAGCCGATTCGGGATGTCCCCGCCGCACATTTGCTCATGCAAATTCGACACAATTCTGTCGTCGGAGAAAAGCCCTTCTTTCGTCGGGGCAGTTGTGTCTTAAAAACGGCATACCATCTTGAGAAAGACGAAAACATTGGACTTTTTTGGATGAGGCGATTGCGGTTCGGTTCGGCTCTGGCAGGGGCGCTAGGATGCTTGGCGCTCAGCGTGGCGGTGTGCGCGGCGCTGTGGCCGCACGCCCGCGAGGCCGGCGCCATCCTGGCCGCGCAGGACGATCCCGCGACGCTGTCCGACATCCAGATCAACTCGGCGTTGCGGGCCAACCAAGCGCTGGTCGCCGGTCATATCGAGGCAGCGCTCGCGGAGGGCGATTCCGATCTCGCCAACAGCTTCGTCGAACTTGCCCGCGACAAGGGCATTGCCGTCAGCGACGAACTATCGAAGCGCGTCAGCGATGCCGTTACTGACGCAGGTTCGGCGTCGCATTTTGCCAACCGCTTTGCCACGGGTTTCGTGGTCGGCAATGCCGACGATGTCGCAAGCCTGTCGGGTACGGTTGCCGGCGATCTCTTCGTCTACGGCGATATCAGGGACGTTGTTCGCGAAGGCAAGCACCTCGCGACGGGCGAGGACGTGGACCGGCTGGTGCTGGGCCTTGCGACGGTCGGCCTCGCAGTGACCGCGGCGACCTATGTATCGGTCGGCGGTGTTGGTCCGGTGCGCGCCGGCCTCAGCATGGTCAAGAGTGCCCGCAAGGTCGGACGTCTCGGCGAGGGACTGACGCAATGGGCCGGCCGCTCGGTGCGTGAGGTCGTCGATGCGCCGGTCCTGCAGCAGGCGGTCGCGAAAGGCTCGGTGCTGCGGCCGGGCCAGACCATCAGCGCAATCAAGGCGGCGTTCCGCGCCGAGAAAGCCGGCGCGCTGGTGCGGCTGGCGAAAGATGTCGGACGCGTCGGCGAAAAGGCCGGCACGCGTGGCGCGCTCGACGCACTGCGCATCGCGCAAGGCCCGAAGGACATCGCCCGCGCCGCGCGGCTTGCCGAATCCAAGGGCGGCCAGACCCGCGCGATCTTGAAGGTGCTCGGCCGCGGCGCGCTGCTGCTGGCAACCGGCGCTTTCAATCTGACGATGTGGGTATTCGGCGCGCTATTGGCGCTGTTCGGATTTCTGTCGTCGATCAAGGCGACCACCGAGCGGGCGACCCAAGCGTGGCTTCGCCGCAAGAAAGCGCGGCGTTTGAGAAAGGAGGCGGCGGCAGCATGCTTGCCGGCCGCCCCGGCGCTGGCGGGCGCTGCCGCACAAGGCTAGATTTGCAGCCATTGCAGGTCGTCCAATTCCGATCCCCCGAAAAATGGAACTGATGATGCCGAGTTTTCACAACGGCGCTGTCGAAATTGCTTATCTCGACGAAGGCGAGGGCGATCCGATCGTCCTCGTGCACGGCTTTGCCTCCAGCAAGAATGTGAACTGGGTTTATCCGACCTGGGTTTCCGATCTGAGGAAAGACGGCCGCCGCGTGATCGCGCTCGACAATCGCGGCCATGGCGATTCCGAAAAGCTCTACGATTCCACTGCTTACGAAATTGCGATCATGGCAAGCGACGTCATTGCGCTGCTGGATCATCTGGGAATCGAGCGCGCCGACATCATGGGCTATTCGCTGGGATCGCGAATGACGGCGATCCTGGCGCGCGAGCAGCCGCAGCGGTTGCGCTCGGCGATTCTCGGCGGCATCGGGATCGGACTGATCGAGGGCGGCGGTCCCGGCGAGAACGTGGCCATCGCGCTGGAAGCGCCGTCGCTGGAGGATGTCACCGATCCGGTCGGCCGCACCTTTCGCGCCTTCGCCGATCAGACCCGATCCGACCATCGCGCGCTTGCCGCCTGCCTGCGCGGCTCGCGGCGGTTGATGACATCGGATGAAGCCGCCGAGATCCGCGTGCCGGTCCTGATTGCGGTCGGCACCAGGGATGAAATCGCCGGCTCAGCCGCGGCGCTCGGAAGGATCATTCCGGGCGCCGAGGTGCTCGACATTCCGAACCGCGATCATATGCGCGCGGTCGGCGACAAGGTCTACAAAGTCGGTGTCATCGATTTCCTGTCGCGACGGCAATGAGCGGTCGCGCGCGTCTTCACCGGCGAATTGCCTGATGGCCGCGATCAGCACCACCGTGGTCGCAAGCCACGCCAGCCGCGCGCCGTAACGATCGTGCGGACCGGATATCACGGCGCAGACGAAAGCATTGCCGAGGAGCGCGAACGAGACCGTGCCGGCGAGCAAGGTGAGATCGTCGAACAGTCGGCGCAGCACACCGCGGCCGAACAGGATGACGGCCAGCAGCATCGACGCCAGCGCAACGGGAATGTGAATCCGGTTGATCGCGGTGAAGTCGAAGTGCCAGCGCTGCTGCTGCGCCGCGCGCATCGGCTTCACCTGTGCGGGAAGAAAGCGCTCGATGATGCCGTAGGTATGGCCGAGCCAGCCGTCGGTGCCTTCGCCGGTCCCGACGTAGACGAATTGCTGCGCAGTGGCGATAGCCGCCGCCTTGGCCTGCCAGGCCGGATACTCGGCCAGCGAATGCAACACGATAAAGCCCATCTCGTCGTTCAGTCCCTGAAAACGGCCAAGCGTGTTGAACATGCTGTTGCCCCACAGAAACTGGTCGGCGGTGGCCGGCAGCTGGTCTCGGTAGGGGCAGAGCTTGAAATTCTGCTTCGGGCAATGATCGCGCAAATACTGCGCGACGATGCCGTCCTGCAGCATCCGTGCGAACGCCACGCCGAAACCGCCAGGCGTCCACGCCAGCTTCCCGGATAATGCGAAATTGGTCGACAGCAACAGCGCAGCTCCGGCGACGATGGTCAGGCTGCCCTGCGTCAGTCCGGAAACGGAAATCCGCCCGCGCAGAAAGGGACGCGCGATCCAGCCGACGCAGCACAGTCCGAGCAGCACCGCGAGCGTCGCGCTGTGAGTCGCCGCGGCGAAAGCTGTGAGGCCGAACAGCAGGCATTTTTCCGGGATCGAAGTCCGCTCGCCGAGCACGACCAGGATGAAGAGCGAAAGCACCGACAACCCGGCGAAAATGTCGGTCAGGAGCGTGCTGGCAAGAAAAGGCAGCGAGGTGGTCAGGGCCAGCACGAAGCTCATGGCCAGGAGCCGCAACGGCTCGGAGATACCAAGCACCCGCAGCGTTAACTGCAGGATCCACAGCGTCGCCAGCGCGTTGATCCCGAGGTTGATCCAGAAGCTCGAATCCTCGCCGAAGTGAAGATAGAGGCCGAACGTGGTGGAGCGGCTGGGGACCAGGTAGCCCTCGTACCACCGGGCCAGATAGCCGCCAGTGTCCCACTGGAGCAGGGGATAGCCATTCCACAGGGCAGGAGCCAGCAACATCAATGGGATGGCGATGGCGGCGATCCAGGCCGAGCGCGAATTCGCAGCGGTACGCGCCCGCAATATCTGCGTGCTGATGTGGCTTCCCCCCATTTGGGCAGCATCCGCCGAATGGCAGGTCCGCCGAAATTCACCAATAGTCGCAGGCCCGCCGGCTTGATTTCTTGATATCGCTGACCACCTTGAACTAACCCCCACGGCATTCGGAGGCGGTTTACGCTGGCCTGCGCCTGCCCGGGACAGAAGTCCGCCCGCCGTGCTATAATAGCAACGTAATCAGTGAATTTGCGAGAGCAATCATGGCAGTGCATCAGGTCAATCCGCAAGCGTCGAAGCTCGCCGCACTCGATCCGATCTGGGACCGCATCCGGGGCGAGGCGGAGGACATCGTCCGCCGCGAGCCGGAGCTTGCTTCCTTCCTCTATTCGACCGTGCTGCATCACGAGCGCCTGGAGGAATCGGTGGTGCATCGTCTCGCCGAGCGGCTCGATCATTCGGCACTATCGGGCGATTTGATCCGGCAGACCTATGACGAGGCGCTGCGTGACGAGCCCGATATCGGCAATGCGTTCCGCGCCGATCTGGTCGCGGTCTACGACCGCGACCCCGCAACCTCGCGCTTCATTGATCCGTTGCTCTACTTCAAGGGTTTTCACGCGCTGCAGGCCCATCGCCTGGCGCACTGGCTCTATCAAAAGGGCCGCAAGGATTTTGCCTATTATCTGCAGAGCCGCTCGTCGGCGGTATTTCAGACCGATATCAACCCCGCCGCCAAAATCGGCCGCGGCATTTTCCTCGATCACGCGACCGGCTTCGTCTGCGGCGAGACCGCCGTGATCGATGACGACGTTTCGATCCTGCACGGCGTCACGCTGGGAGGCACCGGCAAGGAGAACGAGGATCGTCATCCGAAGATCAGGCGCGGCGTGCTGATCGGGGCAGGCGCCAAAATTCTCGGCAATATCGAGATCGGCCATTGCGCGCGCATTGCCGCGGGCTCGGTGGTTGTCAAGCCAGTGCCGCACAATGTCACGGTGGCCGGCGTCCCCGCGAAGATCGTCGGCGAGGCGGGCTGCGCGGAGCCGTCGCGCACCATGGATCAGATGCTCGGCGCTATCGGGCTTTGATTTTCCACATATTCTGCGGCCGATCTTTGTGAAGTTACGCGCATAGCGTTTTCAAGCGAAGCGTGAAGAAAACGCGTCAAAACAAGGAATAGAGCCTCGGTTCTGATCCAATCAGAACCGAAAAGGCTCTGGCGGTTGGCGCCGTCTCGTCCTAAAACCTCCCCGGAAATTTAAAGAATCCGATTGGAGACCGCCGTGGACGTTCAGGAAGTCAGGAAGCTCGACGCCTATCTCAAGCGCGTATTCGGCAATCCCAAGATCCGCGTCGTGCCGCGGCCGAAAAAGGACGACTCCGCCGAAGTCTATATCGGTGAGGAATTCATCGGCGTGCTGTTCGTCGATGACGAGGACGATGATCGCTCGTTCCAGTTTCAGATGGCGATCCTCGAGGAAGATCTCGCCGACCTCGGCTGAGGTGTGCGTGATGCCGTAGGGTGGGCAAAGCGCAAGCGTGCCCACCACTCTCATTTTCCGCGCTGGAAATAACGTGGTGGGCACGGCGCGATGCGCCTTTGCCCACCCTACAAGATCCCGGCTAGTCCTTCGGCCCGCGCATTTGCGCCGTCAGGCGGTCCATCGCATTCGCAACGTCGCGCCATTGCGACAGCCAGCTCCGCGGAAAGCGGAACGTCAGGTCGGCGCCGTCGACGCGACGCTCGCTCAGGCACATGCCGGGGGTCAGGCCGTCGCGGGTGCAGCGCGCGTTGAGGCTCGGTGCGCCGGCGGAGAACAGGTCCTCGTTGGCGTAGGGCGAGCCGTCGCGGAAGGCGCGCATCGTCAATCCGTCGTCGATCGGTGTTGCCTTCTGTTCGAGGTAGCGCGGATAGATCGTACGCACCCGCGTGTCCGGTGACAGCGTGTCGTGGTGGGCCGATATCGACAGGAAGATCCGGTCGATCGGCTGCACCTTCTCCTCGATCGTATCGGCGCTGACGTGCTTCGGTGCATCCGGCGGTTCAAGCGACGGGAAGACGAAACTGAGATCGACCCGCTCCTGCGGCCCGGAGTGGCGCTGGATCTTGCGGCGGACCGCTGCTGTCGGCACATTGAAGAGCGTGGCGCCGACGCTCACCGGCAACCGGCCCGGAGCGCTGGCGGGCCGCGCTACCCAGGTTGGCCACAGCAAATAAGCGACGAGGGCAATGGCGCCCGCGGTGATGGTTACCGCGACCATGATGAGCATCATGTGCGAGCGCGGATCCCTGCGGGTGTCGCGGGCGAGGTGCTGGGCCGTCGAAAGCAGGGTCATGAACGAGGTATCGGTCGGGTTTCGAGGCTCGGGCACGATCCCGAGAGCTAAGGCGAATCATCCCGCGAATATGCCATGGGCAGCGTCATTTCCGCATGATTTCACGGGAGTGCCGGCCCTGCAGCCATGCGCAAACGAGGTCCCGGCGGTTCGTTGTTAACCCTTCCTTAAGGATACTATGGCGGCCGCCGGCCAATTTTGCGAAAGCAGGGCACGGTTCGTCGAGTACGGGAAGTTGTCATGTCGCCCGATGCGTTGAATTCCCTGTTCTCCCTGTGCATCGGCTTTGCGCTCGCAGGCGCGCTCGCCAGCGGCTATCAGGCGATGGCAGCGCGGCCGGCGGGATTCGGCCTGCTTGGGGAAGGCGTGGCGCCGAAGACATTTGCGGCCGTGCCGTTTCTGGTTTTCGCCGCACCCTTCATCATCATGCGCAACACGCTACGCGGCGCGAAGATCGAGCGCCGTCGCTTCGAATTCGTGATGATGGCGACCGTGCTTTCAGGCTTCTGGAGCTTGATGTCCGGCACGTTCTTCCTGATGACGCTGCGCGCTGCGGGCGTGCTGGCCTGAGGCTCGCGGCCTGTTCGCTTGATCCGCTGCCTGGGGCTGTGCCAAGGTCTCCGCCAACGGAGATCTTTTGTTATGGCGATCTACGAACTCGACGGACAGGGGCCTGAACTCCCCGCAAATGGAAACTACTTCATCGCGGACACCGCCGTCGTGATCGGCAAGGTGCGCCTTTTGGACTCGGCCAGTGTGTGGTTTGGCGCAGTGCTGCGCGGCGACAATGAGTGGATCGAGATCGGCGAGGGCTCCAACGTGCAGGACAATTCCACCTGCCATACCGACCGCGGCTTTCCGCTCACGATCGGCAAGAATTGCACCGTCGGTCACAATGTCATCCTGCATGGCTGCACGCTCGAAGACGACGCGCTGGTCGGCATGGGCTCGATCGTCATGAACGGCGCGAAGATACGTCGCGGCAGCATCGTCGGCGCGGGATCGGTCATCACCGAAGGCAAGGAATATCCCGAATATTCCCTGATCATCGGCTCGCCCGCGCGCGTGGTCCGTACCTTGTTGCCCGAGCAGGTGACGGCGATGGGAAGTGCTGCGAAATTCTACGCGATCAACGGGCCGCGATTCAAAAATGGACTGAAGAAGATCGGTTGAAGGCGCCTTGGTTCCGTCTCTGGCGCTTTCGCGAGAAGCCTCCGAGCAATATCTCGCTCACGCGTCGCTAACCGTCATGCAGGGAGCCGTGGTTCCATGGCGGCATCCCGTATTACTACCGGTTGTAACCTTAAGCCTATGATAGCGCTGGCGGCTTAGGCTCTATCGTTCTGGAGCGATGGCCAACAGACGCAGCAACCCTGAAGGCCCGACCTCATACCCTGCCGGAGGCCGGATCGATGAAGAGAATGATGGCTGGGCTCGTCGGTTGGACGAGCGATCTCAGCGTTGCCCAGAAAATCTACGGCATCGCTGCCGGGTTGATAGTCGTCACCATCGTGCTGATGGTGATGTCGATCCAGTCGGTACGGCTGCAAACCGGATATCGGCACCTGCAGGCATCGTCAGCCCAGGCCGCGGCCAACGTCAGCCAGGCCAATGGTCTCATCTACGCCATCGTCATGGAATCGCGCGGCATCTACATGTCCACCGAGCGAACGAAGGTGAAGCGGTACGCCGACGAACTCTTAAAGCGCAGCCGCGAACTGGCCGACGCGATGGAGCGGTGGCAGAAAACGGTCCGCGCTGACGACGTTGAGCAGTTCACGGCCTTCAAGAGACGCATCGACCAGTTCATCGACTTCCGCAAGGAACTCGCACGACGCGCGGTCGACGTCAGCCCGGCGGCAGGCCGCGAATGGGGCGACACCGATGCCAACCGAGCGCTGCGCACGCAGCTCAGCAACGATCTCGAGGCGCTGGCGCGAATCTACAACGAACGCATCGTCGAGGCTGCGAATCTCGGCGACCAAGGCCGCTATGCGGCATGGTACCTGTTCGCGCTCGGGCTCGGTGCGCTGATCTTTGCCGCGCTCAATGTGCTCGTGATGCGACGGTCCGTCGTCAGGCCGCTACACGAAATCACCGAAGCGACCGACCGGATCGCCGCCGGCAACGTCAATAGCCATATTCCTCATTACGCCCGCGCCGACGAGATCGGGCGACTGGCTTATGCCGTGCAGAATTTTCGTGACGCCGTGAGCCGCAACGTCGAGCTCGAGGAGCTCGAAGTCGGTACCGCGAAACAGCGCGATGCAGCCATGGATGAGCGCGACAAGTTCAACGACAAGTACCAGGCGACCAAATGGCAATTGACTGCGGCCATCAACAGCATGCCGCAAGGCCTGATCATGCTCGACGGCAAGGCGCAGGCCCTGGCGCTGAACGACCAATATCGAAAACTCTACAGCCTGCCGGTGAAGATCAAGGCGGGATCGTCGCTGGAGGAAATCCTGCAGCATCGGGTCGACAGCGGACTGTTCGACGGCGACATCATGCAATATTTCGCTGGGATCATCGATCGCATCGGAAAACGGCAGCCGACCTCTTATGAAATCAGCCTTACAGATGGCCGCGTGATCAAGATCTACGAGCGGCCGATGGACGGCGGCGGCTGGGTGTCGGTGCAGGAAGACGTTACCGCACAAAGGAAAGGTCAAGCCATTCTGGAGCGGACGGAAGAGTTCCTGGCCGCGATCGTCGAAAACATACCCGAGGGGATTCTCGTCAAGGACGCGCCCAATCTGCGGTACCTGTTCGTCAACAAGGCGGCCGAGGAAATGATCGGCATGTCGCGCGCGCAGATCATGGGGAAAACACCCCGCGAGCTGTTTCCGGAATCGGCTGCCGAATTGATCGAACGGCGCGATCGGCAGCTGCTGGAGCGCAAGCAGCAGCTCGAAACGATCGTCGATACCGTCGATAACCCGGTCAAGGGCCGGCGTACCATTGCGGTGCGGCGGCTTCAGATCGGCGGGCCCGAACGCGAGTCCCATTTGTTCGTGAGCATGGTCGAGGACCGGACAGGCCAGACCGATGTTGCGGCCCCGATCGAAGCTGCGGCCTAACGATCAAAAGGCGGCTCAGCCGCCTTCACTTTCGTTCGCCTCGCGAGGGGGCCCGGCGACCTTTTCATGGCCGGCGGCCCAGAGCGCATGCTCCTCGCTGCCATCCCGATACGGATTGGCTTCCGCCGGAATGTTCTGGCGTGCGGCGCGCTGGCCTTCCTCGAAAGGGTCGGGGTCGGAATTCATGATGCCGCCTTTCGGGTTTTCGATCTGGTTTTTTTCGACGCCGCCTCGTTCGAAGCGGCTGCGCTTTTCCGCAGCGCGTCCTTGAGGTCGATGGGGATGCCGTGCTTCTTCAAGAGGTCCGCAAAGGCTTCGTCAGCCAGTTCCTGAAAGGTCGCCATCCGGTCACGTGCAAGCTGTTTCAGCTTGTCGAGCGTATCGTCGTCGAAGGCGATCAATTTGCGCAAAGCGTGGCCACTCCGGCCGTCGAGCGGATGTGAATGAATGATCTGGCAGTGGAATCGTTCCGGCAGGAACAAGGCCAGGGCGCTGTCGTTGCTTCCTAAAAGGAGATTTCCGATGAAGCTGGCGTCTGCAGCCGCCGCTGTCGCGGCCATCACAATCCTGATATCGCCGGTCACTTCATTTGCACAGAGTGTCGGCGGAACATCCGCCGGCAGCCCCGGCACCACAGGTTCGCCGGGCGCAGGCTCGGCCGGTGTAGGTACGCCAGGTGTTACCGGTGCGCCGCCAAGTCCCACGACTCCGGGCGCGGCAAATCCGTCCGGGCTTGCGCAGCCGCCTCCGCCTGGCACCAATACTGCCGGCACCGCCCAGTCGTCAGGCCGGGGCGTTACGACCGGCTCGGCCAGACCGGGCAGTTCAACCGATGATGCTGTCATCAACGAAGAAAACAAGACGGTCGAACGCAAGATAAAGGGCATTTGCCGCGGCTGCTGAATCCATGCCCGAGCGACGTCCGGTCGCAGGGCGACGCTTATGACACAGCAAGATTAGCCGACGTCGACAACATCGCGCGCAGTCATGTACTGCGCGCGATCCCTGCCTGCCATCACCAGCCATCAATCGCAATTTTCCGAAAAATTGCGCATAGTTCTTGATGCATCCTTAGATAGCCGCGTGGAACTTTGCCGCGCGCGCATGGAACCCATGCGTGTCTAAACAAAGAATTTGTGGAGACGGAAAGATTTGCGCTCCCGCCTTAAGCGGATGGTGGTTCGATGATCGTCTCATCCACGTCCTATCTCTCATCGGTCATCAAATCCTGCGCCAGGGATTTTCGAGCTTCCGCCAGCTCCATCGCGCTGTTGTGGGGCTTGGGTTGCGCGCAGCCGTCGATGGCGCAATCGCTGCCGACCGGCGGAACGGTGGTGAGCGGGAACGTTGCGATCGGCTCGACGTCGCCGACCAATCTGACGATCACCCAGTCGAGCGCCACCGGCATCGTCAACTGGTCGAGCTTTTCGGTCGGCCAAGGCAACCAGGTCCAGTTCAACAACGGCAGCGGCGCGACACTCAACCGTGTGACGGGTAATGTGCCGTCGTCGATCAACGGCGTGGTGTCGGCCACCGGCTCGGTCTATCTCGTCAACCCGTCGGGAATCGTGGTCGGACCGACCGGCGTGGTCAAGACCGGCGGCAGTTTCGTCGCCTCGACGCTCGATGTCAGGGACGCGGATTTCCGGGCCGGAGGCGCGCTGACCTTCAGCGGCAACAGCAACGCCTCGGTCGTTAATCTCGGCAAGATCGGGTCTTCGAACGGCGACGTCGTTCTGGTCGCGCGCCAGGTTCGCAACGACGGCTCGCTGACCGCGCGCAACGGCACCGCCGCGATGGCGTCCGGCAGCGAGGTGGTGCTGAGCGACGGATCGCTCGGCAATGGCAAGGTGCTGGTGCGGCGTCCGGCGCAGGACGGCGATATCCGCAACAGCGGCGCGATCCGCGCCGCGGAAGTGGAATTGCGCGCCAATGGCGGCAACATCTATGCGCTCGCGGGCAACACCGGGCGCGCGATCTCGGCAACAGGTTTTGCCAGCAAGGGCGGACGAATCTTTCTTACGGCCGAGGGCGGTTCGGTCAACGTGACGCAGAAGGTCGTAGCGCGGCGTATGCAAGCAAGCGTGGTGCCCACGGGGACCGCCGGACGGCGCTCGTTCACCGGCGGCGACGTCGTCGTGAGCGCCGACAAGGCCGTGATCGGCGGCGCCATCGCCGCCAAAGGCAGCGACGGAGCAGGCGGCACCGTGGTGGTGACCGGCAAGGACGTCACCCTGGCGTCGGGTGCACGGATCGACGCGAGCGGGACGTCCGGCGGCACGGTGCTGATCGGCGGCGACCGCGCCGGCGGATCGGACGCCGCGCGGAAGTTTCTGCCGCAAGGCATCGCCAATGCGCAGACCACGACGATCGAGGCGGGCGCGACGATCACCGCCGACGGCACGTCGGGCGCCGGCGGCAATGTGGTGGTGTGGTCGGACGGTACGACGTCGTTTGCCGGCGCGATCAGCGCCAACGGGCTGCGCGGCGGCTTCATCGAGACTTCGGGGCATACGCTCAACTTCAATGGCGGCAGCATCAATGCCGGCCGAGGCGGCACCTGGCTGCTCGATCCGGTGGATCTCACGATCGATGCGACGCTTGCCGGCACCATCGCGACCGCGCTCAACGCGGGCAGCAACGTTACCCAGGAGACGAATGCGTCCGGCAGCGGCGGCTATGGCGATATCACCGTGGCAAGCGGCATCAACTGGTCGACCAACGCGACGCTGACGCTCAGCGCCTATCGCAACATCGCCGTCAACGCCAACATCGCGAGCACCGGCGGCGGCGGTGTGGTGCTGCGCGCCGACAATGCCGGCACAGGCACCGGCACCGTGACATTCGGCGGCGGGCAGATATCGACGGCGGGAGCCGTCTCGATCTTCTACAATCCGACCGGCAGCAATTCGACCGTCAACGCCACTAAATACACGGCGCCGACGCAGACAACTTTCAGCGGCAACATCGCCGGCGGCGCCGCGCTCAAGACCTACATGCTGGTCAACACCGTCTACGACCTGCAGAACATGAAGAACAATCTGGCCGGCACCTATGCGCTCGGCCGCGATATCGATGCCGGCATTACATCCGGCTGGAACAGCGGCGCCGGGTTCCAGCCGGTTGGCGGCGGGACCAGTTTCACCGGAAACCTGAACGGCCAGGGTCACACGATCTCCGGTCTCTTCATCAATCGAATAACCCAAAACGTTGGGCTGATCAGCTATCTCGGCCCCGGCGCCACGGTAAGCAACATCGGCGTTATCGGTGCGACCGTCACCGGCCGGACCGCTGTCAGCGCGATCGTCGGCTCGAATTACGGGACGGTCACCAATGTCTACTCGAGCGGATCGGTCACCGCCACCGAGGCCGGTGCCGGCGGTCTCGTCGGCTACAACTTTCAGACCGTGTCAAATGGCTATTCGAGCAGCACCGTCAGCGGACCGCTCTACGTGGGCGGCGCCATCGGGCTGAGCAATATCGGCACTGTCGACGGCACCAATACCACCCCTTCGATATCACAGGTCTATGCGACGGGCGCCGTGACCGGCACGGGCGGCAGCCCGAGCTATGTCGGTGGGCTGGTTGGCTTGAACGGCGGCTCCGTCACGGTGTCCTACTGGGACACTTATACGAGCGGGCAGGCGTCCGGCATCGGCGGCGGTGGGGGCAGTGTGACGGCCGTGACCAGCGACCCGGCGCTATCCGACGCGGCCAACTACGCCTTCAAGCAGAGCGCCTACGGCAGCTTCAGCTTTCCGGGAACGGGCTCGACCGGCTGGTTCATGATCGACGGCCAGACCCGGCCATTCGGCCGTTGGGAATACCAAACCACCATCACCAATGCGCACCATTTGCAGTTGATGGCGATGAATCTCGGCGCGAGCTACACGCTGGCCCGCGACATCGACCTTGGTCCCGCGCTTGCGGCGGTCGGCGGAAAATATCCCGGCATGTGGTCGTCGGCGGGCTTTTCGCCGATCGGCAATCTGTCCACCCAGTTCACCGGAAGCTTCGACGGTCAGAACCATGTAATCTCTAACCTTGCGATCAACCTGCCAGCAACCAACTATGTCGGACTTTTCGGATATGCCGCGCCCGCAGTCACGCTAAGCAACGTCAGCTTGCAGGCCGCATCCATCACCGGGCAGGATCGCGTCGGCATCCTGGCCGGCGTGTCGAGGGGGACCATCACCAACGCCTCGGCAACCGGCGCCCTCACGGCAAGATTCTCTGGCGGCGGACTGGCAGGCGAATCTTCGGGTAGCATTGCCAATAGCTGGGCGGCCGTGACGGTCGCTGGCACGGAGACGACCAGTTCCTCCATGGGCGGTCTCGTTGGATCGAACGGCAACGGCGGCAGCATCCGGGACAGCCACGCGACCGGTAACGTCACTGCCGGCACCGGCGGCACGCGTGCTGGTGGCCTCGCCGGTTCGAACCAGGCGGGTGCCAGCATCCTCAGGAGTTATGCCACTGGAGCGGTTAGCGGCGGCAGCCAGGGAGTCGGCGGCCTGGTCGGCTACAACACCAGTGCCGCAGATGGCTTTCCGGCAGCCTCCATCGCCGATTCTTACGCGACCGGAGCAGTGACCGCCACGGCCTTCGGCGGCGGACTGGTCGGCATCAACTCCGTGGCAGCCTCCATCATCAGATCCTACGCGACCGGAGCGGTCAATGTCACGGCCGTCAGCAATGTATCGTATGCCGGGGGATTGGTCGGGAGCAACTCCGGAATAGTCACTCAGTCCTACGCGAGCGGGACGGCCAACGCGACGTCCTCCTCTCCGACGGCGGCGGCAGGCGGGCTGATCGGCGGCAACGGCAGCACGGCTACGGTCACGCAGTCCTACGCGACCGGGGCTGCGAGCAGCGTGATCACCGTCTCCGGCACATCAGCGGCCGGTGGATTGATCGGCAGGAATATCGGCGCAGCCACCGTTCGACAGTCCTACGCAACTGGTGCGGCCACCGCCACCGCCGCTGCCGGGACCGTAATGGCGGGCGGACTAATCGGCCACCACGCCGGCTCGGGCACCATCGCACAGACCTACGCGATCGGCGCTGCGACGAGCGCCGTCTCGGGTTCTGGCACCGCAGTGATGGGCGGCCTGATCGGATCGGTCACTGGCACCGGGGCCGTCACGTCGTCCTACTGGAACACCGATACGTCCGGGAGGACGAATGCAGTCGGAAGCGGCAGCAGCGCCGGCATCACGGGCCTCACCATCAGCCAGATGCAGAATCCGACTAACTATGCATCGACCTACGCAGGCTGGGATTTCTCCGCCGTCTGGTCGGCGCCGAGCATCGGCTACTATCCGCAGCTCTACGGCGTCAACTACGTGCTGCGGGTCGATCCGGCCAATGCGTCGCGGGTCTATGGCGAAGCCAATCCGGCGTTCACCTATTCGATCTACGGCTTCCATGCCGGCGATACGGCCGCGATCGTCAACGGCTTCTCGGTAACGACGGCGGCGACCGCGATTTCGAACGTCGGTACCTACGAGATCAGCGCAAGTGGCGGCAGCGCCGTCAGCGTTTCGGGGCAGGCCTATCGCTTCATCGATGCACCTGGCACATTGACGGTCACGCCGCGCGCCATCACCGTAACTGCAGATAACCAGAGCCGCGTCTATGGCGACGCCAATCCCGTTCTCACTTATCAGGTCGGCGGCTCCGGCCTCGTCAACGGCGATACGCTATCGGGCGCACCGGCGACATCGGCGACGACTTCCAGCGCTGCTGGCGTCTACGGCATCACGCAGGGAACGCTGGCGGCCTCATCCAACTACGCCTTCGCCTTCGTCGGCGCGAACCTCACGGTTACGCCGGCAGCCGCTACGCCAGCGCCCGCTCGCGTGCCGACCGCAGAACTCGGATCCTACGTGAAGTCGCGGGTGGCTCTGCCTGCGCCACAACCGCCCGAGCAGATGCGTGAGCCCGCAAACATCGAGCAACCGGCTCCCGCGATCATCTGCAAATCCAGGCAATGCCTCGCGCTTCCTCATCCCGACAACCGTCGGATTGGCGCACGCGCCAGATTCGTCGGCGCGATGACAGATCGCGATCGCCTTCCGGCCTTCGTCGACAATTGATGTTGATCGCGTGCGGTCGCACGACGCGGCTTCTTCTACGACCTCGATACACGCAATGGTTGGTGTAATTGCAGGCAATTCAACCGTGCACGCTGCAGTTCTGCCACACGTGGAACTCAACCTTAAACCGTTCTTAATCCATAAACCATATTGGTTGACTTATTCATTGTTCGCCGTGTGCGACAGAACGTCGAAATGTGCAGCGTCATGCGAACTTACATATCGATATCCCGAAGCCCTGACGGGCTCCGGTCGTCATGACGCTGGTACTTCCCGAACGTTTCGGATCGCACGTAACACAGCGGGTGCGAACGTCCGCGCGTCATGAGAGCAGAGTCGGTAGGCGTTGCGCGCTGCTCATGGTCTGCGCCTTTGCAATCGCGACTGACGGCGTCGCGCAGGCGCAGGTGGTGGAGCGCAATCTGCCGCCGGAGCCGCCGCGTCGCACGCCGGCGATCAAGATCGATACCAACGATCTGCTCAAGAGCGATGATGCAACGCCGCTCGGCGTGAACGTTCATGCCATCGTCCTGATCGGACCAAATGCCAGCGTGAAGCCGCATAGCGGCACGAAGGGTGTCGATGTCGATCAGGTCAGCGGCATCGACGCCGCCGCGGTCCGCGAGCCACTCACGTCGTTTCTCGATCGGCCGCTCAGCCGCAAGCTGATTGCCGAAGTGCAGGCGGCGGTGGCTGCGGCTTACCGTGAGGCCGGGCGACCGTTCGTATCGGTCACGCTGCCGCCGCAGGAAGTATCGTCCGGCGTGCTCCAGCTACGCGTGATCCTCTTCAAGGTTGCCGGCATCAAGGTTACGGGGGCGGCACCCGAGAGCTACCCGCAAAGCCGCATCCGGCTCGTCCCCAGACAGGAAATCGACGCCCGCAAGCTCGAGACTGACCTCGACTGGGCCAACCGCAATCCGTTCCGGCAGGTCGAAGCGGTGTTCGGTCCCGGCAAGGACCTCGGCATGACGGACGTCGACATCCAGGTGACGGACCGCAAGCCATGGCAGGTGTACGCCGGCTATGCCAACAGCGGCACGCTGCTGACCGACCGCCATCGCTATTACGTCGGCGCCAGCGGGGCGCCGTCAGCCGATATCTTCGCCTCCTATCAGCTCACGGGCAGCGGCAATTTCTGGGCCAATGACGGTCTGTTCAACCGGCCCGACGATGCCAAGTATGTCAGCCAAGCGGGACGGCTGCTCACGCCGCTCGGATTGCGCACAAGTCTCGAAGTCGTCGGCGATCATGTGCTGACCAATGAGCGGCCCACCAACCTGTTCCGGATCAAGACTCAAACCAGCCAGGCCTCGGCGATCGTTCGCACCGCGCTGTCCGATCTGCTGCCGCCGACGACCGGCGATCTGCTCGGCGGCGTCGAACTCAAGCATCAGCTACGCACCACCATCTTCGATGGGACGCCGGTCGCCGAGGGCAGCGCCGACGTCGCCCAATTGGTGGTGGGATGGAATGGGCGCTGGTCGGACAACCTCGGCACCAACAATCTCGATGTCCGTTTCAAGTCCAATCCCGGCGGCATTCTATCCGGCAACAATTCGAGCGCCTGGAGCGCCTTCACCAATGGACGCGTCACCGACGTGCAAACCAATCTCGTGACCCTCGAGTATGGCCGCGTGACGCCGCTGCCGAAGGGCCTGTCGCTGAAATCGGAAGTATCCGTGCTGGCGTCGTCCAAGCCGCTTCCGGACACCGAGCGCATTGGGCTCGGCGGGATACACGCCGTGCGCGGTTATGTGACCGAAGACGGCGTCGTCGATCAGGCCGTGATCCTGCGCAATTCGCTCTACGCCTCGCTGCCCGGCATGCCCACCTGGATGCCGAGCACGCTGGCGCCGTTCCTGCTGGCCGATGTCGGCTGGGGGCGGGATCTGTTTTTCCGGCGTGACACCACGCTATCGTCGGTCGGGGCCGGGTTCGACTTTGCGGCCGGGTCAAACTTCAACTCGAAACTGCTGGCGGCAAGGGCTCTGAGCGACGGGCTGCACAGCCGCGCCGGGGCCTGGCGCGTGTCGTTGCAGGCGTCGGTCAGCTATTGAAGGTCTAATGGCCGGGTAGTTGACGGAAGCCCCAAAAAGAACAAGGCCGTCGACGCAGTATACCGTCAACGACCTTGCCAGCCCCGGATATTGAAATCGGCTCACGCCATCCGGTGAACTACAGGATGCCCGGGATTCACCCGGAGATATGTGATCCAGTTCACAAAAGCGCGGAAAAAAGTTGCGGAGATGCATGCTGCAACGGTCGAAAATATCCCGTCCCCCGGCCGCATGATGCAATTCCCGATCCGGGATCAAGGATGAAAAATCGCTGGATTGCCCGAGTGGGCGCCGCGGCTTGCGGCGGCGCCGGCATACGACCCCCGGCGCGACTTCGTCGCCGAGCGCCGCCCAGACCAATTAGCCGCGGGCCTTGGCGCGGCTGCGATTTGCGCTCCGGGCCGAGCGGGGCTTTGCCTTGGCTGTTCGCTTACGCGGCGCGGGAGCGGCGGTGGGTTCGGAGGCCTGCGCGCTGGCAAAGGATTGCCGCAAGCCGTCGATCGCTTCCGTCAACGTTCCAACCTGCTCGGAAAGCTTCCTGGTGTCGGCCTGCTGCGCGGCGAGCAGGCGGCGCACGGTGAGCAGTTGGTCCTGCACCACCTGCAACTGGTCGATCGATTCCTGCTGCGTCGCTTCCAAGCCCTTGGTCTTCTCGACCAGTTGCTCGGACGCTTGCGCGGTGCGCGCCTGCAACTGGCGTGTCGCGGCCGCGCGATCGGTCTCGGGAGCGCTGCCCGTATAGGCGCGCCACAGGGTGATAAAGCTTACTCCAAGCACGACAATGACGAGAGCCGCAGCGGCGATCGCAATCGGCTGACCGCCGAAACGCGCGACGGGGCTGGCACTCCGGGGGGCGAGTTCGAGCATGCGACTCCAAATCCGGACGTGATTTCAATGCCCCCCAAATAGCACAGCCGCGCTGCCGCTAAAACCCGGGATTGCGGCAAAAATCGACTTCGCGTGGCGCTGGCGGCGTAGTCGTCAGATCAAAACACAACAGTGCGCGGCGGCCCAGGGGGCCATCCGCTGTTCATTTCCGCCCAGTCGAAATCGCCATCAGGCCGATTTGCGGTGGACCATCTCCGTCAGGGCTCGATCAGCCACAGCCTTCAAGCCGCTGAGAGTGGTATTTCCCTTCCTGGCAGCTTGAATGAGTTTCGTGGCGATCTTTTTTCGGGTTTCGTGGTCGCCGCCGTGTTTCAATCCCCTGCAGGCCTCTTCCAGAACCACATCCAGACTTGCCGCGGTACGGTCGTCCACATGGATCATCTTGCGCCTCCAAGGCGACGAAAATAGGGGATTGATTTGAAGGGCAGATCGACGGTCCTGTCTGTCTGCTAATGGGCATATAAGGGGATTTAAATGCCGGCCCCCAAATAACCCCGCGGCAAGATCCATATTCGTGGATCAAGAAGCGCTGCGGGAGGCGGCCTGCGAATGCTACGACACCGTCAACTCGCATTATCGCGCGCTGCTCGGCAACCAGTACTGGCACCGGGTGCAGGGCTACGAGTGGAAGGCCGCTCAAAAAAGTTGCGGCCACCCTTTGGGGGAAGGGTGGCCGCGCGCGAACCGGTCTGGGACGGGGAGGGGTGGGGATGTGACCGGGTCGCGGGTTGGTAAATTCCTTCTCTCGTTATCGATCGCGTGACGAGGCGGTGGCGACCGCCGGGCGGCTGTCACCGAGCGAGACCCATACGTTCGGGTCGCTCTGTGACTGACGCTTGACGAAGCGGTAGCCGGTCTCGGTCCAGGCCAGGACGTTTTCGTTCTGGTTGTCGAGAACGAACTCGCCCTTGTCGGTCTTCACCGTCAGCACTGCGTGGCCTTCGCCCTTCTTGTCGCGCACCACCGTGATCAGCAGCGCCTCGCGCGGCCATCCGGCGTCGATCAACATCTTGCGCTTCAGAAGCACATAGTCCTCGCAGTCACCGTAACCGTCCGTCGGCAACGACCATTTCTCGATCACGCCCCAATGATCCATGTCGGTGATCGGCTTGATGGCCTCGTTGACCCACTTGTTGACCCGCAGCAGATCCCGCCACGCCGTCTGCGACATCACGATGTCGCGCGGCTGTGAAGCGCCGCTGCGGCACTCGCCCGTGTTTTCGGCGCAGAATTCGACCCAGCCGATCGGCGAACGCGCGGTATCGCCAAGGCTGGCATAGAGCGCGTCGCCGGCTTTCGCCGAGACGCTCATCGAAGCGTTCATCCCTATCAGGACGGCGATCACCGCCAGTCCCTTCCCCTGTCCCCTGAACAACATCGTGGCCCCCGTTTCTTGTTGGGACCACGTTTCGCACAAAGGATTTGCGCCGGCGCTAAGTCAGGCAAGTACATTTGACGTGAATACTAGTAAAGCTAGCGGCGAATTCGATCTATACTTGAATCGAATTCGAATAAAATTTGAAACAACTGCAATTTATTCAAATTTTACGGATTAACGCCTGTGGCGCTGCAATAGAAGGGGATGCGCAGGCAAACGCGCCCCGCATTAACCGACTTTGGCCGTTGCCGGACAGCGAAAAGGCGGCATCCGGCAACGCGGAAACCGCCTTTGGAGCTGAAAAATCAGGGATTTTTGGCGGCTGGCGCTTTACCGCGCGGTAACCGCGTCTTCGAGCGTCTCAGCGACTTGCTCATGGACGAACTCGAGCGCAAAGCCTTCTTCGAGGTTTCGCACCACGCGGGACTGTACTTTGCCTAGCATGACCAGCGATTTCAGCGGCGGGCGGTTCTCCGCGGCGATCGCCGCGCCCCGACAGTGACAGGTCGATGATGCGGCAGGTCATCTTGCTGCCGTCCTCGAGGGTCAGTAGCGCAATCGGGTTGCGCGGCACGATACGGTCGTGGCGGCGGTCTTCGGGCAGATTGAGGATATCGCGGTTGGCGAGCCAGGTGAGCTGGGCGGCGAGCTTGTCGCGCTTGCGCGCGGTGGCGCCGACCGTCATGGCAAAACCGTTGTCGATGATGCGGGTGATCTTGCCCTCGACGCGGCCGATATGGTCGAGATAGGCGATCACGCGGTCGCCGACATTGCCGATGCCGGGCGCCAGCAGCGCCAGCCCACCCGGCGACATGTTAATAATCTGGCAAGGAAATTCGCGGCGATCCGGCAGCATGTAGCGGCCGAGCAAGTGAACCTTGACGCGCTGGAAGCGCCGGCGCTCCTCCGCGGACGGCACAGTGGAAGTTTTCTTTTGCGCAAACGACATCTTCGCCACCAGACAGCCGGTCCTTCGGCGTCAGGAAGACCCTAAGGCCGACAGGGTTAACGATGTGTTAGCGCCGGTTGCATGAAAGCGGTATCCACCGCGGATTGGTCGTATCGCCGCAATTCCGTTGCAGCGATACATCAAAACGTCCGGACTGATCCCTCGCGCTATCAGGCGCTCACGCTGCTCGATCGCGTTCAGAAGGGGGTCTGTCGCGCCCGCCAGGGCCGGCCCAAAATTGCGAGCAGGGAGGAATGAGATGCCGGGAGTGAAGCGAGAGCACGACGGCAACGTCCGCGTGCTGACATTGGACGAGCCCGACACCCTGAACGCGATGACGCCCGCTCTGCTGGGGGACCTCGCCATTGCCATTGGTGAAGCTAACGATGATCCTCAGGTGAGGGCGTTGGTGCTGACGGGCGCCGGGCGTGGCTTCTGCTCGGGCCAGAACCTCAAGGCGGCGCAAATCCTGGGCGACGACATCGCGGCCGGCGTGATGAAATATTACTGGCCGGCGTTCAGGGCGCTACGCGAATGCCGCGTGCCGGTCGTGGTCGCGGTCAACGGCGTGGCGGCGGGCGGCGGATTCAGCCTTGCGATGGCGGGCGACATGATTGTTGCGGCACGTTCGGCTCGCTTCATTCAGGTGTTCAGCCGCATCGCGCTGGTCCCCGATCTCGGCTCGACCTGGCTGTTGCCGCGCCTCGTCGGCCGGCAACGCGCGCTCGAATTGATGATGACCAACGAGCCGCTGTCTGCCGATCTCGCGAAGGAGTGGGGATTGGTCCGCGAAGTGTTCGACGACGCGGCGCTTCGTGACGGGGCGCTTGAGCTGGCGCGCCGGCTCGCTGATGGCCCGACGCGGGCGCTGGTCGCGACGCGCCGCCTGATCGACGAGAGCGAACACGCCAGCTATGCCGACCAGTTCCGCCGCGAGATCGAGACGCAGGCGGAAATTCGCCTGAGTGCGGACGCGGTGGAAGGGCGCAATGCCTTCCTCGAGAAACGTGCGGCGGTGTTTACCGGACGCTGAGGCCGAAACTCAACCGACCTGGCCGACGAACTGCTGCAGTTCCGGGGTTCGCGGGGCGGCGAAGACCTCTTTCGGCACGCCTTCCTCATGCACCTTGCCGTGGTGCATGAAGACGAGCTTGGTGCCGACGTCGCGGGCGAAGCGCATTTCGTGCGTCACCAGAATGAGCGTCATACCCTCGCGCGCCAATTGCTCGACCACGCGCAGCACCTCGTTGACCAGTTCGGGGTCGAGGGCGGACGTGATCTCATCGCACAGCAACACCTTCGGCCGCATCGCCAGCGATCGCGCGATCGCGACGCGCTGCTGCTGGCCGCCGGAAAGCTCGCTCGGATAGGCGTCCATCTTTTCCGACAATCCCACCTTCGCCAGCACTTCGGCGGCGGTGGCGCGGGCCTCGGCCTTCGATACCTTGTTGACGACGGTGGGCGCCAGCATCACGTTCTCGGCGGCCGTCAGGTGCGGAAACAAGTTGAACTGCTGGAACACCATGCCGACATGGCGGCGCAGTTCGCGCAGATTGGTGTTGGCGCCGGCGACCTCGATGCCATCAGCGACGATGCTGCCGGATTGATAGGTCTCCAGGCCGTTGATGCAGCGGAGCAGGGTGCTTTTGCCGGAGCCGGAGCGCCCGATGATCGCCACCACGTCGCCCTTGGCGATGTCGAGCGAGACGCCTTTCAGCACCTCATTCGGGCCAAAACTCTTCCTGACGTCACGGATGCTAACGAGCGACATTGAGGCGGCCTTCGATTTTCTTCGCCCACCACGACAGCGGGAAACACAGGCAGAAATAGATCAGCGCGACTAGCGAATAGACCAGGAACGGCCGGAAGGTCGCGTTGTTGAGCATGGTGCCGGCCTTGGTCAACTCGACGAAGCCGATGATCGAAGCGAGCGCGGTGCCCTTGATCACCTGCACCGAAAACCCGACCGTCGGCGCCACCGCGATGCGCGAGGCCTGTGGCAGGATAACGTAGCGCATCTGTTCGATGTAGCTGAGGGCGAGGCTGGAGGAGGCCTCCCATTGACCCTTCGGGATCGCTTCGACGCAGCCGCGCCAGATCTCGGTCAGGAACGCGCTGGTCCAGAACGTAAGCGCCAGCGTCGCCGCCATCCACGGCGAGACCTCGACGCCAAACAGCGCGATGCCGAAGAAGAACAGGAACAACTGCATCAATAGCGGCGTGCCCTGGAAGAATTCGATGTAGATCTTGGTGAACCATTCCAGCGGTGCGATCCGCGAGGTGCGCATGAACAGCAGCACCAGCCCGACGATACCGCCGCAAAAGAAGGCGATCAGCGACAGCACGATGGTCCACTGCGTGGCGATCAAGAGGTTGGAGAGGATGTCCCAGAAGCTGAACTGCAGCATGGTTCACCTCGCCTTGAAGATGACGCGGCCGAGCGCCCGCAAGAGCGAACGCGTCAGCATCGCCAGCAAGAGGTAGGCCAGCGCGACGAACAGGTAGACCTCGAAGTTGCGGAAGTTTCGCGAGGCGATGTAGTTGGCGGCATAGGTGAGGTCTTCTGCGGAAATCTGCGACACCACCGCCGAGCCCAGCATCACGATGATGATCTGCGACGATAGGGCCGGATAGATTTTTCGGAACGCCTGGTTCAGCACAATATGGCGCAGCACCTCCCATTTGCTCATCGCGAGGCTCAGGCCGGCCTCGATATGGCCTTTCGGAACCGCCTCGATGCCGGCGCGGATGATCTCGGTCGAGTAGGCGCCGAGATTGATCACCATGGCGAGGAAGGCGGCGGTGGTCTCGCTGAGTTTCAGCCCGAGCGCCGGCAGGCCGAAGAAGATGAAGAACAACTGCACGATGAACGGCGTGTTGCGGATCAATTCCACGTACACAGCGACGATACGGCCCAGCCAGCCGGGGCCGAAGGTGCGCGCTGCGGCGCCCGCGGTGCCGACCGCGATGCCGACAACCGTCGACACGATCGTCAGCACGATCGTGAAGACCAGCCCATACAGCAGCACGTTCCAATAGGGCAGCAGTTCGGCGAATTGCAGTTTATAGGACACTGCCCAGCCTTGCGCTTAGAAGCCGGGCGGTAGTGGTGCCTTCAGCCACTTCTCCGACAATTTTCCGATCTCGCCAGATGCCTTCGCCTTGGTGATGATCTCGTTGACCTTGGCGAGCAGCGCCGGCTCGTTCTTGTTGAGTCCGACATAGCAGGGGCTGTCCTTGATCACGAATTTCAGCGTCGGCGCGCGGGCAGGGACCTTTTCGGCGATCGCAGCCGCGACCGTGTTGCCGGTGGCGATCAGATCGACCTGGCCGGACACGAAGGCCGCGATGGTCGCGTTGTTGTCCTCGAAACGCTTGATGGTCGCGTCCGGCGGCGCCGAGGCGGTCAGCGCCTGCTCCTCGATCGCGCCGCGGGTGGCGCCGATGGTCTTGCCCTTGAGATCGGCCACGCTCGCAACTGTGATCGCCTTAGTGCCGAACACGCCGGAGAAGAACGGCGCATAGGCGATCGAGAAGTCGATGACCTTTTCGCGCTCCTCGTTCTTGCCGAGGCTGGAAATCACCAGGTCGGCCTTGTTGGTCTGCAAATAGGGAATGCGGTTGGCGCTGGTCACCGGAATGATTTCGGTCTTCACCCCGAGTTCCTTGCCGATCAGATTGGCCATGTCGATGTCGTAGCCCTGCGGCTTGAGATCGAGCCCGGCGGAGCCGAACGGCGCAAAATCCTGCGGCACGGCGATCTTGATCACCTTGGACTTCATGATCGAATCGAGGGCGTCGGCATGGGCCTGCGTCGCCACCGCGGCAGTGGCAATTGCGGCGGCAAGCATCAATCTCTTGAACAGCATACTTGGGATCTCCGAGGTTACGGCGAATACGCGCCTCCGAGGTTTTCTCTCGGTGCGTCTCATTCAGCGGATGTGGCCCGGCTCCACGTCTTGGTTCGACCCTGCCTGACGCCTCGCATTTAGGCAATGCTTGGTCGTGCTTTTTTTGGAGGCTTTTTGTGGGTCGATTTCGAGCATGATCACGCGACCATGCGTTGGGCTGCAGCGTTCGACATACCCGACGGTTCGTGACTACCGCAGGCCCTCATACACCATGAAGCCGCGCGCGATCGCGAGCTTGCGCAAGGCGCGCGGGACGAATTTTTGCGGCCGATGCAGATAGCGCCACGACGTCACCTTGAAATCCCTGATCGTGCCGAGATCGCTTTCGAACGGCGCCAGCAATCCGGTCAAGCTGATCGGCGCATGCGCGCGGTTGTTGAAAGGCAGCAGCAGCAACTCCAGATGCGCCGTCGTGCCGTCCTCCGACGTCGCGGTGATGCCGGCAATCGCCGCCAGCATTTCTTCGGCGACGTAGCAGATGATGTCCTCGATCTCGCGGCGGCTGTCCGGAGTGAACAGCGCCGAGAAACTCGCGTCCTTCATGTCGCGGCCGAGCAGGGCGCAGACCCGCGTTCCGGCGACACGAAACGGATAGCCGGCCTCGTTGTCATAGGACAGCACGAAGATGTCGCCGAGCAGCTCGCGCACCGCGCCGGGTTCGATCTCGCTACGGTCCGGTGCCCGCGCGTCGCCGCGTTTCGCGTCCCAATAGGCGAAGAACTCGCGGCTCGATGGGTGTTTCATGCTTACCTTTCCCCGGCTTGTCTTGGCGGGACACATCTGTCCCGCTTTTGCGCAGCACGCCTTCCCTTGTTCGTTGTGCAGGACAGGCTGTGCAGCGTCCATGCCGGGGACGCGATTTGGCCGCGCGGGTCGCGGCTTTGCGTTGTTAACGTTAAGTTAACTATGCGGTTGGCGGTGGTGCTGCGCCGCGCGTAATGTGGAACGCATCAGGCGGCGCCGACTTATCTGTCCGGCGCGGTTGGTACACAGGTGGCGTCAAACAGTTTGGTCATCGCGCGGGGAGGGGCGGGGATGTGATCCCGGCTCCGGGCGCGAAAAGGCCAGCAAGACAAGGGAGAGCTTTCTCAGAGCTCTCCCTTTTTCTTTTGAGAGAAGGTGGCCGCACCCGTGTCCCGGACGCGGTGCAGCGTTCTTCACGCTGCTCCGCAGAGCCGGGACCCAAACGCAGCCACATGGGTCCCGGCTCTGCGTCGCGTCACTCCGTGCCGCGCCGCGTCCGGGACACGGGAATAGCTGCGATTGTGCACTTGCACAGGGCGGGTAAAGCCGCCTATCTGGGCCCATACGACTCGAAGCCGCCAGCTAAGGTCCTGGACCCCTTGGAATCCCAGTCTTACTCATCCCCGGTCGAGCCGCCGGACGCCCCGCACGAGCCGATCTTGACGCTACCGGGCGCGCTCACGGCCTATATCGCGCTGATCGCTGCGATTCATTTGCGGGTGCTGCTGCCGGTTGAGCTGGAGAACTGGACCATCGACGTCTTCGGCTTCATTCCGAAGCGCTACGACTCCACCTTACTCAACATCACCTTTCCCGGCGGGGACGGCGCCAAGGTATGGACCTTCGTCACCTATTCGCTGCTGCATGCCAATCTCAGCCATATCGGCTTCAACCTGTTGTGGCTGTTGCCGTTCGGCAGCGCGCTGGCGCGCCGGTTCGGTGCCGTCAGGTTCTTCGTCTTCATGGCGGTGACGGCCGCGGCGGGCGCCCTGGCGCATCTCGTCACCCATGAACACGCGATCGCACCGATGATCGGCGCCTCGGCCTCGGTATCCGGCGCCATGGCCGCCGCCATCCGCTTTGCCTTCGTGCGGGGAAGTTTTCTTTCGTTCCACCGGGGCGATGCGGATGCCGCCGCGAAGGTTCCGGCGCTGTCGCTTTCCCGGGCGTTGCGCAACGCGCGCGTGCTCGGATTTCTGGCGGTGTGGTTCGGCGTCAACATCATCTTCGGCCTCGGATCAATCTCGATCGGCGCAGAAGGCGCCAGTGTTGCCTGGCAGGCGCATATCGGCGGATTTCTCGCCGGCCTGATGCTGTTTTCGCTGTTCGATCCGGTACCGCGTGCGACGCCGCATGCCGCGGATGCTTCATGGCCGGACGAATCTGGCCGCGTCTGATCGCCGCTTGCGGCGAGGGGCGATTTCATTCATCATCCGCACTGGTTGTAACGCAAGCCAATGCCGCTGCCATGGATGACAGCCGCGCTTGTAACCGCGCCCTGAAACGAAACCGGCGCGGAACTGTTGATTGAAGCTCACGAACAAGTCGGGCCCCTTGGGCACCAACGGATTCAGGGAGGCGACAATGACGGTACGTTCAATTCTCGACACCAAGGGCCATCAGATCATGAGCATCGAGCCGGATGCCAAGCTTTCGGCCGCGATCAAGATCCTTGGCGACCGCAAGATCGGCGCCGTGCTGGTGATGAACCAGGGACGCGTGGAGGGGATCCTTTCGGAGCGCGATATTGTCCGCGTGTTGGGCGAGCGCGGCGCCAGGGTGCTCGAGGAGCCGGTCAGCGAGGTCATGACGAGCAAGGTCGTGAGTTGCCGGCAGTCCGACACCGTCGCGGGGATCATGGAAATGATGACGCTCGGCAAGTTCAGGCATCTGCCCGTTATCGAGGACGGCAAGGTGGTTGGCCTGATATCGATCGGCGACATCGTCAAGCGCCGTGTCCAGGAATATGAGGCCGAGCAGGAAGCGCTGCGCGACTACATCAAGACGGCGTGAGCTCGTTTTGACGCGTTTTCTTGGCGTGAGCCGGTGACCACCCTCGGATCACGTCCGAGGGCATACTTCGCTTGAGAACGCTACGCTATTCCTTGTCAGGCTTTTCGAGCGCCTTCTCGGCGTCGATCTGCGGCGGCGCCAGGATATGGATCGCCTCCTGGATCGAGTCGATCGCCCGCTCGGCCGCTTTCACGCCGTGGGCGATCAGATCGTCAGCGCGATGAAAATCGAACCAGCCGATCTTGCCGACGCGGGGCGAGATCAGGAGATCCGGCGGATCGCCGGCAAGCCGAGCGCGGGTGATGCGGTCCTGCATGATGTTGAAGGCATCGACCATGACCGAGGAGATGCCCGGCCGTCCGCCGCCACCGAAGAATTCGCGCTTCATCGTGCGCTCGGCGGAGAAGAATTTTCCGATGCCGCGTTTGCGCGGCTCGGGTTCGGGCAGTGCTTCCGGCATCACCGATACCGAAACGCCAGCCGTCGGGCCGTGGGAATAGATCGTCGTGGAGTGCGCGAAGACATCGCTGGAGAGATTGGCAGCGATCACGATTTCCGCGCCGAGCGCGCGCGCCGCCGACACCGGCACCGGATTGACCAGGGCGCCGTCGACCAGCCAGCGGTCGCCAACCAGGATCGGCGAGAATATTCCCGGCAGCGCGTAAGAGGCGCGCATCGCGTCCACCATTGGGCCATGGGTCAGCCAGATTTCGTGGCCGGTGCGCACTTCGGTCGCGACGGTGGCAAATTTCACCGGCAGATCCTCGATCAGGCTTTGGCCGAGCGCCGCCTCTAGTTGGGCCGCAAGCTTGGCGCCGCCGATCAGCCCCGAGCCGTTCAGGCGGATATCGAGATAGGAGAGGACCGTTCGCGGCTGCAGGCTGCGCGCCCATTCTTCCAGCGTGTCGAGATGTCCCGCGGCATAGGCGCCGCCGACCACGGCGCCGATCGACGTTCCGACCACGACGTTGGGAAAGATTCCGTGGGCCACCAGGGTGCGGACGATGCCGATATGGGCAAAGCCGCGTGCGGCGCCGCCACCCAGCGCCAGTCCAATTACCGGCCGGCGGATACTGCCGAGCCCGACCTTGTCTTCGGCGTCGGAGCCCTTTTGGCCGCGGCCCATCCAGCTATCCAACACGCCAACTCTCCTGCGGCCTTGAAGGATATCCGCCGCGGCGTGGCCGCGCCAGAATTTCCGCCAGTCCTTTCCGTAAGCATGGTTTATGCCCGGCCAAATCGGGCTAGACAGGGATTGTGACGGGGCCGCGGCCTCAAGATCAACATCGGGTGTGGCGCCCGGTTCCGTAACCTCCCGGGGGCCGAACCGGCCGTTGGTGGCTTGAATTTGCCGCGTTTTCGGTGAAAAGCATGCCCATGATTTCGCGGGGTGACGGTATCGGTAGATTCGGGCGGGGCAGATGGCCTTTCCCGGCGGTGGCGGTCGCCTTCATGCTGGTTGCTTTGTATCCGGCCCCGGTCTCGGCCCAGTGGTTCTCGGATCGCCCGCCTCCGGTGCCGCCCGCCGTGGTTCCGGACACCCAGACCGGGCCTGCCATGAATCTGGCACCGCCATCGGGGACGGGGGCGGTTCCACCGCTTCCCGCGCCGCTGAACCAGCCGACCATCGTTCAGCCACAAGTCACCGCCGTGCCACCGGTGGTGCCGCCGCCGGGTGCGGCGACTGCAGGCCAGGCGGTGCTGTCGCTCACGGCGCGCTACGGCAAGGACCTGCCGGTTATCAACGGCGGGCTGGTGTGGCGGGTGTTCGCCGACAAGCCCGACGATACCGGCACGTTCAAGCTGATCCGCGAGGAGCGCGGCGCGACTCCGAACATCGTGCTGCCGCCCGGCAATTACGTCGTCCATGTCGCTCTCGGCCTGGTCAGCGCGGTGCGGGCGGTGAGCCTGAAAGCCGAGACGGACCGCGTGGCTTTCGTGCTTCCGGCCGGCGGACTGCGCATCGAAGGCCGCGTCGGCACCAGCAAGATTCCCCCGAACCAGATCTCGTTCGCGATCTACAAGGGCAGCCAATTCGAAGGCTCCGAACGCACCCCGCTGCTTCCGAACGTCGCTGCGGGCGACGTCGCGCTGCTGCCGGAGGGCACCTACTACATCATCTCCAACTATGGCGATGCCAATTCGGTGGTGCGCTCCGACATCCGCGTCCAGGCCGGCAAGCTGACGGACGTGACCGTCTCCCACCGCGCGGCGGTGATTACGCTGAAGCTGGTCAGCGACAGGGGCGGCGAGGCGCTCGCCAACACCGCATGGTCGGTGATCACGCCGGGCGGCGACGTCATCAAGGAATCGATCGGCGCGTTTCCGCGTGTGGTGCTGTCCGAAGGCGAGTACCGGGCGATTGCCAAGAACGAAGGCAAGGTTTTCGAGCGCTCCTTCAACGTCGTCAACGGCGTCGACGGCGAGGTCGAGGTCGTGGCGCGCTGACCGTTTGCGCGTTTGGCTGTCATAGTCTCTAATGCCGACTAACCATCGCGCAATTTAAAACTGTCATAATCGCCATATCGGCGTACCGCTGCCGCAATTTTTACACAGCCTTAAACCCGGCTGCATTGGATGCCGCAGGATTGAGTGCGCGTAGCGGGGCAGGTCATGGTTGCGGCCAACAGATCGTCGAAAAAAACGTCAGAGAAATTCAACACCGAGATGTTCGCCGACGTCCCGGTCCTGAAACGCAAATGGCAGGCCGCATTGCGTCCGGGCGACAGGCTGCCACGCTATGAAGATGTCATGCTCGGCAGCCTCGGCCGGCTGGCGGATCACATCGTGCTGCTGCGGAACGACAACGACACGCTCGCTGTCTTGCATACCGGCCGCTACGTCCAGCAATGGCTGAATGATGATCGCTGGGACATTTCCTTAAGTGCATTGCCGCCCGATTGCGCGACCGCGCTCGGCGAGGCAGCATCCAACGCGCTGCAGAACGGTCGTCCGTACCTCGCCACGGCGCATTGCGTGCGCGATGGGCTGGTTCGGACCTATGACGTGCTGGCGCTGCCGACGTCGTCACGCTGGGGTACCACCCTGGTCGGCGCCTACGTCAACGAGCGCGACGCGCAAATCAACCTGCTGGACACGATCTTCTCCGCGACCGACGAGGGCATGCTGTCGCTGGCGGCTATTCGCGATGCGGACGGGCAGCCGTCCGATTTCCAGATCGTCCATCTCAATCAGGGCGCCGCGCGGCTGCTGCGGAAGTCGTCGACGGAATTGTTGTGGCACAGGCTCGGTGCGGGCGGAAACCTGTTATGCGCGCCGGAGGTGACCGAGCGTCTGCGCGACATCATCGCCAGCGGCAATGGTGGTCAGATCGAAATCAACAGCGAGGACCGCTGCCTGCGGTTGGGCGTGACGGCATTCGGCGACATGCTGTCGCTAACGGTTTCCGACGTCACGGCGCTGAAGCGGAGCGAGGTTTCATTCCGCCTGCTGTTCGACAACAATCCGATGCCGATGTGGGTGTTTGATGCCGAAACGACCCAGTTCCTGAACGTCAACGACGCGGCCGTACGGCATTATGGCTATCCCCGAGAAACCTTCCTGCAGATGCAACTTCGCCAAATCTGGCCGGAGGACGAATGGGCAAGCCACAGCCAGGCGCTGCAGCAAGTCGGCGATGTCTATAATTCGAGCCGCGACTGGCGGCATCTCAAGGCCGACGGCAGCGAAATCCATGTGCTGACATTTGGGCGGCGCGTCGCCTTCGACGGGCGTGACGGCTATCTGGTGGCCGTCGTCGACATCACCGAACGCCGCGCGGCGGAAGCGCGAATTGCCCACATGGCCCATCACGACGGCCTGACCAACCTGCCGAACCGCGACTTCTACCAGCAGCGCCTTCGCCAGGCGCTCGAACGGGCGGCGACCGGCAACAGGCGCGTGGCGGTGCTGTGCGTCGATCTCGACCTGTTCAAGAACGTCAACGATTCACTCGGCCATCCGATGGGAGACCGCCTGCTGAAGCAGGTGGCCGAGCGGCTGAAATCCGAAGTGCGTGGCGACAATCTCGCCGCGCGGCTTGGCGGTGACGAATTCGCCATTGTGCTGGTCTCCGAGGTGTCGCCGAACGACGTGAGCGATTTCGCCGACCGGCTGATCGGCGTATTGAGCGCGCGCTATGACCTTGACGGCATCGAGGTGGTTGTCGGCGCCAGCGTCGGCATTGCGCTATCGCCCGGCGATGGCACGAGTTGCGAGGAATTGATGCGCAACGCCGACATGGCGCTCTACCGGGCGAAGTCCGATGGCGGCGGCGTCCACCGCTTCTTCGAGCGCGAGATGGACCGGCAGGCGCAGAGGCGCCGCGACATGGAGCGCGACCTACGCCGCGCCTTCGCCAGTGGCGAATTCGAACTGCACTATCAGCCGCTGGTGGATATTGCGGCCAATCGGATCAGCGGGTTCGAATCGCTGTTGCGCTGGCGCAGTCCGGAAAAGGGCATGATCTCGCCGGCCGATTTCGTTCCGGTCGCCGAGGATATCGGATTGATCGTGGCGCTCGGCGAGTGGGTGCTGCGCGAGGCCTGTTCGGAGGCAGTGAACTGGCCGGATGACATCAAGGTCGCCGTCAACCTGTCGTCGGTCCAGTTCCGCAGCCGCAACCTGGTTCAGGCGGTGATTTCGGCGCTGGCGCATTCCGGTCTGTCGCCGCGCCGGCTCGAACTCGAGATCACCGAATCGGTCTTCCTGGCCGAAACCGAAGCCAATCTGGCGATCCTGCATCAGCTTCGCGAGCTCGGCGTCAGCATATCCATGGACGATTTCGGCACCGGATATTCGAGCCTGAGCTATCTCAGGAGCTTTCCCTTCGACAAGATCAAGATCGACCGATCGTTCGTGAAGGACCTCGTCGAGCGTACCGATTGCGTTGCGATCGTACGCGCTATCTCCGGCCTCGGGCGCAGCCTGAACATCACGACGACGGCGGAAGGCGTCGAGACCATGGACCAGCTCGACTGGCTGCGCGCCGAAGGCTGTAACGAGGTGCAGGGTTTTCTGTTCAGCGCAGCAAAGCCGGCATCCGAACTCGCCGCGTTATTGTCCGGGTTCGATAAGCGGGCTTCGAAGGCGGCGTGAGCCCTAGAACCGTGTCACGATGTCCGACAGCGCCGGGCGAGGGCGATCCTCCGCGGGCTTCGACGGCGTGCCGATATGGATGAAACCCGCAAGCTTTTCATCCGCCTTCAGTCCGAGCCCGTCGAGCACGTCGCGGTCGAAGGCGAACCAGCCGGACAGCCAGCAGGCGCCATAACCGAGCGCGGTGGCGGCGGTGACGATGTTCATCGCGCTGGCGCCCGCGGACAGTTCCTGCTCCCACGCCGGCACCTTGGGATGCGGCTTTGTAAAGCTAACCACGGCGATCACCAGCGGCGCGTCCATCAGCCGGCGTTTCTCGACCTCGATGTCGGCGGTAGGAGCAGACGGATTCTTTTTCGCGAAGACCTTGGCAATGACGTCGCCGGCCCGCGCGCGGGCGTCGCCCTCGAACACGATGAAGCGCCACGGCGTCAGCTTGCCGTGATCGGGCACCCTCGCGCCGATGGTCAGGATGGTCTCGAGTTCGCCCGCGGTCGGGCCGGGTCCGCTCATCTCGCGGGGCTTGACCGAGCGGCGGATCTTCAGGAGTTCGATGGCGTCGGGCACAAGGGTCTCTTTCGTCGGAAGTGGCTGTGCCAGAGATAGTGGCACAGCCGGTCCAGCGGAAGCGGATTTAGACCGATTATGATCAGACCGCGGACCGCGCCCGCTTGACGTCCGGCGGGGTCGCTTCCTCGACGAGAGCGGCCAGCGCCTCGGCCGTCGGCATCACCTTCTGCCCATCGCTGCCGAGCCGGCGGATCGAGACCGAATGGGTCTCGGCTTCCTTCTTGCCGACGACGAGCAGGGCAGGGATCTTCGCCAGCGAGTGCTCGCGGACCTTGTAGTTGATCTTCTCGTTGCGCAGGTCGATTTCGACGCGCAGGCCGGCGCGCCGCGCGGCAGCCGCAACCACCTTGGCGTATTCGTCGCCTTCGGACGTGATGGTCGTGACCACGACCTGGATCGGCGCCAGCCAGAGCGGGAAATTGCCGGCGAAATGCTCGATCAGGATGCCGATGAAACGCTCCATCGAGCCGCAGATCGCGCGATGCACCATCACCGGCGCCTTCTTCGAGCCGTCGGCATCGATATAGAACGCGCCGAACCGTTCGGGCAGGTTGAAGTCGACCTGCGTGGTGCCGCATTGCCAGTCGCGGCCGATGGCGTCGCGCAGCACATATTCGAACTTCGGCCCATAGAACGCGCCTTCGCCCGGGTTGATCTCGGTCTTGATGCGGTTGCTGCCGCCGGCCTGAATTTCCGCCAGCACGGTGGCCATCACGCGCTCGGCATGATCCCACATCTCGTCGGTGCCGACGCGCTTCTCCGGCCGGGTCGAGAGCTTGACCGTGAGCTCGCCCTCGAAGCCGAAATCGGCGTAGGTCGACAGGATCAGCTCGTTGATCTTGAGGCACTCCTCGGCGAGTTGGGCTTCGGTGCAGAACACATGCGCGTCGTCCTGCGTGAAGCCGCGCACGCGCATCAGCCCGTGCATGGCGCCGGACGCCTCGTAGCGGTGCACCACGCCGAACTCGGCCAGACGCAAGGGCAGGTCGCGGTAGCTCTTCAGGCCGTGCTTGAAGATCTGCACGTGGCCGGGACAGTTCATCGGCTTCAGCGCAAACCAGCGCTTATCCTCCGCCTCGTCGCCGGCGGACTGCGCCGCGAACATGTTCTCGCGGTACCAGTCCCAGTGGCCCGAGGTTTCCCACAGCCCCTTGTCGAGAATCTGCGGCGCATTGACCTCGTCATAGTCGCCGGTCAGGCGGCGGCGCATATAGGCAATCAGCGCCTGGAAAATGGTCCAGCCCTTCGGGTGCCAGAACACCACGCCGGGGCCTTCCTCCTGAAAGTGGAACAGATCGAGCTCGCGGCCAAGCTTGCGGTGGTCGCGTTTCTCGGCTTCCTCGATCTGCTTGAGGTAGGCGTCGAGCTCTTCCTGCCTGGCGAATGCCGTGCCGTAGATGCGCGTCAGCATCGGGTTGTTGGCATCGCCGCGCCAATAGGCGCCCGCCACCTTCATCAGCTTGAAGGCGTTGCCGATCTTGCCGGTCGAACTCATGTGCGGGCCGCGGCACAGGTCGAACCAGTCGCCCTGGAAATAGATTTTTATGGGCTCGTCGCCGGGAATGGCGTCGACCAGCTCGACCTTGAAGGCCTCGCCCTTGTCGCGGAACACCTGCTTGGTCTTCTCGCGATCCCAGACTTCCTTGGTGAAGGGCTTGTCGCGCGCGATGATCTCGCGCATCCGCTTTTCGATCGCCGCGAAATCTTCCGGCGTAAACGGCTCGTTGCGGAAGAAGTCGTAATAGAAGCCGTTCTCGATCACCGGGCCGATCGTGACCTGCGTGCCCGGCCACAGCGACTGCACCGCTTCGGCCAGCACATGCGCGCAGTCGTGCCGAATCAGTTCGAGCGCGCGCGGGTCTTCGCGGCTGATGAGTTCGATCTTCGCATCGTGCGAAATCGGATCGTTGAGGTCGGCGACCACGCCGTCCAGCGCCATCGCGACCGTGCGCTTGGCGAGCGAGGGCGATATGCCCTTGGCGACGTCGAGCCCGGTGGTGTCCTTGGCGAAGTCGCGCTTCGCGCCGTCGGGGAAGGTGAGGGTGATTTTTTGCACGGGTTCGGCCGGTTTCAAATTCGCAAGGCCAAATTGGAACCCCGATGCGGGTGCATTGCTGTCAGGCATTGGCGTCTCCTAAAGCTCACTCCTGCGAACGAGCGCAGGTAAGCGGGAAAGCAGCGGTATAGCAGGGGATTCGGCCCCTGCAATCGGGCAATTTCGCAAAATAGGCCGTGATGGCAGGGCCGCAAGGCAAACATCTGGCCGGGAAAGAATGCTTCTCCGTCACGGCGACGTGCGCAGAGCCGCTCGGCATCAGCGCCGTCAAATCAATGAAACTCATAACAAGCGATGACAAATAATCCGGTATCGCGTCCTTTTCTTGGCACGGCTCACAGTCTACATGCATCTGCATGAAACATGTGCCCGGGCCCGTCCACGCCGAGCGCCGCTTTGCACCGACTGCGCTGATGCTCGGCAACGTTGTCACCGGCTGCTCGGTATTGGCGCCGGCCGGTATGCTGGTCGAACTGTCTGCCGGTCTCGACGTTTCGATCCGCACCGCTGGTCTTCTGATCACCTTCGGTGCGATCATGCTGTGCGTCGGTTCGCCGGTCACGGCGTGGCTGACTTCAAGGATCGAGCGCCGCACCCTGTTGACGGCCACCCTTGCGGTGCTGGCGCTCACCAACATTGCCTCCGCCTTTGCGCCGGACTACGCGAGCCTGCTCGCCATTCGCCTGGTCATGCTGGCAATCGGCGCGCTCTACACGCCGCAAGCGGCGGGAACGGCCGCACTGATCGTGCCTGAAGAAAGACGCGGCAGCACCATCGCCTATATCTTTCTCGGCTGGTCGCTGGCGGCGGCCGTCGGTCTGCCGGCGATCACGTTCATCGCCAGCCGCTATGGCTGGCAGGCGGTCTATGGCGCCATCGGGGCAATGAGCTGCCTGAGTTTTCTCCTGCTGGCGTGGCGTCTGCCTCGCGGGCTGATGGGTGCGCCGGTCGATCTCAAGACCTGGGCAGCGATCGGCCGCAACCGGATGATCCTGCTGTTGCTGTTGATCACGACCGCGCAGATGTCCGGCCAGTTCGTGGTGTTCACCTATATAGGCCCCTTGCTGGCGCGGCTGACGGGCGCGGGCCCGGACCCGATCGCCCTGGTATTTGCCTTCTACGGTATCTGCGGCGTCATCGGCACCGCGATCGGGAACCCGCATCGTCGATTCCTGGGGCGCGTGGAAGACCTCGATGCTGTTCACGTCGATATTGCTGGCCGGCGTGAGCGGATGGGCGCTCAGCGCCGGCATCTATCCGCTGATGGCTATCTCGGTCGCGATCTGGGGTATTGGATTTGCTTCCACCAATTCGATGCAGCAGGTGAGGTTGGTCGGTGCCGCGCCTACACTGGCGTCCGCATCGGTGTCGCTCAACACATCCGTGCTCTACGTCGGACAGGCCATTGGTTCGGCCATCGGCGGTTTCCTGTACGCGCGCGATTTGCTCTTCGCCAACGGCTATGTCGGGGCGGCCTTTGTCGCGCTTGCACTGACGACGGTGATCCTGACCAAACCCAGGAAGGTCTAATCGCGACGACGAAGCCGCTACCGGTTGCTCATTTGCTTCCACCAATTCGATGCAGCAGGTGAGGTTGGTCGGTGCCGCGCCTACACTGGCGTCCGCATCGGTGTCGCTCAACACATCCGTGCTCTACGTCGGACAGGCCATTGGTTCGGCCATCGGCGGTTTCCTGTACGCGCGCGATTTGCTCTTCGCCAACGGCTATGTCGGGGCGGCCTTTGTCGCGCTTGCACTGACGACGGTGATCCTGACCAAACCCAGGAAGGTCTAATCGCGACGACGAAGCCGCTACCGGTTACCGGTTTGCGTAGGGGACACTCGCAACCCGGGTCAAAGCCGGCGTTGCGGCCATCTTGACCAGCACGTCCTTGACCGGGTGCTCGGTCCAGGCCTGCGTGACGTAATCGCGATGGGTGACGCCGTCGGGCGTCTGCACGAACACGACGCTGCCGGGCTTCAACGGCCCGTCCATACTCTCGGTGACGGCGATGCCCCTGTCGCGGAGCATCTGCATCAGCTCCAGGTCGCGCCGCTTGGTGTAGCGGGTATACGAAGAGACAAAGAAGCCGGTCCGATTTTTCTCGATCCACGACGCGAACTTGTCGAGCTCGCCATAGACGGCGTCGAGCAGGAACACACCGCGGACCCGGTTGGGAAGGCCGCCGACTTCGAGGCTCCACGCCGTCGGCAGGAAGCCGCCGCTATAACCGACGATCACGATCGGCATGTTGGCGAATGCCTGCGCCGACTTCGGATCGCCGTGGAGGCGGGCGAGGTGGCTTGCCGACTCCTCGATGAAGCGCTTGAAGCCGCCCGGCTGCCAGAACTTGCCGGCCGAGGAGTCGGCGGCGTTGACAGCCATTTGCGGGGCGAGCAGCACGGCGTTGACGCCTGAATCCGAGATCTGCTGCGGCACCAATTGGCGGTCGCGGACGTCGCGTTCCAGCGTCGCGCCGTTGCCGTGGAAGAACACCACGATCACGCCCGGCTTCCTGACATCGAACGTCTCGGGAACATGTACCAAGACGCGGCTGTCGTTGTAGGTCTCGTCATGCCAGTAGACCTTGCCGCTGTAGCTGCGATGGCCCTTGCGGTCGCCTTTGACGATGTTGAGGAACGGTTCTTCCGAGCGCGGATTGGTGCCGAAATAGGGGAAGGCGGAGGATTTCATGCTGACCAGCGTGGTCAGCTCTTCACGCTCATTGCGGGGTAGCGTCAGCGTTGGCGTCAGCGAGGCAATCCGCACCGGTTCGGTACGCACCGCGCGCTGCTGCGGCGCCAGTGCGACCTGACTCTGGACTTGCGGCAGGCTTTCACCCGCTGTCGGGAAACGGTCGGCGAATTGCGGCTGGGGGAAACGGTCGTCGAACGTGTCGGCGGAAGCCTGCGGCTTGGCGGTCCGGGATTTGGCGCCATCCGTGTTCGCCGCCAGCATTTCCGGGGTCGGCGCCTTGCCGCATTGAACCAGGACGAAGGATAGCGGCACGATCAGCGCGGCCATCGCCGCCCAGTGCCATCGAAGGGGCAGAACACGGCGCGGCATGGCCGGAGACGTCGCCCAGCTGGCGCGATCAACTGTCGGGAAATTCGGATTAGCTCCGACCATCCATCCCATTGCCCCAAGATCTACCGTCAACCGGCGTAAGCTCGCACGCGTTTAGGCGACGTTAAGCGTCCGGAAAAACTCCCCGCACCCGGAAGCCTGAGCAGACCATGCAATCGTGTCGCGATTGTGGGATCGCCACGATGTTTTCGCAATCCAGTAGTGGCCCGGTGCACTTGGAGGTACCATGCAACCTATTTTGTATCTCAATTTAAACCCTTGTTAACATTGCTTGAATTGAGGGGCGTCAGCCTGCACGATGAGCTCCTGGCTGGGCGCTGAAGGTACGGTCCGAGATGGCGGCATCAGAAACGGGAAGCCCGGCCTGGCCTGGCTCGCGCTCCGGCAGCGGCTCCAGCGTTTCGGTCGTGGTGGCAGTTGCCATCGTGGTTGCCGATATGGTCGGTGTCGGCGTCTTCACCAGCCTCGGCTTTCAGGTCAAGGACATCCCGTCGGGCTTTTCCATCCTGCTGCTGTGGACGGTCGGCGGCATCGTCGCGCTGTGCGGGGTGTTTTCCTACGGCGAGCTCGGCGCGATGTTTCCGCGCTCGAGCGGTGAGTACAACTTCCTCGGCCGGGCCTATCACCCGGCCTTCGGTTTTGTGGCGGGCTGGGTGTCGGCGACGGTCGGCTTTGCAGCGCCTGTGGCGCTCGCCGCCATGGCGTTTGGCGAGTATGGCAAGTCGGTGTTGCCCAACACGCCATCGCTGGCACTTGCGATCGGCGTGGTCTGGCTGGTGTCGCTGGTGCAACTCGCCGGCATCAGGCACTCCTCGACCTTTCAACTGGTCGCGACCATCCTGAAGGTGGTGCTGATCGTAGCCTTCCTGGTCTGCGGCTTCGTGATCGGCACCGCGCAGCCGGTTTCGTTCGCGCCATCGGCGTCCGACTTCACCCATATCGTCAGCGCACCGTTCGCGATCAGCCTTGTGTTCGTGATGTATTCGTTCTCAGGGTGGAACGCGGCAACTTACATTATCGGCGAGGTGAGATTGCCGGAGCGCAACGTGCCGCGGGCGATGCTGATCGGAACGCTGATCGTGCTCGTGCTGTATGTCGCGCTCAACGCCGTGTTCCTGCACACCGCGCCGATCGACAAGCTTGCGGGCCAGCTCGATGTCGCCCGCATCTCCGGCAGCTACATCTTCGGCGAGCTCGGCGGCCGCATCGTCGGCGCGATGATCTGCTTCGGGCTGATCTCCTCGATCAGCGCGATGATGTGGATCGGGCCGCGCGTCATGATGACGATGGGCGAGGACATTCCGGTGCTGCGGCCGTTCGCCAGCCGGTCGGCCAGCGGTGCGCCGGCCTACGCCATTCTGTTTCAGCTCACTGTCGCGAGCCTGATGCTGCTTACGCGCAGCTTCGAGGCGGTGCTCGACTTCATCCAGTTCGCGCTGCTGTTCTGCTCGTTCTTTACCGTGCTCGGGGTGATCAAGCTGCGCATCACGCAGCCGGACCTGCCGCGGCCCTACCGTGCCTGGGGATACCCGGTAACCCCTGTGGTTTTCCTGCTCGTGACCGGATTCATGATGTACTACCTTCTGACCGAACGGCCGTTGCAGTCGCTGCTGGGTCTTTTGATCATGTTTTCAGGTCTCTTGATTTACGCCGTCTTCCGCAAGCGGGTAGATCAAGTTCCCGTGGCCGCAACGGGTCGGGAATGAGCATGCTGCACTGTCTGAGAACGGCGACGCTTGCTGCTGTCATGCTGCTGGCGGCCGTGGCTGCCGTCCGTGCCCAAACCGCGACGGCGGATGACACTGCGAAATTTCTCGCAGGCCTGATGCCGTCGGCGGACTCGCCGCTGGCGCCGCTCACCAAAGATCCTGCCTGGCAACGGCACGCCAAATTCTTCGACACCGCGTTCGGCCAGCTCGAGCAGCGCCAATTGTCGCGGATCCGCGCCTGGGCAGATACCAATCTGGCGGCGCCGAAGCCGACCATGTTCTACATGTTCTCAGGCCCGGATTTTCTCTATGCGAACGCTTTCTATCCCAGGGCCTCGACCTACGTGCTGAGTGCACTCGAGCCGGTTGGCTCGGTGCCCGACCTGACGGGTTTGCCGCGCGGCGGCATCGCGTCCGCGCTCTACAACGTCGAACGTTCGCTCAGTTCGATCCTGAGCTTCAGCTTTTTCATCACCAAACAGATGAAGACCGATCTGCAGGCGGGCCAGATCAGCGGCACCTTGCCGATCCTCTATGTGTTTCTGGCGCGCTCGGGCATGACCGTGAAGGGCGTCAGTCCGATCTCGCTGGACGACAAGGGCGCGGCGTATTTCGCAGGCGAAAATCCTGGGCCGAATGCCGTGCGCGGCGTGCGCATCATCTTCGTGGACTCCGACGGCCAGGAAAAGACGCTGTATTACTTCTCGACCGATCTTTCCAACTCCGGCGTCAAGGCGAGCGGATTCCTGAAATTCTGCGCAACGCTCGCGCCCGGCAACAGCCTGATCAAGAGCGCGTCCTACCTCCCGCATTCCGGCAACTTCACCACGGTGCGCGACTTCCTGCTCAACAACAGCGCCACCATCATCCAGGACGATTCCGGAATTCCGCTTGCTTACTACAGCACGAGGAAATGGCGTTTGTTCCCGTTCGGCCGCTATCTCGGACCGATCGACGAATTCCCGGGACGCTACCAGGCGTCATATGCAGCACTCTTCCAGCGTGCGCAGCCGATCGATTTCGGCATCGGCTATCGCTGGCGCACGCCTGAATCGAATTTGCTGCTGTCGGTACGATTGCCCGACGATGGATCGCCCGCCACGGAGGCCGTGTCGTCCGTCGAGACGCCGCCGCCACCGCCGCGTCCGCGAAGGCCGCGACCGCCGGCGGATATCGGACCTTGGCCGAGGGGCGATGGATTCTTCTTCTGGCGCTGAGCGGCGGAATCCAGGCTCGCCGCGAGCGTTGCATTCACGAGGGGTTGACGCCGCGCCACCGTCCGTAGCGCCACGGCAGATACCATCGCGCACCCGCGGGCGTCGTAAGCGGCACGTTGTCGATGCCGGACGTACCCCAGGGATGGCAGCGCAACAGCCGCGCCAGCGTCATCCAGCCGCCGCCCCACAAACCGAAACGTTCGATCGCTTCGTCGCCATACACCGAGCATGTCGGCAGATGCCGGCAGTTGTAGCCGACCAGCAGCGACAGCGAATGCCGATAGATCCATATCAGCGCGCGTCCGGCATTGCGCGGCAGACGACGGGCGATGCTGGCACAATCCGTGCATTGTTTTTGCTGTGACGATGAAGGACCTGCCGATGCCATGCAGCACTATGTACGTAGTCTTGCGGGAGTTCCCAAGCCAGGAACTGAATTCCTGCAGATATTTAGCCACACTTAGGAATTATCGCACTGCAATGCAGCGTACCAAGCCAAGGTATTATGGACGACACACGTCAGCACAGTTACCGTTTTCATACGGATCGATGACAGAATCATCTCGCGCTAAAACGGGGCCATCGCCACCAGTCGTAGACGGGGCTGCTTGGGGGAAGGAACCAAATTGAGGTTTGAGACGTCGCTGAAACTTCGCGGCTGGGCCCTTCTCGGTGCCACCGCCTTTTGCCTCGCATTGCCGGGCGCGATCACGATGCTGGGTAATTCGGCGTATGCCGGTGGTACCCTCGAAGAACGCAAACAGCCAATGCATTTCAAGTGGAATGCATGCCAGCCGGATTGCAAGGGCTGGGTCTCGGCCGTCGGCATCGTCACAGGGGACAGTCCGCGGGCGTTCGACGAATTCGCCAAGGGCCGCCAACTCGCCGGCGCGACCATCGTGCTGGATTCCAGCGGCGGCTCGGTCAACGATTCCATCGCGCTTGGCCGGCGGTTCCGCAGCCTCGGCGCGCTGACGACCGTCGGCACCACGGTGCGCACGAAGACTCCGCGTGGCGAACGCGTCAGCGTGGCGCCGGAAGCCTATTGCGAGTCGATGTGCGTATTCCTGCTGCTGTCGGGCAAGACGCGTTACGTGCCGCCCGCCGCACATGTCCGCGTGCACCAGATCTGGATGGGCGATCGCGCCGATGACGCCAAGGGCTCGAGCTACAGCGCGCAGGACCTGATGATCGTGCAACGCGACATCGGTCGCCTCACGAAATATACCTTCGACATGGGCGGCACCGGCGATTTGCTGTCGCTCGCGCTCAGTGTTCCGCCGTGGGAAGATTTGCACCAATTGTCGCGCGATGAATTGCGCCTGAGCAATCTCGTCACGACCGATGCGGTCGCCGACGTGTTCCCGCAGGACAATGCGTCGGTGCCGATGGCCGAGGCCAAGCCTTCCAAGCCGCAGGATCGCTTCGTCAGTTCCGTGACGGAGGGCGATGCGCAGTCGCAGTCGGGCAAGTCGACCAAGACTGCCGAAGCCGCGGTTCCGACCGGCTCTGCGACCGCGCCGGCGCAGCCGGCTCAGCCGCAACAGAATCAGCCGCAACAGAAATAGGCTGCATCGCAACGCACGGTGGTCATCGTCCGCGAATGCGGATGATCCTGTACGCCGTGACGGCGGTGATAAATCGAGAATTCCCGGCGTACTGGATACCCCGCATTCGCGGGGTATGACGGCGATGTACCGGGTTCACGCCTGCGCCGGCTGCTTTGCCTTGGCTTCGATCTGGCCGATGGCGTCGACCACGGCGTCGAACGTCAGCATGGTCGAGGCGTGGCGGGCCTTGTAGTCGCGCACCGGCTCGAGCAGGGCGATGTCGGCCCATTTGCCCTGCGGGGGACCGCCGTTTTCCTTCAACATCTTGCGCACGGTTTCTCGCAGTTCACGTAACTCGCTAGCCGTCGAGCCCACCACATGGCTTGCCATGATCGAGGAGGAGGCTTGTCCGAGCGCGCAGGCCTTCACGTCATGGGCGAAGTCGCTGACCACGGGCCCGTCCATCTTGAGGTCGACCTTGACGGTCGAGCCGCACAGCTTGGAGTGGGCGGTAGCACTGGCGTGGGGGTCGGGGAGGCGACCGAGGCGGGGGATATTGCCCGCTAATTCAATGATCCGCTTGTTGTAGATGTCGTTCAGCATGAGAATCGGTGTCCCGGGCGGCGATCCGAGCGCCCTTGGCGGCTGGGTTTCATCGTCCTATATATGGACAGGAACGGCGGAAAAACAGCCCGGCCGTTTTGCCGTAGGCGGACGGACATGGACCAGACATGGAAACCAGTTCGGCCGTCAACGTGTTGTGGATGGGACTCAGGCGCCCGGCGGCAAAACCGCCCCGTCTGCCCGGTGACACTCCGGTCTTTGCAGGCCGGTCGAACGGAGAAGACATGGACGCATTGATCAAATCCCTCCGCCCTGGCAAGTCTTCCGATTTGAAGTCTTCCGATTTGAAGCCTTCCGAAGTGAAATCGCCCGACGTGGCCGCGGAAACCCGCCCGGCCGAACTCGATCCGGCCGAGTTCCTGGCCGCTGCCGTCCGCGCCGACCTGCCGCGCCCGTCGCGCGCCGAGGCCGAACACGCCGTACACACGCTGCTCAGCTATATCGGCGAAAATCCCGATCGCGAGGGCTTGCTGGATACGCCCCGCCGTGTGGTCGAAGCCTTCGACGAGCTCTATCAGGGCTATCATCAGTGCCCGGCCGAGGTGCTGGACCGCACCTTTGGCGAAACCGCCGGATATGACGATTTTGTCCTGGTCCGCGATATCGAATTCACCTCGCAATGCGAGCATCACATGATGCCGTTCTACGGTAGGGCGCATATCGCCTATACGCCGGTGGAGCGGGTGGTCGGATTGTCGAAGCTGGCGCGGCTCACCGATATCTTCGCCCGCCGCCTGCAGACCCAGGAGCACCTGACGGCCCAGATCGCGGCCGCGATCGACGAGGTTTTGAAACCCCGTGGCGTTGCCGTGCTGATCGAGGCGGAGCATACCTGCATGTCGGTGCGCGGCGTCGCCAAACATGGCGCGATGACGTTCACCAGCCGCTTTACCGGCATGTTCCGCGACAATCCGGCGGAGCAGCAGCGTTTCCTGTCCCTGGTGCGAGGGCCGAACCGGTAGCCTCGCCGAATTTCTCCGCGAGGCCCTGTCGTGTCCACATCCGCAACGACCAATGAACGTGAAGAGGGGCTGACCTTCCAGCCCAAATTCGACGCGTCCGGCATCGTGACTTGTGTGGCGACCGATGCCGCGACCGGTGACGTGCTGATGGTCGCGCACATGAACGAGGAAGCGCTGCGCAAGACGATCGAAAGCGGCGACGCCTGGTACTTCAGCCGATCGCGCAATGCGTTGTGGCGAAAAGGTGAGACGTCAGGTCAGACCCAGCGCGTGGTCGAGATGCGCGTTGATTGCGATCAGGATGCCATCTGGATTCGCGTCGAGCAGCAGGGCGCTGCGTGTCACACCGGGCGGCATTCCTGCTTCTACCGCAGGATCGAGGCGGCCGATGGCGGCACGCGCGTGTCGTTTGTCGATGCCGAGAGGCAATTCGATCCAGAGAAGGTGTATCGCAAGTGACTCTGTCATTCCGGGGCAGCCCGCAGGGCTGAACCCGGAATCTCGAGATTCTCTGGTGCGCAAGTGCGCACCAGAGTTCGCATCTTCGATGCGCCCCGGAATGACGGTGCGGCCCCTTAACCCCCTCTTAACCATAATTGCGGCAGTCTTGCCCTTGTAATAGGCACTGATTGCCAGCGCCTTGAGAGCCCGCGCGAGGTTTCGCGAGGAGCGGGGCACCACAGATATGGCGGTCGACACATCAAGCGCCACGGCTGCGGCAGGTGTCGATTCCGCGCGCGCGAGGATCGCGGGCTCGATCAAGCAGGCCGCATCCACGACGGGCGCCAGCTTCGAATATCTGCTCGCCACCGCCAAGATGGAATCCAACTTCAACCCGAAGGCCGCCGCAACCACCTCGTCGGCGCGCGGGCTGTTTCAGTTCATCGACCAGACCTGGCTCGGCACGGTGAAGGAGGCGGGTGCGCATCTCGGCTACGGCAAATATGCCGACGCCATCACCAAAAATCCGTCCGGCAGCTATTCGGTGGACGATCCCGCGGCACGCGCCGCGATCATGCGGCTGCGCGACGATCCCGACGCTGCCTCATCGATGGCGGCGGTGCTGACGCAATCCAACAGTTTCAAACTGACCGGCAAGATCGGGCGCCGCCCGACCGATGCCGAACTCTATATGGCGCATTTCATGGGCGTCGGCGGCGCCGGCAAGCTGATCCAGAACGCCGAGGACAATCCGAACGCGTCAGCCGTGCAGATGTTTCCGAACGCTGCGGCGGCCAATCAATCGATCTTCTATGACCGCTCCGGGCAGCCGCGCAGCGTCTCACAGGTCTATTCGGTGCTGAGCACGCGCTATGCGGCTGCCGCCAGTTCGCCGGTGACGCGCACGGCGATGGCGGCCGCCGGCGGCGATCTGCCCCGGCGCATCACGGTCGCGAGCGCGCCGGCAGTGATGGCGGTCGACAATGCCGCCTATCTCTCGAGCTTCCCGGATTCGCGCGCGGTGGCGGCAACGGCGCAGACCGCGTCGACGTCAACGGAGCCGATCTTCCGCTCGCTGTTCCAGGCCGGCGAACGCACACAGCCGATTTCGCCGGCGGTGCAGGAATTGTGGGGCAGCAATTCGTCGCCAGCGTCAGTTGCCTCCGCGAGCACCGTATTGTCGGGACATAAACCCGAAGTCCGCGCACCCGGCCGGCTCGACCTCTTCAGCGACCGCAGCGGCACGTTCAGTAGCTGACATTGACCCGTGTCCCGGGCGCGATGCAGCGCGCAGCGATGCGTCGCAGAACCGGCACCCATCGCGGTGGGCGAACTCGGATGGACCCCGGATCAGCAGCGCAACACGGCGCGTTGCGCAGCATCCGGGGAGCGGGATATTCGCAGCCGGACTTCCCACCCTTAACAAAACGTCAATGAAACCAGCCGTTTATGGTGAACCCTTTGTTAAGCGTCATGGTTTATTTTTTCTAATAGTGGCACCGCGTCACGGTGTCGTTTCAGGTTGCGTAAAGCCAGGACCATGATCGTTCGGCAGTTCATCAGTTGGATTCGTACCGCTCCGGCAGGCGAGCGGGCAGAGGCGACGCGGGCATTGGCGCGGGCCTGGTTGATTTCAGATCTCAGCGAGGATGATCGCATCGCTGCCGAAGGCGCGCTGCTGATGCTGCTCGATGACCCGTCGCCACTGGTGCGCCAGGCGATGTCGGAAGTCTTCGCGCGCAGTTCGGATGCGCCGGCCGCGATCGTGCAGGCGCTCTCGCTCGATCAGCCCTCGATCGCGCTTCCCCTGCTCGAACATTCGCCGCTTCTGATCGACGCCGACCTGGTCGACATCGTCGCCACCGGCAACAGCGAGACGCAATGCGCCATCGCCCGCCGCATCAATCTGCCGCCCTCGGTTTCCGCCGCGATTGCCGAAGTAGGTTCAGCCGCCGCGGCGCTCGAACTGATCGAGAATGCCTACGCCGAGCTCGCGCCGTTTTCCTGGGACCGTATCGTCGAACGTCACGGCCATCTCGCCGCGATCAGGGAATCGATGCTGGTGCTGGAAGGCCTGCCGGCCGCCACCCGCGCGGCGCTGGTCGCGAAACTCTCCGACACGCTGGCGCAATTCGTGGTCGCCCGGAACTGGCTGAGCGCCGACCGGGCAGGGCGGCTGGCGAGTGAAGCGCGCGAGCGCTCGGCCGTAAACATCGCGGCGCGTTCGCGCGGCGATGACATGCTGGGCCTGGTGCGGCACCTGCGCGCCACCGGGCAACTGACCGCCGGCCTGATCCTGCGCGCGCTATTGTCGGGCAATCTTGAACTGTTCGATGCGGCGCTTGCGGAGCTGGCCGACCTGCCGCTGGCCCGCGTCACAGCGCTGCTGCACGACCGCGGCGGCGCCAGCCTGCAGGCGCTCCTGATCCGCGCAGGCCTTCCCGAATCCACGTTCGGCGCCTTCCGTATCGCGCTCGAGGTCAGCCGCGAGACCGGCTTTGTCGACACGATCGGCGGCGCCGCGAGACTGCGCCGCCGCATGGTCGAGCGTGTGCTGACCCATTGCGAGACCGACCGCAAGGCCGCCGAGCCGCTCTTGATCCTGCTGCGGCGCTTTGCGACCGAATCCGCGCGCGAGGAAGCCCGCCTGTTCTGCGAGGAGCTGGTCGCCGACGAAGCGTTCGTGCCAGCCGTGCGCGATCTGATCGCGGCGTAAATCCAGCTTTTGTAGGGTGGGCAAAGCGAAGCGTGCCCACCCTTCCAACCGCGCAAAAGATGGTGGGCACGGCGCAAGTGCGCCTTTGCCCACCCTACAATTTCTCGCAATGACGGGCGGTTTACTCCGCCGGCACGATGCTCGGCGCCAGGATCGCTTCGAGATGCTCGGGGCGGTCGCGGTTGACCTTAAGCAGGAATTCATCCGCGACGCCGCGGAGCTGCTTGCTCAGCGCGCTCGCCATCACGGCGGTGTCGAGCTTCGTGCGTTCGCGCACGATCGCCTGAATGGCATTGATGTGATGGGTGATCAGCTCGGATGGGACCTGATCGAGGTCGGGGGCATGTTCGATGATGCGGCACAGGCTTTCGGCGGCGGCGCCGGCGGAAGGGAAGCCGAACGTGGCGGCATCGCCCTTGATGTCATGGGCGGCGCGAAACAGCTCTTCGCGGTTGTCGATGGTGAAGCCGTCGCGGAGAATGGCCGCGTGCGCGGCCGAGAGCCGGTCCGCCTCGATCATCATCCAGTTCTTGAATTCACCGGATAGTCCTGCAAGCGCCTTCTCCGCGCGCCCGACAGGATCGTCGAGATCGGATTCGGGAACGCGCAGTAAAACCCTGCGCAACGGATTGGGCTGCGTGATCACGTGATGATCGGCAAACGATTTGACCTGTATCGTCCCCGGCTTTTCTTTCGCCATGATGGTCTCTCCAGGCTCGCGCTAAACGTTCGACCGCGCCTTGTCGAGCAACGACGGCTGCTGCATCACTTCCATCTCGCCACCGACCCGGCGCTCGGGGCCGATATAGGCGTTGTTGGTGTTGCGCCGCCGGTCGGGGCCGAAATAGGTCTTGGTCTTGATGAAGGGGCGCGGGTTGGCGACGACGTTGAGGATGCGCTGATAGAGTCCCTTGGCCGAGATCGGCTTGGCCAGAAATTCAGTGACGCCGGCGTCGCGCGCGACCGTGACGCGCCGCTTCTCCGAATGTCCGGTCAGCATGATGATCGGCGCGTAAGGGTTACCCTTCGATTCCGGCTGCCGGATCATCTGCGCCAGTTCGAGGCCGTCGAAGATCGGCATCGCCCAGTCGGTGATGACGATGTCGGGCACGTAGTGGCTGTACATTTCGAGCGCGGTGGCGCCGTCCTCGGCTTCATAGGCTTCGCGCGCGCCAAACGAATGCAGCAGCGTCCGCAGGATGCGGCGCATATGCGGATTGTCGTCGCAAATCAGAAACCGCAGCTTGTTGAAGTCAATGCGATACATGGTCCGGCCCGGCCAAACGGTATACTGGCGTTAACCATATCGCGGCGCCGTTAAGGAATGGTTGCAAACCCGGCGTCAGGAGAGCTCCGGCGAACCCGAATTAATACCCGAACTGCTCGCGCAGGATGCGTTCCTCGAGGCTGTGACCGGGATCGAACAGCATCCGCATCGAAATCGTCTTGTCGGACAATACCTCGACGCGGCGGACGTCGCGTACGTCGTCATGGTCGGCGGCGGCCGCGACCGGACGCTTCTCACCCTCAAGCACCTCGATCACCACAAAAGCGGAGTTCGGGAGGAGGGCGCCGCGCCAGCGTCTGGGTCGGAACGCGCTGATCGGGGTCAGCGCCAGAAGCGCGGCGTTGATCGGCAGGATCGGTCCCTGCGCCGACAGATTATAGGCGGTGGAGCCGGCCGGCGTCGCCACCAGGATGCCGTCGGCGATCAATTCCGCCATCCGCTCATGCTCGTCGATCAGGATGCGCAGGTGCGCGGCCTGGTTGGTCTGGCGAAACAGCGCGACTTCGTTGATAGCGTGATGCAGATGCACTACGCCGTGCACATCGGTCGCGCGCATCAAGAGCGGATTGATCAGGGATTCCCGCGCCGCCGCCAGCCGCGTATGCAAATCGTGCGTGGTGAATTCGTTCATCAGGAAGCCGACGGTGCCGCGATGCATGCCGTAGATCGGCTTGCCCGAGCGCATGTGGGCGTGCAGCGTCTGCAGCATCAATCCGTCGCCGCCAAGCGCCACCACGACGTCGGCGTCGTCGGCGTCATGATTACCGTAGAGCTTGACGAGCTGCGCCAGCGCGGTCTGCGCCTCGGCGCCTGCGCTCGCGACGAAGGCGATCCGGTCGTATCGCTTGGGGGTGGCCATCGGACGACGAACTCATACCTGGCGCCGGATTGCGCCGCGCTCGTCTATACACCTTGGACAGGCTTGTCGAGATGGCCGTCAGGCACTTTCGCGCCGGTAACCTAAACCGGCGGTCATCGGGCCGTCATTTTTCCTGCAACGTCCGGATCGGGTCCCAGTCGTCGCCCGGCAGGTTTTGGGCCAATTCCCGGGCCCGCGCGGCAAACAGCGATGCCGGCCGGTCGATATCGGCCGAACGGCCGAAACACTCTGCGGCGCGCGCGAACTCGCGGGCCCGCCAGTGCGCCAGCCCGTCGGCGTAGTTGGCGATTACGGTCTGCTGCGACGGCGCCAGTCCGGCCGACAGCGCCAGCAACTGGTAGATTTTCAGCGCCTGGGTTCGCCCCTTGACCCGGATGGCGTCGAGCTCGCGCCAGGCGAAGGCCTCGCCGGTAAGGGCCACGGTGGTTTCGGAAGCGATCACGGTGGTGCCGTAGAATTTGTTGGCGCCCTCCAGCCGCGAGGCCAGGTTCACCGCGTCGCTCATCACGGAATAGTTGAAGCGCCGCCGCGATCCGAAATTGCCGACCAGCGCCTCGCCGGAATTGATGCCGATCCGCTGCGCCAGCTTGCAGTCGCGAAACACGGCAGAGGAGGCGTTGAGTTCCGCCAGTTGCGTGCAGCAGTCCAGCGCGGCGCGCGCTGCGTTCGCGGCATGGTCGGGATCGTCGGCCGGCGCGCCGAACACAGCCACGATGGAGTCGCCGATATATTTGTCGACATATCCGCCATGGCTCTCGATGACGTCGGTCATCGCCGAAAGATATTCGTTCATCAGCTCCATCAGCCCGTCGGGCGACATCTTTTCCGCGATCAGCGAAAATCCTTCGATGTCGGAGAAGAACACCGTCACGTTGCGGGTTTCGCCGCCGAGCTCCGGCAATTTGCTCGACGACAGCATGCGGTTGATGACGTGCGGGGCGAGGTAGAGCGCAAAGCTCTTCTGCAGCAGGCGGCGGTCCTTGTCGGCGACGACGAAGCGAAAACCGATGGTCGCGGCCAGCGCGGTCAAGCTGGCCAGGAACGGCTCGACGAGCGGCAGCGCCAACGCGTGGTTGAACGCGACCGTCGCGCCGGCCACGCCAAACACGATCGTGCCCGTCCAGGCAGCGAATGCGATGACGGGCCGGAACAGCCAGGCAGCGGCCGCGGCGAGCGCAGCAAATAGCGTCGCGATCAGCAAGCGGGGAAGCGGCCCAGGTTCGACCACGCCATTGTGCGCGATCAGGTTATTGACCGCGGTGGCATGGATGTAGACGCCTGCAATCGTGCTGATCCTGGATCTCGCGGTGACCGGCATGCTCTCGGCCGTGCAGCGTGGCGAACGTGCCCCTTCGATGCCGGTCGCAAAGCGCTTGGATGTCATTCGCCGATCTTCGATATCGAGAACGGTACCGAAGATCACGACCTTTCCGTCGAACCAGCGCCGGAAATACTCCTTGTCGTTCTTGACAGCACAGGCACGCAGGTCGGCAAACGAGAAGGTAGGGATGTCGTCCGCGCCACCTTCGAAATTCAGCGTCATCGTGTTCGGCACCCGGCCCGGAACCCGGTAGCCGGCGAGCGTCAGCCTGCCGCGCTCGTCGAATTCGGGCGCGGCGCCGAGCGCGCGCGAGGCCAGCTCCACCGCCATGGTAGGCACTTTCGCGCCGTTGATGGTAAAGCTTAGCGGCAGTCGGCGCACAATGTCGTCGCTGTCGGCATGGTCGTTGAGCGGACGGATGTTCTGGCGTACCGCGATGCGCTGTCCTGGCGACGGCAGGATCGGGCGGTCGCCCAGAACTTCGCCCAGCACGACCCTGCCTTTGGCGGCCCCGCCGGCCAGCGCGCGCAGGAAGTCGCGGTCGAAACCGCGAACTTTTTCGCCCAGCATGCCATCCCCAAGCGGTATCTCGGACTGTTCGAGCGAGTTCGGAATCACCACGTCGAAGCCGGCGACCTTCGCGCCGCCTTCGAGCGTCGCGGACAGCACGCGGCCGATCTCGCCGGTCCAGGTCAGCATCGGCGCGCCCTTAAACGGGGCGGTGCGCAGGCTCTCCTCGTCCATCGCAACGACGACTGCGGGCGAAGCGGCCGGATCCTGCTTACGGCCGAACACCTCCCAGCGCAGCGCGGTGAGAATATCGAGCGAGAGCCCGCGGATCGGTCGGGCCGCAGGAGAAACCGAAGCCGCCGCGCAAACCAGCGCGATGGCGGCGATCACAAGCCTGTCGCGCGTGCTGCGTCTTATTCTCAAGCTGGACGGTCCGGCACGCCTATTGCAGCCGCAGCAGCCGGCCGACGATCGGCGTCGCGCCGGGCTTGGCTTGCTCATCAACCCGGAACACGATCTGCGATGACTTGAACGAAGCGGCGTAGAGGCCGCCGGGAGCCAGCGCGACGTTCTCGCTGGCAAAATCGACGAAGCGTCCCTTGAGCTGGGTGCCACCGAGGTCGATCTGCTGACGCTCGCCCGCCGCGTCGAGACGCCGGATGATCAGCTTGCCGCGTCCCTTGGCTTCCACCAGCGGCGAGGCGCCGTAAAGTGTGAGCTGCGGCTGCGGCAGGGAAGCCGCCTTGTTGCTGTCGACGCTGCGCAGCACGGTGGCGGCGACGCCGCTGGTTTCGCGCGTGGTCACGTTGGCCTGGTTGGCATCGCAATTCGTTTTCTCGGCTTTGACCTCGGCGAGGTGAACGGCGCTCTCCTCGGTGCCGACGACAATGGTGCCGGTGCCGCTGATCGTCTCGCGCCGGCATGACTTCAGGTAGCTCAGAATGACCGAGCCGCCGTCGCCGATCTTGATCACAGCCTTGGGCGTCACATAGTCCATGAATTCCGCGCCGGTGACCTTGCCCTGAACGTCTTCGACCACCGCGGCCGGCGAATCTGCGACCGCCGGAGAAGCCAGCGTCAACAGGCCGAGACAAACAGCAATCGAACGTTTCATTCTAAGACCCCATAAAAAAGCGCAGGTTCGTTAGTCGCGCCAGCGCCCGAATGGTTTCATGGATAGATCAAAATATCTGGCCGGTAGGCCAGCGGAACCGACCGATATCACCTAACGGCCGCCGAGGACAACCATCGGGCGCAGTGCAGGGCATTCCAACCCTCTCACGCGATGCTGTCGGGATTGTGATTTCCGCGGGTTTCCTGCCCTTGTGTACCAACGCGTTGTCGCAGTCTCCGGGCAGATTGGCAGGCCTGACGGATCGCGAGCGCAGGGAGTGAATGCATGGCTTCTCGTTTTATGGCAACGCGTCCCATGCGTCTGGCCGCCGCGATTCTGGTCCTGTGTTGCGCGACCGGCGTAAGCGCCGAGGAGGCGAGTTCGCCGACTTCGCAGCAGCCCGCCGCAGCGACGCCATCGCCGTCTCCCTCGGGCCAGAAGGGCGAAGCAGGGCGGGGCCCCGCCGCGACGCCATCGCCGGCAGCCGAACAACATCGCCTGCCGCCGGATTCCACCACCCGGCAAACGCTGACGTTGCCCGGCCGCACGCTCAACTTCACCGCCGCCGCCGGCTCGATCCGGCTGTTCGACGACAAGCGCGAGCCGCAGGCCGATATCGCCTACACCTCCTACCAGCTCGACGGCGCCGATCGCGCAAGCCGGCCGGTGACGTTTCTGTTCAACGGCGGCCCGGGCGCGTCCTCGGCCTGGCTGCAGTTCGGCGACGCCGGACCCTGGCGCATATCGATCACGGGTGAGGGCGCAGTGTCGTCGGCGACGCCCGATTTGCTGCCCAACGCCGAGACCTGGCTGGACTTTACCGATCTCGTCTTCATCGATCCCGTCGGCACCGGATACAGCCGTTTCGTCGCGACCGGCGAGGACACGCGCAAGCGGTTCTACTCCATCGACGGCGACGTCAGCGCCATCGCACTCGTGATCCGGCGCTGGCTGGAAAAGAATGATCGTCTGCTCTCGCCGAAATTCGTGACCGGCGAAAGCTATGGCGGCATCCGTGGACCAAAAATCGTTCGCAACCTGCAGACCCAGCAGGGCGTCGGTGTGCGCGGGCTGATCCTGGTCTCACCCTTGTTCGACTATCGCGACTTTTCCGGCTCGAGCCTCTTGCAGTACATGAACACACTGCCAAGCATGGCGGCGGTGGCGCGCGAAGCCAAGGGACCGGTGACGCGCGCCGATCTCGCTGACGTCGAGCGCTACGCGCAAGGCGAGTTTGTGACCGATCTCGTCAAGGGGCAGGCGGACCGCGAGGCCGCGACGCGGCTTGCCGACAAGGTGGCCGCGCTGACCGGCATCGATCAAGCGGTGAGCCGCAGGCTCGGAGGGCGTTTCGAGGTCGGCGAGTTCCGCAGGGAGTTCGACCGCCGCAACGGCCGTGTGACGGGACGTTATGACGGCTCGGTCTCAGGCTTCGATCCCTATCCGGATTCGAACTCCGCGCATTTCGGCGATCCCTCCGGCGATTCCCTGACAGCGCCGTTGACGAGCGCGGCCGTCGACCTCACCACGCGCAAACTCAACTGGCGTCCCGATGGCTCGTATCACCTACTTAACCCAGCCGTGTACAGGGCCTGGGATTTCGGTCGCGGTCCGGCCGAGTCGGTTTCGGAGCTTCGCCAGATTCTCGCGCTCGACCCGAAAATGAAATTGCTGGTCGGCCACGGGCTTTTCGATCTCGCCACGCCCTATTTTGCCTCGAAGGTAATTCTCGATCAGTTGCCGGCCTATGCGCGATCGGACCGGGTCAAACTCGTCGTCTATCCCGGCGGCCATATGTTCTATTCGCGCGACGCCGCGCGCCAGGCATTCCGCGCGGAAGTTGAGAAGGTGATGAAGTAAATTCGGAAACAACAAAAAGCCGGCGCAGTCCTTGCAACTGCTCCGGCTTTTTCTTCGTCATTGCGAGGATCGGGATAGGGAGGAGCCGTGAGACTGCCCCTATCCCGATCGCAATGACGGGGAGAGAGCGATGCCTCAGTACGCCAATCCTGTCCCCGGCGGCTTTTCGAGCGCGGCGGCGAGCGAGCGATATTCCTCGCTTGTCGTGCCGGTGAGCTGCGCGATCCGGTTCAGGTGATATTGCGCCTGATCGCGGTTGCCCTGTTCGACCTGCCACAGGCCGTAATACTGCCAGGTCTTGACGTGGTTCGGATCGGCCTTCAGCGCGCGCTCGTACCAGATCTGCGAGACCTTGTAGTCGCCGAGCTTGCGATAGGAATAGCCTATCAAATTGGCGACGGCAGCCGAGTCGTCACGGCCGAGCGCCTTCAACTGCTCGATCGCCGACGCATAGTCATGGCGCTCGTAGATAGCGGCGTAAGCAGCGCGATAGCCATCGACGAATGCGGTTTGTTCAATGGCCGGGCGGGCTTCGCTGGATTTCTTTTTCTTCTTCGGCGGCGGAGGCGGCTCGCTGTCGGGATTTGCGTAGACGACGGAAACGACAGGGGCTGCCGCGAGCGTAAGCGACAACATTGCGAGCGTCAAAAGCCTGATCGCTAGTTTGTTCATGCATCTCTCCTGATGGCCGGTTCCACAATCCTACACCGAAGGCCGTTGATGTGAACCCCCGGCAGTTGCGAACATTCCCGCCATCCGCCTTCGATTCTGCCGATTGTAGATTCTGCCGATTTGCCGGCCGCAGTTCGCCTTCAAAAGATGGCGAACCTGCCATGGAGATGAACGAAGTCCGCACGTTCGATTCAGGACGGGTTCACCGCGCCGTGCCTAACGTCGCGCGCATGATCGGCGAGCCCGGCCATTCGGACCGGAGAGCCCGCAGGTCCCCATGGAAGAGGAGACAGCTATGCTCAAGACCTTTTCTGCAGCGCTCGTTGCCGTGTCCGTTCTCGCCGCGCCCGTGTTTGCCGGCACTGCGGGCAAGACCGCGCAAGCTCCAGTGAGCAAGAGTACGCAGGCCCCGGTCACCAAGGCCGAGCAGGGAAAATCGAAGGCGCTGAACGCGAATGCGAGCAGCCATAAGAAGCAGGTCGGCCTCTCGAAGAAGCGTGCCACGGTCAAACCCGCCGCGCCGGCTGCCAAGCGCAGTTGAACCAGCGCGATCGAATCTGATCCGCCGGCACGTTTCGCCCCCGCGTCGGCGGATATCGGACCAGCCCACGTGCCATTGCTTCCCCGATGGCCGTGGGCTGGCGCTGCTTCGATCTGTTCGGGACCGGTAACCGAGATGCGAATTCCATTTCTCCGCCGGGCAGTCTAAGAGACGGCCAACGGGGGCCGGGGAAGCATTTCGCTTGCGAAGTTCAGTCAAAATTGCGGCGGTGGTGCTGTTGCCGCTCGCGCTGTCGGCCTGCGCCGCCAGCGACGAGAGCAAGCCGATCACGTTTACCGACGATCGCGGCGTCTCCAGCCAGCCTTTTCCGAAAAATTACCGCGCGGAAGTGCTGGCGTTTCTGAAGACTTATCTCAACGATCCCGTCGGCGTACGCGGCGCCGTGATGGCCGAGCCGATCGAGCGCGTGGTCGGCGGGCGGCTGCGCTATGTCGTCTGTCTCCGGTTCAGCCCGCGCGAATCCGACGGCGGCTACCGCGAGCCGCGCGAACGCGCCATCCTTTTTGTCGACGGCCGGCTCGACCGCATCATCGAAAACGCCGCGGAGCCCTGTGCGGGGCTGCCCTACGCGCCATTTGCGGAACTGGAGAAACTGACGCGCTAGATCGCGCGCGTGCTGTGCGCTCCACACGAGAGTGTGATGCTGCGCGCCTATACACATCGTGTCCGACCATTTATATCGTATGCGATATAATCGCATGAGATATAGATCGGAGAAAAACTATGTCCTATCCCATCACGCCTGACCGCCGCCGCTTCCTCGGTACCGCGGCCGCAACCCTTGCGGCCGCACCGTTTGCCATGAGCGGGGCGCTGTTCGCGCAGTCCGGCGACGCCGGGGCAGGCGCGGGCAGGCCGGGCGCCCACGCCTCGTTTGCCGCGCTGAAACAGATCGAAGCCGGCGTTCTCAATATCGGCTACGCCGAAGCCGGGCCCGCCAATGGTCCCGTCGCCATCCTTCTACACGGCTGGCCGTACGACATCTACGCCTTCGTCGACGTGGCACCCGTGCTGGCATCGGCAGGCTTCCGGGTCATCGTGCCCTATCTGCGCGGTTATGGCACGACGCGCTTCCTCTCAGGCGATGCGCCACGAAACGGCCAGCAGGGTGCGCTCGCCACCGACGTCATCGCGCTGATGGATGCGCTGAAGATCGAGAAAGCGGTGGTGGCTGGCTTCGACTGGGGCGCCCGAACCGCCGGCATCGTCGCCGCGATCTGGCCGGAGCGCGTCAAGGCGCTGGTTTCGGTCAGCGGCTATTTGATCGGCAGCCAGGAAGCCAACGCAAAGCCGCTGCCGCCCTCGGCCGAGCTGCAGTGGTGGTACCAGTATTATTTTGCGACCGACCGCGGCCGGCTGGGCTACGAAAAGTACCGGCGCGAGTTTTCCAAGCTGATCTGGCAGCTTGCCTCGCCGAAATGGAATTTCGACGACGCCATCTTCGAACGCAGCGCGGCGTCCTTCGACAACCCCGACCATGTTGCCATCGTGATCCACAATTATCGCTGGCGGCTTGGCCTCGCCCCGGGCGAGGCCAAATACGACGCGCTGGAAAGGCGGCTGGGCGAATTTCCAGTCATTACCGTACCCACCATCACCCTCGAAGGCGACGCCAACGGCGCACCGCATCCGGACCCGAAGGTTTACGCCAAGAAGTTTTCCGGCAGATACGCCCACCGTCTCATCACCGGCGGGATCGGACACAATCTGCCGCAGGAGGCGCCGCAGGCCTTTGCCGACGCCGTCGTCGAAGCGGCTCGCTCTTGAAGACGGACGGTCTTGCAGCCGGCAGCCGCGATGGCTGCCCGGCACGGGGCGTCATCTGGCGTTCCCGGGACGGAACCGTGAACGAAATTGGATCACTTTTCGGCGAGGGTTGAACCTTGCCTTAGTCATCCCGGACATCCGCTAAGCGGGAAACCACCTCCTTAACCGGGGAAAAAGCCTGACGTGCGAGGGAACTAAAACGCTTTGTTGCTGTGCCATCACAGTGGCGCGCCATCCGGTCGCGGGCGTTTGCCGCAAAGCAACCTAAATGAAGTCACGTTGTTTGGATTGGTATCCGCGACGTTCGTAACGGGGAAATAGGATGAAGAAGATACTGCTCGGGGCTGCCGCGCTGGCCGTCATGGCGGCTCCAGCCTTCGCGGCCGACATGCCGCCCCGGCCGTACACCAAGGCGCCTGCCTATACGGCGCCTCAAGTCGTCTACAACTGGACCGGGTTCTATGTCGGCGGCCATGTCGGTGGCGCCTTTGCGGGCGACAACTCCCTGCAGGGCAGCGACGTCCGCTTCCTCGGCGGCGTGCAGGGTGGCTTCGACTATCAGTTCGCGCCGAACTGGGTGCTGGGCGCCGAAGCCCAGTATAGCTGGCTGCCCAACAACAATAATAACGGCGTGCTGTTTCCGGGCGGGACGCTCGTGACCTCCAACACCGATCAGATCGGCTCGGTGACCGGCCGGCTGGGCTACACCTGGGGTCCGGCGCTGCTTTACGCCAAGGGCGGTTACGCCTGGCGTGACAGCAATAATCTCGGCGTATCGGTGGCCGGGGTGCCCGCAGGCTTCACTACCAACGGAAACCAAAAGGACGGTTACACCGTGGGCGGCGGCCTCGAATACATGTTTGCCCCGAACTGGTCGGCCAAAGCCGAGTACCAGTATTACAATTTCGGCGACACGACCTTCACGTCCGGTCCTGCCGACATCACCGGCCGTAGCTTCCGCAACGACGAGCACACGGCCAAGGTGGGTGTGAACTACCGGTTCGGCTGGGGTGGTCCCGCTGCTAAATATTGATACCGACTTTGGTATCGAGACGCGCAAGGGCCGGCTTCACGCCGGCCTTTTTGCTTGGCGAGTGCCGAGCGAGCGTGCGCCGGTAATTTTTTGGCAGCCGCGAAAAAAATTTCGCGCTGCATGCAACTTTTCGTCACGATCCGATATTATGGTTCCGGCCGGCTGGTGGGACGACGAACATGCGTGCTTTTGCGTTAGGGCTGATCTTTTCCGCAGCGGCGTTTCCGTGCCTTGCTCAAACTGTCCTGAAATCCGAACCGCTTATCCTTGCTCCCTATGAAGTCGCCTTCGTGCAGGATCCCTCGTGCGGGGCCGGCAAGGTGCGCAAGGTAACCGGTGCGATCAGGGGACTGCAGCGGCGCAAGGCCTGTGTCACCCTTGCTTCGGAACAGGCATCGCTGGTCTCAGCGACGCCGTAGGACCCGACTTCCCGTCTCGGATATCGTCCCGGCGAATGGGGCCCATTCACCGAGGCCTGTCGTGTGTCGGCCGCTTGCCGGCCGACACTACGACGCGAGCTGCAATTCCGTCTGCGCGTCGCGCTCGGCGTCGGCCTTGTTGCGGGCGGGGTCTTCCTGCGGCTCAAGCTGGCAGGGCTTGATCTCGTAGTCATGGTCCAGCACCGGACGGGGACCGGTGTTGTCTCGCCCGGAGATGACGTCGACGACGAGACCGCTCTTCTGGGCGATCTTCCAAACGTCGGCTGCGGTTGGATAGGCCTTGCTCAGCTTGGCATCCTTCGAGAACAGCGCGTAGGGCATTGTTAGCTCCGGTAAAAACGGTCAACGCGGAAGCGGGGGCCGGGTTTCAGGCTTGGCTGCCATGCGGCCATTCCACAGGCTGTTTCGGGAGCAAATTGGCTCGTTTCGGCCCATTTTCGTGGAGTCTCTGAGTCTTTAACGAGCCGTAAATTCCCGAAAAAAGAATCCCCGAGACTCAGTCGCCAGAATCGCCGGATGTTTCCGGCCCATGAGAACGAGCCTCCAGACCTCCTGCGAGCGTGTCCAACTCACGCTGACCGTTTGCCTGTTGGCTGCCTGCGCAGCCAACATGGCGCTGGTCTATGCCTGGCTCTGAACATCAGGACGGAGGCAAGGAGAGCGCAGCAAGATGTCTGGGGTCTACTTCGCCGGCCGCGCCGGCGGCTCGCCTTCCCGGAGCGCAGCGTGCACCTTTGCCATGGTCGCGGTGCAATAGGCCTCGCGCTCGCGGTTGAACCGCTCCTGATGGGCACGGAAATTCGCGACCCGCGCCTTGATCTCGGACTGGATGTCGTCCCGCAGGTCAGGACGCGTGAGAGGGGCCAGCCTCGCTATTTCCCTCGAGGCTTCCTTTGGCGCCTGCGCAATGGGCATCGTCTCCGCCAGCAGGGCCTGGATGTCAGAAAGCGGCGCGGCCGCACGGGTGGGCTCGGATGCCTGGACGGAGAGGACGGTGACCGACGTCGTGACCGTCTTCTCGGCCTCCGGCGGCTTGCCGGTCACCGATTGAACAAACGCCATCGTCTGCGCGATCAGGAGATCGCGTTCCCTCATCCATTTCATGAGACACCTCGGCCCAAGTCATTCGACCAAACGGCTTTTGTGGAATCAAGCAGATGGGGATGTAACTGGGGATAACTGCCGCTCTTTTGCGCGCGAGGTGACAAAACGGTGACAGTTCATGACTGCCAACGCCCACATGGCGTGGGGCGCATCAGGTGATGGTATCCGCAAGCGTGATCGCGCCAGGCGGGGCGCCTAGCGTTCGCGGGGATTGGTGTTCGGGACAAAGGGCGCGCCGATCATGCGCACCGGCGGCTGCTCGCCGACATAGATGATCCGCTTGTCGGCTGCCGGCGAATGCTCGACGCCGGCGGTTGTCCGGTCGGCGAACCGGACCGGCTTGTTGTCGAACCCAAGCAGCGTAGCGCCACCGGCAATCGCCACGCTGAAACACGTGACGATAGCGAGCAGCACCATGTTGCAGTTTTCTTCGCGAATTCTCATGCCGGGAAAACGCGGGAGGGGAAGGGTAGTTCCTGCCAACAGGGTTGAGAGGCGCGCGACGCCCGCAGCAGTGTGACGCCCACTGGATGAGACAGAAGAAGGATTCAGACAGCAATCGTACCTGACTGAGGTGACATCAGGACATGCATTCGACGATGAGGGCGTATGACGATTTGGTATTCGAATCCACCCATAGCTGTATCGGTCGGACCACTCAAAGAAACTGCGGTGGTGGCGGTGATGGCCGGATGCCAAATGCACCTCGCGCAAAGTTGTCCGCTAACTGTCTTGAATCCGTAGTAGACACCTGACGCAATCAATTAAGCTGCGCCAGTAATATGACAATTCACTTTGGTCCGGAAAGCCATGTTCATTGGCCGGACAGCGATGAGTTCTCGACCGAATTCCTGAGGTTGCTGGGGGCAGCGCAGGAAGGCGGCTCGATGATTTCCGAATGCTTCCTCGCCGCGAGCCGGATCGACCCGAGCGATCGCGCCAACTCCTGGCATCGGGAATGGATCAGGATCGCCGATTTCAATCATGAGCGCGCCAATGATGCCTTCGAGCGCGGTCACGTGTTGACCGCACAAAGTAACTGGCTTCGAGCCATCAACTACTATCAGGCATCAACGTTCGCATTGGACGCTGCCGACGAGAAGTCGCAGGACGCGCTCAGAGCCATGCGAGCCTGCGCCCGTCGCTACATCGCGCATCTGACGCCGGCCGGCGAGGTGGTCGAGATTCCCTGGCTGGAAGGCCACGCGTTGGAAGGTTATTTTTTGCCCGCCCTGACCGCTTCTGATCGAGCGCCTGTCGTCGTGTGCATGGGTGACCCCGGCCATCGGAAGGAAGAATATCTCTTCAAAGTGGCACGCTACGCACGCGAGCGGGGCATGTCGCTGCTGGCCGTGGATCTCCTCGGTTCGGGCACCGGCAGCAAATTCGACAAGGTGGTCAGCCGTCCCGATCTGGAATCCTCAGTAGGCCACGTGATGGACTACCTGACGACGAGGGACGACATCGATGAACACCGGATAGGCATCCTCGGCGATGGGGCAGGGTCGTCCTTTGTGGCGCGTGGCGTCGCGCTCGACAATCGTTTCGCCGCCGTGGTTTGTGACGGCGGAATCTGGGATATGCACGAGCGCGCCTTCTTGATGAATCGCCTCTCGCAGGATGGCGCCGAAAGCAGGGGAATTGAAGGTGGGTGGCCCGGACGAAGATTCCATTGCCCGGTTCTGATTACCGTGGGCGGACAAGGCTGGTTGAAAAGCAGCGTTGTTACCGATCTGTTCGAACGGCTTAAGTCCTATCATCCCGATATTTCACTGAAGATTTTCGAAAGCTCGGAAACAGCCGCTGCGCAAGGCCACCATGACAACCCGACGCTCGCTAACGAATTCATCTTCGACTGGGTTGCCGATCGCCTCGGCCTGATATCGGCCTGACGCCGCCGCAAATAGCAGCAAATAGTCATATGTCCATCGCGACCTTCAGGCAGGCCTTCTCGAGGCGATTCTTCAGTGCCGCGAGCTTGGCGGTGAAGTCGACGAGTTCGCGGTCGCTGAATTCGGCAAAGATGAAGTTGTTGAGCTCCTCCTGCTGGGACGCCAAACCTGCAATGTGCTTGTAGGTCTTGTCCGTCAGCGACATCTGCACGACTCGGGCGTCGTCCTCCGAGGTCTTTCGGCGCATGAAGCCCTTCTTCTCGAGCATTTTGGACTGAGTGGTGACGAAGGACGGGTCAACGTGGAGCATCTTTGACACGACCTTCACAGGTACGCCCTCTCCTTTATCCAGATCGGCCAGAGCCATCAGGATCATCCATTGCGGCCCGCTGACGCCGAGGGCCTTTGCCCAGTAATAACGAATCTCCTGGAGATGCACGTTGATGGCGGCGATCTCCCAGGCGAACTGCCGGGCGATGTCGTGATTCTTGCCCCTGAGCTCATGCGACTCTCCGCGTTTGGCGCGGCTCGACGAGTCCGATCCCTTGCGCGGTTCCTGTCCCATGGCGCTCCTTGTTTTCAAGTCTGCATGAAGCAGCTTAGCTGATTTAATAACAAATTCATCCGATTGGGGAGCGCTAAGGTGGGTCTGTGCACACGGCGCGCGGCGCGTACCATGGTGTTGCCGCAGCGACACAGTCGGTTGGGATAGATATAGCTGAGTTCATAAAGTATTTTGATTAAGTAAATTGCGCATGCATAGTTCTGGAGACGGTCAGGGGGTCCTCGATCGTTCCGTTTTGGTGGTTCGCTTAAGTCCCTCGCGTTTGTGCGGGTGTGTCCGAAGACGCGAAAGACTGAGCGGTTTTTAGGGGCGAGGGCGGACCGTCCTCTGGGGGATCATTCAGAGGTCCGCCCTTGGTCTGCAGAGCAACTTGGAGGTTTAACATGAATATGATCAAGAGCCTTGTTCTCGGCTCAGCGGCGGGTCTGATCGCCATGAGCGGGGCGCAGGCGGCCGATCTTCCCGTCAAGGCCAAAGCGGTCGAGTACGTCAGGATCTGCTCCCTGTACGGCGCGGGATTCTTCTATATCCCGGGCACCGACACCTGCATCAAGCTGGGTGGTTATCTGCGCGTCGACACCACGTTCAATGGCGGTATCCAGGGTGGACCGTACTGGTCCGGTGACAACGGCCAGGGCAATCGCTACCGCAACTACTTCAATTCCCGTGCTCGTATGGCGCTGACGGTTGATACCCGTACCGCCACCGAATACGGCGTCGTTCGTACCTTCGGTCAGGGCGACTTCCAGTTCGACACCATCGGCGGTGCCAACCCGACAACCAACGCGACCTTCACTTCAAACTCGCTTAATACAGCAGGCGGTGGCTATGTCGCGGTCGAGTTCGCGTTCATCCAGTTCGCCGGTTTCACCTTCGGTAAGTCGGCTTCGGCCTACGCGACGCCGTGGAACGGCTATCCGGGCAACAACAACTCGTTCTTGATGGGCGGTCCGGACTACGTCACCGGCGTCAACAACATCCAGTACACCGCTCAGTTCGGCAACGGCGTATCGGCCACCATCGGCCTCGATGATCCGACCGTGTTCGGTCGCACCTCGGTGCTGAACCTCAGCACGGGCTCGGCCTTCGCCACGGCCGGCTCCAACGCCTACGGCGGCACGCATGCTCCCGACATCGTCGGCAACATCCGCGTCGACCAGGCCTGGGGTCTGTTCCAGATCGCAGGTAAGGCGCACCTCGTGAACGCTTCCTACAATGTCCTCGGCGCCGGCGGCGTTCCGAACCAGCTGTCGGAAATCTCCGGTCACCCCGAAGACAAGTGGGGCGGTGCTGTGACGGCTGCGTTGCAGATCAAGAACATCCCGACCGGTGCGGGCGACGACATCAAGATCGATGCCACCTACGCCAAGGGCTCCACCAAGTCGGTGGTCTCCACGAGCAGTGCCTCGCCGAGCTTCGTGATGTTCGGCGATACCAGCCGTGCGGGCGCCTACCAGAGCGTCGGCTTCGGCCAGACGGCTGACGGTGTCTACCTGCCCGGCTTCACTGACGGCATCAAGCTGGTGGATTCGTGGGGTATCCGTGGTGCGTACAACCACAACTGGGATCCCTATTGGTCGACCAGCCTCTGGGGCAGCTACGGTCAGGTGCGTTACGGCGGCAACACCGCGGATATCAGCTCGGCCAAGGGTGCCTGGTGCGCCGCCTACAGCGCCGGCAAGGCCGTGTCTTTGGACTACGGCTGCAACCCGGACTTCAACTTTGCCCAGGTTGGTCTGACCACCCGCTGGACTCCCGTCAAGAACCTGACGTTCTCGGCTGAAGTCGGTGCGTTCTTCCTCGACCAGAAGATGAGCGGTGCTGCCACCCTGTCAGCGACGGCTCCCAAGCCGAACACCGTGTACGAGTTCAAGGACCAGAGCACCGTGTTCCTGAACGTTCGCGCTCAGCGCAACTTCTGATCCGGTCGTCCGATCGCTATGCAACAGAGACCCCCCAGCGGAAAGCCGCTGGGGGTTTAGTTTTGGATCACTCTCCGTCCGGGAATCTATCACGCGGGAAGCGTTCGCGAATGGGGCGGCATAACAAAAGCTTGAAGACCTCAAAAAATCCAAAAATATGATTTACTCATGTAATTACATAATCTAATGTGAGTTTATGATAGCCAGCCAAGCTCTTTGGTTGCCTCTCGATCAGAAGGAAACACAACACTCCTTCATGATAAACCTCCGAAACCTCCGGCAATGCCCTGCCGGAGGTTTTTCGTTTTTGGACGGGCTGCGGCGACAACGCGTGATCCGGTTGGCTCTTCCCGGCCTCGATCGAGCCGCGCTACCGAATCATGAGAATCATGTGAAATGGGTGGTGCCGGCTGAGGGGATTGAACCCCCGACCTTCGGTTTACAAAACCGCTGCTCTACCGCTGAGCTAAGCCGGCGAAATTGAAGCGATGGGCGAGCGGTGAGATATCCACCGACTTGGTCCGATCGCGGCTCGAATACCAGACTTGCCGGCAAAGGGCCAGAACCTCCGCGTCCCGCCCAACCAGTCCCGCGCACGGGAAAGGCGGCCCATCGGCCGCCCTTTCTGTGCTCGATTCGGCTGGGCTTACTGGCAAATGTGCCTGCGGCCGTCATCGCCGCGGAACCAGGTGCCGGGGGTGCAGACAAAACCGTTGCGCCGGGCGTATTCGCCGCCGCCGATCGGGGCCCTGGAGGCGGCGACCGGGGCGGTCGCGATGGCTGCGGCGGTCCCCACAGCCCCGCCGACGACTCCGGCCGCGACGTCGCCCGGCCCGAAGCCGCTGTCGTAGCGGTTATAGCTGTTGCGCCAGGTGCGATCCCGATAGGTGCGATCCCGATAGGCCTGATCGCGATAGATCTGCCGCTGGTAACTGCCGGTATAGGGATTTCCCGGTCCCTTGTTCTGGCAGTTGGCGTTTGGATAAAATTGCGCGCAATAGCCGGGATTTCGGATGACCTCCTGCGCGGTGGTGGGGCTAGCGAGCGCCGACACTACTACCGCGGCGGCGGCGAGGATTCCGGATTTTGTCATGGGGGTACTCCGTTGCTGGTGGTGCGGGCTAAGCACGCCCCGCTGCCGATCGTTCCGGTGTTCGCATTCCGGTTGAGTAAAACCGCCGTGATGCCGCTCAACGGGAAGGCGCCGGGCACCGCAATTTCGGTTGTGCGATCCTCAAGCCGGTTGAAGTTCCGGCTTCTTATCATTTGAAGGATCGGGAAATTTGATTGAGCCGCGCCGATGCCCACTACCGCTGCGACGAAGTCCATTTGCGTGGCTATCTTGCAATCGGCGAGAACGCCGCCGAAAAGCGAGCGTGCTACGCCGCCGGCGGCTCGATCATGCGCGCCGCGCTCTACAACGAGCAGGCCGACCGCCGCTCCTGGGCGTCGATGATCAGCCTGTTCGGTGAAGTCTTGACCTGACAAAGGTTTCGGCGTGGTGTTTGATCGGATCGTAGAGAGAGCAGGGGGCGTATGTTCGGAATTCTGGGGCTGGGGTTTTTGCTGGGCATGCAGCATGCGCTCGAAGCCGATCATATCGCCGCCGTCTCCAGCATCGCCGCGCGCCGCAGTCATGTGGCCGATATCGTCAAGCATGGGCTGACCTGGGGGCTCGGCCATACGCTTACCTTGTTCGCCTTTGCCGGCGCCGCCATTCTGCTCGGCCGCGCGATCCCGGACGGCGTTGCCCGGCCGCTCGAGACCGCCGTCGGCCTCATGCTGGTCGGCCTCGGGGCGCATGTGCTGTGGCGGCTGTGGCGCGACCGGGTGCATTTTCATCAACACGGTCATGGCGACGGCACGGTGCATTTCCACGCCCACAGCCATGCCGGCGAAATCACGCCGCACGCCCGCGCCGCTCACATCCACGAACATGGTTTCCGCTGGCGGACCCTGCTGGTCGGCCTGATGCACGGCATGGCGGGCTCGGCCGCACTTCTGGTGCTCGCGGTCACGCAGGCGTCCAGCCCTGCCGTCGGGCTCGGCTATATCGCATTGTTCGGCGTCGGCTCGATGATCGGTATGGGCGCGCTGTCGACGGCGATCGCGGTGCCGCTTGTGGTCTCCGCCCGCTGGCTCACCTGGGCCAATCGCGGCCTGCAGGGCGCGGTCGGCCTTGCCACCGTCGCGATCGGAATTATGACGGTGGTCGAGACGGTGTTGGCGTGACGCGGCATCGTCTCAGCGTTAGGGGCCGGTGAAGAATTATAAGAAACAATCATAAAGTGTTTGGAGGAAATAGAATGAAGCGCCGAGATTTTCTGGCCGGAAGCGCCGCGTGTTCGCTGGCGGCGATGACGGCCGAGGCATTCGCGCAGGCCGGGCCATTGACCAAAATCATCTTTCCCTTTGCCGCCGGCGGTGGCGGGGACGCACTTTGCCGGTTGCTGGCGCAGCACATCAGCCCATTGCTCGATCGCAACATCATCGTCGAGAACCGCACCGGCGGCGACGGGCTGATCGGCATCAAGGCGGTGAAGGGGGCCAATCCCGACGGCACCACCATCCTCGTCACCACGGGGCCAACGATGTATCTCTTGCCGATGGTCGAGACCACGCCGAGCTTCGACGCGGCAAAGGATTTCGTTCCGGTCAGCCAGCTCGTGCGGTTCGAATTCTGCGTCTTCGTCGGCAAAGCCGTCCCGGCCGAGGTCAAGGATTTCAAGCAATTCGTCGCCTGGCTGAAAGCCAATCCGGATCAGGCCACGTTCGGCGTGCCGAGCAACGGTACCATTCCGCATTTTACCGGCTCGCGGCTCGAGCAGGCGCTGGGCGTCAAGCTGACCCGTGTGGCCTATCGCGGCAGCGCGCCGATCATCAACGACCTCGTCGGCGGCCACATGCCGTTCGCGATTTCCACATTGACCGATGCCATTCCGCAGCATCGCGCGGGCAACCTCCGGATTCTCGCGGTCGGCAGCGCGCAGCGCTCGCCGTTCCTGCCCGACGCGCCGACGCTGAGGGAGAGCGGCGTCGATCTGGTGGCGGATGCCTGGTACGGCATGTGGCTGCCGGCAGGCGCCTCGCCGGATCATGCGAAAAAGCTGAGCGGGGCAGTCGCCACCGCGCTCGCCAAGCCGGAGGTTAAGGAGAAGCTCGCAGCGATCGGCCTGATCCCGGTCGGCTCGACGCCCGAAGGCCTGACGAAGGAGCTCGCCGCCAATAACGCCTTCTGGCAGCCGATCGTGAAGGAGACGGGGTACAAGATCACGAACTAAGGCGGGCACCCGGCTCGCACCGACGAAAAAAATGGCCCCTTGAAGGGGCCATTTTCACGCGTGAGCGTTTTTACTAGTCGTCCCAGTAGTGACGCCGGATGACGACGTCTCGGTCGCCATAATAGTTATAGTTGCGGTGGTACCATCCGCGACGCAAGCCGCGATCGCGTTCATAGAAGCCAAAGCGGGGACCACCGTAGTAACGGTCACCGTAATAGTCGCGATCACCGCCCACATAGACGCCAAATCCGCCTGCGCTGGCTGCTGTGGGCGCACCGATGGCGACCGTCGCCAACGCGGCCAGCACGTAAAAGAACTTCCTCATTGTTCCTCTCCATTCGCTGCTACCCGAGGAAAACGAATGCCGCCTTGGCCTGTTGCAGGGAACACCAGGAAACTTTCCTGAATACGCGTTCACCATCATTGCAATGCATGTTCATTGCGCCGATTGCGCCGCGATTCGCACGCGTCGCCTAATCCCCGAGCGTGATGAGATTGCAGCGCCGTCGTTCGATCTAGCCGGTGCGAAGGCCGAAAGTCTGCTTTAATCTGGAAGCTGATGGAGCATTGACCAAATCAAGCTGGCACACAAAGGAGGGTTCCTTGGGCGGTGAAGGTAGAGTGACGCACACGCCGCGTGAAAAACCTGCTGCATAGCTTGTCATGCGACCGATCTTCCATCCGAGCCTGGTCAACGGTCGCTACGGCGACCCGACCGTCTATGTGGAGACGCTCTTCAAGACGCACAGTGTGTTGTTCGATCTCGGGGAAATCGCTTCACTGTCACCGCGGAAGATACGACGCGTCGATCGGATCTTCGTCTCGCATGCGCATATCGATCATTTCGTTGGCTTCGATCATCTGCTCCGTTTGCACGTAGGACTGGAGAAAACTGTACATCTTTACGGCCCGGCCGGCTTTGCCGAGCGCGTCTTTCACAAGCTTCAGGCCTATCGATGGAATCTGGTTGAGAGCTACGGCGCCGATCTGGTCTTCGTTGTCAGCGAACTTGAGACGCCGAACTCCATCTCGACCAGGCAGTTCCGATTGAAGAAGGCCTTTGCCGCGGAACCGCCGGTGTCGAAGACAATTCTTGACGGCGTCCTGTCTGACGAGCGGACCTGCCGGGTTTCAGCCGCCATCCTCGAGCACGGCACGCCCTGCCTGGGCTTTGCCCTGCAGGAGGCGGCCCATGTCAACATTTGGAAGAATAGACTATCCGAGCGCGGGCTTCCGGTCGGTCCGTGGTTGCAGTGGCTCAAGCAGGCGGTTGTGGAAGGCCGGCCGGACGATCATTTGATACGGATCGATGGGGCGGCTTCGGACGGTCGCCTCGAGCCGCTCGGCAACCTGCGTGACCTCCTGACGGTCACTGCCGGCCAGAAAATCGCCTATGTTACCGACGTTGTCGATACGCCGGCCAATCGCGCCGCCATCGTGGCGCTCGTTCAGAATGCGGACATCCTCTTCATCGAGGCGGCGTTCGCAGGCACAGACGCCGCATTGGCGAGGGACCGGGGCCATCTCACAACGACGGCTGCCGGAGAAATTGCGCGGGAAGCCAATGTGCGCCGTGTCGAGCCGTTTCACTTCTCTCCGCGCTATGCGGGAGAGGAGGAGCAGATGCTGACCGAGGTGACGACGGCGTTCAGGGGGCCCACATCTGACGCAAGAACCTGAGCGGTATTTTCATGCTCGAGGAAAGACGTTTGCCGGCTGGACATCGGAAATTGGTGCGACTCTTTCTATGCGGAGATGTCATGTGCGGCCGCGGCATCGACCAGGTGTTGGCACACCCCTGCAGCCCCGAGATTTACGAACATTACGTGCGATCGGCGGAGGGGTACGTGCTGCTCGCCGAGCAGGCCAACGGGCCAATTCCGCGGCAAAACGGGCCGTCCTACGTTTGGGGCGCGGCACTGGGCCAGTTGGCGCGCATGCAGCCGGATGCGCGGATCATCAATCTCGAAACGGCAGTGACCCGCAGCAACGACCGCATGAACAAGGGCATCAACTACCGCATGAGCCCCGAGAATGCAGAATGCCTCGCGGCGGCCGAGATCAACTGCTGCGTATTGGCCAACAATCATGTGCTCGATTGGGGCCGCGCCGGCTTGCTGGAGACGCTGACTACTCTGCAAAAACTCAACGTCAAGGCAACGGGCGCGGGACGCAACGATCATGAAGCGCGCGCACCCGCGGTGCTGAACGTTGGCAAAGCGAGGCTCTTGATCTTTTCGTTTGGATCGACATCGAGCGGCATCCCGCTCGAATGGGCTGCGACGTCAGACGCTCCAGGCGTCAACTTGCTGCCTGACCTCTCCGAGGCGAGCGCGTCAGAGGTCGCCGATCAAGTCATGGCGCACAGGAGGTCGGGCGATCTCGTCGTCGTTTCAATCCATTGGGGATCCAATTGGGGATATCACATTCCCCACGAGCAGAGAATTCTGGCCCGGGCCCTCATCGACAAGGCAGGCGTGTCGATCGTTCACGGGCATTCCTCACATCATCCTCGAGCGATCGAAATTTATCGAGACCGCCTCATTCTCTATGGCTGCGGTGATTTCCTGAATGACTATGAAGGCATCAGTGGTTACGAGCGCTACCGTGACGATCTTGCCTTGATGTATTTCGCCGACCTGGATCCGACCAGCGGAAGCCTCCATGCGCTCAAACTGGTTCCCCTGCAGATCAAGAACTTTCGTCTCTCCATTCCATCGTGGCAGGACATCGAATGGATCCAGCAGACACTGGATGGGAGATGTCGGCAGTTCGGAACAAGGGTCATTCCTGATTCCGAACGGCAGCTTGTCGTTGTCGGGCCTCGGGCAGGGACCTAACCCTGGTCACAGCCGCTTTCGGCGCGCCGCGGACCATCTGCGAACGCTGACGTCTGCGTCCCTCCTTGAGACTTCATTCCGATCCTCTCGCTGATCGCGCCGAGCTGGATGCAGTAGATATCGCGGGCTGCGTCCTGGCCCGATGCTTCGTGCGTTGATGACGGATAGCGCGCTCTACCGCTGCGAGGAAAGCGGCGATCCAATGATCGAGGATCCAGCCGGCCTGGCCAAGTCCTCCCTGGCCAAGTCCTCGATTGCCTTGTTTTGCTTGTAACGTCTGCGTCATGATTAGGCACCTTTGCCACCGGAGAGCAGTGCTCCCGGTGGCGTAAGAAACGACACGCGGTCAGTCTTATCGCCGCGCTTCGAGGACGATGTTGAAGGGTGTCTCGGCTGCGATCCGGACACGGCTAAACCCGGCTTCGCGCAGAACCGCTTCCAACCGTTTTGGTCCTGCCTGCCCACCGAGGGCGAGCCCGACCTCCTGCGCCAGGGAAACCGGCGTGCAGATCATGGTGGAGCCGGCATAATAGAGGCGGCCGACCGGATTGATGTTGTCCTCCAGCCGGTCTCCTGCAAGCGGCTCCACGGCCATGAACGTGCCGTCAGGGGCGAGGGCCTGCAGAATGCGGCTCGCCGCGCCGACGGGATCACCAAGGTCGTGCAGCGCGTCGAAACAACAGATCAGGTCGAAATTGCCGCCAACAAAATTCTTGGCCGTGGCGACATCAAATTCCGTCCTGGCTGCTACGCCGTCGCGTTTCGCGGCGTCGCGGGCGCAGGCGATTGAATCTTCGTGGTTGTCGATCCCGAGAAATCTCGACTGTTCGAATGCTTTCGCCATCAGGATGGTTGAGATGCCATGGCCGCAGCCGATATCCGCGACCCGCGCACCGCGGCCGAGTTTTTCGACCACGCCGTCCAATGCGGGGAGCCATTCCTGCACCAGGTGGGCCTTGTAGCTCACGCCGAAGAAGCGCGACATTCCGCTGAACAGGCAATTGCACCGCTCGTGATAGCCGGCGGCGCCGCCGTTGCGGAAAGCCTTGCTCACCTTGGGCTGGTCAACCATCACCGCCTGGCAAACCTCGAACGAGCCCAGCATGTAGACCGGACTGTCAGGATTGCCGAACACCATGGCCTGTTCGGGATTCATGGAGAAGCGCTTGGTCGTAGCGTCATAGTCCAGATAGCCGGCGGCGGCGTGGGCGCTGAGCCATTCGCGCACAAGGCGCTCGACTGTTCTGGTCCGGCGCGCCAGTTCTTCCGGCGTCACCGGTCCCGACGCGGCGAGCGCGCTGTACAGTCCGAGTTCGTCACCAATGCGCACCAGCGGTGCAATCATGGCGGCGCCGAGATCGCCCAATATCCGCGTAACAAATACTTCCAGCTTCTGCTCGTTTAATTCTCTGACCAAAATGTTCATTGCTGCCTCCTTTGGCGCGATGGGACATAGGTCCTCGCGGGGGTGCGGCAAATGACCAGACTGCCGGATGGCTTGACTGAGCGTCTGAATCCTTCCTATTTTTGCCGTTCGTCCGAGACGCGTGGCCGAGCGTCCGATTGGAGCTGCGACTATGGGGGCGGATGCCCTGTCCGATGTGTTGCGCGCCGTACGACTTTGCAGTGCGATGTTCTTCCATCTTGACGTCCGCGCACCATGGGTGGCCGCGGCGCCGGCATCGTCCGCCTGCGCTTCAGCCGTGTTGCCGGGGGCGCAGCATGTCATCGAGTATCACGTCATTGTCGATGGTTGCTGCTGGGGCGGGCTGATCGATGAGCCATCCGTACGGCTCGACGCGGGCGATATCATCGCATTTCCGCAAGGTTCAGCGCATGTGCTTTCCAGTGCGCCGGGCATGCAGGCGGTCCCTGACCTGAGCTACTATCACCGGCCGACCGCCGACCAGCTTCCCCACAAGGTCCGCCTCGGCGACAACGGACCCGCCGATGCGCGCATCCTGTGCGGATTCCTCGGCTGCGACGCGCGGCCTTTCAATCCACTCTTGGAGTCGCTGCCTGCCGTCCTTCATCTGCGCGGAAGTTCATATCGGGAGAATTCGGGACTTGGTTACCTGATCAATGCCGCACGGGTTGAATCGGAGGGGCGCCGGACCGGCGGGGAGGGCGTGCTGGCCCGGCTGGGCGAACTGCTCTTTGTCGAGGCGATCAGATGCCATATCGAAGCGCTTGGCCCCGAACAGACCGGCTGGTTTGCCGGCTTGGCCGATCGGCACGTCGGTCAAGCGCTGAATCTCTTGCATGGCGAGCCAGCGGCGGATTGGACATTGGATGAGCTCGCGAAGGCCGTAGGGCTGTCGCGATCGACGTTCGCGCAGCGGTTCACCCACCTGATCGGGCAACCGCCGATGCAGTATCTGACGCGCTGGCGCATGCAACTCGCTGCCGGTCTGCTGGCATCTGGAAGCGATCCGATCGCCCGCGTAGCGGAGGCGGTTGGCTACGATTCCGAAGCCGCCTTCAATCGTGCTTTTCGCAGAACGGTAGGGACGCCACCGGCCGCCTGGCGGCAGACGCAGATGTCGCCGGAGTAGGCGCGCGATGGTGCTGGCGCTTAGCGTCGTGGGGTAAAGGGTTCACGAAACGATTGTGACAGGTTGGCTGGACGGCAACACCTGCGGGAAAATTATCGCAATTCGTGGCGGTTCCCGAGACCTGTACGATGCTAATCGTCTGAATTACGGCATGATTTGTCAACGTTGGCAGCGGGCTCGAGGGAGTGTCAAACGTCCCGCGTCCGCGTTTTGACTTGATGATGATTTCCTAGTTTAACTACCATTCTGTCTCTGATGGAAGTTGGGCATCGAAGCAGGTGGGCTGGGTTTTTGGTTGACCCGTCTGGCCGCGTCTGCCGATAGCAGGGGGATAAGACCGCATGAATTCGTATTTTCGGCGGCAACTCGCTGACTACGTCGAGTATCATCGTGACCCCTGGAACTGCGCAATGCATGTGTTCGGCATCGTGTTCTTGTTCCTGGCCGCTATCCTTCCGCTTAGCTTGTGGTCCATCACCGTGTTCGGGTTCCAAACCAGCGCGGCGACCATCGCTGTCATACCGGTGCTCGTCTATTGGTTCCTGCTCGATTTCGCGCTTGGCGCCGGAATCCTTGGAGCCGCGGTTGTGTTGCTCTCGGCTGCTGCCGTGATCGTTAGTCATGCGACGATTGCCGGCATGTGGTCACTTGCGGCCATCTTGATTGTCGTCGGCGTCGCCTCGCAGATTATTGGGCACCGCGTGTTCGAGCGGCGGCAGCCGGCGCTGGTCGACAATCCGACCCACCTGTTGCTGGGCCCAATGTTTGTCATGGCAAAGCTGTTTATTGTGCTGGGCTTTCGGCGCGATCTCGCCATCATCATCCAAGTGCATCCGCAGGGCGCTGCATCTTGATCTCAATTAGTTCACCTTGAGTGCACCCGTAGCATGACGCACATACTGGTCACGGGCGGCAGTGGATTCATCGGAAAGCACCTGGTCTCGGCGCTGATAGCGCGAGGTCGGCAGGTGAGGGTGCTCGATCTTCAGCCACCCCCTCGCGCGTTGCCTCAGGTTCAGTATGTCAGGGGATCGGTGCTTGATCGCGACCTGGTTGACCGCGCGATGGACGGGGTCGACGAGGTCTACCACCTGGCCGGCTTGCCGGGGATGTGGCTGCCGCGGAAGGCCGATTTTCACACCGTCAACTTCGGCGGCACCGAGATCGTCATTGAGACGGCCCGCAAGCGCGGCATAGAGCGCTTCCTGCACTGCTCGACCGAATCCATTCTGTTCCGTGCCTCACCATCGGCGGTTCCTGTCGCTGACGATGCGCTCCTGCCGGACGACATGCCGGGTCCATATACGCGCTCGAAAATGCTCGCCGACCAGTTCGCTATGCAGGCGGCCGCATCCGGATACCCGGTGGTTATCGGCTGTCCCACCATGCCCGTCGGGCCTTATGACCACAACGTTACCCCGCCGACGGCGATGCTTCGGTATTTCCTCAACCGACGTCTTCAATTGCATCTTGATTTTGTCGTGAACCTCGTCGATGTGCGCGACGCCGCCGAAGGGCTGATTTTTGCCATGGAGCGCGGACACGCTGGACATCGCTACGTTCTCGGTGGCGAGAGCATGCCGCTAAGACGGATTCTCGAACTCATGGCTGATATCAGCGGCCGTCGCATCCGCTGCATTCAAGTGAACGGCAAGGTCGCCGAAATGGTTACTGCAACGCTGGAGTTCATCGCTGATCACGTGACGCGCCGGCCTCCGTCCGGTACGGCCGAGGGCGTTCGTATCGCATTGCGGGCGGGGGCATTGTCGATCGAAAAAGCGCAACGAGAGCTGGGTTATGCGCCGGGTCCCGTCGAGCCCGTATTGCGTGAAACCATTGCGCATCTGCTTGATGCCGGCCCCAACCAACCTGAATGGGACTCAATGCCGAGCACTCGTTTCACGTCGAGCGGCGGCTCGGCGGTTGATACAATCGCTTGAGACGGACCGCGACATGCTGAACGATCCTGGTCAATGGTTGGCTTTCGCCTTAAGTGGCTGGACCACTACCTGGCCGACACAGTTGCTCGCCATCATCTGGATTTTGTGGGTCATGAGCTGGGTTTTGGCGTCGTTCTGGTCGGGTCAAACGAAGAAACACGTGATGACCTGGGAGTCGCTCAAATACCGCTTCCCCATTCTCGTAGGGGCCATTCTTTTCTTGCCATTGACCGGCAAGGTCCTGGGGGAAAAGCCGCTCTGGCAGTTTGGCAGCCTTGGCATCTACGTGCTGGCGTGCCTTGTCCTTGCGGGGATCTCATTCACATGGTGGGGGAGAATTCATCTCGGGCGATTCTGGTCGAACGCGATCACCCACAAGGAAGGCCATCAGGTCATCGACACCGGCCCCTACGGGATGGTGCGCCACCCGATCTATACCGGGCTTATCGCCGGGATGCTGGTGACGGGCATAGCGGTCGGAACAGTGACCGCAATGCTGGGGGCGGCGCTGATCTCGCTCGGGATGGGGTTGAAGGCCCGCATGGAGGAGGGCTTCCTCACGGCGGAACTCGGTGCGGATGCCTATGGATCGTATTGCCGTCGCGTTCCGATGCTGATTCCGTTCCTGCCGCGCACCTGACGTCGCTCTGCACCTACCGTTTCCGTCGCGACGCCGCTGATGGCGCGACAGGTGGAGCAAGACGGCGCGGAACCAGGACGCGTTGGCCAACTGACAGCGGTGCACTGTCGGAATGCTGATTGGCCTGGGTAAGTGACCACAGCGGTACATGGTTCAGTGCCGCTAGCTTCTGCAAGGTATCGCCCGAACGGGCGAGTTGCTGCGTGCCGCTGTCCCACAGCTCCAGCGGGGCATCAGGAGGAACGACGTAGCGCAGTGGTACCGCTTCTCCCTTGGCCGGCGTCGTCGCAAGTTGCGCAATTGCTGTCACCACTTGCTCGTGGAGGGAATCCATCTTGTCGATGTTGATGTGGGTGACTTCCCCGTGCTCCTTCAAATCGAAGCTCGCGTAGTGCCCCTGGTAACCCTGCTCCGCCACCACATCGCCGCCGCCCAATATGCTGTCGGACAGGAAAATGTTGATGTAACGCTCGACGTTCAGCGGCACCTTCGGGGTTGCCTGAGCCGGATCAATCGTGACCACCAGGCTTACCTGGATGTTTTCGGACTTCAGTATGCCGGCAAACGTCAAGGCGCACAGTCCGCCCATCGAGTGACCGATCAGGACGATCGGAGCAGGATCGTTCCGGAAATCGCGGATCGCCTGATCCGCAATCAGCCGGCAAATCGTGAATTCGTAGACGTCAGCCCGGATACCGGCTTCCTGGAGACGATTGGTCAGGCGGTCCATCCCGCGCGAAAAGATCGGGCCGAGCGCGCCGCGGAACAGGTAGACGCGGGCCTGCGGCTGGGTCGCGGCTGGCGGCGTGTCGGGAGCGACGGTTGCGATAGCATTGGTCGTGCGTGCGACCGGATCGGCGACCGCCAGATTGCAAACGGCCGACAAGATGCAGACGGAAAGGACTGCACGGATCACCACGGCTGCAACCAGCGTCGGACTTCTCATGTACATTCCGCTCGCGATTAAGGCGTAGAGGTGCCGGACCTTGAATGCCGGCGGGCCACGCCACCCGGCGCTTCTAGCGGGTGATCTATCGTCGAGGAATTGGCAGAATTTGCGGCGCTCGTCGCTTCGGCGACGGCGTTCGAACTACTAACGTACCGCCGCGGCGCTTGCCGTGCCGGGCCTCGCTGCGCTTGCCGCTTCAGGCTGCCGCGGCTTCCGCGCCCCCGAAGCTGGGACAGATCGGCCGAAGACGACAGCGTCGATCTCGCTTATCACCTTCTGCTGCATGATCAGGTTCTTTTCGATGGACATGTGCCCGACGCCAGGCACGTTCTGCACGTTCACATTCTCGAGCTTGCCCTGGAATTGTCCGGTTTTCTGAACCGGCGTGCCGGCGCCGTTGGCGATGTAGAAGTTTACATAGCGTCCCACGCGTCCCGAGAGGCTGGTGCGAAATACCGAATCCAGGCCGATGGCGAGCTTCACGGGGGCGCCAAGCTGATCCAGCTTGGCGACCATGTCGGGAAGCGCGGTCGCGCCCGAGGAATGCCCGACCAGAATGATCGTCTTGATCCTGCCACTCTTGTAGCCGGCGGCGGCTTCGTCGGCGAGCGACGACCAGGAGGCAAAGTTCGCGACAGTGACCGGGATGCCCTGCGCCCGCAGCTTTACCGCAATATCATCGAGACCCAGGGAGAAAATATTGAGCACGCCGCGGAGCAGGTAGACATGAGCAGTCGAGGCTGCCGAGGCGGAACTCCTTGCCTGTATGGGGCTTGCGCCGATCGCCAGCAGCAGCAATGCCGCGATAGCTATCACGTGCAGTCTACGCAACGATGCCAGGCAGAGAAAGGGTAACCAGCCGACAGTTCCGATATCACCGCGATACGGCTTCATTGCGCTCCTCGAAGGGCTGCGAAGTGCTTCGCCGGGCGACCGTAGCGCCCGCGCGCTCGGAACTGCAATAAACGTGGCGTGAGCGGCCGCAATTTACCAACACGACGTGTCTCCGCCGCAACACTGGTTTCCAACCCCTCAATGGTTTGCGCTAGCCGCCCGGTACCGAAGCGCAACAGACGACTATAATCAGAAGTCAAAAGCAGAAATTGAAATGAGGGAACCCACCAGACTCAGGTTTAGATTCCGTGCAGCTTGAATTTGGCAGGGGGCACTGATGCCATACTTCAACTTTGATCTCGTCATCGGCGCGGAGTTCAAGAACCAGGGCGGCATGTATCTCGAAAACACAGAAAACGCGATCGATAAGGCCGAATGCCTCGCGAGCGAGCTTTGCATCGTTCGCCCCGAGCTGCGTTCCACCGGATGTGCTGTGCGTGTCACCGATGGAGACTGTAACGAGCTCTACCGTACTCCGGTCGACCTTATCGGCCGTGGATGAAATCGTCCCGTGGCGCACGATGCGTCGTAGGCGCACGAGGTCGAATTGGTCTGAAGTGTAGACTACTGCAAGGGCAGTAGTTGAGTTGGTGGCGATTTCTTACCGAGGGGGCAGTTCGTTCGGTCTTTGGCGGACGGGTTCTGCGCTGTAGATTCGTTGGAATGGTTCGGATCAGATGCCGATGACTCGGTCGTGCTCGTAAACTCGGCCAGGTCGGCATTCGATGACGATTCCACGTAGCTGACAACGGCGAACGTAAGGGCGAACAGGGTGAAAAGCCCGACCACCGCTATGGTGCCCATTCCCTGCCAATCGATTTGGCTGTTAAATAATGGCATGGCTCGTCTCCCGAAGCCGGGTTTGCGACGGCCTTAGATCAACTCGCTGTTCTCGAATGTGAACTGCCTCACGCCTCACGCTCACTTGATGCCGAGACCGAACGCCGGACGTCTTTTGCTTGGGCTAATCCGTCGTGCAATGCGCATCACTGGTCTTATGGCTTGATCCCGATCTTCTCCCTGATCGCGCCAAGCTCGGCCTCGTCCCAGATGCCGATCAGCACGCCGTTCTTGACCTGCAATTGCTGGGCGGCATAGGCGGCGATCTTCGCGTTCGGCGTGGTGATGTGCATCTTCGGGTGCAGCGCCCAGTCGAACAGCTCCGCTTGCAGCCGCGCCACGATTTCGGCGCAGGCCGGGTCGGCGCCGCGATCGACAAACTCCTGCGGATCGGTTTCGAGGTCGTAGAGCATCGGGCGGAATCCGGACGCGTGAATGTATTTCCAGCGGCCGTCGAACACCATGAACAGCCGGCAGCGCTCGATCGGCTGGTTCAGCATCACGCGGACGTCCTGCATGGCGTAGTCGTATTCGGAGAACACCACCTTGCGCCAATCGGCAGGCGGCGCGCCGTGCAGCAGCGGCACCAGCGAGCGTCCTTCCAGGATATGATCCGGCGGCGTGGCGCCGAGATAGTCGATGAAGGTCGGCGCCAGGTCGATCGCTTCGACCAGCGCATCGCTGACCGTGCCGCGCGTGGCATCGGCGGCGGGCGAGGGATCGATCACGATCAGCGGGATTTTCGCCGATTGCTCGTGGAACAGGTCCTTCTCGCCCATCCAGTGATCGCCGAGATAGTCGCCGTGATCCGAGGTGAACACGATCATCGTGGTGTCGAGCAGACCGCGCGCTTCGAGGAATTGCATCAACACGCCCATCTGATCGTCGATCTGCTTGATCAGGCCCATATAGGTCGGGATGACCTTTTCGCGCGCCTCGTTGCGCGACATGTTGCGCGAATAGCGCATGTCCATATAGGCGGCGAACACCGGATGCGCGTTGGCGCGCTCTTCCTGCGAACGGATCACCGGCTGCACGTCCTGCGGCCCATACATGCTGGCGTAGGGCTCCGGCGCGATATAGGGCCAGTGCGGCTTGATGTAGGACAGATGCAGGCACCATGGCCTTTCGTCGTCCTCGGCTTCCGCGATGAACTCCATCGCGCGACGCGTCATGTAGGGCGTCTCGGAATGCTCGTCCGGCACCCGCGCGGCCTTGTCGGCGTGAACCAATAACCAGCCGTTCTGCAGGCTACCGTCCTCGGCTGCGCCGGAATTGGCCCAGTGCTCCCAGGGATTGGGCGCGTCATAGCCATGCTGGCGCAGATAATTGTCGTAGGCCGGGCGCGGCCGTCCCGTCGGATGCAGGCCATCGTCGCGCTCATAAGGCTCGAACCCGCATTCCGACACATGCACGCCGATGATCGAGTCGGCGGGGATGCAGAGGCTCTTCAGCCCTTCGAGGTCGGGCGCCATATGCGTCTTGCCGACCAGCACGTTGCGGACGCCGATCTTCTTCAGGTGATCGCCGAGCGTCGGTTCGCCCACCCGCAGCGGCCAGCCGTTCCAGTGCGAGCCGTGCGAGCGCATGTAGCGGCCGGTATAGAACGACATCCGCGACGGCCCGCAGATCGGCGACTGCACATAGGCGTTGGAGAACAACACGCCGCGCTTGGCCATCGCGTCGATGTTCGGCGTCTTCAGCACAGGGTGGCCGGTGCAGCCGAGATAATCGTAGCGAAGCTGGTCGCACATGATCCAGAGCACGTTCTTTGCAGGCGTTTTGGCTGTCATCTCAGGCATTTCGGCTGGCGTTGGGAGGGGGCCGGATGGTGCGATATGTCAGCGCAAATGACAATCGAGCGGGCGGCCAGACCACCGGGTCGGCCTTCCGATCCCGGAGGCGTTAACGTTTGGATAGCGCCATTTCTCGCAATTGAATGACGATCCATGGTTGCGCGTTAGCCTTACCGGCAGTTTGGCCGGCGGCCTTAACCCCTGAACCGGCATGTTGGATTAAATTGGGACGTTAGAAAAACCGGATCCCAAGCGATGCGCATTGGCGTCACACTGGCACTTTTCATCGCGACGAATTCGACCGCCTTTGCCGGCGGCGGCTTCGAGATCGTGATTCCGGGCCGTCCCGGCGTTCCCGTCATCATTAACGGCGTCGATGCATCCTATGCGGTGGTCGAGGGTGACTGGGGCCTCGGCAAAGGCACCCATGTCGAGCCGACCGTCTATGGCGGCCGCTATGTCGATCCGGTCCCGCGCGTCGGTCATTATTATCCGAGCGCCGGCCGCCTGCCCGGTTACGGGCGCCTGGAAATCGAGCCGCCGGCGAACCGCCGCTTGCCGCAACCGGCCGAGAGCTACCATCAGTCCTGGTCGGCGCAGTCGGCGCCGCTGCCGGCGCAGTCCAACGTGCCCATCGATCCGCCCGAAATCATCTACGCGCCGCGCGATGACAGGCGATGGCCGCATCACCTTCCACGTTAAGAAGACCAAGCAAATACGAACAGGAGAGAGTAATGCGTCAGATACTTAAAGGATTGATCGCGGCAGTGGCCGTCATGGCTGCAGCCCCCGCGATGGCCTGCGGTTACGCCCCGTGCGCAGCGCCGGTCTATGTCGCACCGGCCGTGACCTACGGCTATGCCGGCTGCACCCCCTGCGGCGGCTGGGTCCGCGAGCGTCTGCCCGATCCGGAGCAGCAGTATTATTATATCAACCAGGGCCCGACCTATACCGGTCCAGGCAACTGGGCACCGCGTCCGGTCTATCGCGAAGGCTCGATCTCCGGCTACGGCTATGGCTACAACCGCCCATATCGCGCGTACCGGCACTATCGCCATAGCTACGCGCCGCGCTATTACAACGGTCAGCGCGTGCTGCGCCGGTACTACTGATCCGGCAGCATCTGAAAGCCTCAGCGCCCGTTCGCTTCCCGCGAGCGGGCGTTCTTCATTTCATCAGGCCCAATCGGCTCGCGCCGATGTAGAGCGCCAGCACCGCGGCATTCGAAACGTTCAGGCTTTTGATCTCGCCGGGCATGTCGAGCCGGGCCACGGCGCGGCAGGTTTCGCGGGTCAGTTGCCGCAGGCCCTTGCCCTCGGCGCCCAGCACCAGCGCCAGCGGTTGCTGCAAGGGTACGGCGGCGAGGTCCTCGGTCCCCTCGCTGTCGAGCCCGACCGTCAAGAAGCCGCGGTCGTTCAGTTCGGTGAGCGCGCGGGCGAGATTTTGCACCGTGACCAGCGGCACCAGCTCCAGCGCGCCGGAGGCGGATTTCGCCAGCACGCCGGTTGCTTCCGGGCTGTGGCGGGCGGTGGTGACGATCGCTTTCACCGCAAAGGCCGCCGCCGAGCGCATGATGGCGCCGACATTGTGCGGATCGGTGATCTGGTCGAGCACCAGCACGATGCCATCCTGCGGCAGCGTATCGATGTCGGGCGAGGGCAGGGGATCGGCCTCCGCCAACAGCCCTTGGTGCACGGCGTCCGGACCGAGCCGCTGGTCGATCGCGTTCGGCCGCACGATTTCCGGGGCAACGCGGGTATCGATATTCTCGTCCGCCAGCCGCCGGGCGGCGTTTTCGGTCAGCAACAGCTTTCGGATCCGCCGTTCCGGGTTGGCTAGCGCAGCCGAGACCGTGTGCCAGCCATAAAGAATCGCCGGCCCGTCGGTGCTTGTTTCCCGGTCGCGCCGGCCCGGCGGACGGGCGAATTTCCGCCCTTTTTCGAAGGGTTTGCCGCCGCCGCGGCGGAACGGCGGTTTTCGGTCGCGATCGCTCATGGGGAGCTTGTGTCACGGGGGCCCGAATATGGCAATTTGGCCCGATCGAACCTATTTTTGGTGGTCCGCATTGGTTGACTTTGCCACCCCCATTCGCCCATAAACGCGCCGGTCGCAGCCGGTTCGATCCGCGCTTTCGGCCTCAGCGTCATCCTTGGGTCCGGTCCTCCGCCACTCGGGCGGTCGGTTCGGTGACGCTGTTGGACGGGGAAGTGTCCCGAGTGGCAAAGGGAGCTGACTGTAAATCAGCCGCCGTATGGCTTCGAAGGTTCGAGTCCTTCCTTCCCCACCATCCTGCTTCGCGCCAAGGCGCTTCGCAGGATTGCAGCCTGGCTGACCGCGAAGCAGGATGCCCTCCGAAGCCTTGGCGAAGGGAGGGCCGCCCAGATGCACTATGTTTACCTGTTACAAAGCGAGAGCTTTTCCGACCAACGTTACGTCGGAATGGCGTCTGACGTTCAGAGGCGACTGTCGGACCATAATGCTGGCAAGTCTCCGCATACCTCCACGTTTCTCCCGTGGAAGCTGGTTACATACATTGCGTGTTCTCGAACGAACAGCGCACATTCGAGCGCTATCTGAAATCCGGCTCTGGGCACGCCTTTGCCAGAAAACGGTTCTGGTAGACTGCCAACTCAGCCAGCCAGCATGCCAAGACTCGAAATTCAAGGACAGGCGCTGTGTCGGGCCGGAAGCGCTGCGCGTTCGATATCATCGAACTCCGTAGCATACAGCTCCCGAACAGTTCGGTGGCACTCGCACGCGCGGCGCTGCAGGAGCTCCATATTCAGGATGCTTAGCTTGCCTCTGCTGTACGAGATCAGCCCCTCTTTTTGCAGTTGGCTGGCAACGCCGGTGACGCTGGTTCGCCTCACCCCCATCATCTGCGCCAAAAATTCCTGCGTCACCGGCAGTTCGGTGCCCACGAGATCGCACATCCTGACCAGCCACTTGCACGTACGCTGTTCGACGCTGTGAATCGCGTTGCAGGCAGTCGTCTGCTGCACCTGGCCGAGGAGGAATTGTTCGTACTTGATGAGCAGCGCGAGCAGGTCAGGAGAAGACAGGGCAACCGCTTTGAGGTGCTCCGCATCCACGACGCTCGCAAGGCCGGATACCTGGACCACCACTTTATGCAGCGACGCCTTGCTATCGATCGCTTGTGCAGCCCCGAAAGCACCATCGTTTCCGATCATGCCGCTTTCGATCGCCCAACCATCTTCCAGCTCAACAACGCACGAAAGTATGCCGCTGTGCGGGAAGTACACCTGATTGACGCGCGCGCGGCTCTCCGCAACGACCTTGCCGCGTTGCATTTCGACAATGCGAAGATGCGGCCGGAGGTCTTCGAGATCGACAGGGCTTGCTCGGGACAGAATACGATTGGCTGAATGAGGCATCGTATCTCCTTTCCTTTGCAGGCGGGAGCACAACACTCTCAGTCACCGACGCCTACGAGCACTGGTTGTGTCGGTGATGCATTCAATGTGGGGGTCAGTGGCCCCGATAGCGAGTCAACAATGCTTGTTCTTGAGGTCCGCCGCGGTGTGGTATGCCAGTGCCTCTGCGCATCCGCGGCCTGATCGCCAACGTGAAGCGTTAGCCCTTAGAGCCTTTTCGGTTCTGATTGAATCAGGATCGGGCTCTAGGGCTTTGTTTTGACGCGTTTTCTTGACGCGAACCGGTGTCCACCCCGGATCAAGTCCGGGGCAGGCTTTCGCTGGAAAACGCTCTAACCGGGCTCGCTCGAGGTTTCCGGCAGGGATTCGCCGGGAAGATAGAGCCTGATCGGGCGGATTTCGTAGACGGCGGATGGATTGGCGCGCCGCAGGTCGCGGGCAATCGCGATCGCTTCCTCCTCGTTGGCGCAATTCAACACGTACAGACCCAGCAACTGCTCCTTGGTCTCGGCAAATGGTCCGTCGATGACCATTCCCGCGCCCGGTCCACGCAAGGTGCGGGCTTCCGTCGTGCCGCCCAGCCGCGCCGCCGGCCCGAGCACCTTCCTGGCGTTAAGCCGCTCATGCACGGCCAGCAGTTCGCTCATCAGGGCCGCGTCCTCCTCCGGGCTCCAGGATGTGACCTCGGCTTCGACGTGATAGGCCAGCATGGCGTAGAGCATCGCTTTCTCCTTTATGGCGGGCCGGACTGGCTGCCTTTCGAGGACGTTTCGCGGCAGCCGATCCCGACAAACGGTGGGTCCACGAAACAGTCCGGAAACACGATATATCCGTTGCCCCTTGAACGTGCCGTGGAAAGCCCACGACTGATGAGCAGAACGCGAGCCAACGCGCACCCTTCACGGAGACGGTCATGCGAAGCAAGCCAGCCACGATCATTTGCGATGCCGCCAGGTGCTGCGGGTCGCCATCATCGTCGCAGGCCGGCGACTGGCACGACGTCACCGGCCATCACCGCTATTACGGCAGTTCGGCCATCAACGGCGGCGAGCGCATCGTCGAAAGTCGCCGCGGCCGACGGCCGCGCTTCGTCAATCTCTGCGGTTTTTGATCGGCAATTAAGCAATTAAAAAGGCGCGGCGGGAGAACTCCCGTCGCGCCCCAACTGTTGTGCTCGCTGGTCCAGGGCTGAGAGCGCCCCGATGCCAGGCCAAGAGACAAGCCTAGCGGGCGATCCCAGCGAGGTGACAGCGCTTGGTATAAGACACTGGATCACCTCCTTTCGTTGTTGATGGAAATCCGAATATAAGCGGCGAATCGGCCCCTGTTAAGGGGTGCGGACCTCGTCGAAAGGTCCGCACAGGACATGCGGACCGGGTCGGCGGGGCGGTTGAGGCCGCCTGCGCGTCGTGTTAGGTCAACGCCAGCGCGGGTGTAGCTCAATGGTAGAGCAGCAGCCTTCCAAGCTGAATACGAGGGTTCGATTCCCTTCACCCGCTCCAGCCTTCGCTCGCAAAGCGAGGGAAGGCTGCCGCGCCGAAGCCCAGCGGGCGAAGGCGGGCTCGTGGCCGCGAGCTACGGCTAGGCAAGCCGTGGCATGAACGGGAAGCGAGCGGTCTTTGTTTGACGGGAAGGACAGGCGGCAGGTCTGATGCGCATCATCTACTTCAGCCTCGGTTGGGTGATGGTTGTGCTCGGCGTGATCGGCCTGGTGATGCCGCTGATGCCGGGGACGATTTTCCTGATCGTTGCAGTGGCGTGTTTTGCGCGCTCGTCGCCGCGGTTCGAGGCATGGCTGCTGGATCATCCGACATTTGGCAAACCGCTGCGGGATTGGCGCGCCGCCGGAGCCATCCCGCGGTCGGCCAAGGCCATGGCTTGCGTGGGAATGACGATCGGGTTTGTCGTGTTCTGGTACAGCGTCGAGCCGTCATTGCCGCTTGCCGTAGGTGTGGCGGTCATGTTCCTGGCCTGTGCCGTCTATGTCGTTTCGCGGCCGGCGATGGCCGATGGGAACGGCATCTAGCTGTGGTCGGTCAAAATTTAATCAAAATTGTCCCTGACAGCGTGTCCGCAAGGTGATGCGCCGCAGGCATCTGTGGCTCACACGGACACGCGCTGATTGCGCGTGGGGCGAGTTAACGGCAATTCCGTGCATTTCTTGGGCGAAAATACGCGCTCGGTAACCATGCCTTACGGAACGCCTGGACTCGCCACAAAATCAATCCGATTGAGACACAATGTCGGCGAGTAGGGTTGAAACGGTGCCCGCTCGCATCACGCGATTATTATTTTGCAGAGTATGGGCTCACAGGGGGACTGTAATGGGAGCTACGATCGGCATCACTCGCTGGCGAATGGAACAATTGTCCTGGGCTTCGGCCTGCGACGCCATGCGCCGGCTCAACATCATCCCTCGGCGCAATGCGGCAGCGGCGCTGGTGCTGGCCGCGATGGCCGGCTCGATGATGAGCGATCAGGCGTACGCGGCGCCTCCGGGCAGCAATGAAATCCGGATCGGCAACACCGCTCCCTATACCGGTCCGGCTTCCGCCTACGGCGTCATCGCCAAGGTCATCTCGGCCTATCTGGACAAGGTCAACGCCGAGGGTGGCATCAATGGCCGCAAGGTCAATATGATCACCTATGACGACGCCTACGACCCCAACAAAACCATGGAAATGACCCGCAAGCTCGTCGAGGACGACCAGGTTCTCCTCACCTTGGGGACCATCGGTACGAACACGAACGCGGCGATCCAGCCCTATCTGAACTCGAAAAAAGTCCCGCAGCTTTTTGCCTTGTCGGGCGCGGCGGCCTGGGACCAGCCGCGCGAGTTTCCCTGGACCATCGGCTTCCTGCCGACCTACACGGCTGAAGCGCAAATCTTTGCGCAGTATATCCTGGAGAACCATCCCCGCAGCCGGATCGCCGTCCTCTATCAGGAGGATGGTATGGGCAAGGAATACCTGAAAGGCCTGAAGGACGGCCTGGGCGGCAAGGTCGCGATCGTGGCCGAGGCTCCCTACAAGGTCACCGACACCAATATCGATGCGCAGATGGCGAAGCTGAAGGCGTCCAACGCCGACGTCTTCATTGAGTTCACCACGCCGAAATTCGCCATCATGGCGATCCGGCGAAGCGTCGAACTCGGCTGGAGGCCGAACCATTTCGTGGCATCGATCGCCAATTCGTACTCGGCCGTGATTCAGCCGGCGGGCCCGCAAAATGCGGAAGGCATATTGTCGGCGGCATACAGGTTGGAGGGCGAAGACGCGGCGGCGGCCGGTGACGCGGCGTTCCGCGAATGGAGCGCCTTCATGCAGCGCTATGTCCCGAGCGTGAGCAAGGCCAACGGCCAGGCCGTGCTCGGCTACCTCGTCAGCAAGTTGACGGTCGAGGTGCTGAAGAACTGCGGCGACGATCTCTCGCGCGAAAACATCATGAAGCAGGCCCGCGCGATCAAGGGTATCCAGCTTCCCATGATGGTGCAGGGCATCCAGATCAATACCAGCCCGTCCGACCATGCGCCGATCGAGCAGATGCGGATGATGCGCTTTACCAATGGCAATTGGCAGCACTTCGGTCCGGTGCGAAGCGGCATCGATCCGGGCGCGGTCTCTGATTCGTTCAAGACGATCTTCAAGTACGGTACCGCCACCAAGCGCGATCTGGCCAACCAGCTCAACGCCAATACCGTGAGCCTGATGACGGGCTCGTTCGGCTCCACCTATGCGCAGGTGGGCGCCGATCTCGCCTCCGTGCTCGACAACGGCACGGCGCTGCGGATTCTGCCGGTCATGGGCCGCGGATCGGTGCAGGCGGTGGCGGACATTCTGCTGCTGCGGGGCGTCGACGCCGGCATCGTGCGCAAGGACACGCTCGCCTATCTCGACCGCAAGGACTTCGCCAAGGACATCCGCAACCAGTTCGTCTACGTGGCCAAGATGTTCAACGAGGAAATGCACGTCCTCGCGCCGAGGACGATCACCAACATGCGGGAACTCGACGGCAAGACCGTGGTGGTCGATTTGCCTGACAGTTCGACCTTCGTGACCGCGATCAACGTGTTCGAGCGGCTCGGGATCAGGCCGCATCTGATCTACCAGGAGCCGCGACTGGCGGTGGACATGCTGCGCAAGGGTGAGGTCGACGCGATCGTGGCGATCGAAGGCAAGCCGTTGCAATGGCTGAACCAGGTCAACGATCGCAACCTGCATCTGGTCCCGGTCGATTACGCCAAGACGCTGCAGGAGGAATATCTGCCTTCCAAGCTTTCTTCGGCGGACTACCCGGGCCTTGTGCCGGATGGCGGCTACGTCGAGACGGTTGCGGCAGAGGCGGTGCTGGCGTCGTATAACTGGGCGCCGAACAGCGATCGCTACCGCCGCCTGTCGCTGCTGGTGGATACGATGTTCGACAAGGTCGCGCAGTTGCAGCGTCCGCCGTTCCATCCGAAGTGGAAGGAAATGGCGCCGCGGGCGACGGTGTCCGGCTGGACCCGCTTCAAGGCGGCGCAGGAATGGCTCGATCGCAACATGCCTCCGGGCGCGGCCGTATCGGCAGCATCGGGTGCCGTGCCGGCGCCGGTTGCCGCGCCAGCCGCCGCCGCATTTTCCCCGCAGGAGCGCGACCCCCTGTACCGCGAATTCCTGGAGTGGCGTGCCAGCCGCGCCAAGGCCGGCGCGAACAGGTAATCAGCGATCGGCAAATAACGATTCGACAATCGCAGCGGGCGGCTCCTTCCATAGGGCCGCCCGTTTCGCTGTTAGGCTAGCGGTGAGGTTGGGCGACCGGGATCGTCCGGTTCACAGAACACCCTTGATGTCCGTTTTCGCGAAATCGCTCCCGACAAAGAGCAGGGGGCAGCGATGCTGTTTCGCGACCTCATAGGCGAAGCAGTCGCCGAGGTTGAGGCCGGCGGCGTGAACGCCTTTTCCCCATCGTGCATAGGCCTGCGCGGCCCTTCGTGCCGAGGCCAGCGAAACGGCAATGGTGTTGAGGCCAAGCCCGTCAATCAGGCTTCCCATCTCGTCGCCGACGTTTCGGCGGTCTGCGACAATCAATGCTTCGGCGATGGTTACCGCCGAGATCAATATCTCGTCTTCTGTTTCCAGCGCGGCGATGCAGGCGTCGGCCTCGGCTTCACCGAGCACGACCGCCATCAGAGCGGACGTATCGACGGCGATCATCCGGGCAGGCCGTCATCGCCGTATAGGAAATCTTGACTCCTGGCAGCGCCGGGTCCGGCCGCCGCCTTTGTCGCGCCGCTGGCGCGCACGGCTTCAAGCAAGGCGCGACGCGCCTTCCGGTCCGGCGCTGCCGCGATCGGAACCAGACGCACGGCCGGCAGGCCATGACGGGTCAGGATGACTTCGTCGCCGGCTTCGGCGCGTCGCACCAGTTCGGTCAATTGTCCTTTGGCTTCGGAGACGGGGATGCGCATGAGGTGCCTTGTTCGATTATCGGTGGCTTGAGAAGAATAGACCAACTAATGGTCCAATTCAATTGTTGCGTGCGAGAAGGAGCGCAATCGATCGGAGCGCTCGTCGGTGCTCCCAGCGATGGATACCTACATGCCGACAATGCAGGGCTCAGCCGCACAAAATAGTGTATCGGCAAGCATCAAAGCGCCGGACCCGTTCCCGCGCCACCACGCCAAAAATTTCGGAGGAAGTTCATGTCGGCTCTGCCACTATCGGGCATCAAAATTCTCGACCTGACGCGGGTGCTCGCTGGTCCCCTGTCGGCGCAGATGCTGGCCGATCTCGGCGCCGAGGTGATCAAGATCGAACGTCCCGGCGGCGGCGACGACGCGCGCGCCTTCGGCCCGCCCTACCTCAGGGATCCCGAGGGCAAGCAGAACAACAACAACTCGTTCTACCTCTGCGCCAACCGCAACAAGAAATCCCTCACCGTCAATATCGCGGCCCCGGAGGGCCAGGAGATCATTCGCGAGCTCGCCAAGAGCTGCGACGTGATGATGGAGAATTACAAGGTCGGCGATCTCAAGCGCTACAGGCTCGATTACGAATCGATCAAGGCGATCAATCCCGGCATCATCTATTGCTCGGTGACCGGCTTCGGCCAGACCGGCCCTTACGCGCCGCGTGCCGGTTACGACGCGATCCTGCAGGCAATGGGCGGCTTGATGAGCGTCACCGGCCACATCGACGGCGAGCCCGGCGCCGGTCCGATGAAGGTCGGCCCCTCGATTGTCGACTACATGACCGGCATGAACTCATCGATCGGCATTCTGGCCGCGCTCTATCACCGCAAGGTCAATGGCGGGGAGGGGCAGCATGTCGACGTCTGCCTGTTCGACACCGTGATCGCCGCGCTGTCGCATTACGCGCAGATCTTTCTCGTCAACGGCCAGACCCCGCCGCGGCGCGGCACCTGGGGCAATGGCGGCATGCCGGCCGGCGTGTTCCGCTGCACCGACGGCGAATTGATGCTGGTGGTCGGCAATGACGGCCAGTTCCAGCGCACCTGCGCCGTGCTCGGCGCGCCCGAACTCGCCACCGATCCGCGCTTCGTCAAGAACAACGACCGCGTCGTCCACGGCAAGAAGATCATGGCGATCTTCGCCGGGATGTTTTTGAAGAAGCCCGTTGCCTACTGGCTGGAAGAGCTGGAGAAGGCCGGCGTCCCCTCGGGTCCCATCAACGATTTCTCGCAGGTGTTTTCCGATCCGCATGTCCGCTCGCGCGGCATGCAGGTCAAGGTCAACCATCCGCTGCAGTCCGACCTGTCGCTGATCCGCAACGCGATCACATTCTCCGGCACCCCGGTGAAGGACTATCGCGCCCCGCCGCTGCTCGGCGCGGATACCAAGGACGTGCTGGCGACGATCGGCTACGACGAAGCGAAGGTGGAAGCGCTGAAGGAGAAGAAGATCGTCTGATCTCTCTTCGTCATTCCGGGGCGCGCCTCTTGGCGCGAACCCGGAATCCATCCGGCCGCACATTTGGGGGCGAAATAGATTCCGGGCTCGTGCTTCGCACGCCCCGGAATGACGATTGGGAGAGGCTTACTTGCGTCGGATTCAGCGCAGGCCCTGTCGATTGATCAGGATCCGATGGATCTGGATGAATTCCGGCAGCTCGATCAGAAACTCGGGATCGCGGTCGAGATGGTGAACCTTGGTCGGTTCGCCCTTGGTGAAGGCGGTCATCGACTCGAAGTCGGGCCAATAGGAGATGGTCGTGAACCAGCTCTCATGCTCGCGATCTTCGCGAAATAGCTGGACCCCAAGCGCGGTCTTCTCCAGCGGTGGGATTCCTTCGGCTTTGATATAGGCTTCGTAGCTGTCCGCAATTTCGGGCCGCGTGCGGCCGCGCCAGATGCGGGCGATGGTCGGCTGGGTTGGCATCGGCGTTCCTCTCGGTGATCTTCGCCAGTAGTGAGGCGTCCACTTGCCTCGACACTACAACTGCCGAGCGAGCCCCAGCGTTCCGAGCCATTCGAGGTGCGCTAGCTTCACCTCGCGCGCGCAGGTGCGTCGCGAGAATGTCGCCTCATATTCAGTTGTCGTCACCCGCGAAGGCGGGTGACCCAGTATCCCAGAGACGTCAATGATTGAACCGAGAAGCCGCGGCGTACTGGATCCCCGCCGGAGCCTGTCATCGGGCGCGCATTCGCGCGACCCGTTGGCGGGGATGACAGTCGAGTGTGCGTCGCTATCCCCCGCATCTGCGCAACCTCAACTGATCAAGATGATTGGAACCCGAAGGTTGCTCAATCGCGCACGACCATTCCCATAAATGGTCACGATTGGGTCAACGACTGATCACAGTCGGCCAATAGCAGCGATCTGATCGATCGCGAATGGTCCTTCAGCACATCGTCATCAGTCATCACCCTGCGAGGACATCGTCATGGCGCAGCCGAGTACCTATGAGCAGTATTTGCTTGAACTGATTAATGCCGAGCGAGCCAAGGTGGGCGCTCAGCCGCTTGCCTTCGATGGCGATCTCAACGAGGCCAGTGAAGGCCACAGCCAATGGATGATCGGAACAGACACGTTCTCGCATACAGGCTCAGGCGGATCGACCGCGGGTCAGCGCATGACAGCCGCGGGCTATGCGTTCACCGGTTCCTGGAGCTGGGGCGAGAACATCGCATGGGCAACCACCCGATCGCCCACCGGCCTGCAGGACGAAGTGCTCCTGCTGCACACAAATCTGATGAATTCGTCCGGCCATCGGGCCAACATCCTCAATGCCAATTATCGCGAAGTCGGGCTTGGCTTCGAGACAGGTGATTACGGTGGCCGCGATAGCGCGTTCGTCACCGAAGATTTCGCGAAGTCCGGTTCGAGCGTGTATCTCACCGGCGTAGCGTTCGACGACAAGGATGGCGACCGCTTCTACGATGTGGGCGAGCAGCTCGGAGGTCTGACGTTGACCGCCGTGAGCAGCACCGGCGCAACCTACACCACGACCACATACGGTTCCGGCGGCTATGATCTCGCGCTGCCGCCCGCAACCTACACGGTCACGTTCTCAGGTGCGGGCATTCAAACCACCAGCATGCAGACGACGATCGGCAGCCAGAACGTCAAGCTCGACCTGATCGATCCGGCCACAAGCGGCGGCTCTCAGCCGCCGCCTTCCGAACCACCTCCACCCGCGTCGAACGTGATCGCCGGCACGGCGTCAAGCGAGACTCTCAATGGTACGGCCGGCGCCGACACGATCCAGGGCCTCGGTGGTGACGACCGGCTCTATGGGCAGAGCGGCAATGACCGGCTCGAGGGCGGCACCGGGAGAGACTACCTGTACGGCAGCACGGGAGACGACACGCTGCTCGGCGGCGACGGAAACGATCGTCTCTATGGCGGAGCCGGCCGCGATGTCCTGACTGGCGGCGCGAACCAGGACAGCTTCGTCTTCGATACGAGTCTCGGCGCTTCCAACATCGACAAGATCACGGACTTCTCGACCGTGGACGATACGATCCGGCTGGACAATGCGGTATTCACGGCGTTCGGATGGAACGGCACGATGTCCTCTTCGGCATTCTATGCCGGCGCAGCCGCCCATGATTCGACCGACCGGATTATCTACAACAGTGACACCGGCGCGCTCAGCTACGATCCGGACGGAACAGGCTCGGCGGCCGCAGTCCAGTTCGCGGAGCTTCAGACCAAGCTGGCGCTTACCTCTCAGGATTTCCTGATCGTCTGATCCGGAACGGCCGGCTTGCGTGCAACAGCGCGTTAGTCGTGTAGGGTGGGCAAAGGAGCGTTAGCGACGTGCCCACCACACCCTATCATCGAGCGCGCTGCTTGACGGTGGGCACGCTTTTGCTTTGCCCACCCTACGGGCTGCGAACTGATTTGCCTCGCGTGCAAGTATGATTTCATGCAGCAGCGTGCGACAAACTGGCACGACGGGCAAATCGATTCTGATTTTCCGAAATCGCGTCAAGCCCCGGAATCAAAAATATTCCGCTTAACTTCTCACGCAAATCACCGGCATAACTCCGCCCGTCTCACGGCAGATGAGGGGCGTTGGCCATCGTCACGAACGTGCGGTGAGATGCGATGGACGCGGATGGCGCGCTGGACGTACGCGCCGGAAGCGTACGGCGAAGTCGTGTGGTTCGGGCGCCGCGGTGCTGGCGTTAAGTTTCACGGGTTATCTCGTGGAGCGACGGAGGCAAAAGAGCCGTTCTCCGGGAAGAGCACGAAGTAAGCCGTAAAGCCATTGCGCAGGGAAGGCCGGGATGCTCCCGCTGTACCTGTATGCTCGTGTGCGCTTTTGCTATGCGCAACTGCACACGAGACCGCGGGTGCGGCGCGCACCCGGTCTTCCCTGCGCCCTCTGAATGGAGAGGGCGGAAGATTCTTAGGCAAACCTCGGGCAGTTCATGTCGCGAGATCGCAATCGCATACTCAACTGTCGTCACCCGCGAAGGCGGGTGATCCAGTATTCCAGAGACGCCAGTGATTAAACCGATAGGCCGCGGCGTACTGGATCCCCGCCTACGCGGGGGATGACGATCGAGTGTTGCGTCGCTATTTCCGCGTCATTGCGAGCGCAGCGAAGCAATCCATTGTCACCTCATGCGCGGAAGGATGGATTGCTTCGCTGCGCTCGCAATGACGGGCTTGAAGCGATTAATTCCGGCGGCAGCGTGCAATTGGCGCAACGTTTAGCGATCGACTGCATCAGGACGATCAGCTCACAAATCCTGCCGCGTCAGCCTTCCTTGCGGCATCGCCGATCGAACGGGTGGCTTCTTCGCCGGCGTCTCGCCGCCGGTCAGCGCCATCACGGAGACCGAAACCACGCGGTCGACGATGGCATCGACGTCGTTGAGGTCGCATTGTCCTTCCGACAATCTGGACAGCCGCTCTTTTTCCCGGATGGTGTGATGCGACATCGCCAGCGCGAAATGCAATCCCCAATAGAGCTCGGCGTCGTCGCGGCCGGGCAGCGAGCGGCGCATTGCGGCGATGAATTTCCGCAGATGATCGACCTCGCGGTTCTTGATGCGGCGGATCGGCGGGACCGATTCAATGGATGCGCGGATCATGAAGCGCGCTGCGGTCGAACCTTCGCGGTCCGGGCCGAGGCAGCCGCGCAGGGTGGGGCCTACCAGCGCGTGCAAAATGGCGTCGATCGGCGCGCGGCCGCCGCCTCTTTCCTCCGCAAGCTTCAACTCGTTGAGCCGCTCGCGGTTGGTCGCGAGGCTGCGGGTGACGAACAGTTCCGCAATCAATTCATCCTTGGAACCGAAATGATAATTCACCGCGGCAAGATTGACGTTCGCTTCCGCGACGATGTCGCGCAACGTCACGTCGCCGAAGCCGCGGTCGGCGTACAGCCGCTCAGCGGCGGCGAGAATGGCAGACCGGGTCCGATCGCTCGACATGGCTACAGCCTCTTTCCGTCATTCCGGGGCGCGCGCAGCGCGAACCCGGAATCTCGCGCCACAATCTCCAGATTCCCAGGTGCGCAACTGCGCACCATAGTTCGACGCTGGCGCGTCGCCCCGGAATGACGGCCAGCGAGGGAGTTGCAATTCAAACAGTTGTATGAAACTATCGTTTGAAGGGCTGGAAATGTCAACACCGTTTGCGAACGTGTCGCATCTCCAGCCGACCGGACTGTCAGGTTCGCAAAACGGCTTGCCGGCCGTGAGTGGTGGGCAGACAGTGCGGCCAAGCGATTTCAGAAGCCGAGAGCCGAGGAGCGTCCCATGAATTTCGATATGTCAGACAGGCAAAAGGAATGGCTGAACCGCGTTCGCGCGTTCATGAACACGCATGTCCGTCCCGCGGTGCCGATCTACAAGCAGCAGGACGCGCAAGGTGAACGCTGGAAGGTGATTCCGATCCTGGAAGATCTGAAGAAGAAGGCGCGCGCCGAAGGTCTCTGGAACATGTTCATGCCGCCGTCCTCGCATGAGGATGATGAATTCCGTGGCGCGGGATTGACCAATCTGGAATACGCGCCGCTCTCCGAGGAGATGGGCCGCATCAGTTGGGCCTCCGAAGTGTTCAATTGCTCCGCGCCCGATACCGGCAACATGGAAGTGTTCATGCGCTATGCCACCAAGGAGCAGAAGCGCAAATGGCTGCGTCCCCTGATGGACGGCGAAATCCGCTCCGCCTTCCTGATGACCGAGCCGGCGGTTGCATCGTCGGATGCCACCAACATCGAAACCCGCATCGAAAAGGACGGCGATCATTACGTCATCAACGGCCGCAAATGGTGGTCGTCCGGCGTCGGCGATCCCCGTTGCAAGGTCGCGATCCTGATGGGCAAGACCGATCTGAACGCGGCGCGTCACCAGCAGCAGTCGCAGATCATCGTTCCGCTCGACACGCCCGGCATCAAGGTGGAAAAAATGTTGCCGGTGTTCGGCTTCGACGATGCGCCGCACGGCCACGCCCAGGTGCTGCTCGAAAACGTCCGCGTTCCCAGGGAGAACATCCTGCTCGGCGAGGGCAGGGGCTTTGAGATCGCGCAGGGCCGTCTCGGTCCGGGCCGCATCCATCACTGCATGCGCACCATCGGTAAGGCCGAGGAGGCGCTGGAGAAGATGGTGCGCCGGCTGTCGTCGCGCACCGCGTTCGGCAAGAAGATCATCGAGCATTCGGTCTGGGAGCAGCGCATCGCGGAAGCCCGCATCGACATCGAGATGAACCGCTTGCTGTGCCTCAAGGCCGCCGACATGATGGACAAGGTTGGCAACAAGACCGCGCAACTCGAGATCGCCATGATCAAGGTGGCGGCGCCGAACATGGCGTTGAAGATCATCGACAACGCGATCCAGGCGTTCGGCGGCGGCGGCGTCTCCGATGACGCCGGACTGGCGGTGGACTACGCGCACGTGCGCACGCTGCGGCTGGCGGACGGTCCGGACGAGGTGCATAACCGCGCCATTGCCAGACTTGAACTTCGGAAGTATGCAAACGCTACGCACTAACGGGAGGCCATCGATGGCGCTCCCCAAAGTCTAAGAAGAATCCAAGGGAGCGTCATCGTGGCGGACGGCGTCAGGAAAGACGAAGAGTTCTCGGGCACCAAGGAAGTCGAGGAGCGCCATCGCATCGATGAGGCGAGCCTCGACGGCTGGATGCGCGAGCATGTCGAGGGCTACCAGGGGCCGCTAAAGGTCCTGCAGTTCAAGGGCGGCCAGTCCAACCCGACCTACAAGCTCGAAACACCGGCCCGATCCTACGTGATGCGCCGAAAGCCGTTCGGCAAATTGCTGCCGTCGGCGCATGCGGTCGACCGCGAGTTCCGCGTCATTGCAGCACTCGGCAAGCAGGGCTTTCCGGTGGCAAAAGCCTACGCGCTGTGCACCGACGACGCCGTGATCGGGGCCGCCTTCTACATCATGTCGATGGAAGATGGCCGGGTGTTTTGGGACCCGACGCTGCCGAGCCAGACGCCGGACAACAGGCGCAAAATCTTCACCAGCAAGATCGAGACGCTAGCGAAACTCCACGTCTTCAATCCGGAGCAGATCGGGCTTGGCGATTTCGGCAAGCCGGGCAATTATTTCGCGCGCCAGATCGACCGCTGGACCAAGCAATACCGCGCCTCGGAAACCCAGCACATTCCGGAATTTGAAAAGGTGGCCGAATGGCTGCCGCGCACGGTGCCTGAGCAGAAGCGCGTCTCGATCGTCCACGGCGACTACCGCCTCGACAACATGATTTTCCATGCAACGGAACCGCGGGTGCAGGCGGTGCTGGACTGGGAGCTGTCGACGCTCGGCGATCCCATGGCCGACTTCACCTATCTGTTGATGCAATGGACCATGCCGGGCTTGGAAAAAGCCGATCTCAAGGCGCTGAACATTCCGAGCCTGGAAGAGGCCGCGCAGATCTACTGCGACGTCACCGGCATGGAAGTGCCCGACCTCAACTGGTACTTCGCCTACAACATGTTCCGCCTCGCTGGCATCACGCAGGGTATCGCCGGACGGATCCGCGACGGCACCGCGGCAAACGCCAAGGCGCTGGAGTCGGCGGCGCGCACCGTGCCGCTGTCGAAGTCTTCCTGGGAATACGCTCAGAAGGCCGGCGCGACTTAATCAGCGCGACTAACCGACTTGGCACTCTCACCGAATATTCGCGGCAGCCTGCTCATGGCGGTGTCCATGGCGGCGTTCACCATGAACGACTCCATCACCAAGGTGGTGTCGTCAGAGATGAACTTCGCCCAGGTGATGCTGGTGCGCGGGCTGTTCGCGATTCTGCTGGTCGCGGCGTTCGCGTACTATCAGGGCGCGCTGCGTCCGCTGCGCACGCTGATGCTCAAACCGGTGGCGCTCAGGGTATTCGGCGAGATCGGCGGCACGATCTCGTTCATGGCGGCGCTCGTGCATCTGCCGCTCGCCAACACCTCGGCGATCTTCCAGGCGCTGCCGCTGGCGATCACGCTCGGCGCCGCTGTGATCTTCGGTGAGCCTGTCGGCTGGCGGCGCTGGTCGGCAATTGTCGCAGGCTTCGTCGGCGTACTCATCATCGTGCGGCCGGGGTTGGCGGGCTTCAGCGAGTACTCGCTGTTCGCGCTGGTATCGGTGTCGTTCTGCGCGCTGCGCGATCTCGCAACGCGGAAAATCCCGGCGAAGATTCCCTCGCTGTTCATCACCTTGCTGACGACCGTCACGGTGACGGCGGCCGGCGGCGCTATCCTCGTTCCGCTCGGCGGCTGGACGCCGCCATCGGCGAGCGCCCTTGGCCTGCAGGCGCTGGCCGCAGTGCTGCTGCTGATCGGCTATCAATGCATCATCTCGGCGCTGCGCTCCGGCGATATCTCGGCGGTGGCGCCGTTCCGCTACTCCGCGCTGCTATGGGCGATGCTGCTCGGCTACCTCGTGTTCGGCGACGTGCCCGACGCGATGATGGTACTGGGCGCCTCGATCATCGTGTTGTCAGGCCTCTACGCCTTCTACCGCGAGCGCATCCGCCACCGCGCTCTGGCGGCGGAGTCATCGGGCCTGCCGCCCGATGGGTTGTGAGGGGATTTGAAAGGAACCTCGTTGCGCGATCACCGTAGAAGATCAGCCTCGTGTCCCGGACGCGGCGCAGCGTGTAACGCTGCTCCGCAGAGCCGGGACCCAGATTCCCCTCCCGTGCAAGCGATAAGCCCCGGCTCAGCAGCGCACCGCCATAGCGCGTCGAAGACGCGCGTGAACGCGCTTGTGGCGATGCGCTGCGTCCGGGGCACGGGAGTGTCGCTAAATCGGCTTGCCGGTATACGGCATCGACGCGGTGAGGCCGCCGTCGACCGGGATTGCCTGACCGTTGACGTAGGAGGCGTCGTCGCTGGCGAGGAACAGGCCCATCGCGGCGAGTTCGTGCGGCTGGCCGGCGCGCTTCAGCGGATTGAGCTGGCCGATCTTGTCGGAGGTGCCGCGCTCCTTGGCACGGTCGAACACCGGCTTGGTCATGCCGGTCTCGATCAGACCGGGGCAGACCGCGTTGATGCGCACGCCGGTGCCGGACAGCGAATAGGCGGTGGTCTGCACCAGGCTGATGACGCCGGCCTTGCTCGCGCCATAGGGATGACCGCTGGCGCCGGCCTTAAGCCCTGCAACGGAAGCGGTGCAGACGATCGAGCCGGACTGCTGCCGGATCATGTGCGGCATCGAATGCTTGATCGCGAGGAACGGGCCGATCAGATTGATGCGCAAAACTTCCTGCCAGTGTTCGACGGTCTGCTCGGCCAGCGGCACCAGCCCGCCGCTGACGCCGGCATTGGCCCAGATCGCATCGAGCCGGCCGTATTTCGAAACCGCCTTGTCGATGAACGCCTTCACATCGGCTTCCGAACCGGCATCCGCCATCACAGCCTCGACGGTGCCGCCGCCACCGCTGACGAGCTTGGCGGTTTCCTTCACGCCCTCGGTGCGGTCGACGATGACGAGCTTCGCGCCTTCCCTGGAGAACAGCAGCGACGCGGCGCGCCCGATGCCGCTGCCAGCACCTGTGATTACGACGGATTTGCCTTCGAGGCGGCCCATGAGCTTCTCCCTTGTGATGTTATGCGGTCGGCGCCTGCCGCCTTGCGGAATTCAAACAGAATTTCAAACGTGAAGTCACTTGAGACGACGAGTGCTCTGACGTACAGCGACAACGAACGATATTGAAGGGCTTTCGCGATGTCCAATGCAGGCAAACCGACGACGGTGACGACGCGATGGTGGTGGGTGCGGCATGCACCGGTTCGAGAGGACGGCGGCTGCATCTACGGGCAGGCGGATCTGGGCTGCGATTGCAGCGATCGCATCGTGTTCGAGGCGGTGGGAAAAATCCTGCCGCGCAACGCAGTCTGGTATGCAAGCAATCTGAAGCGCACGCACCAGACCGCGTATGCGATCTGGGCCGCCGGCTTTCCGAAGCCTTCGGAAATGCCGCACGTAAACGCATTCGCCGAGCAGCATCTCGGTGAGTGGCAGGGCCTGAATCGCGTGGCGTTCCTCGCCAGCCGTCCGCTCGGCAGTCACTGGTTTGCGGAAATCGACGAGGTCCCGCCTGGCGGTGAGAGTTTTATGGACCTCTACAACCGCGTCAGCGGTGCTATCGAACGCATCAATGCCGAACAGGCGGGCAGGGACGTGATCGTCGTCGCCCATGGCGGCACGATCAGAGCCGCCATCGGTCATGCACTCGGCGGCCATCCCGATAAGGGCATGGCCTTCGATATCGACAATTGCTCGGTGACGCGGCTCGATCACCTCTCCAGCGCCAGTCACAGCCGTTGGCGGCTGCCGATGGTCAACCAGCAGCCATGGATCGCGGATGCCTCGCACAACGCGATGCATCAGCCGGCCGGGCCGGAAGTCGAGCCGCCGTCGACGAAACTCGCGTGACGCTTGAAGTTGTCGAGGATCGCAAAGGCTGCTTAGTTCGAATTCAAGACGAAACCGGCATCGCGCTGGATCAACATCGGGAGAGAGACATGAGCTTGTTCGATATGACCGGGAAAGTCGCCGTCATCACCGGCTCGACGCGCGGCATCGGCCGCGCCATCGCCGAGCGGATGGCCGAGCACGGCGCGAAGGTCGTGATCTCCTCGCGCAAGCAGGATGTTTGCGACCAGGTCACCAAGGAAATCAACGACAAGTTCGGCAAGGGGACCGCGGTCGCGATCGCTGCGAACATCTCCAGCAAGGAAAACCTGCAAAACCTCGTCGACGAGTCCAACCGCGCCTTCGGCAAGATCGACGTGCTGGTTTGCAACGCCGCGTCCAATCCCTATTACGGCCCGCTCGGCGGCATCTCCGATGAACAGTTCCGCAAGATCCTGGACAACAACATCGTCGCCAACAATTGGCTGATCAACATGGTGGTGCCGCAGATGATCGAGCGCAAGGACGGCTCGATCATCATCGTCTCCTCGATCGGCGGGTTGAAGGGCTCGACCGTGCTCGGCGCCTACGCGATCTCGAAGGCGGCCGACATGCAACTCGCGCGCAATCTGGCCTGCGAATACGGCAAGCACAATATCCGCGTGAACTGCATCGCGCCCGGCCTGATCAAGACCGATTTCGCCAAGGCGCTGTGGGACAATCCGGAGACGCTCAAGGCCTCCACCGCGCGCTCGCCGCTGCTCCGCATCGGCGTGCCGGACGAAATCGCGGGCGCTGCGGTGCTGATGGGATCGAAGGCCGGCGACTTCATGACCGGGCAGACCATCGTCATCGACGGCGGCGCGACGATCAGTTGATCTCGCCGTGTCCCGGACGCGGTGCAGCGTGAAACGCTGCTCCGCAGAGCCGGGGCCACGAGAAATCACTCCACCGCCGCGTAGACCAAATCCCGCAGCATGTTGCGGATGTATTCGCGCTGGCCGGGGCCCTGCATCATGAAGACCGTGAACAGGCCTTCCGCGGGGTCGATGAAGAAGAACGTGCCGGCCATGCCGCTCCAGAAGAACTGGCCGAGCGATCCTGGGAACGGCGCGATGCCTCTGTGGGTGCGGACCGCGAAGCCGAGGCCAAAACCATGACCGGGCGGCATCAGCGGCGAGTCCACCTTCACGCCTGGGGCGAGATGATCCGATGCCATCAATTCCAGCGTCTTGCGGCCGATGATCCTGTTGCCGTCGAGCGCGCCGCCGTTAAGCAGCATCTGGCAGAACCGCGCATAGTCCATGGTGGTCGAGACCAGCCCGCCGCCGCCGGATTCCATCGCGGGCTTCTCCAGCATGTTGAAGAGCTGCACCTTGTCGCCGTTCCACGGATCATTCGCGAACGGTTCGGCGAGGCGGCCGGCGTTGGCTTCTGAGGTATGGAAAGCAGTCTCGGTCATCTGCAGCGGCGCCAGGATGCGTTCGGTCAGGAACGCGCCGAGCGACTTACCGGAGACGACTTCGATGATGCGGCCGAGCACGTCGGTCGAACGGCTGTAGTTCCATTCCGCGCCGGGCTGGCAGATCAGCGGCATGCCGGCGATCATGGTGGCGTGCTCGGCGTTGGTGATCTTGCGGCTGCGCAGCCGCGATTGCTGATAGAGCTGCTGGACGAGGCCGTTACCGGTGTGATCGTAGGTCAGGCCGGACGTATGCCGCAGCAGGTCCTGAACCGTCATCTGCCGCTTCGCCGGCACCAGCCCGAGCTTGCCGTTGTTCTCGACACCGACCTTCTGGTCGGCAAATTCCGGAATGAATTTGGCGACGGGATCGCCAAGGATGAAGTGGCCGTCCTCGACCAGCATCATGATGCCGACCGAGACGATCGGCTTGGTCATCGAGAAGATACGGAAGATGCTGTCATGCGCCATCGGCGCGCTGGCTGCCGGGCTCTGGCGGCCGATCGCATCGAACCAGCCGATCTGGCCGCGCCGCGCCACCATCACGGTGGCGCCGGGCAGGGTTCCCTTGTCGACCTCGCGCTTGAAAGCGTCCGACATCCGCTGCAGGCGGACGCTCGAGAGGCCTATGGTTTCCGGCTTGGCCTGCGGGAGCGAAAGGGTCTGGGGGGCGGACGTTTGCCGGGCGGCGGTCTGCGCGTTCATGGTCTCTCCCGTTGCGCTTGTTGTTGTGGTGACCAAGTCTGGCGCAGAAGGCTTGCTTTGGGTAGGGCGGTAAGCCGCTTCGCCCTTGCAATCGGGGCATGCCCTATGCTTGAAACGGCACGAACCGACGCATGCGGCGGTTCCCTGCAGGAGTGTAGCTCAATTGGTAGAGCACCGGTCTCCAAAACCGGGGGTCGCAGGTTCGAGCCCTGCCACTCCTGCCAGCTAAATCAAATACTTACGCTGATTTTCGACAGGCCGGCGATCCTTCGCGGATCGATCCGCGCACCGCCTTTGCGCAGCGTGAGATTATACAACGCCCACGGCTGATCGTTCAGCCGGCCGAGCCAACTCGCCGCCGATTGGTTGGGATTTGCCCGTGATCGGCGGAATAGCATGGGTGTGGGCTGATTTTTCGACGCGCTTCGACCATGATCGGTAGTAGGCGACAGCCGTCATGATGGAGATACCTGCGGTTCCAACCAGCAGTTGCGGGATCATTCCGTCCGAAGTCATCGTCAGGACAAAATATCCGATGAACGCAAGGTAGATGCCGACCGCAAACACTTCGAGGGATTGCTGGCCGCATTTGACCAGAGGCTTCCAGATCGTGGCCTGCAGCCCAGCCGCATCGATCGGTATGAATCGCGCGCCCAGGATGATCACGACGGCCAGATGCAGGAAGCGATACGGCGCCAGATTGGTCTTGTCGTTCGGGTTGAAGGCTTCGAACAGAACGCGCGGAAAAACCTTCTGAAGCTCCGGTATCAGCCCTGCCAGCGTCATGACGGCGGCGAAGAGCAAATAAGCCATCCCGAACACGAGGACCGCTCTGGAGCGCACCAGGAAATGCAGCGTATTGGCCCCGCCCAGCGCCAGCCATGCGCCGAGCACGAAGAGAAGCTGCCACGTGAATGGGTTGAAGTACCAAACTCCCGAAGGATAGGAGGGCAGGTTCCAGCCGAATTGCCGGGCGGTGATGTAGAGCAATACGGAGTCCAGCACGACCCAGTTGCGATGCCTGGGCATCAGCCAGAGCACCGGCGGAAAAGCGGCCATCAGGACGACATAGAGTGGCAGCTCGTCGAGGTTCAGCGGCTTGTATCGGAGCAACAGCCCTTGCGTGATGGTTTCGACCGGCGCGTTCAACAGGGGAGCGACATTGAATCGATCGACGAGGTCAGGCGCGCTGAAGCTGTTTGTGAGGAAATGGACGGAAGCCAGATAGAACACGAACAGCAAAATGTGGGCGACGTAGATTTGCCAGACGCGCCGGAACAGTCTGGTCGTTCCGAAAACGAAGCCGCCCTCGAGCATTCGCCTGCCGAATACGAGCGCCGAAGTGTAGCCGGAAATGAACACGAACAGATCGGCGCCGTCGCTGAAGCCGTAGTTTCGGAACGAAAACCAGGCCAGCACGCTGGTGGAGACGTGACCAAGAAACATCAGCCAGTTGGCGAGGCCGCGAAACAGGTCGAGCCGCAAATCCCGCTTCGACGGTGAAAGTGCAAGTTCGACCCTCATTTTGTTCCAGCTCACCTCTGACAGGAGTCGAGATTTCGGCCGCACCCAGTGCGCCTCGGAGGCGAGGCTCTCAGGGCGCGCGCATGGCCTAAAATGATAGGGAGCGGTGCGGCGGGGCTTGTTGAGCCATGTCAAATGCCGGAATCGACTTCGGAATCCCGCAGCCACGGTGCAGAAACGGATCGATCCTCACGCCGGGGGTTCGTAGGCCGGATCTCGCCGGTACACGACTAAAATGAGCAGTTCAGTCAATGGCTTGGTGGAAATTCCTGGCGCTGCCCGGCAACTAGCCGAAGAACGCGGAGAGGACCGCCATGTCCGAGATGGCCGGCGTGTCGCCGCGCAGATCGGCATCGATCACCCGCCGGCAGGCATCGACAGTAACGGTGTCGCCGAGGTCGTGTGCCGCGTCGAGTATGGTCCAGGCGGTCTCGCCCGAAGGTCTTTCGTGGTCTTGGCCCAACAGTGCCATGGTCGTCTCACTTCCCAGTGGAGCAAACAGGATATCCAGGAGCTTTTAAAATCAGGATGGCGGCCTCGTGTGCATTTGAGCCGACCCGGTACCGGCGGGTTAACCAATGGCTCCGCCCCGTTCAGCCGGGCCGCCAGCCAGCCGACAGGGCGCGGCACCCCGTACCTTGACCTTTTGCCCGGGCGGCAGTAGATACCCGCCACCTGCTGCCGGCCCGTTGAGATGCGGATATCCGGCGCGGCTTTGAATTCCCCCGAACAATCGAGCTCGCTTGGCGGCTCATCCTTCGAGAGAGGGCTGGGCACTAGAGGGCTGTTCGAATTCGCTTTAAATCGCAATCGTCTCACAAAGGACGCGGTAACCAACGATGGCTTTCAGCCCGTTCAAATTCTTGCAGGAAGTGCGCTCGGAGACCGCCAAGGTCACCTGGCCGACGCGCCGCGAGACGACGATCACCACGATCATGGTCTTCGTCATGGTTGCATTGGCTTCGATCTTTTTCTTCCTGTCGGATTTGATCATCCGCTACGTCGTCACCTTTCTGCTGGGCGTCCAATGATGAGCACCGGAACCCTTACGATGGACAAGCGCTGGTATATCGTTCACGCCTACTCGAATTTCGAGAAGAAGGTGGCGGAATCGATCCGCGAGCAGGCGAAGCAGCGCGGCCTCGAGGAACTGTTCGACCAGGTGCTGGTGCCGACCGAGAAGGTCACCGAGGTACGCCGCGGTCGCAAGATCGACGCCGAGCGCAAGTTCTTCCCGGGCTACGTGCTGGTGAAGATGAAACTGACCGACGAGGCGTTCCATCTCATCAAGAACACGCCGAAGGTGACGGGCTTCCTCGGCGCCGAAAACAAGCCGATGCCGATCTCCGAGTCCGAGGCGATGCGGATCCTGCACCAGGTGCAGGAAGGCGTCGAACGTCCGAAGGCGTCGGTGTCGTTCGAAATTGGTGAGAACGTCCGCGTGGCGGATGGTCCGTTCGCATCGTTCTCCGGCGTGGTTGAGGAAATTGACGAGGCGCGTTCGCGCGTGAAGGTCGCGGTGTCGATCTTCGGCCGCGCCACGCCCGTCGAACTGGAATTCGGTCAGGTCGAGAAGGTCTGATCGGAGCGGCGCGAAGCTTGTCTTCGCGTCAACTAAGGCCGTGGGAGGGAGAGGGCGGTCGCCAACCGCGCTTCAACCGAACCACGGACCCTGAAACCGCCGGCCCCGGCCGGCACAACAGGAGTGATACATGGCAAAGAAAGTGACCGGATACCTGAAGCTTCAGGTCCCGGCCGGTGCGGCCAATCCGTCGCCCCCGATCGGTCCCGCGCTTGGTCAGCGCGGCCTCAACATCATGGAATTCTGCAAGGCGTTCAACGCGCAGACGCAGAAGGAAGAAAAGAACACCCCGATCCCGGTGGTCATCACCATCTATGCGGACCGCTCCTTCACCTTCGAGATGAAGACGCCGCCGATGTCCTACTTCCTCAAGCAGGCTGCCAAGATCCAGTCCGGCTCGAAAGCCCCGGGCCGCGACAAGGCGGGCCAGGTGACCAAAGCGCAGGTGCGCGAGATCGCCGAGAAGAAGATGAAGGATCTCAATTGCGACTCAGTCGAATCGGCCATGAAGATGGTCGAGGGCTCCGCCCGTTCGATGGGTCTGGAAGTTGCGGGGTAACGGACCATGGCAATCGGAAAACGTTTGAAGAAGGTCCGTGAGGGCATCGACCGCGAGAAGCTCTATCCGCTCGCGGATGCCATCAAGATGGTCAAGGAACGCGCCACGTCGAAGTTCGACGAGACGATCGAGATCGCGATCAATCTCGGCGTCGACCCGCGCCACGCCGACCAGATGGTTCGCGGCGTCGTCAACCTGCCGAACGGCACCGGCCGCACGCTGCGCGTCGGCGTGTTCGCCCGTGGCGCCAAAGCGGACGAAGCCAAGGCTGCCGGCGCTGACGTCGTCGGCGCCGAAGACCTGGTCGAGAAGGTTCAGGGCGGCACGATCGACTTCGACCGTTGTATCGCAACCCCCGACATGATGCCGCTGGTTGGCCGCCTCGGTAAGGTGCTCGGCCCGCGCGGCATGATGCCGAACCCGAAGATCGGCACCGTGACGATGGATGTCACGTCAGCCGTGAAGGGCGCCAAGGGCGGCTCGGTCGAATTCCGCGTCGAGAAGGCCGGCATCGTGCAGGCCGGTGTCGGCAAGGCGTCGTTCTCCGAGGAAAAGCTGGTGCAGAACGTCAAGGCACTGGCGGATGCGGTGGCGAAGGCAAAGCCGGCCGGCGCCAAGGGCACCTACATCCAGCGCGTGGCGGTCTCCTCCACCATGGGCCCGGGCGTCAAGGTCGAGCCGGGCACGCTGCTCGGCTAGTTCGTGGCGGTTTAAGTGAATTGCAGGGGCGGAATCGGGCGACCGATTCCGCCCTTTGCGTTTGATGTCGCTTTTGCGTAATCGTCGCCCCGTCGGACTTGGCAAGAAGGAAGAACAATGCCCGAGAAAGTCCTGATCTATTCGCGTTTCCCGAAAGCCCAGATGGAGCGCTTTGGCGAACGCTTCGAGTTGTTGAACGCCGCGGGCAAGGCGCCCAACGAGGTGTTCTCGGCCGATCAGCTCGCCGACATTCGCGCACTGATCACGGCTGGCGGCACGCCGCTTCGTGGCGACGCGATGGACATGATGCCGAAACTCAGCGCGATCATCTGCTACGGCACCGGCTATGACGGCGTCGATCTGGCGGCGGCGGCGAAGCGCAATATCGCCGTCGGTCATAGCCCGGGCGCCAATGCGGCGTCAGTCGCCGATATCGCGGTCACGCTGATGCTGGCGGCCACGCGGCGGCTGCTCGCGGCCGACGACTATGTGCGGGGCGGGAGTTGGGCGGCCGCAAAACCGTCGCCGATGATGCGCCCGCAGGCGGGCATGCTCGGCCGCAAGATCGGCGTCTACGGCATGGGGGAGATCGGCCGCAAGATCGCCGCGCGGGTTGCCGCGTTCGAGACCGAGGTCGGCTATTTCAGTCGCCGGCAGCACGATGTGCCGTATCGGTATTTTCCGAGCCTGGATGCGCTGGCCGAATGGTGCAGTGTCCTGATGATCGCGGTGCGGGCGGGCGCCGATACCCATCACGTCGTCGATGCCAAAATTCTGCACAAGCTCGGCAAGGATGGTTACGTCGTCAATATTTCGCGCGGCTCGGTGATCGACCAGCCTGCGCTGATTGCGGCGCTGTCCGATCAGACCATCGCCGGCGCAGGCCTCGACGTCTACGCGAAGGAGCCACATGCGCCGGACGCCCTGACGACCCTTCCCAACGTCGTGCTCTCTCCGCACATCGGCGGCCATACGCTGGAGTCGCATGTGGCGATGCAGAACTGCGTACTTGCCAATCTCGACGCGTTCTTCGCCGGCAAGCCGCTGCCATACAAGGTGGCGCTCGGCTGACGGGCTCAGTGTGTCCCGGCAGGCGGGATGTGGCGCAGCTTGTCGGGATTGCGGACGACATAGATCGCGGCGATTCTTTCGCCATCGATCGCCATGCTCAAAGTGAGGTCGAGTTCGCCATCGAGATAGAGTAGCGCGCCAATGGCGCCGTTGATGACAGCCGGCTCGATACGGACGTCCTGGCCGGCGGTTTTGCCGGCGATGCCGACGAAGAAGCGGGCGACCTTGTCTTTCCCAACAATCGGATTGCGCGCCGCGAATTTGCGGCCGCCGCCATCGGTGATCGCAACCGCATCCTCGCGCAGCAATTCGGCCAGCCGACGGACATCGCCGCTGGCGACCGCTTCGCTGAAAGCGCGCAGGAGACGCGCGTGATTGTCCGGCGCGGCCGCGGGTAGCGGGCGGTTGTCGCGCACCGCTCGGCGGGCGCGCGAGGCAAGTTGACGGCAGGCGGCCTCGCTATGGTCGAGCATCGCGGCGATTTCGGAAAACGGCGTGTCGAACACGTCGTGCAGCAGGAAGGCCGCGCGCTCCATCGGGGAAAGCCGGTCCAACGCCAGCAACAAGGCGAACGATAGATCGTCGGCCAGTTCGGTGGCGGCTTCGGCCGACAGGCTTTCCGCGTCGAACACGGGCTCCGGAAGCCAGGGCCCGATATAGATCTCCCGCTGCGCCTTCGCGCTCTTCAGGCGATCGAGACAAAGCCGGGTCACGACGGTGACGAGAAAGGCTTCCGGATTGCGGACATCCCGGGCGCCGGCAAAGCGGAGATAGGCGTCCTGCACGATGTCTTCGGCGTCGCTGCGGCTGCCGAGCATGCGATAGGCGAGCCCGAGCAGGCGCCCGCGATGGGGCGCCAGCGGGTCGCCGTCATGCAGCCTGTTTGACGACATCGACATTGTGCCCATTCACCGAGACGCGGCGGCACTCCTTGGCATAGCCGAGCCCGGCTTTCACCATCGGGAACATGCGGCCGAGCTGCAGCGCCATCGTCAGGTCTATCACGCCTTTCTAGCCCCATTGGGCGCGGACCGCGTCGCGAAACTCGTCGTCATTGGCAGAGCGGCGCACCACGGCGTCGGCAAACCGGAACCCGAGCATGGTCGCATCATTCATCGCGCGCGGATCGCGGCGGAGAACTGCCTCGATCTGGTCCTTGGCCATGCCCGCTTCCAGCGCCATGTCGACGACCAGTTGCGTGCAGGGGCCGCAATCCTCCGCCAGCGCGCCGACGATTTTGGCAGCGAAGCTGGCATCGGTCGGGACCGCCTCGCGGTGCGCGGCCGCCTTCATGATGGGTGCGAACTTGAAAAAGGCGGCAGGCGATTCGTTCAGCATCATTTCGAGATAGCTGACGTCGTAACCATAGCGTTTGGCGAATGCGCGCAAACTGCGGCGGGCGATCCAATTACGCATATTGTTCTCCTTGGTTGGGAAAGGCGGAATAGAGGGCGAGTGCGGAGGGCAGGACCACGGCAAGAAGATCGAACACGGCGTGATGGGCGTGCCCGCTAACGATCAGCACCAGGTGGATCAGACCGTGCGCGGCGAGGAAGCCGGCGCCTGCCACCGCGGCCGGCCAATAACGCGGGCGCCATGCCCGCGCGGCCAGCGCCAGACCGGCCACGAGGAACGCGGCACCGATGTCCTGAACAAAATGTGGGTTGAACGGGCCGGTGTCCGGCACCCCGGGCACGGTTTCGTACCAGAGCGGTCCGGCCGCGAGCATGGCCAACCCGTTCAGAACCGTGGGTATCGCAAGAATGGCTGCCAACTGACGCCGCATGAGAACCTCCTGCGGCCAAGACGAGGCGGGCGTCGCCGGTGTGACGGAACCGTCAAAGAAAATTTCGAGATCCGGAACGAAAATTGTTGTCCGGCCGGTCCGTGAACTGGTGTGAATTTTGCTCTTGGCAAGCCGGGCAAGACTCGTTAAACAACGGCTTCCAGGCGTGCTGGCCGTAGCTGCTGGCACGTCTGTGCGCGCATTCCGAAAACCCGTTACGGTAGGAGATCATTCCTTTCAGGACATCCGCATGGATTGCTCGAAAGGAACGAAAACTCATCGTTTCGTGGAATGCGGCAGGGGTCCTTCGGCTTGCCGAATGGCCCCGATCCTGTCCGAGACTGCAGGCGCCCGCGAAGAAACGCAAGTTCCTCAACGGCTTAATCTTACAGCCTGCATAGACGGGTGAAGACCGGATTTCGCTTTAGCGTCGCCTTGCGCGGCGCCATGGCTGATTTGGTTCGAACCTCGACACCCCGCGCCATCTGGTTCGGGAGGGCAGGCTTTTCAAATGTCGTCTGCCCGGCGTGTCCTTGAGACTGGTGTCTAGAGGTCAGGTTTTGGGCGAGACGATGGGTGCAACCCGGCGGTCTCGCTCGTAAGCGAAGGCCGCCAACCGGAGAGAGCTTGCTGTGGAAAGAGCGGCAAAAAAGGACGCGGTTGAGGCGCTGAACGAGGTCTTCAAGACCACGAGCGTTGCAGTCGTCGCCCATTATTCCGGCCTCACCGTGGCCCAGATGCAGAAGCTGCGTACGCAGATGAAGCAGGCGGGCGCGTCGGTGAAGGTCTCGAAAAACCGTCTCGCCAAAATTGCTCTTGAAGGCACAGACGTCGTTGCCATCGGTTCCCTGCTGAAGGGGCCGACTGTGATCGCGACTTCAAACGATCCGGTAGCGGCGCCGAAGGTTGCCATGGAGTTCGCCAAGACGAACGAGCGGTTCGTCATTCTCGGCGGCTCGATGGGTAAAACCGTCCTGGATGTGAACGGCGTGAAGGCACTTGCCTCACTGCCGTCGCTGGACGAACTGCGCGGCAAGCTTGTCGGCCTCCTGGTGGCGCCGGCAACCAAGATCGCCCAGCTCTCCACCGCGCCCGCGGCCAAGCTCGCGCGCGTCGTCCAGGCCTATGCCTCAAAGGGCGAAGCGGCCTGACCCTTCGCTAATCTCAAAACTGGTTCGAAACCAAACGTTTAAGGAAATAGATCAATGGCTGACTTGCAGAAAATCGTCGACGACCTCTCGAGCCTCACCGTGCTCGAAGCCGCCGAACTCGCCAAGCTCCTCGAAGAAAAGTGGGGCGTTTCCGCCGCTGCCGCCGTTGCGGTTGCCGGTCCGGCCGCTGGTGGCGCCGCCGCCGCTCCGGCTGAAGAAAAGACCGACTTCACCGTCGTTCTCGCTTCCGCCGGCGAAAAGAAGATCGAAGTCATCAAGGAAGTCCGCGCCATCACTGGCCTCGGCCTCAAGGAAGCCAAGGACCTCGTCGAAGGCGCGCCCAAGCCGGTCAAGGAAGGCGTGAACAAGGAAGAAGCCGACAAGATCAAGGCCCAGCTCGAAAAGGCTGGCGCCAAGGTTGAGCTGAAGTAACGCGAGTTACTTCGGCGAAATCCCGGGCGCGCGTCAGCGCGACCCGGGATCTCTTGCCAGCGGCGTGGATGGCTGGAGCTTGCAAAGTTTGTGCTGTGGGGTAGCCCGGAGCACGGCGTACACAAAAAAGTGTGGGGATTCGCGGGGTTACCCCTCGAATCTCCACGATTGCCGCCCCATATCGGGTCGGCAGCAGGAAAGCGCGGTAAGGCGGCGGGGACGGCAGGGTCCCCGGCGTAACCCGTTGGGAGACAGTCAGATTTCGGGCTTTTTCAGTCCGTGAAACCACCAGTTATGACGGGCGGGTGCAGTCATGCGCCCGCGCGTCGTTTTGCGTTTTGAAGGTCTAAAGTGCGAATTCAGGATTTAATTCCTGAAAGTGGGCTTTGTTCCTTTTGAGCGATTCGACAATTCAACCCGGGGGCGATGGCAGTCGCGCTTCGGAAGGTTCGCCTACTAAGGCGACGAAAATGAGAGGCCACGATGGCGCAGCAGACATTCACCGGTCGCAAACGGGTCCGCAAGTTCTTCGGACACATCAAGGAAGTCGCCGAGATGCCGAACCTGATCGAGGTTCAGAAGGCGTCTTACGACCAGTTCCTGATGGTCGATGAACCTCCGGGCGGCCGGCTGGACGAGGGCCTGCAGGCGGTGTTCCGCTCGGTGTTCCCGATCTCGGATTTCTCCGGCACCTCGATGCTGGAATTCGTCCGCTACGAATTCGAGCCGCCGAAATACGACGTCGACGAGTGCCGCCAGCGCGGCATGACCTATGCTGCGCCGCTGAAGGTGACGCTGCGCCTGATCGTGTTCGATATCGACGAGGAAACCGGCGCCAAGTCGGTCAAGGACATCAAGGAGCAGGACGTCTACATGGGCGATATCCCGCTCATGACCATGAACGGCACCTTTGTCGTCAACGGCACCGAGCGCGTCATCGTCTCGCAGATGCACCGTTCGCCCGGCGTTTTCTTCGACCACGACAAGGGCAAGACCCATTCGTCCGGCAAGCTGTTGTTTGCCGCGCGCGTGATTCCGTATCGCGGTTCCTGGCTCGACATCGAGTTCGACGCCAAGGACATCGTGTTCGCGCGCATCGACCGCCGCCGCAAGATCCCCGTGACCTCGCTGATGTACGCGCTCGGTCTCGACGGCGAGACGATCCTGTCCACCTTCTACAAGAAGATCAATTTCAAGCGCGCCAAGGAAGGCTGGCGCGTGCCGTTCGACGCTGCCCGTTTCCGCGGCTACTCGACCATTAACGACCTGATCGACGCCGACACCGGCAAGGTGGTGCTCGAGGCCGGCAAGAAGCTGACCGTGCGCGCGGCGCGCCAGTTGCAGGAAAAGGGCCTGAAAGCCCTGCGCCTGTCGGATGAAGAGCTGATCGGCAACTATCTCGCCGAGGATCTCGTCAATCCGAAGACCGGTGAAATCTACGCCGAGGCCGGCGAGGAGCTCACCGAGAAGTCGCTGAAGGCGTTGAACGAGCAGGGCTACAAGGAGCTGCCGCTGCTCGACATCGACCACGTCAATGTCGGTGCCTACATCCGCAACACGCTGCATGCCGACAAGAACATGACGCGTGAAGACGCGCTGTTCGACATCTACCGCGTGATGCGTCCGGGCGAGCCGCCGACGATCGATTCGGCCCAGACCATGTTCCAGTCGCTGTTCTTCGACGCCGAGCGTTACGACCTCTCCGCGGTCGGCCGCGTCAAGATGAACATGCGCCTCGAACTCGATGCGCCCGACACCCACCGCACGCTGCGCAAGGAAGACATCCTGGCGGTCATCAAGACGCTGGTCGACCTGCGCGACGGCAAGGGCGAGATCGACGACATCGACCATCTCGGCAACCGCCGTGTGCGTTCGGTCGGCGAATTGATGGAGAACCAGTACCGCATCGGCCTCCTTCGCATGGAGCGCGCGATCAAGGAGCGCATGTCGAGCGTCGACATCGACACCGTGATGCCGCAGGACCTGATCAACGCCAAGCCGGCGGCTGCCGCGGTGCGCGAGTTCTTCGGCTCGTCGCAGCTCTCGCAGTTCATGGACCAGACCAATCCGCTGTCGGAGATCACCCACAAGCGCCGTCTGTCGGCGCTTGGACCGGGCGGTCTGACCCGCGAGCGCGCCGGCTTCGAGGTGCGCGACGTGCATCCGACGCATTACGGCCGCATCTGCCCGATCGAGACGCCGGAAGGTCCGAACATCGGTCTGATCAACTCGCTGGCGACGTTCGCGCGCGTCAACAAGTACGGCTTCGTCGAAACGCCCTACCGCAAGGTGAAGGACGGCCGCGTCACCGACGAGGTCGTGTATCTCTCGGCGATGGAGGAGGGCCGTTATCGCGTGGCGCAGGCCAACGTGCCGCTCGACGCCAAGGGCCGCTTCACCGAAGACCTGATCGTCTGCCGTCACGCCGGCGAAGTGCTGCCGATCACGCCGGACAAGGTCGACTATATGGACGTGTCGCCGAAGCAGCTCGTCTCTGTTGCCGCGGCGCTGATCCCGTTCCTCGAGAACGACGACGCCAACCGCGCGCTGATGGGCTCGAACATGCAGCGCCAGGCGGTTCCGCTGGTTCGCGCCGAGGCGCCGTTCGTCGGTACCGGCATGGAAGGCGTGGTGGCCCGTGACTCCGGTGCCGCGATCGCCGCCCGCCGTTCCGGCGTGATCGACCAGATCGACGCCACCCGCGTCGTGATCCGCGCCACCGAAGATCTCGACCCGACCAAGTCGGGCGTCGATATCTACCGGCTGATGAAGTACCAGCGCTCCAACCAGTCGACCTGCATCAACCAGCGTCCGCTGGTGAAGGTCGGCGACATCGTCAAGAAGGGCGACATCATCGCCGACGGTCCCTCGACCGATCTCGGCGAGCTCGCGCTCGGCCGTAACGTGCTGGTCGCGTTCATGCCGTGGAATGGCTACAACTTCGAAGACTCGATCCTGCTCTCCGAGCGGATCGTGAAGGACGACGTCTTCACCTCGATCCACATCGAGGAGTTCGAGGTGATGGCCCGCGACACCAAGCTCGGACCTGAGGAAATCACCCGCGACATTCCGAACGTTTCGGAAGAAGCGCTGAAGAACCTCGACGAAGCCGGCATCGTCTATATCGGCGCCGAAGTCCGCGCCGGCGACATCCTGGTCGGCAAGATCACGCCGAAGGGCGAAAGCCCGATGACGCCGGAAGAAAAGCTTTTGCGCGCCATCTTCGGCGAAAAGGCTTCCGACGTCCGCGACACCTCGCTGCGCGTGCCTCCGGGCGTGCAGGGCACGATCGTGGAAGTGCGTGTGTTCAACCGCCACGGCGTCGACAAGGACGAGCGTGCGCTGGCGATCGAGCGGGAAGAGATCGAGCGTCTGGCCAAGGACCGTGACGACGAGCAGGCGATCCTTGACCGTAACGTCTACGGCCGCCTCGCCGAGCTGCTGGAAAACCGCCAGGGCATCGCGGGTCCGAAGGGCTTCAAGAAGGACACCAAGATCACGCGCGCCGTGCTCGAGGAGTATCCGAAGTCGCAGTGGTGGATGTTTGCGTCGCCGAACGACAAGCTGATGGCCGAAATCGAGGCGATGCGGAAGCAGTACGACGAATCGAAGAAGGGCCTTGAACAGCGCTTCCTCGACAAGGTCGAAAAGCTGCAGCGTGGCGACGAGTTGCCGCCCGGCGTGATGAAGATGGTCAAGGTCTTCGTCGCGGTAAAGCGCAAGATCCAGCCCGGCGACAAGATGGCCGGCCGCCACGGCAACAAGGGCGTGGTATCCAAGATCGTTCCGATCGAGGACATGCCGTTCCTCGAGGACGGTACGCACGCGGATATCGTGCTCAATCCGCTCGGCGTGCCCTCGCGCATGAACGTCGGCCAGATTCTGGAGACGCATCTCGGTTGGGCCTGCGCCGGCCTCGGCAAGCGCATCGGCCAGACCATCGACGGCTATTATCAGAAGCAGGATCTCAAGCCGCTGCGCGAGACCCTGAAGAAGATCTATGGCGACGATGAAACCATCAAGACGCTGAACGACAACGAACTGATGGAGTTGGGCCGCAATCTGAGCCACGGCGTGCCGATCGCGACGCCGGTGTTCGACGGCGCCAAGGAAGCCGACATCGAGGAGATGCTGAAGCTCGCGGGCTTCGACGCCTCCGGCCAGTCGACCGTCTATGACGGCCGCACCGGCGATGCCTTCGATCGCAAGGTGACGGTGGGCTACATCTACATGCTCAAGCTGCACCATCTGGTCGACGACAAGATCCACGCGCGTTCGATCGGTCCGTACTCGCTCGTCACCCAGCAGCCGCTGGGCGGCAAGGCGCAGTTCGGCGGCCAGCGTTTCGGCGAAATGGAGGTGTGGGCGCTGGAAGCCTACGGCGCGGCCTACACGCTGCAGGAAATGCTGACCGTGAAGTCGGACGACGTTGCCGGCCGTACCAAGGTGTACGAGGCGATCGTGCGCGGCGACGACACGTTCGAGGCGGGTATTCCGGAATCGTTCAACGTGCTGGTCAAGGAAATGCGCTCGCTCGGCCTCAACGTCGACCTGCACAATTCCAAGATGGGACCGGCGCCGACGTCCGAGGCGGCTGAGTAACGCTTGAGATTCCATGTCCGGCCCAAAGCGCGAAGCAAGCTTCGCGCAAAAGGGCCGGGCATTCGCGCTTCGCTCGGACGTTGAGTGGGGCGCGCACCAAATAAGAGTTTCGAATTTGCTGCCGGTGACGACCGGCACGCGAGGAGAAGACGATGAACCAAGAAATTATGAATCTCTTCAATCCGACGACCCCGGCCCAGGTCTTCGACCAGATCCGGATCTCGATTGCGTCCCCGGAGAAGATTCTGTCCTGGTCCTACGGCGAGATCAAAAAGCCGGAGACCATCAACTACCGGACCTTCAAGCCGGAGCGCGACGGCCTGTTCTGCGCCCGCATCTTCGGGCCGATCAAGGATTACGAGTGCTTGTGCGGCAAGTACAAGCGGATGAAGTACAAGGGCATCATCTGCGAAAAGTGCTCGGTCGAAGTGACGCTGTCGCGCGTCCGGCGCGAGCGCATGGGCCATATCGAACTGGCGGCACCTGTTGCCCACATCTGGTTCCTGAAGTCGCTGCCGTCGCGCATCGGCCTTCTGCTCGACATGACGCTGAAGGATCTCGAGCGGATCCTGTACTTCGAATACTACGTCGTGCTGGAGCCGGGCCTGACCGCGCTCAAGGACCGTCAGCTGCTGTCGGAAGACGAGTACCTGAAGGCGCAGGACGAATACGGCCAGGATTCGTTCACCGCCATGATCGGCGCGGAAGCGATTCGCGAGCTGTTGAAGGGTCTTGAGCTCGAAAAGCTCGAGCAGTCCCTGCGCGCGGAGATGCAGGAGACTGAATCCGACATCAAGCACAAGAAGCTCGCCAAGCGGCTGAAGATCGTCGAAGCGTTCCGCTATTCCGGCAACAAGCCGGAGTGGATGATCCTGACCGTGGTGCCGGTAATCCCGCCGGACCTGCGTCCGCTGGTGCCGCTCGACGGCGGTCGCTTCGCGACCTCGGACCTCAACGACCTCTACCGCCGCGTCATCAACCGCAACAACCGCTTGAAGCGGCTGATGGAGCTGCGCGCGCCCGACATCATCATCCGCAACGAAAAGCGCATGCTGCAGGAGGCTGTCGACGCGCTGTTCGACAACGGCCGCCGCGGCCGCGTCATCACCGGCGCCAACAAGCGCCCGCTGAAGTCGCTGGCCGACATGCTCAAGGGCAAGCAGGGCCGTTTCCGGCAGAACCTGCTCGGCAAGCGCGTCGACTATTCGGGCCGTTCTGTGATCGTGGTCGGTCCCGAGCTGCGGCTGCATCAGTGCGGCCTGCCGAAGAAGATGGCGCTCGAACTGTTCAAGCCGTTCATCTATTCGCGGCTCGACGCCAAGGGCCTGTCCACCACGGTGAAGCAGGCGAAGAAGCTGGTCGAAAAGGAGCGTCCCGAGGTCTGGGATATCCTCGACGAGGTGATCCGCGAGCATCCGGTGCTGCTGAACCGCGCGCCGACGCTGCACCGCCTCGGCATCCAGGCGTTCGAGCCGGTGTTGATCGAAGGCAAGGCGATCCAGCTCCATCCGCTGGTTTGCGCGGCGTTCAACGCCGACTTCGACGGCGACCAGATGGCCGTGCACGTTCCGCTGTCGCTGGAAGCGCAGTTGGAAGCGCGCGTCCTGATGATGTCGACCAACAACATCCTGCATCCGGCGAACGGTCAGCCGATCATCGTGCCGTCGCAGGACATCGTGCTCGGCCTCTATTATCTCTCGATCATGCGTGAAGGCCTGCCCGGCGAGGGCAAGATCTTCGGCGACATGGCCGAGCTCGAGCACGCCCTGCATTCGAAGGTCATCCACCTCCACACCAAGATCAAGTACCGGTGGGAGGGCACCGACGAGAACGGCAAGGCGACCAAGCGCTGGATCGAAACCACCGCGGGCCGCGTCATGCTCGGCAACGTGCTGCCGAAGAACCCGCGGATTTCGTACGACATCATCAACAAGCTGATGACTAAGCGCGAAATCTCCGGCGTGATCGACCAAGTCTACCGCCACTGCGGTCAGAAGGAGACCGTGATTTTCTGCGACCGCATCATGGCGCTCGGCTTCTACAATGCGTTCAAGGCCGGCATCTCCTTCGGCAAGGACGACATGGTCGTGCCGCACAGCAAGTGGAAGATCGTCGACACCACGCGTACGCTGGCGAAGGATTTCGAGCAGCAGTACAACGACGGCCTGATCACCCATGGCGAGAAGTACAACAAGGTGGTCGACGCCTGGTCGAAGGCGACCGAAGAAATCGCCAAGGAGATGATGAAGGAAATCTCCTCGACCAAGAAGACGCCGAAGGGCGCCGACGCCGACATCAACTCGATCTACATGATGGCGCATTCGGGCGCGCGCGGTTCGCCGGCCCAGATGCGTCAGCTCGCCGGTATGCGCGGCCTGATGGCGAAGCCGTCGGGTGAGATCATCGAGACGCCGATCATTTCCAACTTCAAGGAAGGTCTGTCGGTGCTCGAATACTTCAACTCGACCCACGGCGCCCGCAAGGGTCTCGCGGACACCGCGTTGAAGACCGCGAACTCCGGTTACCTGACCCGCCGCCTGGTCGACGTGGCGCAGGACTGCATCATCACGCAGGACGATTGCGGCACCAAGCTCGGCATCAAGATGCGCGCCATCGTCGATGCCGGCACGGTGGTCGCTTCGCTGGCCTCGCGTATTCTCGGCCGCACTGCGGGCGAGGATCTGCGCGATCCCGCGACCAACAAGGTCGTGGTCAAGCGCGGCACGCTGATGGAGGAGACGCATGTCGACGCCATCCAGCAGGCCGGCATCCAGGAAGTGAAGATTCGCTCGGCGCTGACCTGCGAACTCGTCAACGGCATCTGCGGCAAGTGCTACGGCCGCGATCTGGCCCGCGGCACGCCGGTCAACCACGGCGAGGCGGTCGGCGTCATCGCCGCCCAGTCGATCGGTGAACCCGGCACGCAGCTCACGATGCGCACGTTCCACATCGGCGGCGCGGCGCAGATCAACGAGCAGTCGTTCGTCGAATCGAACTTCGAGGGCAAGGTCACCATCAAGAACAAGTCCATCGCCCGAAACAGCGAGGGTCACTTGATCGCGATGGTTCGCAACATGGTCGTTGCGATCGTCGATGCCGACGGAACCGAGCGTGCGACCCACCGCATTCAGTACGGCGCGCGCATGCACGTCGACGAGGGCGACATGGTCAAGCGCGGCCAGCGCATCGCGGAGTGGGATCCGTACACCCGTCCGGTTCTCACCGAAGTCGAGGGCACCATCGGGTTCGAGGACCTCGTCGAGGGGCAGTCGATCTCGGAAACGCTCGACGAATCCACCGGTATCGCCAAGCGCGTCGTCATCGACTGGCGTGCGTCGCGCGGTGGTGCCGACCTGCGTCCGGCCATCGTGGTCAAGGGCAAGGACGGCAAGGTGCTCAAGCTCGCGCGTGGCGGCGATGCCCGCTACATGCTGTCGGTCGACGCCATCCTGTCGGTGGATACCGGCGCGAAGGTCAAGGCCGGTGACATCCTGGCGCGTATCTCGACCGAAAGCGCCAAGACCCGCGACATCACCGGCGGTCTGCCGCGGGTGGCCGAACTGTTCGAGGCCCGCAAGCCGAAGGACGCGGCGATCATCGCGGAAATCGCCGGCACGATTCGTTTCGGCCGCGACTACAAGAACAAGCGCCGCATCTCGATCGAGCCGATGGACAAGACCGAGGAGCCGCGCGAGTACCTGATCCCGAAGGGCAAGCACATCCATCTGCAGGACGGCGACATCGTTGAAAAGGGCGATTTCATCGTCGAAGGCAATCCGGCGCCGCACGACATCCTGGCGATCAAGGGCATCGAGGAACTCGCTGCCTATCTGGTCAACGAAATCCAGGAGGTCTACCGGCTGCAGGGCGTGCTCATCAACGACAAGCACATCGAGGTGATTGTCCGTCAGATGCTGCAGAAGGTCGAGATCACCGACCAGGGCGACACCGACATGATCTCGGGCGAGCAGGTCGACAAGATCGAGTTCGACGCGCTCAACCTGAAGGCAAAGGAAGAGGGCAAGAAGCCCGCCACGGGAACGCCGGTTCTGCTCGGCATCACCAAGGCGAGCCTGCAGACCCGCTCGTTCTTCTCGGCGGCCTCGTTCCAGGAGACCACCCGCGTGCTCACCGAAGCCGCCGTCAACGGCAAGGTGGATCCGCTGGAAGGCCTCAAGGAAAACGTCATTGTCGGCCGGCTGATCCCGGCGGGCACCGGCGCCTCGATGGCCAAGATCCGCGAAGTCGCGGTCAAGCGCGACAAGCTGATCCTGGACGAACGCGAGAAGCAGGCGGCCATCGTGCCGACCGCTCCGGAAGCCGAACCGCTGGCGCTGCCGCCGGCGGAGTAAGGGTTCCACGCCAATCAACAGGAAAGCCGGCTGCGAAGCCGGCTTTTTCTTTTACGAATTCTTTTTACGAACGAGGATATTGCTTCACCCGGATGGGTGACCGCTGCTATCAAGTCAGGAAATGGCCTCCTGCCATAACGGTAATGTTTGCAATTCCCCATGAGCGGCTCGGCTCATTTTGAACCCCTGATCGACCGCATCTACGAGGCGGGGCTCATTCCGTCGCTTTGGCCGGCTGTGCTCGGCGAACTCAGCGCAGCGATCGGCGGCAACGGCGGCTTTCTGTTCGGCGTGCGCGACGGCTACACGAGCGCGGTCAATTCTGTCGAATATGACCAGCTCATGCCCGTGTTCTTGGGAGAATGGAGCGAACGCGATCCAAATCTGCCGCGCGCCATTGCCCTCAATCATGCAGGCTTCGTCACTGACTATGATCTCCTCTCGGAGGAGGAGATTGCGACCAACGACGTCTATTGCAACTTTTACCGCAAACACGGCCTTGGTTACCGCGCCGGGACGATCATTCCGATGCCGAGCGGCGATTCAATCGCGATTGTGATGCCGCGGCATCAGGATCATGGCCCGGTGCCGCGCGAAGTCGTCGCCTTGCTGGATGGATTGCGTCCCCATCTGGCCCGGGCTTCGCTTGCGGCAAACCGCATCGGCTTCGAGCGCGCCCGTGCGCAGGCTGATGCGTTGCAGGTGCTTGGCCTGCCGGGCGCGGTGTTGCGCGGGCGCGGCCGGGTGTTCGCCGCGAACGGTCTGTTCGAAGCGCTGGTCCCTTCGCTGTTTCAGGATCGTATCGAGCGCGTCACGATGACGGATGTCACGGCGGACGCGCTGCTTGCGGAAGCGCTCGGTCCGCGGTCTCTTGCCGGCGGCCGCACCGTCAGGTCGATACCGGTCGCTGCGACGGCAGACCGCGTGCCGATGGTATTGCATGTCATCCCCGTGCGCGGCGATGCGCGCGATATCTTCACCCAGGCCACCGCACTGCTGGTGGTGACGCCGGTCGATCGCGCCGTGGTGCCGACGGCGGAAGTCCTGCAAGGCTTGTTCGACCTGACGCCGGCGGAGGCGCGCGTGGCGCGGAGCATCGGCCAGGCTGTCACCATCGATGCGCTCGCGGACGCGACCGGCGTAAATCGGGAGACGGTGCGCAGCCAGCTCAAGGCCGTGCTATCGAAGACCGGCCTGTCACGCCAGCAGGAGCTTGTCAGCCTGCTCGCCGGCAAGGCGTTCCGTGGGAGTTAGACAACCGCGCCGTGCAGCTCCGGAGGCGAAACGGCTGGCTCTCCCGCCGGCAGAATGAGACCCCGCAAGAATACGGTGTGAAGACAAAAGGCCGGCGCAAGGTGGCCTTTTTGCTGCTTTCTTTCTTTGTTGCGGTGCGAGGACCTGCTTTGTTCATCTTCCCTTCAGGGTGAAAAGGGCTTTTGGTAATTTAAGTTTAGACCGGCGCCTCCTTGGGGAGGGGGCGGCGGAGGGGCGACGGAACTTACATGTTGGATCTTGCAATCGTTGGGGGCGGCCCAGGCGGCTTGATGAGCGCCTGGTACTTGAAGAAAAAGCTTGGCGATCTCTGCCGCGTCACGATTTACGAGGCGTCCGACCGGGTCGGGGGCAAGATCGTCTCGCGCAAATTCGATTCCGCGCCGGCGATGTATGAGGCCGGCGTCGCCGAAATCTACGATTATTCGATGACCGGCCCGGATCCCTTACGGGAGCTGATCCAGCATTTCGGATTGCAGACCATACCGATGGATGCCGAGCAGGTGCACCTCGACGGCGTGCTGCTCAACGACGTGCCGGGCATGCGCCGCAAGTATGGCGAGAAGACCGCGGCTGCGATCGAGGCGTTCCGCAAGCGCTGCGCCGACTTGGTGTCGCCGGTCGAATATTACGAGGGCGTCGGCGCCCACGACAACGAGCATCCCTGGGCCTACATGACCTGCGAGGAAGTGCTCGACAAGGAAGTCGACGATCCCACGGCGAAACGCTTCTTCAAGGTGATGGCGCGCTCGGATATCGCAACCGAGGCCCACAACACCAACGGCCTGAATGCGCTGAAGAACTTCGTGATGGATATCGACGGCTACATCGGCCTGTACTCGATCCAGAACGGCAATGAGCAGTTGATCGAATGCCTGCGCTCGGAAGTCGACGCTGATATCCAGCTCAATCACCGCGTGCTGAAAGTCGGAAAAACTGCTTCCGGCCGCTATCAGCTCAACATGATGAACGGGAAGGGGCCCGAGAAACGCGATTTCGATCTGGTCTTGATGTGTTTGCCGCATTCCTGGCTCGCCACCATGGGCTGGGAGGGCGAGGAATTGCGCAAGTCGATGGTCAAGCACATCGCCTATTTCGACCGTCCGGCGCATTACTTGCGGGTCTCGATCCTGTTCGACGAACCGTTCTGGGGCGAGAAGATCCCCGGCGCCTGGTTCATGTCGGAAGCGTTCGGCGGCTGCTGCGTCTACAACGAGGGCGCCCGCCACGACGTCGGCAGGCACGGCGTGCTCAACTGGCTGATCGCGGGCTCGGACGCGCTGGCATTTGCCAATCTCAGCGACCAGGAACTGATCGATGCCGCCATCAAGTCACTGCCGGCTTCGTTCGGCAACGCCCGCGATTATTTCCTGGAAGGCAAGATTCACCGCTGGCTATCGTCGGTGAACGCGCTGCCCGGCGGCCTGCCGGTGCGCGACGTCATGACCAACCATCGCCCGGAGCCGAAGCAGCATCCGGGAATCGTGGTGGTCGGCGACTATCTTTTCGATTCGACGCTGAACGGGCTGCTCGATTCCTCCGACGCCGCCACCGACATCATTCTGACAGAGATGATGCGGTTGCGCCGCGCGCGTGCGCAACAGGGCGAGGTATTGCCCGACAAGATCGACCGCAGCTATTTCGAGAATTACCGTGGGCTGGGCTCCTACAGCGAAGTCTGGAGCCAGTTTACCGATCCGGCCTATCTGACGGAACTGATCAAGATCGTCTGGAGCAGGGCCAAGGGTTACAAGCTGCTGGTCGCCGGCTCCGCCAGCGGGGAGTTGGTCGGCGCGCTGCGCGAGCGCGGCATCGATGCCTGGGGTATCGAGAACAATCGGGCGATCCACGCCAAGACGCCGAAAGCGCTGAAGAAGTTCAACAAGCTCGGCTCGATCGTCGACATGCCGTTCAAGGACGACGAGTTCGATTTCGTGTTCGAGACTAGCCTGTGTCATGTCGCCGAGAAGCAGGTTCCGCGAGCGGTGCGCGAACTGAACCGCGTCGTGAAGACCGGCCTGGTGTTCGGGTCGGTGACGTCGGACATGGCCCCTGCACTGATCGACCGTTACGATCTGTTGCGCGGTGTGAAGAAGCTCGGCACCTGGTGGGAATGGTCTGAATTATTCTTCGGCAACGGATTCGACCTCTCGATGCACCGGCGCGACTGCACCGATGCGGTATGGGCAGCGACGCTGGCTGCCAACAAGGGGCCGGGGCAGTGGTATGCCGACGCCGACAGCCTGCGCTATTCTTTTTTTGACAAGGTCGAATCGGACGAGTGAGCACCGACTGGTTGTATTGAGCGTGACCGCTGTGCTGAAGCAGAGCCGGTCACGCCAATGTTTGCCGAATTGATCCCGATCGCATAGAATCCTTGCGGTAGCGCCCGCCGCTGCCGCGTTCGATTTGCGGTCATGCCGGCCGTGCAGCATCGGTTGGTTTCATGGCGCCCAAGCCTCCGTCCTCGGATGATCAGAATCCCGCGCCGGCGGACGATTCCGAGCTTGCGAAGAAGCTCGCGGCCGGGGCTGCCGCTGCGCCCGTTGCCGGTGGTAAGGCGGCCGGCATCCCCCCCGACGCTGACAAGGACGACGAAGAGGACGAGATCGAGCTCGACGACGATGATGATGACGAGGACCTCGTCGTTTTCACCGCCAAGGAAGCCGCCGGCGCGATGGCGACCATCTACGGCTTCGTCAAGCCGTATCTGGGCAATTACAGGAAGCTGCTCGTCTTCGTGACCTTCGGCGTTCTCGTCGAGACACTGTTCAACGTCATCATGCCGTTGAGCCTGAAATTCCTGATCGACGATGCGCTGGGCGAAGAGGATTTTCAGGCGCTCTACAAGATCCTCGGCGTGCTCGCGGTCGCCGGTATCATCACCTCGATCATCGCGGTCTGGTACGAGCGCTGGGATGCGCGGCTGGCAGCATGCGTTATTGCCGATGTGCGGACGCGGCTGTTCGAGCACGTCCAGAACCTGCCGGCGTCGTATTTTGCCCGTACCAAGCGCGGCGAAATCCTCTCGCGCTTCTCGATCGATCTCGCGGCCTTTGAGGGCTCGGTCAAGACGTTCGCCAACAGCGCCGCTTTGCCGTTCCTGGAACTGATCGCCGGCATCATCCTGATGCTGTTTTTGAACTGGCAACTCGCAGCGGTCGCCCTCCTGGTATTCCCGATCACGCTGATCGGGCCGCGGATCCTGACGCCGAAGGCGGTGCAGGCGAATTACGAGCAGAAGCTCAATGAAGCGGCACTGCTCGGCACGGTGCAGGAAAACGTGGCTGCGCAGGCCGTGATCAAGGCATTCAGCCTGCAGCGCCGCACGCTCGGCTGGTTCACCATGCGCAACCAGAATGTACGCATCAAGACGGCGTCCGCCGTGTTCCTGTCGACCATGGTGGAGCGCACCGTCACCATTTCGGTGCTGCTGCTGCATCTCGTGGTGCTGGCGATCGGCGCCTATCTGGCCACCAAGGGCCAGATCACCATCGGCACCTTCGTCACCTTCGAGAGCGCGTTCTGGGAGGTGTCCTACAACATCGCCCATTTGATGCATTTCATCCCGGTGTCGATCCAGTCGGCGGCGGCCGTGCGGCACATGCAGGAACTGCTGGATGAGCCGACAAGGGGCGCCGATCGGCCGGGGGCACCGGATTTGCCGCCGATCACCAACGACATCACCTTCGACCGCGTCACCTTTGCCTACGAAGGCAGCGAGACGCCGGTGCTCGACAATTTCAGCCTCAAGCTCGATGTCGGCAAGCGCATCGCGATCGTGGGGCCGAGCGGCTCGGGCAAGAGCACGCTGCTCAACCTGATCCTGCGTCTTTACACGCCGGACGAGGGGCGGGTGGCGATCGACGGCGTCGATATCCGCCGCGTGACCCGGGAGTCGCTGCGCGGAGGCATGGCCGTCGTGTTCCAGGACAACATGCTGTTCAACATGTCGATCCGCGAGAACATTCGGCTTGGCAAGGAAGGCGCCACCGACAAGGAGGTCGAGGAAGCCGCGCGCAAGGCCGAGATTCACCGCTACATCATGAGCCTGCCGCAGAAATACGACACGCCGGTCGGCGAACGCGGCGACACGCTATCCGGCGGCCAGCGCCAGCGCATCGCGATCGCGCGCGCCATCATCCGCAATCCCTCGCTGCTGCTGCTCGATGAGGCGACCTCGGCGCTCGACCAAACCACGGAAGCCGCGATCAACCGCACGCTGATGAAGGTGGCGGAAGGGCGCACCATGGTCTGGTCGACCCACCGCCTGACGTCGGTGGTCGAGATGGACGAGATCATCGTGATTTCAGGCGGCAAGGCGATCGAGCGCGGCTCGCATGCGCAGTTGCTCGCGGCCAACGGCGTCTATCGCAAGCTCTGGGACGACCAGGGCCACACGCCGTATAACGCCGCCGCTCAGGCCGACGCCGACAACGAAGACGACGACGATGATGAGGACGATGAGTAGTCCAGACTGCCGCGATCAAGAAATGTCAGACGAGAATTGTAATGAAGGTTGTTGGGCGACTTGAAAGCGTTTGGCGTTACCCGGTAAAGAGCATGCCGGGAGAATCCCTACCCGAGGCCTATGTCAGCTTTGCTGGCGTGCTCGGCGACCGCCTCTACGCTGTCCATCATGCGGGCGCGCCCAAGGCCTTTCCATTCCTCACCGCACGAAGCAGGAAGGAAATGCTACGATTTCGCCCGAGGTTTCGCCGTCCCGAGCTGACGCTTGTACCGGGCAACCTGACCGATGCAGAAACCCGCGGTCCTGGCCTGACACCGCTGTTTCCGTCTAGCGAAGATCTGGCGCTTGAGATCGAAGCGCCGAACGGAAAAACTCTGTCGGCGTCCGATCCGGCGCTGTTGGGTCTGATCGGAGGTGATCAGCTCAACGCTTCCGACCTGACCATCATACGCTCGGACCGCGCCCTAAGGGACTGTCGCCCGCTTTCGTTGCTTGCAACCCAGACGATCGACGGAATTGGCCGCGCCGTGGGCTTGACGCTCGACAAGCGTCGCTTTCGCGAAAACCTCTATGTCGATCTCAATTCCGGTGAAAGCTTTGCCGAAGACGCATTCGTCGGCCGGCGACTGCGGATCGGTCCGAAACTGACGGTCCACATTCTGGAACGCGATATCCGTTGTCGCATGATCAGCATTGATCCAGAGTCGCTCGACGAGAATCCCGAGATTTTGCGGTATGTAGCAAAGAATCACGACGGGAGAGCCGGCGTTTACGCCGCTGTGCTGGTGGCGGGTCTGGTTCGCCCGGATGACGATATCGTTCTTCAGGATTAGCCCGCCTTCGGCGCGGACCGCGCCGAGTAGCGCGTCACACATCATACCGTATTGGCGGCTCGGTGGCCGAATCGCGTGATCCAGTCTCGCCGTGGTGGCCGAGCGCAGCACCGAATCGGCGATTCCGGTCTGGTAGAAGCGGCCGAGCTGCTCGGCGCCGCTGATTTTTCCGACGCGGAAGTCGAATGGATAGACCTGATGCGGGTCGATCAGATCGGTCGAGATTCCTGAGCGCCCGAGCATGGCGGCCGCGGTCGAACCGGCGAAGCCGCCGCCGATGATCGCAATATCGGTGTGTTTCACGAAGAATTCCGGCCTTGTTGCGCAAGTTTTGCACCCGGAAAGGCAAATAAGGGCTTGGCCGGGAAAACTGGAACCAGAGAACTATGTTTCTGGTTATATTTATCCGGGTAAAATATGCGACTCGAATCCACTCCAAAGAGGGCAGGGCATCGTCATTTCGGCTTTTCCGATTTCGCGGCAAACGCCAAATCCACACGCCCCATAGGCGTTTCCAGCGTTCTCGTTTTGCTTGACTTAGCTACCCACCGCTTATAGAAGACGCCCACTTAACGACAGGCGGTGAGCTACGCCAGCGTCGGAACGGACCACCCTTTCAAATCCTTATGGGCAATTCCTAAAGGTACTGGACGGGCACCAACCTCGACGAATGCCGCTCAAACGCTGTCGATCATATAGCTAGGCAATGCCAGGACGATTTTAGTTCTCTTGAGCACGTCCTCTTGAGAGTGAACTCGGGTGCATGATCTCGGTAGCGGGCCGGACAGCGAACGCTGATCGGCCTTAATTCGCGATCCTCTGTGGCGTCGAAGCGCTTTCCGCTCAGCGATGGGTGGTTGGCGCGATTTCGTTTTGCGCGAATGTTTTTTTTCGCGTGAGGCGGGCCGAACGGAACGGCTAGTTCCGAGAAGAATTTACGAAAGCCATTCCAGGTTTTCGCGTGAACTAAAGGGTGAAGGCTGACATGCCGACGATCAACCAGCTGATCGCAAATCCGCGTACGGTGCAGAAGTCGCGCAAGAAGGTGCCGGCGCTGCAGCAATCGCCGCAGAAGCGCGGCGTCTGTACGCGCGTCTACACCACGACCCCGAAGAAGCCGAACTCGGCGCTTCGTAAGGTCGCCAAGGTGCGCCTGACCAACGGCTTCGAAGTGATCGGTTACATCCCGGGTGAAGGCCATAACCTTCAGGAGCACTCGGTGGTCATGATCCGCGGCGGCCGCGTCAAGGACTTGCCCGGCGTGCGCTACCACATCCTCCGCGGCGTCCTCGATACCCAGGGCGTCAAGAACCGTAAGCAGCGTCGTTCGAAGTACGGCGCGAAGCGTCCGAAATAAGCGGGAACAGACACGATGTCTCGTCGCCATTCTGCCGAAAAGCGTGAAGTCAACCCGGATCCGAAGTTCGGGAACATCATCATTACGAAGTTCATGAACTCGATCATGTACGACGGCAAGAAGTCCGCCGCCGAAAACATCGTCTATGGCGCGCTCGCCATGATCGAGGCCAAGACCAAGCAGGGGCCGCTCACGGTGTTCGAGCAGGCGCTGGAAAACGTCATGCCGACCATCGAAGTGCGGTCGCGCCGCGTCGGCGGCGCCACCTACCAGGTGCCGGTCGAAGTGCGTTCGGTTCGCCGCCAGGCGCTGGGCATTCGCTGGCTGATCACGGCCGCGCGCGAGCGCAACGAAAAGACGATGACGGAGCGGCTCTCGGCCGAGTTGCTCGACGCGTCGAACAACCGGGGAAACGCCGTCAAGAAGCGTGAAGACGTGCACCGCATGGCGGAAGCCAACCGCGCCTTCTCGCATTATCGCTGGTAACGGCGAAGAACGGATTTAAGGAACAGCCCATGCCCCGCCAACATGCCATCGAGGACTACCGTAACTTCGGTATCATGGCGCATATCGACGCCGGCAAGACCACGACCACCGAGCGCATCCTCTATTACACCGGCAAGAGCCACAAGATCGGCGAAGTGCACGAAGGTGCCGCGACGATGGATTGGATGGAGCAGGAGCAGGAGCGTGGCATCACGATCACCTCGGCTGCGACCACCGCGTTCTGGAACGGCAAGCGCCTGAACATCATCGACACCCCCGGCCACGTCGACTTCACCATTGAGGTCGAGCGTTCGCTGCGCGTGCTCGACGGTGCGGTGTGCGTGCTCGATTCCAACCAGGGCGTCGAACCGCAGACCGAAACCGTCTGGCGCCAGGGCGACAAGTACAAGGTTCCGCGCATCGTCTTCGCCAACAAGATGGACAAGACCGGCGCCGACTTCTTCAAGTGTCTGGCCGACATCGTCGACCGTCTCGGCGCCAAGCCGATCGCGATCCAGCTTCCGATCGGTGCCGAGAACAACTTCAAGGGCCTCGTCGATCTCGTGAAGATGCAGGGCATCATCTGGAACGATGAATCGCTCGGCGCCAAGTTCGACTATGTCGACATCCCGGCCGACCTCGTCGACCAGGCCAAGGAATACCGCGAGAAGATGGTGGAAGCCGCCGTCGAGCTCGACGACGACGCCATGGCCGCTTACCTCGACGGCAAGGAGCCGGACGAGGCGACGCTGAAGCGCCTGATCCGTAAGGCCGTGCTGACCGGCGCGTTCTATCCGGTGCTGTGCGGCTCCGCCTTCAAGAACAAGGGCGTGCAGCCGCTGCTCGACGCCGTCGTCGACTACCTGCCGTCGCCGATCGACGTGCCCGCGATCAAGGGTACCGACGATGACGGCAACGAAGTGGTGCGCAAGGCCGACGACAAGGAGCCGCTGGCTCTGCTCGCGTTCAAGATCATGGACGACCCGTTCGTCGGCACCATCACCTTCTGCCGCATCTATTCGGGTATCCTGCAGTCGGGCACCGGGGTCATCAATTCGACCCGCGAGAAGAAAGAGCGTATCGGCCGCATGCTGTTGATGCATGCGAACAACCGCGAAGACATCAAGGAAGCCTATGCCGGCGACATCGTCGCACTAGCGGGCCTGAAGGAAGCGCGCACCGGTGATACGCTGTGCGATTCCGACAAGCCGGTGATTCTGGAAAAGATGGAATTCCCGGAGCCGGTGATCGAAATCGCGATCGAGCCGAAGTCGAAGGCCGACCAGGAAAAGCTCGGCGTCGCGTTGGCGAAGCTCGCTGCCGAAGATCCGTCGTTCCGCGTGTCGACCGACCAGGAGTCCGGCCAGACCATCTTGAAGGGCATGGGCGAACTCCATCTCGACATCAAGGTCGACATCCTCAAGCGGACCTACAAGGTCGACGCCAACATCGGCGCGCCGCAGGTGGCGTTCCGTGAGCGGGTCACCAAGCGCGCTGAAGTCAAGTACACGCACAAGAAGCAGACCGGCGGTACCGGTCAGTTCGCCGAAGTGTCGATCATCGTGGAGCCGAACGAGCCCGGCAAGGGTTACGAGTTCGAGTCCAAGATCGTCGGTGGCGCGGTGCCGAAGGAATACATCCCCGGCGTCGAAAAGGGCCTCAACAGCGTGATGGGCTCGGGCGTGGTCGCCGGCTTCCCGGTGGTCGACGTCAAGGTCCAGCTCGTCGACGGCAAGTATCACGACGTCGACTCGTCGGCGCTGGCCTTCGAAATCGCATCGCGCGCGGCATTCCGCGAAGCGCTGCAGAAGGGCAAGTCTGTTCTGCTCGAGCCGATCATGAAGGTCGAAGTGGTGACCCCGGAAGACTATACCGGTTCGGTCATCGGCGACCTGAATTCTCGGCGCGGCCAGATCCAGGGCCAGGACATGCGGGGCAACGCCAACGTCATCAACGCGATGGTGCCGCTCATGAACATGTTCGGGTACGTGAATAACCTGCGCTCGATGAGCCAGGGACGCGCGACCTTCACGATGCAATTCGATCACTACGCTGAAGCGCCGGCGAACGTGTCGGCAGAAGTCCAGAAGAAGTTTGCCTGATTGTCGTTGGTTGCAAGCTAACGACTGAACGGAGAGTCAAATGGCCAAAGCAAAGTTTGAACGTACTAAACCGCACTGCAACATCGGAACCATCGGTCACGTCGACCATGGTAAGACATCGCTGACCGCAGCGATCACCAAGGTGCTGGCTGAAACCGGCGGTGCGACGTTCACGGCGTACGACCAGATCGACAAGGCGCCGGAAGAGAAGGCGCGCGGCATCACCATCTCGACCGCTCACGTCGAATATGAGACGACGAACCGCCACTATGCCCACGTCGACTGCCCCGGCCACGCCGACTATGTGAAGAACATGATCACCGGCGCCGCCCAGATGGACGGTGCGATCCTGGTCGTGTCGGCCGCCGACGGCCCGATGCCGCAGACCCGCGAGCACATCCTGCTCGCCCGTCAGGTCGGCGTCCCCGCGCTCGTCGTGTTCCTGAACAAGTGCGACATGGTCGACGATCCGGAGCTGCTCGAGCTCGTCGAGCTCGAAGTTCGCGAACTGCTCTCGAAGTATGAATTCCCGGGCGACAAGATCCCGATCATCAAGGGCTCGGCGCTCGCCGCCCTCGAAGACAAGGACAAGAAGCTCGGCCACGACGCCATCCTCGAGCTGATGCGCAATGTCGACGAATACATTCCGCAGCCGGAGCGTCCGGTCGACCAGCCGTTCCTGATGCCGGTGGAAGACGTGTTCTCGATCTCGGGCCGCGGCACCGTCGTCACCGGCCGTGTCGAGCGCGGTATCATCAAGGTCGGCGAGGAAATCGAAATCGTAGGCCTCCGCGACACCCAGAAGACCATCGTCACGGGCGTCGAAATGTTCCGCAAGCTGCTCGATCAGGGCCAGGCCGGCGACAACATCGGCGCGCTGCTCCGCGGCACCAAGCGCGAGGAAGTCGAGCGCGGCCAGGTGCTGGCGAAGCCGGGTTCGGTCAAGCCGCACACCAAGTTCAAGGCTGAGGCCTATATCCTGACCAAGGAAGAGGGCGGTCGTCACACCCCGTTCTTCACCAACTACCGGCCCCAGTTCTACTTCCGCACCACCGACGTGACCGGCGTCGTGCACCTGCCCGAAGGCACCGAGATGGTGATGCCGGGCGACAACATTGCGATGGAAGTGCACCTGATCGTGCCGATCGCGATGGAAGAAAAGCTGCGCTTCGCGATCCGCGAAGGCGGCCGCACCGTCGGCGCCGGCGTCGTCGCCGCCATCATCGAATAAGCGAATAGGGAATGGCGAGTAGCGAGTGGACTGGTTCCATTCGCTATTCGCTGCTCACCACTCGCCCTACGCGACAAAGAAAGACAAACGGCAATGAACGGCCAAAATATTCGCATCCGTCTCAAGGCGTTCGACCATCGAATCCTCGATACGTCGACCCGCGAGATCGTGAACACGGCGAAACGTACCGGTGCCCAGGTTCGCGGACCCATTCCGCTGCCCACCCGCATCGAGAAGTTCACCGTCAACCGTTCGCCACACGTCGACAAGAAGAGCCGCGAGCAATTCGAGATGCGCACCCACAAGCGCCTTCTCGACATTGTCGACCCGACCCCGCAGACCGTCGACGCTTTGATGAAGCTCGATCTGGCCGCCGGTGTCGACGTCGAGATCAAGCTCTAAGATTTTTTAGCTCGTCCGAATTTAGCGGACAGAAAGAACAGGAAGCACGCCGATGCGCTCCGGAGTGATCGCACAAAAGGTCGGGATGACGCGGGTCTTTACGGAGGCCGGCGAACATATCCCTGTGACCGTGCTGAAGCTGGGCAATTGCCAGGTGCTGGGCCACCGCACGACCGAAAAGAACGGTTACGTCGCGCTGCAGCTCGGTGCGGGTACCCGCAAGACCGTGTATCTGCCCAAGGCGGATCGCGGCCAGTTTGCCGCGGCCAAGGTCGAGCCCAAGCGGAAAGTCGCCGAATTTCGCGTGTCGGAAGATGCGCTGATTCCGGTTGGCGCCGAGATCCAGGCGGACCATTTCGTGGTCGGCCAGTTCGTCGACGTCACCGGCACCTCGGTTGGTAAGGGGTTTGCCGGCGGCATGAAGCGCTGGAATTTCGGCGGCCTGCGCGCCACCCACGGTGTGTCAGTTTCGCATCGTTCGATCGGTTCGACCGGCGGACGCCAGGATCCCGGCAAGACCTTCAAGAACAAGAAGATGCCCGGTCACATGGGTGTCGATCGCATCACCACGCTCAATTTGCGTGTGGTGCAGACCGACGTCGAGCGCGGTCTGATCCTGGTCGAGGGTGCCGTTCCCGGCTCCAAGGGCGGCTGGATCTCGGTGCGCGACGCCGTGAAGAAGCCGTTGCCGAAGGAAGCTCCGAAGCCCGGCAAGTTTAGGGTTGCTGGCGGTGAGCAGGCTGCTGCTGCGCCGGCCGAGCAGGAGGGCGCGTGAGATGGAACTGAAAGTCACGACGCTTGAAGGTAAGGAAGCCGGATCGGTCCAGCTCTCGGACGCGATCTTCGGTCTCGAGCCGCGCGCCGATATCATCCAGCGTTGCGTGCAATGGCAGCTCAACAAGCGCCAGGCCGGCACGCACAAGGCGAAGGGGCGCGCCGAAATCTGGCGCACCGGCAAGAAGATGTACAAGCAGAAGGGCACCGGCGGCGCCCGCCACGGTTCGGCCCGCGTGCCGCAGTTCCGCGGCGGTGGCCGTGCGTTCGGGCCGGTGGTTCGCTCGCACGCGACCGACCTGCCGAAGAAGGTGCGGGCACTGGCGCTCAAGCATGCCTTGTCGGCGAAGGCCAAGGATGGCGGCCTGATCGTGATCGATAGCGCGCAAGTCAAGGAAGCCAAGACCAAGGCGCTGGTCGGCCATTTCAACGGCCTTGGGCTCACCAACGCGCTGATCATCGACGGCGCCGAGCTCAACAACGGTTTCGCGACCGCGGCCCGCAACATTCCGAACATCGACGTGCTGCCGATCCAGGGCATCAACGTCTACGACATTCTGCGCCGTCAGAAGCTCGTGCTGACGAAGGCGGCAGTCGATGCGCTGGAGGCGCGCTTCAAATGAAGAATATCGATCCGCGCCATTACGACGTGATCGTAGCCCCCGTCGTCACCGAAAAGGCGACGGTAGCATCCGAGCACAACAAGGTCGTGTTCAAGGTCGCTAGCAAGGCGACCAAGCCGCAAATCAAGGAAGCCGTCGAGAAGCTGTTCGACGTCAAGGTGAAGAGCGTGAACACGCTGGTCCGCAAGGGCAAGACCAAGGTGTTCCGCGGCAATTTCGGTTCGCAGTCGGACGTCAAGCGGGCTGTCGTGACCCTCGAAGAGGGCCACCGCATCGACGTCACCACCGGACTATAAGGCGACACAGCGATGGCATTGAAAACATACAATCCGACGACGCCGGGCCAGCGCCAGCTGGTGATGGTCGACCGTTCGGCGCTCTACAAGGGCAAGCCGGTGAAGGCGCTGACCGAGGGCAAGCTCGGCAATGGCGGCCGCAACAACACCGGCCGCATCACCGTGCGCTTCCGCGGCGGCGGCCACAAGAAGTCCTACCGCCTGGTGGATTTCAAGCGAAACAAGGTTGACGTTCCCGCCGTCGTCGAGCGGCTGGAATACGATCCGAACCGCACCGCGTTCATCGCGCTGATCAAGTATCAGGACGGCGAGCAGGCCTACATCCTGGCGCCGCAGCGGCTGGCCGTCGGCGACACGGTGGTTGCCGGCAATTATGTCGACGTGAAGCCCGGCAACGTCATGCCGCTCGGCAACATGCCGGTCGGCACCATCGTCCACAACATCGAGATGAAGATCGGGAAGGGCGGCCAGATCGCCCGTTCCGCCGGCACCTACGCCCAGATCGTCGGCCGCGACCAGGAATACGTCATTCTGCGCCTGAACTCGGGCGAACAGCGCCTGGTGCACGGCCGTTGCCGCGGCACCATCGGTGCGGTGTCGAACCCCGATCATATGAACATTTCGATCGGCAAGGCCGGCCGCACCCGCTGGCTGGGCTGGCGTCCGCATAACCGCGGCGTCGTCATGAACCCGATCGACCATCCGCACGGCGGCGGCGAAGGCCGCACCTCGGGCGGCCGCCACCCGGTCACGCCGTGGGGTAAGCCGACCAAGGGCAAGAAGACCCGTTCGAATAAGTCGACCAATCGATTCATCCTCCTAAGCCGCCACAAGCGGAAGAAGTAAGGAACGCCGGACATGGTTCGTTCAGTCTGGAAAGGCCCGTTCGTCGAAGCCTCTCTGCTCAAGAAGGCAGATGCTGCGCGCGCGTCCGGCCGTCACGACGTCATCAAGATCTGGAGCCGCCGCTCGACCATCCTGCCGCAGTTCGTCGGCCTGGTGTTCGGCGTCTACAACGGCCAGAAGCACGTGCCGGTCTCGGTCAACGAGGAAATGGTGGGTCACAAGTTTGGCGAGTTCTCGCCGACCCGTACCTTCCATGGCCACTCTGGCGACAAGAAAGCCAAGAAGGCTTGAGGAATAGACGATGAGCAAACCAAAGCGCGAACGTAGCCTCGCGGACAACGAGGCCAAGGCAGTCGCCCGGATGCTGCGCGTCAGCCCGCAGAAGCTCAATCTTGTCGCGCAGTTGATCCGCGGCCGGAAGGCGTCTGCTGCGCTCGCCGACCTGCAGTTCTCGCGCAAGCGGATCGCGGTCGACGTCAAGAAGTGCCTGGAATCGGCGATCGCGAACGCCGAGAACAACCATGACCTCGAGGTCGACGATCTCGTCGTCGCCGAGGCCCATGTCGGCAACGGCATCGTCATGAAGCGTTTTTCGCCCCGCGGCCGTGGCCGTTCGGGCCGTATCTATAAACCGTTCTCGCACCTGACCATCGTGGTTCGTCAGGTCGAGGCCGAGGCAAGCGCTTAAAGCGGCGCGGGAGAAAACGATGGGTCAAAAGATCAATCCAATCGGACTGCGTCTCGGCATCAACCGCACGTGGGATTCGCGTTGGTTCGCCGGCAAGAGCGAATACGGCAAGCTGTTGCATGAAGACGTCAAGATCCGCGAGATCCTGCACAAGGAGCTCAAGCAGGCGGCTGTCGCCCGCATCGTGATCGAGCGTCCGCACAAGAAGTGCCGCGTGACGATCCACTCGGCGCGTCCGGGCGTCGTGATCGGCAAGAAGGGCGCCGACATCGACAAGCTGCGCAAGCGGGTTGCCGACATCACGGCTTCCGACGTCGTCATCAACATCGTCGAAATCCGCAAGCCCGAACTCGATGCCACGCTGGTTGCCGAATCGATTGCGCAGCAGCTCGAGCGCCGCGTCGCTTTCCGCCGCGCCATGAAGCGGGCGGTGCAATCGGCGATGCGTCTTGGTGCCGAAGGCATCCGCATCAACTGCTCGGGTCGTCTCGGCGGCGCCGAAATCGCGCGCATGGAGTGGTATCGCGAGGGCCGCGTGCCGCTGCACACGCTGCGCGCCGACGTCGATTACGGCGTGGCGACGGCGTTCACCACATTCGGCACCTGCGGCGTCAAGGTCTGGATCTTCAAGGGCGAGATCCTCGAGCACGATCCGATGGCCCAGGACAAGAAGATGGCCGAAAGCGATACCGCGCGTCCGCGCCGCGACACCGCCGCAGCGTGAGACATTAGGAAGGTTTGAGGGCTCAAAGCCATGATGCAACCAAAGAAAACGAAGTTCCGGAAGGCGCATAAGGGCCGTATCCACGGCGTTGCGACTTCGGGTGCGACGTTGTCGTTCGGCCAGTTCGGCCTGAAGGCGATGGCGCCCGAGCGCGTCACTGCCCGCCAGATCGAAGCCGCGCGCCGCGCGCTGACCCGCCACATGAAGCGCGCCGGCCGCGTCTGGATCCGCGTGTTCCCGGACGTACCGGTGTCGAAGAAGCCCGCCGAAGTCCGCATGGGCTCCGGCAAGGGCACGCCGGAATTGTGGGTGGCGCGGGTCAAGCCCGGCCGGGTGATTTTCGAGATCGACGGCGTCAACGTGCAGACCGCGAAGGAAGCGCTCACGCTCGCCGCCGCCAAGCTGCCGATCAAGACGCGCTTCGTCGCGCGCATTGCGGAGTAACACTCATGGCCCCGATGAAAGTTGAAGACATCCGCGCGATGAGCGACGACCAGAGGGAGGATGCCGTCCTCAATCTGAAGAAGGAACGCTTCAACCTGCGTTTCCAGCGCGCCACCGGGCAGTTGGAAAACACCTCGCGGCTGCGCGAAGCCCGCCGCGATATCGCCCGCATCAAGACCATCGCCGCGCAGGTTCGCGCGAAGAAGAAGTAAGAGGCCGTATTATGCCGAAACGTACCCTTCAGGGCGTGGTCGTGAGCGACAAGCAAGCCAAGACGGTGGTGGTGCGCGTCGATCGCCGCTTCACCCATCCGATCTACAAGAAGACGATCCGCCGCTCCAAGAACTACCACGCGCACGACGAGAACGGCGAGTTCAAGCCGGGCGACATGGTGTGGATCGAGGAAAGCAAGCCGATCTCGAAGTTGAAGCGCTGGACCGTGGTCCGGGGCGAACAGAAGAAAACCGCCTGAGATTCGTTCGGCCTGGCCGGATGAGTAATCGGGAAAATTTTAGGCGCTAATTCGAGCGCATCAGAAAGAGGACGAGGTGCATCAATGATTCAGATGCAGACCAACCTCGACGTGGCCGACAATTCAGGCGCACGCCGTGTCATGTGCATCAAGGTGCTGGGGGGCTCCAAGCGCCGCTATGCCACCGTGGGCGACGTTATCGTCGTGTCGATCAAGGAAGCGATTCCGCGCGGCAAGGTGAAGAAGGGCGACGTGATGAAGGCCGTCGTGGTGCGGGTCCGCAAGGACATCCGCCGCGCCGACGGCTCGGTCATCCGCTTCGACCGCAACGCCGCCGTCTTGATCAACAACCAGTCGGAGCCGGTCGGCACCCGTATCTTCGGGCCGGTGCCGCGCGAGCTTCGCGCCAAGAACCACATGAAAATCATTTCGCTTGCGCCGGAGGTGCTGTGATGGCTGCCAAGATCCGGAAAGGTGACAAGGTCATGGTGATGACCGGTCGCGACAAGGGTCGCACCGGCGAAGTATTCGAGGTCCGCCCCGCCGAGAACAAGGCGTTGGTGCGCGGCGTCAACATGGTGAAGCGTCACCAGAAGCAGACCCAGAACCAGGAAGGCGGCATCATCTCCAAGGAGTCGCCGATCCACCTGTCCAACCTCGCCTATGTCGGCAAGGACGGAAAGCCGACCCGCATAGGGTTCAAGATTCAGGCCGATGGCAAGAAGGTACGCGTTGCCAAGAGCTCGGGAGCAGAGATCGATGGCTGATACCGCTTACGTGCCGCGCCTGCGCGCGGAGTATGACAAGAGCATTCGCGGCAAGCTGACCGAACAGTTCGGCTATGCCAACGTCATGCAGGTGCCGCGGCTGGACAAGGTCGTGCTCAACATGGGCGTCGGCGATGCCGTCAACGACCGCAAAAAGGCCGAGACCGCGGCTGGCGAACTGACGCAGATCGCCGGCCAGAAGGCGATCGTGACCTATTCGCGGATCGCGATCGCGACCTTCAAGCTGCGCGAGAACCAGCCGATCGGCTGCAAGGTCACGCTGCGTAAGGCCAGGATGTACGAGTTCATCGATCGCCTGGTGAACGTGGCGTTGCCGCGCGTGCGCGACTTCCGTGGCCTCAATCCGAAGAGCTTCGACGGCCGCGGCAACTACTCGCTCGGCCTCAAGGAGCACATCATTTTCCCCGAAATCGATTTCGACAAGGTTTCGGAAGCCCGCGGCATGGACATCACGGTCTGCACCACGGCGAAGACCGACGACGAGGCGCGCGCCTTGTTGACCGCATTCAATTTCCCGTTCCGGCAGTGAGACGCAGCTAAGCCTCTCAAACGCGGAAACCCAGGAGCCAAGCATGGCAAAGAAGAGTTCGATCGAGAAGAACAACCGGCGCAAGCGGATGGCCAAGAACGCCGCCCCGCAGCGTGCGAAGCTGAAGGCGATCATCGCCGACAAGACCAAGCCGATGGAAGAGCGGTTTGCGGCGACGCTGAAGCTCGCCCAGATGCCGCGCAACTCGTCGACCACGCGGATTCGCAACCGCTGCGAACTGACCGGCCGCCCGCGCTCGAACTACCGCAAGAACAAGCTTTCCCGCATCGCGCTGCGTGAACTCGGCTCCAAGGGCCTGGTTCCCGGGCTCGTGAAGTCGAGCTGGTAAGGAGGGTCGTCACGATGTCAACGCACGATCCGATCTCCGATCTCATCACCCGCATCCGCAACGCGCAGATGCGTTCGAAGTCCAAGGTCTCGACCCCGGGCTCGAAAATGCGCGCCAGCGTGCTCGAAGTGCTGAAGGCCGAGGGCTACATCCGCGGCTATGCCAGCGTGGAGCATGCCTCGGGCCGCAGCGAACTCGAGATCGAGTTGAAGTATTTCGACGGCGAGCCCGTCATTCGCGAGATCGAGCGGGTCTCGAAGCCGGGCCGCCGGGTTTACGCCTCGGTGAAGAACCTGCCGCGCGTGAACAACGGTCTCGGCATTTCGGTGTTGTCGACGCCGAAGGGAATCATGGCCGACCACGCCGCGCGCGACGCGAATGTGGGCGGTGAAGTTCTCTTCACGGTGTTCTGAGGAAGGATTTTTAGCCATGTCACGTGTTGGCAAACGGCCTGTGGCGATCCCGTCCGGTGTGACGGCGACCGTCGAGGGACAGACCGTCAAGGTGAAGGGGCCGAAGGGCCAGCTTCAGTTCGTCGTGCATGACGACGTCGAGGTGAAGTTCGAGAAGGGCGAGGTCAAGGTCGCGCCGAAGTTCAAGACCAACCGTGCGCAGGCCATGTATGGCACCGCGCGCGCGCAGGTGGCGAACCTGGTCGAGGGCGTCACCAAGGGTTTTGAGAAGAAGCTCGAGATCACCGGCGTCGGTTACCGCGCCGCGATGCAGGGCAAGAACCTGCAGCTCGCGCTCGGCTACAGCCACGACGTGGTCTATGCGATCCCGGAAGGCATCACCATCGCGGTGCCGAAGCCGACCGAGATCACGATTTCGGGCACCGATTCCCAGCGCGTCGGTCAGGTCGCCGCCGAGATCCGCGCCTACCGTCCGCCGGAGCCCTACAAGGGCAAGGGCGTGAAGTACGCCAACGAATTCATCTTCCGCAAGGAAGGCAAGAAGAAGTAACGGAGCCGGTCATGTCACTCAAGGTCACGAATGCCCGGCGCAAGCAGCGAGTGCGCAACTCGCTGCGCCGGTCCGCCAATGGACGCCCGCGTCTGTCGGTGTTCCGTTCGTCGAAGCACATCTACGCCCAGGTCATCGACGACCTGAAGGGCGAGACGCTGGCTTCCGCCTCGTCGCTGGAAAAGACCATGCGCGAGGCCGGCAACACCGGCGCCAACATCGATGCGGCCAAGGCCGTCGGCAAGCTGCTGGCGGAACGCGCCGTGAAGAACGGCGTCAAGGAAGTGGTGTTCGATCGCGGCAGCTATCTCTACCACGGGCGCGTCAAGGCGCTCGCGGACGCCGCCCGCGAAAGCGGACTGAGCTTCTAACGAAACGGTTTTGGATAATTACGAGGACAGGGGCTTTCTTCCCCTAAAGATTGGAAAACACCATGGCAGGTGAACGCGAACGCGGCGGACGCGAACGGAGCAGGGATCGCGAGGAGCGCGACAGCGAGTTCGTCGACAAGCTCGTCCACATCAATCGCGTGGCGAAGGTCGTCAAGGGCGGCAAGCGCTTCGGCTTCGCGGCGCTGGTCGTAATCGGCGACCAGAAGGGCCGGGTCGGTTTCGGCCACGGCAAGGCGCGCGAAGTGCCCGAGGCGATCCGCAAGGCGACCGAGTCGGCCAAGCGCAATCTGACCCGCGTGGCGCTGCGCGAAGGCCGCACGCTGCATCACGACATCGCTGGCCGTCACGGCGCCGGCCGCGTCTACCTGCGCGCCGCTCCGGCCGGTACCGGCATCATCGCCGGCGGCCCGATGCGCGCGGTGTTCGAGACGCTCGGCATCCAGGACGTGGTGGCGAAGTCGATCGGCTCGTCGAATCCCTACAACATGGTTCGCGCGACCTTCGACGCGCTGAAGCATCAGGATTCGCCGCGTTCGGTTGCGGCACGCCGCAACATCAAGGTGTCCACGCTGCAATCGCGCCGCGTCGGCGGCGACGCCGAAGTGGTGGCTGAATAACCGGCGCGAATTTCAAGCGCTCTTTGGAGTTAAGACGATGGCCAAGGCCGCAAAGACGATCAAGGTCGAGCAGACCGGCAGCGCGATCCGCCGCCACCACTCGCAGCGTTCGACGCTGATCGGCCTCAAGCTCAACAAGATCGGCCGGGTTGCCGAGCTGCAGGACACCCCTGAAGTTCGCGGCATGATCAGCAAGGTTCAACATCTCGTCCGCATCGTCGGCGAGAAGTAAGCAAGGAGACAGGGCGATGAAGCTCAGCGATATCGCCGACAACGCCGGCTCGCGCAAAAAGCGCATGCGCGTCGGCCGTGGCATCGGTTCCGGCAAGGGCAAGACTTCGGGCCGCGGCGGCAAGGGCCAGACCGCGCGTTCGGGCGTGCGCATCAAGGGCTTCGAGGGCGGCCAGATGCCGCTGCATCGCCGCCTGCCGAAGCGCGGCTTCAACAACATCTTCCGGCTCGACTTTGCCGAGATCAATCTCGACCGGCTGCAGGAGGCGATCGACGCCAAGCTGGTCGACACCAAGGAAACCGTGACGGTCGAATCGTTGGTCAAGGCTGGCGTGATCCGCCGTGCCAAGGACGGCCTGCGGCTACTCGGCCGCGGCGAACTCAAGTCCAAGCTCGCGATCGAGGTGCACGGCGCCTCGAAGTCGGCGGTTGCGGCGGTCGAGAAGGCCGGCGGCACGGTGAAGATCCTGGCCCCGGCCAAGAAGGAAGGCGAGGCGGCGTAACATCTGCGTCATGCCCGTCCGATCGCGGGCATAGACCAGTGGACTTATCGAAGCCGCGCACCAAATAATGTCCGGCGTCTGCCGATTGCCCGCGAAGGGGCGTCGGCCTGGGAGGCGGCGGGAGAAAGCCTGAACATGGTCTCAGCAGCAGAACAACTTGCGGCAAACCTCAATTTCGGCGCTTTGGCCAAAGCCGACGAACTGAAGAAGCGCATCTGGTTTACGCTGGGTGCGCTGCTTGTTTATCGGCTCGGTACCTATATCCCGCTGCCCGGCATCGATCCCGCGGCCTGGGAGCAGGTGTTCAAGTCGCAGGCCGGCGGCATTCTCGGCATGTTCAACATGTTCGCCGGCGGCGGCATCAACCGCATGGCGATCTTCGCGCTGAACATCATGCCGTACATCTCGGCATCGATCATCATCCAGCTCCTGACGACGGTCTCGCCCAAGCTCGAAGCCTTGAAGAAGGAAGGCGAGGCGGGCCGCAAGACGCTGAACCAGTATACCCGCTACCTCACGGTGATTCTGGCCACGTTCCAGGCCTACGGCATCGCCGTCGGCCTCCAGGGCGCCGGCAACGTCGTCAGCGAACCCGGGATGTTCTTCCTGATTTCCACCACGGTCACGCTTACCGGCGGCACCATGTTCCTGATGTGGCTCGGCGAGCAGATCACCTCGCGCGGCATCGGCAACGGTATTTCGCTGATCATCCTGGCCGGCATCGTTGCCGAGCTGCCGTCTGCTCTCGCCAACATGCTGGAACTGGGGCGCCAGGGCGCGCTGTCGACTGGCCTGATTCTGCTCGTGATCGTGATGGCGGTCGTCGTGATCGCCTTCATCGTGTTCATGGAGCGCGCGCAGCGCAGGCTTTTGATCCAGTATCCGAAGCGGCAGGTCGGCAACAAGATGTTCGAGGGCCAGTCCTCGCATCTGCCGCTCAAGCTCAACACCTCGGGCGTGATCCCGCCGATCTTCGCCTCGTCGCTGTTGCTGCTGCCGGCGACGGTTGCAAACTTCAACGCGGGCCAGGGCCCGGAATGGTTCCAATGGCTCAACACCCAGCTCAGCCACGGCCGTCCGCTGTTCCTGATCCTCTATCTGGGCCTGATCGTGTTCTTCGCGTTCTTCTACACCGCGATCGTGTTCAACCCGACCGAGACCGCAGACAATCTGAAGAAGCACGGCGGCTTCATACCCGGCATTCGTCCGGGCGAACGCACCGCCGAATACATCGACTACGTGCTGTCGCGCGTGACCGTGCTGGGCGCGATCTATCTGGCGATCGTGTGTCTGATTCCCGAAATCCTGATTTCCTACGCCTCGGTGCCGTTCTATTTCGGCGGAACCTCGCTTCTCATCGTCGTCAGCGTGACCATGGATACGGTGGCGCAGGTGCAGGGTTATCTGTTGGCCCATCAGTATGAGGGGCTGATCCGGAAATCCAAGCTGAGGGGCCGCCGTCGCTGATCAGCGGAGCGCTCTGAAATTCAATACAAGGTGTGCGGTGTTTCGCTCACCAAGCCGGGGGGCGAGTAGTCATGAGATTGATCCTTTTGGGACCGCCGGGGTCGGGGAAGGGTACCCAGGCACAGCGGTTGGTGCAGCGCTATGGGATCGTGCAGCTCTCGACCGGCGAGATGCTGCGCGCGGCTGTGGCCGCCGAGACGCCGGTCGGGTTGAAGGCCAAGGACCTCATGGCAAACGGCCAGCTTGTGCCTGATGACGTCGTAGTCGGAATCATTTCTGACAGGATCGATCAACCGGACGCGGCCAAAGGCTTCGTCCTCGATGGGTTCCCGCGCACGGTGCCGCAGGCTGAGGCGCTGGATGAGCTCTTGAAGAAAAAGCATCTCAGGCTCGACGCGGTGGTCGAACTGCGCGTCAATGAGAGCGCGCTGCTACAGCGCGTCGAAACCCGCGTCGCCGAGATGCTGGCGCGCGGCGAGGAGGTGCGTGTTGACGACACGCCGGAAGTGCTGACCAAACGGCTCGCTGCCTATCGGTCGCAGACCGAGCCGCTGATTCACTACTACTCCGAGCGGCGGAAGCTCGCGACCGTCGACGGGATGATGAGCATCGAGCAGGTAACCCGGGAGGTTAACCGGATCCTCTCCGCTGTCGGCGCGCTGGAACCCAAGGTGGCGCCGGCCCGGAAGGCCAAGGCAGCCGCACGGAAGACCGCCAGGCCAGCAGCCAAAAAGGCTGCCAAAACCGCCAAGAAGGCCGTCAAAACGGCGCGTAAGGCCGCCAAATCGGCCTCCAGGGGAACCAAAACGGCTGGCAACAAGAAGGCTGCTCGGAAGGCCGTTTCGGCGGCCAGAGGGCGAGGGGGCGCAAGCGCCCAAAAGACCGTCCGCAAGGCTGCCAAAAAGGTCACGAAAAAGCGAGCTAAGCGATAGAGGCGGTTGACGAAACCGAGTTGAATCCTTTAATAAGCCCCGCATCCAAGTCGGATAGTTTTTGACGATGCCGGGCCCCAAAAGAGATGAGGGGAGGGCGTCGTGTTCGCGTTTGCGGACACCTGCCCGAGTTAGCAAGAACATAGCCCGATCCATGAGGGATCGGCGACAGGAGAGAAGTCCGTGGCCCGTATTGCCGGCGTGAATATCCCGACCAACAAGCGCGTTCTGATCGCGCTCCAGTACATCCATGGCATCGGCCAGAAGAACGCGTCCGAGATCATGGAGAAGGTCAAGATCCCGGCTGATCGTCGCGTCAGCCAGTTGAGCGACCAGGAAGTCCTGCAGATCCGCGAAGTCATCGACCGTGACTATCTCGTCGAAGGCGACCTTCGCCGCGAGACCGGCATCAACATCAAGCGTCTGATGGACCTCGGCTGCTATCGCGGCCTGCGTCATCGCCGCGGCCTTCCGGTGCGCGGTCAACGCACCCACACCAATGCGCGCACGCGCAAGGGCCCGGCCAAGTCGATCGCCGGCAAGAAAAAGTAATTGGCGAGTAGCGAATGGCGAATGGCGAGTAGGGTAGATCCTATTCGCTATTCGCCACTCACCATTCGCCCTTAACGGTGTAGCCGCTGGCAGTACGGCGGCGTTTGAGATCACAGGAAGGTTTTAAGGTAATGGGCAAGGAAGCCACCCGCGTCCGCCGTCGCGAACGCAAGAACATCGCCTCCGGCATCGCGCACGTGAATTCGTCCTTTAACAACACGACCATCACCATCACCGACGCGCAGGGCAACACCATTGCCTGGTCCTCGGCCGGCACGATGGGCTTCAAGGGCTCGCGCAAGTCGACCCCCTATGCCGCGCAGGTCGCGGCCGAAGACGTTTCCAAGAAGGCGCAGGAACACGGCATGCGCACGCTGGAAGTGGAAGTTGCCGGCCCCGGTTCGGGCCGCGAATCGGCGCTTCGCGCGCTGCAGGCCGCGGGCTTCACCGTCACGTCGATCCGCGACGTGACCACGATCCCGCACAATGGTTGCCGTCCGCGCAAGCGCCGGCGTGTTTGATATCTGGTCGCGGGCGGTTGTGCCGCTCGCGATTGCTTTTGGAATTTTCCGCGGACTGATCCGCGATCTCCAACGCCAGTGATCTGAAGGCAGATCGACTGGCCGGTCTATTGACCCGAAGGGGTGACAAAGTGACGATCCAGAAAAATTGGCAAGAACTTATTCGACCGAACAAGCTGCAGGTAACGCCGGGCGGCGATGCGACCCGGTTTGCGACCGTCGTCGCCGAGCCGCTCGAGCGCGGTTTCGGCCAGACGCTCGGTAACGCGCTGCGCCGCATCCTGTTGTCGTCGCTGCAGGGCGCTGCCGTGCAGTCGGTGCACATCGACGGCGTGCTGCACGAGTTCTCCTCGATCGCGGGCGTTCGCGAGGACGTCACCGACATCGTGCTGAACATCAAGGACATCTCGATCAAGATGCAGGGCGAAGGCCCCAAGCGCATGGTCGTGAAGAAGTCGGGTCCGGGCGTCGTCACCGCCGGTGACATCCAGACCGTCGGCGACATCGTGGTGCTCAATCCCGAACTGCAGATCTGCACGTTGGACGAGGGCGCTGAAATCCGCATGGAGTTCACGGTCGCCGCCGGCAAGGGCTACGTCGCCGCCGAGCGCAACCGGCCCGAGGATGCGCCGATCGGCCTGATCCCGGTCGACAGCCTGTTCTCTCCCGTGCGCAAGGTCTCCTACAAGGTCGAGAACACCCGCGAGGGCCAGATCCTCGACTACGACAAGCTGACCATGACGATCGAGACCAACGGCGCGATCTCGCCGGAGGACGCGGTGGCCTATGCCGCGCGCATCCTGCAGGATCAGCTCAACGTGTTCGTGAACTTCGAAGAGCCGCGCAAGGAAGTCGCGCAGGAGATCATCCCCGATCTCGCCTTCAACCCGGCGTTCCTCAAGAAGGTCGACGAGCTCGAGCTGTCGGTGCGTTCGGCAAACTGCCTGAAGAACGACAACATCGTCTATATCGGCGACCTCGTGCAGAAGTCGGAAGCGGAAATGCTCCGCACCCCGAACTTCGGCCGCAAGTCGCTGAACGAGATCAAGGAAGTGCTGGCCCAGATGGGTCTGCATCTCGGCATGGAAGTGCCGGGCTGGCCGCCGGAGAACATCGACGAGCTCGCCAAGCGCTTCGAGGATCACTACTGAGCGAATAGGGAGTGGCGAATAGCGAATAGGGGAGAAACTATTCGCTACTTGCCATTCGCTACTCGCCACACTGGGGCGAACGCAGGCAGCCCACCTGAGCACAAGTCCGACGAACCGTCGCGACGAAGACAAATCAAGGAATACATCAATGCGTCACGGCAAGGTTCATCGTAAGCTCAACCGCACCGCCGAGCATCGCCGCGCGATGTTCGCCAACATGTGCGCCGCGCTGATCAAGCACGAGCAGATCGTCACCACGCTGCCGAAGGCCAAGGAACTGCGCCCGATCGTCGAGAAGCTCGTTACGCTCGGCAAGAAGGGTGGGCTGGCCATGCGCCGCCAGGCGATCTCCGAAATGCGCGACGTCGATCAGGTCAAGAAGCTGTTCGACACGCTGGCGCCTCGCTACAAGGACCGCCAGGGCGGCTATACCCGCATCATCAAGGCCGGTTTCCGCTACGGCGACAACGCCCCGATGGCCGTGATCGAATTCGTCGACCGCGACGTCGACGCCAAGGGCCAGGATTCTGGTCCGGTGGAGGAGAAGTCCGCCGAAGCGGCGTAATTCTTCCAAATCGCAGTTTTCAAAAGCGGCGCCAAAAGCGCCGCTTTTTTTATTGGCGCGCCCGCGATCGCGGCCGGCGCGTGACTTCACAGGAACGTCTCGGGCCGCCAAACGTTTGACATGCATGAGTAGGGCGTTCGTCAAGGATACCGAAGACGTCGAAGGTCTGCCTGACCGGCCAATCTCCGATCTTCCGAATGACGTGACGGCTGAAGGTCTCAGCCGGATCGAGGAAGCATTGGTCGCAGCCGAGGCGGCCCAGGCTGCGGCGCAATCCGCTGGCGATCGCGCGGCGCTGGCCAGCGCTCGCCGTGACTTCCGCTATTGGAATGCTCGCCGCGCCACGGCAAGGGTGGCCCCCGAGCCATCAGATAATTCTGTCGTGCGCTTCGGTCACACCGTCACCATCGTGCGCGAGGACGACCGGCGACAGACGTTCCGGATCGTCGGCGAAGACGAGGCCGAGCCCGCACACGGCACGATCTCGCACGGCTCGCCGCTGGCGCGCGTGCTGTTCGGCAAGGGTGTCGGCGATGTCGTCGCGATCGCCGGAGGCGAAGCGGAGATCGTCGAAATCCGGTGATGCGCAAACACCGTGCGCGAGGTGAAGGATGTCAGCCTACGCTATTTCCGAAGTCGATGGCGTGCGCGATCCGGCGGGGTTCGAGGTCTATCGAACGATCGCCGCGAAAGCGATCGCGCATTATGGCGGCCGCTATTTGATCCGCGGCGGCTCTGCAGGCTTGATCGAAGGTGGCCCACCGCCGAAAACCATCATCGTCGTTGAATTTCCGACGATGGAGCGTTTGCGCGAATGGTACGCCTCGCCGGAATATGCCGAGGCGTTGAGAGTGCGGCAGACCGCGCTGGATCGCCGTCTGGTTTTCGTCGAGGGCGTCGCGCCGGTGTAGGCCAGCAACGACGTGGAAGCGGTCGTTCAGGCGGAACAAGGGCGCTCAGAAACCGTTTTTCCTGATGCCGCGCTGATGCGGCTTGAGGAGGACCCGATGAAGAAGCTGCTTATTTTGGCGGCGGCAGCGTCGCTGGTTGCGACCATGGCCAATGCTCAAACCACGGTCATCACTCCCGACACGACGACCGGAACTGCGGGTGCGACGATTCGGATCGAGCCGGAATATCGCACGAAGATCAAGAGCTACGTGACCGAGCACAAGATCCGTCCGGTGGAAACACGGGAAAGGATCGTGGTGGGCGCCAAGGTGCCGACCGAGGTCGAACTCGAGGTAGTGCCTTCGGATTGGGGCCCGTCAGTGACGAAGTATCGCTACGTCTATTCGAACAACCGCGTGATGCTGGTCGATCCCGCTACCCGCACCGTGGTGCATGAAGTCGACTGAACAATCGACTGATGCATTGTCATCAAAAAGGGCCGCCACGTTGGCGGCCCTTTCGACTCTTATGCATTACCAATGATGCCAGTGGCGGCGATGGTAAAACCGCGGACCATAGAATCGCGGACCGCCATAGTAGGCGAATGCCGGGCGAACCACGCGGCGATAGCGAACGACGGGATAATAAGGCTCGTCGTAATATCCGCCATAGTAAGCCGGCGCATAACCGCCGTAATAGCGCGGGTAGCCGCCATAATATCCGTAGCCCGGACCATAGGCGTAGGCGTTCGAGGCCAGTCCGCCAATCACCGCGCCCGCGATCAGTCCGCCAGCCACGGCCGGGAAAAATCCTCCTCCGCGCCAGTGGGCCTCCGCCGGCGACGGTGCCGTTACCGCACCCAAGCCCAGGGTTGCCGCAACGGCCAATACCAAAGGTGCTTTCCTCATGGACCACTCCTTTCCGTAATTCAGACGCCCAATACTTTACATTCGAGCGAAGTTCGCTCTTTCGCAAAACAGACACTCGCTAAACACATTCGAGTGAAGTTCGTTGCCCAAGTGCCGGCTTTCAGACCGCTCTGGCGTCAGATTTAACTTTGATGAACGAATGTTCAGGCGACGGCTTCGAATGGAGCGGATCAATCGAAATCCAGAAAACCGGGCCGGGAGGACATCGGAGGCTGTCGGCGCAGCCAGACGAGGTCGGGGACGGGACGGGCCGTCTCCGGATTGGCCTCAAGCAGCGCTTCGATCTCGCGGGCCACTGAAAGCGTCGCGACGTCGCCGCCTCGCGGGCCGATGATCTGGATGCCGAACGGCAATCCAGCGCCGTCGCGGCCGGCCGGTATCGCCACCGCCGGGTGTCCGGCATTGGTCACGGCATAGGCCAGCGCCAGCCAGTGGAAATAGCTTTTCGTCGGTGTGCCGTCGATGGCGGCCGGGTAAAGCTCGGACCAGGGCCGTGGGCTGATCGTGACTGTCGGCGCGATGATAAAATCGTGCTCGCCGAAAAATGTCTGCCAGCTCCGATAAAGCGCGGTCTGCAGCGAAAGCGCGCGTGCCACATCGAGGGCAGAATAGCCGAGCCCCTCGGCCACGTTGTCGCGAATATTGGGACCCACTTTGTCCGGATATTTCTCCGCAAGCTCTCGGTGCCGGCCGAGAAATGCGACGGCGCGCAAGATCCGGAACACCTCGTCGGCATGGCTGCAATCCGGATGGGTCCATGCGACGCGGCGGAATGCCGATCCGAATGTCGCGAGCTTCGTTTTGAACGTCTCGGCGATGACGCGTTCCGTCGGCGCAAACCCGAAATCGCAGGTTGCCGCGATGCGCAAGCTGGCGAGATCGGTCCGTGGCGGATCGCGATAGGCCTCGCGCACGGGCGTTCCGCCGGCGTGAAGGATGGCCGACAACGGATCGCGCGCGTCGCGATCCAGCATGCAGGAAAGCATCAGGCACGCGTCCGATACGTTTCTCGCCATCGGCCCGAGTTGCGAGATCTGCAGCCAGGCCATATTGCGGCTGTTGCTGGCGATCAGCCCGGGGGAGGGGCGGAAGCCGACGACACCGCAAAAGGCGGCGGGGTTCCTGACCGACCCGCCGGTGTCCGAACCGGTCGCCAGCGGCACCATGCCGGTTGCAAGCGCTACCGCCGATCCGCCGGACGAGCCGGCGGCGGAGCGCTCGGGATCGAAGGGATTGCCGGTGGCGCCATGAAGCGCATTGCGGGTGTTGCCGCCCGCGCCCCATTCGGGGACGTTGGTCTTGCCGATGACGATGGCGCCGGCGCGCTTGAGCATTGCGACGATCGCCTCATCCTCGGCCGCGATATTGTCCGCGAACAGCACGCTGCCAAAACTCGTCGCCAGCCCCTTGGCGTCGATCAGATCCTTGACGCCGAGCGGAAGCCCATGCAGCGGCCCGAGCGCATCGCGGCGCATTACGGCAGCCTCGCTTTCCCGCGCCGCCGGGCGCGCCGCCTCGAACGAGCGAGCGATGATCGCATTGACCGCTGGATCGATTTCCTCGATGCGGCGGATGCAACTGTCCATGAGTTCGACCGGCGAAAGCTTGCGCTCGCCGATCAGCGCCCGGGCCGTTACCGCGGGCAGATCGCACGGCTCGGTCATATCAGGGTTACTCTTCCTTGATCCCGCCCTTGCGGGCCAGTTCCTTCATCTCGGCGGTTTCCTTGGCGATGAATCCCGGCCAGTCCGGATAGCGCTTGAAGCCGGGTTCGTACCCGACCTTCTTAAAGCGCTCGATCACCGAAGGACTTGCTATTGCCTCTTCCAGCACCGAGGCCAGCCGGTCGCGTATGGCCGGAGGGATTCCCTTGGGCGCGACCACGGTACCCCAGGAGACGAGGTCGATGTTGGGATAACCGAGTTCGGCGAGAGTCGGAACGTCGGGAAGGAACTGCGAGCGCTTGGCGGAAAACACTGCCAGCGGGCGAACCGTGCCGGCTTCGAGCTGCGGCCTGATCGCGATCACGGTGTCCACGTGGTACTCTATGTGCTTGCCTATCAGGTCGTTCATCGCCGGCGCGCTGCCCTTGTAGGGCAGGTGCAGCATCTTGATGCCGGCGCTCGACTTGAACAGTTCGCCGGCGAAATGCGAAATGGTGGCTACGCCGAAGGACGCCAGCGACAGCTTGTCCGGATTGGCCTTCGCTGCCGCGACAAGCGCGGCAACGTCCTTGATCGGGCTGTCGCGATGCGTGACCAGCACCATGGTCAGCGTACCGGTCTGGGCGATCGGCTCGAAATCCCTGCCGCTATCGTACGGCACGTTCTCCTTCACGGCGTGCTGCAGGGTGAAGGTCGAATTCGAACTGGTGAGTAGGGTGTAACCGTCGGGTGCCGCGTTGGCGACCTCTTTGGCGGCGATCGTCGTGCCGCCGCCGGGGCGATTGAGCACGATCACGGGCTTGCCCAGACGCGTCTCGAGCTCGCCGGCAATGATGCGCCCGACGACGTCGCCAGCTCCGCCCGCCGGATAGGGCACAATCAACTGCAGCGATTTTTCGGGGTAACTGCCTTGCGCCGTTGCGATCGACGCGCAACCCACCACGCAGGACGACGCCAGCGCGGCCGCCAGAAACATTCGTATCATGTCGAACAGGTCTCCTGTCTTCCGTGTTCCCCGGCAATTCGCGCCGGGGTTTTTCGGCGACAGCCATCCCGGATCGATGGAACAGGCTCCCTTGAATCGACCTCCAGATCAACCCCGTTGTTGGGCCGCTACCACCCCTCCAGCACGATCTTGCCGCGCGACTTGCCGCTCTCCAGGAGCGCGTGCGCGCGCTTCAGATTGGCCGCATTGATGGTGCCAAAGGTCTGGTCGAGCGTGGTGCGCAGCACGCCCTTGTCGAGGAGGTCGGACACATCGTTCAGGAGGTGATGCTGGGCGATCATGTCAGCCGTCTGGAATGACGAGCGCGTGAACATCGATTCCCAATGGATCGAGACCGCCTTGCCCTTGAAGGCAGAGACGGTGAATTCCGGGGGATCGTCGATCAGGCCGAACTTACCTTGTGGCGCCATGAAATCGGCGATCGCCTTGTAGTGCTGGTCGGTGAAGGTGAGGCTCGCGACCAGCGCGACCGGCGGCGCCTTCAACTTTTCGATCTGCTCCTTCATCGGCTTGGAATGATCGATCACGGCATGCGCGCCGAGATCGCGGCACCATTTCTGCGACTCCGGACGCGTGGCGGTAGCGACCACCGTCAATCCGGTGAGGCGGCGCGCAAGCTGGATCAGGATCGAGCCGACGCCGCCGGCGCCGCCGATGATCAGCAACGTGCGCGGATCGAGGCTCTTGCCCGGTACGGCGCCGAGCCGGTCGAACAGCAATTCCCAGGCGGTGATCGAAGTCAGCGGCAGCGCCGCGGCCTGCGCGAACGACAGCGATTTCGGCTTCTTGCCGACGATCCGCTCGTCGACCAGGTGAAATTCCGCATTCGTGCCCTGGCGCAGGATCGAGCCGGCGTAAAACACTTCGTCACCTGCCTTGAACAGGGTGACGTCCGGGCCGACGGCATCGACAATGCCGGCAGCGTCGTAGCCTAGGATTTTTGTCTCGCCCTCGGGCGGGGCGGCGCGCTTGCGGACCTTGTAATCGACCGGATTGGCCGAGATCGCCTTGACGGCGACGCGGATGTCGCGGCCCGTCGGTTCCGGCTTGGCGGCCTCAAAATCAATCAGCGCATTTGCATCTTCGATGGGGAGCGATTTTTTGTATCCGACGGCCTTCATGTCCGTGCCTCCTCCGCGTTTGACAGATTGATTGCCTAACTGTCGCTCTGGCATCCGCTTGGCAAGTACTGTAAATTTGGGGAACTAGTCCCTGTTTGGATACTATTGGGGAAACTCCAGGAAAAGCTCATGAAACGGCGGAATTTTGCCCGTCGGCCGGGCTGCGCGGTTGAAGCGACGCTCGATCTAATCGACGGCAAGTGGAAAGGCGTGATCCTGTTTCACCTGCAGGCCGGCACCCAGCGTTTTGGGGAGTTGCGGCGGCGGATGCCGGGGATTACCCAGCGCATGCTGACCAAGCAGCTTCGCGCGCTCGAGGACGACCAGCTCGTGATCCGCAAGGTCTACGCCGAGGTGCCGCCGCGGGTCGAATACACGCTGTCGGAGATCGGCGAGAGCCTGCGGCCGGTGATCGAGACGCTCAGGGCATGGGGCGAGGGCCATCAGGAAAGGCTATCCTGTGCGCCGGCCTCCGACACCGCGAAAGTGCCCGATCGCGCGGCCTGACCGGCAGTATTGTGTACCGCCTTATCTTCTCTCGCTACTGCCTCGCATCTATATCTGAGGCCATCAATTTTGGGATTCTTGCATGACGTTGACGATCCGCTCTTTCGCCTTGCTGCTGGTTTCCGCAGTCGTTGCAACGCCGGCGCCGGCGCAGGACCGCCGCGTGCCAACCTCGGGCGCCGAACTGCGGCTGTCGTACGCGCCGATCGTGCAGCGCGCGCAGCCGGCGGTGGTGAACGTCTATGCCGCCAAGACGGTGCAGAATCGTAATCCGCTGCTGGATGACCCGATCTTCCGCCGCTTCTTCGGCGTGCCTGGAATGCAGCCCGAACAGATGCAGCGCTCGCTGGGATCGGGCGTGATGGTCGATGCTTCGGGGCTCGTGGTCACCAACAACCACGTCATCGAGGGCGCCGATCAGGTCAAGATTTCGCTCGCCGACAAGCGCGAGTTCGAGGCCGAGATCGTGCTGAAGGACAGTCGCACGGATCTGGCCGTGCTGCGCGTGAAGGACGGACGAGAGAAATTTGCGACGCTGGACTTTGCCAATTCCGATGAATTGCTGGTCGGCGACGTCGTGCTCGCGATAGGCAATCCCTTTGGCGTCGGTCAGACCGTGACCCATGGCATCGTCTCGGCGCTGGCCCGCACCAAGGTCGGCGTCACCGATTACCAGTTCTTCATCCAGACCGATGCCGCGATCAATCCCGGCAATTCCGGCGGCGCGCTGGTCGATATGACCGGCAAGCTGGTCGGCATCAACACTGCGATCTTCTCGCGCTCCGGCGGCTCGCAGGGCATCGGCTTTGCGATCCCCACAAACATGGTGCGTGTGGTCGTGGCCTCCGCCAAGAGCGGCGGCAAGGCCGTCAAGCGGCCGTGGCTGGGTGCGAAACTGCAGGCGGTGACACCTGAAATCGCCGAGACGCTGGGGCTGAAACTGCCGAACGGCGCTCTGGTCGCCAATGTCGCACCAAACAGTCCGGCCGCGCGCGCCGGTCTGAAGCCGTCCGATCTGATCGTCGCCATCGAAGGGCAGCCAATCGACGAACCCAACGCGTTCGACTACCGCTTCGCCACAAGGCAACTCGGCGGCGCCGCACAGATCGACGTGCAGCGTGGCGGAAAGACCGTCAAGGTCACGGTGCCGCTGGAGACCGCCCCCGACACCAACCGCGATGAAATCGTGCTCACCGCGCGCTCGCCGTTCCAGGGCGCCAAGGTCGCCAACATTTCGCCGGCGGTTGCCGACGAGCTGCATCTGGATTCCCAGGCCGAGGGCGTCGTGGTGATCGATCTCGCCGACGGCGGTACTGCGGCAAGCGTCGGATTCCAGAAAGGCGACATCATCCTTGCGGTCAACAATCAGAAGATCGGCAAGACCAGCGACCTCGACAAAGCTTCGAAAACTTCATCCAGGCTCTGGCGCATCGTCGTGGTGCGCGGCGGCCAGCAGATCAACGTGACGCTCGGCGGATGAGCCCGAAGAAACCCCGCGAGGCGACCAATCTCTTTGCCGCGGCAGGGATGGAGGAGGATGCGCCGCGTCCGCTTCCCGACCGGCTGCGCCCGCGCTCGCTGGCCGATGTCGTCGGCCAGGATCACATTCTCGGCCCCGATGGCGCGCTGACGCGGATGCTGGAGACGCGCACGCTGGGCTCGCTGGTGTTCTGGGGGCCGCCCGGCACCGGCAAGACCACGGTGGCGCGGCTGTTGGCGGATGCCACCGAACTGCATTTCGAGCAGATTTCGGCGGTGTTTTCCGGCGTCGCCGACTTGAAAAAGGTTTTCGACGCCGCGCGCGCCCGGCGCGAGATGGGCAAGGGCACGTTGTTGTTCGTCGACGAGGTGCACCGTTTCAACCGCGCCCAGCAGGATTCGTTTCTGCCTGTCATGGAAGACGGCACCGTGGTGCTGGTTGGCGCCACCACGGAAAACCCGTCATTCGAGCTCAACGCGGCGCTGCTGTCGCGTGCGCGCGTGCTGGTGTTTCATTCGCTCGATGCTGCCGCGATCGAAAAGCTCTTTGCGCATGCCGAGAGGGTCGAGGGACGAAAATTGCCGCTCGATGCCGAGGCGCGCGCCGTGCTGGTGCGGATGGCCGACGGCGACGGCCGTGCCGCGCTGACATTGGTCGAAGAGGTCTGGCGCGCCGCGCGCAGGGACGAAATTTTCAATGCTGCGCAGTTGCAGGAGATCCTGCAGCGCCGCGCGCCGATCTACGACAAGTCGGCCGATGGCCATTACAACCTGATCTCGGCCCTGCATAAGTCGGTGCGTGGCTCCGATCCCGACGCCGCGCTGTATTACCTCGCGCGCATGCTGGACGCCGGCGAGGACCCGCTGTTCCTGGCGCGGCGCGTCGTGCGCATGGCGGTGGAGGATATCGGCCTTGCCGATCCGCAGGCGCTGGTGATCTGCAATGCTGCCAAGGACGCGTTCGATTTTCTTGGGTCTCCCGAGGGCGAACTCGCGATCGCGCAGGCCGTGATCTACCTCGCCACCGCGCCGAAATCGAACGCCGCCTACAAGGCCTTCGGCGCGGCGACGCGCACGGCGAAGGAAGGCGGCTCGCTGCTGCCGCCAAAACACATTCTCAATTCGCCGACAAAACTGATGAAGTCGGAAGGCTATGGCTCCGGCTACGAATACGATCACGACGCGCCGGACGCCTTCTCCGGACAGGACTACTTTCCGGAAGCGCTGGGGCGGCAGACCTTCTACGATCCGCCCGATCGCGGCTTCGAGCGCGAGATTCGCAAGCGGCTGGATTACTGGGCCAAGCTGCGTAAGGAACGGGACAAGCGCGAATGAACAGTTTCGAGAATTATCTGAGGCAGGCTATTCGGGCCGTCGCATGTATGGTGATGCTGGCGTCGCCGGTTGCCGCCGCGGCTGACAGCGTCGAGGTGGCGCCGGGCGTGCAGGTGACGAAGCGAAGCTATACAGCGCCGACCAACGAGCAGCCGTTTTTCGGATTTGCAGTCAAGAATTCGGAGGATAAGACCGCGGATGAGAAATTTGTAAGCGCCATCATCGGGGCGACAGGCTCTCGCGAAAAAGCCTTTGATGAAATAACCCTGCGTGGTTGGAGGGCCGTAAATACCGGCAAGATACGTGAGGCCGCGTTGCGGTTTAACCAGGCGTTTCTCATTTCACCGGAGCAGAGCGCCGTCTATCACGGCCTCGCGGTGGTCGCGCAATTTCGCTTCAATGATCTCGATGCCGCCGATGAGCTGTTCAGGATCGCGCTCAAACAACCCAATCCGGTGAAGGCGCTCAGGGCCGACTATGGCCGCATGTTGCTGATCGCGAAGCGCCCGCGCGACGCGCAGCCCGTGCTGGAGCAGGCGGTCAAGGATGCGCCGGATTTCGGCGACGCCTGGACCAATCTCGCCATCGCGCGCTTCCAGAACGGTGACGCGGCCGCCTGCGCAGCGGTGGAGGAAGCCGCCAAGAAGCGTCCGTCCAACAATTCCGGGGCCGACCTGACCGCCGTGAGAAACGCCGCGCAGTGTAAATAGCGCCGGTGATCTTCCGCGTCAGCCCGACCTTACTTCGTAGACTCGAATGCTCGAAATGAAGGGGTTGCCTTGCGCGATCTTCTCGGCGTCGTCGAGCGTTGCCCCGTTGACGATTGTGAAGCCGGTGATGGAGTCGGGTCCGAGCGGAAGGTCCTTCGTTCCGCCTTTCGAGATTTCGCGACCACTGCCGAAACCGCCCATGTCCACGGTATGCGGCTTGGTTGCCTCGAACCATTTGCCCCAGGCAGCCATGATTTCCGGAGTGGGCTTTTCAAATCCGTAATGCAACAGAACGAACTTCTTCATGCTCGACTCCTTTTCACAGATCGGGGCAATTGCTTTTTCTTTGGAGATGTTGCCTTCGGCGCGATTGCCTCGGCATACTGCAGCGAAAGATCGATCCATAATGCGCGCTTGTCCGCGTCGGCCAGTAACTCCTCGGGCAATCGCACATATTCGCGCATCGGCCGACCCTTCATGGGCTCGAAAATCCGGTCGCCAAATTCGGCGCTGAAACGGGCGCGATCTTTCTCCGAGAGCCGCATGACGAAATCGTTCTGGTGTAGCCCGATAAACAGATTTCCGTTGGCAAAGGCCGCCGGGTAGCCGAACATCTTGCGGCGGGAGATATTTGCGCCTGGCGGAACCGACTGGTCGAACAGGTCGATCAGCGACTGCGGTGATTTCGTCCAGGCCACCGGCCCCTCCCGTCAGTTTGCAGCGGGCGTTATGCGCCGGCGTTCCGCAAGGTCGAACAGAAGGGGAAGCTTGCGGACGAGCGCCATCGAGCCGCTCACGCTGGCGCGCTTCGCATCGATCGCGTCCTGAAGGGACACGCTCGTCCCGACAATCTGGAGCACCGCGTCGAACGGAGCTTCCAGCGTTCCCCTGCAGTCGGTGATGCCCCTCTCAATAGCCGTCCCGAAGCCGCCGCCCGCGACCGTGAAGCCCGCCGATTTCTTGCCATGGGTGACCGTAAGGCCGATCCTGATCTCCGGCACGGGTGAACGCTTTGCAATGGCGTCGAGGCCAAGCAGCACCCAATCCGGCTCGAACGTGTCGCCGGGCACCGGTGGGAACAGGAAGCGGCCGCCCCAGCGGATCAATTCCCGGATCGCGGGCTGAACTTCCCGGCCGATCTCGGTCAATTCATATACCTGCGCATTGGCCGGCGGCGGCAAGGCGGTCCGCCGTACGACGTTGCACTCGATCAGGGCGGTGAGGCGCGTTGTCAGCAAGGTGGGGCTCATGCCGTCAAGATGATCCAGGAGATCGCCAAATCGCTTCGGCCCAAGAAGAAGCTCGCGGATGATCAGGAGAGTCCAGCGCTCGCCGATGATCTCCGCCGCGCGGGCGAGTGCGCAGAATTGCGGATAGTGAAGCTTGCTCATGCCGTCGAGGTTGTTTCCTCCGCATCATGTCGGTAGGCGAGGGCGATCAACGGCCCCACGACTGCGAATTGCAGGATCGTGAACGCGGTTTCGAGCAGCACGTAATCCGGCACGGAAACCATCACATGCTTGGCTGCCACCGCCAGCGTGGTGAACGACCACGACAGCAGGCCAGCGCCAAGTCCGTACAAGAGCCCGTCCTTCAGAAACGAGCCGCTGCGTTGTGCAAATACGCGCGGGAACAACCACGAGAAGATCGCGCCCTGGATGATCATCGAACCCAGTCCGAACGCGATCACCGGCTCGTCTCGATAGATCTGGAGCGCGTGGTACTTCTGCTCGAACAGGACGAGGTGCCAGACATAGGCGATCGGAAACGATGGAAGCAGGTAGGCGGCAAAGCCAAGCCAAAAGCCGCGGGCGCCGGTTGGACGGGCAACATAAGATGCTGCTGGCATCGGAAACCCAATTTACTACATTTTTTATAGTATGCAGTCCAAAATATGGAGTCAAGCATTTCCGAGGATCGACTAGCACCGCGGGCTATTTCCCTGTCGTGACAAAGTCCAGGATCTGATCGGTCAGGCGCGTGTCGGCAGTGTTGATCGAATACACCTCCGACATGTGACTGTGCTGCGGCAACAGGATAGCGCGTGCGCATCCGCCGGCGCGTTTGCAACTCGCCTGCTTCGCCAGATCGAATTGCAGCACGAAGCCTGCCGGGTCCAGTTCGGCGGCTGCGAGCATCAGCGGGATCTCCGTTGTCGCCAAACCCTTCAACGAGGATTGTTCGGCGTAGCGTGCGGGATCGGTGCCGAAATAGGCCCGCTGCGTCTCGGCGAGCGGCGTCGCGGTCAGGTCGTAGATGCCCGAGATCATGATCGCCCCCGCGAGGCCGCCGCCTTTGATCTTGTGAAGTTCGGGATGCGAGACATAGGTCGCAACGTGAACCGCGCCTGCGGAGTGCCCCATCAGATAGATGCGCGTGGGATTGCCGCCGCGCTCGCCAATCGTGTCAGTGACCCAATTGAGCGCGGTGGCGAGATCCTCGGCGCCCGCCGGCCAGGGTGACAGTGGCGCGAGGCGATAGGTGACGTTGACGCCGATAAAGCCGTTCTTTGCCGCCCACAGCATGACGTTGTCGTAGAAGGGGCTGGTCGGTGTTCTCCGCTTGTTGCCGCCGACGAAGGCGCCGCCATGGACAAAGATCAATACCGGCCGGGCTGACGCCGCTGTTTCCGGCACAAAGATATCGAGCAGATTGCGATCGGCCGGACCGTATTTGACGTCCCGCTCGACCTTGACGCCTTGATACGGCTCTTTTTCCTGCAGCGGCGCGTAGAGTTCTGCGGTCTTCGGCGGATCGATGACGCGGCCGAGTTCCAACAGTGTCCGCGCGATATGCTCCGGCATCGGGCTCCGCTGCGCTTCGGCCGCGTTCGCCAACATTGCGGCCACAACGACCAAAGCCATTCTTGATAGGGCCATCCGGGCTTCCCACGCATCGTCGAAATTGGCCTAGTTTGGCCGATCCGGCGCTGGATTGGCACCGAATTCACCGTGACGATTCGCTGCATTTGCGCTAGGCAACGATCTACCCCTTGGAGCCGAAACCAGATGAGCCGCCGCGACCGAAAACCGCTAGCCAAGTCGCGCACGCCAGGCGACCGTCCCAAGGGAGCCACGCCCTTCCGCAGCAAGAAGCCTGGCGACCGGCCGCAGGGCAACCGTCCCGGCGGCAAGCCTGCGCGGCTTGCCGAGCCGCGCCGGGAGAAGCCGGCGCCGTTCGTGGCGGAGCCCGCGAAGGTTGTCGCCGAGCCGCCGCCGCTACCGACCAAGGTTCAGACCGTCGTCGTCACCGCGGACGAAAATAACATGCGCGTCGACCGCTTCCTCGAGGCGCGCTTTCCCGGCCTGTCGTTCTCCCACATCCAGCGCATCGTCCGGAAGGGCGAATTGCGCGTCAACGGCAAGCGCGCCGACAGCAAAGACCGGCTGGAAGAAGGCCAGAGCGTTCGCATTCCGCCGCTGCGGCTCGATGCGCCGAAGGGCGCAGGTCCGCTCTCCGAAGCCGCGACCAAGACGCTGCAGGCGCTGAAGGAGATGACGCTGTTCGAGGACGCCGACGTCCTCGTGTTGAACAAGCCGGCGGGGCTGGCGGTGCAGGGCGGCTCCGGCATCACGCGCAATGTCGACCAGATGCTGGAAGTGATGCGCGACGCCAAGGGGCAGAAGCCGCGGCTGGTGCATCGGCTCGACAGGGAAACGTCGGGCTGTCTGCTGGTCGCCAAGACGCGCTTCGCCGCCACCGCCCTGACGGGGTCATTCCGCCACCGCTCCGCGCGCAAGATTTACTGGGCGCTGGTGGCGGGCGTGCCGAAGCCGAAGCAGGGCCGCATCTCGACCTATCTCGCCAAGGAGGAGAGCGAGGAGGACAGCATCATGCGGGTCGCAAAACATGGCGACGAGGGCGCCAGCCACGCGGTGACGTATTACGCCGTGGTCGAGACCTCGGCGCAGAAACTCGCCTGGGTGTCGCTGAAGCCGGTCACCGGGCGAACCCACCAGTTGCGCGCCCACATGGCGCATATCGATCACGCCATCGTCGGCGATCCCAAATATTTCAACAAGGAGAACTGGGACCTGCCGGGCGGCCTGCAGAACCGCCTGCATCTGCTGGCGCGACGGCTCGTGATCCCACATCCGCGCGGCGGCGTGATCGATGTCAGCGCGCCACTGCCGCCGCACATGCTGCAATCCTGGAATCTGCTCGGACTCGAGCATGATCGGTTCGATCCGATCGAGAACGCGCCGGAGGAGTAGCAGCCACGCAACGCACTGGCTGGCGCAATAACTGTCAAACGCAAAAACACGCTGATTTGATATTGTGCGATGCGGACGGTCCTAACATCAGGCCGTCAGGTGCAGGGGGATCGTGCATGAACGGAAATCTGGTTCGGCTCGCGTTTTGCTTTTTCGCTGTGATGGGAGCGTCCGGCGCACCTGGTTCTGCCCGTGCGCAGATGCTCGCTCTCGTCGGCGGCAGTGTCTACGCTTCGCCCGACGCTGCGCCGCTTGCCGATGCCGTGGTTCTCACCGCCATTGGCGCCATCGCCGCAGTCGGAAACCGCAGCGAGGTGCAAGTTCCCTCCGATGCGCGCGTCATCGATTGCAACGGCAAGACCGTGGTCGCCGGTTTCTGGAACAGCCACGTCCATTTCACGCAAGCCGTATGGAGGAATGCGGACTCCGTTCCGGCCGCGCCGTTGCAAGAGCATATGCGCGAGATGCTGACGCGCTGGGGCTTTACGACCGTCTGGGATATCGGTTCAGACGGAAGAGATACGCTCGCGCTGCGCCGCCGGGTCAACTCCGGCGAGGTGCCGGGCCCGGATATTTATACGACTGGCAGCATCTTCCCCAGGGACGGCCATCCCGCCTATCTCCCGGCCGAGATGAAACTACCCATGGCTTCGACGCCCGAGGAGGCTGCGCAATGGGCACGTACCTTTATGGGCTTCGGTCTCGACGGCGTGAAACTGTTCACCGGCTCCTTCAAGGGCACCGGCAAGCCGGTCGTGAACATGGACCCCGGCATCGCCAAGGCGGCAGTCGATGTGGCGCATGCTGCGGGCAAGCCGGTGTTTGCCCATCCGCAAAACATGACGGGCGTCGACGCCGTCATTGCGGCTGGCGTCGACATCATGGCGCACACGGTGGCCGGCGGGCCGGTCTATTCGCCCGAGCAGCTCGCGCGATTCAAGCAGCAGCGCATTGCCCTGGTTCCGACGCTGTCGCTGTTCGCAAAACTTCCCGTTGCGCCCGATATCGCTGCGCGCCTCATCGCGACGACTGTCGCTCAAGTCAAGGCGTTCTCCGACAATGGCGGCCCGGTCCTGTTCGGCACCGATGTCGGCTTCACCACCTATTACGACACCACGCTCGAGTATGAGCTGATGCATCGCGCGCTGTCGGAACGCCAGATCCTGGCGTCGCTGACGACCAATCCCGCGCAATATTTCAAGGCGGCGAAGAAGGGGCGGGTCGAGAAAGAATTCGACGCCGATCTCGTGGTGCTTGACGGCGATCCACTCGCCGACGTCACCAATCTCGCCAAGGTCGCCTACACGATTCGGGCGGGAAAGGTGATCTATCAGAAGCCGTGAGCTGACAACCAGCCTCTCTCCGTCATTCCGGGGCGCGCGCAGCGCGAGCCCGGAATCCATCTATCCATGTGCGCGCGGCCAAATGGATTCCGGGCTCGCGACTTCGTCGCGCCCCGGAATGACGCCGATGGAGACTGATGTGGCGAACGGGCGATTCCGGCGAACGGAACCGGGCATAAGGGGGGCTCAGCGACCCGGCTAGCGGAACCGGCATCGCAGCTTGCCGCCGCAACCTCCTCATCGCCTTTATTTGCATCCACCGGCATCGTATTGTCGGGACTGGATTATCACCGACCTGCTGGAAGCCGCATGCGCGAACTATTCGATGAAGTTGCCGGGCAGTCTCCGCTCGATCCGACGGAAGCAGTGCGCCGCGCCACGCGCGCGCCCCAGCGCAAGCGCATCTACAACGAAGCTGGCATAGCACCGGCCGATGGCGGGTTTGCCGTGACGCTGGATGGCAAGCCGATCCGCACGCCTTCCGGCCGCCAGGTCATAGCGCCGGCGAGCGCCATCGCCGACCACATCGCCGCCGAATGGAATGCGCAAGGCGAGACCATCGATCCCCTGACCATGCCGCTGACGCGCTTCGCCAATTCTGTCGCCGAGGTCGCCGATCGCGTCGATGCCGTGGCCGACGATGTTGCAAAATACCTCGGCTCCGACTTGCTGTTCTACCGCGCCGGCCATCCCGAGGCGCTGGTCGCGCGGGAAGCCGCGCATTGGGACCCGGTGCTGTCATGGGCCGCGAACGAGCTCGGGGCCCATTTCATCCTGTCGGAGGGGATCGTGCATGTCACCCAGCCGGAGCAGGCGATCAAGGCCGCCCGTAACGTGTTTCCGGCCGACCCTTGGGCCGTGGCGGCGCTGCATGTGGTGACGACGTTGACAGGCTCCGCGCTACTGGCGTTGGCGTTGCTGCGCGGGGCCCTCGATTCCGACCAGGTTTGGGCGGCCGCCCATGTCGATGATGACTGGAACGCCGAGAAATGGGGCGTGGACGAGGAGGTGGCGGCTCGCCGGGCCGCCCGGCTGGTCGATTTCCAGGCCGCGGTGACCATTCTGGACGCCCTGAAGGCCTGAGCGCCCGCTGCCGGTTAAGGAGAGGTTTACGGCGGCGGGGTAGCCTTCCCACCCTGGCCGAGACCTCAAGACATGGCGAATTCGATCAATCCCGTTCTGCCGGTGCTTGCCGCCCAAGAAGCTGGCGGCATTGCGCCTGAACTCGTGCTGCGGCCGGGTAGCGTGGTCAACGCCCAGGTCCTGAAAGTGCTATCGGCCGATCTGGTGCGCATTGCGATCGCCAGCCTCTCGATCGACGTGGCCACGGAAATTCCGCTGCAGCAAGGCCAGAACCTGCAGCTTGCGGTATCGCAGACCAAGGACGGCATCCGCCTGGCCGTGGTCGGGCAGGGCAGTGATGCCGCCGGGGCATCCGCCGACGCCGTCACCTTGTCGCCCGATGCGCTGGCCGATGCCGCCGTCAATCGACCGGCCATCGTGTCGGCGAAGAACGTGCTGACGCCGCTGGAGCGCGCGGCCGTCTCCGCCGCCGCCCAAGCGGCGGTTACCGAGCAGGATAGCCTGGCGCCGTTGTTTGCCAATCTGCGCGCGGCGGCTTCCTCCAGCAATCTGCCGCCGAAATTGCAAGCGGCGATCGCGCAGGTGCTGGCGCAACAGACCAGTCTCGATCAGAACCTCGACGGCGCCGACATCAAGACGGCGTTCCAGAAGTCCGGAATATTCCTCGAAGCCTCGCTAGCGTCGGGCTCAGTTCCTCCAAGCGGCGTACCCGATCTCAAGGCCGCGCTGATCGTGCTGCGTCAGACGCTGCAGTCGGCGCTCGGCGTCAATTCGACGGCCGCGCCGGCGGCGACACCGGCTGGGGCCCAACAAGCTGCGCCACCACAGGCCGCCGCGAGCCTTGCGCCGTCCTTGTCGCCCAACGTCGATCTGCCGGAAAACCTGCTGCCGCAGGCGCGATTGCTTGCAGCCGAAAATCTCGCGCTGCCGCTCCATGCCGCCCGAGGCCCGCTGGCCGCCCCGCCTGATGCCGGTGCTACGCTGAACCTGCTGCAGGAAGCGCTGCAGGAACTCGGCGTTCCAGTTCGGGGTGCCACAGCCACGCCGAAAGACGTTCGGGGCAGCGACGTCACCTTCCATACCAACACCCCGCCGCCGCCCATCCGCGGCGGGCTGCCGGCCGCACAGCCGATCGCTTCGCCCACCATCGCGCCGCATGCGCCGCTCGAGGCGACCGCGCACCATCTGCTCGATGATACCGATGCCGCCATCGCGCGGCAGACGCTGCTGCAGGTCGCGTCCTTGCCGGATCGCATCGAGACGGGGCCAAAAGCCGACGTCACGGCGCCACGCTGGAGTTTCGAAATTCCCTTCGTGACGCCGCAGGGCACCGCGATGGCGCAGTTCGAGATTTCCCGCGATGGCGGCAGCGAGGCCGTCGAGGCGGTGAAGCGGGTGTGGCGCGCGCGATTTTCCCTCGATGTCGAGCCGGCCGGTCCGGTTCACGCGCTGATATCGCTGACCGGCGACAAAACCTCGGTGCGGATCTGGGCGGAACGGCCCGCGACCGCAGAGCAACTGCGCGCCGGGACGTCGCAACTGAGTGAGGCGCTCAGCCGAGCCGAATTGCAGCCCGGCGATATCGTGATCCGCGACGGCGCGCCGCCGCAGGCCGCGCCCGCCGCCCGTGCCGGTCATTTTCTGGACCGCGCGCTATGAGCGTCGAAACCAGAAGCAAGCTTGCGGTCGCGCTGCATTATGACAAGACCGGCGCGCCGCGGGTCGTGGCGAAGGGCAAGGGCGTCATCGGTGCCAAGATCATCGAGCTCGCCCGGGAACACGATATCCCGATCGAGGAGAACGAGGTGCTGGCGGGCGCGTTGTCCCATGTCGAGATCGGCGATGAAATTCCGCCGGAGCTCTACAAGGCGGTCGCCGAAGTGCTGATCTTCGTGCTGCGGCTGTCGGGACGGATCCGCTGATCAGTCCCTGCTAATGTCATAGTTTTTCCACGATGCCATCCGCATCGTCGGCATTCCTCAACCAGTTCGGATATCCTCGTGATCAATCGTCGTCATGCGCTCAGCCTGCTTGCCGCGACCACGCTGTTGCCCGCGCGCGCCCTTGCCAATGTCTCCTATCAGCGCAGCGAGTTTCGTGACGATCTGTCCAAGCGCTTTTTCGATCTCGGCACGACCGGCACCTTCGTTGGCTACAAAGTGGATGATTACCTCATCATCGCCAGCGACAAGGTGCGCTCGGGCGAGGGCAGGCTGCCGGCCTCGACGTTCAAGATTGCGAATTCGATCATCGCAATGGAGACCGGTGTGGTCGAGGACCCCGACAAGGACGTCTTCAAGTGGGACGGCGTGACGCGCAGCATCGAGCCCTGGAACAAGGATCACACGCTGCGTTCGGCGATCGCGGCTTCAGCGGTGCCGGTGTATCAGGAGATCGCGCGCCGCATCGGGCTGGAGCGCATGCAGAAATATGTCGACCTGTTCGACTATGGCAATCGCGACATCGGCGGCGGCATCGATCAGTTCTGGCTGACCGGCAATCTGCGCATCGACCCGGTGCAGCAGATCGATTTCGTCGATCGGCTGCGGCGCGGCGTGCTGCCGGTCTCCAAGCGCAGCCAGGAATTGACGCGCGACATCCTCCCCGTGACGAAGGTCGGCGACACCACCATCCGCGCCAAGAGCGGCTTGCTGGGCGCGGAAGCGGGCAAGCCGTCCTTGGGCTGGATGGTCGGTTGGGCCGAGAAGGGCAGCCAGCAGACGGTGTTCGCCATGAACATGGACTGCAAGGAGCAAAGCCACATCGCCGCCCGCATGACGGTCGTGCAGCAATGCCTCGCTGATATCGTTGCGATTTGATGGGCTGATCTGCGCCGGCCTTGCTGGTGCGCGGGGGCGAGTTGAACTAGCATGCCCTGACTACCAGAGGGGGTGTGCATGCCGGATCGTCGCTCGGTGTTGCTGGGAGGCCTGGCGCTTTCGCTTCGACCAGCCTGGGGCTGGGCGCAGACGCCAGCGGAGCAGGATATTGCCGCCATCCTCAAGGAGAGGGTGGATGTCGGGCGTGACACGCTGGGTCTTGTTGCCGCCTTCCTCGACGGTGACAGGCGCAGCGTCACAGTGTACGGGCAATCCGATTCGGCAAACAATCGCCCGCTCGACGCTGACACGGTTTTCGAGATCGGCTCGATCACCAAGGTGTTCACCGCGCTGTTGTTTGCCGACATGGTCTTGCGCGGGGAGGTCGCACCGGATGACCCCGCGGCCAAATATCTACCTGATAGCGTCAAGGTGCCGGATTTCGAGGGTGCGCCGATCACTCTCCTTGACCTTGCGACCTACACATCGGGCCTGCCGCGGATGCCCTCCAATTTTGCGCCGAAAGATCCGAACAACCCATACATCGATTACACGACCGAGCGGCTCTACGACTATCTCTCGAACCACAAGCTCGGCTTCAAGCCGGGCAAGCACTACGAATACGCCAATCTCGGCTTCGGCCTGCTGGGCCACATTCTGGAGCGGCGCGCGGGCAAAAGCTACGAGGAGCTTGTCGTCTCGCGCATCTGCGCGCCGCTCGGCATGGACGACACGCGCATCACGCTCTCGAGCTCGATGCAGCAACGTCTGGCGCGTGGTCACAGCGCCGGTTTGACGCCCGTTGCGAACTGGGATTTTTCGGCGTTCGCCGGCACCGGCGCGCTTCGCTCGACGGCGAACGACCTGATGAAGTTTCTTGCCATGTGCATGGATCCCACCGACACGCCGATTGCCGCCGCGCTGAAGATGACGCTTTCCGAGCGTCGTCCAAGGGCGAAGGAGCGTGACGTGGCGCTGGGCTGGTTCGTCGCGTCACGGTTCGGCGATGAGCTGGTCTGGAAGGATGGCGGCACCGGTGGCTATGCAACCTTCATCGGCTATTCGACCAAAACCCGGCGAAACTGCATTCTGCTTTCCAATGCGGCCGCCTACGGCGCCAATACCGCGCTAGCCACGCATCTCATCAACGCAGCATACCCGCTCCCAAAACTTCGCCGCGAAGTGGCGGTCGATCCGCAAATTCTCGCAACCTATGTCGGGCGTTACGAATTGACGCCGGATTTTGTGCTGACCGTCCGCGCCGACGGCGGCCGGCTGTTTATCCAGGCCACGAGGCAGTTGGAATACGAGGTGTTCGCCGAGAGCGAGCGGAATTTCTTCTATCGCGTGGTCGACGCCCAGATCACCTTTGATCCTGCCGAAGACGGCCAGGCGCGTTCGCTGACATTGCATCAGAACGGACGCGATCGGCCGGGACGTCGCGTGCCGTAGTGTCTTCGTTGCAATCCAGCTCGCGTCTAACGCCGGTTGAGCGCCAGCGAGACTGACGTGACGTTCGTGCCCTGGGGCTGGATCGACACCGTCTGCTTGCCGCCACGTGTCGTCAGCGACAGATGGGCCGAAAAGTTGTCGCCTCGGGCGGCAGCCTCGACATGATCGCCGGCGGCGCGGCCGGTAAGCGTTCCGGAAGCGTTGCGGCTCGCTTCGCTCCATGAGCCCGAAATCGCGCCGCCCCGGTATTCGACCTCGCTTGCGAGATCGAAATTGTAACTCTGGCTCGCGCACCTCAGATTGAGTTGAAGCTGGTCGCCCCTTCCGGTGACGTCGTACGACGCGCGGCAGCGCAATTGCTCGCGTTGTCCGTCACTCGTGCTGAGTACGCCGCCGCCTGACCATGTGCCCGCCATGGCGGTGAAGGGCGAGACGGGTGCGGCCAGCGCCGCGCTGCCGGTCAGACATAACGATGTGGCCACTAAGGCCATTCGTGCGAAATTATATCCAGACATCTTGATGGCTCCTTCGGTTTGGCAATCAACGCCATCAATGGGTTCGCGGTTCCTGAACCGGCACAATGTGTGGCGAGGTTCCGTTGCGAGATCGCAGCAATGCCTCTCCGATGTCCGGGCGATTGGATTGGCGGTCGCACCCGATCGACTGGTGCGCGGGAGCAAGTTGTACTAGCTTGCCATGGCTACCAGGGGGATAGTGCATGCCGCATCGTCGCTCGGTGCTATCAGGAGGCTTGGCGTTTTCGCTTTGGCCGGATTGGGGTTGGGCCCAGATGCCACCGGGGCTGGATGTTGCCGCCATCCTCAAGGAGAGGGCGGATGTCGGGCGTGAAACGATGGGCCTCGTTGCCGCTTTCCTCGACGGCGACCGGCATAGCATCACGGCGTATGGTCAATCCGGCTCCCCCGACAATCGCCCGCTCGATGGCGACACGGTGTTCGAGGTCGGCTCGATCACGAAGGTGTTCACGGCGCTCCTGTTTGCCGACATGGTGCTGCGCGGCGAACTTGCACCGGATGATCCTGCGGCGAAATATCTGCCCCCCAGCGTCAGGATGCCCGATTTCGAGGGCGCGCCGATCACGCTGATGGACCTTGCGACCTTCACGTCGGGCCTGCCGCGGCCGTCGAATTTCGCGCCGAAGGATTGGAGCAATCCTTACATCGACTACACCTCCGAGCGCCTCTACGACTTTCTCTCGAACCACAAGCTCGCCCACAAGCCGGGCAAGCACTACGAATACGCCAATCTCGGTTTCGGCCTGCTCGGCCGCATCCTCGAACGGCGTGCCGGCAAGAGCTACGAGGAGCTGGTGGTTTCGCGGATTTGCGCGCCGCTCGGCATGGAGGATACGCGCATCACGCTTTCGAATTCGATGCGGCAACGTCTGGCGCGTGGCCACAGCGCCGTGCTGGCACCGGTCGCGAACTGGGATTATTCGGCGTTTGCCGGCGCCGGCGCGTTCCGTTCGACGGCGAATGATCTGATGAAATTCTTGCGGATGTGCATGAATCCTGTTGAAGGGCCGGTCGCTTCCGCGCTGAAGATGACGCTTTCCGAACGTCGTCCAATGATGGAAGAGCGTGACGTGGCGCTGGGTTGGTTCATTTCGTCGCGGTTCGGCGATGAACTGATTTGGAAGAGTGGCGGCACCGGCGGTTATGCAACCTTCATCGGCTACTCGACCATGACCCGGCGAAACTGCATCGTGCTCTCCAATGCAGCCGATTATAACCCGAATATCGCGCTTGGCATGCATCTCATCAATGCGGCATACCCGCTCGCAAAAATTCGCCGCGAGGTGCCGGTTGATCCGGCGGTGCTTGCGGCCTATGCCGGACGTTACGAGGTGTCACCGAACTTCATCCTGACGGTGCGTGCAGAAGGCGCGCGGCTGTTCGTGCAGGGGACAGGTCAGGAAGAACTCGAGGCCTTCGCCGAGAGCGAGACCGAGTTTTTCAGTCGCGTGCCCGGTGCCCAGATCACCTTCGCGCGGCCAGAGGGTGGCGTGGTGTCGTCGCTGACGCTGCATCAGAATGGCAAGCATCTGCCGGGCAAGCGGCTGCCTTAGCCTGATCCAACGTCAATTCGGAGACTTCCCGATCCGCCCCAGATGCGTGAAGCCAAAACCGGTGGTGTATTTCAGCCCGTAGCCCAGCGCGCGATCTAAGCCGATATGGGCCAGCCAGATCATGGCAATCGAGAGCGTGAGCGGTGCGGCGGTGGCAAATCCGGTCGTCATGATCGCCATCGGCGCGAGGTAGCTGTGCGCGGCGTTGTAGACGAAGGCCCCGGTTCGCGGTCCTCCCAGATAGGCGGCAAAACTGAGGTCCGGCACGAAGAACAGCAGGGCGTAGACCCACCACGATCCGTCCCAGATATAATAAAGCAGCGTCATACCGATAAAGAGCGCTAATCCCTCCAGCCGCAGCACCGTTCGCACACCCCCTGTAACGGCGCCCGAGGCGTCGGCGCTTGCGGTATCGGTCATTCCGGTCCCCATGGTCAGGATGCGCATATAGGCGCCGTGGGGCGGCGGTACCAGAGGCAGGGATGTTTCCGCTTCTGAAAGGCCGTGCTAGAAGGCCTTCAAATCGTTACTCAAAAGGCGGGCGGAAGCAGCATGAAGGACATCCTGGACACCCTCGAAGAACGGCGCGCCGGCGCCAAGCTCGGCGGCGGCGAGAAGCGCATCGAGGCGCAGCACGCTCGCGGAAAGTTGACCGCCCGCGAGCGCATCGAGCTTCTGCTCGACAAGGGCTCGTTCGAGGAATTCGACATGTTCGTCGAGCACCGCTCGACCGAATTCGGCATGGAGAAGACGAAAGTGCCGGGCGACGGCGTCGTCACCGGCTGGGGCACCGTCAACGGCCGCAAGACCTTTGTGTTCGCCAAGGATTTTACCGTGTTCGGCGGCTCGCTGTCGGAAACCCACGCGCTGAAAATTACAAAGCTGCAGGACATGGCGATGAAGGCGAGGGCGCCGATCATCGGCCTCTATGACGCCGGCGGCGCGCGCATCCAGGAAGGCGTGGCGGCCCTCGCAGGCTATTCCTACGTGTTCCGCCGCAACGTCATCGCCTCGGGCGTGATCCCGCAGATCTCGGTCATTATGGGCCCCTGCGCCGGCGGCGACGTCTATTCGCCGGCGATGACCGATTTCATCTTCATGGTGAAGAACACCAGCTACATGTTCGTCACCGGCCCCGATGTGGTGAAGACCGTCACCAACGAGGTGGTGACGGCAGAAGAACTCGGTGGCGCCTCGGTGCACGCGACGCGCTCCTCGATCGCCGACGGCGCGTTCGAGAACGACGTCGAGACGCTGTTGCAGATGCGCCGGCTGATCGACTTCCTGCCGTCCAACAACACCGACGGCGTGCCGGAATGGCCGAGTTTTGACGACATCGGCCGCGTGGACATGTCGCTGGATACGCTGATCCCTGACAATCCCAACAAGCCCTACGACATGAAGGAGCTGATCCTCAAAGTGGTGGACGAGGGCGACTTTTTCGAAATCTCGGAAGCGTTCGCGAAAAACATCGTCACCGGCTTCGGCCGCATCGCCGGCCGCACCGTCGGCTTCGTCGCCAATCAGCCGATGGTGCTGGCCGGCGTGCTCGATAGCGATGCATCGCGGAAGGCCGCGCGCTTCGTCCGCTTCTGCGACGCCTTCAACATCCCGATCGTGACGTTTGTCGACGTGCCGGGCTTCCTGCCGGGCACCGCGCAGGAGTATGGCGGCCTGATCAAGCACGGCGCAAAACTGTTGTTTGCGTACTCGCAATGCACGGTGCCGCTCGTCACCGTCATCACCCGCAAAGCCTATGGCGGTGCCTTCGACGTGATGGCGTCCAAGGAAATCGGTGCCGACATGAACTACGCCTGGCCCACCGCGCAGATCGCCGTGATGGGCGCCAAGGGCGCCGTCGAAATCATCTTCCGCGCCGACATGAGCGACCCCGAAGCGATCGCCAAGCGCACCAAGGAATACGAGGATCGCTTCCTGTCCCCCTTCATCGCCGCCGAACGCGGCTACATCGACGACGTCATCATGCCGCATTCGACGCGGAAGCGGATCGCCCGGGCGCTGGCGATGCTGAGGGACAAGAAGGTCGAGATGCCCGCGAAGAAGCACGACAATTTGCCGTTGTAACAGGTGCTGTAGAGTGGGTTAGCGAAGCCGTAACCCACCGGCCGCACCAACCGCGCATCGAGACTTCGGTGGGTTACGCTGTGCTAACCCACCCTTCGAAGCTTGCTGCGAAGCTCACAAGTTCGCCTACGCCGCCTTGTGCTGCTGCTTCATGAACTCCGTCGCGCGCTTCTTGAGTTCTGCCGGCGATACGTCCTCGATATGGGTGCCGATGTGCCAGCTATTGCCGGCCGGGTCCTTCACGCCGCCACTGCGGTCGCCATAAAATTGATCCGCGGGCTCCATCAACGATGTCGCGCCGGCCTTGAGCGCCTTCTGATAAACGGCATCGACGTTGGGTACGTAGAGATACAGCATGGTGGATGTTGCCTGTGCACGCTCCGAGGAGTCGGAAATCATCACGATGGAATCTCCGATTTTGAACTCCGCATGCATGACCTTGCCGTCGGGCCGCGTCATCGGCTCGAATACCGGTTCGGCTCCGAAGGCATCTTTCATGAAGCGAATGACCTTCTCCGCCCCATCGACGACGAGATAAGGCGTCACGGTGTGAAATCCCTTGGGAACCGGCTTTACCTGTGTTGCCATGGCTATCTCCTCTGGTTTGATGGACTTGATCCATGCAGAACGGCCCAGCCCGCTTGTTGTTTTGCCGGCGATTGTCGATCCGGTCTTTGAGCAAAGTGTGGCGGCTGCGTTCCGCGCACTGGTGGTCGCGTCAACGTGTGTCCGCTGCCAGGTTCCCCTAGCCGACGAAGCTAACCCGGCACCAGCGGAACAAAATCGTATTCGCCGACCCCTTGCAGAACCAGGAAGGTGAGCGACTTCGTACTCCCGTTGGTCACCAGATGCGGTCGCGTGGGCCTGACGACATAGACTTCGCCGGGGCTCAAATTCACTTCCTCTTTGGGATCCTGCAGGAACAGCCTCATCCGGCCTTCCAGAACGTAAAAAGTATCGGAGACATTGGTGTGGGTGTGCCACGGCACTTTCTGGGTTGCAGAGAGCTGTAACTCCATGATGCGAAAGCCGGGGCGCGCGGCGTGCTCCGCACGACGCTCGACTTCGTAAAGGTGGCTGGCGTCCTTGACGGGCTGCGGCTGGTTCACGACGGCCTCCTTCGGATCATGCGCCCCCATCGCCCAGTGATGCCGCGCAAATGATAGCCTTGCTCTGCCGTTCGCGAAACCGTCAGGGGAGGTCGCCGCGAGCGTAGGATGGGTGGAGCGCAGCGATACCCATCATGATGCATCGACGGCAGGATTTGATGGGTATCGCTTCGCTCCACCCATCCTACACTGCGGTCACTCCTTGTCGTCCCTTATGCGCTGCTCACCCTCACGCAGCCGTTGCGCGATCGCCGTTCGTCTTGGGATCAGCGCGGCTTCGTCGGCGAGCCGTTGCGCAAGGTCGGAGTGATATTGTTGCACGACGTCGAGCACCGCTTCCTTGGCGAGTCTTCGGTGGTAGTCGGCCAGGAATCGGTGCAGGTCAGCAAGCTGTTCGTCATCCATCTCTATCGCGCCTCAGCCGCGATGGGCGGAATATACCGCAACCCGTTGATCTCGCACAGCTTGCATCACCCCAACCCCGGTGGGATTCACCACCCCGGCCGAGCAAAGTGGCGGCCGCGGCACGCTCAAGTCGGCACCTGGCCGTCCCTTAACCGTTTGTTAACCATAGAGCCTCTAACTTAAGGGGACTATCCGGTCATCATCAGACGATTCCAGTGCGGTTCGTTCGAGGAGAACAGCCGATGTCCGTTGAGATTCTGACCTATGCAGCCCTGGGCGCCCGCCTGAACATCTCGGCAGTGGCCGCCCGTTCGCTTGCCAGGCGGCTCCGATTGCCGCGCTCGCTTTCCGAGGATGGGAAGGCGCTGGTGAGCGTCGATCTCGCTGAAGTCAGGCATACGCCACAGCCACCGGGTGGTCACCGGGCGGGCGAGGCCGCTCAGTTGAGGGCACTCATCGTAACGCTGCAGGCCGAGGTCGCGCAGTTGGAGGCCAGGGCAGCCGATCACCGCGCAGATTTCGAGCACGAACGCCAGCGCGCCGATCACCTGATCGCTGAGCTGCTGCAGGCGACTGCTGAAACCACCGCCGCCAGGGAGGCGACGGCGCGGCTCGAGGGGGAGGTGGCAGCTCTTCGGACCGCTCTCCGAACTAGCAGTTCTGACGAGAATCACGGACATTCTGCGCGCCGGGTGGGGCATCTGGCTGCGAGCTTGGTGGAAGCAGACCGCAAGGCTGCTCGTGGGTAACAAATCTCTTCCTATTCCGCGGTTTGGCGGAGCAACCGTGGGGCAAAAATGGGTGGCACCGATATTCGCGAGTTGAGGGCGCGCATTATCGTGTTCGGGGTGGGAGGTGCCGGCGGCAATGCCGTCAACAACATGATCGACGCGGGGCTTGAAGGCGTCGAATTCATCGTCGCCAATACCGACGCCCAGGCGCTCACCAGTTCGAAGGCCAGGCGCGTCATCCAGATGGGCACGCAGGTAACCGGAGGCCTTGGCGCCGGTGCCCAGCCCGATATCGGCCGTGCCGCGGCGGAAGAGGCCATCGACGAGATCCGTGATCATCTGACCGGCGCGCACATGGTGTTCATCACCGCCGGCATGGGCGGCGGAACCGGCACCGGAGCCGCGCCCGTCATCGCCAGGACCGCGCGTGAACTCGGCATTCTCACCATCGGCGTCGTCACCAAGCCGTTCCAGTTCGAGGGCCAACGCCGCATGCGCTATGCCGAAGCCGGCATAGCGGAACTCTTGAAGGCGGTGGACACCCTCCTGATCATCCCGAACCAGAACCTGTTCCGGGTGGCCAACGAGAAGACCTCCTTTGCCGATGCCTTCGCGATGGCCGACCAGGTGCTTTATTCGGGCGTGGCCTGCATCAGCGACCTCATCGTCAAGGAAGGCCTGATCAATCTCGATTTCGCCGACGTCCTCTCGGTCATGCGCGAGAAGGGCAAGGCCATGATGGGCAGGGGCGAAGCCTCCGGCGACAAGCGCGTGCTCAACGCTGCGGTAGCTGCGATTTCCAACCCGTTGATCGAGAATCCCTCGATCAAGCGTGCCAGCGGCCTGATCGTTTCCATTACCGGCGGCAGGGATCTGACGCTGTTCGAGGTGGACGAAGCCGCCACCCGCATTCGCGACGAGGCCGATCAGGACGCCAACATCATCGTCGGCGCGACCTTCGATGCCACCCTCGAAGGCATCGTCCGCGTTTCGGTCGTGGCCACTGGCATCGACAATCTCGACGCGACAGGCCAGACGCAAGCCGCGGAAGGCCTGCTCACGGACCTCGCCGGCAGGCTGAGCAACGACCGGCGTCGCATCGCCGAGCGTAACGTGCCGCCGCAATTCGCCAACCCGCCCTCGCTCATCCCGCCGCCGCGCCACCTCGAAGCGCGGCCGCCGATCGCCCAACAGGCGCGGCATGCGGCACCGCAGCGCCTCGATCCCCACGGTCGCGCTTCTCCCGCGCGCGCTCCGATCGAGGAAAAGGTTCTGGATATCCCGGCTTTCCTGGGCAGCAAGGCCAACTGACCCGCCATAAAGACCAGCTCGCGTCAAGGTAGTAGATGGCTGCGACGCAACTTCAACAGGTCCATCGTTGATGGCATCCGGGCGGTGCCTGAAGGTCTCATGCCCAAAATCGGTCCTATACTTTCCATTCTCCAGCCTTGCTTTGGTCAAAACGGCGGTAGGGAGTGTCTAAAATCCGACGACCGTCCATTCAGGTGATCGCAAACCGGGCAGGAGGCGCTCATGGATACCGCGGTAAATACCAGGCAAACCGATCCACGCGATGTTAATCCGGGACTGTCCACGCAAGACATCGAGCTGGTCGCGCGCGCCGATGAACGGCTCGCGCATGCTTATGAAAAGATCGCCCGCGCGGATGAAGCGCTCGCGCTTGTCAATGAACAGATTTCCAGGCTGGAGAAAAAGCCCGTTGACAAGCTTCGTCAGCCATCGCGCGGCAGGCCGGCGCTGCGCGGCTTTGTCGGTCTACTGTTGACAGCGGGCATCTGTATCGCTGCTTTCGCTTCGCAATCTTATGGCGAGGCGGCGAGGCTGATGATCGCCCCGTGGGTACCGCAGCTTGCTCCGGCTTCGTCGTTGCCATCGGAAACACCGAAGCTCGCCGCCCAGCAGAGCGAGCCTACCGTTCAGGTCGCTGCGGCGGATGCTTTGGTTTCGCCATTGCCACCTCCGGCCCAGGCCGCACCGCAAGACGCAGCAGCCGCCCCGGTCTCTCCCGAGGTGACACAGTTGCTTCAAACGATGGCGCGTGATCTCGCCAACGTGCAGCAGGAGATCGAACAGCTCAAGGCTGGCCAGGAAGAATTGGTCCGCGAAAATGCCAGCACCGCCCAGCAACTCAAGGCAAACCAGGAGCAATTGGCGCACGTGATCGCGAACGCCTCCGCGCAACAGCCGCGGCCCAAAGCAGCAGCGACGACATCAGCCAATCCGCCACCGCCGATTGCCGGCTCTTCGCGTAAGCCCGTGTCGACGCCTCCGCCGACACAAGCCAGAGTGCAAGCGCGAGCGCCGATGCAGTTGCAGTCCGGACAACAATAGTTTTCGCCGGCGCTGGCCGAAGGCTTGTCCTGCTGCCGGCAGAAGGGACAGGGACGAACTCGGGCAGAGTATGTTCACTCTGCCCAGGGACTAGACAACTTGTTCCACCGGGGCTTCGATCCTAGATAGCGGACGGTGCCTTCGATTTTGGATGGCCGCATGATCATGAAGATCTTGCTGCTGCTCGTTCTGTCCCTGGTTGTCGTCGCGCGGGAGGCGACGGCACAGGAAGTGGAATGCGACCGCGAACGCGCGGCCATGGTCGAATCCGTCCGGGCCTACGCCCGTCGTTCCCATGCCAGTGTTTTGGGACAACAGGGCCTCTCCGAGAGAGTTCTTGAGGCCATGGCGCGAACGAAGCGCCATCTGTTCATCCCTGAGCGTTCCTGCTCCATTGCATATGCAGACAGGCCGGCTTCGATCGGCCACGGCCAGACCATATCGCAGCCGTTCATCGTGGCCTTGATGACGGAGTTGGCCGGGGTCGCGCCCGATCATGTCGTGCTCGAAGTCGGTACGGGGTCGGGCTATCAGGCCGCCATCCTTGCGCATCTGGCGCGCAAGGTCTGCACCATCGAGATCGTCCCGTCATTGGCCGAGGCCGCCGCGAAAACACTCAAAGAGCGCGCATATGACAATGTGAGCGTAAGGGCGGGCGATGGCTATGCTGGCTGGCCCGAATGCGGTCCATTTGACGGCATCGTCGTCACCGCGGCACTTGGCGAGGTGCCGCTGCCGCTGATCGAGCAGCTTAAAGTGGGTGGCCGTCTCGTCATGCCGGTGGGATCCGCCTACACCAGTCAGCAACTCACGGTCGTCGAGAAAGTCGCCCCCGACAAGACGACGACGCGCGCCGTTGCCCTCGTGCGCTTTGTGCCCTTTACGCGTTCAAAAGATTAAGAGCCGGTACAGCGGCTCAGATAGAAAAAAGCAGGGAGGAGGCCGTGAGCGGTGCAAGGCTGAAACATTACGGCTGGGGACGCGAAGACGAAGGCATGACTGCCGAGGAGCAGGCCTTTGTGCTCGGCCGCTACAGCGAAAAATTTGCGCGCGATGCATTTGAGACAAAAGTCGTCCCGCGTCTGGAGGACCTGACATTGCGCGCGCCGCGCGTGGTAGCACCGGCCTCACTTGCCGCTTATTGCACGAGCGACCGATACGACCGCGTCGCGCACGCCTACGGCAAATCCTATCCAGACTACGTGCGAGCCATGCTCGGCGATTACGATAGCGCGCCCGACGTGGTCGCCTATCCCAGCAACGAAGCAGAGATTGCCGCTGTCATGGACTGGGCCGGTGGTGTCAGGGCGTCGCTTACGCCGTTCGGGGGCGGCTCGAGCGTTTGCGGTGGTGTCGAGCCGCGCGTTGACGGTATCAGCTACAAGGCGGCCGTCACACTGGACTTACGCAATCTCGGCAAGGTCGTTGAGGTGGATCAGATATCGCGCGCCGCACTGATCGAAGGAGGTGCCTTTGGTCCATCGCTGGAGAACCAGCTTAAGCCGTATGGCGTCACGTTGCGTCATTTTCCGCAGAGTTTCGCGTATTCAACCCTTGGCGGCTGGATCGCGACGCGGTCGGGCGGTCATTTCGCCAGTCTCTACACGCACATCGACGATTTCGTTGAAAGCCTGCGTGTCGTGACGCCGCGCGGCATAATGGAAACGCGTCGCCTGCCGGGATCGGGTGCCGGACCGAGCCCCGACCGCATGTTCATAGGCTCCGAAGGAACGCTCGGCGTGATTTCGCGCGCCTGGATGCGATTGCAGCCGCGCCCGAAATTCCGTGCTGGCGCATCGGTTCGTTTCGACTCGTTCTTCGGTGCCGCCCGCGCGCTGCGCGCGATCGCACAGGCCGGCCTCTATCCATCGAACTGCCGCATCCTTGACGCGCAAGAGGCATTCAACACCGGGGCTGCCGACGGCACCGTCGCGATTATGGTGCTCGGCTTTGAATCGGGCGATCATTCGCCGGATGCCTGGATGGCACGCGCGCTCGAATGCTGCGCCGACTATGGTGGGATACCGGAGGCGTCAAAGGCCGGCGATGCTCATCTCGAAGGTGCGGCAGGAATCTGGCGCAACGCATTTATTCGTATGCCCTATGCGCGCGAGTTTCTGACGCCGGCCGGCATCATCAACGACACCTTTGAGACCGCCATCACCTGGGAGCGGTTCGAAAGTTTCCACGACAAGGTGAAGGCGGCGACGGAGGATGCGATCCTTGAGGCGACTGGCGTAAAGGGCGAGGTCACATGCCGCTTCACTCATGTCTATCCGGACGGCCCCGCGCCGTATTTCTCTTTCCATGCGCTCGGCCGCCACGGTGCTCTGCTGGAACAGTGGCAGGCAATCAAGAATGCGGCCAGCGATGCGCTGATTGAGGCGGGCGGTACGATCACGCATCATCACGCTGTTGGCCGTGATCATCGTCCCTGGTACGATCGTCAGCGCCCGGAGCTTTTCGCGGCCGCGCTTCGGGCCGCAAAAAGAGAGCTCGATCCGCAAGGCATGCTCAACCCTGGAGTGCTCATCGATCCCTAGGGCTGATCGACGCGCCAACAAAAACATGGAGAAACGGCAGAGGCTCGCGTCAGACTTCTCGCGGGCCTCCTTTTTCCGAAGCCAGGACGCTGGTGTCGCCTTAGCCGGCAATTCGTTACTGGCGGCTATCCGACGACCTGGAAGGCGTCAGCGGCACGCAGCACGGTGCCGTCCTCCCAATGGCGTCCGATCAGCATCATGCCGACAGGGAGCCCAGCAGACATGCCAGCCGGAACCGTGGCGGCCGGATGGCCGGTGACGTCGAACGGGCAAGTGTTGGAAATCATTTCGAGTGCCCGCGCAACGTAGTCCTCGCGGCTCGCGTCCGGGGCTGGGAGCAGCGTAGCTTTCAAGGGTAATGTCGGCATGAGCAGGAGATCGACGCCGCTGAGCGCCTCATCATAGGCGGCGCGGAGCACGCGCGCGAGGTTTTGGGCCTTGGCGTAGTAGCGGCCCTGGTAATTGTCCTGCATGTACTGGCCCAGCAGGATGACAAGCTTGACGGTCTCCGAAAGGTCGTTGGCGCGCACCCGCCGGCTCCGGCCGTAGAAGTCCAGAAGGGAAGTTGTGTAGTGCCCTTTCCAGTTGGTTCCCATGCTGTTGCCCGCGACCATCAGCATCGTGGCGCCCTCAACGGCAATGGCGTTCCAGATATGGATGCCGTCGCGGTGGAGAGGGATCGATAGCTCGGTCACGGTTGCCCCCGCTCGGGTCAGGCGCTGCGCCGCCTCGCGCACCATGGCGTCGACATCGGGCTCGGAATTAGGCCAGCCAAACCCTTCCTTGACCATCCCGATTCGCAAGCCGCGGGCGTGTCCGCTGAGCTGCTTGGTATAGGCTTCCGTACGCAGTCCCGCCGGTTGGCGTGGGTCGAAGCCATCGAATCCAGCGAGCACCTCGAGAAGCTGGGCGGCATCACCGGCGGTGCGGGCAATGGGCCCGGTATGATCGAGTGTCAATTCAATCGGGAAGACGCCCGTGTATGGTACAAGCCCGTGAGTGGGCTTGTGGCCAACTGCTCCGCAGAAAGAGCTGGGAATTCGGATCGACCCGCCCTGGTCGCCCCCGATGGCCATGTCGCACTCGCCAGCGACGACGAGCGCCGCGCTGCCACTGGAGGAGCCTCCGGCAGATCGCTTCGGGTCGTGCGGGTTAAGCACGGGCCCGGTGTCGGAGGTATGGCTGCCACCGGAGAAGCAAAGATGCTCACACACGGCTTTGCCGACGATCTCCCCACCGGCATCGAGGATGCGGGTCACAATGGTCGCGTCCACATCGGGGACGTAACCCTCCAGCACGTTGGAACCGTTCATCATCGGGATGCCGGCGACGCACACATTGTCTTTGATGGCGATTTTCTTGCCCGCCAGAGGTCCCGACGTTGCGCCCTTGATCGAGCATCTCCAGTACCAGGCGTTGAGCCGATTGTCCGATGCAGGTGGACGGAACCCCGCGTCTCGCGGGTACTTCACCACCAATGCCGGCTCCGCGAACTGGTCCAGGCGACGGTATGACGCGAGCACACCGTCCATAAGGTTGCGGAACGACGTCAGATCGTCGCGGCTGAGATTCAAGTTGTAGGATTTGGCGACGCGCTCCAGTTCAGGCAGCGGTGGCTTGCGCAGAATTCGCGGCGCCGTCGCCGTCGGGGGTGACGCTTGCATGCTCGCCGCGGCGGCCGCTCGAACGGACGTCGTCGCGGCGACGACGGTTGCCGTTACCCCGGCCGTGCCGGCATGAAGGAAGCGACGGCGCGAATAGTTTGGCGATGCTCTCATAGCATATCCCTCCTTCGACCAATGGGTTGACTTCTCGATTCCCCGCTCGCTCTGAAGTGTCGGGACCGACGGGGTCAGTGGCCCCGACGGTCACTAAACGGAGGCTGCCGACGCTGCGGCCGGCGTGCCAAGCTGCAACATCCCAATGAGCTTTTGCATCCGGACAGGGCTGCGGCGCAGCAGCCGCATGAGATCGGGAAGTGAACATGTGCGGAGCTAAGACCGCTACCGGATGCCTCCAGCATCCACGCGCGACTACGGAGCGACGCGCTGTCCGACAGGCAGATTATCGTGCAGCCAGCGGCGATCTTCAAGAGCTTGTGGCTGTCGCCGCACTCGTGAGCCATGTTGCAGAGCACTCGACCGTCGCGACACACGCAAGGTCAAGCTACGCGCGCGATGTCGCTTCCTGGCCCCAAAGCAGACATCGGCACCATCTCGCAAACAACTCGCCGTGCGTTGTAGGCCGATTGTCGGGGTTGAGCTTGAGGTAGAGCTGAAGACCTCGATCGATTTGCTGCGCGTTCTCCGCGCCCACGCCGGTATAAGGCAACTGAACGCCGACCTTCACCTCCTGCGCAGGTGCCCGGGTGCTGGAGAGGATCAAGGCGGTCGAGGCTGCGGCGATCAGTCCGGTCACCAGACTCCTAGATGCGGCCGGCAGTCGCATAAGACGGCTGTTCTTCTGCACGTGGTCAACAGGCTTCGTGTGCATCACTAGTGTGGCGGTTCAGAAGTCCGCACCATTCTCGCGGCGAGTCGGACATACGGACTTCTGAACCAAGCCACACTGGAATCAACGAGTTGCCAGTGTCCTTCGATTCCAGAGTTCGTGCGGGCCCCGCTGCCGATAAGGCGCTGCGAGCGATCGCGGCAGCGAAGCGTAGCGCTCGCGGCATCAGCTCTCAAATGGCAGGCCGACATACTGCTCGGCGAGCGATGCCTGCGCACGCTCCGACGCAAGAAGGTAATCGAACTGGTTCTCGCGCATGCGCCGGTCGAACGGCGCTTCATTAGGGAACTGGTGGATCAACGTGGTCAGCCACCACGACATGCGCTCGGCGCTCCACACCCGGCGCAGCGCCATATCGGAATAGCCGTCGAGATAGTGGGTGCGGCCGGCCTTCAAGGCCTCGGTCAACGCGCGCGAGAGGTAGAACACGTCGGAGACCGCGAGGTTGAGACCTTTCGCTCCTGTGGGAGGGACAATGTGCGCTGCGTCGCCCGCCAGAAACAGGCGACCATAGCGCATCGGCTCGGCGACAAAGCTCCGTAGCGGCGCGATCGATTTCTCGATCGAGGGACCGGTCACGATGCTGTCGGCCATGTCCTTCGGGCAGCGCGCCTTCAATTCCTCCCAGAAGCGGTCGTCCGGCCAGTCCTCGATGCGGGCGTCGAGATCGCACTGGATGTAGTAGCGGCTCAGCATCGGGCTGCGCTGCGAGGCGAGCGCGAAGCCGCGCGAATGATAGCAATAGCAGATCTCCGGATAAGGCGGCGTCTCCGACATGATGCCGAGCCAGCCGAACGGATAGCCGCGCGCGAACGTGCGCAGCACCGACGCCGGGATCGATTGCCGGCTCACGCCATGGTGGCCGTCGCAGCCAGCGACATAGTCGCAATCGATCCGGCGGGTCTGCCCGCCCTTTTCGTAGGTCACGTGCGGGCGGTCCGACGTCAGCTCGTGCAGCGCGACGTTTGCCGCGTCATCGATCACGACGCCGCCAGCCGCGTCGCGCGCGGCATAGAGATCCTCGGTGATCGCGGTCTGGCCATAGCACATCATCGGTCGGCCGGTGAACTTGCGGGTGTCGATGAAGAAGTGCGGCTTGCCTTCCCACGCGATGCCCGAGCCGTCATGGACACGTCCCTCCCGATCCATGCGCGCGCCGAGGCCGACCTCGCGCAAGAGTTCGATCGTTCCCGCTTCCAGCACCCCGGCGCGGATGCGCTCGAGCACATGGCCGCGGCTCTGCCGCTCCAGCACGATGCTGTCGACGCCGTTGCGGGCGAGCATGTGGGAGAGCAGTAGACCGGCGGGACCGCCGCCGATGATGGCAACCTGCGTTCGCGTCATCGCCGCATGAGGCCTCCCTTGCGGCCGATCACGGTGCCATTCGCGGCGGGTGCGTCGGACCAGACCGTCTCGATGTGCCGGAATCCGGCTTCCTCGAGCCACGTCGAATATTCGGCCGGCGTGTAGTTTCGTCCTTCCGTCTCGATCAGCATGTTGAGGCTCATCAGCGCGGCCGGCGCCGGTCCGGTCTTTTCGTCATTGACGAGAAGCTCGCTGATGACGACGGCGCCGCCGCTCGGCAAAGCCTCGAAGGACCGGCGCAGCAGGGCGCGATTCTTCGCCTCGTCCCAATCGTGCAGGATCATCGACAGGAGATGCACGTCGTGATCCCCGGGAAGCTGCTCGAAGAAGCTGCCGCCTGCAGTCTCTATCCGGTCGGTCAAGCCGGCCTCGGCAATCTTTCCCGCGGCGATCGCGGCCACATGCGGCAAGTCAAACACGGTCGCACGCAGCGCCCCATACTGTTTGCAAAGCTCGATGTCGTACGCGCCCGATCCGCCGCCGATGTCCAGGAGGCGGCGGAAATGTCCGAAATCCACCGCTTCGCCGAGCTTGCGCGCGGTCATCGTGGAAAGCGAATGCATCGCCTCCCAGAAGAGTGCCAGCACCGTCGGATCCTCGCCGTCGAACATGGAGGATTGCACTGCCGGGTCCCACGTGGTTGGCCGGTTCGTGCGCAGCGCCTCTGTAAGCCTTCCCCAGCCCGCGTAGAGTCGCTTGTCGGCCATCTGCACGAAGCCACCGAAGTAATACGGCTTCCCGCGCACGAGATAGGCTTCGCTTAACGGCGTATTGCGATAATGGCCGTCCGTCTTCTCCAGAAGCCCGAGTGCAGCGCAACCGGTCAACAGCATCTCGGCCGGACGTGGATGCAGACCGAGCGCTTCCGCCAGCCCGGCAACCGTGATGCCGGCGCCGCCCGCAAGGCGGCTGAAGAGGTCCAACTCGTGCGCAGCGGCCAGAGTCTTGAAGGCCCAGAAACCGGTCGAAAGCGCCATCAGCGGGACGGCGGAAGGAAGCTCCGGCGTGGCGGCAAGAGTTTTTGTTCGAGGCATTTCGGCCTCCCATGTTCCAGACTACGACCGTGGCTTGCATGACCGTGTTGGCGAACATTGCCATCCTAGTATCGTAAGAAATTACGGGGCTGGTAAAAGTGCCAATTCATGGATTCTCGGCCAGTCCAATTCCGCGGACATCTCTCGTCCTCATGTTCGTTCCTGCCTACCTCGGCCGAGCAATAAGGTTCCCTGCCAGCATCCACTCAGCCTCCTCATGAGGGAACTGGCTCTTTCGTCAAGCGTTGGATTGCTCGGTTGATCGAGTGGTTTCTCGCACCATCCCGCGCCAACAGTGACGAGTGCCGATAACGACCAATGCCGGGGGTGACAGGCGTCCGACGGGACCGACGTCTCCACGGCAAAGGGTCCAAAGGTCAGGGTCCAAACGGCCAGTGCAAAGCGAGCATCAACCCTGCGGCAGCCGCCAGTCTGTCCGCAGCTAACTGGCAACGTGAATGCAAGACGAAAGCCTCAAGGCTTTTAGGACCATCGGTTGTTCCGATGGTCCTTTTTTGCAAAGATTTTCCCACGAAAGCTGAGCCGTCGCTCATAGCTGACGGACGTCGGCCTAAGGCCTTGGCAGACAATGGTGACCAGTGTCCGAGGGCCTGTTTTCGAGGGCCAAGCGGACCACCCCGCAACATCGGGGGATCCACGATGCGTAGTGCTGGATGGCAGAGCAACGCAGACTTGCCAATTGGAGCGCATCGCGGGCTGCAGCATCATAGGGGAATCGCGAGGGAGCAGTGCCCATCTTCGTCGGCCGTGGCGCGCCAAATACAGCCGAATCCAAGATTTCCTGCGCGCCGCCCCGCACGACCACGACGGCAGAAATTCGCTGTCGTAGGAGGGGTGGTGTTCGGTGGCCCTTGGCGTTCGCATGAGTGAATTGCTCTTTGGCGGTCAAATGCCGTGACGGCAAACAAGCGCCAAGACCTGCCGTCACACGGCTCGCAATCCCATGGAGGGAATCTTGTCATCGCCGGTCGACCGCTCGCTTCGAACCCGTGTGTTTGGCGATCGCCTCGACGATCCGGTCCCAATGGCCGGGGTGCAGCTCGTGCCCGCCGCCTTCGAGCTTCAAGAGCCGTGCGCCCGCTACGGCCCCGGAAAGCTGCACCCCGTGCTCCATCGGGAAAACCGGGTCGGCCGTGCCGTGGATCACGAGCAGCGGCGCGCGCAGGTCGCCGAGCCGGCCGCGCCACAACTCGCCGCCACGCAGCAGGACGATGTGGTTGGTTGCGTTTAGGTAGCCGCCGGAGCGGTCGAAATCCTTCTCGACGAAGGCCCTCGTTCCCGACTCGTCGAACCCGTATGCCGTGCCTGCGATCAGGCGCGCATCCTCCACCTCATATGCGACCGTCGCCGCCCGATCCGACCAGTCCACCTCCACGGCCATATGTTGCAGCCAGGCCTCGCCGCTCTTCGGGAGATGAGATCTGTCCATCCCGATCGGAGTGCTGCTGATCACCGTCAGGGAAAGCACCCGTTCCGGGCGCGTGAGCGCCGCACCCTGGCCGATCATCCCGCCCATGGAGAAGCCGACGACATGGGCCGCCGACAGGCCGTAGCCGTCCAGCAGGCGGAACACGTCGTCGACCGCGTCCTCGAAGCCGTAGCTCGGGCGACCGGGGGCGAACTTGCTCGAAAGGCCGGTGTCACGCTGGTCGTAGCGGATGACGAAGCGACCCCGCGCGGCGAGCCGGCGGCAGAATCCGTCCGGCCACCACAGCATGGACGCCATCCCGCCCATGATCAGGAGCATCGGCGGATGGGCCGGATTGCCGAAGCTCTGCGTCGCGAGCTCGAGCCCGTCCGCTCGGATCGTCCGCTCGTTCATGCCAGGCCCTCGCGGCGCAGAGCCGCTTGCACGGCCGGCCGCCCTTCGATGCGTGTAATGTAATCGCGAAGCGGCTCGGGCAGTGGAAATCCGAGTTCCGCCGCGCTGCGCGCCAGCTGGAAGAGATAGGGATCCGCGACAGTGAAGGTCTCTCCGAACAGATAGCCCCGATGCAGCCGGTGCGCGGCGAAGCGGAACCATCGCAGTATTTCCTGGGCGATCGGCTCCCTGACGTCGTCAGGAAGCGCAAGGTAGGTGGGAAAGCGCTTTCTGCACATCGCCACGTATTGAACCTCTCATCCATCCAACCGAGACCCGACCCCAACTGGGCCTCGGCACGAAAGATCAATCGAATTTCTTCTTAGGACCGAAGCGGATAGGCGAGGCACCGTCGCGACCGGTCGTTGCAAACCTCGGCAAGTCATCGAGCGCCTCGAACCAAGGTAGCTGTTCATCAACGAAGACGTGGCAGCTCGGCGAGGCATATTTCGCATCGAGCAGCGACACTGCATATAAGTGAATTTCTCCCTCCATTCGTTCATTCTCATATGTGAGGGGTGACCCACAATTCTCACAGAAACCACGCCGAACGCCCGGCGAGGAATGGAAATAGCGGGGCGCGCCCTTCGTGAACGCGAACGCGCTGCGTGGGACTGAAATCCATGTCGTTATTGGGGAGGAGGTTGCTCGTCGACAACTCTCGCAGTGGCAATGCAACGTCCAGTTCGGTTCCCCGGTGTATTGGAAGACAATCGAGCCGCACAAACATTTGCCAGACACTGAACCGGCATCCATTGCCGCACCTTGTTCCTATAGAGGACTGTTCGATTGTGCCGATTGACCATCGTGTGTCAACGATGTCGCCTACTGGCGCTTGCGATCACCATTCGCACCCGCAGTGGGTGTGACCGCCATTTCCCCACTGCCGTCTTGTCGAAGATGCGGTATTCGGACTTCCCTTTACTGATGTGGCCGCCGAATCGTGGCGCCTTCCTTTCCTGCAATACTGGCCTCGGGACTAACGGGGCCTTTCTCGGCTGACATATCGATCGACGGCACCCAGCGGCTTGCAATGATCACGATGGCGCAAACCGCATACGAGCACACCCCCAGCGCATAGGTCCTGGCGATGCCGAACTGGATCGACAACGCCACACCCAGCACCGACGCCAGCATCGACGTAATTCCGTTGGTGCTCCAGAAGAACGGCAGCAGTTCATGATGACGGCGCCAGTTACCGAGCCCGAGCGGAAACATCATCCCCATGCAGAATGCAGGGGGAGCCAGCAGCAGGACGGACACCACAATACGCATGTCGGTTGATAGTGACCGTGCCCAGGTGGTGACCAGCGGCGTCAACAGCCCTGCCACCACGAGTGTGGTGAGGAGGGCGGCAATCCTGAAGACGGTGACGCGTGATCGGGAGGCATCCGCACCGACCGTGGCGCTGCCAATCCCGCTAAAGAGAAGAATTGTGAATAGCACGACACTCAACCCGTAGACGGGATGTCCGAGAAAGACCATCAGGCGCTGCATCTGCGATATCTCGATCAGCATGAAGCCCATCCCGATCGCGCTGAAATAGGCAACGGGCGGCGTCAGCGTCGCCATTGGCATCCGCCTCGCAAGACGAAGGAAGGGCAGCACGATGTAATATCCGCAAGCGCAGAGCGCTACGATGATGAGCGAGCCGGTGACGCCGATCGCTACGTTGTTGCTCATGATGTCCCAACTTTGCGTGCTCACGAAATCGCTGAAGCGGGACGTATAGAAGAAGAACGGATTGTCGTCGGTTGAAGCAGCGATGTTTTCCGGCAGCGAATCGAAGAAAGCCTGATCCGCCTTGTCGGACAGCAACGTTGAGGTGACGGCATCGAAGGTGATGTCCGGCCCCAACAATATCTTGAAGCCCTGCGCCTGAAGTCTCTCACGCGCGCCTTGCCATTCTGCGTCGCTGAACGCGTCAGGCCGGGTGATCACCGTCACGATGCCGCCGACGTTGACCGCGACGACGTGATGCCGTAACTCCCCGGCCGACACTCCCTTGCGCTGCAGCGCGCTCGCGGCAATCGCGATCAGGCGGTATAGCTCGCCACGGTGCTTCTCGGCATCGTACCAGCGTGATACCGACAACAGCCCGCCAGGCTTGAGCGCCCGGTAAAAATCATCCCACGCCTCCACGGTATATAGACGATTTTCGGTGAGCGTCAGGCCACCGGCCGCCGTCGCCGCCCAGGTGTCGATGAGTGAAATCTGTACCAGGTCGTACCGCTCGGGCGAGTGGTTGATGTAGCTTCGCGCCTCGGCATTGACCAAGGATACGCCGGGCTGGCGATCGAGATGGCCGGAGAAATCGGCGAATTTTTCGGTGAGCACTTCGAAGATTGCCGGGTTGATCTCAATTGCGCGAATCCGGCTGGCGCCGAAGAGCAGACCGGAAAGGATGTCACGACCTCCGCCCACGCCAACGACAGCGACGTCGGCCGCCGGCTGCACGAGGTAGGCTGCATTGATGACATCATCTTTCAGGTAGGCGAGCTTTCCGATGTCGCCATCATACCTGGTGATGACCGTGCCTGCATCGGCATCGATGTCGAGGTAGTGTTGGTCGACCCGGGCATCAGGAGTGCCAACCAGACCCCAGCCAAACGGGACCTTCTCGGCCAACTCGCGCACCCTTACCCGCGAATAGGTATTCCAGCGTTCGAACAGCGTGCCGGTCTGTTCAGCGCCCTTGGCCCAGAACACCCCGAGATGGCTTCGACCGGTCAGGTCAAGGCCGGAGTGCACGGTGGCCGCGACGGCCAGCGTTAGCGCGACAGCCCCGCTCAAACGCACACCGCGGACGTCTTCGCTGCGTCTCACGACGATCCAGCCAACGCCAGCAGCAAGGGCTCCGATCCATAGCGTGGCGCTTACGGGGTCAATCACCAGCAGTATGAAGATCACCCCGAGACATCCAACGGCGGCGCCCATGAGGTCGGCTGCATAGAGCCACCCGCCGCCATATGGCAGACGCGTCAGCAACAACGTTATGCAAACTCCGCCTTCCGTGAACGGAGCTACGAAGGCGATGATCGCCAGCGCCAGGGCGAGGGGCACATTTGCTGCGGATACAGCGAGCGGCACGCACAGGAAGACGATCATTGCGCCAACGCTGCTGAGCGCGAACCATGACGCGTGGCGGGCGAATTCGATTCCGACCCGCTCGGCGGCATAACGGGCGGGTTTGCCGTAGACCTTCATCGCTCCGCGCGTGAGCCCGAGCATGGCAAGTGAAATGGCGGCAAATGCGAAATGATGGTGGAGCATAACGCTGAAGAAGCGCGTTATCAGTATCTGGTAGGAAAGCGTCGCAGACGCCAGCACAAAGATTGCCAGATAATAGCGACCGGGAATCCTCGATATGGATTGCAATGAGCTACCCTCTTGGTGGAGCCTTGATGGGCTCTATTGGGTGCGCTTTGACCAACTCGCGCTGTGTCGCTGCTCAAGCATGTCATCGCGAGTATTTGTAGCGATCAGCCAATCCAAATTCTACGAGCAAACAAGGCGGCGTTCATGAACAAGGACGCGCCGAAGAGTCCTATCACTCCTGCCAAAAGCCACTTTGCTCGCAATCCTAAGCCTGCCAACGTCACAAACAGGGGAAATGAAACGAGATTAAATCGACTCATTGAGACGAAGCCTGCTGGCCCACCGCTGAGTGTTAGATATGGCAGCAACAGGACTGCCATGGCGAACAGTGTCCAGCTTGCGCGCAGTCGAGACCAGCCCACAACAATCAGGGTAATGAACAATAATGTAAACCAGCTATCTTGTCCCCATGGATTCCAATCATTGAGCATCATTCGTGTGAACGGCTCAAGCTTTAGTGCCGCAATCAATCTTGTCGCTAGTGTCGTTCCTTGATGGAATGCCACCTGCCCATCCGCAAAAGCAAACGGAGTTCCGAAAGCGCTCCAGAGGTAGATCATGAATAGCCAGATGCCCGACGTCGCAAGAAGGACGCATGGCACGAGGGCAAGAAGGAGCTTGGTCTGATCGCGATTGGCCCACATCTCCCAAAGAAGGACAGGCAATAGGACAACGCCGGTCGATCGGGTAGAGACTGCCAAGCCTGCAAGCAGTGCTGCCGACAAGTAGTATTTTCGTTTCAAAGCAAGAAAAAACGAGACGATTAGTAGCAGTGCCAAGGGCTCGGTATACCCGGCCGATAGCAAGACCGAAGCGGGAAAAAAGCTGAGCAGCGCGGTTGTGGCGAGAGCCAGTTGATTACCAAATTCCTCGCGAACCAGCTTGAAAAGGAAGACAATCGCGAGCAATCCCGCGACGTTCGATACCAACAGCAATGCATCCGCAGGCGTGAGACCGCTAATCGTCGCCAGGCCCCGTGCGAGCATCGGATACAGCGGGTAAAATACGATGTTCTGTTGAACAGTCGGATCGCCGTTATACTGATAGCCATCTGTGACGATCTTGAAATACCATTCCGAATCCCATTGCAACAACTGGTGGTACCAGATCGGTCCCGCAGACCAGACATCAGCCCTCCCGATGGTCAGATATTTTTGAGAGAATACCAGTCCGAGCGCGACCACCACCCGCGAACAAAAAAATATCAAGATGGCCAAACAATAAGGAAGCCAAGAAGGATCTTTCCAGATCGGATAGCGCATGTCCATGTCCATACTGTCGCTCCGTAAGAGCCCAAGATCAATCGCCCAGGTGTACCGCTTTGACATTTGGCGGGCATGACGCGGCGGACTTCCCGAACGTCCTGCGTTGAGATCGATCTCGGCCAGCCTGAAGATCTGCATCGACTCTTGGAGGACGCGGGCTGTGGCAACCGTGATGTCTGCTTCTGGGGGAAGAGCGAACCTGGTTAGGCCGTCTGAATGTCGCCTACCGGCCCTTCTGTCGACTTCATCATTGCTCCGACCGTCCGCTTTGCGCCAACAGCGGACCTCTTTCCGCTCACGAGGAACGATCGCGGTCTGCCGTCCATTGTTTGAGGCGCTTGCAACCTAGCATCGGCTGGGTCGACGCACTCAGGGATCTGGCCAGCAGCGGCGCCGTACCGGCGAAGCGACGCGTCGCGACTTCAAACCGGCTCGGGCAAGACGTCATCTTGTTTGCGTGCGACGGCAGTCAGGCCGATCGGCCCAGAGGATGAGCTTTCGTGACTGATACGAAGACATGGCCCGCAAGAAGTAAAGTCGGGCACCCTGCACACGAATTTAGGATTCTGCTCGGACGTCAAACGGTCGTCCTCCGTCACGAGGCGCGAAACAGCCGCACGATCTCCACAGTACATCAAATCAAGGGGGGTGGTCGAGGCCGAGGTATTCCGCAACACGAAAACGAGCAGCCAACCTATCCGCACTGCGGCTCTACGAAGAAGCAGTCCCTTCGGTGTAGTGTGGTCTTCATCGCCCTCGGCCGATGAGCTTTTCGAGATTTCCGGAACGGCCCCGCGGGAAACGGCGTGCATCGCATCGTACATGTAACGCTCCTGCTTCGTTGAGCGTGCGCACGATGGGGTCCGGATGTCGCAGAACTTTGCCGACGACCGCCGGGAATTGTCGCGATCTGTCTCAGGAATGCTGCATTGGATAGTTCGCGACAGTTGCGGCCATCGGTGATGGCCACTCCTGTCATCCGCTCTTGAATGACCTTGCTCAATGCGGCTTCTTAAGTTGCATCAAGTCTGAACAGGCATACGGGTTTGCGACAAATTGCGACAAAGATGGCTCACCAGGACAACGTTCTGCGACAGCTTGTGCCTAGATTGTTTCAGCCAGATCGGGGAATCATGCACCTGAGGCCGGTTCCCGCTCGGATCGGCCGGCATCGGGATCCTGCGATCCCGATGCCGCGATGCTGTCAGTGAAGCCAGCCACAAGCATTTGATTTCGCTCGATCATACGCGGCCGATACATTCTGTTACACTTTTTCGATGGGGTGGGTGCAGGACTTCAGTATGATCCTGGACGGAGCAAACTAGATGGACTCGGCACCTCACATCGCCGTAGTGGATGATCATCGCGATATTCGCGATCTGGTCGGCAAATACTTGATGCAGCATGGCTACCGCATCAGTCTTGCGGAGAGCGCCGTTGCACTCCGCCGCTTGCTCGAACGAAGTGCTCTGGACCTGGTGGTTCTTGATGTCATGATGCCGGGTGAGGACGGACTGTCCCTCTGCCGCCATCTGCGCAGCACCACGGACCTTCCCGTTATCCTGTTGACTGCGATGGCTGAGGAGACCGATCGAATCGTCGGCCTGGAAGTCGGTGCCGATGACTATGTGAGCAAGCCATTCAATCCCCGCGAACTCCTCGCCCGCATCAAAGCAGTGCTTCGACGAGTCCAAAGCCTGCCACCGCAAAAGGGCCGGCTTGCGACCAAGGTTGTACGTTTTGATCGATGGACCTTTGACGTCAACCGGCGCGAGTTGACGGGAGACGACGGCGTTGCTGTGCCGCTCAGCACGGCGGAGTTCCGCCTGTTGTGTGCATTTCTCGACCATCCCGGCCTGGTGCTCAGCCGCAATCAACTCCTCGACCTGACGGTCGGCCGGGATGCCGATCCGTTCGACCGGAGCATCGACAATCAGGTCAGCCGCTTGCGGAAGAAAATCGAGGCCGATCCGAAAGTACCAGCCTTGATCAAGACTCACTGGGGCGGTGGATACAGCCTCGCCGCGCAGGTCGAGCAGCCATGATGGGCTTGTGGAAGCGTAGTCTTGCGGCCCGTTTCATCTGTTTCACGCTGCTGTCCTTGGTGCTGTCACAAGCAATCGTGTTCTTCATTTCCTGGGATGAGCACGGGCAGGCGATTCGGAAGGCCGCCAAGGGCGAGATATTCAGCCGGAGCGCCTCGCTCGCCCGGGTTCTGGAGGCGACGCCTCCGTCGCTGCAGACCGATATCCTTAATGCCAGCAACACCAGTTCAGCGAGGTATTGGATATCGACCAACGGACTGAAGGATGCCTCCGCGTGGCGAGAGGAGGCATGGGAGCGCTTGGCGCAGCCATTGCCGCGCATGTCCTTTGCCGGCCACAGCGCGCCCGCCGAGGTGAGACCGGATTTCACCCGAAACACTGCCAGCAGTAGCGGCGCCTCCTCACAATGGGTCGACCTAAGGCCGGAAGCTTGGCCGCTGTCCCGACCAGCGAAATTTCTTTATCTCGATGATGCCACCGGCATGGGATTGGCCGTTCAGTTGGCTAACGGAGCATGGCTGAACACTGCATTTGCCAAGCCCGCGCAAGATGGCTTCTGGACCTCCAAATCCACCTTGGCACTCGGCCTCTCCGCGTTGTCGTTGTCGATCATTGCCGTATTCGCCGCTCGAGGCATCGCGCAACCATTGCGCCGCCTGGCGGTAGCGGCCGAAGCCTTCGGCCGTGGTCAGGAGATCGTACCGCTGCCGGAAACCGGCCCCGACGATATCCGGCGTACCGCCGAGGCATTCAATCGCATGCAAGAGCGCCTGCACCGTTTCGTCGACGATCGCACCAGAATGCTGGCCGCCATCGGTCATGATCTGCGCACACCTCTGACCTCGCTCCGTTTGCGTGCGGAATTCGTGTCCGACGAGGACGTTCGCGAGAAAATGCTCTCCACCATTACCGAGATCCAGACGATGACGGAGGCAACCCTCGCATTCGCTCGCGAAGACGCAACCGCAGAAAACACGCGGACCGTGGACCTCTCGGCTCTAGTGGAAAGTCTCTGCGACGATCTCGCCGAACTCGGTTATGACGTCTCTTTCTCCGAGGGACAGAAGATCAGCTATAGCTGCCGGCCAGACGCACTCCGCCGCGCATGCCGCAACCTCGTCGAAAATGCCATTCGTTATGGCGAGCGGGCGCGCGTCAGCGTGGAGAGACGACCAGATAGTATCGAAATCATCGTCTCCGACGATGGACCCGGGATACCCGATACCGCCAAGGAGCAGGTTTTCACGCCGTTTTTCCGCATGGAGAGTTCGCGGAACCGCGAAACTGGCGGCGTAGGTCTCGGCCTGTCCATTGCCCGGACCATTGTCCGCCGCCATGGCGGAGATATCGTCTTGATCAACAAGGAGAAGGGATTACACGCGGCCATTAGCCTGCCACCGCTGGATGGTGGGCCGCCTCCTCCCTTCAGCCGCCCGGTCGCAGGAGCGAAGGACGTTACCAGCGCTCTCGAAAAGGCAGAGCCTTCGTCGGTGGCCACGCCAACGGCGGCCATTCATTGATCAGAGGTGACGCACGGATAACTGACTGCGAAGGTCAAATTTGTGCAGCGCGTTGGTGTGGTGCGGCAAGCGGGTGCAATAGGGAACTCGCTCCTCACGGATGAGTTTGTTTCTGGGTTCACAGACCTTCAATCCGGAGGGAAGCCATGGAGCATCTCCGCTACCCGAACGAAACCGCCGAGTACCGTGCTGCCCGAAACGCGCTTCTAGACGACGAGATCGCGCTGCGTGCCCACATTGAAGCTGTGGCAGCCAAGCGCCGCGCCTTGCCGCTCGGCGGCAAAGTACCGGAAGATTATGTATTCGAGCGGATAGGCAAGAATGCAGCGCCTGAGAAGGTCAGGATGTCCGAGCTGTTCGGTCCGCATGACACGCTCATTCTGTACAGCTTCATGTATGGACCCGAGCGGGAGCTGCCATGTCCCGGCTGCACGCACCTGCTCGATGGGATCGACGGCGCGGCAAGGCACATCGGCCAGCGAGCTGCACTTTACATCGTTGCGAAATCCCCGATTGCACGTCTTGCCGCGTGGGCTCACGAGCGCGGCTGGGACCATCTTCCGCTGGTGTCTACGGCGGGCAATAGCTACGACGCGGATTATTTTGGTGACACGTCGAAGTTTCCCAAGGGCGTGCGTACACAGCATCGCGTTCCGGACGGCGAGAACTGGGACGAAACGATCTTCAACGTGTTCAAGAAGAGTGGCGGAGCAATCCGTCACTTCTGGGGTTCGGAGATGAGTTTCGCGCCAACCGAACCCAATCAACATCATCGCGCCGGGGATCTGGTCGACCCCGTGTGGGGTCTGCTCGATATGACCCCCGAGGGGCGTGGAGACTTTTTCCCCAAGGTAAAGTACGATTGACCTTGGATCGACGGGGAGTGACCGAGGGAGCGACACTATGTCGGCGGTGCCGGAAGTCATATCCGCAGACGCGAACGACCGGGCAAACGCGATCAGCACCATTGTGCTCGGCTTTGCGGCCGACCCGATGGCGCGTTTTGCTTGGCCCGATCCGTCCGTATACCTCAGAATAATGCCTCGGATGGTCAATGCTTTCGGCGGCGGTGCTTTCGAGCATGGCACAGCCTACATCACCGAAGGGGCCCGCGCTGCCGCCTTGTGGCTGCCACCAGGCGTCGAGCCGGACGAAGCAGAAATGAACGCAATCATGGAGGAGTCCCTGCGCCCGGAGATATCCGGGGATATCGGGGCCATCATGAAAGGAATGGCCGAACATCATCCCCATGAACCGCATTGGTATCTGCCTCTTATCGCCGCCGATCCGAAATGGATCGGGCAGGGGCTTGGCTCGTTGCTGATGAAACATGCGCTTCGACGATGCGACGAGGAGGGCATCGCGGCCTACCTCGAAAGCTCAAACCCGCGTAACATTTCGCTCTATGAACGCCACGGCTTCAAGATCACCGGCAAAATCCAAAGCGGCTCTTCTCCAGTGGTGACGCCGATGCTGCGGCCCGCATCCTGAACGTTAGAGTTGACCGAACCCCGTTGCAGTCAGCGCAGATCGGCCCAACCGCGTGATGCGCGTTACGGGCAATCGCTAGTCGCACATATTTTCCATCTCTCGGAAAATCGCGGGTGCAAATACCATCATCGAGTTAGCGCGCCCGCGCCTCGTGTGCCGAAATCCGCCGAATTTTGTTAAGTGCGCCAATCTGTCCCTCTTTCGCGCGTGGCAGAGGCCGGACGATGCGATACCCTTGTTGAAAAATCAGGGAGGGAAGGAATATGTCAGTGAAATTCAATCGCCGTCACTTCATCGCCGCCGGGACGGCCGCCGCAGCAACGCCTTTCCTCGTGCGTGGCGCTTCCGCGCAAGCCGCGTGGCCGTCGCGGAATATCCGCATGGTCTGCAGCTACCCGGCGGGCGGGCAGACGGATCTGCTCGCGCGCGCCTTCGGCGATTTCATCTCCAGGCAGGTGGGTCAGACCGTCGTCATCGAAAACAAGGCGGGCGCTTCCGGCTCGATCGGCGCGGCGGAAGTCGCGCGCGCGGCGCCGGACGGCCACACCATCCTGTGCTCGATTTCGACCACCTATGTGATGAACCGGGTGATGATGAAGAACCCTGGCTACGACATGGACAGAGACTTGACGCTCGTCAGCATCATCCCGGGCGCCGGGCTGCTGCTGGTCGCGAGCCTGGCGTCCGGCGTCAAAACGCTGGACGATTTCGTCGCGTTCGCACGCAAGAAAGGCCAGGTGAACTTCGGCACCTACAGCGCGGGCTCGGCCCCGCACATGACGATCAACGAACTCAACAAGCAGTACGGCCTCAAGATAGAGCCGATCCACTACCGGGGCGAAGCGCCGATGTGGACGGGTCTGATGGACGGCACGCTTGACGTCGCGATGGGCAGCTACACGGCCGCTCAACCCGTCCTGCAAGGCAACCACGGCGTAGTGTTCGCGGTGCACTCGAAGAGGGTCGCTGCGATCCCGAGCGTCAAGACCCTTCCCGAACAAGGCGCGACATCGAAGTTCTTCACCGTCAGCGGCTTCACAGGCTGGGCGGTACCGAAGGCGACGCCGCAGCCGATCGTCGATCGGCTTTCGGAACTCTGCGTGGCCGCCAACAACGATCCGAAAGTGAAGGAAGTTCTCGCCACGTTCGTGCTCGAGCCTGCGCTCGGCTTCAAGGAAAGCAATGCGTTGTATCAGCGCGAATTGCCGACCTGGATCGAGAGCGCGCAGGCCCTCGGCCTGGAGCCGGCGTAAGCGTTAGGATGTAGGGTGGGCAAAGGCGCATCGCGCCGTGCCCACCATTACCCGCGGAGTGCTGATGGTGGGCACGGCGCAAGAGCGCCTTTGCCCACCCTACAAGCCTCACTTCATCCCCGTACAACTCGCATAAAACGTCGTCGTCGCGGGCCAATCGGAGAACATGCCGCGGATGCCGACCTGCTTGGCCAATATATCCAGCACCGTCAGCGTGTCGCCGTCGCGGTCGATCGCGCTCCTGATCGACTTGTGATAGAAGCCGCCGCCCTTGTTGAGCGGGCCGTCGCGTTCCAGCGACCAGCCGATCAGGTCGAGGCCGGCGGCCTTGGCGGCCTTGGCGTATTCGGAGGGGACGATTTCTTGTCTGTCGTTCAGCGTCAGCATGGTCCAGATCGGCGGACCGAGGATCGCGACGCCTTGCGACTTCAATTCCGCCATCGACGGCTTCCACGTCTCCGGCTTATTGGGATCGAGACCCTGTTTTTCGTAACGCTCTTCAAGATAGACCGCCTGTTTCGCGAATTCCGGTTCGGTCTTCACCCAGTGGAGCACGTCGGCGAGATTAAAGCTTTGCGCAAAGACATCGCTCGGCGGAATTCGGGCCTTCTTGTAGGCCTCCAGCATCTGCGACGCGTATTTCTCCTGGGTGTAATCGCCGTCGAACGGCATCGGCACCTCGGGCGCCTTGAGCTCAGGCGTGAACTTGGCGCCGAGACTTCTGATCAGCGCGATGCTCTCGTCATGGGTCATCAGCGTGCCGGAATTGGCGTAGAGGTCGGTGCGCCAGCGCGGCGTGCCGTTCTGATATTCCTCAGGCGTCTTCGCGTCGGGATTGAAACCGTCCATCTTCGCGCGCAGCCGCCGGAATTCGGCGAGCGTGATGTCTGACGTGCAGCACTTTGCGGAGGCTTTCCTGCCGGTCGCGGAATCAGCCGGGCTGAAGGCTTGCGTGCATTTTGCGGCAAGCTCCGGCACGGTCAGAATGTTGGTGGTGGTGTGCAGGTCGCACTGCGAATGGCGGCACACGAGCTGGCGGTCTTTCGTAAACGTCACGTCGCATTCGATGATGCCGGCGCCCATCCGGGCGGCGGCAATATAGGACTCCCTGGTATGCTCGGGAAATTCCAGCGCGGCGCCGCGGTGGCCGATGGAAAAATCGGTCTTGCGAAAGGGCCCAGTGCACTGCGCAAGCTGCGTCTTCAGCGGTCCGTCCTTCATCTTGTCGACGAGATAGAACGGCCGCGGCCCGATCTGCGGCTCGCGCGGCAGCAGGATGTCCTCGGCCGCGGCGGGAAGGATCGCGGTCAACAGCCAGAGCGCTGAGAGGAGGGCGGAGCGATAGCGGACGGACATGGGTGGCACCTCGGATAACGCATTGCGCGCAGGCTTGATATCACAGAGCATGTGACAGTTGCGTGTTGAAGAGGTTTCGTAGGGTGGGCAAAGGCGCACTTGCGCCGTGCCCACCCTTCTTGCACCGTTGTTGATGGATGGTGGGCACGGCGCTGCGCGCCTTTGCCCACCCTACAAGAGCCGAAGCAGGGAGGATGAAATGCCCGCAGCCTTTTTCGTCGTCCGCGCCACTGTGTCCGATCCCACCAGGCGTCAGGCCTTCGACACCTGGTATTCGCGCGAGCATCTGCCGGACGCGATGAAATCGTTCGGCGCGGTGAAGGCGTGGCGCTACTGGAGCGCGACCGATCCATCACTGCACGAGGCGATGTACCAGTTCACGGACAAGGCTGCGCTCGATCGCGCGATCGAGGGGCCAGAGATGAAACGCCTGGTCGCAGACTTCAACCGCGATTGGCCGGACGTGACGCGGACGCGCGAGGTGCTGGTGCTTGCCGAGGAGCGCGTGGCGTAAGACGCGAGGCGACGTGTCCGCCGTAGAGAAGACGCGTCGTCACAGATGCGGGCAACGCAGAAATACCGCAAAGACGACAAAAGTTCCGCTGCAAACAACAGCACGCGAAAATAATTCTCGATCGACTCCGTTCGCACCAAAGCTGAACACGCAATTCAGCGCGTGTTCATCTCGGCGCCGTGAAACTCTCTTTCTTGCACACAGCAAACGGAGGAAGGGATGTGATGGAACGCCGCCACTTTCTGAAGCTCGCCTTTGGATTTGTCGCGGGCGGTGTCGCGCTCGCAGCGAGCGCGCAGGCCGCGCCGCTGATGCCGGCACCGCTCGCCGACGACGACAAACTGCCCGCCGACAAGGATGCTCAACCCGCCGTCACGTCAGGCGATGAGGTCGATCGCCTCACGCCCGAAGAAGTGGGCTGGGGCCGGGGCCGTCGTCGCGGTTGGGGCCGAAGGCACTGGGGTTGGCGCCGCCGCCGTTGGCGCCGCAGGCACTGGGGCTGGCACCGCCGCCGTCGTTGGCGCCGCCGCTATTGGCGCCGCCGTCGTTACTACTGGTAGGACTTCGCCGCGGATTGTTTAGAAAGCAATAAAAAAAGCCCCGCGTGAGCGGGGCTTTTGTCATGCCTGGGAATTCTCAGTAAGCGCGGCAGCGTCCGTAGCGCCACACGGTGCCGTAGGGGCACACGCGGCCGGGCCGCACCACGACGGTCCGAGCTGGAGGCCGCACCACGACGACCGGAGCCGCCGGCCGAACAACGACCCGGCGATTGGGTTGGCAGCCGCCATAGGGGCCGCGATGCCAGCCGGGGCCGCATCCGCCTGCGGCTTCCGCCGCGCTGAAGCTGGCAACGGTGCCCAGGGCCAAAACTGCTGCGAAAAGGTACTTCATGTTTTCTCCCGTTCTTGGCCGCAAGGCGGCACGTTCGGAACCTAGTCACGAACACCTGAATGGAACATGAATGTCGTGATTTGTAATGTCGTGATTTGTCATGGGGCTACGGCCAAAAATCCGAGCAACAACTCGCCGTATTTCTCCGGCGCTTCCAAAAAGACCAGGTGTCCGGTGTTCGGGATCACCTCGGCCCGGCCGCGCGCCATCTTGGCGGCGAGCGCCTTGGCCAGCTCGGCGTTCTGCCCCATCTTCGGGCGCAGCGCTTCTGGCGCATTGGCTTTTCCCGGCGCGTTATGATCGTCGGCGCCCATCACGAACAGCGTCGGCTGCGTGATCAGCGGAATCTCGTGCGCGACAGGCTCGCGATAGATCATCTGTGCCGAGCTGACGAACGCGCGCAGCCAGCGCGGATATTCGGCGCTGTCCTTGATGTTGAAGCGCGCGTCGATGAAGGGCGTCACCTGTTCGGGCGGCAGTTTGAGGGCGTAGTTGGTTTCGAGCTGTTTGCGATAGGCGTCCGCGGTGAGTTTATCTTCGTTCTCCAAAATCTTCTCGGTCGGCGTGGGCGGGACGTAGAGCCGGTAATCCTCCAGTCCGATCGGAGCCGTCAGCACCAGATGCGCGATCCGGTCAGGGTAGGCGCGTGCGATCCGCACTCCGAGCATGCTGCCGAGCGAATGGGCCACGATGTCGGCCTTTGCGATTTGCAAGTGATCGAGCAGCGCGATCGTGTTGCGCGCCAGCGTATCGAAATGCAAATCGCCTTGCGGCTTCGATGATTTTCCAAAACCGATCTGGTCCGGCACGATCACGCGGTAACCGGCATCGCTCAAGGTCTTGATGACCGGCGCCCAGTAGCTCGATGGAAAATTACGGCCGTGCAGCAACACCACGCTGCGTCCGTTGGGCTGCGCGGGAGCAATGTCCATGTAGGCCATCCGCACCTGCTCGCCGTCGTTGACCAGCGGCAGCAGATGGACCGGGTAGGGATAGGCAAAACCCTCGAGACCAATGCCGTAGGGTTCGCGTTGCGCGGCTTCCGCGGCTCTAGCCGGCAGCAAGGGCTGAATGCAAAGGGCGGCAGTGAGCACGCCGGCAAGAATTGGTCGCATCGCAAACTCCATCTGAAGATGAAGCTGAATTGATGCCGATATCAGGTGCCGTAAAGGCCGCGCAGCTTCACATTTTGCGGAGATCAGCCAGCCTCATTTGGCCTTCAGGTTCAAGCCATCACGACTAAGCTTCGCTGCTGCCAAACAGCGCCGCGAACCGCTTTTCGCCGGTGCGCGTGAAGTTCACGACGCGGCTGCCGGGCGCGGGATCGCGCGCCGCCCAGTTCAATTCGGTGAAGCGGTTCATCACCGCAGCTCCCAGCGTGCCGGCGAGATGGTGCCGCCGTTCGCTCCAGTCGAGACAGGCCTTGCACACGGGTCGACGCGGGTGAGCGAGCATATCCGCGTCGATCTGCAGCGCCTCGGCGATGAAGCGCTTGCCTTCGCCGGTGAGTTCGATCGCCTGTTTGGTTTGCCGGACCAGCTTTTGCTTTCGCATGCTGTCGAGCATCTGCACGCCGAGATCGCCGGCCAGATGATCGTAGCAGATCCGGGCGCGCCGCAGCGCCGGCTCCTTCGGTCCGGTGCGCACGCGCGTGTGTCCGGCGCGCTCGGCAAGGCCCGCCAGCCCTTCGAGCACGCCTGCAACATCGGGGCCGGTGAGGCGGTAATAGCGATGACGGCCCTGCTTCTCCGGCTCGATCAGGCCGCCGGTCTCGAGTTTGGAAAGATGCGAACTCGCGGTCTGCGGCGTGATGCCGGCCTGGTGCGCCAGCTCGCTCGCGGTCAGCGCGCGGCCGTCCATCAGCGCGGTCAACATGTTGGCGCGGGCGGGATCGCCGACCAGGGAGGCGACCATGGCGATGTCAGGACCTGCTTTCATAGTTCGATGATAGCCGAAGCATCGCGGTAGGGCAAGCGGGTAGTCTCGCCTCGAACGTCATTGCGAGGAGCCAACGGGTCGCGCGAATGCGCGCCCGATGACAGGCTCCGCGACGAAGCAATCCATTCCTACGCTTGTGGAGCTATGGATTGCTTCGCTGCGCTCGCAATGACGGGGAAACCTTGGAGAGCATCATGACCGTCACCGTCTTCATCCGCTATCAGCTCGACCCGTTCAAGCCCGCCTTGTTCGAGCAGTACTCGAAAAACTGGCTCACCATCATTCCGAAATGCGGCGGCGACCTGATCGGCTACTGGATGCCGCACGAGGGCACCAACAACATCGCATTCGCGCTGATTTCGTTCGACAGCCTTGCGTCTTACGAAAGCTACCGCGCGCGGTTGCGGGCAGACAGCGAAGGCAAGGCCAATTTTGATTTCGCCGAGGAGAACAAGTTCATCCTCGCCGAGGAGCGGACGTTCCTGCGCAAGGTCGTGGCGTGAGACGTCTGGCGGAGCAGACGCAGCGTTACTATGTAGGCGGCGCCAACAAACCGAGGGGAGCGACCCATGCTGACATCTGCTGACAAACGCGCCGCATTCAGGAAGTTGCACGAGAGCGGATGCTTCATCATCCCCAATCCGTTTGACGTCGGCAGCGCGAAAGCGTTGCAGCATCTCGGCTTCAAGGCATTGGCTTCGACCAGCGCCGGCTTCGCCTGGACGCTGGGCAAGGCCGACAATCACGTCACCGTCGACGACGTCTGCGCCCATCTCGCCGCGATCTGCGCAGCGGTCGATATTCCGGTCAACGCCGATTTCGAGGACGGCTTTGCGCACGAGCCGGACAAGGTCGGCGCCAATGTCGCGCGCGCGGTTAAGACCGGCGTGGCCGGCCTGTCGATCGAGGATTTTACCGGCGACAGCGTAAAGCCGCTGTTCGATCGCGCGTTGGCGGTCGATCGCATCAAGGCGGCGCGTCAGGCGATTGATGCCGACAATAGCGGCGTGCTGCTCACCGGCCGCTGCGAGGCGTTCCTGCGCGGGCAGAAGGATTTGAAGCTCGTGATCGACCGGCTCACCGCCTATGCCGAAGCCGGCGCCGACTGCCTCTATGCGCCCGGCATCGCGACGCCGGAAGAGATTTCGGCGGTCGTGAAAGCGGTGCATCCAAAGCCGGTCAATCTCCTGGTCGGCGCGGCCGGCCCGGCGCTGCAGGCGGCGTCCGATCTCGGCGTGCGCCGCATTAGCGTCGGCGCTTCGCTGGCGCGGATGGCATGGGCCGGCTTCATGAAGGCGTCAAAGGAGATGGCGGAGAAGGGCACCTTCGGCGAATTCGCCAACGGCTATCCCGGCGGCGAGATCAACAAGATGTTCAGCTAACGTCAGGTCCCAAAAGTGGCCGAAGGCGTTAGATGACTGCTGCTTCTCGCGCATAGCGGCCATCGATCCTAGGGTGGTAGTCAATCGCGAGCCGTCCGTGTCGTGCGGCGCGGGTGGCTCTACTCTCAACGCGTTTCTGTCTTTCGCGCTGAGACCAGGAGCATCATCGGCCGCTCCAGCTCTTCGGCCAGTTCGGGCATGCGCTCGATCTGTTCGCGCGTCGGGGCGAATTCCTCGACCCGGCGCAACTCGAAGCCCGCATCAATCAGCGTGTTGAGCGTCGTGCCGAGGGTCCGGTGATACTTCAGCACGCCCTTGGCGAACCAGTCCGCGCGGCGCTCGCCCTCGATCGAGTAGCCGTTGACCGGCCAGGTTTTGCGGCCGTCTTCATCGGCGATCCAATGCGGATGCGCCGCAGCCATGAAGATCGGATGCTCGATCGTGAAGACCAGATCTCCGCCTCCGACCAGCGCCTTGTCGATTATGCGCGCGAGGCGCCGGAAATCCTCGACATAGTGGAAGGTCAGGGCGCTATGGACGAGGTCGAAAGCCGCTTCGGGCAGCTCCAATGTCTCGAGATCGGCGAGCAGATATTCAATGGCCGGGTCCGAGGTATCGACCTTGGCGCGTGCGATCATGTTCTGCGACAGATCGAGGCCAAGCACCGAGACCGCGCCCTGCGCGCGCATCCAGCGCGAGGCCCAGCCGAAGCCGCAGCCCAGATCGGCCACGCGCTTGCCGGTTAGCGCGGGCAGCATAGCCCGGACAGCCGGCCATTCGGGCGCGCCGTCCAGCCCCTGCACCTGGCGAGGTAATCGGCTGTAGCCGGCGAAGAAATCGGGATTGTCGTAGATATTCTGCGCCACGTTTATCTCCATAATGGAGGGAGGGCGAGGCACGTTTCAAAAGCCGAAAGACCTCGTCCGCGAGGGGCGAGGCCAGGGTTGGCCGGTGTGCATGCGCAACCGTTATCCTCTGGCTTTGATCGATCAGTCCTCAGCCTGGACAACGCAAAAAAACAGCGGGCCATTTTGCCCGCTGTACGTAGTTTGGGATTGATCAACCGCTACTGCTTGGAGCGATCGACCTCGGTGCCGGTCGGTTCCTGCGATGGCGGCGTCGGGCGATTGGTCGCGGCGCCCGTGGTCGTGCCAGGATCGGTGTTGGTGCGCGGCGTTACGTCACGCATGCCCGGAGGCGCCGACGGGTTGGCCGGTTGCTGCTGCGCGGCCTGGTTGGTCGACGAGGTACCGGCCTGCTGCACGGTCGTGTTGTTCAGGCCATAGAACAGCGCGCCCAGTACGAGCGCGATGGCAACGGCGAACATCGCGACCTTGGCGCCACTCGGCGGACCCTCGGACAGCGCAGGATCGGGCTGCAGCTCATTGTCGAGACTGTTGAAGCGGGCCTGACGGCGGACTTCTTCATCGCTCAGGCCGGCGCGGTAAGGATCGTTCGGATCGGGTTGGTGTGCCATGAATGGGTTCCTCCGTTAGCATCCCGAAGTCAAGCGCAAGGATAATAGTTGGCCTGCACGGATGTTCCGCGCCAACATTGCAACCCCGTAATGTTGGAACCCGTGATTCTTCCGAATTCCTGAGTGAGGTTTGTGTCTGCGGTAGCCGACGTTCCCCGGATGCTGCGCAGCGCGCCGCTCTTGCGGCGTGATGCGCTGCTGATCCGGGGTCCATTTGTTGCCGCAGCTTGGGTCCCGGCTCTGCGGAGCAGCGTTTCACGCTGCACCGCGTCCGGGACACGATCATTTACGCCGCGCGTTCGCGACTTCCGCCGCCGTCACCAGCGGCGCGGCATTGCCCCAGGCATTGCGGATATAGTTCGTCGCGTCGGCGATCTCCGAAGCGGTAGTTGAACGGCTAGCGCAACCCCGGCGCACGCGGTGCGTTCGTGACCGGTGCCAGCGTCGCCAGATAGGCGTGGATTACCAAAATGTCCTGCCGCGTCAGTTTCGTAAAATTCGGATAGGGGAAGGCGGGATAGTAGCGATCCATTGCGCGCCACGCCGAAGCGGAGCGCGCGGTAGAAGTCGTCATCGCTCCAGGCGCCGAGTCGCCGGCGTCCGTCAGCGCCTTGCCGCGCGATGTCATCGGCCATCGCCGGTTCGCCCTTGGGCTGGGCATGACCTTCGCCGGCCATGAACGCAGTGCACAAAAGCAAGTGCCGCGAGAATCGCCCGCATGGTCGTCCCTGCACCGATTGACCTTCCGGAGCGTTATAGCGCGAAAGTGCACACAGCGGGGGCGTCATGCCATTTCGCGCCGAGGCTTCCGGACGACACAAACCGAAATGCGGCGCCGATTTTCCCGGCACGAAATTGCGAAGTTTGAGGGCGCGGCTTTCTTGCCGAGATTTGTGGTGCGCGGCCCGGAAAAACCGACATAGACTGGTTCTAACGAGTTCAGATGCTTAGCTAAAAAAGCGTCGTCACGATCAAGGCTTACCGCCAAAGAGGGCTGCAATGGGAATTAACCAGGGTCCGATCAGTCTCGATCAGAAGTACACGCAAGGGTCCGGCCACATCTTCCTGACCGGTATCCAGGCGCTGGTCCGCCTGCCGATGGCGCAAATCCGCCGCGACCGCGCCGCAGGGCTCAACACCGCGGGCTTCATCTCCGGTTATCGCGGCTCCCCCTTGGGCGGTTACGACCAGCAGCTCTTCGCCGCGCGCAAGCACCTCGAACAGTACAATGTCAAGTTCCAGCCCGGCGTGAACGAGGATCTCGCGGCCACCGCGATCTGGGGCTCGCAGCAACTCAATCTCTCGCCCGGCGCCGAGTACGACGGCGTGGTCGGCATCTGGTACGGCAAAGGCCCCGGCGTTGACCGCTGCGGCGACGTGTTCCGCCACGGCAACACGGCAGGATCGGCTAAACATGGCGGCGTGCTGTGTCTCGCCGGCGACGATCACGGTGCAAAATCTTCCACCGTCCCGCATCAGTCCGACCACGCCTTCATCTCCGCGCTGATGCCGTATCTCTATCCCTCCAGCATCCATGAAATGATCGAGATGGGCCTGTTGGGTATCGCGATGTCGCGCTACTCCGGCTGCTGGGTCGGCATGAAGGTGATCACCGAGACGGTGGAAACCACCGCCGAGATCGACCTCACCGACGAGATGACGCCGTTCGCGATCCCGACCGATTTCGAGATGCCGCCGGGCGGCCTCAACCTGCGCTGGCCCGACGATCGCTATGCGCAGGACCTGCGCCTGCAGGACTACAAGGGCTATGCGGCGATCGCTTTCGCCCGCGCCAACAAGATCAACCGCATCACCATGGATTCGCCGAATGCCCGCTACGGCATCATGGCATCCGGCAAGAGCTACGAGGACATTCGTCAGGCGCTGCGCGAACTCGGGATCACCGAGGAGGTCGCGGCCAAGATCGGCTTGCGGCTTTACAAGATCGGCATGCCCTGGCCGCTCGAACCGGAAGGCGTGCGCAACTTCGCCATCGGCCTCGAGGAGATCTTCATCGTCGAGGAGCGCCGCGAGATCGTCGAGAACCAGGTCAAGCAGGAGCTGTTCAACTGGCGCGACGACGTCCGCCCGCGGATCGTCGGCAAGATGGACGACCACGACAAACGTTTTCTCACCTTCGCCGCGGAGCTTTCCGTTGCGTCGCTAGCGAGCTCGCTGACCGAGCGCCTGCTTCGACTTAATCTCAACCCCGAAATCGCCGCGATGCTGCGCGCCAAAGCGGACTGGTTCAATGGCCGACAGGCGACCCAGATGCAGGCGGTGGCGCCAGTCACCCGCACGCCGTATTTCTGCTCGGGCTGCCCGCACAACACTTCGACCAAGGTGCCGGAAGGCAGCCGTGCCTTTGCCGGCATCGGCTGTCACTTCATGGCCCTTTGGATGGACCGCAACACCGAGACCTACACCCATATGGGGGGTGAGGGCGTGCCGTGGGTCGGCGTCGCACCCTTCACCAAGGAAGAGCATGTGTTCGCCAATCTCGGCGACGGCACCTACTTCCACTCCGGTAGCCTCGCGATCCGCCAGGCGATCGCCTCGGGCGCCAACATCACCTACAAGATCCTCTATAACGATGCGACCGCGATGACCGGCGGTCAGCATGTCGATGGCGAATTATCGCCACAGCAGATCACCTTCCAGCTTCACAGCGAGGGCATCCGCAACATCTATCTGGTCTCGGAAAATCCCGACGCCTATCCGGCATCCGAGATCGCGCCCGGCGTCAAGACCGCGCATCGCGACGAGCTTCAGGACGTCATGAAGATCTGTCGCACGCTGAAGGGCACTTCGGCGATCGTCTTCGTGCAGACCTGCGCCGCCGAGAAGCGCCGCCGCCGCAAGCGCGGCCTGATGGAAGACCCGGCGCGCCGCGTCATGATCAATCCGGCCGTGTGCGAAGGCTGCGGCGATTGCTCGGTGCAGTCGAACTGCATCTCGGTCGAGCCGCTGGAAACCGAGATGGGCCGCAAGCGCACCATCAACCAGTCGACCTGCAACAAGGACTATTCCTGCCTCAAGGGCTTTTGCCCGTCCTTCGTCACCATCGACGGCGGCAAGCCGCGCCGTCGCGCGCCGGCCAGCCTTGATGGTACAGGCCTTGGCGACATCGGCGATCTGCCGGAGCCGTCCTCATTCCCGTCGCTGGAGCGGCCCTACAATATCGCGGTCGGAGGCGTCGGCGGCACCGGCGTCTTGACCATTGGCGCGCTGCTCGGCATGGCCGCCCATATCGAGGGCAAGGCCAGCATGATCCTCGACATGTCCGGCCTGGCGCAGAAGGGCGGCGCGGTGCTGAGCCATGTCCGGCTCTCGGAGCACACCGCCGACGTCACCTGTTCGCGCATCGTCACCGGCACCGCCGATCTCGTGATGGCTGCGGACGAGGTGGTCGCCGCCGCCAAGGACACGATTACGCTCTGCGAAGCCAGTCGCACCGTCGGCGTAATCAACACCCACGTCATTCCGACCGCCGACTTCATCCTCAACCGCGACTTCAACTTCCAGAGCCGCAAGGTCAACCACGTGCTGGAGACCGAGCTGCGCAAGGATTCCTCGTTCTACGATTTCACCAAGCCGGCCGAAGCGTTGCTCGGCGATTCCATCGCCACCAACATCATGATGCTGGGCTATGCTTATCAGAAGGGCCTGCTGCCGCTGTCGGCAAAGGCGATTCTGCAGGCGATCGAGGTCAACGGCGTTTCGATCAAGATGAACACGCAGGCCTTCCAGCTCGGCCGCCTCGCCGCGGCCGATCCGGCGCGGCTCGAGGCCATGATGAAGGGCCAGGACGAGCCGGTGGTGGCGAAGACGTTGGATGCGATGACGCTGGACGAGATCATCGCCCATCGCAGCGCGCACCTCGCCGACTACCAAAATACCGCGCTCGCCGAGCGCTATCGGGCTCTCGTGAAGCGCGTGCGCGATGCGGCGATCGATGGCGGCTATGGTGAGGCGCTGCCGCGGGCGGTCGCGATCAACTACGCCAAACTGCTCGCCTACAAGGATGAGTACGAAGTTGCCCGGCTGTTCACCGATGGCCGCTTCGAAAAGCAGCTCCGCGACCAGTTCGAAGGCGAGTTCAAGTTCAATTTCAATCTGGCGCCGCCGATCCTCGGCGGAGGAAAGGATGCGCTGGGACGGCCGAAGAAGCGCGCCTTCGGCGCATGGATGATGCCCGTGTTCCGGACGCTGGCGAACTTGCGCTTCCTGCGCGGCACGCCGCTCGACATCTTCGGCTACTCGGCCGACCGCAAGCTCGAACGCGACCTGATCGTGGCTTACGAGAAGGACGTCGAAACCGCACTCGGCCTGCTGTCGCCGATCACGCACGACACCGCCGTCGAGTTGTTGTCCTTGCCCGACCGCATCCGCGGCTATGGCCCGATCAAGGAGAAGGCGGTAGCGGACGCCAAAGCCCGCCACGCGCAGCTAACCGCCGATCTCGCCAGCCCACCGCCCGCGCCGCGGCAGTTGGCGGCGGAGTAAGCCCCGTGTCCCGGACGCGGCGCAACGCTCCCGGCGATACGAAGCATCGTCCGGTGCCGTTGCGCCGCAGAGCCGGGACCCATCTCACCGCATAGGCCCCGGCTCAGCAGCGCACCGCTAGCGCGCTGCGCTGCGTCCGGGGCACGAGAGCCGGGTAGGGTGGGCAAAGGCGCAAAGCGCCGTGCCTGCCTTGCAAAGCTTAAAACCTCATGGTGAGGAGCGCGTCTCGAACCATGCGGCCCCGATCCCACCCGCGGTCATCCATCGAGACGACCGCTTCGCGGTCTCCTCAGGATGAGGTATCTAGATGTGGCTGCGTACGGTGGGTTAGCGAAGCGTAACCCACGGTGTCGCCTATCACACCCGATGTGCATGCATGTTCACTGCCCTTGATGCCGACCCCGAACGGCTTGACCAACACGAACAGAACTTCGTTCGGCGGATTCGCGAACATGGCTGGTTTGGCATGCACGTCATGCCGGACGATAAAGGGCCTGGTTTCTCCTACACAACCGGCTTCTGGCTGAAGTTCAGGTTTCCAGAGGTGTTGTTGTTCTCGATGTCGAAAGAGAACGCCCAGGATACGTTCTGGCACATCTATCGCGAACTCGAAGCCGGGCGACGTTTTCCGGTTGGTGAGCCAACAGGCGAGATATTTGAGAATGCCGCCGCCGTGCTGCTTCCAGTGTCACCCGAGCAGTATCCATCGCACCTCGGGTGGAGCAGGTGGTTTTATGGAAACGACCGTTTTGAATGTCTTCAATTGGTGTTCCCGGACCGAGGCGGAGAGTTTCCGTGGACACAGGGATCGTCAGTGGATTTCCGAGAGGCTCAGCCTGATTTAACCGCCGGCAATTGGGCCGGCCGGCGCGATCGATAGCGCGAGGTAGGCAGCATGGATATGGCTCAGAGGATCGTCGCACAGACGCCGCTCACAGAACTCTGGAACAGCGACGGTCCGCTGGGTGCACGTCGCGTTGCCAATCTGGGAGAGACAGATGTTAAGCGCCTTCTGCAGGATGGTTCGAGCTTCGTGGTCGCCGAGGTAGGGCTGCCCCTGCGGTGGATATCCGAGACTGATCGCTTTGCATTTTGGAAGACCGAGGTGAAGTCTCGGCTGATAGCTCCAGATGCCGATGGCTTCTATCTCGACGATCATCCGGGCAACTACTGCTATGCCGCGTCGATGTGGACGTGCGCGTCCTCCCCACCGATCATTGTTCTGGAAAAGCATCACTGATCCAGTCCGTGGGGTGGGCAATGGCGCAAAGCGCCATGCCTACCGTCTCGCACTCCGCTCGTGATGGTGGGCACGCTTTGCTTTGCCCACCCTACCAACTGCGCGGCATTAACGACGAGACTATCTGCTCGCTCGATCAACGTGAGCAACGACTAGCTTGTTGCTCGCAGTCGATGTATAATCATCTCTATGGGTTGGGATGCGAAAGACGTAGCACTGCTCAAAAAGCTCTGGGCCGATGGCCACAGTGCCGGTCAGATCGCAACTCGGCTAGGCCTGAGCCGCAATGCCGTGAGCGCCAAGTTGCAGCGGATGGGCCAGAAGCGCGGTCGTAAGCCGCCAACCGCGAACCCCAGGATCGTGTCGGTGCCGAAGCGAAGCGTGGCGCCGTTGGCCTGTGCCCGCCCGGCGGACAAGGTCATGTCTCCGCGCAAGCCGACAGCAACAGAGCCCAAGGAATTCACCAAGCGCCAGCTTTACGCCATGCTGGTTGATGCGGTCAGGAATACCGGCTGACGCTTGCTGATTGGTCCGTCGGCAAATCAGCGTGCGCCGACCGTGCGGCGGGCTCTAAAACCCCGTTAGGACCCGCTGCGCCAAAACCAGCCGAAATGCGTGAACCCGCGAATAAGAGCTTGTTGACCGACGGGTTGGGCTGCAGCAAAAGCGGGTGGACGGGTCCGCCTTGCATCCGTTGGCTGACGTATGGTTGCATCGAAGCCATACGTCGCGATGTACCGGTAACGGACTCTCACCGCTCCCAGCCAATTGCGCGTCGGAGAAAGGAAAGTTCGAGCGCCATGAGGGCAGCCTGCTCGCTGTGGTCCTTGCCAGAACTGTGGCCGCCTGTGGCAGGCTCGTAGAAGTGGGCCTCATAGCCCATCGCCTGCAGCTTGGCCGCCATTTTGCGGGCATGTCCCGGATGAACCCGATCGTCACGGCGGCTGGTGACGAGCAGGATCGGTGGGTAGTGCTTGCCGGGGGACGCGACGTGATAGGCCGACATCTGGGCCAGGAACTGCCAGTCTTCGGGTTTGTCGGGATCGCCATATTCATCGATGCACGCCGCGCCAATGAGCAGCTTTGCATACCGGCGCATATCGATGACCGGCACGCTGCAGAGCAGTGCGCCAAAGCGATCCGGATAGCGCGTGAGCATATTGGCGATCAGCAAGCCGCCGTTCGATCCGCCCTCGGCCGCAATGCGGCCGGCGCGCGTGACGCCTCGACGTACGAGATCGGCAGCCACGGCTGCGAAATCGTCATGGGCAAGGCGCCGGCCTTCTCGACGTGCGGCCTCGTGCCAGTCGTTGCCGAATTCACGGCCACCTCGGAGATGCGCAATCACGCTGGTGCCGCCACGTTCGAGCCAGAGCTTCCCGACCGTCGGGTTGTAGAATGGCGGCAACGAGATGTTGAAGCCGCCGTAGCCGTAGAGATGCACGGGCGCATCCCCGGTCTCGGCCGGCGGCCCGACCTGCACATAGGGGACGCGCGTGCCGTCGCTTGATCCCGCTTCGTGGCGTGTAGTCACAAGACCTGTCGGATCGAAAGCCCGCGGGGCCTGCTTGAGCAGGACCGGTGCTGCCGAAGGCTCGACGACGAACAGCGATGGCGGCGTCAGCGGGTCCTGAGCGCTCGCGAGCAAATCCCCGTTCGACTCTTCCGACTCGCGGTCGAAAGGCCAGACATACACGGTGCCGAGATCGGGCAGCCCCGCGACACACTCTCGTGACCAGGCCCCGTCGACAGGGCTGAACACCTCGAAGACGGGCTTGAGGTCATCGAGGATCGACAGGACCAAGCGGCCGCCGCACCAAAAGAAGCCTTGCAACGCGCGCCGGCCACGCGGTTCGAATAGCGTCGTGAAGCGCCGGTCGCCGGCCAGGAAGGCTGCAAAGGAAATGCCTATGACGGCGTCCGTCCCGTAGGTCTTGTCCGCGATGTTCCAAGGGGTGCGCGGCTTCACCGCGAGCCAACCCCGCTGCCAGGACAGCCAAGCGTCGCTGGGGACGTCGAGCCGCGTCTTCGGCCCCGTACGATCGCCAATCCAGATGTTGGACTCGATGATGCCCGGCTTGTCGACGAACCATAAGCGCTGTTGTGAGCTATCCCGGTCAACCCCGGCGTAGACATACACGGAATCGCGCCGCGTTTCGAAAATGACTGGGGCTGACAGCGGGTCGCTTCCCCTGCGCCAAAGTCGAACTGTGCGCGGATAGCCCGACGTGGTTGCCATATCCGGTCCCACCGCCGATATCAGCAAGAGAGTGTCGCGGTCGAGCCAGACGGACGAACTGTGGCCCTCGGGAAGATGGAAGCCATTCGGCACGAAGTCGCGCTTGGCAATGTCGAATTCGCGCAGCACGACGGCGTCGGCTCCGCCGCGCGACAAGCTGAGGATGGCGCGGTCATGCGTGTCGGGTAAGATCGAAGTGCTCGTCAGAATCCAGTCTTCGTTTTCCTGGCGAGCGAGCACGTCGAGATCGAGCAGAACATCCCAAGCGGGAGCTTCACCGCGGAAGCTTTCCAACGTGCATGTCCGCCAAAGGCCACGCTGATTACCGGCGTCTCGCCACAAGTTGAACAACTGTCCGCCGACGCGGGTTGGATAGGGAATGTTGTCGGGGCGATCGAAGATCGACTTGAGCAGATCCCGGTCGGCCGCAGTCTGCCCTTGACCGAAGAGCTTCAGCGTCGCCGTATTCTGCTCCTCAACCCACTCGAGCGCCCGAGAACCCTCGATGTCTTCTAGCCAGAGGTAGGGATCTTCGTCCGGCGCATCGAGCGTTGGACGTGGATCAGGTCTCGACATGGGCGTCGTCTCCAATTCTTTTTGAGCGAAAAGTTCACAAGACAGTCAACGTCCCGAGCGCACAGTATCACCCTACGGAGTATGCTCGTGTGCGCATCTCTTAGCGCTTATTGCACACGAGACCGCGGGTGCTAGCCGTCATCCGGCATTCCCTGCGCCCTCATCATGGAGGGCAGGCGACCATGCACAACTCGGGCGCGTCGCGCCGCGAGAACGCAGCGTTGTGAAATGTGAAGCCGAACGGCGGACGCACGTTCCGGCCTGATAAGATTTCTGCCGATAATCATCCCGACTTGAGTCTAGTCGCTACCCTCTCGCCCGGCGGAATATTTCCGCGCTTGCCAAGGCGGCGGCGACAGGCCAGAAAAACTTTCGGAAAGAAGAAACGCCAACGGAGAACGATTTGACCATCAAAGGCAAAGCCTACATTGCCGGGATCTACGAGCATCCCACCCGGCACGCACCCGATAAATCAACGGCACAGTTGCACGCCGAAGTCGCCAGGGGCGCGATCGAGGATGCCGGGCTCACCAAAGCCGATATCGATGGCTATTTCTGCGCCGGTGACGCTCCCGGCGGCGCCTGGCCGATGGTCGATTACCTCGGATTGAAGGTGCGCCACGTCGATTCCACCGAGACCGGCGGCTGTTCCTATTTGATCCATCTCGGCCACGCCGCCGAAGCGATTGCGGCGGGCAAATGCTCGATCGCGCTGGTGACGCTCGCCGGCAAGCCGCGCACCGGCCCGATGCCGCCGCGTGCCGCCGGCGCAGAGGCTGATTTCGAGGCGGCCTATGGCGCCACCACCCACAATGCGTACGGCATGTGTGCCATGCGCCATATGCACGACTACGGCACCACCAGCGAGCAGCTCGCCTGGATCAAGGTCGCAGCCTCCCATCACGCCCAGTACAACCCGCACGCCATGCTGAAGGACGTCGTCACTGTCGAGGACGTCATCAACTCGCCGATGATCTCGGACCCGCTGCACCGGATGGATTGCTGCGTCGTCACCGATGGCGGCGGCGCGATGGTCGTGACCACGCCGGAAATCGCCAAAAGCCTGAAGAAGCCCTTGGTGCGCCTGATCGGCCATGGCGAGGCGATGAAGGGCCCGCGCGGCGGCAAGGATCTCGATCTTACGTATTCCGCCGGTGTCTGGTCCGGCCCGCGCGCGTTCGAGGAAGCAGGCGTGACGCCGAAGGATATCAAGTACGCCTCGATCTACGACAGCTTCACCATCACCGTGCTGATGCAGCTCGAAGACCTCGGCTTCTGCAAGAAGGGCGAGGGCGGCAAGTTCGTCGCCGACGGCAATCTCATTTCGGGCGTCGGCAAGCTGCCGTTCAACACCGATGGCGGCGGCCTCTGCAGCAATCACCCGGTCAACCGCGGCGGCATGACGAAAATTTTGGAAGCCGTCCGCCAATTGCGCGGCGAAGCGCATCCGAAGGTGCAGGTCAAGAATTGCGACCTCGCGATCGCCCACGGCACTGGCGGTCTTCTCGGCGTGCGTCACGCCGCCTCAACCTGCATTCTGGAGCGCGTGTGATGGCTGAAACGAAAAAATATCCGGCGCCGGTGACCAATCCCGAGACCGCGCCGTTCTGGGAAGCCGCCAAGGCCGGCAAGTTCATGATCAAGCGCTGCACCGCTTGCGGCGAAGCGCACTACTTCCCACGCTCGATCTGCCCGTTCTGTTTCTCGGACAAGACGGTGTGGGAGGAAAGCTCGGGTGAGGCGACGGTCTACACCTACAGCCTGATGCGGAAGTCGCCGACCGGTCCATATGCGATCGCTTATGTGACGCTGAAGGAAGGCCCCTCGCTGCAGACCAACATCGTCGATTGCGATCTAACGAGCCTGAAGATCGGCCAGAAGGTGAAGCTGGTGTGGAAGCCAACCGATGGCGCCCCGCTGCCGTTCTTCACGGCGGCCTAGCCTAGAAAGTACCTTCCCCCCTTGCGGGGGAAGGTGGCGCGAAGCGCCGGAAGAGGGGTTCTCTCCACGAGTGAGATGGATTCGTGGAGGCAACCCCTCTCGCAAGCGAGTTTGTGTTCGACGCCGGTGTAGCCCTCTCCCGCAAGGGGAGAGGGCGCTGTAACGGGCGCCAGCAAAAGAGGTTCGGGGAGAAGAAACGAAATGCCGATCAACTACGAACAGCTCATGGCCCTGAAAAATCTCGGCCAGAAATACGCCTATACCGACCGCGAGGTGATGCTCTACGCCTACGGCATCGGCATGGGCGCCGATCCGATGGACGAGAGCGAACTCGCCTTCGTCAACGAGGGCACGCTGACGCCGCGTCCGCTCAAGGTCGTGCCGACCTTCGCCTCGGTAGCGGCCTGGGGCTCAAGCCCCGGTGAAATGAACCTCAACCGCGTCATGGTGGTCGACGGCGAGCGCGACATCACCTTCCACAAGCCGCTGCCGAGCGCGGCCAAGATCACGGCCGACTCCACCGTGCTCGACGTCTTCGACAAGGGCAAGGACAAGGGCGCCGTCATCCGGCACCAGACCGTGCTGAAGGATGAGAACGGCGACAAGCTCGCAACGCTGGTCGCCTCGCGTTTCGCCCGCGGCGACGGCGGCTTTGGCGGACCTTCCGAAGGCCAGCCCGAACCGCACCAGGTGCCGAGCCGGGCGCCCGACAAGATCGTCGACATCACGACGCGGCCGGACCAGGCGCTGGTCTATCGTCTGTGCGGCGATCGCAATCCGCTGCACTCCGATCCCGAGTTTGCGAAGAAGGCCGGCTTTCCGCGGCCGATCCTGCACGGCATGTGCACCTACGGCATCACCTGCCGCGGCGTGCTGCAGACCTACGCCGACTACGATCCGTCCGCCTTCAAGCAGCACGTCGCGCGGTTTTCCTCGCCGGTCTATCCCGGCGAGACCGTGACGATGGAGATGTGGAAGGACGGCAACATCGTCTCGTTCGAAGCCAAGGTGAAGGCGAGGGGCGTCACGGTGATCAAGAGCGGCAAGACGGTGCTGGGTTAGATCTCGTGCCCCGGACGCAGCGCAGCGCGTAGCGGTGCGCTGCAGAGCCGGGGCCCATTGGCCGGGTGGTACCGGGTCCCGGCTCTGCGACGCAGCGTTGCACGCTGCATCGCGTCCGGGACACGAGAACGGAAAAACAAAGCGGGAGAACACACCATGGGATTGCTCGACGGCAAGGTAGCCATCATCACCGGTGCAGGCGGCGGGCTCGGTGAGGCCTACGCCAAACTGTTCGCGCGCGAGGGCGCAGCGGTCGTGGTCAACGACCTAGGCGGTCCCCGCGACGGTTCCGGCGCCGACGTCTCCATGGCGCAGAAGGTGGTCAATTCCATCAAGGAAGAGGGCGGCCGCGCCGTCGCCAATGGCGCCGACATCTCGACCATGGCCGGCGGGCAATCGGTATTCGACGACGCCATCAAGAATTTCGGCCGCGCCGACATCCTGGTCAACAACGCCGGCATCCTGCTCGACGAGACGTTTGCCAAGGCCAAGGAGGCCAATTGGGACAAGGTGATCAGGGTGCATCTTAAAGGCACGTTCTGCTGCACCCAGCCGGTGTTCAAATGGATGCGCGAGAACGGCGGCGGCGTCATCGTCAACACCTCCTCGACATCGGGCCTGATCGGTAATTTCGGCCAGACCAACTATGGCGCCGCCAAGGGCGGTATCTGGGGACTGTCGAACGTGCTGGCCATCGAAGGCCGCAAGTACAACATCCGCGTCTGGACCCTGGCCCCGGGCGCGCTGACCCGCATGACCGCAGACCTGCCGCGCTATAAGGAGAACCCCGGCGCCGCGCTCGGCCCGGACGGCATCGCGCCGGCCGTGCTGTACATGGTCAGCGATTTGTCGGGCGACCAGACCGGCAAGGTGCTCGGCGTCTCCGGCCCGCGCGGGGTTCGCGAGATGCGGATGATGGAAATGGAAGGCTGGAAGCCGCCGTTCACGGGCTGGAAGGCCGAGGACATCGTGACCCATGCCAAGGAGATCTTCTTCTCCGAGGAGCAGATCAAGATGGGCGCACGCCGGTTCTAGTTCTTCCCGGTAGAGGAGAGGTCCGCCATGCTCGCGTTGCGGCCTGCACGTCCGGAAGAAGGGCCTGCTCTCACCGAGCTGTGCCTGCGCTCCAAAGCCGTGTGGGGATATGACGACACGTTCATGCAAGCCTGCCGCAAGGAGCTCACGCTGACACCGGCGACCATTCTGGCGTCCCAGGTGCAGGTCGCCGAGCTGGACGGCCGTCTCGCGGGCGTCGCGGAGGTGAAGTCCAGCGGCGACACGGCCCAGCTTGAGAAACTGTTTGTCGAACCGGCCTTGCTGCGCACTGGTGCGGGCCGAAAGCTGCTCGATTGGGCCAAAGCCACCGCCCGCGCGGCCGGCGCTACGGCGCTGGTCATCGAGGCTGATCCTGACGCGGCCGACTTTTACCGCCGCATGGGAGCCGTCGACGACGGCCTTGTTCCATCGGGCTCCATCCCGGGCAGGCTCATTCCGAGGCTCAATCTGCCGCTTTGAGGCATAGGTTAGTTGGTGGTATCCATGCCGCAGATGTTCCGTTCCGTTAGCCCCTGCCAAAGAAGGTAATCATGAAACTCACCGCCCAGGCCGCAGGCACCTTCGCGATTGCGCCGACGCCGTTCCACGATGACGGCCGCATTGACGAGAAGTCCATCGACCGGCTGACCGACTTCTACGCCGAAGTCGGCTGCGACGGCGTCACCGTGCTCGGCATTTTGGGCGAGGCACCGAAACTCGATGCTGATGAGGCCGAGCAGGTGGCGATCCGCTTCGTCAAGCGCGCCAAAAACATGCAGATTATCGTCGGCGTCTCGGCGCCGGGTTTTGCCTCGATGCGTTCGCTGGCGAAGGCGTCGATGGATGCCGGCGCCGCTGGCGTGATGATCGCTCCGCCGCCGCATCTGCGCACCGACGAACAGATCACAGGCTATTTCAAGCAGGCGCAGGAAGCGATCGGCGACGACATTCCCTGGGTGCTGCAGGACTATCCGCTGACGCTCAACGTCATCTTCACGCCCGCCGTGATCCGCAAAATCGTGATGGATTCGCCGTCCTGCGTGATGCTCAAGCACGAGGACTGGCCAGGCCTGGAGAAGATCTCCACGCTTCGTAATTTCCAGAAGGACGGCTCGCTGCGGCCACTGTCGATCCTGGTCGGCAATGGCGGACTGTTCCTTGACTTCGAAATGGAGCGCGGCGCCGACGGCGCCATGACCGGCTACGCTTTCCCGGAACTGTTGATCGACGTTGTGAAGCTGTCGAAGGCCGGCAAGCGCGACGCCGCGCACGATCTGTTCGATGCGCATCTGCCGCTGATCCGCTACGAGCAGCAGCCAGGCGCGGGCCTGTCGGTGCGCAAATACGTGCTGCAGAAGCGCGGCATCATCTCCTCCAGCGCGCAGCGCAAGCCGGGCGCGGCGATTACGGCAACAGCAAAGGCCGAAGTCGATTATCTGCTGTCGCGGGTGGCGCGCGTCGACCGCCGCGCCAATCTGCAACCGCAATCCAGCGCGGCGGGCTAGTCATATGGCCGAAGCCGTCGCCCCGCGTCCTGCATCCACGATCCTGCTGCTGCGCGACAGTGCAGACGCCAGGGAAATCGAGGTCTTCATGATGGTTCGCCATTATGAGATCGACTTCAATTCCGGCGCGCTGGTATTTCCGGGCGGCAGTGTCGACAAGGGCGACAAGGCGATCATCGCGCGGCCCGAACTCTATTCGGGCGGCGAGGGGCTCGATGAGGCGACGCTGAGCTTTCGGATTGCTGCGATCCGCGAAACGTTTGAGGAAAGCGGCATCCTGCTGGCGCGGCCCAAGGGGGCGACGGCGCTGATCGATGCCAAGCGCGCCAGTGAGATCGAGGCGGCACATCGCGCCGACCTCTGTGACAGCAAGATCACGTTCCTCAACGTACTGGCCGACAACGGCATGGTGCTGGCGCTCGACGAGCTCGTGCCCTATGCCCACTGGATCACCCCGGAGGGCATGCCCAAGCGGTTCGACACCTGGTTCTTCCTTGCCGCCGCGCCACCCGAGCAGGTCGGCGCCCATGACGGCAGGGAATCCACCGACTCGATCTGGGTGTCGCCGCGCGAGGCGCTGGAGGGCGGCGAGAGCGGGCGCTTCAAGCTGCCGTTCCCGACCACCCGCAACCTGATCAAGCTGGGCAAGCAGGCCAGCGTGAAAGCTGCGCTCGACGACTCCAGAGGCAAATCGGTCGTCACCGTGACACCGGTGATGACCCGGAACAATGGCGGCCGGCAGCTCCGCATTCCCCCCGAGGCCGGCTATGACGGCGAGGTGTTCGAGGTCGGCTCGGTCGGCTGACGGTCCCAAATCGCCTCGGTATATCCGCGGGCGGTCCTGCCGGCCGTCTCCATCGGGAAAGGTTAACGGCCGTTCGCCTTGGCTGGCGCCGCCTCTTTTGGGTCCGGATGGCGAATCCGGCCGATTCCGGCGTGTTCCCTACGGCCCGAAATACATCGTATATTGGCGCCGATTGGAGCCCGGCCCCGACCCACATGACCGCTGAAACGCCGCCGAATTCGCCGCCGCGATCGTTCTCGCTTTCGATCGGCCAACTGACATTCGGCAGTTTCATGCTGGTGCTGGCGGTGATCATCATCACCTCGACCGCCAGCGTCATCGCCATCCGCCACATCGATTCGACCTTTGCCGAGCTGCAGCGGCTGCAGAGCGTCGGCGATCTGGCCGAGGATATCGACCGCCGCATGAACGAATTGCGGCTCGCGGCGCGGGATTTCGTCACCGATCGCGGCAACCAGTCGCTCCAGGTTGGCGAAGCCGCCAACGCGCTGGGCGAGATCCTGAAGAAGACACGGCTGGAGCTGGCGCCAGAACAGCAGGACATGATCGACGGCGTCACCGAGCGCCTGGCGACCTACCGCACCGGCATCGAGCGGATTTCCGCGCTGATCAACCGCCGCGCCGAGATGATCGTCGCGTTGCCGCCCTTGCGCGAGCAATTCGATACGGCGATCGCCGAGGCATCCGATCCCCGCCTTGCGACGGCCCTGGCTCAGACCCAGAGCCGGATCGCCTCGGCGTTGCTGGCGCATAACCCTTCGGCGGCTGAACAGGCTGCGGAAAGCATGCGCTCGATGACGATCACGGACTCAAAGCTGCGTGCGATCGTCGACGATTATGCGCTGGCGATCGTCAACATATCGATCCGCGAACGGCAGATATCTGACATCGACAGGGAAGTGCTCGGAGCGGAGGGCCGCCTGATCCAGCGCGTCACCGAATTGTTGCGCGACGTCAGCGATCGGCGGGGGCGCGTCCTCTCACGCGATTTTGCGCGGACCCTGACGGAAGCGAAATGGCAGAGCATCGTTCTCGGCACGGCCGGCGTCCTGATCGGACTGTTTGCGTCGCTGCTGGTGGTTCGGCGCACCGTGCGTCCGCTTGCCGCGATCGCAACCTCGATCCGCGCGGTGGCCGGCGGCGAGAAGAACGCCTCGATCCCGGCGACCGACGTGGACAACGAGATCGGCGACATCGCCCGCGCCGCTGAAATATTCCGGCAGACGCTGGTCGATGCCGACACCGCACGCGAGGCAGCGGTGCGTGCGCTCGCCGAACAACGGCTTGCGGAGGAAAGTTACCGCAAGCTGTTCGAGTCCTCGGTCGACGGAATTTACGTCACGACGCCCGGCGGCGCGCTGCTGAACGCCAACCCGGCGCTGGCGCGGATGATGGGCTATGCCACGCCGCAGGATCTGATCAACGGCATCGGCGACATCGCGGATACCGTTTACGTTCAACCCGAAGCGCGGGCGGAATACGCGCGGCTGATGCAGCGCGACGGCATGATCCGCGAATATGAGTACCAGGTTCGCACCCGCACTGGCGCGGTCCTCTGGCTCTCCGACAGCGCCAGCGCGGTGCGCAACGAAGCGGGGGAGATCATCCGCTACGAAGGAACGGTGCGCGACATCACCGACCAGAAGCGGGCCGAGGATGCGATCGCCGAAGGCCGCCGCCTGCTGCAAATGGTGATCGACACCGTGCCTGCGGTCATCAACGTCAAGGACAAGCAGCTCCGCTACGTCCTGATGAACCGCTATATGGCCGGCATTTTCGGGGTTGAGCCGGGGTATGCGATCGGCCGCACCACGGCCGAGTTGATGTCGCGCTACGGCGCGGAAAAGACCGACGAGCCCGACAAGCGGGTGCTGGCGGTCGGCAAGGAACTGGGCTTCTACGAGGAAGAATACAAGGACGCGTCCGGCCATATGCGGCAATGGCTGGTCAACAAGCTGCCGATCCTGGATGCGGCCGGCGAGATCGAGAACATCGTGACGGTTGCGCTCGACATCGGGGAGCGCAAGCGTGTCGAATCCGAGATGCGCAAGGCCAAGGATGCGGCGGAGGGAGCGCTACGGAACCTGCGTGAGACGCAGAATTCGCTGATCGAGGCGGAAAAGCTCGCCGCGTTGGGACGGCTGGTGGCCGGCGTAGCCCACGAGGTCAACAATCCCGTCGGCATCAGCCTGACGGTGGCGTCCGCGTTGGAGCGAAAGACGTCGAACTTTGCAGCGGAGGTCGCCCGCGGCGAGTTGCGGCGTTCCAGCCTGAACGATTTTCTCGATACAAGCCGCTCGGCGTCGTCGCAGCTCGTCGCCAATCTCAACCGCGCCGCCGAGCTGATCCAGTCGTTCAAGCAGGTCGCCGCCGACCGCAACTATTCGGACCAGCGCACCTTCGATCTCGGCGATCTCACCGAGCAGGTGGTGATGTCGTTGCGGCCGGGCCTGCGCAAGCACAATCTGACGCTCAACGTCGAGTGTCAGCCGAACCTGATGATGAACAGCTATCCCGGGCCGTACGGACAGGTGCTCACCAACCTGTTCCTCAATTCGGTGGCTCATGCCTTCCCGGACGGCAAGCCGGGCACGGTCGATATCCAGGTGCGGGAGTCCGGCAAGGACAATGTCGAGATCATCTTTTCAGATAACGGCATCGGCATGAGCCTCGATGTCCGCCGCCGCGCCTTCGATCCGTTCTTCACCACGCGGCGCGATCAGGGCGGCACCGGGCTCGGCCTGCACATCGTCTACAGCATCGTGACGACCCGCCTTGGCGGCCGGCTCGACCTCGATTCCGAGCCGGGCGGCGGCACGCGCATCCAGATGATCCTGCCGCGCACGGCGCCGCTGGAGCAGGCGGCGGAATAAGGGCGCGCCCGGCCGCTAAAGCGTTTTCAAGCGAAGTGGACACCGGTTCGCGTCAAGAAAACGCGTCAAAACAAGAATCTAGAGCCCGATTCTGATTCAATCAGAACCGGGCTCTAGTCGATATCAGCCAATTTGTGCAAGGTGGCGCCGAAGATCTGGCTCGCTTTGCCGACGAGCGCGGTTCCATTCATGCTGCCGCGGGTGTCGGTGAAGGTTCCGGACACGCCGATGCCAACCGGGCTGGGGCCGCCGAACAGCGGATTGTCGTTGTCGCGCGGGGTGGTGTGACGCTGCACCAGGACCTCGCCCTTGAAGGTGTCGCCCTTCACGGTGTAGCTGCCGGTGTAAAACAGATAGGCGTCGCCGCCGAGAATCTGGCCATCCCGGAACAGAATAACGCCGCTGCCCTTGCCGGTGCGCCCATCCAGCAGGGTGACGTGGATCGAATAGAGCCCGTTCTTCATGGCGTCCCAGATGCCGGCGTCCGCGCCCACGGAAAGCCGGTCAAGGAGTTATGCCAAAGCGTGGCCTGCACCGTCAACGCGTCAGGTTGCCTGCCAATTCCCGTACAGGATGCAAATCTGGAGCATGCTGCTCGGAGGTGACACGAGAATGACGTGCGGAGGACCGACTCGAGTTGGCCCGCGAAATGCATAGTTGCCTTGCACCGGCCGGCGGGTGCTGGAGCAAGAGAAACAGGTGACCAACTGGATGAATTCAGGCGGCCACGTGCCGCATCGATACGCAGCGAATAGCCGCCATCGTCTGGACCGCTGGAGAGAGTCGCTGATCATCGGCAGCGTGTTGCTGATGTCGCCGTTGGCTTCGGCTCCCAGCGAAGCCCGCGATCTTGACGGCCGTTATGCCAACTCACCGCTGAAGCAGTGGTTCGACAGCCTAAGGAGCGGAAAGGGACCGTGCTGTTCCGACGCCGACGGCAGCGCCGTCAGCGACGTGGATTGGGAATCAAAAGGCGGGCACTACCGCGTTCGCATCGTCGGCCAGTGGCACGACGTGCCTGAAGATGCCGTCATCACCGAGCCGAACCGGGTAGGGCGAACCATGGTCTGGCCGATCCGCGGCTATCAGGGATTGAGCATTCGCTGCTTCATGCCAGGATCGATGACGTGAGCGACTATCAGTCCCTCATCCTTGTGAGGCGCGCCAGCGGCATCTCGAAGGATGTAGGCCCGCCTGTGGCCTCATGGTTCGCCTGGCGATGCGCAGCATCGTCCGGAGACGCGCGTGCCGCGCTCCTCGCCATGAGGATCAAATCAAATGGCGCTCATGTATATTTCTTGTCGCGTTCGAGCAGTTCGATCGAAATGCCCTGCGGCCCACGGATGAAGCAGATGCGAACGCCAGGACGTATGGTGGTCGGCTCCTTCGTGAACTCGACGCCCTTGGCCTTGATCTCGGCGGCGACCGCGTCGATGTCTTTCACCGTCAGGCCAAAATGATCGAGCCCCTGATAGGGCGTCACCGGTGGCGGGTTGACGCCGTCGCTGGCGGCAACGGGTGCGATGAATACGTTGGCGCCGCCGAGTTTGACGTCGAGCCGCCCCGGGGCGCGGACGATCTCGCCGCCCAGAATGTCTTCCAGCCAGGCGGCAGTCGCTTCGGGATCGGGGCTGCGCAAGTGCACATGGTCCCAGGTAACGGTCGGCATCTCGATCGGTCTCCCATTATTGTTGTTGCGGCGCTGAAGGTCGGTTGCGTCGCGCGGCAATGAAGCCGCCAGCCAATCCACAACTCTATCCTGCAAGCCTTACCCTGCAAGCCTTGCACCGCCGCCGCAATATTGTCGAGGTGGCATGAAACCATTCCTGCCCTGGATGATTGTTGACGGCGGCGGGATCCGTACAGCGGCGGTCGTGATAGAAGCCGTACGGGAAAACGCCCGTATGGCTTTTTTCATGCGCGGCACGGCAATCGCCGACGCTGCCGGGTGAGGGCGAGGATATGAGAATCGCCGGGTGGTCGTTCGGAAAAATCGAAGCGCGGCTTGCCGTGCTGCCGGCGATCGCTATCGTTGGATGCGCCATATGGTTGATGCTCCCGCAAGCGAGCGATGCCGAAAGCCATTTGGCGCCGACGCCGTCTGAAGTTGCCGGCGTCACGCAAGGCATTTCCCGCACGGATGATCCGGCCGCGACTCAAGCGCCCCTGCTGAGCCCGGGGCTGGCAGCAGTTTCTACCGATCCCAACCAGGCGGTTGGCGCCGCGGCGCCTCTCGACATCGCGCCGCCAGAGACGGTTGTCTCTGCCACGTCGCCGCTCGACGGCCTGAAAATCATCTCGCAGTCATGGCGAAGGGGCGGGCTCGGCTCGAAGGCGCTGGTGACCTTCACGCTTCGCAACACCAATGACTACGCGGTGAGGGATATCGAGATCGCCTGCAATTTCATCCGCCGGGACGGCAGCCATCTGACCGCCCGCAGGCGGATCATTCCCGATACCGTGAACATGAAGAGCCGGAAGCGATACGCAGGCATGCTGGTTGGGTTCGTCAACGTCCACGCGAATAAGGCGAAATGTTCGCTGGTGACGGCCAGCCGCGCTTAGCCCTGTGCGGCCGAACTCACCTTTCATCTCCAAAATGTGACCTGCGCCTTTGAACCTTGCAAGTTGAGCAGGAACTAAACGCTATATGGCCCGTTGGGCGATTGAACCGCGCGCCGTTCGCGCGGGGGAGTAAGACCTATGCCTGTGGCGCGTTATTTCCTGTTTGTCGGCGGAGTGCTGCTCGCGCTGTTGTTGGCGATCGATGCGTTTGTCCCACAACAGGCGGTCGTGGCCAGCCAGGCCGTTTCTTCGGTCGACAAGACCGTTTCTTCGGCCGACAAGACCATAGTGCGCATTCGTTCCGACCAGAAGCTGCCGGAGCGGGTGGTCTTTGACACCAACATTCCGACCATTGTTCCGCCGCCGTCCGTGACCGCCCAAGCCGTTGCGCCGTCCGCGCCTGCCGCAGCGCCTGCCTCGGCCGACGCCGCTCAGGCCCGAGCGCGGGAGACGTTTGCCCAGTACGTCCCGGCGGAGGCGAAGAAGCCGGAGCCGCCGGTCCAGCGCAAGCGCAAGGTGGCAAGAAGCCGTCCGCCGTCGATGCAGTTCGCGCAGCCGCCGCAAATGCGGGTCGCGCAGCAGTCACAATTTGGCTTCTTCGGCGGCCCGAGCTGGAACACCTGGTAAGCGCCCGCCTGATTTAGCGCGGTAGCTTCGGAATCTTGTCCGCAAAGCCATTGTAGCAGGTCAACCGTTCGTCTTCCTCCTTGACGAAGCGGCAGTCATTGACGCCCTTCGCCGCCGGCGCCTTTGGTTTGGGCTGTGGCGCATAAATGGCGTCGTAGCAATTCAGGCGTTCCTTGGTCGCGTCGTCGATGTCCTGGCAGGCCTGCAACTTTTGGGCGACCGACAACGGCTTTTCTTTCTTGCCCGCCGTCGGATTCTTCGCCCCGACCACAACCAGCGGTTTGCCGCCAATGGTGGGAGGATTGGCCGGGCCGGCCGGGGTACTCGTTCCCTGAGCCAGCGCCGCCGCCGGATACAGGATCGCCAGCGTCAGGATGATCTTTCTCATATGAAATGTCCGAATAGCCGTAAGCTGAACCAGCGCCGCTGGGGAGACCACAACTCCCGACCCTCGGAATCGAAAGTCCCGCTGGGCGCCTGCGTTCTCTAGCATCATCCCCGAGCGTCTGTCTAACCCGTTGATTTAATAGCCATTCAATTGAGACCTGCGACGGTCTGGCGGGAGCAGCCGGGCCCTGACGTTTGTTGCAGGTGCGCTGCGGACGCTGCATTGGCGTCGTCCATGGCGAGGCGGCGCTACCAGACCGAGCGATTGCAGAAGGGCGACGTCGGCTACATTCCGCGCGGCTATGGCCACTCGATCGAGAATGTCGGCAGCGGACCCGCGCGCATCCTGATCGGATTCAATGCGGCATCTACGAGACCATCTGTCGCAATGGATCGCGGCAAATCCCAAGGATGTCCTCGCCACGAATCTCGGCCAGCGGTGGGACTGTTCGGAAAATTCCCCGACCGCGACGTGATCATCGTCCCAAAGGATGGGGCCCGTTGGGGAGAGCGCGTTTTGCGTCCCTGAAAACCCCGCCTGATCTCGCGAACAATCGCATCAGTGGGGTTCAGGTGCAGGTCTAGCGTAGGCGATAGGCGTCAAATGCGTGGGCCAGGAATATGCCGATGCTGACGAAGACGAGGAATGCCGTCACGACCTCGGTCATGGCCTTCCTCCCTGTATTGCCATGCCGGGAAGGGCACGCTTGAGAAATTCGCGATAGATGAGGTTGAGGACCGATACCAACATGATCTAACCCCTTGTTTGATCTTGGGACCCTAGCGGCTCTTTGTTTCCGGAGCGCTTCGCGGCGGAGCAGAATGGTTTCGTCGCGCCGGCCCGCGATCACAGAATCGCGACGGAACCGGAACCATCCGTGTCAGCGATCGGCCCGCCCTTTTCTCGCCATCCTAATTCAGGAGACGTGCGGGGGCGGTGCTACGGGGCAATGTTCCCAAAGGTCCTACGTGATCATCCGACATTTGCAGCAAAACGAGACTTTTAGGTCGCGCCGCGCATTCCTGCGCGGAATTGTGTCTTCGGCCAGCGCGCTTGCGCTCGGCGGATGCGCCAGCCTTGGCGCGACGGGCGCGCGTTACGACGCTTCGTCGCTCTCGGTGGAGCCGACATTGCTCGTCGCAACCACGCGCAAGCCGGTGAGTGGCGGGCGCGCGAAACCGTGGTTCGGGCCGGAGCGGGCTTCGAAGATGATCGTGGCACGGGCGAAGCTGGTGCCGCCCGACGAGAATCGTTTCTCGCTCGCCGCAGCCGGACTTGGCGATTGGCGTCTCGATACGGTGGAGCCGGTATCGGGAGAGGTCGGTGATCTTCTCGGGCAAACCAGCGGCGGCTCGGACGTGCTGATCTACGTGCACGGTTTCAAGCAGACGTTCGAAACGGCGGCGCTCGATGCCGCGCACCTCGCCGACGGCATCAGATTCCGCGGTCAGACGATGGTGTTCTCCTGGCCGTCCAAGGCGGGACTGTTCGATTACGCCTATGACCGCGATAGCGCGATGTACTCCCGCGATGCCTTCGAGCGCGTGCTGCATTCCCTCGCCACTGCCCCGAGCGTCGGCCGCGTTCACATCGTCGCGCACAGCATGGGCACCATGCTGACCCTCGAAGGGCTGCGTCAGCTCTATGCGCGATATGGCGACAGCGTTGCCGGCAAGATCGGGGCCGTGGTGTTCGCCTCACCGGACATCGATATGGATGTGTTCTCTTCGGCGACCCAGAACATCGGACCGCTCACCCGCAAGATCACCGTCGTCGCCTCGACGAATGATCGCGCGCTTGCGTTGTCGGGACGATTGGCCGGTGGAATGACGCGGGTCGGCGCCGCCGAGAAGGCCACCATCGAGCAACTCGGCGTGCGCGTCATCGATGCCTCCGATTCAGGCTGGGGCATCATCAACCACGATCTGTTTCTATCCAATGCCGAGGTACGCAAGGTGATACGCCGCTCGATCGATACCTCGGCCGCGTGAGCTCGGCTTCGGCGCAGCGGCATCGCACGACAACATGATAGCGCCCGTCCATCGCCGGCAAGCGGCCATCACAACGTCACCGTGTTGTCACCCATAATCTCGCCAAATTGACGGAACATTTATTCGTGGCCGGCACCGTGGTGCCCGTCTCGCCTCGAACTACTCAACGCTTGAATTGCTCAACGTGCGCAACGCCGACCGGTTGTCGGCGCACGATGCTTTGCGAGTCGATCGGGGAGATCTGGGCGACAGCAGGCCTTGCCGGTGATCCAATTGTTCAGTTGTTACAGAGGAATAAAAATCATGCGTCAAGCAACATCCAAGGCCGAGGCAGGTTCGAGCGCGAACCGTCGACAGGTGCTATCACTCGCGGCGGGCGTCGCCTTGCTCGCGGGCGTCACTACGGCTCACGCGCAGAGCACGGGCATCGCTTCCTGCGACGACTTCCTGACCAAATACGACGCCTGCGTCGTCTCCAAGGTCCCCGAGGCACAGCGCGCGATGTACAAGACGCAGATCGACCAGACGCGCAAGGCGTGGGTCGACATGGCCAAGAATCCGTCGACCAAGGCGACCATGGAAGCGACCTGCAAGCAGACCCTGGACGCAACGAAGGCATCGCTCACGGCCTATGGCTGCTCGTTCTGATCGGCGCATGCGCCGCTGAAAGGAGTGGCGTCGAATGGGCGCCACTCCTTGAAGGCGGGCGGTACCAGACCGGGAGCAGCCGACGATGCCGGCGAGGCGCTCTTTCGGAATTTGGTCAAAGCGACGTGGGCAGCGCCGGCACACGATTCACGATCAAGCGGCGCGCCTTCAAGGCGCGGTCTGCAAACTTATCCTTGTCTCGATTAACCACTTGTTAACCATAACGCCCCAGCATTGCCGCTTCATAGAGAGTCGCCAAGGACCGTAATCCGAAGGCGCAATTGACCGTTCATCTTGGGGGCGAGCAGAGGCTCGCGGGGCTCCAAGGAGCAACGTCATGTCATCATCTGGCGCACGCCTGCTGTCCGATTTCGTCCCGGCGATTTTCGGCGCACTTGGTTTGGGTATTCCGATTGCGGTCGCGATCATCTGGATTTGTTCCTGATCGCGGTATGCCGCTTGGCTTATTACGGCGCCCGTCTGAGCGGGTGTGGTGCAGCATGGGGTGAGGTCAGTTGGCAGTCCTTGCGACTGGCCGCCCCATCCCCGTGATGCTATCTTCCGGAACCGATCAACAGAGGAGGCAAATTGCTTCCAGAGGTTCTCGACCTTCATGGTCCCCGTTCGCCACGTAACGCATTGCTTTGTCTGAACAATGCAAGCGCCCGCGAGACATCATTACTATCGGCGGAGCGGTTCGAACGAATGATTGGCTCCGCGAGCATCGCGACGTTCATTGAGCCTGGTCAGGCGTTCCTTCTGGCGTTCGAGCAGACAGACGACTACGACGGCATCCACTTCAAATGGTTTCGGAGCCGCTACGACCGGTTTCTGTACGTCGACCGTGTCGTCGTCGCCAAGGAGCGCCGAGGCCAGGGTCTGGCTCGGATACTGTACGCCGACCTGTTCACGCGAGCTGAGGAGCGTGGCCACAACTGCATTGTCTGCGAGGTCAACGTGCAACCGCCGAATCCCGAGTCAGATAGATTTCATTCAGCGCAAGGTTTTCGAGAAGTCGGAAGGGCAACTATCGACGATGGAACGAAGACCGTCCGCTATCTCCTGTGGCGCCGTAATGGCGACCGCAAATGACAATCCGCGGCTCTCGCGCCAGGAATAGAAGCATATGGTCCTGTCCTGCTACGTCGCAAAGGTCGCAACGCGAACTGCCGCTTTACCTGGCTTTCCCGATATGAGGGAAAAATGACGGCGCCTTACAAAATCGTGGTCGCTGGCGGTCGTGGACATACAGGCAGCGCCATCGTTTCGGCGCTTAGCGTTGATCCCGCATTTGTTCACGTTGGCAATCTAGGCCAGCACACCAGTCCTTAGCGCCAAGAGGCGGTTTGCTCCAGCGCGTCGTGGCGTGCTCTGGCCTAGAAATGGCGCTCCAGCGTTGATGAAAGTGATAACTACGTTTCCGCTTCCGCACTCTGATATTCTCGCCAACGACGCGCAATTCCGACCGCGAATATCCAGGCACGCCAAAACCATTACGACCATCTGCTGAGCACGGCGGCTTCGTCGGCCCCAGTTCGTTCGGTCCGTGACCGGCGAATGCTCGTCGTCCAGCGGTCCCGCGTAGCAGCGATGCTACCGTCATCGAGCATATGATTGGGCTGCGGCTTCCAAAAAAACCGAGCGTTCGGCAATTCGCTAGCTTACGTCGTCACAGGCGGCGCCTCCTTCCGCACAATTAGTAAGCCAGACGGATAACTATTATTGACAGCCCCTCGGCGCGCAAATATAGTTAGCCGTATGGATAACTTATCATCGAGTCTCGACCTTGTGTTCGGCGCGCTTGCGGACCCAACCAGAAGAGCGCTCCTTGAGCGTCTGGGCGAGGGCGAGGCCTCGATCGGGGAGCTCGCCGAACCATTCGACATGGCGCTGCCGAGCCTTATGAAGCACGTCCGGGTGCTTGAGGCCGTCGGTCTCGTGGAATCTCAGAAGAGTGGGCGCGTTCGCACCTGCCGGTTGAAGCCGGCCGCCATGATCGATGCTGAACGTTGGCTGGCCGAGCAGCGTGCGGTTTGGGAGGCACGCCTGGATCGGCTCGAGGCCTATGTGAAGACAATTGAGAAGAAGTCCCGGAAGCGAAGGTTGAAATAATTGAATTCCGCAAACGGCGGGCGCCCCCTCGCTGCGGCCACGATCTCCGGGAGTTCGAAAGCGTCGTTGACACCACCGTCACATGCCCATCCCAATCAAAGGATTTGATCATGACCTCTTCCACCAACGCCGCGCTTTCGCAATGGGCGCTCGATCGCGAAATCGTTCTCTCGCGGGTAATTGATGCGCGACGCGACGTTGTGTTTTCTGCCTGGACTGACTCGAAACATCTGCCGAGCTGGTTCGGGCCAACCGGTTATAAAATCGAGACCAAGGAGATCGACATATGTGTCGGCGGTCTGTGGCGCTTCGACATGATCGCGCCTGATGGTCAGCTCTTCCCCAGCCGGATGCAATTTCGTCGTATTGAACCACCGACATTGATCGAGTTCGATCACGGAGCGGACAGCGATGACGATCCGGGGCGGTTCCGGACAACCATCACGTTCGACGAACAGGGCGATAGCAAGACCGTGATCACATTGCGTCAGTTGCATCCAACCAAAGCGCAGCGCGACGCGGGCATCGGCTTCGGTGCAGTCGAATATGGTTACCAGACGCTCGAAAAGCTCGCGCGCCATGTCGATGCCCTGAAGGGCTGAAGCAGAGGAGAGACGCAATGAGACGTTTGGTGGTTTGGAACGTGATGACGCTCGACGGCTATTTCGAGGGTAAGAGCCCGTGGGACCTCGGCTTCCTTGAGACGATCTGGGGAGACGAGTTGGAGGCGTTCTCGCTCGAGCAGGGCAGGGAGATCGGCACGCTGCTTTTCGGACGGCGGACCTATGAGGGCATGGCCAGCCACTGGGCCACAGCGACCGGGGTGGTGGCCGACATGATGAACTCGGTCGAAAAGGCGGTAGCGACCCGCACGCTCGACAAGGCGACGTGGAACACCACGCGACTCCTGAAGGGCGATGCGGTCGAGGCGGTCAGGGGTCTCAAGGCGGAGGACGGCAGTGGGGCTGTTTCCGACACCTACGACAGGAACAATACGCCTGTTTTCCCGTTTCGGCCGGTCAGGTCGAATGGGGAGGGCGAGGCGCGTGGAACCATGCGGGTGAACGGTTTTCTCGTGCCGGCACATCGGCGGCCCGGACGGGCCGCAGGCCGCTGCGGCAGGCTCACATCCCCAATGATCACGACACGCCCCGTTGGGCGGATTGAAACTTGCGGGAGGACAGGCCTGTGGCGAAGAATGCGAACGAGAAGGCGGCAGCCGGCAAGCCGGCGCTGAACGGGATCAACGGCGGGGCTGCGGCCGAGCAGGCGAGCCCGACGGATCGCGCGCTCGATCCGGAGTTGCTGGCGCAGATCAGCGCGTTCAAGACGAAGATTCAGGCTGGCGTCGGCGAGGTGGTCCTCGCGATGCTGAACCTGCCGCGCTACCGCAACCAGACCCTGGCCGACGTCATGCATCTCGTCGTCGAGCCGATGACTCGCGACCGCATCGCCATCGCCAAGGCGGGCGGCGAGGGCAAGGTCGAGGAGACCGCCGGCATCGCGATCTGGGCCAGCGTGTCCGAAGAGGTCGACGCCAAGATCCGCGAACAGATCCAGGCCCGCGTGTTTCCGATCCGCCTCAAGGCCGATGACTGGACCAGCGGCGAGACCACTTGGCTGCTCGACGTCATCGCCCCCTCGCAAAAGGTCGCCACCGCCGTGCTCGCCAACTTCAAGCAGGTGGTGAAGGACAAGCCTGTGCGGATCCACCCGATCGTCAGCCAGCTCGTCGATCCGGCAGTGCTGGAGAAGATGAAGGTGCGGCCGGTGGGGGAGGCAGGGGGCAAGGGAGCGTGATCGGTGACTTCGTGGGCATCAGTTCAAATGAGATGATGGCAACAGCATGAGCCAGCACACCGACGATACTTTGGTTCGAGATATCACCGACGCGGTGAGCGCCATTCTGAACGATCCTGCAATGAGCAGGATTGTCCGAGGCGCGGGCGAGACCGCACCGCTTTCCGACGAGGACGAGGGCGCTCTTTTTGATTTCGTCAGCGCACAACCGTTTATGGAGCGTTTCAAGGCGAAGTATTTCGAGTCAGAATCCGAATTTGATCGAACGATACTCGAACCATCAAATCGGCGGCATCTGGCGAGGCTCTGCAACACCTGCCTTACAATTGCGATGGCGCGTCGGATAGCTGGCGGGATCTATCGGAGCGTCGACGACGAGGGCGTGCAAAGGGAAATCGCCAGGAACGCGGTTCCCAGCGAAATTCGGCACGACATAGTCAGGCATCAGGATAGCTGGGTATCCCCCAAGATAACATTCCAAGAGTACTATCAAATTCTCAAGGAAGCCTCCTCGGAGCCGAATTTCAATCACGCCGCGCGAAGAGCGATCGACGCAATGAAAGAGGTCGGCGGCGACTACCATGATCGTACCGTGTGGGGCCCGGCCCGGGATGCGCTTGAGCACATTCCCTACAAGTATTTGCGAAGACTATTTGCGAAGACGAGGGCTGTCTTCGAAGCCACGGTTCTGGGAGCCGATCATGGCCCTGGTGGAGAACGGAATAGACATCAGCGACGAAGAGCAGGTGCGTCGGTTTCTAACCAGGTTCGACTTTGCTGGCTTCTGGGAGACGGAATCGTGAGCGCTGCACCTAGTACGGTTCTTGTTGATGCCGGCGTGATCGAGAATCTGTTCACGGCCGGAATGACACGATCAATGGCGGCGATGGCACGGATACGGCCTATTACAACGGCGTCGGGTCGACCTACTCGATCGTGACGACGGCCGGTACCATCCAGGTCACCGACAACCAGACGACGGCGAACGGCAACGATGGGGTCGATACGCTATCGAGCATCGAGAAGCTCATCTTCCGCAACGGCGAGACCGTGACCCTCGCCGCGCCGATCATCCTCGATCTGGATGGCATGGGCGTCGAGACGAAGACCGCTACCCAGTCCTCGGCGATGTTCGACATCGACGGTGACGGGATTGCCGACGACACCAGCTGGATCGGTGCTACGGAAGCCTTCCTGTTCCTCGACCGCGACCGCAATGGCACCGTGAGCGGCATTGCGGAGCTGAGCTTCATCGACGACGTCGCGGGCGCCCACTCCGATCTTGAGGGCCTGCGCGCGTTCGACAGGAATGGAGACGGTGTCCTCGCGACCAATGATGTCAGGTTCTCGGACTTCCGGGTGTGGCAGGACCGCAATGGCGATGGCATTGCCCAAAACGCGGAGATCCTGTCGCTGCTGGAAGCGAATGTGCGCTCGATCAACCTTGTGGCATCCGCAACGGAAGCTGCATGGGCATTCGGCAGCACGGCGATCGTCAATCGTGGGCTGTACACCCGCACCGATGGCACCACGATGGAATATGTGGATGCAGCGCTGACCCACGCGTCCGCCCCGCAGCCGCCGGCGGCCGCCGTACCGCGCTTCCCAGAGGCACCGGTCAACAGCCTGGCTTCGGCGCTTGAAACTCTGGCCGCGGGCCTCCCGGGTTCGATCGGCGATTGGCTCGGGCAGACCGCGCATGGGCGGGCGCTTGCGGACATGCCCGGAGGAGCGATTACCGCAGGTGATCGGGCACCCCCTTCATATGCTGGCGCTAGCGACAATGGCTCGACGACTGCTGGTCGTGCCGACACCCGGGGCGCGCATCCGCCCACCATAGGCGATGCGGACCAACTCCTCGCACTGATGCGCCAGGATATGTCCGCGTTCGGTTCCAAGGTTGGTGAGGCCGATCTCAACTGGCGGCAAGGCCGAAACATCGCGGCCGATGGACTTCTTCGCCTGATGAGCCTCAGGACGAACCGCAATTGCAGGGCCGCAGAAACGCGACCTTGCGATTGCCCGGTCTGATCTTCCAGCGCTCCGGCAACTTGAGGCGTGACCTCAACCGGGCAATGCAGGCCCTCAGATTCTCGCCTGTACGCGCGACAACCATGGGACGCAGAAGATCGTTCGCATCTCATTTCTGTCGAATCATGAAGGTGCCTGCGCCGGACGCGCGGTTTGATCTAAACGCGCCGGATCCATCGTCGGTGCGTTTTGATCAATGCGAACACCGTCGCGAAGGCTGGTTCTTATTTCGATTGAGTGCAAATTGTTCTCGGCGTTTCATCGCGCCGCTCACGCTGCGATGTGACTGGCGCACCACGGCCGATGAAGATGGGCACTATTGCTTCGCCGTGGCGCTATGAAGGAGTAGCCGATCATGCGCTCAAGCCGGCGAGACTGCGATGGACCGCGATCTCGTGCTCCGCTTCGCGCCCGGTTCCCTTCATGATTTTCGCAGGAAGTCCGTGAGGTCTCGATTGTGCATCTCCGATGTCAGTACTATATTGTACACAACCGTACACAACCACTCACACAGGGTCTCTCATGAAGTCGACAACCTTTACGGTGCGCGTCGATACGGGCGTGAAGAAGCGGCTGGAGCGATTGGCCAAGAGTACTGGTCGCAGTCGTTCCTTTCTCGCCGCCGAGGCCATCAACGAATATCTCGAAATCAATGAATGGCAGGTGGCCGGTATCAAGCGCGCTATCGCCTCGCTCGATCGCGGCGAGGGGATTCCGCACGACCAGGTTAAGGATTGGGTCGCTTCTTGGGGAAGCGTAAGCGAGAAACCGGCGCCCAAGAGTTCATGAACCCCATCTGGTCGCCAGAGGCGATTGCCGACCTCGCGGCGTTGCGGGCTTACATCGCGCAGGACGATCCTGCGGCGGCGCAACGAGTTGCGCTCCATATCATCCGCAATGTTGAGACGTTACTTCCCAATAGCCCCGAAATGGGGCGGCCGGGTCGAGTTCCGGGGACGCGGGAGTTCGTGATCCCGAGGACGCCATACATCGTGCCGTACCGTCTGGTCGGCAACACGATCCAAGTCCTGCGGGTCTTCCACAGTGCACGCCGGTGGCCCGACGCTTTTTGAGACGTGTCAGCACACCGCCGCGCTTGGATACCGGCACCGAGGCCGATGAGAACTACGCCCATCACTGCATCAATCCATCGGCGCGCGCGCTTGTAGGCTTGGCGGATCGGGTTCGACGCGAAGAATAGAACTACGCTCATCCACCAGATTGCCGACACCCCGAGCGCCGTTCCAACCGCCGCGGCGAAAAGCCAGCACGACGCATCGGACGGCAGCATCACGACAAAGATGCTGGAGTAGTACGCCATCGATTTGGGGTTCAGGATATTCGCCAGGAAACCGGATCGCACAGCTTCCCGCGCCGACACCGGTAGATATTGATGATTCGCCAGGGTCTCCCGCTGGCGCAGCGCGGTCATGAGCATCCTGACGCCAAGCCAGACCAGATAAGAAGCGCCAGCCACCTGCAAGGCAGTGTAAATCGCCGGATTGCGCGCAATGACTACCCCAAGGCCGATGGCCGCCAGCAGGGCCCACGCCATCGTCGCCAGCAGGACACCGCAGACCGCCAGCAACCCCAAACGCCGAGAACCGGCTATCGACGCGCTAGACACGATCATGAATTTGGGGCCAGGGCTGGCAGCATCCAGGAGTTGAACAACGGCAATGCTCAGCAATACTCCAATGCCGTCCACGCGATGGCTCCTCATCGATCAGTTGCGGTGTTGCTCAGCTGTCCTGCCCACTCGCGTCCATATACCACGTTGAGATCGTAGCCGAGCATTGCTCCGGGAATTTCCGCTTTGGAGGTGGCGAACCTAGCCTGCGAAATACGCGCTCTGGTTCATTCGCGTGACTATTGCCATGTCCGCCTTCTCGTCCGCTATCGATTTCGAGTAGTGTCAATTCGAAAAACGCGGTGGCCGACCATGACGGAGCGTCTTGCATTTCGCGGCCCGACGTGCTGGCCCGCAAACTGGCTATCTGAGGGGATAAAGAACTCGCCGATCACACGGCCCGCCACAGCGTGGGAGTTCGGCACAACAACCCGACACGGATCGGAGGGACAATGAATCTCAATCTCACCGGCAAAACCGCTCTCGTTACAGCCGCAAGCGGCGGCATCGGAAGCGGTGTGGCGGAAGCGCTTGCCGACGCGGGCGTGCGGGTGGCGATCAGCGGGCGCACGCTGGCGACGCTCGAAATGGTTGCCGATACGCTCGCTTCTCGTGCGGGTGGACGGCCGGCGATCGTGGTCGGGGACGTCGGCGCCAAGAGCGGGCCAGCCCAAATCGCGGCCCAGGCAGCGGCGGCACTCGGTGGTCGCATCGACATCCTCGTCAATAGCGCTGGTGGGGCGAGACCGATCACCGACGAAGCGGATGACAGCTATTGGGAGGAGTCGTTCGCTCTCAACTTCATGGCGGCGCGGCGGCTGACCGATCTCGTCATTCCCGCGATGAAGGCGGAGCGCTGGGGGCGGATCATCAGCATTTCCGGGGCACTGGTTGCGCCGAGGCTCAATGCCGCGGCCCCCGCCAAGGCGGCGCTGGCGAGTTGGTCACGGACGCTGGCGTTCGAGCTCGGCGCGTACGGGATCACGGTCAACACGATCGCGCCGGGGCGCATCAATACGGCGCAGATCCTGAAGTTGCATCCGACGGAGCAGTCGCGGGCCGATTACATCAAGCAGAACATTCCTGCCGGCTATTTCGGCGAGCCCTATGACGTCGGCCATCTCGTAGCGTTCCTGGCCTCTCCGCTCGCCCGCTACATCAACGGCGCTGCGATCCCGGTCGACGGCGGCGCGGTGCGGCGGGCGTTGTAGATTTGGAGCGGGCCGCTTGCCAGTTTCGAGGAGTTGGCTGCGGCGTTACAGCGATGCACGCTGCGCACACTGCGGCCGCAGAACACCGAGCTTTCCGGCGCGATATCGGCGGCGTTTGGCGTAAACAGCGTATTCTGGAATGGCGCGCTCGGAGAGATTCGAACTCCCGACCCTCGGAATCGAAATCCGATGCTCTATCCAGCTGAGCTACGAGCGCCTGCGGTCTGCCGATATCAGACTTAGCTCGGCAGGGCCAGCAGCGGAAGCTAGTAGCAGGGATGCCGCCGGCGGTCCTGGCCGATATAGGCGGCTGCGCCCTGGCGGCAGAGGACAGTGGAGGGGCCGTCGTAATAGGCGAAGGTGCCGGGCTGCGGGCCGGGCCCGTAATTGTGCAGGAAGCTGATGGGGTAAGGCAGGCCCCAATTGTGCAAGTGGTGCCGATTATGGCGGGCGTCCGCCAGGTTTGGGGCGAGGGCCGCGGCGGAGAGGAGGGCGGCGGCAACGAAAAACTTTGCTTTGGTCATTTCGATTCTCCGGAAGTCCCACTGAAACTGTAGTGATTCGATCTGAACGGGCAGAAATTCGTGCGAAGAAAGCGCGTTAAAACAACAAGATAGAAGCCTGAGCTGTGATTCGATCGAAGCCCGTAACCCCTGCCATTTTTGCTGATCCAGCGTCCCATTCTAGGAGAATCGGGCAGAAATGCTGCGGAAAGCCATCCTAACGCGCCCATTTTTGGCCTCAAGGGATGCTTAACGAATTCCCAACACAGTCCGGCCAGAGTTCTGTCCGGTCAGACTTCAAGGGCCGACCTATCCCCGTCTGACAAAGGCTACCCGGTTCCCGATCGACCCATGCGCATCACGTCTCTTGCCTTGCTGTCCCTCTCGGTCCTGGTCGCGAGCCCGGCGCGCGCCGACCTGCATATCACGCGCGACCACGGCGGTTATGTCGAGGAGTACAAGGCCAAGTACAAGCGCATCCGCGACCGCAAGGAGCGCGTCATCATCGACGGCATCTGCAACTCGGCCTGCACGCTGGTGTTCGGCATCGTGCCGATGAACAAGATCTGCGTCACGCCGAAGGCGAGCGTTGGTTTCCACCAGGCCTATTACGACAAGGCCTTCACTTTCGGCATCAAGGTCACGAGTGCTGAAGGGACGTCAGACCTGATGTCCTATTATCCGGAAACGGTGAAGGACTGGATCCGCCGCAACGGCGGGCTCACCACCGAGATGAAGAAGATCAGGAACGGCCGCGAGCTCTGGAGGATCGTCGATCCCTGTCCGGAAGAGTGGTGATCGCCCCGTTACCTATCTCGCAAGCCCCTGGAACGTGACTATGCCGCGATAGGGCCGCGCTTTACAAATTCGTTCTTCGATATCTGAAGTCGCGCCGGCGGTCCCGCGTGACCAATCCTTGCCGCACAACATGCGATCGGGCAACAGGGGCGGCAAATGACTGGCGACTTCGAAAAAATTGCCGCGCGCGCGGCGCCGGCGATCTTCGTCGTGCTCTGGAGCACGGGCTTCATCGGCACCAAATATGTGCTGAACAGCGCCGAGCCGCTGACCTATCTCGCGATCCGAATGGCGTGCGTGGTCGGACTGATGGCGATCATCGTCGCGGTCGCGCGGCCGCGCTGGCCAGATCGCATCGGCATCGCGCACAGCGCCGTCGCTGGCATTCTCGTGCACGGCATCTATCTCGGCGGTACGGCGATCGCGATCGCACATTCGATTCCGGCTGGGCTCTCGGCTTTGATTCCGGGCCTGCAGCCGATCCTCACCTCGACGCTTGCGAGCCGCTGGCTCGGCGAGCGCGTTACGCCGCTGCAATGGAGCGGATTGCTGCTCGGGCTCGCCGGCGTCGTGCTGATCCTGCACGACAGGCCGATGAGCGGAGAGGCGGGCTGGGGATGGCTCGCCTCGGCCATCTCGCTAATCAGCATCACACTCGGCACGCTGTACCAGCGGCGCTACTGCAGCGCGATCGACTGGCGGTCCGGCAATCTCGTGCAATACGTCGCGGTGACGATCTTCTTCGGTCTCGGCGCATGGCTGTTCGAGACCAACGAGGTGCATTGGACCACCGAGTTCATCCTGGCGCTGGCCTGGCTTGCGGTCGTGCTATCGATCGGATCGATCGGGCTGCTCTATTGGTTGATCCGGCGCTCGGCCGCGACGTCGGTAGCGAGCCTGTTCTATCTGGTGCCCGCGGTGACGTCGCTGATGGCCTATGTGCTGTTCGGCGAGCGGCTGGACGCGGTCTCGATCGCCGGCATGGCCGCCTGCGCGGCGGCCGTGCTGGTGGTCAACCGCCGCTCAGTTTGAAGTAGAGCGCTCGGCCTTCCTGCACGTATAAATTTCATGAGACATATCAGTATTTTCCCTGGGTTGTGCCCATTAAGGCGATCGTAAGCAAAACGGGTCAGATTGGGCGCGATTTGGGGGATTTCTCGTCATGACCACGCAATCCACTGGAAAGTTCCTGCCGGCGCTCAAGCTGCGCCTCGGTACCAAGGCTGTCATCTGTGCGATCCTCCTGATCGCGGTGAATACCGCGCTCGTGGTCGGGGCGGCCCATTGGTCGCTGACTTCCGAATTCGGCGACCGGGCGCTACGGGACATCGAGGTCAACCTGCGCACGCTGGGTCTGGCATTTGCCGAGACCTATAGCGACGCCAAGATCACCATCAAGGATGGGGCGGTCGCCCGGGCCGAAATTCCGAAGATGCCCGAGTTCAAGGACCACGCAATTGTCGATCGCGCGGTGGGCTATGCCGGCGGCAACGCGACGCTTTTCGTCTATGACGACGCCAGCAACCAGTTCGTCCGCCGCACCACCAATGTGAAGAAGGAGAACGGCGATCGCGCCGTCGGCACTCAGCTCGCGGCCGACCATCCCGGGCAGGCGGTGGTGCGCCGCGGAGAGGCCTACCGCGGCCCGGCAACGCTGTTCGGCAAGACGTTCATGACGGCCTACTACCCGATCGTGAATTCGGCCGGCAAGGTGATCGGGCTGCTGTATGTCGGCATTCCCATGGCTCACTACGAGAGCATGCTGTCGCATGCCATTCAGAACATGGCGATCGCAGCCGGCATTGCCGCGCTGCTGGTGATGATGCTGACCATGCTGATCGTGCGGCGGGTGACCAAGCCGCTGACGTCGGTCACGGCCTCGCTTACCGCAATCGCCAACGGCAACGCCGACGTCGAAATCGACTGCGACGACCGGACGGACGAGATCGGCGAGATTGCGCGTACGCTTGCGGTCTTCAAGAACAATTCGGTCGAGCGTCGGCGTATGCGCGACGAACAGACCGCGGCTGCCGCGGCCGCGGCCGAGCAGCGCAAGGCGGAATTGCGCGGCTTCGTCGACGAGTTCCAGACCGGCATTGGCGGCATCCTCGACAAGGTGCTGAGCTCGTCCAGCGAATTCGAGCGCGTGGCCCGCCAGCTCACCGACACCGCGCGGACGACCGCAAGCCTGTCCGGCAAGTCGGCCGGCGCGTCTGAGACCGCCTCCGAGCATGTCCGCACCGCGGCGGCGGCCTCCGACGAGCTCTCCAGCTCGATCGCCGAAATCACCCGCCGGGTCCAGGAATCGAACGGCATCGCAGCCGACGCCGTCAAGCAGGCCGCCGCCACCGACCAGCGCATCAACGAATTGTCGGAAGCCGGCGCCCGGATCGGCGACGTGGTGAAGCTGATCACCTCGATCGCCGAGCAGACCAACCTCCTGGCGCTCAACGCCACCATCGAGGCGGCGCGGGCAGGCGATGCCGGCCGCGGCTTTGCCGTGGTGGCGCAGGAGGTCAAGAGCCTCGCCGGTCAGACCGCGAAGGCGACGGAAGAGATTTCCAGCCAGATCGGCAGCATGCAGCTTGCGACCGAAGAGTCGGTCAGCGCGATCAAGGCAATCGGCCAGACCATCGAGCGCATCAGTGATATCGCCACCTCGATCTCGGCGGCCGTCGAGCAGCAGCGCGGCGCGACCCAGAACATCGCGCAGAGCGTGCGCGCGGCGGCGAGCGGCACGGCCGATGTTGCGGCCAACATCCGCAACGCCGCGCAGGGCGCCGACGAGACCGGCGAAACCTCGAGCCGGATGTTTGCCTCTGCACAGAATCTGTCGAGCGAAAGCCTGCACCTGAAGGCCGAGGTGGAAAAATTCCTCGACCGCGTCCGCGCCGCCTGACGGAAGCGTGGCGGCGGGCTACGACTTGGTCCGTCATTCCGGGATGGTGCGCTAGCACCAGACCCGGAATCTCGAGATCCCGGGTTCGATGCTTGCGCATCGCCCCGGGATGACGGTTGCGATTGCTTTCGCAACCGTCACTTCGGTTGCGGCACGATCCGGATATAGGGCTTCGGTGCCTTCCAGCCGGCCGGATAGATCGTCTTCGCCTCGTCGTCAGACACCGAGCCCGCTATGATGACGTCTTCGCCCTGCTTCCAGTCGGCCGGCGTGGCGACGCGATGCTTTGCGGTCAGCTGCAGCGAGTCGATCGCGCGCAGGATCTCCTGGAAGTTGCGGCCCGTGGTCATCGGATAGACGATCGTCAGCTTGATCTTCTTGTCGGGGCCGATCACGATCGCGTTGCGGACGGTCTGGTTGTCCGCAGGCGTGCGGGTGAGGGGATCGCCCGAGGTCGAAGCCGGCAGCATCTCGTAAAGCTTGGAGACGTTATAGTCGGTATCGCCAATCATCGGATAGTTCGGTGCCGCGCCCTGCGTCTCCTTGATGTCCTCGGACCATTTCGAATGCCGGTCGACAGGATCGACGCTCAATCCCATCAGCTTGACGCCGCGCTTGTCGAACTCCGGCTTCAACTTCGCGAGAGCGCCGAGTTCGGTGGTGCAAACCGGCGTGAAATCCTTCGGATGCGAGAACAAAAGCGCCCAGTTATTACCGATCCAGTCGTGGAATTTGATTTTCCCTTCCGTGGTCTCAGCTTCGAAATCGGGGGCGGTTGCGCCAATTGGGAGTGCCATGGTTTCACCTCATGTTATTCAAGTTACAGGGAAAATTGCCTTTAACATTATAGGAGTCTGAAGCGGTTAAGTGAACCGGTTAGCGTAAAAGGTGAGATCCTTCTCCGCGAGCCCGGAATTCCTAGCATCTTCTTTTGGTCCGCGCCTCTGCGACGAAAAGAACCGGCGGGCCTGCATTCGATGGTGGAAGCCTGGTTTGGGAGCCATCCTTTTGTTTTCACAACCGTTCCGCTTTTTTGCCGTCGCTGCCCCGATATTGCCTTTTATGGCCCGCATCACGCCGGCCGCTTTGCACCAGGGAGTGCATTTGGTCTGAACCGTGACCGACCTCACAGCGACCAATTGGCAACCATGTAAAAATCAAGGAATGCGGGTTTCGAATCGTTAACCGCTCGTTCATGGCCCGTATGGAAATGCTGGACTGGAATTGAAATTGAGAAGTGCAACTATGTCTGCCGCGACCACTGAAATGTCCCTCCAACCATCCTGCCGCAAGACCGCTGCTCATGCGCTCACCATCGTGCGCGACGGCGTGATTACTGGCGAAGGCCCAACGACCAAGGGCCGTATCCATTTCTCCCGTGCACTCGATGCCGATGACGCCGCCTGGTGCGCGCGCATCCTCACCGTGAGCGCCATCGAGCATGAGCCGGTGAGCCGCGCTGAAATCGAAGCGCTGTTCGAAATCAGCGATGCGGCTGCGGAACGTACCGACGACGGTCGTTTCGACGATCTGCTCGCCAAGGCGGTCGCCCACCATGCCGCTTCCGAATCCGGCCTGCCGGTGCCGCCGCGCACGGTCGCGCTGTCGCCGGATACGCCGATCGAGAGCTGGGCGCCGGTGAAGGCCGCCAACATCGACACCAAGGTGCTGGAATGGATTGCCAGCCAGATGCGCGGCAAGCGCCACAGCAACCATCGCCTTGCGGCGCTGGTCGCTACCCTCGTCGGCGCCGCCGCGCTGCCGCTCGCGCAACTGCCGGGCATGCTGGACATGGGGCTGCTGTAGGTTCATTTGGCGATCATCGGTTTTCAAGGCGGCGGGGTAGTGCCCGCCGTTTTTGTTTTGAAGTCCTGCGTCGGTCCTCTGGTGTCATCCCCTGCGCATGCGGGGGATCCAGTACGCTGCGGCCTATCGGTTCAATCACTGCTGTCTCTGGAATATTGGGTCACCCGGTCCGGGGCTTCGCCAAAGGCTTCGCCGAGACTTTGCCGTGCTGGCGCGCCGAAGCTTTAGCGGAGGCGGCAAGCCGGGCGATGACGGCTGAATATGCGTTCGCGATCTCGCCGCATCATCTGCGCGAGGTTTGCCTGAAACTTCCCGCCCTCTCCAAGCAGAGGGCGCAGGGAAGACCGGGTGCTAGCTGCACCCGAGGTCTCGTGTGCCGTTGCGCATAGCAAAAGACGCACACGAGCATACAGGTACAGCGGAAACACTCCGGCCTTCCCTGCGCAATGGCTTTACGGCTTACTTCGTGCTCTTCCCGGAGAACGGCTTTCTTGCCTCCGTCATCGGCGGGACACTTCCCGCCAACTTAACGCCAGCACCGCGGCGCCAGAACCACACGACTTCACCGTACGTTTCAGGCGCGTACGTCTATCGCGCCATCCGCGTCCATCGCATCTCACCGCGCGTTCGTGACGATGGCCAACGCCCCTCATCTGCGACGAGACGAGCGGAGTTATGCGACTGATTTGCCCTGCAAGTGAAGCGGAATATTTTTGTTTCCGGAGCTTGACACGATTTCTGAAAATCAGAAGTGATCTGCCTGTCGGGCACTCATGGCGAGAGTCAGCCACGGGTTAAGAACAATCAATGACTTGCCGGTCGCACCTTGTGGCTCATCTGGCCGAAAATGGGCATTCGTCGCACGATTGGTGCGACCGAGCCCACGCATCGACTTCGATCAGGTCAAACCAATTCTCAAGGAGATTAACAGCCAGATCGCTCGCTGGCTCCGCTGTACGCATAGGTAGAGCGGTCGCCGAGCAAACGGATTAACCAGATGAACGAGAGAGCTTGTCAATGAAAGCTACGATCAAGCGCGACAGTTCTTCAGGGCGATCCAAGCTCGGAAGATGCGCTGTATCTTTCAAATCATGCTGCTCAGCTTTGGGAATAGTAGATGCGACATGGAGAGCCCGTTCTTGAACATACGGGAGGTCAAGGTTCCCCCACATAACGAGTGTTGGCTTCGCAATCTCGCGCATCCGCTCGTAATTTGGCGGCGCGCCGAGATCCCTTCCGGCAGGTGGCAGTCGGAGCGCATGGCCGTGCATTTCCAAGAAGAGTTCGCGAGGCGCGCCCGCGACGCGCCCTTCGGCCGCCAAGGCGCCGTCCAGGAATATCCGCGCTTTGATCAAGTTCAGGCGATCCAAATCTTTCTGACTTTCCGCATCCCTCATTTGGTCTAGCAGAGCTTTGACCGCTGGCGGAGATGCCGGCGGAGGAGCGCCAGTCACGGAGGGGGCGACAAGTATCAACGCGCGAATTTTTGCGGGCTGCTGGAGAGCCGCATCGATCGCGATCAAGCCTCCTTGTGAGCAGCCCACCAAGATCACCGACCTATCATCCGACAGGGCGCCGATTACTGTCATCAAATCGCCAACGGCTGAGAAATTCTCTTCGTTCGCGAAAGTTTGGCCAAATCCACGACGATCATAGGCGATCGCTTTATTGCTCGCGCTGACAGCAAGCATCTGAGCCGCCCACATACGACTATCTGCGATGTTCGCGTGCAGGAATACGACAGGATCGCCACTTCCCAAGACCTCAGCGGCCAATGTCGCATGACCGGACGTTATCTTTTCCATTCTAGTATCTGCGCTACCTCTCGTCACGGAGTTTCATCTCAATCTATTCCTCGAGTTAAGCGACACAATCGTTACAAGTGCGGATGCGGCGAGTATGCCGAACCGCATTGTCCGCGGATTCAGCGAGTCATAGGGTTTAATTCTCGCTCTGGCACCCCATATGAAGTCTATGGCACAATGGAAATCGTCAACCACGCGGCAACCATCGATGACAAAGGATGAGTTGCGCCAGATGCTGACCGAGGCGGTGCGCAATACGCAGCCAATCGCGGATCACAAGCCGAAACGCGCCCCGGAGGCCGAGGACGATCAGTCCTAGCTAGCCGCCGCTCATTCGCAATAGCCAAGAAACACACCAGGCGCGGTTTCTAATGTCGATCCCGACAGCCTGACCTAATCGAACGCTCAAAAAAGGAATAGCGGATGCGGATAGCTGCCAAGCCCACCGAACAAGAGATCATCGAGGGGCCGCAAGCGGTGTCATTTCAGATCGCGAACGGAACTGCGCGGCAGCGCTGCGTTCTGCAAACCGAGCTGCCGACCAAGGCTCTGGCGCAAAAATTTCTTCTCGCAAATTGGCCTGTTATCGAAAAGATGGCGCGCGACGCGCTCGCGGCCGGAAAGCTTGAAGACGGCCAGATCAAACTCGTCATGGCGGCCTGAGCAGTTCATTATCAACACCAATTTGGATTTACAGGACAAGTCATGCTGAAAGATCGCGAGAATATTCTGAATGCGCTCCGCGAAAAGCCGCTTAAGGTCTACCAAGTCATGCGACGTGCCAATCTCCCCAATGAGGAAGCCTGCCAATCCCTGCTTCTGAAGATGCGCGACGAAGGCCTCGTGAAGTTCGATATCCATAAGGGTCATTGGCTCATCGGGTAGTCAGATCCATGCGGCGGGGTTATTTCCCCGTCGCCTCCCGGTTAGTTTTGCTCTGCGACAGGATTGTTACATTTGTGCGGAACCGGCCTCCGAGTCGCGGAGCATTGGCCGGGGCCGGCAAATCCTGTTTGGAAACACATGGAAACATTGGAGCCTGACATCGTTCTTCGATGGAAGGAGGCCCGCCATGAGCAAGTTTCATGAGAAGGTCGAGGCTCAGACCAAACAGATCATCGGGCAAATGCTCGGCGACGACCTGCTGGTCCGGGAAGGTCGGGAGCAACATCGGCAAGCGACGGAGCCCGAACCGACTGATCCCGTATCGTCCGATGGCAGCGATGATCAGGGCATCGTCCGTGATCAGCGGGGACAGGAGCAACCCAAGGACAAGGAGCGTGCCCAGCACGTGAGCCGGGTCGACCGCGGCGGCGATCCGCCTGGAAAGAAGATTTCAGGCAATCGCTAAATGAAGCAATCGCTAAACGAGAGAAGAGGCGGTGTTGGACCGACTCTTCTCCAGTGCTCGTTGTTAGCTACTGACAGATATGGCGCCGGCCGTCTCCACCGATGAATGTCGTTCCGGGTTGACAGACGAAGCCGCTATTGTAGTAGCGCGGCCCGTAACCATAATTGTAGGCGTAGACGTCGTTTCGGAATGGCGCTGTCGCAATCGCGCCGGCCGTGCCAATCGCGCCGCCGACCACGCCGGCGGCTATCTCACCCGGCCAGAATCCGCTGTGGCGATGATAAACCCGGTCCTGGGTTTGCGGCTTACGGATGGCATCCGACCGTCCGTGAGCATCCTGCGCCAGTGCCGGCGCCGCGACCGCGGTCGAAAGAACCGCCGCTGCGGCTAGGAGCTTCAAGTTCATGAGTTGTCTCCGTTGCACTTATAGGAGCCAACCGGAGGCGCCTGCGACCGTTCCGATATCGTGATCGGTTCGCTTCAAACGGATGTGAGGTTTCAGTTCCAGCTTCTGTTTTGCCAAGGCGCTCAATCAGCAAAACGCACCATGGTTTCGCAGCCGGGTAATCGGGCATTTTGGCGCACTGAAATCCATCGATGCTCGCGGTCGTGAGCTGGGGCGATCCCGGCTCTTCGGGAACGATGCCCTGTAGAGCCGATTGACCAGGACAGAACTGACCGCCATTTGCGAGGTCGCCATGAAGAGCAAACGTATCGGCGCCGACGATGAGGCGCAGGTTCACGTCGTCATTCTGGACACCGGCGAGGAGGCGTTTGCCGCGCTCACCCGTTCGCAGCCGAATCCGGGATTTTTGCAGCCTCGCTGACAGCGATCGGCGCCTTCGAACAGGCGACGGTCGGCTGGTTCGACGTCGTCGCAAAGAACTACCGGAAGATCGAGGTCGACGAACAGTGCGAAGTCCTCAGCGCGATCGGCGACGTAGCCGCCGGCGATGACGGCAAGCCCAGCCTGCACGTTCACGTCGTGCTCGGCCTTGCCGATGGCTCGACCCGCGGCGGTCATCTGCTGGCAGCAACCGTCAGGCCGACGCTCGAAGTGATCTTGACCGAAGCGCCGGCAGCGCTTCGACGCAAGAAGAGGCCCGACCTCGGCATCGCCCTGATCGATCTTGCGGCGGGGGGCGGGTAGCGCATCCGACGAGCGCCTTTAGGAACCAACTCATTCGGTCCCATGTTGTCAGCCCATGCTCCTCGGCGCCCAGGTAGCACCTTGGCAATCTGTTTCGACTTCCGGCGCAGAGTCTCATAGCTCCCGCCGGAGTTCGAGACCGTAAGGAGACACGGCAGCAAAACGATCGCCGAGGTAGTAGTTTCGCGGGTCGAAGAAATTATTTGCGCACCGGGCGCCAGCGTAAGCAAACGTTTAGCCGCTGCCCGTAAAATGCCGGCATCAACTTCTGCATTTAACCTCTGGTTAGTCATGCGCCTTCTGCCGATGAAAGAGCCGGACAGGTCCTGGCGGTCGATCAAGGGCCAGTGGAAGAAGGACGCCGAAAGCGTCGGCGAGGACTTTTCGACTTTTTCGACGGGAAGCTATGCGGCCTATGACGGGTTGACCAAGGAAGGCGATCACCCGAGTCTGTACTGCCTGTCAGACGGCGAGCGCATCCATGCGGCCTGCCAGGTCAGCCGCCTGATGATGAGCAAATTTCCGGATCCCATCCTCCGCGCGCGCTTTATCGTGGTGTCGCCGGTTTACGAACTCGGCATCGCCGATGCCCGTCAGTACGCCCAGACGATGGTGGCGCTGTTCTCGGGCATCGTATGGCTGTCGAGGGATACGATGTCGGCGAGCCACATCCGGTTTTTCCTGCGCAGTCCCGGAGACTCGCAGTTCTTTGCGGCGCTGCAGGCGTCGACGCCGGGCTCGCTGTTTTCGAAGTTCACGATCGACGGGGCTCTGATCGAGTGCAGTCTCAAGGAAGACGAGATGGCGGAATCCGCCTGATTCGGCGGCCGCTTTAACCTCCCGATAACTCATTTTGCTAACGCCGCCTTGGCTTGTGGTCCCTACAACACGCGCCTGTTGAGGGGCAGCGAAAATGCTGAATAATCCGTCGGACGACGTCATCGCGGAGAGCCAGCCGCTGTTCGGTCGCGGCATGCCGTGGCGGATCAGGCTGAGCGCGATCCAGTGGCTGATCCTGAGTGCCGCAGGGCTCGTGGTCGCGATCATGCTCGGCACCGGCTATTTCGCCATGCAATACCGCGAGCGCGCGCTGGAAGTCGCCGAGCGCGAACTCAACAACAGCGCGCTCTTGCTGTCACGGCATTTCGACCAGCAATTGAACGATCTCCAGCATGTGCATGAGGACGTCGTGTCCGGCATGCGGGCCGACGGGGTCGATACGTCGGAAGAATTCGAACAGAGGATGTCGACCTTAAGCGCGCACGAGATGCTGCGCAGCAAGCTTTCGGCGCTGCCCCATGTCGGCGCGCTGAACCTGTGGGACGTCAAGGGATGGCTGATCAATTCCTCCGAGATGTGGCCGGTCCCCGATCTCAGCATCGCGGACCGTCAGTACTTCAAGGAGTTCACGTCGGGAAAGCCGACCACCGATGTGATCGTCGAGCCGGTCGTCAGCAAGGTGACGAGGAACTGGACCACGCTATTTGCGCGCAAGATCGTCGGCCGCAATGGCGAGATCATCGGATTTGCCAGCCGCGGCGTCGAACCGTCGCATTTCGAGGCCTTTGTCGGATCGCTGGAGCTCAACAGCGATACCGCGATCTCGATGATTCACCGCAACGGCACCATCATTGCCCGCTATCCGAAGGACGACAGCCTGATCGGCTTCAATGTCGCCGGAAGCGAAGCCTTTCAACGCGCGCTGGCCGTGGATGGCAATATATCCGGGCGCTTCACCAGCGCGAGGCTGGCGGAAGACAAGGTCGGCGCGGTCAAGTCGCTCATGCACTTCCCGATCCTGATCGTGGCGACCACCCGAACGGAGGCTGCGTTGGCCGACTGGCGGGCGCAGACCAGACTGCAATTTTTCGCGGCCGCGCTGGCGATCATCGTCGTGATCGGCATGGTCTTCCTGATCGTGCGCCAGCTCCGCCGCCAGCATGCCGCCGCGCAGCGCAAGCTTTCGGAGAAGAGCCAGCATCTCGACACCGCCATCAACAACATGACGCAAGGACTGCTGCTGTTCGATTCCTCGGGCCGTCTCGTGATCTGCAACAGGCGCTATATCGATATGTTCGGGCTCTCGCCGGAAGTCGTCAAACCCGGCTGTCATCTGCGCGACCTGATCCGGCACCGTCAGGAACGCGGCTCCTTTCTCGGCGACGTCGACGCCTATTGCGAACGCTTCCTCGATCCCAACGGCAGTCTCGTTCAGGACACCGTGACCTCGACGCCGGATGGACGCACGATCCGGCTGATCTTCAAGCGGTCGGCGGACGGCGGCTGGGCCGCGACGCTGGAAGACGTTACCGAAGGCCGACGCGACCAGGCCAGGATCGAACATCTCGCCCATTACGACGCGCTGACCAATCTGCCGAACCGGACCCTGTTCCAGCGCCATGCGGAGGGACTGCTGCTGGAAACGGAGGGCCACGAGTTCGCGATTCTCTATATCGACATCGACGAGTTCAAACGCATCAATGACACGCTGGGACATCTGATCGGCGACGAGTTCCTGAAGGGCGTGGCGGAGCGGTTGCGCCAGTCGGTCGGCGCTGAGGATTTCATCGCCCGCCTCGGCGGGGACGAATTCGCTATCCTTCAGCACGGCATCGAGAGCGCCGAGGACGTTCGCGCGCTGGTCGCGCGGATCTATCAGGCGCTGCGTACCCCGTTCGACTGCCATGGCCATCAGCTTTCCAGCGATGCCAGCATCGGTATCGCGATTGCCCCGCGCGACGGCTCGGACCTTTTCGATCTACTGAAGAACGCCGATCTCGCAATGTATGCGGCGAAGGCCGCCGGCCGCAGGACCTATCGCTTCTTCGATCCGGAGATGGAGCAGCAGGCCAATCATCGCCGCGAGCTGGAGGCAGACTTGCGCGAGGCGCTGGTGCAGGGCGGGTTTGAACTGCACTATCAGCCGCAGGTCGATCTGAGCGGCGACGGCGTCACCGGCTGCGAGGCGCTATTGCGCTGGCGGCATCCGGTGCGCGGCATGATCTCGCCCGCCGACTTCGTGCCGGTCGCCGAGGAGACCGGCCTGATCGAGGAGATCGGGCAATGGGTGTTGCGCACCGCCTGTGCCGAAGCCGCAGTCTGGCCGGCTCATGTCCGAATCGCCGTCAACGTCTCGCCGATCCAGTTCCGGTCGGAAACTCTGTCGATGAAAGTCGCCGCTGCCCTTGCCGAGACGGGACTTGACCCGCGCCGGCTGGAGCTGGAGATCACGGAAGCCGTTCTGATCGCGGACGACGACGCGGCGCTTGCGGCGCTGAACCAGCTCCGCGCGCTCGGCATTCACATCGCGCTCGACGATTTCGGCACCGGCTATTCCTCGCTGCAATATCTGCAGCGCTTCCCGTTCGACAAGATCAAGATCGACCGCTCCTTCGTCAAGGAAGTGACGCGCAATTCCTCGTCGGCCTCGATCATCCGCGCGGTGGTCAGCATCGCCGCCGACCGCAACATGATCACCACGGCCGAAGGCGTCGAGACGTTGCAGCAGCGCGAGACCGTGCAGAGTCTCGGATGCACGCAGATGCAGGGTTATCTGTTCAGCGCCGCGCGCCCTGCGCAGGAAATCCGCGCGCTCTTGGCATCGGGGGAGGCCGGCGTCGAAGCCGCGGCGTGAGGCGTATATGCCCTAACGGCGCGCCTCGGAAATCGCCTTCCTGAGAATTCGCGACAGCAGTTCCACCGAGTAGGGTTTCTGGATCAGCTCGAAGCCGCGGTGGGCGCTCTCCGCCAGCACGTTGCTGTAGCCGCTGGTCAGGACCACGGGCAGGCCGGGATAGCGTTCGCGCACGATGCCAGCGAGCTCGACGCCGTTCATCCCGGGCATGATGACGTCGGAAAACACCAGGTCGGCGGAAAACTCGTCCTCGGCCAGGATTGCGAGCGCGGCGTCCGCGCTGGCGACACGGCGCACAGTGTAGCCGAGATCTTCCAACAGCTCGGTGGAGAACTGGCCGACGTCGTCATTGTCCTCAACGACTAGGACGCGGTAGCCGCGGCCGCGGGCCGCGGGCTCGCTGGCGGTCGCGGCGGCTTCGCTCGTATCGGCCGGCACCGCGGCCTGCGGCAGGTAGATCGTGAAGGTCGCGCCCCGGCCGGGCTCACTTGCAACTGCGATATCGCCGTCGGATTGCTTGGCAAAACCGAACGCCTGGCTCAGCCCGAGGCCGGTGCCCTTGCCGACTTCCTTGGTGGTGAAGAACGGCTCGAAGATCGTCTCGAGCAGGGCAGGGGCAATGCCGCAGCCGGTGTCGGTCACGGTGATGGCGACGAAGTCACCGCTGCGGGCGGGCTGGGCACGCAGCGGCGGAATCGCATCCACCTTGCGGACCTGAATGGTCAGCCGGCCCTCGCTGTCCATGGCATCGCGGCTGTTGACGGCGAGATTGATCAGCGCGGTTTCGAATTGCGCGACGTCGGCGATTGCGAAGCAATTGAGATCGGCGATTTCGACGTCGATCCTGATCCGGGCACCGACGAGGGGGCGGATCAATTGCGCGACGGACTCGACCTGGGTGCCGACGTTGAACACCTGCGGCTTGAGCGGCTGCCTGCGGGCGAACGCCAGCAATTGTCCGGTCAGCTTGGAGGCGCGCTCCACCGTCTCGGCGATCGCGTCGATATAGCGCCGTCGACGCTCTTCCGGCAACTCGCGGCGGCGCAGGAAATCGGTCGCGGAGCGGATGATGGTCAACAGGTTGTTGAAATCGTGCGCCACGCCGCCGGTCAACTGTCCGACCGCTTCCATCTTCTGCGACTGGCGCAGCGCTTCCTCGCCCTGGCGGCGCTCGGTGACGTCGATGGCCTCCGGCACTGCCCCGATGACGGCGCCGTGCCGGTCGTGCAGCGGGCGCATCGCGAAATCGAAATAGCGGTCGCCGATCGGCAGGTGCAGCAGCATTTCAATCCTGGCCTCTTCGCCCTGCATGACCGTGATGAAGGCGTCGCGGACGGCGTCGCGCATGCCGGAGGTCGCGGCAAACCATGGCGTTTCCCAGAACGGCTGGCCGACCACCGCGCCGGCGTCGGCGCGGATGCCGGCCAGCGCCGTCCTGTTGGCATAGAGCACGTCGCCATGCTGGTTGAGCAACGCCTGATATTGATGGCTGGTCTCGAAGATCGCCCGCATCTGGGCTTCGCTGGATTCGAGCTGCGCCGTCCGCTCGGTGATCCGCAGTTCGAGAATTTCGTTCAGCCGGCGCAGATCGTGCTCGGCCTGCTTGGCCGAGGTGACGTCGTGGGCAACTCCGATGAAGCCGATGTGCTTACCGGTCGGATCCCAGCGCGGCTGGGATTCCGAGCGCAGCCACCGCCATTCGCCGTCGGCGCGCTGATAACGGGCCTCCAGCACGAACGGCTTGAGCGATGCTTCGCCTGCGACGGATTCCTGGACGACGCGCGCGGCGTCGTCCGGATGCAGCCTTTTGCGCCAGTCGAACACGATGGCTTCCTCGAACGGCAGTCCAAGGAAATCGACATAGGCCTGGTTGGCGAAGGAACGCGTGCGGTCGAGCTTGGTGACCCAGATCGGCACCGGCGCGCTGTTGGCGATCAGGCGGAAGCGTTCCTCGCTTTCGCGCAAGGTTTCCTGCGCCAGCATCTGATCGGTGACGTCGCAATCGGCGCCGACGAGGCGCAGCGCGCGGCCGTCGGCCTCGCGCTCGATCTTAGCGACGACGCGGATCCAGCGGACCGCGCCGTCGTTCGGCCGCACGATGCGGTATTCGGCCGAATAATCCTCGCTCTGGCTTTTCAATACGCCGAACAGGTGCTGGACCGTTCGCTCGCGATCCTCGGGATGGATTCGACTGACCCATTCCTCGTAGGTCTCGTTGGCCGCCTCGGGTGGCAGCCCGTGAACGATAAGATATTCGGGGGAGCGGCGGTTCTTGACGCCGTCACGGAAATCGATTTCGAGGCCGCCGACGCCGGCAATGCGCTGGATCCGCGCCAGCTCCGCTTCGCGCTCCTGCAAAGCACGATGAGCACTGTCGCGCTCGCTTGCGATTTCCTGCAGATATTGCCGCAAGCGCTCGGCGGCGGCAGCTTCAGGCAGGAGGTTCGTCGTGTCGGAAGGTGTCATGCGTGCCGGCAACCTCTGCCGGCACTTTCACACAAGAGCCGGCGCGTTTGCCAGCCTCATTTGCTCTTGGTGGTTGACCGGCAGTTATAGGCCCGGCGGAACCCGGCGGCCTGCGCATCTTCCTCGGAACAGAACCAGCGATCCGGCTGGGTCAGTCCCGGATAGGAGCGGCATGCCTGCAGATGGTAGATGCCGAGGTTCCCGGTGACGCGCGCGCGTACCGCGTACTTGCCCTTGATGTTGCAACTCGCCGGCATCACGAGATCCTCGGGGAACAGCGCCTCACGGATTTCGCGATCGCGATCAGCGCGGCACGCAGCGCCGAGCAGGGGGCCGTCTTTCTTCCCGGCGCGGAACTCGCGCGGCGCGACGAAGCAGCCTTTCCAGAGTCCCTGGCGGTCATCCTTGGCGCGCGCCTCGTCCACCGTGAAGCGCCCGCTGGCGGAGGCCTCGACATTCAGGGCAAATCCCTTGCGGACCAGCAACTGGCTGAGACTTGTGGTGTCGCCCTCGATCTTGCACACGCCGATGCGCCGCTTCTTGTAGACGGGATCGGGACCCAGATCGTCGCAGCGGACCTGTTTGCCGCCGATCAACTTGGTCAGTTGATCGCGCGCCTCGATCCCGCAGGTCCAGCTATCGGCGTGTTCGTCAATGCAGAGTTGATCGACGGTGGGCGCCTCGATGCCGTCGAGGCGGTAGGTGACATTGCTGAGCTGAAGTGTGCCGCCATCCCGCACGATGGCGGTGGCAGCCAAACTCTGGCTGGCTGGAAGGACAATCGACAGCAACGCCGCAACCAGAATAATTCGTGATCGCATCTGATTCATTTCAAATCAATTCCACACCCGCCGCAGCCTTCTAGCATAAGCTGATGTGATTGAACCAAGATGCCGGCGCTAATGGCGCAAGCGAAGCAGGTTGGGGAAAGCTGCGAGCGCAGTTGCGACCAGACGACAACGGCCCATTGACTTCATAGGAACAAAATAAGAACATGGGCCACCTCGCTCAACACGGATTATTGCCATGTCGTCCTCTTCACAGCCGAAGTCCGAAGAGAGCGATGAGCTGGAAGCCGCTGTAGATCAGGCGATTTCTGCCTGTGGTGGGGATATGAGGGCGACGATCCGCGCGTTGATCGTGGCCAACGAATATCTGGAATCCGAGGTCGGCGAGCTGATGAAGGCGGTATCCCACGCCTATGCGCGGGGCCGCTTCAACTCCTATTCCGGCTGAATTACCGCCAGGCGGCACCGCGAAGCCGGTACGAGACCGTTGCCTCCATCGATTTTTGCTGTACGACGGGTGTGTTACCCGCGTCCCGCATGTCTCATTGCGGGGGAGGATCCCGCCCAAAGCTCAAGCAAGAAGAACATGTTCAAGAGAATTCTGATCGCAAATCGCGGCGAGATCGCCTGCCGGGTCATCAAGACTGCGCGCCATATGGGGATCGAGACGGTCGCGGTGTATTCCGAAGCGGACCGCGATGCGCTCCATGTCGAAATGGCGGATAAGGCCGTGCTGATCGGCCCGCCGGCGGCCGCCGAGAGCTATCTGTTGATCGACCGGATCATCGACGCCTGCCGCAAAACCGGCGCAGAGGCCGTGCATCCCGGCTACGGCTTTCTTTCCGAGCGCGAGGCGTTTCCGCGCGAGCTCGCCAAGGCCGGCATCGTTTTCATCGGCCCCAATCCCGGCGCCATTGCCGCGATGGGCGACAAGATCGAATCCAAGAAGGCCGCCGCGAAGGCAAAAGTCTCGACCGTGCCGGGACATCTCGGTGTGATCGAGGACGAAAAGCATGCGGTGAAGATCGCCGACGAGATCGGCTACCCCGTGATGATCAAGGCCTCCGCCGGCGGCGGCGGCAAGGGCATGCGGATCGCGCATTCGAAGAAGGAAGTCGCCGAGGGCTTCAACCTCGCCAAGGCTGAGGCCAAATCCTCGTTCGGCGACGACCGCGTCTTCGTCGAAAAGTTCATCGTCGATCCGCGCCACATCGAAATCCAGGTGCTCGGCGACAAGCATGGCAATGTGATCCATCTTGGCGAGCGCGAATGTTCGATCCAGCGCCGTAACCAGAAGGTCATCGAGGAAGCGCCGTCGCCGCTGCTCGATGAGACCACCCGCCGCAAGATGGGTGAGCAGGCGGTGGCACTGGCGAAGGCGGTGAATTACGATTCGGCCGGCACCGTCGAATTCGTCGCCGGCCAGGACAAGAGCTTTTACTTCCTGGAGATGAACACCCGTCTGCAGGTCGAGCATCCCGTCACCGAACTCGTCACGGGCATCGACCTGGTCGAGCAAATGATCAGGGTCGCAGCCGGCGAGAAGCTTTCCATCGCTCAGAAGGATGTCACGCTCACCGGCTGGGCTGTGGAATCGCGTGTCTATGCCGAGGATCCCTTCCGCAACTTCCTGCCGTCGATCGGCCGGTTGGTGAAATACCGGCCGCCGGTGGAAGCGAGCCAGGACGGCGTCACCATCCGCAACGACACCGGCGTGCAGGAGGGCGGCGAGATCTCGATCCATTACGACCCGATGATTGCCAAGCTCGTGACGCACGCGCCGTCACGGGCCGCCGCCATCGAGGCACAGGCCACGGCGCTCGACGCGTTCTACGTCGACGGCATCCGTCACAACATTCCGTTCCTGTCGGCGCTGATGAACCATCCGCGCTGGCGCGAAGGCAAGCTTTCCACCGGCTTCATATCAGAGGAATTTCCAAAAGGGTTTTCGACGCGTCCGCCGGAAGGCGAGATCGCGCGGCGGCTGGCCGCCGTGGGTGCCGCGATCGATCACGTGCTCGGCGAGCGCAAGCGCCAGATTTCCGGTCAGTTGACCGGCCGCCTGGTGCAGCGCGAGCGCCGCCGCGCGGTGTGGCTCGATCGCGACGAAATCGCGCTGGACGTGGCACGCGAGGCCGACGGCATCGCGGTGCGTTTCATCGGTGCCGATGGCCTGCCGGGCAATCCGCACAACCTGATCTCGGCCTGGACGCCGGGCGAGCCGGTCTGGCACGGCACCATCGACGGCCACTTGGTCGCAATGCAGGTACGCGCAATCCCGAACGGCTTCCGCCTCGCGCACCAGGGCTTTGAAGTTGCAGTCAACGTCTTCACTGAAAGCGAGGCTGCCGCCGCGAGGCTGATGCCGGTGAACTCGGCCGCCGACACCGGCAAGAAGCTGCTGTGCCCGATGCCCGGGCTCGTGGTGTCGATTGCGGTCGCCGAAGGGCAGGAGGTCAAGTCCGGCGAGACTTTGGCCGTGGTCGAAGCGATGAAGATGCAGAACGTGCTGCGCGCCGAACGCGACGGCACCGTGAAGAAAATCCATGCCGCGGCCGGCGCGACGCTGGCGGTGGACGCGCTGATTTTGGAGTTTGCGTAGACGCAACCCCCGTCATTGCGAGCGCAGCGAAGCAATCCATCGTGCGGCAAAGGAAGTATGGATTGCTTCGTCGCTGCGCTCCTCGCAATGACGAATGAGGAGCCTCCTGATGTCTTTCCGCAAACGCCGTGAAGCTCTGCGTTCCATCCTCGCCGGCCCCGCCTGCGTCCGGCCAGGATCAGTCTATGACGCAACCTCGATCCGCATTGCCGAAGACCTCGGCTTCGAACTCGGGATGTTCGGCGGCTCGGTGGCCTCGCTTGCCGTTCTCGGCGATCCCGATATTGCGCTGATCACGCTGACGGAGCTGGCCGAGCAGATGCGGCGGATGTCGCGCGCTTCGACACTGCCGGTATTGGTCGACGCCGACCACGGCTACGGCAATGCGCTCAATGTCCGCCGTACCGTGCAGGAACTTGAGGCTGCCGGCGCTGCTGGCCTCACGATCGAGGATACGCTCTTGCCGCAGGCGTTCGGGCAGGCTGGAACGCAATTGATTCCGCTGGAGGAGGGCGTCGGCAAGATGAAGGCCGCGCTTGATGGCCGCAGCGATCCCTCGCTGGTCATCATGGGCCGCACCGGCGCCGTGTCCGTCACCGGCCTTGACGACGCCATTGGACGTGCGAGGGCGTATGAGGCCACCGGCGTCGATGCGCTGTTCTTCACGGGCATCAAGAGCCGGGGCGAGCTGGAAGCGATTTCCGCCGCGACGAGATTGCCGATCGTGCTCGGTGGTGCGCCCGAGGACATGACGGCGCTGGATTATCTCGCCGGTCAGCGCGTGCGGATCGCGCTGCAGGGCCACGCGCCATTCGCCGCCGCCACGCAGGCCGTCTACCAGACGCTGAAGGCGTTGCGTGAGGGAACCTCGCCGAAAAATTTGAACAGCCTTGCATCTGCCGAGTTGACCAGCCGGGCCATGCGCGATGCCGAAATAAAGGCGCGCGCTGGCGCCTTTCTCGGGTTGAAGAATAAATGAGCGATGCAATTCGTCATGTCACGATAAGCGGCCGGGTGCAGGGCGTCGGCTATCGCGCCTGGGTGGACGACACGGCACGGGCGCGCGATCTCGAAGGCTGGGTGCGCAACCGCAGGGACGGCCGTGTCGAGGCGGTGTTCGCAGGTCCCGCGGAGCCGGTGACCGCGATGATCTCGGCTTGCCGGCGAGGGCCGTCATCGGCCCGGGTCGAGGCGGTACAGGACGACGCCGGCAATCCCGAGATGCTGAAGCTGCGGCGGGCAGGGGAGCGGTTCTCGGTGCTGCCGACGATATAACGTCGGTGCCTGTTTGAACTGGGGCCCGCTCTCGGAGCCTCCGACCTTGACCGACCGAGTCGCCAATGGCCTATTCGAAGATCGAACGCGCAGAGCAGATATCAATTATCCGACTGGGTGGAGACGGGCGATGGACATTCGATCGACGCTGGCGGGTTTATGTGATGCCTTCAACGCGCACGATCTTGATCGCATCATGGCATTCTTTTCTGACGATTGCGTCCTGGAGATGCCGCGGGGAAGCGAGCCTTGGGGGACTCGTTTCGAGGGCAAACGGAACGTAAGAGAAGCGCTGGCAACACGCTTCGAAGGCCTGCCTGACGTCCACTACGGTAACGATGAGCATTTTGTGGATCCGACTGCCGAGACCGGCATCTCAAAATGGACCCTCACGGGCACCACCCGCGAGGGCACGAGAAAGGAGGTCCGAGGTTGTGACTTCTACACGTTTCGCAACGGGAAGGTGATCCGCAAGGACTCCTATTGGAAAATCGTGGAATAGGTCGGTGTTGGCTTTTCGCGTCCAGCAAAGCGGATATCGAGCCACTTCTTGCACAATTAGGTAGCAGCTACGCGCCCTAGCTAATGCGCCCGTTCGCCCGGCGCGAACTCGCTATCGTGCTGGATGGAGGCGCTGTCGACATACTGCAGGTCGACTGAGGAATACACGATGCTGCGGTTGCGGCCGAGGCGCTTTGCCTCGTAGAGGGCGGTGTCGGCTTCTCCCACCAGCGCGGCCTCGTCGATCGTCGAACGGGTTTTTGCGGCAACGCCTGCGCTGATGGTGATGTAGCCGCGGCTCGAGGCCGTGTTCGGAATGCCGAGCGCCCGAACCGTCAGCCGGATGGCTTCGGCAACCTTCATTGCGTCGTCTTCCGAGCTGTTCGGCAGCACGACGGCGAATTCCTCGCCGCCATAGCGCGCGGACAGGCCTGACGTGTTGTCGGTCGCATTGCCGATGGCTTTTGCAACCGCCTGCAGGCAACGGTCGCCGGCCTGATGCCCGTAGGTGTCGTTGTAGCCCTTGAAATTGTCGATATCGAACAGCAGCACCGAAATCTCTTCACAGGCTTCGTATTCGCGCCGCAGGAAGCCATCGAAGGTGCGGCGGTTGGTCAAGCCGGTCAATCCGTCGGTCGCGGCAAGCTGGGTGAGGCGGCGGTTGAGCTGGGTCAGCTCATCCTCCATCCGCTTGCGTTCGGTCACATCGCGGATGACGCAGAGGAATTCCGTCCGCGCCGGGTCGCTGGTTGCAGAGGCCATCTTGAACTTGCTTTCCACCCACGCCAGCGTCCCGTCGCCCCGATAGTGCCGAAACACGACCGTGCTGACGCTATCGGCGCCGTCGATCCGGGTGGTCGCCGCTTTGACGCTCTCCCTGTCGTCGGGATGGACCAGGTCGAAGCATGACTTGCCGAGCAGATCTTTAGGACGCAATCCCAGCACCGGCTCGGCCGATCGGGAAACATAGCGGAGCAGGCTGTTGGCATCGATGAGGATGATGATATCGGCGATGTTGTTGGCCAGCAGGCGATAATGCGCCTCGCGCTCGCGCAGCGCGCGCTCGGTCTTGCTGCGGAAGCGGAACTGCAGGGCAACCAACGCCGCCAGCATCAGGATCATGCATAGCAGAACGCCGGCGACGATGGCGTCGGTCCGCAAGCCCTTCCACCATTCGGAGAGCAGCCAGTCTTCCGACATAGCGACGGTGACCACCATCGGGTAGTGCGGCGTCACCTCATAGCCAAGGTGCTTCACGAGGCCGTCGAACGGCGAGATGATCTTGTAGTATCCGACAGAACTTTGCTTGAGATGCTTCCTGAACAGGTCGGTCTTGGAGAGATCCGTGCTCTTGTCCGACTGCGGCCAGCGCATCAGGAGCGCACCATCATTCCGTATCAGGCTGATGCCACCGTCGGGGCCGAGCTGGAATGTCCGGTAAAAGTTATTGAAGTAATCCTTGTCGATCGCTGCGGCGACGACCCCGCCAAAGCTGCCGTCGAGCTTGGTGATGCGTTTCGAAAGAACGATCATGGAGGATCGCTCGTCCACGCGGGATTGCATCAGTTCGCTGATCCGAAGCGTGTTGTCCGGTTTGTCACGATGGTAGGCGAAATAGCTGCGATCCGAGATGGTATGGCGCGGTGTCTCCGTCAATGACGAATAGGTCCAGTTGCCCTTGGCATCTGCGACGCCGATGCTCCGCAATTGGGGCAGCGTTTTCGCCGTTTCAGCGAGGTATCTGTTGAACCGGTCCGGATCGGGATCCCTGTATTTCAGCAAGTCGACCATTCCGCCCATCGCGATATCGACCGCCTGGATGGTGTGCGAGGCATGCTCGGAAAGCGAATGCGCGAGGTTCTGGATCTCGGAGCTGCCGCTCGCCAGCGCCGCCTTCTTGGCGTCGAGCACCTTCCAGGCCATGACGCCGAGGATGCAGGCGGTCATGACCAGCGCAAAGGCGATGACCAGGGACGTCGATGTCACCCGCCGCAGCGGCCCGCCGGGGTCTGGGGGATTTCGATGGGGCATTCCGTGCCTTGATTGCCGCGCCGGACCTTGTTGCTGGCAGCGTGCCAGCGGAGTCTAAGACGCGACCGGTACTGGGCGGTTAACGAGCTGTCCGTGAAAACACGGAAGCTATGAACCCGAGTTCCATTTCGGGAACCCGGACTCTTGGAAAGCGTGACGCGCGGATTGGGTCCTCCAAACCGCAAGAGGTCTTGACAGTCGCACAGTAACGTCAGATATTTCTGTCATGACAGAAAAGACCGACAAAAAGAAACTCCCTGCCGTGGTCGAACGGTTCATCCTTCACTGGGGCGACATGGGGGACGAGTGGGGCGTCAACCGCTCGGTCAGCCAGATCCACGGTCTGCTGTATCTCGCCGAGGCGCCGATGACCGCGGAGGATATCGCCGAGACGCTCGGTATGGCGCGGTCCAACGTGTCCAATTCCATCAAAGAGCTGCAGGCCTGGAATTTGATCCGGCGGGTGCCGATCCTCGGCGACCGGCGCGATCATTTCGAGGCGGAAACCGACATCTGGGAAGTGGCGGCGCGGATCGCCGCCCGCCGCAAGGAGCGCGAGATCGATCCCGCCATCGATGCGCTGCGCGCCTGCGTTTCCGACGCCGCTGACGATCCGACCATCAGCCCGGTCGCGGCCAAACGGCTGAAGGAAATGCTGGCTTTCACCGAACTGGTCGACCGTTGGTACACGCAGATGCTCAACGTGCCGCGGCCGAGGCTGGTCGCGTTGATCAAACTTGGCGAGAAGATCGTCAGCTTCTTGCCGGCGGGGAAGTCCAAATAGGGGCAGAGGGGCAGAGCAGGAGCGAGTGATGGTGTCCACAAGAGTACCCAGGTTTCCTGCAACGCCTGCCTCGAACACTATCCTGCTCGACGACCACCGCTTCCACGATCTGTTGCCCGACGAGGAGTGGGGCCGACTGCCGTTGGCGATCTGGCGGCGATTTTCCAAACGCTTCGCCGATGGCGAAACCGTTGTCTATGTCGGCACGGTGGAGGAGGCGAGTTTTAGCCGCGCCGGCTGGTGGCTGGCGCAGCTCGCGCGCGTGATCGGCGGGCCGTTTCCGCTATGCACCGAGACCGGCGTCTCGATGGCCGTGATGGTGACCGAAGATGCGGCGAGCGGCGGCCAGATCTGGACCCGGATCTGCGCGCGCAGCAACGGCTTTCCGCAGGTCATTCACTCGGCGAAACGGTTCGCCGGGCCCACCGGGCTGGAAGAATATGTCGGCTACGGCGTCAGCATGGCGTTGCGCATTGCCGTCGAGCACGAAGCCCTGGTGTTTCGCAGCGTCGGCTATTCCTTGCAGATCGGGCCGTTGCGGTTGCCGCTGCCGCCCTGGCTCACGCCTGGCGATCTCACCGTAACCCATTCCGACCTCGGCGGCGGCACGTTCCGCTTCATGCTCGAGATCGTCCATCCCCGCCTTGGCAGGCTCATTCGTCAGTCCGCCGTGTTCATGGAGGCCGCATCATGACGTCGTTGCTTTGGATCCTGATCGCCATTCAGGTCGTGATGGGCGTGTTCGACACGTTCTACCACCATGAGCTGACCGAGCGGCTCGCATGGCGACCATCGCAGCGCTATGAGCTGCAGCTTCATGCGTTGCGCAATATGCTCTACGCGCTCTTGTTCCTGGTGCTGGGCTGGCTGGAAGTGCACGGCGTCTTCGCCATGCTGATCATCGTGGTGCTGGTTGCGGAAATCGTGATCACGCTGATGGATTTCGTCGAGGAGGACATGAGCCGGAAATTGCCGGCCAGCGAACGCATCAATCATACGCTGCTCGCGATCAATTACGGCGCCATTCTGGTGCTGCTGCTGCCGGTTCTGATCGGTTGGGCGGCGCAGCCGACCGGCGTCAAATCGGCTTACACAGGATGGCTCAGCCTGATCGCGGCGGCTGCGGCCGTCGGCGCTGCCCTGTGCGGGCTGCGCGATTTCACCGCGTCAAAGCGTCTTTCGCGAATGACGAGTGCGCCGGCGGCAAGCCTGGTCGAAAAGCTGCCCGACCGGCAGACGGTGCTGGTCACCGGCGCTACCGGCTTCATTGGCAGTCGCCTGGTGGCAGGACTGAGCGGGGCAGGGCATCAGGTGATCGCGCTGGTGCGCAACCCCGCCAAGATCGAGATGCTGCCGCCGCCGATCACGCTGATCACGAGCCTCGACCAGCTTCCGGCCGACACCCGTATCGATGCGATCGTCAATCTCGCGGGAGAACCGATCGGCAACGGGCTGTGGACCGAAGCCAAGCGCCGCAAAATCCTGGATTCCCGCATCAACATGACCGGCGATGTCATCCGCCTGATCGCGCGGCTCGAGCGCAAGCCGACGGTGCTGGTCTCGGGTTCGGCGATCGGCTGGTACGGGCTCTGGCAGGACCAGGTGCTGACGGAATCGGCCAAGTCGCATGCCTGCTTCAGCCATGAACTCTGCGACGCCTGGGAGAAGGCAGCGCGTCCAGCGGAAGAGCACGGCGTGCGGGTGGTCTACTTGCGGATCGGCCTCGTGATCGGCACCGACGGCGGCTTCATCACGCGGATGCTGACGCCGTTCGAGTTCGGCCTCGGCGGGCCGCTCGGCTCGGGCCGACAGTGGATGTCGTGGATCGAGCGCGACGACCTGATCCGCCTGATCGCCCATGTCATAGCGCGTCCGGAAATCTCAGGACCGGTCAACGCGACGGCGCCGATTCCGGTCACCAATCTGAAATTCACCGAAGAACTTGGCCGATGCCTGCGCCGGCCTGCGGTGTTCCGCATTTCCGGTGGGCTGCTGCGCCGTGTCGGCGGCGATTTCGCCAATGAATTGCTGCTCGGCGGCCAGCGCGTGTTGCCGAACAAGGCGCTCAGCAACGGCTTTGTGTTCCGGCACGAAACGCTCCGCAGCGCCTTCGAGGCGATCTTGTGAGGAGGGCAGTGGCCCACCAGCCAGCCATCACCGCGGCAGTTTCGCGATCGCCTGGCTGAGCTCGTGGATTTCGTAGGGCTTGCGCAGAATCGGAAAGTCGCCGCGCACGTTCCGCGCGGAATCGCTGTAGCCGCTGGTCAGGAGGATCGGCAGTCCGGGTCTGACGGCCTTCAAGTGGCGCGCCAGACCGAGGCCGTCCATTTTGCCGGGCATCACGATGTCGGAGAAGACGAGGTCTATCCCGTCGAGTTCGATTTCGCGCAACGCGGCTTCGGCGCTGGCTACCCTGCGCACGGTGTAGCCGAGCTGTTCGAGCAGCCCGGTGCTGACGGCTGCAACATCAGGATTGTCCTCCACCAGCAGCACGGTGCCGCTTCCGCCGGTTTCAACCGCGTCGACGGCCCCGGCAGCGTCAGCGGGCTCCTTTCGCGGCAGCAGGATCGTGAACTTCGTGCCCTTGCCGAGCTCGCTCGCCACCTTGACCGTTCCGCCCGCCTGATGGGCGAAGCCGTGAACCTGCGATAGTCCGAGACCCGTGCCCTTGCCGATCGGCTTGGTGGTGAAGAAGGGATCGAAGATCTTGCCGAGCACGTCGGGCGCGATGCCGGTGCCCGTATCTTCCACCGAGATCGCGACATATTGGGTATCGGCCTCGCCGGACGTCTCGTTGTACGCCGATATCGTGATGACGCCGCCGCCGGTCATGGCGTCGCGCGCGTTGATGACGAGGTTGACCAGCGCCGTCTCGAACTCGGTGACGTCGACCATCACCGGCCAGACCCCCGGGTCGACGTCGAGCTGCAACGTCACTGCGCTGCCGACACCGCTGTCGAGCACCTCGCGCATCGCATCGATCTGCTCGGCGACGTCGACGGCCTGCGGGTTGACGCTCTGCCGCCGCGCGAATGTCAGCAACTGGCTGGTGAGGGAAGCGCCGCGTTTGGTCGCTCCTTCGATCGCCGATAGCCCCCGCAGGCAGCCGGGATCGTTGCCCACCGCTTTCTTCAACGTGTGAAGACTGCCGCTGACGATCATGAGAAGATTATTGAAATCGTGCGCCACGCCGCCGGTCAGTTGGCCGAGCGCATCGAGCTTCTGCGATTCCGCGAGCTGCTGGTGCATCCGTTCGAGTTTGAGCTGGGCTTCGCGGCGTTCGGTAATGTCCCGGGTGATCTTGGCGAAGCCGACGAGCTCGCCGTCCTCGTAAATGGGATCGATGACGACGCTGGCCCAGAAGAACGTGCCGTCCTTGCGAACGCGCCAGCCATCCTCCTCGTAGCGGCCCTGTTCCCGGGCAATGCGCAAGGCGCGAAGCGGCTTGCCATTCGCGCGGTCGACTTCGGTATAGAAGCAGGAAAAATGCTGTCCGATGATTTCGGCGGGCGCGTAACCCTTGATCCGCTGGCCGCCGATGTTCCAGCTCGTCACCACCCCGGTCGGATTCAGCATGTAAAGCGCGTAGTCGGAAACGCCTTCGACCAGGAGTCGGAAATTGCGTTCGCTTTCGAATAGATCCCTTTGCTCCTGCTGATCTTTTTTCGACATCCGACCTGCCCATTTAACTGGCGCAAACGCTTGTCCTGCCGATTAGTTCCACGGCCGTTGGCTTTTTAACGAAATGGTGGGTTACCGCGCTGCGGCCACGCTTCTGAATGTCGCCGCGAGCGTCCGCAGCGCCGCGAGCTTGGTTGGGTCGCTGACCTTCGAGTGCAGCATCACCTTCGAAGAACCGAGCCGCGGCAGTCCTTCGGCCGGCCCGATATCGACCAGGCCCGGTGGCGCGATCCGGTGGGCCAGCGGCGCTACCGCGAGGCCGGCCAATGCCGCGGCGGCAACGGCGGTGACACCGCCGCCGACAAAGCTCTCGCTCCAGGCGATGCCGGCCTTGTCGAGGGCACGAACGGCAAGCGCGCGTACGCCGCAGGGCGGGGCCAGCGTCGCCAGCGGCAGCGTCTCGCCGCGGCGCCAGGCCAAACCTTTGGCGGCAAACCAGCCGAAGCCGTCTTCAGTCAGCTTCTCGCCGCCGCGGCGGCTGCCTTCCTGGCGGACCACCACGGCTTCGAATTCGCCGGCATCATAGGCGTCGAGCATCTGGCGCGAGAAGCCGATGGTCACGGAAAGCGCCAGTTGCGACGACACCGCATGCAGCCGTTCGAGCAGCGGCACCAGTTCGGGGCCTGCGGCGTGATCGGAGATCCCGAGCGACAATCGCGAGCGCGCGGGCTTGTCGCTCGACAGCGCACGGTCATGCGCCTCGATCAATGCGCGGGCGTGGGGCAGGAACGCAGCGCCTTCGGCGGTGAGCGCGACCGCCCGCGGCGAGCGCTCGACCAGCCGCCGGCCCACCACGCTCTCCAGCCGCTGCAGCTTCATGCTGACGGCGGCCTGCGTCGTGCCAAGCGCTTCGGCGGCGCGGGTAAAACCTTGCAGTTCGGCGACCAGCAGGAACGCCTGCACCGTATCGATATCCAGCGTGCTCACGGAGCCATCAACAGAGCTTATCATTGTTATGAATAAAGATAAGATACCAAAATGATGGCCGCGGGTCTAGCTAGCGGGAAGCGCAATGCCAGCGCGCCCGCTCAAGGAGAACGACCATGCCGCTCATCACCGTCACCTATTCCAGCGTCCACAAGGCGCCATCGCTGCAGGCCGAGATTGCGTCCGCCGTCAGCGATCTCACCGCGCGAATCCTGCGCAAGGATCCGAAGGTTACTGCCGTCATCGTGAAGTCGGTCGATGCCGCAGACTGGTTCGCCGGCGGCAAATCGCTCGCCGAGCAGAGCCTCGCCAGTTTCTGGCTGGACGTTCACGTCAGCGAGGGCACCAACACCAAGGACGAGAAGGCGGCCTATCTCGCCGCGCTATTCCAGCGCATGGGCGAACTGCTCGGGCCGCTGCACGAGGAGAGCTACGCTCATGTTAACGAAGTGAAGGGCGATGCTTACGGCTTCGGCGGCCTCACCCAGGAGCGCCGCTACATCGCCGGCCAGCTCGAAGTCGCGCCGCGGAAGGCTGCCGCGTGAAGATCGCCTGATGTGCGGACGGCGCTTGCGGCGCGGTCCGCACGGCTTGCTGCTAAGGGGCGGACGTAGGGCTGGTTGCCATCGGCGCGTGGTGGTCGCCGAATGCAAGTCCGCGTCCGAGCGACCAGTCGACCGGCGCATTTTCAGTCAGCGCGATCATGATGTCATCTGCGGAAAATCCGGCGCCAATGGCCCGATCCACAATCCGCCGAAACAGGTTTTTCTTCTGATCGATCGTGCGCCCCGCGAGAAACAAAATCTCGATGATCGACGCATCCACCGTGCGCGTGACATCCGGGAAGGTCGGGTCGATGAACATCATTTCGTGCGCGTAGGTCGAAACGAGCTGAAACCGGTCCTTGGGCGGCACACCGCAGGTCTCGACGAGACCCTCGTGCACGGCGTCGGCAAGGGCGCGAATTCTGGCCGGCGCAAGATGGGCCGGAACGGAGATGCGGGCGAGGGGCATGGGAAGACCTCCAAGTTGCTGGGGACTCCGTCCTATTCATGCTAAGAGTGAAGATAAATCCTCGATTTTGCGAAACACTCATACTGAAATGTCGTGAATACGAATATGCTGATGCACCCGATGTCAGACCTCGCGGTTTTCGTCCGAACGGTCGATCTGGGGAGTTTCGCGGCTGTGGGCGCTGAAATCGAGCTGACCGCCTCGGGCGTCTCCCGCATCGTGACGAGACTGGAGCGCCGCATCGGCGCCAAGCTGCTGCATCGGACGACGCGGCGGCTGGTGCTGACGCAGGAAGGCGAGACGTTCCTCGTTCATGCAAGGAGCATCCTGGCTGCGGTGGAGGCCGCCGAAGCCGATGTCGCCTCCGTTCATGGACGCCCGCGCGGCCATCTGCGGATCAACAGCGGCACCGCGTTCGCAAGACACCGGCTTGCGCGACTGCTGCCGCAGTTCATGGACCGGTTTCCAGAAATAGCAGTCGATCTTTCGGTGAGCGATCACCGCATCGATCCGATCGCCGACCAGGTCGATGTCACGATCCGGGTCGGGCCGCTCGGCGACAGCGAGCTGATCGCGGTTCGCCTCGGTGAAGTCAGGCGCATCATCGCCGGAAGCCCGCGATATCTGGAGCGCTGTGGCACTCCCGAACAAGCCGCGGATCTCGTGCGGCACAATTGCCTGCAGCTCAGCGGCTTCTCGCGGCTTGCGCAATGGCCGATGTTCGAGCAAGGCAAGCGGATCATGGTGCCGGTAAAGGGATCGATCCGCTCGGACAGCGCCGATTTCCTTCTCGACCTCGCGTTGGCCGGCGCCGGTCTCGTGCGGTTTGGTGATTTTTTGGGGGAGGCGGCCGTGAAGGATGGCAGGCTGGTGCCGGTGCTGTCGCACTGCCACGATCCCGATCCGCAACCGATCACGGCCCTGATCCTGCCGGGGCGGCAAACCATCCCGCGGGTTCGGGCTTTCGTTGATTTCCTCAAGGCGAGCACTTGACGGCGGTTGGACAGCCGCTTCCGCGCGCACGCGCGGCTCGTGGCGCCGAACAGATCCTCGAGGCGGGCCCGAGCGCGACGCCTGTATCGCGGTTCGTCCGCCGAGCGGCTCTCCGCCTCACACGATCAGCACATCCAGCACGGCCGCGGTCGCTGCGACAAGCAAGAGCGCAATCACGGTGGCTCGCCAAAGCAGTTGCCGACGCGCCGCGCGGCGATCTTGGAATGCCAGCCAGTCGCGAACGAATCCGACGGGAATGTTCATCGTGACGCTAAGCCTGTTCGGATGATGCAGTTCGTGATCCGCGAACATGGCGCGCACGTTCGCCACGCCCAGTCGTTCTAATACGCAATTCCATTCCCAGGCGTGCGTGCTGTTGGTCCATCGGTTCTCGAAGGGAAGCCTGTGCGACATCATCGCGACCTCCGCTGTTCACCGCCTGCCTCTGATATGTGGCCGCACTCACCGTGGCGGAAGACCTCAAGGGAGAGCGGCGATAGAAGCGGGCATATCCGATCGACAGTTTCAGGCCGTTGCCGCGGGCAGGTCTGCCATGGTCGTTCCGAACACTTCCTGGAACGTCCGCCGCAGCGCGATGTCGACGTCTTCCATCGCCACCGGCAGGCCGAGGTCCACGAGTGAAGTCACCCCGTAACGCGGATCGACAACGCCGCAGGGGACGATCGCGGAAAAATGCGAGAGCTCCGGCTCGACATTGATGGCGATGCCGTGGAACGACACCCAGCGCCGCAACCGCACGCCGATCGCGGCGATCTTGTCTTCGTGGCCGACACCCTTGTCCGGCCGCCTGACCCAGACGCCGACACGATCCTCGCGGCGCTCGCCGCGCACGTTGAAGGCATCCAGCGTGCGGATGATCCATTCTTCGAGGCCGGCAACATAGGCGCGCACGTCCGGCCGCCGCCGCTTGAGGTCGAGCATCACATAGGCCACCCGCTGGCCGGGACCGTGATAGGTGAGTTGTCCTCCGCGGCCGGTGGTGAACAACGGGAAGCGCGGCTCGAGCAGGTCGTCCTGCCTGCCGCTGGTGCCGGAGGTGTAGAGCGGGGGGTGCTCCAGGAGCCAGACCAGTTCGGCCGCCTTCCGCTCGGCGATCTCGGCCGCGCGGGCCTCCATTGCTGCCACGGCTTCGGGATAGGGTACCGGTTCCGCCGAAATCCGCCATTCGACCCCGCCGCCGTCTTGGGCTTGTGCGAAGGTCGTCAAATCAAGGCTTTGGCGGTCATTAACCATTGGCTAACCATAACGTGTTCAGGTGGGAACCACACCAATTTAGTCCCCTTTGGCGGTTCAGAAGTGGCCACCCTCGATAAAGTCAGCGTCGATCTCATGGTGGTGCTCGGCACCACGACCATGCCCATCCACCAGGTGATGCGGCTTTCCCGCGGCGCCATCATCGAACTGGACGCCACCGAGGCGGACGAGGTCAAGATCCTCGCCAATAACTTGCCCATTGCCTCCGGGGTGGTGCTGGTCGATCGCAACCGCATCGCGGTCGAAGTCAAGCAAATGCTGCCGAAATCCCCTGATGTCAGGTAGTTATCGGAGCGCAAAACTTCCTTGTCCCTCCATCCCTGATTTGTTACATCGCAGCCGTTGATCCGGCGGGCTGCAATCCTTCCAGCCGGTATCCCAAGCGCTCGTGGCGGAATTGGTAGACGCGCTGCCTTGAGGTGGCAGTGAGTAACATCGTGGGGGTTCGAGTCCCTCCGAGCGCACCACCCCCACACTTGGCGTTGAAATCTCACGACTTTTTCCGCCGGTTACTCTCGAAGGTTACTATTCTGTTCTGGTCCGGCGGCATCGCCAGATCGACGATGTTCTGGGTTTGATCGAAGGCGATCAGCTTGTCCATACCGTCGAATCCGAGCCGCTCGCGGTTGGCCTTGGCGATGTAGACCGCCGGCATTTTCTCGTCCTGCCAGCCGAACATCGACATCATCTGCGACTCGGTCGCGCCGGCATAGGCAGTGTCCTCCGCACGCGCCTTGCGCACGCCGTGGCAGTTCTTCTTGGCTTCGTTGACGCCGGCAAGGCGGGCGTACTTCTTGAACTTCGCCGCCCATGCCTTCTTGCACATCGGCACGATCGCGCCTTTGACCAGCTTGCCGGTGAAGGTCTCGGCTCCCAAGATACCGGCTTCGCGCGCCTTGGCCAGCGAGATGGCAAACTCCGGATGCACCGGCACCGTCACGATGGTGCGGCCTTGGCTCTTCTCGGTCGCGATCTGCACGGCCATCCGCTTGATGATCCGCTTTAAGTGCTCGGGGCCAAAGCGCGCGGCGTCGCCAAGCCGCAGGAAGGTGAAGTGCAGGATGTCGAACATCAGCCGCGCCTCGGTGCCGAGTGGCCAGCGCGCCCGGTACTTCGCCATGTCCTCCTCGGTCCACGGCACCCAGCCGCCGCTCTCGCGCGAGGCCGCCGCCTTGCCCGACTTCAGCCCGATGGTCGGGTCGTCGTCCTCCTCGATATATTCCTCCTCGATCATCCAGCGGATCATGTGCCGCAGCGCGGAGAGCAGGTTGCCGGCCTGCACGGGCGTGCGCGCCTTCATCTCGGCGCGGATCACCTTGCGCCTCAGCGCCGCGAACGGTCGCTCGCCATTGTCATAGAGCAGCGATTCGATCAGCCCGGTGCGCGCCAGCCGCGTGCCATCCGCCAGTCCCTTTTCGCCGACCGCGAGATCACCCAGCCAGCGGTCGCTCTGCTTGTAGAGCGTCCAGTACCAGCGCAGCGATCCCGGAATCGGCGGCGTGTCCGGCAGCGGCTCACGCTTCTTGCGGCGCTGCTTCTCGGCGCGAACCCAGTCGGTGGCGTCGCCGAACTTGCCGATCTGTTCGACGATCGCGGCATCAACCGCCTGCTTGAATTTTTCGGTGCCGAACTCCTCGCGGATACGGGTCTTCGGAAGCTTGTCGCGCAGTTGCACATACCAACGCAGCTGACCCTTGTCGGAGACGTCACTGATCACGTAGCGGCGCGTAGTGGGTGGCACCTCATCGGGTCTGGTGCGGCGCATGCGTGGCACTCCTCCCAAGGCACGGACCGCAGCCTCCCATGCTTGATGGAAGTCGCTTCGCTCATACGTGCTGTAATCTTCTGCGATGTCGATGCGGCGACCCGTTTTGCTGACCTTGACGTACCAGCGCAGCCGTCCACGAAAAGTATCGTAGTATAGGTTCATCCGGTGATCCTCGGGCGCGCGAGGAGGCCGGCGTTTGGTTTCAAGCATTGGCTTTCTCCGAGGACCAATGCTTGGAGTCTAACGATGCGGTGACTCCGCATCAATTGCATAAGGTGTGTTTCACCCGCTTTCGGTGCGTTTCAGGTAACGCTGCAACGCTTCTGACGGCACCCACGTCTCGTCGAGATCGCTTGTGGGCTGGGTCGGCGTGACGCTTTCCATCAGCGCAATTCGAATGACGCCGTTCGCATCGACAGTGACCGCGCTCGCGCCGGCTTCCTTGGCGGCGCGGATCGCGCGAGCTATGTCTGCTTGTGTAACCTTTGCCGGACGCCGCGGCATGATCTTCTCCTCGTGTGAACTTCAGCTCCGTTCAAGCTGGGCGCTCTGCCGTTATGCAACACCGAGCATCCCGAAGGCGGTCTGAGTGCGACCACAGCGCGTTTGACATCAGATTCTGTGTTGGCGACCCACGAAATCGAAGGAGGAATGGTACGGGAGAGAGCGTCGCGTTAATTCATTCAACCACGGCGTTCAGTGGTCACTCCAGTGAAGCCAAATAAAACTTGGAGTATTGTGCGATAGTCGAAAGAGCCAAAAATCATCGTGAGCCAGTGAAGTCGAAAAAGAAGATACTGATCATTTTCTCTTGATGAGCTTAGCTGAGACAGTTTCACAGTTCTCAAGGGCTTCTTCAGCGCTTCCAATGCTCCGGCCTTGGAGCGTCGGGGAGGGTGCCGACCTCATGCATGCGGTACATGATGACACCGAACGTACTAGTCTGTGCAGTGGCTTTGGTGATTCGCTGCTATCGATGTTGTGCTCGAGTGCCCTGTCTTCGCCGCTTTCAGCTGGAAGCCGCGCACGAAATCCGCATCGCTGACGGTCTTGAGGTTAACGATCGCCATCTCGGGCCCTATGCACCATAAATAAGTCGGCAGCCACTGGATGCTATCGAAGGCAACGTTTGCCTCGTTGATCGAGGCCGCCGCATTGATCGCGGCTTTCGCGCCGAGCCGCACAGTCTCGATCGTTCGACCAGTCTCGATCGTTCGACGCGATCGAGACCCGCGCGATCGAGGCGATCCGCCACGCGGATCACTTCACCGCAACGCTGTTCCTCGGGCGCGGTCAATACCGCGTCGAACGACGGCCCACCGTTCACGCGGCTACGCAATCCGCACGCGAGATCGAGCAAGACCCGGCGGCGCACACGCGCCGCGCGCTTGTGTACGCCATCGCGCCCGACGGCCACGCCACGCTGCTGACCGCCGCCCTGATTGAAAAACTCCGCAACCTCGCCAATCAATCGAAAAGAAAGAACCGGGGCGCGTACTCATAAATCGGGACGTTGGATTGCCGCGTTCGATGTCGCTTGTCTACCGTGCGCCGGGAATTGGAACCCCTGCGTTTCCGCAGTCCACGGCAATTACCCATGCGTATTTTACGGTTGTGTCCGGCAGCTAGTTGCGACTAACCCCCACGACGCCGCGAGCAGGAAAACCCTTCTCGCGGGAGGTTTTTGGAATTTCGTTTTTAAGAGTGAAAGCGTCGCTAAGTGAGTTGGGTTCTCGATGCGTGTAGAGAAAGCAAGCAAAGCTAGACATTTTTTAAGACCGCCCTTTCACGACGCTCCAGATGGAGCGAGCCGCGGATGCCTCACCGCGGGTTCGTCGCAGTGACGCCGCCCGGCGGAATTGGTAACCGCCTTCTGGCAGCGCTACCGCAAGCCGACCTGGATCTGCTCGCGCCCGAGCTGGTGGGGGTCGCGCTCCATCAGGACGCTGTGATCTCGCGAGCGGGTGACCAGGTCGACTATGTCTTGTTTCCTCATAGCGGTGCCATCTCGCTGATGATCGACATGGCAGACGGTCACACCGTGGCTACGGCGATAGTCGGGCGCGAGGGAGCATTAGGCACTCTTTCCGTGTTTGGACCGTCAGCTTCGGCCCTTACCGCCATCGTCCGTGCGGCGGGCACTGCCTCGCGAATCCCGGCGCCGCGATTTCACGCCGCATTTAACCGGAGCCCGGCGATCCGGTACATGATCCAGTGTCACGTCAGGCGATGCAGGTACAGCTTCAGCGCAGCGGAGCCTGCAATGCGCTGCATCAGGTGGAAGCCCGGATGGCGCGCTGGCTGCTCCACCTTCGCGACCGCATCGACGAGGACGTCCTCCCGCTCACCCAGGAGGCGCTGTCGCAAATACTCGGTGTTCGACGAACGACAGTGACGCTCCTGATGCGCAATCTGCGAGCGCGCGGAGCGATCAGGTCTGAGCAACGAGGCAGGATCGAGATCGACCAGTCGCGGCTCGCCGCGGCAGCCTGCGAATGCCACGGCACCATGCGTCTCGAAGTTGAGGAGATCTTCTCGAACAATACGGCCCGATCTCGTCGGGCGACTCTGGCTGCTGATGAGCGCATCTCAGGGGTTGAATTCGACGATGCCAAGTGAGCGTAGTGCGGTCGTGGCGGCGCGACGCCTGCAAGCTTTCGTCGGTCAAAATGGAGCGTGGCGGTCGCCGCTGCCGCGCCGCTGTGCCGACTGGGGGCCGGCCATCGCCTGCTTGCCACGCGCAATTCCTCGATGCATGCCGGCGCCGCGCCGCTCGATCTCCGCATACGGAAGTTCTTTGCAGGCGAGCCGCGCACGCGCGGACTGATTGAGAAAATAGATATATCGCATCTGGTAGCCGTCGAGCGGCACGCCCTGGCCCGACCATGAACCGCCGGTTTTGGCGAAATGCGCCGCGCGATTCTTTCCGGTTACTTGCGTCATCTTGTGCGTGACTGAACCATCGGGCAATCGCAACAAACTTTTATTCAGCTTGATCCCCGTGAGCACAAAGCCGGCCGCGCGATAGATCGTCCCGTCACCGCACTGGCTTCCATCGGCGAACGAGATCACCCATTCGATGTGCGGATAATGCTTCCTGATCATCCGCAGCGCGATCGAGAGCGCGCGGCTTTCGCTGTTGCGCGGCAGCGCCTCCGAGAACGCCAACCGGTTCAATTCGAGAAAGCCGTTCCATGCGGTATCGCGCACGAGCCCGAGGACGTTCCTCTTGTCCATCGACGGGCCGAACGTCATCGCGCCCTCGAGCCGGCAGCCGATAAAGACGAAAGGCATTGTTGACCGTCTTGTGGCTGTAGTGCAGCCGAATGATCAGCGCGTCTGCGTCCTTCTTCGAGATCGGCGCGCGCGGATATCCCTAGCCTGACCCATGGTTAGTCACTGAGTTCGTAGCACATGCTTCGAGACGCGGTACATCAACTCAACACGGCTCATCGCGGAGGCGCCAATCGTCAGAACTTACTTCCGCTTTTAGGGCATAACGGATATTGCCGGACTTGGTGCTGGCTCGACCCGGTCGAGAATGACCCATCCCGGAAATAGGCCCTAGTCCAGCAGCGGCCCAATATGCTTTGATGCCTTGGGGCTCGGACTCAGACGTATGGGTGGCCTCATGTACATGTTCATTCGAAAGTACACCAAGGTTCGTTCGGTTGCGGATGCTGCCCGCCGCGCCAAAAGCGGCATCGGTCAGATCCTAAGGGAATCGCACGGATTCAGATCTTATTATGGGGGCGAAGGCGTCGGTGTCGCTGTGATGATATTCGAGGACCGCGAAAGCGCCAATGCGGCGAACGATAAGGTACTGGAGTCTGTTAAAGCGAGCCTGCTTGACCTTAATCTTGGAGATCCCGAAATCATCGCCGGGGAAGTTTTGGTCAATATAGAATCTGATGCGTAATTGTTCGCAAAGCGTCAGGGCAGCGCGTCAAAGCTGTGGCTCCTGCTTGCACGGTCGGCTGCATGGCCGCTCGGCGCGACGTCGTCGACCCTGAGCGCCACGACATCGCAACCCCGAAGTTTGCTGTCAATGGCTACGTTGAACAGAGCCAGATCACGGATCCTGCCATCGACCTGGAGCTTCGTCCGGATGGACCACACGTGCTTCGGGTGGAGAGGCGGCTTTGCGCCGACGATCTTTCCCTTATTCCAAAGGGCGTGCCTTGAGACGCTCTCGCTCCGTTAACGAGGGGGCCATTCTCAATCTGGTAACCTTTTGAAAGAACGGTCGGCTTTCAGACGATTGAGGACGTACTTGGGTCCAATTCGACAGACCAGAAGTCGCATTTTGACCCAACTCAGACATAGCAACTGCGGTCTATAGCCAGTTTGCGCCAATCCAGCAGACGATTGCTATGGGTCCGTCGTGTTCGGACGCGGCTGATAGCGGCAGCTTCGTTGACTATTACGGGTCTCGCTAGTGGCCACGATCACAATGTGCTAGTTTGGAGAACACGACCGGACGCGAGGCGAGCATGCGTCAGTCGTCGGACCGAACCGCAATCCGCACAGCGCGCAATCCGCACAGCGACTGAACCTGCGGCGGTTGACCCGTCCCGCTGAACGCTGGCACTGGATAAAATTTTCGGCGGCTACAAGCGTTGTCGGCGCGGCGCCGAAAGAGCGCGACACACCAGCTGGTGAGCTAGATACATATCGCGTTCGGTTGGAATGCACCAGTACAAGAGGTGTCTCGTGCACGATTAAACAACCACAATGGGAGGTACAAAATGAAGGGTATATTGTCCTCCTCACCGGATCATCCCCCTTGGCGCATTTGTTATGGCGCTTGCCATATCCGCGCCGGCATCCGCCGGCGGTCCCGAGACTTCCATAAAGACCGAGTACCTGATGACGTTGCACGCGCCCCTCGATGCGCCTCAAGCAATTGATCAAAGTCTTCTCATTTACAATGCGCAACCAGGCGGAGGGGTCGACGGGCCACGTATCAAAGGAAAATTCCTGGCGCCGGCCGCCGACTGGTTGCGAGTGATGCCGTCTGGTGTCTTCCGCCTCGATGTGCGCGCCACGATCCAAACCGATGATGGCGAACTCATCTACCTAAGCTATGGCGGCGCGATCCAATGCAGTAAGGAGCAGGCGGACCGCCTGAACGCCGGAGAGCAGCTAAAAGCGGACGATTGCTACTTTTTCACCACGCCGACGTTTCAGACGAAGTCCGACAAATACGCCTGGCTCAATGCGATCCAAGCCGTTGGCAAGATGGTTTCCGTCAAATTCGGTGAGGGCAGTCACGTACGCTATAATATCTTTGCGCTGAAGTGACCCGTATCGGAGTTTTCCGATTGAGGGTTGCCAACGGTCGAGGGCCCGAAGAGCGCCTCGTACAGTCAGAACACTGCACAGGGCACTCCTCCTATCCAGGTCACTGGCGTGACGACTGGATACAAGATCACGTGTCGCCTATTGGGCCCAAGCCGACCAACTCCGTCGCTTACGGCTGGTCTGGTTTTGAGGGCAGTCCGGACTTCGCATCAGCGGTCCTTCGACCGCCGCTTGTGACCCGGAGCCGCAATGCAAAGGGAGCCGATTTGATGCGATCACCTGCTGGCCGAGGGCAAGCAGCCTGACGCTTTCGCGCTTCCAGTTTTCGGCGGCAAGGGGAGTTTGACCTCCCCTTCTCTTTGCCAATGGAAATCTCACGCCTTCAGCTCGGTGATCCGCATGATCCCGACCACGTTTCCATCGTTGAACGCTTGCTCGTTTGTACCTTTGTTGCAGGTCCAAACGAAATTCGTCTTGGCCGTAAAGGTTTTTCCTTCCTGCTCGATCCGAAGCTCCCCTTCGGGGATATGGCAGACCATGGCGTTCATCATCGGGGGACCGGCAGTCTTCGATCCGGGCTGCATGATGACGTCAAGCATCGAGACAGTCTTGAAACCGGGGATGATGGATGGTGTCTCGCCATCGTAAGCACGCACCACGACGCCTGGCCACGGCGTGGTGTCCTTGTAGCCCAGGGTTTGAGCGGCGGCGGGCTTCATCATGGCCGCCGAAGCCGCTGCCAACCCGATTCCAAGTGCTGACCTTCGATCGATCTTGTTCATCGCTATTCTCCTGAGGGTCGCGCAACGAGCCGCCGCAGAGGCGGCGCGCGCATTTCGTCGAATGTGAATGAGTTGTGCGAACCGAAAAAAGCGTCGGCCTCTTAAGAGAGTGTGCCTGCCGATGGCGTCAGTGCTGCTCGTTCGCCCCGGACGGCGATTTCGGCTGTCCCGTTTCAAGGGCAACTACATTCTACGCGACCTGACGCGCCTGAGAAACAGGTGGTTTCGTGCGAAGGTCCGATGGCATACCCTCCGGAGGCGGCGGGCTGCGGCTTCTAGGAATGTCCGGAGTTGGCACTTTTCGGACCTGACAGGTGTGGCTGACGATGCCCGTTGTTGAGGGCAAAGCGGATTTCCCAGTTGCGCACTCAGACTTCTGAGTTTGACCCCAAGCAGACTTTTCTGCGCTGATTGGAGGCGGACTGACCGGCCGCCGCTCGCCTATCAGAATGTCGAGGTTGTCGAGCTAGGATGCGTGCTCGCCAGTATCAGTTGATCGAGCGGTGCGCTTGCGCAGCGATTCCAAGGCAAGACAGGCGTGGTGCGCGGCCTTTAGATCACCGGTCTTCTCGATGAACTCTAGTGCCCACATCAAGTATTGCATAGCGGTGTCGGCGTCAGAATCAGGGCGAGTGGTCATGACAGCCGTTCGTACAGGATTTTGTTGCGGTCGTCCTCATTTCGCGGCGCATGCGCGAAATGCGCGAGTGATGGTCGCTTAGGTTCAAAAGTGTGCCGATGTGGGGACCTATAGTGGCGCGCTATGTAGGAACAGACTGATGCGCTTTTCGTTGTTGTGTGACGCGAACCTTAGCGCCCTTTTTGGAGGCGAAGCACCTTCCTCGCAGCACTCCGCACGTTCCAAGGAAGGTAGAAATGCGAGCGCATCAGATTTTCCTGATCACTGCAATAGCGGCGGGTTGCAGCATCAGCCTTCAGAGTACCGCCTTTTTCCAAGAGTATCGGGGAACGTGGGAACAACAAAGGGCCTGCACGCCCGACGTCTGGCGGTTATGCGGCGCGCAAATCCCCGATGTGGACAGGATCGTGGCTTGCTTACGGCGAAATACTCCGCAACTCAGCGATCGTTGCCGCGCGGTTTTTGCACAAGGCGATGCGCCCTCACGTGGTGAGGATCGCTACTATGAGCAAAGGCGCTACGATCGGGATTATGGCGCCGCGGCGGGTGCTTCGACCTCCCAGGCGACGGTGCCTTGCGGAAATTTGTAAGGACCGGGATCGCGGTAATCGTCGCGGCGCAACGACGCAAAGCAAATAGAGCAGGGCGACAAACCACCCCGCTTTGGCTCGCTTCCGTCTGGTCAGGCGCACGAACATCCAAGAATCCCTTTGGGTGGCTCGGAGGACGAACCGCTCGGCAGCAGCAATTCGGGAAGGGCGCTGCGGCTCTTGTCCAACGCTTCGGCGATCAACCAGGCATGGCGTGCTGCAAAGTCGTCGCGGCAGACGAACAAATACTCTCCGATGCCGACGACGGTGAACAGCTTGACTGGTCCGTGCTCGGCGAAGGGGGGCCTCCCTTGTCGAAGGGCTGCCGCATCGTCGCGCCGCATTAGCGCGACGTCCAACTGCTGCGAGCTGATCAGACTGGCGATGCGCTCCTTGTGCGGCGCCCTGCTCACCTGGGCCTTGCTGCTCGGCAAGCGATCCGCGAGGACCTCAGCTACCCGCTTGCCGAGCTCGAACGAGGGAGGATCGGCGCGCGAAGTCAGGATCAGCAGGTGACGCCGGCGGTAGACGCCCCACTGGCCATAGGGTGCGTGGCCACAAAGGAACATGGCTGCGGCGCCGGCCCCCGCCGTTCGGAGGAATTCCCCGGCGGCTCGGCCTCCCCCCAACCTCAGGACCTTCGGTCTTATGCCACACGCTACTACTTGCGGAATATGGTGGTCGGCAGGATGGCGGAGACTGCGTAGTTCGGCACGTCGACGACATTGCCGATACGCAGGTCGGCGGCCACGCTCGCCACGACATATGCCTGCTCCGGCGTGAGGCCCTTCTCGCCAACCATCCAGTCGATCAGCTCAATCAGGGCGTTGCGCGCCGCCAGCATCAGATCCTCCGAGAGGTTCTCGAGCGGGCCGATTTTCTGGCTGCCGAGGTAGGTATGGTAAGGCGGGATCTGGCCCTTGGCTTTCAGCGGGAAGCCGGTGGTGGCGTAGAACTCGGTCGGCGCCAACCGGATGAGCTGATCGCCGCCTTCGAAGTGCGGGACTTTGACCTTCGCGGCTTGCGCTTTGCGGATCTCGGTGACCAGCGTGACCGTCGCCCCCATCTCGATCGCCGTGCCGGAGACCTCGCCATCGCCTTGCGCGAAATGGACGTCGCCGACGAACAACCCGCACCCGTCCACGAAGCAGGGCAGCAGCAGCGTCGTGCCTACCACCATCTGCTTGATGTCCATGTTGCCACCGTTCTCGCGCGGCGGAATGGTGCGCAGGCACTCGTTCTTGCTGCTTCCGTTCTGACCGCAGACATCGCTCGGCAGCGCACCGAGCGGCTGCGGAGTCAGCACGACGCCGCCCGCGCTCTGCAGCGCCGCCTCGCGCGTGAGGATCGTGACCACCTCGGGCTGGCCCGGCAGCACCCCGACCGTGCCCATAAATCCGTTAAAGGGGATGACGACGCCCGGGATCTGGTCGGAGACCGCCTCCTTGCGGTTGAGTTTCCAATTGGCGATGAAAGGCTTGGTGAAGCGATCGCGCAGGAAACCGAAGCCCGGGACGATCACGGTGTAACCGTAGTCGTCCGGCTGTACGTCGAGGAGTGTCACCGCCAGTACGTCGCCGCGCTGGGCACCCTCGATGAAGACTGGGCCGGTCAGCGGATGGACGAGATTGAGATCGGCCGCCGACACATCCTCGGGCTTGGAGCCGAGGTTGAAGTCGGAGTCGAAGGCGTCGCGCGTTTCAAAGACGATATGCTGACTGGGGTTGGCGCGACTCACCGGCTTGATGGCCGGGTGCATGCGGTTCATGCAGTTCTTGTCGTCGACGCAGTGCGCGCCGGTCTTCGCGACGCGCACAATCTGCCACGCCTTAACGGACGTCGTATCCGCATGCGCTGCGGTTGCGCTGAGCAGCAATGTCGCGGCCGCAGTGATGATCCAGAATTGCCCAGATTGCATCATTCGCTCCTCCCTCAGCAGAATCGTGACCCTATTCTGGTCGGGACGACGATCGGCAACGCCTTGGGCGCCCGGCGGCACGATGAGGAGATCAAGATCTCGTCCTGACGACCGTCCGGCGAAGCTACTCCCCTTTGGGGTAAGTGCCAACCACCATGGGTCGAAAGGGCGGAAAAACAACGGCCTCTTCACCGCCATGGCGTTCTTGTCGGTCCAGCATTTCCTTGTCCTCAAAGTGCAGCGTTTTCAGTGTCGGCGCTGACACGACGGACATATCCTTCGCGGTCAGATCACCGAAACGAACGGCGCGAGACCGATCAGCAACAGGGCGACGCCCGTGGCACCTTCCAGGAGACGGGACAGATGGGCTAGGGTTGCGCCATGCCGGGTCCAGCTGCGCACGCGCCATTCGCGTGCGAAGGTTGTCAGCAACGCAACAACGCAGGGCGTCAGGGCGACGCCCAGCAGCATCGCGGCGGCGAAAGCAACGCCGGCCGCTGGGACACCGTTTGCCAGGGCGTAGACCATCGCGAACAACGTGAGGCGGGCACGGTACGAGACCCGCCACAAGTCCCACGGACAAGCATCGTGACGGTGCGGCTCACCGCGGATTGCGCGAAAGAGCAGCCATGCGCCGATGGCTGCCAGAAGACCGCGGCTCAGCAGTTCGAGCGCGGCGGCGCCCGGCGCCTCTGGTCGAGTGTGAACGCATGAGGCCACCGGTGCCAACTCATAGCGACGTCACGCTTCTGGCACCAAGCTGACCTGACGTTGTCCTGAGCGACGTCCGCTGTCGAAGCAAAGCGGCAATCGACAACTTGCCCTTAGGTTGGCGTCATCGTTGGCGCCCACGCAACCAATCAATTACCTTCGGCCAGATTGCTCGATGCGCCTGCCTGCCCACAAGTGGTCCCACATGCTGAAGCGCCACGCCGACTTCCGGCTCATACGGAAAAATCGAAGAGTTCTTCAACACTCCTAAAACTGACGAGGGTGGGACCACTCGGCTTGCATGATCGACAATGGCCGCAACGGGAATTTTGGCCAGAGCGTCGGATCGGGCATCCCGCCCAAGCACATGAAGCTCGTTCCCGGCGAATCGGTCTTCACGATAGAGCAGCTGGATAACATCTCGGATCAGTTGGCCGCTAGGCGCGAACTCATCCAGACTCCAACGAATGACGGCAACATGGATTGCTAACGCTTCCAGATCCAGCAAGCTTGAGCAGCTATCGCCATAACGCCCGATAACGAATTCTTCCGGAGCCGCGACAACGCTCGCCAGATCGAGCAGACTTCCCGGGACGGGACCAAGCGGCACTGTTGGCGAAGACAGCACAATCGGTCCTAGCGCTCCGGTCTGTTCACCGAATTTTAGAGGAGCTTCTACAAGCACGAGTTTGCTGACCAGGTGCGGCTCAATAGATGCAGTGATTGCGGCGAGGGTCCCACCAAGAGAGTGCCCGACGAGGGTGGATGGGCCGCGATGCTCGGTCGCGATCAATTCAGCTGCAAGGCTGAGCGAGCGTATGCTGGATTCAAGGTCCCACTTGCCATCCTGTTCCTCTGGCCATTCGTACAGGTAGACGGCGAATCCCGCCTGGATGAGACGCCGCACCACGCTCACGTCCGGCAAAAGGTCGAATATGTAGGCCCGCTTGATCGGGGCGGGTACAATCAAGACTGACGAAGGGGTCGCCGCCGACCGTGCGTAGCGGCGTAGTCGGAAATCGGGATGCTCAACGCGGTCCCATGCCGTTTCATGCGGCCCGTAGCCCGCACTTTCCAGCATTTCACCAACTGACCTTCTGAAGGCGTCGCTAACCGACAAAATCGGAAACATCGTCTCGCGTCCGTGGGTGCACTTCAAATTCGAGAACCCACCAGCGTTCCATTCCATTGACAGGCGCCTTTAACATCCATATACCATCCATATAGATGGCATGAGGATGGAGGAATGCCATGACGAGCAACGTCCGCGAACTCCGGCCAAAGCCCCCGGAAAGCGAAAAAATCACGATCAATCTCGGCTATGTCGATCTTGGTCAGGTCGACTTGATGGTTCAGGAAGGTTTCTACTCGAACCGTACCGATTTCATTCGAACGGCAATCCGCAACCAGCTGGAACGTCACGCGGACGTCGTCAAACAGACAACGACCCGAAAAAGTTTGGATCTGGGTCTGAGGCACTTCAGCCGAGAGGATCTCGAAGCGGCGCGGCAAGCCGGGGAAATGCTGCACATCAACGTTTTGGGCCTTGCCAGTATCGCTCAAGACGTCACGCCCGAGCTTGCTCGCGCCGCAATTGCTTCGGTCTGCGTTCTGGGCGCGTTGCAGGCCAGTCCGGCGGTCAAGGCCGCCCTCGTCGATAGAACACGGTGAACGCAATGCTCAGACAGGACATAGTTGGCGAAGCCACACGCCTCACGCGCGCTGGCCGACTCGTGGAGGCCACCGCGCTCCTTCAACGCATGCTGCGCGACGAAAGCGCGCCAGACCCGGAATCCCGCATCGGTCACCCCGCGCTTATTGGACAAGAGCCGTCGATCATTGACGCGAAGGCCAATGCTATTGAGGAGAGCGATAGCCCGGACCTGGCGCGGCCTCCATCCGCTGAACCTCGCATGCTCCGCGAGTTTCTCGATCGCACAAGGCAGCGCCCTGGGTTCAACTTGCGAGCTGTGATTGAGCGCAAGCCGCTTTCCCCGTCAGATATCGTGCCTGACGGCACGAGGTTCATCGAAGGAACCTACAGCAATCCGGCGGGAAGCCGTGCCTACAAGCTGTTCATCCCCAGCCACTATCAGGACCAATCGCTTCCTTTGATCGTGATGCTACACGGCTGCACTCAATTCCCAGACGATTTCGCCGCTGGTACGAGGATGAACTTCATTGCTGAAGAAAAATCTTGCTTTGTGGTCTATCCGGCCCAGCGCAGCGAGGCAAACCAGGCGAAATGCTGGAACTGGTTTCGCCCAGCCGACCAGCAGCGGGGCAAAGGTGAACCCTCGCTTATCGCGGGCATCACTCGCCAAGTCATGCGTGACTTTTCGATCGACCCAAATCGCGTCTATGTTGGTGGACTATCGGCCGGAGCTGCCGCTGCTGCGATCATGGGTAATACCTACAAAGATCTGTACGCAGCGATCGGCGTACATTCTGGCCTTGCCTGCGGGGCCGCTATTGACCTTCCATCTGCGTTGGTCGCCATGCGACAAGGTGGCGGAGCCAGTCACAGCGTTACTTTATGTGACGGTCCACCTGTTCCAACTATTGTTTTTCACGGCGACTGCGACACTACCGTGCATCCTAACAACAGCGGTCAAATTCTTGCGCAGTCTGTCAGAGCGATGAACCTGCAAAAGAAGGTTGGTCGCGGCCAAGTACCTGGAGGGCATGCCTATACCCGCACGATCCTGAGCGACGTGAATGGGCGCGGAATATTGGAGCACTGGGATATCCACGGAGCTGGTCACGCATGGTCCGGAGGCAACCCAGCCGGCTCCTACACTGATCCGAAAGGACCGGACGCAGCAAGGGAAATGCTGCGTTTTTTCCTCGAGCATTCGCTCCCACAGCGATCAGGTTAGGGTCAGCCCGTTCGCGGCACTTTCGGAAATGACGGCTACGAGCCGACTGTCAGCTCATTTGAGGCAAAGCGGACATATCCAGAGCAGATAGATAGGACTTAGCGGTGTGGTTGGATTTGTTAGCTGGACCTCGGTGGCCGAGTACTCAGGGCTGCCTCTTCCGTGTTTCATTGGAAGGAGAAGTGGCTAGACGATCTCCACGCCAGGATCGTTGCCTGGTACGACAAAATCCGGGTTTGCGGGTGACGGTGAAATACCGCGCTCAACGATGCCAGTGGCTACCAGCCACTCGTTTGCATTGCCGCTTGCAAAAATTACAAGCGCATCCTGGTTGGGAAGCGCCTGCAGTCGAACTATGAGCTCTTTGACGGTCATCGCGATTTCTCCTGACGACAGGTCCTTGCTGGCCAGTCGTAAGAAATCGTCGCCTCGATCTCGATCTTATCGAGAGGAGACCGTCGTCCACCAAATCAAATGTTAACGTGTAAAGCCTGCATTGTCCGTGACGTAAGCCGGATCATCTCGTCCGTCCAAACCTGGTGCCCCGTTCCGCCTCTTGCGCAAGCTTCAGCCAATCCTCGGCAAGGCGCACCCAAGCCTCCTTATCCAGAGGGCTCATGGCCTTCTCCGCCAGCTCACGGCATTCCTCAGCCTCCTTACGGAACCTCTCCGCGTCGGTTTGGGACGAGGGTGTCATCTGCGGTTCTTTCCCCTTCATCAACATGGGTATCGAGTTGTCTGTGGGAACAGCACCGAGCTATCCCGCGAAACGCGTCTCGCGATTGGCCGTTCCAAAGAAGATAATCGGCAGTTATATTATTGCTGCGGGTCGGCTAATGCGCTCTGCGCTAAATTTGACCGTTCCGCGCCGCGTGAATGTGCGAGAGCGCTAGGTCTGCTTCTGTGACGAAACGGACCTTCCAGCGCGGCCTGACGATGTCCGCCCTTGAGGGTACAGCGGACCTGCCATGAAAGCAGGGACACTTCCGAGTTTGGACCCAAAGCGGACGTTGCGGTGAACAGGTTTACCGGACTGGGCGTATCGGACCGCCTCGCGAAACTTCATCAGATCGGAGCTCGATCATCGCCTGTCGAGCGACGGTCGCGCGGTCTTGCAGCCGGACTTCCGATCACACGATCGTGCAGCGTTATGCACGGAAGCGAATCTCATGTTGGTTTTGCAGGATCGCCGCCCTAGAATTACGGGGATCCCGGGACGAGTGAAATGCAGTTTGTTTGCGACGCGCCGAACGGTAAGGCCTGGTTCCGTATCGAGACAGAAGGTGAGGCGGCGCATGAGTCTCGCCTGATGGGCCACACGGTCGAGAAATATTTTTGCCGCGAGCGGGAGAAGGCCGTCCAGTCATGGCGTCCCGAACGACCCGATGCGATCGAGCGCGACATCGGTCTCAAGGCCCATATACAGCGAGAGATGCCGCTTTTCCTCACGTTGCGCGACGGGGATGGCAATGCACTGAGTACAGCGATGCTGCCGCCGGGTGGCAAGGATCGCGGCGATTTCCGCATCATCATCGTTGCCGCATCCAATGCCGATCCTTACCCTCAGCAAGGCGCAGCCATCGCGGCGCTGGGAGCGCATTTCGGTCTCACACTCGATCGCGACCGCTGCTTTCCCTACCGCCGCTGACGATGAGCTGGAAAATTGCCGCCGCCGCTGCGTGATCCTGTCCGCTTCTGGCCGATTGTGTTGCAAAAGTCGATTTTCGCCGATGACCAAAATTCTGCGGGCCGTGGGCGCGACTTTCGTGTACAAGATGTGAGGGACCTCACGGCCTCGCGCAAATTCACAGGCGACTTTCGTAGCGCGATTGAGGTCATACGAATCAACGATCGCTCGCTGCTTAGTGTTTCGCGAAAAATCTTGAGCCCTGCAACTTTCGACTTTTGCAACACTATCGGCCCCTAACGGCCGTGCCGCATGAGCCGGATGATGTCCGCCTTGGAGAGCAGAGCAGAAGCGCTTCTAAAGCCGAACGATGCCGCCTTTTGACCCGGAACGGACATTGACCCTGGCCGTACTGGTGCCGGACGCACCAGCGGTCTAGCGACAATCCTCTTTTTTCGTTGCTTGTCAGACGCGAGATTGCTGGAGTTGTCTTCTCGGGCGAGGTAAGCGGTTATCTGCGCGCCTAGGCCACTGCCGACGCACGATTGCTTTGGGAAATCGACACGGCGCGCGACTACGCTACCGTGAATGGCGTTTCGGCACGCAGTGGTGCCATGGAGGGATCCGGTCCAACCATCGCGCGCGCGGCGCGAACGGGCTCGTCTTGTTCGGGAGGCAGGGTGAACTGAAACACTGCGCCCCGCGGTTCATTCGCGGTGACCCACAGCCGCCCTCCGTGCGTCTCGATGATCGAACGGCAGATGGATAGACCCATACCCATGCCGTCCGGCTTGGTGGTGTAGAATGCCTCGAAGAGGCGATCCTCACTCGTCGGGTCCAGCCCCGGACCGGTATCCCGCACCGCGAAGAGCACACCGTTCGAGATATCCGTGTTCGTGCTGATTCGTAGCTCCCGCGCCCCTTCGTTGAGGCAGCTCATTGCTTCGACCGCATTGAGGATCAGGTTGAGAATTACCTGTTGCAGCTCGACGCGAACGCATTTGATGAGCGGCAAGCCGGTCGCGAGGTCTGTTTGCAGCGAGACGCCATGTCTGAGCACTTCGCTTCGGGTCAGGGCGATGACGTCGAGGATAGTGTTATTGACGTCCATGCTATCTTTCCGCGCGGGTGCTTTCTTGATGAGGGCACGGATCTGATTGATCACCTCGCCGGCTCGCTTGGTGTCATTGACAATGCGAGCGAGCGTCTGTCGCACCTCCTCCAGATTCGGAGGTTGAGAACCGAGCCAGCGCAGCGCGGCCTGGGCGTTGGTAAGCGTCGCGGCGATGGGCTGGCTGACTTCGTGGGCGACCGAGGCGGTGAGCTGGCCCATCGTTGCGACACGGCTGGCGTGCGTCAGCTCCACCTGTTTCTCGCGGAAAGCCTCAGCGGCTCGCTTACGTTCGGTGATGTCCCGGCTTAGGGAAATGAACAGTCGCCGGCCGCCGTCTTGGCAGAACTCTCGCACGCGAATCTCGACGGGGAACACCGTGCCGTCTTTTCGGCGATGGCGACTCTCGAACGTTACGATGTCCCCCGCTTTGAGGCGATCGCCGTAACGCTGCCACGTCACTGTGTTCAGATCCGCATCGAAATCGAACGGAGTCATCCCGATCAGTTCGTCCCGGCTATAGCCCAAGCTTTCGCAGGCGTTTCGATTAACGTCGAGAACAATTCCATCCTGGTTGTGAAGCATGAACGTGTCGATCGCGTGGTCTACGAAGGTGCGGAAACGCGCCTCGCTCTCCCGTAGCGCCTGGTCGGTGCGCATGCGCTCGGTAATGTGCCGCCCGACGCCGCGATAGCCGACGAAGCGGCCCGCCTTGTCAAACACCGGCAGCCCCGAGACAGACACGTAGCGCTTGCCGCCGCCGGACGTCGGCCGGGCGAGCTCGAAATCGCGGAACGGGAGATGCGCATCAAGCGTCTCCCGGTGCTTGCGCCAGGCCTCTGCGTCAGGCTCCAGGTACGGCACTTCCCAGCGCGTCTTACCGATCTCGGAGCCCGGCGCCGGCGCGTCGGCAAGGCGATCGGCGAACTCCTGGCGGATAAAGCGATGCTGAGCGTCGGTCTCCCAGTACACCCCGAAGGAGAATTGCATGAGGATGCGAAAGCGCTCCTGGCTCTCCTGCAGCGCCTCTTCCGCACGCTGGCGCGCTGCCAACGTTTCCAAGTCGGCCTGCAATACGTCGCGCCACAGCAGCATGAGTCTGATGTAAAGCCCGCTATACTCGTTCCTTTTGTTGTCACAAACACAGAGAGTTCCGAATATCTCGCCGTCGGGCCAAGCGATCGGAACACCAAGGTAAGAAATCAATCCCAGATTACTGTCAGGGCACAACTTCCACCGTTCGTCCTCGCGGACGTCAGGGATAAGCAGCGATTGGCGGGTCTTCATCACGGTCTCGCAACAGAATCCCGTATCGAGCGACACGACGCCCCAAGGATCCCTCTTGGCATTGCTTGATATGAAGACCTTGATGCTGGGCGGCTCCGCCCGCATGATCAACGCGGAAGGGACGTGCACGATCTCGGCAAGTAGATCCACGATCTCCTGCCACTTGCTGACGATCTCAGAGGGTACTTGAGCAGGATGTGGCATGGTCGATTTTGTTGCCGAGAACAATTGATCTCATCGAATCATATTTTTGGGACGAGTAGCTCGCCGTTGCGCGTCCCGCAGCGGCAGATTGCCTCCCCAACCGGTCTTGAACATTGGATGCCGGTAGCTCTTCGCCCCAGCAGCGAATGATCGATCAGGGCATATCGCGTGACCACTATACTTATGTATGGGAGTAGCTAGACCTTCGCACTCTGACGCGAGATTATCTCTGACCGCTCGCTAGAAACAACGTCGAATTGGAAACCAACCTAATGTACCCGCCTTCGGACCCGTATCGGGAGACAAGAACCATCATGGTCGGTAGGCACTACTCACGCGCCAGGCGGCGACTATCAGGGAAGAACGGCCCTCTACTTGAACGAACAGAAAACCACCTCGGTTGGCGGCTTCTTTCAGACTGAGCCCCGACGAGGTGATCGAATGATTCCGACTTCCGCTCTTGGCCCTTAGGAGACATGGAGGAGGAGTCCAGCAAGGTCCGCTCTCGGCGGTAGAGCGGACGTGGAGCAGCGCGGGTTAATACTTCCGGCTTTTGGCGAGTCACGTGAGTTCGTTGCCGCGCGGCTCGCTTCGCTTTGTGAGTAACGCAGTCATCGAATTCGTCGTCGCGCCGCCGGGCTGATGAATACATGGCCTAGGTCGAAACCAGCGTTGAGACGAACTGCTCCATTGAGGGTTGCGCAGCTTTCTGCAGTTTGTGTAGGTCTTCGGGTTTGAGAGTCGTATAGCGCCGCAGCATCCGCCAATCCTTGTGGCCCGTCACCATCGCAACCTGCTGTATCGAGAAACCAGCTTCAAAGAGCAGGTTTGTGCCTTCATGGCGCACATTGTGAAAACACAAATCGTCGAGATCGATAGCGTTGCATGACCGATGGAAAGCAGCTCCAACGGATTTTGAGTGGTGAGGGAACACGCGTCCGATACTACGCGTGACTATACGTTGCTCGAGAATGATCTGCCATGCATCGTAGCCCGTGGAATTGAGGAGAGAAACTATCTGATGATTTCCGTCCTTTCGTCGCGGGTCTTTGCGATCGCGGATGGTGACCGTTCGCTTGGTCATATCGACATCAGTCCACTCTATCCGACAAATCTCGGCCTGGCGCATTGCAGTCGCGATTGCGAAGCGAATAATTCTACCGAGTGGAATAAATTGTAGGGGATTGCATTCAGCATATTCAATCAATCGGTTTAGTTCATCCTGCGTAGGACGGCGGTCGCGCTCGTTTGATTTTCCCACGAGATCGAGATGCTTCAGCGCAGCTCGCGCTAACCGAACACTCTCTACAGAAACTTCGATGCCGTGAACTGACGCAGCGTGCAGTAGGATGGTTCGTATGAAGGAGAGATCGATCGCAAGGGTTGCCGGCCCAGCCCCTTGCGCTGCTCGCTTCCGTCCGAACTCGATCAATCTTTCGCGGTCGGATTGGAACGTGAGTGCCAAATTGGAATTAGCCACGTCGTTATTGGCGTTGAAGCAAATTGGGCGCTCGTTTGCCTGATCAATTGACTTCGGTGAGTGCAGGGAAATGTCTTCGCTCTTACAAATAATTGATGCCTGGCCGGCCTTCTCGTGGTCAGAAGATCACTAGGAGTGGTGCAGATACCTTACGTAGTGAACGCCCCTCCCGCCTTCGGTCAGGGACCATTGCCTGAGCATTGACAAGACATTTTTCGCGAGGCGTTCAATCACTCCTTTGCCGAGCACGTTGGAGATCCTCGACAGGAAGAGGCGGCACTTCGGATCGCATCAGGCGCGGTGAAGCGGTCCTACATGAAAGTCGGCAACAACTGGATGTCACGACGTGAGCTCGGCTGATGGTTTGCTGCATTGAGCAAGGGCTTAGTCTGCAAGGTCGTCCCCCGATGCGTTAAACGCTTTGCAAATGTATCCAGGCCGCCCGGACACCGAATCGCCGACATGCTTGTGATCGCGCTCCATATCGGCTGGCTGCGTGATCTAATTTCATCACGTCCCTCACGCTCCATTGAGGCGTTTCCCCAACTACACTCACGTTGCGGCGTGTGTGATTTACCCCTCGAAGCGTTGGATCAACGCTGACTTCATTGCCAAGCTGGTTCTTGATTTCAGTTGAATGTGCGTCGTTCTTGGCCCGAGAATACGTCATGGCAATGGACAGCAAACCTCAAAGACAGAGTAGCCGAAACAATGCGCCGGCCGCATCCGTTGAATGCGGAGATTTCATCGATCAGACGATTGCAATCTGGCAGCCGCGGACAAAGCGGCAGCTTACCCGCGAGGACGGCCGTGAGATCATCGAGAATATGACTGGCTTCTTTCGCATTCTTCAAGAGTGGGACCGCGTCGATCGGGCCAAGAAGAACGCTGACAAGTCCTGATTGTGACTCGCTTTACGGTTAAAGAATCTCGTTGCGCCCGGAATCGGACGTCGGCAGAATGATCCTAGGTCCTCCAAACGCGGGCGTAGGGTAGGCCTCATGAACAAGCAAACACGAAGCGAGATCACTGCCGTTGGCGATGCGACGAAAGCGATTGCTTACGCGCGCGTCTCGTCGAAAGAACAGGACAAGGAAGGTTTTTCGATTCCTGCCCAGCAAAAGCTGCTTAGCGGTTACGCGCAGACGAACCGACTGACCATTGTGCAGGAGTATGTTGATGTCGAGACCGCCAAGCATACCGGCAGGACAAATTTCGAAGAGATGGTGCGCTATCTAAAGTCGCACAGAAATATACGGATCGTTTTGGTCGAGAAGACCGACCGCCTTTATCGTAATCTCAAGGATTGGGTGACGCTCGACGAGCTTGATGTCGAAATTCATCTCGTCAAAGAGGGCGTCGTTCTCTCGCGCGATTCCAAATCCTCGGAAAAGTTCGTGCACGGCATCAAGGTCCTGATGGCGAAGAACTACATCGACAATCTCTCAGAAGAAGCGCGTAAGGGCCAGCTTGAAAAAGCGGAGCAAGGAATTTGGCCTTCGAAAGCGCCTCTTGGGTATCGCAACGTTACTGGCCTCAATGGTAAAAAGATCATCGAGCCAGATCCCGAATTTTCCGGGACGATCACACACCTCTTTGGCTGGTACGCGACGGGTACTCTTTCGTTGAAACAGCTTGCAGCCGAGGCGCAATCGGCGGGACTCGTCTATCGCCGGACCGGTGGGCCGCTGCCGACGAGCAACCTGCACGCCATCTTACGCAACCGTCTCTATACAGGTGATTTTGATTGGAACGGTCGTCGATATGTTGGCCGCCATCAGCCGCTTGTGTCGCGTGAGCTATGGGAGCGAGTCCAAGGGGTGCTCGATGGACGCCATGCGAGTAAGAGCGGGCGCAAAACCAAGCGAGACTTTGCATTCTCCGGACTGATCAAGTGCGGACATTGCGGTTGCGCCCTGGTAGGCGAGCTTAAGAAGAAGCGCTACGTGTACTATCACTGCACTGGGTATAAGGGGAAATGCCCCGAACCCTATGTTCGGGAGGAGGTGGTCAGCGAACAATTTTCTGCCCTTCTTGGGCGGCTCTCCTTTGGCGACGAGGTCCTGTCGTGGGTGAGAACGGCACTGCTTGAAAGCCATGCGGACGAGCAGAAGGAACATGAGGCCGCCATCGGCCGCCTGCAGGGCGAATACGATCGGCTGCGCCACCGTCTCCACGCGATGTATGTCGATAAACTCGACGGACGGATAGACGGCTCGTTCTATACCCAGATGTCTGAGCAATGGCGGACCGAGCAGGACAAGATTGCTCGGGAGATTGCGCGTCACCAGGCGGCCGACCGTTCGTATCTCGAAGAGGGTGCGCAATTGATTGAGCTCGCGCATGGCGCGCAAAGGCTCTTTGCAAAACAAGAAGCCCAGGAACAGCGACGGCTTCTGAATTTCGTACTATCGAACTCAATCTGGAAAGATGGCGAGCTCACCGCGACGTTCCGGCAACCCTTTAATCTGATAGCAGAAGCTACCGCAGCGGCGTCGGGTGGAGAGGGCGGCGGAGGCCTAAATTCGCCCGGGCATCCGGCTTGGCTGGGGAACTAGGATTCGAACCTAGACAAACAGAGTCAGAGTCTGTTGTGCTACCGTTACACCATTCCCCATAAACCATTGATATTACATCGTTTCTTGTCGAAACTTTTGCAAATGGCTTCGCAAATGGTCCCGATCATATAACTGCACCGGTGGTTTCGGTCCAGCCCTTGTTGAATCGCCCTCGAAACAGCCTGCATCTAGCGGTTTTCGTAGGCTTTGCTGCGTTATCCTGGGACATAGCATTGTTCTTTCCATTAGCTGACTCTGATTAAGCCGTCAGCGCGGCTTGGCTAAGAGAACGAAAATTGCTCCGGTCGGTGGTTCGAGTCGCTCCCCCGCTACCACGGGCCACGATTTTCTACGCCAGACTACGATTTTGTACGATTTCGTACGCTCGATGGTAGCGCTTGGGCGCCTTAACTAAGGGAGAAGTTTGCGTTAGCCGCTACACGGGGTGTTCTCGACCCGCATGAGCCAGCGTCGCTGAGACCCCGACCGTCGATCTCGATCGATGGATCAAATCCATTGAACGCAGGGTGCTCAGGAAATCTCGCACGCCTGAGCGTCCGCCGCTACCGAGATCCGACCGAACTTCCCGCCTGATCACCACTTATCTCTTCCCTACGTGGATCCGCCACTGCAACGCCCCCGCTACCATCTTTACACTCCTTTGACCTGGTTCGGATGAGCCTTCTATCCCGAGCAAGGCATTTAGGCGGCCTGCTATCTACATGGCTACACCACGTGGGCGCGCCGGATTGCTGAACACAGTGACGGTCCTCCACCAGATTTCTGATGGCTTCTGCCGCCTCTCCGGAGTGGGCGTGACTGAGGTGAGAGTCACTGAGCATGGCGTTTCAGTCGAACTGATACCCGTCGGACGATCGGTAAACACCGGTTGTCTGAAGTGCAGCGTTCCCTACATGCCTTGAGTGATCGGAAGTTCGTAACGGCCTTCGACCAACGATGGCTTCGGCAGATACGCTCTCAGCAGCACCGTGAAATTTCCGTCGGCAGGCGTCGGCAACCAGTTTGCGTTCGGCGCTGTGCTCGGTTCGCTTCTCGACATCCAGATATCGATAGATCCATCCGCGCCGCGTCTGAGGCCCGGTGTGCGATCTCCGATCGTGTAGCGATTGATTGGATTGTCCACGAAATAGAACTGCCCCTCAGGAGTAATCTGATACATCGACAACGACCAAAACGCGTCGACCGGCGGTAGTGCTCGCCCGAGAACGTCAGTCGCCAGTTTCGCGCGCTGTCGTACCCCCGAGAGTCCGGACCTAGTGCACGAAAATACATTGCTTCCACTCGGGTCAGCCCGCCAAGGCCGCCTAAAGCCACGGCCGCACGATAGTCGTAGTCCTGACCGAAATTACCCAGGCTTGATCGGGGATATGTCCAGCCGTTCTGTACGCGGCCGAGGCCGCGAGCCTGCGACAAGATCTTCTTCGCGTCCGAGATACCTTCTTCGATTTCCTTTGCCTGATCGGCAGAGAAATTCTTCAAATCGAAAGTGCCACCCAGGCGCAGAAGGGGAGCCATGCTGTCGAGAATGCGAATATCTGTTACCGGCGGTGGACTCTCGTTCATGAGCTCTTGAACGGAAGCAAAATACTCGCTCCAGGGCGCGGACCGTCCGGCATAAGCTTTCAGCGTCGAGCTCTCGGCGCCGCTGATCTGCCACCCGTCCTGAAACGCATGAGCACGGGGCAGGTCGTCCTCGCTGTCGACGAGTGTCCTTCCGAGAACCCAGACCCAATTCGTGGGCGAGCGGATGACCATCGGGTTGAGGGTCGCGTCGTGCGGTCCAACCACCATAAACGATCGAGGGCCGTTCCCGGATGTCCGGGTGCCAACCATAGCAAAATTGTTGGTGTACATGTCCATGAACGGGATACAGTAGTAGCGGCCCGCTGAGTCCGGTACGGTGATGATTACTGGTCCCTTTTCGAGGTTCAGCCACGCCTGCGAATAAAGCGTGTCATTGTTCGGGGTCGTGACGAACTGACCTTTGGCTGAGACGAGCTTGCGCTGATGCTGGAATGTATTAGCTCGAACCCCCTCGGCGAATCTCGCGCTCCGTTGTTGTCCCATTTCGATCAGTGGCAGACCCACATCCATGCGTCAGCGGCCGCTTTACGCAGGCTACCCCGAGCGTCGGTGGACGACTCCGTTGCGCGAGCGACGCCGGAAACCTGTGCGACCGCCGCAGCAGAAGTGACAAGAAAGCGTCTTCGGTTCATGTTGGTCCTCCTGTCGCGTGGCTGGAGCGCCTCATCGGAGAGCGTCCAGCTTCCCAGAAGCCAATGCTTCCCGAAGCCGGAATTTCTGTACCTTGCCGGACGCGGTCAGCGGAAACTCGGTGCAGGCGAACCACAGCGTCGGCACCTTGTGGTGCGCCATCGCCGCGCGACAGTGCGCGGTCAATCGTTCCGCGCCTCCGGTCGCGTCCGACTTCAGCCGGACGGCCGCGGCGACGACCTCTCCCCATTTCTCGTCCGGCGCCCCGAACACCGCGACATCGGCGACGTCGGGATGCTGCAGCAGGCAGGCTTCGACCTCGGCCGGATAAATATTCTCTCCGCCGCGGATGATCATGTCCTTGAGGCGGCCCGTGACACGCAAGTGGCCGCGCTCATCCAGCGTCCCCAGGTCGCCAGTGCGCAGCCATCCGTCAGCCGTGATGGCCTGACGCGTATCCTCCGGCGCGTCGAAATAGCCGATCATGGTCTGATATCCACGGACTTGAATTTCGCCCTCAGTGCCGGTCGGCAAAACGCGAAGATCCATCGGATCTGCGACACGCACTTCGACGTTCCAGAGCGGCTTTCCCACGGTGTGGACGAACTCGGTCTCCGGATCGTCGACGCTCGTCTGCGCGACGATCGGGCTGAGCTCGGTCTGACCGAAGACGGTGACGACCGGGAGGCCGAGCGCTTCCTTCACGCGGCGATGGATCTCGGGAGAGACCGGCGCACCTCCAGACAACGCGACGCGCAGCGACGACAGATCGCGCGGGGCGGTCTTCATCGAGTCGATCAGCGCGAGCAGCATCGTCGGAACGCCGAAGACGATCTCAGCTTTCGTCGCTTCGATCGCCTGCAACACCGTCGGCGGATCGAAAAACAACGGCAGCACCAGCGTCGCGCGCGATGTCATGCATCCCAAAACGCTCATCACAGAGCCGGCCGTGTGGAAGAGCGGCATTGGACTGAGCAGGACGCTGTCTTCGAGGCCGGCCCTGGCGGCAACGTAGCTCGCGTTCGTCACGAGGCCACGGTGGTGCAGCAACGCGCCCTTGGGGCGACCCGTGGTTCCCGACGTATACTGGATCTGTGCAGGGTGTCCGGGGTCGATTTCGGGTAGGCGCGTTGCCGGCGTGCTCCGGATTTGATCGAGCCAGCCGTCGAAAGCGTAACACTTCAGAGCGGTCTTCTTCTCCATGTCGCGGGCGACGGCCCCGGTGTCGACGCCGCGGAAGTTCGCTAGATGGAAAAGGGCGGACGACCTTGACCGGCGCAGCACGAACTCGAGTTCGCTCGGCTTGAACGCTGGGTTGGCGGTCACAAGGACCACGCCAGCGAGCGCCGCGCCGTATTGCAGCACAACCCACTCGGGCACGTTCGGCGCCCAGACGCAGATGCGGTCGCCCGTCTCGAAGCTCCGCAGCAGCCAGCTCGCGCAACGCCTCGCGTCATCATTTAACTGCGCGTACGTCCACCGTCGATCGGTGTTCGGGACCCTGACGGGCGACGGCATTGACGTCGGCACGACCTCGATCAGTGCCGTACGATCGGGAACTTCGGCGGCTGTCGTGGCCAGCGCCCGGCCGATGCTGACGTCAAGGATTCCTCGCGTCGTATCCGCCGGCCAGTATGATTCTAGAAGCCTCTTCCCGTCCGTATTCATTCTCTCTCGATCCTTTGCCTTGCTGGAATCTTCTTCTTTGTTTCGAGCAGGGTCCGCATCGCTTCGGCCCAAGCGGCGACAAGGCGCTCGCGTCGCCCCGGCGAACTGCGGAGATTCTCGGAAATTGCGAGCCCTCTGATGAAATGGAGCGTCAGCGCGACGACTTCGTCGTAGGCGTCAGAATCCGTCCACTCGCCGAAAAGCTGGAAGTAGACTCGGTCGAGATCGCGCCGAGCGCCGCGTTCGGCCGCGATCAAGGCCTGCTTCAGTGCCGCGTCGGTGCGCGCGACCGCCCACAACTCCAGTTCCGCGAGATAGGCCGGCTGACGCGCAGCGAAGGCGAGCGCCTCGACGGCCGCGACCAGACTATCGGCTGGGCCGGCCCCGGCGCGGCCTTGCGACACGGCTCTCTCGTTACGGCGGACCAGTTCGGCCACACTCGCGGCCAACAGGGAGGCGTGGGTCGGGAAATGATGGAGGAGGGCGCCACGGCTAACTTCCGCCCGATGCTGCACCGCAAGCGTTGTCGTGCCTGCGACGCCGGCCTCGATCAAGCATTCGACGGCGGCATCCAGGATACGTGATCGTGTGGAATCGGCCGCTCCAGCCCGGCCTCCGGTCTTCGCCGCTTTTGGCATACCTCTCCCCTTCGACAGTCAGTGTTGACTGTATCAAGGTAGATGCTACAGTCAACCTTGACTGGTTTGACCCCGAAGGATCCCATGCCGAATTTTTCGACCCTCAGCATCACAGTCCGCGAGGACGCTCCCCGCATCGCGCGCCTCGTTCTTGACCGTCCCGAACGTTTTAACGCTATCGACGATGCGATGCCTGGAGAGATCCGGGCCGCCGTCGAGTGGGCGGAGGAGAACGACGACGTGCACGTCATCGTGATCGAAGGTGCCGGCAAGGGCTTCTGCGGCGGGTACGATCTTGTCGCCTACGCCGAGAGTGAGATCGAGCACCCCTGCCAGCAGGAGAGCGAGCCCTGGGACCCTATGGTCGACTACGCTTTCATGAAGAAGAACACCGAAAATTTCATGAGCCTCTGGAAGTGCTCGAAGCCGACCATCGCCAAGATCCACGGCGCCGCGGTCGCCGGTGGCAGCGACATCGCGCTCTGCTGCGACCTGATCGTGATGGCCGAAGATGCTCGGATCGGTTATATGCCCACGCGCGTATGGGGATGTCCCACTACGGCGATGTGGACGTTCAAGCTCGGACCTTCACGCGCCAAGGAGATGATGTTCACCGGCAACATGATCGACGGTCGGACGGCGGCGGAGTGGGGCTTGGCGAACGCCTCTGTTCCGGCCGAGCAGCTTGAGGGGGCAACGCGAAGGCTAGCGGACCGGATCGCCGGCGTGCCGAAGAGCCACCTCGCAATGCACAAGATGGTCGTCAACCAGGTCATGCTGAACATGGGCCTCGAACAGACGCAGTCGCTTGCGACTCTGTTCGACGGTATCACGCGTCACAATCCGGAGGGCCTGTGGTTCAGGCGCTACGCGCAGAAGCATGGATTCAAGGCTGCGATCGAGTGGCGCGATAGCGGACGTCCGATTCCGGAGCGCGACGAGGCGCGCAAGTTGATCAACGAAATGGATGGCCGAAACTGAGGCCGCCAGGAGCGTGATCGATGTCGGTCAACATCCATCCGGTCGATACTACGGCGTTGGCTACCTATATGCAGATACGGGTCCTGATTGGGGGTCGTCAGTGTTGGAACAGCCCATCTTCGATTTTGCCTTCACGCGATGAGCTGGCACAATCCTCTCGAGGCGCTGCTCGGGCTCAGCGGTCTGGATCTCGGCGCGCGGGCGCACTGGCCTCTCGCTGGCGAAATGAAGGCGCATGACCGAACTCATTCTCCATCACTACGACTTCTCCAACTACTCGGAGAAGGTGCGTGTTGCGATGGGCTTCAAGTCGCTCCGTTGGAAGAGCGTGGTCGTGCCGCCGGTGATGCCGAAGCCCGACCTGACGCCGCTGACGGGCGGCTATCGCCGCGCGCCGGTTCTCCAAATTGGCGCGGATGTCTATTGCGACACGCGGATGATTCTCAAGGAACTCGACCGGAGGCATCCCGCGCCGACGTTGTTTCCTGCCGGATGCGAAGGGCTGGCCAACGCAGTGTCGGCCTGGGCCGAAGGACCGCTCTTTCGTTCCATCATGTTGTATGCGTGGGGCACCAATCACGATTTGATGCCGCCGCAACTGTTCGAAGACAGAGCTCGGATGAGAGGTTTGCCGGTTCCGAGCGTCGCGGCGGTAGAGAGAGCGGCGGCGCGCAACGTGCCGCTGGTCCGTGCGCAGTTGCCGCTTGTCGAAGATATGCTGGCTGATGGCCGGACATGGATCTGCGGCGACCGATTCACCGTGGCGGATCTGTCGATATTCCATGCGCTGTGGTTTCTAACAGACCGCAGCGACCGGTTGGCGCACGAACTCCAACGCTTCTCTGCCGTTCGAAGCTGGATGGAAAGAGTTGAACAACTCGGGCATGGCGAGCGTGAGGAGATTGCGCCAGATGAAGCGCTGGAGATCGCACGCAAAGTCGAGCCGGCGCCGCCATCGAGAAATGGCGTCCGACATCCCGAGGATCCCGAATGCGGTTCGCTCGTCGAGGTGCGCGCCATCGACTACGCGAAGGATGCAATCGCAGGCCGCGTCGAATTTCTCGACGTAGACGAGGTTGCCATCGGCATCTGCAACGATCGGGTCGGCGACATCGTGGTCCATTTCCCGCGTGTCGGCTTCGAGTTGCGAAAGACACGGAGTTAGGCGCGGATCAGGTCCGCTGACCAAGCGCAACGGCGCTCATCACTTTAGCTGTACATTGAAGAACGCCCCGGAGAAGCAAATGAACATCGAGAACAATTCGACGGATGACGTGCAAGCCTATCGCGCGGTCGAGCGGATCTATCATTCGTATCTCACGGGCCTCGTCCTTCATCTCTCGTCGCGCGCCGGGGCGGCTCGCGCTGCCGAAATCGTGTTCAGAATGTTCCGGCGCCAGCAAGCAACCCATTTCGTCGCGAGCCTCAAAAAGCTTGGTTTGGACAGGCTGCCGCATGCGGTCGCGAGCGCACAGTACAACTACCTCGCCAATCAGGTTGGTGGCGTAAAGGTCGAATACGTTTATGAAAGCGACAGGAAGGCATGGATTCGTTATCCGCCCCCCCGTTGGCTTTGGTATGGCACCGCAATTTGTGGAATTCCCTCGGAAGTGTCGCGCGGGATGCTAAGGGGGTGGCATGGCAACAATGGCGTGGTTCTCGGTAACCCTCGCCTCGGCTTCGTCTGCACGGGACAGACCGTCGACGGGCAACCCGGCCTGGAGGGATATTACCGGGAGTACGATCACGAGCTTTCTCCGGAAGAGCGGCTGCAATTCTCGCCCGGTGAGCGCTGCCCGCCATTCAGGCCAGAACTTGCGCCACGCCTTCCCGAAACGAATTGGCCAGAGAGTCGCTTGAGAAAGGCGCTCCGCAACTACGCGATGGACTATATCACGTCGATCCTGCCTGAAATGATGTCGGTGCTCGGACCGGCCGAGGGAGGTCACTTGGGAGGTCTAGCTGCCCGATTGATCGGCATGCATATGTTCGACGAGGTTGCGTCCATGCTCGGTGGAGTGGACCAAGGTGTCGCAGGCTTCGCGACCGCACTTACGCGCCTTCTGCGAGGCCAAGGCGATGACGCGGAGATGCATCTTGAAGGTGACACGGCGATCGTAAGACAAACTACGTGGCGCCTCATGGCGGGAAGGGAGCAAATGTCTCCCGCCATATTCGATGCATGGAACGAATTGTGGCTGGGCGCCGCACTAGCGCACGATCGTTTCATGCGCGTTACCCTAATCAGCCGACGCGATGCCGGCGACCCGGTGTGGGCATGGGCGATTCGAGAGGGGCGGTAATTCGCAGTAGAACCGCCAACTTGAATTCGGCAGTCCCGATGAATTGATCGGTAGATCCAAGTCATCCTGATCGAAGCACTTCTGGCGTCGACCAGCATGGCTGAATGTCGGCGCCCGGTGATGCGCGCCGTGTATCTGCTAGCGAGCAACGGATACGAGTCTCTTGTGCCTCGCTCGGCGCCTGCGCCGCCTGAGTCTTCCCGCCGGGTGTCGGATCATGCGGGATTTGAAACTGCAATCGGAGTCAGGTGGAATTCCGACCGGAAACACCGCGCCTGGCGGACCAAATGCCGCTTTCGATTTTCCGCGACGGAGGTCGCTGTCGCCCGACCGGGCGCCGAAAGGGGTTTCGACGTTCCTCCGTACGAGGGTACAGTTGCGGCAGTCCCCGGCTCACGAACGACCCTATGCGAAGGATTGGATGAGGTATAGCAGGTCCGGCGAGTGTGGGGAAAGGCGGTAGCGGACCCCCGCTACCACGGCCTCGATCTTCTACGCCAAACTACGATTTCCCACGATTTCCATCGATTGGTGGTCGCGCTCTCCGACAGTTCATGGGCGGCGCTTCTCGAACTCGAAGCGTCCTTCAAGTTCTGACAGCGGCGGGTGGGCAGAAGCGATCCAACTCGATGTCGCCCAGGTCCACGGGTCCACACCTTTGTCGTCGATTTCACGGCTCCTTACAAATCGGTGCCGGCGTCGGCGGCACCGGATGATCCTTCTTGTACTGAGCAATGATCGGCTCGAGAGCCGATCTTGACCAAAATTTCGGAGACCTGATTTCTTTCAAGCAGGATCGGTTCCAATATAGCCCCCGGCGCGATGGTAACTGGTCAGCCGCAACTGCCTGCGCGATGGCGTCGATATCGTGTGATTCAGGATAAATGTAGACCGTGCTGGGATTGTCTTTCATCAACGCGATGACTTGCTCGGCGTCTGATGGCGACCAACTGGTGCAACCATTGCTGCGGCCTGCAGAGTAATCGACCAGTGTTCCAAATGGAACGTAACCGTCATGACTCGCGTAGGGGCTGTGCGGGTGCCTTCGAAGACATACTCCCTTTAGTGATACGGCCGCGTGGCCCCCGATCGCGCGCTCTCTGGCATTCGCGGTCTCACCTTCACCGTCAAACTGAACGAATGAGCGTATGAGGATCGCGTCTTGCTTTGCTGAAACGCGGTAATAGCCTTTGACGGAAGTCTTCGTCTCGACCGTCACATAGGCGCCACCGGCTGTCAGGTTGGAATCGATCGCATTGCCGAAGTTCTTTGCGCACCGCCTCCCATTTGCAATATCCGCGATGCCTTTCAGATCGCGACCGCTGCCATGACCCGCTGAAACTGCGCGAAACGACCGGTCGGCCTCGCAGATAATGTAGAACCGGCGCCCCAAGTTGCCTTCACTTGTATAGTTGGGCCGCGTAGCGTCCATAGCGAAGTAGCAGGGATTTCTGACCGCGCCTGCACGCACCTTTTTCAGGTAGAGCGCGCGAGCTCTCTCCAAGACCACTGGTGCGATTTGACCTTCGCTGTCGCCGACATGGGGCTGCAACCAGGCCGGCACGGCCGATGACTGACCTACCGCAAAAGCTGGGTCCGAACTGGACAAGACAGTCATGCTGACGAGGCCGACAATGTTCAGAAGGTGCACTCTTGACTGCAACGCAACAGCTCTCTTGTCCACGTATCTTGCACCCGGCTCGGATGTCGCCACGCTCTGCAAAGGCCGCGTTGGTTCAGATCCGCCGCTATTCGTCATGAGTCTGACCTGATCCGCCGACCGCAACAATATTGAAGGGCCTCCCGCCGAGGCTGATTTCACTGGCCTTGGTGAGGCTCATTGCGTCGACGAGCGAAACGACGCCTCTTGCCGGATCAGTCACAGCGATCTTGTCACCAGCGACTGCCAGCCGTGGGCGCGGATCATTCCAGTGACCGTCCATGGAGTAGGGCTCGGTCACTCGTAGCGATCCGTCAAGCTTTCCGGCGACAACATCCAATCGATGCAAGCGTCCATCTTCCGTAAAGATGTACGCGAATTTTGCGCGGACTGGATCCACGGCAAAATCCACCCGCCGCACTGGCAATGTCACGAGGCGGAACGGTTCCGCATCAGTCGGCTCCATCAGAACGACCTTGTCAGAACCGTAATTGCCAAGGAAGTATTGCAAGCCTCGTCCGCCAAGCATGATGGTCGTCTTGCCGCTTGGCAGCGCGGCGGCGTAGGGAAGGTGCTTAACCTGCGGCGCGGACCCATCCATGCTGGCAACGAGAAGTCCGGTAGCGCAGCTGAAAACAAGGATGTTTCCTGATGTTGCTTCGCCGTGCAGGTCCGGGCACGAATGAACGCCGCCGATTTGCGCACCAGACTTGTCGACGATCTTGATGCCAATGGGCAATTCATCTGAGTTCTTGACGTTAGGCTCGGAAAGGAGCGTGTAGCGATCATTCGCAACCGCGACCCCATGGTGAGGCACCCCCGCTGCGGTTTCGCGCAGAACAGACTTCGATTCCAGGATCATCCTTTCGGATGCGAATCGCGCGCGGCCCTCGCCGTCGAAGAAGATCGCGATCTCGCCACCATACTCGACCACGTGCGATGGCTGCTTGCCCGCGATCTCAACGCCAAGCAATCGCGGCGGCTTGACTTTGATGTCGCCGTGATCGCCATGATCGTCAAATGATATGCCACTATCAATCGCTGTGACCAGGTCCGCACCTCTCTGCACGGCAAGGACCGTCCGTCCGGTCTTGCTGCGGTAGAGACGAGCTGGCGCTTTGGTCGCAAAGGTTTCGATCTTCTCTTGCTTGAGGAGATCGATGACATTCACAATTGGCTCGGAATGGTCGGAGACGAACAGGCGCCACGCCGTCTTCTCGCCAGCTAAAGCAGCGCAGTTGAGAGCGAGTGTCGTCAGAAGGACACCGATAGTGCCGGTTTGAACTCTGGTCATCGGATATTTTCTCTCAAAACAGCATTCGCGCTCCGAAACGAGACGCGTTCGATCAGGGGACATCAGGCGCGATGGCCTTCCGGATTGTCGAGGCGTTGTGCTTCATCATGTCAACGTAGGTGGCCGCCGGCCCGTCGGGGCGGGACAGAGCATCGGAGTAGAGCTCTCCGCCGACCTTCGACCCTGTTTCCGCGGCAATTCGCTGCACGAGACGGGGATCGGTGATGTTCTCGACGAAGACCGCGGCGACCTTGTCCCGCTTGATTTGCCGGATGAGACTGGCGATGTCGGACGCTGGGGCCTCGGCGTCTGTTGAAAGGCCTTCTGGCGCGAGAAATGTCAAACCGTATTCGTGAGCGAAGTAGCCGAATGCGTCATGCGCGGTGATGACAATGCGCTTGCGGGGCGGGATGGGTGCGATCGTCGTTCTGATCTCGTCATCGAGCACGCTGAGAGTTGCATCATAGGCTTTGGCATTTGCCTCATACGTCGTGCAGCCGGGTGGATCGATCGAACAGAACGCGTCTACGATATTTTTGACGTAGATCCGGGCATTCGGAACCGCTTGCCACGCATGGGGATCATAGTCGCCGTGGTGGTGGTGATGGCCAGATCGCCCGTGATGGTGCGCTTGCTCAGTGCTCTTGAGCGGCTGGACTCCTTTCGTAAGCTCGACAACCGGCGCCTTTGTTCCGCTCGCTTCGATAAGACGTCTCAAGAAGCCTTCGAACCGAAGGCCGTTGACGAGTACGATGTCGGCGGCGGCAATAGTTCGGACGTCCGCGGGCCTGGGTTCGTAAACGTGGGGATCGCCGTTTGCTCCGACGAGTGACCTGACATCGATACGGTCTCCGCCGACATGACGCGCAAAGTCAGCAATAATCGAGAAGCTGGCGACCACATTGAGCTTCTTGGTCGACGCGGCACCAGCAGCAAGCGGTGATAGTGAGACGAGTCCCGCAAGCACGACCGTTCTTAACGTCTTGATGATCGCGTCCATCCGATGCTCGCCTCAGCCTGAACTGTTACAGAATATGTAATGTTATAACATAACAACGCATTGCGCGAAGCGGGGCGGGGATCAGTTCCGCGCGCAATCGCCCTAGATCTCTGTGTGGTCCAGGATCGTATGTTCTCCGGACCAGACCTTGTCTGCGTCGTAAATTCGCTCGCGGCGCTTGGACCTGAAGTCAATCCCAAGAATGATCTGGCCCATGGCCCTCTTTCCGCCACCGAAGAATCGGGACGGAATGGAGACGGGGAGCAGGGCGTCCTCCCGCGTTTGGGACTTGGTCATGAACGATCCTGGGTGTAATGTTGTAACAGCACAATACCTGTTATACTGTTACACCGTCAAGGTGAACGGAATGCATCGCAATCCAGATCCGCGCGGAACTCGCGCGCACGAAAAGACGCATGGTCACCCCGTCGATGGCGATGCAGTTGAGTCGCGCGCCCGCTCGTACGCGGTATCGAAAGGGGTGCCGTTCACGCCGATGCGCCAAAGCGTGCTTGCCTTGCTTGCGGCGTCCGGAAAGCCGATGAGCGCCTACGAGATCGCAGAGAAAGTGAGCGATGCGCGAAAGCTCAAAGCCGTGCAGGTCTACCGTGCGCTCGAATTCCTGCAGGAGGCAGGATGCGTCCATCGGCTGGCGTCCCGCTCGGCCTATTTCGCCTGCGATCATCTGCACGGAGAAGGCGAAACGGTTGTCTTCATGGTTTGCGCGCAATGTGGCGCGGTTCAGGAGGCGGCCTCCGAACTGGTGGCGCGCGGCTTGCGGGGCGCAGCGAAAACAACCGGCTTCAGGCCCCGACATCCGTCGATCGAGGTGGAGGGCGAGTGTGCGGAATGCGCGGGTACGCCCGAACGCTAACCCCATGGCTTGCCGCAGGATCAGTCAATCTCGCGGCTAGGCGCAAGGAGTATTTGCCGGCGAGCAGCGGCAAGCGTCATACCCCGTCTCGGCTTCACTGCAGTTGTCGATAGCTTTGGCGACTCTCCGTACCAGAGGTGTCCTGATCGGAAACGCTTTGGACAGTTACTCGATCGACCCGCGGGACGAGCGCGCAAGCGCGAGGCCGCCAAGCACGGACGCGAGCGCCAGCATCAACATGGCCCGCCACCAAATGCTCCAGTTGATTTCGCTTGCCGGCATCTCAATCCAATGCCACCGGGGCAATGATGACAGGTCATGCACGGTCATGGCGCGGCTCTCCAGGATTCTGGGAGAGAAATACTGCCGCCATTTTTTGTGAAAAGCCTCGGTCTGATCCTTGAAGGCGAGGAAACGGCGTGAATCGGTGCCGGCGATAGAGGTTAGCGCTTCATTGACGAGAATCGCAGGCGATAGCAAGCTCAGCCTGTCGACAAGTTTTTGCTGTTGCAGCAGTTGCTGATCAAAATGTTTCAAAAGCGGCTCGATTCGCTCATCGACGTTTTGCTTGGCCAGAAAAAATGCACGCATGCGCGAAGGCACTTCGATGCGTTCATTTTTTACCAGCAGCGCTTCTGGATCGGAGGCATAGCGATAATCCGCGCTATAGAGGTCCTCGTATTCACGCAATGATTCGGCGGTTGCGACGCGCGTGCGGTTGGCCAATTCGGTGCGGGAGGGGGCCGGGCTAACCAATCCCACGGCAAGGTTCATTGTCACCGGCAAGATGAGCACAAGAATCGTCCAGAGTGCCACCATGATCAACGCATTGGTCGAAGATGAGAGGCCAACGGTGTTGACCAAGGCCGCGACCGCGAACCAGAAACAAGGTATACGCCGCCACCAGCGCCGACCACGACAGCATCAAGACCAGTTGCTCCGCGCCGCGGGCTTCGGGACGGATCAAAAGCAGGACCACGAGCGGCACAGGAATGACGATCGCCAGCAGCGCAAGCATGCGCACGATGACTTTCCCGGTCATCAACGTTGCGATGGAAAGCGGTTGCGAACACAGCATGCGCAAGGTGCCATGTTCGCGCTCTGCCGACAGCAGGTTATACCCGAGCGTCGTAACCAGCAGAGGCAGTACGAATACGACAACGAAAGCGAGATCGAAGTGCCCGCTGAGCAGATTCCAGGGATTTTCGATTTCCGTGTCGTACATGAACTGAACTTTGCTCAAATAGGTGATGCGGTAATAATTGGGCATCATGTCCGACTGACCGATCGCCAGCGCCGCGAGCGGCGCGTTGGGCATCGTGGCGTAACGCCCGGACAAGGTGCCGGCCATGGCAGCGGGGTTCGCGGGATTGGAGAACGGTATCAGCGCGGTTTGGCCAGCGAGAACGGATTGGAGCATCCCGCTATTTGCCGTTTGGGTCTCTTGTTCGTGTTTGAGGACTTGAGCGACCATGCGGTCGCGGAGCGTTGCTTGCGCCAGTCCCACAAATAGTCCGTAACCCACCATGAGGGCCAGAACGCAACACACCAGCAGCAGCGTGCGGTCGCGGACAAGGATGCGGGCCTCGTGCAGTACGATCAGCGACAAGGTGGAGAGCGGGCGAGGCTGCATTGTCTTCATTCGACTGCCTAGCGCATCAGCGGACGGGAGAGCGCATACTGCGCGAGCGCGACGGAGAGGCAGAACATGACGGCGAGCAGCGCAAGGCTCGCCCAATGGTGCGCCAAGGCAAACGACACAGACGGAAGTTCATACTTGAATTGCGGCACGCTTGCCCACAGCTCGGGGCCAGCCTTGTAGGTGAAATGCGCATTACCCAAGCGATCGGCGTGTTCGATCAAGTCCTCACTGACAATGTTCTGAATCTTCCGCCGTTGGCCTTCGGCCGCGGTTGAGAAGTCGCGATGCTGGGAAAAGTCCGTTCCCGCCAGGCCCATGGAGAAGCCGCGGAGTGCAACGACCGGGGCAACAAGGCCGACCCACTCTTGCGCGCGTTGTTGACGCTCGAATGTGTCCCAAAGCCTGCCGAAGTTTTCATCAAGTGCGCCGTAACCCGCCTCGTCATCGACTTTCAGCGCCGCGCCCCACTTGCTGAGCGGAACCGATGGATCCCACGGCGTTCGCGCACCGAAGTGGATGGACCAGGCCTTGCGGCCAGCGTCTGCCACGTCGTGCGCGAGTTGATTGTCAAAGTCGAGCCGGGACGGCGTGGGATGGAGCAAATTCGTCGCCTCGGAGGCGGTGCGCGGAGCAATCAGCGTTGCGGCGACCCAGAAGCCCAGGAGCAAGACCAGGGCGGTCCGCGACGAATGCGCGAGTGCTGATACCGCCAGGGTCAGAAACACGAAAAAGCCGAGATAGAGGCCGTATCCCGCCGCGAGCCACGCAATCCGATAGACCACGTCCACGCGCTCTCCAGCGGGTAGGCGAGCAACGATGAGTACTGCAAACGCAAGGCCGACTGGAGCAATCAGAATGCCAACGCAGCTCGCGAGCGCCGCCGCTTTGCCGTAAAGAAGGCTCCGCGTGGGCGCGCCCAGGCTGAGCAGCTGGCGCAACGTTCCGCGTTCGCGCTCGTCGCTCACAGAGTTGAAGCCGATGACGATAATGAGCAGGGGAAGCAAAACCTGAAGAAGCCAAGCTGGCGATAACTCGCCGAACCGCTGCAAACCGGTTGCATCCTGGGCCGGCCGGAACTTGACTTCGCTCTGGCGATGCGCCTGTAGCCAGACGGTCGAGCCAACAAACGGCCCAATGCCGGGATCGAAGACGGCAAGCGATGGTTCAGGCTTGAACACATGCATGCCCTGTTCCGCCGCATCGTGCGGGTGCCGATAGCCTTGGTGAAGCCAGGCGTCATGGTCGAGGGCTTGGCCTGCCGACCGTTCGCTATTCAGCTGAACCTGCCGATTCCATCCGGCCGCCAGAGCCACCAGCATGAGGATGACGACCAGCCCTCCAGCCCAGAGCAGACGCCCGTCGCGGGTCAGCACGCGAAGATCTTTGGCGGCGATGATTGCGAACACGTCAACTCTTCATGTGCTTGAGGTACAGCGCTTCAAGATCGGCATGGCTGACCTCCTCGCTCCTGAGTTCTTCCACCAGCCGCCCTTGCTTCATGATGCCGATGCGGGTCCCGGTCTGCTTCGCGTGGAAGAGATCGTGTGTTGTCGTCAGGACGGTCACGCCGTCATTGCTGGCCTTGACGAGAAGCTCCGAGAACTCGTTGGCCGCGGACGGGTCAAGTCCTGAGGTGGGCTCGTCGAGCAAGAGGGCTTTGGCATTCTTGGCCAGTGCGATGGCAATTCCCACCTTCTGACGCATGCCTTTCGAGTAGGTCGCGACCCTGTCATCGGCTGCTTGGCGAGGCAGACCTGCCGCCTCGAGCAGTTCAAGCAGCCGCTGCCGCGGCAAATGCTCTCCGATTGCGAGTGAGGAGAAGAATGCCAGGTTCTCCAGACCTGAGAGCACGCCATAGAGCGTGACCTGTTCGGGGATATATGCAAGGAGCCGCTTCGTCTCCAGCGGCTGACGCGCGACATCGAGCTTGCCGATTTGCAGGCTGCCGGATGTCGGCTGGAGAAAATTCAGGAACAGATTGACCAGCGTCGTCTTGCCCGCGCCGTTCGCCCCCAAGAGGCAATAGATCTCGCCAGGCAGGACGCTGAGCGAGACATTATCTAGGGCACTCTTGGCGCCAAACTGCTTCGTCACTTCAATCGCATCGAGCATGGTTTCTCGTACACCTCCACTGGCCACGTCGGCCGCTCATCGAAGGTGGCCTCGTTCGGCACGCCAGCAATAGAGAGTAGTGAATTCGGCTTTTCACGCTCTGCGGTCGCATGGCGAGGCTCGTTGGGCTGCCTTGACGTATGTAACGTTATAACATTACATGTCCCTTGTGAAGCCTTGATGTGGTCGAGGTGGTTCGCGGGGTGGGGGCAAGCGTGCGTTACCTGTTGTGTTCGGTTTCTCTATCAGCTCTTTTGGCGGGCGTTCTGCTTTTTGGCTTGGCTGAAGCGCAAGCTCAGACGCCTTCGTCATCACCCGACCAGCCGGCGAGCTCGTTGCCACCTATTACCTTTGACGCGCCGCAGCGGCGACCAACGGCGAGAGTGCCGACGCTGTCGAATTCGCAAAGAGGCCGCATCTCCCGGACAAGCAGAAATCCGCGACCCTCAACCATCGCCGAGGCGTCACCGCAGTCGCAAGGGCAACAGCAGGTGCCGGCGCCGCCGCTGAACACAAATGTAGTTACGCCCAGCGCGAGCCGGCTGGGGCTGACCCCTCGGGAGATTCCCGCAACCGTCGAGGTCGTCGGAGCGGAAACGATCCGGGAGCAGGGCTACCACACCACGATCGACACGGTGAAAGGCGCAACTGGCGTGACCGCCAGCGACGCGCCGAACGACGTGTTGTTCTCCATGCGCGGTTTCCAGGGCGAACAGGTCAACGTGACTTACAATGGCGTCAATATCGGTCCGACGGGCTTCACGGCGCTGACCATGGAGACGTTCAACCTCGATCGGGTCGAATTTCTCAAGGGGCCATCTTCACTGATGTCAGGGCAGGGCGCGGTCGGCGGCGCCATCAACTACGTCACCAAGGCACCTTACACCGGACCGATCAGGAATGAAGCGTTCGTCGGTTTCGACTCGTTCGGCAGTGTTCGCACCGGCGTTGGCTCAGGAGGCAGCACCAACATCCAGGGCCTCGATTACCGGTTCGACATCAGCCGATCTGTGCAGAACGGCTTCATTGATGACACCGACACAAAGAATCTGCACGTATCTGGGCAACTGGATTATCGCCTCACGAATGCGTTCAAGGTTTTCGTCGCGACCGAATACAAGGACTACAATGCGCGGGTCTATGAAGGCACGCCGCTGGTCCCGGTCGCTTTTAGCGGTCCTTTCGCGACCACGGGCATCGTGTCCGGAACGAAAGTGTCCGATTATAACGGCACCAATCTCGGGCCTGTCACCATCGACAGCCGTACGCTGAAAACGAACTATAACGTGCTCGACAACCACAAGACCATCAAGGAGTCATGGGCGCGCGGAGGATTCGAGTGGGATCTAACGAGCAACGTCACCCTGAGAAGTCAGGTCTATAACTACAATGCCAGCCGCGACTGGTACAACAATGAGGTAAGTGCCTTCAACGCCGCCACCAACCTGGTTGATCGTGAACGGTTCTATGTCCATCACAACCAGAACATGGTCGGCAACAACACGGATCTCACCTGGAACACCAACGTTTTCGGAATGGAAAACCGCTTGGTGACGGCGCTCGAATTCTATCACCTGGATTTTTCAAGGCCCGGCGCGGCGAACTTTCCTTCTGATCAGGTGACGCTGGTCGATCCGTTCCGTGGCTATTATGGTTTGCTGACGACGCAGCGACAGACCGCCACCAGCGACAGCTTTGCGATCAACCTCGAAGACCGGCTGAAGGTTACGCACAACTTCGCGCTGATCGGCGGTCTCCGCTACAATCCCTTCCAGCTCGATCGAACATCAACCGACGTCAACGGTGTCAGCACGGCCGGTTTCCCCTACACCACAAGCTGGCAACCTGTGACCGGCCGCATCGGATACACGTGGGAAGCGATTCCGGGGACGACGTTCTACAGCCAATATGCGACGGCGAGCGACTTGTCGGTAGGCAGCATCTTCCTCTTGAGCCCGACGCAGCCGCTGACCTTGACGTCTGCCCGCAGCTACGAGACCGGTGTCAAGAATCTGTTGTGGAACGGTCGCGCCGAATGGACCTTTTCGGCTTTCGACATCGAGCGCAGCAATGTGTATTCGGCGCAGGTTGGCCAACGCCTCAACATCGCTGGAAAAGTCAAATCGCAGGGCGTGGAGTTCGCCGCGGCAGTGCGTCCGACCCCTGAGCTCAAGTTCTGGGGCAACGTCGCGTATGTCCACGCACGCTATGCCGACTACGAATTCACGGGCGGATCGTTCTCGGGAAATACCCCGCCGAATATTCCTGCCGTTGTCGTGAACGGCGGGGCCTCGTATCGTTTCCTTAATCCGGGTTGGCTGCCAGTCGAGCTCGGGGTTTCGGTTCGTCATGTCGGCGACCGGTATAGCACCGATGCCAATACGGTTAAGCTACTCGCCTATACGACGGCGGATGCCTTCGCCTTTATCGACATTCCGAAGTCACCGACATTCCCGAATTTTGACAGCACGCGCGTCACCTTCCGGGTACGTAACTTCACCGATGCGAAGTACGCGGCATGGAGCTCTCCATTCTATCCAGATCAGATCTTACTGGGGGCACCGCGGACCTACGAAGTCGGGGCGTCCTTCAAATTCTGATGGTGGTTCGCCCGTTGCGGGTCCTGGTCCTTATCCATCGCTGGCTGAGCATCCCGCTGTGCTTGCTGTTCCTGATGTGGTTTGCATCTGGGATCGTGATGCACTTTGTGCCATTTCCAGCGCTCACCGAAGCTGAGCGCTTCGGAGGATTGTCCGTCTTCGACGTTTCCAAGGTGAGGCAAAGTCCCGCCGAGGCTGTCGCGGCGAGCACGCTCAAAGGCGTCACGCGGGTGCGTCTGTGGCAGCGCAGCGACGGTCCGGTGTACCTGGTGTCGACTGCCTCCGGCATGAAAGCGCTGCATGCTGACGATCTGCGCGCGGCCGATATCGGCTCCGAGAAAGTGGCACTCGCAATCGGGTCCGAGCATGCGCGCTTGCGCGGCTTGAATCCTGCTGCGGCCACTTTCGTGGAACTGGCGGAATATGATCAATGGACGGTTCCGAACAGTCTCGACGGACACCGACCTCTCTATCGCATTGCTCTGAACGATGTTGCGGGAACCGAGCTGTACGTCTCGTCACGCACCGGCGAGATCGTGAGAGATACGACGCGCAGTGAACGCGCATGGAACTACGTTGGAAGCGTCGTCCATTGGATCTATCCGAGTGTGCTGCGCAAGAACTCGATGGCCTGGAACGTCACGGTCTGGTGGTTGTCCCTTGCTGCCGTCATCGCGGCATTGTCGGGCCTCATGGTAGGCCTGTTTCGTTTCAGGCGCGTGCGAGACCGTATCGTATCTCCCTTCCGAAAATGGCATGCTTGGCATCACTGGCTCGGACTGGCGTGCGCTGCGTTCGTGGTGACGTGGATTGTTAGCGGATGGCTATCGATGGACCATGGCCGTCTCTTTTCCACCGGCGTGCTTACCAGATCGGAAGCCGACCGGATCGCCGGGACGCCGGCATGGGTCGAACTGACCGCGACAGTGCCCGCATCGCTTTCACCGGCTACCCGTGAAATCGAGTGGTTTACTTTCGGCGGCCGCATCCATCAACGTAATCGAACGGGACTTGACGCGCAGCAGCTTTCCGTCGTCGTTCCAGCGTCTGCTTCACCTGCTTCCCCGTTCCTGCAAGCCGATCAGATCAATGTCGTCATCTCGCACGCCGTCGGTAGCTGCTCGGGCACTTCGGCTGTCGCGCCAGATGACCGTTACTTCCGTGCATCCGAAGTTGCATCGGCTCCCGTATATCGGTCCATATGCGGGGACGTTTGGTACCAAATCGATGGTGCCAGCGGCGCCAACCTGGAAAAGCTTGATGCGCAGCGTCGAACCTATCGCTGGCTGTATCGCGCGCTGCATACTTTCGATTTTCCTGCCTTGATGGCGCGCCCCAGCCTGCGGAGCGCGATTATTGTTGTTCTATGCGCGTTTGGAGCAGCGTTCAGCATCACCGGAATCGTGATTGCCTGGCGGCGACTGAGACTTGAATTTCGCTGACCGCTTCGAATGGCCCGCCTGCCCATGCGCTGCAAAGGCAGAGACCACAATCAATCGTGATGGGCCCCCAAAGGGGCTGTTGTGCGCCTGAATGTAACGTTATAACATTACGCATCGGGGCGATTTGATTGCGTGGCAATGAAGATAGACCAGCCGATTCCGGTGACGATCCTCACGGGCTTCCTGGGCTCGGGGAAATCCACGCTGCTCAATGAGCTCTTGGCCAGCGAGGGCTTTGCGGACACCGCCGTCATCACCAACGAGTTTGGCGATATATCGATCGATCATGACCTTGTTCGCGTGAACAAGCGGGAGCTGATGGTGACAACGACAGGCTGCCTCTGCTGCACAGCAGCCAGCGACATCAGGTCTTCCTTGTTCGAACTTTACGACGCTGTGGAGAGCAAGGCTGTCCCGCCGTTCAAGCGCGTGGTCGTCGAGACGACCGGGCTTGCCGATCCCGCTCCGATCATCAATCAGATCACACCGGGCGGTCTTCCGGCGGTCGGGTATCGGGACCATGTCGTGGCAAGATGCTTTCGACTGTCCGGCGTCGTCTGCGCAATCGACGTGACCATGATCGAAGAGACGATGGAGCGGCACTTCGAATGCATGAAGCAGGTGGCGTTTGCGGATAGTGTCGTGCTGACCAAGACGGATCTCGGCGCAGAAGCCGCCGCAGCTCCCGGTTTCTCCGGCCTGCTGCCGAAGATCCGGCAGATCAACGCTTCCGCGGCCATCGTGGACCGTCACGGGAACGACTTCGATCTCGCAGCGGTCTTTGCTCCGCGTCGCTACGTTCCCTCCGAACAGGGGGCCGATGTCGAGGGGTGGTTGGCCTTGGAGGTGGCGTTGGCCCAGCAGGGGCAAACTCACAACGATGCCACAGGCGCGAGCCGCCATGCGGCGGCTGGCATCCAGAGCCTGGCATTGCTCGAAAGCCGGCCCGTATCGCCGCGAAATCTCGCCACATTCATTGAACTGCTCAAGGCCGTAGGCGGCCCGCAATTACTCCGTCTGAAGGGGCTCGTTGGGCTGGAGGACGATCCGGAGCGGCCTGTTGTCGTACACGGCGTTCAGCATGCGATTCAACAGTACCGGCTTCCGGCCTGGCCCTCGGACGATCGTCGCACGCGAATGGTCGTCATCGCTCACGGCCTTGATGAAGCGGTCGTCAAGAATCTGTTCACGGCGATAACAGGCATTTCAGCGCGCGCAAAGGCGCAGTTGGTGCTCACGGTCGCGGGTCTGAGCGTTCTCGGTTTTGCGCTTGTCGCAGGGCTATTGCTGTTGCTTCACGAGCGCGCCACTGCCCAGTTTGAACCCAAACCTGTGATTCAGAACGCAACGAGACCTCAACGCTGAAAGGGCCACGCATGAACAATGTGATTTCACAAACACCGGTCACCGTCCTCACCGGGTACCTGGGCGCAGGGAAGACAACTTTGCTGAACCGTATCCTGACCGAGACCCACGGTAAGCGTTATGCGGTGATTGTGAACGAGTTTGGCGAGGTCGGAATTGACAATGATCTGATCGTCAATGCGGACGAAGAAATATTCGAAATGAACAACGGGTGCATCTGCTGCACGGTGAGAGGTGATCTCATCAGGATTCTCGAAGGACTCATGAAGCGGCGCGGCAAGTTTGACGGGATCATCGTGGAGACCACCGGGCTTGCTGACCCGGCGCCCGTGGCGCAAACCTTTCTTGTAGATGACGACGTTCGTCGTAACACGAAACTCGATGCCATCGTCACGGTCATCGACGCAAAGCACCTCCTCGGAGAGATCGACCAGGCGCACGAAGCGCAAGAGCAGATCGCATTCGCCGACGTTGTCTTGCTCAACAAGACCGATCTGGTCTCGGAGGCGGACCTTAAGCTCGTCGAGGCAAGGATTCGTTCAATTAATCCCTATGCGATGATCCATCGCACCGAACGTTGCGCCCTTGACCTCGAAAAAGTCCTGGATCGGAATGCGTTCGATCTCAACAGGGTTCTTGAATTCGAGCCTGGCTTTCTCAGTGAAGCTCACGACCATGAGCACGACAGTCACGTAAAGAGCCTGTCATTGACGACGCAGACACCTCTCATTCCTGAGAAATTTTTCCCCTGGATGCAGGAGACCGTTCGTCAGTTCGGGACCGATATTCTGCGGCTGAAGGGCATCATCCAATTCCAGGACGATCCCGATCGCTTTGTTATTCAGGGAGTGCACATGTTGCTCGAAGGAGACCATCAACGCCCCTGGAAACCCGATGAGCCGAGAACAAGCCGCCTGGTCTTCATCGGGCGCGATTTGCCGGAGGACGTCTTGAAGGCAGGCTTTGAGCAGTGTCGGGGCTCAAGTCACTGATTGAAGGCACGGGTGATGCACCAAGCTTGCAGCATGGCAGCGGAATTTGTCCGTTGCCATGCTGAGGCTGACAGCCCTCGCAAATCCATTCGGACGCCAAAAGCATGCCAAAGATTGCCTTACCTATGGGGCGGCGGGTCCAAAGAATCGGCTATCCTCAGGCAGTTCAGGAATTAAAGCTGCAGACGCAGAAGCTGTTGGGCTTGTCGAATGACGTGACTATCTCGGTTAGCGAGTTGACCTGTCGAGAGCCAGGATGTCCCGATGTGGAAACCGTCGTCGCGATCTTGAGAGAAGGGGAAAGGCCAATAATTGCAAGAATCCACAAATCGATTCCCGACGTCACTCTCGATGAACTGAAAGAAGCGCTTGATCTGAGACTTCGTACCTAGAGCGCGCTTTCACGGACATTTCACCGGGATATTGTTGGCGAAAAGTTTCCCCGAAGCTGCTCGATGCATCGAGCGGAGCGTTGTCGAGTTGGCCGAGCCGCAACTGTTCGGCCGGAGTCGGCTGAGCGGCAGATCGAAGGTCAGCAGAACTCCTTCAAGGACTCTACGTTCAGTTGGGCGAGCGAAGCCAATTCCTCGCGCGTAAACTGGCCTTTCTTCGCATGCGCGGTTCGACACCGAAGCTCTTGGACGCCTCGGCGCAGTTCGCTCCCAGATTTCGCCGCGCCTGATCCTCCGTGGAGGGCTGTCTTTCATTTGGAAACGGCTGCCAACCCATTGGAATTACTTGAGCGACTTTTCAGCCTTTTTTCCAAATGCGCCCCGAAATCGTTGGATAATCAAACTGATTTTGATTCCGCCATTCGGGCGTCCGACCCGTCCGGCTGCAGCCAGCACTTAAAGCGGCGAGTTCGTTATTAGATCAGCTCTTTTCGGGGCTAAATTTTAAGGTGCGTTTGGAAAGCACTGCAGCGTCGGTTCTTTCCCTCTGCGGGCGAGAATGTTGTCAGCCGTGATGGTCCCGTTGCGAGGATAACGTGGGATGGCGCGCGTCGCGCGGGGCTGGCCGTTGGGATGGGTCGCGGCTAAGCTTGGGCTTCAAATCTACCAGATCGATGAAAGCGTCGGCCTGACGCCGAAGTTCATCGCCGATCATCGGAGGATGGGTGGCAATGGTTGAGACGACAGTGACGCGAACGCCTCGACGTTGGATCGCCTCCACCAATGGGCGGAAGTCGCCGTCACCTGAGAACAGAATCATCTGATCGATATGCTCGGCAAGCTCCATGGCATCAACAGCGAGTTTGATGTCCATGCTGCCCTTCATCTTGCGATGGCCGCTGGTGTCGGTGAACTCCCTGGTTGTTTTGGTTACCACCGTGTAGCCGTTGTAGTCGAGCCAATCGATCAAGGGTCGGATCGATGAATATTCCTGATCCTCGATGATCGCGTTGTAGTAGAACGCCCGAAGTATCGTGCCGCGACTTTGGAACTCCTTGAGCAGTCGCTTGTAGTCCACATCGAAACCAAGCGTCTTGCTGGCCGCATAAAGATTGGGGCCATCGATAAGTAGCACGATCTTGGTACAGCAAGATGACATTCAAACAATGGCTCCCAGATCGGACAGCAAGGCATTAGAGACATCAGTTCACGTTGTGTGTTTCGCGCGGCCGGCCGACGCGGCGTAAGGGCCGCGCAACCCGTCACCGTGCCCAGAGTTCTTTGACCGCTGCAAGACTGCCGGCCGCGCGCCGAACCTTTCCGGCGAGCCGCGGATAGCGTCGCAGTCTCTCCACGGCGTGGTCGCGCAACACATAGGGCATGCCGCGCCAGGAAAGGGCGATACCGACATCCGTCAACGGAAGAGGTTGCGCGCCAAAACGCCGCTTGTAATCGTAATTGCCGATGCTGAAATCAAAGTGCCGCACACCTTGCCCGTGCAAGGCGGCCATCGTCCGCTCGATGCAAAGCCGGCTCGGTGAGAAATTGGACCACTGCTCTCCGGCGTTGGTGTTCCGCAGCATAGAATAGTGCGGGCCGTGCCTGAATCCCAGGGTGGTGGCCACGACGCCGTCGTCGCAGATCAACGCCGAAACCACGGCGTAGCCTTCCGCAAGACCGCGACTGACGACGTCGCGATAGAACTTCGCGCGACGGGGTTCGTCGAGAACGAATTTCTTTCCCAACTGCTTCATGCGCTTGTGCTGTTGGCAATCCATCACATCGAGAATCCGCAGCGCTTCGTCGACGGTGGTGGCGATTTCAAATCGGGCTCCGGGGTGGCGGGTGAAGACGCGCCAGCACCGCGGCATCTGTATTTTGCGGATCGAGGCGCGATAGACTTCGAAATCATCGCCGAGTTCGACGAGATTGCCGTTCACCGAGCAGGATCGGGCGCCCTCGATCTCCGCCAACGGATTGGGACGCCCACGGATTTCAAGCGGCATCTTTTTCAGCCGGATCAGGTCGGGACGATCAGGCAATTGGCGCAATGCCGCCAGCAGCGCGGAACCGATCGTGTGCAAGCTTGCGGCAACATGCGGCGCGTTGGATGCCAGTATCGGCGCGTTGTAGTCGCTCAGGCCCAGATCCGCGAACTCGATCGAGCGAACGCCGTGTTGATTGCGGCACACCAGCGGAACGAGTGCGACATCGCGCTGCGTACTCGTGTCGCTGATGATGGCAATCACGGGATCGACGGTGTCGAAGGCGCGATACCACGCATCGAGCCAGTGCCTGTGTTGAAAGACCGTGGCGTCGCCGCCGTTGCCCCAGCGCGCCGAGGCTTTGGTCCAGTCGCGGACAAACTCTACGCGGAACGACGCGGCCTGCCTCCCAGGCTCTGGAACAGCCAACTTGGCCATGCTTCTCACTCACCGCTAAATCGATTGCGCTTGTCTCCGACGGGCGATCGTGATGATGCCGTCTGCCTCCGTGTCGTAGGAAAATCGCCGTCGCGTGGCGGAGCAGTGAGATATCCGTGCCGGCGCGCTCCGGAGGGAGGAATCTAACCGACCGCGCCTGCGGGGTCGGCGGCGCAAAGGTGGATGTTGATGAGCAATGCGCTTCCGGGCGAGGTACCTCCGAAGTAGAACTCTTGACCTTGCAGTCAGGTATCTTCGCATCGATGACGATCGTGTCACGTCGCCCGGCTTCGTCGACACCGAACTGACCGGATCCTTGGACGACGACGGCCGCCGACGTATCGCCGGCCAAAGCGCTTCGCGCCGCTTGTCCGAGGCCGACGATGTTGCTTCTGCTTCCCTCGGTGTAGTCCTTAAGAGCAGCCGCAGAACGGAATAAAACGTAATAAGGGAGAAGGGGCGAACGCCCGTGCATTGGCCCATGAGCGAAGCATCGCTCGTGATGAATAGTGAATCGACCGTGTCGACAAGATGAAGACGGCCCGTAACGCGGCCGACGCGGTAGCGGAGAATGGTGACGGCGACGTCGGTTAACGAGCCATGCCGCCGATCTCCGGCTACCCCGCAAATGCTCTTCGCTGGCGTTCAGCGTCTTCTACCGCTCGCGCAAAGACTCCTGCTTGTATCGTGCCAGCGGCGAGAGAAGGTAGCTGATGATGGTTCGCGAGCCTGTCTTGATCTCGACCGTCACCGCCATTCCCGGCCCTAGCTTGATGAGTTTCTCATCTATCTGCATGGCCGCACGGTCGAGCGAGACACGAGCGGCATACTCCAGCTCCTGACCTTTCGGTTCACTGCTGCTCGTCGTCGCGCCCATTGCCCGATCATTCGAAGGGCCCTGCTGCCTGTCGCGGGTGATGGCGTCAGACGAAACGCTGAGCACTTCGCCATGAAGAAGCCCATAGCGCGTGAAGTTGAATGTATCGACCTTGATCTCCGCTTTCTGGCCCGGTTGCACGAACCCGATATCGCGGTTGGAAAGCATGGCCTCGATCTCGAGTTGGCTCTCGCTCGGAACCACCACGGCGAGCGCCTGAGCAGGAGTCACCACGCCTCCGACGGTATGAACAGCGAGTTGCTGCACGACGCCATCGACGGGCGCGCTCAAACGCTGGAGTTTCGTGCGCCGTTCTGCCTTGATCACCTCCTGCGCCGCGCTCGCAGTTTTCTGCTCGGCTTTCGCGAGTGCGTCATAGGTCGTGCGCCGATACTCCGCGGCGGTTCTTTCCCTGGTTTCCTTCAGCAATGACAGGGCGGCATCGGCTTCGCGCAGCCGGCTCTGCTGTAGAACGAGGTCCTGCTGAAGCCCGACCAGTTCCTGGTATTCGGAGAGGTAGACGACCTTCGAAGCCAGCGCCTTGTCGACCAGATTCTTGCGGATGTCCACGCGCTCCTGCAGCACCGGTATTGTCGCCTGGAGCTTGGCGACGCTCGCCGAAGTGGTCGCCCGTTCAGCTTCCTTCTGCCCCTGTTGCCGTTCGATCTCCGCGAGCTTGGCGTTCTGTTCGGCGCGCTGGCTGATCAGGAACTGGCGATGCATCTCGACCTCAGCGGCGCTCGCGCTCTGCGGCGGCCGGAAGGCGGCAAGCGGATCCTCTGCGAGCGCGGCGCGCAGTCGCGCCACATCGAGTTCGGCCGCAAGGAGATCGCTCTTCTGGCGGTCGTTGTCGGCTTCCGTCATCGTCGGATCGAGTTCGATCAGAACGTCGCCGGCTTTTACGGTCTGCCCGTCGCGGACGTGGATAGCGCGGACGACACCCGTCTCGAACGGCTGGATCAGCTTGGTGCGCCCGCCCGGTACGATCTTGCCGGTTGCGGAGGCGACGATATCGACGCTGCCGAGCGACGCCCACAGTAGTGCGATGCAGAAGATCGCAATGATGCTCGCGCCGATCGCCCGTCCAATCGGCGAAGGCGGGGTTTCAGTGACCTCGAGCGCCGCCGGCAGGAACGCGATTTCGTGCTCGCGGCGGCGAGCTGGGGGAGCCGGATTTCTCGGAAACGGGACGATATTGCGGCTAGCGGACGTCATGGATACCGGCCTGTAGATAGTGGAGGTTTGCGTAACGGCCGTTCGACCGGATCAGCTCATCATGGCTGCCGTCCTCGACGATGCGGCCATGCTCGAGCGTGATGATCCGGTTCGCATTGCGCACCGTCGAGAGCCGGTGAGCGATGACGAAAACGGTCCGGCCGGCGGCAATTCGCTTCATGTTCTGCTGGATGGCCCGCTCGCTTTCGTAGTCGAGTGCGCTGGTCGCCTCGTCGAGGATGAGGATACGCGGATCAGTAATGAGCGCGCGCGCGATCGCGACACGCTGGCGTTGCCCGCCCGACAGGCTGCTGCCGCGTTCGCCGACGATGGTGTCGTAACCCTCGGGCAGTTCCAGGATGAAGTCGTGGGCGCCGGCGAGCGATGCCGCCTCGATAACGCGCTCCATCGGCATGGCCGGGTCAGCCAGCGCGATGTTCTCGCGGATCGAACGGTTGAACAGCACATTCTCCTGCAGAACGACGCCGATCTGGCGCCGCAGCCAGGTCAGGTCCACCATCGCGAGATCGACGCCGTCGATCAGCACCCGTCCGCTCTCAGGCACATAGAGACGCTGGACCAACTTGGTGATGGTGCTCTTGCCCGAGCCGGACGAGCCGACGATGCCGATGACCTGCCCGGGTTGGACATTGAATGACACGTTGTGCAGCACCTCGGGACCGTTAATGCGATAGCGGAACGTCGCATGCTCGAACGTGACCTGCCCACGGATCGGCGGCAGTGCGGCGCGGCCGGGATTGAAGCTCGGCTCCGGGATAGTGTTGAGGATGTCACCGAGACGATCGATCGACAGGCGGGCCTGATGGAAATCCTGCCACATCTGGGCGAGACGCAGCACCGGCGTGCTCACACGTCCGGCCAGCATGTTGAATGCGACGAGTTCACCGACGGTGAGATCGCCGCCGATCACAAGTCTGGCGCCGAAGTAAAGCGTTGCCGCTATGACCAGCTTGTTGATCATCTGGACCGCCTGGCTCGCCGTATTGTTCAGGCTAAGCACGCGGAAGCTCGCGCCTACATAGCCGGCGAGCTGCTCCTCCCACCGGCGCTGCATCTGCGGTTCGACCGCCATGGCCTTCAGTGTCTCGACGCCGGTTACGCTCTCGACCAGGAAGGCCTGATTCTCGGAGCCCCGATTGAACTTTTCATCGAGGCGCCGGCGAAACAGCGGCGCAGCGCCCACGGAAATGCCGATGTAGAACGGGAATGACGCTAGAACGATCAGCGTCAACGTCGTCGAGTAGTAGAACATCACTGCAAGGAAGACGACGGTGAACAACAGATCGATAACGAGCGTAAGCGCTGAGCTCGTCAGGAACTGACGGATATTCTCCAGCTCGCGGACGCGTGCGACGGAATCGCCGACCCGGCGGGCCTGGAAGTATGCGATCGGCAACGCCATCAGGTGACGAAATAGCCGGGCGCCGAGCTCGACGTCGATACGGTTCGTGGTGTGCGCGAACAGATAGACCCGGAGCGTTTCGAGAACGGCCTCAAACACCGTCAGCGCCACAAGACCTATGATCAGGACGTCGAGCGTACTCATGCTTCGATGCACGAGCACCTTGTCGATGACCACCTGGAAGAACAACGGTGAGATGAGCGCGAAGAACTGAAGGAAGAACGAGGCGACCAGCACCTCGCCGAGAAGACGGCGATATTTGTGGACCGCGCCGACAAACCAGCCGATATCGAAGCGGCGGGAGAGATCGGTCAGGGACGCGCGTCGCGCCATCAGGATGATGTCGCCGTCCCAAATCGCCTCGAGCTCTGCCTGCGTCATTGCTTCGGGCTGGGGAGACAATGGGCGCTGAACAAGAAGCTTGTCATCGACGACTTTGCCGAGGATCAGGAAGCCGCCGTCGCGCAGCAGGGCGATCCCGGGCAGCGGAGTGACGGCAAGTCTGTTCCAACTCGTCTTCTGTGCTCGCGCCTTGAGCCCGAATTCCTTCGCGCAGCGCAGGATCTCGGTAACACCGAGCCGCGCCGCACCCATGCGATGCCGGATCTGTTCAGGGTCGGCCGCAATGCCATGGCAGCGTAACAGGATTGCCACAGCCACGAGCCCAGATTCGTCCTCGCTCTGAGGTACGATGCTCACAGCCTCGGCGTCGGATCTGGCCGCCTGGAAGGCCATATCGCTTCGTTCGCCGAAGCACGCGCGCAGCAATGTATCGCGGGCATGCGTCACGATATCGCGGGCGCGCGTTACGGGGACGACGGCGCGCCGCGCCAGACCACGTACGGTGACACCCATGTCAGCGAGGGCTTGGAGCATCTGATTGGTGACGTTCTGCGATCCCGTCAGGATCAAACGACCGTCCCAGATTTCCTCGAATTCCGTGCGCGTCATCAGCTCCGGACGCGACGCGGTCGGACGCAGCACGAGCGCCCCGTTGTCGTCGACTTTGCCGAGAAGCAGAAACCCGCCGTCACGCAGCGATGCGATTCCAGGAAGCTGAAAGCTCGCAAGTCGCGTCCAACGTGTTGTTTGCGAACGAACCTCGACTCCAAACTGGCGCGCGCAGCGAAGCAGGGCGCGGATGCCTACTGTGCTGCTTCCGCAGCTATCGCGGAGCTGATCGGGTTCGGTGTGGACGCCATGAAGGCGCAGGAACAGAGCCAAGGCTCGAAGCCCATGGTCTGCGGCGTGGGCATTCCCATTCTGCATCGCCATAATGTTTTAACTCAACTCCTCGCGGCTACCGGCCGCGATTGATGTTCCTTCTCTGCATTCCCAAACTTTGGTGGTGCCGCACCCAGGCGCTGCTGCGCCTGGGTGCGAACGCGGATCAACGTTGCGGTCTGGCCAGGATAGCTTCCTGCCCAAAACCAGTCGGTTGCGACACAGCCGATACGATCTGCCCTTGATCGACCCGGCCGATGTTGCCGGCCAGATATTGGTTCAGCAGCGCGTAGTTCTGGCTTGCCAGAGACGCCGTGGCCGCACCTGCCGCGGGCTGAGTATCCCCCACGACCGCTTGCGGCTGCGTGGTCGCCAGAGTGCTGGTGCCCGACTGCATGTGGTCCCGCAGCATTGCAAAGCCCTGGTTTGCCAGGAACCCTGCGCTTGCGGCGGTCGCATCCGTCGCGGCGATCGGCTGCGGTGCGGTGGACGCCGCGGTGCTCGTGACGGGTTCCACGCGCGGCTGCTGTACAGAGCTTTGGCTCAGCACGCCTGAGCTCGTTGAGGTCGAAGACGGAGGATTCGTCACGGTGTTGGTCTGCTGCGCCGTGGTGGTCGTCGTACCCGCACTTCGCGGATCCGTCACGGTGATGGTCTGCGGAGCGGCTGAAGTCACAGCGCCGGTGACCGGGTCCTGCGCCGTTGCGGTCAGCGTGAGCGTAGCGGCAGGAGCGATCCCGCTACGGTTGTAGTACGAGCTTAGCTCGAGGCCGCCGTTAACCTGCTCAGCCGTCAAGGTGATGTTATTTCCCCTGAACGTCTGACCATCGGACGTGGTGATCCTCTCGTACCTCGGCAGGCCCGTGACGTTCACGGTCACCCGATCGTTGGGATCGGTCGTTGTCACGTTGGCCCCCAGATCGACCCTACCGCCCCTGCCGGTCACCGAGAGCGTGTTATCCGCGACGGTGAGGGCCGGCTTGGTGACAGAAGGGGTTGTGGGGTTGGTAGGGGTTGTTGGCGAGGTCGGCGTCGTTGGCGATGTCGGCGTTGTCGGTGAGGTCGGCGTGGCATCGATCTGCAGACCGGTGAACGTCTTCACCGCACCTGAGAGGTTCGCCGCAAGACCGGAAGCATCCTTGATGCTGGCGCCGCTCGGAAGATTGACTCCGGTGATCGCGAGCGCCGGCGTGTCCTTGTCGGTCGGTGCGACGGTCGTTTTGAAGGTGAGCGAGCTCGTGCCCGAGCCACCGACATAGGTGGCCGTGCCGCCATCGTTGAGCGACAGCGTAGGAATGCCGGTGACGGCCACGGCCTCGCTGAAGCCGAGCGTCATTGTGATGGTATCGCCGTTATCTGCGACTCCCGTCCCCGGTGAAGCGGATGCCTGCGTCACCGTCGGCGCGAGGTTTTCCGGGGTGGTTGGCGACGTGGGCGAGGTTGGGGTCGTCGGCTGTGTCGGTGCCGGTGCCGCCCCAGTCCAGACGTCCAAGTTGCTGTAAGTCGCCGTAAGCGTTTCCGGGGCCGGCGCACGGTAGACGCCTTCCTTCCAATAATACTGTTCGCCACTCCCATATCCTATCGGACCCTGGTAATTGGCGATCTGCACCCCATCCCGCCAAACTTTCGCATATCCGTTTCCCGAGCTGTCAAAATTGACTTGAATATTCATGGAATATTCATGCCCCCGCTGAATGGGGTTCGGGTCTCTATAGATGACATTCTCCTTACCGGAGCTGTCACGAACGATGATACTCATATGTTCGCCGTACATTGCGACGGCGAATGGAGGCGAGCCGCTTATACTGGTTTGATGAAACTGGCCGAGGACCATCCATGCAGCAGTATTTGCCGCCCCGGGCTCTAGGGTAAGACCGTAGGATACATTTATGGGAGTGCCGCTTGAATAACGTTGGGATAGCTCTATCTCGGAACGCTCCGCTGTAGAATCGCTGTAGCCGGGGCTGCTCCAATGATCGCCGGAGTGGACCGAAAATCGGAGCGTTTGGGAATCGGGCGACGTCAGGCTCCACGCCTCGTTCGCGTTCTGGACGCGCGCGCCATATCCATCGATTGTTATGCTAGAGCCATTTGCACCTGAGAAAGAGGTGATTGGTTCGGAAGCCATTCCGTGATCCTTTTGAACGTTGAAGACGGGGAATTCCACTGCCGCGCATGCGATGACGCGCGACATACCACATGTTCGCAGCGCGTAGCTCAGCGAACAGAGTTCATGTGCCGCGCATCGCGATGGCGAGTGACACAGCGCATGGTCGCAACGCGCTTGGCGCCGCGAACGGATTTCAATGGGCAGTGGGTTTTGAAGTTGCCCCCCGACTGCTCAGCCGGATGGCTAATTAGGAAGTGTGGCGAAAAAAATTTCAGAATGTGACTTTATACACACGTATACGGCAGCAATACGTACGCGGAAGTATGGCGCTGAAAACATGCACTATCCGCCTGCCAATCGAACAAAATTGAATCGGTCGATGTGGCGGGGAAGTCGCGAGCGCGACGGGTGCGTGATCGGTGTCCAAGTGATGGAACAGACGATTCAGCGGCGCGATCGTCATCTTGGCGCCTGTGAAGACACTTGCCATTCTGCGAAGGCAAGCCCGCCGGCTGACGCGCACCGAGTTGCGCCGGTGCAGCCGACTATGAGAACAAGGAGCGGCGCGAATGGCAGATAATCGAGTAGAACTTATCGAGGATAGCTCGAGGTCCCTGCGAGCCGAATAGCCGCAACCGGTACGCCTACGAAGCACAGATCAACCGGGCGCCGTCCAAGTGAGTCCAGTAATCCAGGAAGGTGCTGGCGTGACCTTGAGATGCGCGGCGCCACCAGCGCACCGCAGCCGCGGACCGAGGCCGACACATCGAACAGCGAAGACGTAAACCCATCATAGCGAGCGACTTCGCGACGGCATGATCTCCGTCGTCGGGTCGAAAAATTGTCACATGTCGGCTTGATCGAAGCATTTCGGCGGGCGGAATTGCCGGCGGGCCTAGTACCCAGAATTGGGTAGCCACTATGCCCCAAGTGAACTCTTCTCCGTCCCCGGTGAATGTCTCGACCCTTTTGCTTAAACTTGCAGTGAAGTGACACGCGCCATGCAGGAGGAGGTGATGGTGCGTTCGATCTCTGTTGTACCCGCGTACATTCCTCACTGAGCTAGCGAACTGCATCACGTCTTCGCGAACTCTCTCGGTCAGAGAATGGCGGCGATTACAAGGAGCTCAAGGAATTTTGCCATCGAATTGTTCTCCACTTCTCATACGCCGTATTTAAGTACGCCTTGCCATCGCAAGCGCCGCGACGGACCGCAAACTGAGCGCAGGGTGACCTCGAGAATGAACCTCGGCGCGAGGAGGAGGCTCGTGCGCAATTTCGTATTAGACAGAGCTGAGTCATTGAGCCTTATGCACGGCTCACCTGACCCATGGATGATCGATGAATGTCGAGAGTCGGGTGTGCCGGAAATCCGGGAGGCAGTTTCTGCAACATGGTTAGGCTGCTGCCGGAATGGATTCCAGCTGCGCCCTCCAGTGAAGCAGTTGTTAAAAAATGGCCTGTTTCATGGAATCGGCGGCATTGGACTTTTTCCAGTTTTTCGCCGAATCTTCGCTGGCAGGGCAGCGATCGTGATGTTCCACGAAATTCAACGGGATTGTCGGTCGGAATTGATGACCGGTACTTCGGTTGAGCTTTTTGAATACTCGATCAGTTGGCTGCAGCGAGAGGGATGGGCAATTGTTAGCCTTGAGGAATGTCTTGAGAAGTTGGCCAGGAATGACCGATCGCGTCGCTATGCGGTTCTTACTTTTGATGACGGATACCGAGACAATGTCTCGGTGGCCCTTCCAATCCTCGAGCGCAACAACGCTCCATTCATGGTGTACATACCCACCGCCGCCTTGACGCGGACCCTGCAATCGTGGTGGTTGGGATTGCGCGAGCAAATTCGCTCAAGTGATGACATTACGATCGATGCAATGGGCATTCGGATTCACTGTCCTGACTTCCGACGCAAGCGACTTGCTCTAACAAAAGTGGTCCAGTGGGTTCACCAAGACTACAAGCGTGTCGCAGCGCTTGCGACGACGTTCAACAAGGCTGGTATTTCGATGTCAGCGTTGAACGAGCGATACTTCCTGGACACGTGCGCGCTTCAAAATTTGGCACGTCATCCTCTCGCATCAATTGGCGGGCACACAACTTCACACGCAGCGCTCGCAACCTTGGACGTGTCCTCAGCGCGAGCCGAGTTGGTCGATAACCGCAACTATCTGGAGAATCTACTTCAGTTGTCCGTTCGGCACCTCGCTTATCCGTATGGCACCCCCGGGGCATGTGGTCCGCGTGAAGAGCGTCTCGCCAGTGAAGCGGGCTATTCTAGCGCCGTAACAACACGACACGATCAGCTAAGCAACCATAAATTAAATCAATTCGCGCTTCCTCGCATTGGCGTTAGTAGTTCGTTTGACTCGGAAACATCTTTCGCTGCACGAATGAGCGGGGTCCAGTTGGCTGCACATAGATTATTGGAGAACAGTCGCCGGATGATTGGCGTCTGGCTCGGCCGGCAGTAGATAGGGCGGCGGCCCGGATTTGGCTGGCTAGGTGACGTGCTTGCGTTCGGAAGGATCGTGATTTTATCCTGAAGGGTGGGAAGCCGATCGAGAATGACGCGCGCGCCATAGTTGCCAAGCACGATAATGGCCGCACTATCCTCGAACAATCGGTTGATGCGTCCGCGCAAATATGTCCCGCACGCTAGGTCAGCCTCACCACGACGGCTTGCGGCGACAGCGAATTGGACCAGTGCCTGTGCAAAGACCACCAGCGCCCAATAGATACTCTTCTATCCCCTGGTCCTACTACCTTTAGTCGCTTGGTTACAAGAGTGGCGCGAATCGCAATAGGTCCAGCCGGCGAAGCCGGGCTTTGTCGATCAAAGCGATTGCGCGTGGTTGAGCTCGACGTTCTCATTGCGGATTAACGCATACGACGGCGGTCGAAGAATTAGTTCGTCGCCGGAGTACTCCCAACTGGGTAGCCACTCAGCCCCCGACGACAACCCTTTTGCTCACACTTGCTCGGCACACCCCAAGACTATTGTGGCAGGATGAAAATTGCAGTGTTCGGACTTGGTTACGTCGGCATGACCGCGGCCGCCTGCCTTGCCAGGAACGGTCACGAGGTCATCGGTGTCGACGTCAGCGATGAAAAAGTGGCGATAGTCAATGCGGGCAAGTCGCCGATCGCGGAGCCCGGGCTCGACGAGTTCGTAGCGCGTGCCGTCAGAAAAGGTTTACTGAGCGCGACCAAGGATGCGAGTGGGCATCTCGACAGTTGCGCCATGGCAATAGTGTGTGTGGGAACGCCCAGTGCGCCGGACGGATCTCACAACATGAGCTTTATCGTCGAGGTTTCCCATCAGATCGCGGAGTTGGTCGGCTCCGCTCGAGCAACGATGTTGACTGTCGTATTTCGCTCCACGGTGCGGCCCGGCACGATCGAGGAACTGGTACTCCCGATTTTTGAGGACGCATTGAAGGGTAAGATGGATCTTGTCGAACTCGTCTACAATCCAGAATTCTTGCGCGAATCCGTGGCGATCGAAGACTTCTTCAATCCACCGAAGATCGTGATTGGGACGAAGGACGGAGAAAAGTGCCCGGCTCTCGACGAGTTGAACGCAACAATCAACGCACCGGTCTTCTACACGACCTACCGTGCGGCGGAGATGACAAAATTCGTCGATAACACGTTTCATGCAGTAAAGATTGCTTTTGCCAACGAAGTTGGTCGCGTTTGCGACAAGCTCGGTATCAGCGCGGCCACTGTCCATAGGATATTCATCTCTGACACGAAGCTCAACATCTCGCCCTATTACTTGAGACCAGGTGGCGCATTTGGCGGCTCATGCCTACCGAAAGACGTTCGCGCGCTGCAATACATCGCAAGCGACGTCGGGGCACATGCTCACCTTGTGGATGCGCTTCTGAGGTCGAATGATGCGCATAAGAATTTCCTGTTTGAGAATTGCGTGAAAGCAGTGCCGGCAGGCGGGCACGTGCTTATGCTTGGACTAGCCTTCAAGGAGGACAGCGACGATCTTCGCGAGAGTCCCAATATCGACTTGGCTCGCAAATTCCTTCAATCGCACATCGACTTGTCGATCTACGATCCCCAAGTCGAGCCATCAAAATTGTTGGGGCAGAATCTTGGCTATGCGTTCTCGAGTCTGCCCGCACTCCGCAAACTACTAGTCCCGAAATCGGTCGCCGAGTCGGAGCCATTCGACCTTGTCGTCGATACCAGAGGGTGGGCAAAAGCAATGGCATTACGCGCCGGGCGGGTCATCGATGTTAACACGCTTTCGTGACGATTGCGACGCAAGCCACCCAGCCCAAGCGGGTTTAGCGAAGCCCAAGTCGGTCGACGTCGAGAGCGAACTCCGCGAATTGGTCGGTTCGGATGCTACTCCCACGGGACTGGCTGTCGACGCGCCCGCTTTACAACCCGGCATTAGCGGTTCGGTTCGCCGCCGGGTGCTCATCATCGTCGAAAATCTTCCAGTCCCATTCGATCGCCGCGTGTGGTCGGAAGCCACTACCTTGTCGCGGCATGGCTATGAGGTGTCTGTAATTTGTCCCAAGGGGCCGGGTGCAACGGCTTCATTTGAGATCATCGAGGGAATCGCCGTTTATCGCCACTGGTTGCCGAAAGAGGGGCGCGGGGTACTAAGCTATTTCGCCGAATATGGCGCGGCATTGCTTTGGGAGTTCGTGCTAAGTATGAAAGTGCTCACAACGCGTGGGTTTGATGTCGTCCACGCTTGTAATCCGCCGGATCTCATTTTCGTAGTTGGTGCATTTCATAAGTTCCTGTTTGGAAAGTCATTCATTTACGATCAACACGACATCAACCCGGAGTTCTACGAGGCAAAATTCGGACGCCGTGGCCTGCTCTGGCGGGTCTTGGTTCTGCTTGAGCGCATGACATTCGCATTATCTGACCTATCGATAGCGGCAAACCAGTCATACCGTACCATCGCCATTGAACGAGGGAGAATGAACTCGGACCGGGTGTTCGTTGTGCGCTCCGGTCCGAACCTTTCGCGCGTGCGATCACTTCCACCAGACCCGGCCTGGAAAAAGGGAAGCAAATTCCTGGTCGCATATGTGGGCGTTATTGGAGAACCGGAAGGGATCGATCTGTTACTGGAATCGATCAAGCACATCCGCAAGAGAGGCCGCGATGATGTCCAGTTCGTCATTGTCGGGAGTGGACCGGCATTAGAGGAGGCCAAGAAACTTGCAATGACCTTTGAGTTGGACGAGTTGGTCACGTTTACTGGCCGTGTTGATGATGAGACACTGTTCACAATACTTTCGACGGCAGACGTCTGCGTGGATCCGGACCGCCCCAACGCGATGAACGACAAATCAACGATGAATAAGACCATGGAGTACATGGCCATTGGTAAGCCTATCGTCCAATTTGATCTCACCGAAGGGCGCGTTTCGGCTGGAGAGGCGTCCCTATATGTACAGAATACGGATACTGCGGAGTTCGGCGACAAGATACTGGAACTTCTAGATGATCCAGCGCGGCGTGACCGTATGGGCGCATTCGGCCAGAAGAGAATCCATGACGAGCTCGCCTGGGAGCACGAGACGGCAAACCTTCTAAGTGCTTATGAAAGGGTATTCAGTCTAAGATCTTCATCAAGCCGCCAGCGGCGCGCCGCCGTACCTGAATTGAGCCGACGCGATAGCCCGCGCTGATGCCGTAACGCGAAGCAGCGTGTGGCGGTCAGGAGTTCCGAGGCGGCCAATAGTATCACTGTTGGGGGAGTGCCGGTCGCGCGGCGGCTACCTGCAGATCTTGGTAGTACGCCGCGATCGATGCGGTACTCCCACGCGCGCGGTAGATCCCTTCCTTCCAATAGTACGTCTCACTGTGCCCGTATCCTATCGACCCTTGGTAGCTGATAAGCGGGACGTCATCCCGCCAAACACTGAGGGCTCCGTTTTTTTTGTCGCCAAACTTCACTTGAATGCGCATGGAATAGTATCGACCCCGTTGAATGGGATTCGGGTCTCGATAAGCTACGAACGCGGTTGAGGGCACATTTCGGATAATGATTTGCATATGTTCCCCAGCCATTGCTATGGCGAATGGAGGCGGACCGTTTGCATTGGTTTGACGAAATTGACCGACGACCAGCCATGGTGAAGTATTTTTTGCTCCGGTTTCTATCATAAAGCTGTAAGACACACTTACGATGGTGCCGGATTCAAACCGTGGTTCGAGCTCGATTTCAGAACGCTCAGCCCCGTCGTTATTCAAAAGATCGCTCCAGCCGGAATTGCTCCAATGATCGCCGGGGTGGACCTCAAAACGGAGCGTGTGGCTATCCGGCGAGGTCAGGCTCCAACTTTGGTTTGCGTTCTGGACTCGGCCGCTGATTCCACCGATCACTATGGTTGAGTCATTGGCGCCGGAGAACGAGGTGATCTCCGTTTTCGTTGCCACCCTACTGGTCGGGGCTGGCGGCACTTGGTCTGTGCCAGCCGCGATATCCATCGCAGTCGAGCTGTGAGCACCGCCCGAAGTAGTGCCGCTCGGAAATATCCTGCTGCCCCGGCTGTCTGCTGCCACCAAGCCTGGGAGCGCGAAGAATTGCAACAAGATTAGCACTATCAGCCTATGCTGTCGTACCCTCGTTGATCGATCTGATTGGTGTAACCACATTCCGTCGTCCCGCGTAGCAACCACCGTCGATGTGTTGTAACAAAATTTTCGGTCAGCATCTCAAAGCTCGCGCGCAGAAACGGCCGTAAACAAATCTCCCTAGTCCACGTTCAAACGGCTGCGACCAGTTGGGTTACCCAATTCGGCCACACCCATGCTTTCTGTTTGCTGGATGCGCCGTCGGCAACGCCGGTCATGAACCAGGCTCGGGACATAGTGCCAGCAGATCTTCGGACGAGGCTCATGATGACGAGATCCCGTCTACATAATCGAAGCGATAAAAGTACCGCGGCAGGTCTATTCAATTCGTGTGCGGGCCATCACTGGTGGCGCAAGAGCGCCTGGACAACGTCCGTGTGGCCGTCGACCATGCGTTCTACCTTGAAATGCCATCGCGAACGGACGGTCGCATACTTCAACGTCTCGCCGCCCTTCGCCAGGTTGAAACCAGGCGTGTGATATAGGCGCTGATCTCATATCGCTCGGCATAGTCGCGACGAGCAGCGTCGCCCAGACTTCGCCGCAACTCCCCATTCTCGATCAGTCGATCAAGCGCAGCAGCGAGCGCCGCGATATCGCCGACTGGCACGAGCAGGCCGTTGCGTTCGTGATCAATGACTTCGGGTACTGCGCCAACTGGCGTTGCAATCACGGCTATGCCATGGGCAAAGCCCTCTATCACTACCATTGGGAGATTTTCCACGAACGACGGGAGCACCAGGATATCGGTGCTGCGGAGCAGCGTCGCGGTTTCGTGGGGGCCAAGCCAGCCCGGTAGATTCACTCGATCGACAATTGCCAACCGTTGAGCATGGGCACGACTCTGATCCAATTCGCCATGTCCGGCTATCGTCGCCGACCAGTCGGCGCGGGTTGATAATCTTCCGAGTGCGTCAATGAGTTGCGGAACTCCCTTCTCGGGTCGAACTTGACCCAGAAAGGTAATCCGGATCGGCTCACCCTGCGCCCGGTCTCGATTTGGCCCGCTCGGCAGGGGGGACGCGTTCGGAAGAATTGTGATCTTGTCCCTCACGTCTGGCAGCCGATCCACAATGAGGCGCGCCCAACACTGCCCCAGAACAATGATCGCCGCACTATCGATGAAGAGCCGGTTGATCCTCCCGGCCAAATATACTCCGGAGTCAGCCCAAAAACGCCCGAACCGGCCGCTGTGAAGATGCACGACGTAGGGAACTCCCGAATACCGCGCAATCGCCGCGATCATGAGTTTGCGGTAGACGCTGCCGCGCCATGCAAGTTGAATGTGTAGCAGGTCAACCTCACGCCGTCTGGTCGCGGCTACTAACTGAATCAGTGCGCGCGCAAAAACGAGCGGCCACCATCTCTTCTCTCCCCTGGTCACCAGTCGCTCTGCCTCAACCCCGAGTTCCTTGCGTTGGCCGATGGAATCAATGATGAGATCCGTCAGCCGATCAATTCCTCCTCGGCCATACTGGCCAAAGGGAGTGACCACCATCACGCGAAGTGCATCCTGATCGGCGGGCTTTTCGAGCGTGCCGTTATCCACTTGAATGCGGGTTCGCTTGGGGTGAGCATTCGGTCTCATTGGAGCACGTGCGGAGACCGGTACGTGGGGGCCGCTGACACCGCGACTTAAGCTTCCTTCCGTCCCTTTGGTCCCAGCGCAACGTTTTTCGCTTTCCGTTTGGGACGACCGCGTCAGTGTGTTCATGACGGAATCCTAAGAAATCGAAGCGGACGGATTGCGAGCGTCCGCCGCAAAATGCAGAGCGAGCTCAATGCGGCGTGCAGCTCACTTTCAATGCAGCGCCGCGTGGGTATCATACCAACCAGGTATCGCCACTCGGAGATGTTTCTGCAGACGCGACGAGGTCTTGTAGAGCTGCCGGCCAATGATGTTCCGCCGCAAGGGCGAGTCGTCGCCGAACAATCGGTACATTCTAAAAATACGTTCATAATCCCTGATCGCGTCAGCCTGCGACAAATACGGCTCCGCGATCTCGGTACCGAAGGGCCCTGATGCCCCCCGCGGAAAGACGTGTCGTACCGTATTGCCGGTAAGCGATTGTCCCTCATACGACCTGCCATCGATCGTCTGCTGCTGCACTACCGCAAAGCGGGAGTAACCAAGCTTGGACAAGAGATCAAACTCGCCGAGTAGAGCCGAGAAATCCGTTTTTGTGGACTCGATCGAGAGATAGTCTGGGCGTTCCGTAAACTGCAGCAGCATCTTGGCGCAGACGAGGTCCGCACCCTCTATATCGATCTTCATATAATGAGGGATTCCGAACTTGGCGAGACACCCGGCGAAATCAACCGTCTCAAGCTGTATCACCGAAGAGCTGCTCCCGAGCTGTTGGTTTCGCTCGGCCCACTCCAGACGGGCGGTACCCCACTGATCGTTCGTGCTGCGATAAAAAGCGACACTTCCAGACGCTGGTGGATCAGGGCAGATCACACCTGGAACAATATTTAACTGACCGTCTGCGAGCGCAGCCGCAAAGCGCTTTCGGCAGTGATCCACAAGCAGCGGATCGGCCTCGAAACCAACAACCCGGTAGCCTTTCTTCAAATAGAATTCAGTATCTTCACCTCGGCTCATTCCGACGTCGTAAACCAAATCTGGATGTTTCAACTCGGCCATCTCATCCTCCCCGATCAACGCGTTAGCCACACGGTAAGATTGCGAGGCCCAGACCACGATTCAGGTATGATGCTCAATGCCACCTCCCGCTCGTCCGGGCGTATCGGGCGCAGGAGGAGAATGGCGCCGATCATCGCGGCGACGCATCCGCCCGCGACGGCTAGCGCTGCATGATCTGAGGCAACTCCGATCACTTCCTTGACGGCCAAACCCGCCAGGATAATAGGAAGGCCGACGAGGGCGAATTGAGTCATCGTTACGAGGTCGATGGCACGACCCACCATCTCTCTTCGATAAACAAATAGAAAAATGCAAAACCTTGCAAAACTCTCTACCATAGGGAACGCAAGTGCGCTCCAAATGCCGTACCTTCCTATGGTGACATAGATCGCACCGGCCGACGCCAATCCAAGGGGAGACAGGAGCAGGAACACCTTCTGCTTGAAATTTAAATTACCTACGATTTCGAAAATTCTGTAGGCTGTGTTGATAGCCATCATGCCCGCAAGCACCGGCAACACAAAGAAATATTCGGCATATGCCGGCGTCGCCAGTATCCGGACGATCGCTTCGCCGGCTACCGAAGTGGCTATCACGATAGCAAGACTACAAACGAGGTCGAGCTTGTATACAAGCGATAGCGGAGCGAAAAGTCTTTCGCGCGATACCCCCTGGGCCATGTTGGCCATGACCATCGGCTCCAAGCCCGGCAGCACCAGTCTCCCTGGGAGGCCACGCTGCAGCGATCCCAGGAGACTTTGTGCAAAGGAAAATCCGGCAAGGGCCAGCACGTCGAGACCAGTGGCCGCTACCAGCCGCACGACGGAAGGGTTCGATACCACCCAGGCAAAGTGTGCCAGATAGATCGTTGCAGCGAAGCGTGGCGCTTGCTTAACGTAGATCGGCATAGGAGTGTCCGCGGCGACCTGGCTTCGCCACAACCGGGTGACGACTGGCACAAGAAGGATGACGACCGTGGCCAGCGCCAGCAGGGCAGTCGCGGCGCTGCTCACAACAATCAGCTCGGCGGTAGCGGCGTGGCCCGTTGCGAGAAGGACTACGACCGCGGCAAAGCGGCTGATGATTTCCACGGTCGTCGCGATTGCTAACCGGGTATGAGCAATCCAGGTCTGCGCCAGCGCATCGGCATCACTGAAGATGCTTGTCGCGATGTACCATACGGTGAATGCGATACGCGTGGTGGTTGTAAGCTTTTCGGACGTGAACCAGTCGAGGAAGCCGTATTCGATAGCGATGAGGAACAGCGTAATCCCGGCGACGCGCGCCACCACGATCCCGAGCCCCAGGGCGAGCAATGCGTCGCGTTCTCCGCGCAATGTTAGATCGGGGACAAACCGGTACACCGTCCGTTCGATGCCGAATGACAATATGTTCTGCCCGAGCATCAAGGCGGCAAGAAGGATGGCGTAGGTCGCGTAGTCCCCGACCGGCAGACTCTTGACGACGAGGACCTGAAATCCGAATGCGAGGATCAGGTTCGCGGCTCTCGCACTGATATGAATGCAAAGCGCACGCCTAATTCGGGGCCTGACGTAAATTTCGTCTCGTCCTTCAGGGAGCGACCGGTTGCTCCCGCCAGCGCTCAATTGACTTTGGCTATACATGGTCAACCCCGGCGGAAGCTGGCGGTAAGCGCGTGGAGGTCTCGCACTTCAACCCTTGCTCTTGTTGTGAGACCCGCTGCCAGTGCAAGCAGTACGACTGCGTAGCACTCGGTTATCAGATAGGATTCGATGCAGTTGGCGCCAAGCGTGTAGATGACAACAACGAAGGGAAACCCACTCAAATGACCGAGGTGAGCGGGAGGAGCGACAACGAGCCGCCCCGTTACCGTCAAGAGCCAGATTATGACAGCTAAGCAGATACCAAGCCCGAAATAGCCGAAGGCAATCAGTACCTCAAGATACCCATTGTGGCAGTGCGGATATTCGTATCCCGTCGCGGCCAAAATCTGGGGTTGGACCTCGTAGACGAAACCGGCGGCATATCCGTACCCAAAGAGAAGGTGCTCCTGTGCCAAGATGAGTAACGTGTCCCACAAGGGGATACGACCTGTTAGATCGGGTTGCTTACCAAGGACGGAAAGCACCGCGGTAAGCAGCTTCGGTGCAAAAAGGAACACCGGCAGCATGGTTGCGAGCAGCAAGAGGAGGACCGTGCCGCGGCGAGCGGGTTTTAATCTGGTCAACCATTGCGTGACTAGTAGCGCCGAGGGAAAGATTGCTGCCGTCAGGAAGCCGCCACCAGAGCCGGCGTTAATGATACACGCAATTGAAACAATCACGATCCCATAGCGAATGATGCGTGACGGCCATATGAGGCTTCCATAGCAGATTAGCAAACCCATGCTGACGCCGGCGACGTGCCCCAATGCAGTCCGATGGGAAAAAACCCCGCGCCAGTGTCCGACGTGCACTGACTGGAAATAATCTGAAGCATTGTGCACTCCGTAGCGCGGAGCAAGAAATACATAAACGACGCTGAGCAAGATTGTGAGCGACAGGACGCGGCCTAACAGCCGAACGGCGTCTTGGGTATTCAATACTGTCGCCACCAAAAACCCGAACAGCACCGATCCGGTGAAGGCGACGCCCTTTCGAAGCGTGAAGCCGGGATCGGGAGACCAAAGCATCGACGCAAACGCCATGGCCGGCATTAGGAAAATGGGCCAAGTGCCGAGCGCCATGTCGCTCGCCCGACGTGAGCAAAGGAGCAGTCCGCCAGCAGCAAGAATGATCGATCCGAGCAGGATCTGGACCGTCATGGATGCTGCTCCCACGTCGATCGGGACGAAGGGATCGTTTCCAGACAACTGCATTCGGAATGCGCCGATTTCGAACAGCAGACCGGCTGCGAGGAAGATGATCAGGAATGTATGGGCCGGCGTACTCGCAGAATTGCGGGACACGTCCCCAGCGGGTATCGGGCGAGCCTCCTCGCGGAACTGATAGGTTAGGGGCAAACCTGCGGGCGTCACCGTGGTCTCACTCGAACAAGCTCCGCGTACACGGAGCTGACCAACTCGGCAAGCACGGCGTACGATCGGTGTGCAGCAATCCAGGGCGGGCCGCGCCCAGCCATGGACTCCGCGACGGTTCTATCGGAAAGCAGAGTGGCGATTGCCTCGGCGAAACCTTCGGAAGAGAGGTCGGTAATCAATCCTGCTCCACTCGCCTCCAGGATCTCGCGCTGGTCGGGATGATCGTTCGCGACCACCGGACGGCCCATCGCAAGATACTCCACCAGCTTGGTCGGGGTTCCGTCGGCTAAAATCGGGATGGGGGGGTAGGGGGACAGACAGACATCTGCGCGCCGGACATAGCCGAGCGCCTGTGCAAGGGGGAGATGCCCGGTGAAGATCAGCCGATCAGCCATCCCTTCCTCCTTGGCGATGTCAAGCAATGAGTCGCGATCCGTCGGTCGCGTGTTGCCAAGCAGCACGAGAACGGCGTCATAGCCCTTGCGCACCACCGCGCCCAGCGCCCGAACGATGACGTCGATCCGGCGGCTCGGCCCGCTCGATCCGATGTAGAGGAGGACATTCCTCCCGCCCAGGCGCCGGTCATCGGTCGGTGCTATGTTCGATAGGTTGAATCGATCAACCGAGACCGCCATCGGAACCGGCGTTATTTTGTGCGCCGCGACCCCCCGTTCAATGAGTGTGGCCTTCATTCGCGCGCTCTGGGCAAAGACGTGATCCGCGGCCTGCAGAACGATGCGGTAAAGGATAGGCCTTCCCGCCGTCACATAGGCCCGCATCGCCAACCGGCGCCAGCCGGGAATAGCTTCTCTTCGGTCGCGAGCCCGCTGGAGTGTTTCTTCCAGCATTGGAAAGGACATCCAGTATACGAACGGCCGACCGGCCAATCTGGCCAGCAAGAGAAATAGAAGTGATGATGTCGACCGGTCGCGAGCCTGAACAATGTCGTACTCGCCGCGCAGAATGGCGAGGCCGGCCCTTAGCATGAGGCGCAGACCTGCGAGCCGGGCGCGGATCGATCCGCTGCCGAGCACGAAAGTGCGCTCCCCAGGCGAAGCAATCACAATCTCCGAAGGACCGGGGCCGCTTCTCGCCATCAACCAGTCGACGCGACATCCCGTACCTACGAGCCACCGTGAAAACAGCTCGGTCATGTCCACTCGAAACGGGGGATAACGATCCTTGGCAACGCAGAATAGTCGGTAGCTCGCCTCGGAGACCAGGTAATCACGAGCCGGCTTTTCACCGAACGCTGCAATCGGGCCCGGCGCACCGGCTTTGTGGGCAGGTCCTTTCGGCACGACTCGGAGCGACATTCCGAGTTCAGCAGATCGGCGGTCACCGAGATGGTGATCACTATCTCCGTTGTTGATAGACAGGCTCATCGAACAGTACTTTGCATTTGCTTAACGAACGGACCAGCAGAGCTTCGCACCACGCGCTTTGCATACCAGATGCGCCTATACGCCATCGCATTTTGCTTTATTGAGTACGATGCCGGCGACGTTCTCATGTCGAATAACATCGAGCCCGCGCTTTACGACATCGGCATTCGTACGGCTCGCTTCAATCACAAAAATGAACGAATCCAACACATTCACCGCGGCCCGCGCGTCCGCAAACGGTTCCACTGCCGGCAAATCAACAATGACGTATTCGTAGTCTTGGCGAAGAGTACAAATCAATTTGTCGAGCAGCTCAGATGCTAGGACTTCACTCGCGTAGATTGGTCGAGATTTGTTGCCGACCGGTAGAAAAGCCAATTGTGTTGTGGACTCGATCCACGCCGTTTCGTGCACTGAAGCCGTTCCCGACATGACATCCAAAACACCAAGTTCCGCAGACGGAGCCAATGCGGCCGAGAGTGATTGATTTCGTAAGTTGCAGTCCACCAAAATAACTCTGGCCCCAGTGTTTGCCATGAGTAACGCCAAGGCCGCTGCAACAGTCGACTTGCCCTCGTCGGCTTGCGTTGAGGTAATCCCGATAACCTGGTTTCGCTTGCCCCGACGGTTCATGGAATCGATGGCTAGCTTGATCTCAATAAATGAATCCGCAAATCGAGACTGTGGCGCATCCGTAATGGTCCAGATTGGACTCGCGCTACGCGCGATCTTTCTAGCCACAGAGTTGGATAAAGCACGCTTGTGGCGACGCGCGCTATCCGCAAACAACGAGCCAAGCACGGCGCCGTCGGACTTGATCCCTGGGACAACTCCGATGCAGGCGATCTGAAGCGCTTTCCAGACTTGCTCGCTGGTGCGGAGGCTTCGATCTGACAGATCGCGCAGCATTCCGAGAACGACGCCGAGAAGCGCGCCTCCAATGGTCGATATTCCAAGCACGACTCCGACTTTTGGCGAACTGGCCCTCAAGGGACGGGAAGCTTCGGCGAGCAGACGGGCTTCCAATACCGGCGAGGATTGCTGCTGCGCCTCGATGTAACGCAGGAGACGGAGAAAATTATCATAAGTCCTGGCGGTGGATTCCGCGGCGGCCTCCAATTCTCGGAGCTCACCTTGCGTCCTCGCCGTCAATTGGGACGCGGGTGTGCCCGCATCGACCGTCTCTGCGGAATCCGCGGTATCGTTCCTGTTCTTTCGATAGTTCGTCAATGCTTTTTGGGCAGTCGACGCTTCGTTGCTCAGCTCGCTTATCCGATCCTTGACCCACTTCTCATTTCGCAAAACCGATTTGTATTTTGAGTCCATTTGATCGGCGATATATGTTTCCGCAACGGTGTTGAGGATCTGCGTCGCTCGGTCAGGATCGACGGAGTCGAAGCTAATCTCGATAATGTACGTAAGGCCGACGCGCTTGGCCGAAAGCTTGCGTTCGAACGATCTCAGGGCATACCTCGTTGCGCCAGATTCCGTTTCCGGTTTGATCCAGCCGAGCAGCCGGGATATCGATTTGATCATGCTGCGCAGGACGCCATTTTCCGGGACAAATTCCGGATCCTCTGCCAGGCTTAGTTTCCCTATTACGGCACGAGCGATACTCTCAGACTTTATGATTGCGATCTGACTTTCCACGATCGTTGATACGGACGCGGCGTCTCTCGCAGCCGCTTTCGACTCTACGACGAGTTGCGCGTCGGCAGTAAACGTCGGCACTGCAGCAATGAGGTAGAGGAGACCAACGCCAAGCGTTATCAAACACGTCGATAATATGAGCGAGGTGCGCCGTCGAATGAATGCCACCCCTCCTGCCAGCGACTCGGTCGGCAAGCGAAATTCAGGGGGCATAGCGTCCGATTCTACCGGATTGTCCGGTCTATTGGTCTTCAGCATTTTCTTGTACTGCCGCTAGTGGTGTCAACCTGAGGCTCCGCACATCATGATACGAAGCGCACGGGGTGCGGATGCCCAATTCCAATGCACCCTGGGGATTCACTAAATGAAAAGGTCGGTTGGTTGCAGCAGACGGAGCCGCGTTAATAAGCATTCCAGTACACCTTTCTGGAAAAGAGGGTCATGACCATGATTTTGAGATCGAAAAGAAGCGACCAGTTGTCGATATAGTAGAGATCATGCTCCACACGGCGCTGCATCTTCTCGAGAGTATCGGTGTCGCCACGGTACCCATTGACCTGAGCCCAGCCGGTAATGCCAGGCTTGACGTTGTGACGACGGAAAAATGACGAAATCAGCTCAGCGAACGCCTCGTTTTGAGCGGTTGGCTGTGGACGGGGCCCGACGAGCGACATGTCGCCGACGAGAACATTCAATAGCTGTGGAAGCTCATCGATGTTCGTACGGCGCATGATACGTCCCAGACGAGTCACACGTGGATCGTGTCTGGTGGCAGGTCTGAAATTGTCGCCTTCTTCCATCACGGTCATGGATCTGAATTTAAGCACGTGAATGGGCTCGTTGTTGTAGCCATGCCGCCTCTGACGAAATAGCACGGGCCCACGGGAGTCGAGCTTGATTGCAAACGCCACGATAGCGAGGACGGGGCTAGCTACAATAAGTCCGGCGATTGCAGCGACGACGTCGAATGCTCGCTTTATTGCTCGGTTGAATGGAGTGAGGGGACACTGAAAGATCCGCATCGTCACCATGTTGCCGAACTGAGTGATCCGCGACACGGCCATGAGATCGACAGTCCCAACAGGGACGACGTGAACGTCAACTGGGAGCTCGGATAGGGCGCCGGCAAGGACGAGAGCAACCGGAATATCCGGCTCCGACGTCAAAATTACAACGTCATCCGCTCGAAGGGGTCGGCAATCCGCGACCAGTGGGCGGGCATCAGGCAGCACTTGGACGGTGCTGGTGCGCGACGGTCCTGAAGAGTCGGCGCGAAATGTCGGAAAGTCGAACGAGCGGATGGTTCGAATTCCGGTGGCGGCTGCTCGCGCGGAAAAATGCAAGCAGTGATTCGGGTCTCCTATGAGAATGACGCGCCTGGCATCTATCAACCCTGAGGCAATCGAAGGCTGTAGTAATGAGAACCAAAGTGCACGGGTGCAGAGCACCGTAAGGAGAACGCTCACAGCTTGAGCTATGACAGTAGCGCGCGAGTAGTCTTCGGAGACTTTCAAAAGGAATATCGTCGAGACAAAGAAGGAGAATACGAGGAAGACGCCGCTGGCGCCGTTCCATAGGAAGACGTGGCGGGGCTGCGTCTGAATCCGTGAGTATTGCCGGTGCCCTATGGAAACCAGCAATTGCAAGGTAGCGATCAGAAGGGATTCCGGAATGTACTGGGCGGGATCCGGCGAGTGCAGCAGGACCAACCGATAATAGAGGAAGGCTGCGGCATAGGCCGCAGCGGTTACGAGCAGGAATTCGCTCGCCGCTGCCAGTGCCAACAGGACAGCCAAGCGGCCCCTGCCGATGCGTGCTGGGGTTTCCCTGCCGACGTCGACCGACTCTGCTGGAAACTTGGTAGAGGCCGGCACATTGGCAAACGAGGCATAACTCATAGCACCTTGCCACCCAGTCACTCTGTCTCGCTGGCCAAATCAGTACCATCGGAGACAACGGTTCGAAGTGGCTATAAATGGGTAGAAAGGGGTAACTACGATGGTCGATTGAGCTGCGGCATTGCGGGACTAAAATTGTTGGAAAGCAATCGGCTCGCAATGCCCCTTCCAATGATGAGAATGCGACGTTGATAGAGGATCAATCGAACATGGCGGAAGAGGGCACTGAGCGGTCCGGCGCCCAATGAGTGAACAGAACGTTGATTTTGCGGAGCGTCTGGCTCGACGGTCGGCCGGATGCGCGGGATGGCTATGTGCTGCCTTCCGCGAAACGATTCGAAGGATTTCCGGTGAAGGTGAATACGTCCGTACAGAGAGTTGCCGCCATGCCGAACTCCAGACAGCGCAATTGCATTCGTATCGATGCCTTTGGCGGCAGCTTGGGTCGTTGCAGATGGGGCTTGGTGGCTGTCGGCCTGACGATTTCCGTCACTCAAGCCAACGCCGAGTATCGAGTAAATGTTGGAGATGTACTGGAGGTCGCGGTGGCAGGCGTGCCGGACCTGCGGCATCGTGCTGCCGTCCAAATTGACGGGAACATTTCATTACCACTAGTCGGAACGGTTCCAGTAGCCGGCCTCTCCCTGCCGCAGATCCGATCCAAAATTGGGTCCGCACTGGCTAGCAAGGTGTATCGACAGAGGGCTCCGGATGGCCGTGAGGGCGTCATCGTGATTGACGCAGATGAGGTTACGGCGATCGTGGCCGAATACAGGCCCCTATACGTAAATGGGGACGTGTCGAAGCCGGGTGAGTACTCTTATCGTCCCGCCATCACCGCGCGCCAACTCGTCGCCATGGCGGGTGGCTACGACATCATGCGTATCAGAATGAGTAATCCCTATCTCGAGTCGGCGGACTTGAGAAGCGAGTACGGATCGCTTTGGACAGAACTCGCCAAAGAGCAGGCGCGTATGTGGCGTATCAAGAATGAGCTCGGAGAGCGGACGCAACTCAATCCAGGCGTTCTGACGGACGTGCCCGTAGCTCGATCGACGATATCGGAAATCGTCAATGCAGAAACGGAATATCTGAAGACAAAGCAGAGTGACTATCAGCGGGAGAAGGAGTTCCTTCAGCGCAGCGTCCGACAGGGAGAGGATCAGGTCCGCGTGCTCTCGGAGCAGCAGAAGAAAGAGGAAGAGGGATTGCAGTCAGACCTCGAAGAACTGCAGAAAGTGTCCGATCTCTACGGCAAGGGGTCCTTGACCAGCCCTCGCGTTACGGATGCCCGGCGCGGGGTGCTGCTGTCATCGACTCGGAAGCTGCAGACCTCTGCGCAACTATTGTCGATCAAGCAGCACCAGGACGAGGTCGCCAGAAGGCTGGTAAAGCTCGACGACCAGCGACGGCTCGATCTGCTCCGCGAGTTGCAGGACACCAGCGTAAAGCTCAACCAAATTCGCGAAAAGCTGCAGAGCGTCGCCGAGAAGATTCAGTATACCGCGATGGTTCGATCACAGCTCGTACGAGGAGCGGACACGAGAGCGGAGATTGCCATCGTTAGAAAAAGCGAGAAGGGACCGGAACGGATTGTCGCAAGCGAAGATACCGAACTGCGTCCGGGGGATGCCGTCGAGGTCACCCTGCGATATCAGGACGGTCTTGGTGCGGCTCTCCAGAGGCAGAGCAGTTCTTCAACTACTCCATAGCGATGGGCCGGACCGATACGACCGGGGGCGATTCGCTGCGCGAGATGCCCTCGGATCGGAAGGGCGCCACGTCTGGGAGGTGACTGTCGACGCCGCTGCCACAATGCAGCGTCAGCCCATTGATTTCGAACGGAGAGTAATATGCGACGCAATTATGATAGTTGCAAACGCGTTCTGGTCACCGGTGGAGCCGGCTTTCTAGGCTCCCATCTAATCGATCGACTGCTTTCCGACGGCCATGACGTTGTCTGCGCGGACAATCTCTTCACGGGAACCAAGCACAACATTGGACATCTGCATGCAACTCCGCGCTTTGAATTCATACGCCACGACATCACCTTTCCCTTGTACGTCGAAGTCGACGAAATCTACAATTTGGCCTGCCCGGCGTCGCCGATTCAGTACCAGCACGACCCGGTGCAGACCACAAAAACGTCGGTCCTCGGCGCGATTAACATGCTGGGCCTCGCCAAGCGTCTGAAGTGCCGAATTCTACAGGCTTCGACAAGCGAGGTTTATGGCGATCCTTCGGTTCATCCTCAAACCGAGGATTATTGGGGTCATGTGAACCCCGTTGGACCTCGATCCTGCTATGATGAGGGAAAGCGTTGCGCCGAAACCTTATTCTTCGATTATCATCGACAATGCGGTGTCGAAATCAAGGTCGCTCGTATCTTCAACACATACGGTCCGCGGATGCATTGGAATGACGGTCGAGTAGTGTCCAATTTCATTATTCAGGCACTCAGCGGCGAGCCGATTACACTCTATGGCAACGGCAGCCAGACGCGTTCATTCTGTTACGTTGATGACTTGATAGACGGTCTGGTGCGCCTCATGGACAGTCGAGATTCATTCATCGGACCAGTCAATTTGGGAAATGAAGGAGAATTCACGATTCGCGAGCTTGCGGAACTGGTGCTCGCCGAAACCGGCTCGTCGTCAAAACTTGTCAATTTACCGTTGCCCCGCGACGACCCCAGACAACGCCGACCCGATACTTCCCTCGCCAAAGCCGAATTGGGCTGGCAACCGACCGTAAGACTGCAAGACGGACTGAGGCCGACCGTTGCATTTTTTCGCCGCGACTACGCGCGCCGAGCCCGCAAACAGGAGGAGCCACATCTGGTTGCCGTCTAGGCTTGAACGGAAACAGTTGATGCGTTCCGTCGCTGGCGGCTCCTCAGGACGCCAAGATGGTCACCCAGGGCGCGCGACCGGAGGGAACGATGGAATGCAATGCTCGAGGCATTGTGTCCCGGTGCAGGGTAGACGCGCGGTAGCCTAATCCGAAGAGGTAGGAAGGCTCCTCCTGCGAGCAATAGGGTTGGCATCGGTGGGGCGCATCGCAACAGAAATTGCAGACAGCCATCGCTTGTTGTGCATCCGCCAGCCGCCGCGCGATGCGGTCAAGGCGCAAGACCTCTACGCGAAGGCCGACGCTGCAGGAACCAAGGAGGCGAAAGCACGAATTGAGGCGCTGCGTCGGTAGCACCATTGGGGCGACCGCGGAAAGCGTCCGAGACAGCCCTATTGAGCGGGAGTGCTGGCTACATCTGGGCAGTCGCTGTTCTTCATCCACGCCCGGATTATGACCGTTGCCCTACCGGCGGCCGCGAGGCCGCGCAATACGTGGACGATTTCAATGAACGGGCTGCGACTGTTCGCGAACCTTCAAGAGCTGGGTGCCACGATAGCCGTTTGGGTTTTTCATCTGCCAACGCCAATGGTCGGCGCACATCTGTGTCAATGATCGCCTTGATGTCCAGCCCAATAGCTTCCTCGCGAGCGTCGGATCAGCATAACAAATTGCAACGTCACCAACCCTGCGTTCGTCGATCACGTAGGGAATTCGCCTGCCGCTCACAACCTCGAATGTCCGAACCACCTCCAAGACGCTGCTCCCGCTTCCTGTTCCGAGATTGACGGTCAGTACGCCGGGTTGTTTCAGGTGGTTCAGAGCACTTAGATGCCCGGATGCAAGATCTACGACATGAATAAAGTCGCGGATTCCCGTGCCATCCGAAGTATCATAGTCGTTTCCCCAAATGTGTAGCTTCTCACGCTTTCCGATCGCCACTTGCGCCACAAACGGCAACAGGTTGCTCGGAACGCCCAAAGGGTCTTCACCGATGAGCCCGCTTTCATGCGCACCAACCGGATTGAAGTAGCGCAGAATACCAATCTGCCAACTTTCATCGGACCTATAAAGATCCCGTAGTATTTCTTCGATGAAAAGCTTTGTGCGGCCGTACGGATTGGTCGGTCCGACGGGATGCTTCTCGTCCAGCGGCAGGTACATGGGAGACCCATAAACGGTTGCGGACGAACTAAAAACGAGCGTCTTCACGCTTGCTCTCGTCATGGCAGACACCAGCCGCATCGTTCCCAAGACGTTATTCTCGTAATAACTCATGGGCCGAACGCCGGAATCGCCTACCGCCTTGAACCCCGCGAGGTGAATGACGGCGGTCACTTCGTAAGCACGCAATATCTCGTAGATCGCATCTTCGTTACAGATGTCGGCATGTCGAAAGACGAGCGATCGTCCGCAAATGGCTTGCACACGTTCGAGAGACGCTTCGTTGCTGTTGGAGAGGTTATCGACCGCGACGACATCGAGCCCAGCGTCAAGTAACGCGACAGAGACATGGGACCCGATGTAGCCAGCGCCTCCGGTCAATAGGATCATGTCGGAGCTTTCCGTTAGGCAGTTGCGCAGTCATGCCGGGCCTCGCTGGCCTCGATCTTGTCCTACACAACATGCGCACAACCGGCTCAGGGCAATCGACAGCTTCGGTATAATTCCGCTCAAGAACCAAGGGCCGCGAGAGTCCTGATAGTTGCCCGGCCTATTTTCCGAGCCGTGCTGTTCCGCTGCGTATCAGGCGGCCAATGTTGGGAGCCTTCACGCGATCGGTGGGTTGATGGATCAACTGGGGCCGTACTACTCCCTCGATCTGCTTGCTATTGGAAACAATCGGGAGCGAATCCGGAAATTGCTCGCTTGTACCGCCATTAATTTTCGGCCGCACCAGTGAACCGTTATTCATCCCCCAAATTGCTGCTTGGGTCCGGTTCTGGACCCGGATCTTGCGAAGGATCGCCTTGACATGAACCTTTACGGTCGCCTCCGCGATATCGATCTTGCGCGCTATGGACTTGTTGGAATCGCCCGCGATCAGGCATTGCATGATTGATTGTTCCCGAGGGGACAGTTGTTGCGTAATGCTGCGCTCCGCGGTGAAGGCGATCGCCCGAGCATTGTCGTTGCGCGGCTCCGGCCTGGCGCGTTGGTCGCTTTCAGGCTGGAGAATGGATGACATGAATGCCGGCGGAAAGATTGTTTCACCCATCATCACCAGTTCAATGGATTTGACGAATACATCGCACGTCATGACATCGATGAAATAGCCGCTGGCGCCCGCCTGGAAGGCCGCAACCATCTCTTCTAGCCGATAGTGGTCGGCTACGACCGCAATGCGTGCTTTCGGATGCCGCTCCCGCGAGTGCTCAATTTGTTCAACGGCGGATTCGAAATCATCGCCCGCATGGACAATGAGAACCAGCGATGGGTGCGATTGGAATTTGTTCGGCGACAAATCATCGGCGCATGACACCGACGCAAGGGTGCGAAAATTTGCCGCGCCTAGAATTCTAGCAATACCCTCTCTGATCAGTACGCTTTTCCCGACGATGCACGTTGCAAAAGATCGCCGCCTCCGCATTTCACCCTCCCAGCCATTACGCAATTTGACAATTTCGACAAATGCAAGAACACGGTAATTCTGGCCTTGAATCGGGGCTTTTCCGATCGATGGAGCCTTCTTCGCCTTCGTCTTTCTGGAATTTGGCAGCTTCAGTCGGGTGGAATTGTTCTACTTTTGCAGCGTCGGGTTGATGAATTTCGATGACTCGGATGTTAGATTCGAATTCCCGCTATCCAAATATACCTTTGGTTATAAGCCGTCCGTTACGTGCAGGGTATCGGTCATAGGAGCAAACGGCCGTCGGGCCTTGCGGCTCATCGATGCGATGATGTCGGCTGCGGCGAGGACCGACTGATATTCATGTGAAGCGTACTGCACGCCGCGATCGGAATGATGGATCAATCCGGCACCCGGCCGCTGCTGGCAGCCAGACACAACCAGCCTCCGCGGTTGGAATGTAAGTGATATCGGCCAGCCAGACCTGGTTAGGAGCGGCGGCGGTGAAGTCACGCGCGATCAGGTTCGGCGCGATCGGCAGAGTGTGACGGCTATCGGTGGTGCGAACCCGGACGCTCGCGCCAGCATAATAGCCGGCCGGCGAGACCTCGAGCACGGCACACATGAGCCGTACCAGATACGGTGTCGCGGTAGTCCTCAATGAAGCGGAAGCTCATGTCCGCGTTCCGGCAAAGATCGCGATCGACTTTTTTAAGACGTCGCGCTACATGCGCAGCCGCTCGTTCTCCTGGCGCAGCCGGGCGATCTCCCCAGCCTGGTCTGCCGACATCGGCGTCGTCTGCTTGGTGGGGCGCCACGCCGCCGATGTCGGCTCCTGCCGGAACTTGTCCACCCAGCGCCGCGGTACCGAGTCGCGCAGACCGAGTTCCTTGGCCACCGACGTGATCGAACGACGGCTCGACATCGCCAACTCGACGGCTCGACGCTTGTAATCCTCCGGAACAACTGACGTGACCGACGTTCTTCCATTCGACACCTTCCCGAGCCTACTACAAGTGTCCATTCATTCAGAGGAGGTTTAGCCCTACCGTCATGGTCGATTATATATTCTGGCATCGAGCAGGGGGGATGAATAAATGCTGGGGGGCGGGGTTAACATCGGGGACAGGCTGAGGACTGCCCAATGCGTAGTATCAGCGTGGTGATTGCGGATCGGCATCCCGTAGTCTTGAAGGGCTTGAGCAACGTGCTTGGAGCCCACTCCGATTTCAAGATTGTTGCATCTTTCACGGATGGTCCGGGCTGCGTCGAGGCAATTCGGAATCTAGCGCCGGACATAGCTATTCTCGACGCCTCGATGCCTGGCGTGAGCAGGCCGGAGATTCTCTCCATCGTAAATACCGAGAATCCGTCCACGCGGTTCGTCTTTTTCACTTCATCTGAAGTGGAAAGTGAGTTGGTCATGTCAGCCGCTACCGACGGTTACAGCTTCATCTCAAAGGAGGTGGAGCCCGGAATTCTCGTGCAGCTCTTGCGCCAGGTTGCGGGAGATCGGCGGCTGTTTCCGCAGCCTGCAGCCGATCAGGCCGCATTTCGGGAGCAAAGCGCGCTCACGGAGAACGCCGTCGCTGTGCTGACAGACCGCGAGCGCCAGATCATGCGGTTGGTGTCCGAAGGGCTCTCGAACAAGGAAATTGGCCGACGCCTGAACATCAGCAACGGCACCATCAAGGTGCATCTCCATCACATCTTTCAGAAGCTTGAAATCAGCAACCGGACGGTGCTCGCAGCCATTGCGATCTCGCAGGATGACGGAGCGAGTGTCTACCTGGAAAGTGAACCGCCTCGGAGTCGTCGAGGTTAGAAACGAATAACCCGGAAGCGTAGCTTAAGCGCAAATGCCCTGACGCAGACCATCGTGCGCATCGTTGGCTCGGATCGACAGCCGCCTGGTGCGTTGCGTCCGCTGCTACATGACTTCGCGCAAGGCGCGGCTTCCGCGAGCGGCTCAATAGGCCTCGCTCACGAGGACCGTCGGGATACTGACATGCGGTTTGCGGACACTATTGGCTCACGAAAAGATTTTTCGTCAACTCCTCCACCGGGGTGCTCATCGAAAACCGGGAACCTTACGCTGCAGGGCGTAGAAGCGGTCCCGCCACGGACCGATGCGATAGCCGGCGCCAGCCGCCTTCGCTTCAGTGAGCATATCGTCATAAGGCACGCGGAAGAATTCTACGGTCATTGGACCGCTATCAAAAAGCGCAAATTCTGCGAATTTTGGCGCTTGCTTGCGCGAAGCGTCCAGTGATCCCGGATTGACGAAGTATTCCCGATCCGACCGCAGTTTCACGACACCGTCCGCGAGAAGGTCGCGAACGCTTCCATCGTCTGCGACCTCGAAGATCTTTTGCTGATGCACGTGACCATAGAAGCAGACGCGGCGGCCGGGAAAGTCCGCGCGAAGGTAACGGACGTTCTCTTCGATATGAAGCGGCGTGGTCATGTACTGTTGCACATCGCGCACGCCGCCGTGAACGAGCACCACGCTGTCTTCGATCTGGACGGTTCTCGGCAGCGAGCGCAGATATTCCATGGTTTCGGGCTGGAGCAGTCGGCGCGTGCGTTTGAGCGCATGCATCGCCTTGTTCGAGCAGCGCTCGAAGCCGAGGCGGCTGATGCCGATAAGATCGTGGTTTCCCGCAATGGAGACGACGCCGCACTCCCGCAAAATAGCGACGCAATCGTCAGAATCGGCGTTGTAGCCGATGATGTCGCCGATGCACAGGAGTTGTTCGGGACGGTGATCTTCCAGCGCCGCGAGCGTCGCGACAAGAGCTTCGCGGTTGCCGTGGATATCGCCTAACACGCCATAGAGAGCCATCGTCGCGACCATACCTTCATCAGCCCGAGCAATTTACGAACCTTGCGAACGAAGTCCATCGCCAGGGGCGTCGGATCGCTCCAGGCGAAGACGTTGTAGACGGTGCGCGTAAAGAGGATCGAGGACAGCCAGCCAATCAGGCTCAGCTGCCGACGTGCGGCGAGCTGACGATAGGCGCGCCAATCGAGCGGCATGCAAAGCCAGCGCGTGTCCGTGCGATAGGACAGCGGCGGTGGCCGCTTGCCCGCGACAAGGTAGTCGTACGCGACCTCCATGAGGTTGAGGCCATTCGCCGCGCCGAGGTAATGCCAGAGATTGAAGCGCGCGTTCACCTCAAGAAGAAAGTGCTCGCCGGATTCCACATCCGTCTTGAAGTCCATTTTGAACGCGCCCTTCAGAGGCACCTGCTCGGCTATCCGCCGCCCGAACGTCGCGAGAGCGTCGTCGTGGATCAACTCGATGAACGAGCTCTCGCCGGTTAGTAGCGGAAACGTGCGCAACTTCCGGCCGACGAATGAGGCAAGGACCTTTCCATGCTCGTCGGCGACACCGTGGAATGACCAGAGCTGGCGATCATCTCCCCGAACGTACTCCTGAAATGTGAGATGATCGCGAAAGCGCCCGACGCGCGGATCGGCGGCTGCAGCGCGGCCGTTCTCGAAAATGAGCGCCTTGCCGTGGTCGCTGAAAAGCTGGATCTGAAGCGGCGAATGATACCAGCTGAATTTCGAGCGGGGCTTGGCAAGCACCGGGTCCTCGATCTCGGAAAGTAAATCCCAGGGCAGGCTGCGCGGCACCGGAAGGTCTCTGCCGCGCGCCAGCGCCTCGAAGCGGTCTTTCGTCAGCAGCCCGAGCGCTACTTCCGGATCGCTCAGGAGCAGCAGAAACTTCTCCTCGAAACGGGCGCGATGCATGTAGATGAGTTCGAGGAAATAGTCCTCGCCATACATCAAGGGAACCCGGCGGCCGAGCGCGCGGAGAAGCCGGTCCCCGGTATCGAGAAGCGCCTCGATCAGCGCGTCTGGCTCGTTCCGGGGCGGAAGGATGCAGCGCCCGCCGCAATAGCGGGAGGCGAATGCCGGGGCGTCCTCACTTGAGGCAACGATCGCCGGAATGCCCGCCATCCCGAGCGGGCGGAGCAAGACGGGTCCAGCCGCAAGCAGAACCGGCGGCCGGTCCGCCGTGATGTTCCGGCAGTTGATGTCGAGTATGGTGGCCATTGCCCTCTATGTGGCTTGATTAAGGCGTACTCGGTTGGATTCATCGTAACTTCACGATCGGCAGCTCTGCTTCATCCCGCGATTTTCTCGCTTCCTTGAGGCGACGTATCGGTTTTGCCTCTATGTTGGGCTCAACGTCACCCATTCGCGGCATGATCCCTGGCGTAACCTCCGGTCGGCGCTGAGCGAGCAATGGGCGGGGGCGGAACGCCAGGGGGCAGGTAGCCGTCGGGATCCTTCGATTGCCAGTGCCAATGATCGGCGCACGTCTGCGTCAACGACCGTGTCGCCTTCCAGCCCATGGATTCCTTGGCAAGGGTCGGATCGGCGTAGCAGACGGCAACGTCGCCCGTGCGCCGTTTGCCGATCTCGTAGGGAATCGTCCTCCTTACCGCCTCGAACGTCCGGATCACTTCCTCGGCTCGCATGGTTGGAGCTTCGGCGAAGCTCCGCCTCATTGGAAGCGCGATGGTTAGGTAGCCATTCTGGATTAGCCGAAGGATCGCTTCAGGCGTTCCCGCGAGTCGGACGCGCCAGCAAACTATCAACGGCGGGTACGAGGGGCGCCGGGGCCTACCGCGGAATGCGGCCTTGCGTCCCTAATTCGGCCGGGACTCGCATCCTTCTTCGGTGGCTAACCTGATTGGTCGATCCACAAAGCAGGCCTTTCTATAATCGGGAAATTCGGTCGTTGTCGGGAGCGGAACTATTGCATGCGACGATTTGCTAGGCCGTCGATGTCTGTCAGCGCCTCATCCAAAATGCGAAGCGCAGGCCTCTTGCTGTTCCGTCAAAGGAACAAGGACCTTCAAGTTTTGCTGGGGCACCCGGGAGGCCCGTTTTGGAATCGTAAGGATCAAGGTGCCTGGACCATTCCGAAAGGCCTGATCGGACCAGACGAGACCCCGCGTTCGGCCGCACATCGGGAGTTCGCAGAAGAGACCGGGCACTGTCCGGGCGGCGAAGCCATTCCGCTTGGCAGTGCCAAGCAACCAGGCGGAAAGGTCGTGCACATGTGGGCAATTCAAGACGATTGGGATCCAGCCAATCTTCAGAGCAACACATTCGAGATGGAATGGCCTCCGCGATCTGGGCGACGGCAATCATTCCCTGAGATCGATCGCGCGTCCTGGTTTAGCGTTGCCGAGGCGCGGCTTAAGATACTGAAAGGTCAGGCAGTGTTCCTGAATCGCCTACTAGAAGCACTCGCTAGGGCTGAAGATTAACTAGCAGGACTCGGCTGACGGCCTGGTGGAGCGTCGGCCGGCGGCGGCCAGCGCACCGACGGCTGGCGGGGCTGGGACGGCAGCCACGGTCGCGTGCCATCTGGGCCGGCAAACTTCGGTGAACTGAACACTTCGGCTAGCGATCCGAGCGGAGCTGAAAATGCTGCCAAGGTGCCGGATGCTCCAGGGACGAATTCCCTAGATGCCGCCAATTCGTCGGGTTCGACTACCGGCGCGGCATCACCCCGTGGTTCAATCACTGTTGGCACAAGCGATAATAGGGCTGGCAGCACGAGCTCTTGGTTGCTGATCGACGGAGCGGTCACGCCCGTGCCATCGCTGCCGGAAGACGCAGAAATCCGCGCGGAAGATTCGAAAGTGGACCAGCATCTGTAAAGGATGCTAATCACTATGCCGTTGGTGGTAGCAGGAAGGACCACGTACCCTGATTGTTTGGGATTCGTCGGAATGAGGTAAATGCCGCCGCCGTTGCCCTCCACGTACGGCGGGATTGGCGGGCTTTACACAGAGGGCAGGTCGAGGACCGCTCATGCGTCGTACCCGGTTGGTGATCGCAGACCGACACCCGATCGTTCTGCAGGGCTTGACGTCAGTATTCGCGGCTCATCGTGACATCGAGATTATTGCGTCCTGTCGCGATGGCGCGAGCTGTGTTGAAGCGATTCGGAGTTTGGCACCCGATGTCGCGCTTCTCGAGGACTCATTGCCTGACCTGACGGCATCTGAAATTCTCGCCATTGCCAACGCCGAGAATCTTTCCACCCGGCTGGTTTTCTTCACCGCATCAGTCGAACAAGATCTCGCCGCAGCAATCGCTGCTGGTGCTTGCAGTGCGATTTCGAAGCACGCGAGCCCCGAAACTTTGCTGCATTCCCTGAGATTAGTGGTGGAGGGCATCAGTTTTCTGCCAGAACCGTCCCCAGACTTGGCGCCAAGCGGCAAGGAAGTAAACGACGCCAATGTCGAAGATGTGCTGGCCGTGCTGACGGACCGCGAGCGCGAAATCATGCGTCTGGTGTCCGAAGGCTTGTCGAACAAAGCGATTGCGCGCCGGCTGAATATTTCCCAAGGCACCATCAAGGTGCACCTCCACCACATATATCAGAAGCTTGAGATCAACAATCGGACGGTACTCGCGGCGCTCGCCATATCACGACGATACGGCGGGTTCGGTGCGCTTGCGGCACTGACCTTCGCAACGATGGACGACGTCCAGGCCGCGGACGCGTCGAACGGAACCCTCGTTGCCAGCAGCACCCGCGAGGAGGCCTACGGCATCAGCGGGAGCACCACCGGTGAAACGGTGTTGAACGGCGTAGCGTACGATGTGTCGAGGACCGGTTTCTATGGTACGCTCTACCTCAACGGCGCGACCGGCGTTTACACCTACGTTCCCAGCAATGACGCAGTCAATGCGTTGGCAGCGCCCACAATCGAAACCTCTACAATCACGGTTTCGGACGGCACGCTCTCGGGCAGCCAAACCCATAAGGTCACTATCGGCGTTCCCAATGCCACACCGGGCACGCCGACCGCGACCGGCAAACTCATCGATTCCGACGTCAACAACCCCGCCAATACGTTCACGGCAGTCAGCTCGCCGAGGCTGAGCACTGGCAGCTACGGCACCTTCATGATGACGGTGGCCGGAGTGTGGACCTACACGCTCGACAACGCCAACAGCGCCGTGCAGGCGCTCGATGTCGGCGATACCCTGACCGATACCTTCACGGTGACTACCGCAGGCGGCAGCAAGCAAGCGGTGACGGTTACCATCCGTGGCAGCACCGATGCGGGCCCCAACGATTTCGACAACCTCGCCTTGGGGGACCGCGAAATATCCAATCCGCCAGTCTTCGGGACTCCCCGAGGCGACACCATCGCGGGAGGCGGCGATCAATTTCAAATCGTCTATGCGGGCGCCAGCGAGGATACGGTCAACGACACCGGCAATGATGACCCTCTGCATGCAAGATCCGGCAATGACACGACCTACGGAGGATCCGGAACCGTCAACGGCAACAACGGCGACGACAGCTTCGCCTATCTCGCCGTGGCGGATTCCAGCTCGGCCCAGTTCGATACCACTACCGATTTCAAATCCGGGTCGGACAGGATCAATCTGGCGGCCTTTGGCGCGCCGGCGTTCATGGCGCTCTCTCCGACAGCTAAGACGGTGCCGCCGCATACCATCGCGTGGATCTATGACAGCGCGAACAATCAAACCATCGTGTACGTGAATCAGACCGATCAGGCCCTCGATATAGGCGATGCGGCCCTGCTGGAAATCCGCCTTCAGGGCGCTGCGTTCGTTCAGGAGTCGGATTTCGTCCACGAGCCGGCAACAGCGACCGTCGCGGCCACCGGCGAGGCGATCGATCCGGCGCTGGCCGCGATGACGGCAGGAGACGTTCTGACGACGAGTGGCGCCGAGGCTTCCGTCGAAGCGACTGTCAGCGAGACTGCGCGCGTCACAGATAGCACCTGGACCACAGCCGACGAGAGTTTCAGCTTCCACTTCGCGCGGGAGCGGGTCGCTTCAACCAGTTCTGCCCGATTTGCGAGTCTCGGCCAAGCTCCGGGACATGCGACCGAAGACGGCGGGGATGACGCCGTCACCCTCGCCAGTGCGTCTTCGATCGAGCTTCCGCGCAGTTACACGACCGGGCCAGTGGAGGATCACTTCACGTTCGATCAGGGGCCGATCCACGCAAGCACCGTCGCAATGACGACCAACGATGCCGCCGCCACGCTCGCGGGGGGCACGATCGATCATAGCGGCTTTGCCGTGGCAACCGCATCCGCCGCGTCGCAGCACGCCGAGCATGGCGTAGCGCCGGGAAGCGCTGCCAATCCCGGCCAATCGCAGCGCGACTCGCATACCACTTCTGAAAACGGTCCCGCAGCCGCCGAGCAGCACGCCGCGCATGATGCAACGCCGGGAAGCGCTGCCAATCCCGGCCAATCGCAGCGCGACTCGCATACCACTTCTGAAAACGGTCCCGCAGTCGCCGAGCAGCACGCCGCGCATGATGCAACGCCGGGGCAATCGCAGCGTGATTTGCACGCCGCCTCTAAACACGCCTCCGCAGCCACTGAGCAGCACGCCGCGAATGATACAACACCGGGGAGTGGTGCAAGTCACGGCCAATCGCAGCGTGACTTGCATGCAGCGTCTGCAGACCCGTCCAACAACTCACATTCAGGATCGAACCCGAACGCTGCCAGCAAGGATCAACCTGCCCCCGCCGATGCCGGGCACGCAGAGATGACAGCCGCCCCGGTACTCGGAGATTCATTCCAGTTCAAGAGCGAGATAGCCGCCTCCAACCATGACACTGTGGCAGATGTGGGCAACGGTCAGGCTTCGACCGCGCATGGCCGGCACGTCGCCGGACATGATGAGCTGGCAGCGATCCAGGATGCAGAACCGGCAGGGCTTTCGCTCGCGGAGCAAAACGCCGACGATCACGCCAAGGTCGCGCAGCATCATGTGCCGCACGATCTGATCGTATGACAGTGCTGTTTCCCCAATGCAGCCGACCACCGATTGACCACCGAAACCTCGTGAACAAACGGCGACGAATGCCGTGACCCTTGTGATCGTCGAAGCGCCCAGCAATGTCGAATACATCGTTGGTAGCTACAACGTGGTGAAGACATCCGATCGGGCTACCGACCTGCGAGATAGGTCAATCGAGATACGGTTAGCATTCACGCCCCGCTATGCAGTTGTACTTCAAGGGCGGAAGGATGCCCTCCCACGCGTGCCGTTGACCAGATTCAGGCGATCAATAGCGCAGTTTCGGCAAAGAGTTCGATCATTGCGAGCAAGAACTTCAAGTTAATCGCGGAGCTGAGGCCGGGGAGTAAACTGCTGGCCGCCGAATCTCAGGACACCTCGGCTCGCTGACGGCGCTGGACTCGATGAGGTCGTGCACTCGGTCCGTATCTATCTGATGCGGAAAGCTCGCCGTTACCCGGCGACATGTTAGCGATGTGATTGAGCGACAGCATCGGGTCTGTGCTAACCACGGGGGGCGGATCGGCCCGTGGCTTCCGGTCGGCCGTGCTATGGTATCGTATGATCCAGTCTCCCTCCGAACAAGACCACAGACCGCAACCCGGTGTTCTCGCCGGAAACCTTGGCGAACCGGTCAAGCTATCGGGCTTGCAACTGCAGGGCGTCTCTGCGGAAGCGGCCCGCGGCGGTGAAACCTTCAAGGTCTCGGTCCGGGCCTTGGCAAGCGTGGAAGGAAGGGCATTTTCGAACGAATTGCAGGGTGCCGCGGGCGGCGCTTGCCACGGGCCGCGCGTTACCGCGGCGAACGACGAACCGGCTTTTTGCGCCCGCGCGGGCTGCGAGCAGTCGGCGCCGTCATCTCCGCCTGGAGCAACAGCAGCAGGCAACTGCCGAGCCGCTTCTCCATTTCCCGGTCGTGAATGGATAACGGGCCGGGATCGTTGAGGATGGCGTTGACCAGCGTTCCCAGCACGACCTGAAAGCCGAAGGCGATGGCGCGTGTCTTCGCCGCCTTGTTGCTCCGGCCCATGGCGCCAAGCAGGATTGGCGTGGCGTCCGCCACATTGGCACGCGCCAGTCCCTTGAAGGTCGACCACCGGTCCGGCCTTGTGTCGTCGTGCTGGAGTGCGGCCCGCAGCACGCCTTCGTGCTTGCGTATCCAGCCGATCGTTCCGCGGACCAGCAGGCGGCTGAGGTCGGCGAGATCGCCGGTGGCCAATCGCTGATCCTCCTTCATCCGCGACAGCCTGCTTTCCCCGTCGCGCGCGGCAAGAGCCATCAGCGCATTGAAATAGGCGTCCTTGCTTTCGAACCGGCTGTAGAACGCGCCGACGGTGGCGCCGACCTGCCGGCACAGTGCTTCGATCGACAATTCCGCGAGGCTGTGGGTGCGCAGCATCTCGGCACCGGCCTGGAGCAGCGCGGCCGTGGTCTCGCGGCTGCGCTTCTGCCGCGACGGAGTGACGCCGGGAAGGTCGAGTTCGGCCGATGGCTGCATTCGGAACTTGCGTCTCCACATGAATTAATCATAATCATAATTCGGATTATGATTTTTGGCAATGCGCCGGCTCGCGCGTTGCCGTGAGCCGGGCGAACGGCGGATCAACCGCGGTCGCGTCCAAAAGACGGGGGAGGAAGCATGGCGGCAGGTAACGCAAAACCGTTCGGCGGCACGATCGGCAAGACGGTAGCCGGCTCAAAACCCTGGTGGCCGCAAGCGGCCAAGCCGCCGCAAGGCGCGCCGAACATTCTGGTGGTGCTGTTCGACGACGTCGGCTTTTCCGATTTCGGCTGCTACGGCTCTGCGATCAGGACGCCGACCATCGACAAGCTTGCCGCCGAAGGCCTGCGCTATTCAGGCTTCCACACCACGGCGATGTGTTCGACGACGCGCGCGGCGCTACTGACCGGCCGCAACCATCATTCGGTCGGCGTCGGCTGTCTCGCCAATTTCGATAGCGGCTATCCCGGCTATCGCGGCAAGATCGCGCGCGAGGCGGGGACGCTGGCGGAAATGCTGCGGCCGCACGGCTATCGCAATTACATGGTCGGCAAATGGCACGTCACGCCTTTGACCGAAAGCGGCGCGACCGGGCCGTTCGACGGCTGGCCGTTGGGGCGCGGTTTCGATCGGTTCTACGGCTTCCTTGATGCCGAAACCGATCAGTTTGCGCCGGAGCTCGTATCCGACAATACACATATTGATCCGCCGGGGACATATGAGGACGGCTATCACCTGACGTCCGATCTGATCGACCAGTCGATCCGCTTCATCGCCGACCACACCGCCGACCGTCCGGATGTGCCGTGGCTGACCTGGGTGGCGCTTGGCGCCTGCCACGCGCCGCATCAGGCGCCCATCGATATCATCAAGAGCTACGACCCGATGTTCGCCCATGGCTGGGATGTCGAGCGCGAGCAGAGGATCGCGCGGCAGAAGGCGATGGGAATCGTGCCGCAGGAAACCCGATTGCCCGCGCGCAACGACGGCGTGAAGGCATGGGACGAGCATAGCGCGGACGAAAAGCGCGTGTTCACGCGCCTGCAGGCGGCCTTCGCCGGCATGCTCGATCACGCCGACCAGCATCTGACCCGGCTGATCGGCTTTCTCGATAAGGCCGGCATCCGCGACAACACGCTGATCCTGGTCTTGTCGGACAATGGCGCCAGCCAGGAGGGCGGGCCGTGGGGCTTTGTCAACGCAATGGGGCCGTACAATTTCCGCCCCGAGCCGATGGCGGAAAAACTGCGGCGGATCGACGATATCGGCGGGCCGCACTCGCACAGCAACTTTCCGCATGGCTGGGCGATGGCGTCGAACACGCCGCTGCGCCGCTACAAGCAGAACACCCATGGCGGTGGCATCCGCGATCCCTTTATCCTGACCTGGCCGAAGAAGATTGCAGCGCAAGGCGAGGTGCGCCATCAATTCGTGCACGCCTGCGACCTGACGCCGACCTTGCTCGACCTGATCGGCATCAAGGCGCCCTCGGAAATCGGCGGCGTTCCCCAGATGCCGCTCGAAGGCGAGAGTTTTGTACGCTCTATTGCCGATGCGTCGGCGCCGTCAAAATCATCGCCGCAATACTTTGAAATGTTCGGGCATCGCGGCCTCTGGCATGACGGCTGGAAGGCGGTCTCCTTCCATCCCTCGGGCACGCCGTTCGAGAACGACAAATGGGAGTTGTTCCACCTCGCGCAGGATTTTGCGGAAACGGACGATTTAGCAGCCGAGCATCCCGAGCGGCTTGAGGCGATGATCAAGCTGTGGTGGAACGAGGCCGAGAAGCACAACGTGCTGCCGCTCGACGACCGCTTCGGCCCGCGCTTTGCGGAGAACGCGGCACGTTTCCACGGCGCACGCAACAAGTTCACGTTTCACGCCGGCATGGGACACGTGCCGACCGACGTCGCGCCCGATGTCCGCAGCCGCAGCTACACCATCGAAGCGCACGTGGAAATCGGCGATGAAGGCGCCGAGGGCGTGCTGATCGCCCATGGCGATGCGACCTCGGGCTACAGCCTTTACATCAGGGACGGCCGGCTGGTGCACGATCTCAATATCGGCGGTGGCCATGAGATCGTGACTTCCGATCGCAAGGTGCCGTCAGGCGCGCACCGGCTCGGCTTGCATGTCGAGCGTCTGGTGCGCAAAGAGCCGCCGGCCAAGGGCTCCCGCACCGGCGTGACGGCCTATACGCTTCTGATCGACGGTGAAGCGGCAGGCTCGATCCAGACCCAGCTTGCCTTCAACAATTTCATCTCGTGGTCCGGCCTCGACATCGGCCGCGACCGCTCCAGCCCGGTCTCGCACTACGAGGCGCCGTTCGAATTCACCGGGCAGTTGCTGAAGGTGACGGTCGACATGCATGCCGACCAGAAGCTGGATGGCGACGGCGTAGCTGCGGCGGAGATGGCGCGGCAGTAGCTACCGTCAGTGCGAGGAGCGAAGCGACGAAGCAATCCATGCTTCGACGTGCGGCGCTATGGATTACTTCGCCTTGCTCGCAATGACGGGGTAGAACGAGGGGCCTTACTTAATCTTCTCATACGCCGCGGAGAAATCCGCCAGCGGCATCGGAATCGTAATCGTTTCCTTGGCCATATTCTGGAACGAGACCTTCAACTGTTTGCCGGATTTCAACGCGGCCAGCATGTCAGGCGAAATCTGGGCGTTGGCGTAGCAGCCGCGTGCCTCGCAGGTCTGAACCTGCAGGTCGGACGTCATGCCGTCGTCGACCTGTAGCTTGGCTCCGGCCGGCAGGTTGAGCCCGAGCGGCAATTGCACGATACCGACCGGTGTGCGGGTTTCGGCCGATACGCGGATATTGATCAGCACGATCAACTGACCGGTCTTGGTCAGAACGGCGCTTTGCTCGATCGCGCATTCGAGTGGCGCGCCGCGGCTGGCGCTGCTGCACCGTGCAACCCAGCCGGGAGGCGCGGACGTATTGGCGCCCTCGGCCGGGCCGGCGGTGGGAACTGGCGTTGGCTGCGCCGCGGGCGCAGCATTCTTGGTCTTGAGCGCCTGGGCTTGGCTGTACCCGCACATGCCGAATAGCGCTGCGGCCACAACCGCTAATTTGATTGAAATTTTCACTGAACCGGCTCCGAAGGAAACTACCTTCGGATGTGTCGGTTGCCGGGCAAAGTCAAGTCATTCGGCCGCTTGCTTGACCGAGCCGCGGGCGTCCGGATGCTCATCATGGTGCGAACCGGTCGAACGGCTCCAGCGAGCAAACGCGTTCGAAAGCCGGTCGAGATAGAGATAGACCACCGGCGTCGTGAACAGCGTCAGCGCCTGGCTGACGAGCAGGCCGCCGACCATGGCATAACCGAGCGGCTGGCGAATTTCCGATCCCGTGCCGGTACCGAGCATCAGCGGTACGCCGCCGAGCATCGCCGCCATCGTCGTCATCATAATGGGGCGGAATCGCAATAGCGCCGCCTTTCGGATCGCGGCTTCGGGCTCGAGCTGCTCGTCGCGTTCGGCCGTGATCGCGAAGTCGACCATCATGATGCCGTTCTTCTTCACGATGCCGATCAGAAGCACGATGCCGATCAGGGCGATCAGGCTGAAATCGAATCCGAACAGCATCAGGATGGCGAGCGCCCCGACGCCCGCGGACGGCAGCGTGGATAGAATCGTGAGCGGATGGATGTAGCTTTCGTAGAGAATGCCGAGGATCAGGTACACCACCACGAGCGCTGCGAGGATCAACAGCGGCACCGTGCCGAGCGATTGCTGGAATGCCTGCGCCGTGCCCTGGAAGCTCGAATTGAGCGTCGTCGGCGCGCCGAGTTCGACCATCGCTTGTTGAATCGCGTTGGTGGCCTGGCCCAGTGCCACGCCCTGCGCGAGATTGAAGCTGATCGTGGTTGCCGGGAATTGGCCCTGATGGCTGATCGACAGCGGCCGCACCGGCACGCTGGTCCAGGTGGCAAAGGTCGAAAGCGGCACCTGGTCGCCGGTGGTTGGCGATTTCAGGTAGATCTTGTTCAAGGTGTCGAGGCTGCCCTGCAATTCCGGCACCACTTCGAGCACCACCTTGTAGGTGTTGAGCTGCGTAAAGTACTGCGTCACCTGGCGCTGGCCGAATGCGTCATACAGCGTGTCGTCGATCAGTTGCGGCTGGATGCCGTAACGCGCGGCGGTGTCGCGGTTGATCTTCAGCTCGAGCGTGGTGCCGTTGGTCTGCTGGTCGGTCGCAACATCGCGAAGCTGCGGCAGCGTCTGCATCTTAGACAGGATTTTTGGCGCCCATTCGTTCAGCTCGGCCAGATTGGCGTCCTGCAGCGTGAATTCGAACTGGGTTCGCGTCGGCCGGCCACCGAGGCGAACATCCTGGGCCGCCTGCATGTAGAGACGGGCGCCATCGACCTTCTCGAGCTGCGGACGCAGACGCGCGATGATTTGCTGCGCGGATGCCTTGCGCTCGTCGCGCGGCTTCAGCGTGATGTAGAGATTGCCGTTATTGCCGGCGCGTCCGGAGCCACCGATCACCATTGCGATCGAGGCCACATCGGGGTCGGCCTGCACGATCTTTCCGAGTTCCTCCTGACGACGCTTCATGTCGGCGAATGAGATGTCCTGGCTGGCTTCCGAAGTGGCGGTGATCAGGCCATTGTCCTGCTGCGGGAAGAAGCCCTTCGGGATGATCACAAACAGATAGACCGACAGCCCGAGCGTGGCGAAGAAGATCATCAGGGTCGTCAACTTCCAGCGCAGCGCGAGATCGAGGCCGCGCTCGTAGAAGCGCAGCATCGCGTCGAAGCCGCGCTCGCTCCATTGATAGATCCGGCCGTGTCTGACCTCGCCATGCCCACGCAGGAAGCGCGAGGCCATCATCGGCGTCAGCGTCAGAGATACGACCATCGATACGAAAATGGTCATCGCGAGCACCACCGCGAATTCGCGGAACAGCCGGCCGATGATGCCGCCCATCAGCAATAGCGGAATCAGCACGGCGATCAGCGAGATGCTGATCGACACGATGGTGAAGCCGATTTCGCTGGCGCCCTTGAAGGCAGCAGCCAGCGGCCTTTCGCCTTTCTCGATGTAGCGCGTAATGTTTTCCAGCATCACGATGGCGTCGTCGACCACGAAGCCGACGGCAATCGTGAGCGCCATCAGCGAGAGATTGTCGAGCGAATAGCCGCACACCCACATCAGCGCGCAGGCGCCGAGCAGCGCCAACGGCACCGTCACCGCGGGGATTACCGTCGCCCAGAAATTGCGCAGGAAGATGAAGATCACCATCACGACCAGCGCGATCGTGAGGAGCATGGTGAATTGGACGTCCTCGACCGCGGCACGGATCGTCGTGGTGCGATCACTCATCACCTCGACCTTGATAGCCGGTGGGAGCGCAGCGAGCAGCCGGGGCAGCGTCCCCTTGATCTGGTCGACGGTCTCGATGACGTTGGCGCCGGGCTGCTTGAATATCACCAGGAATACGCCGCGCTTACCATTCGCCCAGGCCGCCTGCTTGGCGTCCTCCGGGCCGGTGACGGCCTGGCCGATATCGCGGATCCGCAACGGACCGCCATTGCGATAGGCGATAATGACGTCGTTCCAGTCCTTGGAATCCGTTAGCTGATCATTGGCGTAAATGGTGTAGGCACGCCGCTCGCCGTCGATATTGCCCTTGGGGCTGTCAACCGTCGTGATCGCGATCTGGCTGCGCACGTCCTCCAGTGACAGGCCCTTGGCGACGAGTTTCGCCGGGTCGATCTGAATGCGGATCGCCGGCTTCTGCTGGCCGCCGATGATGACCTGGGCGACGCCTGAGATCTGGCTGATCTGCTGCGCGAGCTGGGCGTCCACGGAGTCGCTGACGGTCGTGAGCGGCAGTGTGTCCGAAGTCGCCGCCATGATCAGGATCGGCGAATCCGCCGGGTTGACCTTGCGATAGACCGGGGGCGAGGGGAGGTTTTTCGGCAACTGGCCGCTGGCCGCATTGATCGCGGCCTGCACGTCGTTGGCGGCCGCGTCGATCGAGCGGTTGAGATCGAACTGGATATTGACTGCGGTCGTACCGAGATAGCTCGTAGACGTCATCTGCGCGACGCCCGGAATCTGCGCGAACTGACGCTCAAGCGGCTGCGCCACCGACGAGGCCATGGTTTCCGGGCTGCCGCCCGGCAGGTTGGCGGTGACCTGGATGGTCGGGAAGTCGACTTGCGGCAGGGGGGCGACGGGCAACAGCGGGTAGGCGACGAGGCCGATGAACATGATCCCCGCCATCATCAGCGAGGTGCCGATCGGGTAGCGAATGAAGGGCGCGGAGATTCCGCCGCTCATTCCTGGGCAACCTTGGCTTGGGCCGGATCGGAACTGGCGACCGCTGTGGTCACGAGCGATCCGGGCTGAACCTTGAATTGACCTGCCGTGATCACCTGCTCGCCGAGCGAAAGTCCCTCATCGACCACCGAGCGGCCGTCGATCGAGCGCGTCACCTTAATCTTGCGGAGCTCGGCCTTGTTGTCCTGGTTGACCGCGTAGGCGTAGAGACCATCGGCGCCATGTTGAACGGCGTCATCCGGAATCACGGTGGCGTCTTTCAGCGTCGCAACGAGCAGCCGCGTCGAAACCGACTGGCCGGGCCACAGCGCGTGATCCTTGTTGTCGAATACCGCCTTGAGCCTGATCGTCCCGCTCGACGTGTCGACCTGGTTGTTGATCAGCGAGAGCGTGCCGGTGGACAGCACCCGCTTGCCGTCGGTGGAGAGCGCGATGGTCCGGGGAGGAGCGGTGGCCAGCGCTGCCTTGATATCCGGCAGCTGGTCTTCCGGGGCGGTAAAGATCACCGCGATCGGCTCGATTTGGGCAATGGTGACGATGCCGGTCTGTGTTGCGGCGTTGACGATATTGCCGACATCGACCTGGCGCAGCCCGGCGATACCGGAAATCGGTGCCTTGACGGTGGCGTAATCAAGCTGGGTTTGGGCGTTGGAGATCGCTGCCGTGTCGGCCTCAACCTGCGCCGTCAGTTGCGCGACGGTCGAGCGCTGCGTATCGGTCTGTTGCCGGGTCGCGAATTCGCCGAGCCTGGTAGAGCGCTGCAGGTCGAGACTGGCATTGGCGAGATTGGCTGCGTCCTGCGCCTTCTTGGCCTTGGCCTGATCGAGCACGGCCTGGAACGGCCGCGGATCGATCTCGGCCAGGGTATCGCCCTCCTTGACGAGCTGGCCCTCCTGAAAGGCGATCCTGTTGATCTGGCCGTCGACACGGCTGCGCACTACGACGGTGTTGAAGCCTTGCACGGTGCCAAGCCCGGTCAGATAGACCGGAAAATCGGCCTTCTCGACCGGGGCAGTCTTGACGGGGACGGCGGTGCGGGCCGGCGCGCGCTTCCCGGCGTCAGCCTGCGCCAGGTGTTCCTCGCCATGGAATCGCTGCCAGCCCAAATAGCCCAGCCCGGCAATCGCTGCGACCAACAAGACCCAACGGATGGTGCGTGATCTCGACATGCCGACCTACTTGTTTCGGAGAACAGGCAATGGCACCCAGAACGGTTCCCGGCGGAGACAGATATTGTCCCGGCGCCCTCGGGGCGTACATGCACGAGCGCTTGAGAATCCTAAACAATTGGAAAAGGTTGCGGCAGCGCACGCGTGAGGATCGGCATGACGACCGCGTGGCTCGCAATCTCATTCATGGCCGTCGAACGAACCGCAAATTAGAATCGTTTTGATCTGGATGGATTCAAGCGTCGTCTCGCCCCAACCGCGTTGACCCCGAAAGTTTCGCTCGGTACCACGGTGCAGGATTTGTCCGCCGCCTGTCGGTTGCTGCGAGCTGAAATTCATCAGCGGCACGTCCTATCGGAGCCGGACGAAGCGACGGCGGCGAGCTGGTGGTCGAGGATCTCTACGGTTCCCACGAAATCAAGCTCGCGGCCGGTGACCTCGTGTCTTAGTCCTGCGTCTAGTTGCATCTGGTCGCGCCGGTCACGCGGGGTATGCGTGTGGCATCTTTTTCCCGGCTCCAGAGCGTGGTACGGGATGCCTACGCCCGCAGCCTGATCTTCGATCTCGATACCTCGATCCAGGCCCTGGCGGAGCGGCTTGGGCGAGAGATGACCCCGAAACGGTCAAATTGACCGGTATCTATCACCACCTGATCCGCTACTGGGCCGAAGTATGAAGAACATGTCTCTTTCTCGCGTTAAGCTATTTGCGGTGATGTCGGCGCTGGCGATGCTGTCGCTGGCGGCGCCGTCGTCGGCCCAGCAGGGCACGCCTCCCGCGGCGCCGTCCGCGCCTGCGGCCCAGCAGGCGCCCGCCGTATCGCAGGTCCCGGCCACGCCGCCCCAGGCAGCGGCTGCGCCGGCCGCATCCTCGGATGCAGCCGCGACGCCTGCGGAACGCGAGAGCAAATTGCTGAAGTCGGCTGCCGCGGAACTCAAGGAATTGTCGCCGTGGACGATGTTCATGTCGGCCGATGTGGTGGTCAAAGCGGTGATGATCGGCCTTGCCTTTGCTTCGCTGGTGACCTGGACCATCTTCATCGCCAAGATGATTGAACTGAGTGTGGTTCGGCGCAAGGTGCGCAGGGCGCTGGCCAAGATCGCCGACGCGAGGTCGCTGGCGGAAGCGCAATTCGCGCTGGGCGCCAAGGGCAGCGTATTGTCGTCCTTCCTTGCGGCAGCGATGCGCGAGGCACGGCTATCGGCGGGCATCTCGAGCGACGCCGGCATCAAGGAGCGCGCCGCGTCGAGCTTTTCGGAAATCGTGCGCGCCGAGGCGCGGCGGATCCGGCTCGGCATGGGGTTGTTGGCAACTATCGGCGCGACGTCGCCCTTCGTCGGACTGTTCGGCACAGTCTGGGGCATCATGAACAGCTTTATCGGCATTTCGAAATCGCAGACCACGAACCTCGCCGTAGTGGCGCCCGGCATCGCCGAGGCGCTGCTCGCCACCGCCATCGGTCTGGTCGCCGCGATCCCCGCCGTCATCATCTACAATCACTTTTCGCGGGTGACCAAGGGTTACATGGAACTGGTCAGCCGTGCATCGGGCGCCGCGGGACGGCTGCTGTCGCGCGATCTCGACCGCACGCACATCAGTCCGCACGGAAGCTCGCATTCGCGCGCGGCGGCGGCGGAGTAGGCGATGGGCGCGTCAATCGCAGAACACGACCTCGATGACGACAGCGATTTTTCGGAATCGCACGAGATCAACGTCACGCCGTTCATCGATGTCATTCTCGTCCTGCTGATCATCTTCATGGTGGCGGCACCTCTGTCGACCGTCGACCTGCCGATCGATTTGCCGACGTCGACCGCAACCCCGCAGAAGAAGCCGGACAAGCCGACTTATGTCAGCATCAAGCCGGATCTCTCCGTTGCGATCGGGGAGGACTTGGTCAAGCGCGTTGATCTGGTGCGCTCGCTCGATGCGATGCCGGACGCCAGCAAGGAGCGCCACATCTTCCTGCGTGCCGACCGCGCCGTGCCCTATGGCGAGTTGATGAACGTGCTCGAAATCCTGCGCGCCGGCGGCTATTCCAAGCTCAAGCTGGTGGCGCTCGAAGGCGTTCCCGAAGCGGCGGCGCAAGCGGCGCCGGCAAAACCTTGACCGGGCTCGACGACCAAAAACCCTCCCGGCGGCTCTGGATTACAGCCGCGGTGATCGCGCTCGCGCTTCACGTTGGCGGCGCAGCGCTGGCGATTGCGCATTTGCAGACCGAAGAGGCCGATGACGCCCTCGGCGCGACGGCGATCGAGATCGGGCTCGAAATGGCCGCCGTGCGCCGGGAGGTGACCGACCTGCCGCCGGGGCCGGACACCGATGCTTCCGCACACTCTCCGCCGCTCCCTGACCAGAATGCGGAGGCGAAGGAAACCGATCTGCCGCAGGACAAGTCGACCGAGCCCGAAGAGGCCGATCGGGTGGTGACGGAGACCGAGTCCAAGAAGCCGAAAGAGGACGACCCGAAGATCGCGGCGGTGCAGACGCAGGCGTCGCCCGAGTCGGTTGCCTCCGAGGCGACCGCGACGCCAAGTTCCGAGGAGATGCCGGAAGGACAGCGTTCGATCGCGCCGGTGATCGGCACCGGCGAAAGCGCACGGCGTGCGCGCGCGACCTGGCAAAAGGAGCTGGTCGCGCATCTCGACAAGCACAAACGCTACCCGAAGGAACGGCAGCAAAAATCCGCCGAGATCCAGATTCGCTTTACCCTTGACCGCATGGGCCGCGTGCTCTCGACCGATATCGAAAAGGGTTCGGGCGATCCGGCCTTCGACGAGGCGGCGCTAGCGATGGTGCGCCGCTCCGATCCGGTGCCGATGCCGCCACCTGTCATTGCCGACGAAGGCCTGACGTTCACGCTGCCGGTGATCTTCCGCGTCAAGAACAAGAGCTGACGCCCCGCATTCCTGCCATAGCGTTAGATCGGATAATGCTGCGGCCCGGTCTCGATCGTGATCCAGCGCAATTCGGTGAATTCGGCGATGCCGGCCTTGCCGCCGAAGCGGCCATAGCCCGACGCCTTGACGCCACCGAACGGCATCTGCGCCTCGTCGTGAACGGTGGGCCCGTTGACGTGACAGATGCCGGAATCGATGCGCTTGGCGACTTCGAACGCGCGCGCGATGTCGCGTCCGAATACCGCTGCCGATAGCCCGTATTCAGTGTCATTGGCGACGCGAACGGCTTCGTCCACGCCGTTGACGCGCACGACGCAGACCACCGGGCCGAACGACTCCTCGCCGTAGATCCGCATCGACGAGTTGACTCCGTCGATCACGGTTGCCGACATCAGCGTGCCCTCGCTGCGCCCGCCTGCGACCACCTTGGCGCCCTTGCTGACGGCATCGTTGATCAAGGCCTGGATGCGGGCCGCGGCATCGGTGCCGATCAGCGATCCCAGCGGCGCGTTACCCTTGCGCGGATCGCCGGCGACAAGCGATCCGGCTTTCGCCGCGAGCTTCGTTACGAAGGCATCGGCAATCTTCTCGTCGACGACGAGACGCTCGGTCGACATGCAGATCTGGCCCTGGTTCATGAAGGCACCGAACGCTGCAGCGGCAACGGCGGCGTCGATGTCGGCATCGTCGAGCACGATCATCGGCGCCTTGCCGCCGAGTTCGAGCAGGGCCGGCTTGAGGTACTTGGCCGCCACCTGCGCGATGATGCGGCCGACGCGCGTCGATCCCGTGAAATTGACGCGCCGCACGGCTGGATGGCCGATCAGCATTTCGATCAGGGCAGGGGCATCTTCCGGCGCGTTGGTGATGACGTTGAGCACGCCGGGCGGCAGGCCGGCGTCGCGCAGGCATTCGGCGATCAGCCGGTGGGTGCCCGGGCAGATTTCGGAAGCCTTCAGCACCACGGTGTTGCCGCAGGCAAGCGGCAGGGCGATGGCGCGCACGCCGAGAATGACCGGCGCGTTCCACGGCGCCATGCTCAGCACCACGCCGGCGGGCTGGCGCACCGCCATCGCGATACAGCCCGGCTTGTCGGAGGGGATGACTTCGCCCGAAATCTGCGTGGTGATGGCCGCCGCTTCGCGCAGCATGCCGGCGGCCAAGTGAACATTGAAGCCGGCCCAGCCGGCCGTCGCGCCGGTCTCCGCCGCCATCAGCTCGATGAACTGGGGTGCCTTCGACGCCAGAAGATCGGCAGCCTTCAACAGGATCGCGCGCCTGGCGTTCGGACCGGTAGCGGACCATGCGGGGAAGGCGGCGGCTGCAGTGTCGGCCGCGCGCTTCGCATCCGCGATCTGGGCTGCCGCGGCGCGGCTTGCGAGATCGCCGGTGACCGGGTTGAGGCGATCGAACGTCGCGCCGTTCGATGCCGGGACATCCTTGCTCTCGAGCAGCAGCGAAATTTCATACATGGCTTCTCTCCTCACGCGTGGCGTTACGATGATGATGCGGTGGCCGGCGGTACGCCGCCGAGATAGGCACGCTGGACGGCGGGATCGGACTTCAGTTGATCGGCAGTGCCGTGCCCGACGATGACACCGTTTTCGAGCACATAGCCGCGATCGGCGATCCGCAGGCTCTCCTGCGCGTTCTGTTCGACGAGCAGCAATCCGACACCGGCCTCGCGCACCCGCAGCAAGGTGGCGAACAACTCCTGCACCATCGCGGGTGAGAGCCCGAGCGACGGTTCGTCGAGCAACAGGATATCCGGATTGGACATCAGCGCGCGGCCGATAGCGAGCATCTGCTGTTCGCCGCCGCTCATGGTGCGCGCGATCTGGGCGGCGCGTTCGCGCAGGCGTGGAAACAGCGCAAGCACCTGCTCGCGCCGCGCCGCTTCGCCCTCGCGGGCGCGCTTCGGATTGGCGCCGAGCAGAAGATTTTCCTTCACCGTGAGGTCGCCAAAAATGCCGCGGCCTTCCGGCACCAGCGCCAGCCCGCTTTCGACAATGTCGTGGGCGGCAAGCGCGGAGATATCGCGGCCGCCGAGGCGCACCTGCTTGCCGGGAAGCGTACGAACGACGCCCGCGATGGCTTTCAGGAGCGAGGTCTTGCCGGCGCCATTGGCGCCCAGGATCGCTACGACCTCACGGCGGCCGACGCTGAGGGCGACGCCGTCGAGCGCGCGGTGCAGGCCGTAAGCGAGGCTGAGATTTTTGACCTCAAGCATCGGCGGCTACCCCGCCAAGATAGGCCTTCACGACGGCCGCATCACTCAGCACGTCCACAGTGGCGCCTTCGGCGATCTTGCGGCCGCTGCTCATGACGATGCAGCGGTCGCAAAGCGCGCGAACCGCGCTCATCACATGCTCGACCAGCACGATGGTGATTCCGTCAGCCCGCAATGATCGGATCAGGTCGATGCCGATCGCAAGCTCGGATGGATTGAGACCGGCGAGCCATTCGTCGAGCAGCAGCAGTCGCGGCTTTGCCGCGAGGGCGCGTGCGAGTTCCAGGCGCTTGCGGTCGATATAGGTGAGGTCCGCCGCGGGCCGCTGGTCGTGCCCGGCAAGACCGACGCGATCAAGCAGCGTATCGATCCGCAGTTCTGCCTCGGAGGCGGGCAGATGCGGCCTCTGGAACGCCAACCCCGCCTTGATGTTCTCGCGGCAATCCATGCCGTCGAGCACGCGGACGAGCTGGAATGTCCGAGCAAGGCCGAGCCGCGCGATCCGGTACGACGCAAGGCCTGCGATGTTCTGGCCCATCAGGCGGATGGTGCCGGCATCGGGGCGCAGCACGCCCGAGATCAGATTGAGCGCCGTGGTCTTGCCCGACCCGTTGGGGCCGAGCAGGCCCATGATTTCGCCTTGGGCGATCGTAAAGTCGAGATCGTTGACCGCGACGAGCCCGCCGAACGCGCGCCGCAACCCACTGATCGTCAGCACTGGTGTTCCGTTGCCCTGGCTCATGCGGTTGCCTGTTGCGTGGCTTTGCCGCCCGCCGTCGTCGATAGCTTCTCGAACAATCCCGCGACGCCCCTCGGCAGCATGTAGACGATCAGCAGGAAGATGCAGCCGAGGATGATCGTGAACGTGTTCGGAAACCGCGCACTCAGCAGTTCGAACAGTAGCGTCAGCGGCACGGCGCCAAGTACCGGCCCCCACAGCCGGTGCGCGCCGCCGAGCAGCGCCATGATCAGCACCTGAAACGAAATCATCGAATTGAAGGCGATCGACGGCTCGATATAGGTCCAGCGCGGCGCCATGATTGCGCCGACCAGCGTCATGACCGTGGCGCTGATCGTGAACAGGGCGACCTTGGCAAAGGTGGTGTTGATCCCGCAATGTTTGGCGACGGTCTCGTCTTCGCCGATCACCCGCAGCGCAAAGCCGAGGCGCGAGCGCGCGATCAGCCAGCCCAGCAGGAATACGGCGGCCGTGAGCGCGAGCAACTGCCAGTAAATATCGGCCTGCGTGATGTCGACGAAGACATAGCGCCCGAGCACGCGCGACTTGTTGACCTCGAACCAGACCACAAGCTGGCGGATCAGTTCGGTCAATCCAAAGGTGAAAATGACGAAATACACGCCGCTCAAGCGCAGCGTCGAGAGTCCGACGATGGCGGCCACAACGGCGCCGAGCGCGGCTGCGGTCAGCAGTACGAGCGGCCATGGCAAGATCTCGCCGAGCACAGCAACGGTATAGGCGCCGACACCGAAGAAGGCGGTGGTTGCCAATGAGACGTAGCGGGTGGGTCCAGAGAACATGCCCCAGGCCGTCGCCAGCACGGTGTATTGCAAAAGGCTGATGGCGAGCGCGAGGTAGTAGGCATTGCCGAGGCGCGGAACGAGCGCCAGCAACGCAAGCGCTGCGAGCGCTGTGGCACCGAAGCCGGCGATACGCGCGCTCATCGCGTCGCCCTGCCAAACAGGCCGGCCGGCTTCACCAGCAACACGGCGAGGAACAGGGCGAAGTTCACGGCAAGGGTGAGCCCGGGATCGACATAGGAGGCAACCAGCGCCTCGCTGAGACCAAGCGCCAGGCCTGCGACCAGGCAGCCCAGCATGTTGCCGACGCCGCCCATCACGACGACGATCAAGGCCTTCATCGTGAAGACGACGCCGGAGGACGCGCTGAAGGTAAGGAAGGTGCTGACCAGCACGCCGGCGGCGGCGACCAGCGCGCCACCCAATGCAAATGTCAGGGCCGAGGCCTGCGGCACATTGATGGCGACAAGCTGGGCGGCAAAAGGGTCGACGGCGACCGCGCGTACCGCCGTGCCGGCGCGGGTCCGTGTCAGCGCGGCATACAGCGCCAGACCGAGCAGGATGGTGATCCCAAGCGCGGCGAGGCGGTTGGCTGCGACAGTCTCACCAAGAAGCTGCACCGGGAAGGCCAGGAACGAATAGCTGTAATAGGCTCCACCGAACAGCGCGAGCATCAGGCCCTGAATGACGAAGGTGAGGCCAAAGGTTGCGAGAATGCTGTCGACCTCGAGCGCGTCTCGGTTGGGCGCGCGTCGCACCAACGGCGTCAGCAGCAGTTTGTAGATTGCAAAGTTGAGCACGAAAGCGAGGGGGACGACCAGCGCCAGTCCGACAAACGGACTGATCGCCCAGCCCGTGAACAGCCAGTGCGATGCAAAGGCGGCGGCGATCAGGAACTCGCCGTAAGAGAGGTTCATGATGCGCGCAACGCCGTACTGGAGCGTGAGCCCCATGGCGATGAGCGCATACATGCCGCCCAGCATCAGGCCGGTCAGAATGGCGTTGGTCATTGGCGTGCTGGCCGCGTCTCAATCTTGACGTTACGGGGCCACCCAGGCCGGCTTCGGAACGATCGCGGCGCGCGCGCCTTCGTTCTTCGCCGGAGCGATGCCGTAGAACTCGCCATCCTGCCACTGGCCAACCCACCAGTAACGCGTCGGCATGTTGTTCTCGAGCTTGACCTTGCCGATCACGGTGTCGAACGTGCCGGTCTGCAGATCCTTGATCACGGCGGCGCGGTCGATCTTGCCGACGCGCTCGATCGCCTGCTGCAGCATCTGCAGGCTGGCATAAGTGACCGCGCTCGCCCAACGGTCCGGCTCCGCCCCGTTGGCGGCGGCGGCCTTGTGGCGGGCGAGATAGTCCTTGATCGCCGGACTGTCGCCGCTCCAGCCGCCGATGCCCATCACGCCGTCGGTGTTCTTGCCGAATTTTTGCTTGTAGAGCGGGAAGGCGGTGCCGACGCCGGTATAGAAAACCTTCGGATTGAGGCCCGCAATCCGCGATTGCTCGGTCAGCGCCAGCGTATCCGGCGGATAGCTGAAGGCAATGAAGACATCGGGGTTGAGCGCCTTGATCTCGTTGACGATCGGCGCCAGATCCTGCGTGCCGATCGGATAGCTCTTGTCGTAAGCGAGCTTGAACTTCGCGTTGGTGAGTGCCGGCCGCGCGGCCGACGACAGATCGATTCCGAAGCCGTCGGCAATGCTGACCATTGCCACGGTGTCTCCGATCTTCTTTTCGTCGCGCAATTTGTTCAGCAATTCGACCAGCGATTTTGCGGCGTCCGCGCTGGTGCCGAGCAGCCAGAAACTGTTCGGCCAGCGCTTGGCGAGTTCGGGTGCGCGGTCGGTCACGGCTGTGGCGGCGAGGTGCGGATAGCCTTCACGATTGAGCGTCGGACCAACCGCCAAATTGAGGCCGGTGCCCCATGGCGGCAGGATGAAATCGACCTTGTCCTGGTTGATCAACCGCTCGAGCGCCCGCACCGCCTCTTCGGCGTTGGAGCGGTCGTCGTACTGCACGACCTCGATCGGGACGCGCTTGTCGCCGAGCTTGATGCCGCCGGCGGCGTTCACCTCCTTCACCCACAATTCGTAGTTGGGGATGGTGGTGACCGCGGCGCCTCCGGTGTTGGGGCCGGTGCGCGAAATCGCGTAGCCGATCTTGATCGAGGTTTGCGCTTCGGCGATGGCGGTCAGGCCGAGCGTAGCGGCACAGGTGGCGGCCGCCAGCAGGGCGGTGCGCCGCGTCAGGAATGTCATCATCTTCTCCTCCCAGGGTGCGTCGACCGGCGCCATTGAACTGGCGCTCGTGATCGCCCTGACGTTAGGGGAGGTTGCCGGATGCTTGGAATTGGACGAAACCGGGGAAAGATTGTACTTTTCTGGCAAATCTTCCGCTTCACTGGCGGCGGATTGCTCAGGAGCGAATTACTTAAGAGATTTGGGCATGTCGGCATCACCAGGGCTGAACGGACTGCCGGTCGGCGTCGCGCTGGCGGTACGTGCGGAGGCGTTTTCGGCCGCCCTCGCGGCTCGATCATGGGTCATCCGCCAGAAGGTGGAGCGCCGGGCGCATCTATTGTTGCTGCAATCGGACCGCGGCCGGGCTTCATGGCACGGAACGGGCGTCGCGCTCGAAGCGCCGGCGCTGCTCTGGTTGCCGGGCAGCACCGATGCAGCGCTGCACGTTGGTCCCGGCGCGCGTGGCTTCCTGTTGTCGGTGGACGATGCTTTCCTGATCAAGATTATCGCGGGCAGTGCCGAGGCGCTGCATCTGCGCAGGACCACTGAGCGCGTTGCGCTGGTTGCCGGCGAGACGCTTCCTCCACATCTCGACACGATCGCCGAATCCTGCCGCGCGATCGTGGCGGAGTTGCGCGGGCCCAGCTTCGGCGGCGCGACGCTGATCGCGTCACATCTGCTGTTGCTGTGTCTGCAACTCTGCCGGCTCAGTGCCTCGCATGATGAGCGTCACGAGGTTGCAGCGCGTGGCGGTGGTCCGGCGCTGGTCGGCAATTTCCTGCAAATGGTCGAACTGCACTACCGCGACGGCTGGCCGGTGGCGCGCTATGCGGATGCGCTCGGCGTCACATCCGACAAGCTGCACGCCCATTGCCAACGGGAGAAAAACTGCGGCCCGCGCGCGATGATCCATGAGCGCCTGGTGCGCGAGGCCTGTACGCGTCTGCAGCAGCTCGATCTTCCCGTCGAGCAGATCGGATACGGCCTGGGTTTCCGCGATCCCGCCTATTTCAATCGCTTTTTCCGCAAGTATTGCGGCGCATCACCGGGCAGCTATCGTCGGCAGATCCGGCTGGAGCACGCACGCAGCGGTCCGTCTTACGCGGCGTGGCCGTGAAAGCCGCGCCCATCTTTCCGAACTGGAGAGGGTGGATTCGGCATCATGGTCGCCGCGCCAATCCAGCGCGGGCCAACGCAATCACTTCGTTCGAAGCTCAGCGCCAGAAGTAGCGGATGCTGACGTAGACGATGGCGAGGCAGATGAAAATCAGTGCCACCGGCAGCCGCGGTTTTGCCGCCTGGCCGGATGCGGCCTGTTGTTTTGGCCGAGCGGGCGGGCGGCGGAAAGCGGTGACGTTGCCGCTGTCGGTGGCCGGCTCACTCGCGCGCGAAGGAATCTCGGGTGGCGTTCCGGAGCCGCCCATCTCCGCATAGTAGCTCTTGTACATGAGCTGGATGGTGGCCTCGGAAGCGTCCGCCTCGGTCATCTTCGCAAGGAGCAACTGCCTGTAGCCTTCAAGAAAGTTTTGCGCTTCAGCGGGCAGGGCGGTGAAGCCGTTGAGCTTGGCCAGCATTTTCCATGTTGCAAAATCTGCCCTCGCGCGGGTGTCGGCGCGTCGCGCAATCAACATATCGGCAGCTTTTGTCGCCATGGTCCGGGTCGGTTCTTCCCTTGCGGGTTCGTTTCTATTTGAAGCTTAAGCGTTGCCGGTGATGAAGAGAAGCGCGTTGATCACATAACCGGTCAGTGTCCGCAGTATCGCCGAAATAACATCAAGATTTAGGCCGAGCTGCGCGCCGATGATGGGAAGCAGGATCAGAAGGCCGATCAAAATCAGCATCCCATACGGTTCCAGCCGCGACAGCGGGTAAGCCAGCACCCGCGGCAGCAGCCCGACGGCGACCCGACCACCGTCCAGCGGCGGGATCGGCATCATGTTGAAGATCGCCAGCACGATATTGATCAGGAAGGCGTTTTTGAGGTTGTCCGCGGTCCATTTGGCGGCCTCTGCCGGTACCAGAGGCAAGGCATGGAAGGCTAACGCCATGATGATCGCCAGAATGATGTTGGTGGCGGGCCCGGCCAGCGCCACCCAAACCATGTCGAGCCGGGGGTGGTTCAGGTTCCGGAAGTTCACCGGGACCGGCTTGGCATAACCAAACACGAACGGCGAATGCGATAGCAGCAGAATGCCGGGGAGAATGACGGTCCCGAATGGGTCGATATGCTTGAAGGGGTTGAAGCTAACCCGGCCAAGCTCCCATGCGGTCTTATCCCCGAGCCGATACGCCACGAAAGCGTGGGCGGCCTCGTGGAAGGTGATGGCGATGAGGAGTGGGAGCACCCAGACCGATATGCCGTAGAGTGAGATGTTCACGAGACACCGCTCAGTTGAAGGCGATCGGAATAGCGTCGCGCGTTGCACGCCGCACCGAAACCTCATCAAGATGGTTTGAGATGGTAGAGCGCAAGTGGTCCGCGAGCAGCGTGCCCGCCCGTGATAGATTCGCGGTGCGGTGCAGGCAAATGTCTGCGGCCGGCAGTCGCGGCATGCCATCGCGCTCCGACAGGGGGCGTAGCTTCGGCGGAAATGTACCTGCCTTTACGATCGTCACCGCAAGCCCCTGCGCCGCAACCGACTCGACGGCCGCAAGGCTGTGGCTGACGAAAGCCAGCCGCCAGGGCCGCTTGGCGGCATCCAATGCCTCAATTGCCCATTTTCGGAACAGGCAGCCCTGCGGATAAAGCGCAAGCGGCAACGGATTTTGCTGCTCAACGGGGTGAAACGCACCGGTTGCCCAGGCGGCCTGTTCGCGGCGCAGGAATTCACCCTCGCCATGTCCCTCCGGGTGCATCGCAATGACGAGGTCATAGGCCTTGCCGAGGCGCGCGGGCATGGAAGAGGTGAGCCCTATCTCCATCTCGACATGGACCAGCGGGTAACAGGCGGCAAAGCTCGCCAGCACAGGCGGAACGATCAACGTTCCATAGTCGTCCATCACGCCCAGGCGCACAACGCCTTCGATCTTGCGCTCCCGCAACTTACCGACAGCCTCGTCGTTTAGCGTCAGGATACGCCTTGCGTATCCGAGCAGCCCTTCGCCTGCGGAGCTCAAATCGACATTGGCTTTCGTGCGATTGAATAGCTCGACGCCGAGGCGTTCCTCCAGGCGCTTGATCTGCATGCTAACCGCGGATTGGGTCCGATTAAGCTGGGTAGCCGCGCGCGTGAACGAGCGGCTGTCGGCCACCGCCACGAAAGCCTTCAAGAGATCCGGATCGAGGACCGGTGCGCTCATAAGTAAACGTTATTTCCTCTATCATGGAAATTCCATTTCTTGATTACTAAACCCTCCCTACCTTGCACGCAAGCCGGAAGGGGAAAGTGTATGAGCGAGGCATGGGGCGTGTTGGCGGCGATCCTATCGAGCGGCCTGGGCGGGACTTCGATCGGGGCAACGCGCTATCTGGTGAATGCGGTTGATCCGCTGGCGATCGGTTCGTTTCGGTTCGGCATCGGTTTTCTGCTGTTGTTGCCGGCGGCCCTTCTGCAAGGCGCGCAGTGGCCGCGGCGTCCCGACTGGTTGAGCGTTGCCGGGTTGGGTGTGCTGTACTTCGCCCTGTTCCCGATCCTGTTCAATGCGTCTCTGATTTTCACGACAGCGGCGCGAGGCGCCCTGGCCCTGTCGACGCTTCCGTTGCTGACGATGGTGGTGGGAGCGGCGCTCGGCAGCGAGGCCCTTACGGTACGCAAATCGATCGGTGTCGTGATCGCAACGCTCGGGGTCGCCCTGGCGCTTTTGTCGAACCTTGCTTCCGCGCCGCCGGGCGCTTGGCGCGGCGATTTACTGATGATCGCCGCGGCCCTGTGCATGGCGCTCTACAGCATCTGGTCCAAGCCATTCATCGCTCGCTCCGGGCCGATTCCCTTCACGACCGTATCCATGGGCGTCGGGGCTGTGTGTCTTGTCCTGGTCTCGTACTGGCGCGGCAGTTTTGCGCCGGTCGCAGCTTTCGAGGTCCCGCAATGGCTGGCTGCCATTTATCTCGGTGCCTTCGGCAGCGCGTTGACGTTTTATCTGTGGGCGTTCGCGCTGGCGCGCACAACGCCGACGCGCGTCGCGATTTCGGTCACCGTCAATCCGATCACCGCGTCGCTGGTTGGCGCGGCCTTGCTGGACGAACCGCTCCGCTGGAATCTTGTTGCCGGCATCCTCGCGGTGTTCGCTGGCATCTGGGTCGCTACGACTTCGGGCCGGCGTCCTGCAACGCGATTGTCCCGAGTGCCGATTGACTAGTACGTCGCTCGGCCGCCAGAAATATCGAACACCGCACCCGTCGAGAACGCGCAATCTTCCGACGCCAGCCACGCCACCATCGCCGCGAGTTCTTCCACCAGCACAAAGCGCCCCTTCGGAATCTTCGACAGCATGAAATCGATATGCTGCTGGGTGAGCTGGTCGAAGATCGCGGTTTTCGCCGCCGCCGGCGTCACCGCGTTGACGAGGATGTCGTGCTGCGCGAGCTCCTTGCCGAGCGACTTGGTCAGCGCGATCAGGCCGGCCTTCGAGGCCGAATAATGCGCCGCGTTGGGATTGCCTTCCTTGCCGGCGATGGAAGCGATGTTGACGATGCGGCCGTATTTTTGCTGCAGCATCGCAGGCACCACTGCCTTGCAGCAGATGAAGGGGCCGTCGAGATTGATGCGCAGCACCTTGCGCCATTCGTCGAGGTCGGTTTCCCAGACCGTCTTGTTGATGCCGGCGATGCCGGCATTGTTGACGAGGATGTCGATCTTGCCGAGTGTCTTCAGCGTTTCGTCGCGAGTCTTCTCGACAGCGGCGAGGTCGGAGACATCGACCTTGAAGGCGGATACCGCCGGGCCGATTTCCTTCGCGGTACTTTCCGCGAGCGGCAGGTCAAAATCCCAGATCGCGACCTTCGCACCCGATGCGACGAAGCGTTCGGTGATTGCGCGCCCAAAACCCTGCGCCCCGCCGGTGACGACGGCGCAACGGCCGTTCAGATCGATCTTGTTCATCCGAGTGTCCTTTCACTAGATCTTGCCGCGCCGGCGATCTGCTCCCTCGCCCGCTCTTCGCGGGGAGAGGTTAGGATCACAGCGTCCAGCCGCCGTCGATGACGTGCGCGCCGCCGGTCGTGAACGCGCTTTCGTCGCTGGCGAGATAAACGGCGAGCGACGCGATCTCCTCGGCGGTGCCGAGCCGCCCCATCGGCTGCCGCGCGATGAACATCTCGCGCCCGTTGGGGCCTGCTGCCGCCGCACGCTCCAGCATCGAGGGCGTCTCGATGGTGCCGGGGCAGATGCAGTTGCACCTGATACCTTTGGCGACAAAGTCGGTGGCGACCGAGCGCGTCAGCGCCGCGACCGCAGCCTTGGTCGCACCATAGACGTAGCGGTTCGGTGCGGCCTTGAACACGCCGGCGGCGGAAGAGATGTTCACGATCGCGCCGCGGCCATTTTCCAGCATGCCCGGCAGGAATGCGCGGATGGTGCGGTGCATCGACTTGACGTTGAGGTCGAATGAAAAGTCCCAGTCCTCGTCGGAGCAATCCAGCACGGTGCCGTGGTGCACGAAGCCTGCGGCGTTGAGCAGGATGTCGGTCGTGCCGGCGCGCTTGGCCATGGCGGCGACGGCTGCGCTGTCGCGGACGTCGAGCCTTGCCACTTCGGCGATGCCTTCGCTCTTGAGCGCGGTGAGTTTGGCCCCGTCGATATCGGTGGCGAACACCGTCGCCCCTTCGCGCGCAAAAGCCACGGCGCAGGCGCGGCCGATTCCAACGGCCGCGGCAGTGACGAATGCGCGCTTGCCCTTCAGGCGGTCTGACATGGTCTTTTTCTCCTTGTTTCTTCGTTCGTCATTGCGAGGAGCAAAGCGACGAAGCAATCCAGACCGTTTCCGCAGAGGGATTTCTGGATTGCTTCGCTACGCTCGCAATGACGGTGGTTGCCTGATGAGCGATGGCTTAATGATTGTCCCGCGCCACGCCGACCGTGCCCGCGATATTCTGATAGCGCGTGGCGAGCTCCATGCAGGCGCCAGTGGCCTGCTGTCCGACGGTCGAGCGGTAGAGCTCCTGCCACGGCGTCTGGTGGGCCGGGTAGGGGAAGCCGCCCTTGTCCTTCAACTCGGCGCGGCGCTTCTTCAATTCATCGCTCGAGATCAGGATGTTGGCGTCGCCCGTGTTGAGGTCGATGCGAACCTTGTCGCCGGTCCTTAAGATCGCCAGTCCGCCATCGGCGGCGGCCTCGGGCGAGGCGTTGAGGATCGAGGGTGAACCCGAGGTGCCGGACTGCCTTCCGTCGCCGATGCAGGGCAGCGAGAGGATGCCGCGTTTGATCAGCGCCGCGGGCGGCTGCATGTTGACGACCTCGGCGCCGCCGGGATAGCCGATCGGTCCGGCGCCGCGGATGAAGAGCACGCAGTGCTCGTCGATATTGAGCGAGGGATCGTCGATCCGGTCGTGATAGTCCTCCGGTCCCTCGAACACGATGGCGCGCCCCTCGAACGCATTCGGGTCTTTCGGATTGATCAAATAGCGGTCGCGGAATTCCTTCGAAATCACGCTGGTCTTCATGATTGCGGAATCGAACAGGTTGCCGCGCAGCACCAGGAAGCCCGCATCTTTCACCAGCGGCTTGTCGTAGCTCCAGATCACGTCGCCGTCGGGCTTTGGCGCCTCGCGGCAGTTCTCTCCGATGGTACGGCCGTTGACCGTGACGGCGTCTTCATGGATGCGCTTGTGCGCCATCAATTCGCGCACCACCGCCGGCACGCCGCCGGCGCGATGGTATTCCTCGCCGAGATAGAAGCCGGCCGGCTGCATGTTCACCAAGAGCGGGATGTCGTGGCCATGTTTCTGCCAGTCGTCGATCGAGAGCTCGACGCCGATATGCCGCGCCAGTGCGTTGATGTGGATCGGCGCGTTGGTCGAGCCGCCGATCGCCGAATTCACGACGATGCAGTTCTCGAACGCCTTGCGGGTCAGGATGTCGGAGGGCTTGAGATCCTCCCAGACCATTTCGACGATCCGTTTTCCCGTCTCGTAGGCGATCTGACCGCGCTCGCGATGCGGCGCCGGGATCGCGGCGCAGCCCGGCAGCGACATGCCGAGCGCTTCCGCCAGCGAGTTCATGGTCGAGGCGGTGCCCATGGTATTGCAATGGCCGACCGACGGGGTCGAGGACGCCACGAGTTCGATGAAGCCGTTGTAGTCGATCTCGCCGGCGGCAAGCATCTCGCGGGCTTTCCAGACGATGGTGCCGGAGCCGGTGCGCTCGCCGTTGTGCCAGCCGTTCAGCATCGGGCCGCCCGAGAGCACGATTGCGGGCAGATTGACGGTCGCCGCCGCCATCAGGCAGGCCGGCGTGGTCTTATCGCAGCCGGTGGTCAGCACCACGCCGTCGAGGGGATAGCCGAACAGGACTTCGACCAGGCCGAGATAGGCGAGGTTGCGGTCGAGTGCCGCCGTCGGCCGTTTGCCGGTCTCCTGGATCGGATGCGTTGGGAATTCCATGGCGATTCCGCCGGCGGCCCGAATGCCCTCGCGTACGCGATGCGCCAGTTCGAGATGGTGGCGGTTGCACGGGGAGAGGTCGTTGCCGGTCTGGGCGATGCCGATGATCGGCTTGCCGGATTGCAATTCCTCGCGGGTCAGGCCGTAATTGAGGTAGCGCTCGAGATAGAGCGCCGTCATCCCCGGATTATGCGGATTATCGAACCACTCGAGGGAACGTAGTCTTCGGCCCTTGCCATTGGTGGCAGTCTTGTTGTCGTTCTTTTTCATTGGTTCCTCCCGCACTGCAAGCTCGTGGGCGGCTAAAATCACGGCGGCGATCGCACCATGCTGAAAATTTCATCCGCCGCAACGCGCTTCGCCCGTGTCCTGCTGAGCACCCGATCTTAGTTCGGGGCAAAAGATAGCGCTACCATTTTCTATCCACGCTCAATCTATGCCCACAGACCCGGCCATCACGGTGCTTTGTCGCGTTGAGCTTTCACGGATCACCAACTGAAAGCCAAGGTCGAGCACCGGCGTCTGGGGACGACGGCCCTCGATGGCGTCGATCACCATGGTGATGGCGTGCCGACCCATTTCATAGCGATTGGTTCGCACGCTGGTGATCGAGGGGACCGCGGCGGCGGTGAACTCCAGGTCGTTGAAGCCGACAATTGCCAAGTCACGGGGAATCGATATCTGCCGACGCTGGCATTCGAAGAGAACGCCGAGCGCGAGGTCGTCGTTGACGCAGAAGACGGCGTCGATATCGGGCGTCTGGGCAAGGAGGTCGGCGAACAGCGTTCCGCCCAGCGTGACGGTCGTGGGCACGGAAGTGGTGACGATGAGGTTCGGGTCGAACAGCGAGGCCGCTTTCATGGCATCACGATACCCTTCGAACCGCCGCTGCACGCGGGGGTCCATTCGCGCACCGAGAAATCCGATGCGGCGGCGTCCCTGCTCGAGGATGTGCGAAATCGCCGCAGAAGCTGCGTCGTAGTGCGAAAAGCCGACCATCATGTCGACGGGACTGTCGCCGATCTCCATGATCTGCGTGACCGGGCAATTCATCGACTCCAGGATCGTGCGCGATTCCGCGGTTTGGTTGATGCCGGTGACGATCAATCCCGCAGGCTTCTGCGCCCGAAACAGGCGCAGCAGCTTTTCCTCCTGCAGGATACTGTAGCGCGTATTGGCAAGTTGAATGGTATAGCGGCTACCTTCGGAGGAATCGTAGATGCCGCGCAACACATCGGCGAACACGTTGTTGGTGAGAGAAGGAATGACAACGCCGATGACTTCGGTACGGTGCGAGGCCAGCGCCCGCGCGGCGAGATTGGGTACGTAACCCAGTTCCTTCACGGCGCTGTCGACGCGTTCCCGCTTGCTAAGCGACAGCGCTTCGGGGTTCCTGAAAAAACGTGATGCCGTGATTGGGCTGACGCCGGCGAGCTTGGCGACCTCGGTGAGGCGGATTTTGCCAGACTTTGTCTGTTTTCGTCCCATCTTGCGCTCATATCACAACAAATTAGACGTTTGAACAATTATTGACAGCGCTACCATCGGATTGCTAAAAGCCGCCAAACTGCGGATGATAATGACCGTTGAATTCGACTTCCGGCATTAGAGTCGAAAAGACAGCATGGCGTCGTCGCCCGTCTGTGGCGCCACAAAACAGAAAATGAGGGGAGTGAGTTCGATGTCGTCGGTACAGATTCGCGACGTGCGCAAGTCGTTCGGAAACTTTGAAGTTTTGCACGGCGTGTCGATTCCGATCGAGGATGGCGAGTTCGTCGTGCTCGTCGGCCCCTCGGGCTGTGGCAAGTCGACGTTGCTGCGGATGCTTGCGGGCCTCGAAAACATCACCTCCGGCACGATTTCGATCGGCGATCGCGTGGTCAACAATGTCCAGCCCAAAGAGCGCGACATTGCCATGGTGTTTCAGAACTATGCGCTCTATCCGCACATGACGGTCGCCGACAATATGGGCTTTTCGCTCAAGCTGCGCGGCGCCAAGCCCGAGGAAATCTCGACTGGCGTCAAGCGCGCCGCGGAAATCCTGGCACTGACCCCGTTGCTCGATCGCTATCCCCGGCAATTGTCGGGCGGCCAGCGCCAGCGCGTCGCCATGGGCCGCGCCATCGTGCGCGACCCCCAAGTGTTCCTGTTCGACGAGCCCTTGTCCAACCTCGACGCCAAGCTGCGTGTTGCGATGCGCACCGAGATCAAGGAACTGCACCAGCGGCTCAAGACCACGACGGTCTACGTTACCCACGACCAGATCGAGGCCATGACGATGGCCGACAAGATCGTGGTGATGCATGACGGCGTCGTCGAGCAGATGGGCACTCCGCTCGAACTCTATGACACCCCGGCCAACCAGTTCGTCGCGGGCTTCATCGGCTCGCCGGCGATGAATTTCCTTAAAGGCAAGGTGAAGTCGAACGGCGTCGCCGGTTTTGAAGGCCCGAACGGCGTCAAGCTGCCGCTGAAGACGGCGCCCGCCAATTCGGAAGGCCAGCCGGCGGTCTACGGCGTGCGGCCCGAGCATTTCACCATCGCCGATGACGGCGCCGAAGCCGAGATCGTCGTGGTCGAGCCGACCGGCTCGGAAACCCAGGTCTTCGCCAAGCTCGGCGGAGAGCAGGTGGTCGCCGTGTTCCGCGAGCGGCATCAATTCAGTCCGGGCGACAAGGTCCGGCTCAAGCCGGATCCGTCGCTCGTGCATCTGTTCGACGAGACGACCGGCAAGCGACTGAATGGCTGAGCAATAACCAAAATGGGCTGAGCAATAACCAAAAATACTCAAAGGGAGGATGGACTATGAATGACTTTACCCGCCGCTCTCTGCTTCAAGGCGGCACTGCGTTGGCAGCCGCCGGCGCGCTGACCGGACCCGCACTGCTCGATTTCGCTAAGGCCTGGGCGCAAGCCTCGCCGTGGAAGGCGGAGCAGGGCGCCAAGCTCACCGTGATGCGCTGGAAGCGCTTCGTGCCGGCGGAGGACGATGCGTTCAACGCGATGGTCGCCGCGTTCAAGGCCGCGACCGGCACCGAAATGAACGTGTTCTCGGAGTCGTTCGAGGACGTGCAGCCGAAGGCGTCCGTTGCCGCCAACACCGGCTCGGGCCTCGACCTCGCCTGGGGTCTGCACACGCTGCCGCAACTGTTCCCGGCGCAGGTGCTGCAGCTTGAACGACGTTGCCGATTATCTCGGCAAGAAATATGGCGGCTGGACCGATGCGGCGGCGGTGACCTGCAAGCAGGGCAACAACTGGCTTGGCATTCCCGTCGCGACCATCGGCGGCTACATGACCTACCGCAAATCGTCGATGGAAAAGGCTGGTTTCAAGGAATTCCCGAAGGACTTCCCGGGTTTCCTCGAGATGTGCAAGGCACTGAAGAAGAACAACACGCCGGCTGGTTTCCCGCTCGGCCACGCCTCGGGCGACGCCAATGCCTGGCTGCACTGGATCCTCTGGGGTCACGGCGCCTACACCGTCGACAAGGACAACAAGGTCATCATCAACTCGCCCGAGACGGTGAAGGCGCTGGAATATTGCAAGGCCCTGTCCGAGACCTTCATTCCGGGCGTCGCGTCCTGGAACGACTCGTCGAACAACAAGGCGTTCCTGGCCGGCGAACTGCATTGCACCGCCAACGGCATCTCGATCTATGTCGCGGCAAAGGACGATGCGAGCAAAAAGGAACTCACGGAAGACACCTATCATGCGCTGTGGCCGGTCGGTCCGATCGGGAAACCGACCGAACTGCAGCTCGTCGTTCCGATTCTGGCGTTCAAGTTCACCAAATATCCGAACGCGGCAAAAGCCTTCGTCGCCTTCATGCTGGAGAAGGAAAACTATGACAAGTGGCTGATGGGTGCGCGCGGGTATCTCACCCACACGCTCAATGCCTACGATAACTCGCCAGTGTGGACGGTGGACCCGAAGAACCAGGTGTTCAGCCAGGCCAGCAAGCGCGCGCTGCCCGCGTCCGGCATCGGCACGCCGGGCGAGAAGGCGGCGACTGCGATCGCCGACTTCCTGGTGGTCGACATGTTCGCCAACTACGCAACCGGCGCCAAGGATGCCAAGACGGCGATCGCGGAAGCCGAACGGCAATTGAAGCGCATCTATCGCTGACGAACCGGAGCGGACGGCGGGTGCCGCCGTCCGCTCCGTCAATACAGGCGTGATCCGGAAAAGCGGGGGGCGGCTTTTCGGCAAGTCACGCGCAGCAAGAAGCAGTAATCGGGACATCAGGCATGGCTGACATCGCAATCGCGCCACGACGCGCCAAGACGGAGATCCGCGAGGCCAGCGCGTGGGACCAGCTCAAGCACAACCGTAACTGGCTGGGCTTCTGGTTCATGGTGCCGGCGCTGGCCTTCCTGATCTTCTTTCTGGCCTATCCGCTTGGCCTCGGTATCTGGCTCTCATTCACGGATACACGTATTGGCCGGGTAGGGCAGTATGTCGGGACCGAGAATTACGAATGGCTGTGGGATGACGCGATCTTCTGGCTTTCGGTATTCAACACGCTTCTCTACACGTTTATCGCGAGCGCCATCAAATTCGGAATAGGGCTCTATCTGGCGCTGCTGTTGAACGAGAACATGCCGTTCAAGGCGATGCTGCGGGCGCTGGTGCTGATTCCCTTCATCGTGCCGACGGTGCTGTCGGCGCTGGCATTCTGGTGGATCTTCGATTCTCAATTCTCGATCATCTCGTGGTCGTTGAAGCAGATGGGCCTGATCACCCAGAACATCAATTTCCTCGGCGACACGACCTGGGCCCGCATTTGCGTAATCTTCGCCAATATCTGGCGCGGTGTGCCGTTCGTCGCGATCACACTGCTCGCCGGCCTGCAGACCGTGCAGCCGTCGCTCTATGAGGCCGCGACGCTCGATGGCGCGTCGCGCTGGCAGATGTTCCGCTTCATCACCTATCCGCTGTTGACGCCGATCATCGCCGTCGTGATGACTTTCTCGGTGCTGTTCACCTTCACCGACTTCCAGTTGATCTGGGCGATGACGCGGGGCGGTCCGGTCAATGCCACGCATCTGATGGCGACGCTGTCGTACCAGCGCGCGATCATCGCGGGTCAGTTGGGCGAGGGCGCGGCGATCTCGAGCGCGATGATCCCGTTCCTCCTCGCCGCCATCATGGTGTCTTGGTTCGGCCTGCAGCGCCGCAAGTGGCAGCAAGGGGAAAACAATGACTGATCTCCCCACCTCACGGATCGATCTCAAGGCCGTCCTGCATAGCTCGGCGCCAACGATCGCGAGGGACGATCACAGCGAAGGCATGAGCTATCTGCAGTCGGTGCCGCGCCGGCTGGTGACGCTCTATCTGCCGTTGTCGATCATCGTCATCGTGCTGCTGTTCCCGTTCTACTGGATGGGCCTGACGGCGATCAAACCGGATGAGCAGTTGCTCGATCTCGACAAATACAACCCGTTCTGGACCTGGAATCCGACCTTCAAGCACTTTTACAAGCTCTTGTTCGAAAGCCACTATCCGATGTGGCTCTGGAACACGATGTATGTCGCGGTCTGCGCCACCATCCTGTCGATCATCGCGAGCGTGCTCGCGGCCTATGCCATCGTCCGGTTACGCTACAAGGGCGCCAATATGGTCGGCGGCCTGATCTTCCTGGCCTATCTGGTGCCGCCGTCGATCCTGTTCATTCCGCTGGCGACCGTCGTGTTCCAGTACGGCCTGTTCGACTCGCCGATGGCGTTGATCCTGACCTATCCGACCATCCTGATCCCGTTCTCGACCTGGCTGCTGATGGGCTACTTCAAGACCATCCCGTTCGAGCTGGAGGAATGCGCGCTGATCGATGGCGCCAGCCGCTGGCAGATCCTGATCAAGATCGTGCTGCCGCTGGCGATTCCCGGACTGATCTCGGCGTTCATCTTCTGCTTCACGCTGTGCTGGAACGAGTTCATCTATGCGCTGACGTTCCTGCAATCGACCTCCAACAAGACGGTGCCGGTCGCAATCGTCAACGAATTCGTCGATGGCGATATCTATCGCTGGGGCTCGCTGATGGCGGGTGCGCTGGCGGGCTCTTTGCCGCTCGTCATCCTTTACGCCTTCTTCGTCGAGCACTATGTGTCGGCCATGACGGGAGCCGTGAAAGAATAGGCGCGTAAAGGTCCGCATCAAGAAATAGCAAAACTATCGCTGTCGTCCCTGCGAAAGCAGGGACCCATAACCACCGGCGGCAATTGTTGAGACGAAGCCGTCAACCATCCCATCTCGATTGCATCGGCTGCGGCGTATGGGTCCCGGCTCAAGGCCGGGACGACCAAGTATGAAGAGGGAGTAGGGGTCTTGCACATTCTGATTCTCGGCGCCGCCGGCATGGTGGGCCGCAAGCTGACCGAACGGTTGCTGCGCGACGGCCGCCTCGGCAAGCACGACATCACCCGAATGACACTGCAGGACGTGGTGGCGCCCACCAAGCCCAACGCGTCGATCCCTGTACAAGTCGTGGCTTCCGATTTTGCCGATCCCGGCGCGGCGGAGCCACTGATCGCGCATCGACCGGACGTGATCTTCCATCTCGCCGCGATCGTTTCCGGCGAGGCCGAGGCCGAATTCGACAAGGGCTACCGGATCAATCTCGACGGCACGCGATACCTGATCGATGCCATCCGCCACGCCGGCGGCGGTTACAAGCCGCGGCTGGTGTTCACGTCGTCGATCGCAGTGTTCGGCGCGCCTTTCCCGGAAAAGATCGGCGACGAGTTCTTTCATACCCCCCTGACGAGCTATGGCACGCAGAAGTCGATCTGCGAACTCTTGATCAATGACTATACCCGCAAGGGCCTGCTCGACGGCATCTCGATCCGCCTGCCGACGATCTGCGTACGGCCGGGCAAGCCGAACAAGGCGGCCTCCGGCTTCTTCTCCAACATCATTCGCGAGCCGCTCGCCGGCGAGGAGGCCGTATTGCCGGTCTCCGAGGATGTGCGGCACTGGCACGCCTCGCCGAAATCGGCGGTGGGCTTTCTGGTCCACGCCGGCACCATGGATCTTAACGCGATGGGGCCGCGGCGTAACCTCAGTATGCCCGGCATGTCGGTGACCGTCGGCGAACAGATCGCGGCGCTCGACCGCGTCGCCGGCAAGAACGTCACCGCGCGCATCAAGCGCGTGCCCGACCCGACCATCATCGGTATCGTCTCCGGCTGGCCGCGCGATTTTTCCACCGACCGCGCCCTCAAGCTCGGCTTCACCACCGCGGAAAAGACGTTTGACGACATCATCCGGATCCATATCGAGGATGAACTCGGCGGTAAGTTCGCGGCCTGACGCGATCTCACGTCCAATCGCGCGGATGCGGTCATGAGCAAGGTAGCCTGCATCGGCGAATGCATGATCGAGCTGAAGCAGGCTCAAGGGAATGAGGCTGGCCTGTATTCGCGCGGCTACGGCGGCGATACGCTCAATACCGCCGTCTATCTCGCGCGCCTCGGCGCCAGCGCCGACTACATCACTGCGCTCGGCGACGATAGCCTTAGCGATGAGATGATAGCAGGCTGGGCCGCGGAGGGTGTCGGGACGGCGCGCGTGGCGCGGCTGCCCGGCAAACTGCCGGGTCTCTACATGATCGAGACCGACGACAAAGGCGAACGCCGGTTCTTTCATTGGCGCGACAGCGCCGCCGCCCGCAGCCTGATGGATTTGCCGGAGACACCGGAGATACTGAATGCGCTCGCCAGCTACGATGTCATCTATCTCTCGGCCATTACACTGTCGCTCTACAGCCCGGAGGGGCGGGCGCGGCTGTTTGCGGCGATCAAGCGCGCGCGGGAGAGAGGGACGCGTTTTGCGTTCGACACTAATTTTCGTGCGCGCGGCTGGCCCGATCCGGATATCGCGCGCGTGGTCTTTCGCGAAGCCTTTGAGATTTCTGACATCGTTCTGGCCTCGCTTGAGGATTTGTTGCCGCTCTTTCCCTACGAGAGCGACGATGAGTTGCTATCACGCATACCCAGCGCGGAGGTCGTGCTGAAATTGCTCAAACCCGCAACGGTTCTGCGCTTTGAAGGTGTGCTGCATCGGACGCAGGCCGAGCCGCTGCGAGCGCCCGTCGTCGATACCACGGCGGCCGGCGACAGTTTTGCCGCCGCCTATGTTGCCGCGCGCCTTGCCGGCGCGGACCCGGTTGAGGCCGCCCGCGCGGGACACCGCCTCGCCGGCGTTGTGGTATGCCACCCCGGGGCGATCATCCCGCGTGCAGCGATGCCGACCGACCTCATTCCCGCTACCTCTCGCAAGGCATCTCCATGACCGCAGCCACAAGGCAGGAACAGCTCGCCACGATCTTCCAGTCCGCGACGGTGATCCCGGTGCTCACCATCGAGCGGCTGGAAGACGCGGTGCCGCTGGCGCGCGCTCTGGTGGCAGGCGGGGTGCGCGTGCTGGAAGTCACCCTGCGGACGCCGGTCGCCGCGGATGCCGCCAAGGCCATGATCGCAGAGGTGCCGGACGCTATCGTCGGCATTGGCACGATCCTGAACGCCGACGACTTGGCGCGGGCGCGCGCGCTCGGGGCCAAATTCGGTATCAGCCCGGGCGCGACGCCGGAGCTCTTGAAAGCCGCCGCCGCGAGCGACCTGCCATTTGCCCCAGGGATTGCGACCGCGTCCGAGCTGATGCAGGCGCTGGCGGCCGGCTTCGACATCGTTAAATTCTTCCCGGCTGAGCAGTCCGGCGGTATCAAGGCACTTCGGGCGCTGGCGGGACCGTTTCCGAATGTCAGGGTTTGCCCGACTGGCGGCATCGGGGAGGCCAATGCAGCCTCCTGGCTGGCCGAACCAAATGTCGTGGCGGTTGGCGGTTCCTGGCTCTGCCCGCCCGCCGACATCCGATCCGGGAACTGGCCCGGCATAACCGCCATGTGCGCGCGGGCGATGAAATCGCTGAAACCGGCGTGAAGTCTGTTCCCCGATAGGCTACAAAAGCCCTCAGAACCGAAATAGGGAGAACGACCATGACAGCCAGCATCGTCGGATGGGCGCACACGCCATTCGGCAAGTTCGACGCGGAAACCGTCGAGAGCCTCGTGGTCAAGGTTGCGACCGATGCGCTTGCCGACGCCGGCATCTCGGCCGAAGACGTCGACGAGATCGTGCTCGGGCATTTCAACGCGGGCTTCTCACCGCAGGATTTTACCGCCTCGCTGGTGCTGCAGGCCGACCCGAAACTGCGCTTCAAGCCGGCTACGCGGGTCGAAAATGCCTGTGCCACCGGCTCGGCGGCGGTGCACCAGGGTATCCGGGCGATCGCCTCGGGCGCGGCCAGGATCGTGCTGGTGGTCGGCGTCGAGCAAATGACGCGGACGCCGTCGGCCGATATCGGACGCTACCTCCTGAAGGCGTCCTATTTGCCCGAGGATGGCGATACCGTCGGCGGCTTTGCCGGCGTGTTCGGCAAGATCGCGCAAAGCTATTTCCAGAAATACGGCGACCAGTCGGACGCGCTGGCGATGATCGCGGCCAAGAACCACAAGAACGGCGTCGCCAACCCGTATGCGCAGATGCGCAAGGATTATGGCTTCGAGTTCTGCCGCGCCGAGAGCGAGAAGAATCCCTATGTCGCCGGCCCCCTGAAGCGCACGGATTGCTCGCTGGTGTCGGACGGCGCGGCAGCGCTGGTGCTGACGGATTCGGAGACCGCCAAGACGATGGGCAAGGCGGTGAATTTCCGTGCCACCGCGCATGCGCAGGATTTCCTGCCGATGTCCAAGCGCGACATCCTGCAGTTCGAAGGCTGCACGGTGGCCTGGCAGCGCGCGCTGGCGCAGGCCGGCGTTCAACTCTCCGACCTGTCTTTTGTCGAAACCCACGACTGCTTCACCGTCGCCGAACTGATCGAATATGAAGCGATGGGCCTGACGCCACGCGGGCAGGGCGCCCGCGCGATTTTGGAGGGCTGGACCCAGAAGGACGGCAAGCTGCCGGTTAATCCGTCCGGCGGCCTGAAGGCCAAGGGCCACCCGATCGGCGCCACCGGTGTCTCCATGCACGTGATGAGCGCGATGCAGCTCGTCGGCCAGGCGCCCGAGGGCATGCAGCTCAACAACGCAAAACTTGCCGGCATCTTCAATATGGGCGGCGCGGCGGTGGCGAACTACGTCTCCGTGCTGGAGCCCGCGAAGTAGCGTTGCATCATGCCGCGCGAAAGGGAGGCATCCGATCCGTAGGGTGGGCAAGGCGCACCTGCGCCGTGCCCACCATGAGTGCCGAGAGGTGAGACTGGGTGGGCACGCGGAGCCTGCCATCGGGCGCGCATTCGCTCGACCCGGTGGCTTTGCCCACCCTACAGTTTTCCGGAGCGTGCATTATGAGCAACGAAAGTTCGATGTCAGAGGCAGAACTGAACAACCGGATCAGGATTCTGGAAGACAACATCCGCCAGTTGATCGAACAGGCTGCCGCGGCCTCCGGCGAACGGAACGAAGCGCGTATCGCCGACCGGCTCAGTCAGCAGAATGAAGAGTTGGAACGGCTGACCCGGGAACGCGACGCCAGGGCCAAGAAATAACTATCGAAGAAATAGCCATCGAAGAAATAACCGCTATCGCGCATACGCCCATACGCTGAGCGCGCCTTGATCTTCGTAAGCGCCTGCCGTTACTTGGTTCCCAGACAACAATGCGGACCGATGATGGCCGCGTATCGGGAGCAGGCTGATCCATGGGACCATTGGCGGGCATCAAGGTCATCGACATGACGACCGTGCTGATGGGGCCCTATGCTACCCAGATGCTCGGCGATTACGGCGCCGACGTCATCAAGGTTGAATCGCTCGACGGCGACGTGACGCGGCAGATCGGGCCGACCCGTCATCCCGGCATGGGGCCGGTGTTCCTCAACACCAACCGCAGCAAGCGCTCGATCTGCCTCGATTTGAAGAAGCCGGCGGGGCGTGACGCCGTGCTGCGGCTGATCAAATCGGCCGACGTGCTGGTTTACAATGTGCGCCCGCAGGCGATGGCGCGGCTGAATCTCGGCTACGACGTGGTCGCGAAAATCAATCCGCGCCTGATCTACGCCGGCGTATTCGGCTTCGGCCAGGATGGGCCCTATGCAGCAAAACCCGCCTATGACGACCTGATCCAGGGCGCGACCGCACTGCCGGCGCTGATGGCGCAAACGGCAGACGGCGTGCCGCGCTACGTGCCCAATGCGCTGGTCGACCGTATCGTCGGGCTCACCGCGGTGGGCGCGATTTGCGCCAGTCTCGTCGATCGTAACCGCACCGGGCGCGGCCAGCGCGTCGATATTCCGATGTTCGAAACCATGGCCGGTTTCGTGATGGGCGACCACATGGGCGGGCTCACCTATGAACCGCCGCTCGACAAGGGCGGCTATGCCCGGCACCTGTCGCCGGACCGCCGACCTTACAAGACCTCCGACGGCTATATCTGCGTTATCGTCTATAACGACAAGCAGTGGCAGAATTTCTTCGACGCCACCGGCCGTGACGACCTTCGCGTCCACCCGAAATTTGCGACCTTCGCCGGCCGCGCCGCCAATATCGACGCTGTCTATGCCGAGTTGGCGCGCATCCTCGAGACCAAAACCACCGCCGAATGGTCGGCGATCCTGGAGAAGGCCGACGTGCCGGTCATGCCGATGCATGATCTCGAGAGCCTGCTCGGCGATCCCCACATCGTCGCAACCGATTTCTTCCCGGTCGTCGATCATCCGACCGAGGGCCGCATCCGCAACATGAAGCCATCGGCGCGATTTTCCGAAACGCCGATTGAAACCAAGCGGCTGGCGCCGCGCCTCAGCGAGCACGGCGCTGAAATCCTCAGCGAAGCGGGTTTCTCGGCGGACGACATTGCCGCTTTGGTACGCGATGGTGTCACCAAGGCCGTGCCAAACACATAGGACGGACACATGGATTTCGCGCTATCCGCCAACCAGGAATCGATCCGCGACGCGGTCGGCAAAATCTGCTCGCGCTTCGACGATGCCTATTGGCTGAAGAAGGACAAGGAGGGCGGCTACCCCGCCGACTTCCACCGCGCGCTGGCGGATGCCGGCTGGCTCGGCATCTGCATCCCCGACGAATATGGCGGGTCCGGGCTCGGCATTACTGACGCCGCGATCATGATGCGGACGATTGCGGAATCCGGGGCCGGCATGTCGGGTGCGTCCGCTGTGCATATGAACGTGTTCGGGCTCAATCCCGTGGTCGTATTCGGCACCAAGGAGCAATGCACGCGCATGCTGCCGCCGATCATCGACGGCCGCGACAAGTCCTGCTTTGCGGTGACCGAGCCCAACACCGGGCTCAACACCACGCAGTTGAAAACCCGCGCGGTGCGCAAGGGCGACAGATATGTCGTCAACGGGCAAAAAGTCTGGATTTCGACCGCCCAGGTCGCCAACAAGATCCTGCTGCTGGCGCGCACCACGCCGCTGGAAGAGGTGAAGAACCCGACCCACGGTTTGAGCCTGTTCTATACGGATTTCGACAAGCAGCGCGTCACCGTGCACGAGATCGAGAAGATGGGCCGCAAGCCCGTCGATTCAAACGAACTGTTCTTCGAGAATTTTGAAATTCCGGTCGAGGATCGTCTGGGTGAAGAGGGCCGCGGCTTCGAATATATCCTGCACGGCATGAACCCCGAGCGCATCCTGATCGCAGCGGAAGCGGTGGGGCTGGGGCAGGTCGCGCTATCGCGGGCCGCGGCCTATGCGAAGAACCGTGTCGTGTTCAATCGCCCGATCGGCATGAACCAGGGCATCCAGCACCCCTTAGCGAAGAACTGGATGGAACTGGAAGCCGCGTGGCTGATGGTGCTCTCAGCCGGCTGGCAATACGACCAGGGCATGCAGTGCGGTCCGGCCGCCAACGCCGCGAAATATCTCGCCGCCGAAGCCGGCTTTCACGCCTGCGAGCAGGCGGTGATGACGCACGGCGGTTTCGGTTACGCCAAGGAATATCACGTCGAGCGCTATTTGCGGGAATCCCTGATCCCGCGCATCGCGCCGATCAGCCCGCAGCTTATCCTCAGCTTCATCGCCGAGAAGGTGCTGGGGCTGCCGAAGTCGTATTGAGGATGGGAAATCGGTCTACCCACAACGTCATTCCGGGGCGGCGCGAAGCGACGAACCCGGAATCTCGAGATTCCGGGTCTGGTCCTTCGGACCATTCCCGGAATGACGAAGTTCAACGCGGTTAGAGAACCATGAGCTTCATCACCGGCGTCGGACTGACGTCCTATGGCAAGCACGAAGGCTCGTCCTCGCTCGATCTCATGAGCAAGGCGGCCGAGCTTGCCATCGCCGACGCTGGGCTGAAGCGATCCGAGATCGACGGCATTCTTTGCGGCTATTCGACAGTGTCGCCGCACATCATGCTCGCAACCGTGTTCGCCGAGCATTTTGGCATCCAGCCGTCCTACGCACATGCCGTCCAGGTCGGCGGCGCCACCGGGCTTGCCATGACCATGCTGGCGCATCATCTGGTCGACGCCGGCGTCGCAAGGCATATGCTTGTGGTCGGCGGCGAAAACCGTCTCACCGGCCAGAGCCGCGATGCCTCGATCCAGGCGCTGGCGCAGGTCGGCCACCCCGATTACGAGGTGCCACTGGGGCCGACCATTCCCGCCTATTACGGCCTCGTCGCCTCGCGCTACATGCACGAATACGGCGTCACCGAGGAAGATCTCGCCGAGTTCGCGGTTCTGATGCGCGCGCACGCGATGACCCATCCCGGTGCGCAGTTCCACGAACCGATCACGGTCGCCGACGTGATGGCCTCAAAGCCGGTTGCGATGCCATTGAAGCTGCTGGATTGCTGCCCGGTGTCGGATGGCGGCGCGGCGTTCGTCGTCAGCCGCGAGCGCACCGGCGCGACCGGCATTCGCGTGCGCGGCTGCGCGCAAGCGCATACCCATCAGCACGTCACGGCGGCTCCCGCTCTAGGCGAACTCGGTGCCGAAATCGCTGTCGCCAAGGCCAAGGCCGCATCCGGTCTCGCGATCTCGGACGTACGTTACGCCGCGGTCTATGACAGCTTCACCATCACGCTGGCGATGCTGCTGGAAGATCTCGGGCTTGCCGGGCGCGGCGAGGCAGCCGCGCGGGTGCGGGCAGGGCATTTTGGCCGCAACGGCGCCATGCCACTCAACACCCATGGCGGTCTCTTGAGCTACGGCCATTGCGGCGTCGGTGGCGCGATGGCGCATCTCGTCGAGACGCATCTGCAGATGACCGGGCGTGCCGGCTCCCGGCAGGTCCGCGATGGCTCGATCGCGCTGTTGCATGGCGATGGCGGCGTGCTGTCGTCACACGTCAGCATGTTCCTGGAGCGGGTGCGATGAGCGAAAAACGCGCCGACTGGACCAAGGGCGCCGAGGCCATCGTCTATCAATCCTGCCGCGCTTGCGGGAAGGCGCAGTATTTTCACCGCAGTTTCTGCGCCGTCTGTGGCGCACCTGATCCGGTCGAGAAGCGCGCCAGCGGGAGAGCGATGGTCTATGCGACGTCGCTGGTCTGCCGCGCCGCGACGCCGGAAACCCGCGCGCACGTTCCCTACAATATCGTGCTGGTCGATGCGGCCGAGGACTTTCGCATGATGGCCCATGGCGCCAATGATCTCGCGATTGGCGATTACGTTACTGCAAGCTATCGGCTGTTTGCAGGAAGGCTGGTCCCGTATTTCGAGAAAACGAAGTGAGGTTCAGCTAAAATGCTCACGCAACGAAGCAACCCAGAATTACGCGGAACGGGTGAAAAATCTGAGTGCTTCGACGCGTCAACATTCAGTGCCAGTAGAACACAACGCTGGCGATGACGAGCATCGCTGTTACCGCCAGCATCTGCGCAAGTGCTTCCGAGGCCGCCTTCCTGGTGGCTTCCTTCATGCCTAACTCCCTAGACTTGGGCATGAGTCATCGTTGCCCGCGAAGGCCTGATGAGCTCAGTTTGGTTTTACTCGGAACACCCCGCGACGAGTATTCGCTCTTTTGAGTCCCCACTCAGCGAATATCGACAGTCCGGAGAATCGACCAGCATTGAGGCGGCAATTTGGCTCGCTCGTAGCCGGTTTGTGCACGAGAAAGGGAGTTTTTTGGAGCGTGTTTGACGGCTTGAGCGTAGGCCCAACCTGCGACCGCAACGTTTCGACGGTTGATCGGCTCCCTGCTGCAGTGCATGATCTCTCTGTCAGCAAATCAGAAAATCCAAAGCCCAAGGTGACGAATGGCCCGCATCGAATATAGCGATCCTGCCAAGCACAACGATCGCACCCGCGAACTGCTCGGCAAAAACCGCAATGCGAACATCTTCCGGATGATGGCACACTCGCCGAGCTACCTCGAACAATACTGCCGGCTGGGCGGGGCCATCAGGCACAAGGGCGAACTGGACCCGATCGTGCGCGAGCTCGCCATCACCCGCACCGGCATCCTGTGCGAGGCGCCTTACGAGATCGTCGCCCATAAGCGAATTGGCAAGAACGTCGGCGTGACCGACGAGCAGAACGAGGCGCTGGAAAACTGGGAGGCGGCGACCTGCTTCAACGACGTACAGCGCGCCGCGCTCGCCTTCACCGACGAGATCGTCAGGCGTCACAAACCGACGGAGGCAACGTTCAACGCGATTGCAGCCAAGCTGACGCCGGCCGCATTGGTCGAACTGCAGCTTTCGGTCGGCTTCTACATCATGACGTCGAAATTTCTGGAAACCTTTGCCATCGACATGCAGCCGGTGACGGAAGTGGTGGGGTGAGCGGCGGCTGGGTCCGAGAGCCGCTGATCTCAATTCGCGGGGCCGTATCGCCGTAGCGCCTCCAGCGTCAGCCCCTTGCCGACGGCGCCGAAGATGTCGCCTTCGACGATGCGGGCTGAGGGCACGGCTTGGGTGATCGCCTTGTGGACGTGGGCGAGGTTTACCGAGCCGCCGGTCAGGAACACGGAGTCGATATCTTCAGCGGCCAATCCCGCCTGAACGAGGCAGTTCCTGATGCGCGCCGCGATGCGGTCGGCCAACTGCCTGGTATGGTTGACGAGGTCGGGGCGGCCGATTTCGGCGCTGAGACCGGGGGCAACCCACTCCAACGGAATGTCCGCCCGCCGCCTCTCGGACAGGGCGATCTTGGCATCTTCGACTTCCATTGCCAGCGTATGGCCGCGCTGCTCGTGGACCACGCGGATCAGCCGATCGAGAAGTTCCGGCTCGGCCGCCTGCAGCCGCACCTGGCGGATATCCGCCATCACGCGCGGCTCATACATGCGGTTGATGTTCGACCAGGTGGCGAGGTCGTGAAAATAACTCGACGGCACGTCGAGCCCGGCGCGCTTCATGGCGCTGCGGAATCCGAACAGCGGCATGACCACGCCGAGACTGAGCTGACGGTCGAAATCGGTGCCTCCGATGCGGACGCCATCATTGGCGAGAATATCGGCTGTACGATCGGCCTTGCCGTGGCGTTCGGGACCCAGCCGCACGATCGAGAAGTCGGACGTGCCGCCGCCGATATCGGCGATCAATGCCAGTTCCTCGGAAGTGGTTTGCCGCTCATAGTCCAGCGCTGCCGCAATCGGTTCGAACTGAAAAGTGACCTCCTCGAAACCGATCCCCTGCGCAATCGATCGCAGGGTTTGCTCCGCCTTGCGGTCGGCGTCCGGCGCATTATCGACGAAATGTACGGGACGGCCATGAACGACACGGCGCAGTTGGCGGCCCGTGGCCTGTTCCGCGCGACGTTTGACTGCGCCGAGGTAATAGGCAATCACATCACGGAAGCTGACCCGCGCTCGGCCCAGCCGGGTGGTTTCCTCGATCAGCGAGGTACCGAGCACCGATTTGAGGCTGCGCATCAGGCGGCCGGCCGTGCCTTCGACATAGGCTTCCATGGCCCTGCGGCCGATCAGAACGCCGCCATCCGCCTCATAGAAGATCGCGCTGGGAATCGTGCTGTGCGCCGCCTCCAGCGCCACCAGAACCGGCGCCCGGCCTTCCATGGTGCCGAGCGTCGTGTTCGACGTTCCGAAATCAAGACCGCAGATCGACATGGGAGCTCCGGGAGGGAGCGCCCGTTTACACATTACGAGGCCATCAATCCACCCCTATCTCGGCGTGTTTTCCCTTGCGAATCCCGCGTGCGGGTTGTTGACCGATGGGCCCGATCCACAGATCAATTTCTTTCGTGCGGCGGGTTGGCAAATCAATCCGAGATGGTCCATAAGCTGCGTCCCCGCGGCCGGTCCTCCCGCCGCAAACGGCTTTGGAAAGAGGTCGCGTGGCAAATATCAATCGACAGATTGCGCAAGAGCTTGGCGTTCGCGAGGAGCAGATCGCGGCGACGGTCGAACTGCTGGACGGCGGCGCCACGGTGCCGTTCGTGGCGCGCTACCGCAAGGAAATCACCGGCGGGCTCGATGACGCGCAGTTGCGCACCCTGGAAGAGCGCCTGACTTACTTGCGCGAGCTCGAAGCGCGCCGGGTCGCGATCCTTGATTCGATCCGCGAGCAGGGCAAGCTCGACGCTGCGCTGGAAGCACAGATTATGGCGGCCGACACCAAGGGCCGTCTGGAAGATATCTACCTGCCGTTCAAGCCGAAGCGCCGCACCAAGGCCGAGATTGCCAAGGAAGCCGGACTCGAGCCGCTGTCCGAGCTGTTGCTGACCCAGCCGCAGAACGATCCGCAGGTCGTCGCTGCCGGCTTTGTCGACGCCGAAAAGCAGGTGGCGGACGTCGCGGCCGCCCTCGAAGGCGCCCGCGCGATTCTGGTGGAGCGATTCGCCGAAGACGCCGACCTGATCGGACGGCTGCGCGAGGAGATGTGGACCAGCGCGCTGATGATCTCCACCGTACGCAAGGGCAAGAAGCTCGAAGGCGAGAAGTTCAAGGACTATTTCGATTTCAACCAGTCGCTGCACAAGCTGCCTTCACACCGCATCCTCGCGCTGTTCCGCGGCGAGAAGGAAGAAATTCTGGAGCTGCAGATGCAGCCCGAGGCGAATGTGCCCGAGGCCGGCGTCCCCAGCGCCTATGAACTCAAGATCATGCAGCGCTTTGGCATCGCCGATCAGAAGCGCCCGGGCGACCGTTGGCTGGTGGAGACCGCGCGCTGGGCGTGGCGCACCAAGATCCAGGTGCATCTCAACATCGACCTGCGGATGCGGCTATGGACGGCGGCCGAGACCGAGGGCGTGCGGGTCTTCGCCTCGAATTTGCGCGACCTGCTGCTGGCGGCGCCGGCCGGCGCCCGCGTCACCATGGGGCTCGATCCCGGCTACCGCTCCGGCGTCAAGACCGCCATCGTCGATGCGACGGGGAAGGTGGTGGCGACCACGACGATCTATCCGCATGAGCCGCAGCGGCAATGGGATGCGGCACTGGCGACGCTCGGCAAACTCGCGGTCGCGCACCGCGTCGAGCTGATCGCGATCGGCAACGGCACCGCCTCGCGCGAGACAGACAAGTTGGCGACCGAGCTCGTCAAGCTGCTGCCGGATCTCAAGATGTCTAAGATCGTGGTGTCGGAAGCCGGCGCGTCGGTCTACTCCGCCTCGGCCTTCGCGTCGGAAGAGCTGCCGGAGCTCGACGTCACCTTGCGCGGCGCGGTGTCGATCGCGCGGCGCCTGCAGGACCCGCTCGCCGAACTCGTCAAGATCGATCCGAAGGCGATCGGCGTCGGCCAGTATCAGCACGACCTCGGCGAAGCCAAGCTGGCGCGTTCGCTCGATGCCGTGGTCGAGGACTGCGTCAACGCCGTCGGCGTCGATGCTAATACCGCTTCCGCGCCGCTGCTCGCGCGCGTGTCGGGCATTGGTGCGGGGCTTGCGCAAAGCATTGTGCAGCATCGCGACGCCAACGGGCCGTTCAAGTCGCGGAAGGAGCTGAAGGAAGTGCCGCGGCTCGGACCCAAGGCGTTCGAGCAATGCGCCGGCTTCCTGCGCATCAACAATGGCGAAGACCCGCTGGATTCCTCCGGCGTGCATCCCGAAGCCTATCCGGTGGTGCGCCGGATTCTCGCCGCGACCAAGAGCGATATCAAGGCGCTGATCGGCAATGCCGATGTCGTGCGCCAGTTGAAGCCGCAGGCCTTTGTTGACGAAACCTTCGGCCTGCCGACGGTAACCGATATCCTGCGCGAATTGGAAAAGCCCGGCCGCGACCCGCGCCCGGCGTTCAAGGCCGCGGTGTTCAAGGAGGGCGTCGAGGAGATCAAGGATCTCAAGCGCGGCATGATCCTGGAAGGCACGGTGACGAACGTGGCGGCGTTCGGCGCTTTCGTCGATATCGGCGTCCACCAGGACGGGTTGGTGCACATCTCGGCGATGTCGAAGAATTTCATCAAGGACCCGCGCGAGGTCGTGAAGCCGGGCGACATCGTCAAGGTCAAGGTGCTGGAGGTCGAGGTCGCCCGCAAGCGCATCGCGTTGACGCTGCGGCTCGACGACGAAATCGGCGACAAGGGCCCCAAGCTGTCGGATAGCAAGATGCGCGAGTATTCCAAGGCGTCGATGACGTCGTCGTCGCCGCGCAAGCCGCAGGAGCAGGGCGGCGCGCTCGCCGAAGCGCTGCGCCGCGCCGCCGAAAAGAACGGGCGGGGCAAAGCGGGGGCGTAGCGACAGGCGACGGCGTTCCCCGGATGCTGCGCAGCGCCAAAAGCGCGTTCACGCGCGTCTTCGACGCGCTATGGCGGTGCGCTGCTGATCCGGGGTCCATGATGCGGCGCTGTGGGTCCCGGCTCTGCGGAGCAGCGTGAAGAACGCTGCACCGCGTCCGGGACACATGACTAACCCGACGTCAGCAGGTCCAGCTTGGCGTTGGCGAGGATCAGGCGATCGGCGAGCAATTGCGCAAGGTTGCGCATGATGCGCTCGCCGGCGCGCGGGTGCTGTTTTCGGAAGCGCTCGAAATCACTGAGCGAAACTTCATATGCGGTCGCGGCCATGTCAGCCAGCACGTCGGCGGAACGCTGCGGCTCCAGCAGCGCCATTTCGCCAAAGGGCATGCCTGCCGTCAACGTCGCCAGCCTCACGCCGTCGGGCAGGGTGACGTGGACTGCGCCGCTCCGCAAGAAGAACAGCGATGCGGCGACATCGCCGGCGGAGATGATCTTCTCGCCGGTTTGATAGGTCCGGATTGACGCGAGCGAAGCGAGATCGGTCAATTCCTCCTCCGTCAGCCCCGCCAGCAGTGATTGCTCGGAGAGTTCGGTCGCCTCGAAGAAGTCGATAGCGCCGCCGTAGCGATAGACGAGCTGGTCTTCCGCCCATTCGATGGCGGCGTCGAGCAGGTAGTAGTTGCGGATATTGATGAGACCTTCAGTCCATTCCGCGATCATTTTCCAGTCCGGCGACGAGCGCCTGATGCCGGAAAGAATCACCGTGACGTGATGCGCCGCGAGCTCGCGGAATTCCTCGGCGAGCAGGCGGGCGCCGGCGCGGGTCATGGCGGTGACGCGGCGCAGGTCGAAAATGACGAGTTGCGGCCGCGGCCTGGCCGCAAGCTGGCGCGAGACGTAGTCGACGTTTGAAAACGACAGCGTCCCGACCAGCTCGATCACGCGGACATCCTGGTGGTGCGCGGCGAGGATGGTCTGCTCCTGCGCGCGCCGCACGCGCCGCGAGGGGCTGTTGCCGATGTCGTAATCGGCGATGATGCTGTTGCGCGCATCGTCGCTGCGGTTGAGCATGTGAAGGTCGTAATGTGACGATAGCGCCTCGCAGACCTTGATGCCGCGCACGCTGTTGCCGTGCTTGTCGAGTTTTGGCGAATAGCTGCCGAGCCCGAGCCGCGCCGGGAGCGCCGCGAGGATGCCGCCGCCAACCCCGCTCTTGGCGGGGATGCCGATCCGGTAGATCCACTCTCCCGCATAATCATACATGCCGGAGCTCGTCATCACCGAAAGCGTGCGCGAGATGGCATACGGCGTCATCACCTGCTCGCCGGTCACCGGATTGATGCCGCGGTTGGCGAGCGTCGCCGCCATCACCGCGATATCACGCGCCGTCACCAGGATGGCACATTGCCGGAAATAGACCTCCAGCACGGCGGCTACGTTCTCCTTGATCACCGCGTTGGTGCGCAGGAGGTAGCCGATCGCGCGGTTGCGATCGCCGGTCGCGCTTTCGGAAGCATAGACGGCATCGTCGACGTCGAGCTCGCGCCCGGCAAACCGGCCGAGCGCCTGCCTGATGTATTCGAATGCCGCATCGCCCTTGGCCTCGTGGATCAGGCCGGAGCAGGAGATCGCACCGGCATTGACCATCGGATTGAAGGGATGGTTCTCGGCGTTGAGGCGGATCGAGTTGAAGGGATCGCCCGAGGGCTCGACGCCGATGACGCTCTCGACCCGTGCTGCCCCCAGCGTGTCGAGCGCCAGCGCGAACACGAAGGGCTTTGACATCGACTGAATGGTGAAGGGGACCTGCGTGTCGCCGACTTCGTAGACATGGCCGTCGAGGGTGGCGAGGCTGATGCCGAAATGGGCAGGATCGGCCTTGCCGAGTTCAGGGATGTAGTCGGCGACCGCGCCACCGGTCTCGGAGGTGAATTCGGCGTGGCAGGCCTTCAGGAACCGCAGCAACGGCGGTTTCGAACGGGTCCAGGCTGTGGGACTGGTCGTGAACGGAAGAGGCGATTGTTTCATCGCCTCCTGTTGTGCAACGCAATCAGGGTGCGTGCAACCCGTTCGGCGGCGCCAGCGTCTGGCGGCGCACCAGCAGCAGCGCGACCAGCGCCGCAGGAATGAGAATGGCGAGACCGAGCAGGGTCACCTGCATCTGCGACAGCGGCATGATCCCGCCGCCCGGTGTCGCCACTACGAAGCCACCAACTACGAACGACACCCGCAGCGGCCATTCCAACGCGCCGGCGGCCCTGAGATCGCCGACAAAGACCTGATAGCCCTGAATGCCGCCGCAGATAAACAGTGTGCCGAAGCCTGCCAGCGCCATCAGTCCGAGCCCTTCGAGATACGGGCTTGGTCCCTGCAGCACCAGCGCCGGGTTCAACACGAAGAAGAACGGGATGAAATAGATGATGCTGCCGACCCACATCGATTCCCACCCCGTCTTCATTGCTGGCGAGCCGGCGATGCCGGCCGCGGCAAAGGAGGCGATTGCGACCGGCGGCGTGATCGAGGACAGCATGCCCCAATAGAAGATGAACATGTGCACGGCCATGCGGTTGAGGCCGAGTTTTTCCAGCGCAGGCGCCACGAGGATGGCGAGGAAGATGTAGCAGGCCGTCGTCGTCAGCCCGAGCCCGAGCACGAGGCTGGTGAAGGCGCACATCACGAGCAGCAGGAGTGCGTTGTCGCCGGCGATCCGCAACAGGTCGTTGGCGAGGCTCGAGACCACGCCGGTCATCGAGAACGCGCCGATCAAGAGCCCGCATCCGGCAAGGATGCCGACCAGCTCGACGAATGTGCGGCCGTTGACCTCAAGGAACTTGCTGATCGTCCCAAGCGTCCAGCGGGTATCCTTGGAGAAGAGCTGGTTCAGCACCAAAAGAAGCGCAGTAGCGTAGAACGGCGCGTGGCTCTCGCGCTTGAAGTAGAGCAGCATCACGATCAGCAGCGCGATGACGAAAACGTAGTACCAGCCGTCCTTGATCGTGTCCCATACCTTCGGCAGTTCGGCGCGCGGAATGCCCTTCAACCCGTGGCGGGCGGCATAGGAATCCACCTGCATGAACAGGCCGATGTAGTAGAGCGTCGCCGGAATGATCGCAGCAAGCGCGACGTCGGCGTAGCTGACGTTGAGGAACTGCGCGATGACGAACGCGGTCGCGCCCATCACCGGCGGCGCCAGCACGGCGCCGGTCGAGGCGCAGGCCTCGATCGCAGCGGCATAGGAGGCGCGGAAGCCGCTCTTCTTCATGACGGGAATGGTCATGGTGCCGGCGGTCAGCACGTTGGAGATGATCGAGCCCGACATCATGCCGAGCAGGCCGCTGGCAAAGATGCAGACCTTGGCGGCGCCGCCGCGGAAGGTGCCGCACATTGCAAACGACAGGTTGATGAAGAATTTCCCGGCACCCGTCATCATCAGCGCCGTGCCGAACACCAGAAAGCCGATCACGGTATCGGCAAAAGCCTGGATCGGAATGCCGAGCAGGCTTTCGCCCGAAAGCACGTGATACGCCGTCGCTTGTTCGAGTGTCGATTGGGTGCCGCGAAACGGCCCCAGCCACGTCGCATCGGCGAACAGGGGATACACCGTAAACGGCAGCACGCTCAGCAGCAGGCTCCAGCCGCCGGTGCGCCGCAACGCTTCCATCAGCACGACCCACATGATGACGCCGGCGACGATCACGTAGGTCGGCGCGCCGCCGAATTCCCAGCCGGCTTCTGCCGCTTTGCGGACGCTGCGCATCAGGAGGATTGCGCAGGCGAAACTGGCGACAAACAGCAGGATGTCATACCAGGGAATTCGATCGAGCGGCGCGCTCCCGGTCCCCGGAAAGATCAGGAACGTGAACGGCAGCATCAGCGCGATCAGGAGATAGAAGTACTCGGTGTTGAGCTGGGTGTAGCCGAGGAAGAAGCGCAGGGAGAATTGCTGGTTGATGCACAGCAGGATGGTTACCGCAGTTGCAATCACCAGCGTCCAGCGCCACGCCCCGCGCAATGTCCGCACCCGCGTGACTTCGGCTTCCTGCATGTTGGCATGCGGGTCGTCGAACTCAATTCGTTTTGCAGGCGCGGCTACGCTATCACTCGCAGCAGGTGACATCATTCCCCCTAGACGGTGTTCGCCTTGGACCCCAGGCGAGTGAGGCAGCGCTACTCAAAGCCGTTGGGCATGTTCGCCTTCGCCAGCGCCGCGGCGCGTGCCTTCATCCAGCCTTCGAGAAACGCCTTGTCATCCGATGGCGGGCTGGACTTGCCGTAGTCCGTCCATGCGGCGGCCAGCACTTGCTGGCGCTTCAGCAATTCCTTGTTGTAGGCTTCCTGCGCGTCGGTCCATTGACCGGCTTCCTTCAGTGCCCTGGCGGCGCCCGGATGCACCGGGACCACCCAGTTCTTGGTCTGGCGGTCGGCCGCAAGACCGGCCGCGCCCGGCGCGGAGTCCTTATAGGCGTCGTAGCCCGTGATCATCGCCTTGGTGATGGCATAGACTTCGTCGGCGGGCAGCGTCCCGTATGCCATGAAAATCGGGTAGGGATAGTTGCCGAGCTCGATCGGCTTGTCCTTGGAGATGCCGGCGCCGCAGGTCGCGACGTGCGGGAAAAAGAACGAGCCGACCTTTTTCACGCGCTCCCAGCCGGCCTTGTCTTTGTGGGGCAAGGGCGGCCAGATGATGCCGCGCGGTGATGTCTCGAGTTCCTTCGCCGGGCCGGTGATGGTGGTGGCGAAAGCAGCGTCGACGTCGTTGTTGATCATGCCCTTCCACATCGCGCCGTAGCTCGAGAACTCGACGACCTTGACGTCGCTTTGCTTGAGGTCGCCGAAAGCCAGGATGGCGAGCGCGTTCTGATTCAGCGCCGGCGAACCGACCACAAAGCCCACGCGCTTGCCCTTGAGCTGCTTGATCTCGGTCACACCGGAATCCTTGGCGACGCCGAGCGTGGCGGCGTTGCAATCGACCGTGGACAGCACGAGCTGCAAGGGCTGGGGGCCCCATTCCTTGGTACCGAACTCGAACACGCCTTCCTGGGCGAAATAGGTGCCGGAACCCATTGCGGACATGGCCGCGCGCTTGGCGCGCAGCGGCGCCAGTCGCGCCACGTCATTGCCGGCGGGCAGCACGCGAACGTCGGTGCCGTATTTGTCCTTCATCATCTTGCCGACGCCGACGGCGATGTTGAAGCCCGCGGTGCCGGTGTCATAGGCGGTGACCACCATGGTCGGCGGCAGCTTGACGTCTTCCGCATAAGCCGCCGGCAAGGTCAGCCATGAGATGCCTGCAAGGGCGAGTGGTGCGAGCGCCTTCAAGCGGTAGATCATAATTTTCCCCTCAGATTGTTTCGCTATGCGAAAATTCTCTCGTTAGCGTCGATCATGTCATATCGCGGCTGGCGATGGAAACATCACGTGCGTACACGTCAATACCAGAGCTGGACAGATTGTCGCGGAACTCGTTCAAAAAAGTTTATGCCGTGATCCGGTTAAGCTTCGATGATCGCGACAACCTGTCCTTCGGCGATAACGTCGTCGAGTTTGACCAGGATGGCCTTGATCTTTCCTGCCGTCGTCGACGTGACCGGAATTTCCATCTTCATGGCTTCCACGAAAGCGATCTCGTCGCCGTCGCCGACATTGCCACCAGTTGCGACGGGAAGCGCGCACACGCGTCCGGCGACTTCGGTGACAATCTTGATCTCTGGCATGTCCGTTCTCCCGGGGACCGTCTGACGGACAGGCTGTCCTCGTGAACGGCTTTTTGTTGTGGCCGCAGATTGCCTGAGGTAGTTTGTTCTGCAAGTGGAATTTTGTTCCGCAGGGCGGAATTAGGCCATGGAGCCATAACAATGGGAAGACGCTCGGAAAGGCTTAGCAAACAGGGAATGCTCGCCAGCGATCTGGCGGGCGAGGGTGACGTGATCCAGGTGGTGTCGCGGGCGTTCGACGTCCTGCGCTGCTTCGAGGGTCATGAAGCCAGACTAGGTAATCTGGAAATTTCCAGCCGCTGCGGACTGCCGCGGTCGACGGTGTCGCGGCTCACGCACACGCTGACGCGGATGGGCCAGCTCGTTTATCTGCCGCGCGACCAGAAATACCGCATCGGGCCAAGCGCGGTGGCGATGAGCACCTCCATGATGAAGGGGTTGCAGCTTCGCAATCTGATCAGGCTGCGTCTGCAGGACGTCGCCGATCAATTGCCGGGCACCGTCGGCTTCGTGATTCCCGATCGCTATCACCTCGTCTATCTCGAATTCGCGCGCGCGGCGAATGCGCTCGGCCTGCACGAAGGCACTGGCAGCCGCATCTCGATGACCAGCACCGCGGCCGGCTTTGCCTACACCGCAGCGCTCGACACCGACGTCGGCGACGCCCTGATCGCCGAAATGGAGCGCGAGATCCCGGAAAATGCGGGACAGTTGAAGCCGCGCATCGAAGATAACCGCCGCCACCTGCGCGAACACGGCTATGTCGTGGGCTGCGGCACCTGGAGCCCGCATATCAACGGCTGCGCGGTGCCGGTGTGGTCGCCGCAATATCAAACCTTTGTCGTCGTGACGATCGGCCTTCTCGCCGCGATGTTTGACGAGGAGCGGCTGCACCGGGAAGTGGCGCCGCAGATGCTCGAACTCGGCGTCGCGATCGGCGGCCTGCTGGAAGGCGCCGAGGGCGACATCTTCGCCAATCGGATTGAAAGAAAGCCGCTTCCGGTGCCGGCCCATAATAACAACAAGATCATCAGGACGGAGGATACGAATGAACTGGAAGCCGGAGCTCGACGAGCTCGCTCGGCGCGAAGCGTTCGCGCGCGAGATGGGAGGCGTTGACAAGGTCAAGCGCCAGCATGACCAGGGCCGGCTCACGGTTCGTGAGCGCATCGACAAACTGATCGACAAGAGTTCCTTCCACGAGATCGGCGCGATTTCCGGCATCGCCGAATACGACGAAAACAGCGAACTCAAGCACCTGACGCCGGCCAACTGCGTGTTCGGCCGCGGCAGGGTCGACGGCCGCACCGTGGTTGTCGTCGGCGACGATTTCACCGTGCGCGGCGGCTCGGCCGATGCGTCGATCTCGGCCAAGCCGCTGATGGCCGAGGAGATGGCGCATGATTTTCGCCTGCCGATCATCCGCGTCATCGAAGGCTCGGGCGGCGGTGGCTCGGTGAAGACGATCGAGACGCGCGGCGCTGCGAATCTGCCCGGCGGGGTCGGCGGCACGCGCTGGTATTGGTTCACGACGGCGAACATGGCGCGGGTGCCCGTGGTCGCGCTCGGCCTCGGTTCGGTCGCGGGCCTTGGCGCGGCACGGCTTGCCGCCAGCCATTATTCCGTCATGACCCGAAATTCCGCGATGTTCGTCGCAGGCCCGCCGGTCGTAAAACGTCTTGGCCAGGACCTGACGAAGCAGGAGCTTGGCGGCGCCGAGATCCAGACCCGCGCCGGCGGCGTCGATGATGCCGTCGATACCGAGGAGGAGGCGTTCGAACGCGCCAGGCGTTTTCTGTCCTATCTGCCGTCCTCGGTATATGACCTGCCGCCGACCACGCCGTGCACGGATGATTCGGAGCGCGCGGAAGAATCGCTGTTGAAGGCGGTGCCGCGCAACCGCCGCCAGGTCTACAAGATGCGCCCGATCATCGACGCCGTTGTCGACAAGGGTTCGTTCTTCGAAGTGAACGCCAATTTCGGCCGTCCGATCATCACGGGCCTTGCCCGGTTCGAGGGCCGCGCGGTGCTGCTGCTGGCGAGTGATCCCTTTCACTATGGCGGGTCGTGGACGGCGGAGGCATGCCAGAAAGTGGTGCGCTGGGTCGATTTCGCCGAGACCTTCCATCTGCCGGTGGTTTACCTAATGGATTGTCCCGGCTTCATGATCGGGCTCGAGGCCGAGAAGTCGGCGACCATCCGCCACGGCGTGCGGGCGATGGCGGCGGTCAACCAGTCGACCGTGCCTTGGTGCACCATCATCGTGCGCAACGCGTTCGGCGTCGCCGGCGTCGTGCACCAGCCGGCCAACCGCTATTCGATGCGCTATGCCTGGCCGTCGGCCTATTGGGGCTCGCTGCCGCTCGAAGGCGGCATCGAGGCCGCCTACCGCGCCGATATCGACGGGTCGGATGATCCGGCCGCGAAGCTGAAGGAGATCGAGGACCGCCTCAACAAGCTGCGCTCGCCGTTCCGCTCCGCCGAGAAATTCTGGGTCGAGGAGGTGATCGACCCACGCAAGACGCGTTCGCTGCTGTGCGAGTTCGCGCGATTGGCGGAGCCGATCCGCAGCGTAGGTCCGCCGAGCAACATGTCGACGCGGCCGTAGCGCACCGATGGTAGGGTGGGCAAAGCGAAGCGTGCCCACCACAGATGTCGACGATGCGGAGAGATGGTGGGCACGGCGCAAGTGCGCCTTTGCCCACCCTACGGCAGTGGTTATGCCGCCACGGGCTTCGGCCGCGAGATCGCCAGAACAATCAACGCCGCCACCACGCAGAGCGCACCGGCGAACGCCGGCAGATAGGTCTGCAGTACCGTCCGCGACAGGCCCGCACCGAAGGCGGCGACACCCGCCCCCAACTGATGGCCGGCAAAAATCCAGCCGAACACCAAGTTGGCGCGTTCGGGGCCGAACCGCTGGGTAGTGAGACGCACCGTCGGCGGTACGGTCGCGATCCAGTCGAGTCCGTAGAACATCGCAAACAGCGACAGGCCGTAGAGCGTGAAATCGGAGAACGGCAGAAACAGCAGCGATAGGCCGCGCAGCCCGTAATACCAGAACAGGAGCCAGCGATTGTCGTAGCGGTCCGACAGCCAGCCGGAAGCGATGGTGCCGACGAAATCGAATATGCCCATCGCAGCCAGCAGGCTCGCCGCCTGCACCTGCGGAATGCCGAAATCGAGGCACATCGGAATCAGGTGAACCTGGACCAGGCCGTTGGTAGAGGCGCCGCAGATGAAGAATGTGGCGAACAGGATCCAGAACACGCCCGATTTCGAGGCATCGCGCAGCGTGCCGAGCGCCGCCGCCATGATCGGAGTGTTGTTTGGGGGAGGCGCCGGCAGCGGCTCGGTGCCTTCGTCGCCGAACGGCCTTAAACCCACATCGCTTGGCCGGTCACGCATGATCATCAGCACGGCGAAAGCCGCGACGCCGAGCATCACGCACACCAGCGCCAGTGCGATCCGCCAGCCATACGTATCGGTCAGGCTCGCCAGCAGCGGCAGGAAGGCGAGCTGCCCGGTGGCGACGCTCGCGGTCAGGATGCCAACGACGAGACCGCGGCGCGCCACGAACCAGCGTGCAGCAATCGTTGCGCCCAGCACCAGCGCCGTCATGCCGGTGCCGAGCCCGATCACCACGCCCCACAGCAGCATGAGCTGCCAGACCTGTGTCATCGCCAGCGACGCCACCAGGCCGGAGACGACGATCAGCAGTGCCAACAGCGTCACATTGCGCAGGCCGTAGCGGTTCATCAGCGCGGCAGCGAAGGGCGCCATCAGCCCGAACAGAATGAAGCGGATCGACAGCGCGGAAGAAATCTCCGCCGTCGTCCAGCCGAATTCCTTTTGCAACGGCACGATGAAGACGCCGGGCGCGCCGACCGTGCCGGCGGAGATCAGGGCGGTGAGGAAGGTCACGGCGACCATCACCCAGCCGTAATGGATATTGCGGCGGGCGAGGGCGGCTGAAAGCCAATTCGAGATCATTGGTCCTCGGGGAATTCGGGTGGGAAAGTTTGCTTAAGGCGGCTTTACGTATTCTGACGTGACGTTGGTCCGACTTGAATGTCGTACTTCCCTCATTTCAGGACACGACGACGCCAGCGGCAATCCGCGCAAGCCGGATATTGAATTATGAACATAATATTATACGCGGCGGTATCGCAACCAGGCAATCCGATTAAAAAATCTCACCGTCCGCATGAGAGAATTGATGGATCGGCAGGCGCGAGCCGCCGCTATTGCAGCCCGTCAAGGGCGGTCTCGATGGCCTTCCGGAAGGCCGCGACATCGCCGAGTTTGTGGCCGAGCACGAGCGCAAGCCGGGTCAGGAACAGCGCTTCACGCTCGGGCCCGGCCTGGTCGATCGCCATCGCAAGCGTCTCATAAGCGGTCTCGAAGTCCTCGAATGGCATGGCGCTCATGGCGTCTCGCTTCCCAGGCAAAGGCTTGCGGTTTTCAGGATCTCGTCGGGAGCGACAGACTTCCATCGCCCGGCAATGTGCAGATCGGGCCGCAGCAGGTAGAGCGTGCCGGGATCTGCGGCGAATAGGCGGGCGATTTCGCCGTCTTGATCCACAAGGGCTTTCGTTTCGGACGCAGGGCGACGCGAGGCGACCAGCACCGCAACGAAGCGCTTATCGATCCGGCTGAGTTGCGCCAGCAGCGCCGCCTGTTCGGCGGTGAGCTTCTCCTCGCAGAACAGGATCGCGGTCATGCCGTTGCCGGCGCGATCCAAGAGGTAGGTTCCGTCGGAGAGCTTGGAGTTCGGCGCGGCGCTGCCGCAACGAGGACCGCCGACGAATTCGGCATCGCGTCCGGCATAGGGCGTCAGCGGGCTTTCCGAATAGGTATAGGGCTGCATCTGGCGCGGATTGGCGAGCCCACGGGGAAATTCATGCTTCAAACTGAGCGACAAGGCCGCCTCGCGCGCCAACCGCCAGCCGCGCGTCGGCGGCGTCATGAAGCGCGTGCTCTTGGTGGCATTGGCGAACACGTCGAGCGTGGCGCCGCGCCGCTCCGGCGAGTAGCTGTCGAGCAGCCGCTCATCCGCCTCGCCATGAAGAACGAGCGCCAGCTTCCAGCCGATGTTTTCGGCATCTGCCAGGCCATTGTTCAGCCCGCGCACGCCAAAAATCGGCACGATATGCGCGGCATCGCCGATGAAGAAGACGCGGCCGTGCCGGTAATCGTCAAGGCACAAGGTGTTGGCGGAGTAGACGCTCCACCATTCGAGGTCCCACGGTGCGGTGTGGCCGATATCCGCAAGGATCGCGCCAACGCGGGCGCGGAGGTTTTCTTCCTTTAAAGCCTCTTCCTCGCTCTCGCCTTCACGGAGCTGGTAATCCACGCGCCAGATATCGTCCGGCTGCTTGTGGATCAGCACCGTGCCGCCGGGATTGCCGCTTGGTTCGAAAAAGGCGCGGCGCTCGGTCGGAAAATCGTGGTCCATGCGGATGTCCGCGATCACATAGCGGCCTTCGTAGTTGTCGCCCTTCAGCCGCAAGCCGAGCATCGACCGGACCTGCGAGCGCGCCCCGTCGGCGGCCAGCACATAGTCGGCATCGAGCCGATAATCGCCCTCTGGCGATGAAATCCGAACCGAGACGCCATCATTGTGACGCTCGATGGCCGACAGTTCGCTCTGCCAGCGCATGTCGACGAGGTCGCAGGCCGCGACCGCATCATGCAGGAATTTCTCGATATACTGCTGCTGCAGATTGTACATCGGCAGATATTTTTCGCCCGGCGGTTGCGGCATCTCCAGCCGAAAAATCTGCTCGCCGCGATAGTAGCTGCGGCCGAACCGCCAGCCGAGCGCCTTTTTGACGAACGGCGTGACCGCGCCGAATCCGCTCCAGGATATGCATGCTCGGCCGCGCGATGCAGATGGCGCGGCTGCCGTCATTAAAGGTATCCTTGCGGTCGATCAGCACGCTCTTGATGCCGCAGCGCGCCAGCACCAGCGCCGCCGTCATGCCGATCGGGCCAGCGCCCACGATCAGCACCGGATGCCGCGTCGTCTCGCCGTCAAGCTCGGGGACGCGCCGTGCCGCAAAGCGGGGATAGTCGAAATAGAGCGACTCCAGCGGTCCCTTGCCGGCAGGCCTCATGCCTCCCTCCGTCTATTTCTTGCGGTCGAGAAATCCCTGCATCAGCCGCTGCGGCTCGCCGGTCAGGAACGATTGTCCGAATACGCCGACACTTAAGTTGACGGATTCGGTCAGCGGCAGTTCCTCCCATTGCCGCAGCAGCGCCTTCTGCGAACGCAACGCTTCGGGTCCGCAGTCGAGCAGCGCCTTCACCGTATGCTCGACCGCGGCATCGAGCCCGCCTTCCTTCACGACCACATCGACCAGGCCCCAGGCGAGCGCGGTGGGCGCGTCGATATTTTCCGCCGTCATAACCAGCCAGCGGGCGCGGCCCCAGCCGATCAGCCGCGGCAGCAGCGCGGCATGGATCACCGAGGGGATGCCGACGCGCACTTCCGGCATGCCGAATTTGGCAACGTGGGCCGCAATCCGGAAATCGCAGGCGGCGGCGACTTCCAACCCGCCACCGAGACACCAGCCGGGAAGCCGTGCGATCACCGGCGCCGGAAAGTGGCGCACGGCCTCGCAGAGGTCGCGCAGCCGCGTGATGAAGGCTTCCGCCGACTTCTGGTCGAGGCGCGCCATCTCCTTGATGTCGGCGCCGCCGATCATGCTCTTCTCGCTCTGTCCGGCGAGGATGATCGCGCGAATGGTTTTGTCGCCGGCGAGCCGCTCGAACCCTTCGCGCACGCCGTCGGTGACGGGGGAGGAGAGGATGTTGAGAGGGCCCGCATTGCAGATCGCGAGGCGAACGACGCCTCTGTCGTCGCGGTCGATGCCGCAATGAGGATTGAGCATTTCCATTCTGTTTTTCCGGGCTTGTTCTGGTCGGTGATCTCACTTCCGGGACATTGCGCCGGCTTGTCAAGGGCGGGCGAGGGGCGTTGCGCGACCGCTTGCACCGATATAGAATTATGATCGTCATCTAAAGGGCCGCCATGACCATAACCGAGACTGTCGATCTGTTTTCGTTCGATACGCGCAGGCATCGGGTGGTGGAATGGCAGGCGCCGGGGCCGATTGCCCGGGCGGCATCCGGAATGTCCGGGCTCGAGACCATGTGCGCGATCCGCGACGGCATCCTGCCACCGCCGCCGATGGCGCGGCTGATCGGCTTCGAGATGCGCATCGCCGAGCCCGGCCGGGTCGTGATGGAACTGGATCCGGATGAAAGCCTCGAAAACACCATCGGACTGCTCCACGGCGCGACGGCCGCGGCACTCCTGGATACTGCCATGGGTTGTGCCATCACCACCATGCAGCCGGCGGGGCAAACTTCGGTCACGCTGGACCTCAAGCTGACCTATCTGCGGCCATTGTCGGTGCGCTCGGGCGCGATCTCGGCGGAAGGCGAAGTGATAAAGTTCGGCCGCCAGACCAGCTATGCCGAAGGCTTCGTCCGCGACCGTGCAGGCAATCTTGCAGTGCACGCGACCGGAACGTTCACGATGATCGGCGTTGAAAAGACGAATTAGATGCAGCTTTTCCTACGCGCAACTGCTATTATATGACCAGGGACATTTAATGGGATGCGTTGATGCGTTATTCGAGAGAGCACAAGCAGGAGACCCACGCACGGATCGTGAAAAAAGCCTCGGTGCGGCTTCGCGAAAAGGGCGCGCATGGCATCGGCGTCGCCGACCTGATGAAGGAAGCGGGGCTGACCCATGGCGGTTTCTACGCGCATTTCGATTCCCGCGAGGCGCTCGTCATCGAGGCTTTTGCCTATGCGATGGACCGCTCGGTCGAGCACTGGCGAAAAATCGCCGCTGAAACGCCGCCTGAAAAGCGGCTGTCGACGATCATCGATTCCTACGTCTCGACGGTTCATCGCGACGATCCCGGCCGCGGTTGCGCCGTTACGACGTTAGGTGCCGAGATCGCCCGGGAAAGCGCGAAGACGCGCAAGGCCTTTGCCGCCAAGCTGGAGCAGTTGATCGATGTGATCGCCGACCAGATTCCCGACGTGCCGCGCAAGACGGCCCGCCGGCAGGCCATGGGTACGCTGGCGACGATGATGGGCACCCTGGTGATGTCGCGCGTTGCCGGCAGCGGCGAACTGTCCGACGAAATTCTCCTCGCCGGCCGCGAGGCGGCGCTGACGCGTGCCGAGGCGAAGCCGGCCGCGAAGAAGACGCGGGCGAAGGTGAATTGATCGCGGAATCGTAGGGTGGGCAGAGTGCAGCGTGCCCACCATTCCAGCCAACGCGCCGAAAGATGGTGGACACGCTTCGCTTTGCCCACCCTACAGCTCACCGCCCGCCAAACAGCGCGCGCTCGCTCTCCACCGTCTCGTGGATGTAATCGGCCACCGCCCTGATCCGCGCCAGGTCCTTGCTGTCGGCGTGCATCAGCATCCAGAACGTGCGCGAGATCCTGACCTCGTCGGGTAGCACCGCACGCAGTTCGGGATGCGCCTTCGCCATGAAATGCGGCAGCACCGCAATACCAAAGCCGGCAATGGTGGCGTTGAGCTGCGCGATCAGATTGGCGCTGCGGAATTTGGCCGAGATCTTCGGCGAAACTTGGGGCAGGTAATCCAGCTCCGGCGTGAACAGCAGTTCCTCGATATAGCCGACGAAGCGATGCCCCGGCAGGTCGCCGCGGGAAGTGATTTTCGGTGCCCGGTCGAAATAGGCCGGCGCCGCATAGAGCCCGAGGCTGTAGTCGAGCAGCTTGCGCCCAACGATCCGGCCCTCCTTGGGCATGGAGAGGCTGATCGCGATGTCGGCCTCGCGCTTCGACAGGCTGAAGAGGCGCGCGGTGGCGACGAGCTGCAGGTCGAGATCGGGATACCGCTCGGTGAATTTCAGAAGCCGCGCGGCCAGGAAATGGCTGCCGAACCCGTCGGGGGCGCCGATCCGGACCGTACCGGTGAGCTGGGCGCGCGAGCCGCCGACCGCCTCCTGGTTCGCGACGATGGTGGATTCCATCGCCTCCGCGCTGTCGGCCACGCGCTGGCCGGCTTCGGTCAGGAGGTAGCCGGTCTTGCGGCGGTTGAACAGTTTTGCGGAGAGATGCCGTTCCAGCCGGTCGACACGGCGGATCACGGTGGCATGGTCGACCGATAGCTGCTTGGCGGCAGCGGAAACCGAGCCGCCGCGGACGATCGCCAGCACGAAACGGAAGTCATCCCAGTCGATCGTCTTGGTGCCTTGATCCAGCATTTCCGCACATCTATGGTGCAATATATCGGACTTGTATCCCAAGAAATGCAGGTCAAAAAGGGGCTCGAAAGCGATCCCAGACGGGACCTTAGGGAGATCATTCATGCGCTCAATCGGACACTTTATCGGCGGCAAAGAGGTCAAGGGAACGTCCGGCCGGACGGCCGATGTGTTTGAGCCGATGACCGGCGACGTCCAGGCCAAGGTGGCGCTGGCCTCAAGGGCGGAAGTTCGGGCGGCCGTCGAAAACGCCGCGCTTGCCCAGCCCGAATGGGGCAACACCAATCCGCAGCGCCGCGCGCGGGTGATGATGAAGTTCCTCGAACTGGTGCAGCGCGACTATGACAAGCTCGCCGAGCTGTTGGCGCGCGAGCACGGCAAGACCGTTCCCGACGCCAAGGGCGACATCCAGCGCGGCCTCGAAGTCGCGGAATTCGCCTGCGGCATTCCGCATTTGATGAAGGGCGAATACACCGAAGGCGCCGGCCCCGGCATCGACATCTATTCCCTGCGCCAGCCGCTGGGCGTCGTCGCCGGCATCACGCCGTTCAATTTCCCGGCGATGATCCCGATGTGGAAGTTCGCGCCCGCGATCGCCTGCGGCAACGCCTTTATCCTAAAACCTTCGGAGCGCGATCCCGGCGTGCCGATGCGGCTGGCCGAGCTGATGATGGAAGCGGGGCTGCCGCCTGGCATCCTCAACGTCGTCAACGGCGACAAGGAAGCCGTCGACGCCATCCTCGACGACCCCGATATCAAGGCCATCGGCTTCGTCGGCTCGACGCCGATCGCGCAATACATCTATGAGCGCGCCGCCCAGACCGGCAAGCGCTGCCAGTGTTTTGGCGGCGCCAAGAACCACGCCATCGTGATGCCCGACGCCGACATGGACCAGACGGTCGATGCGCTGATCGGGGCTGGTTACGGCTCGGCCGGCGAACGCTGCATGGCGGTCTCCGTCGCCGTTCCCGTCGGCAAGACCACCGCTGATCGCCTGATGGAAAAGCTGATCCCGCGCGTGGAGTCGCTCAAGATCGGCACCTCGGTCGATCCGTCCGCCGATTACGGCCCGCTGGTGACGCGCGAAGCGGTCGAGAAGGTGAAGAACTACATCGATATCGGCATCAAGGAAGGCGCCACGCTTGCCGTCGACGGCCGCGGCTTCAAGATGCAGGGCTATGAAAAGGGCTTTTATCTCGGTGGCTCGCTGTTCGACAACGTCACCAAGGACATGCGGATCTACAAGGAAGAGATTTTTGGCCCGGTGCTCTCGGTGGTTCGCGCCCACGACTACAAGGAAGCCCTCGCACTGCCGTCCGAACATGATTACGGCAACGGCGTTGCGATCTTCACCCGCGACGGCGACGCGGCGCGTGACTTTGCCGCCAAGGTCAATGTCGGCATGGTCGGCATCAACGTGCCGATCCCGGTGCCGATCGCCTACTACACCTTCGGCGGCTGGAAGAAGTCGGGCTTCGGCGACCTCAACCAGCACGGTCCGGACTCGGTCCGCTTCTACACCAAGACCAAGACGGTGACCTCGCGCTGGCCGTCCGGCGTCAAGGAAGGCGCGGAGTTCTCGATCCCGTTGATGAAGTAAGCCCGCGAGCGAGAGCAAGATGCAGTTCGCTCTCAACGAGGATCAGATCGCGGTTCGCGACATGGCGCGGGCGTTTGCGGCCGAGAAAATCGCGCCGCATGCGCTCCGTTGGGACGAGGAGAAGCATTTTCCCATCGATGTGATGCGCGAGGCCGCAGGCCTCGGCATGGGCGGCATCTACATCAAGGACGATGTCGGTGGCTCCGCGATGACCCGTTTCGACGCCGCCCTGATCTTCGAGGCGCTGGCGACCGGTTGTCCGACGGTGTCGGCCTTCATCTCGATCCACAACATGGCGTCCTGGATGATCGATGCCTATGGCAATGACAGCCAGCGGCAAAAGTGGCTGCCAAAGCTCTGCACCATGGAACTGCTGGCAAGCTATTGCTTGACCGAGCCGGGCTCCGGCTCGGACGCCGCGGCGCTGCGCACCCGCGCGGTACGCGACGGCGATCACTATGTCCTCAACGGCCAGAAACAGTTCATCTCCGGCGCCGGTGGCGGCGACCTCTATGTCGTGATGGTGCGGACTGGCGGCGAGGGGCCCGGCGGCATCTCGACGCTTGTCGTTCCGGCCGAAACGCCCGGTGTCTCGTTCGGCGCCAACGAGCGCAAGATGGGCTGGAACGCCCAGCCCACGCGCGCGGTGATGTTTGAGAACGCCCGCGTGCCGGTCGAGAACAGGCTGGGCGAGGAAGGTATCGGCTTCAAGATTGCAATGGCCGGCCTCGACGGCGGCCGCCTCAATATCGCGGCGTGCTCGCTCGGCGGCGCGCAGAGCGCGCTCGACAAGTCGCTCGCCTACATGAAGGAGCGAAAAGCCTTCGGCAAACGTCTCGATGAATTCCAGGCGCTGCAGTTCCGCCTCGCCGACATGGCGACCGAGCTGGAAGCGGCGCGAACGTTTGTATGGCGCGCGGCGGCTGCGCTCGACCGCAAGGATGCGGACGCCACCATGCTGTGCGCGATGGCCAAGCGTTTCGGTACCGATGTCGGCTTCGAGGTCGCCAACCAGGCGCTGCAGCTTCACGGCGGTTACGGCTACTTGAGCGAATACGGCATCGAAAAAATCGTGCGCGACCTGCGCGTACACCAGATTCTGGAAGGCACCAACGAAATCATGCGGCTGATCGTGTCGCGCAAGCTGATCGAGGGCGCGCGATGACGGATGCGGCCATTGCAGACGGCGACCTGATCGCGCGCAAGGAAGGCTCAGTCGGCATCATCCGCCTGAACCGGCCGAAGGCGATCAATGCCGTGACGCTGGAGATGTTCCACGACGTCGACAAGGCGCTCGATGTCTTTGAGGCGGATCCCGATGTGGCCGTGATCGTACTTGAAGGCGCGGGCGAGCGCGGGCTGTGCGCCGGCGGCGACATCCGCGCGCTCTGGGAAAGCTCCAAGGTCAGGGGCGATCTCGGCAAGATCCTGTGGCGCGACGAATACATCCTCAACGCCCGCATCAAGAAGTTCCCAAAACCCTATGTCGCTTTCATGGATGGCATCGTGATGGGCGGCGGCGTCGGGCTGTCGGCGCATTCGAGCCATCGCGTCGTCACCGAGAAGACGAAGCTCGCGATGCCCGAGGTCGGCCTCGGCTTCTTCCCTGACGTCGGCGGCACCTGGCTGTTGTCGCATTCGCCGGGCGAGATCGGCACGTATTTTGGATTGACCGGGCAGACCATGAACGGTCCGGATGCCATTCATGCAAAGTTTGCCGATGCGGTGGTGCCGTCATCAAAACTGACGGCCTTGCGCGAGGCATTGACGAAGGTGGCGTCAAGCACGACGTCGGCTGACGTCAGGAAGCTGATCGACGGCTTCTCGACTGGAGAAACGGCCGGGCCGGTAGCTGCGCAGCAGGCGAAGATCGACGCGTTGTTCTCCCACGATCGCATGGAAGACATCTTCGCGGCGCTGCAGCGCGATGGCTCGGACTTCGCGCAGGCGACGCTGAAGACGCTGAACGAAAAGTCGCCGCGCGGCATGGTGGTGACGCTCAAGCTGCTACGGCTGGCGCGCAACGCGCGCTCGCTGGAGGAATGTCTGGTGCGAGAATATCGCGCCGCGCTGGAAGTGTTCGCGAGCGACGATTTCCGCGAGGGCGTGCGCGCGGCCGTAATCGACAAGGACCGCAATCCGAAATGGTCGCCGCCGAGAATCGAGGACGTGACGCCGGAAATGGTCGCGCCTTATTTCGCCGAGATCGGCGCCGACGAACTCAGATTTCCCTGATCAGAACAAGAAAGTTTAGCGGAGGATTCGAGATGGCAAATATCGCATTCATTGGCCTTGGCAATATGGGCGGCCCGATGGCGGCCAATCTGGTCAAGGCCGGCCACAAGGTGACGGCGTTCGATCTGGTCGAAGCCTCGCGCGATCAGGCCAAGGCCGACGGCGCAGGGATCGCCGAGAGTTCGGTCGCTTCCGTCAAGGGCGCCGATGTCGTTGTCACCATGCTGCCGGCGGGCAAGCATGTGCTGTCGGTCTGGAACGAAGTGGTCCCTGTCATGTCCAAGGGCACGCTGATCATCGATTGCTCGACCATCGACGTCGAAAGCGCCAAGCAGGCGCACGCGCTGGCCGGAAAGCACGGCATGCTCTCGGTCGATGCGCCGGTCTCGGGCGGAACCGGCGGCGCCAAGGGTGCGACGCTGACCTTCATGTGTGGCGGCGAGGAGAAGGCCTTTGCGGCGGCGAAACCGGCGCTGGAGAACATGGGAAAGAAGATCGTCCATTGCGGCGGCGCTGGTGCGGGGCAGGCGGCCAAGATCTGCAACAACATGATCTTAGGGATTTCGATGATCGGGGTCGGCGAGGCCTTTGCGCTCGCCGAAAAGCTTGGGCTGTCGCATCAGGCGCTGTTCGATGTCGCCTCGACCTCATCGGGGCAATGCTGGGCGCTGACGTCCTATTGCCCGGTGCCCGGCCCGGTGCCGACGTCGCCCGCCAACAACGATTATAAGCCGGGATTCGCGTCGGCCCTGATGGTGAAGGATCTGACACTGGCGCAGGATGCGGCGAAGGCTGCAGGCGCGGCGACGCCGCTCGGCAAGCACGCGCAGGAGATCTACAAGGCCTTCGACGCCGCGGGTCACGGCGGGGTGGATTTTTCCGGGATTATCCAGCACGTTAGGAGTCTCGCTGCGAAATAACGGAGACCTGATGACGACCTTCCAGGAAGCGCGCGCCTTTCTGCTCAAGCATCGCACCGACTACGATGCGGCCGTGAGGGGATTTCGCTGGCCCGATCCGGTTCCATTCAACTGGGCGCTCGACTGGTTCGACGCGGAGCTCGCGCGCAATCCTGACAGCCGGGACCGCCCGGCGCTCTGGATCGTCGATCCCGGCGACAAGGAGACGAAACTTTCCTTCGCCACGCTGTCGCGCCGATCCAATCAGGTCGCAAACTTCCTGCGGGCGCAGGGGCTGAAGCGCGGCGATCATTTGTTGTTGCTGCTCGGCAATGTCGTGCCGCTGTGGGAGACCATGCTGGCGGCGATGAAGCTCGGTGTCGTCGTTATCCCCGCCACCACGCTGCTCACGCCGGACGAACTGCGCGATAGGCTCGAGCGTGGCAGGGCGCGGGCGGTGGTTGCCTCGCAGGATCAGGTCGCGAAATTTGCGGGCCTCGGCGGCGACGGACTGGTGCGCGTCGTGGTCGGCGCGACATCGAAGCACGATGGCTGGCTGCCCTATGAACAGGCCGCCAGCGCCTCGGACGACTTTACCCCTGATGGCCCGACAAATGCCGACGATCCGATGCTGCTCTATTTCACCTCGGGCACCACGGCGAAACCAAAGCTGGTGCGGCACAGCCAGCGCAGCTATCCGGTCGGCCACCTCTCGACGATGTTCTGGCTCGGCCTGCAGCCGGGCGACGTGCACTTGAACATCTCCTCGCCAGGCTGGGCCAAGCATGCCTGGAGTTGCTTCTTCGCGCCGTGGAATGCGGGGGCCACCGTGTTCGTGGTCAACCAGCCGCGCTTCGACGCCAAAGCCCTGCTCACCACGATCGGCCGTTGCGGCGTCACCACGCTGTGCGCGCCGCCGACGGTGTGGCGGCTGTTCATTCAGGAGAAGCTCGCGGATTTCAAGGTCAGCCTGCGCGAGGTCTGCGGCGCCGGCGAGCCGCTCAATCCGGAAGTGATCGACCAGGTGCAGGCGGCGTGGGGGCTAACCATCCGCGACGGCTATGGCCAGACCGAGACCGCCGCGCTCGCCGGCAACTCGCCGGGCCAGAAGGTGAAGGTCGGCTCGATGGGCCGGCCGCTTCCAGGCTACCGGGTGCGGATCACCGACAGTGACGGCCACGTCACCAAGGAGGGCGAGGTGACGCTTGTGCTCGGCGCCGACCGCCCCGCAGGCCTGATGCAGGGCTACCAGGGCGACGACGGCAAATTGGGCGGGGCAGACGGCGATCTCTACCGCTCGGGCGACGTGGTGTTTGCCGATGACGAGGGCTATCTCACCTTTGTCGGCCGCTCCGACGACGTCTTCAAATCTTCCGACTATCGCATCAGTCCATTCGAGCTGGAGAGCGTGCTGCTGGAGCATGAATCGGTTGCGGAGGCCGCCGTCGTTCCGAGCCCCGATCCGATCCGGCTCGCGATCCCCAAGGCCTATGTGCTGCTGGTGTCGGGCGCAGAACGGACGCCCGAGACCGCGCTGTCGATCTTCATGCATCTGCACACCCGGCTCGCGCCGTTCAAGCGTATTCGCAAGATCGAACTGGTGACGGAGCTGCCGAAGACGATTTCCGGAAAAATCCGCCGCGTGCAGTTGCGCCGGCTCGAGCATGATAATAACCGCAGTGATGCGTTGCGCGGCGCCGAGTTCCGCGAAGAAGAATTCCCGGAGCTGCAGAAGGTGCGGACCGCCGGGTTGGAGAGCTAATCAAATGAATGAAGTCTGGAAGAAGCCGCCGGTCTCGTTAGAGGCCTATCAGGCCATGGTCGGCAATGAGATCGGCGTGTCGTCGTGGCACCTTGATCGACCAGAGCCGGATCAACCTCTATGCCGACGTGATCGAAGACCATCAGTTCATCCATGTCGACCCGGAACGGGCAAAGAAGGAAACAGCGTTCGGCAATACCATCGCGCATGGTTTTCTGACGATGTCCTTGATGAGCATCATGTCGTATGAGGTGATGCCGGTCATCGAAGGCACGTCGATGGGCGTCAATTACGGCTTCGACAAGCTGCGTTTCCTCTCGCCGGTCCGCGCCGGCTCGCGGGTCCGCGGCCGCTTCTCGCTTGTTGAAGCCAAGCTGCGCAAGCCGAAGGAATTGCAGTCGCGCACCAACGTCACCGTCGAGATCGAGGGCGAGGACAAGCCGGCGTTGGTCGCCGATTGGATCGGGCTGATCTATTTCAACTGACCTCTGCCGTCATGGCCGGGCAAAAGCGCGAAGCGCGTCTTCAAACCAGTTGACCCGGCAATCTATCGCTGCTCAAAAATGGTCAATCTCCGTGGAGCCGCGGTACCCTCTCCCCTTGTGGGAGAGGGTGGCTTCGCGAAGCGAAGACGGGTGAGGGGTTCTCTCCGCGAACTCGTCTCTTGGAGAACCCCTCATCCGGCGCCGTAGCCGACGCTACGCGTCGGCGTTGTACTATGAAGAACGGCGGCCGTAAGGCCGCCTATGCCACCTTCTCCCACAAGGGGAGAAGGGAAGAAAAACAGGATTTCGCATGGCAATCAGGTTTGACGGACGCGTCGCAATCGTCACAGGCGCGGGCAATGGTCTGGGACGGGCGCATGCGCTGGGGCTGGCGAGCCGCGGCGCCAAGGTGGTGGTCAACGATTTCGGCGGCGCGCGGGACGGCACCGGCGGTTCGCTGACGCCGGCCGAATCCGTGGTCGAGGAAATCCGCAAAGCGGGCGGCACGGCGATGGCCGACGGCGCCGATGTCTCCAAGTTCGGACAAGTCACGGCGATGGTCGAGCGAGCCACGAAGGAGTGGGGTAGCGTCGATCTGCTCTGCGCCAACGCCGGCATTCTCCGCGACAAGTCGTTTGGAAAAATGGATGTCGCTGACTTTGCCAAGGTGCTCGACGTCCATCTCGTCGGCACGTTTTACTGCTGCAAGGCGGTGTGGGATGGCATGCGCGAGCGCAACTATGGCCGCATCGTGCTGACCACTTCGTCGTCTGGCCTGTTCGGCAATTTCGGCCAGGCGAATTACGGCGCGGCCAAAGCCGGCATGGTCGGCCTGATGAACGTGCTGGCCGAGGAGGGCCGCAAGAACAACATCCGCGTCAACACGATCTCGCCGACCGCGGCCACCCGAATGACGGAAGAGCTGCTGCCGCCGCAGGCGCTGGCGCTGATGAAGCCCGAGGCGATCACGCCCGCGGTGGAGTATCTCCTCAGCGAAGATGCTCCGACCCGCACCATCATGGGCGCGGGCGCGGGTTCGTTTGCGGTGATCAAGATCATCGAGACTGAGGGCGTCAACTTAGCCCAGTCCGACTGGACGCCGGACGCGATCGCGGCACATTTTGCCGAGATCGACGACGTGTCGAAGGCGAAGGCGCTGCAGGGCGCATTCGAGCAGACGCAGAAGTATGTCGCCCAGGCCGCGGCACGGGCGGGGATCAAGCTGTAGCGAGGGCGGGGCGTCGTAGAATTCGTAGGGTGGGCAAAGGCGCACTTCGCGCCGTGCCCACCATGCATCTCCGATGCCGGTGAACATTGGTGGGCACGCTTCCGCCTTCGCTCGTTGAGCTACGGCGGACAAGTCGCTTTGCCCACCCTACGGGACCATCGATCCGGCTACACTCTCGCCATGTCATCGCACTCCAAAAAAGTCGCCATCATCGGCGCCGGCCCCGCCGGCCTGATGGCGGCTGAGGTGCTCGCGCAAGGCGGCACCAGCGTCACCGTCTACGACGCGATGCCTTCTGCCGGCCGCAAGTTCCTGATGGCCGGGCGAGGCGGGCTCAACCTCACCCATAGCGAACCGCTGCCGCAATTCCTCGCGCGCTACCGCGAGGCGATGCCGCACTTGAAAACCGCCATCGAAGCGTTTCCGCCGCAGGCGTTGCGCGACTGGAGCGAGGCACTGGGGCAGGAGACATTTATCGGCTCCAGCGGCCGCGTCTTCCCGAAAGCCTTCAAGGCCTCACCATTGCTGCGGGCATGGCTACGGCGGCTGGACTCAATGGGCGTAAAATTGGCGCTGCGCCACCGCTGGATCGGCTGGGATGAGCAGGGCCGCCTGCGCTTTGAAACGCCTGGTGGACCGCTCGTCGTCGAGCCTCGCGCAACCGTGCTGGCGCTTGGGGGCGCGAGTTGGCCGCGGCTCGGCTCGGATGGCGCGTGGACACAGATTCTAGCGGCAAAAGGGGTGAAGATATCTCCGCTCCGGCCGGCAAATTCCGGCTTCACCGTTGCTTGGTCGGAAATTTTCCGCGACCGCTTTGAAGGCCAACCGCTCAAGGGCGTGGCGTTGAGCTTTGGAGCGCATACCGTGCGCGGCGAGGCCATCATCACGCGCATCGGCATCGAAGGCGGCGCGATCTATGCGCTTTCGGCTGAGCTGCGCGAGGCAATCCTGCGCGATGGACAGGCTACGCTCAGCATTGCCCTGCGTCCCGACGCGGAGATCGGCGAACTGACAGCGAAATTGTCCGCCGCAAAAGGCAAAAAGTCCTTCTCGAATTTCCTCCGCAAGGCAGCAAATCTCTCGCCCGTCGCTATCGGACTGTTGCAGGAGGCCGCCAAAGCATCCGGGATGTCGCCATCTTCGCTGTCGCCCGCTGATCTCGCCCGCAGGATGCAGGCAGTGCCTGTGCAGCTTGATGGTGTGTCACCAATCGCGCGCGCGATCTCGACCGCAGGCGGCATCGCCTTCGATGAACTTGACGACGCTTTCATGCTCCGCCGCTTGCCCGGCGTGTTCGCGGCCGGTGAGATGCTCGACTGGGAAGCGCCGACCGGCGGTTACCTCTTGCAGGCGTCGTTTGCGACGGGGATGGCAGCGGGGTGCGGCGCGTTGGAGTGGCTGGAGCGTAAAATCTAACCTCCGTCATTGCGAGCGAAGAGAAGCAATCCATTGCGCCGCAAGTGGAGAGGTGGATTGCTTCGCTGCGCTCGCAATGACGGAGGACACGCGGGCACGCCTACCGCAACTTCCCCCTTGCCGCGACCGGCAGCGTGCCGATGATCTCGTCGCCGCGCACCATCACCACCTCGTCCATCATGTTGACGACGACGCAGACATGGTTGGGCACGATGCGAACGACGTCGCCGACATTCGGCCGCGTGTTGCTGCGGGCTAGATCAAGAAAGCCGTGCTCTTCCGCGAAGCGCGCGATCTTGGCTTCCGGGTGCTCCAGGATCAGCCCGTAGCCGTCGAGGCCGCCGCCGGGATCCGAAGTCAGCGTCTTCGAGCCGGCGTCCAGAATGCCGCGGTCCGGTCCGGCGCGGCTCACGACGGTGGAATAGATGTTCAGCGCGCAATCGTCCCATTCGGCGACCCCGGCCGCGACCTGCATGCGGTCGTTGTAGATATAGGTGCCGGGCCGATGCTCGGTCGCGCCCTTCAGCTTGCCGAGATTTTTCAGATTGGGCGAGCCGCCGGTCGAAACCATCGTCGCATCGAGCCCGTGCGCGCGGACGCCCGCCAGCGCCTCGTCGAAAAACTGCTGCGCCTCAGTCCAGCCGGTCTCGGTCGGGTACAGCATGAAGCCTGCAAATTGCAGCCCCTTCGAGCCAGCGATCTCGCGCGCCAGCGCAATCGCTTCGGCCGGCGTTTCGACGCCGGCGCGCTTGCGCCCCGTATCGCACTCGACCACGACCGACAGCGGTCGGCCCGAAGCTGCGGCGGCCTGCGGCAGACCGGCGATCACGGTCGAATTGTCGGCAGCGACCGTCATGTTGGCCTTGGCCTGCAGCGCCGCGAGCCGGGCCATCTTTTCCTCGCCGATCAGATTGTAGCTGATCAGGATGTCGTCGATGCCGGCTTCCGCCATCACTTCGGCCTCGCCGAGCTTCTGGCAGGTGATGCCTTTTGCGCCGGCCGCGACCTGCATCTGTGCGAGCAGCGGGCTCTTGTGGGTCTTGATATGCGGTCGGTTGGCGACGCCGGCGGTATCGCAGGCCACCTGGATGCGGGCGATGTTGCGCTCGACGCGGTCCATGTCGATGACCGCGCAGGGCGTGCCGTATTCACGGGCGATTTTTGCGGCGAGGGGCGTTGTCATGCTCTTATCTCTGTTCGAAGCCGTATGGTCTCGTAGGATGGGTGGAGCGAAGCGATACCCATCAAATCCCGTCGATGCATCATGATGGGTATCGCCGCGCTCCACCCATCCTACGAATTACGCTTGTTCTATCTCTTCCCGCAAAACCTCAAGCTCCAGCCACCGGTCTTCGGCGGCGGCCAGCTCCTCCTGCGCTTTGGCCATCGCCGATGACGCCGCGTCGAACTTCTTGCGATCCTTGGCGTAGAGGTCGGGATCGTCAAGCAGCTTCTGCTGCTTTTCGATCTCGGCCTGCAGTTTCGCGATCGTTTTCGGCAGCGTTTCCAGCGCGTGCTTTTCGTTGAAGTTCAGCCGGCGTTTTGGCGCGGCGGAAGGGGCGGTAGCTCTGGTCTCTTTCTTTTCCTCAACCGGCGCCGGTCCATTGACAGATTCCCGCGACAAATCTTCGCCGCGCTGGGCCAGCATGTCGGTGTAGCCGCCGGCATACTCGATCCAGCGGCCATCGCCTTCAGGCACGATCACCGACGTCACCACGCGATCGAGGAAGTCGCGGTCGTGGCTGATCAGGATCACCGTGCCCTCGTAATCGCCGAGCATCTCCTCGAGCACGTCGAGCGTTTCGAGATCGAGGTCGTTGGTCGGCTCGTCCAGTACCAGGAGGTTCGACGGCTTTGCCAGCGCCCGTGCCAGCATCAGCCGGCCGCGCTCGCCGCCGGAAAGCACCTCCAGCGGCGTGCGCATCTGTTCTTGCGCGAAGAGAAAGTCCTTCATGTAGCTAACCACGTGTTTCGGCTTGCCGCCGACCATGACATGGTCGCCGCGGCCGCCGGTCAGCGCTTCCGCCAGCGTCGATTTCGGATCGAGGCTTTCGCGGTGCTGATCCAGCGTCGCCATTTCGATATTGGCGCCGAGCCGGATCGTGCCGCTATCAGACGGATCGTTGCCGATTAAAAGATGAACCAGCGTGGTTTTTCCGGCGCCATTCGGGCCGACGATGCCGATGCGGTCACCGCGCTGGACCCGAATTGAGAAACCATCGACGATCTTGCGGTCGCCATAGGCCTTGGCGATGTTCTTCGCCTCGATGACCAGCCGGCCAGATTTTTCAGCTTCGGCGGCCGCGAGGTTGGCATTGCCAGCAGCACCGCGATAATTACGCCGCTGGTCGCGCAGCGCGTGCAGATTGCCGAGTCGCTTGACGTTGCGCTTGCGGCGGCCGGAGACGCCATAGCGCAGCCAGTGTTCCTCGTTGACGATCTTGCGGTCGAGCTTGTGCTGTTCGCGTTCCTCTTCCGCCAGCACTTCGTCGCGCCAGGCTTCGAATGCGGAAAAGCCGCGGTCGATCTGCCGGATCTGGCCGCGGTCGAGCCAGGCAGTCGAGCGCGACAGGTTAGAAAGGAAGCGGCGGTCATGGCTGATGAGCACGAGCGCGCAGCGGCGGCTTTCCAGTTCACCTTCCAGCCATTCAATGGTCGGCAGGTCGAGATGGTTGGTCGGTTCGTCCAGCAGCAGGATATCCGGCGAGGGCGCCAGCACCCGCGCCAGCGCCGCGCGGCGGGCTTCCCCGCCGGAAATATGCGCAGGGTCCTCGTCACCGGAGAGCCCGAGCTGTTCGACCAGATAGCGCGCCTGGTAGTGATCGTCGCCGGGGCCGAGGCCTGCCTCGACATAGGCCAGTGTCGTCTTGTGGTCGCCGAAATCAGGCTCCTGCGGCAGATAGCGGATGGTGGCGCCGGGCTGCACGAAGCGGCTGCCGCCGTCGGGCTCGACCAGTCCGGCGGCGATTTTCAGCAGCGTTGATTTGCCGGAGCCGTTGCGCCCGATCAGGCAGACGCGCTCACCCGACGACACCGACAGTTCCACGCCCGACAACAGCGGCGTGCCGCCAAACGTCAGCCTTATGTCCTTCAACTGGATCAGCGGCGGCGCCATCGTTCAACCCTGGTTCGGCGCAGGCTGCTGCGCCCGCAGGCGCTGGATGCGGCGGATGGTCTGGTCGAGCGCAGACAAAAACGTCGAGCGGTCGCGCGGTGCAAAGGACTTTGGACCGCCGGTCACTTCGCCGGACGAGCGGAGATCGGTCATCAGATTGCGCACCGCGAGTGTCATGCCGATCGATGCTTCCGTAAACGGCTTGCCGTTCGGCGCGATCACCTCGGCGCCGGCCTTCACGCAGCGGCTGGCGAGCGGGATATCCGATGTGATGACGATGTCGCCGCGGCCGGCGCGCTCCGCAATCCAGTCGTCGGCGGCGTCCATGCCGGAACCGGCAGAGATGCGTTCGATCAGCGGATCCTGCGGCACGCGGATGAAATTTCCCGCAACGACGCTGACGGGCAGGCCGTGGCGAATCGCGACGCGATAGATCTCGTCCTTCACCGGGCAGGCGTCGGCATCGACATAGATGCGGGTCGGGTTCACGTCAGGCATATCGGTTCGACTGCGGTTCTCTTGCCCGCGCGTGGTAACCTATTCGATGCCGGAATGCGAGGAAAACAGGGACCGGGAACACGCTTGCCTCGGCACATTCTTCGCGTACCATAACCGGCGGAAAACAACCAAAAAAACAGGAAACCGGCATGCGCATCGAGCCGTATCGCGTCCAGGCCTACAACACCGCCAAACAATCCGAAAACAAGATGCATGACGACACCGTGGCAAAGCGGTTCGGATTCTCGGGTGGGCTGGTCCCCGGCGTCGACGTGATGGCCTACATGATGCATCAGCCGGTGATGAAGTGGGGCCGTGCCTTTCTCGAACGCGGACTGATCGAGGCGCGTTTCGTCAAGCCGGTCTATGACGGCGAACTGGCGGAGCTGACGGCGAACGAAAGTAACGGCGTGCTGTCGATCGAGGTGCAGAGCCGCGGCCAGCTTTGCGCCACCGGCACCGCGTCCCTGCCGGTCTCCGCACCGGCGGTTTCGATCGGAGACTACCAGGAAGTCGCGGCGGTCGCGGAGCGCAAGCCGGTCAACGCATCTTCCTATGAAGTCGGCAAATGGCTCGGCACCATCCCGCGCGACTGGGCAGGCGAAGCGGCCGCGGGATATCTCGCCGACGTCAGGGAAACCGATCCGATCTACGCCACGGAAGGTCTCGGTCATCCCGGCCTGCTGCAGCGGGTGATGAACCGGGTGCTGGTCGATAACGCCATCCTGGGCCCGTGGATTCATGTCGGCAGCCGCATGCAACTGCTGTCAGCGGTGAAGGCCGGCGACGTCATCACCGCGCGTGCGAAGGTGGTCGGCAATTACGACAAGAAGGGCCACCGTTTCGTCGAGCTCGACGCGCTGGTCGTCGGCAACGGCAGGACGCCGCTGGCGCATTGTAACCACGTCGCGATCTACCAGCCGCGCGAGCAGGCAGCGGCGTAGGGCGCGCCGCCCTACGCCGCCGCCTTCGCCTTTGCATCCAGAATCGCCTGCCACACCCGTTCCGGTGTCAGCGGCATGTCGATATGGGTGATGCCGTAATCCGACAGCGCGTCGATCACCGCGTTGACGATGCAGACGAGGCTGCCGGCGCAGCCGGCTTCGCCGCAGCCTTTGGTGCCCAGCGGATTGGATTTTGCCGGCGAGGGGTGGTCGCCGATCTCCATCGGCGGAATATCTTCGGCCCGCGGCAGCGCGTAATCCATGAATGAGCCCGTGATCGGCTGGCCGCTGGCATCGTAGCTGACCTGTTCCATCAGCGCCTGCCCGATGCCCTGCGCGACTCCGCCATGCAACTGGCCGGCGACGATCATCGGATTGACCACGGTACCGAAATCATTGACGGCGAAATAGCGGATGATCTTCACGACACCGGTTTCGGGATCGATTTCCACTTCCGCGACATGGCAGCCGTTGGGGAAGGTGGACGGCGTGTCCTTGGTGGCATGGTCGACGTCGAGCGACGGCGGCACGCCTTCGGGCATCTTGCCATCACGCAGGCGCTTCGCCAGATCCATGATGCCGATCGAGCGGTCGGTGCCCGCGATGGTGAAGCGGCCATTGGAAAATTCGATGTCGCCTTCGGACGCTTCCATCAGATGCGCGGCCGCCTGCTTGCCCTTTGCGATCACGAGCGCGGAGGCCTCCACGATCGCCTGGCCGGTCGCCGTGATCGAGCGCGAGCCGCCGGTGCCGTTGCCGAAGCGGACGAGATCGCTGTCGTTCTGCTCGATAGTGATTTTTTCGAAGGGAACGCCGAGCTGCGCCGACAGCACCTGGGCGAACGGCGTGGCGTGGCCCTGGCCGTAATCAAGCGTGCCGGTGGTCAGCTTCACTGAACCGTCCGGCTCGAAGGTGATCTTGCCGAGTTCGCCGCTCGGCGGCGCGGTGACTTCCAGATACGACCCAACGGCGATGCCGCGGAGCTTGCCGTTCTTCCTGCTCTCCTTCTTGCGCTTGGCAAAATTGGCGTGGTCGGAAATCTCCAGCGCCTTGTTGAAGACGCCTGCAAAGTCGCCGCTGTCATAGGTGACGCCAGAAGCCGCCGCGAACGGCAGTTGCGACGGCTTGATGAAGTTGCGCTTGCGCAGCGTCAGCCGGTTGATGCCCATCTCGTCGGCGGCGCGGTCGATCAGCCGCTCCATGTAGTAGTTCGCCTCGGGCCGGCCGGCACCGCGATAGGCGCCCATCAGCGTGGTGTTGGTCAAAACCGTCTTGATGTCGACGCCAAGCAGCGGCGTGCGGTAGACGCTGGCGAGGTTTTTGCCGGTGTTGAGCGACAGCGGCCCCGGCGCGACGCCGGTGATATAGGCGCCGAGATTGCCGTAACCGGAAAGGCGCACCGCCAGAAACTTGCCGTCGGCATCGAGCGCCAGTTCGGCGTGGATGAGCTGCGCGCGGCCGTGACTGTCGGAGAGGAAACTGGTCGAGCGCTCGTCGGTCCACTTCACTGGTCGGCCAAGCGCCTTCGCCGCGTGCAGAATGCAGGTATATTCGGGATAGCTGACGTTCTTCATGCCGAAGGAGCCGCCGACATTGGCGGTCAGGATCCGCACCTTGTCGTTCGGCACATTGAGGATTTTTGCCAGCGTCACCTTGTTGCCGGAAACGCCTTGCGTCGGCACCTGCAGCGTGAAGCGCTCCGCCGCCTTGTCGTAGGCTGCCAGCGCCACGCGCGGCTCCATCGACACCACGGCCACGCGGGTGTTGACGATGTCGAGCCTGGTCACATGGGCGGCGGCAGCGAACGCGGCGTCGATCTTGGCAGCATCGCCATAGTGATAATCGAGCGCGACATTGTTCGGGATGTGATCGTAAAGTTGCGGCGCGCCGGGCTTTGCGGCTTCCGCCGCGTTGGTCACGGCGGGCAGCGGCTCGATGTCGAGTTCTATGGCCTCCGCCGCATCGCGCGCCTGCGCCAGCGTTTCCGCGACCACGAACGCCACGGGGTCGCCGACGAAGCGCACCTTGTCGGTCGCCAGCGCCGGACGGTTGGTCTGCAACAGCGGCGAGCCATCCCGGCTCTTCAACGGCAGGCCGCAGGCGAAGGGCCCGTAGCCGGCGGCCTCGAGGTCCTTGCCGGTCCAGACGCCGAGCACCCCCGGCATCGCCATGGCGGCGGCCGTGTCGATCCCCCTGATGATTCCGTGGGCATGGCTGGAGCGCACCATCCAGCAATAGGCCTGGCCGGCCAGGGTGAAATCGTCGGTGTATTTGCCCCTGCCGCGCACCAGCGTGTCGTCTTCCTTGCGGCGCACCGGCTGCCCCACACCGTATTTTTGCAGTGCGATAGCGTTGTCCAGAGAGGGGGCCGACGTATGATCTTGCATCGAAAACACCTGAAATGCTTGGGATTCTCTTGGATTTCTGTTGGATTCTTGGTTCCGCGGGTTCCCGCTCAGATAACGTACCGTGTAATCCCGGACAACGCCTGATTGGGCATAGTCCTATGTGATGGGTTGTTGCGTAGCCCCTTGGCGCTGCTAAAGTTTCCGTGAACGGTGATTTTCTTCGGCGGCCCGGACGCGGCCTGCGGAAAGACAGTTTTGATGAACCACGATACGCGGCTGCGCGAAGCCCTTGAGGCCTGCGCCAGCCCGTCAGGGTCGGTTGCGGCGGCCACGGCAAACGGTGTCTATGCCGCGCTGGACCTTGGCACCAACAATTGCCGGCTATTGATCGCCAGCCCGACCGGCGACGGTTTTCGCGTGGTGGATTCGTTTTCACGGATCATCCGGCTTGGCGAGGGCATTTCCGCCACCGGTTCCATCAGCGAGGCGGCGATCGAGCGCGCCATCGCGGCGCTCAGCATCTGCAGCGACAAGATCCGCTACCGCAAGGCCAAACGGCTGCGGCTGATCGCAACCGAAGCCTGCCGGGCCGCCGCCAATGCCGACAGCTTTCGTGCCCGTGTCGCCAGCGAAACCGGCATCCGGCTCGAGGTGATCGATCGCGAGACCGAAGCAACCCTGGCCGTGATCGGCTGCTCCCCGTTACTTGATTCAAGGGGGCGGGGCGCGATCCTGTTCGACATCGGCGGCGGCTCGACCGAACTGGTGCGGATCGAGCGCGATCCGGACGAGCAGAACGCGGTGCCGCGCATCAAGGCGTGGATGTCGGTCCCGCTCGGCGTCGTCACGCTGGCCGAGCATTTCGGCGGACGTGACGTCACGGCGGAATCCTATGCGCGGATGGTGCGCGAAGTCGCGCACTATGTGGCGCCGTTTGCGGCCGAGCACGGCAACGATTTGCGCGACATGCATATGCTGGGCACCTCGGGCACCGTGACGACGCTTGCCGGCATCCATCTCAATCTGGCGCGCTACGACCGCCGGCGCATCGATGGCATCTGGATGAACGGTCCCGACGTCACGGCTGTGATTCAGCGGCTGCTCGGTATGAGCTATCAGGAGCGGGCCAACAATAACTGCATCAGCGTCGAGCGCGCCGATCTGGTGCTGGCCGGCTGCGCCATTCTCGACGCGATCCGCGACGCCTTCCCATTGCCTCGGCTCCGCGTCGCCGACCGCGGCCTGCGCGAGGGCATGCTGGTGGAGATGATGCGCGAGGACGGCGCGCTGCGGCCGTGCTGATGCGTAGGCTCCCGGCTATGCCCGAAAATGGGAAGAGCGGCCGAAGCCAGCCGCTCTTCCCTTAAAGCTGAGTCACAGGTCCGCGCTAGGCGGCGCGCCGCACCTCTTCCATATTCTGCTTAATCTGCTTTCCGGCATCGTCGGCCAATTTGAGCGACATATCGGCGATCCGCCGGCTGCTCTCCAGAACAGAACCCACGGTCTCACGGACCAGGTCCGTCTGAACGGCTGCAACCTCCTGAGGAGTTCGGCAGGCCCACAATTCATTCATGCGGTCCATGTTCGTCTCGACTTGATGCCGAACTAACTGCAGGTATTCCTGCGAAATGCCGCCCATCACTTTGGCAGCCGTTGTGCCGGTATATAGGATGGTTTGCGCGTTGCGGGCCGATCGTTCGGTTGCCTGTTGCACTCCGTCTCCTGACAGGCCGAGCGAGCGACCAAGTTGCTCCGTGGACCGCCCCATCATGGTCGTCGCCATATCCAGGCCGAAGCGCCAGGTGCTCTGTAACGTCTCGGCGTTTTGCTGGAATAGGGTAGCACCTGCCCGGACCACTTCCTCGCCGGCTTCAGCCGCAGCATGTCCGATTCGCGTTGTCTGCTCGGCTGCAGCTTGTCCAAAGCGGCTGGTCTGTTCGGCAGTCCTCTCGCCGGCGCGGCGGGCGGCGTCTTCCATGCCTTGGGTAGACTTTTCCTCTTGGCGTGGGTTGGCCATCTGAACTTCTCCGCTGATTGCAGGTTGATGACTCCCCCAGCTCCGACCCGAGCAACGCAATCGCTGTGCGACCGTTCCAAGCCTTCCGATCTTTTCTGCACACCTCGCTTGGTTCGCAACGACTGCTTACGAACGTCGGCAAACATGTCGCTCTTATGCCGCAGACTGGCTCTTCACCCGCCGCAATTCGGATCGCTAGGCACGGCACGAGGCTCAGCGAATGTCCACTGCCTAAGCATCTTAGGGGTCTCCTCCTTGTTCTGGTGATTGGGAATATAGTGTTCTCAGGTCACGGCCGAACGGAAAGAACCCACCGATCGGCAATTTCATCGACCTGCGATGGCGTGCGGCTGCATTGCCTCGAATGGGGTGACCCGGCAGCCCGGTGCGTCGTCCTGTTCCATGGCAACGGGGGGCTGGCGCTGAGACGGTGGGTCCGGCGATCTCATCATACTCGCTTCAATGCGTATCCACTTCCGTGCTACTGATTCCAGGCTCCGGGTCCGGGCTGGCATTTTCAAGACAAGTATCGATATGGCGAAAGACACTACCGGACGGCTGCACGTCACGGTCAAGAGCGCGGGCAAGCGCAAGCTGTCGTCAAAGCTCTGGCTGGAGCGGCAGCTCAACGATCCCTACGTGGCGAAGGCCAAGCGGGAGGGCTATCGCTCGCGGGCGGCCTACAAGCTGATCGAAATCGACGACAAGTATCGGTTTCTCAAGCCCGGCAACGCCGTGGTCGATCTCGGCGCTGCCCCCGGCGGCTGGAGCCAGATCGCGGCCAAGCGCGTCGGCGCGATCAATGGCAAGGGCAAAGTGGTCGCGATCGATCTGCTGGAAATGCCGGAAATTCCCGGCGTCGATTTCGCGCAGCTCGACTTTCTGGCCGAGGACGCACCCGAAAAGCTGATCGCAATGATGGGCGGTCGCGCCGATGTTGTGATGTCCGACATGGCGGCCAACACCACCGGCCACCGCAAGACCGATCAGCTCCGCATCATCGGCCTCGTCGAGACGGCCGCGGCCTTTGCCGCCGAGGTGCTCAATCCCGGCGGGACGTTCCTGGCAAAAGTCTTTCAAAGCGGCGCCGATGCCGAACTCGTCGGCCAATTGAAGCGCGACTTTTCCAGCGTGCGTCACGTCAAGCCGGCCTCGAGCCGGCAGGATTCCTCGGAGCGCTACGTGCTGGCGACGGGATTTCGAGGGCACCGCAACTAGAGCGTTTTCCAGCGAAGTGGACACCGGTTCGCGTCAAGAAAACGCGTCAAAACAAAAATCTAGAGCCCGGTTCTGATCAGAACCGGGCTCCTGCAACCTGGACGGCGCGAGGACTGGACAGCGTCTCCAACGGTTGCAGTCCTGGGCGGGATCACGCGTCGAATCCCTGGAACTTTCTCCCGTAGCGGCGTATTTCAGTACTCAGTATTTGTATTTCAGTACTCAGGCGCGGTCTGTTTGTCGCATGCAGCCCCAACGCCGGGAATTTTCTGCAAGCGAGCCGCGCCTCCGTCTGGGAAGGAGTATTCCCGTGATGGAGCAGAGGGCCAGAGTTGGCAATCGATTGTTAGCTGCGTTGCCGCCGGCAGACCTCGATTTGCTTGTGCGTCATTTCCGACTGGTTACCCTCGAGCGTGACGCCGTGCTGGTGCGGTCGGGCGATCCAATAGAGCGGATTCATTTCCCGCTTAGCGGCCTGATCGCTTTCGTGATGGATATGCCGAGCGGACAAACCGTTGCGACCGCCGTCGTTGGCAATGAAGGAGCCGTGGGCATCCTGACGACGCTGGGGCCTTACCGCTCTCCGTTGACGGCGGTGGTGCGGGTGGCGGGGACCGCGCTGCAGATTTCGCCGGCACAGTTTCAGGCGGCGCTTGAACGCAGCAATGCCTTGAGGGGAACGGTTCAAATCCACACCAGGGCGCTAATGGCCCAATTCCAGCACGTCGCAGCCTGCAATGCGCTGCACTCGGTGACGGCCCGCCTGGCAAGATGGTTGCTGCAAATCCGCGATCGTGCCCACGACGACATCCTGCCGTTGACGCAACAGACGCTTTCGGAATTGCTCGGTGTGCGCCGCCCGACGGTGACGCATGTCGTATGCAAGCTGCGCGAGTCGGGCGGAATCCGATCCAATCGGCGGGGCTCGATCGAGATTGACAGGCCGGGGCTCGAAGCGGCGACATGCGAGTGCTACCAGCTAATGCGCCGTAGAATCGATCGCATCGTCCTGACGGAAGACATGAAAGTGCCGCCGCTTGGCGCCGAAGCTTCCCTGTCTGCCAATGCGGACGAAGTGCGGCAGCGCACTCCGACGCGGGGAGCGACCGGCCAACGGCCAAGGGGTCATTGAGAGGTCATTGACCGGATTGCTGGGCCTCAACGGTCGACGGGTGCAGGATAGTCGGCGAGGCGCGGAAACGGGAAAATCCGGCATTTGGGCGTGAAAGCGCGCCGTGAGTTACCCCAGCCGCTGGTCCCGCGCGTCCTCGGTGCCTTCGCTGGCGGCCTTCTTGGTCGCTGCCTTTTCCGCACCCTTGCGGCTGGAGATCTCGACGACCTTGCGCCCTGAAATCTCGTGGCCGGCATCGTCGGGCATCTGCCAGAAGAAGTATGCCGACGCCGCCGAGATGATCGCAACCACGAGGAACGCGGGCGGGAATACGCCGGCACTCAGCTCCGTGATATGCTGGTACAGCATGGTCGATTCCACCGAGAACGCGCCCACGGCGACGCCTGCCGATATCGCCAATTGCTGGTTGACGCTGACGAGCGTGGTGGCTCGGCTCATCTGCGCCGGCTCGACCTCGGCATAGGCGACGGTGTTGATCGCGGTGAACTGCAGCGAGCGGAAGAAGCCGCCGACCACGAGGATGATGAAGATCAGCAACAGCGGCGTCGTCACCGTGAACAATGCGCAGGCGGCGAGAAAGACCGCGCTGATGACGGCGTTGACCGTCATCATGTAGCGGAAGCCGAACGCACGGATGATGCGTGCGGCCAGCGTCTTCATCCCCATGGCGCCGACGGCCGAGGCAAACGTCACCAGGCCGGACTGGAATGGCGTCAGCCCAAAACCTTCCTGCATCAACAGCGGCAGCAGGAACGGCAGCGCGCCGATGCCAAGCCGGAACAGGAAGCCGCCGATAATGCTGGCGCGCATGGTGGACAGTCGCAGCAGCGAGAAATCCAGCACCGGCGAGCCGGTTCGTTTCGCGTGCATGACATAGAGCGTCATCGAGATGGTGCCGATCGCGACCAGGCCGGCGATAATCGGCCAGGGCAACAGATTGAGACCCGCGACCGAGAGACCGAAGGCGATGCCGGCTAGCCCAATCCCGGCCAGCACCAGCCCATAGAGATCGAAGCGCTCGGGATCCTCGCTCTTGATCGGGTCGATGTATTTCATCGCCATGAAGATGCCGAGCAGCCCGATCGGAATGTTGATCAGAAAAATCCAGTGCCAGGAGAAGTAGGTGGTAATGAAGCCGCCGAGCGGCGGGCCGATCACCGGCCCGACCAGCGCCGGCACCGTCACCCATGTCATCGCATTGACCAGCGCGCTCTTGTCGATCGAGCGCAACAGCACCAGCCGCCCGACCGGCGTCATCATCGCCCCGCCCATGCCCTGCAGGATGCGGGCGATGACGAAATGGGTGACGTTCTGCGACAGCGCGCACCCGATCGACCCGATCATGAACACCCCAATGGCGATCGAGAACACCATGCGCGCACCGAAACGATCGGCGGTCCAGCCGCTGGCCGGAATGAACACCGCGAGCGAGAGCAAATAGGACGTGATCGCCAGCTTCAGCGTCAGCGGGCTGGTGCCGATGTCAGCCGCGATCGCCGGCAGCGAGGTCGCAATCACCGTCGAGTCCATGTTCTCCATGAACAGCGCGGTGGCGACGATCAGCGGGATCAGGCGTTGCTTGTCCATCGGGATAGGGGGATTGAAGAAAGAGGCAGGCGAGGGCGCTGTATCACCCCACTGTCACACAAGCCATTGCGAAACCGGGCATACCAGCTAACTCCTGCGTGACATCCTCGCCGGTCGACACGCAATGCGGCAATTGGGGGCGCGGCCGTAGGCCGTGTATCGCATTATGCGAAATTGCTTGATTGTTGTATCGCGTTATGCGATACATGGGATGTGAAAGAGATTGAGTTTACCTCTGCCGCCGTTCGCCAATGGCGTAAACTCACCGCCACTACGCGCGCGCAGATTGATCTCAAGCTAAAAACGTTCGCGGAAACGGGTATCGGTGACGTGAAGGCGCTCAAGGGGGTGTCGGGCCTGCGGCTGCGGTCTGGTGACTGGCGCGTCTTGTTCACGATCGAGGGCAATACCATCACGATTCACGCCGTCGGGCACCGCCGCGATATTTACGAGTGAGGACACTATGGCAAAGGCCGGTACCGTAAAAGGCAACGTCCAGTTCATTCATACGCCGGGCGGCGACGATCTCGCGGTGCTGCCGCGTAGCGAATATGATCGGTTGGTCACTTTAGCCGCTGAGGCTCAGGAGGATGCCGCCGCGGGCCGGGTCGTCCGCAATTCCGTGCGTGCGCTCCGGGAAGGGCGGGAAGTTGTACTGCCCAAAGCTGTCGCCGATCGACTCGCAAATGGCGAGAACGCCGTACGCGTCCTCCGTGAGTGGCGCGACATGATTCAAGGTGAGTTGGCGGTGGCGGTCGGGATCAGTCAGAACTACCTCTCCGAAATCGAAACCGGCCGGCGCAAAGGACCCGCTGAATTGCAGAAAAAGTTCGCTCGCGCGCTTGGTGTGCCGATAGACCTTCTGATCGATTAGAACGGCGTTGGTGCAGGTCGTCGGTTCTCTGCCCGGGTTCAGCTATTGTTCCTGGCGGACTACCACCTAAATCCTGCGTGACGCTGGTATGCACCGCGCCAGTCGCTGGAGGTCATGATGATCTACGTTCTCGCCGCGCTGTTGCCGCCGCTCGGGCTGCTCCTGAACGGGCAGCCGTTTTCGGCGATCTTCAACCTGGTCCTGATCGTGTTTTGCCTGGTTTTCGGGCTGATCTTCCACGTCCTGTTCCTGGTGCCGTCGGCGCATGCGCTGATCGCGGTTCACATGAAGCGGGAGGACCGCCGGCACCGCGAGATGGTGGAGGCGATCCGCCAGCACGGGCCGCCGCCGGGCTATCGGCCGTAAGGCCTTGCCGTAAGCTCTTCCCCTAAGCCCTTGGGATTGCGGCGTTTCCCGAAAAGTCTGTGCATAGCCGTCAAACGCTTTGATTCGGCGTGCTGCCATGCTATCGACCACCGTCAACCCCACCGATGGGCTTCGATTCGACGGCGATGCCGGTAGCATCGCCGAAGGCGGCGTTCATCCATAGAACTGATCGCGGCGGCGAGCCGCCGAAAGGAGTTGGCAATGGCGCAGGGCCTTCAGGGTATCCGTGAAGCCTTCACGTTCGACGATGTGCTTCTGAAACCCGGTCTCTCGGATATCTTGCCCTCGGAGGCTGATATCCGCTCCTACGTGACCCGCGCGATTCCGCTGAACATTCCGATTATCGCGTCGGCGATGGACACGGTCACCGAAGCGCGCATGGCGATCGCGATGGCGCAATCCGGCGGCGTCGGCGTCATCCACCGCAACTTCGATCCGGAAGGGCAGGCTGCCCAGGTGCGGCAGGTCAAGAAGTATGAATCCGGAATGGTGGTCAATCCGCTGACCATCGGTCCCGATGCGATGCTGTCGGACGCGCTGGCGCTGATGAAGGACCACGGCTTTTCCGGCATTCCCGTCGTCACCGGCGCCGGCAAGAATTCGCCCGGCAAGCTGATCGGCATTCTCACCAACCGCGACGTCCGCTTTGCGACCAATCCCAAGCAAAAGGTCTCGGAGCTGATGACGCATGAGAACCTCGTCACGGTTCGCGAAGACGTCAGCCAGGACGAGGCGAAGCGGATGCTGCACACGCACCGCATCGAGAAATTGCTCGTTGTCGACGACCAGTACCGCTGCGTCGGGCTGATCACCGTCAAGGACATGGAAAAGGCGGTTGCGCATCCGCTCGCCTGCAAGGACGAGCATGGCCGCCTGCGTGTGGCTGCCGCGACCACGGTCGGCGAGGGTGGCTTTGAGCGCACCGAGCGGCTGATCGATGCCGGCGTCGACCTGATCGTGGTCGACACCGCACACGGCCATTCCTCGCGGGTGCTCGACGCGGTCAATCGCATCAAACGGCTTTCCAACGCGGTGCAGGTGATTGCCGGCAACATCGCAACGAAAGAGGGCGCGCAGGCGCTGATCGACGCGGGCGCCGACGCGATCAAGGTCGGTATTGGCCCGGGCTCGATCTGCACCACACGCATCGTCGCCGGCGTCGGCGTGCCGCAGCTCACCGCGATCATGGATGCGGTGGAAGCGGCGAAGAAGGCCGACGTGCCCGTGATTGCCGATGGCGGCATCAAATATTCCGGCGATCTGGCCAAAGCGCTTGCCGCGGGTGCCGACATCGCCATGGTCGGTTCGCTGCTCGCCGGCACCGACGAGACGCCCGGTGAAGTGTTTCTGTGGCAGGGGCGCTCCTACAAGGCCTATCGCGGCATGGGGTCGGTCGGTGCGATGGCGCGCGGCTCGGCCGACCGCTATTTCCAGCAGGACATCAAGGACACGCTGAAACTCGTGCCCGAAGGCATCGAGGGCCAGGTGCCCTACAAAGGCCCGGTCGCCAACGTCATGCACCAGCTCGCCGGCGGCCTGCGCGCCGCGATGGGCTATGTCGGCGCACGCAACCTTGCCGAATTCCACGCCAAGGCTCAGTTCGTCCGCATCACCGGCGCGGGCCTGCGCGAAAGCCACGTCCACGACGTGACGATCACGCGGGAGAGCCCGAATTATCCGGGCGGGGCGTAGTTTCGACACGCGCCGTCATTCCGGGGCGATGCGCAGCATCGAACCCGGAATCTCGAGATTCTCAGGTGCGCAATTGCGCACCATAGTTCGCTTCGCGCCCCGGAATGACGGTCTTTGCTTGACGAAGATGGATTGCTTCGCTTCGCTCGCAATTGTGCAAGTTCACTAATTCGCTGATTGGATCGCTCCTCTGGAGGACGATCCGATGCGCGATAACAGCTATGACCGGACGATTGAACGCAATTACCTGCAGAAGTGGCGGTTTCTGATCCCGGAATATGAGGCGGTCAAGGCGGGCCGATCGGCGGTGTTCAAGAGTGTTGGGGATTTCTACCGCCATCACGGAACCTGTTCGCAGACCTTCCGCAAGTATTACAACCGCTATCTGCAGAGCGGCGATGGAGCCGACCTGTTGCCGCGTCGTCGTGGGCCCAAATGGCGGGAACGGCGCGAGCCGAACGGGATCGAGGCCGAGATCATCGCTCAGCGCCAACGGGGGATGAACCGCTACGAGATCCATGCCGTCTTGCGTGAGCAGCGCGCCACAGTACCTTCGCCATCGACCATCTACCGGGTGCTGAAGCGCCATCAACTGAACCGCCGCACGCCGGCGATGCGCGAGGAGAAACGCCGCATTATCAAGGACAAGCTCGGGGAGCTCGGCCACGTCGATCTGCATCAATTGCCGCGCGACATGTTCCTCGCGCCACCCCCTGTCACGCCCTACATCATCTGCCTGATCGACAGCTGCTCGCGCCTGGCCTGGGCCGAGGTGCTGACCTCCAAGAAGGCGCTTCCGGTGATGTTCAAGACGCTGAAGATGATCAATACTCTCAACGTCACTTACGGACTGATCTTCGCCGAGATTCTGTCCGACAACGGGGCCGAGTTCGCCTCCCGCAACACCCCTCAGGAGCATCCCTTCGAGGCCATGCTGCTCGAACTCGGCATCAAGCATCGCTACACCAGGCCCTACCGGCCGCAAACCAATGGCAAGGTCGAGCGCTTCTGGCGAACCCTCGAAGAGGACGTCATCGAGGGCGCAACCTTCGACAATCTCGACCACTTCGCCAAAGAGCTGTTCGAGTACCTGATCTACTACAATAACCACAGGCCTCATCAGGCCCTTGCAGGGCTGACCCCGAAGGCCTTTGCAGCCACCAAGACCACCGCGATCCAATCAGCGAATTAGTGAACATCGACAGCAATGACGAAGAACAAAGACCGGAGGAACATCCATGTCCCAAGCCAAACGCATCGTTCTCGCCTCGCGCCCCGTCGGCGAACCAAAACCCTCCGACTTCCGCCTCGAGGATTGCCCCATCCCCACGCCGGGCGCCGGCGAGGTGCTCCTTCGCACAATCTGGCTGTCGCTCGATCCCTACATGCGCGGGCGCATGAGTGAGGGGCCGTCCTACGCCCAGCCGGTGCCGATCGGCGGCGTGATGGAAGCAGGCACTGTCAGCGAGGTGATCGCTTCGAACAATCCCGGCTTCGCCAAGGGCGACATCGTGCTGTCGCGCGCGGGCTGGCAGACGCATGCGGTCTCCGACGGCAAGGGTCTTGCAAAAATCGATCCGAAAATCGCGCCGATATCGACCGCGGTCGGCGTACTCGGCATGCCCGGCATGACGGCGTATACGGGCCTGCTCGACATCGGCAAGCCGCAAGCGGGCGAGACCGTCGTCGTCGCGGCCGCTTCCGGCGCGGTCGGCTCGGCGGTCGGCCAGATCGCGAAGATCAAGGGCGCCCGCGCGGTCGGCATTGCCGGCGGCAAGGACAAATGCGCTTACGTCAAGAATGAACTCGGCTTCGACGATTGCCTCGATCACCGCGATCCTGATCTCGCGGCCAAGCTGAAGGATGCCTGCCCAAAAGGCATCGACGTCTATTTCGAAAACGTCGGCGGGGCGGTGTTCGAAGCCGTGTTCCCGCTGCTCAATGCGTTTGCGCGCATTCCGGTCTGTGGCCTGATCGCGCATTACAATGACACGCAGGCGGTGGCGCCGAAATGGGCGCCGTCCCTGATGCGCGCGGTATTGACCAAGCGGCTCACCATCCGCGGCTTCATCGTCAGCGATTTCGCCGCGCGTCACGGCGACTTCCTGCGCGACATGTCGGCGTGGGTGCGCGAGGGCAAGGTCAAGCACAAGGAGTTCGTCACCGAAGGCCTCGAGAGCGCGCCGACCGCGTTCATGGGACTTCTGAAGGGCGCCAATTTCGGCAAGCAGTTGGTGCGCGTCGGGCCGGACAGGATTTGAAGCCGGCGCGCGCGCCCCGAGTTCTGGGGAACCCTCAACGAGGAAGCTCACGCCTACTTGAGGTGGCGGAACGTCCCTTCGAAACTGTCGTTGGCCCTGACATCTAATGGAGAAGCCAAATGACGATCTGCAAGAAACTATCGCTCGGCCTGGTTGCCGCCACGATGCTGGCCACTCCTGCGATGGCTCAGGCGGTTTATCAGGAACCCGGCATGATCGGGTTTAACTATCCGAACTCCGCTTACACGACGGGAGGTTACGGTGTCACTGTGACGCCCGGACCCGGCTACTACGGTAACCGGTTTCAGCCGGCCCCACGCGTAGGTGCCTTTGCGACAGCACCGTGGACCGATGGTGGCTCCTACTACGGCTACGTTGAGCGGGAATACTGAGCTGCTCTAGGGTTTCCTGCCAATCAGTGAATCCAGATCAACATCGGTTTGTCCCGGTGCCTTGACGTGCCGGACTTCAAGGGCGTCGGGCTGGAAACGATACTCTACCAGCCCGACTTCCTTGACACCGATCACTTCCTGCATCCGATCGGGAATAATGAAGCCGGCGGAGGGCGCCCAGACATGGCGGGTGTGGCCAAAGGTAAAGTCGCGCCGCTGATGAACGTGGCCTGAGGCGACCAGCCGCAGATCGACCGAGGAAAACATCTCGATCAAACTCCTGCGCCGGGGCTGCGGCACATAGCGGATTGCCGTTCCCGCCGTCTCGGGATCATCAGGCGTGTGCAGGTAAAGCGGCTTGTGCAGGAACAGCGCAACCGGCCTGCCATTGATGCGCCCAAGCTCCGACGCCAGCCAGCCGAACTGCTCGGCCTCGCTCTCGATTCCCGTGTTCATGATCAGCGAATTCAGGCCGATAAAGCTCCAGCCGGCCGCATCGAAGCGCCAGCGGTCTTCGCCGATCACGGACAGATAATTCTGCCGCTCTTTCTCGGTCGCCGGCGGCTTCGGCGGGGCGCCGACGGCCGTCGGGTTGTCGCCGACGTCGTGATTGCCAGGCAGATGCCGGCACGGCACCGGCAGCGCGTCGTGCAGTTCCTTCGCGAAGCTGAGATCATCCGGGCTGGTCGGCGCGTCGAAGGCGAGATCGCCGGTGTTGATGACGAGATCGGGACGTGTCGCGTCGATATGCTCGCTGACGCGGTGAAAATTGTCGGTGAGTTCTTGCAGACGGCGGGCGAGGTGGGTATCGGAAATTTGTGTCAGGCGAAATTCGGACATGCAGTAATCCTTTTGGACGGATTATCGCCGCGTCTGGAGTCAGAACGATGACGATATCTTAAGTCGCCGTCGCCGCCCCACTTTCCATTGTCGTACCCCGCCACCGGGTCTCGCCTTCGGCGAGCCCGATGACAGGCTCCGGCGGGGTACCCAGTACGCCGCGGCCCATCAGTTCAATCATTGCTGTCTCTGGAATACTGGATCACCCGCTTTCGCGGGTGATGGCAGTTTTCGGGATGGCAGCGATTCTCACCCCAACGTCCGTCGCCAAAACGCCAGCATGTCCTCCCGAAACAATTCGGCATCGCCGTCGCGGCTTCCAATCTTCGCGCCCTTGCGGCCATAGCCGGCTTTCAGCGCATAGATCATCAGGTCGCGGTCGGTGAGCTTGCTCTCCGCGACGCCCTGAAGCGGATGGATGAAGGCGCCGTCATTGGCGATATAGGCCGTCGGCGCGGCGGGGGAGACGGACGCGTCAGCGACGTTTTCGATTCCGGTGCCGCGGTCAAAACTGTGCTGCGCGCCGCCGATCAACAGCATCGTCGCCTTGCCGCCGGAGAGGCGGATGGCCTGGCAATGGCCCTGCACCTGCATCGGCGAGCACCATTCATCGGCATCGCCCATGATGACGCGGATTTCGGTTTCGTCGACGGACGGATCGAGGAACTGATGACCGCTCCAGGGATAGGCGGCCAGCACGCTTCGAAAACCGGCGCCGGCGCCGACCACCGCATCGGCAAAGCGGCGCGTCGCAGCCGTCAGCACGGCCGAGCCGCCGCGGCTGTGGCCCTGCGCGCCGATCCGGGATGCGTCGATCTCCGGATGGGCTGACAGCACCATCCAGGCCGCCAGCACGTCATAGGCGCTGGCGGCAAAGGAGAATTGGGTCTGGTTGGCGACGGTGGAGGTCACATTGCGCGCGCCGAAACTGTCGAGGACAAACGCCGCAAAGCCGTCACCGACCACCGTTTCGGCATGCGCCAGGTGCGAGGCCGCAACGCCGAGGCTGCCCGGCACCACCATCACCAGCGGAAGCTTTCCATTGCGTTTGCGATGATCCGAGGCCGGCAGGAACAGCTTGCCGTCGATCACAAGTCTGGGCAGCTCGGCTGCATTGCTGATGACGTGGAAGTAGTTGACCGGATTGGCGGTGAGAATGTCGAAATTCTGCCCTTTGGCGCCGCTGGCGAAGACAATGTCCTGATCGCGAAATCGCAAAGTTGCACTCCTCCCGCGGCCGCTCTTTTTCGGCGACCGTCAGGGATACAGTAGAGCGCTGGTTGTTGGCGTCAAAGCAAATGTGCCCAGCGGTCATATCTCAATGGGCACTAGAGCACGCGGTAGCGGATCGCGAAGGCGTCATGACTCTCCGGTGTCACCGTGTCGCCATTGGCGGGGACGATGCCGTCGGCCAGATGCCATGGCCCGAACTGCTCCGAATGCGAGGGGCTTGCCGGCAGCCGCAGGCGGAACGTGCTTTGGGCCCGGCCGGGGAGGTTCAGCACCATCATGCGCTCGGTGGTGCGATAATCGAGCGTCACGGTCCCGCGCAAGATGCTGCGGCCGTCGGGCGCGGAGGCCAGCGCCTCCTGGACCTTCGCCAGCCTCTGGTTCCGGTCAGTGAGCAGCTCGATCTGGATGTCTGCGGCGGTCGTCAACGTCGCCTTCGGCAGGCGGATTTCAAATTCCACCGCGGGCTTTGCCGGATTGAGGCCGAGATAGGCCTGCGCCGCGTGCCTGATGTCCGAGATCGCGAAAGCGAGCAGGACCAGCACCGCGGAAGCGGCAAGCCCGTGTTTGAGCAGATCGTGGCGGCTGCGGTGGCCACCGTGAAAATAGACGGAGAGCATGATCGCGACCGCCAGCGCCGCGGCGATGCCGGCCAAGGCCGACATGACGATGCCAAGGCCGCCGTCGGGGCCGTCGCTGAATCCGACGGCCCGGAGCAGGGAGGTCACGGAATCGCCGGGCAACTCGGCGGCGCGGCCGGCGCCGGTCAGGATCGGGGAGGTGATGTTCATCGCCTGCTCGCGGATTGCTTCAAGGCCGGTTCGAGACCAGAACCTTCGGAATTCTCGATAGTTGGTCGTCCGGGCTCTCCTTGTGGTTCAAGCGAGCCTGGTTAAGTGCATTTGTCAGGTGAGGGGCGTCTCGCTATTGCTGTAAGGCCTCACGCGGGCTTCGGGGGAGATTCTCATGTCGGTTCAAATGGTTTTGCTGCCGGTCTTCGTTCTGATCGGGCTCACTTTCTTCCTGATGTTCTGGATGGTGACGGCCCGCACCAAGGCGGTGAAGGCCCGCGAAACCAGCCTGAAGGACATCGCGCTGGGACAGCCGAAATATCCGCCCCGCGTCGCCCAGATCGGCAATTGCTTCTCAAATCAGTTCGAAGTGCCGCTGCTGTTCTACCTCCTGATCGCGCTGGCGCTGCCGCTGCGCCGGGCCGATCTCTTCATCGTGCTGATGTCCTGGGTGTTCGTGGTGACACGCTTCGCCCATGCCGGCATTTTCGTCACCTCGAACAACATCCAGCAGCGCAGCCTGGCGTGGTTTGCCGGCGCGCTGGTGCTGCTTGCGATGTGGATCTACTTCGCGCTGAAGCTTCTGCTTCTGATCTAGTCCGAACCCGTGCGGCCAGCCGTTGGCCTGTCGCGGCGTGGCCTCTTGCCTATGGGCGAGGTGTCTCCGGCACATAGATCAGCCGCCCGTCCGGCAGGCGGTAGGTGATACCGGCGCGCATTCCTCGCCCTTCGCCGATCTCGCCGCTCGTCTCATATTGCGTCATCGACTGTGCGTCCTTCACGACGATGCGCATGTCCGGCTTGCCCGGATTTTCGACGACGACAACGTCCTTGTTCGAGAATGGATTGAGCGGATTCTGCACGATGACGATCATCAACATCGCGATGACAACGAGAAATACGTCGATCAGATTGACCACCGAAAGAATTGGATCGTCTGCATCCGTCTCCGACAGGAATCTCATGACGCAGTCTCCTGGGCGCGTTCTACAGCGCGCAACTCCTGCAACAGCCAGCGGCGGCGTACCGTCAGGATCGCAAAGGTGATGCTTGCCGTTACCAGCGCCAGGATCACGGACGAGAAGGCGAGTGCCAGATTTTCCCCGACGGCTCTGGCGTTATTGTTGGACAGCGCGAGCAGTGCCGGTCCCATCGGAATCATCGTCGCGACAAGTCCAAGCATGGGCGCAGTGCGCGACACGATCCTCAGCCACTCAAGCCGCTGCATGATCCATAGTTCGAGATCGGCACTGCCGGCGCGTGTTGCCGCATGATAGGCGGAAAGGCGAGACCGGTGTTGGCCGCGTCCGCGTTGCAATGCCTCGGCGGCAAACGCTCCCAGCGCGACGAACGCGTAGATCAGGGAGGCCAGGATCAGCGCCAGGATCGGATACAGAAACACCGTCGTAAGAACATACAGAGTGGAATCGATAGTCTTCATGCGCCTCGCCCCAAAGTCGACATCTGCCGGTTGGTGCGCGTCTGAACGCCCGCGCCGGCAAGGAAACAAGCAAACAGGAATGCAGCGCCAAGCAGGGCGCGCCAGCCGACGTCGGCACCGGCCGGCGCAGGGGGCGTCGGCTGAAGGACGGGGCCACGAACCGGCTCGGATCCATCCGCCAGCTCTTCTGCCGATTTCGGTTGGTTCGAGGCGGCGCCGCCGGCCGCGGCGTTCAAGCCAAAGCCGGCTGCTGTTTTTGCAATGAAGGCGACGGTCTCCGGCTCGCCGAGATTGATGTCGTGACGGGCCGCGAGCTCCTGCCAGCGTTGGATCAACTCCTTGCGGGTCTGCTCGGCAGCGTCCCAGTAGCCTTTTCGGATCGCTTCGATCATCCGTTCGACGATCTGCGCCTGCGCAGTCGGGTTGTGCGTCTCGAACCAGGCAGCAAGGTCCAGATTGCGGACGTCGCGAACAAAAGTGTCATGCATCGCCTGCCATTGATCGGCGCGCACCGTGTTCGGATCAGTCACCTGCCATCCGAAGAAATTGTTGACGACATTCAGTATCTCCAGTGTTCCCGCATAACCCTCCTGCCGCATTCCCTCGATCCAGTGCGGGTTGAGGTAGCGCGAACGCATCTCGTCGGCGAGGAATCTGGCCGCTGAGGTGGTGCGGGAGTTCTGTTCGCGCAGGTTGGCGATATAGAGCGAGGGACTGCGGCCATCGAGATGTCGAACCGCAATTGACAAGCCGCCGAGATATTCGAACGGGTGGTCGGTGGAGAGGATGCCGTGCAGCTTCGAGGAGCGTGAAAGGACTGCAGCTTGCGTACCCTTCAATTGCTCGGCAAACAGGTTTCCGCCTTCGATCTGTGTTCCCCATTCCTTGTCGCCGTAGGCGTATTGCAGTCGCGACAGGAACGCTTCCGCGAGCGGCGCGTCCTGTTCCCAGGCCGTGGACTTTAGGATGGCGCCCGGCAGGCTTGTTCCGTAATCGCCGGGCGCATTGCTGAACATTCGCATGGACGCAAGGCGGCGCGCTTGCGCTGTCCCCAGTTGGGCGGTCAGCCTGCCGGCGATCGCTTCCGTGTTGTGGGCAATCGTGTTCCCGGCCTCGTCGAGAGTGCCGAGCCGCGCAATGGTGCCGGCAAGCAGCCGCATGAAGCCGTCAAACTGGTCGCGATAAACGCTCGTCACCTGCAGCACCGCGTCGATGCGGGCGCGGCCGAGTTCCGCACCGGGAATGATCTCCATCGCAACAACACGTCCACCCGGATCCCAGACCGGGCGAAGGCCCAGCGCATGCATCGCCTGCGCTTCCATCACCCCGAGGTGACGCATGGTCTCGCCCGACCACAGGCTGAAGGCCAGCTTTGTCGGGATCTCGCCGCCATGCTCTGCACGATATGCATCGAGAAGCTGCGTGAGCGCCACGCCGCCTGCCTCGTAGGCCTCTCTGGTCGGAATCTTGTCGGGCTCAAATCCAAACAGGTTGCGGCCGCTAGGCACATCGGGATTACGGATGGGGTCGCCGCCGGGGCCCGGACTGACGAAGCTGCCGGCAAGGCTCGCAAGCAGCGCCTCGATTTCGCCCGTCCCGACGAGATGGCGATCTAGAGCCATGGCGCGCTCAAGCATCGTCCGCAGTTCCGGATCCGCTACTTCGTCGAGCGAGACGCCTTGCCTCAGATGCCGTCGCAGCAGCCGGTAAGGCGGGCTGTCCTGCAGTTTGCTCGAATCGACTGCGAAAAACTCCTTCGGATCGGCGCCAAGCTTCCGATAGAACGGTGTGCCGAGCTGCTGCATGACGGTCGCGACGCGTTCCTCATCGCTGGCCGGCTCACCAAAAGTATGCAGGCCGTGCGGCATGGCATGGTCTGCGAGCGCGTGCACATGGTCATGCAGTTCTGCGAGGAAGGCGGCAAAGTCGTCCTGCATTCGTTGCTCACTCCATCCCATATCGCGGTGCATGTTGGCGGCCAGCACGGTCTTGCGAAGCTGGGCCGCGACCCGGTCGCGGACGGCGCCTTCGTCGAGCTGCGCATGTTCGTGGATCTTGGCATGCAGGTCGCGCAGCTCGTCGTAGAGACCGGCCGGCGAGAAGGGTGGCGTCTGATGGCTGACCGTCACGGCGCGGCCTCGGCGTTTGGCCTGGATCGCTTCCGCAACATTGTCCTGGATGTAGGGATAGAACACCGGCAGGGCGCCGATGGCGAGATAGGGATAATCGTCGACGGACAATCCGCGATCCTTGCCGGGTGTCCATTCCTGTGTGCCGTGGGTACCGAAATGGATGAGCGCATCGGCGCCGTGGGCTTCGCGCAGATAAAGATATGTAGCGAGATAGAGGTGCCCGGGCGGTTGCTTGGTGTCGTGATAGTCGGCGCCCGGCTGCCCGCTACGGGGCGGCTGCGGCATAATGACAAGATTGCCGAGCGCAAGGCGCGGAATGACGAAATGCTTTTCGCCTGCGATCTCGATGACGTCAGGTTGAGCGCCTGGATCGCCCCAGTGCGCCAGCAGTTCTTCGCGGCGCCTCTGCGGTAATTCGTCCAGCCATGTGCGATAGCGGGCGAGGGGCAGGGTGGCGGCGAGGCCTTCGTCGCGCAAGGCGGGCAGCCGTTCCGGATGATACAGGGCGCCCATCATCGCGTGGGCAGATTTGATAAGCCGTGCCTCGTCCGCGGCAGGTACGTTGTAGCCGGCCGAGGCAAGCGATGCGGTCAGGCGTTCGAGGCTGCGTGGAACGTTTAGATTGGAAGCCGAGACGTTTTTTTCTCCCGGCGGATAGTTCCAGAACATCAACGCCAGCCGCTTGTCCGCCGCTGGCTTGCGACGGAGAGCGGACAGTTGCGCCGCCTTGTGCAACAAGGCATCCACCTGCGGGGATATCGGCACCGGCTCGCCTCTGCGGACGGCCTCGATCACCATGGGGTCGCTGATACCCCAGCTTTCCGGCTGCGCGAGGAACGTCGCAACAAGCCTCGAGTTCATGCCCGTGTCGGCAACTGACCAGGCTTCCGGATCGCCCTCCCGGAAGCTTACCGTCTGGACCACGGGAATATTGAGGCTTGCAAACTCGGCGCGTCGGGCCCTGCCGTTCTGCATATGCGTGGCTACGATCAGCAGATCGGGTTTTGCTGAGCCGACGCTCTTTTGCAGCGCTTCCGGATCCGCGGCATCGAGCCAGAAGGGGATTGGCACCAGGCCGAGACTCTCACTGCGCGCGACCAATGCATCGAGCACCTGCGTCTCCATCCCGGATATCAAGCCTGGGTGGATATTGATGGCGATACGCGGTGCACCTTCCTTCCATCGATCGGCCCCCCATTGCAGGTAATCTTCGACGGACTTGAATAGCGCACCGGCTTGTGGGTGATAGAATCCCGTCTGCGGGATGGGTGTAGGCGCAGGGATGGAGGAACTGCCCTGTGCAACAAGGGATGCAAACATCGCGCGAAGGTTGGATTCTCCTCCGCCGGAATAATAACCGATCAGTCGCCGTGCTTCGGTCGGCAGAAGATTGCCGAATCCCGGCGGGCCGCCGCCGACGCGGATCCAGGGCGTCCGACTTTCCGTCAAGGCAGTGCGAATCCGCTCCTGAACCTTCGCGAGGTCCATCGGGCGAGGCGTATCGAGAATCACGAGGTCAACGCCCGCGATCCAGGCCTTGGGATCGCCAGCGTCGGCCTCGACATAGACGTGATCGAGTTTCAAGCCGGCATCCTTGGCGAGGCGCGCAAGCTTGTCGAGTCTTCCTGGCAGCACAAAATCGGTCGTGATGACACGAAGGTGCGAAACAGGACGTGAAGCAGGCGCATCTTGCGCTCTCGTCGCAGGCGATGGAAAGGCAACGAGGGCCACGATCGCTACAAGGCAGTTCAAAGCGAAGCCGATACGGTTCAACATCGCGCGCGATCCCGCTAGTTGAATCGCTTGGTGAAGCCAGCATAGAATGCCCGCCCCGTACCGGGATAAACTGACGGCGTTCCGGATGCCGCATCGCTGGATTTCAGCAGCGGCACGAAGTCACCCACATAGGCGACGTTCGTCAGGTTGCGTCCTTCGAACCACAGCGTCCAGGAATTATCGGGAGCTTTCCAGCCTGCCTTGATGCCATACAGCGCGTACGCCGGGACGACGAAGGCGTCGCCACCGGAGCCGTCGAAGGTCACCTGACGCTCGCCGACGTAGCGGATATTGCCGGAAGCATAGAAGCCCGAGGGATGCCGGTATCCCAATTCTCCGAACAGTTGATGTGTCGGCAGCACCGGCAACCGGTTGCTGCCGAATACCGGATCGTTGTCGAAGCGAAAGTCGGTATAGTTCCAGATGGCGTTCAGAAAGATATGATCGCGGTGCGTAAACACATCGACGAAAGGCCGCGTCTTGAAGCCGGTCTCGATTCCGCTGTGAATGGTCCGGTCGGCGTTGTAGGCGACAAGATTGCCCGACTGGCTGCAGGCGAACTGGCCATTCATCTGCGCCCGCTGTCCCGGCGTCAGGCGGTTCAGCGGAATCAGTCCCAGCGCGCATTGAGACAATATCTCGTCCCGCAGACGCATATGATAGAGCGTGATGTCGTAACCGAAGCGTTCCCAACCGCCGCGAATGCCCGTTTCGGCAGTCCAGGCGCGCTGCATGCGCAAGTCTTGCGTAAGGTTGAGCTGCACAGCCGGATTGTTCAATCCATTGACGGCTTGCTCTATGCCCAACAACGAGAAGATGTCGCCGCTGTTGGGGACCTCGGTGCTTCGCGAAATGTTGGCGAACCAGAAATGATCCCTGGTGTGCTCCCAGTTCACGCCGAGTTTGGGATTGAGCGCGCTGAACTCGCGATCGTAGTTGCGACGACCGTTTGAACTGGCGGGCCCGAGCAGGCCGCCCGAGGGGACCACGGGTCCGGAGTACTCGTCGCGGAAGATTCGGTTGGTCCAGAATACCTGTGCGCCGGCGAACAGGCGCACGCGCGGGACGATCTCGATTGCGGCTTCAGAGAATCCTTCCGTTAGCCATGAACGAAAGCTGTCATTATAGACGAGCTTGGATTTCTGATTGCCCGCCGACCCAGCAGCCCATTGCCAGTCGCGATACCTGGCGGTTTCGTAGGTCGGCCGGAAGCCCGCCACGAGCTCGGTCGGCAAGCCGGCAATCTCGGTCTTGCGTTCGGCGCGAAGCGAAATTCCGCTGTCCTGCCATTTGACATCGACGATTCCGGCACGCGGCGAGGGGAGATGGTCAAACTGGGATGCCATGAAATACGGCGCGATCTCATAGGCCGTATCGCCGGCGCGGATGACGGTCTTGTTCACGACGCGCTGATAGTCGTAGTCCGCACGCAGATTGAAGGGAAATGACGCGTTGGTCGGATCGTAACCGGATCGCCGGTAGGTATCGAGCTGCTTCAGCGGCACCGACGTCGGCAATTGCTGTTCGCTCTTGCTGAAAGACACAAAGGTCCGGTTCTCGACGTTCTCGCTCGGCCGCCAACCGAAGTTTCCGCTGGCCTTCGTCGATTCGCTGCGCGAGTGGAACTGGTATCCGTCGTTGCGATACTGGTTGACCTGACCGTAGTAGTCGAACTGTCCCTTCGCGCCGCCGACCTCGAACTGGCCGAACGCGTTGCCATAGCTCCCGCCGGAACCCGAGAGCGCCACTCCGGGTGCGGTCAATCCCGTCTTGGAAACGGCGTTGATCGCTCCGCCGGTCGCGAGCGCGCCATAGCGCAGACTGTTCGCGCCGCGATAGACTTCGATGTAGTCGATGGCCTTCGTATCGAAGAACGGTTGGGTGATGCCGCTCTCGATGCGACCGATCGGCACGCCATCCATGTAGCCGCGCACGCCGCGGCCGCTTCGCGGGCCGGTTTGCGAACTATCGCTGCCGCGCATCGATATCGTGCCGAGCGAGTTCTCGCCCCGATCGGTGATGTAAACACCCGGCGTTTGCTCGAGAACCTCCCTCAGGTTCGCCTGATTGCCCTTGTCTTGCTGTGTCACCGAGACGACGGTCTCGGCGCCGGGGCGTCGGATGAAGCGCTCCTGCTGCGCCTGAAAGGGCGGTGGATTCAGGCTTGCGTTGGCGGCCTGAGGCGACGTTTCGCTGGCCGGCGTCACCGAACTGGACGGCGCCGAAGCCGACGGGACCCGGGGGACAGCCATCCGGCGCCGCGGCGCAGTGACGGAGCGCGGTGGCGCGGCCACTGTGATGGCTTCGAGCAAGACAGAGGGTTTGTCGGGGCTAGTCGGTGTCTGGCCGTGAGCAAGCGTTGCGTAAACAGCCCCAACACTGGCGAGCAGCGTCAGCCTCGAGGCTCGCCACACCTGATGACTCAATCCGCCTGATCGATGCGTTGCGCAAGAAACTACCGAAATCGGCGCAGCCTCAGTCCCCCGCACCCACGCGTCCGCCACGCCAACCATTCCCGCCACGCCCATGCCATTCCCCAATCCCGCCATTCGGGTAACACCCTACCGAATGTAACGTTATAACGTAACGTGTACGGAGTGGAGGCATCCGTTGTCAACGGGATGTTGGGCCCAATCAAAAGCAGCGGCGCACGTTGAATGTCGTGAAGGTAGCGGTGAATGCACGACGCTATCGGCGATCGCTTCCATGGAGCGTGGTCGGTGGCGCCAGTCCTTGTTGTCAAACCGAGCGCGTTTGCTGGTTTTCCTTTTGGTGCAATGTGCTAGCCCGTTGTCTTGAATTGTTTTCGTTCGACAACGCTCTGACGCCGAAAGTTCTTGATGACCCCCGCTGCCCGCCTTTCCGCCGCCATCGAACTGATCGACACCATCGACGCGCAACGCGTTCCGGCGGCAAAGGAGCTGAAGGAGTGGGGCACCGCGCATCGTTATGCCGGCTCGGGCGACCGCGCGGCGATTTCGGGCCTGATCTGGGACGTGCTGCGGCGGCGGGCATCGAGCGCCTGGCTGATGGACGCCGATACGTCGCGGGCGCGTGTGCTCGGCATGATGAAGCTCGAGCGCAAGCTCGATGTGGAGGCGATATCGGCTCTTTGCGACGGCGGGCGTTTTGCGCCGGAACCGCTGACCGAGGCCGAACGATCGGCGCTCACCTCGCGGACCCTCGACGACGCGCCGCCGCACATCGCCGGCGACTATCCGGAATGGCTGGATCCGCATCTCGTCGCCGTGTTCGGTGATGATCGCGTAGCGGAGGCCACCGCGATGGCGAGCCGCGCGCCGCTCGATCTGCGCGTCAATACGCTGAAGGCCAAGCGCGAAAAAGTGCTGGCCTCGCTCATCCATCTCGGTGCGCAGCCGACGCCGTGGTCGCCGATCGGGCTGCGCATCGAACTCGGCGCCGACGCCCGCAATCCCGGCATTCATGCGGAAGAGGATTTCATCAAGGGCGCGATCGAAGTGCAGGACGAGGGCTCGCAGCTTGCGGCGATGTTCACCGCTGCAAAGCCCGGCGAGCAGGTGATCGATCTCTGCGCCGGCGCCGGCGGCAAGACGCTGGCGCTGGCGGCGATGATGCAAGGCAAGGGGCGATTGATCGCGACCGATCGCGACAAGCGCCAGCTCGCCCCGATCTACGAGCGGCTGTCGCGGGCCGGCGTCCACAACGCCGAGATTCGTGCGCCGAAGGGCGACACTGATCCATTGGCCGACATCAAGGCATCCGCCGATCTCGTGCTGATCGACGCGCCCTGCACCGGCACCGGCACCTGGCGCCGCAACCCCGACGCCAAATGGCGGATGCGCCCCGGCGCGCTGGAGGTTCGCTTGAAGGACCAGGCCGAAGTGCTTGATCGCGCAAGCCGCCTGGTCAAGCCCGGCGGCCGCATCGCCTATGTCACCTGTTCGGTGCTGCCGAGCGAAAACGGCGAACAAGTCCGCGCCTTCGTGGCACGTCATCCCGAGTTTTCGATTCAGCCACTGAACGAGACGGCGAGCGTGCTGTGGGACAGAGCGGAGGATTTTGCGAAGGCTGCGCTGGCCTCGCCAGAGGGTTGGCTGATGACGCCGCGAAGGACGGGCACGGACGGATTTTTCGTGTCGGTGCTGAAGAAGGGGTGACGCTCTTTCCGCGTCATTGCGAGCGAAAGCGAAGCAATCCATAGCGCGGCGTAAAGAAAGATGGATTGCTTCGTCGCTTCGCTCCTCGCAATGACGGGGAGAGATTCTCAATCCACGATGAACAACTTCGCTCCGGTCTTCGTCGACGAGCGATGCGAAGCATCGCCGAAATCCGACACCTGGTAGCTCATCCCCGCACGAAGCTTGAACGTCCGCCCGTCGCGCAGTTCGGTATCGAGCTCGCCTTCCAGCACATAGAGCACGTGACCGCGGTCGCACCAGTGATCGGCGAAATAGCCCGGCGAATACTCGACCATCCGCACGCGCAAGTCGCCGACGTTGAGCGTGCGCCACAGCGCTTCGCCTGAAACGCCCGGATGCGTGGTCGCGGCGACCTGGCTCCAGTCAGTGACGGTGAAGGGCAGGGTGGGAATTTTCATGCGGGAATGTCCTGCGATCGTTCATAAGAGGCCCCGTCATCGTCATTCCGGGGCGCGAAGCGAACCCGGAATCTCGAGGTTCCGGGTTCGCGCTTTTGCGCGCCCCGGAACGACAGCGCGCGGCTGGCCAAATTAGGTCAATAATACTTACCCAATCTCCATCTGTCCATGCCCGAGAAAGAATGTGGGTCAGCCCGTTGCCGCGGTTGCGAGGCCGCGCCCCGTCGCGTAATTCCTGTCCATGACAGCAGCACAGAAAGCCCGCGAGTCGACGCCCTCGGTGGCCTCGGCGCATGACAAGATTCTGATTGTCGACTTCGGCAGTCAGGTGACGCAACTGATCGCCCGCCGGGTGCGCGAGGAGGGCGTCTATTCTGAAATCGTGCCATTCCAGAAGGCCGAGGCCGCCTTCAAGGAGATGAAGCCGAAGGCGGTGATCCTCTCCGGCGGGCCGGAGTCGGTGCACGAAGAAGGCTCGCCGCGCGCGCCGCAACTGATCTTCGATTCCGGCGTCCCCGTGCTCGGCATCTGCTACGGCCAGATGACGCTCGCCGCCCAGCTCGGCGGCGAGGTCGAGGGCGGCCACCACCGCGAATTCGGCCGCGCCGATGTCGAGGTGAAGACGGCGAGCAAGCTGTTCGACGACACCTGGTCGATGGGCGAGCGCCATCCGGTGTGGATGAGCCATGGCGACCGCATCACCAAAATGCCGCCGGGTTTTACCGTCGCCGCCGTCTCGCCGAACGCGCCGTTCGCGGTGATCCAGGACGAGAAGCGCAAATATTACGGCCTGATGTTCCACCCCGAAGTGGTGCATACGCCTGATGGCGCCAAGCTGCTGCGCAATTTCGTCCGCAAGGTCGCTAGGCTGACCGGCGACTGGACCATGCGCGCCTTCCGCGAGGAAGCGATCGAAAAGATCCGCGCCCAGGTCGGCAAGGCAAAAGTGATCTGCGGCCTGTCCGGCGGCGTCGATTCCGCGGTCGCCGCGGTGCTGATCCACGAAGCGATCGGCGACCAGCTCACCTGCGTGTTCGTCGATCACGGCTTGCTGCGGCTGAAGGAAGCCGAGACGGTGGTCGACCTGTTCCGGCATCACTACAATATCCCGCTGGTGCATGTTGATGCGTCGAAGCTTTTCCTCGGCGAGCTCAAAGGCGTCAGTGATCCCGAGGCGAAGCGCAAGACCATCGGCCGTCTGTTCATCGACGTGTTCGAGCAGGAGGCGAAGAAGATCGGCGGCGCCGAATTTCTGGCGCAGGGCACGCTCTATCCCGACGTGATCGAGAGCGTCTCCTTCACCGGCGGCCCGTCGGTGACGATCAAGTCTCACCACAATGTCGGCGGCTTGCCTGATCGCATGAACATGAAGCTGGTCGAGCCCTTGCGCGAACTGTTCAAGGACGAGGTCCGCGTCTTGGGCCGCGAACTCGGCCTGCCCGAAATCTTCGTCGGCCGCCACCCGTTCCCCGGTCCCGGCCTCGCGATCCGCTGCCCCGGCGACATCACCAAGGAAAAGCTCGACATCCTCCGCAACGCGGACGCCGTCTACATCGACCAGATCCGCAAAGCCGGCCTCTACGACAAGATCTGGCAGGCCTTCGCCGTGTTGCTACCGGTGAAGACCGTCGGCGTGATGGGCGATGGCCGCACCTACGAATACGTCGTGGGCTTACGCGCCGTGACCTCCACCGACGGCATGACCGCCGACTTCTATCCCTTCGACATGAGCTTCCTCGGCGCGACGGCTACGCGGATCATCAACGAGGTGAAGGGGGTGAATCGGGTGGTGTACGACGTGACGAGCAAGCCGCCAGGGACGATTGAGTGGGAGTGAGGGGACTTAGCGTGGGTATCGGCGGTCTCTAACTGAAATCTTGGCCGAAGCATCAGATGGCTAAGTTTTCGGGCGTGGGCGGGGCGATGACACGTAGCCTTTCAGTGCCCCAACCTTGATTGCGCTCATTTGGGTCAGGGTGCCTATTCGTGCCGGCTCCCCTTGTCAGAATCGATCAGGTAGAACACAAACAGAACAGTCTGCATGGGTAATTCGAGGCTGAGAAGGGAGATGCCCGTTGCGCAGCTCCAAGAGTGGGTGGGCAATGGTAACAATGGCTTCAAATCAACTCATTGGAGTTACAGTCAGGGTTCCCAAGACCTTGTCAATGTTCGAAAGCTTAGCTTCCCTCAAACCGCAATGTTTGAGCAGTCGAGCTTGCACGGATATTAAGATCGTAAGCTCAGTTAAATGATGGCGCTTGCAGACACACTTCGTGACTTCGGTGCCGAGGTGGAGGCGCTATGCGCCTTTGACCAGGACAGCCCTAGGCTGTTGCCATATGCGTCGATGCTCGCAGCCAGGGGACGTGGCAACTCGGACCTTTCCCTAATAGAGGGCGTGTACGAGTGGCAGAACGAGCCGCTTGCTTTTTTGGTGGATGGTACTCGTCTAAAAAACGATGAATTGCGCTTAGATCGTCTCCGGCGCCTAGTCGCTATGCGCGGTGATGCTCCGTACCTTGCTGTATTCGTGCCAGGTTCAATCGACGTCTATCGCGTCACCCTCGACGCGGCTGCATCTAGTCAGGCCCGCGTAGATCTCAATCTGCCACCAAATGAGAAGGTGTCGACCTTTGCGTATCTCGGCAACAAGAGACCAGGTATCGTGCCGGGCCAGCAGCAATGGATATCCCAAGTCATCCTAAATTTGTTGAGTTCGTCGATCGATCGCCTCAAGAAGACGGGCGTTGATGATGAGGATGCTATATCTTTGGTCGGCCGCGCCCTGTTTACACGGTTTCTAGCGGATCGTTATTTGATTCCAAAGAGCGTCGCGGCAACAGACTTGGAGGCAGCACGCCTATTTGACACTGCTGCAAAGGCCCAAACTACGTCAGCTTGGCTCGACCGTACGTTCAATGGCGACTTCTTGCCGTTGGCAAGGCGCGTATTCAGGAGCTTACCAACGTCGGGTTACCATGTGCTCGGCGACATGCTGCGTAAAGCACATGAGGGGCAACTGCTCCTTGGGTGGGAGCAGCGGTGGGACAACCTCGATTTTGCGCATATACCGGTTGGAGTGTTGAGCCAGGCATACGAGCATTATCTTCGCCAGCATGCGCCTCGCCAGCAGCGTAAAGAAGGTGGATACTACACCCCGCGCGCTATTGCTGATCTCATGGTTCGTGGTGCTTTTGCCGCGGCAGGCGTTGATGATGCAGTTCACGACACAAGAGTATTGGATCCTGCCGCGGGAGCGGGCGTATTCCTTTTGACGGTGTTTCGAGAGCTTGTTGCCGCGAGGTGGCGTCACGACGGTAAGCGGCCGGAGACGAAAGCGCTCCGTGAGATTCTCTATCGTCAAATCGTGGGTTTCGACATCAACGAGGCAGCGCTGCGGTTTGCGGCTCTTGGCTTATACCTTATGTCGATTGAATTGGATCCGCATCCCGAGCCGATTCGAAAATTGCGGTTCAAGAATTTGCGCGGAACAGTTCTATTCAAGGTATCGAGAAGCCGCACAGACAAACTAGGTAGCTTAGGCCCCGCCGTTGGACCCGAACACAACGGGAAGTATGATCTAGTGGTGGGAAATCCGCCATGGTCCAGCGGTACGGGCCTTCCTAGTTGGTCGTTTGTCGAGAACACAGTCAAGTCTATTGCAGCGAAGCGACTTCCAGCGGACTGGGGCGCGCCACCTTTGCCCAATGAAGGCTTGGATCTACCGTTCGTTTGGCGTGCGATGGAGTGGGCTAAGCAAGGCGGACAGATCGCTTTCGCACTACACGGGCGACTGTTGGTTCAACAGGGCGATGGAATGCGCGAGGCACGGCGCGCGCTGTTTGCCGCGCTGGATGTTAGTGCTGTTCTGAACGGTTCAGAGTTGAGGCAAACGAAGGTTTGGCCAGAAGTTTCGGCTCCATTCTGCTTACTTTATGGCTGTAACAGGATGCCTCCGCCGGGGAGCGCATTCCGCTTTGTAACCCCGCGCGTCGAAACTGCACTAAACGATTCTGGGACAATGCGTGTAGACGCGCAAAGCGCGGGCTTCGTCACTTCAACTGAAGTTATTGAGCAGCCTCAAATCCTTAAGATACTAGCGCGTGGCGGTGATGCAGATCTGGAAGTATTTCGCGCCATCCGTGGCGCTGGTCTGCTCTCGTTGCGCGAATGCTGGATCAAGGAGTTTGGTAAGGCACGTGGGCGTCCACGCTTTAGTGGGAACGGCTATCAGCGACTGCGGCCGAGCAGTCGCACTAGGAAGGACGGAGATGGGTTGCCGGGAGTAGATGCCAGTTATCTGCGCGGAATGCCTGAAGTCACTGGTGACTCTGTAAAGGATCTGTTGATAGATGAATCGACATTGCGGGAGTTTGATGAAGCGCGAATCCACGATCCTCGGCAAGTCGAGTTGTTTCGCGGGCCGCTTCTGATCCTCCATAAGTCGCCGCCTGCAGGTAATAGTCGTATTCAGATGACTGTTTCCGATCACGACGTCGTATTCAATGAAACCTACTACGGTTATAGCGCCAGCACTCACCCGGATGGCGCGTCGCTTGTGAGATATCTTGCACTGATTTTATCGAGCCAAGTTGTTATGTGGCTCTCACTAATTTTGAGTGGAGAGTTCGGCTTTGAACGAGAGGTCATTGAAAAAGCTACAATCGATGAATTTCTTATTCCCTCATTTGCACTGCTAGCGCCAGAAGATCGTGAACGGTCAAGAATACTGTTTTCTCAGGTGGCGACAGGGGGCTCCGTCGAAGCGTGGCGCGAGGTAAACGAATGGGTGGCGAAACTGTATGGTCTAAGTAAACGGGATTTGCAGGTAATCGCCGACACTCTGGAATACAGTCTCCCCTTTGCTGAAAACCGGCGTAAAGCGCAAACTCGGGTCTCAAACGCAGAAATTGAACGTTTTCGGGAGAGCTTGGTCGCCGAACTTTCGCCTTGGGCGAACCGATTTGGACGAGAAATAACTATTGTCAATGAGCAAGAGCCTTCGCTGTCTCCGTGGCAATTTCTCCGGCTGACCACACACGAAAGTCGTTCGGTAACCACCAGCGGGAAAGGAGATTGGACGAAGTTTATTGGGTTGGCCGACGAACTTGCTGCAACGGAACTCATTGTTGAGGATGGTAGCCTAGATAGCCTTTGGATCGCGCGACTCGCTCAAGCCCGATATTGGAGCGTGACGGCAGCGCGACGCGTAGCGCAACGAGTGATTTGGGAGCACGTTCGATGGCTCAGCGGTCGGTCGGCCGCATGACGTCAATCATACCTCGTCAAAACCAGATTAAGGAACTCGTTGGGCGGCTTGAACTGCCGCTGGCTGCGCTCGATGTCGAGCACCTACGGGTCATCGCGGAGGTCATTGAACGCGCATGGCTAGAACTTTGTACGGCGCAGGCCGTTACAATCGCTACTGGCACGGAAGCGGAGATTAATGCGCTGCTGGCCACGAAGTTGAATGCACTGTTGGACATTGATCCGCTTTGGTCCCAACTTGTACGAAGTGTAACGCGAGGCTCTGAAAGCATAAGCTTCGACGGAAGTCATTTGGAAAAAAGGCCAGACCTGTCCATTCATCTCACAGGCAGAAATCCTTCGTTCCCCCTAACTATTGAGTGCAAGATCGTAGATGCGGCAGGACAGAAGAGTGTCGGCGTATATTGCAATACTGGGCTAAAGCGTTTCTTGAATGGTGAGTATGCGTGGGCTGCGCGTGAGGCATTTATGCTCGGTTACGTCCGGGATGGCTCTTCGATTGCCATCTCGCTAGCTCCTCTACTGACTAAGAGTAAGCGTGGGAAACCAAATCCATTTGGTATCGGGAGTGTCCTAGCGCCATTGACGCTCGACGATCTTGATGGCGCCCATTCTCATCATTCGCGTTCATTCAAGTATCTGATTCCGGCAAATAAGAATCCGGGACCAATAGGAATTTGGCATCTTTGGATGACGGGTAATCCGGTTTAAGGTGCTGGCTTTGGAATTATGGTAACAGTGCACCAAATTGCACGGTGACTTAAGGCCGCGTTTCACTCGCTGCTTGGTCCGGTTGATGCATACGGAATCCGGCGGCGCTATGGACTGCGTCGCTTCGCTCGCGATGACGAAGTTGACTCATCGAGTGCGACAAATTGGGATGACGGGCAAATCACTTCTGATTTTCCGAAATCGTGTCAAGCCTGAGAATCAAAAATATTCCGCTTTCGTTCTCACCCAAATCAGTCGCATAACTCCGCCCGTCTCACGGCGGATGAGGGGCGCTCGCGATCGTCACGAACGTGCGGTGAGATGCGGTGGACGCTGATGGCGCGCGAGACGTACGCGCCGGAAGCGTACGGCGAAGTCGTGTGGTTCGGGCGTCGCGGTGCTGGCGCTAAGTCCCAGGAGAAGCGAAGCTTCTCGGGGGCGACGGAGGCAAGAAAGCCGTTCTCCGGGAAGAGCATGAAGTAAGCCGTAAAGCCATTGCGCAGGGAAGGCCGGAATGCTCCCGCTGCCCTGTATGCTCGTGTGCAGTTTTGTTTGCGCAAATCGCACGCGAGACCGCGGGTGCAGCAAGCACCCGGTCTTCCCTGCGCCCTCTCAACAAGAGGAGGGCAAAAGAAAATGCAAAGCTCGGGCGCAACGCGCCGCGAGAATGCGGACCCATACTATCCCGCTGTTTGAATCTTGAATCAGAGAGATGCTTCCAGCTGCGCGCGCTTTCGGACTGCGTGCTGTTCCTTCAGGCGCAGAAACTCGCCTAGTATATTGACCGCGAATGTCGGCGGCTACGATATCCTGCTCCAACTCATCCCGACGGGGCGGGCGCTGTTTTACCGCCAGAAACGAGGCCACGGCCGAACTCAGACTGCCCGGAGGTGTAAGCGCAAAGATCGTCGCCACGCCGGCTGCTGTGGCATCCTGCTGATCATGGCACGAACTGCGATGGGTCAGGTTGCATGTCGCAACGCCTTGTGAATGGACGTGAGCTATTGTCATTTGATCCGATCGAAGGTGCTGACTAGTGACTGGTCTTCTGGGGGCCCCACAGTCAAGGGGAGGCGTCCATGACTGATCTCAGGGTCACAATCAAAAATACCTCCGAGAGCGGCGGCACATTTTTGACGCCGGCTTGGCTCGGTTTCCACGATGGAAGCTTCGATCTGTTCAACGTCGGCGAAGCGGCTTCGCCGGGGCTCGAGCAATTGGCCGAGGACGGCGCCGCCACGATACTTGGCACCGAGCTCGTCGCAGCCGATGCCGACGGACAGGGTTTGGTTGTCCCCGGCGCCGCCGGCCCCATCGCGACGCAGGAGACCACCTCGGCCATCCTCGACGTCGACGGTGTCTCCAACCCCTTCGCCAGTTTCGGATCGATGATTATCCCGTCGAACGATGCATTCATCGGCACGGATGAGGCGTTGCGGCTGTTCGACGCCCAGGGTCGCTTCCTCGGCGAGACGACAATCACATTCGCGGGCACAGATGCTTACGACGCCGGCACCGAAGTAAACACCGAACTTGACGCGGCCTTCATCAACCAGACCGCGCCCAACACTGGCTTGGATGAGTCCGGTGTCGTTCACCTGCATCCCGGATTCAACGGCTCTCTGGGCAACCCGGTCGGCGAAGGCGACCAGATGATCCTCGGCGGCGTCAATGAGGCCGGCGAGTTCATTGATCCGGTCGCGGCCGACTTCACCCGTCCGGGCGCCCAGCTCGCTGAAGTCCACATCAACACGGTTCGCGTTCGGGAAGGAACGGACGGCCGCGATCTGATCATCGGCCGCGGAGACGATGACCTTGTCACGGCGGGCGGGGGTGACGACACGGTGTTTGGCGGCGCCGGCTGGGATGTTGTCGATGGCGGCACCGGCGATGACAAGATTTTTGGTGGCCGAGGCGACGACCTGATCGCCGGCGGGGAGGGCGACGACTGGATAGTGGGCGGTGCGGGCGCCGACACGTCATGTTCCAAGGCGGCGACGGCAACGACGCGATCGTGGGATTCGGCAAGGACGACCAGATCGCACTCAATGTCGAGGGCGTCGACAGCTTCGAGGACGTGCTTACTCACGCGACACAACGCAATTCCGGCGTCGTCATCGACTTCGGCGACGACGGCAGCATTTTCCTGCCAGGAGAGTCGCTCCGTGGTCTTTCGGCCGACAACTTGCTGTTCGCCTAGGATAGACGCGGTTGATCGAGTTCGGACGTCATGCGGCGCAAAACCGTAAGCCGTACGGGCTCGGCAAGCGTAGCCCGGTGAGCGCAACGATAACCGGGGCCACTCTCCCCGCATATCGCTGCGCTCATGCGGGCTACAAATCTGCTCGCCGCGCCGATCACCCCCGCTAAAACGCTGGCTGCGCATTACGCATAGCCATGTTACGAGTTCGCATCGTCCCCCGGGAGCCAGCCTTCATGTCCGTCGCGACCGCCCCCAGTCAGACCGCCGCCCCCACTGCCGCCGAGACCGATCCGCAAACGCTGGGCTGGATGCAAGGCTTTCCCCCACCGCCGGACAAGACCATCACCTTCCAGAACGGCTCGTTCCGCAGTTTCCCCGAATTGCGCTGGGCATGGAGCAATATTCGCCAACTGGTGCCGACCGTAAACGTCTGGCGCGGGGCAGGGCCCGCGTCCGTGTTGCCGCGCGAGGAGCACGATATCGGCGCGTCCGCTTCGGTCACGATGGACGGACGTCCCATGACCTTCGCGCGCATGCTTGAGGAAACCTATGCCGACGGCATCGCCGTGCTGCACCGGGGCAAGCTGATCTACGAGCGCTATTTCGGTGCGCTGAAGCCGCACAAGCCGCACATCGCGATGTCGGTGACCAAATCGTTCACCGGCACGCTCGCCGGCATTCTGGTTGCGGAAGGCAAGATCGATCCGCAGGCGCCGATCACGGACTATGTCCCCGAGCTGAAGGCCAGCGCGTTCGGCGATGCGCGCGTGCACGAGGCGATGGATATGACCACGGGCCTCGAATACACCGAGGTCTATACCGACAAGAATTCCGGCGTGTTCGGGCTGCGGCGCGCGAACGGCATGGCGCCGATCGAGGCGAGCTACGAGGGCGCGACCAATATTTTCGATTTCCTGTGTGCGCAGCGCAAGCAGGGCGAGCACGGCAAGGCCTTCGCCTACAAGACCGTCAATTCCGACGTGCTGGCCTGGATCTGCCGGCGGGCGAGCGGAATGACCCTGTCCGATCTGCTGTCGGAGCGGATCTGGATTCCGATGGGTGCGGAAGAGGACGCGCATTATCACGTCGACCGCATCGGCACCGAAAGCGGCGGCGGCGGGCTTTCGACCACGCTGCGCGATCTCGCCCGCTTCGGCGAGACGATCCGCAATCACGGTCGCTTCAACGGCCGCCAGATCGTGCCGTCTCAAGTGGTCGAGGAGATCGCACGCGGCGGCGATCCCGAAAAATTCAAGCCGGCCGGCTACACCACATTGCCCGGCGCCTCGTACCGGAACCAGTGGTGGGTAACACATAACGCGCACGGTGCCTTCATGGCGCGCGGCGTTCACGGGCAGGGCATCTATATCGATCCGAAAGCCGAGATGGTGATCGCCCGCTATGCCTCACACCCGGCCGCCGGCAACGCCGCCAACGACCCGGTGACGCTGCCGGCTTACATGGCGCTGGCGAAGGATCTGATGGCGGGAGGCTGACGCCGTTGGCGCTCACGCCGATCCGCAGGGGGC